>CAWBFQ010000014.1:0-318351 GCA_963788145.1 uncultured Chloroflexia bacterium | reverse complement strand
CGAGGCCGCGCGCGTCAGCGAGATCTCAAGACCAGTGACTGCCCCGCGCGCTACCCCTACCAGCCGTGCCGATGCACCCCATGTGGTGCCCGGCGGCTACGACCGCGTTGCATCGACGCTGGCATTGCAGCCCTTGCTGCACGAGTTCGGCATTGACTTGGCGCAGGTGCTGGCGCCGTCGGGTTTGCCCGACGACCTGTTCAACCACCCCGACAACCTGATTCCGTTCAGACAGGGCAGCCGCCTGCTCGGGCTGTGCGTCGACCGCACCGGCTGCGCCCACTTTGGCCTGCTGATCGGCCGGCACACACCCCTGGAGGCCTTGGGCATCGTCGCCGAACTGGTCAAGGCCGCACCGAATGTACGAAGCGCGCTGAAGCTGCTGTCTCGCTATCTGACACTCAGCGACGGCGGCGGGCTGGCGACGCTGAGTGAAGACATGCGCTTGGCAAGCTACGGCTATTCGCTGTACGAGCCTGGTGTCGAGCGCGCTGAAGTGGTCTACGACATCGTTCTGGCGTCAATCTGGAACATCTTGCGCGCCCTGTGCGGCAGCCACTGGCTGCCGAGCGAAATCCGGTTCATGCGTCGACGGCCGCCCGACACTCGCCCGTACCGCAGTTTCCTGCGTGCACCCCTGCGCTTCGACTGCGATCAATCCGCCGTGGTGTTCGACAAGGCCTGGCTCGATGTGCCGCTGCGAAGCACCGATCCGCACCGCCTCAAAGTCGCTGGTGGCCACGCGCCCGAGCCATCGAAGCCCAGGCCACCGGCGAGTTGCCGGCACAGGTGCGGCGCGTGCTGCGCCGGCAGCTGCTGAGCGCAGGCACTTCGATGCGAACAGGTGGCAGAAGAACTGGCCATGCACCGGCGCACGCTGGACCGCAAGCTGCAGTTGCCAAGGCATCGGGTTTCAGTCCCTGGGTCGACGAGGTTCGCCTACGAAGTCGCGGAGCAATTGCTGCGCGATACCGAGATGCCAATCATTGCGATCGCGCAGAGCCTGCACTTCGCGGACGCCAGCGTACTCACGCGTGCGTTTCGTCGCTGGTCTGGCATGACGCCGTCGCACTCGCGTGTCAGGTCGCGCACTTTGCCCTAGCAGAAGCGCCCAGTTGGGCAGTTCGGGCCACAACCGAGCCTGTGGCTTGGCCGCTGCCGACGAGTCATGCCTCACGCTGTATTGTCGGCACCGATGTATCGCTGAGCGGCCGCCGAGGGCTCGGCGAGTGCGCGGACCCGGAATGCCCGAACCGGACGGTCGGGAGCGCCCGCTTGTGGCCGGTTCTTCGCCTTCGTGGACGACCGCTTTCTCACAACCGGGTCATGATGGTGTACGGGCGTCCAGCCGCTGGTCAAGCCTGGACCCTCGTTACCAGTCAGGGGGCGGCTCGCCGAGTGCACTCCCGGGCAAGCCAGATCTGGGCTCTATTGCCCCTGTTCGCAGCTTTGATGAGCTGCCTACGACCATACCCGCTGGGAACAGATTGACTGAAGCCAGCGACCTCTCGTGCAACGATTAGTCCCAAGTTCAGGACGATCGTGGTTAGCAACAGTCCGACACCGATTCTGGCGCTTCCTGCCGGACAAGAACACGGCAAGGGGACAAGTTCACATCCCCATTCCTTATAGTTCGGATATCGAGGGATGCTGCACCTGGGCACCCGCCCCATTGATCGTCCGCCCCTATCGTTCGTCTGCTGGAGCGGCCACGTCAAGCGCGAACAACTCTGTCTGCACCGTCGGCTCTGCACGGGCCCGGTCCAATGCCGCCCGCGCCGCCGCCGCCTCGTACTCCGCGTTCAGGCGCGTCCAGAACGTCAACAACAGCCTCCCGCCGTTGCCGCCTATCGAGTGCCGGTCGTAGAACACGCCGTCGATGCAGGCCCACTGGCCACTGCCGCGCACGTTTGGCGAATCCGAGGTGACGTGCAGCGGGCACCCCGGCGAATGGCAGAAGCGTAACCATCGGCTACTTTCTTGATATCCCCTGCTCGGCCCAATTTATAGACGTCCTTAATCAATAATACTTTCATTTTTCAAGCCCTTTCAGACAAAAATGTCTCTGAACGAAGGGTACTACGTTCAGAGCGTAACGTTTCCAGCCTAAGCCAGAACTATTACGATGATTTTACCAGGGATGGCGAGAATCCGCAACCAACAGATGCTTACTCAAACAGGTCCTTCTCTTTTAATCCCTTCTGCGCTTCGGGATAGGCGCGGATAAAATGTTCCTTCGTGCCAATCCAGCGCCAGATCCAACCGATCAGGCCGCTGCGGGCCGCCCTCGAGCTGGCTGGCATGACAGGCGGCGGCTGCAGCGCGGGCTTCTATTGCCGGTTTGATATCGATCAGGGCATGGGTAGGAAAATTGCCCTGATCCACCAGCGCTTTAAAGTCGATATCTCCATTCCGCCCAAATTTGCGCGGGTCGCTGTCCAAAACAGCGGCATCAGGTTCACCGCCAGACGCAGCGCGCCTTTTGGAAAGACATGGTAATACAGCTTGTCTGGTTGAAAAGCGCCCAATCCGTCTGGATCCTGGTAATTTGGGTCGCCAGCCAGGTGGAAAGCCTGGGTGGTCGCTCGCTGGATGGCGATGTGGTCAGGGTGCATATACCCGCCAATTGGGTCGAAGGTGACCACTACCTGCGGTCGCAAGCGGCGGATGTAGGTGACCACCTTGCCAACCACCTGTTCGAGCGGAGCATTGATCAATGCCTGCGGATTTTGATTGTCCTTCGATCCGCTCATCCCAGAATCGCGGTAACCCAAGTAATAGACGCCGGCCAGGCCCAATATCCCGGCCGCACAGCGCAGTTCGGATACCCGCCGGTCGGCTATCGAATCAAAGCCTTCAAGACACTCGGCGCTTACTTCGCCCGCCTCGCCGCGGGTTGCACAGACCAGGTGCACCTGGACGCCACGATGGGAATATATTGCTAAAGTGCCTCCCATCCCAAACAATTCGTCATCTGGATGGGCCAGGACGGCTAATAGAATTTTATCCATCTTGACCTACGCGTTCTTTTGGGGGACTTCAACCGCCCGGCGAACTTCTGGCGAAACTTGGCTACTTTCGGAGCAACCACCGCCTGGCAGTAGCCCTGGTAGGGGTTGTTCTTGAAATATTCCTGGTGGTAGGCTTCTGCCATGTAAAAAACATCCAACGGCGTCACCTGTGTCACGATCTTCGCCTCCCAGATGCCGACCGCCTCGATTTGCTCGATCACCTGCTGGGCGGTCTCTTTCTGCTGCTCGTCCAGGTAAAAAATCGCCGAGCGGTATTGCGTTCCCACATCCGCTCCCTGGCGGTCTGGCGTGGTGGGGTTGTGGATGGTGAAGAAGATTTCGAGGATTTCTTGATAGGAGATCATCGCCGGGTTAAAGGTCACCCGCACCACCTCGGCGTGCCCGGTCGTCCCGCTGCACACCTGCTGATAGCCCGGGTTGAGCGCATGACCGCCGGAATAGCCGGATTCCACGCTCAATACCCCCATGACGTCATCGTACACCGCTTCTAAACACCAGAAACAACCGCCAGCCAACACCGCGATCTCTTGTTTTCCTGGTTCCAAACCGTGCTTATCATCACCAATATTGCTCATTCCAATACCTCCAAAATACCTGTTTCTGATGAGTTAAGGTTATTCGATTGCCTGATCCAAACATTGATGGATCAACCAAGCGCTTTCCTTTTCAAACCACCCTGACTGTACTTCCATGCTCAGTTTTCTCCACCTCTATCCGGGAGGGGAAAGCGTCTTTCAATTCCTCGATGTGGGTGATCACCAAGATTTTGGCGAAGTCGCTGCGCACCAGGTTGATCGCCTCGATCAGGCGCTGACGGCCCTGGGCGTCCTGGCTGCCAAAGCCCTCATCGATGACCAGGGTTTGCAGGCGCGCCCCGGCTCGCTGAGCCAGCACTTCCGAGAGCGCCAGGCGGATGGCAAAATTGACCCGGAAGGCTTCTCCGCCGGAGAACATCTCGTAATCCCGCCGACCGGCGCCATCGCTGATCTGGATATCGAGCGTCTCTTTCAAGTCCTCCCGGCCCTTTTCTTTATATTTGGCCTGGGTCACAAATTGGACCGACATCCCGCCGCCGCTCAGTCGCTCGAGGGCTCTGGTTGGCCCGGCTCTCGATCTCGGGCAGGGCTTGCTCAATCAGCAAGGCCGGCACGCCATCTTTGCCAAAGGCGCGCTCGAGCTGCTTGTAGAGCTGCACCTGATGGGCGCTGGCTTCGCGCTGGGCTTCGAGTGCGCCGCGCCGCTCCTTCAGCGTATCCAACACCTGCACCCGCTGTCGGGCGCTGCCCATCTCCATGCGCAGACGGTTCTCCTGCTCCTGAAAATCCAGCAAGCGGCTTTCGGCTTCATCTAGGTCTGGAGCCTGGGCTTGAGCTTCGGCCAGAGCCTGGGCGGCCTTGTCGTAGTCCTGCCTGATTCGTCCGGTCTCGTCCTGGGTCTGACGGCGCTGTTCTTGCAGATCGGCGATCTCGCGATCCAGCGGAGCGAGGGCGGCGCTGGCCCGCGTCAATTCGTTCAGGGCAGCTTCGCTGGCTCGACCGGCTTGCTCGGCCTGGCGCAGGCGGTCGTGAGCAGCGGCGTCATAGCCGATTTTCTTCAGTTCAGCGTCCACTTCGGCCAACTTGCGGCGGGCCTCCAGCGCATAGCTCTCCTGCTCCAGGCTTTGCTGCAGTTCAGCCAGGCGGGGCGCAGTCTGTATTTGCCATTCGGCGCTCCGGCGGGTGTGCGTCTCGATTTGCTGCTCCAATTGAGCGATCCGGGCGGTATGCTGGCGGATTTCGTTTTTAGCCAGGTTGAGCTGGTTGATTTGCGTTTCCAGCCGGGTCAATTCGTCATCGATCTGCTGCAGGCGGGTCTTATTATCTCGGAAGCGGTCGCCCATCTCGCTCCCGTCGGCGTTCAGGCGCTCGATCAGCGCCAGGCGCTCCTCTGCTTTCAGCGGCTGACCGCACAGCGGGCATTCGGCCGAGCGATGTTCTTTATCGCCGCGATATTCTTTATCGCCGCCTTGCTCGCTCAATTCAAGCCGTTTGATCCGGTCTTTCAATTTGTCCATCTCTGGTTTCAGGCTGGCGTTTTCCGCCCGCAGGTCGGCCTGTTGCTGGCGGGTCGTCAAGCGGTGCTGCTCTAACTGCGCGCTTTGCTCTAGCTTGTTTTCTGCCAGCGCAAGTTCGGCTTCGACCATATCGAGCAGTCCTTTCGAACCCTCAGTTTGGCTCAAGCCGGCCTGCATTTGTTCTTTTTCGCTAAGCAGCCCTTTCAGTTCCTGATCCAAACGCGCTTTTTCGGCCTGGATGTGCAGGCGCGGCTCCTGGCGCTGCTTTTCAAAATCGCGGAACTGCTCGGCTACCTGCTCGATCTGGGCCAACTCAGCTTTGATACCCTGCCAGGCGGCGTGATCTTTTTCGATTTGATCCGCCCGCTCAATGATAGCCTTGAAGGTCTGCTGTTCCTGGCGGCGGCTCTCCAGGCGGGCGATGATCTGCTCCAGGCGGCGCTCACTGGCCTCAAGCTGGCGGGCGAAAGCGTCCACCAGCCGGCCCTGTTCGTGCAGCCGGGTCGCATCCTGTTGGGCGGTCTTGACGAGCTTTTCCTGGTCTTGGCGCAGTCCCTCCAGCCGCTTCAGATCGGCCTGCAATTCTTTCAACCGGCTGAGGCGCGGTCTGTTCTTCGGCCAACTCGGCTGCGATCTCGCGGATCTGGCCATCCAGCCCGGCGATCTCGCCCTCGACGGTCCTGCGCCGCTCGCCCGCTTGCTGGCGGTAGCTCTCCCAGATTTCCAGCCCGAGGATGCTGCTCAGGATGCGCTTGCGGTCTCCCGGGCGCTGCTGAGTGAACTGATCGGCTTTGCCCTGCAGGAAGAAGGAAGCGTTGGTGAAAGTCTCGTAATCCATGCGCAGGGTGTGCTGGATTTTGGTTTCGGTCTCTCGCAGGGTGTGTTCTGTCAGCGGCTTCCAGGTTTGATCTTGCTGTAAGATCTGGAATTCGAGCGCCATGGTTTTATCGCGCGGCTTGATCCGCCGCACCTGGTAGGTATTGCCCTCATAGGAGAACACCAGCCCCACTTCCGCCTGGGACGAGCGGGTGTGGATGAGCGAATCGTCGCGCTTGCGGGCCTGTCCGAACAGCGCCCAGGTGATCGCGTCGAGCAGCGAGGACTTCCCGGCCCCGTTCGGCCCGGCGATGCAGGCCAGGTCGAAGCCAGTGAAATCCAACTCCACCGGCTCGCGGGTAGGAGAAAACCAGCGATGGATAAGTGGATTGGGATCATGAGGATGGTCTTCTTGTAAACCTTTTGATGTGCGCAAACAAGCTATGATTGCCGTTGAACGAAACTTATCTTACCAGATTTCCCTGTGTGTTCTCATTTGTGAGTTATTTTTTATCCAAAAGCCTGTCGCCGGAAAGTCTGCAGGTGGGATTGAGTTGACCAATCGCCTGTTCATCTTCTTACCTCCCGCCCGCACACCCATTCCATCAGGACGTCCTCCTGCTCATTGCGGGCGCTCTGGGCGGTCGCGGCGGACAGGGTATGCGGGTCGCGGCGGGCCAGTTTCCAGACCATCCGCCAGCGTTTGACGAGCAAATCCTTCCAGCGGATGGGGTAGTACAGGTAGATTTGCCAGGAATCCGGGCGCACCGGCGGGTAACAGGTCGCCAGTACTTCCCTGGGCAGGAAGAAATAGCGCCCGATCACGTCCAGCCTGGCGCGCAAACCGGGCTTCTGGACCAGTTCGGCCACGCTGGTGGGGAAGGTCGCTGTTTCGATTGAAGGCGGCGTGACCAACTGCAGCGCCTGGGTCCCGATTTCGGGCGGATAATCGAGCGGTTGCAGGGCTCGCAGCGCCTCAATTGGGATCGGAGCGCCGAAACATTCGGAAGCCAGCCAGAGCATCAGATAGAGCGCCCGGGCCGCGGCGCCATCCGAGGACCAGTCGCCGGGCTTGCCCTGACAGCATTTCCCAGTCCAATCTCGTCTGGAAATGAGCGCAGACCAGGGCCACATCGTAAGCCGAGCGCAGCCCAAGGTTGAAGCGGTGCTGGATAGTATGAATGCTGAGATGGAGCAGCAAGTCCTCCGGCGACAACCCCAGGTGGGCTGCCCGGCGATCTGGCAGGACTGCGCCCGTCGCAATAATCCGTCTGTATCGATCACAAACGGCAGACCGTGGCTCTCGATCGTCCAGTGGACTTCGACCGGCTCGGCCCCGGTTTTGAGGTAGGGCGGCAGGTGGTGGTTGGTCTGCTCGATCACGTCCAGCCAGTACTCGCTCTGCGGGTGGTAGCCCAGCGCCTCCAGCGCCTGGGCCGCCGCCCCCAGATGGGCATGCCTGACCAACAGGTCGATATCCTCCATCGGGCGCTCGGCCGGGTCGGGGTAGATCAGCTCGCCCAGGTAAGCGCCTTTCAACACGATCGCCGGGACGCCCACCTGGTTCAGCTTTGCCAAAATCAACCCCAGCCGCTGAGAGCGGCGCATGCTTTCGGCCGCCTGAGCCAGGTAGACCAGACGCAGCTGCTCGAGCAATTCCAGCGGGAGCAGGCTGCGCTTCGCCTCGACCCGCAGGCGCCGGTACACGCTGCCAGCCAGGTGGTAGGTGTTTGCCTGCCGGACGAATGCGCTCAGGCCGGTCTGGCGCAGGCGTTCCGGCAGGTCATCCGGCGGGCGCTCGTCCAGGCGGAGCAGATCGCAGATCAGGCGGCTGGCGGGGTCGAGAGACAGGGCGGGCATGCTTGAATTATACTCACCTTACAGTTTCTTAACCAAAACAGCACATTAATTGACGTCTCATCTTTCTTGTGATATGATTCTTCTGATTCAGATAGCAGTTTATTTATCCAGCGAAAAGAACTGATTGGATCCAACAAGAACAACTTTCAGCAAGTTTGTGTCCCCAGAAAGGATTTCTTATGGGTAGATTGGGCGCACACTTGGGGGTTGTTTTCTTGCTACAGCAAGAAAATTGAAGAAGGAGACTGTCCAATGAAGAACACCGCTCGGTTTTTGATCAGTGCAATAATTATGATGGGATTGCTGGTTACAGCTTTCTTCATTTTGCCCCAACCCGCATACGCAGACACCTGCACGTCGGCTGGCGGCGGCGGAGATTGGAATAACAATGCGACCTGGAGCGGCTGCAGCGGCGTTTTCCCGGATAGTGGAGATGATGTGGTCATCGCCAACGGCAGCCCGGTGACGGTAAACGTCGCCTCTGCGGCGAATACATTGACAGTGGAAACCGGCGCAACCCTGAACTTCGACGCTGATCTCACCGTGAGCGGAACCAGCGGGAATGTTTTGGTTCTCAGAAACGGTATCGACCTGGATGGGCAGATCTTGACCCTGAACGGAAACGGCAGCTACAATATCCTTGTGGATGGCGGGGCCAGGACGATCACCGGCGCGAGCGGAAGTAGAGTCTTGATCTACACAAATTCTGACATATACACGATTACCGTCGCCTCCGCCAACGGCGGAACGCTGGTCATCGACACGAACGTCACCCTGGAACTCAAAGCATTGTCGAACACCCAAACCCGGTTCGATCCAGGTTCTGTCGCTGACCACCATCAATGGGACGCTGAAGATTTCCTATGGCGGCCAGGTGGTCACTAATGGACCCTTCTATGGCGACTCGTCGACATTGATGTTTAGCTATGCAAATGCCACTTCATCGGCCACATATAACGTTGGAGCGGCATGGCCGGCCGGGACCAGCGGCTCGACCATCCCGATGAATGTCACAGTCAGCTCGGATTATCCTGGTATCCGTTTCACAACTGTTCAAATGGCAAATAATACGATCCGGACGCTGCGCGGGGATCTCACCTTGGGGCAAAACTGGTTATCTTGGTCTACCCGGTGCTTGTAGCCTCTGTACCCACCCCTCCTGGTTATTGTGGCGTAAATGTTAGCGGGGAATTGGACCAATAACGGTGGTCGAATTACCGGCGGTGGTTCTAGGGTCGGATTTATAGGTACCAGCCAGCAGATCATCGGTGGATCGGTCAGACAACGGATTTTCCCAGTCTTGTGATCGATAATAGCTCTGGAGATGGATTCAGATGTATTCTTGGAACATGGGATAGAAGTATCCTACTATCTTTACTATGAGTACTGGAAACTTGGATCTGGCGGATTTGATCTTACGCTTACAGGCTAGATCGGCCATTTCACCTCCTTATTGACGGACGCGAGTTACTCCAGCAAGTAAAATGATCATTGCCGATGATGCAGCATTGTGTAAGATTATTAATGGTGACTATGAGTTGGGTGTTGCCAAACGATTTCCCATTGGGGATAACACCGGTACCTTGGAGTATTCACCTGCAAAAGTAGTGTTACCTCCTGAAAGTAGTTTTGCGGCATATTCGGTCTGCGTCCGGGTGATCAATGCCAAACAACCGAACCTGGGTA
Source organism: uncultured Chloroflexia bacterium (assembly GCA_963788145.1). GTDB lineage: Bacteria > Chloroflexota > Anaerolineae > Anaerolineales > UBA4823 > UTCFX2. The sequence goes on along the minus strand of CAWBFQ010000014.1, from coordinate 308,904 downwards.
CCAGTTCGTATTTCAATCGATATTGGAAAGTGACCAGCGCTACTGGACAAACAGGGACATTCACTTTCTATTATGAAGCTCGGATGTAGTGGCAATATCCCCGATCACCGAGGCAGACTTCTACAGCGCCAGATATAATTTGGATGACACAGATTGGGAAATCTACAGCAATCACGTTGATACTGCAGCCCCTAAGAATTTTGTAGCCACGCTCGGTGTCAGCATGTTGGCGGAGGGCGACTACACCCCGGTCCCGGACAAACCGACGGCAGTCGACCTGGCGGATTTCGCCGCGCTGCCAGAGGTGGATCGGGTGCGTGTGCTGTGGACGACCGGGCAGGAAATCGGCGCATCTGGGTTTAAAGTCTACCGCTCATTGCAAGAAGACGGCAGCGACCGCAGCCAGATTTCGGACTTCATCTTCAGCCAGGCTGGCGGCGCTGGCGGGGCCGATTATGAATTCCTGGATACCACCGCCCAGGTTGGCGTCAGGTACTATTATTGGGTCGAGGCGGTCTCGACGGATGGGAGCAGCACGTTCTTCGTGTCGGCGCCGGTTGCCTTGCACAACATGTTCTTGCCGGTCGTCAAGAAATAACCGCAGGATCGGCTTGAGCCAAGATGCCGCAGTTGAATGACCGCTACCGCAAGGACGCCAATATTGTCTCGCGCCAGATCGCGGGCGAGATGCTGCTGGTTCCGATTCGCCAGAAAATGGGCGATCTGGAAAGCATCTACACCTTGAATGACAGCGCTGCTCGCATCTGGGACTTATTGGATGGCGAGCGCACGCTGGGAGAGATTTGCGATCAAATGGCGCTTGAATTCGAGGTGGATCAGGCGCAAGCCGGGCAGGATTTGCTGGTTCTAATAGATCAACTGGAATCACGCGGGGCGGCGCAAAAGGTCTGAGATGGATTGTCCGCACATACCCAGCATTGGCGTGTCCGCCTTCAGCCGCCGGATGCACGAAACTGTCACCCGAGAGCGGATCCCATTAGCGGGATCGATCGACCTGACCAATCGCTGTAATCTGAGTTGTCAGCACTGCTATCTGGACGGAATGCATGCCGCCCCCGTCGACCAGAAAGAGTTATCCCTGGCTGAAATCCAGGACTTGTTCGATCAGGCGGCAGATACAGGCACGCTTTGGATGCTGCTGACCGGCGGCGAGCCGCTCTTGCGCCCGGATTTTAAGCAGATCTATCTTTACGCCAAACGTAAAGGGATGCTGGTTTCGCTCTTTACCAATGGGACTTTGATCACAGACCAGATCGCGGATTTTTTGGCCGAATGGCGGCCGTATGCGATCGAGGTGACCCTGTATGGGCGCAGTCAGGCTGTTTATGAACGCGTCACCGGGGTGGCTGGTTCGCACGCTCGCTGCCTGGCAGGCATTGAGCGGCTGGTCGAGCGCAAGCTGCCGCTCACCCTTAAAACCATGCTGATGACATTGAACCAGCATGAATTGTGGGATATGCAGGCTTACGCCAAAAGCCTCGGGGCGGGTTTTCGCTACGACGCTTTGCTGACAGGCGGGCTGGATGGCAGCCGCCAACCGCTGAGCTTACGCCTGCCGCCGGAAGAAGTTGTGCAGTATGATATCCAGGACGCCGAGCGGATGGAGGATTGGCAGATTTTTTGCCAGAAGTATACCGGTCGCCGCGTTGAGGCCCAATACCTGTATGTGTGCGGCGCAGGAGTCAGCACATACCATATTGACCCATACGGGCAGCTCAGCCTGTGTATGTTAGCTCGTTCACCTTCCTATGATCTGCGCCAGGGCTCCTTTCGACAGGGTTGGTATGATTTTCTGCCCGAGGTTCGCTTCCAGCCGGTGACGGTTGAAAGCGAGTGCGATCATTGTAAGTTGTATGCATTATGCGGGTTATGTCCGGGCTGGTCGCAATTGGAGCAGACCCCTGTCCGCCAGCCAGTTGACTATCTGTGCCAGGTAGCGCGCTTGCGTGCTGAGGCAATCGGCTTTAGCGGTGCAATTCCGTTTCTTAATGGAAAAGAAGTTGATCAGAAAACATCTATATCAGAATAATCATCGATGATAGAATTAAGATCATAGAAAGGTATTCTCATGGAAATCGCTAATTCTGAAAAGATTACACAGACCCGCAAGCCCTATCATGTTCCCATGATGGAGCAAGTAGTGTTGATCCCAGAAGAGAACGTACTAGGCGGCTGCCATACGCCAACCTCAAACACCGGACCTGAAGGCTTAGGCTGCCAGGGTGAAATTAAGTGTCTTGATCTCTTTTAAAACCACTATTTCTTGTGAACCTGACGAAAGATTTTGACCGCTTTAGAAAGTAAACTGACTTGTATTGAATGATTCTATTCCCAATCCGAATCAGGTTTGCCTGGGGCTAGGCGGAATTCTATTATCCTTCCAGGCAGCCTATCCGGGTTTACGCTTAAAGGTGCATCCTACTCTATTACCCTTTCGATCTCAACTCGGTCCAGAGATTCTTATTCATGTACATAATGAGCCTGCTCCGGTTACGAATCTGAGCCCGGCCTGGTTTGACTCGGGCGGGAATTGGTCGCTGCATACCTGGCAGGGCAAGACTGTGCTGCGCGTGCGCGCGGTCGGTCCAGACCCCAACCGGCCATTCTATGTGCTGGTGCTGGAACCGAACGGTGAAAGTGGGGATTTCTATTATGAGAGCGTAAACGGAAGCCCGCCGCCGCAAATTGTTCCGGTGTTGGGCGCGCCGCTGGATGAGATATTGATGGTGCACCTGTTGGCTCAGGGGCGCGGTCTGCTTTTCCATTCTACCGGAGTAGACCTGGATGGTTGCGGTCTGCTTTTTGCCGGAACATCTGGCGCTGGCAAATCGACTTTAGCAAATCAATGGAAAGCCCTGGATAAAGCGGTATTATTGGGCGACGAACGGATCAGCGCCCGCAAGACAACCAATGGATTTCAGATTTGCGGCACGCCCTGGTCCAGCAGCGCGGGCGTCGCCTCGCCTGAATCGGCCCCATTAAAGGCCGTCTTCATTCTGAAACAGGCCTCTCAAAACGCCGCTGTGCGGCTGCAACCTTCGGCGGCTGCATCCAGGCTGCTGGTGCGTTCTTTTTCACCGTTCTGGGACGCGGATGGGATGGCCTATACGCTGAAGTTCCTGGATGAACTGGTCCACGCTGTCCCCTGCTACGAATTCAACTTTAGGCCGGATATCAGCGCAGTGGAGTATATTCAATGGCTATTATCCACATAAATCAATCTGATTTTAAAGGTTTGGCTGACGAAATCCTCCAGCAGGGTCATTTATTGCGCTTTCGGGCGCATGGCGATAGCATGCACCCCTTTATCCGCCATGCCGACCTGTTGGAAGTGGAGCCCCTTGGCCCGCAGCCTGTGCATCGAGGTGATATCGTGCTGTGCAGCCTGGAAAATGGCTCATTAGTGGCGCACCGCGTTGTGCGCTGCACCCTCCGGTCTGGCGAGCAATCTTTTCTTGTGCAAGGAGATAACCGGCGCAGGCCGGATGGATTTATCAAACGCGAGAATATCCTCGGCCGGGTCGCAGCCATCGAGCGCAAAGGAGAGCGGGTGGATCTTAAATCTGCCAGCCAGCGTTTGTTGAGCTGGTTGTGGCTCTCTTTCGCTCCCTACAGCAAACTGATCTTTACCTCCCTGGCTGTGTGGCGGGCTGCCTGTCTCCGGCCGGGAAAGCGCTGGCTCTCAGTGCTGTTCGCGGTGTTGTTCGCTGGAGTTGGTGTGATGCTGTTTCTGGCGCAGACGGCCAAAGCTGATGCAATCGCCGAAAGCGCTCCTGAATTGGCGGGAATGATCGACCTCCCCTCTTCCATTCCATCGACAATAGACGGGCTGCGGGTGATTCGATCGGATGATACCGGCATCTTGCTGGAACTGGCAGCCCCTGAGTTTAAGTTGGAGCCATCTCATCGTCCGGAGCAAACCTGCCAGACACTGCACGCAAACGGTTATGCTGAAACCGACATCGCTGGTTGGCCGAACCTGCCGGTCCGAGGCTTGATGCTTGGGATACCGCCAGGCGCCGCGCCTGGATTGACAGTCCTTGACGCCGAAATAGCCTCTATTCCTGGTCATTTTAATCTGTGTCCCCAATCACAACCGATCCATGAGACAGGCCAGGATGGGCAAATATATTATCAGGGAAATATCTTGCAGCCAGATGCCCGCGCATATGCAACGGACAAATTTTACCCATCGGCTCCGATTGAGATCGTTTCCACAGGTTTCATCCGCAGCCAGGCAATCGCCCAATTGCGTTTCCAACCCTTCCAATATAACCCTGTCAGCGGCGAGTTGCAGGTTGTTCGCAGCTTGCGAGTTCGAGTAAGCTGGCCTGAGATAGATAAGCCGAGCTATAAGAATGTGGACGAAGGCCCATTTGAGAGCCTGCTGCAAAACGTGCTGCTGAATTACGAAGACTCCCGATCGTGGCGCAGTCGCCCGGCGTTGTTGGAAACCAGTATGCCAGGGTTACCCTATGAGGATGCGCCCGCCTATAAGATTTCGATCGCCCAGGATGGCCTGTATCAAATCACTTATAGTCAATTGCTCGCAGCAGACGTTCCGGTCGATAGCCTGGATCCACAAAAATTGCGCCTGTTCAACCTGGGCAGCGAGGTAGCCATCACGGTAACAGGCCAGGCGGATGGTTCTTTTGACCCGAGCGATAGTATTCTTTTTTACGGGCAAAAAACACAATCGCGATATACCGATACAAATGTGTATTGGTTGACCTGGGGAGAGGACAGCGGTCTGCGGATGCCCATTGTGGATGGCGAGCCAGGAGGGGTTGCGGAACAACCAACTTACTTTAGCTCCACACTTCACTTGGAGGAAGATCGATCATACCAGCCCGATCGCCCCAGCGGTCCGGATCTGGATACCTGGTATTGGGCTTATATTTACTCATCCGGTTCGCCGGTCACCAGAAATTTTACTTTCACAGTTCAAAACCTGGCTACGGAACCATTGATCATTTCTGTACGTGGCCTTTTCATGGGGTTTGCTGCAACACCGCAACACCATACCCGCGTCTTGCTGAATGGGCACGAGATCGACAATGCGTTCTGGCCATCCGAAGATATCTATACTTTTGAAACCCAGGAGTTCTCAGGCTTACCTGATAAACGGGATCAATACTCTCAGCGTGGAGATTCCGATGGATGAGGAAATTTCCCTGGAACAAGTTTTTGTCAATTGGTTTGAGGTTGATTATTATCGCGCCTATGTCGCTGCTGATAATCAACTTGTATTTGGCGCACAATCGACCGGAACGTTAAAATACCAGGTCGGCGGTTTTACATCAGATGATCTGCTTCTTTTTGATATCACTGCACCTGACTTGCCGAGCCAGGTGGAGAATTTTGAAACCGAATCCGGGTCCGGGGTCTATACACTCACATTCCAACAGGCCATTTCCCAAAAACATCAATACCTGGCTATGGCTGAAGGTAATTGGTTATATCCGCTCAGTATCATCGCGGATACCCGGTCGGATTTGCTCTCCACAACCAACGGCGCCGATTATATCCTGATTACCCATCCCGATTTCTACGCAGATGTGCTCCCGCTGGCGTCCTGGAGAGAATCCCAGGGATACCGCGTCAAAGTAGTGGATGTCATGGAAATCTACGATGAATTCAGCGCAGGTATATTCTATCCACCAGCCATCCATGATTTCCTGGCTTATGCTTACGCCAACTGGCAGGCGCCTTCCCCGGCGTATGTGTTATTGGTTGGGGACGGCAATTACGATTTTAAGAACTTTTATCTCCGCAACGAGCCGAACTATATCCCGCCCTATCTGGCAGATGTTGATCCCTGGCTCAGAGAGACTGATGCCGATAATCGATTTGTTACGATTGTTGGTAATGACCCACTACCGGATATGTTCCTTGGGCGTCTGCCGGTGAAAACCGGGCTGGAAACCAGCAACATGGTCGCAAAAATCATCGGCTATGAACAGAATCCACCCGTATCTGGCTGGATCAGCCAGACGCTGTTTGTGGCTGATAATGCGGATGGCGACAATGATTTCGCCGATTTTTCGGATGCGGTTGCTGACTATTATTTACCCGCTCCATACACTGCACAAAAGGTATATTATGGAGTCACCCATACCTCAATATCTGCTGCGCATACCGCTATCCTTGCGGCTATCAACCAGGGTCGATTGGTTGTTAATTATGTAGGGCATGCCTTTCTAACCACCTGGGCAGATGAGAGCCTGCTGACGAGAAATGATATCGCTACATTGACCAACGCAGATCGGCTGGCCTTTATCTCACCGATGACTTGCCTGGATGGTTACTTTATTCACCCATCTCGTCCTGGCTTAAACCTTTCTTCACTGGGCGAAAGTATCGTAAACGCGGCCGGGAAGGGCGCAATTGCCAGTTTTTCGCCAACAGGCCTGGGTACTTCCAGCGGTCACGATTACCTGGACCGCGGCCTTTTTGAGGCGATTTTTCTGGATGATATTACCCAACTGGGTCCCGCCACCACCCAGGCCAAGCTGTTCCTGTATGCCAACACTGGCGGCTACCGGGATTTACTGGAAACTTACCTGCTGCTCGGCGACCCGGCTACACGGCTGGCTACTTTACCGGCAGAAAGCTCGATCTCGTTAGCAGTGGCGCCAAGCGGAATTCTTCAGCCGGGGGAGACCATCACCTATGCGCTGACATACACTAACACCGGGCCAGCCATCGCGCATCATGTTGTGATCAGCGATGTCCTTTCCGCCCAGGTGATCAACCCAACCGCGATTTCGTCCGGGGCGGTGATCACGCCGATTGTCGGCGCGAACATGGCCTGGCTTGTAGATGACCTGGCGCCTGGGGCTGGGGGGATGATTACCGTAACCGGTTTCATTGATCCGTTGGCTACCTATCCGATCTCAAATACGGCGATTATTCATTCGAGCGCTCGCGACACGAACAACCTGGATAATGTTTCCGGCCCGATCTACAGCAATCTTTCGGTGATGCCGATATATTTTTATCCAGCGATATTTAGATAGCTTCTTTTGCTTTTTATAGCAAGCTGGTTTCCATCTTCTGGCGCATCTGGCGCAGGTGGAAATTAGCCAGATAGCAGCCATCGGTGGTCCGGTGCTGCTGACCGCGTTGATCGCCTTGCCTCAGCCGCTGGCTCGCAGCGAATACCACCATTCTTTGGTGGAGAGCCAGAAATTAGACGCTCAGTCAACCAAACCTTGAAAGCTTGTTTGACTGAGCGCCTGTTTATCCAATAGACTTCTCGCTTACGCCCTTAACTTCGCCCCCAACTCCTTTTCTAACTCGCGCACGATCCGCTGACGGATCTTGAGCACTTCATCGTCCGTCAAGGTCTTCTCGGATGACTGGTAAGTCAGGCTGTAAGCCAGGCTCTTCTTGCCTTCGCCGGTCTGTCCGCCGCGGTACACGTCGAACAGGCGCAGATCGGCCAGGGTCTTGCCGCCAGCTTGCCGGATGACTGCTTCAACTTGCTCGGCCGGGATGGTTTCGTCCAACACCAGGGCCAGGTCTTCCAGAACCGGCGGATAGGCCGGGGTCGGTTCGATGGTGAAGCGATTCGGCGCGAAGGCGCAGATGGCAGTCAAATCCAGGTCTGCCACCAGCAGGGGGGCATCCGGCAGATCGTAATGGCGCCTGACAAGCGGATGCAATTCACCCATCACACCCAGTTCAACCTGCTCTGACTCGGCGATCTGGATCAGGATGCGTGCGCATTTGCCGGGGTGCAAAGCAGAACTGGTTCCGCTCAGGTCCTCAACCGGCGCAAAGCGCACCGCGGGCAGATGAAGCCCGTCCAGCAGCGCCTGCACAACTCCCTTCAGGTCATAGAAATCCATTTCTAAGTCGCCAGCGCTCCCGGCGCCATCCCAGAAAGGCAACTCGCGCCGCCCAATCAAGGCGATCCCCAGGCGCTCGCTTTCGTCCGGCAGGTCACCTTCGGCGGTCGCATTGAAGACCGGTCCGATCTCGAAAAGGGCGATCGGATGGGGTTTATCCGCCCGCTCGGCCAGGCGGGCATTGCGCTCGACCACTTCCAGCAGGCTTGAAAGCAGCGACCGGCGCAGCACATTTCGGTCGCTGGCGATCGGATTGGCTACCCGGACATAGCGCTCGGCGTCCAGGATGGTCTGATCTGGCAGCAAACGGGCCTCCCGCTCCGGCGAGGTCATCCGGTACGAGACCACTTCCTGCAAACCCAGGTCCACCAATAAACCACGCGCACGCTCCACTCGCTCCAGTGTTGAGTTGCCAAGCTGATGCGGCAACTCGTCAGAAATGCGCGTCTCCGGGATGCGCTCGTAGCCGTAAACCCGGGCGATCTCCTCCATCAGGTCGGCCACTCCGATGATCCCCTCGCCGATATCCAGGCGGTGATCGGGGGTGGTTGCCCGGATCACTTCGCCGCTGATTTCTATCTTAAATTCCAGCCGCTTCAGCAGCTCTCCGATCTGAGCAGGGCTGAGCTCGATCCCCAGCCAGCGCTTGACTTGAGTCGGGCTGATTTCGACGATTGGGTCCAACGGCGGGAGCGGATAATTGTCCACCAGTCCCTGGCAAACCACGCCGCCAGCCCATAGTCGCATCAGTTCCAAACCGCGCCCAACGCCGCGCGGCGCCATGGCCGGGTGCACGCCGCGTGAAAAGCGGTAGGCTGCCTCGGATGGCAGCTTCTGGACATTTACCGTCCGGCGCACGTTGATGAAATTCCAGGCCGCTCCCTCGAGCAGCACATTATGGGTGTGCTCGCTGATCTCGGATTCAAGCCCGCCCATTACGCCCGCGATCGAGAGAGCTCCGGCTGTATCGCACACCAGCACGCTGAAATCATCCAGTGTGCGTTCTATGCCATCCAGGGTCGTCAGCAGTTCGCCCTGTTTTGCACGGCGGGTGATGATGGTCGGCGGGTTGCCTCCAGCCCGTTTGACCAGCACATCGTAATCAAAGGCGTGTAGCGGTTCACCGATCTCCAGCATGGCATAATTGGTAGCGTCCACCAGGTTGCTGATCGGGCGCATTCCGGCCAGGCGCAGGCGGCGCTGCACCCAATATGGGCTGGGGCCGATTTGCACACCTCGGATCAGCCCGACCACAAAGCGCGGGTTCAATTCCGGTTCATCGATCACGAGGGTAGCCTGTCCCACGATCGAGGCGCCAGTGGCTGTGAAATCGTAATCCGGCTGACGCAGCGGTTTAGCGGTGATAGCAGCAACCTCACGAGCCACGCCAAGCATATTTGGATCCCGGGCAATGTTGGGAGTGATGGCAATCTCGAAAACCGCATCACCCATATACTCCACCAGCGGTACGCCAACCGGGGCGTCCGGATCGAGAATGATCACGCCGGCATGCTCCTCCGAAATGCCCAACTCTTTCTCCGAGCAAATCATTGAATAGGAGTCCACCCCACGGATCCTGGCTCGCTTAAGGGTGGTCAACACCTGGCCGGGTTGGTGACCATCGAAAATGCGCGCTCCCTCACGGGCATACGGAACTTTGAGCGGCTGTTCTAAAGATCCCAAGCCCTTATAGGGATACAGGTTTGGCGCGCCTGTCAATACGGTGTGGATTTGCTCTCCGTCGTCCAGCTTACACAACACCAGTCGGTCGGCGTTTGGATGAGGCATGACCTCCAGCACGGCTGCGGTCACGATCTTATCAGGATCCCACTCGATCCCGCCGGTCTTGGTCTCGCGGCGGGCCGCGCCTTCGCCCGGCATGGGCAGCCCCACGTAGGTGATCTCCTCAACTTCCAAGCCTGCCATGGTGAGCAGGTGGGCCAGTTCCTCCAGCGGCAGGTCGATCTCGACGAACTCTTTTATCCAGGATATAGGTACTTTCATTGGTACTCTCCGTTAAAACTGCTCCAAAAAACGCAAATCATTCGCCCAGAAGTTGCGGATATCTTCGATCCTGTGACGCAACATTGCGATCCGCTCCGGTCCCATCCCGAAGGCAAAGCCTGTATAGCGTTCGGGGTCGTAACCGCCGTTGCGCAGCACGGTGGGATGGACCATCCCACAGCCCAGGATTTCCAGCCAGCCGCTGCGCTTACAGACAGGGCAGCCCTCACCGCCGCAAACAAAGCACTCGATATCCATCTCCGCGCTTGGCTCGGTGAAGGGGAAATGATTGGCGCGAAAGCGCGAGCGCACATTCTGTCCGAAGAAGCGCCGGGCGAAATTGCTCAACGTGCCCTTCAAATCACCGAAGGTGATGTTCTTGCCGACTGCCAACCCCTCGATTTGGTTAAATTGCATCTCCGAGCGGGCAGTCACCTGTTCATAACGAAAGCACATCCCCGGCAGGATCAGCCGCACCGGCGGAGGATCAAGCGGGTTGATTGCCGCCAGTTCGCGCATTGCCCGCACCTGTCCTGGTGAGGTATGCGTGCGCATCAGCAACGGGTTGTTGCCCCTTTCGATGCCGCTATCGATATAGAACGAGTCCTGCATCTCACGAGCGGGATGATGCGGAGGAAAATTCAACAATTGGAAGTTGAATTCATCCGATTCCACTTCACGCGAGCGATAGATTTGAAAGCCCATATCCGCAAACACCCGAGATATCTCGTCCAGGGTCTGCGTGGTTGGGTGCAACCGGCCTCGCTGGGCTGGTCGTCCGGGAAGGGTGATGTCGAGGCGTTCTGCCTGTAGGGCTTGCTCGATTGCCAGTTGGCGCAGCGCCTCGCCACGCGTTTCAAAGGCGGCCTCGAGTGTTCGCTTGACTTCGTTCGCCCTCCGCCCGATCAACGGGCGCTCTTCTTTAGGCAACCCGCCAAGCTGGTCGAATGTGCGCATCAGCGGTGAACTGCGCCCCAGGCAACTCACCTTCCATTGCTGGAGAGCATCTTCATCCCGCACCTTCTCCAGTTCATCCAGGGCTTTCTGTTCAATTTGATCTAATGTCTCTGACATACTGCCTCCTGCAAAATAAAAAACCCGTCCCACAAAGGGACGGGAATAATCCCGCGCTACCACCCTTCTTGACCGCTTGTAGCGATCCTCTTAGTTCCAACGGCTGAAATTTTCACTCCAGCGATTGGTCCCCCGGATAACGCTGGGGCTGCGTCCCACACTACTAGCTGAGCCAGGCGATTAAGCTCTGGGAGCATTCACATGGGCGGCTCCGGAAGGAACTTCGGCCGGTCTCTGCTGGGCGAGGGTTTCAGTCTGGCGATTGTCAATATAAAAGATTTGCACTCTGATCGCCAGCCCGCGCCTCCCTGTCAGTTTCCACAGGCTTACTTTCTTCCATCAAGGCCTTTGTCGTTTGATTAGCCTCAATTATCCGCAAAAAACGGTTCCTGTCAAGGCAGCGATGATCACTGCTCTTCTTTACGCAGATGCGGGAAGAGCAGAACCTCACGGATGTTTGAGGTATCCGCTATGAGCATTGCCAGCCGATCGACTCCCATCCCAAAACCGCCGTTTGGCGGCATACCATAACGCATCGCCCTCAGATAATCCTCATCCATCGGATGGCGCTCTTCGTCTTCCTGATCGTAGTCGCGCCCCATCTCAATGAAACGGGCTTCCTGGTCAATCGGATCGTTCAGTTCGGTAAATGCGTTGCACAGCTCCATCCCTGCCACATACCCCTCAAAGCGCTCGGTGATCTGTGGGTTCCCGAGCAGGCTCTTTGCCAGTGGGGAGATATCGCGTGGATAGTTGTAGACAAAGGTGGGCTGGATCAAGGTCGGCTCCAGGTAATCGCCCAGCAGTCCATCGATCAGCTTGCCGCGTGTGCTGTTCGGGTTGAATTCCATCCCCTTCGCCCGCATTGCCCCCGCCAGGCTTTCCGCGCTTGGATGAGCATTGATATCGATTCCAGTCACCTCTAAGATGCCTTCGCTTAGGTCCATCCGCATCCACGGAGGATCCAGGTTGAGGATTTGACCCTGATAGCTGATCTGGCGTTGACCTAGCACCTTGTCGGCTACGAAGGCAATCATCTGCTCGGTGAATTCCATCACTTTGAGATAATCGGCATAAGCCATGTAGAATTCAAGTTGGGTAAACTCGGGATTGTGAGTCCTGTCTACGCCTTCGTTCCGAAAATCGCGCCCGATCTCATAAACCCGCTCGTAACCGCCTACCAGCAGCCGTTTCAAATATAATTCAAAGGAGATCCGCAGAAAAAGATCCTGTTTGAGTTGGTTGTGATGGGTAACAAATGGGCGTGCAGCCGCGCCGCCATAAATTGGCTGCAGGATGGGTGTCTCTACTTCCAAAAAGTCATGCGAGTTGAGAAATTCGCGCAGCGCCCGGATGGTGGCGGCTCGTAGGCGGAAGACCCTGCGCACATCCGCGTTCACGGCCAGGTCGGCGTATCGCTGGCGGTAGCGCAGTTCCGGTTCAGCCAGCGTGGCGTGTTGAACGATTTCGCCTTCCACCACTTCATCTTTGGCGGCTGGCAGCGGAGTAATTGCCTTTGCGATCAGGCAAAAGGATGCCACCCGCAAGGTCGCTTCACCGGTGCGGGTGCGGAACATCTCGCCGGAAGCCTGGACAAAATCACCCAGGTCGAACTCTTTGGAAAATAAATCGATCTGTTCCTGGCCGAGTTCATTAGCCCGCAGAAAGATCTGCACTCGACCATAACCATCCTCAATGTGAGCGAAGGTGATCTTGCCCATTGGGCGCATAGAGCGAATCCTTCCCACCAGGGTTGCTTGGACCGTCTGCCCATCGTCTTGCGCTTCGGCCCGTTCGAAATCAGCAATGACCTGCTGGTTGGTGTGGGTTCGCTCAACCCGGTGTGGGTACGGCTCAATCTCTGAAGCCCGCAAACGGGCAACTTTTTCCAGCCGGATTTGTTCGATATTGGATAATTTTGCAGACATACGTTTTTCCTTATAGAAAAAAAGAAAAGCCCCGCGCTGGATGTGCTTGCGCGGGGCTGGTTCACAAGCCCCAGAACTATTCCACCTTGATCACCCGCACGGTAAACGAGCCATCCGGCGCGTCTACATTCACGGTATCGCCGGCGCGGTGGTTGAGCAACGCCCGCCCAAGCGGCGATTCGTGCGAAATGCGACCTTCGCGCGGATTGGCTTCCGCCGGACCGACGATCGTGTAAATCTCAGGCTCGTTATCGCCCTCCTGGATCGTTACGGTGGCAGCTACCTGTGCAACATCCATCTTGCCTTTTTCTTCAATCACCCTTGCATTCGCAAGCAGCATCTCAAGCTCTTGAATTCGTCCTTCTACGAAGGCCTGTTCATTTTTAGCGGCCTCGTACTCGGCGTCTTCAATAAGCTCACCGCCTTCCATGGCTTCATGCAGACGTTGAGCCACTTCCTGGCGCTTAACGGTGCGCAGGTGATCTAACTCATCTTGCAACTTATCGTAACCCTGGCGGGTCAAGTATGAAGGAGGCATGTCCTTTTCTCGATTCCGTAATCCCTGATGTTAAAAACGCTCTCAGCTAAGAGCGCATGGATGGAAACGGTCAGAGCGCACCCGGTCATCCAGATAATAATATCCCGGAATAACAAACGAAAACGGCGAGCCGGGATATTCCAACTATTCTCAACCGCCGCCTGCTCATTTTAACATAATTCTATTTTGATTGCAAGCAAGGCAATTATTCCCTTTTAGGTGGGGTCTCCCGAATCGATTTGCAAAGACCGTATCTCAATCCAGGCTTGGGTCGGGTTTGGGAGCATGCCATAATTCACCTGTCCGTCTGGACGGAAGCCGGCGAACTGGTTGTCGATCCAGATGACCAACCCGAGAGGGCCGTGCGGAGTGATCCTGGTTTGCAGCACTGTCTGATGATCTACCTGGAAGCGCGTCAAAGCGGGCTGCCAATCGATCTGGTAAGTGTGCCACTGGCAGGGATCAGATTGCAAGGTGACAGCATCCTGGCGAACGAAGCGGCTTGCAAGGCGGCGTAACTGGCGGGCTGTGGGCGGAATCGCCAGAAATGGCAGAACCGGAGCGGCCAGGGCGAGCCGAGCAGGCGACCAGTTGGGCGACTGGAATGCGGCGGCCAGCCCGCCGCTGGCTGGGAGGTCATCTCGCAGGGAAAGGTAATTTTCAGGTGAGGCGAAGAAGAACCAGGCAGCGTTTGGCAAGGCTGGTAGACGCAGCCCCTGGCCTGCCAGCGCTCCCATCGCAAAGGGGTCATTCCACAACCCAAAGCCCCATGTGCCCGGCAGAGAAGCGGAAGAGGAACGCGCCTGTAATTGCAGGCTGAAAGCGGGCCGGTGGGGGAATGACGTCCGTTTCAAAACGGAGTAATTATCGATCTGGGAGACTCGGTAGCGCCCTCCCGCTCCGACTGGAATCGAGAGCCGCCAGGCGCCCGGGGAAAGTGTTTTGAGCTCGGCGTCTCGGGTCAGGGTTGGGCATAATCCATACGGTAGATCGTGCATGGGTTCATTTTATCCGAAAAGAGAGGGCTATTTCTTGGATTGTGCGAGAATTTATTCGCCGATTGAGCGAACGCCTGACCATTTTCCGGCGCAGGTATGCAGTATAATCTATTCCAGATGATCTTGTTATTATAGGAACGGTTGAACCAGTATTCTCCCGATGTTTGGTTCGTTGATTTCCGAGATGGCATCGGCAGCCCGATGTATCAAATCTGATCGTCTGGGGAACGGGTTGGTATGCCGCCCGGCAATTTGTAAGGAGTATGAATGGAAATTTTTTGGTATGGTCTTTCGTGTTTCCGGTTGAGTGAGCGTGGAATGGCGAGTATTGTGACCGATCCTTATGATCATACGGTCACTGGATACGCGCCGCTCAAGCTAAAAGCCGATATTGTAACCATCAGCCACGATGCGCCGGGGCACAACTACTCGAATGTAGTGAAAGGTAAAACCCATGTGCTGACCGGCCCAGGGGAATATGAGATCGGCAATGTGTTCATCACCGGTGTGCAAACCAATGGCGCCAAGCGAGCTTCAGATGAGCCGCGCAACACATTATATGTATTCGACTATGATGGCTTAACAGTGGCGCACCTGGGGGATTTACGGCGTGTTCCAAGCCAGACCGAGGTGGAGGCTTTAGGGAATGTACACATCGCGTTGGTGCCGGTTGGCGGCGGCGGTGGTCTATCCGCGACCAGGGCGGTGGAAGTGGTCAGTTTGCTCGAACCGGGGATCGTCATTCCGATGCACTATCATATCCCAGGCAGCAGCTTAAAATTAGGCGCGGTCGAAAAATTCCTGAAAGAAATGGGGATTGCAAATGTTGAGCCTCAGGCATCGTTGAAAATCAGCGCCGGAGGTATCCCCGATGAAACGCGAGTTGTTTTGCTAAATTACGAAGGATCCTAATACTTTTCAGGCAGGAGCAGCGATTGTGGCCGTAAAAATCTTAATGACTTGGGATATCTTGCCGGATCATGAACAGGATTATTTTGAATTCGTCGTACGGGATTTCATCCCTGGCATCCAGCGCCTGGGGATGGAACCCAGCGACGCCTGGTTTACAATGTATGGCAACCAGCCGCAGATCCTGGTATCTGCCCAAATGATGGGGGTGAATGAATTGGAGGGTGTAATAAAATCAGCCGAATGGAAGGGCCTTACTAGCAGCCTGCTAGATTATGTCGAAAACTTTGACTATAAAATCGTGCAGGCTCGAGCCGGTTTTCAGATGTGAGTACTTCCGACTTTTCCAAAGCCCTGCTGAACTGGTACGGCCAAAATGCCCGAGATTTGCCCTGGAGAAAGGAGCCCCTACCCTACGCGGTCTGGGTTTCTGAGATTATGCTCCAACAAACCCGGGTGGAAACGGTGATTCCCTATTTCAGACGCTGGATGGAGCGTTTCCCCACTCTGACTGCGCTGGCAAACGCCTCGCAACAACAGGTATTGGCCGCCTGGGAAGGGCTGGGATATTACGGTCGAGCGCGCAACCTGCAGAGAGCGGCTCAAATTGTGCTGGATAAATATGATGGCGACTTGCCCGGAGACCTGGCTGAGCTTTCTAAGCTGCCAGGTATTGGGCGTTATTCCGCCGGCGCAATCGGCTCGATCGCTTTTGGGCTGGATGCAACTGCTTTGGATGGCAATATCCGGCGGGTGCTGGCGCGCCTTTTCGATGTTAGCGAGCCAGCCCGCTCTCCGGCTGGAGAGAAACGATTATGGGAGCTGGCAGAAATCCATCTGCCGCATGGTAGAGCAGCGGAATATAATCAGGCGCTGATGGACCTGGGGGCAATGATTTGCACCCCGCGCCAACCGGATTGCAGGCGTTGTCCGCTAGATTTGGATTGTCTGGCCTTAGCGAACGATACACGGGAGGAACGCCCGGTGCGCCAAAAGCGCCAGCCGAGGCCGCATTACATCGTAACCGCAGCCGTGATCTGGCGAAAGGGGATGGTGTTGATCACACAGCGGCCTGCCAATGGATTGTTGGGAGGGCTGTGGGAGTTTCCAGGGGGGAAAAAGCTGCCGGGTGAGGATCTGGGCCGCTGTTTAGAACGCGAAATCCGGGAGGAACTGGAAGCGGAGATCGAAATCGAGGCGGAATTGGGGGTTTACCGGCACGCTTACACCCACTTCAAGGTGACGCTGCACGCGTTTCGGTGCTGTCTCGTTAATGGCGGCCAACCCAGACCGATCCAGGCGCAAGACCTGCGCTGGGTGACGCCGGGTGAATTGGAGAATTACCCGATGGGGAAGATCGACCGCCTGATTTCGCATGATCTGCAAAGCGCGGAGGCTAAATGTTGATTGTTGACGCCCACGAGGACCTGGCCTGGAACATCCTCAGCTTCGGGCGAGATTACACGCTTTCCACCCGGGAAATCCGGCAGCGTGAGCAAGGGACTCTAATTCCGGTTTATAACGACGACGCCATGCTCGGTTGGAGCGATTACCAGTACGGCAATGTTGGCCTGGTGTTTGCAACATTATATGCGACACCCACACGATGGCGTTCCGGTGAGTGGGATAGTTTGTGTTATTCCGATCTGCGCGAGGCGGGACGCGTTTACCGCCAACAGATCGATGTTTACGAACGATTGGTGGATGAACACAGCGATCAATTCCGCTGGATCCGAACTTTGCCGGAGTTGGATGATCTGCTGCAATGTTGGGAAAAGCCGCCCGAGTTTGAGGATGTTGAACAAGATGTGAGCGGCCAGGCTAACGGGAGCGGAGCTGTGAAGGCAGGGAACCCGGTTGGGTTCGTCGTTTTGATGGAAGGTGCGGAAGCGGTGGGCGATCCAGGCGAACTGGAGGAATGGTGGGGGCGCGGGGTTCGGATCGTTGGGCCGGCCTGGGCAGGCAACCGTTTTTGTGGGGGAACAAATGAACCGGGTCCGCTGACCGGGGAAGGTTTTGCGCTGCTGGAAAGGATGGGCGAGTTGGGTTTCGGGTTGGATCTGAGCCATATGGATCAACCAGCGGTCTTGCAGGCGCTCGACTTCTATCCAGGTTGCCTGATGGCCACACACAGCAATGCAAATGCTTTATTAAAGGGTGTTGAGAGCAACCGCCATCTTTCTGACCGGGTAATTCGTGGTATTCTGGAGCGGGAGGGTGTGATTGGCGTGCATCTTTACAATGCTTTCTTGAAACCCGGTTGGGTGCGGGGGGATCGGCGCGATGAGGTGACGATTGATCGGGTGATTGACCAAATCGATTATCTCTGCCAGATAGCTGGAGATGCTCAACATGTCGGCATTGGAACTGACTTCGATGGCGGGTTAGGTCTGCAATCCGTTCCAGTTGGGATTGACTCGGTGGCAGACTTGAGCAAGCTGAAAGAACCCCTTTTGAGGAGAGGCTATTCTGCCCAGGAATGCGCCGCAATCCTGGGCGGCAACTGGCTTTCAATCTTGCGAAAGGTGATCCCGGAAAGCCTATGAATGATACGAATTCACGAAAGTCTGGTTTGAGCCTTCGCGCCCGCCTTGGCATGGCGATGGTGATCTTTGGATTATTGGTCTTCACCCTGGGCGTGCAGCCATCTTTATTCTCACTGGATCGCAGTCCGGTAGTCGGTTTTGTACAGATAGCAGTTTTTTTGGTGGGTTTGGCGATGATCTGTATCGGAGGGTACATTATGCTGAATTCTCTCTGGAGCGGGAACGAGAAAACCATCGCGGCGGATATCGGTTATCGATTGGTGGCGACCGGATACGTGATTGCTGTTGTCAGCGGGATGGCGGATGTTTTCGGTTTTGGCAGCCAGCCTTTCCCGTTCATCCCCTATTTTGGTCCCTGGCAGGCAACCGGAGTGATGGCTGGGCAGATGATGATTATTGCCGGATTTTTGCTGCTGATCCCACGGCGTTTGCCTGGGGGGCATTAACAGACTGCCTGAATACTGCGGATCGCTTAATGTGTGCGCTGGATTTGCCAGACAGGGGCTGTCGACAAGCAAAATCCAGACAGCCCCTGTTATCGCGAAAAATCTTCAAGAGTCAGGTGGCGAAACTGGTTTAGCTCTCGATCGCAGCCAGCATCTCCTCATTCGTTCCAAACTTGAATGCTTCTAAGCCCATCCGCTGAGTTTCAGCTTGCTCCACTGCATCCAGCTGCTTGATGTCATTTTTCAAAATCAATTTCTTGCCGCAACCGCTCAGAGCCAGCTCGAGACGAGCTTCTACCTGATCGATGGGCGCGATGGGTTCGATGGTTTGCAGGTATTGGAGCAGGGCCTGGGCGCCGTTCTCCCCATCCTTGCGAGCCACACCGACCAGCCCGCTGCTGGCTTCGCGCGACCAACCGGCTACGAATAAGCCTTCGATCGGTTTGTTTGCGTCCGGGTCGAAGGCTTCGTAAGACTTGCCATCGATCGGGAAATTCGGCTGAGGGTTCTTTACAAACTCATTCCACTGAACTGGCAAGCCAAAATCATCGTCTACGCGGTCGCCAATGCAGAAAACCACGCTGTCCACGTCCAGAATGCGTTTGGTCCCCACGCTGCGAGCTTTGGTGTCGCCATCTTTGAGAATCAAATAGGTGTCATCCACTTCCAATCCATTGACTTCCCCGGATGCGTTCCCCAGGATTTGGGTTGGAGAAGCAAGAAAATCGAAGCAGAAGCGGGTACTCGAAACCGGCGGCTCTGCTTTGGGCAGTGCGCTGAGGATATAATCTTTGGCAGCCTGGACATCCTGACCGACCTCTTGCATGCGCGGAGCAACCCGATTGAGTTCCTCGTCAAGGGCTTGCAGATCGAGATTGGCGATGATGTATTCCATTTCTTTTTTGGTGAATTTCACCTCCGCTGGTCCACGGCGAGCCACGGCAATAACCTGGTCTACTTTCAAGTCACGGATGGTCCAATGAGCGATATCCATCATCACATTGCCGACACCGATCAGGGCGACTTTTCCATGAACGGCAAAATCCTGAGTGCTATAGGGCGGCAGTTTATTGTAATGGTAGACAATGTCTTTGGCGTGATATACGCCCTTCAGGTCTTCTCCGGGAAGCCCCAGCCATTTGGTCCCTTGAGCGCCCACAGTTACCATGATGGCCTGGATGCCCATCTGGCGCAACCCGTCCAGGTCCAGTTCGCCATTCCGCCCAACTGTCAGGTTGCCATAATAATGGATGCCGGGCGTTTCAAGGATTTGCCGAAATTGTTTCCTTAAGCCATCTTTCATTTTGTGTTTATCATAATAAATCCCGTATTCAGCCAATCCGCCGGGTTTGATATCCCGGTTGATCAGCGCCACTTGGACGCCAGCGGCTGCCAGATGCCTGGCAGCGTAGATGCCTGCTGGGCCAGCCCCAATAACGGCTACTAAGAAATTCGACATTTTCTCATCCGTCATTTGCTCCTCCGTGTTGAAATTACTCTATTTAATTTAGACTGATTTCATCGCTAGAACCATTATAGCTTCACGGCATTGAAAACTCAAGATAAGTTTGGCTTTGACGAATAAAACAAGCTGTTTGTTTTGATGTATCCTGTCGAGCAGCAACCAGCGCGGTGAAGCGACCATCTTCGACCGCGAGGGCCTCTACGGGCTTTGGGATTTCGGTTGGCACGGGAATTGCAGTGGATACCAGCGGTTGTGTTGGCGCAAACGGTTCAGTAAAGCCGGGTTTCGTATTACAATTATTATCCAGGTTACATGCGTAATCTATACGTTATTAAATAATATTTCAAGAAATTGTACCTTTATTATCTATATTCTTATCCGTTTCTTATTATTATCTAACCATTGGCTAAATTTGACAGATTGTGCTATATTCAAATAACCTGTTCGATCAAAATACCTCGGTATAGAGAGGATTGAACCTATGAATGAAATTGCTCAATCACCGGAACCTCCGAAGGATTCGAACACGAAAAACGGATCAACTGTTCCACAAAAGAAGCGCGCGCCGGCTTCCGAAACGCACGGCAAGTTCCTGCCAGTCTTGTGGACATTTGCCAGCATTGTTTCTTTGTTGGTCAACATCATCTTGATTGTGCTTGTCATCGTCCTTGCCTCTCAGCTTTTCAAGATCAAAGAGTTGGTTCAGGTAGAACTTATCGATGGATTTTATGATAATTTTGTCAAGATGGATCAAGCTCGGATCAGCACCACCATTCAGGTTGTAGATACCATCACTGTCCAGGCTGAAATTCCGGTGGTCTTTGACCTGCCGCTGAAACAGGGAACGGAGATCATCCTGACCAAAGACACTGCTATCCGCAAGGCGATTGTATATTTGAATGGGCAGCCAGTTCCGACAGATATTACCCTGCGTCAGGGCACTCGCATGAGTATCGCGCTGGATATGGTCGTGCCCGTCAATCAGACGATCCCGGTTGTATTGAATGTCCCGGTTAACTTGCAGGTGCCGGTGGATATCCCCCTGGCGAATACCGAGCTGCATGAGCCTTTTGCGGGTCTCCAGGATGTCGTTGCTCCCTATAAGAAGTTGTTGGATAGTTGGCCGAGTTCATGGCGAGAGTTGTTTCTTCTGAAGTAGGGTTATGCAGTCAATAATGGAATATTCCCTCCCGAATGGCTTAAAAATCCTGTTGAGAGAGGATCATAACGCCCCTATCATCAGCCATTGGGTCTGGTACCGGGTTGGTTCACGCGACGAAATACCCGGCAAGACCGGCATTTCCCATTGGGTTGAGCACATGCAATTCAAAGGCACAAACCAATATCCAGCAGGGCTACTGGATAAGGCAATCTCACGCGAGGGCGGGTATTGGAACGCGTTCACGTTCCTGGATTGGACGACCTATTTCGAGACCATGCCAGCGGATAAGATTGACCTGGCGCTGCAGCTTGAGGCTGATCGGATGGTCAACAGCCTGTTTGATGCATCTGAAGTAGAATCCGAGCGAACGGTCATTATTTCTGAGCGGCAGGGGAACGAGAACGAGCCGCTTTTTCGGCTTGGGGAGGAGGTACAGGCCGCTGCATTCCGCGTCCACAATTATCATCATGAAGTGATCGGGGATTTGATAGATCTGCAAACCTTGCAGCGGGACGATCTCTATGCCCATTACCAGACCTATTACACCCCAAATAATGCTGTGATCGCGGTTGCTGGCGACTTTGAATCCGGCCAAATGCTGGAACGATTGAGTGAGCTATATCATGCGATCCCTGCGAAAACCCTGCCATCGCGTCAGGTTCGCCCGGAGCCTCCCCAATTGGGAGAACGGCGGGTAATTGTTGAAGGCCCAGGTGAAACAAGCTATATTCAGATGAGCTATAAAGCGCCGAGGGCTGCAGACCCGGATTTCTTCCCTTTGCTGGCTCTGGACAGCCTGTTGAGCGGGCCGAGCAACCTGAACCTAATGGGCGAGGGGATTTCGAACAAAACTTCCAGGCTTTACCGGGCGCTGGTTGAGACCGAACTGGCAGTGGGTGTACGCGGTGGACCACAGGCCACAATTGACCCTTTTTTACATACGATTGTTGCCATCATCAACCCTATGTCCTCTATTGAAACCGGTTTTAGACCGCGCCAAAACGGTAAAAACCAAACCAAAGCAGGTGCTCGCTCCATAAATGAATATCGCAGCGATCATGTGATAGCAGCGATCGATGCTGAAATTCAGAAATTGCAGGACACCCCTCCAGAACCGCAAGAGCTGCAACGGGCTGTGAAGCAAGCACATGCCCTTTTTGCTTACGGGACCGAGCGCATCACCAATCAGGCTTTTTGGCTGGGATTCTCGGCTATGCTGGCTGCTGATGACCACCAGGAAGATACAGACCACCAGGGCGATCCCTCCTGGTATGAAGGGTATCTTGACCAGTTGGGGGCTGTCACCCCGGAGGATGTTCAACGGGTGGCTCAGGTGTATCTGCGGCCACAAAACCGGGTACTAGGCATTTACCTGCCCACCAATGACCCATACCCTTTGGAAAGCGGCGATGCAGGCGGTAATGGAGGCCAAGTTGTCGATTGAGATCATCAATGGCAGCGCTTCTCGGACCGGCGGTGACCCGAGCAGGTCGCTGCCTGGACCAGAGAATATCGAGCGCTGCCAGCTTACAAACGGGATGGCGCTGCTGAGCCGGTGGAACCCAAACAGCGGCTCGGTTTTCATCAGCGGGAGCCTGCTGGCTGGTGGTCTTTTCGATTTGGATGAAAAGCTGGGCTTAGCGTTTTTCACCAGTTCAGCTTTGATGCGAGGAACAAAGCGGCGCAGCTTTTTCGAGATCTACAACGAACTAGAGTCGATTGGAGCGAGCCTGGGATTTTCTGGCGGCACCCACACGGTCAGTTTTTACGGAAAATCGCTGGTCGAGGATGTGGATCTTCTTCTCGAGCTGCTCTCGCAAGCATTGCAGCAGCCCGTCTTCCCACAAGAGCAAGTAGAACGACTGCGATCGCAGTTGCTGACCTCGCTGGCAATCCGCGCCCAGGACACCTCCGAAGTGGCTTCCCTGGCTTTTGATCAAATTGTCTACGCAAATCATCCTTACCGCCGCCCAGAGGATGGCTATCTGGAAACGATCCAGGCAATCCGGCAGGAGGACCTGTGCAGCTTTCATCACAAGCATTATGGTCCGCAAGGGATGCTGATTGCGGTTGTTGGCGGGATCCAGCCGGATTTGGCGATGGATAAAGTCAGGAAGGTTTTTGATGAATGGCGCAACCCGGAACAGCCATTTGCTCCAGCCCTGCCGGCCCCAATTCCGTTATCGAAGAATACCCGGAAGCATGTTGAGGTGGAGGGGAAGTCCCAGTCTGATCTGATCATTGGAACTACCGGACCGCCGCGCAGTTCTCCAGATTTTATGGCTGCTTCTCTGGGCAACCATGTTTTGGGTCAATTTGGGATGATGGGGCGGCTTGGAGAACTGGTGCGTGAGCAAGCCGGTATTGCATATTCTGTCAGCAGCAGCCTGAGCGGTGGGCTTGGGCCTGGTCCCTGGGATATCTCGGCCGGGGTTCATCCAGAAAACATCGATCAGGCAATCGAACTGATTATTCAGGAGATACGGCGCTTTGTGAGCGAGCCAATCAGCGCTGATGAACTGGCTGACAGCCAAACGAATTATATTGGTCGTCTGCCGATCTCGCTAGAATCGAATGCGGGGATTGCATCTGCCTTGCTTTCGTTGGAACGCCATGACCTTGGATTGGATTATTACTTACGCTATGCGGACCTGGTCAAGGCGGTGACGCCAGAAAAAGTTCTTGAAGCAGCGGCGCGCTATCTGGATCCGGAGAAGCTGGCAATCGTGAGCGCTGGGTCGAGTGGAGATCATCATTTTTCCAGCGATACAAACCAGCCAGAAGTTGAACAACATTTTGAGGCGGCAGAAGACCCGGATTGAAACTGAGCAGTGGCGTAGATATTGTTGAGATTGAGCGCGTCCGGGATACCATCGAACGGTATGGGAGACGTTTCCTGGATCGAGTTTTCACTGCCTATGAACTGGATGAGGCCGGTAAGAATCCGGCATCTTTAGCAGCTCGTTTTGCTGCCAAGGAGGCTGTCGCTAAAGCGCTTGGCTGCGGGATCGGGATCGTTGCATGGCAGGAGATCGAGGTGCGGCGAGGACATGCTCGCCAGCCAGAGCTGTATCTTTATGGGGCAGCTGAGCGATTGTCGCTGGAATTGGGGTTAACGACCTGGTCAATCAGCCTGAGCCACAGCCAGTCAGCGGCTGTGGCTTTTGTAGTTGCCCTGGGTGATTAGGTTTTCCTTCGGACAGCGTTGATTCATCGATATGGGTGGTAGAGAACCCAGGCTTAAGATTTGGGCAAGCCAAAGGAGGCCAGATGGGAACCAGAGTTTCACGAGTCGCATTGGGTGTGATCAGCTTTGTACTGATAGCGAGTATCCTTCTTTCTGTTGTGGGAATTATGACCGTACGTCGCTCATTCCCGGTAGTCAGTGGAAAATTGAAGGTCGCCAGGTTGCAAGGCCCGGTGGATATCTATCGCGATGGTTTTGGGACGCCCCACATCTATGCAACCACTCAGCATGATTTATATTTCGCCCAAGGTTTTGTGCATGCCCAGGATCGCTTCTGGCAAATGGATTTCTGGCGGCATTTAGGTTCAGGTCGTTTGTCAGAAATGTTCGGCGAGTCGCAATTGGAAACCGACAAATTTTTGCGAACAATGGGGTGGAGACGTGTTAGTGAACAAGAATTGAACGCTCTGGATGATGAAAGCCTGAAAATCCTAGAAGTCTTATGCGGAGGGGGTGAATGCATACCTGGCGGATCATCGAGGGGCTGCGTTGAGTCTGGAATATGCAATATTAAAATTGCTCAACGCCGGTTATCAGCCCGAATCATGGCAGCCGCTCCATTCGCTGACCTGGGCAAAGGCCATGGCCTGGGACCTGGGAGGCAACATGGATGAGGAGATTGAGCGTGCTTTGCTGGCAAAAACTTTAACGCCTGATCTGATGGCGGATATTCTTCCGGAATATCCCGTCAGGCATCCGTACATCTTGCCGGATTTTGAATTGGGCAGCGGCGAGGGCAATGAGAATATCGATCATCCGAACCAGGTTGCGGCGGTAATGGTCGATATGCCAGGATTGGCGGATGCACTGCATGGAATTTCCGGCCAGTTCAGCGCCATCGATGAATTGTTAGGACCAGGCGGTGTGGATAACGGCTCCAATTCGTGGGTGATTTCCGGGAAACTGACCTCCACTGGCAAACCGCTGCTTGCAAATGACCCTCACCTGGGCATTCAAATGCCATCTATCTGGTATGAAGTTGGATTGCATTGCATATCCAACAAATCGGATTGTCAGCAAGACCTGGCAGGTTTTTCTTTTGCAGGGGTTCCTGGCATAGTCATCGGTCACAATGAGCGGATTGCCTGGGGATTCACGAATGTTGGCCCGGATGTGCAAGACTTATTCATCGAAAAGACCAATCCCAGCAACCCGAACCAGTACGAGGTCAATGGGCAATGGGTGGATATGGGTTTGATAGAAGAAACGATCCAGATCGCAGGCGGACAGCCAGCGGCGTTAACCGTAAGGACCACGCGCCATGGGCCAGTTATCTGGGATACTGCGGAGAATAACCAGGAGATTCGCGATCGGTGGGGTGTGGAGTTACCCGAAAATTTTGCGATTGCGCTGCGCTGGACAGCATTAGAGCCAACAAATACCTTCCCAGCCATCTGGCGGATGAATCTGGCGCAGAACTGGGATGAGTTTCGCAAGGCAGCGTCCTTTTTTGATGTACCCGCGCAAAATTTTGTATATGCCGACATCGATGGAAATATTGGGTACCAGACGCCAGGTAGGATCCCGATCAGAGCCAATGGGGGCGGAAATGGAACATCCGATGGGCGATGGCCCGTTCCTGGGTGGACGGATGAGAATGAGTGGCTGGGTTACATCCCATTTGAGGAGATGCCATACGTGTTCAACCCGCCGCAGGGTTACGTGACTACCGCGAATAACGCCGTCGTCCGCCCGGATTATCCCTATATGATTTCCCTGGATTGGGATCTGGGTTTTCGGGCGCGCCGGATTGTGGATATGATTGAGAGCACCTCTGGGGGAATAGATATCGCCCGAATACAAATGATGCAGGGGGATAATAAAAACCTGTTGGCAGAAGAGTTGACGCCGATCCTGATGCAGATACCATTGGCGGATGAGCGCCTGGAAAAGGCGCGGGCGATTCTGGATGGATGGGACTACCAGAGCCAGATGGACTCGGCGCCAGCGGGGTTGTTCGCCTCTTTTTGGCAGAACTTGTTAAGGCATACCTTCCATGATGATTTACCAGAAGATCTCTGGCCTGGCGGTGGGGGCCGCTGGTGGGAGGTGGTGCTCAAGCTGACCCAAAAGCCGGATAGCGTTTGGTGGGATGACAAAACCACGCCAGAGACCCAGGAGAATATGGAACAGATCTTTCAGGCGGCTTTTGCGGACGCAGTGGCTGAGTTGGAGAGCAAATCAGGGAAGAACCCACAGAGTTGGAAGTGGGGCGATTTGCACACAGCCTTCTTCCGCAATGCAAGCCTGGGCGAGTCGGGTGTTGAGCCGATCGAAGCGCTTTTCAATCGAGGTCCGTTCCGTACTTCTGGGGGAAGCTCAATAGTAAATGCAACGGGTTGGGATGCGATTTTTCCCTATGAGGTCTCCAGCGTGCCTTCAATGCGGATGATTGTCGATCTCAGCAACCTGAGTCGTTCGCTCACCATCCATACCACTGGCCAATCCGGGCATGCTTACCACCCGCATTATATTGACATGGTGGATTATTGGCGTAATATTCAATATCGCAGTATGTTGTGGGAACGCGGCCAGGTCGAAGAAGCCGCTGAGAGTCATCTGGAACTGATACCTTGATTCAGAAGGGGCTGTCTAGGAAGAGGGGCGAAGCTTGCCATATATGCCGCCAATGGTGTTATGACCCACGCTTCGCCCTTACAAATGACAGCCCTCTGCATCAACCAGGCTTGTGGGCTGTATTCATTCGTTCTTTGATTACCTCATAAACGGCTGGTAAAACAGAGATTACGATAATTGCCAGCACCACAAAACTGAAATTCTCCTGAACGAAAGGCAGTGTGCCAAAGAAATAACCGCCCCAGGTAAACAGAGTTACCCACAGGAATCCACCGATCACATTATAGCTGATGAATTTGGAATAACTCATCGCCCCAACGCCGGCGACAAATGGAGCAAAGGTGCGGATGATTGGAACAAAACGAGCCAGCACAATGGTCTTTCCACCGTGACGTTCATAAAATGCGTGCGTACGATCCAGGTATTCTTTCTTCAGGAAGCGAACTTCGCCGCTAAACGCGTGTGGGCCGATAAAATGCCCAATCCAATAATTGATAGTATCGCCGCCAATGGCCGCTACCAATAAGAGCGCCCACAAGAGCCAGATATTCAGCGATGAGCCCAGCGCGGGTGAGGGCGAAAGTTCCGGCTGCGAACAAGAGCGAATCGCCGGGGAGAAAAGGGGTAACCACAAACCCCGTCTCCATAAAAATTACAATGAAGAGCAGTAAATAAGTCCAAGTTCCATAATTCTGGATGATCGCACTAAGGTGTTTATCCAGATGTAAGAACAGGTCAATCAAATATTTAATAAAATCCATCCACTATTCTCCATGAGTAATATACTATCCAATCGACAGCAGCCGACCAGATAACGGCAGGATTATAGCACGCTTTGATAGGTTTGATATTAAGCCGGATGGTCTCTGCCTTTCAGCGGCGTGGCTGACCCGGATCACGTTGTAATGACCGGTTGATGGAGATCAAACCGACAAAGCTACCAACAGCCAAAAGGATCAGACCAAATGGGGCAATCGTTCCGATCGAATGTAGCCAGACCACCTGAAGTTGTAAATTTTCCAGGCTGGATAACAGGTCGAAAGAATACAAGAGGGTCAGACCATTCCAAAGGCCGTGGATGATCACTGCGCACAAATAAGCTAACCCCAGTTGTAGAAAGCGCTTCTTTTGCCAGGCCTGTACAAGCGCCCAACCGGTTAACGCGCTGGTGAGAATATGCACAGCGGAAGTGCCGATGCGCGCCAGAACCAGCGTGCTCCACTGCTCGCCAGTGCTGCTCAAGGCCAGGCTTTCGATAAACCCGTAACCAGCTCCACTCAACGCCCCGGCGGCAAAACCGGCAGCAGGCGTCATCTTGCGCCCGAATAGCAGCCAGACTCCAATTGGTTTGAAAAGCTCTTCGATCAGAGGAACGCATATTGCGCCAAACAGGACGACTGAGAAAATCACCAGAGGATTGACCAGGATTGGTCCAAGGATTTCGATCAAGATATCCGGCGATTGGACATCTTGAAGCTGAGGGATCATTTCGAATAACTGTTTGGCAAGATCCGGTTGAGCAGACAGTAAAAGCCCGAATAATATTAAAAATCCCAATGCAGCCAGGGTTTCGAATACCATGATGAATAAAGGCGCCAGCCCCAGACCGCTGTTGAATACACCCCATATGCGTTGGGCAGAACCAATGGGGAGGTTACGGATGCCCAGATACAGCAGCCAGGCGGTTGGGATCCCGACAGCCAGCAGGTGAAACGGCGGAAGAAGCAGCCAGGCCAGGTTTGAACGCCCTGCTATGATATGTCCAAACAGGATCACCACCGGAAGAGCGATAATCCACCATTCGAGGTGCAATCTGTTGAACATTGTGTCTGATACTTGTTCCAGCGGCGATAGCAGGTTGCCTGCGTCTGACGGTTTTTTACCGCTCAAGCGCCTCCACGCATAGTATGCGGAGAGCAGCATGAACAGGCCGCTTATAGCCATAGCGGCAGATAGCATGAAAATCTGTAGCACATCTCCGGCAGGAGGTGCGCCCGTGAGCAGGCTGATCAGGCCCCAGGCTGAAAACAAAGCTGCGATTGCCCATAACATGGTTGCTGCAAATAGAGAAAGGCTCAATTGGGCAATTGAAGCACCCCGACGAGGATTTGGAAGAGGATCTTCGGTCGGTTGATGGACGATGGACAATGGCGCATCGGATCTCATTTTTCGATGATCTCGATATCCAGAATCAGGTCGCCAGGCGGCAAATCCATTGATTCGGCCGGGTTGCGCGGCGTCAGGCTTTGCAGAACATCCATTCCAGAACTCACCTGACCAAAAATGGTATAGTCCCCGTTTAAGCGTGGGACCGCAGTGTAAGTGATAAAGAACTGACTTCCGTTTGAACCTGCCCCAGCATTTGCCATTGCGAGTACACCGGGTTGATCGAATGTCAAGGATGGGTTGATTTCATTGTCAAAGGCGTAACCAGGACCGCCAAAGCCGGTGCCGGTTGGATCGCCAGCCTGGGCGACGAAATCCGGCAGCACACGGTGGAAAGTAACGCCATCGAACCAATCATGCTGCGCCAGGAAGACGAAGCTGTTGACTGCCAGCGGAGCTTTATCGGCGAATAATTCCAGCGTAATTTCCCCTTTTTCGGTGTGGATCGCTGCGAAATACTGTTTGGTTGGATCGATGACCATTGGCGGACATTCGCTGAATTGGCGTTGTTGCAGGATGGTCAGGGCAATCGTGGCATCCAGGTTGACAAAATCCAATGGACCGTTATAGGGCATGTTATCTATGACGAGGAAGGGCGTGCCAGGCATGCCGATCGCGGCGTTGCGCTCATAGGCGTCTCGAGCGAGCTTGATCAAATCCGAGCTGTTCAGGTCTGTTTTGAACTTATCGGAATCCAAACCGAGCTGTTCTGCTTTTTCGACCAGCCATACCTCGAACTGATCCATGGAGAGATTGACCCACCGATCCCGCTGTTCGAACAGTAAATCATGCATCTCCCAGAATTTATCCTGTAAACCGGCAGCTTCCGCTGCTTGTGTAGCCAGGGCTGCCTTATCATGGCTGCTGAGCGGAAAATGACGGTAGATGATGCGCAATTCTTGTGGGTATTTCTGCTGCAGCTGGTTCAATACAGGGGTCATCCCGGCGCAGCCTGGACATTGGAAATCGCTGTATTCCAGAATGGTCACCTGGGCATCATCGGGACCTTTGCGCCAGTCTTTGTCGGTTGCAGGTGGAAGGAGCGACTCCATGGCGGGGTCGGAGGTCGGCAGGGCGGATTGAACCGTACAACCGGGTAGGCGGGTTGGTGCAGTGGACGAGACAAGCGGGGCGGCAGTCGTCGCGGATTGGGGCGCAGACAGTGGCTGTGTTGGAGCGGGATGGGCGCTTCCAGCACAGGCAGATAGCATGAGGGCGAGCAGAGCCAGGCTTATGACGGAAAAAAACAATCCGGCAATGGATTGAATGGGTAAAAATCTTGCTTTCATTTTCTTTATGATCATCGGTTTTGTCCAATCTGGGCATTAATTTTCAATTGAAACTGCCTTTTGAAGTTCTTCGAATGAGGTCATCCAAGATATCCGGTTCAAGAAATCTGCCAGAGATGCGCTCTGAGAGCGGAGAAGGCGCACAGCCGAGCCAACCGGGTCTTCGGTTACTCCTGCTGCGCCGCCGGGTTCGTCGGCGTAAGCGCCATGGAAGGCAAAGTAGGCCTGGTTGATTTTGCGCAGCCAGGTATAACCATTCTCCCAGAAAACCTGCCTGCGAGTTTCCATGTAATACTCGGCTTGCTCAATTTTTCCCTCGGCAAGGAGTTGGTCGGTGGTCACCCGGGTGATCTGCATTTCTTCCCGGAAATCGAACTTGGGAGGTTCATCCGGCTTCTGCGCCTCGCTGGATGGCGGTTTAGGTGTGGATGGGGGTGGTTCAAGAACTTCCGGTGGGAGCAATTCTGGATAGAAGCGCTCAATGACAGCCTGGCCAATCTCTTTTCCTGTAATCGATGCAACCGTTTCATTCATCACACGCAGTTCAGGGCTGGTATCATAATTGATTCCCAGCGGGCGCAGTGTTAAGAAATTGTGGGTCCACTCGTGCGATATGACATCGGCTAGCCATTTAAGACTGCTTGATTTACCCACCATTGTGGGATAAAGCCCAATTCCACCGATATTCTCCACCAGCGAAGAGACATTCAAGGCTTGATCCACGTTCTGT
Source organism: uncultured Chloroflexia bacterium (assembly GCA_963788145.1). Lineage (GTDB taxonomy): Bacteria > Chloroflexota > Anaerolineae > Anaerolineales > UBA4823 > UTCFX2. The sequence continues at coordinate 277,951 of CAWBFQ010000014.1, read as the reverse complement.
TCCAGTTGGACTCTGGCATCGATCGGCAGGTCGCCATTCAAGGCGATGCTCTCGTCCAGGCGGATCACATCACGCGGGCTGATGATCAGGATGAGCGGCAAAGGCGTGCTGTGATAGAGAACGGGTGGAAATGGTTGTCCGGCGAGGCTCAGGCCTTTTTCGGCAATCACGTAGCTAATCTGGCTTTGCAAGATTGACTCGGCCAGAGGGTCAGTTTGCGCCCTGTGGGTGTATAAACCATCTAATTCTGCGCGGCAGATCGGTAGAATTGGCGCGCGGATCATCAATTTCAGGATTGGCGTAGATCTGTTCCAGTTCCCATTCTTTACGTTGAATTTGGCTGACAAGGATCAGATAATCCGATACCAATTTATGACGTTCTTCTTCTGACAGGTAATTGCTTGTTCCTACGGATGCTTCGAGAAATTTAAGGCGCAGCGCATCGAAGGTCCACCCGATGAAATCGAACTCAATCTGACGGGTGTAGGCGCGCGCTTTTTCAAGTTGATCGCCAGTCGGCAGACTGCTGTTCCCGAGCAGTAGAATTGCACCAAGGATTACCAGCGCCAGGCGAAGAAGGGGAATGAGCCTATGAAAAAAAAAGGAGCGACGATTGCTTCCATTATTCAGAGGAGTTTTCATCGGAGCGGATTGTACCATAGCGGTCATTCTGGGAATCTAGCTCTAAAGACCGTCTCATTATTTCAATGGCATGCTATAATCTTTAATCCTGGTGTTGAAAGCTGGCGAATGAGGGTCTCCAAAATCTGATTGTGGTGAATACCGACGCAAGTCGGGCGACTGGAGGTCGCATGAATTTGCTTATTACTGGTGCAGCCGGTTTCCTCGGTTCAAACCTTGCAAATTATCTGGTGCGGGAGGGTCACTCGGTGCGTGGTTTGGATGATCTATCGACGGGTAATCCGGAGGCGTTATCATCCGATGTCCTCTTTACCCGAGGGGATGTGAATGATCGACCCAAACTCTGGACATTACTTCAGGATATTGATTGTGTTTATCATCTGGCGGCCAGGGTCTCTGTACCCGAGTCGGTGCTTTATCCGCGCGAATATAATGCGGTGAATGTGGGCGGCACGGTCAGTTTGATGGAAGCGATGCGGGATGTAGGTGTGCGCAGGGTAGTGTTTATTTCTTCCGGGGCGGTCTATGGCGACCAGGGCGAACAACCGCTTCAGGAAACAGCCACGCCCAACCCCCGCTCGCCTTATGCGGTCTCGAAGCTGGCTGCGGAATATTACGTGCGCACAATAGGCGACCTGTGGAACATTGAAACGGTCATTTTGCGGGTGTTTAATGCCTATGGCCCAGGCCAAAACTTACCGGCCTCGCATGCGCCGGTCATCCCAAATTACCTGCGCCAGGCGCTGCGCGGCAGCACTTTAGTCATGCATGGTGAAGGCGACCAGACACGAGATTATGTTTACGTGGATGATGTAGTCAGTGCGATGATCTCTGCTGCAACCGCCCCCGAAATCAACCACCAAATTATTAATGTGGGCAGTGGCAAAGAAACCAGCATTCGGGATATCGTGCGGTTGATCATGGATGTAACCGGGGTAAAACTCGAAGCGATCGTGAACCCGAAGACGGATCCAGGCGTTTCACGAATGCGGGCAGATGTCCAGCTCGCTCGAGAGAAGTTGGGATATCAGTCGCGTTTTTCGCTCGAAGATGGACTGCGGCTGACGCTTAAGCGGGATGCGCGATTTAACAAAGATCTTGCCGGGCGTGTCGTCGCCTGAGTAGTATGTACTAAAATATGCGAATAAGCCCAAGCGGACTAAGTAGGTATTGCCGAAATCAATCAATCTTTCTGTTATGAGGAGAGCGTTCAATGACTGTTACGGCAGTAGTAGGCTTGCAATGGGGGGATGAAGCCAAGGGGAAATTTGTCGATCTGCTTTCTCCGGACATGGATATCGTCGCCAGGTTTAATGGGGGCGATAACGCCGGGCACACCGTGGTTAATTCATTCGGGACCTTTAAACTGCGCCTGACGCCAAATGGCTTTTCCAACCCCAAGACCATCTGTGTAATCGGCCCTGGGGTGGTGGTTAATCCTGTTACGTTGATGAAAGAGTTTGAGTTGATCCAACGCAGCGGGATCGATTTGAGCGGGCGGTTGTGGATTTCGCCTCGCTGCCACCTGGTGATGCCGTATCATCGCCTTTTGGAGGGGATTTACGAAGAAGCCAAGGGAGCCGCCCAGACAGGGACGACCAGGCGTGGGATGGGGCCTGTTTTTGCGGATAAGGTCAGCTACAACGGCATTCGCTTTTTTGATTTGCAGGATGAAGAGCAATTTGCTGCCAGGCTGCGGTTACAACTGGATATCAAGAACCCGATCTTGCAGGCGTTTGGGCAGCTACCGCTGGATTTCCAGGCAGTTTACGATGAAACCATGAGCCAATATGACCGGTTACAACCAATGATCCGCGAGTCCTACGGCTTGATTCAGGATGTGCTGGGAAGAAAAGGGGAGATATTGCTGGAAGGCGCGGAAGGCGCGCTGCTGGACAACAATTGGGGAACCTACCCGTATTGCACGGCTTCGATCACCCTGGCAGGTGGGGCGTGTGCCGGGCTTGGGATTGCCCCGAAATGGATCCAGCGGGTGGTGGGAGTCACAAAAGCATACACCACTCGGGTTGGGGCCGGACCGATGCCCAGCGAGCTGTTTGACGCGGTTGGCGAGAAGCTGCAAAGAGCAGGTCAGGAGTTTGGTACTGTGACCGGGCGGGCGCGGCGCTGCGGTTGGTTTGACGCCGAGTTGGTCCGGTTCACCGCACAGCTCAATGGAGCCAGCGAACTGGCTTTGACCAAGCTGGACGTGCTGGACGATCTGGATTTAATTCGGATCTGCGTGGGCTATCATCTGCCTGGAGATGAAACACGGCTCTGGCATTACTGGGAATTGGACGCCGAGCAATTGGGTAGCTGTGCACCGATTTATGTAGAGATGGAGGGCTGGCAGCAACCTACTACAGCCATCCGACAGTTTAATGGTTTGCCTGCGCAAGCCCAGGCATATGTGCGAAGAGTGGAGGATCTGGTGGGGGTACGGGTGGGCTATATCTCGGTGGGTCCGGAACGCGAAGCGACAATTGTCGTTGGGTGAGGTGGTAATTTATAACCTGCGCTGAATCTCGGCGGCGAAAAGGCGTGCCCGGTGTGGGGCATCCCCCAGATGGTCTGCAAAACCGCCTGCAGAACTGTCGTTCTGACTGACTTCCATCATGCGGCGCAAATCCGCTTCTGATAGATAATGGATTAATTCGGGGTCGGATGTGACCAGGTGGGCAAGTGGGTTCGGACGACCCTTCTGAATCTCACCCCAGGCGTCAAGGGCGTGCTGGCGCAGGCGCTCGTGCATAGACTGGCGGTCGGCGCCGGCCTTTCCCAGAGCCATCAGCACTCGTTCCACTGCTGCGAAAGGGCCAAATTCGGCCAGGTTGCGCTCAAGGGCGACCTGGTTGATTTGCATGCCGGCGAGCAATCGGATGGCCGTTCCAAGCATTTCGTCAGCGATCAAGAAAGCTTCCGGCAGCAGGGTGCGCCGATTGGCGGAATCATCCAGAGTGCGCTCCAGCAGCGAGTGAGCGGCGTTGTCCCAGGCCAGGCGCGGCAGTTGGGCCAACTGGCGGCCAAGCGAGTCCAGCTTTTCTGCGTTGATCGGGTTTCGTTTAAACGGCATTGCCGAAGAGCCGACCTGCTGGCGGCCAAAGGGTTCATTCCACTCGCCGATGGCGGGGGTTTGCAAGAAGCGCCAATCAAAAGCAAACTTATATAATGACGCTCCCAGTCCTGCCAACGCGCTGACTACTTCAAAATCCTGTTTACGCGGGTAAACCTGGGTTGTGATGGGGAAGAAAGACAGGTCGAGTAGCTCAGACATACGATCATTGAAGGCCGGCAGCTGCTCCAAACCAATTAACTCGGCAAAGGAGGCGCCTGTTCCAACTGCGCCGCGCATGCCTTTACCGCGCAACTCCAGGCGTAGATCCGAGAGACGCTGCCAGTCCAGGTACAGGTCTTGAGCATAGACGGCCAATCGATAACCCAGGGTGGAAGGCTCGGCGGGCTGCAGATGGGTAAATCCAATGATCGGCGTGCTGGCCCAGGTTTCGATCTTGGCGGCAAAATCAAGCAGCAATAAGCGCAGGCGCTCGATGACAAGATCAAGCGCCTGTCGGATGCGAAGCACGTCGGCGTTGTCTTCAATATCTGCTGAGGTTGCTCCCATGTGGAGGATCCCTCCACCCTGGGGGGCTTGTTCGGCGTAGGTCTTCAGTTCAGCCATTAAGTCGTGCTGAATCTTGCTTTCAATTTCCAGGGCACGAGGGACATCGACGTCATCGACATGCTGGCGCAGATCATCCAATTGCTCGGGTTTGAACAGGCCTAACTCGGTTTCTGCCTCAGCCAGCGCTAACCAGATTCGCCTCCATAGACGCCGTTTATGGACTTCGGACCATAGACTGCGCATCTCGGCGCTGGCATAGCGCCAGGTAAAGGGGGAGAGGTAAGTATCGAATCCGGCGGATAGAGGCAATCCGGCGGACGAAGAACGTTCGTTAGCATCGAGCGGCATGCCTCTATTATAGTTGAATTAGGTCCGGTAGCTATGCTTAAAAAAACGAAGGCGTCCCTTCTGCTGGGATCTGATTGACGTCGTAGGGGGTGACCTGGTAGACATGATAATTGAGCCAGTTGGCGTAAAGCAAATTGGCATGCCCACGCCAACTCACAATTGGTTCCTGGGCTGGGTCATCCTGGGGGAAATAGTTGCGCGGCGCCCGAATATTCTGGCCTTTGTTCAGGTCCCGTTCATACTCGCGCTTCATGGTAAGCGGATCATATTCAGAATGCCCGGTGATATAGACCTGGCGTCCGTCCTTTGATGTGACGATATAAATGCCTGCCTCGCTCGATTCGGCCAGGATTTTGAGATCCGACTTTTTCTCGATATCCTCTCTGCGGATTTCGGTATGGCGGGAATGCGGCGCCAGGAAAACATCATCGAAACCGCGCAACAGTTTTTCGTTCTTTGACATCACCCGATGTGGATAGATGCCAAACACCTTGTCTGGGAGGGGGTATTTGGGAATCCCGTAACGATGGTAAAGCCCGGCCTGGGCGCCCCAACAAATGAAGAATGTGGAGTAAACATGGCTGTCAGACCAGTCGATGATCGCTTGTAGCTCCTGCCAATAATCGACCTGTTCAAAATCCAAATGTTCTACCGGCGCGCCGGTAATGACCAAACCGTCGAATTTCTGGTCGTGTACTTCCTGAAAAGTCTGGTAGTGCGCGATCAGGTGGTCCATTGGTGTATTTTTTGAGTAGTAGCTGGCCGGGTGGAGCAGGGTGATAGCCACCTGAAGAGGTGAGTTGCCCAGAAGTCGGCAAAGCTGGGTCTCGGTCTCTATCTTGGTCGGCATCAAGTTCAAGATGGCAATCTTGATCGGGCGAATATCCTGGTGCAGAGCCCGGTTCTCGCCCATCACAAAGATGTTTTCGCTTTCCAGGATTTGCCTGGCTGGCAGGGTATCGGATATTTTCACAGGCATACGGGCTCCTCTCTACGACAATGCCTGATTGAGATCCCACAGGATATCCTCGATATCTTCAATTCCGATGCTCAGGCGAATGAAATCTGGAGTGACTCCTGCGCTGATTTGTTGGTCTGGACTGAGCTGGCTGTGGGTGGTGCTGGCCGGGTGGATAGCCAGGCTCTTGGCATCGCCAACATTCGCCAGGTGGCTGAAGAGCTGAAGGCGGTCAATGAAGCGTCGGCCTGCCTGCAAACCGCCCTTAATACCGAAGCCTAAAATGGCTCCCGGGCCTTTAGGCAGGTACTTGCGAGCAGCTGCATGATCTGGATGGCTTTTTAAACTGGGATATTTAACCCAGTCCACGCGTGGATCGGCTTCTAAATAATCGGCGACAGCCTGGGCATTTTGAACGTGACGATCCATCCGCAGGCTGAGGGTTTCCAGGCCTTGCAGGAAAAGCCAGGAGTTCAGTGGAGTCTGGCAGGCGCCGATATCCCGCAGGATTTGGACTCGGGTTTTGGTGATGAACGCAGTTGGTCCTAACGTGGCATAAACCAGCCCATGATAGCTTTCATCCGGGGTAGTGAAGTTTGGGAACCGTCCACTGGCAGCCCAATCAAAGTTGCCGCCATCTACGATCATACCTCCGATGGATGTTCCATGCCCGCCGATGAACTTGGTGGTTGAATGAACCACGATATTGGCGCCCCACTCGAAGGGTCGGCACAGATAGGGGGTGGCGAAGGTATTATCGATCATCAATGGAATTCCAAATTCTTTTCCAATTGCGGCCACATCATCAAAGGGGAATACGGAAATACCAGGGTTGCCCAGCGTCTCGCCATACAGGATGCGGGTGTTTGGGCGAATTGCCCGGCGGAAGTTCTGTGGGTCGGCAGGATCTACCAGGGTGGTTTCGATCCCCAGGCGCTGAAAGGTATAGCTGAACTGGTTGTACGTGCCGCCATACAAAGTGGAGGCCGAAACGATGTGGTCGCCCGCCCCGCACAGCGCCAGGATCGCCATGGTCTGGGCGGCGTGCCCAGAGCTGGCTGCCAGACCTCCCCACGCCGCCTTCCAGGTCGGCCAGTCTTTGTTCGAATACATCTGTGGTTGGGTTCATAATGCGGGTATAGATATTTCCGCTTTCCTCGAGGGAGAACAAACGCGCGGCGTGATCGGTATCGCGAAACTGGTAAGAGGCGGTCTGGTAGATGGGAACAGCCCGAGAGCCGGTGGCCGGGTCGGGGTTGGCTGCAGAATGCACCTGGCGGGTGTTGAATCCGAATTTTCGTTTACCTGTCTCTTGGGTTGACATCTCTAATCTCTCCTTTGATTGATCCAACGGTGTAATAAAAAACCTCTTCTGTCTGAAAGAAGAGGTTAACGAAAAGTTCCGCTTCACCTCTCATCTTCCAGAAATAACTCTGCCGGAATTGGCACCTGGGCGGCGATTCTGACTGTTTCGCTTACCTGGTTGCCGAGGCTTCATCGGGCCGGTCCCTCCGCCTCTCTGGATAAGAGTGTTCGCTATTCAGTTAGCACTACTCGGGCTGATGTCTGAGCAGTGTTGAGATTAGGGCGGTTTATACCATGCAGAAAATAAGTTGTCAAGCGCCTGTTTTGAGACGCTTTGGGTTGGCTCTATTCTCATAACTGGACTGGTAGGCTTGCTGATATAATGCGCGCATGAATGCTGATTTAGAACATCCGGCGGATGTCATTGCGAGGAACAAAGCAATCCCGGCGGATGATGAAACAGATTTCGGCGGGCATCCGGGCGAAAATCATCGAGACAAACGTCAGCGCCTGATCCGGGTGGAGGCGGTGGTGCTGCGCCACGCTGATTGGGGCGAGGCGGACCGGCTGCTCTGGCTGTATTCGCTAGAGCTTGGGAAGATTCGAGCGCTGGCAAAAGGTGTGCGCAAAATTCGCTCGCGCAAGGCTGGTCATCTAGAGCCTTTTACGCGCGCCAGTTTGTTGCTGGCAAAAGGCCGCGATCTCTTTATCGTTACACAGGCGGAGACTTTGGATGCCTACCTGCCATTGCGAGATGACCTAGCAGGGATTACCTATGCTTCCTACATGGTCGAACTGCTGGATCGATTCACCTATGAAGAAGGGGAATCCAGGGGCTTATACCGGCTGCTGTGTGAAGGGCTGAAGAACCTGGCAGAGGATAACGATAAGGATCTGGTGATCCGTTATTTCGAACTGAGATTGTTGGATCTGGTCGGTTTTCGACCGCAATTGAGGCGCTGTCTTGGCTGTGGTGAAGAGATCCAGGCGCAGGACCAATATTTTTCTGCCCAGCAGGGAGGCGTTCTTTGCCCAAAATGTGGGTCTCGAACTAATAGTGGAACTGGCTTTGGCGAAAGCGGCATAGGAGCTTATCCGATTTCGATGGAAGCTTTAAAATATATGCGCCACTTTCAGCGAAGCAGTTTTGCGGAGGCAAAACGCGCCCGGCTCACCCCGCAAATCAATCGTGAACTGGAAATTACCATTCAGCATTATCTGACTTACTTGCTTGAACGAGGCTTAAATACCCCGCCATTTTTGCGTCGGTTGCGGCGCGATGCGGCGATGAAATCCATCTCAAAGGATGAGCAGGATTCAGGCGTGGAGGTTTAGCTCCAGGAGGGAGGATTTGCTGCTGGGCAGGCTCGCCTGCATGGACCAGGGCCCTGTCCAGGTGATCTGGACCCTCTGGATCTGGCCGCGCAAGTCCTGATCTGTTTGTACAAAGACCAGCTTATTGGTGGGCGTGCGCCCGCGCCAACGACCACGCACTTTTTCTTCAAATAAGACCTCAACGGTTTCACCAAGATAGCGGGCGTTGATTTCTGCTGCGATCCCTTCCTGCAATGCTTCTAACAAGCGGAAACGCCGCCATTTCTCTTCATCGGGCACATCATCTGGCATGCGCCGCTCGGAGACTGTGCCTGGGCGGGGCGAGTAGCGCGCCAGGTGGGCCACATCGAGTTTGAGCTGTTCTAAAAGATCATAAGTAGCCTGGAACTGGGTTTCATTTTCGCCGGGAAATCCGACGATAATATCGGTCGCGATCGATACGGCGGGCAGATGATCCGAGACAAGTTTCGTCCGGATTTGGTCAATCAGACGGCGATAATCGCTCGATGTGTATCCGCGGCGCATATTGGCTAATACCGTATCATCCCCAGCCTGGATAGGGACTTCGATATGCGGCATGACCTTGGGCAACTCAGCGATGGCATCCAGCAGGTGTTCGGTCATCCAATTTGGGTGGGAGGTCAGGAAGCGGATGCGTTCCAGGCCATCAATGCCATTCAGCAGGCGCAGCAACTCTGCCAGGTCAGGACTTCTGTCCCGTCCATCAGGCTGGTCTTTTCCATAGCGGTCTACAATTTGACCCAGCAAGGTGATTTCTTTTACCCCTTGCAAGACCAGCGCGCGCACTTCTGCCAGGATGTCACTGGCGGGACGACTGCGTTCCACGCCGCGTTTGTACGGGATGATACAGTAAGTGCAGGCGTGCGAACAACCCAGTACGATCGGTACATGTGCAGATATCAATTTGCCGCGCTCATACATAGGCAGGAGTAAATCCCCATCCAGCGCGGCGTAATTTTGTTGGATGGTCTTTTGTTCGTGGTCGCGGCTTTCAGCCTGGGTGAGATGGGCAACCAGTGGGCCTGGATCGGAAGGCGGCGAGAAGACGTCGACATAGGGGAAACGCGCTTTCAAACGCTCGTGCCCTTTTACGCCGACCAGGCAGCCCATCAGGTTGATTACCAGGTCTGGATGGCGGGCTTTCAAGGGCCGCAGCGAACCCAGCCTGCTATACGCTTTATCCTCTGCGCTCTGGCGAACCACGCAGGTGTTCAAGACAATAATATTGGCCTCCTCAGCCCTCTGGGTGGGTTCGTGGCCCAAATGCTCTAACGCAGATGCCACCCGAACCGAATCGGCGACGTTCATCTGACAACCTTCAGTCCAAATGTGATATTTCATGTCCGATATTATAACAGGCGAAATGACCTGCTAGGACGAATGCTTTTGTCCAAATTCCCTTAACATGCCCTTCACCAAACTGGATAAATCTGATGATAAAATTGCAGCCATGCGAAAATTAACATGGGTTGTCATTATTGGAGCCTTGCTTTTAGCAGTGGTTTCGGCAGGGTTCATCTACCGGTATCCACCTGTTTACAACCGCCTATCCTGGCGAATAGATTTTGCAAGGACATATTTCCGTACGCTCATTCACCCGATTGAAGCGCTCCCGACTGCCGGCGATCATAAACCAACCGGTGAAATCAGTGCTACTGGTCAGGCGCCAGAGGTTGCGGTGACCAAAGCCCCCGCCTCGCCTCGCTCCCCTACAGCCATCCATACTCCAACGGTGCTTTTCACGCCTACTCCGCTCCCCTCGCCGACGCCTCTGCCGGCGGCTGTGGAACTGCCCGCGCCAGCCTGGGAAAAACAAGATATCAATAACTGCGGGCCGGCTGCATTGACGATGTACTTGCGGTCTTACGGTTGGGAGGGAGACCAGGAGACGATCACAGAGGTGATCAAACCGTATCGCGAAGACCGGAATGTCAATGTCGAGGAACTGGCTTATTACGTGCGGACTTGGGTCGGTTGGCTGCAAATTCAATATCGGGTGGGCGGCGACCTGGATTTGCTAAAACGGTTGCTGGCGGCTGGCCAGCCGGTAATGATCGAAGAGAGTTTTTATTTCGAGGAGCCGTTCTGGGCGGGGGATGATCTGTGGGCCGCGCACTATCAATTAATCACCGGCTATAACGATGCCACCCAATCATTCACCGGCCAGGACAGCTTTCATGGGCCGGATCAAAAAATCCCCTATGCTACCCTGAATGCGTATTGGCAGGCTTTCAACCGGGTGTATATCCTGATCTATCCACCCGAGCGAGAAGATGCATTAAAATCCATCCTCGGTTCAAATTGGGACCCTGACCAAAACCGCCAGAATGCGCTCGATGTCGCTCAGGCCGAAACCAGATCCGATCCAGAGAACGCTTTTACCTGGTTCAACCTGGGCTCAAACCTGACCTATTTCGAGCGTTATATCGAGGCCACCGACGCCTATGACAAGGCGCGCGAATTGGGGCTGCCGCAGCGAATGCTTCGCTATCAGTTTGGCCCATTCATCGCCTATTTTCATACCGGTCAGATGGATGATCTGGTGACGTTGACGGAATATGCCCTGGAAGTCACTCCGAATGCAGAAGAAGCGCTGCTCTGGCATGGCTGGGCGATGTACCGGCAGCAAGACAATGTCCAAGCGATTAAAGATTTCCAGCAAGCTTTAATCGAAAACCCAAATTATCAGGACGCTCAGTACGCGCTGGACTTCGTGCGAGGCAACCCATGAGTGAGGAACTCATTTGGCGACATAGGTTCCGTGCAACCTGTCTTCTGAAACGGGTATTGCAATACAGGTTCGTAAAATCAGTCTGTGTACCACAAAGATAAGTTTGTGCTATACTGGCAAAAATAATGAAAGAAAAAACAAGGAGAGTCTGATGGAATCCGACACATGTTCGGGCGACAACAGGTTGTATCAAAGCGATTCCAAATCGTATGATGGGGAAGTAGAACAAACACTTATCGGCCTGGTGAGTTCAGCAGGCGCGGGCAAGCGGTGGACGATGGCCCTGCCTCGAGGTACGAAGGGCGCCCGCCGGCCAGTTTTGTTCCAGGTGTTGTTGATCCTGGTGCTGCTATCTGCTTTTATTGCTCAGCCGGCTTATTCGCATAGCGCTGAAACAGATTCTGCAGACGAGACTCTCGCTGGCAGCGAATTGCAGGCGACCTCTTTGCAGGAATCGCCGTCTGCGCCGATGCCGGTCTGGAACGTGCAAACGGTGGACGGGCCGCGTTATTTCACCAACATGACCGACCGAACCCTGGCTTTCCGAGGGGATGGCGTGCCGTGTGTAGCCTATGGCGGTGATGCGTTATATTATGCCTGTTACAACAGCACGAAAGCCGCCTGGGACACCGTGATCGTAGATAACAGTGTAAGCGTTGGGCAGTATGCCTCCCTGGCGTTCTTCGATAGCCCGGTGACCGGTATGAGCGAGGCTTTTATCTCCTATTATGACGCCGAAAACAGCAGCCTAAAAATGGTCTTTACGCGCTACATGGTCTGGCAGGCGCCGATCACTGTGCCCACGCCGCCCCCACTTTTAAATACGCCTGAGGGCGATGAGCCTCTGACAGAGGAGCCTCCTGTCCTTGGGAAGGATATCGATTTCAGTTCGGAGTTTGAGAAACCCTGGCTGCCCGGGATCAATATATTGGATGAAACCCAGCCAAATTTCCCGATCACGACCACGCTCGGGGTGGGTAAATTTACTTCGATCGCAGCGGACGCCGAGGGAATCTATATCAGCTATTACGATGATCGTGAAGACCGAACCGTTTCCCCGTACGTCTACGCCCGCAACCTGCAATTTGTTCATTGGAATGGAGTCAGCTGGTATTTTCATCTCGTGGATGACTATCGCGACCAGGGTAAGGTGGGGTTGTGGTCATCGCTGAAGGTGGATTTCAATTCGAATGTGCACATCGCGTACATGGACGAGAAGTATGACAACTTGAAATACGCCTTCTGGAACCACAAGAAGGATGAGTGGACGGTCGTCATCGTAGATGGCGACGGCGGTGATCAAATTTATCCAAACGTAGGCTCAATGTGTTCGCTGGCGATCTATGACGCCCATATTCTGGATGTTCCCGGTGTGCCGTATATCAGCTACCTGGATTTCACGGATACCGCCATCGGCAATCCGGATGGAGACCTCAAGCTGGCCAAGTTGAATAATCTGAATGGCAACCTCTGGAATATTCAGACCCTGGATTCGGATGGCATCACTGGGTGGTGGTCATCGATTGCGATTGACTATAATCAGAAAGTCCATATCAGTTACTTTGATGTGCAACACCTGGATCTGAAGTACATCAGCGGTAAGATCTCCACTTCCTGGACGATCCAAAGGATCAAGCAGGGGGATGGAACTCAGGGTCAGTTCACCTCGATCGCGTTGAATCCGCTCACCGGGCGGCCAGGGATTATCAATTTCAATTCCACCCATGGCAGAATGGAATATACCTATCTATACCAGCCGCCCAGCACCTGGTCTACTCTGGGGGTGGATTATATCGGTCAGGATGTGGGTTTTGGATCTTCGCTGGTGATCGGCAACACTGGGGTTCCGCATATCAGCTATTTCGATGATACCCGGGACGGCTTGAAATACGCCCGGGCTTTTGGGACCTCATGGGGTAAATGGTTGGTTTTGGGCAGTCCAAACAATGGATATCATTCATCCATAGCGCTGCACCCAGACGGTTACCCACGAATTGCCACCTTCGATTCGTGGAACCAGGATATCATCTTTGGAGGCCTTGATATCGACAAATGGGTGTTTGATTATGTGCAGCGCACTTATAATGTGGGCGACCATGTGTCGATGGCGATCGACACACTTGGACGACCCCATCTCAGTTATTATGATTCGACCCACGAAAACCTGAACTACGCCTATTGGAACATCAGCAGTTCGAAATGGGTGACCAATACACGTGATGATGTCGGCGATGTGGGCATGTTCAGCTCGCTTACACTCAGCCCGGATAACCGGGTCTATATCAGTTATTACGATGCAGACCATGGCAATTTGAAGATGACCTATCAAGAGCCATTTCTGGGTATCTGGGTGACCGAAATTGTTGATGATGGTGTTGTCCTGACTGAAGATCATGATGTTGGCCAGTACACCTCGATCGATCTGGACAGCGCCGGGAATCCGCATATCAGCTATTACGATGTGACCAGCGCCGATATGAAATATGCCTATTGGAATGGGGCGAACTGGATGAAATCGGCCATCGATTCCGCCGGTGATGTGGGCCGGTTCTCCTCTCTGAAGATCTACAGCGGGGATAATACCCGCCATCTCTGTTATTACGATTACACCAACAAAGACCTGGAGTATGCCCGTTATTCGGCGGGTATCTGGGAGTTTGAGACTGTGGATTCGAATGGGGATGTGGGCATCAGTTGTTCGATGGCGCTGACAACCTCCGGCGAGCCAGCTATGTCCTATTACGATAATACGCGCGGTGACTTGAAGATCGCCCTGAGCTATGCGCTGCCGCCAATGGAATTGTTCTTACCGGTGATGATTAATCCATAACAGGCGCCGAAAGACGCTGATTGGAGAAAACCAAAGCCCCGCAGAGCAAACGCTCTGCGGGGCTTTTCTTTTTTACAAGCGCAATCGGCGCCGCCCGGAGCTTAATCCAGTTTTTCAAGAGCAATGCGCATGCGCTCGATGGCAATCTCGATGTTTTCCATCGAGTTGGCAAAGCACAGGCGCAGGAATCCTTCGCCGTATTTGCCGAAGGCTGTGCCGGGGAGCAGCGCCACACCGCCCTGATCCAGCAGGTATTCCGCCAGCCAATCGGAGGGCTTGCCCAGGGCGGTGATATTCGGGAAGACGTAGAAAGCGCCCTGAGGCAGGCGGCAGCTCACGCCGGGGATCTGGTTCAGGCCAGCCACCAACATATCCCGGCGGCGCCTGTATTCGGCTAACACTTCAGCGACCCGCTCCTGCGGCCCCTGGATAGCTTCCAAACCGGCGATCTGGGTGAAACTGGCGGTTGAGCCGACTGAATGGGTGAACAACAGGTCCACCCGCTCAGCCAGGGCTTTGGGCATGATGCCGTAACCCAGCCGCCAACCAGTCATGGCGTAGGTTTTGGAGAATCCGTCGCAAATGATGGTGCGCTCTTGCATTCCCGGCAGGGCTGCGATGCTCGGCGCCGGCGCGTCATATACCAGGCGGGCGTAAATCTCATCCGAGAGCACCCAGATATCCCGGTTTTTGGCGGCCTCGGCGATATGCTCAAGAGCAGCCATCGGCATTACACCGCCGGTTGGGTTGCTGGGCGAATTCAGGATGATCATGCGGGTTTTAGGACCTACCAGCCGGTCGAAAGCGGCCAGGTCAAACGAAAATTCCTCTTCTTCACGCAATGGGACGGGCACCGGAATCCCTCCGGCAACCTCAATCATGGCCTTGTAGGTCGGGAAGCCTGGGTCCGGGTAAAGCACCTCATCGCCCGGGCGGACGAGCGCCAGGGTGGGGAAGAACAGAGCCGGTTTGGCCCCTGGCCCGACCACCACCTGGTTGGGTGCGAAGGTCATCCCGCGCCGTTTCCCGGCGTCTTCGGCGATGGCTTTACGCAAGGCCGGGATGCCGGCTGTGGCGGTGTAGCGGGTATAGCCCTCCTCGATGGCATCCATCCCGGCGCGGGCGATATTCTCGAATGTGGGGACGTCCGGCTGGCCGATCTCCAGGTGGATGATGCTCTTGCCTGCGGCTTCGAGCGCCTGGGCGCGCCCCAGCATATAATAAGCCCCTTCGGGGGCGAGTGAGAGAACGCGTTCTGCGAAATCCATGTTGTACCCTCCAATAGACAGGTCTAAAAGCGACCGTAGTTTTATTTGATGAATTCCGATACAAGTATCGGTTCCGAAACCGGTATCGGTTCCGAAACCAGTATCGGTCTGCTATAACTTGGCGAGAGCCCGGTCCAGGTCCTGGAGGATATCCTCCGGGTTTTCCAGGCCTACCGAGAGGCGTATCAGGCCGTCATCAATCCCGGCTTCGTCGCGCTCTTGCTGGGTCATGTGTTCGTGTGTGATGGTGCGCGGGTGCATACAAGTTGTGCGGCTGGTGCCGAATGTGACCGCGTGAACAACCAGGTCGATGCTGTTCATCACGGTTTCAGCGCCTTTCATCCCACCGGGGACCACGAAGGAAAGCAACCCGCCGTTGGCTTTCATCTGGCGTTGGGCAAGGTCATACTGTGGATGGCTTTTCAACCCGGTGTAATTGACGTGCTTCACTTTGGGATGGCTGACCAGGAAATCGGCGACCGTTTGAGCATTGGCGCTGTGTCTGTCCATGCGCAGAGAAAGCGTCTCTAGGTACTGCAGCATCAACCAGGCTTCGAAGGGCTGCAGGATTGCGCCGACGAACTCGGTGGTATTCCAACGGATATCTTCTACCAGATCTTCGGGTCCGACGATCGCGCCACCCAGCACGGTTGCGTTCCCAGACAGGAATTTGGTCAACGAGAGCAAAATGATATCGGCGCCCAAATCCATTGGTTTTTGAAGGGCAGCAGTCGCGGTGGTGTTATCGACTAATAAGGGTACACCGCGTGCATGCGCGACTTCGGCAATCGCAGCGATATCGGTCACCAGCAGACAGGGGTTGCTGGGCGTCTCTACCCAAACCAGGCGGGTTTTCTTGTCGATTGCGCCGTCCCAGGCTGCCGGGTTAGAAAATTGCTTTACGAAGCGGAACTCCACATTGCAGCGCTCTGGAAAAATGGTCGCGGCCTGCTTGTAACCCTCGCCAAAAGTGTTCAGGCTGGTGACCACGTTATCACCAGGGCGGGCGATGGTGAAAATTAAGTTGAAAAGGGCCTGTGAGCCAGAGCCAGCAGTGACGGAGCCTTCGCCGCCTTCCAGGGCAGCCAGGCGGTCCTCCAGAACGCTGACGGTTGGAGTCTTGCTGCGCCCGTAAATATAATCTGGGAACTTGTCGAAGCTGGTGTAGGGATAGGTCATTGACTGGGCGATGGGGACTGCGAATGACCTGAACTGCTCCACGTTTCTGAGGGGGTGAAAGCCGGCGTGCAGCGCCCGCGTGTCAAATCCCTGGGCGGCGTCTGGATGGAATTTAGGTTTCTTACCTGGATCGTATATCCAGGGGTCGCGCATGAAAAAAGGCTGTTTTTCAGAAGAGTGCATCGAGAGAGACCTTCCTTATTTGTTGACTTATGAGAACTTTTAGCCTACACGCGTCTGTTCGCGCCGGACAATTTCCTTGATCCCGGCTTGGACAGATTCGGGCAGCGGTTCCACTTTATGTTCTGCGAGGATGCTGTCGATCATTTTTGCGGCACGTTCCTCCATCGTGGTGGCGCCGCGTTTCTGCCAGACAGAAAAAGGATTTTTATCTGACAATTTCGAATAAAAGGGTTCTTTGTAATGACGCAGGGTGTGTTCGTGGCCAAGGTAACTGCCCGTTGGCCCCAATTCTTCAACCACATCCAGGGCAAGGGTTTCGTCGTTGACAGTTACGCCGGCGGTAGCGGCGCGCAGAAAGCCCAGGATGTCGTTGGCGATCGCGATCAACTGTAAAGAACCTTGCATACCCGAATCCATAAAGCCCACATCATGGATAATGTTGGCGCCATGCAGCAATGATGTCATCAGGCTGAGTGTGACTTCGAATCCGCACTGCTGGTCGAGCACCTTTGAGTCGGTGGATCCGCCCAGCCCAAAGACGGGCAGATCGTAATATTTTCCCATCGAGGTGGGCACGCCTTGTTCGTCTGCAAGGACGTAGTTGCCAACCATGGTCTGCAGATTATAGGGGCCGCCATTCCAACCGGGGACAGCGATCGGAGCGCCTTCGCGGACCAACTGGGAGAGCACAATGCCCAGCAAAATCCCGGCGTTCATCGTCGCCATACAGCCAGCGGTGGTCGCAGGGGAATTGACCCCACCTGCGTTAAGGGGGATGTAGAGTTGCGGGAGACCCTTCTCCGCCAGATACATGCATTTTTGCAGGGCTTCTGCGTTGGCAGTGAGGCCGGATGTCACATTGATGTAGCAGGTGGCGAAGGGATGGAGTTGGAAGGCTTCGGCGCTTCCGGCGACGACCTCGCACATTTCCACCGCGGCTACGCAACCTTCGAAATCGGGGGTGACAAAGACGATCGGTTTTGTGGTATGGTTTAGCATCACTTCCATCTGATAGCGGTCGTAGATGCGTGCATCAACATCCTCGGGCAAAAAAGCCGACATCACAAAATCGATCTCAGGCATGGCATCCAACAACGTGGCAGCTTCGCGCACATCGTTCAAGACCGGTCGACGGCGCAGACCGGTGCGGTGATCAAGGATATTCAGGCAGTCTGAGCCGCCGCCATAATAGGAGCGATAACCGCCTGCCCGAATAGCAACCTTTCCATTTCGGTTATAAAGGGTCATTCGTTTTGGGGCGGTGAAGAGCGCTCTGGTCACCATAAATTCGGGGATGCGGATGCGAATGCCATCTGCTTTCGCACCGCCCCGAACCAGGTAACCGCGAGCTTTATCATCGTGGACATCGATCCCCACCCGTTCCAATATTTCCAGGCTTGCCAGGTGGATCTTTTCACATTCTGCTTTGCCCATTCGAGCGTAATGGGCGCTGGTCATATTTGTTCCATGCGTTTCGATCATCGGATTTCCTCTTTTTAAAGTGGTAAGCCAGGGATATCAAAGATCGAACGCAATTTGATACCAGTATCCCTGGCTGGGAGAACAAATCTATGTTTCTTTCCAGGTTTCATAGAAGATCGCGAACTCCTCAGGAGAGTCCACGATCCCATGGAATTTTTTGTCGTAAATCTTCCAGACGTTCATATAGAACGGGATCAGCACGGAACCCCGATTCTTCTGGATTTCTTCGAGCTTGCCCACCAGTTCTTTCCGTTTGGCCAGGTCAAGGGTTGCCTCAGATTCTTTCAAAATGGCGCTGAATTCCTCATCAACCCAACGTGATTCATTCCATGGAACTGGTCTTCCATCGGCGTCGGCGATATAGGCCAGCGGCAAAGTCATTGGAGCGAGCGAGCGGTGTGACCACCAGGTGATACCCATATTCCATTCTGTCCAGCCATCCCAATATTGAGAAGCGGGCATGGTTTTCAGATTGATTGTGAACCCGCCAGCAGCAGCATCATGCTTGAGAGCCTGGGCAAAGGCCAATGATTCGGGCCAGTCGCTTGGAACCGCCAGTTCTACTGTCACGCCATCTTTCAGCCCGGCCTCTTCGAGCAGGGCTTTGGATTTGGCGACGTCGAACGGGAAAGGTTCAATCTCAACATACTCGGGATGGGCAGGGGCGACATGACAATCACTGCCGATTGTACCCTGATTCTGTAAGGCGACAGCCAGAATTTTTTCGCGATCCTGGCAGTGCTTAAGCGCCTGGCGGACGCGATTGTCCGTCCAGGGGGCCTGGTCAACGCGCAGACGCAGAACGCGGGTGGCTGAGGTGGGGGTGGAGATGATTTCGTATTTGGTTTCACTTTTAAGGGCTTCCCAGATAGCGAATGTTGGCTCGATGATTGTGTCCACCTGACCAATCTGCAGCGCGGCTAGATCGGCTGAGCGATCCTCGCCTAATTGAATAAATAAGATTTCATCCAGGTATGGCAGCGGTTTGCCATCCGCGCCAGTACGCCAGTAATTCTTGCGGGCTACCAGGCGGCAGCGTTCTTCCGAGACATATTCTGCTAATGTAAAAGCGCCGGTTCCGATTGGCTCGCGGGTGATATCGCCGCCGAATTCTTCAGGCACGATCAAGGCTTGGTACGAGAAGAGATGCTCTGGCATATAGATGGTCGGAGCGTTCAAGTGACATATGATGGTGTAATCATCCCTTTTCTCTTGCCCATTTGGGTCCAGGTAGCTCATCGAGTTAAGCAGGGATGAGCCAATATCCTTATCCAGCCATTGTTTGAAATTGAACAGTACATCATTGGCAGTCAACTCTTTCCCGTTGTTGAATTTAATGCCCTTCTTGATGTATAGAGTCCAGGTCTTCAGGTCTTCGCTGGCTTCCCAATTGTCCAACAGATATGGGGTGGTGATACCCTTCGAGTTGGTGTAGGTCAGGAATTCAAAAACATGTCTCCAGGCGTGAGCCTGGCTGATCAGGGAGAAATGGGCGGGATGGTCTACACGCTCGATGCGAGTAGCCGCTTTCAGAACTCCTCCGCGAGTGAGAGACGGCCTGGGAATTTCAATGGGGACAAGAGTCTCAGCCGGGGCTTCGCTGAGAGCCTCGGCGGTGCAAGCGGCCATATATTGAGCGCTGGCTAAGGATAGTCCGAGAAGGGTTGAAATCCGCAGGAATTCGCGGCGTGAGATTTTCCCAGTGCGCATCTCCTCATTAATTTCCGGGATCAAGGGGTGCATCTTTCATTCTCCAGATAATTTTGCTTAACTATAAGGGATTTTTGGAAGATGCGCTACTGTTTTTCTTCAGGATTCATCTTTGATCTTAGACAAGATAGCTGATATATTATATATTAACATCTAATATATCAATTGTCAAGATAGGGTCTGCTAGAAATATTATCTTGATAAACCCGCCCGCTTGTGGTAATATCTGCTATCAGGCTTCATGGACTCGACAACGGTCATCCACTCAATGGAAAATAGCACATCTAAGACCAGAATTTATCGAGAATTAAGACGCTCGGTGATCATGGGTCACCTGCGTCCAGGGGAAAGACTGGATGTGGATGAACTGGCCCGGCATCATGAAACCAGCGTCACACCTGTACGGGATGCCTTACAAATGCTCAGCCAGGAAGGATTGGTGACCATCCGGCCTCGTTCAGGGTATTTTGTGACTCGCATCACGCTAAAACAACTGCGGGATATGCTCAACTTACGTAAGATCCTGGAAGTCTCTGCGATTGAAATTACTGTTCAGCGGATTGATCCGGAGAGCATTGATGAGTTGCGGTCGGTGCATGCTGGCTACACGGGAGACGATGATCTATCCTATGACCGGTATACGGATGAAAACAGGCGTTT
This sequence comes from uncultured Chloroflexia bacterium, assembly GCA_963788145.1. Lineage (GTDB taxonomy): Bacteria > Chloroflexota > Anaerolineae > Anaerolineales > UBA4823 > UTCFX2. Next base: position 257,677 of record CAWBFQ010000014.1, on the reverse strand, counting down.
CCACTATCTGGTAGCCCTGGCTTCGGGAAATTTGGAATTGGCGGAGCTTATCGGCCATTTACACGATCGACTGGCCCGCTTTATGGTTTTGCGTCACGCCGGGAAATCTCAAGAAATTACCCATGCAAACATTGTGGATGCCCTGGAAAGACATGACGCTGAAGCTGCCAAGACGGCTTTGCTGGATGATATTGATACATCTCAAGACATGATTCTGGATGGTGTGTTAGAAGATGTGGCTGCTTCCTGGCATCTGGATTAGAATATAGATACCCGCACGGAACCGGTTTCGGCGTTGGATTTGCTTCATCTTGGAAAACCCACATATACTTCAGGCAAATTGCTAAAGAATAAGAGGACAAAAAAATGGAACTACAAAAAATTTATCAAAACGTACTTGAAGGAAACGCATCTGAGGTGCAGGCTGGCGTTCAAGCAGCGCTGGCTCAGGGAATAGCGGCAGACGTCATTCTTAACCAGGCGCTGATTGCAGCGATGGAAGAGGTTGGAAAGCGGTTTGAAGAAGGCGATTATTTTGTCCCTGAGATGCTGATTGCTGCCCGCGCCATGCAGACCGGGTTGGCATTGCTCAAGCCACAACTGGTGGATAGCGGTATTAAGGCCGCTGGCAAGGTGGCGATCGGGACGGTGAAAGGCGATTTGCATGATATTGGTAAGAACCTGGTTGCAATGATGCTCGAAGGCGCCGGTTTTGAGGTGAAAGACCTGGGTACAGATGTCGATTCACAGGCTTTTGTAAAAGCCGCTCAAGATGGCGTTCAGGTGATTGGCATGTCTGCCCTGCTGACCACTACAATGAGCAATATGCAGGCCACCATCCAGGCCCTACAGGCGGCTGGGTTGCGAGACAAGGTTAAAGTAGTCATTGGCGGCGCGCCTGTCACGGATGCATATGCGAAGCTGGTAGGGGCTGATGCATTTGCTCCAGATGCTTCCAGCGCGGTCCGCACAGTGCGGCAGCTCCTGGATTAGTCCGGCAGGACTTAGTGATTATGGAGACCAAGTTAAGTTCAAAAAACCGTTCGGTGGTGATCAGTCCGGGCGCGCCGTTTGTGATTATTGGTGAACGCATCAATCCCACTCGCCGCAAGAAACTGGCTGAGACCATGGCCCAAGGCGATTATTCGGTCGTTCAGCAAGACGCGCTCAAGCAGGTGGAGGCTGGCGCCCATATCCTGGATGTGAATGCGGGTATTCCTGGCGCTGATGAACCTGCGCTGCTTCGGGGAGCCGTCCAGGCTGTGATGGAAGTCGTCGATGTTCCGATCTGCATCGACACTGCCAATCCGGATGCGATCAAGGCAGCTTTGGAAGTATATCCTGGCAAAGCGCTGATTAATTCAACGACCGCCGAACAACTGATGATGGACCGGATTTTTCCACTTGCCAAACAATTCAACGCAGCCGTGATTGGTGTGATCACCGATGAAAATGGTGTACCAGCCACCCCAGAAGCGCGCCTGGAAGTAGCTCGTAAGCTGCTTAAGCGGGCGGCGGATTATGGCATTCCCAGCGAAGATATCGTGATCGATTGCCTGGCATTAACGGTGGGCGCGGACGACCAGGCTGGCCGGATTACGCTTGAATCCATGCGGTTGATTCGTCAGGAATTGGGCGTCAACCTGAACCTGGGCGCCAGCAATGTCTCCTTTGGTCTTCCAGACCGCAAGATCATTAATGTGGCTTACCTGGCCTTGGCCATTGCCAATGGCTTGACCACTGCAATTACCGACCCAACTGTGCCCGAGATCCAGACCACCACCCTCGCGTGCGATCTGCTGATGGGGCATGACGAATACGCGATGCGCTGGATCAAGGCGTTCCGCAAGCGCTCGCAAGCGGCGGCTGCCTGATCCGAACTGGCCTAAATTTTGGAGATGATTGAGAACCCCGCCGGTTAGCCCATGATGTGCTGAACGGCGGGGTTTGTATTATCCAGAAAATTTCATCTGAAAGAAATAGCGGCGCGATCCATTTCATGAAGCGAGGCGAATTTATGAGCACTTCATCTCCTTTTGGGAACGAGAGATTATCTCTGCGCAAGAAACTGCTCTTCAGCACTGGCGACCTGAGCACAAGTATCCCGCTGGCGATTTTGATGTTCTTCCAGCTATATTTCTTGACCGACGTAGCTGGTTTGCGTCCTGATTATGCTGGCTGGGCGGTGGCTGCGGGACGTATTTGGGACGCGATTAACGATCCGCTGTTTGGGATCATCTCGGATCGGATCCGGACACGCTGGGGGCGCCGGCGGGTTTTCCTGCTTTTTGGAGCTGTCCCTTTGGGGTTAAGCTTTATGCTGATGTGGGTGGTGCCATCTTTTGGACAATTGGGACTGACAATCTATTATGCGCTTGTGTTTATCCTATTTGACACGGTTTTCACGATGGTGCATGTTGGCTATAATGCGCTGACGCCGGAGATCACCAGTGACTATGATGAACGCAGTTCGCTGAATGGATACCGGATGGTGTTCTCGATCTCTGGAACGTTGGGGGCGATCATCCTGGCGACCGTGATGGGATGGTATATCAGCGACCAACGCCTGTTGTATGGCCTGATCGGGTTGATCCTGGGCTTAATTTCGATTTTTCCCCCACTGGTTGTGTTTTCGATCTCACGTGAACGTCCTGGAGAGCAATTGCCCGAGCCGCTGTCGGTGAGAAAAGCGCTTGGCGAGACGCTAAATAACCATCCATTCCGATTGGTGATGGGGTTGTATTTATTGAGTTGGACGACTGCCAGCATTCTGGCGGCGGTGCTGGTATATTTCGCTCGCTACTATCTGCTGGTCCCCGACCAGGCGAATTACTTTGTGCTGGCAGCGCAAGGCTCCGCGATCCTGTTCATTCCGCTGGTTGTATGGGCGGCGCGGCGGTGGGATAAACGCCGGGCTTTTATTTTCGGCTCACTTTCTTGGATGATTGTGTTGGGCGGCTTGTTTGGGCTAAATTCGGATCAGATCGGACTGGCGTATCTGTTGGCAGCGCTTTCTGGAGCCGGGATTGCCACCGCTTATGTCATCCCCTGGGCGATGATCCCGGATATCGTTGAATATGATCAGGTGCGGACGGGTCAGCGCCGAGAAGGATCTTTTTATGCGTTTGCGTCATTCTTTCAGAAGTTGGCGACCGGGCTTGCAATCTGGGGAATGGGGCAGGCTCTGGCCTGGACGGGATATATAAATCCGACGGCAGGACAGGCAGCGCCTATCCAACCGTCGGAAGCGATTCGGGCGATTCGTTTCTTTGCCGGGCCGATACCGATTGTCTTATTGATTCTGGGCGTCATTTTTGCCTGGTTCTACCCGATTACTCGAGAGAGCCATAAAGCCTTGTTAGAGGAAATTGCCCGCCAAGATGGATGAATTAGTTCTCTTCGGCTGGTTCGATGATTTCAACACTGCCAGGCGCAGATGCATCCAATGGTTCGAGCGGCATCAAGATCAGACACACAAGATAAGCCAATGGGCCGGAACCTCCGAGCAAAGATGCCGCAACAAATACTAACCGGACAATGGTGGGATCAATCTCGAAATACTCTGAGATACCGCCGCAAACGCCGGCGATCATGCGCTCGTTTCGCGAGCGATAGAGTTTCTTCTTATCGGTTGTCATTCTATTCTCCTTGGTTATTGAGATGATATCGTAACAGATCGGTCTAAGTCCGATCTGTTACTTTCTACGCTAATAGCTCAAATTAGTTGCACACTTGCCAATTTATGCCAACAATTCCAGGATGCGCTGAACGGCTATTGATTAGGGCAGCCCTTTTTCGGTTGGCTCCCGTCGGGATTTGTCGCCGGCGGCGACCGCCAGAATATCCAGGAGAAGGGATCAAAATGGGTGAGCATGATCTGGATATCTTTCAATGAGCGGCGCTGGTGACAATGCCCGTCTGGGTGACCGAAGGGGTTAAGCCAGGTTCTTCGCTTGAGGATGGTTCCGATCCGACCGTGATCAGATCTTGAATGGCAGCATAAACCTCTGCATTGATGTCATAGATTTTCAGGAGATCTTCGATTTTTGAAAAAGGACCGTGAGTCTCCCGGTAAGCGGCTATACGGGCTGCCCTGACTGGCCCGATCTGGGGCAGCAATTCCAACTCGAGAGATGTGGCCGTATTGATGTTAATTGGGAAGGTTGGGCGCGTAAAAGTTGGGGTGGTTTGGATCTCCGTTGGCGACGTTGTAGAAAGAAGCGAGACTAATGTCGTTTCTGCAACCGGTTGTCCCTTACCCTCTGGATTGGCGCTATGAGTAGGGATGCTTTGAAGGTCAGCTCCTGTTTTTTGCGGAACAGGGATAATAATCTGTTCGCCGTCTTCGATCCATGCAGCCAGGTTGAGGGCTTGTTGATCCGCAGCAGAAGAGAATCCACCTGCGGCTTGAATGGCATCTTTTATCCGGCTTTGCGCTGGCAATGAATAGACCCCCGGGTGAAGAACAGCGCCAACGACATGCACAACCAGAGGCGCTGGCGAGGGGAGCGGCGCCAGTGTAACCGGAAGGCCACGTGGTCCGGCGCTGATCAACCCAACCAGGGCGACGCCTAATAATGTGGCTAAGACGCTAAGAATAATCTTCCACAAATCCTTCATAATGATCTTCCGAGCTGGTCTGTGGCAATAAAATCTACGCCTGACTCAGATCAACCGAGCAATCAAAGGCAAATCTATTTTTCACAGCGATTCGGGTTGGCCTGATTGTGAAGATCGCCAACATTCGGTTATTGGATCACTATCTCTTCGTTCAATTTCAGGCTCAATCCCAGGCGTTGTTTGGTTGCATCAACATGCAGAATACGCACTTTGACGCTTTGGCCTTCCTCCAGACCAGAAATGTCATGATGGTCATCGCCTGAACTGATCTCCGAAACATGGATCAATCCATCCAGGCCTTCCTCCAGACGGGCAAAAGCGCCGAAGGGGACAATGCTGGTAATGACTGCTACGGCAATTTGTCCAGGGGAATAGCGTTCCTCAGCAGTTTCCCATGGGTTCGGATGGAGCCGTTTCAAACTCAGCGCGACCCGCGCCCGTTTCGGGTCAACCTGGATCACATATACTACCACCTGCTCACCCAGTGAAATCACCTCGGATGGATGCTGGACTCGGCCCCAGGAAATCTCCGAAACATGAACCAGGCCCTCAACCCCACCCAAATCGACGAAGACACCAAAGTCTGTGATGTTGGTGACAGTTCCAGTAGCACAACTGCCAGGCGTCAGGTTTTGTAATAATAAATTGCGGCTTCCCGGACTGGATTGGGCGGCCCTCTCCGAAAAGACAACCCGGCCGCGCTCCTGGTCGCATTCGATCACTTTAAGGATCAAAGATCGATCGAGATAGCTTGAAAGCCATTTCTCGATATCGTCAAACTGACAAGGCGCCTCAATCAGGTGAGAGACGGGGACAAATCCCTGCAGGTGGTCCCCATTGACCAACAGCCCACCACGATTAGAACCCGTGACCACCATCTCGACGACCTGATCCTGTTCATACAGATCGATAGCTCTTTGCCAATCCAACCCGTCCTCATCCGTTTCCTCTGGATGGGCTTGATCCCAATTTGAATAAGACGGACGCGCGCCGCGTGTTGCGGGCGCTCCCCCCACGCTTTCTTCTTCCAGTACAGCCTCCCACCAGGAATCATCCATCGGCGGGGGCGGTCCTCCTTGCTCTTCATGGTAACGAATTCTGTTTACCATTAAGAATACCTCCCAGTGCATTTTCTATGGTTTCTAGTTTTATTTCCGACCGCAGGTCGGTAGTAGTTCGATTACGAATATCGCTATGGTTAACTTCGGCGGCGTGGACTGTTTCATCCGTGGCCAGAGCTCTGTCAGGTGTTGCTCGAATGAGATCTTCTTCCATATTGATAATCGCTTTTGCCACGGCTTCGATCGCTACTCTCTGCTTACGATAAAGATCTGCTTCAGACATAGCCAGGCGCATGGCGACTTCGCGTACTTTTCGGCCCTCCATAAATTTTAGCTCTAATATATTATATAGAATCCATTCCGCTGTAAAACGTCTTTCACCTTCGGGGCGAACCTGATCGATTGCCGTGCGTAAAATCGTCCTGAGTGCATTGATGGCGCTTTCTTCTTGTTCTTCAGCGGTTTTTTGAACCACTCGCAATTTCAAGAGAGGGCTTCCAGTCAGTTTTGGGCCGCCCCAGTAATGTGTCAATGCATCTTTTACCAATGATGAAAGATCTGTTTGTTCGATAGGAATATCCGGTGAAGTCAAGACTTCTGTACCATCATAGCGGGCAGCGGCGCGCAACCTTTGAATCATCTCGATTTTTGGGGTCAATTCTACGAGTGAGCTGAAAGCCTGTTCTTGCTGGTAACGATCACCGATCGCCAGCGCTGCCCGATGAGCTAGCAGGTTTAAAGCTTCAATTTGCTCATGATCCAGGCGGCGATCCGGGATGCTTTCGTGGTCTGATTTGTGATTCACACCGAGAAGGCCAATCATCTCATTCGATTTGTTATCCTGGTTGTATAACGGTATCAGCCAATAATCCCCCCAGTAGAAATATAACTGCTCTTCGTCGCGCCGACTATCGAGATCACGGATTGCCTGCGAAACTGGTTTGGCTTTGCCATTCTTCCAGGCTGCCTCGATCGATCTAACCGGGATATCCTCTCCCTCCAGCGAATTATCACCTCCTATCATCATCAGATTTTCAAGACCCTGGTCGCTCAGTGTGGCGATGAATGCCTTAGAAACCTGCAACCGGTCACAAACTGCAGCCAGGATGGCCTCCAAGAATTGTTGTAAATCCCCCAATGTCAACAGGCGTTCATCCAGAGTCTGCAACCGTTCCATATCGGAGCGGTCTTTTCCAAAAAACAGCCAGCGTTCCCAAACTGGAGAAACCAGCGTGATCATGTGTTCTAATAACAAGATCGCGCCGACCATTACTGCCGGGATGATGGCGGATAAATCGATCCCGTAAAGGTTTCCAACTCGGCGGATGACTGTGGTAATCACCAGGACAGTGGAGGCGGTGACTGGGCCGCGCATCAACCACTTGAAAAGCCGCCGTTTTACAACTCGATCTGGCCAGGGTACGCCGAAGAAGGCTACGGCATAAGCCATCAAGATAAGCAGGAATGTGACGAATAGGTTACTGATGGTGACTGTAATCCAAAACAGGAGAGGCGCCCTGGCAGCCAACCCGGACCCAAAGAGCAGATAGGGGTAGGATCCCAATGCCGGAGCGAGTGCGCCCAGGATCAGGTAGCTCATCCGGCGACGGGTGGTGCTGGTGACTGTGCGTCGATAAGCTCGCAAGAAATTGATCCATGAGATCAACATTGCTAGAAGATAAAAAGCAGCAAATATCCAGGTGAGCGGAGTGCGTTCCAGATGCGGGGCTGGAATAGCCTGGTAAACCAACGGACCGACCAGCAGTTTGGTTGGCAATGCCAGCACAAAACCGAAAGACACGAGCGCCATCAGGCGGATAACCAACAAGCGACGACCACGAGATGGACGGCCTGTTGTTGCAAGCAATGCATCCGAGAAATGCAGATAGGATACTGGCAAAAAAATGATCCCTACCCATTGCAACCGAAGCCAAAACTCCAACAATTCTGGGCTTTTTGCCACGCTGCTGAGCGCTTCACCAACAAAGACAATGGCCACACATACAAGGATCAAGGCAAAGGAACGCGCCACGCGGTCGCGCAGATTGAAGGAAAATGCATACACCAAGAGCGAGAAAGCCGTGATGGCAATCCCGGCTGCCAGGAAACTATTGAGTGCTCGGAAAGAGGATGTCAGAATTTGGTACATTCCAATAAGTATTCGCTATTGCCGACAGGCGCAAGAAACTAAAATTGTGATCAAAATCAGAGCGGAGGCTCTGCGTGGTTTCCTTTAGAAGGATTTTCGAAAGAAAATGCCTGTTTCGTTGACCGGGTAATAAAAATCATTGTAACCGCAAAATTCAAAGCCTAATTTTTGGGCCAGGCTGATCGCTGGTCCGTTCTTGGGCTGCATTTCCAGAACGAGATCGTGGATGTCTTCAGCTACAGACCAATCTGCGGCGGCGAGCAATAATGCGCTGCCGATGCCTTTCCGACGGAGAGGTTTGTCCACCACCAGGTCGGCTACCCAAACCGCATGCACTACTCGATCAATCACCAGGCTCGCGTATCCGATCACGGTTGGTGAAAGCATCTGCGGCTCAATCATGGATGCGACCAAAAGACCAGACAGGCGCGGCCAATCGTCGATTAAAGAGCGAACCGAACGTGGATAATCACAACGGACTGGACGTGGTAACCGGACGCGGCGGAAATTAATGTTGATTTGACCCTGATCATGGTCGCCTGAAATTGGGTCGGTTCGGACCTCCATTTGCCAGGCGAAGTCGGTGATATAGCTGTGATCCAATTCGATCAATCGTGAGATATCAGTGGGGTCGGCCGGGCGGATTTGGATTTCGGGCATTCTGGGGTAACCTCTCACGGCCCTGAAGGTGTTTCGACTGGCCTGGATACCCTCACCTGGATGATGCAGGGCTCAGAAGCCTTGGCCTGGTTATCTACCACGACCAGGGCTAATTGATAATCTCCCGGAGAAAGGCGGGATGTGTCCCAATCGCCGAGTTTGCCAGATAGCACCGGGATATTGCCTGCCTGAATGGTTAACCAAGTGGTTTCTTCGGGGCGTTTGATCTCAAATTTGTAAAACCCGAAATTTGTGATATTTGCTGTGCCGACCACCGGTACGATCCCACGGATTTCTTCGCCATTTTGGGGGATGACGACCTCGATTTGACCTGGGATGCAGCCGCTACTCAAAGCCAGGACAAACTCGCCCAGATTATTCGCTTCTGTGGCCAGCAGGGAATCGGTGGCTTGCAGCCCGCCAGCCTGCTGCGTGCCAGCCGGTAAGGTGATCGAGGGAGTGGCCAGCAAGTTTAGGGTGGGCGTATGCAACGCGATAGCGCCAGGCAGGGCTGGTGCGATGAAAGAAACCAATATGAACTCGGTAATCGACATGATCAAGATTAACACTAAGAAACTGGCAGACTGGTTAAGGCGAGCCTGTGCACTTTCACGTTCCAGGCCAAAGGTGGCTCCGCGTAATTCTTGCCAGGCCAATAAAAACTTTCGAATGTAAATGACTCCCCCAAGCCCGAGAAGCAGATAAATCCACATCTCAAAGGCGCGAAAAAAGCTGAGTGCTTCTTCCATGCCGCTCCTAGGTGGGGGTTAGCAATAATTATTCACCAGCGATGACGCAGGACACCCCGGATCAAGGTCACCAACTGAGGGACGATCTTCTCTCCAGCTTGCAGCACCTCCTCATGGGTAGTCATTGTACTCCCGTCCAGATTGGCTTTGTTGCTGATACCCGAGAATGCCAGGATGCGCGTACCACCATGCCGGGCGACGATCACCTCGGGCACAGTAGACATCCCCACCGCATCGGCGCCAGCCAGGCGGAGAAAACGAAGATCGGCTGGAGATTCAAAGGAAGGACCAGCTAAAGAAACATATACACCTTGCCGCAGCAAGATTTGATTCTCTTGAGCAACCTGTTGTGCAATTTGGCGGAGTTTTAAATCATATGGACAGCCCATATCTGGAAAGCGTGGTCCAAGCTCATCCAGGTTTGGGCCGCGCAGTGGGTTCAACCCAGACATACCGATCAAATTCAGGTGATCTGTGATCAGCATGACTTCACCCGGCTCGAAATCAGGGTTGACTGCCCCGGCGGCATTTGTAACCACAATGAACTCAACTCCCAAACGCTGCATCATCCGAACGGGCAGGGTGATTTGAGCCATGCTGTAGCCTTCGTAGTAATGTGAGCGGCCTTGCATCACCATTACCGGTACATCTTCCAGATAGCCCGTTACCAATCGGCCCTGGTGACCGATCACGGTGGAAACCGGCCAATGGGGAATTTGGCCGTATGGTAGATAAACGGGCTGTTCGATTTGTTCAGCCAGACTGCCCAAACCAGAACCCAAGATCATCCCAACTGTGGGTATTTGTTTAATTCTGGCGCGTACAGCGCTGGTTGTTTCGTCAATTATTGCGATGCTTATTGATTCGTCCATTTTTTACCTGCATGTAAATATTATAACATGCACACAATTTTTACAGAACTTGGTTGAAGGCGGAAATTGCTTGCTCAACCCCGGCATCGTCAATCCAGTAGTGGGTGACCAGCCTGAAGCGGTGTGGAGAAACCACTCCAACCTTGACCCCCTGCTTGTATAAGCGGGCAGCGATTTCCTGAGCGCTATCCAGTATCGCACCATCAAGCTCCACGAAAACCATGTTTGTGTATGCTGGATCGACTAGTAGTCCGGGGATTTTGGCCAGCTCAGCGGCCAAAAACGCGGCGCGGGCATGGTCTTCGGGCAGACGGGACACCATTTGCTCCAGAGCAACAAGCCCAGCGGCGGCCAGGATTCCTGCCTGACGCATCCCGCCTCCGAGCATCTTGCGGATGCGGTGGGCACGGCGGATGAATTCCTCCGATCCGCACAGCACAGAACCCACTGGCGCACAAAGGCCTTTGCTCAGGCAGATCGTCACTGAATCAGCCGGGTCGGCCAAATCGGCCGCCTGAATGGACTGCGCAGCAGCAGCATTGAATAACCTGGCGCCATCCAGATGCAGGAACAGATCGTGGGCGTGGGCCAGATTGCCCATTTGGCGGGTATATTCGGCGTTCAGCGCCACTCCGCCACAGCGGTTATGGGTATTCTCCAGGCATATCAGGCGAGTGGGCGGGAAGTGAGCGTCATCTAAGCGGATGGCTGCTTTGACCTCCTCCAGATCCATGGCGCCATCTGGCTGATTGGGCACCTGGCAGGAGTGCACGCCGCCCAGGGCGGAGATCCCACCTGCTTCGAAAAGAAATGTATGCGATTTATTTCCCAGGATCACCTCGTCGCCGCGTGTGCAATGTGCCAGGACTCCGGCCAGGTTGCCCATCGTACCGGAAGGGACAAAAAGCCCGGCTTCTTTCCCAAGCATCTGGGCGGCGGCCTTTTGCAGGCGGTTAACCGTGGGGTCTTCTCTGTACACATCATCCCCGACTTCGGCTGCGGCCATTGCACGGCGCATTTCTGGCGTGGGCAGCGAGACGGTATCGGAGCGCAGGTCGATGAAATCGGCTGGTTGGCGATTGGGATGCGGTTTTGATATCATATTTTTCTTCTCCAGAATGAAGGGTCGAATCATCTCTGTGTAACTTATTCTGCAGGTTTCAGCCTGAGCGATTAGAGTGTTTGGATGGCTTCTTGTAATTCCAGCGGAAGGGGAGCAGTAAATGTGCGCGGCGTGGATTCTCCGGGCAGGCAAAAGGTCAAACTTGTGGCGTGCAAAAAGTGACGCTCAAGCGGGATGGTGGAGGACTTGCGACCGTAGACAGTATCGCCAGCCACCGGACAACCCAGGAAGGCCAGGTGTAAGCGGATCTGATGCGTCCGGCCTGTGACTGGATGGACTTCCAATAAGGTGTGTTCGGCGAAGGTCTCCAGGGTGTGATACTCGCTGACGGCCTGGCGGCCTTTTTGCGGCGAAACAATCGCCATTTTCTTGCGCATCCGAATATCGCGACCAATGGGCGCGTCAATCTTACCTTCCGGTGTGGGCGGATGTCCATCGACCAGCGCAATGTACACTTTGCTGATTTCGCGCAGACGAAACTGATCTTGCAGCCAGCGGTGGGAGCGGTCGTTTTTGGCTAACAGGATCAGCCCAGATGTGTTTTTATCCAAGCGGTGGACCACACCTGGGCGTTGCTCGCCGCCAATTCCCTCGATCTGTGGGGCATGGGCGAGAGCGGCATGTACCAGCGTACCCGAAGAATGCCCGGCAGCCGGGTGGACAACCATCCCAGCTGGTTTATTGACCACCATCAGGTCGTCATTTTCGAAAATGATATCGAGCGGGATGGCCTCGGGAACCAGGTCGCTCGCTTGCGTGATGGGTAATTCCACCAGGATGGAGATGCGGCCTTCCAGAATCTGGCCAGCCTTATGCGGGATTTCTCCGTTTACCAACACATTCCCATCTTTGATCAGGTTTTGAATTCGAGTGCGTGAAAGCTCTGGCAGACAGGTTACCAGAAATTTATCCAGCCTTTGAGGCTGTTCTTCATCAAAGGTGAAGCTGATCTTTGTGGGCTGCTGCTCAATCAACTTGAGTTTCCTCTGCGAGACCCGATGTATCCCTGGTTTCCAGAGCAGACTTTTGGGTGTCAGTAACGAGTTTTTGTGAATCGAGTTTTGTCCGTCTTTCTTGACGCCACATCCCGAAGAAGAGAACCACGACGCCGACTGAGATGCTCGAATCGGCGATATTGAATACCGGGAAATCTCCTACTGAGATGAAGTCGGTCACATAGCCCAGGGTCAGACGGTCAATCAGGTTCCCGATCGCGCCGCCCAGCAGCATCCCCATCGAGATTCGGATCAACCAGTCCTTTGAGGGAATCTGGGGAAAGTAATAAAGGATGATCCCACTGACGATAAAGAAAGGACGGTAAACACGCCGCCCAGGCTTTGAAACATTCCAAAAGCTGCGCCAGTGTTCTTCCAATAGACGATCCGGGCATAATTCGACAGCCAAAATTCCGGATGATAGACCTCGCCGAACGCGAGCGTTTGACGGATCCACTCTTTACTGATCTGATCGAGGAGGATTATTGTTCCAGCGATCAAAAATAAAAACAGGTAGTCTTTCAGATATTTCTTCAACCCTTACTCCAATGCTAGATAGATTACGGCGAGATGGTTTCGCCTATTTTAGATCGGGCGATTCGGCCTGTTTCTGTTCGTTTTGCTTGCGTTTTTCCTGCAGCAGGACTCCCAGGATGAAAATTACAGCCGCGCTGGAAAGGCTGGCATCGGCGATATTGAAAATGGCGAAATATCCGATCGAGATGAAATCGGTTACATAACCGAGCGTGATGCGGTCGATCAGATTGCCGATTGCACCGCCAAGATACAAACCCATCGCAAAGCGAATGATCCAATCCTGGCGCGGGATTCGTGGAAAGTAATAAATGATCACCGCGGTCGATAATAAAGGGCAGGATTGTAAAAATTACGCCAAGGTTCTGGAAGATCCCGAAAGCTGCGCCGGTGTTTTTGACATGCACGAGGCGGGCATAGTTCGAAAGCCAAAGCTCAGGACGATAGACTTCCCCATAAGCAAGGTTCTGATGGATCCATGCTTTTGTGATTTGATCCAGTAGGATCACGATGCCAGCGATGATAATCAACCCGGCATAATCGTGAATGGTCTTCTTCGAGATTCAAAATATCTCTCCGTTCAGCCGATCTTCCAGCGTGGGTTTCATTGTACCTCAGGTAAGAGCAGCTTGAAGTGCAGATGTATCGCATCTGGCTCCATTTCCTCGCCTGAGGATGCGCTGTGGGTCAGTTTCCGGCGTAAGTCGCTGGCGCTGAGAACGGGGATTGATCGGCAGCCAGGAAAGAGGAACAAATGAGCCGGGCAGCCGGATTTGCAGTCGCTTGCTCCGAAACCAGGGACAGGAACCTGGCTATCGGGCAGGCTGCTCAACAGCAGGCTCCACAGGCATTCTGTTCGGTTGTTGTTTGATCTTTCAGGGGAATCGATCCACCAGCAAACCGCGGCAGGGTGGGCATATTGGTGTAAGGTATCGATGTGCCAGTGCGGCTGGCGGTTAGCGAGAAGGTTTAAATGACGGCTAAGCCGGGCGCGCAGCCCACCCGGACCGCCTGCACTGCCCAGGTAGATGTAATGACCGGCTGGAAACGGAAACTCTCCCAGGCGGCCGATGCGCAGGCGGATGGGATCGGGTAGGACGAATTCCACGGCATAGCTGCCGGTCTGAGAGGGGATCGCGCTCATGCTTTCAAGGAGCTTTTCAGGTAGATGCGGCCCTGGGAGGCATTTAAATCTTAGGATACTATAAAGGAATTTGGGTGTAATTACAAGATGTTGGGGATAAAAGCGGAGGTTAATCCGCAGTCAGCGCTCGTTGTTCCGAGCGGGTGAGCAAAGTCGATTCATCTAAAGCTGTTTCCAGGGGTAGGCGCAACACAGTCTCGAAGGATATTGCGCCTACCCACACAAGATTATCCGAAAAACTTGAATACCCCCCCGAGGGTGATTCTGCGATCCTTGCATGGATCGGTTCCGACTCCCTTGAAATGAAGTATGGCCGGTTCGCCGTTCATTTTTTCGATATAAACCTCATAGACGGCTTCAGGCCATTCCTCACAAAGGCCCGAATCGCTCAGAAATTTGAGCTGTCCATTCTCAAAAGAGAATTGACCGGACATCACTGATCCAGGGATTTCGATCAATTCCAGACCATATTTCCCGTCCGTTTGGAATTTGAGCACGCAGGATTCATGTGCAGCCGCGCAGAAGGTTTCCCATTCGCCCACAAACTCATCTAATGTGCTCGCCAGAACAGCCGGTTCCGGCGTGGCGGTGGGCTGGACGACTGCCTGGATCTCCTCTACGCCGATCGGTCCTGCATTACCAATGGCAAGGTCAGGAGGCTGCGACCAGCAAACCATGTAGACCGGGCCCTTCTCCAGCGTGAAGGTGTAAGTCTCGCTCTTGCCAGGGCCGAGTTCCTCATAAAGCAACATGTCTGCCCAGGACGGGGGCATCCCAACGGTTGAAGCCATCAGGTCCAGAATGTCCTTTCCCGGATCCAGGTTGAACAGAGTCAGAGCATACAAAGAGTTTTCTTGATCTTCGACATTCAGGGTGACTTTCACCTCGCCGGATTTCAGCGTCAAAGGGGCGGCGGTGGTGCAACTGCCATTGGCAATGGTTACGGTCATCTCAGAGACTGCTGGATTGGATGGCGGTTCGGCGGTCGGCTCAGGCGGCATCACTGCTTCGAGAGCAGGTCTGAAGCGGGCCAGCAATTCCTCGGTTAGCCAGGAGCCGTAAGTCACGATCTTGCCGTCTTTGAGCTCGTAGACATCAATGTAATCCAGCGGCGCGACCTCTAGCTGGCGGGTGAAATCGTGCCAGGTCTTGGCTTTTACACTGACAATGTCGCCATTTTCGGACCGGACTTCCACCTCCCACTTGAAATGATTGTCCGCACTGCCCTGCCAAAGGAGGCGGAGCTGTTCTTTGCCGGCGTAGATTTCGATCCCGGTCGGCGGGAAACCCATCAAGTAGCCTATCGCGTCATCCGCGAAGTAAGCCAGCGATCCTTCTACGTCGCCGGCATTCAGGCGTTCCACCATGCTCAGTACGATCTCGGAATTCGATTTGGCTGCCGGGCTGGCAGGCGGTTGGGTCGGCGGAATCTGCGTCGGCGGAGGCTGTGTCGGTGCGGGCGGCGCAGCAGGAGCTGCGCAGCCTGCCACCACCAGTGAAATAATAAGGGTGATGCTGATCAGGGTTAAACGGTATTTCATGAGATTCTCTCCTTTTCCATTTCTTACTTTGAATGAGACTTGCCGGGCCGGTGGGTTCTAACCTGTTCCGACCTCAACTCCAAAATAGCATGTTATCTATTGCGGAATTTGACAATACTTGCCAAAATTCCCCACCTGATCAAAATTGATCTATACTAATAACAGGGAAAAGGAGGTCATATGCATGGCTCAGGGATTGCAATTGCTCTGGATCACTTCACCACTTTCGGTGATTTGCTTAAGTATCTCCGCCGCCGGGTTGGGTTAACGCAGCGCGAGCTTTCGATTGCGGTCGGCTATAGCGATACCCAAATCTCGCGCCTGGAACAGAATGAGCGCATGCCGGATATTGCAACGATCACGGCTCGTTTTTTACCCGTTTTACATCTTGAAGATCAGCCGGAGGTTGCAGAGCGGCTGGTGGAGCTTGCCGCAACCATGCGGCGGGAAGATGCGCCCATGGTCGGGCTTGCCCCCTATAAAGGGCTGCATTATTTCGATGAGAGCGACGCCGAATTATTCTTTGGCAGAGAAGTTTTAACAACCCAGCTCCACGCCCGTCTCACCGAACAGTTGGAATCAGATCAACGCTTTCTGGCCATCATCGGCGCTTCAGGCAGCGGCAAATCATCCGTCGTGCGCGCCGGTTTGGTCCCGGCTCTGCGCTGGCAGCAGCCCTCCTCTGGATGGCCTGTTTTCATCATGACCCCTGCTGCGCACCCATTGGAAGCGCTTGCCGCCATCCTCACCCAGGAGATCCGCCAGAGTCTCCCAACCCGAAAACTGGTGGACGAACTGGCGAGTTCTGCGAGATGTCTTGCAGAAAATTCATCAAACAGCTGGTCCAATCCGCAAACGCGGCTCATGCAATTCTGATCGTTGACCAATTCGAGGAATTGTTCACTCTCTGCCGGAGCGAGTCGGAACAGTCAGCTTTTGTCGAAAATCTGGTCTCTGCAGCTTTCCAGCCAGGTGGAGAGGGGATGATCGTTCTCGTGATGCGGGCGGATTTCTATGCCCATTGCGCTCGTTTCAATTCGCTCCGCCAGGCGATTTCGCAGCATCAGGAATTTATCGGGCCGATGACCAACGAGGAGCTGCGCAGCGCCATCGAAGAGCCAGCCCGGCGTGGACATTGGGAATTCGAGCCTGGGTTGGTTGACCTGCTGCTCCACGATGTCGGGGCAGACGTGGGATATTCCCCAGAACCGGGCGCGCTGCCTTTACTTTCACATGCTCTGCTCAGCACCTGGCAGCGGCGGCGTGGGCGAATGATGACATTGAGCGGTTACACCGCCTCCGGAGGTATTCGCAGCGCCATTGCCGAAACGGCAGAGGCAGTGTTCTATGATCAGTTAGAGCCTGATCAGCGTGAGATTGCCCGCCAAATTTTCTTGCGCCTGACCGAGTTGGGCGGCGAAACCTCAACCGCCGATACTCGCCGGCGTGTCAGCTTCACTGAACTGATTTCGCATTCTTCTGATTGGGATATGGTTCACGAAGTACTTGCAGACGCTCGTAGATGCTCGCCTGATTACGACCGATCAAGATACGGCCGAAGTAGCTCACGAAGCGCTAATTCGCGAATGGCCTACCCTGCGCTGCTGGCTGGAAGAAGACCGCGAAGGCCTGCGCCTGCATCGCCATCTCACCGAGGCGGCTCAAGAATGGGATGCTCTAGGTCGTGATCCTGGAGGGCTCTACGAGGAGCGCGCCTGGCGCAGGCAACGGAGTGGGCTGAGGCGCACTCGATGATCTAAACCTTCTGGAACGCACATTCTTGGCTGCCTCCCAGACTCTGCTTGAGCAGGAGATTATCGAACGCGAAGTGCAGCAGGCAACGCGAGCTTGAAGCTGCACAACGCCTGGCAGAAACCGAACGGGCGCGCCTGAAGGAACAATATCATCTCCACACGGCGACTGCGGTTACGCGCCGTCGCTCTGACGATTGCCCTGGTTGCGGCGGGATTTCTGGCTGCCGCCTCATTATTCTACTGGCAGCGCGCCGTTCAGGCAAACCATCTGGCAAATTCGCGCGAGTTGGCTGCTGCAGCGGTCAATAATCTTCAGGTTGATCCTGAACGCAGTGTATTGTTGGCATTACATGCCCTCGAAGAGGCAGATACGTTGGAAGCCCGCAATGCCCTCCACCAGGCGATCCCTGAGCTGCATATCCTGTTCACCATACCCGCCCATCCCGGCGGTGTTCCGGATGTGGCCTATAGCCCGGATGGCAAGTTGCTGGCCAGTCTCGGCCCATACGGCGAGATCAAAGTGTGGGCGCCTGGTTCTGGCAACCTGTTGCAAACGCTGGACACGGGAGGGGATGAATTAGGCTCTAGCCTGGCTTTCAGCCCAGACGGGAACACCCTGGCTGCAGCCTTACAAACCCGGGTGATTCTGTGGGATGTACAGCGATGGGAAGTAAAATCCACGCTTTCCGGGCAGTCTATTGGCGCAAACTTTGGTTACAACCTGGGAGTAGGACAGACCAGCTTCAGCCCGGACAGCAAGCGCCTTGCAGCAGCGAATATGGACGGCGTCTCCAAAGGTATGGGAAATCGCTCAGGCAGGGTGAAATTCTTGTCGCTCGAATGGGGTGAAATGCCGGCTAAAGCCATTGCCTACAGCCCGGATGGCAAGTTGCTCGCCGCCGCCGGAGACGATGGGAATCGTGTGGGTTTGGGATGCCAGCCAGCGGAGCGAGACATCTTCACACTATGTCTAGGTGGGAGTTATTCATAGTCTCTCCTTTCAGTCCAGATGGATCTCGCCTGGCTGCGGCCAGCGAAGATGGCAGCGTGAAGGTCTGGGAAGCTGCAACAGGTGAGGACTTGCTTAAACTGCCGCGCCTTTCCGGGCTGTACGATATTGCTTATCTGGCGGATGGGACGTTTGCAACCGCCGGTCAGGATGGGGTCGCCCGGGTTTGGGATTCCGAAAGCGGTCAAGAACTGCTCACCCTGGCAGGCCCATCCAGCACGGTCGATCAGCGTGGCCGGCAGCCCGGATGGAAAACAGATTGCTACCGGCGGCTATGATGGCAATCTGCGGATTTGGGATGCCGCTCCCGGACGGGAACTGCTCACGATCCCGGGTCATGCGGGTGTTATCTGGAATGTCGCCTTCAACCCGGATGGGAGTCGGCCTCGCCTCCGCCAGTGTGGATGGGTTTATCAAAATTTGGAGTTCGGAAACGGGTGAATTGCTGCTTAGTCTGCCACCGGGAGACGTCCCAACCCATGGTTTTACGGGCCTGGCCTACAGTACGGATGGATCGCGCCTGGCAACCGGTAGCGATGATGGCGCGATAACGATCTGGGACAGCCGGACAGGCGAAATGCTGGCGAGCCTGAACGGGCATAGCAACTATGTGGTTGGATTAGCCTTCGACCCAACCGGCGTGCGCCTGGCCAGCGCCAGTTGGGATGGAAGCATAAAAGTGTGGGATCTGGCGAGCGAGGATGAGATTGATCACTTTTAACAGTCAAACTCCTTCAGCGCTGATATCGTAATGTCGACTTTCAGTCCAGATGGTGAAACCATATTTGCTCGGTCCAGCAGAAGACCGATTGGTCTATCAATGGAATATCATTTCAGGTCAAAAAGTGAGAGAAGTTCTCCAGCGATGGTAAAGAAATCTACGGGGTCGCAGTCAGTTCGGACGGCAAGCTGCTCGCCGGAGGCGACCAGGATGGGACCATTCATCTTTGGGATATTGGATCGGGAAATAAGCTGCACACGATACCAGGGCATGCCGGGCTGGTCTTTCGGCTGGCTTTTAGCCAGGATGGCGCACGCCTTGCCTCTGCCGGGTTCGACCGGCTGGCCAAAGTCTGGGATGTTCGCAGCGGAACCGAGTTGTTCAGCCTGTATGGGAATGCGAGTAATGTCTTTGGAGTATCTTTAAACCCAGAAGGAGGCAGCCTGGCTACCGCCGGAGCGGATGGATTGATCCGCAAATTCACGTTGGAGATCGACCAGCTCGTCGCTTTGGCGCACGCCCGCCTCAAGCGGTCCCTGACCATTGAAGAGTGCCGCAGGTATTTACATTTGGAGACCTGCCCAACAGGTTCTCAATAAGCGCAGGCTCGCTTATCAGACAGCCCCCGATGAGTTCCAGTTACTTCATTCGGCCAGGGCTTCTTCTTTCAGGCGCTTCGTCAATTTACCGCGATCCTCTGTGTTCAACAGGCGTTTGCGAATGCGGTAGTTTTCGGGGGTGACTTCGAGCAGATCATCTTCGGAGAGGTATTCGATGGCCTCGTCCAGGCTCATCTGGCGCGGCGTGGAGAGACGGATGGTTGTGTCGGCGCGAGCGGCGCGCATGTTGGTGAGGTGTTTGGTTTTACAGACATTGACCGAGATATCGCCTGGTTTGGCGTTTTCGCCGATGACCATGCCTTCATAGACCTCTACGCCGGGATCGATGAACAGCACGCCGCGCTCTTCCGCGTTGCGCAGACCGAAGGTGGAGGCAACGCCATTCTCCCAGGAAACAAGCGAGCCGCGCTCACGCCCGCTGATCGTTCCAGCCATTGGCAGGTAGCCGTGGAAGATGGTGTTCATCACGCCCATGCCGCGGGTAGCGGTGAGGAACTGATAGCGGAAGCCGAGCAGCCCGCGAGTGGGGACGATGTAGGTCAGATGGGTGCTGCCATCGCCGGTCTCAACCAGATCGATCATCTGACCGCGCCGGACGCCGAGCATTTCGACCACCACGCCAACTGTGTCCGGGTGGGTCTCGATATGCAGTTCTTCAAACGGTTCGAGGATCTCCCCATCGACGCCTTTTTTGAGGATGACCTCTGGACGCGAAACTTGAAACTCGTAACCTTCGCGACGCATCGTTTCAATCAGGATAGCGAGGTGCAATTCTCCCCGCCCAGATACCAGGAAGGAGTCGGCTGTCTCGGTTTCATTGACGCGCAGGGCCACGTTTGTGCGCAGTTCGCTAAACAGGCGCTCGCGCAGTTTGCGCGAAGTGCCCCATTTTCCCTCTCGACCGGTGAATGGGGAGGTGTTCACCCCAAATGTCATCCGGACGGTCGGCTCGTCGACTCGAATGGGAGGTAGGGCGATAGGGTTTAGCGGATCGGCCAGGGTTTCGCCAATGGCGATGCCTTCTAAGCCTGCCAGGGCGACAATTTCGCCGGCTTCGGCATGCTCCACTTCGACCCGCTCCAGGCCTTGATGAACATACAGGTAGCGAGCCCGCTCCGGGAGGGTTTGGCCGTCGATGGTCAGGCGGGCAAGGGGCTGTCCGGCCTGGATTTGTCCGGCAAAGAGGCGACCGATGGCAGTGACGCCGCGATAGTCATCATAACCCAGGTTGGTGACCAGCAGTTGCAATGGGGCGTTCGGATCGACGCGGGGCGGTGGAACGCGGCGCAAGATGGTCTGGAAGAGCGGCTGCAGGTCTGGGCCAAGCTCGGGGGTGTAGCCAGACTGGCCGGTGATCGCGTTAGTATAGACGACGGGGAACTCAGTCTGTTCGTCGCTGGCGCCCAGTTCGATAAAGAGGTCAAAGGTTTGGTTCAGTACCCGTTGGGGTTCGGCGCCTTTGCGATCGACTTTGTTAACGACCACGATGGCGCGATGACCCATCTCCAGCGCTTTGCGCAGGACGAAGCGGGTTTGGGGCATGGGACCTTCGGCCGCGTCGACCAGCAGCAAGACGCCATCGACCATGTTCATCACACGCTCGACCTCGCCGCCGAAATCGGCGTGGCCAGGGGTATCGACAATATTGATCTTGACCTGCTGACTGGCTTGCGCATCCCAGATCTGGACGGCGGTGTTTTTAGCCAGGATGGTGATGCCACGCTCGCGCTCCAGGTCATTGGAATCCATCACCCGCACGGCAACCTGCTGGTTTTCACGAAAGACGCGCGCCTGTTTGAGCAGGCCGTCGACCAGGGTGGTCTTGCCATGATCGACATGGGCGATGATAGCGATATTGCGAAGATCGGTTCGTTCGATCAGATGAACTTTTTCTGCTTGCATTACCTGTAATCTCCAATACACAAAAGAACCCCGGCGGGTATGCCGGGGCCGCATAATCCAGAAATCGTATTATATCAGGGAAAGGGATGAAACGCGGAGTGAATCAGGCGCAAACGCCTCATTATCCGCGCTGAACGTTTACAGGTCGCGCTGATCGAACAGGCGAACGGCCAGCCAGAATGCAACCCCAGCATAGAGGATGGCGTAAACAATCATCGCCATGGACGGATAGCTGCCGGACGAAAACGGCGAGACGCCGAGGGCGGATACAAGCGGAGAGGATAATTCGTGAGCGGCCCGCCTCCACAGGGCTTCGCTGGGCATGATCAGGCTGGTGATGATCCCAATGTTAATAGCGGTCTGGCTGGCGACTTGATCCCGGAAGAAGGAGCCGATTTGTTCAATCCAGCCGCCGATAAAGGCGATGCCATAAAGACCAAACACCATCACGCCGTTCGCGAGTGTGGAGAGGCGCGCTCCGCCCAGAAAGGACACGCTTAACAATACCAGGTTGTTCAGCAGGATCAAAGCAAGCGCCCGGAATGGATGGGGAGCGACATAGCCGGAGCGCAAAAATATGAAAGCCATCACGCCGCCGCCCATCAAGAGCAGGTAGAGCGTAATCATCCCGCCAAAACCGAGCCACTTCCCCAACACAATCTCCCAACGCTGGACCGGCTTCGAGACCAGGGTATGGATGACGCCTGAGTTGATCTCTCCGGAGAGCGTATCCACCGAGGTCAATACCGTCATCATGGCTGTCAGGAAGTTGACCACATACATTCCCGCCATCAACAAGAAATTGCGCATCTGATTCAATTGGAGCAGTTGGATTTGAGAGGCGTCTTTTTCGATCTCAACGGTGATGAAGTGGAAACCCAGGCCATAGACCAGCAGAAAGACCAGCCCGAGCAGCAAAGCTGCCAACAAGATTTTGCGGCTGGCGGCCTCGCGGAAAGTTAAGTGGGCAATGGTGAAAGTGCTCATAAGCCTCCATCCGTCCCGACAATCTGGATAAAAAGGTCTTCAAGAGAGATGTGTTGTGGGCGCAGAGAAAAGACCTGCGCCCCCTGTTCCACCAGGTAACGGTTGATGGCTGGAAGGTCGTCCTCCCGCTCGATGGTCATGCTGAGGTGCTCGCCGTCCAGGCGGATATTTCTGGCCCAGCGCGATAGCCCCGCCAAAGCGGTGGAATTCAGGCCGCGCAGCCGGACCTCGACGCTCAATTCCCCTTCCATCAGCGTCTGAAGCGGGCTGATCTGGATCACCTGGCCATGTTTGATGAAAGCCACCCGGTCGCAGGTGATCTCAACCTCGCTGAGCAAGTGCGAATTTAGAAAGACCGTGACGCCGCGCGCGAAATCGTGGATAATATCCCGCACCAGGCGCCGGCCCACTGGATCGAGACCTGAGGTAGGCTCGTCCAGAATCACCAGGTCGGGTTGATTAAGCAAAGCCTGGGCCAGACCAATCCGCTGCAGCATGCCTTTTGAAAAGGCGCGCAGCTTTACCCCGCTGTGCTCAGCTAACCCGACCAGTTCCAACAATTCAGGGATGCGGCGGCGGGATATCTGCGCTGGCATCCGGTAAAGATCCGCGTGAAGCTGGAGAAATTCAGCGGCATTCAGCCAGTCGTGAAAGCGAAAATGCTCCGGAAGAAATCCGACGCGCTGGCGCACCTTGAAATCTGCGATTGGCTCGCCAAAGAGATAACCGGTCCCCCCGGTTGGAGCAACCAGCCCCAACAGCATTTTAACTGATGTTGTTTTTCCGGCGCCGTTAGGCCCTAAAAAACCAAACACTTCGCCGCGCTCGACTTTCAGGGTAAGGTTCTGAACGGCGATCTTTTCGCCGAAAGCCTTGCGCAAGCCGTGAGTCTCGATGGCGGTGGATACAGAATACCCGGGTGCAGAATTGGACATTAAAGCGCCTCGTCCTGATGAGCGATGATGAACTTGGATTGGATAAACAGTCTATTCGGATTTGACCAAACAAGGGCGTTCCCTAGGGAACGCCCTTGTTTGGTCTGATTTTTCTGCAATGGCGACATTCCCGGTTATACCCCATGTCTGCCAGGATGTCCACCGAACCGATCTTTACCGAATCGAACCAGCCATTTCCAGGGCAGCTTCCCGGTCGCCTGGACCATTTAGAGCGTAGATGATCCCATCCTTCACCCACAGCAGACTGAAGCTTGGGTGGTAACCTACTGTCTCGTAGATCAACGTGCCAACTGCGCCGTCAATTTGAACTTCTTCATAATCGGCGTAAGAGCTCGGCAATGGGACGACAAAGGTGGTGGTCCAGTTTACGCTGCGGGCGAACGAAGCGGCTTCCTGCGCGTCCATCCCTAACACCTGCAAATACGCCTCGCCGATCTGGTTCAAGTTCAGGTCTGGCGGAGCGGAGACTGCCGGACTTGGGACTTGAAGCAGGGTGGTGCATTCCTTGAAGTCGCGCATCGGGATCGGGGTCGCATCTGGGTCGGGAACTGGTCGGTCTTCGTCAAAGCTGCAATCCCCATAGGAGGTCATCACTCCCGCCGGAATCTCCATCTGGACCAGGGCGCCATCCAGGTTGTCTGGCAGGCGGATATCTTCGCGCCCTAAATCTTTCAGCACGCCGCGCACCAACTCCAGGTCAACGGTAAAGTTCATTTTGGCGGCTGGCTGAACAGTGATCTTGCGTTCGCCTACAATTTCAACCGGCAAACGGACGGTAAAACCGGCCAAGGCGCTGGCTTCCTCGGAACTGGAAACCTGCTGCAACTCGCCCGTTTCTTCAACCTGGACTTGATTGGAGAGGATGTATTCAAGCTGAGAGGAGTTTTTGAGCTTCTGGCTGATCTTTTCTGGATCAAATTCCACGATGCGGATCTGTTCTACCCGGAACAAAGCCAGGAAGCTATTGGCAAGCGCTCGCACAGGCGCAAAAGTAAAAGCAACGACCAGCACAGCAGTCGCGGCCAGGACAGCCCAGGCTGCCCTGGGAATGCGTGAGAAAATATTCGGTTTCATGGATTGTGTCTCCTTTTCTATCTCTAATCGTTGGGCAAGACGGGTCCGTATTATAGATGGTGAATGGATCTGTTCTGGCTCACCATCCAGGCGGATGAGTTTTGTCTGCACACTATTAGCCCGGATTTGAAGCTCGTTCATCTTAGCGAGGCAGTGTGAACAGGTTTTTAGATGAGCATTGATCTCAGCTGTCTGATCAACGCTCAGAGCCTGATCAAGATAGGCTCGGATCAGTCCTTCATTTGGGTGAGGTTGACCAAATTTCATGCGAATATTCTTCATCTGATTTCCTCCTCAACGAGCGGCGGACAAACCCCGTAACCATTATCGGTTTCTGAAAGCATTTTCAAATTCCTTTTCCGCACGCGCCAACAGCGCGCCGACCGAGCCAGAGGCGATATCCAGGGCTGAAGCGATCTCGGCGTATGAAAGCCCGGAATAACGTAACAGCAAGATGCGGGCGGAGCGGGGCTTGATGGATTGTAAAACTTCCCGAACCCGCTCTTGTTCCATCTGACGTTCTACCAGATGGGTTGGGTCCAATGGAACGTTGCTCTGTAAGGTTTGCATGCCAGCCTGATGCTCGTATTTCTGGCGCCGTTTGCGGCTGCGCAGAGCGTTGAATCCCAGGTGAGTGGCGACCCGATACAGCCAGCCGGTCAAGTTTTGGTGATGTGCGGGCGGTTGGCGGTTTAGTTGGATGAAGGATTTCGAGCGCCAGGTCTTCGGCTTCATCCCAATCGCCCAGCAGACGGTAAAGCGTTCGGCAAAGCGGGGCCCACTGTTGTTCGAACAAGGCCTCGAAATCCGCCTCCAAAACCAACTCTCCGGGTTTGGGCTTCATTGTTTCATCCACCCACGTGAAACGATTCAATACAGATTGATTCATCACTCATATAACACCGCCCGCCGCTTAAATGTGACAATAGCATGGTTCAATGGAGCACCCCCTGATCTCCGTGATTGATTATGTATCATTTGAGTCAGGTTTGATCGGTCAAGACAAACCAGCCTTGGCGCAGATTTTGGATGACCACTCGATGCATTCGTTGCAGGATTGGGTGCGAATTTAGCGCCAATACCTGGCCCGGCTCCATCCAGACCACCTGCCCGGTCTCAACCCGGTCCGGGCGCAAAACGCTTCCCAGCGGATGGGCGCGAAAAATCGTGATCACCGCCTGGGTTTGATCGCCATTGGGGTAAGTCCAGGCCTGCACCTGTGATGAAACGCCGAGCAGGCGCTCGATCTCGATTTGCATCCCGGTCTCTTCTTCTGTTTCCCGGATGGCGGTGTGTGCGGCGTTTTCGCCCAGCATGGTATATCCACCTGGAATCGACCATTCGCCGTCATCCAGGCGCTTAACCATCAGAAGCTGGTTTTGATCATTCACTACTGCCGCCATCGCACCTGCTCCAATATAGTGCGCATTCCCGATCAACGGGCGCACCATCGGGAATACATCCTGCAAGCAGGGGAGATGAAAAGCTTGTGAAAAGGTTGGGCCGTTTTTTTGGGGAGCGCCTGCGAGCGCGTCCTGGAGCATATGCACATAAAAAAGCGGCATCTCTTTGAGAGGCAGGTCTGGCGGGGCAACAGAGCGCAGTTCGCTCGTTTCGATCCCATCTACATAGAATTCCCCTGCACCGATTTGTCCCTGGAAGCAAACTGTGAACTGCTGAACCTGGTCGCCGTTTGGATAAATGGTGTCATAAGCCGGATCGGTATAAACCCCGACGCAATCCAGCTCATCGACGATCAGCCCGGTTTCCTCTTGCACTTCTCGTCGGGCGCAGTCCAATATGCTCTCGCCTGGCTCCAGTATTCCACCCGGGAGCCCCCAGATATCGAAGTCCGTGCGACGCTGTAGCACAATATTCCCCCGATCATCGCGTAAGATGACGGAGGCGAATACCAGGACGGTTTTTTGGCACCCGATCAAGCTGCGCAGCCAGGTGATGTAGCTCATGCCGGCTGGATTCCCGCTTTCAGCCATTGACCATCGAACCAGGTTTCTATACTCACAATCCCCTCGGGCAACTCGTTTTGCTGCAAATCAAGCCCCAGAGTCTCGAACAGGATCATCTCCTGGTGGATCTGGACCGCCTGCGCCAGGTCTGGCGTGGTTGAGAAATAGATCTGAATCCGGTCGGCGATATCCAGCTCGGCCTGGGTGCGCAGATTCTGGATTATTTCTATGAATACGCGAGCGAGTCCTTCCTGGTCTAATTCAGGGGTTCGCTCAACACTAATGGCGGCCAGGTAAGCTCCCTCTGCCGCGATCTGCAAACCTGGGATGAGTTCGTCCGCTGAGGTGAACCACTGGACGTTCTTGGCATTCAGCTCGTCGGCAAGCAAATCAGAGAAGCGCACGATTGAGGAGTTTGCTTGCTCTTGGGCGATCACAAAGCAAACTTGCTGGATAGGCTGTGTTGCTTTGACCCCGGCCTGACGGCGGGCAGTGTGAGCGAGGGCAGCGAGCTGCATCACAAGGCGCATATCCTCATTGAGAGCCTCGTCCACTGCCTTTGGATCAAAACCGGGCCAATCGCATAAATGGACCAATTCGTTCGCAGATGGATCGAACGAGCGCGCCAGGTTTTGATAGATCGCCTCGGCCAGGAAGGGCATTACTGGCGCGAGCAACTTGCTGAGGGTAACCAGCGCTTCAAAAAGGGTGGCATACGCATAGGCTTTGTCTGCCGTGACTTCATTCAGATGTTCTTCACCCGCACTCCATAAACGCCGTCGAGATCGACGCAGATACCAGTTCGAGAGAGCTTGCACAAAGCGTTGGATTTGGCAGGCTGCGCTGTTCAGGTCATATTCTTCGAGCGCCTGGGTGACGCTGGCTGTCAGACTGTGAAGCTCCGAGCGCAGCCAGTGGTCGAGAGGATGTGTTTCATAGTCGGCTGCTTGAGTTGGGAGAGAGCGGGGAGTCCAGCGATCCAGGTTGGCGCAGGCGATTAAGGTTGTATAGGTCTGCCAGAGAGGCAAGCTGAAGTTATGAATCACCTGTTCCAACTGGTTGGGGGAGAAATGGCTTTCCTGCCCTGGTGGGGAATTTGTATACAGAAGCCAACGCAGGGCATCTGCTCCGAAGATATTCAAAACATCCCCCGGTTCGATCAAAGAAACGCGTTCATCGCCGTCCAGGATCGGTCCGAGGCAGAGCGCATTTTTGAAAGCTGCGCTGTCGAAGAGCAAGGCGCTGATGGCGTGAAGGGAATAAAACCAGCCGCTGGTCTGATCTAGCGTCTCGCAAACATAGTCGGCGGGGAATTGCGCCCGAAAAACGGAACGGTTTTCGTAGGGGAAATGCCATTGGGCAACTGGCATTGCACCAGAGTCGAGCCAGATATCGATCACATCCGGTGTGCGCGTCATTTCGGCCCCGCATTCCGGGCAGGAGAGCCGGATTTGGTCGATGGCGGGACGATGCAGATCCAGACTGGTTAGATCTCGGCCGGCCAATCTGGAGAGCTCGTCGAGAGAGCCAACAACAATCTGATGATGGCAGGCGTCGCATTCCCAGATGGGCAGCGGAGCGCCCCAGTAACGTTCACGCGAGATGACCCAATCGGCAGTATGCTCCAGCCAATTGCTGAAGCGTCCGTTCTTGATAGCGCCGGGAATCCAATTGATCTGTTGGTTGAGCCTTATCATGCGTTCTTTAGAAGAACAGGTTCGAAGATACCAGGCAGAGCGGGCGATATCCATTAACGGGGTGTCGCAGCGCCAACAGAACGGGTATTTGCGCGCATAAGACCCGGTCTGGAAAAGCAGCCCTCTTTTCTCCAGGTCTTCAACGATGGTCGGTTCGGCGTCTTTGAAGAATTGGCCGCTCCAGGGGCGGATTTGGGGGATAAATGCGCCGTTGTCGGTCACGGTCATCAGGATTGGCAGGTCATTTTCAATGGCGGCGCTAAACCCTTGGGCGTCAAATGCCGGGGCAATATGGATCAACCCAGTGCCTTCATCGGCAGCAACATGATCTTGTAGAATGACATAGTAGGCTGGCTTGTCTGGGCGCAAGAAGGTGAAAAGTGGGTGGTAACGCTTCCCTTTGAGCTTCTTTCCCTTGAAGGAATCAACCACAGCCGTTGGTTTATCGCCAAAGATTTTGTCAAGGCAAGCGCGCTCCAGGATCAGCTTTTCTGAGCCTCCTTCAGCCAGACCTACTCGGACGGTCACGTATTCTGCTTCTGGGTTTGCCGCGACAGCTACATTACCGGTCAGCGTCCAGGGCGCCGCTGTCCATACCAGCAAGGATGTGCCTGGCTCGTCCACGAGCGGCATCCGTATAAATATCGATAGGTCCATCGTATCGGCGCACCCAAGAGCCACTTCATGCTCGGAGAGGGGTGTGCCGCAGCGCGAGCAATAGGGGACCACTTTATAACCCTGGTAGAGCAAGCCGCGATCCCATAAGGTCTTTAAGATCCACCAGAGCGACTCAATATAGTCATTCGTATAGGTTACGTAGGCATCTTGCATATCCAACCAGAATGCAACCCGGTCGTAAAAACGCTCCCAATCCTGAATGAACTTGAAAGCAGATTTTCGGCAAAGCGCGTTGAAGCGCTCAATCCCGTACGCCTCGATCTGGTCTTTATGAGTAAAACCGAGCTGATTTTCAATGCCCATCTCGATGAAGGGATTGTGGGCTTCCCAACCGCCGCGGCGGATGATGTGATAACCGCGCATCCGTTTATAGCGCGCGCATACGTCCTCAAAAGCGCAGGTTAAGGCATGTTGGATGGTGGGTTTCCCGCTTGCGGTGCGGAGTCCTTCATAAGTGACAAATTCGGCGCTCCCCTGGCGCAGATCGCTTGATTTGGTGAAGATGCGGCGCAGCTTCCAAAAGTTTAGAATCTGTTCTTCGATCAGAATGGGATTGAATTTAGATGGCGCAGGTTTGAACATGTAGACATTGTATCAGGGAACGTCAGGGTAGATTGCGGTTGCTCGCTCGCAATCTATCCTGACGGTGAACGCTACGCGTTGCGCTTTACAGAGAGCGTAATTGACTGGCCCTCAACCTGTTGGGTCTCCTGATAAGCTTCGGCGGGCGGATCGCCAACAATCAATTCTGTTGAGAGGGTTTCGGATTGAATGTATTCAGCCCAATCTCGGAATACCTGGGCAAACTCACCGCCAGCCTGGTAGGTGGTGCTGATGCGGTCTGAGATATCAAACCCGGCTTCTTTGCGCATCGCCTGGATGCGGCGCACAATTTCGCGCGCCAGGCCTTCTGCCCGCAGTTCGGGAGTGATCTTTAAATCGACGGCTACAGTCACCTGTTTATCGGATGCAACTGCCAGGCCTTCTGCCGGGTGAGTCTGGATCAGGATCTCCTGCGGGGCTAATTCTACGACCTGTTCTTCAAACTCGAGAGCGAATGGCTTGCTGGCTGCCACGCTGGCCGCGACTGCGTTCGGATCGGCGGCTTGCAACGCCTGACGGACCTTGGGGAAATTTGCGCCAAAGCGCGGGCCGAGCAGTTTGTTATCGGGCAGGACCTGATAATTGACTAACTGGTTAGCTTGTTCGACGAACTTAAACTGTTTGACGTTCAACTCGTCGGTCACGATTTCAACCAGCTCTGGTCGCAAGTTTTGCCTGCCTCCGGCATATGCCAGCACACGAGAAAGCGGTTGGCGTACCTTCAGACCGGCGCTGTTGCGGGCTGCCAACCCCAGGCTGGCTACCTGGCGGGCAATTTCCATTTGATCCAACAGTTCTGCATCCAACACAGCGGGGTCGGATTTTGGCCATTTGGTGTGATGAATGCTCTCGTACGGCTGGAGAGAATCCGGCGAGTGGGGGATATCCGCCCGAACCAGGTTCTGATACATTGCCTCGGTCACAAAGGGCGTGATTGGCGCCAAAAGGCGAGCGAACTTGAGGATCACATGATACAGCGTGGCGTAGGCAGCGTTTTTGTCCGAGTCTTTCTCACTTTTCCAGAACCTGCGGCGGCTGCGGCGGATGTACCAGTTTGTCAGGTCGTCCAGGAATGCCGCCAGATTCAGGCTGGCGGTGAGCAAATCGGAATTACTCAGCGCGTCTGTAGTTGGGGGGATGATCTGGTTCAAGCGGGCTAAAATCCAGTGGTCGAGCAAATTCTTGCTGAGCGGGGTTGGCCCCTCGGGGAAGCGGGGATCAAAATCTGCGCCTCTGGTGGGTGTCCAACCATCCAGATTGGCGTAGGTTGCGAGAAAGCTGTATGCGTTCCAGAGCGGGATTAAGAAAGACCGACGGGTCTCGTCGCCGCGCTGGTAACCAAAGAGCAGATCGTTTTCTGGTTTATGGGCGCAATACAACCAGCGCATCACATCTACGCCCATTTTATCGGCTGCTTCGTTGAATTCGATCATGTTGCCCGAGCTTTTATGCATTGGGCTACCATCTTCGGCCAACAGCGTGCCATAGCCGAAATTCTCCAGGAATGGAGGTTGACCGGAGACAACCGTGCCCATCGCCAACAAGCTGTAAAACCAGTTGCGGAACTGGCCGGGGAACAATTCGCTGATCCAGTGAGCGGGATACCAGGAATGGAAGTAATCCGGGTCGGTGCGGTAACGCAAGGTGCTGAATGGGACGATCCCGGCGTCCAGCCACGGATTGCCCACGTCGGCGATACGGTTCATCTGGCCTTTGCAGTGTGGGCATTCGAGCGTGACCGCGTCCACGAAGGGGCGGTGTGGTGTGTGACCTTCAAAGACCTCCCAGCCAGAAATGGCGCGCTGCTCTAACTCGTGCTCATCGCCAATCACTTCGTAATGGCCGCAGGCGTCGCAGATCCAGATCGGTAAAGCCAGCCCCCAGTAGCGTTTTTTGCTGATCATCCAATCGTGCATATTGCGCAGCCAGTCCATCTCGCGAGCGAAGCCAAATTCCGGGATCCAGCGGATTTGCTCGACTACGTCCATGATCTGGTAGCGCAGGCTTTTGTCTTTTTCTTCGGCGGTCAACATTTCGCGCGGTTTATCATAGGTTTCGCCCATGCTGATAAACCACTCATCCACAAGACGGAAGACCAACTCGGTCTTACAGCGCCAGCAGGTGGGGTAACGGTGGGTATAAGGCGTGACCTGGTAGAGTAACCCTTTGCGATCCAATTCTTCGAAGATCGGGTTTGCCACCTCGCTGACATGCTGGCCGGTCAGCCAGCCGAATCCATCCACGAAAAAGCCCTCGTCGGTGAGCGGGGCAACCAGAGGAAAATTGTGCTCGCGGCCGAGCAGGAAATCTTCTGCGCCGCAGCCGGGGGCAATGTGGACAATGCCAGTGCCTTCTGTTTCGCCAACCTCATCCCACAATATGACCTGGTGGGCCTGGACAGCAGTCAAATTCAAGTCCTTTGTCAATTCCTTCAGGGCAGTATGACCGCCAACCTCTTGTTCAGCGGGCAGGTCATCGAAAGGACCAGAATATCGCCAGCCTTCCATTTGAGCCCCTTTCAGCTCTTCCAACACCTGGTATGGGCCTGTGAGCATGTGCAGGGTTCCTTTGGAGAGATAGAACGTTTCGTCACCCTGGCGCACTTTGGCGTAAGTCAGGTCCGGGCCGACGGCTGCTGCCACGTTGCTGGTGAGAGTCCAGGGCGTGGTGGTCCAGACCAACAGGGATTCCTTTTCGCGCCCGAATAAGGGGAAGCGTAGGGTCACGCTGCGGTGGGTCAGCTCGGCATAGCCGTCGGTGACGATCTCGTGCTGGCTGATGGCGGTGGCGCAGCGCGGACACCAGGGCATCACATCTACGCCGCGATAGAGCCAGCCCTTTTCCCAGCACTTCTTCAAAAAGGTCCAGATCATATAATTGTTCTCGTTCGAGAACGTGAAATAGCTGCCGCCCAGCTCGTGCAGCCCCAGGCGACCGACGATCTGCTCGACAGTGTCTGTCACCGGGCCTTCTGGGCCATCCACGGTGATCACTTTCATCGGTTCTGTCTCGATCTGGTCGGCCAGCCAGCGCAACTGGTCTGGGTCGTTCCAGTCCATCCAATAGCCCAGGCGGATGGATTGTTCGGTCTGGATGGCGGCGTAGCGCAGCACACGGGCCTTGCACATCCGGACGAAATTTTCAAGGCCGAATTCCTCGATGTCTTTTTTGCTTTTGAAACCTTTGGCTTTTTCTACTTCAACTTCAACCCATAGACCCTGGCAGTCAAACCCGTTCTGATAGCGGAGCTTGCGCCCGGTCATCGTCCAGAAACGATGGTAGAGGTCTTTATAGGTGCGTCCCCAGCCGTGGTGGACGCCCATGGGATTGTTGGCGGTGATTGGCCCATCGATGAACGACCAGTGCGGGTCGTCTTTGTGTACTTCGTTTAGTTTTCGAAAGGCGTGCGTTTCCTTCCAGAAGCGTAAGATATCCTGCTCCAGGGTGGGGAAATCCACCTTTGTAGGAACCTCATTAAATGGCATACATCCTCCGTGTTAAAAAAATAAAAACTCTCGTCCGGTTCAGGGACGAGAGAACAGAACTCCCGCGGTACCACCCTGCTTCCCACCAACCGGTGGGCAGCTTGGTCAGCTACAGCCTTTGGATCAAAGACGATATCTGCGTCATTGCTAACGGGCGACGACCCCGGCGCGCTTACTCTCCAGGCGGCTGGCGGGTGAAACTGGTTCCACCAATCATCCGCTTTATGATTTCAGGTTGCGGCTCCGGAAGGATTTTCGGCTGAACGACCAGCCCCGGCTTTCACTTCTGGCGCAGCAGGCCAGTTCCGGGTTCGCTGACAGGTCCAGGCAGCCTACTCGTTTCCATCAATGCCTTTATCCGATTCAGATAGGACGGATTATCTCACAAAGCGCGGCGGCGGTCAATAAAGTTGTAGAAACCACCTGGGTGTCACCATGCGCGCATATACAACAAATGTCCGATTGACAGGGCTTCAAGCAGGGCTATAATCCGCTTATCTGGAGGTATTCAAACCGATGCATCTTCAAACCAACATCAAAGCGGGCCAATTAACTGTTTATGGTTCGGATGGCTGTTCCTGGACCAAGAAGCAGATCGATTATCTTGACAAAAAGGGCGTCGATTATCAATACATCAACTGTGATCAGGGAAAGTGCCCGGATTTCGTGAGCGGGTTCCCGACGATGGATCAGGATGGCAAGATCCTGGTTGGGTTTCGGGAATTGTAACCCCGGTATAACTCAGCAAAGCGGCTGCACGCAAACGGCAGCCGCTTTTTAATTCGCAGCAACTTAATTCAGGGCTGTGTTTTCTGCTCCTGGGATGCCCATCCCTTCCAATACAGATCGGAGTTGGGCGGGCAACTCGAACTGAATGGTCTGAAAACCCAGCTGGCGGGCGGTATCGATATTGTGGATGGAATCATCGATCAGGATGCAATCCGCGGCCGGGCGGCCGATCCGTTCCAGCAGCAGCAGGAAGATGGCCGGGTCCGGCTTGGCCAGCTTCACTTCGCCCGAAATGACGATGTCGTCGAACCAGGTGAAGAACTCAAACTTTGGACTGACTTCACGCCATTTCTCCCCGGCCAGTTGCTCAGTCCATAAAGGGAAAAGCCGGCGTCCTTCAGCTCGCGCAGGATCTGCACGGTCGGCCAAATCGGGCCGGAGATAGATTCTTCGTAGCGCTTGTCATAAGCTTTGATTAATTCACAATGATGTGGATATTTCTCGCACAACTCAGCGATCGCCGTATCGAAGGATCGCCCGGCGTCTTGCTGCAGGTTCCACTCATAAAAGTGGATTTCCTTCAGAAAGCGCGCGACGGCCTGGTCATCGCCATCGAATAATTTGCGATACAGGTAGTGTGGATTCCAGTCCACCAGCACGTTGCCGAAGTCGAAAATCAGAGCCGGTTTTGATGGGATGTTTCTTTTCATAATAGTCATTTCTCCAACCGTCCGATTATAACCCAGGCGCACAAAATCAACCGGGCATGAGACAGCGAACACTCACACCCGGCGTCATCCAGCAAAAACGGCGGCTTTGATTTATTCTTCGAGGGTGCTGATATCCCCTTCGGGCAGACCCAGGGCACGGGCGCGCAACAACCGGCGCATGATCTTCCCGCTGCGCGTTTTGGGCAGGCTGTCCACGAAAGTTACCGTCTCTGGGCGGGCGATCGGCCCGATTTCGTGGCTGACATGATTTCGCAGGGCTTCGGCCAGCTTGTCGCTTTTTTCCGCGCTGGCATTCAACAGGACGTAAGCGTGGATGGCATTGCCTTTGATTTCATGTGGCAGTCCAATAGCGGCTGCTTCGGCGACATCCGGGTGGCTGACAAGCGCGCTCTCGACCTCGGCTGTACCCAGGCGATAGCCGCTAACCTTGATCACATCATCCATGCGCCCGATTATCCAGATATAGCCATCCTGATCTTTGCGAGCCGAGTTCGCCAGCCTGATACATATTCCCGAATTTGCTCCAATATTGGGTCTGGTAGCGCTCCGGGTCGCGGTAGATGGTGCGCAGCATACCCGGCCAGGGTTTCTTGATGACCAGATAACCCTCTTCGCCGGTTGGGGTCGGCTTGCCATGTTCATCCACCACATCAATATCCATCCCAAAGAATGGGCGGGTGGCAGAGCCAGGTTTGAGGGGGGTGATGGGCAGCGGCGCGATCATAAACCCGCCAGTTTCTGTCTGCCACCAGGTATCCATGATCGGGCAGCGGCCTTTCCCGATCACATTGTAATACCAGCGCCAGGCTTCAGGGTTGATTGGTTCGCCCACGCTGCCTAATAATCTTAAACTGTTAAGATCGTGACGGTTGGCCCAATTATCGCCATAGCGCATCAGGCCGCGGATAGCGGTTGGGGCGGTGTAGAGGATGGTGATCCCGTAATGTTCGATCATGCGCCACCACCGGTTGGGATAGGGGTGGTTTGGGGCGCCTTCATACATGAAAGATGTCGCCCCATTCAGCAGCGGGCCATAGACGATGTAGCTGTGGCCAGTGATCCAGCCCGGGTCTGCCGCGCACCAGTAACGGTCCTCATCCTTAATATCGAAGACGTATTTCAGAGTGGCATAGACCTGCACCATATAGCCGCCATGAGTGTGCAGGATCCCTTTCGGTCTGCCGGTCGTGCCGGAGGTATAGAGGATAAACAAAGGATCCTCAGCGTCCATCTGCTCGGTGAAACAGGTCGGGCTGGAGATCGGCAGGCTCATTAAGTCGTTGTACCAATAATCACGCCCTGGTTCGATGTAGATGTTTTGCCCGGTGCGTTTGACGATGATACAGGCCTCGATGGTGGGCTGGCGCGCCATGGCTTCATCTGCAATGTCTTTGAGAGGCACGATCTTGCCACGCAGCCATCCGCCGTCGGCAGTGATCAGCACCCGGCTTTGGGCGTCTTCGATTCGCTCGGCCAGGGCTTCGACGCTGAACCCCCCATAAACCACGCTGTGCGGTGCGCCAATCTTGGCGCAGGCCAGCATCGCAATGACTTGTTCCGGGATGCGCGGCAGATAGATGGTGACGATATCTCCCTTTTTTACGCCCATACTGCGGAGCACATTGGCAAATTTACACACCTCCCGATGCAGTGCGAAATAGGAATAAGTGCGCACGTCGCCGTTCTCGCCTTCCCAGATCAAAGCCAGCTTGTTCTTGCGAAAAGTGTGCATATGTCGGTCAAGGGCATTGTAGACAATGTTGGTCTTTGCCCCGACAAACCATTTGTAAAAGGGTGGATGGCTGTCATCGAGTACCTTTTCCCAGGGGGTGAACCAATGCAGTTCGCTGGCGCGCTCAGCCCAAAATGATTGAGGGTTACGGAGGGATTCAAGATAAAGTTGTTCGTACTCCTGGACATTTGCTGAAGCGATGATTTCTGGGGATGGAAAATATAAGTCCTGATTCTTGGCGTTCTCAGCGGGTTGGTCCATGTTTCCTCCACTATCGAATATATAACTAATTTGATAAGAGAGACAAATAAGCTCTCAATTGAATTCGTGAGATTGTACGATTACCTTCTCATCTTGTCAATCTAATGATTCGAGTTGATTTTTTATGTCGAAATCATTGAAAGGGATATAATCAGTATTGAGAACGAATTCGCGAAAAGGGTGCGAAGGAAAACCGGATTGAACAGGAGGTCAGGATGAAAGTATTGGGCATTGATATCGGTGGATCGGGCATCAAAGGCGCCCCAGTGGACACGGAGACCGGCCAAATGTTGGCTGCCCGAATCCGACTGCCAACCCCGGCGGGCGGCCGACCAGGGCCGATGGTCGATATCATCGCAGATATCGTACAGAGTTTTAAATGGTCCGGTCCGATCGGTTGCGGTTATCCAGGGGTGGTGCAGAATGGCGTCACGCTGTCCGCTGCAAAC
This sequence comes from uncultured Chloroflexia bacterium, assembly GCA_963788145.1. GTDB lineage: Bacteria > Chloroflexota > Anaerolineae > Anaerolineales > UBA4823 > UTCFX2. Next base: position 220,874 of record CAWBFQ010000014.1, on the reverse strand, counting down.
GTCTCGAAGAAATGGATCGGATTTCATGCTGCGGATGAAATTGCCCAAAAAACGGGTTGTCCGGTATGTGTGGTCAATGATGCGGATGCGGCAGGGCTGGCAGAAATGCATTTTGGGGTTGGGCGCGGACGGGATGGGGTCGTGATGGTTGTCACGATCGGGACCGGGTTGGGCACAGCCCTGTTCACAAATGGACATCTTTTGCCGAACGCAGAGTTAGGTCATATTGAGATTGATGGTCAGGACGCCGAATTGCGCGCTTCGGACGCGGCCCGTAAGAGAGAAAAACTTTCATGGAAGAAATGGGGAAAGCGGTTCAACAAATATTTAAACACATTATATTTTCTTTTCTCACCGGACCTGATCGTTTTAGGAGGCGGAACCAGCAAAAAATACTCTGAATTTTGCGAGTATATCGATCTGCCTTGTGAGATTGTGACCGCAAAAATGCTGAACGAGGCTGGAATTGTGGGGGCTGCCCTGGCAGGCAGGTTCTGTCTGAGCGAAGAGCAGTCTTCGTCTGTCCTTCAGGAGAGCCGCTCTGATGCTTAGGAATCGAGCTGGAGGATACAGGGTTTATCGACAGTGATAGAAATATCTGCCGCAACCGTTATTACAGCTTTGCTGGCTGGGGCGATCTACGCGTTGGGGGCGATCTTCATTGGCTTGCGCCGCGGCATTGACTCAATTTCGGCCCGGTTGGCGATTGTCTATCTTTCCCTGTCATTCCTTTGGAGCGCTGGCATGGCGCTGGAGAGAGGCGGATTTTTCGCTTTGGGTGAAGACGCGCCTCTGGTAGAACCGGCAGCATTCGGCCTGCTTGTGATGAGTATTCTGTTCTTCTGCTTGACCAGATCAATGATGAGCCCGCACGGCGAATGGTGGACATGGGTTGTGCTGGGGGCGGGTTGGCTGACGCTTGTGGTGGTTGTCCAGCTACTTGGATGGCTTTTTGTTGATCTCTTAACTCTTGGGATGAGTTGGCAAACAGGGTTATCAATTCTCGATAAGGCATTGCTGATTTCTGGTTGGGGGATTTTCATGGGCGGCGCAGTTTATCTCACTGTGAAAAAACTGCGCCGGCTGCCTCTATTTAACGATGAAGTGATCTATTGGCTTGCACCTTTATTCCTGGTTGTTATGGGAGATGGTTTGTTATGGACAGGGTTTCAGGCTGGTGGGGATATCCTGCGCGGGATGGGTGGGCTGGCGGTCGGATTGTTAATTGGTTCGCCGCATTTGCCTGACATCGATGAAAATTCTCGCCGCCGATTGGATTTGGGGCTTACAGGTGGTTTGTCAATCGCTCTGAATTTGCTGGTTGTGATTGCCGCCGGGTTTGCAGCCCGACGTTGGCCTGATACAGGTTTATTTTGGATTGCCTTGTTCGGCGCTGTCATCCTGGCGCTGCTGGTGCGTCCCTTGCTGAAATTTGTCCATACAAGTATTCGTATGCGACCGGCTAATTCGCAAGAAGCCTTGACCAATTTGCTGCGCCAATACAGTCAGAGCATCACCAATACACTAGATATTAACTTGTTGGCGACAGTAGCGGTTGGCACAGCCAGTGAACTGCTCGAAATTCGGCGCGGTTATCTATTCCTGGTTGAGACGGAAAAAGAGGCAGATGGCAGTGAAACAGTTGTGCTGCGTGGCGTCAAAGGTATGGGCGACTTTGAGCCCGCCCCTTGCCGATTTCATTCTGAAACCTCGCTGATCCAATTCTTTCGATCCGAGGCTCGACCCATCCCATATGACCAATTAATCAAATTGCCTGGATTTCAGCCGTACGGGTTGGATCGGTCGGGTGGATCGGAGGAGCTCTCCCCGGTTTTGAATGGTGAACGCGCATGGTTGTCGGGTTTGGGGGTCGAGGTTTTTGTTCCAATCCAGTCTCACAATCAATGGATTGGGTTGCTGGCGCTGGGTCCGAAAAGCTCGCCCAAGCCCTATACTTCTCAGGAACTGGCTTTTCTCAGCGCCCTGGCTGGTCAAACAGCCGTCGCCCTAGAGAACGCGCGCCTGGTGGAAGGTCTCATCAAACTCAATGAGGAATTTCGCAATGCATACCAGGCTCTGGACCAGGCAAACCATCATTTGGAGCGGTTGGACAAGGCCAAATCGGATTTCCTTTCCATTGTCACCCATGAACTGCGCACTCCAATCAACCTGATCAGCAGCGCGAGCCAGATGCTGCTTGACGAGCCAGAACTGCAAGAGAATCCTTACTATCAGGAAGTCCTCACAAATTTACGCGCAGGGATACAACGACAGGACAAGATTATCGAGAGCATGCTCGATATGGCCCGCATTGATACCCGCTTGATGAAACTGGAACTGCAACCGGTTCCAATCCATAGCCTGATCCGTATCATTCGTGAAGATCTGATAGTGGATGCAAACCAGCGCAAATTGACCATTGAAACCAGCGGGCTGGAGAAACTGCCGCCAGTCATGGCGGATTCCCCGGCGCTGAAAAAAGTATTCCAAAATTTGTTGATCAATGCGATTAAATACACCCCGGATGGCGGCAGGATTACCGTTCGAGGTCGAACCATCTTCCCGGATGGAAAAGATTTACCGCAAGGTGGCATAGAAGTGGTTGTGAGTGATACCGGGATTGGGATCGATCCGGACTATCGTGATCTGGTTTTTGTGAAGTTTTATCAAGGAGGTGAAGTTGCACAGCATTCCTCCGGGAGGACCAAATTCAAGGGCGGCGGGCCTGGTCTAGGGCTTTCAATCGCGCGCGGAATCGTGGAGGCGCATCAAGGGAAAATCTGGGTGGAAAGCCCCGGCTATGATGAGAAAAAGAATCCCGGCAGCCAATTCCATGTGATCCTGCCATGCAGACCGGTTGAGAAACCGGCCCTTCAAGAAGAACGCAACATTCATATATAACAAAAACCGCCTCGAGTGCGGCTTGCCATTCCTTCTCGGGGGCGGTTTTTTTGAGTGAGGAGAATTCATTTATTATTTTACATATCTGGCTAAAGCTGATATGAAGACTAGCTGAAGGTCTAATGAGAAGACGCGCTTGACAATACTAACGTCGCAGGTCAATAGCTGTAAAAATCTGCTCCGAGGATATTGGCCCGGCGCGCAGAATTTTTGGAATGCTGCCGGTGCAATCGACCACAGTGGAAGGTATGCCGCTCGATGGAGTTCTGCCCGCATCTAAAATCAATCCAATCCGCCCCCCAAGCTGGTCTGCCACTTCCTGAGCGGTGGTCGTATTCGTTGCGCCTGATAGATTGGCGGAAGTGACTGCCAATGGTCCGGTGATCTGGAGCAGACCTAGCGCGACAGGGTGATTGGGCATGCGCACACCGATGGTTGGGCTGGGTGAAAGATTAGCTGGTAAGTCTGGATGGCGATTGACAATAATCGTCAGTGGACCTGGCCAAAAGCGTAAAGCCAACAGCTCTGCCATTTGCCCCATTTCTGCGGCGACGACCGCCAGGTCGGCTGCATCACCCACCAGAATCGCAATCGCTTTGGTTGCCTCTCGCCCTTTGACGGTGTAGAGTTGGTCTATGGCTGGCGCGCTGTTCATAAGCGCTCCCAATCCATACACCGTATCGGTTGGGAACGCAACCAGTTGCTGATTCTTGATCCATTCGGCTGCCTGGATCATAGACTGAGGCTCTTCAGTCGTTATGATTCTTGTTTCCATCGGTATGCCTTAATTCTGTCCACACCCACTTGTCTTTAATTGCTATTTAATTCCCAAATAATGCGCAGCCCATCCAGCGTCAGCCAGGGGGCAATGATCTGCAGGACGTCAGTTTCTCTTGCAACCACTTCCGCCAGCCCTCCGGTGGCAATCACTTTCATCTCGGGACCCAACTCGGTACGAAAGCGGGCAACCATCCCTTCCACGAGCGCGGTATATCCAAACAGCAGACCCGACTGCATCGCGTGAATGGTGTTTCGACCGATGGCTGTTGGCGGGCGCTGTAATTCGACTCTGGGCAGCTTGGCTGTGCGTAAGAAAAGAGCCTCGGCTGCTATCCCGATACCAGGGGAGATCGCTCCACCCAGATAATCTCCCTCTTTCGATATGCCATCGAAGGTGGTCGCTGTTCCAAAATCTACCACGCAAGCTGGACCACCATACAAGGCCTGGACCGCAGCAGCATCTGCCACGCGATCTGCCCCAACCGCGCGGGTCCTCATAACGGATGCGAACCCCGGTTTTAACGCCGGCGCCGATCACCAAAGGCTGTGCTTCCAAATAATCCTGACAGGCTTCAACTACCTTACCGGTCAAAGGCGGCACGACGGATGCCAGGCAGATCCCGTCGATATCATCGACAAGGACCCCCGCATGAGCCAGCAGCCCGAGGAATTGCAGACCATATTCATCCGGCATTCGGTCGTGTACAGTTGCCAGACGCCAGCGCGGCCCCAGTTCATTGCCCTGGTATAACCCCAGGGTGAGATTTGTGTTCCCAATATCAATTGCCAGCAGCATCTTATGCCCCTCCGATCACCAGGTTATCAATTAGCCTGGTCTTGCCAACAAAGACCGCCATAGAGAGTAGCATCCGGCTGTCTTCTCCCGCTCGCGCCAGGGGGCCTTGGAGTTCTTGCATGGTGTCTGGATCGGCGCACGAGACATACTGCATACGGGCTAATGGTTCGCTCTGGATCGTACGGATCATGACCTGGCGCAGATCTTCTGCTTCAATGATGTTTGCATCATCGCTGCGTTGGTAGACTGCCTTAGCCTCCTGTAATGCATGTGACAGCACTGTGGCGGCTTCTCGCTCTTGGATGTTCAAGTAGACATTTCGACTGGACATCGCCAGGCCATCTGCCTCGCGCCGGATTGGGCAGATTACCACTTCAAGATTGAAATTGAGGTCCAGGACCATCCGGCGGATGACCGCAGCCTGCTGGGCGTCCTTTTGCCCGAAATAGGCTTTATCAGGCTGGACGGCATTGAATAGCTTGGCTACTACGGTGGCTACCCCACGGAAATGACCGGGCCGCATTCCACCCTCCAGCGGTGCAGCAACCTGCTCCACGGTGATCCAGGTCTGGTAACCATCTGGATACATGACATCTGTTGATGGATGCCAGACCAGATCGACGCCCTCCTTTGCGAGCAAGGACAGGTCGCGTTCCAAATCGCGCGGGTAGCTGCCCAGGTCTTCAGTCGGTCCGAACTGGGTCGGGTTGACAAAGATACTCACCACGATGCTGGCGCATTCTTTTTTGGCAGCCTGCACAAGAGATATGTGACCCTCATGCAGATAGCCCATAGTTGGGACAAGCCCAACTGGCCCGGCAAGCTTGCCGCGGGCGATCTTAAGTTCAGAAAGGGTGCTGACTTGATTCATTTGGACGGATCGCTTTCACTAAATTCCACATTGTGTGGATGGTTGGGGTCGGGACGCCGTTCGCTTCTCCCGCCTGGACGATTGCTCCGCAAATGGCATCGATCTCGGTTGGAGAGCCGCGTAAGACATCTTGCAGCATGGATGAGTAGTTATTTGCTGTGTTGCGGGCGATGGTTTCGGTTGCGATCACCGGGTCAGGATAGGGCAGCCGGATCCCTTGGGCTGCGGCGACGGCGGCTGCTTCGCGCCCAATTGCGTGCAGCAAGGATCGCGCCGATTCGCGCTGCAACAGTTCGCCATTTGGAACCCGCAGCAAAGCGCTGAGCGGGTTTATGGCCGCGTTGATGACCAGCTTGCCCCAAAGCAGCGCGGTGGGGTCCGTTTCGGTTTCAACCACAAATCCGGCGGCTCGTAATAATTGCGCCAGTGGGGTCAGAATAGGATCGCTGCTGAGGGTGATCACGCCGGCTCCCGCCGGGCGGACGCGACCAGGACCGAGTTGAGTTGCCCCGACTGTTGTCGCACCCAGGCTGACTCTTTTCGATCCCAATACCTGGGCGAGGGTTTCCAGATTCCCGGCGCCATTTTGAAGCGTCAAGGCGAGGCCATGCGGATGCAGGCACTCGGCAAGCTGACGGGCAGCGCGTTGAGTCTGCCAGGATTTGACCAGCACCAAGGCATATCGCACGCCATCACATTGTTTTGAATGAGAGATGACCTGAACCGGGAAAGCCAGTTCCGCGCCGACATCGCCGCCAGTGGCGAAGAGGAGATCATTAGGCGGAAGCGTCTCGCTCGTTGAGATGCGCACGCCTGCCGAACGCAGGGCTTGCAGCCCTTCCTGCCAGGTTCCCCAAATCAGCGGTGTGACGCCGCTGGCCGACAGACGGGCGGCAAACAGGCATGCCATCGCGCCTGTTCCCATGATCAAGATTTTTTCACTGGATTCAGACACCTTTTCCCACTTCTTCGGCCTCGGATGTGCAGGCGATGAATTTTTGCCATTCCGATTCTGCCATCTCTACGCTGTGTTGTTCTGCCGGGAAACGGCGCGCTTCCACGTCGAGCCTGTAAGCAGAAAACGCCTGTGACATTTCCTGGTGCAGGTTGGCGTATTTCTTGACAAATTTGGGTGTGAAGCGTTCGAATAAACCCAGCAAATCGTGGGTGACCAGCACCTGTCCATCGCAGCCATCTCCTGCACCGATGCCGATGGTGGGGATATCGAGCTTTTCGGAGATATACTTCGCCAGACGGGCAGGGATCGATTCGAGCACGAGGCTGAAGCAGCCCGCCTGTTGCAGGATCAAAGCGTCGGCCAGCAGGCTGCAAGCAACCTGCGCTTCACGTGCTTGTGGGCGATAGCCGCCTAGCTGGTTGACACTTTGGGGGGTCAGACCCAGATGACCCATCACCGGGATGCCAGCAGATACGATCGCCAGGATAGCATCCAGCCGGGCGCGCCCTCCTTCCAACTTGACCGCATCCATACCGGCTTCTTGTAAGAAACGCCCGGCGTTGCGAACGGCTTCGGGAACCGAGACCTGGTAGGACATAAAGGGCATATCGCCGATTAATAGCGGATATTTTGCACCCCGAGCCACCGCTTTGCAGTGATGAAGCATATCTTCCATGGTGACTGGAAGCGTGCTCGGGTAGCCCAGCACGACCATCCCGAGCGAATTGCCTATCAGGATCGCATCGAGACCAGCCTGGTCAATGGCAAGAGCGGACGGGTAATCATAGGCGGTCAGCACGCTGATTACCTGGCCGGCTTGCTTTTTGGCGCGAAACGTCTGAGTGGTGACTTTAACGCGTCGATCAGGTGTAGAGATCTGGGGAGCAGGAATAGCGGACATGGTACCTCCTTAACAGGTAGAGGCCTTTACATGAGATGTGCTTTTTCTGGTAAAAACAACCCTATCCAACCCGAAATCCATTTCGGATGGCATCGCTGCCTGTCCCAGTCATCAAGATCTGGGCAGTTACTCTATTATGCCGTTTTTTTTTAGAATTGACAAGACAAATCAGAAAGAATATAGTATATTTGGAAATAGGGTTTGACGAGCAAGCGAAAGGAGATGTCCGAAACCAGTTTCGGCGGCGATGGGTATCATTGATGTGGGGATAGGTTTTATGTTGCTGATCACCGGGCGCCCGGCTTACTGGCTATTCACGGGCAGCATCGCCTATTGGATTGGGGGTTATTTTGCGGAGCGATTTACATTATTTGTGCTGCAATGGAATAGCGTCTTTGTCTCTCTTCTTTTCGCAACCCTGGGAATCTTTTCAGCATTTTTGTTCCATCGCTGGGCGGCTCGCCTGGCAGGATTTATCGCCGGGGGTTTCCTTGTGTACAATTTGCCTGTTGCATTGGGAGCGCAAGCAGATTGGGCTACACCGCTCTATTTCGTTATTGGAGGCGTTATTGGGTTTGTTTTGTTGCTGCTTTCATTTGACTTTGCGTTGTTGGTCATCTCCGCTTTGACAGCCACGACGTTCATCTTGCGCACAATCCACATTGGCAACTTGGATCAGGCGTCGATGTTTCTGGTCCTGACTGTTTTAGGTATCATCGCTCAATACCTGATCCTGCAATATGCAAAACCCTCACCCGATTGATGCCCCGATTTGCTCTGGGGTGTTTTCTTATAATTGCTTGTTCCATCCATTAGATTGGATAACCCATCCGGTTGAGTTGCGGCGATAACCGCGCTGCCATCGCTTCTTGCTCTTGGGGGTTCATCTTCTGCCTGAATCTCCCGATTTTTCCATGGCTAAAATGGAGTCCTTTTTGATCTGTTTGGGCCTGCTCAGGGCGATAGCGCTCAATCACCTGCTGATTCTGGGGTTGTTGGAGTTCCAGGTCCAGGAAAGAAACCAGGCGAGAGACTTCATGGTCGTAATTTAAGAGCAAATCTTCGTAGCGGACAAGCAAAGCCTGTTCGCATGGATGTCTTTTATCCGCTTCCATCCAGGCTTCCCAAATATACAAGTATTTCACCATGAAATCCAGGGCTTGATCAAACTCAACCCAGGGCGAAAAGGCGTTCGGTTGACCGCGCTCAAGCGCCCGGCGACCATTTTCCATCACGGAGAGCAGGGCATCGCGCGGATCGCGATAGATATATGTAGGTTTCAGCCAACCGCGCCGGATGATCTGACGGGCAAAAGGTGTGGGAGCGGAATGAGCTTTGATGACGAAGGTATTGCCCAACAGAGAAGGGATCATCACCGCGGCGAGACGCCTGGGGGTGAGAGCGCCAATATTACAATTCACCTCGGTTAGAATGCTTTGCAGGTGAAAACGTTGGCGGATTTGATGGGCGTTTTGGGCGCCGTTCGCCATCATTAAGTCATTGGTGAGATTGTAATACCAGCCGGAGCCGGCGTGGGGCATGCCAACAGATAATATGATCATTGTTTTATTATACAGTGCGAAACGAGTTTCACCCGAAACTAATTTTGCCAGTAACTCGTTTCGCCTGGATTTGAATTTTGAACCCCTCAAGTCATTTTAAGTTATAATTCTCTAGTGGATAAAGGAGGCGAATACTATGAAAACGAGTCGATTCTTTGAAGGCTTTATTTTTGGAAGTCTGCTTGGTGCAGCGGTGGCATTATTGTTTTCCCCTTCCTCTGGAGAGGAATTACGCGGTCGAATCCAGGATGAGGTTGAGCGCATTCGCCTGGAAGTGGAGAAAGCCGCCGGTGAACGGCGCGCAGAGTTGGAAAGCCAGTTACAGCGCGCTGCGCTCCACCCGTCCCCCAGGACAGGTCTGATCAGGCTTTCAGGCCTCGATCGGATCTTGATGAAGGATAGAAAACGCCGGGCTTCGCAGAAGAAACCCGGCGTTTTGTTGTTGCCCATTTCAGCTATGTTGAAGGTCGAAATTAGTTTCGGATATGGATCATTTTGGTTGGATCGAAAGCCGGTATTGGGCATTCTGGTGGGTGAAGCGAGTTACGCCTGTAACGACCAGGATGACCTCCTGCGTTGCTCCGCCGATTTGAAAGGGGATATCAACGATATTATCGGCGGGGATCGAGATCATTTCAACGGTTGTCTCACGACCCTTTGTGATCAGGGCCAGACGGTAGGTTTGGGGTAAGACGTTTTGGATGCGCACAAACCCTTCCGTCTGCCAGCCGCCATCATCGGCCTCGAAATCGCTGAAATAGCCGAATTCCGGCACAGCAATATCATCCAGTAAGAAACCTTCACCGTTGACTGCTCCATCGGTGACATATTCGAACCGAAGCTGGACTTTCTTGCCCGCAAATTGAGAAAGATCCACATCTTCCTGAATCCACTGTGGACCGCCGCCGCTCCAGCCATTGTAACCCCAACCATAGCTATTGCCGGTTGGGTCTTCGGCGGTTCCAGAAGGGGTGGTGATGATTTGCCAATCCTGACCATCCAAGGAGGCGGTCAGATAAAGGTAGTCATAGTCCTGCTCCAGATCATACCAGGCCCAATAACTGAGCGTGATTGGGGCGGATTGATTGGAAAAATCGAATTCGCGCGTCAAGGTCATATCCGATTCGTCCCCACGATTGGAGTAGAAGGCGTAGGAACCGGAATAAGGGTTTTCAGGTATGACTGCCACCTGGGTATCACCTTCGAAATGAATGTTGAAATCACCCTTGCAGCGGATCTCAACATAATTCACGCCAAATTGGTGGACAGTCTTTTCGCTGGCCTTGCTGGGGCATTTGGAGATGGTTTCGGTTGGAGAGAAATCCGGCGCGGCAGGATAATTATGATAGGTGTAGCGCCCATCCGCGACGCGATCATCCTGGAGCAGATTAGCAATCAACCAATCGGTGAAGAAACCTTCGGCTGTGGTAGGCTCACCCCGGATGGTATCGAGAATATTCAACTCGGACAGCACTTTGTCGATGCTCACCATGCCGTTGGCTGGTTCGGATACCAGGGACTTGGTTGCCTCTTCCCCGAAACGGTCGAGAAAATAAGCCATAAATAGGAAAGATGCGCCGTAGTGTTCCGCGTTGCTGGTAGAGTTGTTCGGCCAATCGTTCAACTGGATATCTGGATCGTTGGCAAATAGATGGTCATGTCCGCCGATTGTATAGCCGTTCAGGAACATCGCCAAGTCAGATGCGCCTTCGTTCAACCAGATTTCTTCGTTGCGGTCACGATACCAGTGGATCATATGCTGAAATTCGTGGGCAAGGATGCCATAAGCAAATTCACTATTCAGGTCCTGGCTGGCGCTGAACAGAAACATCTCGTGGCCATTAGAATATTCGCGCACCAGCGGAAGATATTCGTCCGCGGAAGAGTAATAACCGGCGACTTTACCACCTAATCCATCTGCATATAAAATGAACAGGTGCGGATCTGCGTCGACGCCGGGCGTCCATTCGCTGCCAAAAAATTCCCGGTTGGTCGGGTAGATTTTTTCTTCGAAGGTATCTGCCAGGGCTTTGAGTTGTCTCTCGTTATAGCTGACTCCATCCTCGATCCAGAAATAGACGTGATCTGTCACATCGCGCAGGGTTGCTGAAACCTGGAAATTTTCATTCGTATCCGCATTGATGACCCAAAAGGTTTCTTGATCGCCCACCTGGTAAATTTTGAGTGGGAATTCCAGGCTAACAGGCAGGTTCTCTTTATTTTCCAGTCTTTCCGCCAACGCAATTAGGTCGTTGATTGGGACAATGGTTTGCTCCAGCGTAGCAAGGGTCTCATTACCTGCGTTGGATTCCGGTAAGGGGATTGGCTGGATGGGTGAGCCGGGGGATTCCTGGGTCGGCTCGATCGGTTTGGTCGGATCGATCTGCACCAAGGTTGGCTCAGGGTTTGATCCAGCAACGGTTTCGGCGGTGATTGTTGGCGCAGGAATCGGATCTGTCGCTTCAATCGCGGGGCTGGTTTCGAGCAGGGCGGCGCCAGATATTTTGTGTAAGTTGAAATAGAGTGAAGTGGCGGCAACACCGGCTGCACAGGCGCAGCAGAGTGAAAAAACCAATATCAGGATGATCAAAATGTAGAGCGCGGGTGAAATATGTCTGTTTGGGTTATTCATCAATAAGTCTTTTCTTCATTTCGCAAGAATCTATACGGATAAGAAGTAGGGAGCATGTCTTTGCGAGTGTCCTGCGTGAAGCAATCCGAGTTTCTTTCCGTCGTTTCGCTCTGGACAGGCTGTTCCATGCAGCGAATTTAGATCGCAGAGACCACCTCTGCTGGATCCTGCGGATCGGGTAGATGGCTGGCGGCTGTTATCAGGCCAAACACGACCCACATATTGGGTAAGGCAAACGAGTCGAATGAGAAGATGACAAAACCAAACACGATCAAAGCCAGAAAAGCGGATAATCCCCAGAATTTTTGGTCATTGGAGAACGAGAACCAGAGATAGATTGCACTACCGACTACCGCCAGTATAAAAACCAGGAACGCGCCAGTCCCTATGAGGCCTGTCTCAGCAATCAAGCGTGCGACCAGATTTTTTGGGGTAATCAATCGGTCGCGCCCTTCGCCAGGGGTGATCTGGCGAACGATTTCTTTCTGCTGATCCCAGGGACGGTTTGGCAGGTTGTCGTCGAAATAGAAGGCGTAATTGCCCAGCCCGACGCCTAACCACGGGTCCTGGTTGAAGATATTCAACGCGGTTTCCCAATAAACAAAACGCTGTTCCACGGCAATGAACTCAAAGTAGGTTTTATTCCGGCTTTTCGCTTCAGTCCAATAGCGCCATAAGCGCGAGAAATAGGCATTTTGCGAACCGACGACATAGAATGTTGCCATCACGATTAAGACGACAGAACTTATCTCAAGGATCCTGCGCTGCAAAGGTTTTTTGGGGCGGCTGCTTTTTACATTCATTCGGTGAGGGGCGTTGTACAGGAGATAGCCGATAAATGCGAGCATGACCAGCAAAAACATTCCTGTTCTGGAGAATGTGAATAATAAAACGACCACAGCCCAACAAAGCATGATCCATTCCACAGTGACGTTGCGCCAGCGCCAGGAAAAGCTGCTGCGCCGGGTAAGCACCGATGCAATCAACCAGGGCAGCAGCAGGAAGCAAATCTGTTCGGCAAACCATTTTGGCTCATAGGTCAAACCCGAGATGCGGGTGGTGAAGAGCTTGCGGGTGGAAATGAAAGTCTGGAAGAAGTTAATTAGCTTGTAATAAGAGGAAGAATTCAAGATCACGATTGGGATTTGAATGGTTCCCCACAACAGCGCTAAACCAAACCCGGCATACAACCAGCGCAAGGATTGACGCAATTCGTCCCATGATTCATTCAGAAGGGTGGTTGTGAAATAAAAAGCGATGCCCAGCGCAAGAGTCACCAGGTTGCGCACCAGCCTGGAGAGCAGCGTTATCCCGCGCAGCGCTTCGATATCCGCAGTAAATGCGAAAACTGTGCTGATGAGTGCGATCAGGGTAAAGGCCAGCAGAGGCAGGAAGGTTTTGGGGAGCGGGCGCTTGAGTAAGCGAGGTATGACCAGCAGGATGAGCAACACGGCCATTGGATAGATTGCCAACGGTCTTACCAAGGTACGGCCTCCCGTTCCGGATGGGAAATAGGGGAAGCTCGTAACAGGCAGGGTGATAAAAAACAGCGCCCAGGCGATGCGGGTCACGACTTTCAGAGATATCCTCCATTTCATACTGGAACCAGTGGCGGAATTCATTCGCGTCTCAATGATTTGGATATCATAACCAATTGTATTAAGAGCGCGGTGAGAAGACCGATGATGCCCCCAACCAGCACAAAGGTAGAGGATGGCCGAACCTGACGCACCCCCAGATCTTCTTTTCGCTGCACCTCAATATTGGGTGAAAGGCTCAAGCTGGCGGTCGATTCGACCGTGTATTGGTTTTTTAGCCCGGTTTGCAGCTGGTCGATTGTATCGATGTGATTCTCGAGGGTAGCGGTTTCGGTCTGCAGGATCAACTGGATCTGTTCGATCCAGTTTAGGTATTCATTAACCGATGCATTTGCAGCAGGCTGGTTCTCCAAGGCTTTCATCCAGCCTGGGGTGAATTTTGCCGGAGCGGAGACAAGCGCCAGCAAACGCCAGCGTTCTTCGGGGGCAAGAGGCTCTTCTTGATCAAAATCGTTGGCTGAGGTCTGCCATTCTTCCAAAGCCTGGTGGGTTGCAAGCAGGTCTTCAATGCGCAGCGTGGCCTGGAGCCGCTCTGTTTCGCCAGCCTGGAGCTGCTGATCAATCATAAAGGCTTGGCGGGAGGCTGCTACAGCTTCGGCGACTTGGGCCACGACGACATCACTCCACACACTGGCGGCCATTTTAGCATAGGTTGGATCTAGGTGATTGGCGCTCAAAGCCCAATTTCCGCTGGAGCGCCATTCCGAATCCAGCATGCCGCGCAACTGGTTCAGGTCAATGGCTTTCCAGTAGGGATCATTTTCACGCAATCTGGCAATGGTCGGTTCCATGAAGCTGTCTAAATAAATTGCGGATCCCAGTTGAGACATTTGCCAGTAGTGATAATTATCCAGATTGGAATACTTTGGATTTGCCAGGGCCTCAAAAATTGTATCCGAGAACTTGCGATAAGGGTTCAAGGCGATGTAGATCTGGCTGGTAGCCCGGTGATAGGATGGCCAAAGGTAAGATAAACCCCATCCGAGAAGACTGCCGATGACAATAGCGGCGAGCAGCATAGGCCAGTGATGAAATAATTGATACAGTTCTTCGCGCGAGATTCCAATGTCGGTTCATTTGCACTCTACGATGAATTGGGAACAGGTTGGCTGGCTGCAAGCCCGGGGCTGCTTTGATCCATCTGGGTAGCGATCCGGGTTGCAGCGGTGACAAGCCCTAACAGAATCCACATGTTTGGGATGACAAAAGAGTCGAAGGTAAGCGAGGAAATCGAGAAGGCAATAAGCCCGCATAAACTGGCTGCGCCCCAATATTTCCATTCTTTTTCTGGTGAAAGCCAAAGGTATAAAGCATAGCCCAGGATTATTATCAAGAAGACAAGAAAAGTAATTCCTCCCAGGATCCCGGTCTCTGCCAGGATGCGCAAAAAAAAGTTCTTCGCAGTGATCAAGCGATCACGCCCCATGATTGGCGTGATCATAGAAAGCACTTCTGGAACCTCGGCAATAGATCGATATGGGAGCATCTCTTCGAAATAGAAAGCATAATTTCCAAGCCCAACGCCGAGCATCGGATAAGCCAGATAGGTATGATAAGCAGCCTGCGCATAGATCAGGCGTGCATCGAAACCAATATAGCTGATGTAACCGACCAGGTTGGTGGTGGTAGAAGAATGTTCGTTGGGATTTTGCCAGTATCCCCAAATTCGGGCAAAAAACGGGTTTTTTGTGCCGATAAAGTAGATTGGTGCGATGATGATGATGGTCAGCGCCCCGATCTCTGCCAGCCTGCGAATTCGTGAACGCTGAGAGGGTGCTCGAAATTTCTCGGCTGGTCCCCCTGGAGTGGGTGTGGTAGATCGCAATACGGGATTGGATTCGATGCTTCTGGCAACAGTATTCGGTCTGAGCAGCAATATACTAAGGATGGTCAGGATTACCAGGTTTAGCAGGCCCGCTCGGGAAAATGTGAAGGGGAGCAACACAATTGCCCATCCAAGCAGCAGCATTTCTACAGTCAACCGCCGCCAGCGCCAGCGGAAGACCGTAACATTATAGAGGACGGCGGCCAGGGCATATGGGACGAGCAACAGGATAATTTGCTCGGCAAACCAGTGCGGCTCATAGGTCATTCCGGAGATGCGGTCGATTTTCAGCGGGCGGATGGATATTTTTTTTTGGACCTTCTCCAACCACCCGAAATAAGCAGGGCTGGGGATCAAAATGTTATAGGCCTGAAGCGTCCCCCACGCCATCGCCAGACTGATGCCAGTATAGATTGCACGCAAAGAAAAACGCAGTTCATGCTGTGTTTCTGGCATCAAGGCAACCGTGATAAAAAATGCGCATCCTATCCCAAGCGTGATAACCCCACGCAGCACGCGCGAACTCGACCGAGATCCCTAAAGCCGGTTCGATACCGCGCAACAGAGATAGTATCGAGGCGCTGATTGCAACCAGCACAAATAACGATAAGACCAGAATATTTTTAGGAATTGGGCGTTTAATCACCCTTGGGATCACCGAAAATGGGACTAAAAATAAGACTGGATAAAGCGAGAGCGGACGGACCAGCGCTTCTCCCCCGATTGCTTTTGGAAAATAAGGAAAGCTGGTCACCGGAAGCGCGACCAACATCGCCCACCAGGCGGCCTTTTCCAGAAAAAGCCCAACAATCTGCCATGTCTCTTGCAAATGCAGGCGAAACAGGCTTTGTTGTGGTTTCATCATCACAATCTACCCCGCAGGCTGATTTCACCGAACCACAAGGCCAGCCAAAGGATCAGCCCAAGGATGCTGCCTGCCAGCGCCAATTCCCCAGTTGGGCGAGTAATGGTTTGTTCGGTTCTAGTGGTAGAAATTGCGTCAATATCCAGGTTTGGTGAGAGCCCCTGGCTTTGTTGGAAGGATTGTGAAAACAGGCTGGAGACTTCTTGTTCTTGATGGATCAGATCCTGTATTCGGGCAGCGAGCAGCGTGGTCTCTTGCTCGAAGACCGGGATGACCGTGTCAATCCAATTGATGTAGTCTTTCGGCAGTGACCCAATTGACGGGAAAGTATCGAACAGTCGTCCCCACTTTGCTGTTGTGTCGCTGCCGGCAACTGATTGCCAGATCTCCCAATGATCGTGAGAATCCAGAGGCGACCCTGCTGGTTGCCGATTGAGTTCAACTTTCATCAAACGTAAGACCTCGAGTGATTGATTAAGATCTTTTGATTGGATTGAAAAGTAGGCTCGATTCTTGGCAATCGCCTCTAATTGATACTCCAATGTCATCGCCCGTTGTGATTCAAGAACAGCGCGATCAACTGTTTCCAGCACAACTTCCTGCCAGATTGTGACAGCCTGGGAAGCATGTTCGAAATTTGTGTTCTCTGCAACCATGCGCCATTTACCGGCGTTGCGCCAGTAGACATGCAGGGAATCGGCCAAATCTGCCTGGCTGACGGAATTCCAGAATGGGTCCAATTCTTTCAGGCGACGATGGGTTTCATCAATGACGCTGTCCATGAGAATCAGGCTGTTCAAGCTGGCCATTTGCCAGTTCTTATAATCATTCGCATTGACAATTTCGGCGCTGGCATGTGCGGATAGATTGCTCCCTTGCAGCGAGCGATAGACATTCAGCCCAACAAACAACTCTCTGGTTGCCCGATAAGGGGTAGGCCAAATCAGGGAGACAACCCATCCAAGAAGGCCCCCCATAATGCAAAAAAGGACCAACCAGGGCCATTTTTGGGTAGCTCTCAGGATTTCGTTTCGAATTGACCACTCAATCGACATTGTCTGTGCACCTTAAATTCACAGAATTATACCTGTGATGTGAGGGCAAAGCAGCAAAAAAACATTTGGCTGCCTTGCCATTATGGTCCGCTACTTGTGCGCCGATCGAGAAAAACCAGGGTCACTCCACCTGCCAGGACAACGAGAGCAAAAATTAGATTTGCGATGGTGGGTGGTTGGACTAAGCTGACGAAAGCCAGACATCCGAGTGTTAAGGATGTGACTTGCATCACCAGCACAGCCCGGCTAGAATGGATACCTAGCCGGATCAGGCGATGGTAGGTGTGATCGAGGCCAGCAGTATAGATCGGTTTGCGCCGGCGGGCACGTGATATGATCACCAATGTGGCGTCAAAAATCGGTACACCCAGCAACATGATTGGGACGAACCAGGAGGAGGCCTGGTCTGCGCCTTGAGGCGCGTAGCTAATGCCGAGAACGGCTAAAAGAAATCCCAATGTTTGTGCGCCCGAGTCCCCCAGAAATAACATGGCCGGAGCAGCATTAAGGAAATAGAGTCCAATGCAAACCCCAATCAGTACGGCGCTGTATTGGGAGAGCGCATATTGCCCCGAATCCAGGGTGACCAGCAAGAAAAAGCTGGCTGCCATTGCGCCCAACCCAACAGCAAGACCATCCATACTATCCACAAAGTTGAAGGCGTTAGTGATCCCAACAACCCAAAAAACGGTGAGAAGCCAGTCCAGAAGGACATAGATCCAACTGGTTCCGTAGAAAAAGAATTCCGGGGATTCAAAAATCTGGATATAAATGCCTTGCATAATCAGCAGGATAGCCGCAATGATTTGACCAATTAGTTTAACGAAGGGTGGCAGGCCCTTTCGATCATCCCATATTCCGAATACAAATACCGGTAGAGCTGCCAGTATTGTGGCACGCGTCATTGGATTCTTGAATGCGCCAAAGATCCAGGCGCAGACAAAAATGGTCAAGTACAGGGAGATTCCTCCTGCCAGAGGCACGGGATGTTCGTGTTTTTTATGCGGGGCGCTGCCGGGTCGGTCTATCAAGCCGGCGCGGTTAGCTATCCCGATGCTGGCCCATGAGGTCATCAGGGATAGCAGCAGCGCTGCGAGCAGGGTTTCGAAAATGAAGATAAGATTGTAATTCAAGGCATCTATGGTCTCCGAGCGCTGACAACCTTTTCTTTGCGCACAAAATTCATCACCAAGGAGCCTAATAATTTAATCAACATCGCCAGATAGTATAACCAGTTAACCAAGAAGAAATAGTTTTTTGCCAGGTGTTTTTGATAGTAGAGGTAATATGATTTATGCCAGGCGATAATAGATCGATAAGGCTGAACTCGAGAGCCTCCCTGTCCGCCATAATGGATGATTTGGGCGCCCGGGAAATAGTAGACCTGCCAGCCGGCAGCGTGGGCTCGGAAACAGAAATCCGCATCTTCTTGATAAGCGAAAAAACTCTCATCCAGGTAGCCGATTTGTTCGATTAATTCTCGTCGGATCAACATGCAGGACCCGGATACGCCTGAAACAGAATCAGGTTCATTCTCGTTTAAATAATTCAATTGATATTGGCCAAACAACTTACTCTGAGGAAATCGTTTAGAAAACCCCAAAAAATATGTCAAGACTGCCCACGGGGTGGGTTCGCCGCGCCGACAGGATTTCTGCAGCGTGAGATCACGGTTCAGCACCTTTGGGCCGCAAATCCCGATTTGTGGATGCGCATCCACAAAGGTAACCAATTGATCCAGCGCATTCGGTAAGACGATTGTGTCTGGATTGAGTTGCAGCAAATACCGACCTTGCCCATGCTGGAGAGCCTGGTTCATCGGGATGGTATACCCAAGGTTAGATGGTTTTTGGATGAACTGGACGGAGGGAAACTCACTTTCTAGCATCAAATCGACGCCGTCATTTGAGCCATTATCGACAACGATGATCTCGTAAGTCAGATGCGTGTTTTCAGATATCGAAAAGATGCAATCCTTCAGCAGATCTTTTGCTTTGTATGTTACGATGCAGACAGATATTTCCGGTTTGATCATGCCGTGGTCCCAACGCGTTCATAAATGTGGAGAGTTTCGATGGCCGTCCGCTGCCAGGTGAATTCCGCAGCACGCTGGCGTCCTTTTTGTGAGAATTGCTCTTGCAGAGAAGAATCCTTGAGTAATGTACGCATAGCTTCTGTGAGCGCTTGCTCGTTTTGTGGCTGCACAAGCAAGCCTGCGGCTCCGATGTAGTCTAACATAGCCGAAACAGCGGTTGTAATCACAGGCGTGCCACAGGCCATTGCCTCCAATGGTGGAAAACCAAAACCCTCGTAGTTTGAAGGATATACAAATACCTTAGCAAGATTATAAATGATTGGTAAGTCTTGGTGAGGGATGTATCCGGTGAAATGTACCTTCTCTTCTAAGTTTAATTCTGCGATGAGCTGGTAGATCTGTTCAACCATCCATCCAACCCGGCCGACCAATACCAGGTGCGGGGCATCATCTTGCCGAATTAAGTTCCCATACGCTCTCAACAAAAGAGGAAGATTCTTGCGCGGCTCGATCAAGCCGACAAAGAGAATGAACTCATCCGGAAGGTGATAGCGCTTGCGACATTCATCGAGGACGGAGCTGTCCTCGATGGGATGAAAATCCGCATTGATCCCATTAGGCACTGTAGTGATTCGCTCTGGCGGAATGTCTAAAATACGAAGGGCATCGCGGCGGGTACTTTCGGAGACAGCAATTAACGCATCTGCTCTCCGGGCGCTCAACCGGATCGCTTGCGGGAAGTACGTGCGCTTGGCGCGGGTGTGCAGTTCTGGAAACAGAAAAAAGGTCATGTCGTGAAATGTGACGACAGAGGCGCAGGGTAGGATTAGTGGTCGAGTGTAGTGCAGGGAATGGAGCAGATCCACACCTGCGCTGCGGACCAAAAAGGGCAGTTGGATTTGCTCCCAGACCAGGCGCTTAGCCGGGTGTAAATCTGGTACAACTACCCAGCTTATCCTCTCAGATGGTAATTCTCCAACCAATTCTCGCCCGCTTTGCTGGGCAAACAGCACAAATTCGGGCGACCGGCGTCCCGCACCGGAGGGGGGCGTCTCGCCCATGTCTGCGCTTTGAACTGGAGGCAAAGCCGCGAGCGCCCGGACCAGTTGGATGATATAGGTGCCAGCTCCTACCGGGTTGGGAGGCAAAGGGGTGATATCAATCCCAATCTTCATGCGAAATTCGCTTCATCCTGAGAGCCATTGACTCAAGGCTGCATCAAGCGCCATTGGATCTGACGACCTAACCGACGCAGGAGTGCAACCCATCCCTCTGACTGATAAATGCGGATCAGCGCCGAAAATGGCTGCGTATGCTCCGCAACACTGGTGAGATGATCGGATGTTCTGTATCCGCTCTTTTGCTCTTGGGGGTCTGATTCATTCACGCTGATATTTTCGTCTAGAAACTCTGGCAGAGGGCGAGTTTTTCCCGCTGCGATCAGCGGAAGATACTGACTGCAGATTGCGTCCCAATTGAATACCGGCAGACCGGAATGGATGAATGGCGCTGTTGTCTGGTTTTGCAAGCGATACAGCGTCCGGTCGCTGATCGTCCGGCGAGCCTGGATCTTTTTGCGTGCAGCGATCATATCGGGCAGTGACTCGACAGCATCCTTCCAACCGTGCGAAAACGCGCTTGCCATTTCAAACCGATTGCCAATTTTCATTCGGGACAGGAGTACGTAGCTCAGCATTCTTGCCATGTCTTCTATCAGATAGTTGAACAGGAATCGCCAAAAAAAGCCTGCGCCGTTGATCCGGGTGATGAACCGCAACCTGCCGGAAGTCACTCTCCTGAGTTTCTGCGGGGTGATGCCGGGTTTTTGGCTAAACTCGTTTGGGGGGGATTCCTTTGCCGAGTTCTGGGCGCTATAGGCGTGATAGACTACTGCTTTTGGGGCGAGGTGGATCGTGAAACCAAACAATCTGGCGCGATAACACCATTCACTATCTTCATAATACATTGCAAAGCCTTCACCAAGCGGTCCAACGGATGTTCTTGATCCGCCGGATGCGATCATTTTGGCTGGGATCAGAGCTGCGGCAAAACAGGCGGATGGAATCTCATCCCAATGGTCGAATTGGCCCAAATCTAAATGACCGAGACCGATGTCGACCCCCCAGGAGAGTGCGCCCACCAGGTTGCCCACTCCATTCAGGAAAGCCGGGGTCCAAAGGAGGCGCAGTTTGGCAGAAACTGCGGCGCAATTAGCATTAGCCTTGGCGACTTTTACCATCTGGTCGATAGCTTCAGGATCCACGCGCACGTCAGGATTAAGCAGCAGAAAATAGCAGCCGCTGGCCGCGCGCATGCCGGTGTTTATGGCCTGGGCCAGTGAGGTGGTCTGATCCTGGCGAAACAGATGGATGGGCAGGTGTTGTTGCTGGCCGCTTTGAGTATGCGCCCGGATGCGCTTTTCGACCCACTCCGCGGAGCCATCTTGGGAGGCGTTATCCAGTAGGATGATCTCAATCGGAGAGTAGCTTTGGGCGGTCAGTGAATCAATGCAATCCGCCAGCCAACGCAGGCTGTTATAGCTAACGATTATGACGGATACCAGTTTGCCGTTTTCTTTGGGATGGCGAGAAATAGACGTTCGGGGTGGGGAATCTTCGCCCACAAATTCTCGATCGAGCAGCCCGGCCTCTGCCAGACAGGCCAGTCCGGCTCTTATCTGCGTTTCGTTCGAGAAGGTGGATCGAGATCGATCAATGATTTCGTTCAGCGATCTTTGATCGGCGGCTTTGAATAATTCGAGCACCACCCGGTCGATCCAAACCTGACCGCCTTCTTTTGTGGTCAGCAGAATTCGATTTTCTTGGTGGATGGGGTTTACCTGGTCAGGCTTGCGATAACGAATCATTGGTTTCTGGATGAGTATTATGAGCCACGCCCAAATAGAGATCGAATTTTTTTGGAACGCCTGCCAAGGATAAATGGTCCAAACCAGTTATGGTTGAGCACGCGGTTGATCTCGGAAGGTGGGACAGTTCGGTTTTTTTGGATAAGTTTTCGTTTTCTGAGGATCGCAGGCAGGGCTGCTAGCGCATCCCATTTCGCTTTCCAGACCGGGCGAAACTGACCGCGGGCAGAATAATAGATCAGAAAAACCAGATTGGCAACCAGATGGACTGGCAGATATAGCCAAAAAAGATAGCCTGGCATATTGGCCCAAAACGACCAGATCACATTCCGCTGGACCTGATAAACGGCGCGATCGCTTTCGAACCCATAGCTGGCTGAGCCAATATGGGCCACCACGGCTTGCGGGACATACAGACAGCGATGACCTCTTAATCGCAGCCGAAAACCCAGATCGATGTCTTCCAGGTGACTGCGAAAATCCTCGTCAAAGCCGTTTACTTCCAGAAATGGCTTACGTTTGTAGAAAGCCGCCGCGGCGCACGGACTGAAAACCTCAGCGCTTCCTCGCTGAGCCTGGGCGATGTTTTGATGGTTATCACGCGGCCAGGCAAAACCACTGATGTGATAAACATCGCCGCTGTTTTGCAGCTGGTCCGGTTGGTCCGCATAGATAATTCGGGAGCTAAAGAAGGAAATCTTGCGGTTATCGCTGGCGGCATGGATGAGTTCAGCCAACCAGGCCGACTCAGGAAAGGCATCATTGTTCAGAAAGGCTAGCCATTCCCCTCTTGCGATTGCTGCGCCGCGATTATTTGCCACTGCAAAATCGAGATTGTGGTCGAGAGCCAACAGGCGCAGACCCGGCCAGCGGCTTTCGATCCCCTCTATGGATTGATCTGTAGATGCATTGTCAATCACAATCAATTCGAAATCTCGAAATGTTTGGGCAGCGATGGCGTTTAAGCAACGGCTCAGGATACTAGCCCCATTCCAGTTCAGCACGATGATGGAAACCAGCGGGTTATTCAATTGTGATAGAGGCAGACCGGGAAGCTTCATCGTCGTGATAAAATCGTTATACGAGAGGGCTCGAATGCATTTCTCATCCTACCACACGTTGATCCAACCCATTCAGGAACGCGCCGAAAGAGATCCGGAACGCCTGGCGCTTGTGTTCCAGCATGATGATGGCGGTGAAGAAAAGATCAGCGCAGCAGAATTTAATGCTTGCGCCGGGCGCTATGCAGCTGCGCTGCGGGCAGCCGGTGTGGGGCATCAGGACCTGGTGATTCTGGTATTGCAGCATTCGAAACAGTTATTGTTCGCTTTTTGGGGAGCGATGTTTACTGGAGCGATTGGCTCTATCTTCCCTTTCCTGACCGAGAAGCTGGATCCACTGATTTATATGGAAAGGGTGAAGGAATTAGTGACCCATTCAAAAGCCAGGGCAGTAATCACCTTTCCGGAATTCAAACATGATCTGAGCCTGCTGCTGGCTGAGGCTGGCTGTGCAGTGCTAAGCTCGTCCGAGATATTAGCGGATCCGATGGGCGCGGAATGCGAAATCGATCCCGTCAGTCATCTGCCTGACAGAGCCTTCGCCCAGCATTCTTCCGATGAGATCGCATTCTTACAACACAGCAGCGGTACGACCGGGTTGCAAAAAGGCGTGGCGCTATCTCACCGAGCAGTGTTGCATCAGATTGAGGCCTACAGTCAGGCTATTGATCTGCGATCAGATGATGTTGTGGTAAGCTGGCTGCCGCTTTACCATGATATGGGGCTGATTGCCGGTTTTATCATGCCATTGGTAACGGGCGTTCCGCTCGTCTTGATGTCGCCTTTCAAATGGGTTCGTGACCCTAAGGTTTTATTGCAGGCGATTCATCGTCAGCGCGCTACGTTATGCTGGATGCCAAATTTTGCCTATTCTCATTCGGCTCGCGTGATCCGCCCAAGCGCTCTTGATGGGTTGGATTTATCCCATATGCGTGCGTTTATCAACTGCTCTGAGCCGGTCTATCTGCAGAGCCAGCAGTTATTCCTGTCCAAGTTTGCTGGCTGCGGGGTGCGTGAGGAAATGCTTTCAACCTGCTACGCTATGGCTGAGAATACCTTCGCAGTCACCCAGAATCCGCCGGGCAAAACAGCCCGGGTTGACTGGGTGAATACCCGCCTGCTTCAGGAAGAACGGCGCGCCTCGCCGGATGCAGCGGATGCTGCCGGTTCTACTGCGCTGGTCAGTTGTGGTTTTCCGATCGTGGGGACGGAGATCTGTATTGTGGACGAACAGGGAAATCCGTATTTAGCGGAGCGGAGGGTTGGCGAGATCGCCCTAAAGAGCGATTGCATGTTGAACGGTTATTATCGCCGGCCTGATCTTACGGCACAATCGATCCGGGATGTGGCATTCACTGGCTGGACGGCAGGAGAGCGGCGGACACAGGATATCCGCTGGTATTTCACGGGCGATATGGGCTACCTGGCGGAGGGCGAATTATTCATCACCGGCCGCAAGAAGGATCTGATCATTGTGGGGGGGAAAAATATCTATCCCCAGGATTTGGAAGCGATTGCGAACGAGATTTCGGGGCTGGTTCCAGGGCGGAATGTTGCCTTTGGCCTTTTGGATCGCAATATTGGTTCCGAGAATATCGTGATGGTGTGTGAACTGGATGATAATGGTTATTCAGATGCCGATAAAAAGGCGCTTGAGATGGAGCTTCGCCGCCGGGTGGTTCAGCGCAGCGAGGTGGCGCTATCGGATGTGTGTTTGGTCGAAAAGCGCTGGCTGATTAAGACATCCAGCGGAAAGATTTCTCGGTCTGCGAACCGGGAAAAGTACCTGCGAGAATTTTTCGAATAGAAGAAAAAAAGGAAACCCAGAAAATGGCTGATGAAACAAGCGCCGCTCCAGACATCGAAACAACCCTATCCGGCTATATCCGAACTCAAATCTTGAAGCGTCCCAAATACGATTTAGGGGTCGAGGATGCCTTGATTTCTAGCGGATTGATCAATTCGTTTCACCTGGTTGATCTGGCGATGTATGTCGAAGACACTTTTGGCGTGCGGATCGAGGATACAGAGTTGAACGCGGATACGTTCAACAGCCTGGTTGAGTTGGCCGGGTTGATAAGACAGAGGATCAAATGAGAGAACCGGCGCAACCAGCCAGGCTGCAAGGACGAGTTAGGAACTCAGAAGTTTACTTCACGATAACCGGTAGAAAGACGCTTTTGATTTCATCTACATAATAAAAATAAACCGTAATCGAGGCGGGCTCGGCTGTATCTGAAGTGAGGTTGATGGTTCCGACATAATTGCCCAGGGCAACCATGCTGGGATCGATTCGAATGGTCAGATTTGCGCCAGTTTCCCCTGTGGACTGCATTGATGTGCCCGTCGGGCCCAGATAGATCCAGCTTGAACTGGTGACGGCATTCCATTCGACGGATGATCCAATGGTGACCTGGATCAAATCTTCCAGCGTGATGATATCATCCGTATCGGTCATAACATAAAATACTGGCTTCTCAGGCATCAATGTCGGGACGCTGTACTCATAGGATCCCAAGTCTGGTTTTATGCCTGCTGGACGAGAGATAAGATCAAGATCAACGCTGGTTGTGCTGCCATCGGCAAGATCAATCACTGGAGAATCGGCCAGTAAGTGATAATCGTAGTCTGGTGCGGCTGGAGCAGTATAGCCGGCAGAATTCGAGGATGTCCAAATATGGTCGGTGGGTGTGCCGGCTGGCAGATTTGTATTGTTCGTGTTATTACCAAACCAGACATAGGAGAGACTGCCAGTACTACCTAAAATCTCTACGGCTGAATTGTTCCATGGATAGCTATTGGTATGATCTGTGAAGATGCTATATTTAATATTGGCGCTGCCCTGTTTTTGGCTTCCATTGGGAAGGGGAGCAGCCATGACAAGGATACCTTGACCAAGCGAGACTCCATTTAGGAGTTGGTTGTGAACGAAGGTGGAGTGAGTGATTTCGGCTGCAATTCCCATGACGAAAATAGCGCCGCCGCCGCCGTTGTTATAGCTGCCAGGAGAGCCCATCACTGCCTTGTTGTCTGCATACAGGCAGTTGGTCATGGTCGCTCTGTAATTGCCGCCATCCCAGGCAGCCATGAGGGCGCCACCGCCGCCTACCGCGCCCGCTCGCCCGCCGGTTGAACCGCCGGAAGTAGCTGTGTTGGCAACGATTTGTACCCGATCTAATGTCAGATTAACTCTTTCGGTGTAGATACCGCCAGCCCAGCCAATTCCGCCTCTTGATGTTCCCGTACCTCCGGTTGCCAGGTTCGCCTGGAAAATGGAGTCGCTGAAACCGACAGTAGCTTCTTCGATGAACAGACTTCCGCCGATCCCGTGTCCCCCGCAAGAAGCTGAACCCGCTGAATTGCCGCCAAAGGATTGATTGTTTGTTGCTGTAACGTGGGAAAGGTGTACATCAGTATGGTACTGGATCGACATAGCGCCTCCAAATCCGCCTCCAGCCGGATTTGCTCCGCAGGCGTTCCCGTTCGTGTTGCCTCCTTTTGCAAGATTGTTCGTCAGGGTCAATTCATCAGCAGTCACGGCTGCTGCGACGATCATTAATCCTCCGCCCATACCATTGCCGCCACCATCATAGCCGCTTCCTCCAACCGCCTGGTTGTTCGTAAATGAAATATTTTCCAGAGTGGAAGTTCCGCTGTTTGGACCCTGTATGGCTAAGCCGCCTCCAAAAGCCCAACCGGCTTGGGCAATGCTTGCGTTGCTCCCGCCGGTGGCAATATTGTTATTGAAGATCATATTCTTCAAGTTCACTGATCCCAGAGCTGCGTACATCCCAGCCCCAAACGCGTGCCCGGAATACACATTGCCGACTGGGAGTCCCACGGCTTTACCGTTCTGAATGGTGAAGCCTTCCATATTCAGGCTGGCCACTCCGCTGACATGTTGGATAGCAACTCCACGATATTGAGAGCCTCCATCGATGATTGTTGGATTGGCAACCGGATCAGCAGTGGACCAGTTCGATGTAGAATAGCCTCCCAGGATGGTCAGTTGTTTGTCCATAAAGCACACCACCGAGCGCGTGTTCAGAGACGTACATGGATCGGTCCCGGTATAGGTATAGGTTCCGGCTGCAACCAGGAGGGTGTCCCCAGATACTGCCTTGTTGACTGCGTATTGAATAGAACGGCAGGGCGGTTGAGATCCCGTACCACATCCTACTGAGTCGGTGCCAGTTGTAGAGACGAGGATTGTAGAAGCGTCAGCAACAGATAAAGGACTGGCTTGAGTCTTCATCGCGCTGAATGATGCGATCATTGCTGCGCAGATAAGGCCAGAGAGGAGTTTTCTTAGAGTGGTTTTCATTTTTACACCTGCTTTACATTTCTTTATAAATAAGACGAAAAGGTCTCTTCACTAGGTTTCACCGCTAATTATATTATATAGCCAATATCTATTTCACAACTATTACTTTAGTAATGCTAAGCCTTACAAATTTGTTTGTATTCTTGAACAGACAATTAAAAACCGGATTATCACCTTATTCCATACGCCTAAGGACTTTATCGATCTGCGCTTCAAAATTCTCGCGGTTGAATTTTTGCAGCGATACAACGGCTGCGCTCATCATAGCCTCCCTCAAGGATTCGCTTTCGATCAACTTGAGGGTATATTTTTTTAATTCTTCCAGAGAGTTCCACAGGAATCCGTTCTCGCCGTGGGTGACAATCTCTCTCTGCCCCCCTTTACCGATCACCACTGGTACACAGCCAGAAGCCATTGCTTCTATGGTGGTAATGCCAAAATGCTCGAATTTTACCGGGTCGCGGTTTTCATTCTCGCCAAAACCGCTGGCGTGCCAGTAAATAGCGCTTTCAGCATACAAGTCGGTCAACTGCTGATAAGGTATATCTTGATGGATAAATATTGGGTAGCCCTGGCCAGACTGGCGAACTGCATCCAGGTATTCCTCGTGTTCTTCGCCAGCGGCTACATTGCCCACCAGATGGAGTTCCCAGCCTTTCAATCCGTTGTCGACCATACTCTTGAAAGCTTTAACCATTTCCAGATGCTTCTTATTGTGATTTCCAACAAAGAAACGCCCCACATTCAAAATTTTGGGCTGTTTCACGCCGATGTGGAAACCTTCAAAGTCGATTTGAGGAAAGAGCAACTCACTGTTTCGGCGCCAATATTTCCAGGTCCATTTACGCGTAAATTCAGAGATAGTCCACAACATCTGATAGGTATCAATGTAATCTAAAATTGCATGCGCCTGGGAAAAGTAATTTAGCCGAGCGCCCAAGTTTTGATTCTTATACTCGAAGAATTTTCGATAAACTTGGTAAGGCCAAAGATCCAGGTCCAGGTCTGCTAACCTGGCTTTAGCGTGCCCTCCGTGGACGGATTCACCCTCCAAGGTGATGGTCAGCTTGGCAGGATGATTATGCGCCGGTACAGTGACTTCCAATCTGACAGGCTGATGGATCGCCAGCGGCGCTTTGTTATATTGCAGTACACTATCGAGCAGGATAACAATATTCTTTACCTGTGGGTCTAGCACAGTTAAGTCAAAGTGAACGTGATATTCTTGTGCGCTGGATGGTAGATCCATTTTGAACTCTGAATCAAGATACCATTCAAATGATTGGCTTGCAGGTAAGAAACTGCATACCCCAGCAATCATCTCCGGCATTTTGAGCCAGGTCTTGATCAGTTGTTTTAACCCCCGACGGATACCGATACGCAAATTGAGCTCATTTGGAAAGTAAACGATATAAGCGCTTAATTTGGCAAGGGATGGGTAATAATCCATATAAGACGCGTTAATAAACAGATCGTAGTCTTTCGTGATCTGAGGCAGCTCTATTGACGAAAGCTCGGGAATGAATTTGAATTCGATATTCCCCAAATCCAAATGCAGTCTTTCGGCTGCAAAATCTTTTGAAACAGGTTTGTGGCTGATGATTTCAACGTGATGAAAACGGCTTAGATATTCTGCAATGTTTAGGCTGTATTTTTCGCCCCCACCTAGCGTTGTCAACCAACGGTTGTACATCCCTACGCGCTTTTTTGTCATTGATCAAACCAGGCCTCAATTTCCTGATAAGATACCTTGCGGTGTTTCTGGGTATGCAATCTATTTTCCCATAGTTTGGGCTGCCAAATAAGCAAGGTGACCAGGACCCGCAAGCGGATGCGGACCTGGGCTGCTAACGAACGCCAATCTGGTTTGAAGAACAAAATGGAAACCAGGAATTTCCAGCCCAATTCGAAAAGTCTGAAGATGAAACTTCCCCAAACCCGCAATATCTGCCAGGGGCTGCCGTTCTTGAGGATCATAGCCAGTCGATTACGCTCTGTCAGGTAGATAAAGAATGGCGACCATTCATGGGTTGTCCCACAATGGATGTGGCGGACGATTGCATCCGGCGCATAAAGCACAGTCCAACCCAGCAGCCTTGCCCGCCAGCACAGATCTGTGTCTTCGTAATACATGAAAAAGGCGTCATCAAAAATACCGACCTCAGCGAGCATCCCTCTCTTTAAGAGCAGGCTGGCTCCACAACCAGCGAAGACTTCTTCTACGCAGGCGTATTTCCCGGTATCTGGCTCAAATAGGGCTTCGTTATTTTTGACGTATGTTCCTCGATCTCTGCCCATGCCGTTGCGGAAGATTAGCGACCCTGTGTTCTGCTCGAATGGGATCGCCTGCAGGCGGATTTCTTCAGGAATGATGATCTCATATTCGATGGGCTCTTCCCCGTTCAAGGTCCAATCTGCATAAAGCGTATCTTCGATGTAGATTCTACAGTGTACATTCTCATTATTGGGTCTGGGTGCAGCCAGATTGAATTTCAGGGCAAAATCGCCGCTGGCGAGCGGCGCCGGGATGCCGAGCATAGCCTCGTTTCTAGTCCAGCGGAAATTTCTGCCGGAAGCGTCTCGCTCCCAGCCGTAGGTTCCATCCTGGAATTGGACGACTCCTTTAAAAACCCCGCTGTTCACATCAAAGATTTGGACACCCAATTCACGCTGGTCATGCGTGTGGCGGAATGTATCAGCTTTTAGATGGACAGTAATATAGTCATAAAAAATATGCAGGTGTCCTGTGATGATTCCAGCTTGTGGGTTATTCTTCGCTACTTCAACCAGGTTCGTCAGCCAATCGTGATGGGGAGCTGTGTCATTGTTCAATAATACAAGATATTCTCCCCGGGCGGACCGAATTGCCACGTTATTTCCAGTTGCAAAACCGAGGTTCTTATTATTTTCCAGGGTTTTAACCCACTCGTATTGATTTTGCATCAGGTCAATCGAGTGATCTGACGAACCATTATCTGACACGATCACTTCGAAGCGATCGCGCGGGTAGGTTTGAGTTTGCAGCGCATCCAGGCAGGCGGGCAGGAAATGCGCTCCATCATAATTGACGATGATCACCGAAACGAAGGGCTGTTCTTTCACGTTTTTAAACCCATCATCCGTTTTAAGGCACGGTAAACACGAAACGGCAGAGATCGTTGGTATCGATCAATTACAGCTTCTCGATCTTGAACGATTGCTCCCCAGAATTCGTCCTTGTCATGGATCACCTGTTGTAAGAAGGTGTCTTTATCACGTCCAATCCGCTCGGAATCTGTCAGGTATTTTCCTTTATCCGGAGCGGGGGAAGGTTCTTCACAAAAACGTCTTAAAGGTTCGGTGACCCGCTCCCAGGTAAATTGTGCTCTCACCCTTTCGAAAGCTTTAGAGAAATGACTGGCGCCCAGTTCGGATAGCAAGTTCTCAATCCCACTTGCCATTGCGTCAACGTCACCAGCCGGAACGGTAAAGCCAAGCCCCTCGGTTCTTACCAGGTCGGACATGGCGTCTCCTTCGGTGATGATGAGCGGCAGTCCAGCCCAGATACAATCCAAAACGCGGGTGCGAAACGAGAAATGCGTCTCGATATGTGCAAGATGAGAGATAACAGCCAGGTCGGATTCGACCAGGTAATATTGGCGTTGGTCATAGGGCGTCCAATCGCCGAAGAATACGCTTTTGTCATACAGCCCCAGCTCCTGGCTCAATCGAATGGCTTTATCGGGCATCTCCATCCCGCTCACCACCGGGTTGGGATGCCGCGTACCCAGGAAATAGAGTTTCAAATCCGGGTGTTTTTGCTCCAATTTTGCCATCGCCTGGATCAAAGTTAGTGGGTCAAGCCAGTCCCATAGACCTCCCGACCAGATAATCAGCTTATCTGTTTGCGAAATCCCTGGGTGGATGCCTTTCAAGACCGGTTTAGCAGCGAGTGGTTTGTCATCCGGAAGGCCGAAGGGGACGATATCCAGAATTTTCCTCAGGGATGGATCTTGGCGATAGGTGTGTGGGTTGATCCTCTTTTGGGAGTGCAACCAACCTAGCCAATAATCTCGCTGGCGTTCACTGGCGCAGAAGAAGAAATCTCCTACCCGGATTAATTCGGCTTGAACGCGGGAATATTCCTCGTAAGCCGGGATCCACGAAATCCAATCATCCTGATCGTGCCACACCAGACTCTCAAATAAGGAAGGCACGTACAGATCAACTGCCAGGGGAATGCCCAACTCGCGTAAATAGGGATGGAAGTGGAGCACAAATCCATGCAGGACAATCACATCCATCCCGGCAGCCAGTTCTCTCAAGTCTCCACTTTTTAGATCAAATGAGACCAACCTGAAATCCTGCGATTCCAGCACGGTTGGATTCGGGATGGCCAGGGTTACATTGAAATTTCGGGAACATGCGCGGGCAAGTTCCCAATTCCTTATGCCAACCCCGCCCATATTGACGTTCACCATGTCGCCGCTAATGATCAGAATGTTTTTCATAATAGTATTTTAGATGATCTCAGATGGGATCATAAGATAAAATTTGGCTGGTAGCCTCAATGATCCTAGAAGTGAGCTTAGCAGTTATCCTTGACAAAGGGGAGAATAGCGATGTAGACTCCTGCTAAAGTCAAAAGGGAGACTATGCCATGATACTTAAGCGTGCTCTGAGCAAAGCAACCTCTCTTTTTGTGCGGGTTGAAAAAGATCCAGCGATCACTGCAAACTTTATCCAGGAACCTTTAATCCTGTGTAATTTCTGTGCAACAGTTTTTCGTAAAGAGGGCCCGATTCACTCTGAATTTCTTGCCTGTCCGGCGTGTGGATCAATCGCGCGCGAGAGGGTGATTTATCAATGCATTTTAGATGAGATAGAGCGACAAAAAGGCGAATCGGGGTTGTTTTTTTGCGCGGCGCCGCTACTAAAATCCCTGCGTCTCCTGGAATTTTCGCCGCGCTACAACCCTTTACGGAACCAGATTTACCATGAAGCCTTAGGCGAGTATTTGGCTTCGGATTTTGACTTATCAACTCACCGGGCGGATATTCGAATGGATCTGACCTGCCTGGATGATGTAACCCCTTATTCAGGACATTTTGATATTGTGATATGTGCACATGTCTTAGAACATATTCAAGACTATAAGCTTGCTTTGGAGAATTTATACAGGCTGCTTGCACCGGGTGGTTTTCTGGTTTTGCAAGTTCCATTATTAGAGCGCCAGTATGTGAAAGTAACATGGGATGAGTTTCATGGCGATAATACTCGTGTATTCCATCGATTTGGTTTCGATCTGCAAACCATATTGAATCAAATATTTACTTCGGGCAAGCCAGTTGTCGGGTTGTTGGATTTTCCTATAACTTCTTCAGAGATTGACCCAGCAAAATATGATCGGCTAAAGGAACCACAAAGCACCTGTATGATATTGGGAGAATCTAAAATGCGTTATTTCGGTTTAGGTTGTCCAGACTTGTGCGACGCGTTTCTAGCCTACAATGATTCCGCGCCAATACAGGAATCGGGAAAATAAGGAATAGAATTTCTTTATTGCTGACTGGCGGGTTCGAGATGCAAAATTATGGGGATAAACACGGTCCTGGTCTTTTTTGCCCCTTGATGTCGAGCAACCGAAATTTCCAGTTTTCCCAGGTCATTGATTCCAGGTGAATAACCTGTATCCTTGAAGTGGATGGTCACGTGGGTTCGCTGGAACAGGTTTTCGCCTCTCGCAGGTACAACATTCACACCTGGCGGCGGATGAGCCTCCCACTTGAAAGCCTGCCGGGGTAGGGTAAATATTTCGATTGAAGTCTTACACTTTGTTTCATTTTCTCCACTCGTGCAGTATAGATGAATTTCGTCTGGATCAACTCGCAGAACAGGAGGCAATATGTTCTCAAGCAAGCTAAAACCACGTAAGAAGGGAGGATCGCTCCAATCCCAAAGCCTG
The DNA here is from genome assembly GCA_963788145.1 of uncultured Chloroflexia bacterium. GTDB lineage: Bacteria > Chloroflexota > Anaerolineae > Anaerolineales > UBA4823 > UTCFX2. The sequence continues at coordinate 187,900 of CAWBFQ010000014.1, read as the reverse complement.
GCCTGTCTTATATCGATGGATGTAGGAATATTATTCCAGGCATATACCGCATCGGATGTAGCGCCTCTGAAGTGAATGAAAAAACTAACTAAAATTAATAGGACGAATAACAGCCGAAGTGGGGTGATTCTTCTTGTTGAACTGGATAGAAAATGGACCGCCGGGATCAGGAAATAGATCAAGTAAGGGATCATATCTGTAAATAATCGCGGACCAGTTGAATAACCGCCCCACCAATGCCAGAAACTGGAAATTAAGATATAGTGACTGATGATGGTCGCCACAAGAATTAAATCCAACATATTCTCTGGATAACGATTGCGGAGGTTTTTTAGCTGATCATAAATGCCAAAAAACGAGAAGAGCAATATCGGGGAATATACAAATAGCCCTCGTGAAGGGCTGATGAGGGTACCCATCAATTGACGTATGGATGGTCTTAAGAATTTATCGATCCCAATGCTGGTGCTGTGGTAATAAGGGAATATATAGGGCGATATAAACATCCCATAAATCATGTAATTCACCACGAAATAGGGCAATGCGATGGTCAGTGACCACAATAAGTACTTAACGAAATATTTGCGATAATACAAAAAAACAAAAAACGACAGAAAAAAAACCGGGATTGCATTTGTGGGGCGGATGACGAAAGAAAATGCAAGCGGTATGCTGGCAAATTGGACAAACCAGGGTTTGTTTCTTGCCAGAAGGATCAAATATAGCGCCAAAGACAGGAAGAGCATTGAAGGTCCATGCTGCCAAAGAGCGCGGCTTGCTGTGGACCAGGCCGAAGTGCAAAATGCGAAAATAAAGGTGATGAGTAAGGATTGCTTAACCGTCAAAGAAAGGCGCGCAATCAGATAAATCAATGCAGCCGTGAGAGCAACGTAAAACGAAGCGATGATTGTTTGAGCTACAGGGTGGATCCTCGCAATCAAAGCAAGGGTATTTGGGTTGATCAGGTTGTAGATAAAGACAAACGGCACAGCCAGCAGAGGGGCGCCGATTGGGAAGAAGGAATATTGATGACCTCCGATCGTCTGGATTGCATAATCAGTCGGGTCAATCATCTGTTGATATTCATCCAGGTTCAGGTTGCCTTCACGTATGACGCTCAACGCCAGATGGATACTCCACCTTGAGTCGCTGTAAACCTGGCTGGATGGAGGGGTGACCAAATAACCGGCAAGAACCACGCCGAATACCAATAAAGGGAGCAAGATGGATTTAAAGCGCATTATGCTTCCATAGCTAACTGCAGAGCCTTTTCCCAGGGCGGCAGGCGCAGAGCAAATGTGGATGTAAACAAAGCGCAATCTAAAGCGGAATACAATGGACGCTTCGCCGGGGTGATGAAGTTGCTCGTCTGGGCAGGCTGGATTTCCTGACAGATTTGTTCTTCGGGGTGTGGGTCCAGACGCAGGATCGCTTTTGCCCATTCCAGGCGGCTGGCGGGGCCATCGCCGGCCAGGTGGTAAATGCCGCTCCGTTCCCGGATCCAGGTTTGCGGATTTTTTTCGCTTTTTGCCAGCAGTTGAGCGCTGATCTCAGCCAGCATGCGCGCCCAGGTGGGATTGCCAATCTGATCATCCACGATTCGCAAAATGGGATTCTGGCGCGCCCAACTCAGGACTTTGGGCAGGAAACTGTCCCCGGAAGTCCGATATCCGCGCCGATTGCTGTAAACCCAGCTTGTCCGAAATATCAGGTATGCTGCTCCTGTTTGGGTGATCGCCTGTTCACCGGCGAGCTTGCTGCCTCCATAGATGTTGATCGGGTTGGGTCGGTCGCTTTCAATATATGCGCTTCCTTTGGATCCATCAAAAACATAATCTGTGGAATAATGGATGAACGCTGCGCCGATTTCGGCGCAGGCCTCAGCCAACCGGCCAGGGGCGGTACCGTTAATCGCATTGGCCAGTTCTGGTTCGCTTTCAGCCTGGTCCACCTGGGTGTAGGCTGTGGCGTTGATCACGATCTCAGGCATGTTCTGGCGAATTGTCTGGAGCACCCCTTCAGGATGGATCAGGTCAATTTTTGGATAATCCAGACAGATCAATTCGCCCAAAGTGGCGAGCGTTCGGCGAAGCTCCCATCCCAATTGTCCATGTTTACCGAGAAGCAAGATTCTCATGACTTATCTTCAAGCAAGCTCTGTAAATATGCCCCATATTGATTGGATCGGTAGCGCTCAGCTTGCCGGCGCAACTGGTCAGAGTCGATGAATCCCAGCCGATAGGCGATTTCTTCCGGGCAGGAGATCATCATTCCTTGCCGCTCTTCTACTGCCTGGACGAAATTTGCGGCTTGGATCAGCGACTCATGCGTCCCGGCATCCAACCACGCCACCCCGCGTCCAATTGGATCAACGCGTAAAAGACCGCGCTCCAGATAGACGCGGTTAACATCTGTAATTTCGATCTCGCCGCGGTTGGATGGTTTTAATTGTGAGGCGATCTTTACAACTTCCTGATCGTAAAAATAGAGTCCAGGGACAGCATAGTGTGAGCGCGGTTGATGCGGTTTTTCCTCAATGCTTAGGGCCAGGCCGTTCTGGTCAAACTCTATTACCCCATATCGCTCCGGGTCCCTAACCGGATAGGCAAAGATCAGCGCCCCTTTTTTTAACTTTGCCGCTTCACGCAATTTGGAAGGCAAACCCTGCCCGAAGAAAATATTATCTCCCAAGATTAAGCAAACGGGTTGATCAGCGATGAATTCGGGCTGGATCAAGAATGCATCTGCCAGACCGCGTGGCTCGGCCTGTGAGACGTAGGAGAATTGCAGTCCCCATTGGCTGCCATCTCCAAGCAATTGCTGGAAATTGGGTAAAGCTGCTGGTGTACTTATGACCAGGATGTCACGAATCCCTGCCAGCATCAGCATCGAAAGCGGGTAAAAAATCATTGGCTTATCATATACCGGGAGCAGTTGCTTGCTGACCCCGATCGTTAATGGAAATAAACGCGTTCCATGTCCACCTGCAAGAATAATCCCTTTCATTGTCCTGTTCCTTATGAAATGATCGTATCCCCAAAGGAGCGATGCCGAATATTGTCTCTCAGCTCAAGGCAGAGGCTGGTTTCAGACAGCCTCAAGAATCAGGATGGGCTGTTCTCGGATCGGTTGTTGTAGTTCTTTCCTATCCAACTCTGGTATTCCTGCTGGCGGCGAATGCTCTCTACCCAGCTCGCATGATGGAGATACCATTCCACCGTAAGTTGCAGGCCGGCTGCCAGGGTCTTTTGAGGTCGCCAATTAAGCTCGCGCTCAATCTTGCGAATATCCATCGCATAGCGCCTGTCATGCCCGGGGCGGTCGGCAACATATTGGATCAACTGGCGGTGTGGAGCATATGGGGAATCTGGAACCAACTGGTCAAGGATATCACACAGAGTGTGGACGATTTCTAGGTTGGTGGGTTGGTTCCCGCCACCGATATTATAAGTTACACCGGGAGTTGCTTTGCGCAGGACAGTCCAGATGGCATCACAATGATCTTCGACATAGAGCCAATCCCGAATCTGTTTCCCATCCCCATAGATCGGGAGCGCCCGCCCCTCCAATGCATTCAAGATTGTCAGAGGTATGAGCTTCTCGGGGAATTGGTGCGGCCCGTAATTATTCGAGCAGTTTGTCATCGTAAACGGAAGTCCATAGGTAGCGCCATAGGCGCGCACCAGATGGTCGCTGGCGGCTTTCGATGCGGCATAGGGCGAGTTCGGGGCATACAGCGTTGTTTCAGTAAAGGATGGATCGTCCGGTCCGAGCGAGCCAAATACCTCATCTGTGGAAACATGATGGAAATGAAAACGGGGAGGTCTGGTTTCGCCTGCAACAAATTTGGTTGATAATGTTTGAACTCGCCAACCAAAAGTGTCTGACCGCCTCCAATAGCGTGAAAGTTCCCTGGATATTGGCGCGAATAAATTGTTCTGGCCCCAGGATGGATCGGTCGACATGCGTTTCAGCAGCAAAATGGACAATTGTGTCGATCTGATTTTGGTGAAGCAGTTGATCGACCAGTTCTCGATCACAAATGTCACCTTCTATAAAAGTATGCCGGTCATTATCGGGTAAATCCCGTAAGTTTTCCAGGCTTCCGGCATAAGATAAAATGTCCAGGTTGAAAATGTGCGCCTGGGGTTCGTTATTTAGGATAAATCTGATGAAATTTGAGCCAATAAAACCGGCCCCGCCGGTGATCAGAATATTTTTCATGGCAGTTAATCAAAAAGTATCTTCTGGTTGAACGACAATCCAAGCGCATCTTTCGCAGATAGAATAGGAGGCGCATCATCCAGCAGGGGCCATTGTATTCCCAGTTTGGGATCATTCCAAGATAATGTACGTTCCCACTCCGGAGCGTAAAAATCGTTTACCTTATAGACCACCTCTGCCCAGTCGCTGAGGATATAGATGCCATGCGCAAAGCCAATCGGGATCCAGATTTGGCGGCGATTCTCAGCAGACAAATGCGCCCCAACCCACTGACCCAGAGTCGGGGATGACCGCCGCAAATCTACTGCAACATCAAAGACCTCGCCGCTAATGACGCGCACCAGCTTTGCCTGCGGATGGTGGAGCTGGAAATGCAGTCCGCGTAGTGTATTGCGGCGCGAGCCGGATTGATTGTCCTGCACGAAATTGGTGTCTATGCCAGCATCGGCATAAGCCTGCGCCTGGTAGACTTCCATAAAGTAACCGCGTTCGTCGCCATATAGATTTGGCTCAATGATCTTGACTTCAGGAATTTTAGTAGGGGTAAATTTCATCATTCTGCTCGACGAAAGGATTGGCTGGCGAGTGAAGGCTATGGTTCAAACGACCTTCATATCGTAGGGTGATTATAGCAAATAATGTTCGTGCAGAACACGGGGTTTTAATAAAACTCATCCGAAATTTGTCAGCCACATCTCAGGCGACTGGAGATTGTCTGCGATCATCCGCAGCAGCGGGTATCAAGCAATCGCATTTTTATGGAGTATCCTTTTGGTCACATTGGTAAACAATTAGATTCGTGTCATAACCATAACGATATCCCTGGAACAATGTGACAATCGCACAGTGATCTGCTACATAGCCTTGTTCTAGCTCTGGAAACGCACCCTCAAATAATACAAGATAATTTGGTCGATACTTTTGGATCGAATAGAGGGCAGAAATCCTCGTATGTAGTTCCGTGATTAAGATAGTTTGCCACCTCTGGCTGGATGAGACCGGCAAAATCAACAATTGGGCGATTTGAATAATAGCCGATGATCCCCACCTCCAGGGTACCAACTTTTGCATCAATGGGCGTATTTCTACTCAGCCAGAGGCCTGCTTTGCGGTAGATCATAGAGCGCGGATTCGCAGCGCTAGCGGCGCTGATCATATTAAAAGCTTGGAACAAGGCAAGCGTGATGATGATTATTGCAGCGGACAGGGACGCGATTTTATCGGGAACAGCAGGTGTTCTTTCGTTAACCGCGATTGCGAATCGGTTGCCCTTTGATTCTGCAAGACTGAGCAACGCGGATACACCTCGCCTCATCAACTGGTATATTGCAGAAATACCCAAGCCAATCAGGATGACTAGTCCTGGAATGAGTGGAGCGTAATACCAGAAATAACTGGTTAAGCCCAGGATCGAGTAGGCCGTAAAATAGGAAAATGGCCAAGCCATGAATACAATCCAGGTCATAGCGCGCCGGTGTAAGAATAGTTGACAAACCCCGATAAGAGCCAGCCCTACCTGCAGCCAGTGATGCCAGGAGTTAAGATGTTGCTTGAACGTCCACAACAACCCCGCCGGAAATTCACGGCTGATGTCCATCAACCCCTGGTGTTGTTTTGCTGCTAATGTTGCCGGGATCGGAGATCCAAAATAAACCCAGGCAAACAGGAACCAGGGGATAGTCAACGTGAAAAACAGCAAGATAGCAGGCAGAAGTTTACTCGAGGAACGAAAACCTGCAGAACTGGCCGGGGGCAGTTCATCTGATCCATGATCGCCAGGCTGCAATGGAATGATTTGGCGCTGATGGCGGATAACCCACAACCGGACGAGATAATCGACGCCGATGATCATGGGAACCAGGGCTCCGTCCGGCCTTGTGATCACTGTTAATGCACAAAAAGCTGCCGTGAATACAAAATTCTGGCGATAGTAAAATGCAAAACTTGCCAAGGCAAAGGCGATATACAGCGGAGTTTCTGAACCAATTGTGTTGAGCAGTAACGTGAAGCTTGGATATAGTAGAAGCCCGACCCAACCAACAATCGGCGACTTGAGCGAGCGGGCAATATCAAAGATCAAAAGACTGCCGGCGGCAATACTTAACGCCCCAACCAGGTTAGCAATTCGGGGTAGATTTCCCCAGAAAGGAGAGAGCGCCGCCAGAAGAAGGGTGTAAAAAGGAGTAGTTGTACTTAGGACGCGCTCACCAGGGTTATAAACGAAACCTATCCCACGCAGCAAGTTGTTGGTGTAGCGATAGGTGATAAACGGATCGTCATAAGCCCATTTGCCCCAAATCATGATGATCCAATAAGCTATGAGCAGAAAATACAAACCAGCCAGCCCAAAAATTAATGCCGGGTGAAATTTGTTGAGCGTCAGTTTTAAGGATGAAAGTCCTCCGAACTGGCGTGCGGCGCCTGAGCCTGTTTGGTGAGTTGAGGATTGCTCCGTCATGGATTGCACTGATAAGATGCTTTCAGAAAATATGAACCGCCTGGCAGCAGAATGTGAAGCCCCTGCTGATCCAGATGTATATTCGGGCTTGATTCCGGTTTCAACCAGCGCCCTGTGATGCGGTCCAGAATCCCTGCTGAAGCCGGTTGTACAGGCGGCTGTTCGTTTTGGCTCCAAATTTCCTTACCATCCAAAAACAATCTGATGTCTTTCCAGTTGGACGGAAGAATCACTTCGCCTGTGGTTTCCAGGGGAGAGGATATTTGCATCCAGCTTTCTCCGCAGCTTGAAATTTCCCATTCTGCGATCAGCACGCCAGATTGCAGCGGTAATTTTCCCGATGCGCGTTGCACCCCCGCGAAAGAAGGCTGAATTTGCCACTCATCCGCAGTTATTTGACGGACTCCAAGGACATAAGTGGATAAAAACCAGGTGGGCGCGCCGCTCCAGCCGTGGGATATACTGATTTCGGCGTATTCGTTGGCAAGAAAGCTTTCCCACCAGGTGTTTGTTCCGGATTGAAGCATGGACCCATAATATGACCGGATGAGTTCGATGGCCTGCTGGTATCGATCAGCTTTTCCTAACGCCTCTAATGCCCAGAGCATACCATAGGTGCCAATATTCGGATGGGTAGGGTCTTTTGAGATCAAGACAAGCAACCCGTCCGTCGCTGCTTGCCTTTGGTCCTCTGGGATCATATCGTAGGCCAAAGCCCAGGATTGAGCAGCTACACTGGGTTGGTAAAACCCCTCCGAATCCTGGCGCGTCCAATAGAGATGATCTTTTTCTCGATACAGTCTGTTATTGACTGTTCGCTTCACGCCCTTTGATTTTTGCTCCCAATGATTTGCTTTTTCTGGATCGCCTACTCTCGTGGCAACCCAAGCAGCCCGTTTTAAAGTGTCTGAATAAAGAGAATTCAGCGCGGTGGATTGCCCGAACCGGTTTTGATTTCCTGTTACGTCGATATAAGCAGTGGTACTCCAATGTCCTTCTGCTAAATCCAGTAAGCCAGTTCGATCATTTTCTGATTGAGCGAGATGCTCCATCAGCAGGCTCAATGATGGAAAGACCTGTACTGCAAGCGATTGATCATCCGTTATCTGAAGATAGGTGGAGAGGTCCTGCACCCATAACATGGCATAATCCAACATATGTAGACCTTGATTATTTGGCGCCATACCAGGCGCAGGACTTTTCAGCATAGCATCTGCCATGAAAATCAACCCCCTGCGAAGCAGTGTTTGATCTCGAAAGGCTGTCTGGGCGATACGATTATCGGCGTGTACATCTCCCCACCATTGACCGCGCTCTCGCCAGGGAGTGTCTGTAAGGGCATCGGTCATATTTGGACGAAGGGTATCGATGCCAACCTGCCAGATGCGATCCAGCAACGGGTCTGAGGAATGAAATTCGCCGATCTGATCAAGCGGATACCTTTCTTCGAGCACCTGCAGATCTGAAATCTGGACAGGTCCGCCGCTCCAGGAGATGATCAGGATGTATCTTCCGGCGCGGGCGTCGAGAGTTGTCAGTAAACGCTCTTCACCGTCCAGTATCCAGGAATCCACCTGGTTCCAATATGGATACAGTGAGCCGAGATAAGGGTAGGGTCGGGCTCCAGTTATGGATGGATCGCTGGATCTGAAGCGTTCGTCCCAGCCGATGTCAACAATTGATCCAGATGGCCCTGAGATCGTCGCATGTAATCTCCCGTGAATTGTCCGACCTGCATCGAGAATCACATATGCGGGTATCCCGGGAGGGGTCTGGAATTGGATGTCTATTCCGGGCGAGGCTGGCGGATCAAGGATAACCGAGGAGATAAAGACATGATCGCTGTCTTGTGGATCGTCAGGAACGAGTTGCGCCAGAGATGTCCTGCGTCCGGCATTATTTCCATATCTCATCTGATCGCGGTCGCTGACAATATCGATATCCAGGCTGGTGTTCGGTTGGGGGTTGTCTTTTATGATCTTTATGTTTTGATTTGATATACAAAAAGTTGCCCCATCGGCAGGAATATGGGCGAATTCAATCTGGTGAGGGCCTTGATTTATCAATGGACTTGTTTTACCTGAAATCAAGGCCTGGTACACATCCAGGCGCTCTTTTCCGACAGCCTGCCAGCCCACAGGCGTCCCATCCACTTTCACACTGAACGTGACCGAGTTTGTGATAGAGAGAGTCTCTAATTTGAGGCTGGTTGATGAAGCGGCAGAGAGATCGAGGTAATAGGATGGGGCGGCGATAGAGAGTTCTGCCGATGAGTTTTTCGCATTGTTGGACAGAGAAGCTGGTTTAGCGAAAATTTCCATCATGCTGCAATCCGGCGACGCCAGCCCTGTTTCATAAATCGTAAATGGCATTGCATATTCCACCAGGTTTGAGATTGAGCGTGATGTATAGGTCTCTATCGGAAGTTCCATTTCCTCCTCAGCAGTTTGATCAGAAACCGCATCCAATAATATTGCTTGCGGCCAGTCTTGATCCGAGTAGACCATCTGTTGCCAGTCAGTGGGCAGGCGGCGAAGATCTAACAACTCGGTTGGTCCAATCAGGCCCCAAGCATGCACAATGGCTGCGTCTGACCGCCACGCGTCTGCAAGCATGGCTTTCCATTCTGGTCCGGTTTGAAAGAATTTCTGTGTGCGAAGCCCGGTTTTGGCCTCGATGTCCGCTATCAACATCGGGCGAGTTGATTCGGACCGGCGATTATTCGGCGCCCACTGAACCAGCACAGCTATGAGATGGCTGCCGGGTTGAAATTGACCGAGCGGATAGTGGTCGATTTCTTTCAGGGTGGTCGAGAATCTTGCTGGGCCACGACCTATCCATTTTCCATCGACCCAAACCTCATAACGTGTATCGGCAAAGATGCTCAATTGGGCATCTTGTAAAACCCGGTCAGCATCGAAAATACCCCGGAACAACGCTACCTGGTTTTGGCTGGGATATTCCTCTAAGTTAACCCCCTGGTCTTTCTGTTCGAGTTGAACCACCGAAATTCCGTCGCTCACCCAGATGGGCGTTTTTTGAGCAGTCAGTTTTGATTTGAGGTCTGCTAAAAACGATGAAGAGTTACTCCTGGGAGAGAGCAGGATAGTTATTGCCATCAACACGCCCTGTAATAACGCAAACAGGATGACTTTGGAAGTGAAAGCTGTGTTATTGGTGATGTGGGGAGTATATGGCTTCATGGATCAAAAATGGATTTAAGGATGGTGAATTGCTGCATGACCCCAAAGATTGCTCAGGGGTCAGAATGGAATCTTGGGGTTGGGATCGAGATTTGCAATCTATTAGCGACTTGAGGAAATACCGCTCATCATCAGGGTGGGAATTCGAAGTAAGTGGGGTGAATGATCGTAATCGGGTTGGAAATGGGATCGATCAGGTTGCCGAATTTATCATATATTTTGGTCACCCCCGCAGGTAATTCGATCTGGCTGGCGGTTACTCCATCTGGCGACCACAAAACCCACACTTTTTTTGTTTGGAGATCGAATTGATAGCCGCGCAGCCCCGAATATTCAGTGATAGCTTGACCTATTGTAGCTTCAGTCAACTCCTCGGACATAAAACGAAGCGCATAGTAACCGGGCTTTGGTGTAGAGTCATCGAAGAGGCTGGAATCGCGCCAACCATTATCTTCCAACGTGTACCAGATTGATCCTAAAAGCCCCAGACCCCAACTGCGTACATAGGAACTGACAACAAAATCGGCTTGAAGATCGTAGAAGTGCTCTTTGAAGGTGATGCAATCCAGACCGTTACAGCTTAGAGACACCTCGGATAGGAAAATGGGTTTGTCGATCCCATACGCGCTCATTACGCTGCGCAGGAAACTTACTTTGCCATTGATCTGCCCGCCGCGCTCATCCCAGCTTGGATGGTCTTCATCGTAGATATGCTTATCATAATAGAGGGCATAGCTGTGGAATCCAACAATATCAAAATAGGATGCCCCTTGATTCTTAAGGATACCTTCAAAGAACTTGGCTGGCAGGCATCTGTTCTTCTCACTGGGTGGTAGGTATGTTGGGTCGCAATCGAGCAATAAACCGCCAATAATCACTTTAGCATTGGGGTTAGCTGCTTTGACCGCCGGATAGGCGTATTTGAGCATTTCAGCATAATAGCCTCCACCGTAATAGGAATCGTTGAGATCCCCCCAGCACCCAAATGGAAAGTCTGGCGGAATGAGAGAAGGATCAACGTCTGGTTCGTTGCCGAACTCCCAGTAGCGGATATTATAAGGCGGGTAGCTGTAGCGCATTACCGCGGCATACACAAAATGATAGAATTCATCCAGTGAATCCTGGTGAATAGGTCCGCATCGCACCCCCGATATTTTTTGAGCCCAGAGAGGGGTGTATTTGATCACAGCAACCACGGTCAGAAAGTGTTGGGCGGATTCGATCAATCCGTTCTCGTCAACATTTTCCCAATGGTATACCGGTATATCCTGACGTTCAGGTTCGATATCCTCCCACGAGAAGACCGAGTTGCGCACCCAACTCAGTTTTACACTGTTAGCATTACTCAGGTTTGTTTCAGATAGGGAATTGACTTCTGCGCCAAAAATACCCAGAGGTGGGGGAAAATTTCGAAGTATTATGGGTAGATGGTACCAATGAAGGTCAGCTATTGCATCGGTTGGCCTGTTCAAATCCAAGCCAGATCGGTTACGCGGAATCATGTTGGCTGTGGATGCAAACCCGGTCTCCGAGAAACCAAGAGTGAAACAGCTAGAGAGAAGAATTACCGCCGGGAAAAGCGACCGATAGAGAGTGGATAATACTAATGAATGGAGATTTGCCGATACTATCCGACAGAAACTCGGAGATCGCCCACAGCAAGAAAATCGGCTGGGACTTCTGAAAGAAACTTTGTTGAAAAAAGCCGATCGCAAGGCTGATATCCGGTGAAACGCTGGACTGGACATGCTATCCTTAAATCAATTGCAATCATTATTCTTTTCTCTACTCACATGGTTAATGAAAATATCTTGCAGAGAAAACTTTTCTTTTACAATTATAAGGAGAATTCGAGGTTTCGGGCCTTTCAAGTTTGATGGTTGCGGTAGGCTTGGATAACTGCATCTGGTGGTCCTATTTCCATCAGCCGTCCATGATCCAACCAGGCAGCCCGATCACACATCTCTTGGATTGTTGCCATGGAATGAGATACAAAGAGGATGGTAGCCCCCTTGGCGCGAAATTCTTGCATCCGGGCAGAGCTTTTACGTTGGAAGGATTCATCCCCTACCGAGAGGACTTCGTCAATGATCAAGATATCCGGTTTGACGTCGGTGGCGACTGCGAATCCCAACCTGGCCCACATCCCTGTGGAATAAGTCCGCATGGGTGCGTCGATAAATTCCCATAATTCGGCGAAATCAACAATACTGTTGAATTTCACTTCCATTTCATGACGGGAAAAGCCGAGCAATGCGCCATTCAGGTAAATATTTTCACGCCCGGTCAGCTCGGGATGAAAACCGGCTCCAAATTCCAATAAAGGCGCCACATGGCCGCGCACAATAACAAAACCGGTCGTTGGTTTGAGCACCCGGGCAACGAGCTTCGAGAGCGTACTCTTGCCGGCTCCATTATGACCGATTAACCCAAGTGCTTCGCCATTCTCTACGCTCAGGTTAATTTCACGTAAGGCCCAGAAGTCGCGGTGTTTGATTTTGCCCTGGATCCAGCGGATGAAATATTCTTTGATAGAGGGAATTCGTTCGTTTGGCGCCCGATAGCGGACTCCGATATTTTCCATATAGATCGCTGGCGGGTGAGGTCCGTAACTGGTTTTGCCATCCCTCGGGATCGAGAGATTTTTATCCAATAGACCTGCAGGGGGGGCTTCGGTCCCAGGATTGGTGAGATTAGATGTGATAGGCGAACTCATCGGCTTTATTGGTGAATACAAGCCAACCTGCCACCAGAGTGGCAGAAGCGATTAACCCGGCGACTAAAAATTCGTGGAACGATGGAACTCGACTGTAATAAATGGGGGCGCGAAACAGTGTGATCAGGTAATACATTGGGTTAAGTTTGATGATCCAGACATATTTTTCCGGCAACATGTCGATCTTATAGATCACCGGGCTTAGATACATCCAGGCAGTGAGGGCGATTCCATACATCTGAGCGATATCTGCAAAATAGATGGCAACTGTGGAGAGCAACAGTCCGATGCCCAGGGCGAACATTGCCAGAAACAGGGTGGGAATTGGCAGCAGAAAAATGCTTGCATTCGGGATCAGATCGCTCAACAGTAAGACCAGCAATAACGGCACCAGCCCAAAAGCGATGTTAATCAGGCCTGTCCCGATGGCTGAAATGGCAAAGACTGTACGGGGGATGTAAATACGCCTTAATAAACCCTCGCCCCAGATCAGATTGGACATTGAATCGCTGGTGCCTTGGGAAAAAAAGGTCCAGCAGATTAGCCCACTAAGCACATAAGGGGCGTAGGAGCTTGCCCCGCCGAAAACATTCGAAAACACAAAAGTCAGTATCAGCGTGGTGCCCAGCGGGTTCAGCATCGTCCAGGCGATTCCTAAAACGGATCTTTTATATCGAACGACCAGGTTGCGCCGAATTGTTTGGACGATCAAGTTGCGATAGCGAAAAAGCTCGCGCAACTCTTCGATCGCCGGATGTCCACTCTGGGAGGAGTTATAAACAATGGTCGCATGGGTAGGTCTCATTATGGTATTGTAAGCCAAAACAGGGGGGTGTTGGAGTGTCTGTTGGGATTACTGCTGAAAAAGGTAACCCTTTCCGAATCCTTCAGGTCAGTCCGTGATTATAGCATACGGCGTAAGAATACCCGCAGCCGTAAAGGCAACCAGGCGTAGATCAACGGCCTGAGGCGGGCTTTTAATACAAGCCGCGAAAATGGGCCGCCTCCGTCTCGGTAATGAACACGCAGCATTTCGGGCCAGCAGCGGTCGTCGGCGACCACAGATTTGCCAGCGTCATGCAGGCGGAAATTCGCCCACGGTTGGCTGAACTTCTGCTGGTCTTGGTCCAATGAAAGGGGATAATAAGAGAGCCGCGAGACGCGCGCCAGACGAACCCATAGATCATAATCCATGGCGAAATAAAAGGTTGGGTCTAATGGCCCGACCTGCTTCCACAGGTTGGCTCGGAAGAAGGACGCCTGTTGAGGAATATGGACATAACCCTGGCGCAGGCGGCGGTAATCTGTCTGGCGAGCCGGGAATTTACCGATGATTTTCCCCAATTCGTTAATCAAGTTGGTATCACCATATACCATTCCAACCTGTGGGTTGCGCTGTAAGTAGTCCACTGCTTGTGAAATGGCATTGGGTTGATAGGTATCATCCGAGTTCAGCCAGGCCAGGATATCGCCTTTGGCGTGAGCAAAACCTTTATTAATCGCGTCCGTCTGGCCGCGATCTGGCTCTGAGACCCACCAGGCGAGTTGATCAGCATAACGCCGGATGATCTCCAGGCTGCCATCACGGCTGCCTCCGTCAGCGATTAAATATTCAATATTGCCATAGTCCTGAGACAAGACTGAATGGATGGTTTCTTCCAGGTAGTGGGCCTGATTGAAAGATGGTGTGACGATGGACACCAGCGGATGGTGGGCTGCTGTTGGCAGCGCCTGCATTTTGGTGGATGCGGTTACAGAATTTCCATTAGATGACACAGATCAATCCCAACTCAAATCGGGGTAATAGAATGCTGCCGTTTTCTCAGTTATTTTGCGGATGCGGGTGATTTCTGCGGGTGTCAGGCGATGTTTCCAGTTATTCAGGTTTGCCTGGCTGTCCAACCGGACAGAGTGAGCTGTACGCCGGGAGAGCTCTTTCGGATTTTCGGACGAGGACGAGGCTAAAATCTTCCGTTGAATTTCGGGGGTGAAGTCTAAACCCAGCTTGCTATATAAACCTCGAAATTCTTCGATCGGTCGCAAAGACAGGTCTTCATGGCGCACGACGATCGGATGCTTTGCCTCCGCCGGATGCTTTGCCTCCGTTATCTCCCCTAGTCTCTTGCAGGAGTTGAACGGAACAGCCCCTGCTTTTTGTGTGGATTGAGGCCCGCAGTTCATATCGGCGACGACCTGGTACACAATCTTCCAGAGTAAGCTGTTGTGACCGATTACGTCGGTTGGATCCTTTGCCAGCCGCTCCATTTCTTCTCGATAGGAACCAGAACCCGTTTCAGAGCTGGCTGGAGATTGGTCGAGCCAGTCTCGCATCAGCAATGGTTGATTGAGTAAATCATTCAGGTTAAACGGCCAATTGAGGCGTTTCAGGCTGCTGACAAATGCCGCCGGATGACGGACAGTGATGACCACCTGGCAGCCCAGGCGAGCGCGGAACCAGAGCGCGGAAAAAATGGCAAAAGGGTCCTTCAGTAATGGTCGCAGCTTCAGCAGCCTGCCGCGCAAGAAGGTGGTCCAATCTCGTCCCATTCGTCCCACGTCCTTTAGTGAACGCAGAGAGATGATTTCGGCCAGAGTATGGTAGCGGAATCGCAGAGTTTGTTGAAGTCCGGGCAGATAGTCCGCTTCATTGTCTCCTGAGATGTAAGTATACCAATACCGGGTTGGTGTGATCAAAACACCAGGACGATGTAAAACATTGAGGGGTTCGCTGATATAAGCGGTTTGATTGCTGAATGCAAGCATCTTACCCACCCAGGTCGTCCCGGTCCGATGGGCGCCCGTCACGAGAATTGGACTATTGTTGGACATTGAGATCCAATCCGGGCCACTCCGCCAGGGGGTAGTATTGATCTCCCACAGGGACGCTTGTTCCACGTAAATCGGTAGTTAGTTGATCTCTTTGTTGGGCAAAGGTGCGGTTAACGAGTGGAAGGGTTAGCCTCTCCAGTTTGAACAGAACGGCGAACGCATAGAGCATGCGATGCCAGTGTTTCAAGGCAAAAGACGGACGATAAACCAGAGACCGCCCATAAGAGATTAAGGCTTGAGCCGCCAGGCCATCATCCAGCAGGTAGCGGGCATTGAGGCGGTAAGCGCCTGCCAGGACGCGGCGTTTATTTTTTTGGATCAATTCAGCCAGATCGGGTTGTTCCTTCATCCACTGTAATACCTGCAGCGTTTCACGCCCAAAACCGGCCGCCTGAGAGACGTTCTTGGCGGCCGAGTGATGGCGGGCAGCAGCCCATAAACCACGTCCGGGGATCTCCGGTGAAGTCAGTCGCGCGGGAACATGTTGAATTGGGCTGATACGGGCGATCCGGATCCAGAGGTGGTGATCCAACATAAAGTGGAAAGAGGGCTCAAGAAAGCCAGCTTTTTCAAGCACACTGCGGCGCATAAATACGGCTGGCTGGCAGATGATGCGAAAACTGACCAGATCCAATAATCCCCAGTCTTCGAAGGCAAAACGATTTAGGGGTTTGCCGTGGGCATCGATGGTGATCGCGTCGCTAAATACAAGTCCCAACTCTGGGTTTGCTTCAAAAACTTCCACTGCCTGCGAGATCGCTCCTGGCAGATAGATGTCATCCGAATTTAACCAGGCCAAAATCTCGCCGTGTTGATTTCCAAAACCGGGTTTAGCTGTCAAGGCGCGTTGCAGACCTTTATTAATCGCTTCGGCCTGGCCCGAATCAGGTTCTGAGACCCACCAGGCCAGTCGGTTGGCATGGCGTTTGATGATCTCCAGGCTGCCATCCGTCGAACCGCCATCGACAATGCTATATTCGATGTTCGGATAATCCTGGTTGATGACGGACTGGATGGTTTGTTCCAGGAAGGCGGCCTGGTTATAGGATGGTGTAATAATCGAGACGAGCGGTGTTGACGACATTGGAGTTGTACCGAATCAAGAGTTGCCGGAGCAGATTAAGGTTGGAACCCATTTTGCAGATCGAAGATGATAAAGCCCTCTTGCTGGGCTAGAATGGGGAAATTTCCGTAGAGGGTTTGTTGTAAAGCGGGCTGGTCATCAAACTGACCAAAGGCTGTGATGAGAAAATAACGTTTGCCATCGATGCGCTTGGCAAAATAACCTTGAAAATCTTTCTCACTGCCGCGCAGTACACTCAATTTGATTTCACCGCGGTTGGGCCACAATACGACCTTTCTCCATCCATAATACATCAATCGGTAACCATAGTCCTGGGTAAGAGCAATGATCTTGCCATCTTCGGGAAGATATGAAGCGATTTCCTGCCAATAAGCCGGTTCGCCCCGGTAATCCTTGCTGTAGAGCGGGATAAGCGCCTGCCATGCGCCATAAATCAATACTGTAAGGATTGCCCCGCCAGCAAGCAGCTGCCAGATTCTGCGCTGGTTTGACAACCTGACTGCCAGACGCCGGATTACCGGCGCAAGCGAGATGGCAACCACAGGTACTAGCTGAAGGTGGTAATAGCTGTGGGAGGTCATCTGGTAGGGCAAGAAAAGCCCGTAAGTAATATATCCAGCCCACAATCCGACCAGAAGAAAACGGCTTCGTCCTTCAGCCATTAAGATGCCTGCAAATGCCAGCACCAGAGCAACCGGGGTCAGCAGTTCTTGAGCCAGATTCAACCAGCGCAGATAGGTTTGGGGTTCCAGCAGAAGGTGAGAAAGAGCCAGAGTCCAGGAGGTGAAATATTCGGAGGCTCGCCCACCGCGCCCCAGATAATAAACCATGGTTGGCAGGAGTGTCAGTCCGGCAATTAGCCAAATCTGTGGATTGCGGATGATCCGGATTAATGTTGAAAAGAGGGAGGGGAAAAGCTTTCGCTGGAGGTCCTGTATGCGCCAAGACCGTGTCTTGCCAGGCTGAAGGTGGACAAAAATTGTGATCGAGATCAGGATTCCAGCGATTGGATAGAACGCAACCGCCTTGGTCAGAATTGCCAGCCCCGAAAAGGTTCCTGTCAGCAGCGCCCATTTCCAACTTGGAGTTTCAGACCAACGATAGGCGCCATAAGCAGACAGGATCATCCAAACGACCATTCCTGGATCCGGTTGAAATGAACGGCTTGCTTGAACGCTAAAGGGCAAGATCAGGTAATAAGCCAGAGCGATAAGCCCGCTCCAATAGCTGGCCCAATTCGTCCCATCCATACTCGCTTCAACTGGATGGCCCAAATCCGCCACCATGCGCCGCGCCAGGTCAATGAGGGCAATTCCTCCAATCAACCAGAGCAGACTATTGTAGACACGCGCCAGCCAGGGGAATTCCCTTGGATTTTGCGGATCCCTGCTCAAACCGAGATAAGTCAAAGCTACTGCTCGTTCGAGGATCGAAGGCTCATATTGGCCGGTTGAGGTCCAAAAGGCGATCGCCTGTTGGCGAGCGGTCTCATCTGCAGAAGGCAGCATTTGATAAAACATCCCGCGGCGATGATCGCGCTGCGCAACTGACGGGTTGGGTGAAAGTCGATTGGCTGATCAGTCAAATCGAATAAGCGCAGTCCGAGACCCAGCAGCAGCAACGCGACGAACACGGCCGTAACGAGTTTTGGAACCAACTGCAAATGAAAATTACGGTTTTGATTCATCAAAACAGCAGATCGTAATCCTTCTTTTCAAAGATGGTCAATTTACCGCCGACGGTCGCGTCAATCACCTGTCTGCCAGCATCTTCGAAAGCCTGGCGCGCCATCTGGTAGCCGCGCTCGGAAGTATCCAGGTCTGGTAGTTGCCAGCGGAAGCCCTTACCGAAGTAATCAGGATTGAAGTGGTCGTGGTCATCTCCCTTTGAGATCACGGTGGTGTTCGGCTTACCCTGCGCGGAGTAATTGTGATCGACCCCAATCAAGATTACCTGTTGAAAACCCATGTGAAAAGCGAGCTGCAAAGCGACATAGGTGACTGTGGCGCTTTCCCACATTCGCCCGCGCACATCTTGGGCGAATTTGGGACCGGTATAGGTGGTATGCAGGAAATTAAGATCTGGCGCTGTGCCGATGACCTGGCGAGAGCGCCAGCACACGAAACGTGGCATGCTCAAGGAGCGAATATCCGCGGCGCACTGCTCGATCACCAGGCTGTTTACGGTCAGGAAATAAGTGGTTTCAAAGCCCATCTCAGGAAAGCCAAGGTAAATCCGGTTCATTCCAAAGGTGAACTCATCGCGCAGGCGTTTCAGATCGGTTTGTTTCAGGCTGGGGCCGTTCCCGATGATAAAACAGCGCTGACCGTGGTGGATGTCTTTGAGCTCTCCCAGTCGGCGGATGCTGGAGCGCCGCCAGGGATGAAAGGTGGCTTCTGGCCATAAAGCTGCGTTTTGAAGCCCGTTCCAGGCGCTGCGGGCTGCCTGCCAAATCGGTTGGGGAGTGATGCGTTTCAGGTGGTTCTTCAATTTATTCTGTGCTCAGACGGGCGGTTGCGCCGCCATCGATGATCAGCGCCTGACCGGTCATAAAGGATGATTGGGATCGATCCGCCAGGAAATAGATGGCATGGGCAATCTCTTCTGGCTGACCTACCCGGCCGTTGACCGTTTTGCGCGCCAGATTGTCCAGACGCTGCAGGATATCTGACCCCTGGACGTGGCCGCGCCCCAGTCCGGCGCGCAGCATGGGTGTATCGACAGCCCCCGGTAAAATAGCATTGCAGCGAATATCGTCTAAGGCGAATTCGATTGCGACCGCACGGGTTAATGCAAGCAAACCTCCCTTGCTGGCGGCGTAAGCGGCGATATTTGCCGAAGTCGCTACAGCATGGACGGAGGATACATTCACGATTGCGCTGCCATTGGCGGCTTTTAGCAATGGGTGAGCCAGTTTGATCCCCAGAAATACTGAACGCAGGTTGGAGGCCATCACAGCGTCCCAATCTTCAACGCTGGTTTCCAGGATAGGTTTTGCTACCTGTAAAGCGGCGTTGTTTACCAGCGCGTTCAGATGGCTGGTGCAAGCACGCACCTGTTCAAAGATGGTTTCCATGTTTGCGCCAACCGAGATATCTGATTGGACAAAAAGACCATTCGAGGGGAAATCATCTCCGAAATCCGCCCGATCCACGCCGATCACGCGCCATCCTTTTTCTGCAAAATGCTGAACGGTTGCTCGCCCGATCCCGCCAGCGGCGCCAGTGATCAATACTGTTTGAGGATACGATTGTCCTTTATCCGCCGGATGTTTTTTATCCGCCGGATGTTTTTTATCCGCACTCATAGTTGAATATCCTCCGGTGGTGTCAGACCCAAACCAATCAGCAGATTGCGGAGCGTATTCTTGTGGACGCGCTCCCAGGCTGCCGGGCTGGAGTTCGCATTGTGCGGCGCCAGCAGCACGTTATCCATGCCTAACAAGGGGTTTCCCAGCCGAACAGGTTCCACCTCGAATACGTCCAGGGCTGCTCCAGCGATCACTCTGTCTTGCAAGGCTTTGATCAAAGCTGCTTCTTCGACCACTGGCCCGCGGGCGGTGTTGATCAGGTATGCACTGGGTCTCATCTGGGCCAGTGTGTGCTGATTGATCAGGTGATAGCTGGTTGGGTTGAGGTCGGTATGCAGGCTGACGAAATCAGATTGCTGCAAGAGCTCATCCAGCGCAGTGATTTGCACCTCCGTCTCTCGAACGAAATCGGGCGCCACTTCAATAATGTCATTTCCGATCAGGCGCATGCCGAAAGCGCGCCCGCGCCGCAGCACCGATCTTCCGATGGTTCCAACACCTACCACCCCCAGTGTACATTCGCTGAGCGACCGGCCTGGTATTTTATCCCATATTCCCGCTTTCATCGCCCGATCCATCCAGGGCAAACGGCGGACGAAGGCAAGCATATAACCAAAGACGCTGTCTGCAACTGGCAGGGTAAAGGCATTTGGAGTTCGTCCAATTCTGATTCCCAGGCGTGCAGCGCTTGGCTGGTCGATGGAGTCGATCCCGGTACCCCATTTTGAGATCACTTTAAGGCGCGGGGCGCAGGCTTCAAGCACTCGGGTGGTGTATTGGTCATCGCCGCACAGCGCTCCGTCGAATTGCCCGGCAAATTCTAGCAGATCGGTTTCGTTAAGGCGCTCGTCAACCGGAGCGACGATCAGATCGATGCCGTATCCTTCAAACAAGGGTTTGAATTGATCAATGATCGGGATCAGATAAGGGGCAGAGACAAGGACAGTTGGCATAGGTTCCTTTCCTAATTGATTCTTGCGGCAGCGGGTCAGGTAGCCTGATCCCTGCTCATCAGGAACTCGACGATGGCAAAGTCCAGCTCTTCGTCGATATCCCAGGCTTCAGATGCATCCAGCTCGAACATCATTGGGCGTTCACCCAATCGATTTCGGCGCGCCAATAAATTTTGGCGGGTGAAGATATAGATACAGGAATTTTCCTCATAGATTGGGGGCAGATCCTGGGTCTGCCAGAGCACAGCCGGGTTGTGGTTAACTGCCCTTCCGAGTTGATCCCACAGGCGCGTTTGCAGGCGGGTGACAGAGAAGAGCGAGTCGTAGGCCGGATAAGCGGATCTGAAAGCCTGCACCGCCCTGGAAATGCTCTCGGGTCGCAGAAGCGGATTGGTGCTGTGCGTTTGCAGGTAGAAATCCGCATGCACTTGGGATGTATCGTAAGCCAGGATCTCATTCATCGGGACTTGATCTCCCCGCAAATGTTCTGGCCGTTCCAGTACAATGATCCGACGATCACGAACAGCAGCGGATAAAGAACCTCCGGCGGAGAGTTCGTTCGAATGGGCTGGGTCTGCCTGCAACGCCTGAATGACAGGATCGCTGTCTGTGTCAACAACGATTTGGCTGATTTCCGGGCAGGCCAGCAGGGTGGACAGGATGTGCTGGTAGAGTGGTTTGCCAGCCAGCGGGCGGTAATTCTTCCCGGGCACACGTTGAGAGTGATGCCGCATTGGGACGAGAGCGCAAATTTGTCCGAGGTGAGAGTCAACAGTCATTTTTAGTGCGCAATTCTTTCTTGTGTGAATTGGATCAGCGTTGGGTCAATTTCATCAGTGCGGAGGATGTCCAATGCTTGTTTCGAAATCGTCATACCCCAGGCGCTGAAGCAGGTCGCCAGCGATGTTCATAAAGAGACGGGTATGACGCTCATTAAAGACGCTTTGCCACGCTCCGATTTTTCCGCTTCGGAAAGTGGGTGAGCGCTGCGGATCGATGCTTTTTTCCAACATGGCAATCGCATTCTGGCGGTTCTGCTTTGACCGAAAGCCATGTTCTACAGCATGGTCGAACACTCGCCCTAATGTCTGCTGGCGATCGGTGATGAAATCTTCATAGCGTAATACCAGCATCTTCGGGTAATCCAGCCAGCCAAGATACGGTTCGAAGCGCGCCAGGATATCCGGCAGCGGTTCCAGGACCGGCGATCCAGCAGCTTTTTCAAGCTCGGAGATCGGTACGCCGGTGATGCTGGCTTCAAGCCTTTCGTCAAAATCCCTTAGTACCTGGTGGTAATAGCGGTAGTGGATATGATTTGGGGCCATTTCCGAGACATAATGTACATGCGAGATCACCACATCGCGCGGATCGCGCAGGATGAAATAAGCAGCGAAATCGGCGGTTGGCGAAAAGAGGAAATCGGCGGCTTGTGGGGATGCGTGCACATGCCCGTAGGAGATATCTCCCGGAAGCAAGCGCCGCAGATCTTTCAGAATTTCATCCCGAGTGCGCTGGCGTCCGCTAAAGCCGTCGAATGTCACGATGGCTGGCAATCCGCTGTCCACAGCCGGGCCTAGATGGGTGAATCCCGCCATGACCTGGGTCAGCAGATGGGTGCCGCTTTTTGGAAATGAATTGGCGAACAGGATGGGGGCATGATTGAATGACAGCGCGCGCCAACGCAGAAGCGCTCGCCAGCGGCGCAGCCTGCGCCGGGCGATGCGAAGAATCATTCCCGTGCTTGTATTTGAGCGTAAGTTCTTAGTTCGCAGCAGGTTCTGTGGCGGCATGTTGATCCATCATGCGAACGTATTCTCGATTATCCCTGGCAGCACGCTATAGACGGATTTGCCAATGGCTGCATCAAATTCGGCTTTGATCATAAAAAAAGCATCCCATTTGGGGATGGTCAGATCGTTGAAACCATAGCGTCTGACCACATCGACCAGACGCATCTCCAGCAGGCAAAAGCCGCTTGGCAACGCGAGCGAGTCGCATAGCTGGATCAACCGGTCATATAGAGTAAATTCAATCTGGTCGAGATATGTCTGGACGAACTGATATTCTTCGTCGGTCCCGTCCCAAATGCTGGAGCCGGCAGCAGCGTTCTTGATCGGGTATGAATGGGTCAGGCAAATCCGAGCCGCGAACGGGTACCCCAGGCCAGCCAGAAAACGATAACCATCCACTGCGTGACGCATACTGGTTACTCCTTCCTGGCGGCCAATATCGTGCAGATATCCCAGGACGTACGCCGCTTCGGGGTCCATTTCCGGGTGGCACGCTGCGATGGCTTCGGCTGCCTGGGCGACATATATCGAATGGGTTACCCAGGGTCCAGGATTGAGCGATTGAGCCTGATTTAATAAGGCTTCGGCTTTGCTTTTGGATGGAAGCTTCATCATAGAATAGTTACCAATCCATGTCCGCTTCATATTCTAAACGAATCAGCAGGTCGCCGGTGCGTTCTTTGAAGAAAGCAATGTTGGCGGGTGTGAAATGCTCGCGCCAGTTGCCTGGCTGACCTTTGCGGAAAGTGCCAGACTTCTTTGGCGCGATCGCTTTTTGCAGGATTTCGATTTCTTGTGGGCGAGCCAGCCTGGATTTGAAACCACGGACAATCAGATAATCGAGCAGGCGTCCAAGGGCTGCCTGCCGGTTCAAAATCAAGTCCTCAAAACGCAGGCAGAGCACTGTAGGTTCAGCCAACCAACCCATATAACTCTCATATTTTTCTCGAATGGGTGATAAGGCGCGGGATGGGTTGCCGTCAGAATCGATTTCTTCAACTCCCTCAATGGCAGCATTGATGCGCTGCTCCATGGTCTGCAGGTTTTCGTTGTAGTAGCGGTGCATGCCATGGCCGGTGTGCATTTGGGTGGCGTAGAAGACATGCGAGATGATCATGTCACGCGGGTCGCGGTAAACAAACACGGTAGCTCTACCGGGCTGGGTGAGCAGCGAGACAAACGGCGGGAGCGCCTTGATATACCCATAACCGATATCCCCAGGGCGCATCTGCTTGAGATTTGCCAGTACTTCTCGTTCGGCTAGCTTATTATTGATCTCGTCCCGGTTGACTGGTGGGAAGCCCGGATTCACAAATGGGCCCAAACCGGTAAGCCCCTGAACAACCTGGTTTATTAAATGCGAGCCGGATTTCGGCATGGCATTTCCCAGCACTGTGGGGGTACCCCGTAAGGTGTTCGGCCCCCAGCGGAGCGAAACCACAGCCCGCCGGTATTGCCAGCGTGCGATTTTTAACCAATTCCGGAGCTTATTTGGGCTCCGAAATTCATCTTGACGCTTTATAGATCGGGATGATGTCATCGGCGATACCAGACCAGACCTTTCTCCTGCAACAAATTTACAACCTCCCAGACAGCCTGGAATGATATATCCAACTCCTGGGCGATATCGGCGACTGTGCGCTTGCCATCGCAACGTTCCATAATCTCAAATAAACGGCGATGGCCTTCCGGGTTGATACGGTAGTCAACCCAAATTCCATAGCCGGAGCAAAAAATCTCACCCTTGAAATTATTGACCACATATTGGTTGTTCTCCCAAGCCTGGATCAGACCTAACACAACCTGTTTGGAGGCTTCCAGACGGTCGGCGCTGATGATCGCGGGTGTGTCCAGGCTGGAATGATATTCCGGGTAGGGCCAGGTGGGTGAGTCGCGCTGCTCCACTCTGGAGAGTGATAGCATAGGCACGCGTACGCCCGGCGCATTGAACTGGCGCTCGTCGTTATTGATCACCATCCGGTAAGGAGCGCAGTAACCCTGCGGATCCAGCCCACGCAAGGCGGCGGTCAGACAACGGTCAAACTGGCTCTCGGGCTGAAAAGATGCTTGCAGGGCGTGGGGCGAGTCATCGCCGAGCATTTCCAGGAAAATGCCCCCAACCATATTAGGAATCAGGTGTTCATTGTGGCTCAGATACGCTACTGAACCGATCGTTTCTGGCAGAATCAAAAGACGGTAGGTGTAGTGTGGTTTTGGGCCAGCCAGCAGAGCCCGGGCGACATCTAACCCGACGACCACGCCGGTCAGGTCGTCGTTTACCATGGCTGGGTGGCATAGATGGGCAACCAACACAATAGTCTCTTCGCTCTCACCCGGAATAACCACCTCGCCCACTTTGAGCGCGCCTGGTTCAAAACGCGAACGAATGACGACCTTATAAGCATCCTCATTTAGAGTGGAACGCAAGTTCTGCGAGGCGCATAATCCCCAATCGCGCTGGTAATATTTGAAGACGAACGGAATCGCGTCCGGCAAAGTCGGGTGGACATGCAGATGCAGGAGCAACTCATCCCGACTAACCACGCCCTCGAAGGGCAGCGAATAGGATACGACATGAAGCGGATGGATCGCACTATCGATCAAACGCCTTCCATCCACCGTCTCCAAATACGCTTCTGGACAGGACCATTTCTCAGGTATTTTCCAGGTCCAGCAAGGCTCGCCGGTAGCATATTCATGGATGATCATCGGGGGATCAAGAACATCCGGCGAGTGATGATGGTTGTGATGAATCTCTTCAGCCAGGCGATAGAGGGCAAGATCATAATCGTCGGATACCAGATCGCGCCGTAGGAACCAAAGCTCATGGATCAGTTCAATCATGCTGCTCATATGGATGGTTTATATCCGCTTCGATTGGTGACCAGCGACCAGGGATCCTGCTGCAGGAAATAATTGGCTGCGCGGACGAAATCACTCAGGCGGCAGAGGCTGAGTTGGCCGTAGTTGAGAGGGATGCTACGCCATTCGCCGTGCTGCTGCATCATTTCGACAACTGGATCGAGGGTCAACTCTGGTTTGATATCTAAATTACGCACAAACATGCGATAAGAGCGGTTTTCCCAGCCGGACAAGGTTCGTACCATGCCGCTAAATTCCTTCCAGTAACGATAGGGGACAGCCGCTCGTTGCTCGCAATAATGGAACATGGAGATTGCCCGCGAATCCGCGCCTAGCAGGAGTATCTTGAAATTCAACTCCAGTATGCGCTCGAAGGCGGAGCCTGGGTCGAAGGCAGAAATAGTGTCTCGGCTTGCTAACTCATCGGCATAGCGCCCGATGACAGCGACGGATTGCATTGGGTGAGATGTCCGCCTTGCCACGGGCAGACGGCGGATATATTCAGAGAATGCACCCATACCCTGAGAGGGCGTCTCGGCTGGATCGTATGGCTCGCCGTTTGCAAATCCAAAGTTGAAAGTGGGCACAACCAGTGTGCCTTCTGATCCGATCACCGCAAAGATGGCATCTAGGTACATCTCCAGTCCGCCCACAGGACGGCCTAAGAACTGAACTGCTGAATGGACCAGCAGCCCATCTCCAGGGGAAATCCCAAGTGATATAAGGCCGTCAACAACCTGGTTTCGATGAATTTCTTGCATGTAAACCGTTACAAATATCGAAATGAACGCATTTCGCTGCGAAGAATAGCCTGTACAAAGACTGCTTCGCACAGAGCGCTCGCAATGACATTGCAGAATTGGTATTAGCCCTGGTTGTAGTCCTCCCAACTCAGGCGGAGTTGGAAGAGCTCTTTTTTCATCCCCAGATATTCGACCAGGTTAATAATGGGTTGGTTGCCGACCAGAATTTGGGCCTCACAGGAATAGACGTTTTGCTCACGACACCATTCGATCGCCATACGTAATAGCTTCTCACCGATCCCAAACCGACGCACCCTGGGTTCAACCCACATATCTTTTAATTCGCCTACCATCACGCCTCCCAGGTATTCCGGTACGCGCTTTATGCGGGCGACGATAAAACCGACCACCTCGCCGTCTATTTCGGAGACATACAGCACACTGAAGCGGCCGAGTGTGCGCCGGAACATATCCAGCCAGAGCTCGCCGACGTTGTCGACCGCCGGGAAGGAATAGGTATACTGTTTCAAAAGCTGGTCGAGTTTTGCATAAAGAGATACCACGGCGGGGAAATCTGCTTCGACGGCCTCGCGATAGACGATTTGCGGCGAATTTGGATTGTCTGTTGGGTCTGCGCCGAAATCAGGCTGGCGAGAACCAGTTTCAGATAAATGAATCTTGTCTGCCGGATGTTTTTTATCCGCCGGATGTTTTTTATCCGCACTCATAGGACCACTCCCAAATCTTGTATCAGGTTGAGCGGTATTGCGCAGGATTAGGCCTGGGCAATACCACTTGTCCTCTCACGCACTTCGTCCGGCCATTGGGCCGGGTCCAGCCCGAATTGAGCCAGAAAGGCAAAGGCGATCCGCTCTAACCCAAAGGCAACGCAGCCGGTGTGGGCTGGAGAGCCATCGGGCAGGGTGATGTTCAAATTGCGCCCGAAGAAATCCTGGTGATAGTTGTATGAACCAACAGCCAGGGTTGAGTCTTTGAAAGGCAGGCGGGCGCGAATCTCAAATTTGAGCTGGAATGCGCTTTGGAAAGCGGCCTGTTTGCGGAATTCGCCAATGAAAAATGGGTCATTAGCGCTTTCCACTCGATAGGCCATACCGATCTTCTCAAAGACGCGGCTCATCCGCTGGCGGGCGATTTCACGATTCTCCAGGACAAAATCTTTCGATCCGACAAAAATTACCTCGCGCATGGTAAAGTCCCACAAGCGCTCCAGTGTGGTCAGGTTGATGGCTTCATAACGAAAACATTGACCGACTGCGGTAGCGATGACCTGGCCATCTGGGAGCGGCTTATCCGCCAGGGCAAAATACAAATGGTAGCAAACTGCCGGAGAGAGTAAGCATTGTACGCCAGCAAATGAATCTGATGGAGCTTGCAGCCCATGTTGATCGCAGGAGGCATGCTGGGAAAAATTATCGATGATATCCAGATCTTCCCGCAGGTGGGTAGCAAAGGACAGCGAATGGGGGAAAGCGCGGAAATAATTGACCCGCTCCAGGTAGCGAGCAGGGATCAGGGTAGGGAAGCGGTAAGGAGCGGCGTCAAATGAATTCGCCAGGCCGATGAACTGTGATTCAAAATAGTCGATCAGGCGGGTCAGGAGCGAACCCAGCGTGAATACTCCGCCGAATTCTTGGGAGACTTCACCCATCTCTAACAATCCTGGCATCGGATCTAGCCAGTAAGGCGTTGGTCGACCCAGATGATCTTCCAGGATTTGCACTTTGGGTCGGATGGCGCCTTTTGCCATTGAAAGCACAACCCGTTGAACTTTATCCACCAACTCAGCCTGTCTTTCCGTCGGCGTTAAGTGCGAATCTTCCTCTGTTTCAGATGTGGCGCCTGCACGCGGCAATGCACATATCGTCAGTGAGATCTGGTTCTGGCTGACCTGCGCCTTTATAATTCGCTCATCCGCATAGGCCAGCTTGGATTGGATTTCTCCAGTCAGATATTCCGGGATCGAAACGACTGGCTCAAATTCCAATAGAATGAAATTCTCCTCAGGCATGATCGCCTCCTTCTAGAAATCGCATAATCTCTGGGATGCTGATCAAGTTGGCGATCATGTCGGCGTCGATAGCTACACCGAATTCTTCCTCCAGTTTCAACATCACCTCCATATGTCCTAAAGAGTCCCATTGCGGCAGGTCGCCAAAAGCAAGTTCTGGGGTGACCAATTCCGCTGGGACCTGGATCGCCTCAGCCAATAGAGCCTGAACTTGAGCCAGGGTTATTTTTGGATTTGATTGGTGATCGTTGATGTTCATCTGTTTTCTTTTCCTTGCAGGAGGGTGCAAACCAATCCCAATTCAGATCGGTTTTACTTTACATACTCCAACGGGTTGATATTCCGGGTTCCAGATACCCCCGGGCATTCCTTTTTTGTCATCCTGGCTGTAGAAACGGGCCAGATTCTGGCGCAGTTCGATGGACTCCTTGATCTGGGTGAAAAATTCATCATAACGAGCGTAATTGGAACTGGCGTTGGGCGACAATTTAAAGCGCTGGCGCAGACTGGCATCGCTATAACACCAACCCTGGGAAGCCTCATGCCACCAATCCTGGTCTTTGCCGGCGGTGAGGGTAGCCAGCAATGGCGCGCCAGGTTTTAATACGCGCATCAACTCGTCTACCACCTTTTCCAGACCTTGCGGTGTATTATGTTCTAATGCCGAAATTGAGACCACCGCATCCAATGTGTTATCGGGGATATCAGCCAGGTTGCTCAGGTCCTGGTTATAAATCAATACTGCCGGGTGGTTGGTTTCGATACCGGGTACCGGACCTGAAAGGGTGCTGCCTATATCACGTCCAATCGCCATCCACCTGCCAGCCCACCGGCGGTAGAAAGGAGCATTCATCGGGCGGTTGAGATGGGTGAATAACGCTCGCCAGACGGGAGCCAAATCCTCTTTTCGCAGTCCATGGACATTGAAACGTTTGCGGAAACGCAGCGGCAGATAAGCGCGGCTCATGCGATCTACGCTATATACTTGCGCACCGGCCTGAGCCAGATACCATTGCATGATCCCTGTTCCAGCGCCCGCGTCCATAATGGTCTTACCCATAATCGTATGCGGACTAAAAATATCCCTCAGATTTTGGATCGTCCAGGTCAAATCCAACAGATAGTGCCAGCCGAACTCCAGGCGGAGCGAGCGCGCCAGGGTCTTCAATTCTTCCACCAATGGGCGGTTTTGATTTAATAACTCAACAGAAAAGAGTTCAATTCTATCGGATGGTTTATATCCGCCCTGTCCGAAATTCATTTCCGCTGTTGTGCTCATGCGATTTCCTCAGTCATGAAAGATGAGTTGTTTTCTTCCGATTCTTTTGTGCGCAGCCGTGCGCTCTGGTTGGCGCCCTGTCCGCTGATCCCTTCCAGCAGGACCTGGATGGTTGGGGAGTTCTCTGGCAAGAGGGCTTGCCAGGTGAATGGGATGAGCCGAACATAGCCTTTTCGATATCCATCCTTGAGGTAATCTTCGAAGCTGAGCGAGGAGCGGAAAAGCTGATAGTAAAGGAACCGACGGGCGTTTAGGCGAAATTCTGGCGGGACTTCAATCTGATCTGCGTCGAGGAATTTCTGCGCAGTAGCGATGTATTCTTTTTGGCGGTCTTGTGGATCGCTGCTGTTTGGGAAGAAGACGATTGGATAATGGGTGTAACGCGCTTTCCCGCCACACAGCACAGGCATGCCTAGCAGAGAAGCTTCCAATCCGATGGACGAATTGTAGATCATGGTGAACTTTGAGCGCTGGATCAATTCATAGGAGCTGATAAATTCCTGAGAATCGATAAAGACAACATTCGGGAGTAAATCCGCGCCGGTTTGGGCCACCCATTCACGCACGCTCTCGCGGCTCTGTTTTGCGGTCCCGGGGCGCATCTCGTCTGGATGGGCGCGGATGACAAACAGGGTCTCTGGATGAGAGCGGATGATCTCAAGCACGGAATTTAACCAGGCGAACATATGCGGGAAGATCGTATTGGCATGCACCTGGCTGGTGTCATAGACCACATTGGTAAAGATTGGGACGATTTGGCGAAATTGTTCCGCTTTTTTGATAAACGATTTTTCCAGGCTGCGCATCTCAGGCCAGAAGCGGATACCTGCCATGGTGAATTGACCTTGAAAGCGCTTTTCCAGGTACTGATCCAGCTTTTCATTCTGCTGTTCATTAAGATCAAAATCTTTTGGGAAATAGATCGGATATGCGGTGGCCTCGCCTTCGGTGAAGAAAGCCGAGAAACGCTGAAACCCGACTTCATAGGTGATCACGCGCAAACCGCGTGCAGCCGCAATCCAGCGCGCCATCGCCTCAGGATACATCATCCCGTTAAAGATCACAGCGGTGACAGGCTTCACTTGATCTAAGAAGGCTGAGAATTCCTGGGCAATATTGTAAGCAGAGAGAATATATTCTTGCAGCAGGTAGCGGGTCTGGGGGTCGTCGGGGAGTGTATAACGGCGCAGAGACCAGCGGATGGATGGCAGCACAAGCCGACCCAGTGGGAGCGAGAGCCCAGGCGTGACAAGCGAGCCTTTGATCTTGTTATATTCGAAATCGCATAACTCCCAAACGCTTAAATTCTTGAGAGCGTTAATGAGGTCGAGATCAGGCGAATAGCCAAACCTGTATGCATCCGCTCCGAAATATAGCCGCTGTGATTGGCGAATACAGGCTTTGCAAGGAGGTGGTTTATGATAATTCTCCCGATTGGTGCCCAACACACAATGGCTCATCCCTTGCTGGCAGACAAAATGCTGTACAGGCACACCCGCCAGGCGTAGGCCCCAACTGGCGAGCAGCGAAAAGGCTGCATTCTGACTAAGCCCTGTAATGCGCGAGGATGCATTGAAGAAAACTACTGGCTGCTGAGCCATGGCCTGCGGCGCATGGGCGGCGACCTGGCGCGCCAGGTTCATCACGCGCAGGTGATTTTGCCATTCGGAGATCCGTGTTAGCAGGTTTGTTTGTGGCATATGATCTGTGATGAATGAACTGAGAAACCCAGCCGCTATACGACCGGCGTGGCTGCAGATAGTCTGCTGGAACTATAGGCTTGCGAAAGTCGTTGGATAGCGATCAAAAATCCCTCGCCCTGGCGCTGGTGACCGCGCCAGATTTCGGGGATCATCGTACCATGATATTCGCCCAACACCTGAAAGAAATGCACCCAATCAATCGATCCTTCTCCAATCTGCAAGCCTTCTCCATCCAGACCGGCTGCGTCGGAGAGGTGCAAGTGCCCAATATAAGGCAGCAGCAGGCGTAATTGTTCATAAAAATCGACATGCGCCCAGTTGGTATAGAGCTTGTGGTGCGATAAATCGTAACAGAATTTCAAGCCAAGCGGATCGATGAAATCCAGGATCTCCTGGGCATCCATGAAAGCATTCGTCAACCATTGGCCCCCGAAATACCAGGGGTGAGGCGGCAGGTTTTCCAGCAGTAGCTCGACGCCATCATGATCAATCTCTTGTACTGATCGGCGCAGATTATCGTAAAGCGAGCGGTGGTCGCTGATTGGATGATCGAGGCTCGATCGCGCCTGGGTGAATGATCACTTTTGGCGTACCGACAAAATAGGTCGCCATAGTGCGAGTCAGATTAATCGCTTTTTGGAGCAGTTGTACCGAAGCCTCCCGTTGACGTTCGTCCAAGGTGCAGATATCTACCAACGTGCGGTCCCAAAATTCTGGGGCATGTACTACCAATTTAAGGGGATGGTCTGATCGTTCTGTATGATCCTCTCCGGGATAATGCTCATCGAGGTCCTGGTCGGTGAAGTGAAATTCGAGCATATGCGGATGGTATTGAAGCATTTCATGAAAATCTCGGAAGCGGACAGTGAACCCAAATTCCATCGGCAGCATTTGCTGTTCCTCTAGCGAGATGATGACCCCCAGGTCACGGTCCAGGAAAGGCTCGTCTTCTTCGATGATTCGCTCAGCTACTCTGTTGACCAAGTGAGGGTATTTTTGAGGTGATAGGCCGAGGGCTGGACCTTTGACGGTGATCATATCGGCGGTAATGGTCTCGCCGGGTTGGATCGTGCGAGCAGCGACCAGGCTTTTTGCCAACACTTCACGGTTCAGGATCTCACCGCGTGAAATGTATTTCTCTTCCCCGGTCCCCAAAGCCTCGATAACCTGACGGATATCGCGCACCATTTTCTTGAAACCTTGCGGTTCCAGGCTGGCGGCGTGGTCGGGTCCATCCATTGTGCGATCCAGGCTGAGGTGGCGCTCGATGATGCTGGCGCCCATTGCAGCTGCCACAGTAGAAACAGCAATGCCGCGCTCGTGCCCGGAATAACCGATCGGGACGCCAAAGCGCTTGAGCTGATCCATGAAACGCAAATTGATGTCTTCGAAAGCGGCTGGATAAGTGCTGTTGCAATGCAGCAAGGCAAATTCAACCTTCTTTTCTTTTAGAAAAGCAACTGTTGTTTCTACTTCGTGCATGTGCGACATCCCGGTTGAAAGGATAAGCGGCTTGCCTTTGCTTGCCAGATGGTCCAGAAGCGGAAGATTGGTCAGGTCGGCAGATGCTACTTTGTATGCAGGCAGACCGAGCGTTTCGAGAAAGTCGGCGCTCTCGGCGTCAAAGGCGGAGCAAAGAAACGTGATCCCTTTCTGGCGGCAGTGATCGACGATTGTATAATAAGCATCGTTCGTCAACTCTACCTGTTGCAAGATGGGTAACAGATAGCGCAGCGTTTTTTCCCCAGAATTGGCGTTATCCAGGTATTTCTTGGCGTAGAGTTTATCCAGGTTGCGTTTCTGGAACTTGACAGCATCAGCGCCAGCATCTACGGCAACATCGATCAACTTCAAGGCCAGATCGAGAAACCCGTTGTGATTTACACCAATTTCGGCAATGATATAGGTGGGTTGTCCATCGCCAACCAGGTGATCGCCAATTTTAATAACAGGCATTCAATACTCCTTAATTTGGTACCCCAGGTCATTAAACGTGATTTCGCCCGATTCAAGCATGCGCTCTGCCCGGCGCCAATCGTCGGCGGAATCGATATCGATCCAATCGCTGGGCGGGATGACCAACGGCAGGATGAAATCGCCGGTCATCGAGCCTTTTTCCAGGATGGTATCGCTCCAGGCTGCGTCTACATAGCCGGTCTGCCAATACACCTCTGGTAAGAGCTGGCGCGGCATATTATAGGGTTCGCGCGGATCGACCTGGGAATCGGTTTCGGCAGTCCTTACCGTACCCATTTCGCCCAGGATGAGTTCCGCTGGAATTAATGGCTGTATCAGACCGTCTGGGCGGATTTGCCACATCTTGAACGGGTTTTGGAACGGTGCGCATATCGTCCGAATGGAATCCGCTTCGGGATGTTCGAGCAGTCGTAGAACTGCCTGGTCGATATGCCACACTCGCCGTAAAGGGGAGGTTGGGCGGAGTTGGACGGTAATCTCTGGCTGGTAGCCCTCATGTTCAGCCAGCCAGTCCAAGGCATGTTGGAAGACAGGCAGATCAGGGGTGTTGTCTGCCGCATAATCTGCAGGGCGGAGGAAGGGCGTTTCGGCTCCGTAGAAGCGGGAAACCGCAGCAATTTCCTGATCATCTGTTGAGACGATGACGCGAGACACATTTTCGGAAGCCAGTCCCGCCGCGATGCTATATGCGATCAGGGGATAGCCGGCAAACTGGCGAATATTTTTATGTGGGATGCTTTTTGAGCCGCCCCTGGCGGGGATGATGGCGATTGCTTCGGTCATTTTAAGGCTCCGCAAAGAAAACAATAATGTGTAGATCGCACAATGCTACGACCGGCTCTGCGTTTTTTTTGTTCACGGTCCTTACCAGGCTGTCCAGCCGCCATCGACGACCAGGTTTGCTCCAGTCATATAAGCCGAGGCCGGCGAAGCCAGGAATAGTAATGCGCCGTTCATTTCATCTTTTTTGGCCATTCGCCCCACCACCGAGCGGGCTGAATAAGCCTGGACGAACGCCTCGTCATGATCATTGTAGACGCCGCCGGGAGAAAGGGAATTAACCCGGATGTTCTTCCCGGCGTAGTAGGTCGCCAGATAGCGTGTCAGCCCGATGATCCCGGCTTTTGTGACCGTGTAATAGACTGGTTTATACTTCGTTTCTTCTCCAGGGCGCTGGTAGATGCGTTGATCAGGGCCAGCAATGCCGTAAATGGAGGAGAGATTGATGATCACGCCGCTGCCTTGATCCAACATAGGCCGGCTGGCGGCCTGACAGCATAAAAAAGCGCCGGTCAGGTTGACAGATAAGGCTTGATTCCAGGCTTTCAAAGGAAAGTCTTCAAATGCGCCGGAGGACAGTTTGCTGAAGCTTGCATCGCTGGCTAGGATCGTTTGGTCGAATTTTGGATCGAGGGCAGCGCTGTTCACCAGGATATCCAGCCGGCCAAAATCCTGGATGGTCATCGCGACCATGGATTGGACCGAATCGGGGTTGCCAACATCTACCCTGACCGGGCTGGCAATTCTGCCATTGGCACGGATTTGTTGGGAAAGGGAGTCCGCCATCGCGTAATCTAAATCGGCTATTACCACTGCCGCGCCTGCATCTGTCAGCGTGCGGCAGAATTCTTTTCCCAGCAGCCCGGCTCCACCGGTAACGACGGCTACCTGCCCGCTGAGATCGAATAATTCTGGTAAGGAGGTTGATTGAGGCGATCTGGAATTTCTTTGCATAGAATGGCTTTTGGAAAAAACCTGTTCCGGGAGAAACACTTTGCGCAGGTATCAACCGCCCAGTGGGGTTGTCTCAGCAAAGACAACCCCAACAAAAAGACAGGTGGATGGTGAAGAGCGGAAGAGACCCTGCGACCGAGAAAACCGAAATGAGCCAAAATTAATAGCGGCGCTTATGCCAATTCCAGCTCATCCTTCTTGATTTGGCCATCTGGAAGGACCAAACCGCTTGCCTCGAGGAAGGCAACGATCTTGTGCGCGTTTGCGCCGGCGTCAAAGCTGACTGTGTCGAGCGTGATTTCGGGGTTCACCGGATCTTCGTATGGGTCATCGACCCCGGTGAAACCGGTGATCTGGCCGCGGCGAGCGCGTGCATATAAGCCTTTCACATCCCGCTGCTCGCATACATCGATCGGCGTGTCCACGAAGATCTCAATAAAATTCTCACCAACCATCCGGCGGGCTTCGTTGCGAGTGGCACGGTAGGGGCTGATTGCTGCGCAGATGACCGTGCCGCCGTGGCGAGCGATCTCGCCGGCAACATAGCCGATTCTCAGGATGTTGGTGTCGCGATCTTCACGCGAAAAACCCAGGCCTTTGGAGAGATGGGTACGCACCACATCGCCATCCAACAATGTAACCTGGCGGCCGCGCTCTAGTAGGAGCGAGGTGAGAATTTCAGCGGTGGTCGACTTGCCAGAGCCGCTCAAACCGGTGAACCAGATGCAGCAGCCTTGCTTATGGCGAGGCGGGTACATCTGTTGCAGAATCTCAGCGGTCTCGTGACGGGTGAACCAATCCGGGAGCAGCTTGCCTTTGGCGAGGTAATCATCTCGCACCTGTGTCCCAGAAATCGAGAAGACGCGCGCTCCTTCGGGCACCTGATCAACCTGTTCATAGCGGTCTTCATCGGCCAGATAGACCAATTCTTTGAATTCCACTGGTTGGACGCCGATCTCGTTGGCATATTGGGCCATCATTGTCTGCGCCTCGTATGGACCGTAGAATGGCTTGCCCTGGCTGTCAACACCTGGACCGGCATGATCGCGTCCGATGATCAGATGAGTGGCGCCGTAATTGCGGCGGATGATGGCGTGCCAGAGCGCTTCGCGCGGTCCAGCCATGCGCATCGCCAGAGGGAATAGGCTGAGCAAAGTTCGTTGTTGGTCATAATAATGTTCTGCAAGAGCCCGATAAACGCGCACGCGAGTGAAGTGGTCCACATCGCCCGGTTTGGTCATTCCAACCACTGGATGGATCAGTAAACTGCCCCCGATAGCTTCTGCTGCCCGCTTGGTCAGCTCTTCGTGAATTCTGTGCATCGGGTTGCGAGTTTGGAATGCGACCACGTTCGTGTTCCCCATTTCTTCCAGGCGCTCGCGTACCTCGGCCGGTGTCCGCCGCAGATCGACAAAATCATAATAGATCGGTAGGTTGATCACTTTCAATTCGCCGGTAACATAGACTTTGCCCCAGCGAATCATCTCCGAAACCAGGGGGTGTTTTGGGTCGGTTGTCCCGAGTACCAGGCGAGCCTCACGCATGGGATCGTAGTGATAGATCTCTTCAATTTGCATAATAGCGAGCGTATTGTTGCGGGCGTCGCTTAACGTGATCGCTTCACCCCATTTTGGAAGGGCGTTCTCATCCAGGGGCAAAGTGACCGGGATTGGGAACAGCAGCCCGCTCTTTAAGCGCATCTCGGTGAGCACCCGTTCGTAATCGGCCTGCCCCATAAATCGATCCAGAGGTGAGAAAGCGCCCGTAGCCAAAAGCTCGAGATCGCATAACGAACGTGCAGAAATTTGAACAGAAGGCAGCTTGGTCGAGCGCGCAACCAACTCCTCGCGCTCCTCGTCATCCGGATGTTTTGTATCCGCCACCATCAGGTTCACCAATTTGCCGCCGAAGGGGCTGATCAGGGCCGAATCCGTTTTTGGCCCGTTGTGGTTCTTATTAGTCATGAACAAATATCTCCTTAAGATAAGGCGAAATCCATTTCGCCATTGATTACGAATGGGTGCATTGCTCTAACAAGCACGAACCGCTATTATAGCAGTTTTTTAGAATTCAATCAGTTTGCCCTGCTCCTGTGATTCCAGCGCGGCTAATGCCAACTCTAGAGCCAGCTTCCCGTCTTGAAAATTACAGCGGGGATTGGCTTCCCTGCGGCAGACCTGCAGGAAATGGCGCATCTCGCTCAAAAAAAGGTAGTTCCTTTCAAAACCCTGTGGATCAAGACAATCCGCTGGAAGAGACTCTTCCAACCACTGGTTGGAACCGGTCTGGAATATTCTTACAGTCCCACTGGTATTTTCCCATCGCATCGTTCCACCGCGTCCCGATGATTTCCAGATGGTGGGATGCGGGCTGTTGGTTGTAATCCAGATGCAGGCTTCCCAGCATGCCTGTGGTGAAGCGAAGGCCAATTTCTGCAGTATCTTCGACCTGTAGCTCCAGATCGCTCAGCTTGCCGCTGAACGCCCAAACGGATTGGACATCTCCAAAAAGCCAGCGTAAATAATCCAGCGGGTGGCTGAGGGTTAGAATGACCCCACCTCCCAGGTCTGATCGGGCGCTGTAACCCTGGCGGTAGTCTTCCCAGGGATGCCATCCGGGCAGATATTCACCCCAATGAGCCCGGACGGAGATCGGGCGTCCGATCACCCCGCTCTCCAGGTGATCTTTCAAACGTTCCAGGCCGGGATGAAATCGAAAATGATAGCCAATCAGCGCCTGGCTGTGGTTTTCTTCCAGCGCGGCCTGCAATTCGGGCAGACGATCCAATGTGTGCGAGATGGGTTTCTCCAGCAACAGGTGGCATCCCGCCTGAGCGGCTGGAATGGCTACATCAAGATGGAGAGCGGTCGGGTTAGAGATAACCACCGCCTGAGGTCCGTGCGCCAGAGCCGCCTCCAGATTCGTCTCTACCGGGAAGCCGGTCAACTCGCCATCTGTTTCTTGGTTATTTCTGGATCGGAATAGCACCAGGTCGCTCTCGCCCAGGGTCAGTAAGTTGCGCAGATGCCGACGACCGATGGAACCAAGCCCAGCGATTAAGATCTTCATGATGGCGTTGCTCTTATGGCTCCTGCCGCGTTATTGTCTGAAGGATATTTCGAATCCAGTGGATAGCCCCAGTCTGAAAGCGAATCTGATGCAATTTCCAGGAACACGCGCCGATCGCGTTCGGTCAGTATCTCCTGCCAACCGCCGCGCTTCCCTTTTTGCAGAGGTTGGGCAATATCCCTGGCTTTTTGTTGCTGCCATTCGGCGTCTGGATTGCTCATCATTTCGGATTGCAGGGCGGTGTGCAATTTGTCGTCTTCTGGATCAGCCCCCAAAAATCGCCACAGGCGCAGCATCTGTTCCCAGGGATTTTCAAGCAAGTCTTCATAACGCAGCGACAGGTAGCGTTCACCATACAACTCTTGCCCCATTTGATTTGTTTCGAGCACATTGCGGACCCAACCTTCGGCAGCCTGGCGCAGTCCATGCTCGCTGAAAATCGAGCGTTCCCCATTCAGGAAAGGCGTGGGCGTCTGCGAGAATTCTGCTCGGATGCGCAGGTCCTCCCGGTCGAGATATTGTGGCTTGTCGATGAAGGCTTGAAATCGGTGTGAAATGGCTGCGTCGCGTCCATCCCGGACGATGTAAATCAGGGCTGCGTCCGGATATACTTTCGACAGCAGGCGGACTGCCTCGCCGTCCAACAGGCTGTTGGGGCTTTTGTCGCCAACGATATGCTTGCCCTCCCGGCGGGCGTCTCGCTCCAGAATGAAATCTGCCACAGTCCTCAACACTATCGGAGAGAGATCTTTACCCCGGTTCCAGCGGTTGCTGTTGCGGCTCAACCACTCGCCAACCTCCACGCTGGTGACAAGCGATTCCAGCAATGGCTGTCGGGTGAAAAAATGAGCCTGGTAATTGCAGTGCACTTCCGGATGCAAGCGGATCAAGCGGGTCAGCATGGTTGTGCCTGAGCGGGCATGCCCAAAAATGAAGAATTTCTCCATTGGGAAGAAGGTCTTCGCTTCAGCGACTTCGTCTGGCGAAATGGGTGGAACTGGTTTTGCCGGGATTTTTCGGTGGGCGGATTGGGAAATATCCATCCCACGCAAGGCGCGATAGGCCAGTTTCAGGCGTTGGCCAAAACTAATTTCGGATGAGGAGCTTTGTTTGGATGGGTTTGGCATTGATAGGTTTCTTACATAATTTATTGCTGGCCATGTAACCGGTTTGAATTACTTCTGTGTCCCGAAAAGCCTGCGCCGGATTGGCCAGGTGAACACGCGTAGCCTGGCTGCAAGTTTGGACGCCAGGCCGCTCTGGGTGAGCGCTATGGGCGAATAGCCGTAATCTGTCAGCAGCGGCTGTGTGATTAACTCGATCACAGCCGCGTCGGTATGTGCGAGCTTTTCCTTCCAGCGGGCGACCGGAGCGGCGCTGATTTGTTCGAACTGGTTGGCGAACATCGAGTTGCCGCTCCACTGCGCTCCGGCGCGAGTGGGCGCAATCAGCGAGGCGTTCCAATCGATTCCGAGAAACGCCGCCAATGCTCGCAGCCGATTGTCTGGATCGTGAACAAGGTCCTCATAGCGCAAGATGTGATAGCGCCCTTCCCCATAACGAGCCAGGTTATCCTTGCCAGCCTGGGTGGAACGAGCCCAATTGGCGGCGAAGAACTCTGGGCTCCAGTCCGGGTGCTTGCGGCTGTAGGATGCAAAATTGTCGCGCGGGTCACGCAGAATATGAATGCAGCGAGCATCCGGCCACCAGTTAAAGATCTGATCGGCGTAATATTCATTGTAAGGGGATTTCTCAACCCACCAACGCATGTTGTTTGCCCACACCTGCCGGGTTTGTGAGCCGACCTGCCCCCGAACCTCTCCATAAGCCAGCACCGCGGCGCTGAGAATATCTCCGGGGTGGTGATTATCTTGGCCGTCAGGGCTGGTTTCGGCAGCGATCTCCCACATCTTCAGGCGAATTTCTTCGTAGGAGATGGCGGAGTAATCCCGGTCGGGATAACCTTGCTGGTCGGGGACCGGGTTTGTGCTGTTCCAGCGGAAGATGTGGATGAGCAAGCGTTCGGCCAGGGCAAGTTGCGCCTGTTGGTCCAACCCGGCAGCCTGCGGAAGATAGCGTCGGAAGAAAACCGTCTCCTCCGGGTACACCACCAGTTGTGGATGCGAATCGAAGATGGCCCTCACCAGACTGGTCCCAGATTTGGGGTGACCGCAGATGAAGATGGGATGATTACGAAGGGCAAAATATGCGTCTCCGCGGATTTCATCCAATTTGGGACCGGTTTTAGGGGAACGATAAGTCGGTCATATAATTGAGTTCAGCTATAAAGAATGTTGAACAGGCGTTTATAGATCGCCAGGAATACCCGCCGGCTGCCAGGGATTTTCAAGAGCCAATGCTTCTTGCGACTTTTTGACCTCACTGCAGATCCAGGCGCTGTTTGGCTGTATCCTTCCAGCGCCGAAATTTGTTCCGAAAGCCCCATCTGATCGGCTTCCTGCGGATTTCATCAGACTAGGGTGTTACCCAGGTGGCGGGTGTAGCGCTGAACGGTGGATAGACGCAGATAACCCAGATCGTCGATTGCCTGGTCCAGCTCGATCATCGAACCCATCAATTTGCCTGTCCATTCGGATGGCAGGGCCTGCAGAATGATCTTTTTGGGGGTAACGAACTGGAAGTGATTGGCTGCGCCGATTGCTTCGACAAAAGCACCTGTTTTGAGTTGCGGCCATCTCGCGCAGGTTCCAAGCCGAAAAACCAAATCCAGTTGGTCGCGGGTGGCCTGTAAATGTTTCACAGGTCACGCCCGGTGCTGGCAGCCCAGTCGGCTTCCCATTCATCTCGGGATTGGCGCTCACGCGAGGCTCAATCCTGCGACGATGTCATTGCGAGGAACGAAGCAATCCCGTTCGGCGGGTTCGCTCAGATGTTTTATCTCTGCAGCCAGGCGCTCCAGGCTCTGGTTGGCATGCCTGGCAGCATTGCGCACCGGCAGCGCCGCTGACCATGCCAGCCTTTGGGAAGCTATCCAGGATTTCCAGATGAGCTTCCAGCCAACCGGGGTAGAAAAAAATATCGTCATCGTTATATGCGATGATCTCGCCCGGAGCGGCGTTGAAAAGGATGCGCAGGGCGTCGATCTTGCCGATGTTGCGCTGCGAGAGCAGCAAGTCATCGACTGGCCGGCATGGCGAGTGCAACCAGGTAATCGACGACAGACTCGCAGCTGCCATTATCGAAAATGAACAGATCGTGTGGGAGTGTGGTATGAGCGTTCAGGCTGGCCAGGACCAATTTCAGCACATCCAGGCGGTGTTCAAAATAGCCGGTCCAGGGAAGGGATGTAAGTGAGCACTGCGACTGTGACGGCGGGCTGGACGATGGATGGTTGACTGGCTGCGGGCTGGATTGATCCCAACACGGGTTGGATGATGTACAACCGTCATGATTCTTCTTCCCAGTTTTCGCCTCAGTTTACGCAGACGGCGAGTGAGCTCGGCCGCGCAGCCGCACGAAGTTCGCCGCTTTCCGGCATCAATTTAACCTCGAAATAACGGATGAAGCGCAGCCAGGTGAAACGCGGCCGAACAATTTTGCCATTGCGTAACTGGTGGTCGGCGTCGAGCACCATATACATATGCTTCAGCCCGCCGCCCATCTGCATATTATGCTGGCTTTCGGCCAGGTCATAATGGGGACGAGCCACCGGGTAGATGACTATAATCGTGGCTCTGGTGGATCACCATCAGCGCAGGTGTGCCATCGATTACCGGCCAACCGTGTTGGCGGGCATGATAAATCATCCAGTTATCCCAGCCAGCGCGCCCGATCGCAAAATCTGGCATCTCATTGAAAGCCGAACGTGGAAATACAAAATAATCGCTGCCTGCTGGGGCGTGAAGCCGGCCTTTGCCGCGCGCCATGGCCTGAAGACGATCTGCCCAGCCGGGAGAGAAATCTAGCAATTCTTTCACATCCAAATCCCAGCGCTGCCCAATCAGCAAGAATTGACGGCCTGTTTGCCTGGTCATTTCTTCTGCTATTTGGTGGATAGCCCGCAGGATATCCGGCAGCAGCAAGATATCGCCATTCACATAAGCCAGATAAGGGCTATCGCTGGCCTGACGAGCCAGATCGAATATCGAACTGACCAGAGGGGTGCCGGATTCGTTCCGTCTGACATTTGCCAGCAGTGGGATCGAATTTTCGGAGGCAACTTCACGCATCCCTTCTTCCTCGCCTACCAGAAAGACATCCACCTCGGGCTTGAAATGGGCGGAACTGGTTTTGCCCATTTCAAGGTGCAGCCAGGATTGGATCGCATTGCGCTGGATGACGGCAATATGAGGGTTTGTGAATGGTTTTGGGGCAGAGAAAATCGTCAGGAATGTCATTTGCGCTCAGATGTTTTGTATCTGCCAGATGTTTTGTATCTGCCAGATGTTTTATATCTGCCATCAACCTGGCGGTAATGCTTGGCCTGGACCTGGGCATTGATGTCAGCCAGCTCCGGGTTGCTTTCGAACAGGGCCAGCACCTCCAGCCAGGAAAAATTATCTCGGTCCGGGAAATGGGCATAGATCTGGCGTAGCAGCTCAAGATCCTCCGGCGTATCCACCGTCCAACGCAAGGTTCCATAATCTTTCTCGTTATGGACGAGCAAGACTTCGAAAACGATCGAGATGATCATAGAAAAACGGCATGACATGCTCTCGCTGGTATGGCTCCTGGGCTTCCTCCCAGGCCGTTTCCAGCGCTTCAAACGAACACACTTCCGTATCGAGGCCGATTGGATACGTGCGTCCCCACGGAGGCGGCAGGCGGTTTGCCGCAAAGTCATACGGATATTGCCCCTCTGGCGGATAAAGAACATCCAGGAGATGTTTCGGATCCGCTGGAAATTTTAGATCTGGGCTGTCTTCATGTCTTTGGAGATCACCATGCAGCAGGCAATCTTGCGGCTGAGTTGTGCCGAGGAAAGCCAATACAGCGCGATCGATGACCTGTGGATCAATCAATGGACAATCAGCAGTGATGCGCACAATCAAATCTGGATCGTACTGACGCGCAGTTTGATAATAGCGATCCAACACGTCATGCATACTGCCCCGATAACATGGGTAACCGCTTTTCTTGCATAGTTCTGCGATCGGGTTATCGGATGAATCATCGGTCGTTGCGACGATCACTTGATCGATGGTCTCTGCCCGGCAAACGCGCTCGATCACCCGGTTTAACATTGGCTTACCAGTGATTTCAAGCAGCACTTTACCCGGCAGGCGACTTGAGCTCATGCGGGCTTGGATGATGGCGATAGTATGTTTCATTTGATTCTCAGGCAGCATGATTTAAAGCGATT
Source organism: uncultured Chloroflexia bacterium (assembly GCA_963788145.1). GTDB lineage: Bacteria > Chloroflexota > Anaerolineae > Anaerolineales > UBA4823 > UTCFX2. The sequence goes on along the minus strand of CAWBFQ010000014.1, from coordinate 144,614 downwards.
TCGATGGCGCGAAACAGATTGGGGAAATTCTTCTGCCAATCGGCGCGCTGTTCGGCGATCTGGCGCGACTGGCGTCCCATTTCCGGTAGGCGACTGCGCTGGTCTATTGCTTGCAGGATCGCTTTGGCCAACGCTTCAATGTCTCCATCCGGAAAAAGCCAGCCATTGACTCCAGGCTCAACCCACTCCCGGTTGCCGGGAATATCCGAGACCAGGACTGGAAGACCACAGGCCATCGCCTCGAGCAGGGAGATGGAACTGCCGTCGCTATGAGAAGCCGAAAGATACAGATCTGCCGAGCGGTAATAGCGGGGCAAATCGTTGTAGCCGACCTGACCGGGATACAATACTCGGTGCGAGCCATAACGCTCAGACGGATTCTTGTTATCCGCAACGTTCACCTTTTCAAGGATCTGGCGCAGCAAGCCAGCTTGCGACCCATTGCCCAGCATCGCCAGGCGCAGTTCAGGTCGTACCGTGGCAGCCTTGATAAAAGCGCGGGCGATCACATCCACGCCATAGATCGGCTCCCAGCTGCGGGTCGAGAGCAGAGTGAACGGCGCATCACTAACGGATTCGGTGGAGTCAGAATGGATCTGTGAGGGGATCGTATTAGAGATCGATGGTTTGAAATGATCCAGGTCGATGCCCCAGGGGAAGGTGATGATGCGATCAGCAGGCATTCCATAAGAAATTGCCAAATCTCGAATTGTCTGGCAGTCGCCGACCAGAGCCGCACTGCGACGGAAGGTATAACGGGTAGCCCATTCCCAGATCGGGTTACGCCGGGCGTCCTGCAATAGGTCGTAGCCCCAGGACATGCTGACAAGCGGCTTGAACCCGCTCAATGCAACCAGGAAGGCGGACCGCTGGATCGGACCGGCCAGGATCATATCCGGTTTTATAGTCCGAATAATCTTTTTCAGGCCGAGAAGTAGCCTGGGGCTATTCGCCAGTCGAGCAGGTTTATTGCCGCCGCTCCAATGGACGATCTCAATTTCGGGTGGCAAAGCGCGCTCTTCCAAAACAGGACCGCGTTGTTCCAGGCGCAGGTAATAGATCTGTTCCAGACCGCTGCTGCTGGTTTCGGATGCGAGGGCAGATAAAAAACGGTGGTCGTGAGTGGAATAGTCACGTGAAAAATAGAGAATCCGCCTCGGAACCGGTTTCGAGTAGACCTCTTTTAGCGGCATTATTTGCCCAGGTCCGTCCACCTGATCTCTTTTCCATAAGGCAGATCAAACAAAGCTTTTGTCCCAATCACATCCTCAATTTCACTTGGCTTGATCGCTCCGGGCGTGGCGGGGCGAAGTACATCGATCATCTCGCGGGTGAAGGTTTCACCAGCCTGGATGTCGCGTGCAGCCCGCAAGCAGCGGCGCTGGACGATAGCGGTGTCGATCTCATTCTTGCCAATGAATTTATCGGCACTCCCCAGGGAGCGTTCCAGCAGGCGAGTTTCCTCGACCATATTTGCCCAGGTATGCGGGTTCATCGCAAATTTGTGATCCGGACCTTCGCGCTGGTTGCTGTCGGTGAAATGGCGCTCAATCACCCGCGCGCCGAGAGCCACTGCGCCAAGCACAGGCGCGTTCGCGTGGGTGTGATCCGATAAACCTAAAATGATATCCGGGAACATCACCGCATAGGTTTTCAAGACGTTCAGATGCAGATGGTCATAGTTTTCCGGGCTGGCAGTGTAATTGGTGTTGCACTGCATCAGCACGAGTTGCGGGTTGATCCTGAGGATGGTATGCACGGCTCGCTGCACCTCGCCAATGGTGGAAGCGCCAGTCGCAACGAAGAAGGGTTTTCCTTTGCTGGCCATGCGCGCCAGGGCTTCCAGCCAGTCAATTTCGCCTGAACCGGCTTTGTACATCTCGACATAAGGGTCGAGGAAATCGATGGCTTCAAAATCGTAAGGGGATGAAAAGAAATCGAGGCCGACTTTGTCGCACTCTTCTTTAAGCAGGATTGTCCACTCGAAAGGGATGGATGCTTCATGATAGACCTGAAAAACGGATTTTTTCCAGCTTGCCTGATGAGAAACCTGGTCGCCCATATTGCGAAAACCGTAATCGGAGACGATCATGGGGGCGCGGAAATTCTGGAATTTGGCTGCGTCAGCGCCGGCTTCTTTTGCCAGGCGGATCAGCAATTTTGCGCGCTCCAGGTCGCCATCGTGATTGGCGGCGACGTCGGCGATGAAATAGGTGGGGTGAGTAGGGCCGATTTTTCGGGAACCAATCTGTATCTCCATTTTTGCGCTCCTGGTTTTGCGGTTTGGGGCTGGATTATCCAGCCTCCTTTTTTTGATTAGTGAGGTCTGGGATATGCATGCGGGATAACCGCTGTGGATAACCCTGTTGATATTGTGTGTAAAACTTCTCCAGGCCGGTGGATAAATTCGGATTGGGTTTGTGCAGCGCGCCGGCTAATTTTTGGGTGCTCAGGGTCAGGTTGGGGGATCGAGCAGCCAAAAGACCAGAGTCATAGACCGATGTGGGGATGACAAGTTCTTCGCTCAATCCGAAAATTTGCGCCAGCCGGCGGCCGAACTCATACTTGCTGATGCATTCGCTGCTCACGGCATGGTATAAACCGCTAAGACCTGAATCGAGCATTTCGAGGAAGAGCAATCCCAGATCATTGGCGAGCATTGGGCAAAAAAACACATCCGTGAAACCCATACAGGTTTTCCCTGCAGCCAAATTGTTGAAGAAGAACTCAGCCAGGCTGCGTTTACCAGACAGACTCCAACCAAACAAATTGACTCGCGCGATTACTGCATCCGGGTTTTCCTCGGCGACAGCCCGCTCGCCTTCCAGTTTGGTGTGGGCGTAAATGCTCAACGGGTTTGGCAAATCATCCTCGCTGTAATTGCCGCGCACACCGTCGAAGACCGCATCGGTCGAAACATGTAGCAGGCGCGCTCCGCCCCTGGCGACATTACGGGCCAGTTGACGGGGGATTTCTGTATTCAGTTGGCGAGCCTGCTGTGGGTTCTTCTCGCAGGCATCGATGATGGCCAGCGCAGCGCAGTGGATTACCCAATCAGGCTGGGTTTGATCCAATAGGCGCTGCACGGCTCCCGGAGCCAACAGATCGGCTTGAATGATTTCGAAGCTGGCTTGTGAGGGCGAAGCGATCGCTTCGACTCTGCTGGCATCGAGCAAGTGACCATTGACCTGGCCAAAGACCTGATGTCCTGCTGCCGCCTCGATGGCTGTGTTCAGGCCGAGCAAGCCGCTGGCTCCTGTGATCAGGATGCGGCATTTCCGCACGACCCATCCTCCGGTTTACGATATGAATCATCGCCTTAATGATTAAGCCGCGTTCAGGTCAGGCTGATTTCGCCCGAAACTGGTTTCGCCTCGAACGGGGCAACATACTCACGAATCTGATCGACTGTCAGCCAGTCTGGATTGGTATCGCTGGCGTAGCGAAAACCCTCAGGCAGCGGATGGCCTCCATAATGCAGGTCCCGCTGCCAGAGCGGGGTCGAGGGCGTCACTACATACAGGTCGGCGCGCTCCAGCGTTGAGCGCGCTTCATCTTCATTGATCAAAACCTCATGTAATTTTTCGCCAGGGCGAATGCCGATGACCTCAATTTGAGCCTGTGGCGCAATCACTTTTGCTAAGTCAATGATGCGGGTGGAGGGAATTCTTGGGGACAAAGACTTCTCCGCCTTGCATGTCTTCGGTGCAGTGGATCACAAATTGCACACCTTGTTCAAGCGTCAGCCAGAAACGGGTCATGCGCTCATCGGTGATGGTCAGTTTACCGGTTGTTCGCTGGTTGATGAAGATCGGGATCACACTGCCGCGGCTGCCGACCACATTACCATAACGGACGCAGCTAAAACGGGTGGCAGTGCCAGCCGCATAAGAGTTGCTTTGGACGAATAGCTTCTCAGCTGCGAGCTTGGTTGCTCCATAGAGATTTACCGGGCTGACAGCTTTATCGGTGCTCAGCGCCATTACTTTTTCTACACCGGCATCCAACGCGGCTTCAATGATATTGCTGCTGCCCAAAATGTTGGTCTTAATCGCCTCCATCGGGTTATATTCACAAGCCGGCACCTGCTTGAGCGCGGCGGCATGAATCACGATATCAACTCCATGCATGGCGCGTTTCAAGCGTCCCAGGTCGCGCACATCTCCAATGAAATATCGCAGTTTGGGGTGATCGAAACCCGCAACGCGCATCTCGTGCTGCTTCAGCTCGTCGCGGCTGAAAACAATCAGCTTGGCCGGATGATATTCTGCCAGCATGATCTCAATGAATTTTTTGCCAAACGACCCGGTTCCGCCGGTTACCAGGATGACTTTATCTTTCCATTCCATTTTTTCTTTACCAGCCTCATTGGTACAATTCTCGTCATTTGTTGATCACGATGAGAGGGTATTTTCCCTTTTCACCAAAATATTCAGGATAACGTTCTTCCAATCCATACAACATGTGCAGCCAAAGCCGCCCACCCAGGAAGGGATGGATCATAGCCCGCATAAACCGGACGGTAACACTGCGCCACACCAGGATGCGGATCGGCATCAACCTGCCGACCTCAGCTTTCATCCATGCTGCATCATGTTTGTTGGTGAAGGTCCCTTTTTGAGTGTCTTCATTATTCCTTTTCTCTTTGCGCCGGGGTGGGTTCTCTGGGTCGCCATCACCGGCTGGATGATTGGTATAATAAGGGCTTTTTCGGCTCAGGCGATAGAAGATATGCCGCAAAGTATACGCAACTTGCATGAACGGTTCGAAGGTTTTCATCAATTGCGAGCTAGCCCAGCCGTTGACGACAACCGCAGTATTTCCCGGCGCTAATACGCGATAGATTTCCTGGAAGGCCTGTACATGCTCTTCTTCAGGCAGATGATGGATGGTGTGCAATGAGACCACACCTTCAAATGCATCTCGGACAAAAGGCAGGTTGGCTACATCCGCGACCACATAATATCCGTGGTTTCCCAATCGGCGTCGGGCTTCAGTTAATGCTGTGATTGAAATATCGGCGCAAACACGCTGATCAAACCCCCTGGAATATTCCAGATATTCTGGGTATTGAACCGGGCCTGAGCCTGCGTCGAGTAAAAATCTTCCTACCGGGTTCAGATGGGCGGCTACTCGCAGATGGCAATCATGAATGTAGCGCTGTGAAACCGGGCGCAGGTCTTCATAGCGAGCATTTTGATAAACCGCATTTTGATCGCCATCTTCGCCGACTAATTTCCATCCGATCTCGTCGTAAAATTGGCGAACTTCCTGTTTAACTTCCGGTTTAGCTTCTGTCATCATGCCTCGCCTGTGCTGCGCCGAAACAAGTTTCGGGCTTGATCGCTGTCCGCGATCCTGGTTGTTGAATGGTTGAGATCTGCTGACCCCAATTGCGTCTGCGACCAAGATCGCGCGATGCCCACCAAATGATCGAATGTCGGGCCGAAAACCGCCTGACCTTCAGCAGAGAGCACTCGTGCCACCGGCCAGGTATCCAGTTCGTCCCAGAAATTTAACAGGTGCCAGGGGAAAGGACTGGGATATTCAAAGAAAAAACGATAAGCATAGTTCCATGCCCATTCCACCTGCTCGCGCGGCAATCGGTATCTTGCAGGCGCTTGTAATACCCGCTCCACGGTCCCGAAATAATCTTCCCAACTGGTCGGATCGAGGGTAAACCCTTTACCCCGATAATGGGTCTTGCCGCCCAGTATCGTTGGGACGCCGCTCATCGCCATTTCCATCCCTACTGTGGTGGTATATGCCAGACCCAGATCGGCGATCTCAACCAGATCATAGGTGTTGATGGGGGCGTCCGCCTCGATCAAATGGATATGGTCTGGGAGTTCCGGCAATGCATTTCTAACGACTTCAGCAACTGAAGGCCCTTTTAAATAGCGCTCGCCGGGATGGATCCGAACGATCAGTTGGGCATCTGTACGACCGGCAAAGAACTGAACGCTCTGTTCCAGCCATTCAGTCATATTCTGGCTGAAGACCTGGCGTCCAAGGGTCAGGCTGTCTCCGATGACATTGGCTGCCAGCAGTACCAGCGGACGATCGTCCAGGTCCAACTCCCTGCGGACGCTCTCGCCGCCCTGGCTGGGTAAACCTTGCCAGAGGCGAGAAAAATTTTCCCACAGCCGTCCGTTTTGACGGGATGCGTACAGGGAACGGATCTGTCCCCACTGGCTCTCAGTCAGGGAAATATCGCGTTTCGTCAACCAGAGGTCGATCTGTTTCTTGCAGCATCACTTCGCTGTTCTGCGCTAACCAAATCCGCCCGCGCTGCTCGCCGAATTCGTAGGTGACAGCCGGGATGCCGAGAAAACGGGCGGTTTGGTAAACTGCGCCCATTTCCAGGATACTGCCATTTGGAGTGATCAATACATCCGGTCGCTGATCGGGTCTGGCACGAGTTCCGGTCAGCGATTGAATCCAGCCCAAAGCAGCCGCAGCGGCGTGCTGGTTGCGCTCCTGGCGTAAGTGGAAAAGCCGGTTGGACAGGGATAATTGTCCGGAACCCGCTTCAATATTGCTATCGACTTGTTCCACCTGGAGCGTGTATTGGGTGTCGCGGAGGCTGACTTCCCGGATGGCTTTGACGAGTTCAGATGGCAGCGAAGCTGGCGGCTCGGGTTGCACGTCTAGCAGTGAGAGTGGCTGTATGATCCCAGAAGCTGCTTTCAGCACGCTATGGGTGTAAGCATTGTTACGGCGAATATCGAAGCGAGAGAGCGGGCGATTGAAACTTGGGTAGGGAAGATAAGCCAGCGTGACCTGATGCCCCATCCCCGCCAGGGTGACACTGAGAAGAGCAGCATGTTCGATCCAATAGCGCAGAGTGCAAAAAAGCAATACCCTGCGCCCATCAGTTCGTATGGCTTTGCGCCCATTTTCCGCTTGTGCGCACCATTCTGGCAGCCGCTTCGCTGTCTTGCGGAGCGAAAAGCTGCGGGTGACAGGTTGGTCATGCTGAAAGAGATGCCAGTAAATTTCGGCGGTCAAGGGCAACTCACCTAGCAGGTTTTTGACTGCCTGTTTCTTAATCATGCTCCACACCCCGGATGTCCTTCATCCGCACATTGACGATCTCCCATTCCAGACGCGGTCGGATGGGGCCTTGGCGAACCTCCAGCCAATGCGAGCCAGGAGCGCCAGTGGCGTCTACTGTGAATGAGATCGCTTGTTCCTCCTGAAAAAAGCGCCGGACTCGGTAAGAGCTGGCATTGACTCCCAACACATAGCGACCTTCATTCAAAAAATCGCCGGGAATCTCACAACGGCTGATATAATCGCCAGCTTGACGCGTCCGATGAGTTCTCGAAATGGGTTGACTTATCAGTATCAAATGTTGTGAGTACCATTTCACCGCGCGCGGTTTGCAAATAAAGCCCGACTCGCAATCCCATGACCGGGGCTTGCAGGCGATAGTGGAATTCAATGATTAGCGGCTCGGTCGAACGCACGCTTTCGGTGATCTGACCGCGCCCATCACGGATTCTCAAGAAGAGCGGGCAGAATGGGGCTGCGTTAGATGGAACCTCATCTGACTCCCAGCGCCGTTCGCCGACCTGGGCGAGCCCGGAAGACATATAATAGTCCACAGCGTGCGAGGTTTCTGCCATCAGAGCCAGACTACCCTTATTTAGCACGATGGTTTCCTCGGTCAGACGCATGACTGCGGACATGTTATGGCTGACGAACAGAACCGTTCGTCCTGAGCGAGCCACATCGCTCATTTTTCCCAGGCACTTCCGTTGAAACTCGGCGTCTCCAACCGCCAAAACTTCGTCTACGACCAGGATCTCCGGTTCCAGGTGAGCAGCCACCGCGAAAGCCAGCCGGACATACATCCCACTGGAATATCGCTTGACAGGTGTATCGATGAACTTTTGCACTTCAGAGAAATCCACAATTTCGTCAAATTTATTTTCGATCTCGCGTTGGTTCATGCCCAGGATTGCGCCGTTTAAATAGATGTTTTCCCGTCCTGTCAATTCTGGATGAAAACCGGTGCCCACTTCTAGCAGACTGGCAACCCGTCCTTTTACTCTAATTTCTCCCGAGGCTGGGGGCGGTGATGCGGGAGAGGATTTTTAGCAATGTACTCTTGCCAGCCCCGTTGCGACCGATAATCCCCAACACTTTTCCTTGCTCGACGGTGAAGCTGACGTTCTGCAAAGCCCAAATGCGGTCTCCATCGCGTCCAAACCCGCTATCGAATGCTTTGTATCTGCCTTCATCCTGTCCAATCTTAATAGTTGGGTCAGGCCGACCGAGCTTGCGGGCCCACCAGCGATTGAGGTCCTCGCGCAGAGTGCCGCTGCTGATTTGACCCAGGCGGTATTCTTTGCTTAGTTGATCCACAACAATTGCAATTGGCATGCAAATTTCCTGTTTACACAGTATCCATAAAGGTTGCCTCGATCCGGTTGAATAACAGGATGCCCAGCAGCAAGACAACCAGCATAAACCCGGCGCTGTAGAGCAAGTTGAGCGGGTTTGCACTGCCTGCGCCCAGAAAGGCGTAGCGGAAGGTCTCAATAATCGGTGTGAGTGGGTTAGCCTGGATAAATGGGCGGTAGCGCTCTGGGATGGTTGAGGTTGGGTAAATGACCGGCGTGACGTACATCCATAGCTGAACCCCAAAGGTGACCAAAAAGCGTAAATCACGATAACGAGTTGTCAAAGATGAGACGATAATCCCAAAGCCCAACCCCAACCCGGCCATGATCAGCACCAGGACCGGGGTGAACAAGACCCACGGATTTGGCTGAATGTCAGCGCCTGCGAACCAGTAATAGGCGACGAAACCCAAAAAGAGCAGAAACTGAATCGAGAAGGCGATCAGGTTTGAAATCAGAATCGAGATAGGCACCGTCAGGCGCGGAAAATATACCTTGCCGAAGAGTTGGGCATTGGTAATAAATGTATTGGATGTTTTTGCCAGACATTCAGCGAAATAGCCCCAAACGATTGTACCCGACATATAGAACAAGAATTGGGGCAAGCCATCAGTCGACAGGCGGGCGATCCTGCCAAAGATCACCGTGAAGATCAGTGTGGTCATGATGGGCTGGATGATATACCAGAGCGGTCCGAGAATGGTTTGTTTATATACCGAGACGAAATCGCGGCGCACAAAAAGCCCAATCAGGTCACGATAATTCCACAGTTCCCTCAGTCGCAGGTCAAACCAGGTGCGCTGCGGTCGAATCACCATCGTCCATTCACCCGGATCAATCGGGAGGTTTGGGGCTAAGTTGCTTTGGACGGTCATTCTATCTATTTTTCCTCCTGCGAAACTTGTATTGCTGAAATAAGCTTCGCAATTATCTCGTGCTGCGCTCGGCAGCCGGTCCTAAACTTTGTTCGCTTGCAGTTGTTATTATTCAACCCGAGTCCATTGCAGGAGAATTTTTGTGCCGCGCACTTCCAGCGTGGGTAATGGTTTGTTCTGCCTTTGTTGGCTAGAATCCACAACCCGAATGCCTTGTTCCAAGCAGGTTAACCGGCAGATATCGCCGATATCCCCATCTCCATCGATGATTACCTGGTTATACCCGGCTTGATGGATTTGGATCAACAGATCACGCACACGCTGGCGAGTGGTGCGATACATCCGCATCGACGTTTCAAGATAATTGACAGCCAGGGCTGCTCGAAACGCTAATCCTTCCGGGGTGATAATATACCGCAATTTTCGACGCTGGGCGCGCTTCACTTTGACATATCCTTTGGAGATCAAGCGTTTGATATGCCAATTGACGGTACCCACTGCGACGCCCAATTGGGCTGCCAGTGAAGCCTGGGTAATATCTGGGTCTTGTTCAATTTCCTCGAGCAGAATCAACTCGCGGTCAGAGAGCGGTTTAGTAATCATAATTTCTAAAATTCAGCCGTTGAATTATAACTCGCTTTTTAGAAGATCAAGGATGATTTTTACAACGCGAAATATCGTAAAGGCGGCGGAAATCGCCGAACTCGTTTTTCTTCTCTGATGTTAGATGTGCGCAGGAGTTTTGGATGGATTGTTTTTGTTCGGGGGTGAGGTTTTGCCAGGTTCTTCGATCCAGGTACAGGTAAGAATATCCAGCTTTGGAAATCTCGATCGCATTCAGGTTCCTGGTTAGCGCTACGAACTCCGGGTAGGGGATATGGAAATCTTGATAAGCTGGACCAGCCGTTCGGCCAAATACGGTTGCCGGGCGATAAGGGTGAACCGGATCTAACATCCAGTCGCCTGGTTCCAGTTGGTTCCAATATTCTCTGCTCATCCAGGCGTCGACATCCTGGATAAAATAGGATGGCTGTGTTTGTGGCATAGCAGTTAGCTGTACAGAGAACAAGGCAACCCCTGAGAACACAGTGACAGAATAGAAGGCGCAAACAGCTGCTTTCTTTGCCATCCCACTGGATGTCCTGTTTCTACCTTGTGTCAGGGTCAGCCATAAATAGGGTACTGCCAGGATCAGCCAAATCCAGAGTGCAGAACCCATTAAACGGGTGATATCTCGGTCGCGCCCGACGAACTGGATCAATAAGGGTGCAATAAAACTGATCCCTGCCATTAAGCTCAACCCTGCCAGCAGCAATTTTCCCGAGCGGAAATAACCGCGCGTAGCCCAGATCGCAATGGGGGCCAGAAACAGCATCGGCCCGATCTCGGCCAGTGCGACAACCAGATGGGCCGGGTTGGTCAGGGATAGCTCGCCCAGGTGAGCCGAAAGAACCGCCGGAGGCCAGCGCAGGCCGATTGTAGGCACGGTCACCAGTCCCTGGCTGGCATCGCCGAGCACCCTGGCAATCATCTGTTGGAGCGGCGCAGACAGGTTGCCCCCCATCACCGGCACCAGCAGTAGAGAGGGCGCGAGGCACCAACCCCAGCTAAGAATGGATGCGGATACAGGACTTCCATCCAAAGAGCCTTTAGCCCTCAGGAGTATGGATCTGACCAGGGCAATCAAGGCCATCGCAGTAATCCCGCCAAAGATCAGAGCGAACATGGTTTCTGAGTACAGGGCCTGGACGGCTATCAGCAGCCCAAAGACCAGACCTTGGAGGGGCTTCCACTTTCTGCGAGCCAGCAGCAAAAGCAGGAACAGCCCCGCATGATACATCGCCGCTCCGCCGCCTAAAGCCATCGAAAGCGGTGTATTGATCCCATTCACAAATGCAAATGGGAATGGGATTGGGCCTTCGCCCTGGGCATGCCAGGGGCCGAGCAAAGCTGTATAAAGATCTGGGGCATTCTGGATGCCCGAACCGATCATATGGATATCCGCGCTCATGTTACTCAGCACGGTTTCAGGAATGAACAGCAGCAGCCAGCGGGTTCCACCCGCAAAAAGGATCAAACCGCCAGCCCAGAGCAGAGCCGCCTGCCAGCTTATCCAACGCCGGAGCCAGAGCCCCCCCAGGGTGATCGTCAAGGCGATGCTCAAGGCTTTGTAAATATCGAAAGCGCTCCAGGGGAAAAAACCACCCACCCGCACCAAACCTGCGGCTAAGATATGCAGCCCATAATGGTAGTATGTGATCTGCTCAGGATTAAGGTAAAAATGGGGTGGGACATCTCCCGCAGCGATTGTCGAAACCAGCGCCAAGTTGGAATAATCGTCAAATAACCCCAAACCGCGATTAATGGCCAGGAACAATAGGAATAAACTACCGAATACGGCAATCGTTTTCCAGTCAAAAACTTGCTTAAAATCGAATCGGAAGGCAGGCTTTGCACTATTCAATCGCTGACCGAACAAAGCGATTGTCAGCCCACCAATCAGGATCGACCCGGCCGAGACCCAGTAAGTTGCTGTGATGGGCATGATTTGGGCGAATATATTTCCAAAAAGGGTCAACATCATCAAGCCCGTGGCCAACCCGCTAAAAAGCTGCTCGCGCGAGCGGAGGCGAAACAGGCTGGCGCAGACCAACCATCCGCCTGCCCAACTGAGCAAGCTGATCACAAGCCAGAGAAAAAGATCGCCGAGGCTGCCGGTTCTACTCCAATACATGCTGAAAAGGTCCCATTCTTATTAGGGGCAACCCTTCTTCGGCTGTGAGGCCGGAGTGAGGATTTGCATCTGGATGGTACGCAAGGTTTTGATCGGTGTGTAATAACACAAGATATATCGCGAGACGTTATTCACCCAGGCGTTATTTTCTGCGCCAAAATCGTCTTTTGGTTTCTTCAGTGAAGTCGATAGCGGCTCGCTGATGATTAAGGCGAACTTCTTTTCAGCCAGCTCCTGATGAAATCGATCCAAATAGATTTCATCATTTGCCATTGCCGCTTCCATCAAGAAGACACGTTCATAGTCCGCTACCAGGGGTAAATCAAAATAGCGGAAGGTCAGCAATTGGCGGTTGCCTATGAAGAGCACCTCTCCCCCGTTCTGGAGAGCCTTATGTATCGGCGTAGCGAGTTCGTTCAGGTTTTCAGCAGTCTCTTGCGGGTCTGGAAACGAGAAGACAGGTGTGCGGGTGATGATAGTGGAAGATGCAGATACAAATAATGCCAAGCCCAGGCCGATATTCGCGGATAAAAAACACCCGAGCAATTGACGCAACAGCAGACCCTGCCCGCTTTTTGAAACCGGATGTTCGTCGAAACTTGTTTCGGGGTCCACCGGATGGGCGGCTTCAGCCAGTGTGTTGGCAGCGGGATGAGCAGCATCGGCGGCTACCCGTCCGTAATAGAAATAAGCTGAGATCAGCAGCAAAAAGGTCATGAAAGCATCCAGATTGTGCAGATTGCTGCCTCCCCCAATCTTGACGCTGACGACCATTCCGCCGGTGAAGAAAACCAAAAGAATTCCAGCCAACCCAAGCAAACGCAAAAAATGGTACTCTCGCCAGGTGGGTTGACCGGGTTGAGAAACAAATAGGCGGCTGAAAACCATGATAATCAATGGAAGCGAAACGATGGCGATTGCCAGCACAAGTCCTGGCGGGTAGGTATTGTTTGGCAGCAGGCGGTGCCAGAGCAGGTCGGAAGTAAAGCTGGTGGTGAAGCGCTCGGCTGAATTACCCGACCAGAGGATATAACCCATTTGGGAAACAAAGGCGATCCCCGTACCGAAGATCACCCATCCGGCCAGCCTGAGAAGATAAATCCATATCGACTTGTAAGACTGGTTAGCAGGCTTAACCGATGAATAGATGGGTTCTTCCAACAGGATCAGAACTGCCGCCAGACACCCTGGGACGGGATACCAGTTCACCCGGCTGATGCCTGCCCAGGCAGAAGCTGCCAGCACGACCAACACTGAAATGAAAAACCGGCGGGTTCCGAGACGGTTTTTTGAGAATAGCCAAGTACCAGGGGCTTGCGCAGTTTGAAAGCCTGCCAGCACAAGGACTACTGGGACCAGCAGGTGATAATATACCGGACCAACCATCAAGAATAAAACCACGAATCCTATCAAAAGCCAGCTCTGCAAACTGGAGGTAATTTGCAAGCGCCGGGCGAGTACATAGCCAACTATAGTTGGCAGCAAAATCCAGAGCAACACCTGCCAGGCTCGGTGCAGAAGTATCGACGAGCTGGGGATCAGAAAGGGGATCGCCTGGAGCAGGTAACGGCTGGGATGGAGCACGGTCGGCGTAGCGTGCACCCCGTAGATACGTTCGGAGAAGTAGAGCGAAGCGTAGTAATAGCGGCTTGCTTCCGACCAGGTTAATGTAAAGGGGTAATTTGTTATTTCCGGGAGGTATGACAACACCAGGTACAAACAGGCAGAAGACAACGACGATACCGCCAAAGAGGTTCCCCAGCCTTTTTGACGGTTTTGGGGTTTGTCCGCATCAGCAGCCATCAGGAACAGGCTGGCGACCGCAACCGCAGCCCAGAAAGATGACAAGCGGACCCAAATTGCCTGAAATAGGATCAGATGAAATATTAATGCCAGGCAGGGAAATGCCGCAATTGTGACCAGGAAGAATATCAGGTTCAGTCGCCCCAGGCGGCTTAGATGCTTAATTGCCATCTGGATTGTCCTCAGCCGGTTTTGGGCCAGAAAGAAACCCTGGCAGGAAAAGCGCGCCGGGCAGGCTGGCGACCATCATCAATGTGCGAAATATGAGCGCCAGGGTCAGCCCGTTGCTCATGGATGCCTTTCCAAGATTGGAGAAGATCAAAGTCATCGAGATCTCTTGCAAGCCATACCCATTGACGGAGATAGGAATCAGAGTGACAAAATAAACCAGGCTGTAAAGACCTGCAATCATCCAAAAGGACATAGATTCACCGATTCCGCCTAACAGCAACTGCAAAATCAAGAACACGCATACCATGTGAATCCAGGTATATCCCAATGAATAGAGCAGGGAGATGGGATGTGTGATCCAAATTGCCATTGACTGAAAGAGCCTCGCAACCGCGCTGGAAATTTTATGGCGCAGGGTTTGGATCCATTTCCCAATAGGAGCAGCAAAGGAAGCCCATTGTGCCAGCGGCCTCAATGTAGATGGCGTGCTTTGAGCATTCGGCAGAGCAAGCAGAGCTGGAACTGCAAAAGGCAAGACCATCGCCATCCCAGCCATGCCCACCAGCCGATCTGCGATCAGCGAAGCGGCGCTGGCGGCGGCGTCGCATCTGGCTTGAATGGCGCCTGCCAGCCGAACGACATCCCCGCCGATCGTGGTGGGCAGGAAGTTAGAAGCGAAAAGCCCGGCAAACGTGATTCTCAGGCTTTCAAAGAAAGATACCTTCAAACGGGCAGTGTGGAGCAGAATGTACCAGCGCAGGGTGATTGCAATACGGGAGATCAGCATCAGGATCAAAGCCAGAACCACCCGCCAGGGAGGAATGCTCTGGATAGCCGACCAGATTTCGGTCCACCCTTGGCGGCTGAGCAAATAGATCAACAACCCCAGAGCGGCCAGTGTCCCGATGATGCGCAAAGCCCCCTGCGATGATCTATTGCGCCGCTTCGGATTTGCGGCTTTGGTTTGGTCATCCATCGGTTCTTTATCCGCCGGATGCCTTCTATCCGCCATCAGGCTGATCTCGCCCAGGCCCTATCCATTTTCGGATGGTATAGGTGGGTTTCTTTTGGGATTCGTGATACGTGCGAACCAGTAATTCGGCGATTAAACCCATTAATATGGATTGAAAACCGAGGATGAACACCATCATGCTGGTTGAAAAAAAAGGGGAACCAGTTACGGAAATTTGTAAGAATACCCGCCGGATAAGCAGAAAAAGCAAAGTTGCCAGGCTGATGATGATTAAGATAATTCCAGCTCCGCCAAAGAGGTAGATCGGTTTATTGGCATAGCTGATCAGGAATTTCACAGTGAAAAGATCCAGAACGACTTTCATCGTCCGTGAAAGCCCGTACTTGGCCTTGCCAAAACGGCGCGGGTGATGGTGGACCTGCAATTCGATCATCTTTGCGCCAACGGAATTGGCGTAAGCCGGAATGAAGCGATGCATTTCACCATATAAGCGAAACCCCGTGAGCACTTCTTGCCGATATGCTTTCAGGGTGCATCCGTAATCGTGCAGGTGAACCCCGGTAACAGTCGAGATCAGCCAGTTTGCAATACGGGATGGCAGCACGCGAGTGACGAAGGTGTCCTGGCGATTCTCGCGCCATCCGCTGACCACATCATATCCCTGATGGATCAAATCCAACATGCGGGGGATGTCTGCCGGATCGTTTTGGAGGTCGGCATCCATTAATATGATTGTTTCACCCTGGGAGTGGTCGATCCCTGCCGCAATCGCTGCTGTTTGACCAAAGTTCCGGCGTAGTAGGACCACGCGAGTGTGCTGTGGGTCCTGGGATGCCAATCCTTCCAGCACCTGGGGGCTTTCATCGGTACTTCCATCATCCACATAAATAACTTCCCAGCAAGTTGGTTCGCTGATCAGATCGGGAATGGTCTCGATTGATCGATGGATTTGCTCATGCAATAGCGGCAGGTTTTCGGTCTCATTAAAGACCGGGATGATGATTGAGAGTATCAAGGGTTTCTTGTTTGGCATTTCATTTTCTTGTGTTCTGACCGAATGGGTTAAGGGAAAGAATCGGTTCGCCGGATGTCCTTTATCCGCCAATTATACTTGCGAAAATCGTATCGCCGATCTGGTTCCATAGAGCCTCTTACAGCTCTTCTTAAAAAACTGCCATTTCGTTCTGTGAGCGAAATCCATGATGCTGTTAATCGGTATCTCCTTGAATAGATTCAGGAGCAGGCATGCGAGCTGACAGGCGCGCCCAATCTGCCAGCGCCAGTAAGACCCCGGAGCAAATTCCCAACCAAATCACCCGGAATGGGTCGGATATGGGCCAGGGAATAGCGTAATAGCGGCGCAAATACCAGGGGATAAACCAGCCCAGGATGGCCAATACCATCAGCAAAGCTCGCCGCAGCCACGGGTCGCGGGTGCGATCTTCTACTACAAAGATCTTGGCAGCCAATGCGATCTGGATACCTGCAAAAATGGCTCGATAGCGTGGATTGTCCCACATATCGCTGCCGCCACGAAATGCTGCTACCAGGATGACCAGCCAAATGACCACTGTCATGATGCGCATCAGGTGATGATCGGAGACCGAATCGAATTTCGATCCGATCTGATTGCGGCTGGATAATATCCGTTTGTCATTCTTGCGCACGGATGTTTTGGATCCGAACGCATGGAACGGGGCGAACGCCAGGAATGCCAGCAGAATCGTCCAGCCAATTGAACGCCAAACAGCGACCCAGCGCCAGATGGGGGCTTCACTCCCGGCGACCAGCGCGGCGGGAAAAAAGGGTTGGACTACGCCATAGGCCAGCAACATGGGCAGGTGTGTCCATTCAGGTGTATGATCGAATATCTTCTGCATCCAGCCGGATGAGTGCTCGCTCAGGTAGGCCTGGAAGCTGGCTGATTTTCGCAGCCACCAGCTCAACATAGCAATCGGATTGGTGATGCGCGCCGGAGTCACTTCACGCAAAGCCAGCCATAGACCCGCTAATGCAACCAGCGCCAGCATTACCACGATCAGCCAGACCCAGCGTCGCCGTCGAACTGCAAGGTTCTGTAACGCCGCTTTTTTACTTGGGTGACCACGATCCGGCATATCGGAGGGCTGCGCCCGGGTAGATCCATCAAAGCGGATGATCACTAACCCGAACAGCCCCAGAACGCCTAACAGCATGACCGCGGATAAACTGGAGAAAAACAAGGTGATCAGAAATGGGATCAAAATCCAAGCCAGGCTGGTCACGGATAAAGAAGATCCGTTTGATTGATCCTCCCTGAAACGCGCTAAACCATAAAATGCAGCAATTGCCAGCGGGATGGTGAATGCTTCCCGCATTTGCGAACTTCCCAGCAAAACTGCCTCAGGATAGAGGAACATCGCCCAGGCGGCGATGGCGGCGGCGCTTTCACCCCAGATTCGGCGGGTGAAGGCGTAGGTGAATAATACTGCCAGCGCAGAGCAGGCCGATCCAAACAGGACGATCAGCAAAGGTTGGTGAGTATCACTCCCCAGATAGCGGTAGATCCAGGCGCTTACAAAAAGCAGACCGCCATACTGATCTACCTTACGGTTATCCTTGAAAGCGTTGAGCAGTGGTTGGCGTGAGTGGGCAAGCCTCCAGGCAGCCTGATCGCGCCCAGCGGCGTCTCCCATCACATAACCGGAGACTTCGGCAGGCGTTCCGTGACCCCAAACCGGCAGCGAAATTGTCCAGAAAACGCCGACCGCCAGGCGCAGCAGCGCTGCTGCAATGACCAGATAGATCAGCCAAACCGGTAGATTCCTGGAGTTGCTCCTGCTCTGCTGAGGAAGATTCGGCTCCGGATGTTTTGTGTTCGCCGGATGGTTGATATCCGCACTTTCGGCATGAACCATCAGCCGCCACACGGCAAGCAAACATACGCTGCTCAAGATGGAAACCCACAGGAAGGCTGTCCATCCACGAATGAAGAAAAATCCGTTCGTAAATAAGGTCAGGATGATCGATAAAATAATCAGGGATACCAATACAATCCCGATCCAGACGAGAGGCTGAGAGATGTTTTTCAATTTCATTTGAAATCCAATCCTTCGATGATTCGTTGGGCGCGTCCCTCCCAAGTATACTGATGAGCATCCGCCCGGGCCTGGTTTGCAAGCCTGGCGCGCAATTCTGGGTGTGTTTTGAGGGTGTTGATCGCTTGCTCCCAGGCTTCTGGCT
Source organism: uncultured Chloroflexia bacterium (assembly GCA_963788145.1). Taxonomy (GTDB): domain Bacteria; phylum Chloroflexota; class Anaerolineae; order Anaerolineales; family UBA4823; genus UTCFX2. The sequence goes on along the minus strand of CAWBFQ010000014.1, from coordinate 126,425 downwards.
GATCTGGCGATACCAGGATCGCATTCTCGGAAGTTAATATCTCTCGCAATACAGGTAGATCGCTGGATATAATTGCCCTTTGGCAGGCCAGGTATTCAAAGAGTTTCATCGGGCTGAGGTAGCGGGCAATATCGCCGCCAGATGATGCCGCCACCTTTTGCTGATAGGGCATTAGTAATACATCACAGGCTGATTGATAAAGCGGTAAGTCAGCGTTGGGCACAAATCCGGTCAGGATAAGATTCTTCAACCCACGCGCCTCAGCCTCCCTCTTGAAGGAGTCGGCTTCGGCTGGTTCTCCACCCACAATGAGAAAGGAAATCTCCGGCATCCGCTCTGCCAGTATGAGCAGCAGCGATCCGCCTCGACCCGGGTAGAGATGACCGGTGTAGCCGGCTGTGAAGCGATCAACCGCCGGGTGTGCAGCGATACTCGTTTCGCCAGCGATACTCGTTTCGCCAATCATGCGGCGGGCTTGCTCGGGTTCGGGTAGGTGTGCATATCGCCCTAAGTCTACACCATCTGGTGCGATGATCATCTGTTGTTTCAGACCTGCTTGGAGGGACGAAGGGTCAGTATCCGTTTTGCTGAGGTTCCCAAACGAGGAGCGAGCGGAGGGCCAAAGCCTTTCCAGATCATTTGCCAGCGCCTGGGTGATCACTATCAGGCGACAGGCGCCTTTGCCCTTTAAAAACTGACGAAAGAGCCAGGGACCAACCGTCCCCTGGGGTAAGTCATGGATCTCAAAAATAGTTGGAATCCCTTTCCAACTGGAGAGGGCCGCCGCCTGGGGTAACCGGGTATAGATCAGGTCAGCGCCCAGCGGATGTCCTTCGCTCGCTTGCTGCGCCCAATGCACCGCCGATAAACTGTAATCGTAGCGCTTCAAGCTGGGGTTGGAATACTGCCAGGCGACCTCGAATGGGTGTTGCAACCCGTAATGATGGGCCAAGCTTTCCCAGGTAAGATTGCTTTCTGGCGCGCTGGAGGCTGCCTCTGCCAGGCTCCGGCGCGGGCGTTGGCTTGTGGGAGCGACCAGGCGTACTTGATGGCCAAGAATGGTCAAAGCCTGGGCCATCTTCATCACCTGGAGCGTGTTGGCCCGCCGCGCCGGGATCTCGCTGGGAGCGATCATTGCGATTTGCATGTTTCGCCTAAGCCCCACCATGGGTGCTTTGCTCATCAAGGCTGGTTTGAGGCTGGTCGCCAGCCTGCAGGTCGCGCAGACTGACCAGGGCGCGGACTTTTAATACTGTTATTAGCGAGCCAATCCAGTAAAAACCGGATAGCAGCGCCGCACTGGCCAGATAACCATATTTTGGGACGAAAGCCAGCGTGCCAGAAACCTTGAAGATCGCCAGTACCAGGTTGACCTTAGCCGGGAAATCAGCTCTTCCCAATGCCAGCAGCGCAACCCGGCGCCAATAAAACGTGTTGGCGACTACCAACCCCGCCAGCAGAATCATCAGCGCAGGGTAGCTGGGTAGGAAGACGGGCGAATAAAGCACGCGGATCAGTAGTTGTCCGAACAAAACCAGGAACAAGGTGGTGAACAGGGAATAAGCCCCGGCCAGACGGGAACCCTGGCGGAGAATATAGCGGACATTGCCCCAACGCTGGTTTGCGACCTGTCTTGATAATTCCGGGTAGGTGGCTTGCGGGAGCGGCTCGATCGGCATTTGAACCATATTAGCCAGAGCCAGAGCCAGTTTGTAATAGCCGGCTTCGCCAGGACCGCGCAACAGGGAGACCCACAATAATTCACTGTCTTTGGTAACCAGGCTGATTGTGGCGCTGATGTTCGTGCTGACAGCAAAACGAGCTAACTCACCCAGACCCGCCCCGAGGAACGAAGGGCTTACCTCTGTTTCGCCCGCGATGCTGTTCAACCGTCTAATCGAAACATGCCCCCAGCCGCTGCCCCATCGTCGCCCGGCTTCAATCAGGGCTGCCGCGCTGATCGCGATCGCTCCGATCGCTTTTCCGATTAAATAGGCGCTTAGAATGCCTGCCAGACCGCCTTTCAAGACGAATGTGATGCTGATTAATGCCAGGGTGACCATACTTTGGATGATGCCTAACCCTGCCAGACGGCGAAAACGATCAAAGATTTGTAATAAGCCAGTAGAGCTTTCTGCAATCAGGTTCGCCAGTATGACCAGTCCATAAAGAGTGAACATAGGGGCAGCGGAAGGGTCTTTTGCCAGATATTGCGCTCCTATTGGGGCCAGCAGGACGATCAATCCAAAAGCAAAGAATGAAGCGACCATCTCGAACAGCGCGGCCAGCTTGAAGACTGCCGCAGCAGATTGAGGATCATCACGCTCGGTGTGGTAGCCAACATACTTCACCACAAGTTCACCCATCCGAAATGAAACAAAGTTATTCACCACACTGGTGAATACAGTAATGGTCCCCAGAATGCCAAAGCCGGTCGCCCCAAGCAGGCGCGCTGCCAAAATTCCTTGCAGCATGCTGGCGACTGCGGAGATTCCAGTATTGCTGAACAGGTAGCCGGAATTTTTGAGCATCCGGCGGACCAACTCGTTCTTGAACAGCCGGTCAAGCAGCCGTGACAACCTGGCTTGCCCAGCTTCGCTCGTTTTCATACCACTCGATCATATTTGAGATCCCTTCGGCAAGGGAGACCTGTGGTTTCCACCCAAGCAATCGGCCAGCTTTTGTCACATCCGCCCAACTCGCCAGCATATCCGCCGGTACGGCCGGAAATTGCGTGATGATGGCTTTCTTTCCTATCTTTGCTTCGATCATACGGATGAGTTCATTGATCGTGATGGTCTCATGCCCCCCCAGATTAATAATTTCGTAACCCAACGGCTGTAGACCGAGAATTGTGCCGCGGGCGATGTCATCCACATACGTGAAACCGCGCGATTGTTCGCCATCGCCGTTCAACCGGACGGGCTTACCCTCCCGAATCCATTGGGTAAACCGGAACATCGACATATCCGGGCGGCCAGCCGGGCCATAAACAGTGAAGTAGCGGAAAATCGTCGTGTCTATTCCATGCAGATAGTGGTAGGCATGGCATAGCGCTTCGGCGCCTTTCTTGCTGGCTGCGTAAGGTTGAAGGGGATAATCGCTGCTGGCGTCTTCTGGCGTAGGCAGCGGGGCGTCATTGCCATAAATGCTGGATGTGGAAGCCAGGATAAATTTTTGGACACCTTGCTGACGGCAGAGTTCCAGCAGGTTCAGCGTGCCGGTCAGGTTTGTTTCGAAATAGACCCAGGGATCGAGTACCGATGGACGTACCCCGGCTCTGGCTGCCAGGTTGATGACTGCATCGATCTGGATTTTTTTCCCGGCGCTGTCATTGTTGACATCATTCAACCCATCTCGCTGGCTGATATCCACCTGGTGGAAGAGAAAATTGGGGCGGTCTTTGAGGATGTTCAACCGCCAGTATTTGACGCGCAGATCGTAGGCGTCATTGATGTTATCGATACCTATCACAGTATGCCCACTATCGAGCAGCATTGCTGCTACCCGGGAGCCAATGAAACCGGCTGCGCCGGTGACTAAATAATTTGACATATTTTCCTCGAGTGGAGACAGGACACCCATCCGAAACCAGTCTCGGCGATGTCCTGTCTCCGATTCATCCTAAAGGCGAATCACTTTGGGGTTGTCGCGCCCGGCTGCGCCCAGCGCGTTGCGCGTATCCACGATCAGCCTGGCATTTTGCAGCAACTCTGAGTAATTGTAATTACTGTGGTTGGTGACGATCACGACACAATCTGATTGCTGGACCGCATCCATCAGATCCGGCACGCTGTCCATTTCCAGCCCCTCGTGGCGCAAGCTTGAAATATAGGGATCATGATAAGAGACCTCAGCGCCTTTCTGCTGCAACAATCCGATCACATCCAGCGAAGGCGATTTGCGGATATCATCGATATCGGGTTTGTAAGCTGCGCCCAATACCAGAACGCGGTGTCCCTTGAGTGATTTGCCCTGGTCATTCATCGCATCTTGCACTTTACCGACCACATAGCGCGGCATGCCGGTATTGATCTCGGAGGCCAACTCGATAAAGCGGGCAGTGTAGTTCAGGGCGCGTAGTTTCCAGGAAAGATAAAGCGGATCGATCGGGATGCAATGGCCGCCCAGACCTGGGCCGGGTGTGAATTTCATGAAGCCGAACGGCTTGGTCGCAGCAGCGTCGATCACTTCCCAGACATCCACCCCCAATTTCTCGCACATCATCGCCATCTCATTCACCAGGCCGATATTGATCATGCGGAAGGTGTTTTCCAAAAGTTTAGCCATCTCAGCCACCTCGGCAGATGAAACTGGCACGACGGTCTTCAGCGCTTCAGCGTACCAGGCAGCAGCCACTTCAGAGCAAGCCGGGGTGATTCCGCCGATGACTTTTGGCGTATTTAGAGTGGTCCAGTCCTCACGTCCCGGGTCAACCCGCTCAGGTGAGAAGGCCAGGAAGAAATCCACACCCACATTCAGCCCCTTATCTTCCCCCAACTCGGGCAGCAGAATCTCGCGGGTTGTGCCCGGATAAGTGGTCGATTCGAGCACCACAACCATTTTCGGGTGAACATATTTTGCCAGTTGCTCGGTGGCGCTCAAAATATACGAAAGGTCTGGATCGCCGGTCTTGCGCAACGGTGTAGGGACACAAATGCTGACGGCGTCCGCTTCTTTCAGGGCTGAAAAATCTGTGGTGGCCTTCAGCGTCCCGGCTTTCACCAGGCGAGCTACCTGTTCGCCGGGGATATCCTGAATATGACTCTCGCCGCGCTCAATAGTATCCACTTTGCGTTTATCCGGATCGATCCCGACAACCTTGAATCCCGCTTCGGCAAACGCCACTGCCAGCGGCAACCCGACATAACCCAGGCCAAGGATGGCCACCCGAGCAGATCGATTGCTAAATCGACTGATAAGGTTTTGTTTTTCATTGGATGACATCATAATCATTGTCCTCTTATACGTAGTATGTAAAAATTATTCCGAATATCCAAAAATGGGAGAAAGATTTTGTCGGACTTGGATATTTAAATATTCAATCTCGTCGTCTTCCAGGTATTCTAAATATCCTCTCACTTTCCCTTTGCGAGTTTTGTATGATTCCTGGTCACTGTGGTTCGCCGGGTTGAGAATCCCATTGCTGAAGGTGTTCTGTTGTTCCATCTTGCGCATATTCTCAAAAGAAGCATATTCCACTGCCTGGGCTAAAATCGCGTCTGGAATGGAAGTGAGACCCAGAAAGTCGATCACACGGCGCAACTCAGGCTGCGGATTGCTTCTCAAGTCTTCATATCGAACCAGTAAGAATCCATCTGGGATGCTCCGGTTTTCTGCCCAGATATTGTAATAGCGCAAGACAGTGTTGAACCCACCCCGTTCCTGATGGACAAATTCCGCCAGGCTGCCATCGAATACCGCCTGGTGTTTTTCGTATGGGTTTTCACCAAATAACCGGCCGCGTTTATTCATCTCAAAGTAACTGGAGACAATCACATCGCGCGGATCGCGCGCTAAAAAGATGATCCGTTTGGATCGATAACGCTCTTTAGAGCTTTCCAACTCATCGGGGATCTTCAACATCGGGCGATCTTCATGGATCACGGTGATCCTGGGGACGGCGGGATGAGGGCGATGTTTCCAGTGAATGAAAAGCGTATCCTCGTTTTCCGCTAACCCATATTGGCTGACTATTGCCCGGCCGATCATCAACCGCAGCCACGTCCGCCCGCATTTTGGATAAGAGATCAAGTAAACATCGGTGTTTCGGTGGGCATACCAACGCAATACTGGATCGGGCACAGCGGAACGAATGGCGCTGCGGGCCTGATCTGGCAAGCGGGAGTACATGCTTTTTATTGCGTTCATGCCGTATTGTGAACCGTTGCGCCTAGAAAAGGCTCAATTGCTTTGGCGGCTGCTTCTCTGCGCCAGCGTCTGCTTCCGCCGGTTTTTGAGCCGGTGAATCTAGGTTTGGCGCATCGGCAAGCTGAACGCCTTCGGAGAGTTCAATATCTACCCCTCTGGGCATTGGAGCTCCTCCGTCCACAGCGATTAAAGCCGGGAGGTGGAGAAAATCTTGCTCGATTGTTGTTTTCAGGGCTGGCTGGTGCAGGGCTGCGGCTGGATGATACATCGCGACCACCAACCGTCCATTGATTTTTGCCGCTTTGCCATGCACGGCGCTGATTTTGGCATTCGGCATATAGCGAGCCATCGAAAAGCGACCTAATGTAACGATGATTTTCGGGTTGATCGCCTGGATTTGGCGATCCAGGTACCCCGAACAAGCCTGAATTTCAACGGGTTCTGGATCGCGGTTGCCCGGCGGGCGGCATTTGACGACATTTGTAATGAAAACATCGGCGCGCTTCATCCCAATTTTGGTGAGCAACTCCTCTAGATATTTCCCGGCTGCCCCGACAAAAGGGCGACCTTGCTCGTTTTCGTGAAAACCAGGTCCCTCGCCGATGAACATCATAGTTGAGTCTGCTGGTCCCTCGCCTGGCACTGCGTTCTTACGGGAATGATGCAGCGGGCATTGAGCGCAGGCAGAGATTTCTTTAGCTACCTCTCGGAGGGTATCTTCAGGCGTCATCTCAATTCTCCAATAGCCAGATTCTAAACGATATTTTGCATCGCTATGATTAATCCTCGTCCAGTCCAGTCAAACCGGGAAATTTCATGTCGACCATCAGGCCATCGACTGTCATGATGAATGCGTCTTCATGATTGTCTTGGTAATAATGGGGCCTCTTCCCGACGGTTTCAAAACCGAACATCCGGTATAGATTCTGGGCATGGATATTATTGGCCCGGACTTCGAGGGTGGCGATCTTAAAGCCTTTCCGAATGATTTCTTGCATGGCTGTGTAGAGCAGCCTCTTGGCGATCCCGCGCCCACGATAATCAGGGTGCACGGCGATGGTCGCGATGTGGGCCTCGTCGATAATAAACCAGACTACAATCATCCCCACCAGGCGGTGTTCCATAAGCCCAGGAATTTGATCTGCTTGATTTGTTTCGCATCCTGTCGTTTCTTGATCCAGTTCAACAGATTCGGCGACCCAGAGCATCGAGCTGGGGTTCTTTTTAAGCTCATATTGATAGGCGTTGGCTGGCCAGGGCATGCTGAAAGACAGCCGGTCGATTTCCTGGACTGCAGGAATATCCTCTTCCTGCAGTGACCGGATCAGAATTTTAGAGATGGGGCTGCTGGCGATGGCGTTCATCCCGGGATCGGGTCGTTGTAGTGCAGATAAAGCGGTGAAAGGCTGGCCGGGTCATCGAGCAGACCGGCTCTCCAGCGTTTCCAGCCCATTTCCGCCAGATAGCCAGGACGGCGCAGCGATTGGGCTGGAGAGGCCAGGATTAATTCTGGACAGGCTTGATGTAAGAATTCGCGTTCCTCTGCGCTCAACTCACCACATAGCAGGGTGGGTACATGTATTTTTGCTCCCAACTCTTGAATTGTGCAGACTTCGACCCGGCGCTGGTGATATTCGGTTTCCCCTTCTTTCTGTGCGGATGATATGTATCTGCCCATTTAGGCGCAGGTCATCGCCGCCTGGCTGATCCATTTTTGCGGGCTTCCACAAATTTTGTTCAGCGCAATACCAGCCCACCGCCAGGCGGCCGCGACCCGCTCGCAACACAACGGCAAGAGGCAAGTCGAGAACTGGCTGGGCAGCCGCCAGGATATCCAGGGATGGGATGCCGATGATGGGCAGGTGACGGGCGAGCGCCATCCCTTTGGCTAAGGCCAGACCGATCCGCAAGCCGGTGAATGACCCTGGTCCAAGCGCTACTGCCAGAGCGCCGATCCCTTCTCGTGCAAGGCCGGCCTTGCGAAACGCTTCCTCCACTGCCGGCGCCAACTCGACCGTATGGTAATCCTTGCTGACCCAGGTGGATTCGCACAAAATCTGGACTCCATCGAACAGGGCCAGCCCAACATTGCGGGTGGAAGTGTCCAGCGCTAGAAGAATATAAGAAGGTGAATTCGTCAAGAGGTAACCCCGTAAAATTGTCTGCGCAGGTGGTTGAGCAGATTCAGATAGCGGACGCCCCGGGCGGAGAATATCATGTCACGCTGGGTGTCGTTCACCCATTGCAGGTTTACCCACAGAATTCCCGTCGGAAGCGCCGCATGGATGCGATCTGCCCATTCAATCACCAGCGGCCCGTTTTCCAACATGGCTTCGATATCCAGGTCCACTGCTTCGGCTGGACCGCTCAAGCGGTAGGCATCCATGTGATACAACCGGTCTGCCTCTGGCCGCCGATAGACGTTGACCAGCACAAAGGTCGGGCTTGAAGTCGGGTCGAGCGACCCCCATCCGGCTGCAATCCCCTGCACCAGGGTGGTCTTTCCTGCTCCCAGGTCGCCAACCAACCCAATCACATCGCCGGTTTGGAGCAAACCACCCAGACGGATTCCAGCCCGACGGGTTTGTTCGGCGCTGCGGCTGATAAATTCCAGAGAATCGCGATTTAAAACAGGCATTTCGCAAGAGATTATAACCTAAGACTTAATCTCCAGCCTCGCCAGGGAGGCTGATAAATGCTTGAGGCCCAGTTCGGCAAAGAACACATCCACAATTTCGTCATTGTCCTGCAACCGGCTGTTCAAAACCATCCCCTCACCCCATACCGGATGCTCAACCCGCATCCCGGGCGCGAAGGTCTGTTGGACGGCTGGCTTATCTTTTTGTCGCCGGGAGATATTGGTTTGCCTATGACCGGTTTCCCATCGCTCTGGACGGGATCGGGTCTCAATGGATGATCTCCTTTGAGATGCAGTCGGCTGAAATCTCGTCAATCAAGTTGTAAGGGATATCATCCAGATATCGGGATGGGCTGACCGGTTCGCCAAATCCATAGGCAGAACGGTTCTGTGAATGGGTCAGAAAAAGCGCATCCTTTGCCCGTGTGATTCCAACATAGAACAGCCGTCGTTCTTCCTGCATGGCTTCAGGGTCTTCGAATGAACGGCTGTGCGGAAGCAAGCCATCATTCAAGCCGGTGATAAAAACGACCGGGAATTCCAGCCCTTTCGCGGCATGCAGCGTCAACAGGGTTGGAGCATTGGCGTTGACTGCCAGAGTATCTTGATCGGAGACCAACGCCACCTGCTCCAGGAAGGCTTCCAGCCCTTGTTCCTGAAAATCGGCAGCCAGGCGGCGCAACTCGAGTACGTTCTCCCAGCGGTCGCGACCTTCATCGGTGCCATCGTCCACAAAGGAATGATAATCGGTATCCTCCAGGACCCGATCCATCAGCGCCATAGGCGGGACTTGATCTTTCAAGGCGGTCCAATTTGCAAACTGGGCGCTGAAGTTTAGCAACGCCTGCCTGGCTCGATTGCCGGCTATCTCCAGGGCATCGGAATACGCACCTTGAGCAAATTGAAGCAGCAGCTTACCTGGCGGCAGATTCTCTTGCTGGGATAGTGTTTTCAGGGTCAGGTAGGTCTTATTGCCAATCCCACGGGTGGGCGTATTAATCACCCGCGTCAGAACTCAGCTCATCGTTGGGATTGTGAACCAGCCGAATATACCCGATGATGTCTTTGATTTCTTTTCGGCCATAGAATCGCTGCGCGCCGACCAGCTTATAAGGTATGCCTGCCTGTAGGAACGCCTCTTCCAGCAAGCGGGATTGGGCATTCGTACGGTACATAACGGCGAAATCCCCGGAAGTAGCTTGTTTCTCATAAATCAGTTTCCGGATCATGTCCACAACGAAGGCGGCTTCCAGCCGATCATCATTCGCCTCGAACAGGATCGGCTTTTGACCCAGCCCGAGGTCTGAATACAACCGCTTGGGTGTACGCTGTATATTGCGGTCAATCACACAAGTAGCCAGATCCAGTATCGATTGCTTGGAGCGGTAATTCTGTTCAAGCAGGATCACCTGCGCATCCGAAAAATCTTTCCTGAATCGCTGCTCATTGCGGTAATCTGCCCCACGCCAGCGGTAAATCGACTGGTCGGCGTCGCCGACTACAAACAGGTTGCGGTGAAAGGATGCCAGGTTGCTTAAGAGTTGATATTGGGCCATATTGGTATCCTGGAATTCATCCACCAGGATATGCTCATATTTCCGGGCGTAGCGATCTCGCACAACAGGTTTTTCTTCCAAAAGGTAGGCTGTCCAGAGCAACAGATCATCGAAATCCAGGGCGTTGTTTACCAACAACATTTCCTGGTAGCGCCGATAAATGCGCTGAATGACTTCGTCGCGATAGTTTTGGACTGATAACTGGTCGGGTAAAACCAATTCGTTCTTGGCGCTGGAGATCACAGCATGTACGCTGTTGGGACGATACTTTTTTTCGTCCAGGTTTAGCTCGGCGATGGCTTGTTTGACCAGGCTGAACTGGTCATCCTGGTCGAAGATCACGAAATTGGATTGAATTGGGAGATGTTCCGCTTCGCGCCGCAGGATTTTGGCGCATGTCGCATGAAAGGTGCCCAACGTCAGGCCGCGCGTATTCTCACCAACCAGATCTGCGACCCGGTTTCCCATTTCGCGGGCGGCTTTATTCGTGAATGTGACCGCCAGAATGTTAAAAGGTCGGACCCCAAGCGAACCAATCAGATAGGCAATCCGATGGGTTAATACCCGCGTTTTCCCGGAACCTGGCCCAGCCAGCACCAATACCGGACCCGACCCGGCTGTGACAGCTTCTCGTTGCTGGGTATTCAGCTTTGCTAAATCATCCACTGTTCTCTTACCTGTTGATTGAAATGAATTTCAAAAAAGCATTATAGCACAGCGGTTTACCGCCTTCTCAGCAGTTGCGAATTCGATCCCGATAGGCTAAAATCATCTCAATGAATTGGGACTTAATCGGCCACCAGTGGGCAGTAGATCTGCTGTCGACGCACCTCGTTCGGGGCGAGATCCGTCATGCCTATCTTTTCAGCGGGGCGACGGGCATAGGTCGGCGCACCCTGGCGATTCGCCTTGTCCAGGCGTTGAACTGTCCGAATACGGATAAAACCGGGTCCCCTTGCAGAACCTGCCGGCTTTGCCTGCAGATCGAGAAGATGCAGCAGGCAGATTTGCTGGTTGTGCAGGCAGAAAAAGAAGGCGGGACGCTCAAGGTTGATCAAATCCGCGAATTGCAGCACAACCTTTCGCTAACCCCTTACGAAGCGAAATACAAAGTGGCGCTCTTATTGCGCTTCGAAGAAGCCCATCCAAGCGCGATGAACGCCTTGTTGAAAACGCTGGAAGAGCCGCCTCCCCAGGTCGTGCTTCTGCTCACTGCCGCTAGCCCCGAGAGCTTGCTTCCCACGATCGTCTCTCGTTGTGAAGTGATCCGCTTGCGCCCGGCACCGCTCGAACAGGTCGAAGCGGGTTTACAGGCCCAAATCCAACTCTCCTCGGAAGATAGCCGCCTGTTGGCGCATATCTCAGGTGGACGACCGGGTTTGGCCCTGCGCCTGGCGCAAGATCCGGCTTTGCTGGAAGAGCGCACGGAATGGCTGAATGAGCTGAAGGGATTGTTGGCCGCCCGCTATGGCGAACGTTTCGAGTTTGCGGATGGGTTTTCGAAAGATAAAGAGAAGATGCGCGCAAAATTGGTGGTCTGGCTTTCCTTCTGGCGAGATTTACTATTAAAAGCTGCTGGCGCGTCTGCTCCGATTGTAAACCTGGATTGGGGGGGGGCGATCGATCGGGCTGCGGCGGAGCTTGGCGCACGCAGCGCTGGCGATATGGTCCGTTCTATTGAGCGTTCCATCGCTCTGCTGGAAGGGAATGTGAACTCCCGCCTGGTGGCTGAAGTGTTGATGTTGGGTTTGCCCCGGATCATCATCTAAATTCTGATTCTTCGGTTGGTTTGCTGTTTTGAGAACTCTTTGTCCGATCGGCTGTGCTATACTTTCCTGCATGATAGCGAATGCAAATCTGATTCTCGTTCGGGCTGTGTATAGGTTCTGAAATGTCAACTAAAGAGAAAGGAAGTGGGAGTGCGCATGCATCGTTAAAGCTGCTCTATGAGGTGGGGCGCGAAGTAGCAGCCGCTTTAGACTTGCATACCATCCTTCAGCGCTTGCTTTTCCTTTCAATGAAGAATGTCGGGGCAATCAGCGGCAGTATCATCGTTACCGATGAAACAGGCCAGCCGGTTGAGTTTGCATTCCTGTTGGTTGGCAAAACGCACGACCATACCGCCCTACAGTTGCGGGTGACTTATGAACGCGGGATGGCTGGTTGGGTTGCGCGCCACCAGGAAGAGGTATTGATCCCGGATACCAGCAAGGATGAGCGCTGGCTGCGCAGACCGGATGATGCAGAAGGTCAGACGGGCGCAAAGTCGGCGGTTAGCGCTCCAATACTGGCGCGTAAAAAATTAGTCGGGGTCATCACGCTTGTCCATCCACAACCAGGGTATTTCACATCTGCCCATTTGGATTTGGTTAAGGCGATCGCAGATCAAGCCGGGACGGCCATCCGAAATGCTCAATTGTACGAATGTCTACAGGCCGCTCACCGGCGCTATCGTGAATTGTTTGAAGATAGTATCGATCCAATCATAATTAGCGAATGGGACGGGAAAATTATTGAGGTAAACCGCCGGGCGCAGGTCTCGATCGGGCTGGGACATCAGGAAATTCTGGGGATGAATATTTGCGACTTGCACGACGCGGATTTTACCAAGTTAGGGGTAAACTTTAAGAATCTTTCGAAGGGCGAGACTTTTACTTATGAATCACTGATCCATGCCAGTGAGGGGCGCAAGATCCCCATCCAAGCTTATGTGCGCAGTATTCAGGAAGGTAGTGGGTCTCAACTGCAATGGATTCTGCGGGATATTACCGAGCGAAAAGACCTGGACCATATGCGTGAAGATTTGATTGCGATGGTCTACCATGATTTGCGTTCTCCTTTGGCAAATATCGTCTCTAGTCTGGAGGTTCTATCCGCCATATCTCCTCAAGCGGAGGATGATACCGTCCATTCCCTTTTGTCGATTGCATCTCGGTCCACGGACCGGATTCAACGCTTGACGAATTCCCTTTTGGATATCAACCGATTAGAGGCCGGGCAACCTGTAGGGAATCGCCAACCTACGGACCCAAATAGCCTGATCTCAGATGCAGTGGAAGCGGTTCTGCCTAACGCCAACAACAAAGGCCAGGTGCTAACCAGGGATGCTGCGCCCGATTTGCCCGAGATTTTTGCAGATGCAGATATGGTCCGGCGAGTTCTTATTAATCTGCTGGAGAATGCAATCAAATTTACGCCAGCAGAGGGTAAAATCCATATCAGCACGCAAACGATGGGCGATTTTGTGGAATTTACAGTGAGTGATACCGGCTGCGGAATACCATCGGCTGAACAAGAGCGGATCTTTGAGAAGTTCACTCGCCTCTCCGCCAAAGATGGTCCGCGCGGGCTGGGGCTGGGGCTGGCTTATTGCCGGCTGGCGGTCTCGGGGCATGGCGGCGAGATCAGGGTAGAAAGCCAACCAGCGAATGGTTCGAAATTCATTTTTACGATCCCTATCGCACATTAAGCGGCCAGTGGACGAAGAAGGTGCAGAGTTAACATGCAGCAAATTACACAAGGCGTCTATTTCGAAAATTCCTATTTGGGCGTCACCGTTGGCGCATTAATATATCCGTATGGCGTGATCGCAATTGATGCTCCACTGCGGGGAGAGGATGCTCGCTCCTGGCGGGCTACGCTCAATAATTATCGCGGTGGGTCAAACCGGCTGCTGGTCAGTTTGGATACACATCCAGACCGGACCTTGGGTACGCGGTCATTGGAGTGCACGATTGTGGCGCATCAGAAGGCATCGCCGGTGTTCCGAAACAGGCCAACGATATTCAAGGGATTAAATGTTGAAACCGGTTCTGTCTGGGAAACCTATAGCGATTCAATCGGGATGCGCTGGGCTTCCCCAGATATCACCTTTTCGGATAAGATGTGCCTGTATTGGGGCGGTCCCGAGGTCATCTTGGAGCATCAATCTGGCTCCACCCCCGGGGCGGTTTGGGTGCTGGTTCCAGAAGCGAAGACGATCTTTGTGGGGGATTCGGTTTTGATGAATCAGCCTCCGTTCTTGGCGCAAGCAAACTTGCCGGTCTGGATCGAAAGCCTGAATCTGCTGTCCAAGACATATTCTGATTTTGCGATTGTGAGCGGGCGCGGCGGATTGGTAAAAGCCGATGAAATCCGGATACTATCCAGGCAACTCAAGGAAATCTACGACCAAATCGAGAATTTGGGGGCAAAGAACGCCCCAACTGATGTCACTCAGGAGCTGGCTGCAAAATGGGTCTCAAAGTATCCAGTCGTTGGCAAGCTGCGTGACCTTTATCTGACCCGTTTGAGATATGGGTTGCACCAGTATTATGCTCGCAGGTTCCGACCATCCAGTGTGATCGGTCAACCCGAAATCGAGGAGGAAGAGCAGTAAACGTATTGCCCGATTTGCTTTTCCTTTTTTTCATTCAAAAGAAAGATCCATGCGACGATATGCCCCAATCACCCTATTTACCCATTTTTGAATTGACCCGTGGTGTGACTGTAGAATTTATCCACAACGGCGCTGTTGCTGTTGTCGATATTGCCGGAAATTTACTGGCATCCTATGGAGACCCCGATGCTGTGACTTTTCTGCGCTCATCGGCTAAGCCTTTCCAGGCGCTTCCTTTTTACGAACATGATGGTCCTAGGGCTTTTGATCTGAATGGACCAGAACAAGCGATTCTCTGCGCTTCGCACTCTGGAACAGACGAGCATGTGCATACCATTCGCTCGATCCAGATGAAGGCTGGAATAAACGAATCGGAGCTTCTATGTGGAGTGCATGAGCCTTTCGATAAAATCACAGCCGACCGAATGCGTGAGAATAAAGAAAAATCGACCTCCAATCGTCATAATTGTTCTGGAAAACACAGTGGTATGCTGGCTTATGTGCGCTTGAAGCAGAGTTTTGGGGAAAAAATGCCTGTGGATCTGGAATATATTGATCCGTCTCATCCGATTCAAACAGAGATCTTGAATCTTTTTGCCTACATGTGTGATTTGCCGATTGAAAAGATCGAGTTGGGAATTGATGGGTGTTCAGCGCCGAATTTTGCTATTCCGCTGCGCAACGCGGCTCTGGCTTATGCTCGCTTGTGCGACCCGGATGCCGGGCTGGTTCGGCCTGTAGAGCGTGCAAATGCTTGCCGCGCGATTACCCGGGCGATGCGCTCCAGCCCGGAGATGGTAGGCGGCCCCGGTCGATTTGATACGAACCTGATGCGCCTGGCTTCTGATAAGATTGTCTCAAAAGCGGGTGCGGAGGCGTTCCAGGGAATTGGGCTGATGCCTGGAGCGCTTGGTCCTGGATCCCCTGCGGTTGGGATTGCCTTAAAGATCGCCGACGGTGATGACCGAAAAAAAGTACGCACGGCTGTGGCAATGGAAGTGTTATGTCAGCTTGGTGTTCTCGCCGAGGCGGAAAAAGAGGCCCTCAAATCATTTGGCCCAGAATATAGGTTGGAAAACTGGCGTATGATCCCAGTTGGCCGGGCCTATCCAGTATTCAAATTGGAAAGATCGACTGTTGCCCAATCAAATTCATAAAATAGCGGCATGAATTTAGACGAAAAAGCTTTGCTTGTCCATAAAATACTATTGGAACATTTTGGCTACCCGGAATGGCGTAATCCCTTGCTGCCTTTGGATGAGCTTATTTCAACCATCTTATCGCAGAACACCAATGATGCCAATCGGGACCGGGCTTTCGAGAATCTCGCGCGAACGGTTTTCGACCTGGGAGGATTTGCGGGATGCAGATCCTGCTGTAGTGATCGAGACGATTCGACCGGCTGGCCTTGCCAATCAAAAAGGCCCGCGCATCCAACAGGTGTTGCGAGAAATTACGGATCAACGCGGCGCCCTCGACCTGGATTTCTTGCAGGATTGGCCGGTTGATCAGGCCAAAGAATGGCTTTTAAGTTTCAAGGGTGTTGGCCCAAAGACGGCTGCGATCGTCTTGCTTTTTTCTCTCTCGAAACCCGCCTTTCCCGTCGATACCCATATTTACCGGGTGACCGGCCGGCTGGGTTTACGCCCGCAAAAAATCAACGCCGATCAAGCCCATGACACCCTTGCCAGGCTTTTTCCGCCGGAGACCTATTATCCACTCCACCTGAACTTGATCCGTCTTGGGCGAGAAACCTGCCAGGCGCGCCAACCAAAATGCGCTCAATGCCCATTGCAGACATTGTGCGATGCTGTTCAATCTCGCCTCGAGCTGGGGAGCGCTTATCCGGGCGATGTTTCTGCCGAAACGCGTTTGGAATACCCGCAAGGTTAACCAGGCTGCTGTAAGCATCCAACGAGGATCTGCTCTATGCCCATCAATCCACTAGAAGACAAGATCAATCGCGTGCAGGTTTCTCTGCAAGCGTTAACCCGCCAGCCGATGAGCATCGAGGCTCAGAGGGTTTTACATGCTTCGCTGCAAGAGTTGGATATTTTTTCTCAGGACCTGCATGTCGATCAGGAACAGAACCGCTTGGCGGCATTGTACCGGGTTTCTTCGACATTGGGCAGCACGCTTGACCTGGATGTGGTTTTGACTCAAGTGATGGATGCGGTGATTGGATTAACACACGCTGAACGGGGTTTCCTCGTTCTGCTGGAAGCGGATGGCGAGACTTGGAATCTGCGCGCTGCCCGAAATTACGATCAGGAGACCTTGCAGTCAAAAGATATGGAAATCAGCCATACGGTAATCAACACGGTTCTCCAAAGCGGCAATAGTATATTGACGACCGATGCCCGCACCGACCCGCGCTTCTCCGATCGGGAATCGGTGATCTTATATGCACTCCGTTCAATCATGTGCTCTCCGCTGCTATCGCGCGGGAAACCCATCGGTGCGATTTTTGTGGATAACCGGGTTTTGACCGGGCTGTTCACCCAGGCCGATCTGGAATTATTAAATGCCTTCGCCTCTCAGGCTGCGGTAGCTATTGAAAATGCCTGGTTGTATACGCGCACGGATCAAGACCTTTCTCGCCGGGTGGAGGAACTGGAAACCCTGGCGCGATTTGATCGTGAATTAAACAGGCGCCTGGATTATGAACATGTCATTGAGATTACCCATCAATGGGCGCTGCAGGTGAGTCGTGCAGATCAAGGTTGGGTTCTTCTGTATCATGATGGTTCTGATGGTCAGTCAGTAGATAGTTACCCGGCGGGTTGTCATCGCGCCGCTGATTCATTTGTCACCCGAGCATTAGACGAACTTAACTTCCAGTGCTCTGAATCGATCGAGGACGGTTGTTCGCTGTTGGCTATCCCAATTTTGCATAGCGGCAAACCATTGGGCGTGATGGTTCTCGAACGGAAGGATTCTTTCAGTCCAGCCGAATCCACCTTCCTTAGTTATCTTTGCAGCCGGGCGGCTGCATCGATTGAGAATGCACGGCTGTATCAAGCCGTCCAGCAAGCCAATCAGGCAAAATCGCGTTTTGTCTCTGTAGTAACCCATGAGTTACGGGTTCCAATGACTTCGATCAAAGGCTATGCAGACTTGCTCCGTCAGGGGGTTGCAGGTACTCTCAACGAACAACAGCACAGTTTTATCCAGGTGATTCGAAATAATGTGGGAAGGATGGCAACTCTGGTTTCGGATTTGGCGGATATTTCCCGTATCGAGACTGGACGCCTTAGTCTGCAGTATGCGCAGGTTTCTCTTGTGGGATATGTGGAAGAGATTATAGAGAGCCTACAACCAAAGTTGTTGGAAAAAAACCAAACTATCCTGACGGAAATACCATCCAATTTGCCCGCTATAGTCGCAGATCCCAATCGATTGGTTCAGATATTAATGAATCTGATCAATAATGCGTGCAAATATTCGCCTCCAGGCGCCGAAGTCAGAGTTCGGGCTTACGCACAGGACGACAACGTGCGGGTGGAAATATGCGATAACGGGATTGGAATCAGCCCGCAAGATCAAACCCGTTTGTTTACCCAATTCTTTCGATCGGAAGATTCGGCTGTTCGAGATGAACAGGGATGGGGATTGGGGTTGAGTTTGACAAAATCGCTGGTTGAATTGATGAGGGGGGAGATAGGCTTTTCCAGCCTGGAGGGACAAGGAAGTACATTTTGGTTTGCGCTTCCTTCTGATGCTCAGGAGAATTTTGCGTAGGAGTATAAATATGAAAACCTCCAAAAAAGGATCGCGTCATCCCTTATTAATGTACCGGCGCACAATGGATCGGGTATGGAAATACACCCTGGCTTTAGGGGTGATTTTGATTATGGTTGGGTGGTGGTCATTAATCCAAGAGAGAGATATACTCGGTCTAAGCAGCGATATCTGGCTTTTTGCTACTGCTTTGCTGGCATTGCTGATCAGCCTGTCTGCCTTCTTCGGTCGTTATTTTGCATATGTTCAGGCCGGAAATAGCTATATCCACCTCGTCACACCATTCCTGCGGTTCAAAATTTCTTACCGGCGCATGCTCAGTGTGCATCCCATGCTGGTACAACAACTTTTTGCACCGCAAGAATCGAGTTGGTCTCAACGAAATTTCCTGGAGCCTTATTATGGGCAAACAGTTCTTGTTGTTGAGATGCGTGGGTATCCATTGGATCCAACGATCCTGCGGCTATTTCTTCCACACCAGATGTTTTCCCCCCGATCAACCGGCTTGGTGCTGTTAATTTCGGATTGGATGAAGCTTAGCACAGAAATCGATTCGCTACACGGCGCCTGGTTGCAAACCCAAGGGGCGCGCCAACGGGCGAGCCGGAATCGCCAGTGACATTTTAGAGAACCAGTCGATTTGTGACAATTGTCACAAAAGAGGCGAATAAAATCATATCAATCCTGTGATTTATGACAATGCCGAGAGAATGCAATATCCTGTATGATCAATATAGATGTGATCTGGGGGTTTCAACAACAAGTTGCTCATCGCTGTTTCCTCCTTTGGCGATAGTCCCCGTTAGGCGTCTTTAATACCCTGGCGGGGACTTGTCTTTGAGGAAAAAACGATCTTAGAGTTCGCTATCAACAATTGGAAGTACTACTGTAAACGTTGTCCCATGCTCCGGTGTGGAATCGACCCAGATTCGCCCTAGATGATTTTCCACGATGGATTTGACAATAGCCAAGCCCAGCCCGGATCCGGATGATTCAGCGGGAACATTACTGCCTCGATAGAATTTGTCGAATATGTAAGGTTGATCGTTGGGTGGAATGCCAGGGCCGTTGTCTGAAACCTGCAGGATGATTTGTTCAGCTTCGGAGTGAGCGGAGACGCGCACCTCGCCGCCTTCCTGGGTATATTTAATGGCGTTCGCAAGCAAATTGGTAGTCATCTGGCGCAAACGAACAGGGTTTCCAAGCACATTGGGAAGACTCTCTTGCATTTCGATAATCAGGCTTTGGTTTTTATCCGAGGACCGGTTTTTTAGGCCATCGATGGTGTAGTATAAAATCGTCGAGAAAGGGACAATTTCTTTACGAGTGTCAAAACCGGCTTCGATCCGGCCCAGATCCAATAAATCGTTGATCAAGACTGTGATACTGTGTACGCTGATCTGAATTCGGTTAATGAATTCTAATTGCTGTTTATTTACGGGACCAACCCGGTCGATGAGTTCAACATAACCGAGAATTGCTGTGAGCGGAGATCGCAGGTCGTGAGATACGGTATTAACAAAATCGGACTTGATCCGATCAAGGTTTTTCAGTTGAGTGATGTCTTGCATGATGACAACTAATCCCACACCTTCTATTGGTGTGATTTGGGTATTGAGCACACGCCCATCTTCGACAGTGAGCTCTACCCGGGTGGGAGATGTGAGCTTTTCATCCCGTACTACCTCCAACAGGTCCTGGTGGCTGATGACATCCCGCAGTCTCATCCCGGCTGGTTCCTTTTCTTGAATGTTGAAAGCCTGTTGGGCTTTCCGGTTGATGAGGATGAGGCGCCCATCAAAACCAATGACAATCACGCCATCCTCGATCCCGGTCAAGATCGTCTCCATCTTGCTCCGTTCTTTTTGAGAGCGATGATATAGCTGGGCATTCTCCAAGGCGATCGCGGCATAATCTGAAAGAGCGGATAGCAGCATCATATGATAATCCGTAAAAGTTTTTCCACTCTCACGGTTATCCACTTCGAGTACACCGATGACGCGATCTTGAATGGCAATGGGCATATAAATTAATGTATGTACCAGATAAGAGGTCTTGATTTTTTGAGGCGTTTTCTCATCGAGCAAGATGGGCTTGCCGGTGCTAAGAACTTGACCAGCGAGCGAATCGTGGATGGGTAAACGAAAAGCATCAACAAACTCAGACTGAAAATTGCGGCTCGCTCGAATGAACAATTCTCCGCTGTTCTCTTCGACGAGGAGTAAGCTTCCTTCTTCTGCCCCGCTTAAATCTACTGCTGCGTCTACAATGGCGGTCAGCACGCTGTCAAGATCCAGAATGGCAGTTACTTTGCGGCTTACCTGCGCGATGGTTTCCAGACCATTAATTCGTTTCTGAAGCGACTTGGTATTCCGTGATGTTAATCGATCCGTCTGAAGTTTTAATGTTTTACATCGTTCCAGCCCCGCATGAATGACCTGGAACATCTGATCTGGTGGAGTGCGTGGTTTGAGATAACCGCAAAACCCGGACTGGAAAGCTGCGATCAACAACTCTTCTGAATGAGTAGCTGGTGCAAGAACCAGGGGCAAGAAAGGATCGCGTTGGAGGAAGAATTTTGCAGAAGACTGGTAGGCTTGTTCTTGCGACTGCTCGCAAAGGATGATGATATCAGGAGGATCGGTTAACAGGATTTGCTCCGCCTGGCCCAAATCTGTTACAGGAGTGACCCGAAAACCAGATAGCGAGAGAACTTCTTGCTCAATCCACTTTTTATCTTCCGGAAGAGATGAAAATATGAGAATATGTTCGTTAGCCATACGGTTTCAATTATGTGGAGAGCGTCACTGACATGATTATGAGTTAAGATTACCTGTGATGAAAGATCTCTAGTCGGATGGTTTAAATTTATTGACAACACCTACCGTATTGCGTATATGCTCCAGGGTTGTACGTAGAACAGATTTCTGGGCAGCGTTTAATCTGGCATCTTCTCCAACAAGCAGCGAGTTGATCGACTGGATCGCTTTTTCTAGTTTTGGAGAGATATCCTTCTTAAACTTCTCCAGAGATTCGTCTTTTCTGCGCTCGTTGGCAAGGGCTTTTTCAGCCGCCTGCTGCATCTTGTGCGCACGTTCCTCAAGCGCCCGAAACAAACCCGCATTGACCAGCGAGATCGAAGCATAATCTGCAACCGCCTCGAGCAAAGTTTTATTGCTGGGGCTGAAGGGGTTTGGCGCTTTTCGGACAACAACCAACAGACCGACCACTTCTTTCTTTAGCTTTACAGGTACGACCAGCGTGGATTGCCCAAGCTGAGACACTTTAAATCGGGTCAAAGGCTCACCTGAAATCGAGAGAGTTTCTCCTGACAAGGCGACCAGTGAGCTAATTCCATCATCCCAGGGCTGGTTCATTTTTACTGCGATCGTCTTGGGTAAGTTGCGTTGGGCAACCAGGTTGAAAGTTTTATTCCTTTCCTCTCGCAGTAAAAGCCAGCCGCAGTCCGCCTCCGTGACATAGACCGCGCCTTCAACGATCTTTTCAAAGAGTTCACGTTGATTGGTAATTGAAATGACCGCTTTTCCGATGGCAAAGATGGTCGTTAACTCACGCACTCTCTGCTGGAGTTCGTTGTTGGTTTGTTTTAACTGGCGCGCCAGGGTCTCTCTTTCTCGGCGAGAGCGCACCTGTTTCAACACTCGTTCAACCGCCGAGATGACTTCCGCCTCACGCATCGGCCAGATCAGGTAATCGTTGGCGCCCAACCGAAACGCCTGAATCAGATCATTTTCCATACCCTGATGCGCAATGACGATCACTGGCGCTTCAATACCTTGAGACGAAAGAGCTACAAGAATGTCTTTGGCGCTCAGGTCTGGAAAACTCATGTCTGTCAGGATCACATCTGGGAGATAACGGCGTACCTCTTGGAGGGCAGAAGCCGCAGTACGGACGACTTGAACCTGGTAGCCCATCGCCTGGAGGGTTTGTCTGGTGACCAAGTCACTTATTTCGGGGTCGCTTTCGACCACAAGGATGCGCTCGCGAGATGTTTTCATGTAATTAATAATAGCATGGTTGCTGAAAAAGTGGAGGACGCTTCATGATCTTCACAGGAGAAATTCGTATACTTAATCTATCATAAATGTTTAGTCGAAGGCTTGACTTTGACCGCTTTAACTAGATACAATAATATCAGCATATGACAACTGGGGACAGATGAACCCGCAACTAAATAAAGGAGGCTACGATGATAACAGAACAAAATATGCAAGAGCTGTTGCATTATCAGCCTGAACATCCTGTATTGAGTGTTTATTTAAATACAGATCCAGCCGAAGGTAATACCGAATTCCATCGCTTGAGGCTGCGAAGTATGATTAAGGATGTTCCTCTCACCACAGATGCTGATGCCGTTGTTGAATTCGTTGAACGTCATCACGATTGGTCAGGAAAGAGTGTAGCGATTTTTTCGTGCACACCTGATAATTTTCTTCGCTCTTTCTCCCTGGCGCTCCCTATCCAAAGCCGGGTGCGAGTGAGCGATAGACCTCATTTGAAACCGTTAGCGGATCTGCTGGACTCCTACGGCGGTTATGGGGTAGTTTTGGTGGATAAGCAAGGGGCGCGTTTTTTTCACTTTCACCTGGGAGAACTTCAAGAGCAGGAAGGTATGCTGGGTGAGAGTGTCCGCCATACCAAGCGCGGCGGTGGGTCGCAGGCAGCTGGCAGGAGAGGCGGCGTTGCCGGCCAAACCGGCTATGTGGAAGAGGTAACAGAGCGAAATATGCGCGAAGCCATCGAGTTTGCAACTCATTTTTTTGCTGAGAAGCATGTGCGGCGGATCGTGATCGGGGGCACGGATGAAAATGTGGCATTATTCCGATCTATATTACCAAAATCCTGGCAGAGCCTGATTGTTGGCTCTTTCCCCATCAGTATGGTTGCCAGCCAGCACGAGGTACTCCAAAAGGCTATGAGCATCGGGGAAGAAGCTGAGAAGCGGCGTGAGGTCCAATTGGTCAAACAAGTGGTTACGAATGCTGCCAAAGGTAAAGGCGGAGTGGTTGGCCTACAGAACACTCTGGATGCGATTCGGGCAGGCCGCGTCAATACGCTCGTCATTCAGGCGGGGTTTCGCGAGGTGGGTGCACGATGCAGCAGTTGCGGTTACATCGCCTCAATGCCGGTGGATATTTGTCCGTTTTGCAACGGTACGATGGAAAAAGTTACCGATGTTGTCGAACTGGCGGTGGGTGAAGTGATGCGCTCAGGCGGTGAAGTCGAGGTATTGCACCCTGAGCATATCGAAGATGGTTTTGATCGTATTGGAGCGCTATTGCGATATTAGATACGAATATTCTGGAGAGAAAACCCTCCTGGTCTTGATGGTCGACGAAAAGGGCAGGAGGGTTTTGTGGAATTATTGAGCAGCCAGGATGATCAATTGAGGGGACGATGCCGTGTAGATTGATCCATCAAAATCTCCGATCATCTTTAAATCACGAAAACCCACAGATTGGAGCTCTTGTTGATAAGTTTCCACCGGAGTCAACTGGTGGATAACCTGCGCAGTTACTCTTTCCACCTGTCCTTCGGGGAGAAGGTGATCATAATGCCATTGTAGCGTCAGGCTTGTTCGATCTCGCTGCCATTCGCTGCTGACCTGGACTGGCTCTTTATCCAGCGGGTGTGGAAAGATTTCTTCAATTTCTGGGTCAGCCCGCTTGGGAAGACTTCTCAGCAAGATCGGGTTGGGTAGGCTTGTTGCGAAGATACCTCCTGGATTCAAGTGATCGATTACGCATTCAAGCAAGCGAGTGCGTTCAAGAGATGTGAGTGTGCTATACGTATTGCAGGGCAGTAGAATCAGTCCAAAGCGGGCAGCCAGGCGAAAAGCGGTGAAATCCGCCTGGAAGACCCGATTTCTAACTGTTGAGATCTCTGGCAGGTATTCCCGTAATACCTTCAACATCCCGATATCCAGATCCAGGCCAAACACCCGCTTGCCTGCTTGATCCAGCGCAGCCAGGACCCGCCCGGATCCGCAGCCAAGCTCCAGCACTGGGTCGGGAGAGCCCTCAGCCAATCCTACCCAGAAAGGTATATCTTCACGATGCAAGCTATGATGAGCATGATAGAGTAATGGAAACATAAAATCCGTTTTCCTTGACTTTTAATGCCACTTCGCATTATACTCACAAATATCGGGGCGTGGCGCAGTACGGTAGCGCACCGCGTTTGGGACGCGGGGGTCGGCGGTTCAAGTCCGCCCGCCCCGACTGGATGACTGGTTGCGTAGGGCGTATTTCTTGTTGAAGACGCGCTACGCAAATTTAAATCTGAGGAGCGCTCGCTGGAGGGGATCCATGGCAAAAGATAAATTCGATGGTGTTGTTGAAGCAGTTCATTACGATTCAGGTGGCGGTGTGAAATGGGCGCGTGTCTATTTGCGTCGCGGCCCGATCTTTTCGGATCGCCTCAAGCTTGATCGTCAGACGTTGATTGACCAATTGAAAGCCGGAAAACGGTTCTTCACGGGCAGGCAAATCCCTCTGATGGCAGGCACTTTTGAGCTATCCAAGCCAGTCAAACTATTTCAGACCGATGGACGAGAGGTTTTGGTGGCTGGCGATACTCAGGCGACCCAGGATTTCTTGGACGGCGCGCCTGTGATTTGACCATTACGGTTTCATTTTCTCGTCGATAGGCTCAACTTACTGGAATTGCCGCTATGAGAGTATACGATTGTGGTATTGAGAAACGAGAAGACAAGAAGAGCGACTCGAGCGAGGTCGGTCTCGGGGGCATCTTGTCCTCCCGAAAAAAAAAGTCTCCCAAAGATCTTTTCATCAAGTCGTTAAGGGCTACACTCGATCATCGCTTTGTACTCCTATGTAATTCTCAGCCCAAAGGGATGGAAGAATCTATGACCCTGGCTGGACCAACCGGGATCTGGTTGATTTTGCTCAGTGATGCCAAAGGGGTCTTCAGGGCAGCGGAGGAATCCTGGGAGGCGTTAGATGCCAGAACGGGCAGCTATAAACCTGCCCAACCGAACCCTATAGCGCTTGCCCGCCAAAAAGCCAACTCATTGTCCGAGAAACTATTCAACTTGGGGGTCGAAGCGCCTGACGTGGATCCGATTGTGTTCTTTACGGACCCAGGGGCGCATGTGGATACCGCTCATCCTGCCGCTCGGATTGTGTTGGTGGATGCTGTACAGCGTTTTGTTACCAGCGTTTTGACCACCCCAGTGGCGCTGAACCAGGAATCCATTCAGCAGATTATCGATGGTTATCTGGGTGAAAATTCTCAAGAACCACCTGATGCGGTCAAAGAGATTCGAGATATTTATTCCCTGCGAGATCAGCCTGCTCCCAAAAAACCGGCAGAACCCTCCCGTCTGGCGAATTTGAGTTCGCGCTGAACCCGAAATAATCAAACGTTTAGCCAAGGTTTTTCCTTTTAATCGTCAGCAGTGGATCTTAATCGGGGTATTGCTCATTGTGAATTTGATCATCCTGATTGGGTTGGTTGTTGTTGTGATTATCATCACCTGATGGAGTGCGTCGAGATTTGTCCCCCCCTTTGCTGTCGATCATCATCCCTGCCTTTAATGAAGAAAATCGTCTTCCGACCACCCTGGTTCAGGTGAACGACTTCATCCAAACCCAACCTTATGAAAGCGAAATATTAATTGTAGAGAACGGCAGCAAAGATCACACATTCCAGATTGCCCGGGATTTTTCGGAACAAAATCCCCATTTTCGGGTTATCCATGAAGAACGGCGCGGCAAAGGTCTGGCAGTTAAACGGGGTATGCTGGAAAGTCGGGGAGAATTCCGCTTTATGTGTGATGCAGATCTCTCAATGCCAGTCAGTGAAATCCCGCGTTTTCTTCCCCCTCTGCTTAATGATATTGATGTGGCGATTGCCTCTCGGGAAGCGGTTGGTTCCAGGCGTATCCACGAGCCTTTCTATCGCCATTTAGGTGGACGGATGATCAACTTTATGATCCGTATTCTGGCTTTACCAGGACTGCAAGATACCCAATGTGGGTTCAAATGCTTCCGACGCCAGGCTGCCGAAGACCTGTTTAGTCACCTGACTCTGACGGGTTGGGCTTTCGATGTGGAGGTGCTTTATATTGCTCGTCGGCGGGGATATCGGATGGCAGAAATTCCCATTCCCTGGTATTTTGACCCAGAAAGCAAGCTCTCGCTGGCGAGAGATACCCTTCGGATGGGCCTGGATTTGCTAACCATCCGGAAAAATGACTGGCAGGGGCGGTATAAACCATCGATCTAAACGTGCTTTGGCAGCGGTTGATTTCCAGAAAAAAGGATGAAGAAATTTGACCCGGCATTAATCCCCTCTGCGCCTGACCTGAGCTTCGAGTCTGCTCTGTGGGCGCAAGGTATCCAGTTCATTGCTGGCGTGGATGAAGCTGGACGAGGCGCACTTGCTGGACCAGTAACTGCTGCCGCAGTGATCTTGCCTGTGGATCCATTGATTTCTCGACAATTGTCAGGCGTTCGTGATTCAAAACAGATGAAAGCCAGCGAACGCGAGGTTTGGCAGCAGCGCATTCGGTTGCTGGCGGCATGTTATGGGATTGGTTTTGCCAGTCACCTGGAAATTGACAATCTTGGGATTGCGCCTGCCACCCGTCTGGCGGTTAGGCGGGCGGTAGACCAACTGTCTCTCTCTCCCCAACATTTACTGGTGGATTATTTGCATCTCCCGGAATTGCCCATTCCTCAAACTGCGCTGGTGAAAGGGGACATGCGCTCATTATCGATAGCAGCCGCTTCGGTGTTGGCGAAGACAGCCCGTGACGCCCAAATGCAACGCCTGGAAGAGGAATATCCCGGATATGGATTTGGCAGACATAAAGGTTACGGAACTCAGGAGCACATCCAAAGCATACAGGCATGTGGGCTATGCCCGATCCATCGCAAGAGCTTTCATCCCCGTCAACTGAGCGACGAATCTTAAACATGCTGCCTAAAAAGAACGAAAATCGGGTGGAGATCTGTCCTATCTAAGGGCGAAGCCTGCCATAAACGCCGCAGTTGGTTCTAAGGCAGGCTTCGCGCCTCTGATAGGACGACCAATTCTTAGGTAGTTCGCCTGTTTAAAACCAATCGCGTTTCCAAAAAATAATGACTGCGATCAATCCAATCAAGAATGCCAGGCCAATGGTAAAAGCGAAAGCCAAAGGACTATCTTGGAACGGGAGATTGACATTCATCCCGTAGAAACTGGCGATCATAGTCGGCAGGCTCAGGACGATCGTGATGGATGCCAAAAACTTCATCACGCTGTTCAAGTTGTTTGAAATGATCGACGCAAATGCATCCATCATGCTGCTCAAAATATTGCTGGTGATGTTCGTCATTTCGATCGCCTGCTGGTTTTCTGTCAATACGTCCTCCAGCAAGTCCTCGTCTTCAGGATAGGTCTCAAACAATCGGCTTCGGCGCAGGCGTTCCATCATCAGCTCGTTGGATTTGAGGGCGGTTGTAAAATAGGTCAGGCTTTTCTGGTATTTTAGCAACTCAAGGACTTCTTTATTTCTGGTGGACTGTTGCAGCTCATCCTCAAGGATATCCACACGCTTTGTGATCTCGCGCAGGCTCATCAAGTATTTTGAGGCTGTGGTCAGAAGCAGCCTCAATACAAATCGTAACCGTTTTGCAGTGATCAGATCTTTCCCTTTGCGATTGGTGAATTCCTGGATAATTTCGTTCTCAAACTTACTGACAGTAATAATATATTGACCATTCAGAATAATGCCTAAAGGGATGGTCGCATAGGGGAGATCGGAGGCTTCGCCCTGGTAATATGGAATGCGCAACACAATGAGCAGATCGCCGTTTTCGCGTTCGGTTCGGGCGCGCTCATCAAGATCTAGAGGATAGGTTATATAGTCTTGGGGGATCCCTGAGGCATGGATCTGGGCGATTTCCTCAGGGGTGGGGTTTGTCACATTAATCCAACATCCGTTGACTGGATTTGGGAGAATATGGAGTTCGTTCGCTTCGCTTTTGTAGATTGTGATCATTATTCGCTCCTTGACAAAGGGCAACTGCCCAGATTAGATGAAGCAGTCAGGGTGGTTTTTTGGGCTTACTCAGAGGGTCGCTATCGTTTGATTGCTCTTCGTTCATCGACTTCTTCCTTGGTTAGAATAAAAAAACTTCCCGAAAGAGATTCTGGTGGAACCGGATCTTTCGGGAAGCGTAGTGGACGTGAAAACGCTCAGGTTGGCTGCCTGTTAATCCGGTGGGATGATGTAAGAGATGCGTTTCGGCGAATTGCTGTGGCGCGGAATCCCTGCCCGCCGCCATATTCCGAATATGATCCAAACCTGATCTTGCAGATTTGGCGATTGAAAACGTTTATTTCGCATAACTATTGCTTCAAGTATAGCACTTCTACTCGTCTCAAACAAGGCTAGATTTCATGTCTGGATCGTTGGTCTTGCCAGCGCAGGTAGATTTTTGTAATTTCTTCAGCAATCGCCGGGATCAATGCAAATCCGACTACAATCGCCCACTCATTTAAGCTCAGGAAGTGGGTATTGAAAATCGGCTGCAAGAAAGGCACATTGACTACCAATAACAACAAGACGATGGAGAAACCCACTGCATACTGCATGTAGCGGTTCGAGAACATGCCAATCGTGAAAACGGATTGATGTTCAGATCGAACGGTGTACGCCCGGAATAATTCACAGAGTGACAGCGTGACGAAGGCCATGGTCTCAGCGGTTTGCACATCCACGCCGCGCCAGTCGTATTGGAGCAGTCCCAGGATCGGGTTCGCTCCGGCGGGCAGGCTTTCCTGTAGGTGCCAGAGCAGGCCGAGTGCAAACACGCCCAGGGTTGCTCCGGTCTGGGCAATGGTTTGAACGGAGATGCCAAGCCCCATCGATTTGTTGATGATCGGTTCGTTGGTCGGGCGCGGTTTGCGCTTCATGATGTCTGGGTCGCCTTTTTCCATGGCCAAGGCCAGAGCAGGCGCTCCGTCTGTGAGCAGGTTCAGCCACAAGAGTTGAATGGCTGTCAGAGGGGTAGGCAGGCCTGCCAGTGTGGCCAGGAAAATGATCATGATTTCGGCGATGTTCGAGGAAAGCAAGAAGAAAACGAACTTGCGGATGTTATCGTAGATGATTCTTCCTTGCTCGATGGCTGAAACAATGCTGGCGTAGTTATCATCGGTGAGAACCATATCGGCGCTTTCTTTGGCCACATCGGTTCCAGTGATTCCCATCGCGATCCCGATATCTGCCCGCTTGATGGAAGGCGCGTCATTCACCCCATCTCCAGTCATCGCAACTACCTCGCCATTCGAGCGCAGCGCCTCGACAATGCGCATTTTGTGCTCAGGAGAAACGCGTGCGAAGACATCGGTGTTCTTCACTTCGAGCATCAGGTGGGCGTCATCCATTTTATTGAGTTGCGGACCGGTCAGCACCTGATGGCCGGGCTGGAGTAACCCGATGGACTCGGCGATCGCCCGGGCGGTGTTGGCGAAATCGCCGGTGATCATCACGGTGCGCACGCCAGCTCTCCGCCCGGTTTTCAGCGCAGGTGGGACTTCTTTACGGGGTGGGTCGATCATTCCGATCAAGCCGGTGAAGATCAGATCTTCTTCCATGCCGTCAGGGTTCGAAACATCCGGTATTTCAGCCGTTAACCGGTAAGCCATTCCTAACACCCGCAGAGCATCCTGCGTCATCCGGTCGTTGGCCGCCAGAATCTGCATGCGCATATTCTCGTCCATCGGTTTGATGCAGTCGTCCATGCATTGATAGTATTTGCACAAATCCAGAACCAGATCGGGCGCACCTTTGATGGTCACGACGTAGCGATTCTGTGAGGGGATTTCTTGAAACGGCGAGATATCCTCCGGGCGCGGATTCTGGATTTTGTGGATGGTGGCCATGCGCTTGCGGACCGAGTCGAAAGGCACTTCCTGAACGCGCGGATAAGCCGCACCCAGATCTTTTGTCATCGCTCCAGCTTTGGCGGCGGCAACGATCAACGCTCCTTCGGTTGGATCTCCCACCATACGGTAGGTTTGTTTGCCCTCGCTCGTTCCGCTCATTTCCAGGCCGGCGTCGTTATTGAGAGCCGCCACCCACAAATTGGTCAATGCTCCTGGATGGTCTTTAAGGTCGACCACCTGCCCATCCTTCATAAAATCACCTGCAGGTGTATAACCGCCGCCTGTGATTGAGATCAATTGCCCATTTACCCACATCTGTGTGGCGGTCATCTCGTTTTGGGTCAGGGTTCCGGTCTTATCCGAGCAGATCACGGTAGTAGAGCCGAGCGTTTCAACGGATGAGAGCTTGCGAATCAGTGCATGGCGTTTGATCATTTCGCGCATGCCCAAGGCCAGGCTGATAGTCACAACTGCTGGCAAACCCTCCGGGACGGCGGCGATCGCCAGGCTGACCGCGACCATAAACATCTCCAATGGGTGGTATCCGCGCAGCAAGCCCACGACGAATACCAAGCCGCAAATGACCAGCGCTGCCCATCCCAGGGTTTTGCCCAACTGATCCAGGCGGCGCTGCAGCGGCGTCTCTTCTTCATCGACGGATTGCAGCATCTCAGCAATTAGACCGATTTGAGTGCGCATCCCGGTGCTGACAACCACTCCTTTGCCGCGCCCATAGCTGACCAGGGTACCCATGAAGGTTGTGTTCTTGCGATCTCCAAGCGGGATGTCTGCTTCCAGGCGGGTGGCGGCATCCTTCTGCACTGGAACCGATTCGCCCGTCAGAGCGGCTTCTTCAACTCGCAGGTTCACCGCTTCGAGCAGGTGAATATCTGCCGGGACGTAATTGCCCGCTTCCAGCAGGATGATATCGCCTGGTACAACCCGCGGCGATGGGACCACCGTACGTGAGCCGTTGCGGATGACATGCGCTTCCGGCGCAGCCAGCTTCTTCAATGCAGCCAGAGCTTGTTCGGCGCGTCGTTCCTGGAATACGCCCAGGGCCGCATTCAAAATCACGATCGCCATGATCGCGGCCGCCTCGATATAATCACCCAGAAAAGCAGAGATGACCGAAGCGATGATCAGCATAATCACTACAAAATTATTGAACTGGTCCAGCAGCATTTTCCAAAAACTTACCGGGGGTTTTTCGGCAAGCTGGTTGGGGCCGTAATGTTGTAATCTTTTGGCAGCCTCTTCATCGCTAAGGCCCTGGTCAGCCAGCGTATTTAACTTAATGAGCACTTCCTCAGCGCCCAGGGAATGCCAATTGATTTCGTCGGTTTTTTGGATATCCAGATGAGGGGTGAATTTTTCGAGGGTCATTGATCTTTCTCCAGTCAGGATGGTCGAGACATTATAGCATGTCTGTTATGAGCTAGTATTTGTCAACCTGCTAATTTGTCATATGACAATCGTCACCTTTGTTTGCTATAATGCATCTAAAGGTCACTAAATCAGGCGAGTGGAGAAAGGTCATTATGAATTATACGATTGTGAAAGTACCCGGGAAGGGTGAAAAGATTTCCATTTCTGGGGGAAAGTTGCATGTGCCAGATCATCCGATCATTCCATTTGTCGAGGGCGATGGAACCGGTCCGGATATCTGGAGAGCTTCGGTCAAAGTGATGGACGCAGCCGTTCAAAAAGCATACAACGGACGGCGATCGATCGAATGGATGGAAGTCTTTGCCGGTGAGAAAGCTTTTAAGAATTTTGGATCCTGGCTGCCGGATGAGACCGTGGCTGCTTTCAGGGAATTTCTGGTGGGCATCAAAGGTCCACTCACAACTCCCATCGGCGGCGGTTTTCGCTCGCTCAACGTGGCCTTGCGTAAAGCGCTAGATCTTTACGTTTGCCAGCGACCGGTGCATTATTTCAATGGGGTTCCTACCCCGGTCAAGCATCCTGAATATGTGGATATGGTAATCTTCCGCGAGAACACCGAGGATATCTACACTGGGATCGAATTCGAAAATGGGACTGCGGAGAGCGATCGTTTTAAAGCATTGCTGCGCGAGCAGTTTCCCCAGGAATATGCCAAGATCCGCTTTCCAGAGAGCGCCGGGATCGGGATCAAACCGGTTTCGGAAGAAGGCACTGCCCGCCTGGTCAAAGCTGCTATTCAATGGGCATTGGACAACCATCGCCGCAGTGTTACCCTGGTGCACAAGGGCAATATCATGAAATATACAGAAGGCGCCTTTCGTAATTGGGGTTATCAAGTTGCAGAGCAATTTTTTGGCGAGCGCATCTACACCTGGGCCAGGTGGGAAGAGACAAAGGCGGAGAAAGGCGAAGATGCAGCCAATGCGGAGCAAGATGCAGCTCTGAAAGCGGGCAAGTTATTGATCAAGGACGTGATCGCCGATATCGTCTTTCAGCAGACGATCACTCGAGCTAAGGAATTCGATGTGCTTGCGACCATGAATCTGAACGGCGACTACCTGTCCGACGCCCTGGCAGCTCAGGTGGGTGGGATTGGGATTGCCCCTGGCGGGAATATCAATTACGCAACCGGGCACGCGGTATTTGAGGCCACGCATGGCACAGCTCCGAAATACGCCGATAAAGATATGGTCAACCCTGGCTCGGTCATCCTATCTGGCGAAATGATGCTGCGCTATATGGGTTGGGAAGAAGCAGCCGATCTGGTGGTGAAGGGAGTGGAAGGGGCTATTGCAGCCAGGACGGTCACATATGATTTCCATCGATTGATGGAAGGAGCGACCCTGCTCAAATGCTCTGAGTTTGGCGATGCCGTGATCCGGAATATGGATTAAGCGTCAGCTTTGAATGCTGTGAATGAAATAGGACAGGGGCTGCCCATTTTAGCGGGCAGCCCCTGTGTGCAATCTGGGTTCTGCAAATTGTTGATGTGGCTACGATATCCTCTTTGATGGATGCGTGTTGCCCGGCAGCAGTGTGACTGGGATGGGTGACCGGGGATCGTTGTGGTGATGGCGCATTGCAGGTTCTCCAGGTATTGCTATCTCTCAGGGCGACGTCAGGGTGGTTGTGATCGGTAATGTGGACGGCGCAGTTACTGTAGTGGTGATGATTGCCCCAGTCGCTGCGGCTGCAGCTTCCTCCGCTGTTTGCGGTGCTCCGCCAGCCACCCAGCGGGTGAAGATGTCGATGATCTCGGGTTTGAGCGCCTTGGTCGGCGGCATCGGGCCGCCTGCATCGATCTCCTCCCGGTTGAGCATCCGGATCATATTACTGGTCAGGTCGCCGGCGATGATATTGGGTGCGTTATCGCCGCTGGTCATGACTTCTGCATAGGTCTGCATCAGGTAGTTGTTGTTTTCCTTGCCTGGTCGATGGCAAGAAAGGCAATAGCGTTTGATCAGAGGCGCAATGTGAGCGTCATAGGAAGGAATTTCATTTTCTCCCAGGGCTGGCAGGGCGGATGCCTGGGTCACCTCCTGCGGCAATTCGGCCCGGTCGTCCCAGGTATAGCGCATAAAGTCTACGATGGCTTCGATCTCGCCAATAGCCAGCTCGCCGCCAAAGGCCTTGCCAAAGGGCTGCATTCCCAGGCCGGGTTGTCCATAATTGATGATGTCAAACAAGGTCTCGTCGGTGCGGGTGTACATTTCATCCTGAGTATTGATCGGTTTCATCAAGAAGCCTTCCAGCCCTTCGACGCCCTTGATCTCGCCGCCTTCGCCTTCTGCTCCGTGGCATTCGACGCAGTTAATGGAATACAAATCTTGACCCAGCAAAATTCGTTCCGATAGCGTTTCTGCAAGAGGGGCTGCTTCCTCTTGTGGGGGAGTGGTTGCGACAGCCCGAACGGTCAGTCCTATCATCCCTAAGACGACAATTCCCATCACCGCAAGCGAGATTTTTCGCTTGCTGGCATGTCGGTAGGGGCTTCGGTCCAAGAATGGGAGTAAGAAGAGCGTCAGGACCGCCACGGAGGGGATGATGAATGTGCCAACCCACTCGATTTGGCCGGGGAAAAACTTCAACATTTCGAACAGGAAGAGGAAATACCATTCCGGACGCGGGATGTAATTGCTATCGCTTGGGTCCGCTTTTGGCTCATTAGCAACGCCAATGAAGGTCGCCAGCATGATCAGGAGGATAAAGATCGCAAATGCGACCAAAAGATCTTTATAAATGATATCCGGGTAGAACTTGACGCCTTTTTCCTTGGCTTTTTTGTACTTATACAGGTATTGTTGTTTTTGTTCTTCGTTCACGGCTGTGCTCCTCTCCCCTCAGTCCTCTTTGTCGGGAACGTGGGAAATCCCCAACTTAATGACCATGTAGATATGCACGCCAATCAGCAGCGCCGATCACAGCCGGCAAGAACCAGATATGCACAGCAAAGAAGCGAGTCAGGGTCACTGCGCTCAGGTCTGTTCCGCCGCGCAGCACGCTGTTGATAAATGGTCCAAGAACCGGAACAGTGCCGGCGATTTCCGTTCCAACGGTTGTCGCCCAATAGGCTCGCTGGTTCCATGGCAGCAAATACCCGGTGAAACCCATTCCCAGGGTTGTCAGGAGCAAGATCACCCCAGTGATCCAGGTGAATTCACGTGGATATTTATAGGCTGCATAATAGAATGTGCGCAGCATGTGCACGAACACGACGATCACCATCAAGGATGCTCCCCAGTGATGAATCCCGCGGATCAACCAGCCGAAGGCGACGCCGTTCATGATGTATTGGATGCTGTCATAAGCCTGATCGGGGGAAGGGACGTAATAAATGGTGAGGAACATGCCGGTTACTGCTTGCAGCGCGAACAAAATAGCGCTGGCGCTTCCCAAAGTAAACCACCAGTTTACTTTGGGAACCTTACGATCCAAAACGGTATTATAAATCGTTGTCAATCCCAGTCGTTCGTCAAGCCAGGCAAACGTTTTATTCGCCATATCTAACCTTCCACGAAGTGAATGAATAGATTGCCTTCTTCGATTTTTGTCTCGTAGGTATCTAATGGGCGCGGTTGAGGCCCGCTGATGATCTCGCCAAGAGAGCCAAAGTGGGCGTCGTGGCAGGGACAAAGATACTCTTGAAGGTCTTCGTGCCAGATTACCCTGCAGCTCAGATGGGTGCACACATTCGAGAATACGATCGTATCCGATTCGCTCTTTCGGTAGATATAAACCCCATAACTGTTAACGGTTTTTTCCCAACCATTGATCTTGGTGCGGGTGAAATTGAAAGGCGTTGGAGCGCCGATGGGATAGGTTTCGAGCGGTCCTATTGGAATCCAGGCCTCGGATGCGCTCTTTTTTAAAGCCGGGGAGAGCACATAGCCTATGGCTGGTAATCCAACGACCACTCCCATGATCGTTCCCAATACACCCACCACGCCTTTGACGAAATCATTTCTGGTAAGATGGGGAGATTTTGTCATCCGTTCCTCCTTTGGCTGCAAATTTCTTTTCAGGGCGTCATCAGATGAAAAAACTTTATCCAATATTTCATTGTGATGGATTTTACCCGTGTTAGCGGAGTCGTTCAAGTATTTTGTGAAATTTCAAGCGGGACAGATAACAAAATACTGGTAAGGGCATCGCTTCATGCCCACCCATTTCTCCACGTATCCGTATTATAGATGAAAGTAAATTCTATGCTTATGATAATAGCAACCAAGAAAGTGTGATCTTTGTCACCTTTCTTTTGGGCAGAACAACAAAATTCGTTAGTATAATATGTCTATAGTTTGTCCCCCAAAAAATCCTCATATGAATACAGTCGAAGAGGAGATGCACATGGCTCTGAAAAGAAATGTCGGACTGAAAGGCCTCAAGTATAGGGGTGGAGGTCCAATGCTTGCCTGGGCGCTTCACCGAATCAGCGGTCTGGCGATTGTCCTGTTTGTTGGGCTGCACGTGGTCGCCTCGTTCTTTATGCAGCAATTTGGGAGCGACTGGGCGACCACGATCAACATCATCTACGAATCGCTCTATTTTCAGATTGTGGTGATCTTCATCGTGTTTTTTCACGCCATCAATGGGTTGCGCATTATCATCCTGGATTTATGGCCGAAGGCGTTGGAATTCCAACGCGAAGCTACCTGGCTGCAGTGGCTGATCTTTATCCCATCGTATGGGATGACGGTGGTCATTATGATCCTCAATCGGCTGCGCGGCGGTTAGCATGCAGAGGGTTACTGGAAAAGGAGAATGGATATGAGCTCTCGTTCAGCTCCCCAAATAGGCTTGAACTTCGAATATCTCATGTGGGTTTTTACCCGGCTTTCGGGTCTGGGGCTTTACCTTCTGGCTTTTATCGGCCTGGCGACAGCGTTCGTGATGGGCGCTCGCAACCAGGTAAATATCGACGCGTTGGCGCGCTGGACGTTCTTTCCTAACCCAAACCATGTGGTGAATACAAATATCCCCGACGTCACCCTGGGATGGGCCAACGCCTGGTGGCAGGTGATGCAGATGTTGATCCTGGTTTTTGGCGTTACACATGGCATGAATGGTTTGCGAGTGGTGATAGAGGATTATACCGGCAGTTCCTGGGCACGTGTTTTGATGCGCGGTTTAATCTTGCTGCTCTGGCTCTTCTTGCTCATCATTGGCGTTTATGTAATTTTGGCATCCTGAAGTCAGGAGTGATGTAATGAGCAAAACCCATCAATTCGATGTGATTGTGGTTGGCGCTGGCGGCGCGGGTTTGATGTCTGCCTTGTACGCCTCAAAAACTGCCAGCACAGCAGTGATCACCAAACTCTATCCCACCCGTTCTCACACTGGCACAGCCCAGGGAGGCGTGGGGGCAGCCCTGGGGAACGAGGGGGAAGATCACTACGAATGGCATACCTTTGATACCGTCAAAGGCAGCGATTACCTGGGTGACCAGGACGCGATCGAATTCATGTGCGCAGAGGCGATCCCGGCTGTCTATGAGCTGGAGCATATGGGCTTGCCTTTCTCGCGGACGGCAGAAGGGCGGATCGCTCAGCGCCCATTCGGCGGGCATACCAACAACATCACCGGGAAACCGGTCAACCGGGCCTGTTACGCCGCCGACCGCACCGGGCATATGATCCTGCAAACCCTGTACCAGCAATGCATCAAGAACCATGTCAATTTTTATGACGAATTTCAGGTGATGGATGTGCTGATTGAGAACGGCGCGGCTGCCGGGATTGTCGCGATTGAATTAGCCACCGGCGAACTGCATGTCTTTCACGCCAAAGCTATCATCTTCGCCACCGGCGGGCATGGCCGCATCTGGGAGATCACCTCTAACGCCTACACCTTTACGGGTGACGGCCCGGCTATTTTATACCGGCGCGGCATCCCGTTAGAAGATATGGAGTTTTTTCAGTTCCACCCGACTGGGATTTTTAAACTGGGTATTTTGATCACCGAGGGCGTGCGCGGCGAGGGCGGGGTGCTGATTAATGACAAGGGCGAGCGCTTCATGGAACGCTACGCCCCAACCGTAAAAGACCTGGCCTCGCGTGATGTGGTCAGCCGGGC
The DNA here is from genome assembly GCA_963788145.1 of uncultured Chloroflexia bacterium. GTDB lineage: Bacteria > Chloroflexota > Anaerolineae > Anaerolineales > UBA4823 > UTCFX2. The sequence goes on along the minus strand of CAWBFQ010000014.1, from coordinate 88,798 downwards.
GATGTATCTGGAAATGCGTGAGGGGCGTGGCATCAATGGCAAGCGCTACTTATATCTGGATATGCGCCCGGAGACGGTCAATAAATACGCCGCAGTGGACGGGCGCAAGCGCCTGGACGGATCGCCCTACGTGGTGACCGGCGAGGAATTGCTCTCCAAGCTGCCGGATATTGTCGATTTTGCTCGCACCTATCTGGGTGTCGATCCGGTTTCACAGATGATGCCGATCCAACCAACAGCGCATTACGCGATGGGAGGCATACCCACCAATCAATATGGGGAGGTGGTCATCGATGATCAGAATACCGTTCTACCAGGTTTATACGCAGCCGGTGAGTGCGCCTGTGTATCGGTGCATGGCGCTAATCGTCTTGGGACAAACTCCTTAGTGGATCTGATTGTCTTTGGCAAGCACGCTGGTCTGCGCGCAGCCGAGTATGCGAATGGCGCCTCTTTCCAGGTATTGCCGGCTGATCCGACCGATTACACCCGTCAGCAGATGGACGCGATCGGGAACAGCAGCGGGGATGAAAAGGCCTACGTGATTGGGAATGAAATGAAATCGATCATGTTCGACGAGGTCGGCGTTTTCCGGACCGCGGTCGGGATGGAGAAAGCTCTTGAAAAGGTGCGCGAACTGCAAGAGCGCTTGAAACACATCCGAACGCCAGACTCTGCCAAAATTTTCAACACGGATTTGCTGAACATCTGGGAGTTGAGAAATCTGCTGGAGCTGGCGGAGGTCACCACCGTTTCGGCGCTGGCTCGTCAAGAGAGCCGCGGCGGGCATGCCCGCGAAGACTTCCCCAAGCGCGATGATGTAAACTGGCTGAAGCATACCCTGGCCTGGCTGAAGGATGGCAAGGTGGATCTGGGATATAAACCGGTGGTCATCACCAAATATAAGCCGAAAGAGCGCGTTTATTAGTGGCTGGGAGGCTGCAATGGAAGTAACCCTGAAAATATTCCGTTATAACCCCGAAGCTGACAAGAAGCCTCATTATGATTCCTACAAGGTTGAGGCTGAGCCGACAGACCGAGTCCTGGACCTGCTTGAATACATCAAGGGCAATTTTGACGGCACACTCTCCTTTCGGCGATCGTGCGCCCACGGTATTTGCGGGTCAGATGCTCATGCGTATCAATGGGCGCAACCGCCTGGCCTGCAAGATGCTGGTCAAGGATGTTGGCAGCGCCAAGATTACTGTCGAGCCAATCCTGGGGATGCGGGTGGTCAAAGATCTCATTGTCGATATGGATCCTTTCTTCGAGCATTACCGCTCGGTGCTGCCTTTCCTGGTCAATGATGAGCCGGAACCCAAGAAGGAGCGCCTGCAAAGTCCCGAGGACCGCGAGCGCTTCGATGATACGACCAAGTGCATCCTGTGCGCCTGCTGCACCACCTCCTGCCCCTCATTCTGGGTGAACGAAAAGTATGTCGGCCCGGCTGCAATTGTGGCTGCCCACCGCTTTATCTTCGACAGCCGCGACCGGGGCGCAGCCGAGCGTTTGAAAATCCTGAACAGCCAGTTTGGGGTTTATCGCTGCCATACCATCTTCAATTGCACCGAAGCCTGCCCGCGCGAGATCCAGGTGACCAAGGCGATTGGCGAGGTGAAGAAGGCGATTGCAACCGGCAGCCTGGAGTAAGGTAGAAGACTGCTGCTTACAATACAGAAAAAGAGCGCGACAGTAATCCGCCGCGCTCTTTTTTTCTCCAAAATGAGATTATAATCTAGCCATTCGCCCCAGTAGCTCAAAGGATAGAGCGAGGCTCTCCTAAGGCCGAGGTTGTGGGTTCGACTCCCGCCTGGGGCGCTAAAAAGTAGGAATTTTCTTACAAGAATTAACTTTGCAGATTCAAATCTCTCTGGTAAACTCTTGATCGCATGACGCCAGGGTGCCCCCCTCACTCTGGCGTCATGCTATTAACGAAACATCCCTGGCAGCCGCCAAAGATAGAACACCAGGAAAGCCGCTACAATCATTGCAAGAACCTGAGGGATCAGGATTTCCAGTGGATAGGGAGCAGGTTCCTGGAAGACCATCACGAAAATCTCTATGGATGCATAGGTGTAAAAACCCGCCACAAACTGGGCAGCAACATAACCAAACCGGCGGCCTCGCCAGAGTCCAATTGCGGCGATGATACTTGCTGGGGCATTCACCAGGATATCCGTGATAGGGAAACGATAGTCTGCGCCAGATGGAAAAGATAGCAGGAATCCTTCTCCCCACATGAAAAGGGATCCGAAAAAGGCAAACAAGCCGAACAAGAAGAGAACACCCGACAAAATTTTTACACCCACAGGCAATGTATTCTGTTTTTTCATCGGCGCTTCTCGCGCAATCTCCTGGGTAAATTGTCTCAACCGCGACTTTCGGGTGGATAAAGAAGTAACTAAGATAGAAGCAAATGGTTTTTTACAAGATGTATTCGGTTCAAGTCATTAATGGCAATAACATGAACGCAAACGAAAGGTCCATCAGGGCATGGATCACGGCAATATAAGGCATCAACCGAGGCCGCCAGCGCATGATCAGCGCGACGAAGAAAGCAAAAGGCATAAACATTAACAGCCGGTAGATGAGGAAGGGGATGTTCGGTAGGAATGGGACGAACATATGCTGTGCAGAGAGCATCAGGCCGACCAGCAAGACGGCCAGCCAGGGATGCACACCATTCATTTCCAGGCGCGGGCGCACATAAAGCATATATGTGGGGATCTCCACCACTCCCTGGGTCACAGGGAAGAGCGCCAGGGTGACCAGTGCAGCCCAAGCCGGCAGCGGGCGGACCAGCAGGTCCAGGGCAGCTTGTTGATTGCCAAACAGCCAGCTGGCGCTCAAGATATTGGGCAGGAGGGCGATTGGGCCGCTCAAAACGAGAATAATCAGCATAACCAACAGGTCGGATTTTAGATGTTGGCGCTCGATTTGGAAAATATCCCAGAACGACTTGCCTTCCTTTTGATAAAGCCGGGTCAGCAAGCCCAGACAAACGAAATTGGTCAGCATGACACCAAGCGGCCACCAGGCAGCAGAAGCGTCCCAGGCAGCCCGGTTATTTAGAGCCAGGAAAACCAGCGCAATGATCGCCTGGAATGTAAGAAACAGAAAAGAACGGCTGAACAACATTAGCCAGGGCCAACGCGTATGAGACGATTCGAGTTTTATCATTCGATGCCTGTTCTGAGTAGAGATAATCACTGATTAAATTTTACACCAAATCGTACGCGCCTGTTTTAGGGATTTGTTACGAGAAGATGTTTGTAAACTGCTGGCACTATCCCTCCAGCTCGAGTCTCGAAATTGAAATCATCTTCAGCCTGTAAATGGACGCGAGAACCTCCGCACGTAGGAATGGTTTTGTTTCAGCATATCATCAAAATAGAAATGAGCGATAGGCAGACGCAGAAATACCTGGAAGAATGGTCCCAGAATTGCGGGAAAACGCTCCGGGTGGGCAATCTTTGCCAATATTTCCTCATCGAAGTGCCCTTTAACAGCCAGCTCGGAGCCAACTGCCTGCAAATTGGAAAATAGTTTCTCATTCATATTATCAGGCATAACACGCGTGCCTTCACCATTGCCTTTGACCACTGTGCCGAGGTACGGGGAACTAAGCCTATCGGCCAGTTTTTCAAGATAACGCTCCACATAACGGGAATGCAAGCCCTCGGGAAAACCGGATTGCACCACAAACCCAATCGGTGGGTTATGTTGGCTGCCAACCAGCGGTTGGAGCGCCTCGATGAAGTTCTTCACTACACCTGGCATCGAGTTGGTGTAGAGTGGAAATCCCAGGATGACGCATTCTGCCTCGGCAAAGGCGCGCACCATCTGGTCAGTCTCTCTCACCCGTACCAGGTGCCAGGTCTCACTGGGTTTGCCAAAGCCGCTCGCAATTTCGCCTAAGAAGATCGGTGTGTTGCCCTTGCGCCCGCGTGGCGAGCCATTGAAGACCGTCAATCGGGATGGAGGTTGGATCGTCATCCCTATCGTAGCCGCCAGGCGTTTGGGCAGCGGTAGATGGCGGGCTGGCGTACTCGTGATTAGCCGAGCCAGATCGACGGGCGAGGTCTCTGTAGTCAGGCTGAACTCCAGGCGGGATTTCAGGTTGAGGGCGGTCCGGCTGAAGATGTCGCTCACAATCTGCAGGTCTTGCTTATCGCTATCCGCTTCTCTTTCAACCAGCAGACCGAGACGTGGGTAGTGATTGTAGCGTTTGAGGTGATGCGCTTCGCCGTGATCGACGACCATATAGGGATGGATCAAAGGGATATGTTTATCGCATGCCATTTGTAGCAGAGCCGATGGAAAACCCATTTTCAGCGGCGCAGCCCATAAGGTGAAATCGGACTGGATGACAGCCTGGTCTATTTCAATGGATGCATCCTGAGAAACACATTCGCCAGGGGTTTTCACCCAGCAGCCCCAACAGCCGATGCAGTAATGTAAGGACAGATCACGCAGGTCGAGGCGCGTGACAAAATGGCCATCGTTTTCCAGTGTGGCTGATAGTTGTGCCAGGTAGGCGTCGAAGGGAGATGCTTCAGGATTACCGTTCAGGATGGTGATTTTCATGATGGATTTGCCACAGGAGCGCGGCCGCGCGCCTTTTCGGGGAAGCGCATCTGCATGAGCGAGACGCCAATGCCATAGGTGATAAAATCCCCCATTGGTTCGATTTCAAGCACGGATATCTTTTTCAATTCGTCTGTTTCGGATTCCAGACCGCGAAATAACACATGCAAGATCTCGTTTCTTACATTTTCTGCATCGAGAACCTTTGCTTTTCCGCTGAAGGAGATGGTCGCAGCGGGGATTTTGATCCAGGGCAGCAGCGGAATTCGTTTGGCAATCGGCGCGGTGATGGAAACATCCGGGTTGTGCTGAATGTGGCGTGTTTCGAACAATGATCCACGCACGTGCCGCACAGGATGCACTCTGTGTCTTCCATGTTGCCAGATTGCACCATGCCGTTGACATCCAGGCTCATCGGGCAGTTGGTTGTACACTTTATGCAGTCGGCGCAGGAGGATGCGTCTGCTTGCAAGCGCAAAGACGGCCATTTGAAACGATTGCGGATCCAGCGCCCGATGATCATGAAAGGCGCCATCCAGCAAATCGTGTGGCAGCCAGCCCGGCGTCCAACCACGATTGCCAGTCCGACGAACAGGCCAATCACGATGTAGTAGATCAAATAGGCGAATACGATCGGGCGGTCAGGCGATCCGGCGACAGAGATTCCTTTCTGGGTGGAATACAACAGGTCGATGGTGTGATAACCACCGGCGCGCACTGCCAGCCAGATAATCAGCGAAATCCAAGGGCTCCAGATCAACCACTTGATCCAATCGATTTTTCTCCTATTCACCGGTCGATTGTTGACCGGCTCCACCATTTCTTGCATACCGCTGCCAGGACAGACCCAGCCACACCAGGCGCGCCCCAGAAACAGGGATGAGACGAACATCAACCCGAACATGGCTGCGCTGCCATTGATGATGCCGCTCATAGCCCCATCGATGATGACGTAAGGAGAAAGGAAATTCATCGTGATCGGAAAGGATAGGAAAGCCAGGATGACAAGGGACTTACGAATACGCTGACGGCGAGGAAGTTGACGTAGCATGGGAAACCTTGTCTATTCTTTAGGGACCTGTCCGCTCTTGATGCGCTCGATAACGCTTTCAGCCCAGGTCAGGTTGGCGCGCATATTCGCGATCCCGTTTTCAAGGGTGAGCAGCCAGAAAAAATGCTCACGCACCGAGGGGATTTCATCTTGGAAAGGACCAAGATGGTCTGGAACCTGATTATATTGAGCCAGGATGGTGCGCATGATCACCGCATAGCCTTCGAATTTCGCCAGCGCTTGCTCGTCGGATAATTGGCCAGCAAAAAAGACCTGGATCAGCGGTGCACTGCGTGGTGAACCCATAGGAGGCGGCCCTGACAGCCATCGCATTAATGCTGCCCGCCCGGTCTCTGTGAGGCGATAGACCTTACGATCGGGTCGATCTTCCTGAGCGATCTTTTCCATTTCTACATAACCCTCATCTGTCAGGCGGTTCAGTGTGCGGTAGATTTGGCTCTGGTCGGCCGGCCAAAAATGCTGCACGGATGAGTTAAAGATCTTTTTCAGATCGTAGCCGGTGTAGGGGTGGTAGTTGAGAAATCCAAGAATGGCGTGTTCGAGAGACATATTATTTGACCAGTCTATTATAGGATTAGTATAATATAGTACTAGCCTTATAGTAGCCGGTTCTTCTCAGATTGTCAAGTAAAAAAAAACGGGCTAAATCACAGCCCGTTTTTTTAGATACTGATTTGGATTTTGCTAGCGATTATTTCCCCAACAATTGGTGCAGAGTTTCTCTCAGATGGGCGACTTCTTTGAGTGTATTGTAATGCACTGGCCCGACCCGCACCATGCCGCCCGTTTCTTCTACACCCAATCTTTCGGTGACTGCCAGGGCATAGTAATTGCCGTCCCAGACATAGATGTTCTTTTCGGCTAGCTTCTCTGCCAGCTGCCGGGGATGCCAACCCTCCAGCGTGAAGGCGAATGTTGGTACGCGTTCTTCCAGCCGGCGAACATCGGTCAAGCCATAAACACGCACGCCAGGAAGCTCTTCAAGCGTACCCAGGACTGCCCGGCTGATTTCGGATTCATAAGCGCGAATGGCTGACATGGCCTGCTTCAGGTGCAACCGGCGCCCGCTGAAAAGGCCTTTGTATTTTTCAAGATAATTCTGCCCAAACATCTGGCCGACCCATTCCAGATATTCGATTGTGCCGAGCACGCCCGCGATTCCCCTCATGGTTTTGCGTGCCGGTCTCGAACCGCCCGGGCAGTTCGTTGGAGGCTGGTCGGACTTTATAGGCAAATAAATCGCCCAGTAATTCAGAGCGACCATAGAGTATGCCGGCATGCGGACCGAAGAATTTGTAGGATGATGAAACCAGGAAATCGCAGCCCATGTCCTGTACGTCGATGGGGCCATGCGCCGCATATTGCACCGCGTCGATATACACTTGCGCGCCTGCCGCATGCGCCATTTCAACCAACTTCTTCACTGGATTGATTGTGCCAAGTGCATTCGAGGCATAACCCACCGCGACCAATTTTGGATGGGTCTCCATTGCGGCTGTAAAATCGTCTAGCCGCAGAGTCCCATCTTCGACATCAAAATCTACCCAGCGCACATTGACCCCCCGATCCTGAGCTGCCAGCGCCCAGGGAGTGATATTGGCGTCATGGTCCAGGCGCGTCACTACAATCGTATCGCCCGGGTTCCATTGACGGGAGATAGAACGGCTGATATGCAGAGTCAGGCTGGTCATATTGTTGCCGAAGATGATTTCTTCCGAATGGGCGGCGTTATAGAAATCGGCCATGGCCGCATGAGCTTCATCCAACACCGTGTCAGAATTCTGGCTGGTTATGAATGCCCCTCCGTGGTTAGCATTGTGCTGGGTTAGATAGGTCGTGATTTGGTCGAGCGATTGCTGCGCGATCTGTGTGCCGCCTGGGTTATCGAAGAAAACTGCTGAGGCGGATTCTTCGATAATGCTGGGTTGTTCTGCCAGGTTGCGCAGGGCGGGAAACTGGTTGCGGATAATAGATGGGTCAAGCGACATTAGGTTCTCCGGTGGCTAAAAGCCAAGAAAGGTTTTCGTAGTTTATGGATCTACATCATTGAATCTCAGGTAGAAATTCCATTCCTGCTCAATAAATCATCGATTTGTACTACCTTGCCGGTTTTGACCGATTCCTCTGCGGCCGCGCCGACCACAACCGACCAGAAGCCCTCTTCGGGTTTTGCGGTATTTGTCTTCTTGCCTTCGATATTGTTGACAAAATAGATGTGCTCAAAGAAGGTCGCTCCGTTATGTCCGGAGTTTTCGATATGAGATGGGTAGCAAGGAGTGCTGATGCGGGATGGCTGGCTCTCGCCACGCAAAATCTCTAATGAGGTCTTGGGTCGTGCTGTAGGCAGATAATCTTCGTTTTCGAAGGCTTTCAGCCGTCCTTCATCTCCACACAGGATGATCTCCTCGTAAAACATCGGTGAGAACATGCACAAGTTGAAGCTTGCCCGCACCCCGTTTTGATAAACCACTGTGACATAAGCATTATCGATGATATCCGACTTTTCACCCTGGTATTCAAACTCAATGAAATTAACCGCCATGCTCCCGGTGGCGAACACGCTGACTGGTCGGGATTGGGCAAATAAATTCAGCAGGTCGAAATAATGGCAGCATTTTTCCACCAGTGTACCGCCGGAAAAGCGGGAGAATTTATTCCACTGTTTGACCTTGTCCAGGAATGGGACGCGGTGCTCCAGAATGCTGATCATCTTGATCTCGCCGATGGATTTCCGTTCCAGAGCCTCGTGGATCGCCTCCACATACATCGCCTTATAACGATATTGCAGGCCGATCTGAAAGACTGCTGGATAATTCTGCGCCAACTGGACAATCTCGTATGCATCCGGGATGGTTGTCGCCATCGGCTTTTCCATGAAAATGTGTTTGCCAGATTTGACGGCTGTGCGGATCACCTCAATGTGGCTGAAATTCGGGGTGGAGATGATCAGCCCGTCAGCTTGCGGGTCATTGCAGGCTGCTTCGAGTGAATCGTAAACGATCAACGCTTGTCCGGGGGCAATTTGGGCGAAGGACTGTCTGGCGGTCTCGATACTGCGCGGGTTGGGGTCGTAGATGCCGTGGATGGTTGCCCGACCTTCCAGTACAGTGACGCGGATATGTTCCTGCCCGTTGGATCCGGCGCCAATGATATTGAAACGATATTTTGGCGGATCGATCGCAAACAGGTAACGATCTTCATCAGGCAGATAGTTAAAACGCGGGTGGCGGGCAAAATGCCTCGGTCGGATTTCTTTTCCAGCTTTCATATCCGTCTCCTTTTCAAATTCGATTTATGTTGAGAGTTTACCTGGAGTACTTTCAGGTGGATGTTGATTTAATGCTTTGTCGAATGGGATCGCAGGAATGCTTCCAATTCTGCCCAAGTTGGTAATGAAGGCTGAGCGCCCGGTTTGGTAGCCGCCAGTGCGCCGGCGGCATTGCCCCACACCACGGCTTGCTCCAGCTCGAGCCCATCATTCAATGCCATGGCAAACGCGGCCCACGAAGGCATCCCCGGCTGCTGTGGTATCCACAGCCTGGACCCGAAACGCCGGGAGACGCACTCTCTTTTGGGCATTGGACAGAATAGCCCCTTCTTCTCCCAGGGTGACGATCAGATTTTCTAACTCCTAAACCATGCAACATGTCCACTGCTGTATTGAGCGAGTCTATCCCGGTTAGAAATGCCAGCTCGGTACGGTTGGGGATCAGGTAATCCACCCCGATCAGAAAATTGCTCTCTATTTCACGGGCGGGCGCTGGATTTAACACGACTTGCGCACCGTATTTACGAGCGATTTGAATTGCTTTTTCGCTCGCTGATAGTGGCACCTCTAACTGCAGCAGCAAGACGGAGGCGTTTTCGAAGACCGACTTGGCTTGCTCAACATCTTCCGGGGTAACCTGCCCATTTGCCCCTTGCACAACCACAATTGAGTTATCCCCGCCTGCGCCAACCGTGATCAGCGCTACACCGGTGGGGGAATTGGAGTCACGCAGGATATGCGTCCCATCCACGCCATTGGACGTGATCGACTCGATCAGCATGTCTCCAAAGGCATCGGCTCCCACTCGGCCTACCAGGTGGACAATCCCGCCCAGACGGGCGGCGGCGACAGACTGGTTGGCGCCCTTACCGCCTGGGAAGGTATGGAATTCGCTGCCTATGATTGTCTCTCCAATTTCGGGATGGCGTTGAGCGGTTACAACCAGGTCAATGTTCAAACTGCCGACCACTACGATATGTTTTTTCACTGTGCTTTGCATATTTGCCTCTGTGGTTTTGTTTATTTGATCTGCTCCGACGGGTGGGTGGAAATTCGTTTTACCTGGCTATGATTTGCCAGTCTGATCAAGCATTTGGGCCAATCTTTCTGCCTGTTGTAATTCCTCTGGTGTATTGACATTCGAGAAGCTGAGGTATTGAGGATCAACCTGCCGAATTTGCTCTTCTCGCATCAAGACGATTTTAGCCTGGCTGAACCAGGCGTCCGCGCGCCATTTGTCCGATTCGATTGCGGACTGAATAGCAGGCAAGCAAGCTGCGCGCCGGTAAACCGCATGAAACGGCTCACTACCGACCCCAAGATGGGGGACCACCGCATCTGCCTGGGTTTGGAGCAGCAGGTCGCGCTCAGCCAGGAGCAATGCCGAACTGATAAATGGCATATCACAAGCCACAACGATCACCAGCGGTTGGCTGGCTGAGGTCAGAGCAGTCAACAGACCGCCCAGGGCGCCGCGCCCTGGGATCAGATCGGGAAATAACGGCAGTCCAAGAAATTGATAGGCTTTCGGGCAGTTGGTCGTGACGATGATCTCGTCAGCAATTGGTTTTAGCCGTTCCCAAATGCGGGTGATCAGGGGTTTACCCAGGAAGGGCAGCAGAGCTTTGTCTTGCCCCATCCGACGAGATTGTCCACCAGCCTGGATTGCAACAGTCAGCATGGTTTTGATTATAATAGAGAAAAGGGAGGTGGGGGTGTTTGTAGTAGCTATCGGATATCCGAAGGAGTGTGTAAAATGACAACCGTAGCGGATTTCTTGGATTTTCTGACTGTCAGGGGTGATTTGTATGAACGGCAATCTGGACTGAAACCAGGCGATGAGCGGAGTGTGCGCTGTGTTGCTTGCGGGCTTCGCTGTTTGATTCGGGAAGATCGGCGTGGTATTTGCCAGGTCCGATTCAACCATGATGGTGAGCTTTTTGTACCTTGGGGGTATGTCGCCGCGCTACAGGTTGACCCAATCGAGAAAAAGCCTTTCTTCCATGTGTTGCCGGGAATGGACGCGCTCACCTTTGGGATGCTTGGGTGCGATTTTCACTGCGCATACTGTCAGAATCATTTGACTTCCCAGGCATTGCGCGACCCATCCTCAGATCTGGCGGTTTCGTTGGTGCGGCGCATTTCCCCGGAGCAGATCGTTGATCTGGCTCTTCGCAGCGGTGCGAGCGTGATTGCTTCTTCTTATAACGAACCCCTGATCACTTCGGAATGGGCTGTAAGCATCTTTCGCCCGGCAGTCCAGGCCGGTTTGAAATGCGTTTATATCTCTAATGGGAACGCCACCCCTGAAGCGCTCGATTATCTGCGCCCTTACCTGACGGCATATAAAATTGATTTGAAAACGATGCAAGAGCGACGCTACCGCCAGTTGGGCGGTGTGTTGCAACAGGTTTTAGACAGCATCCAGCGCGCTTATGATCTTGGCCTATGGGTGGAAATCGTCACCCTTGTTGTTCCGGGCTTCAACGATAGCACCGATGAACTGATGGATGCTGCCCGTTATATTGCCTCGGTTTCTCGGGATATTCCCTGGCATGTCACTGCTTTTCACCCCAATTATAAAATGACCGATCCGGAGCCTACATCCATCCGGACCCTGTTGCGGGCTGCTGAGATCGGCCAGGAAGCCGGTTTAAATTTTGTCTTTGCCGGAAATATCCCTGGTCGAGTGGGAGAATATGAGAGTACGTATTGCCCGCAGTGTCACGCCACCCTGATCAAGCGCTTTAGTTATGTCATCCAAGATTACAGCATTACTGCTGAGGGGACCTGTCCGAAATGCGGGACGTGTATCCCCGGAGTATGGACCGATCACCCCGAGTTGGTTCGGCTGAACGGTCATGGGATGCCGCGCTCTGTTTATTGACCTTTTTTCAGGCGCGCCCGGATAACATACCGGTTGATCCCGCCAAATCGATATTTATAATCTTCAGAACCGCGCATGAAATCATAACAAATGCGCTTGTTTTCGATTGCCCATTGCAATAAATGCCCGAGCAAAACCCAGCCGGCTGAGAGTTCTCGAAATTCGAAATTTAGCCCAGAGTTATAGACCCAGATATGTCCCGCGAAGTCAAAATTGAGGTATCCGGCTGCTTTTCGGTCTCCCACCAGCAGGAATGCCAGTTGTAACCAGCCGGCTCGAAAGGCTGTATGTACGGCAGATTTCATTTGCGTGCGCATGACATCTGTCAGGAAACGAGCTTTTTCTGGGTCTTGGGCCATCAACCCTAAAAAATCATCCATTTCCTGGTCCAGGCTGTTTTCGTCATCGACGATATACCAGCGTACGGGTGTTTCATATTCCTCTGCCCGCCGCATTTTTCGCCGGATTTCGTGGCGCTGCTTTTTATCAATCTTCTGCAGATATTCTTCCCAGGTCTCGGGCAAGGGGATATAGGGGCATGGTTGGAGTTGGGTTTGACTGCAGCGCCAGCCGAGTTTATTAGCCGCCGCCTCGAGCGCTGCCAGAGTTGGAGAAGAGTCTGGCAAGTTGTAAAGATCCAGCACCTGCCAGGCTGGTTCGTTTGTTTTTGAAAGAAAATCGAGAAGTGTTTCTGTGAATTCCATTAGATCAGAGCTACGGACGATAAAATCTAGATAGTCAGAAATCTCAATGCTGCCGATCAGCATCAAGGCAGGTTCGTTTTCCCGGTTATGGCTGAAGAAGAGTGGGGCGATCCCGACTAATTCGGAAGGATCACTTCCATCGCCATCCTGACGGTAGGCGAGGACGATGAAAAGCTCACCTTGCGACCATTCCCCGCCACCCAGAGTTTTCCACCAGGTGCTGATGTATTCATAACGTAAGAACGGCACGTGACTTGCACTGCAACAAGTGAGCAGCTCATTCCACTGTTCGGAGATTATTTCGGCTTCTTTGAAATCCTTGATTACTTGAATTTGGATGGTCATCAGTGATTTTTTACCTTTAAGCAGCATTTTACCAGTATAATGGCCGAAATAGTCTTGGCATTCACAAAAACCAGGCGTTGGGAACTCTTGTATGACAGCCTCTCTTGATCTAAATCTTCTGCCCGTTGCTCGCTACTCCGGGAGTGATTACCTGGATTTGCTGGGTTTGTATTACACAGAGCCATTGCGGCGCTCGGCGCGCAACCGCAGCCAGGACCGGTTGGTGCTGTATCTGGTCTTTGAAGGGAACGCACCTCTCCCGATGGACCAACGCGATAAAGTATTGGCAGATCTGGCAAAACTGTATTACCAGGGCTCTGGTTCTGTAACCGCTGCGTTACGCCGGACTGCAGATGAATTAAACCGGCTGATGTTGGATCGCAACCGCCAGTTGGGGGCAAACCGCCAGGGGATTGGCTGCCTGGCGCAGGTGGTGTTGCGCGAAGATCGGGTCTATATTGGTCAATCTGGCCCATTACAATCCTTTTTGATCACCGAGAAGGGTGTCAGTCATTTTTATGATCCGGAGAACTCTGGAAACGGTTTGGGCCTCACCCGCACCGCTGCGGTAAGTTTTTCACAAGGGATCATCAAGCCAAACGATACCCTGCTGCTGGCAGCTCTGCCCTATCCGGACTGGAGTCCGACTATCCTCACTGGGGTACACGGTCAAGGGCCTGAAAGCCTGCGCAGGCGGCTTTTTCAGCATATCTCTGCGGATATCAACGCATTAGCTATTCAAGCCAAGCCGGGCAAAGGGAAATTCTTCCTGTTAAAACCGCCAATTGCCCAGATTGCTTCTCTCCGGCCCGGAGCAAGTCTACCAGTTGCTCCATCTAGCGAGCGCAGTCAGCCAAGTCATGCTCCTGTTTTGCCGGTTGCAGCGTTGGCTGTAATTGCCACAAGCAAAGAAGAAATCTCCCCTTCGCCGGTCCAGGTGGAACAAACCTCACAAGCTGCTAATGAGCCTGTTTTGGATTTGCTCAGTGATCCCGTAACGACGGCTCAAGAGGTGGATGAAACGTTGGTGTCGGCGGTTATCGAATTAGACTCCTCGAATGTGCCAGTTGGGAAGGCTGTCCCGGCTAGCGCTCCGCTGAGTTCGACGCGCAAACCGGGTTTAGCATCGCCAGGAAAATTCTTTTCCTCAATTGGCGCCGCGTTTTCGACTGGATGGCGTCGGCTACTGTTGGGATTGCGCGAGTTTGTGGGACGGATGCTTCCGGATGAAGCCTTTCTAAATATTCCCTCCAGCGTGATGGCGCTTATTGCAATTGCTGTTCCGGTGATAATGGTTGCAGCGGCCAGCACGGTATATTTCCGTCTTGGACGTGTTGCCCAATACGAACTGTTCTCCACGCAGGCTAAGCAGGTGGCAATGCAAGCGATGGAGCACACCGATCTGGCCTCCAAGCGGGCCGATCTCGGCGCAGCGCTTTCACTGCTTTCGAAAGCGGAAACCTTCGCAATAACGCCCGATTCGCTCTCGGAGATCCAAACCATGCAGGCTGAGGTGCGCAGCGCTCTGGATGAACTGGATTTTGTTCAACGGGTCAAGTATGAATCTGCGATCATAAAAGGTCTCCCGGTGACAAGCAATATCATCCGTATGGCTGCGGCTGCAGATGATTTGTACCTGTTAGATCAAACCAGCGGCAGTGTCATGCGCGCATCTCTGACAGACCAGGGTTATGATCTTGATTACACTTTCCAATGTGCTCCCGGAAAATATGGCGAGGTCGCTGTAAATTCGATCATTGACATTGTGGCATGGCCAGTGGGGTATGACCCTGCTGCAACATTGCTGGGGATCGATTCGGCTGGGAATGTGCTCTACTGCAAGCCGAATGAACCGCCAATCGCTGTCCGTCTGGCAAAGCCAGCAGAAGGCGAGTCGTGGGGGAATATCAGCCAGTCTGCTCTAGACCAGGGAAGTTTCTATGTTCTTGATCTGTCATCGAATGGCGTCTGGTTCTATTGGCGGGATAATTTTGCTGAGAAGCCAACCATGTTTTTCGAAGACGAGAAGCCGCCCATGCAGGATGTGATCGATATGTTGGTTGATCGGGATGATTTATATTTATTGCAGGCAGATGGCACAATGTTGATTTGTGGGCGCAAAACCTTGACGGTTGCCCCCACCCACTGTTCGATTCAACCCTATATGGATCGCCGACCGGGCCGAGAAAACCTGCCATTGATGCCGTCTGCAGCCTTTCTGCAGGTCCTTTCTATTCCACCCCCTGATCCCTCACTGTACCTCCTGGAACCCGGCAGCCATGCTTTTTACCACTTCAGTTTGCGCAATCTTTCGTTCCAGAAGCAATATTTACCCGAACAGCCCCTGCCAGCTCGCAACGCATCTGCTTTTGCGGTCAACCACACCCTCCGATATCTCTACCTGGCATTAGGCAATCAGGTCTTCTACGCAGCCATGCCCTAAAGTTCATGGCGAGATGGTATTGGTTGACCAGGGGGTTAGTGTAGGTCTAGGTGTGCCCAGTTCGGGTCGCAAGCCAGCCCCAGGAGTTTCGAGCGGAGTGGATATCATTTCAGATGTGGGCGTTTCTCCCGCGCTCGTGACTTCCAGCGAAGGACTGATGGCTGGTTGTGTGCTGTCAGGCTGAATCGAGGCAGTGACTGTCGGAGGGTTACCACTCTGGCGCCAAAAGAGAAGATAAGCCCCACCCACTGCCAGAAGCAGGATTGTTAATATCATCAGCCCGAGCAGCAGAACAAGCCAGCTGGGGCGCTTTTTTTTATCGAACGAGGCGACGAGCGAGACGGGTTGAGTGGCGTCTGGCAACAATTCTGGAACACGCAGATCGACGATGGTGATATTGTCGTGTCCGCCGCGTTGATTTGCCAGTTCAACCAGTGTTTTGACTGCCTGCTCTGGGGCATTAGCTCCAATGATTGCCAGAATTTCATGATCCTGGACCAGATCTGTTAAACCATCACTGCAGAGCAGAACATGATCATTAGGCCGCAGGTGCAATCCCTGGTCGCTTTCTGAGCGGTTATTTTCTTCCTTAGCCACTAATCGTAATCGTGTGTCTGGCTCTACGGGGTGTTTAGAGCCAAGGTAGCGTCGAATGACATGCGCGTTTGGATGGTCTTTGATCTGCTCTGGTTCGAGCACACCAGCATCTACTGCTTCTTGAACCCATGTATGGTCGATCGAAAGTTGTTGAATATTGCTATTCCGGATGAGATAGATGCGCGAATCGCCGACATAGGCGATATATAACCGATCGCCGACGATCAAAGCGCATGCGCAAGTTGCCCCCATTCCTTTCTTTTCTGGGTTACTCTCAGCTTGAACCAGAATTTCCTGGCTGGATCGCATGATTGATTCACGCAAGGTCTGGACCGGGTTGCTTGCGTTGCTTTGAGCAACTGCCCGGCTGACCGTCTCAACTACCATTTCGGCAGCCACTTCTCCTGCCTTATGCCCCCCAATACCATCTGAGACAATCGCAAATAAGACCGGTACCGGGCGTTCCCCTTCTGTACTGAAGGCGGCAACTGCATAGCGGTCTTCATTATTTTTCCCGCTCATACCCGGGTTTGAAATTGCACTGGCTTTGAGGTGCGCCCTTTCGGCTGGAATCATGGGGTTGGTTCCTTCGGTTGCTGTTCTATTTGGATTGATTCTAAACCCGTTTCCAGTGGATTACCAGAATCGTTGAGAGATTTCATTTCATTGGGAGTTTTTTCATCATCTACAACATTTGGTTTTAGCGTTGGGGCAGGTGTTTGGAAGGTAAAACGGAATCCCATTCGCCCAAAATGGATGGTATCTCCATGCTGTAACGTTATTCCATCTGCTGGAAGGGGACCGAAATTAACCCATGTGCCTGCGATGGAGCCTTGATCTACCAACCGAAACCTGCCGTCTGCTTCATGGATAAGGCGTGCATGCAAACCCTCGATACTGGTATCTTCCAATACTAAAGTAGCTTGATCCGGGTTACTTCCAATTGAGACTTCATTGGCTGTGATTGGGATTGGGGGACTATCCATAGCGCTGTCGCTATCGTTCACATGCTGAAGGTACGCCAGCGCGGTCGGAGGAACCGGATGATTGCGGAAATGGGATATCTGAGGATGTTGCAGGCGGCTTACCCAACCGGTCAGGCTGCGGGTGTTG
Organism: uncultured Chloroflexia bacterium; assembly: GCA_963788145.1. Taxonomy (GTDB): domain Bacteria; phylum Chloroflexota; class Anaerolineae; order Anaerolineales; family UBA4823; genus UTCFX2. Next base: position 71,782 of record CAWBFQ010000014.1, on the reverse strand, counting down.
GTTTCGCTGGCTGCTGAGATGGGGTTTGTGGCGCGATTGATTTTCAGTCGTCGGCTGGCTGCTCGCTGGGCGCCCGGTCGCACACGCCCGCCTAAAACCAGCGCCAGGAACAAGAGCGCCCCGATCACCACAACCAGGATCACAGAGAACAAAGGGATATTCCTGCGCATCACAAACCAGGGGTCTGATTGCAGGCGCTCCACCGTGACCTGGACCGGAACTTCGATGCTCTCACCAGTCAATCCCAGCACATCGGTGGCTTGAACCTGGATCTGATGGACTCCATCTGTGAGGTAATCATCTACTTTCCAGGTGAACCGATCAAAAGGAGGCGCTGTATTCTCTGTGACGACCACGCCATCTACGAGCAATGCGCTGTATTGGATATCCCGTTTACGGCCATCTGGAAAATCAAAGATCACTTGTAGGGCTACTTCTTTTGGAAAAAGGAAATCAGCCACATTTTTGCCATCAGCTATCTCCGCCTCGTCCCTGTCTGGCGGGATGTCGATCAGCAGCCGTTCTATCAACATCACAGGCGCAATAAAAGCCGGTTCGGGTGGTTGCACATCTGCTAAGAAAGAGAGGGTGTTGGAGATCACCTGCTCTTCCCCGGTCTGGATCTGGACCAAAAACTCGTGTTCTCCACTTAAATTGGCTTTCGATTGATAAGTGATGCGATATATATTTCGCAGTGGGTTTAGATACTCTTCGGGGCTTGGCAGGATCTCTTCACCACTAAAATTAAAGACCTGCCCGCCTGTTTCGCTTGCCAGCGTTGTCATTTGTTGGGCAGACTTGGTGACCAGCGCGCCGCTCGAAGCGACCATCCAGACAAAGAGAGTGATATTCTGCTGGCGAGCCTGGTCGGAGATGGTTTTAACAGCTTGCTCGATATCCCCATCGACCGATGACGTAATAAAAAGGATGGCTTTGCCCATGCCCGGACGAGGGGTGGGATCGGATGCCAGCGCCACTGCCTGGGCGAGAACGTCAATTGACGGTGAAGCTGCGCGAGCATCGACATTATCGGCATCTAACCCATCGATGAATCGGGCCGGATCAGCGACGTGGCTGATGGATGATCCATCGTTGATCGCCAGGCTCCAGTCATCCGTAGTGGTTCCCAGACGACTTTGAGCCCAGTTTCTAAGCGCTTCTTTTACCAGATCATAGCGAGAAACTGCCTGGAAGTTTCGGATTGCAAAGGCTGGACCTGGATTGATTGCCACCACGAATTGCACACCAGGGTGAAGTTCTTCAATCTCTTCGATCGGCAGAGTGTTTCCTGATTCGAGGACCGACACTTGATCGGGCTGGAGATGGTGGATAAATTGCCTCTGAGCATCCTTGACATCCAGGTAAGCCGCAACTTTTGGGAAAGCGCTGGTGTCCGGCGCGGTTAAATAAGCACTTAACCCATCCTGGGCAAGCGCTGATCTTCCCAGCGTGCTGAAGAAGAACAATAGTAAAAATAATCCACGCAGGCGGATTCGCATACTGAGATTTTAGCACATTCGTGGGGAACTCTGCGGGCTTCAGCCTGAGCAGTTACGTTTTATTCCCACTCTATGGTGGCAGGTGGTTTGCTGGTGATATCGTATACCACCCGGTTCACACCTTGCACCTCATTCACAATCCGGTTGGCGATCCGCGCCAGTAAATCGTAGGGGATGCGCGCCCAGTCTGCCGTCATGAAATCTTCTGTGGTGACGGCTCGCAGGGCAATTACTTCGTTGTAAGTGCGTTTGTCGCCCATCACTCCTACCGATTGCACCGGGAGCAACACCGCGAATGCCTGGGCGGTTCCGGAGATCGGCCCAACGATCGTTTCGCTTTTATCCACGGTCGCCATTCTTAACAAACCAGAAGCCCCCAGCTCGCTGGTAAAGATCGCATCCGCCTGCCTTAAGCGTTCCAGCCGTTCAGCGTTCACTTCTCCCAGGCAGCGCACTGCCAGCCCGGGGCCTGGAAAGGGCTGGCGCCAGACCATCTCCGCTGGCAAGCCGAGCGCTTCGCCGACCAATCTTACTTCGTCTTTAAAAAGATAACGCAGCGGCTCGACCAGTTCGAAAGCCATCTCCTCCGGCAATCCGCCGACATTATGATGGGTTTTGATGCGTTGAGCTTGCGAGCGGTCCGGTGCGCTGGACTCAACCACATCTGGGTAGATCGTTCCCTGGACGAGGAAGCGCGTCCGGGAGCTATCTCGTTGATCCCTGGATTGCTGGCGTTGATCGAGCTGCCTGGCCTGCTCTTCAAAGATGCGAATAAATAATTCGCCGATCACTCGCCGTTTCTGTTCGGGCGATGTGATCCCCTGCAAAGCCTGGAGAAATTGATCTTCGGCTTGAACGGTGATCAGCTCAATCCCAAGCCGGTCCTGCAGGACGGACTGAACCTGAGAGGCTTCATTCAGGCGGAGCATCCCCGTATCGACGAATACAGCAGTGAGCTGATCCCCGATGGCATGTTGAATCAATGCGGTCGCGACGCTGGAGTCTACTCCGCCGCTCACTGCCGAGAGGACTGAGTCTGACCCTACTTGCTGGCGAATTCGATCCACGCTCGATGCGATAATGGAATTGGGCGTCCATTCGGGGAGAGCCTGGCAGATATTCAGCACAAACCGGCTAAGGATTTCTCGTCCATTGGGAGAGTGATGGACTTCCGGATGGAACTGCAGACCGTAGTAACGCCGATCGATATCCCCCATGAATGCCACAGGGGAATGATTGCTGCGCCCAAGCACACTGAAACCTGGCGGCGGCGTATCGATCCGGTCGCCGTGCGACATCCAGATGGATTGCGACCCGGTTGAGATGAGCGGGTTCTCGACCCAAGTCTCCAATTGCGCTAATCCGTATTCCCGTTGGGCTGAAGCGCTGACTTTTCCACCCAATGCGTGGGTTAGCGCTTGCATGCCATAGCAGATTCCCAACACGGGCAGCCCACTATTCAGCACGTAAGCGGGAATAAAAGGGGCGTCTGGATCGTAAACTGAAGCTGGCCCCCCCGATAGGATAAAACCCTTGGGTTGGATCGCTAGCGTTGTTTCAGGAGGAGCATCCCAGGGGAATAGCTCGCAATAGACCTGCAACTCACGCACCTTACGGGCGATCAGTTGGGCGTATTGCGAACCGAAGTCGAGGACAGTAATGGCATCCATAGCAGAGGGTTCATTCTTCAAACTCGATCAGGTCGCCATCCATCGCACGAATGCAGGCAAGCGATTCGACTGGAACGCCCAGATTTGCCAACGCCTGGCGACCTCCTTCGAAGGATTTCTCGATTAATGCGCCAATCCCAACGACCTGCGCCCCGGCTGTGGAGGCCAGACGCACCAGGCCCAGGATGGTAGCGCCGCTGGCCAGGAAATCATCGATGATCAACACTCGCTCGCCGCCAGCAAGATATTCAGGCGAGACTATCAACTCTACTGTGCGCCCTTTGGTATGGGAAGGTGACAGGGTCAGGAAAACCTGGTCTGGCATGGTGATGGGTTTGTGTTTGCGGGCATAGACCACCGGCAACCCCATATGCATGGCGGTCATCACCGCCGGAGCGATCCCTGAGATCTCGGCGGTGAGTATTTTTGTCGCGCCAAGCCCGCGAAAACGACGGGCAAACTCGAGCCCACAAACATCCATCAACTGTGGGTCGACCTGGTGGTTTACAAAACCGTCCACTTTCAGGATCCCATTCCCCAGGTTTTTCCCCTCTTTGGTGATGCGTTCAACAAGTTCTTTCATTTGCCCTCCGCACAAAAAAGATATACGAGATGGTAAGCGATGGGGGATAGTTCGTCAAGCCGGATTTCTTGTGGATATGTATTCAATTATTCACTCAGGATTGGGGGGTAAATAACTCGTCATCAGTCTTTAGAGAAATTGAAGTGCAAACGAGATATCGGATTATTCCAATTCATATTTCAATGCATCTTCAAGTTTATGCGCACAGGCCAGATCTTTCGATTATTGCCAGAAGCGCTTTATCAGAGCCGTCTCCGGGCATCAACAATTCTTCCACCAGAGGATCAGGTAAAAAACTCCAGATATCACCAGGGGTAATGTGACAAAGATCCAGGTATACCCCAGGCCTCTGCCGGCGATCTGGCCTGGATTCCCTGGAGAGAAATAAACATCGAAAATCGCTGCTCCGATCCCCAACACAATCAACATAAATCCGCTGATAAATGGGAATCTTTTTGCAGCAAGCAGGAATATCACTGGTAAAGGTATCAAATAACTCAAATATCGAAACCGATCTGTCCAATCTGCCCGGAAAATCAAGATAAATACCATAAAGGTTAGGGTTCCGATAATTCCAAAGTGAAGGCCGGCATCCTTCAGACCATTCTGCGTTTTCAATTTGCCCGCTTTACAGTGTTACGAAATACTTTCTTTACCGCGCCCACCACAAAACTCCAGTTGAAGATCAGGTGGACGATGAGGATAGCGACGATGACTACCGCGACCCAGGCGTGCAAATCGACCCATACAATCCGTTGCAGCGCCAGAAACGTTCTTCCGGTACCTTGAACCATACGTTCGTAATCCCGAGCGCCGCGCGGCAGCACCTGCCAGAGCACGAGACCCGACAGGCACTCGAAAACAAAAAGGATAAACAGGACGACAACGGCGCCATACAGTTCAAGGATTCGGATTGCAGTCCTTTGAATATGGCAGGAGATCCTTTTTGTTGTCTCTATAATCCAACTCCAATGCAAAATGATGTGCAAAGTGATGACTATCGATAAAACAACAGCCGCCCAATTATGTATTTTGATCCAGTCGTAGCGGGTCATTTCCATGAAGGATACGCAATTTCCAGTGGGGCCGAAGCCATTTCCACTGCAATAGGTATTACCATGCAAACCTGCGCCACGCGGCATAATAAACCATACAACATAGCTGCTGGCCAGGGTAGCAGACCCAGAAAGCAAAAGGAGGATATCTAGAGTATAGATGAGAATTTTTTTGATAGCGGTCTTCCTCGATCTGCTTGCTGAGATGAAATTTTTGGATGCCTGAAATAAAACAGATAAATCAAACCGATCTCGTTGGGTCAGATGGATCTATCGTTTTGGATATCGATTGATCATTTTTTGGGTGAAGTCCAGGAATCTAGTTTATTGTCCAAGAACTTTCGAAATGACTTCAACTTCTTCAGTCTTTCACGCTCATCTTGAATATTCATTGCATCATCTACCACGTTTATCGTCTCTTTACTGGTTTCGACAAAGCAAAAACGGGCGATGTCTGCCTCCGGCTTGCTGTAGTATCCGCATTTCTCTCTGAGGTTAATCGAGTACTCCAGCGAGTTCGATCGTCAGTTTTGTGATCTCATCTCTGTTGAGAAACTTGGTTTCGTAGGATATCCACTGGTGCCACGATGGTAGGGACATGCCTTTGATGTAGTCCTCAAGGTTTTTAAATACCAGGCGATAACCGTAACTGGTAGACCGGTCAAATGCCAGCGACCCCGGATCAAGGAGAATCATCGGCCCAAACGCGTAATCGACAGGCGCATGATCGATTCGATTCAGCGAGCAGATATGCTCCCACCCATTCCAGGTCTGTTTGATCGTTTCCGCGGTGTCATTCGCCAAAGCGATCATCGAGAAGCTCCCAAGAGTAATCCCATATTTCTTGCACAATTCGATGGTCTTAAACATATCCTCGTTGGTGTATTTTCGCCCATGAGCCCCTCGAACGCTATCTACACCTGATTCTGGGGAAATCGTCAGGGCGACATGTGTGTCGATTTTTGCCAGTTCCTGCATAAATTCTTCGTCAGCCGGGGTGAAAAGCTCCATTGTTAGCTGTTTGAGTTGAATCTTCTCTTGCTGCAGAGTCCTCAGCAACCTGGTCCAATATTCCTTTCCCCCCATACGCGGGTCTTGGAAGAGAAATACAAGTTGAACCCCTTGCGCGCTGAGCTTCCGCAGGTCCTCAGCAATTTTTTCGGGGCTTCTAAAGGCAGGATGGGCCCTTCCCAAGTAGGTTCTATAACTGTAGGCGGAACCTCCGCATGAAACGCAGTTATGCAAACAGCCCCGACAAACCGGTATCACCCAGCTCGGTAACATACCTGGAGGGAAGATCGACCGGTTTGGTTTGAGCAAGTCCAACCTGGTGAACTCGTATTCATCCAGATCATCATCAGGCTTCATCAGCGGCACACTTGTGATGCCGCCTGCGCCGTCTCGAAAAGTCAGGTTCGGGACAGCATCCAGCGGCTTATCGTCTTCCAGCGCCCGCATTAGCGACAGGAACGGCTTTTCAGCCTCGCCACGGATCACTGCGTCTACGAATTTATATTTCCGAACGATCTCTTCACCAAATACGGTAGCAGTGAGCCCTCCGATTACGACCATTGCATCAGGATGATGCTTTTTGCACAATCGAGCGATCTCGATTGCTCCTTGAGAGTGGACGCACCAATGTAATCCAATGGAATATACTTTAGCGGAGAGATTCCGAATATATTTCTCAACGTCAAAACTCGCGCTGGAGATCATCCGTTCGCCTATATTATCCACCACTACGTTGTACCCGTGTCTGGAGAGGTAATCAGCTATGCTGAGCATTCCAACTGGCGGCATGATGAACTGCACTGTGCTTCCGCCCACGGTATACGCGATGGGGCCTGGAAATATGGCTTTCTTCCGAAAATCATGTATTGCTGGTGGATGTATTAAGATAGCATCGTAGTCCATCATGTCTCCTATAAATCGAATCTTCGATGACACCAATAGAATTTTTGTGTTCCACTGCCTGGCTCAGGCTGCTCGTTATGGTAGAGATGAGATGCATTCTAAGCGAACCGTGGTGGCAAGTCAACCAATAACAAGACCCGCAGAGCGAACTGCACTGAGCAGACCGACATTGCGTCAATGTGGCCCTGCAGAGGTGGACAGGATGTGAGGTTTAGGAACAGCTTGAGGCAGCTTTGGACAGGTATAGCCTGGTTCGGTCGGACTAACCGAACAGCCATCAAAAGCTTTCTTTGCAGACACGCTTCGCTCAGGTGGCGAACCTGAAGGATCCGAGATTCCGCGAACTTGACTTGATGATATTTTTAGGCGCCTGGTTTTTGTGCGCCTGTGATTTTATCTTGAAATATCGCTACAACCAGGAGCAAAAGGCCAGCAACATAAATCAAGTAGTAGCCGGGGAGAAGATATGTATCCACATAAGCGATTAAGGGATCGCCCAGGTCGAGGAACGTTCGCCCTACCAGCGGTACACCGAAAGCGTTTTTCATGCGAATTGCGGCATAGACCGCGGCGACAATGCCCGCTACGATGTATGAGAGACCGACGCCTCCAACCAGAAACTGGGAGAGCATGATTTTGAACTTGCCCAGGCGGATTTCTTTACTGATTACGAATGCACCGATTACCAGGGCAATCAAGCACAAACCAAGGTAGGTCCACATGAACGGGGCGAACCAAGACGGCATGGATGTGCCTTTCATCAGAATCGCAAAATCGCCCATCTGAGGGCATACATCAAGACCCCAGGGACGTATGGTGGCTACATTGCAAGCAAATCCTTCGACATCGATGGACCACCAAGGCATAAACCATGATATGAGCATCACACCAGCAGCAGCTGCCACCAAAACAGGGAAAAGCCAAACCTTTTTCTTTTTTACCTTCGTATCCACAGTATCTGGCGTAGTTTCTTTTTCTTCCATTTTGTTCTTCCGGCTCCTCATAGAGATTTTTAGTCTTATTGTTTTGCCCAAACCCAAAAAGTCTTGAAAGCCTTTGGGTTTGAAAGACACCTTATTGTAATATAAGGTGAGTGAGGGTTCAGGTGGTGTTCGAACCCTCACTCACCGCGTTCAGCTTTGAATACGCGCTAAGCTACCGGTATGTTTCCCAGGCCGACATCCTTCTGAGTGCTGATATCGGCGATGGTCTTGGATTTCCCACCGGACTCTATCTTCAGCGAGAAATTGCCGACCTTCAAGCCCTCAAACCAGAAGTCGCCCCAATGATTTGTGTCTTGGGTAAAGGTTTCTCCTTCGCCGGTCAAGGTGCATTTGGCGCCGATCAGCACTTCATTGGCGCCCGGATCATAGACTGTTCCGGCAATAAACCGATCGGGTAAGCCTTTGTAGAAGACCTTGGTTTTGAGGCCAAACTCTGGATGGAATGTCACGCCTTCCGCGATTTTGGCGCTGAGATCAGCTTCTTCGCCAAACATCAACGCTCCCGTCGGGCAGGCATCGACACATCTGGGCTCTGTCCAGCCTTTATCCAGCAGGTGGGCGCAGCCGGTGCACTTCTGAGCGATGTTGAAGCTCTTGTTATAGTAGATGGCGCCATACGGACAGGCATCAACGCAGTTCATACACCCAGAGCACTTCTTGGGGTCGATGATAATCAGCCCGTCGTCTCTCTTGTATATGCCGCCTTCCACGGGGCAAGCCGCCATACAGGGGGCATCTTCGCAGTGCTGGCACATCACGGGAACATAGGTCATTTTTACGTGAGGAACGTTCCCTCGAACGAATTCATTCTGCTTCAGCCAGAACTGCCCGGTGTCGGGCTGAGGTTTGGCGTACGGGCTCCAATCATTCCCACAATGCTCATCCTTGCAAGCAATCTGGCAGTTGTAACACCCATTGCACTTTGTGGAATCTGACCATAAAGACTTTCATAGCACGCCTCCTTCAACCCAGTTATTAAATATCAGACCACTGGCGGGGTCATAATCCCTGGCGAATGCTTCCGGATACTTCTCTTGCAGGGCCATGATGTCGACCTTCTTCACTTCAACCAGGAAGCCGCTGCCCACCTGTCCTCCACAGTTCCTCGAAAGAATCTTTTCCGGACAGATGAGGTTATTGGCGCCGCCTCGATCGATGTACTCGCTCTGCGGGAGGTCTGGGTCATCAACAATCGGGTCCACTCTGGCCCCGTGATCCTGATAGGCTGCCCCAGGGATAATCCTTTCGGTTATATAAGCGCCACCAAGGACCATGCCTCTTTCGTTGTACATGCCAATGATGTCTCCCTGCTTGATTCCTCGCTTGGCAGCTTCTGTTGGGTGAAGCCAAATAGGCTCATACAGATATCCATCGATGCCTTTGATCTTGCAGGTCGGGATTTCTCTCAACCACGGTATGTCATCATGTTCTGCATGCACACGCCATCTACCGTGATTTGACTGACAGAGTAAGGGGTATTTTTTCCCTCGTTCACCGAGTGGGTTGTCCTGATGGGTCTCACCTTCTGGGATCCAGTGCGGGACTGGCGGTCTCTCTTCATCGTCAGGGAAGTTCTGTTTGATGAAAGAGGATTCATACTCTAACAGCCCGGTTGGTGTCTTTAAGGGGTTGGCTACAGGATCTTCGTAGAAACCTCTCCCACCCGGCTTGGCTTTCAGCGCCTCTTCCCACTTCGGATCGTAGGGAGCAGCCCAGAACTCTTTTTCTTTGAAATTCTCCCAGGTCATGCCGCTTAACTTCTCGATCCCCCGGGTATCATAACCATACTTCATCCAGTCCTCAACAGACCTGCCCCAGGAATACTTCTCTTCCAAACCCAGCTTCTTAGCCACTTCGAGAGAAACCTCGTAGTCCGTTTTGGATTCGCCAATGGGTGCGACACCGTTTTTGACCATCCAGACGTTACCAGCGCCGGCGCTGATGTCGTATTCCTCACAGCGGGTAGTGGTTGGTAGGATGATATCTGAGTACAGAGTGTCGTTCTCCATCCAGGGGTGCTCGGTCAAGATGAATTCTATCTTCTTGTCTCTGAGGGCTTGGACGTACTTGTTCCCACCGTTCCAGCATGTTGTCCAGCAAGGAGTATCGGTCCAGATCATGTGGATCTCAGTGCCGCCCTGCTCTTTTGGAATTGGGTATGTGAACGGACGAGCCTGGTCAGATGCCATCATCCAGGGCGACCCAGTGCCATGCCACGAGATTGGTGGGTTGAGGATGGCTTCATGGATTTCAACCTTTCGGATGTATTGGTGAGGGCGCATGTAGTCCTGGGGGATTTCGCTCTCCTCAAGCCCACGGGCGGGTGCGGGATCTTCCTTAGTTAACCGCCTATCAAAGGCGATATTGGCGGCACGCCCTGGCAGACCACCGCCGATACCATAGCGGTTGCGCCCGGGAGCTCCATAACCCTGCATCCCTTCAGCGCAGGCCTGGATCCTGCACGGTTCGGTTGAGTAGGTACCGCGCATCCCGGGACCCATAAAACCGACCAGCGATGTTTTCTTCTTGTTCCAGTTTCTGGCCAGGGCTTTTATCGTCCATGCCGGGACGCCGCATTTTGGGGCAGCCCACTCTGGCGTCTTTGGCCCTTCCGAATCCCCCTCTTCCTTGCCCAGAACGTAATCTGCAAACTTGTCAAAGCCAACCGTATGAGTAGCTATGTACTCTTTATCGTAGGTTCCCTCAGTTAGCCAGATATAGCATACGGCCAGGTACAGCGCTGCATCCTGGCAGGGCAGTACAGGGATCCATTTATCGGCGTGAATTGCCCCGGCGTAGTTCAAATCGGGGGTGACGTAGACCTGCTCGATGCCGATTTCGGTCAGCCAGTAGCATACAAGGCTGGCGAACTGTTCGTTGAATCCCCAGGTAGTGGTCTCTGCATCGGTCGCAACAATCATCATTTCACAGTTCTGCGCCATATCCATGGTCATATTGGCGGCAGGCGCCGATGTGCCCATCGTCTCCCATCCAGTGACATGTTTTCCGCCCCAATACCACCCCTCCCAGCTATCCGCAACTCTAATCTGCGCCGTGAAGCTGCTTTGCTCATCAGGGCCCATATGCCTCAGGAGTTGGGTCTGACAACCATGGGGACCATGCACACACTTCCCTTCGCCATGTCCATCCGCTTGCGCCAGCACTGCAAAATACCCATATTTTTCCTGGATTCTCTTGAGTTCACTGGCTATAATCGTTGTGGCCTCATCCCAGGTTATCCGCTTGTACTTGCTTTTACCGCGGTTCTGCGGGTTTGTTTTTTCTGGTTCGCCGCCAGGTTCCCAATCAACTCGCTTGAGGGGATACTTAATCCGGTTGGGGGAGTAAACTCGCTTTTTGTAGCTCAAGCCGAGCGGAGTCAGCAGGACCTTTTTATAGGCTGGTTCGAGGGCTTTTCCGCGCACCTCGATTTTCCAGGGCTTCATATATTCTGCGCCGTAGCCCTCTTTTTCATAGTGCACTGGTCTTGACCTGATGATTTTGCCGTTCTTGACATCGAGCCTAGCCGGCATTCCATCCCGGCCAAAGCCCATAGCGCTGGTTCCTCTTACAACCGATATCTCTTCTTCAAATGCCGGTTCGACTGCCCCAGTTGCTGGCGCTTGTGTGACTTCAGATACAGCTTCTGGAGTTTCCGCTTTGGGAACAAGAGCATAAGTCACCCCTGCTCCGGTTGCCGCCCCGGCCGCCACCCCACCGACGACTAATCCAGCGCTCTTGAGGAAATCTCGCCGTGAGATTTTATTATCCCCATTCCCTTTTTCTTTTTCTTCCATTTTATTCTTCTCCTTTACCAAGATTTGTCGGCGACTATCTCCGGGCCGACAATCTATAGCTCTGCTCCCGGCGGAGTAGACTTTCGACGCTCTGGCTACACAGGAAACGACCGGAAAACATAAAAATTCAATTTATAGGCATCCTTTCTGTGCTGAATGACGAGATAGACGACTACCAATACGAATATACCGTGCTCGACCCTTCCCTTCTATACTAACCTGGACCATCTTAGTATAAAAAAAAGCTACCTTTTGGCCCGAATGGGTACCAGGTCCTGGTACCCATTCGGGCCATTCATTTTTACCCATAAGCACTTGTGGTTATGTACCCTAGAATATTGCATTGGAATTCACAGACTGCTAAAGTTGTCCATATAGGCTAGGTGGGCCTATTCAATAGGGAGTCCTATGTCAATCCTGATCGTCAGCACCAACCCGCTCTTCAAGGAAGTCATCATTGAGACAGTAGTTCGGTGCCGAACCGAATTTATTGAGCTCAATCCTGAGGAAGCTCAAACCAGGATCTGTGAGTTGAAGCCCGATGTAATCATTATCGATGAACTTATTGCGCCACCCTATTTCGAAAACCTGATGGCCGAAGTTCGCAGCCTGCAGAAAACCCGCACCATTGTGCTCAACCCTGTTAAAAATGAAATCATCTTAATGGACTCTCGCCGGGCGACATTGAGAAAAGCAGATGATCTAATGGAAGCGATCTCCAGTTATGGGGATCGCTTTCATTCGGAGATCAAAGAAAGCGATTGCTCAGATTCAATTGAAGCCGCCTATTACTTTGCCAGCGTTATCGCTTTTCTGGCTTCTGCCTTTAATAAACCTCCGGACGCAAATCTGGTGAAGAGGCTGCGGATTATTGGGGTTGACGCATTCATCGGACGACTTAACCGGGTGCTGGGGTGGAGTGATGAAATTAGTTGCGATGCCAGAATGATTTCCGACTTTTTTGAGACCACCGCCGGGCTCTCAGAACAGCAAGCGGCGCAGATCCTGGACGCTGACTGGGCCGACTTGTTTGGAACCAACAGAAATGCCAACCACCCGGCGCCGTACGAGGCTTTATCTCTCGAGACTGAGGCCGACCCGCTGGAACTGATCGGGCGCCTGTCGGTTGAATACGCGCAGGGAGGCGCGGATTTCAGTGACGAGGAGGGTGTCCGCCTGGATAGCATCGGGACCGAATTGAGTTACTTGAGCTGTCTTGCCGAACAGGCCGCGACCGCCAGGGAAAGAGGTGAACATGAACTGGCTCGCTCTTTAGAAGGGAGAGCCAGGACTTTCAATCAAGACCATCTTGGTAGGTGGGCTGGGAAATATCTGTCCGAAGTCCTGGAGTACGCCCAGACAAGTTATTTCAAGGGAATTATCCTTCTATCCTCGAGGGTGATTTCTTGGTTAGGCGAGATAGGTCCGGCATCACAGCTTTTCTAGTTTCCCCCTTATTCAAGGGCAGCCCGCTAGAATCCGGAATGAATGCAAAATTGGTCAAAATCAGGATATTTGTCACTTGGAATCTGGAAATATATCCTGTAAGATACGGCGTAAGCTGCCGCTCCCTGGCTGTTCCAAAGATCACCTGTGCACATTGTCCTGGCGGTGGACTAATTATATAGATTGATCCATTATGGTACAGGTGGACATTGCTTTTATTATTGTAAAAATCTCCCCTTTCTTCATCACTATGTAGAGGAAAGAAGTGGATGAAATGAGATGCGTTGAGATTTTAACCTCCCTGTTCGAAAAAAAACTGGGTTTTCCGCAGATCTATGAAACCATTTTCGATGTCTTGTTGAATGGGTTTGAAATAGAGATTGGGGCGGTATTTGCTTGTCACAAGGCTTTTGATTTCATTGAGCCGATTGCTTACCATGGCATTGAACCTGAAGAAGAACGGATCCAGTTCAATCGATTTGCCGAGCGGTTATCGGCGAGAGTTGCCCATCTGGGGACAAATCAGAAAGACCCATTCTTCGTTTTATCACCCGATGACTTGACCACCGAGTTTGTCGGAACAACCTGGGAAAAACAATTCGGCGGTAAATATTTTCTCGTCCCTTTAAGCTACGAAAATCAATTGCGGGGCTTTATCATCTTCCCCTATAATGCTCTCGAGCCTACTATCGGTCGGGATATGGATTTGCTATACCTGTGTATTCGAAATGTTCACCTGTTATTCGAACGGGCTTGTTTGCAAGGAGAATTCGCCGGCGTCAGAGGGGAAGTATCCTACCAGCGGAAGAGCATTGATGCTCTATTGTCGATTACGAAACCTGAGGCCGATTTCATTACAATTGAAAAAATATTTCAGAAAGCGATCGGACCTGTACAGGAAATAACGGGTTTCAGTACGGTGACCGCCCGGCTTTATGACCCGGATAGAAAATGTTTCAGGTTGATGGCCCATGCCGGCATGACGCCTGAGATGGTTAAAAATTTGAATTGTATATCCGACGACAACCCCATATTTTTGGAGATCATAAAGAAAAAAGAGCCGGCTGTAAAAACGCCGGTTAAGTTTGTGCAAGAATTAGGCTACAAGAGGACCATTTTCGTCCCCCTAGTTTCCGGGGACGCCGTTATTGGCTCGATCGATCTGCCCACAAAGAGCGACTATTTCCCCACCGAAGATGAATTCCGCTGGTTTGCATTGGTTGGAAGAATGTTGGGTTCGATGATTTATCAGGCGCAGCTTACCGAGCGCTTGCAAAGCATGGCTGTGATCCAGGAAAGGACTCGCCTGGCGAATGAGTTGCATGATGAATTCTCCCAAATTGTCCGTTCAATGAAATGGGGATTGGAAGAGGCGCGCATTACACTGGAAAATAAACAACTGGAGCAGACCGATGAGACCCTGGAAAAACTGGAGACAATGGTCCAGCATACGGTAGATTATTTACGAGAAGAGATGTTAAGTCTGCGTGAGAGGGTCGATTCAAGCGAGGGGATCATTCCGATCTTCGAAGGGATGCTCTTGAGGTTTGAGCGTAACTGGGGCATCAAGACCAAGTTCATGAATGAGATGAAAGTTGCCACGAACCATACCATTTTCCTGTCATCTAACACCGAGATTCAATTGATCCGCATCGTTCAAGAGGCTTTGATGAATATCCGCCGGCATGCCAACGCACACATGGTTACAATCAAGGTTGCTGAGGATATGGATAGCATGGTTTTTTCGATCATCGATGATGGCATTGGTTTCAACTTGGAAGATATCCCACATGAAAGGTTGGGGTTGCGCATCATCCGAGAACGCGCTTCCGGCGTTGGAGCGATGGTGCGGATCGATTCGATTAAGGGAGCCGGCACCATCTTAAGAATTGAAGTGCCCAACTATTTAGGAGTAGCGCCGCTGTGAACACAATTTTAATTGTAGATGACCATGTCTTGTTCCGCGAAGGGATGCGAAACATTATCCGTCATTGGGATGACTGCGAGGTAATTGGGGAAGCCTCCAACGGCTTGGAGGCATTAAATCTGGCCAGAGAACTGCTACCGGATATCATCCTGATGGACATTGCCATGCCGGTGATGGATGGAATCAATGCGACCAAACAAATTTCGGGTGAATTGCCCTCAGTCCGCATCGTCATGCTGACCATGTCCGAGGAAGAGGACGATCTTTTCAATGCCATCAAGTGCGGCGCCCAAGGTTATGTGTTGAAGGATACCCCTTCGAAAAGGCTGCACGATGAGTTGCGCAGAATGCTGCAAGGAGAAACACCTCTTTCTGGCTTGATGGCAACCAAGGCGCTGGAGGAATTCAGCCGGTCCAGAAATCAATCCAGGACGCTTTCCGATTACCGGGAGCCGCTTACTGAGCGGGAACACCAGGTTCTCGAATTGTTGGTTGCGGGTCTTACGAATACCGAAATCGCCGAAAAGATTTATCTCAGCGAGAACACGATCAAGAAGCACCTCCATAATATCCTGCAAAAATTACATTTGAATAACCGGGTCGAAGCCGCGGTTTTCGCCGTCAAAGAAGGACTGGTGGATTAGGGGTTGGATTGTTCTGCCAGGTTGATATACCCGGCGACATCTCGATATAGATTTCTTCGATTGGATGGATACCCAATCCCGGTACCCATCTGGACCATTTTTATGTACCCTCTTGAGTTAGATTTTATGTCCCCCAGAGGATTGTATTTACATTGACGAACTGCTAAAGTTGTCCATATAGGCCAGGTGGGCCAATTTCATAATATTCGTTTCGAACAGGAGGAATAATGCCGATCCAACTTGGACCAACCGAACTGATCATCATCCTGGTGATTGTTATTATCTTATTCGGTGTTGGACGAATTGGCCGTTTAGGGGCTGATTTTGGGCATGCAATTCGTGAATTTCGCAAGGCAACTTCTGAGGATGATAGCAAAAATGACCCGGAGAGGAGTTGACTCTCAATATTTGCGTAAGCAATCTTAAAAAATAGCATATCTCTCCGAGCCTAAAACCTAAGACCGCTCACGCGGTGATGGTAAAACGGGCCGGTCCCTGGACAAACAACAGGGAACCTCTCAGGCGCAGCTTGAGCAGGCGCAGGGTGAGGATGGAAACGTCCTTGCCTCCCGAATCCTGGAGCAATCCAGGAGGAATTGGAAAGGAGAACTGTGATAGAGCAACGCGGCTCGCCAGTTACCTTCCTGGCGAGTTTTTTGTGCGATCAAGAAGATGGACACCAATTATGTTTGATCTCCCCAGAAAGCGGCGCGGGGAAGACAAATAGGTATCTGCAGTTCCATCAACAGGCGCGCCGGGGTTGTCTGCAAACCTATGGGTTTGTCTCAACTCCGGGTATCTACCACCCCGGGTTATTGCTCGCTGCCCCGGAAGGTTGGCTCTGGCGGGGATTGCTGTATGTCTCCGGTGGCGCATTGGCTACAAAGGGCAACGCATCTTGATTCACATCCAAAACCTCAGTGTAAGCTATGGTGAAGTTCGGGCCCTCCAGGATATCTCTTTTGATATCCCTACTGGGGAGTGTGTTCTGGTGACCGGACCTTCCGGCTGTGGAAAAAGCACTTTAGGGCGCGTCCTTAGTGGGCTGATCCCGCACACGATCCAGGCGCAAATTGAAGGCCAGGTGGACGTTGCTGGTCTGGCCATCCGAACATGTTCCATCCCGCAGATTGCCCAGAAGGTTGGTATGGTCTTCCAGCGCCCGTCGGCCCAGCTTTTTCATTTACGGGTGGAGAATGAAGTTGCATTCGGCCCGCGCAACCTGGGACTGGGCGAGGCTGAGGTCTGTGATCGTACGGAATGGGCATTACAAGCAACGGGTCTGCAATCCATGCGCGAGTGCAAGCCATCGGAACTCTCTGGAGGCCAAAAACAATGTCTTGCTATCGCCGCAGCGCTGGCAATGCGTCCGCAGGTGCTGGTGTTGGATGAGCCGACGGCTTCGTTGGATGTACCCAACACGCGGCGAGTGATCGATATGCTGGCGAGCTTGCGCAGCGAGTATGCCATCACCATCATTCTCATTGAACACCGCTTGGCAGAAGCGGCTCAATTGGCGACCAGGGTGATAATGATGAATGGCGGGCGCATGGTCGCAGATGGATCACCCCAGACGGTATTTGCGGATCGCGATCTGCGCGACAGGTTGGGTTTACGCCGCCCAACCGAGGGATCCTCCATTTCCTGGGATACGCTCATTCAAATCAATGGAACTGATAAAAATCAAAACCAGCCATTGCTGACTTTCGAAGCGGTATCTGCTGGCTTTAATGGTCATGCAATCATTCGTGATATCAATTTAGTTCTCTACCCTGGTGAATTTGCGGCCCTGGTTGGGGATAATGGCGCCGGGAAGTCCACCCTGGCAATGGCGGCGGCAGGTCTGATCAAACCCCAAACCGGAGTTGTTCAATTCCTCAAAGGCGACCGACCACGCCCGGGTCTGGATGTAGCATTGTTGTTCCAGGATCCGCAAGAGCAAATGTTTACCAACTCGGTCAACGAAGAGGTTGCCTTCGGCGTACACAATTATGACTGTTTCGACCCCGATCTACACCGCCAGATCCTGCAAGAAGCCGATTTGTGGGACCTGCCGCGCGGCGTCCGTTCACCCTCTCGGTAGGTCAGCAACAGCGCACCACCCTGGCGAGTTGTTTGAGCCTGCGCCCGCGCCTGTTGATCCTGGATGAACCAACCCTGGGACAGGATTGGGGCCACCTTCAACGCTTAATGGATTATCTATGTGTGCTTAACCATCAAGGAACCACGATATTGTTGATTTCTCATGACTATAAGCTGGTGCATCACTATGCCCATCGAGTAATCCTGATGAAAAACGGGTGTATTGATCGCATTGGAAGAACAGATTCCAAATTATTAGGAGATCAAAAATGAAATTCTCAACACGTGAACTGGCTACCCTGGCCGTCTTTGGAGCTCTGTGGGGGCTTGTCGAAGCCAGCCTCGGCTCGGTGCTCAAATCGCTGAATGTCCCAATGAGCGGTGTCTTGCTCTCTGCTATGGGTCTTATCATCGCTCTGGTGGGCAGGGTGTTCGTTCCCAAACGGGGTTCGACCCTTTTTATCGGCGTGGTCGCAATGCTGATCAAACTATTTAGCCTGGGTGGTGTGATTGTGGGGCCGATGGTTGGCATTCTGACCGAAGCGCTGGTTGCAGAGCTTGTGCTCTCTCTGGCTGGCAAACCTCGCCGGGTGGTTTTTGTTCTGGCCGGGGCGTTGGGTGTAGCGTGGGTATTGTTGCAGCCCTTCATCACCGGTCCATTGCTCTTTGGACGGACATTGTTTGTAGTCTGGCTGGATTTGCTCGACCGGGGAAGCCAGTTATTGGGTCTGGATGTGACCGCTGCTTTATGGATTTTGCTGGCCTTGTTGGTCATTCACCTTGCGATCGGCGGGCTGGCCGGCTGGTTAAGCTGGGGCATTGCACAACAGTTGCAGGTGAGGCTTGGAAGGCCAGTGTCTGGTACTCTCACTTCCTGAATCTCACCCCAAGAAAAGATCGACCTGAGCACTGATTGACCCATTACTCACCATTCAAAAAGGAGAAACAAACAATGAAACGCATTACAGTATTCACAATTGCTCTGCTCGCCCTGATCCTGACAGCCTGCGCAGCCGCCAGCCAACCCAATGCGCAGCCTGCTGATGCTGAAAAAGGAACCGGCTTGCTGGTTTCAGCTGGTGAAATTAAAAAATCATACACTCGCGCCGACCTGGAAGCCCTGCCTTCCAGTCAGGCAGCCTTCAAAGATGTGTCTTATTTGGGCGTCGTACTGGTCACCTTGCTCAAAGATGCTGGCTTTGATCCGCAGCAAGTAAAGGCAGTTAAAGCCGTGGCTAACGATGGTTTCACTGTCAATTATGACCCCTCTCAATTCTTACGAGAGGATTTCCTGGTAGCATATGCCCGAACAGACGGGGATCTGTCCGCGGACGATGGCGTCTTCCGGCTGGTGCTGCCCGAAGCCGAAGGGAAGTTGAACCTCCGCATGTTGGTTGAGTTGCAAGTGATCCAATAATGGCCTCGCACAGCCTGTATCAGGCCCGTTCGCAGCTACAGAATGACCCAAAACTGGGCACAGCGAGCTATCTGGCAATCTTTATCTGGTCGTTGGCCGCGGTAATGGCGACCCCAGTCAGGTATCTCCCCTGGACTGCTGGACTCTCCTTGCTGGTTGCCTTGTTGGTTTACCCGCGCTCCTTCCGCAGATTGATGCGTTTACGCTGTTTGGTGATGATCGCCTTGTTGGCGCTCCCGTCTGTCTTTTTACTTGGAGATATCGAAAGCAACCTGGCGGGGATTCCATATTCATCTGAAGGATTGCTAACGAGTATGCAGATCGTGGTCAGGATTGTCGTGGTGCTGATTGCTTTAGACGGCCTGACCACCTCTGTGGATATTTCTTCGGTGGCTGGTCTGCTTGAGCGGATTGGTCTGCATGGTCTGGGTTTCTCCGTCGGTGTAGCGCTCAACCTGCTGCCATCCTTGCGGCAATCTGCGCTGAACGCCTGGCGCAGCCTATGGATGCGGGGTGGCTTGCGTAAAAAGCGCTTGCGCAGCCTGCGTTTATTGGCCGTTACCATTATTGCTAACGCTCTGAGTTGCGCAGAAGAAATTGCTCTGGCTGCTGAGGCGCGCGCCTTTTCCCCACAATGCGCTCGTAGCCTGCCGGTTGTTGCCGGGCAGTTTGACCGTGCCATCCTGACTATGTGTTCGCTTGGGATACTTGTATCCTTGCTGCTGACTTAGAAAGGAGCGCTCAACTATGGTAAGTCTACCTGAATTGCTGGAGCGCTCGGCAGCGCGTCACTCCCATCTTTGTCCGCGCCAGGTGCTCGGAGTCCGCATGGGGATGCTGGCAGGAATTGTCTTAAACCTTGACCTGCCGCAAGAAGAAAAACGCCTGTTCGCTTTTGTGGAATGTGATGGGTGTGGCATGGGGGGGATCGCAGCCGCCACAGGCTGCTGGGTAGAACGCAGGACGATGCGGATATTGGATTATGGTAAACTGGCGGCGACCTTTGTGGATACCCAAACCGGCCAAAGTATTCGGATCAAGCCAAATCCAAGCTGCCGCGAAACCGCCGAAAAATATCTTCCAGAAAGCCCGTCGCGTTGGGACAGCCAGTTACAAGCATATCAAGTATTGCCCGCTGTTGCATTGTTTGTTGTTCAATCAGTAGCGCTAACTGTCTCTCTGGAGAAGATCATCAGTCAACCTGGCTTGCGCGTGATTTGTGACCTTTGCGGTGAAGAAATCAGCAACCAGCGTGAAATCTTGCAGGATGGGCAAATTCTATGCCGCTCTTGTGCGGGGGACAAATATTACAATATCTTTCACGATACCGCTGACTATCCATCTCTATCGCGGCTGGCAAACTCTATACCGGGCATGAGCCGGAGTATTGCAATCCAAATTGGTCAGGGTGATTGAGAATTAGATGGTCTCATTTGATCTGGCGTATCAGCGAACCCTGGATCAGATCCAACCGCTTGAAGCGGAATTTGTCGGCATAATCGCTGCCACAGGGCGGATTGCAGCATTAGATTTGCATGCATATGTTGATTCCCCTTCGGTAGAGGTATCTCTGAAGGACGGTTACGCCATTCATTCCGAAGAGATCAAAGCCGCACAGCCGAAGAATCCGGTTTACCTGCGCTGGATTGGAGCGCTGAATGCTGGCGGTATCTGGGATGGTCCTGTTCTGAAAGGAGAGGCGCTGCGCATTCTGAGCGGCGCCCCTATTCCTCCAGGCGCGGATGCGGTAGTGTCAGAGGAGTTCACTGAAGAAGTCGATGGTTGGATTAAGATCACCGGCGATGCCCATCCAGGTCGAAATATCCTTATGAGAGCCAGTGATGTAAAACACGGACAACTCCTTGCCCAGGCGAAAGAGAAGCTGCAGCCAACCAGGGTGGGCTTATTGGCGGCAGGCGGTCATCATCAAGTACCAGTAATCCGACAGCCCAAAGTTGCGATCCTCGCGACCGGCGATGAAGTGATTGCTCCTGGACAGCCGCTGATTGCCGGAAAACTTTATGCCAGCAATCTGGTTACCCTGGCTGCCTGGTGTGTCCAGTTTGGATTCTCTGTTGAGACATTCCTGGTTCCTGATGATGAAATGAGCATCCGAGCGAAGCTCCTGGAAAGTTTCGAAGACCATGACGCTATTCTGACTAGTGGGGGTGCCTGGAAAGGCGAAAGAGATTTGACCGTGCGTGTCTTGGATGATCTGGGATGGAGGAAAATTTATCATCGCGTAAAAATGGGGCCTGGGAAGGCGATTGGCTTTGGCTTATTCCAGGGGAAAGCTGTGTTTTGTCTGCCGGGGGGACCGCCGTCCAATCACATGGCCTTTCTCCAACTGGCGCTTCCAGGCCTGCAGAAAATGGCAGGGTTTAATCAACCTGGTCTGCCGCTGATTAAAGCCAGGCTTGCCGAAACGATTTGCGGCCAAGCAGACTGGACTCAGTTTATACATGGAAAAATGATCGACCTGAATGGGACGGCGCAATTTCATCCGCTCAAATCATTAAGCCGCTTGCAAATGATTGCTGAAACCGATGCGGTTGTTAAGATCCCGGAGGGACAGGAAGAGATCCGAAAAGATAGTTACGTTCAAGCTCAAATCTTAGGTTGAAAAATGAAGATGGAAGAAAGTCATTTCAATGGTCAGTAATTCTCGATTGTTGGTGTGATCCTTTCGGATTTTTGGATGCCTTCGATTGATCGCGTATGTGAAAGAATACTCGGATGCCAGCCTGAAAGCTAGATCTAACAGCACCATCGTTGTCCCGATCCGATCTTGGCGAGACTGATTAGCGCGAGAACCAGATAGAGGGGAGTGTGTTAAAATATCTCATTCATGTTAATCTTGGCTTCCAATTCTCCGCGCCGTAAGCAGCTTCTCGCATTAGGTGGATGGGAATTTATGACCCTTGCCCCTCAGGTGGATGAGAGTGTTTTGCCTGGGGAGTCGCCCGCGAATTATGTCGAGCGCCTGGCGCGGACCAAAGCGGGCGAAGCCTTCTCCCGTCTGCAGGCTCAGCAAAGTCTGAGAGGGGATAGTGAACTGCATCCGAAACCTGACGCGGGGATGATCGTCCTGGCGGCGGATACCGCCGTGGTTGATCCGGGCGGCGCTGATGGGCGCAAGGAGATCAGCCAGATTCTGGGGAAACCCGCCGGACCTGAAGAAGCCGAAGCCATGCTGCGTCGGCTACGCGGCCAGACGCATCAGGTTTTCACCGGGCTGGCTGTATTGATGCCGGTCAATCAGCAACAAAAAAAGGATCTGAGCCGAGACGCATTTCGATTGATCAGCCGGGTGGTCGTTACGGATGTCCCGATGCGTAACTATAGCGATGAGGAGATGATGGCTTACATCGCTACTGGCGATCCGCTGGATAAAGCCGGAGCTTATGCGATCCAGCACCCGGTTTTCCGCCCGGTACAAAACTTGCAGGGATGCTATGCGAACGTGATGGGGTTGCCGGTCTGCCATACGGCGGCTATGTTGGCTCAGCTGGACATCCACCCCACCCGCACGATCTTTCAGGAATGCCGCCAAGAGCTTAAATACCCGTGCGAAGCTTATCTTCAGGCAGCGCGTGATTTGGTTGAGAATTGACTGTCGAGAAAATGCGAAACCCGTTGACTAAATTTGTCTGGTACCTCTCTCTGCTGTTGGTTTGTCTCATTGGATGTGCGTCAATCAGTGGATGCACCTCCTTTGGTCTTGCGCCGATCACGGCAACCCAACCGGCCCAGACGCCAACCACGCTTAGTCTCTATTCCAGCGCGGCGAATAACGAGGCTGTTAAAAAGGTAGCCTTGAAATACTTGGATGCCTGGAAGCAGGATAATTATGCCAGTATGTACCCACTGCTTACCACGCTCAGCCAGGATGCGATCGGGGCAGATGAATTTGCCCGCCATTATCAAGGTGTCTCGGTGGAAGCAGCCCTGAGTGGGACAGATTATGAAATTCTTTCAGTGCTGGTTAATCCGGATACAGCCCAGGTGCGTTACCGAGTGACACTTCGGAGCGTGCTGGTTGGTGATATCGTTCGTGATACCGTGATGAACCTGCGCCTCGAGGGTAAAGATTGGCGGATCGAATGGGATGATTCGCTGGTGATCCCTGAATTGAAGGGTGGCAATTATCTGGTCATGAACCGCAGCGGTTATATCCCGGCCCGGGCGAATATCTATGACCGGAAGGGTCTAGCTCTGGTAGCTCAGGCGGACGCCACCGCAGTGGGCTTTTTACCCGACCAGGTAGAGCCTGGCAGCGCGGCCCAATTATTCGCAACCCTGTCCGATCTGACCGGAGTGAGGATCGACGCCATCCAATCACTTTACGACAGCGCCCCGTCTGGCGCAGGTTGGTATATTCCTGTCGGCGAGGTTTCGTCTGAGGCCATCTCTGGTCAGTACAATGCCATTTCCGCCTTGCCCGGGATCAGGATGCAGCCGTATAAATCGCGCTACTATTTTGATGGTGGTATTGCGCCTCATGTTGTTGGCTATGTGAGCGCAATCCAACCTGAAGAGGTAGAAGAATATAAACGCAAGGGATATCAGCAGGATGAGCGGATCGGGCGCAGCGGCATCGAGAAGTGGGGCGAGGCGTACCTCTCTGGCAAGCGCGGCGGGGCGTTATATGTCTTTAACGCTCAGGGTCAGCCAGTGACACGGCTGGCCGAGTCGCTAGCGTTGCCCTCGCAGGCTATTTATACCACCCTGGAGCGTGATTTTCAGCAGGCTGCCGAGCAGGCTATCTCAAAATTCCGTGGCGCGGTCGTCTTATTGGAACGGGATACTGGGCGTGTGTTGGTGATGGTCTCGTCGCCCGGCTTTGATCCAAACGCCTTTGAGCCGATTAATTTGAACAGCGCCCAGATGCGCTTTGAAATTAGCAGCGACCCCAACCAACCTTTGCTGAATCGGTCCACCCAGGGACAGTACCCGCTTGGCTCGGTTTTCAAGATCATAACAATGGCAGCCGGGCTGGAGAGCGGCGTATACAACGCAGATACGACCTATCAGTGCGGCTATTTCTTTGATGAACTGCCCGGGGCGCGTCTGAACGACTGGACCTATGATTATTTCCTTCAAAATGGAAGCACCATCCCAAGCGGTTTGCTCACGCTACCCCAAGGGTTAATGCGCTCGTGCAACCCCTTTTTCTGGCATATTGGCCTGGACCTATACAACCAGGGGCTGACCACTGCGGTCTCGGAAATGGCGCGTGGTTTTGGGTTGGCCCGACCGACCGGGATTGTCGGGACGGATGAGGCCTCTGGGCAAATCCCAGATCCAGAAAGCCAGGTAGATGCCGTTAACATGGCGATCGGTCAGGGCGATGTGCTGGTCACCCCGTTGCAGGTGGCGAACTTTGTTGCTGCAATTGGAAATGGCGGTAAGCTGTATCGCCCACAACTGGTGGAAAAGATAGCTTCGCCGGATGGCAAATTTGCATTGCAGTTCAAGCCGGAACTGGTATCCAAACTGCCCCTCGCGCCAGAAAACCTGAAAATCATTCAGGACGCGCTGGTTGGCGTAATTCGCAATGAGAAGCCGCGTGGTACGGCCTGGCATGTTTTCACCGGGTTGGATGTGCCTTTGGCCGGTAAGACCGGCACAGCCCAATCCCCTAATGGCGCGCCGCACGCCTGGTTTGCTGGTTACACCTATGCAGAGCGTAAGGATAAACCGGATATTGCCGGGGTAGTGTTGATAGAGAACGTCGGCGAAGGTTCGGATTACGCTGCGCCGGTATTTCGGCGGATTGTGGAATTGTATTTCAGCGGACAGCCGCAGAAGTTATATTGGTGGGAATCATCTTTGAATGTTCCGATCACTACCACCCTGACTGCGCCGGGAACCGCGTCTGCCGAACCCCGGCAACTCCACCGGCTCCTTGATTGAAACCCATGCATGGATTAGTGATTCGGGCGCAATCGGGTTTTTTCACGGTAGAGACTGAGGCTGGTGCATATATCTGCCGTTTGCGCGGCCGGTTGCTTCAGGGCCGTCGAGAGGGGGATGTTGTGGCGGTGGGCGATCGTGTCAGGTTTACACCCATCGATCCGGTCAATGGGATGATCGAAGAAGTGGAGCCGCGCAACAGCATGTTCTCCCGCCTCGATCCCCGCCCGCGTGGAGATTATCAGCAAATTCTGATCGCCAACCCGGATCAGATCGTGCTGGTCTTTGCCTGCGCTCAACCCGAACCGCGCCTGGGCATGATGGATCGCTTTTTGGTGATCGCCGAAAAGAATAACGTACCGGCTGTCATCGTTGCTAACAAAACGGATTTAATTGGAATGGAGGCAGCCGAGCAGCTTTTCGAGCGATATATCCGCATCGGTTATCTGGTTATCTTTACCTCCACCCATCGGAATGTTGGGATCGAGATTTTGGAAGCTCAATTCAAAGGTAAGATTAGCCTGCTGGCTGGACCCTCAGGCGTGGGAAAATCAAGCCTGTTAAACGCAATCCAGCCCGGGCTTGGGTTGCGGGTGCGCCAAATCAGCCAGACGACCCAAAAGGGCCGCCATACTACTGTGGTGCGCGAGTTATTTCCTTTGGAAGAAGGGGGTTACGTCGCGGATACCCCTGGATTGAAGGCGCTGGCATTATGGGATATCGAAGCCGAAGAGCTGGATGCTTATTTCCCCGAGATGCGCCCCCTCGTAGCCGATTGCCCGTTTAGTGATTGCACCCACGTCCACGAGCCTGGCTGCGCCGTTTTACAGGCGCTCCATTCGGGAGAAATCCACCCCGAACGATATCAGTCATACTTGCGAATGCGCTTTGGCGAACAAGATTAGTTGAAAAGAATTAGATGGGCGCGATAAACAAAGGCGCGATTGACACAGCGTTGAATCCCCCTTATAATTCACTTTTGTAGTCAAAGCCAAACTTTTTTGGATACAGTTGGCAAATGGTTGCATCACAATCTCAAAACAAAGTAATTGATTTCGTGTGTAAAAAAATTGACATGGATGGGGGAACTTTGTGAACCTTTGAATGCCCTGGTTAGTATAATTAACCAGAGAGAGTTTTGTTTAAGCCCAGGATTACAAAGCGGGCTTAATGCAAAAAAAGAAATGAGGAGAATCGCCCTGGATGAGTTCTAGCAATGGTCGCCAAAATATCTTAACAGTTGAAGACCTGGTCACGCGATTTCGCACACCAGAGGGCACGGTTTATGCTGTGAACGGCGTCAGTTTTGAACTGGCAGAAGGTGAGACCCTGGGGGTTGTCGGCGAAAGCGGTTGCGGAAAAAGCGTCACAATGCTCTCGGTGCTGCAATTGATCCCACGCCCACCTGGTAAAATAGTCAACGGAAAAGCCATTTTTCATAATGCGGATTTGCTGCAACTGTCTCCGGATGAAATCCGTTCGGTGCGCGGCGCTCAAATTGCCATGATATTCCAGGATCCGATGACCTCGCTCAACCCGGTGTTAACGATCGGCAAGCAGGTTTCCGAGCCGTTGATGTTGCATCTGGGTATGACCAAGAAAGATGCCGAAGAGCGAGTGGTCGAGTTGCTGCGCTTGGTGGGTATCCCGGAAGCGGAAAAGCGCCTCAGCCAATACCCGCACCAATTTTCAGGCGGTATGCGCCAGCGTGTGATGATCGCCATGGCCCTGGCCTGCAACCCGCAGATTTTAATCGCAGATGAACCGACTACTGCGCTCGATGTAACCATTCAAGCCCAGATTATTGAGTTGGTTAAAAAATTGCGCGATGAAATTGGTATGTCGGTGATCTGGATCACGCACGATCTGGGTGTGGTCGCCGGCATGGCTCATCGTATGCTGGTGATGTACGCCGGTTATATCATTGAGAAAGCCCCGGTTAAGGAGCTTTATTCCAACCCCACCCATCCTTACACGCTGGGTTTGATTGGTAGCCTGCCGCGACTGGATCGCGGCAGCTTGCGTGAAAAACTAAATGTGATCCCAGGCCTGCCGCCGTTATTACTGGAGCAGCCGGTGGCTTGCCCCTTCCAACCTCGCTGTCCATATGCATTTGATCGTTGTGTCGAAAATCCGCCGTTGATGGATGTCGGTATGAGTCATCAATCTGCTTGCTGGTGGGACATCAAGGAAGGGAGACCGCGCAATGTCTGATAATAAAGTCCTGCTGCGTGTGGATGATCTGGTCAAACATTTCCCAATCATGTCGGGCGTTTTCCAGCGCCAGGTGGGCGTAGTTCATGCTGTTGATGGCGTCACTTTTGATATCCGCTCTGGTGAGACGTTCGGTCTGGTGGGCGAGTCCGGCTGTGGAAAATCCACCGCTGGACGGACGATCTTGCAACTCTATCGCCCGACTTCCGGACATGTCTTTTTTGGCGATAAAGACTTGTCCGATTTGAAGGGGGAAGAATTGCGCCAAATGCGCCAGCGCATGCAGATGATTTTCCAGGACCCTTACGCCAGTCTGAACCCGCGCATGACCATCCGCGAGATCGTGGCCGAGCCCCTGGTTGTGCATGACATGATGAAAACCAACGAGATTGAAGACCGGGTGAACCAGCTTTTGGATACTGTTCGGCTGAACCCCGGTTTTTCCTCCCGCTACCCACACGAGTTCTCCGGCGGCCAGCGCCAGCGGATCGGGATTGCCCGCGCCCTGGCCCTTAACCCGGATTTCATTGTCTGCGACGAGCCGATCTCGGCCTTGGATGTCTCCATCCAGGCCCAGGTGATCAACCTGTTAGAAGAATTGCAAGAAAGGCTGGGGCTGACTTACCTTTTCATCGCTCACGACCTTTCCATGGTGCGACATATCAGCAATCGGGTTGCGGTGATGTATCTGGGGATTTTGGCGGAACTGGCTTCCCGTGAAGAGTTGTACGAGCACCCGCTCCATCCATATACCCAGGCCTTGCTGTCTGCCGTTCCGGTCCCCGACCCGTTCGTT
Organism: uncultured Chloroflexia bacterium; assembly: GCA_963788145.1. Classification (GTDB taxonomy): domain Bacteria; phylum Chloroflexota; class Anaerolineae; order Anaerolineales; family UBA4823; genus UTCFX2. The sequence continues at coordinate 43,818 of CAWBFQ010000014.1, read as the reverse complement.
GAAGAAAAACGGCAGCGCATCATCCTGGAAGGAGATGTGCCCAGCCCGGTTAACCCGCCTTCGGGTTGCCGTTTCCGCACCCGATGTCCGCTGGCTGAGAAAATCTGCGCCGAGCAAATTCCAGCCTGGCGTGAAGTCGCCCCAGACCATTGGGCGGCCTGTCATATGATATAGTTGATTAGTAAATAGTTGATCAGTGATCAGGATCATTGGAAATCTGGCAATAAAGATTGAGCAATATCGGCGATCTTCTTCTGATCACTCATCAATGGTAACTCAAACCGATAGGAGGTGATGCGCTCTAACAAAAAGATTGCAAGTTGGATAATGTATGTTGATTGGTCGTTAATTTCAAACCTAATTTCATGAGGAGAAGAAACATGCGTAACAAATTGATGTTTGTTATCTCGCTATTTGTACTTGCGAGCATGGTGCTGGCGGCTTGCGCGCCGGCGGCGCCAGTGGAAGTCGTCAAGACCGTTGAGGTCGTGAAGACTGTTGAAGTTGTCCAAGAAGGCAAGACGGTCATCGTCACCGCCACTCCCGAACCGGCTGCCCCCGCTGCCCCGCCGGCTGAATTCAAATCCAAAGACCCGACCACCTACGTCTGGGCGACCTTTGGCGATCCTGAGACCATCGATCCGGCGCTGAACTATGAGACCGCTGGCGGCGGCATCAACCAGAATGTGTACGATCGTCTGATTGATTACAATCGCGACGACCCGAACACCTTCGTCCCGATGCTGGCCCTGGAAGTCCCCTCGGTTGAGAATGGCGGCATTTCCGCCGATGGTTTGACCTACACCTTCAAGATCCGCCCGGGCGTCAAGTTCCACGACGGCACCGAGATGACCGCTGAAGATGTGGCCTTCACCTTCCAGCGTGGTTTGCTGCAGGGCGGAACCGCCTCCCCGCAGTGGCTGCTGACTGAGCCATTCTTTGGCGTTGGGTTAGCGGACATCACCGACCTGGTCGATTTCGGCATTCGCCGACGATCCGGCTGCTTTGGCAGGCGCCGATCCGGCTGTTCTGCTCGAAGCCTGCACAAAGACCACCAGTGCGATTGTTGCTGACAATGCGGCTGGAACGGTCACCATGCAACTGGCTTCCCCCTGGGCGCCCTTCCTGGCCACCCTGGCCAACAACTGGGGCTCCATCACCTCCAAAGCCTGGATTGGGGCCAATGGCGGTTGGGATGGCGATTGCGCCACCTGGCAGAATTTCTACGGCAAAAGCTCTGATCAGATCAACGAGACCCCGATCGGCGTGACCGAGAACGGCACCGGCCCGTACAAACTGGATCACTGGACCCCGGGCGAAGAGATCGTCCTGGTTGCCAATGAAGATTACTGGCGCACTGAACCCGCCTGGGAAGGCGGCCCGACCGGCGCTCCGGCGATCAAGACCATCATCATCAAGTCGATTGATGAATTCAGCACCCGCTTCGCGATGCTCGAAGCCGGCGACGCCGATCACATTTCGGCTGGCTCGCAGGCCGACTGGCCGCAGCTTGACACCCTGGTGGGCGTTGAGTGCGAGAAATCGCTGGATAACTGCACCGAGACCGACGCAACCAAACCCCTGACCGTTGTTAAAGGTCTGGAGAGCGTTTCCCGCACCGATATGTTCTTCACCTTCCAGTTGAACGCTGAAGGCGGCAACAACTTCATCGGTTCCGGTAAGGTCGATGGCGATGGCATCCCGGTCAACTTCTTCAGCGACCCGCATGTCCGCAAAGGCTTTGCTTACTGCTTCAACTATGATGTTTACCTCGCGGATGTATTCCTGGGCGAGGGCGTGCGTTCGAACAACGTCATGCTGCCTGGCATGATCGGCTACCAGGAAGACAGCCCGATCTACTCCTACGACCCGGCAAAATGCGAAGAAGAACTGATGCTCTCCAAGTGGAAAGCCGAAGGCGATGGCTTTATGCCCGATGAAGCCGGCGATCTCTCACTCTGGGATCTTGGCTTCCGCTTCACCGCCGTATACAACACCGGCAATACCGCTCGCCAGACTGCTGCTCAGATCCTGCAGACCGAGCTGAGCGCTGTCAATGAACTGTTCGTGGTCGAAGTCACCGGTTTGCCGTGGCCGACCTTCTTGAAGAACCAGCGCGCCAGCAAGCTGCCGATCTTCTTCAGCGGTTGGGTGGAAGATATCCACGACCCGCATAACTGGGTCCAGCCCTTCACCGTCGGCACCTATGGCGCCCGCCAGAAGATGCCTCAGGAGATCAAGGATCAGTTCCAGGCGATCATGGATCTTGCTGTGACCGAGGTTGATCCCGCCAAGCGCGCCGAGATCTACCACGAGTTGAATACCCTGCACTACGATACAGCCGCATCGATCCCGATGTTCGTCGCCACCGGCCGCCGCTATCAGCAGCGCTGGGTGGAAGGCTGGTTCGCCAACCCGATCTATTCCGGTTTCAACTTCTACACCTTCTCGAAGAAGTAACGTTGTAGCTGGCTGAAAAGCCGGATCTGATAAATTGTCCCTGGAGGCAGGCCGCCGACTACTGGTCGCCTGCCTCCATAAAAGAAATTCAGAACCTTTTTAAAAATATATACCTGTTCGAATATTCATTCTGCGAATGACGGGTCGCTGTCCGGCCATGTCGCTGCGAAGAATGAAGCACAGCCTGGAGATTGCTTCGCACAGAACGCTCGCAATGACAGGTCGCTGTACACAGAATGTTTGCGAAGACTTGCGAAAGAATGATTGGACAAAACCTTAGTGGAAGTAGATTGCAAGTGGAGACCAACCGATGACTAATTACATCATCCGGCGTTTGCTGATTATGCCCTTAATTTTGTTTGGTGTGACGGCTTTGATTTTCGGGATGCTGCAATTCCTCAGCCCGGAAGAGCGTTCCGCCCTGTATGTGCGCGATATTCCCCACAACGAAGCCGCCATGGATGGAATTATCAAACGATATGGATTGAATGATCCGATTTACGTGCAGTATTGGCACTGGTTGGTTGGTAAAGAAGATGTCATCAGCGGGAAAAGAGTCGGTGGAATCCTGCGCGGCGACTTCGGTTATTCGCGCAGCGCTTCTCAGCCCGTGGCCGATTTGCTCAAACGCCGTTTCCCGGCCACGGTGGAATTGGCTTTATACACGATCCTGCCAATTATTCTGATTGGGGTTTATTTGGGCATCGCTGCAGCCGTTAATCACAATAAATTCATCGACCAGGCTGCGCGCGTGTTCGCCATATCTGGGCCACTCGCTGCCAAGCTTCATTTTTGCCTTACTGGCATTGATGATCTTTTACGCCAAATTACACTGGTTTCCACCTGGACGGATCTCGGACTGGGCAAATGCGATTATTGGCTCTGCCCAATGGCATTCTTATACCTATTTGATTACGATTGATTCATTGTTGAATGGGCGAGTGGATATCTTTCTGGACGCTTTACGCCACCTGATTTTGCCGGTGACCGTGCTTTCGACTATCTCCTGGGCTACATACCTGCGGGTTACGCGCTCATCCATGCTGGAAACGCTCCGCCAGGAGTATGTGGTCACTGCCCGAGCTAAGGGTTTGAAAGAGAAAGATGTGATCCAGGGGCACGCCCGCCCGAATGCGCTGATACCTGTTGCCACCCTGGGCGGCTTCACTGTCGCCAGCCTGCTTGGCGGCGCTGTCCTGACTGAAACCGTGTTCAATTTCCCAGGGATCGGCCAGGCTGCCGGCGAAGCCGCTGCCCAATTGGATGTGATCGCGGTGCTTTCTTTCACCTTATTATCTGGCATGATCCTGATCGTCGCCAACCTGATCGTCGATGTGATGTACGCTTTCCTCGATCCGCGCTGTCAGGTTAGATTAATCCAATTACTGGTGCTGACCAATTGTTGATGAATGAAATATCCATCGGAGATTGATGAATGACGACTGCGACGCAAACCCCTACCCCGCGATCCATCCCAAAATCCAGCTATTTGGATGATCTGCCCGATCGTAAAATTGGCTGGCTGGAAAGAGCGCTCGGCCCGGAAAATTACCGGATTTTGAAAGGTGTGATTTCGAACCCCCTTTCGGTGATTGGCATTTCGCTCATCACGATGTTCATCGTGATTGCGCTGTCTGCGCCGTTTATTATTCCGAATGCGAGCGCTCGCGAGCCATTTATGACACCCCGGGACGGTTTTGGCCCGGTCCCAAAACCACCAGGGACTGAGTGGAGAACTCGACCCCCCGATGAGCCTTTCTGGTTTAAGTTGGTTGGCAAAGAGGAGTGGACCCACATATTTGGCACCACCAGCGGTCAATATGACTTGTTCTACGGCGTAATCTGGGGGGCGCGCACAGCGCTGAAGGTTGGTCTGATTGTCGAAATATTTACGCTCACGATCGGAATTATCGTTGGCAGTTTATCCGCCTTTTATGGCGGTCAACTGGATAATGTCTTGATGCGGATCACTGAAATCTTCATGGCGTTCCCTTATCTGCTGGCTGCGCTGACCCTCTCAGCGATCTTAACCCCGGTTATGGGCAAAGGAATCTGGCCGCCGTTGATCGCCATGATCGCTTTTGGCTGGATGGGATATACCCGCATCATCCGCGGGGATATCCTGTCGGTTCGCGAGCGCGATTACGTCATGGCCGCCCGTGTGATCGGCGTCAAAGACCGCCGCATCATCATGAAGCACGTCATCCCAAACGCGATCTATCCAACCCTGATCCTGGCGTCGATGAATATTGGCGCGGATGTGATCTCCTTCGCGGCATTGAGTTTTCTGGGCATCGGCACCGAGATAGGGTATGCAGACTGGGGTCAGATGATCGCATTCGCCCGCAACTGGATTCCGTCGTTGTCCACCTATTGGTGGATCGTGATCTTCCCGGCTTTGGCTTTGATTTTCTTTACGATGGGTTGGAACCTGGTCGGCGATGCATTGCGGGATATCATGGATCCTCGCATGCGCCGCGGCCGCTAGTATGAAAATCACATAAAATAGTTATAGATTTCTTGATAGTGTTTATTCCATATTGGCGGCGCTTGCGCCGCCAATATTTCTTTAAATGAGCAAAAAGCAACCAGCATACATCTGGTTGAAATCGCAGTTAACCCGCAGCCCGAGTTTGCCCCGGCGGCGCGGCCGTTGGGTTGGTTGGTCAATTTTGTTGCGGAGTTGCTAATCCGGATGTGGTCGGTTGAAGGCTGAAGAATAGGGAGTCAAGAGCGAATTATTGGCTTATTCAAGCGAATTAATGGTATAGTTATTAAGGTGATTTGGAGCCAAATTTGGAATAATTTGAGACTTCTGGGTGAAAATGGTCGGGACGAATACTGATCAGGAATTGATCCAAAAGCTTCAGGAAGGCAGCCTGGACGCGTTGGGGGAAATCTATGATCGCTATCGGTTATTGGTATTCCGGACAGCTCTGGCAATTACTGCTGATTCAGAGGCTGCCAGCGATCTGCTTCAAGATGTATTCCTACGCTTGTTCCGTTTTGCCAGCCGGATCGACCCCCAGAAACCGATCCAACCCTGGCTTTATCGGATGACCTCCAACCTGGCCTATACCTGGGTGAAGCGCGACCGGCGCTGGACCAAGCCATTGGAAGATTTGTCGGAATGGCTAGCAGGCACGAATCGCAATATTCCTTACGAAACTGTGGAGCAGCTCGATGATTGGAACCGTCTGCAGCAAGCTGTGGCAGGCTTGCCGCTATCTCAGCGGATGGTAGTTGTGCTCTATTATTTGAACGACCTTTCTCTGCAGGAAGTTGCTGAAATCATGGGAATCCCGGTTGGGACGGTTAAATCACGTCTGCATTATGGCAGAATGGCGCTCAAGAAAGAACTTGGACTTGGGTCCTTCGCCGAGAACGAAAACTTGCCAGATTTGGGATTTCACAGGACATGAGGTAATCTAGAGGGGCTGCGAGGAATTACGTAGCCCAGATTGCTTCGCATAATACGCTCGCAATGACATGTTGCTTTGCATGGTACGCTTGAAATGACATATGGTGCAAAATGAACGATGAAGATCAAATGGATTTCTATATCGGTCGTTGTCTGAAGAACTGGGCAGCCAGACGCAGACCCCCGTCTGACGTCAAGATCAGGTTGTTGCACAGAGCAGCCCATCCGCCTGTGGCATATGGTTCTCCTATTACGCGCTTCTTGGATACATTCGCAAACCGTTGGTCCTCTCCGAGCGAGCAATTCTATGTGCAGCGTCACTGGCAGCTCAGTGGACCCTTCTCGCAATCGCTCAACTGGTCTTTCCACCTGGCAACCCAACAACGGTTAGCTCATTGAAATCCCCACTCATATGCGCAATGCTGTCTTCACTTCTCTGGGGATCTTTTTAACCTCCCTCGTATTCTTAATCATTAGCTCTGGATGCAACTACAGGTCATTCAAGGGCCAAGCTGAGCCTCCTTTGAGCGACACTCCTCAGGCTCTGATAACGGCTCTGGCGTCGCAAGAGCCATCCATGCCGGATTCGCCGCGCCTGCTCACAATCTGCATGGGACAGGAACCGGCCTCGCTTTTTCTATACGGTGATAGCTCACAGGCAGCCCGCGCGATCCGTCAGTCGATCTACGACGGGCCTCTGGATATCCGAAACTATCAGCCTGAAGCGGTGATCCTGGAAAAAATCCCCTCTCTATCAAATGGAGATGTCATCTTCGAGCCAGCCACTATCCAGCCGGGCGCCTCGCTGGTCGATAGCGCCGGGGCGCTGGCATCACTGGCTGAGGGCGTCGCTTATCTCCCCGCTGGATGCGCTGATTTCTCCTGCGCGCAGGTTTACAGCGGGCAGCAGTCGATCCAAGTCGATCAACAGGTGGTCCGCTTTCGCTTACACCCCGGTTTGAGTTGGGCTGATGGTTCTCCACTGAAGGCGGATGATTTGCAATATTCTTTCGAAGTGGCCAAAAGTTTGTATCCCCGGGCGCGCCCGGACTTGATCAACCGCACCCAATCCTATCTCGCTTTGGATGACCTCACGGTTGAATGGCGTGGAATCCCTGGGTATCGCTACTCGGGCTATATCGCCAGCTTCTTCTCGCCTCTGCCGCGCCACGCCTGGGGTTCTTTCCCGCCCCAGGAATTGCTGACGACGGAGCAGGCTGTCCGCACACCGTTGGGCTGGGGAGCCTATCAGATCGACGAATGGACTTCCGGCGATCATATCTCGCTCAGCCGTAATTTGAATTATTTCCGCGCCAGCGAAGGGCTGCCTTTTTTTGATCATCTGGTCTTTCGTTTCATGGCTACACCACAGGACGCAATCGCTGCATTATTAGCGGGCGAGTGTGATTACTTGGATGAAACTATTCCGCTCCAATCTGAGAAAGCGACGCTGCTTCAAGCGCAGAGCGATGGCAAGCTGAGCTATCTGCAGCAAACCAGTACCGCCTGGGAACACCTGACCTTTGGAATCCAATCGTTGAACCCAACCATATTGCCGGTCTTTCAAGCCAAAGAATCTCGCCAGGCGCTGGCTTTGTGCCTCGACCGCCAGAAAATTGTCATGGCTGCAGGGAACAAAGCAGCCCAGGATTTGCAGCGCGAAGAAAACGCGCAAAAACAGGACGACCTTGGGGTGTTGGATAGCTATGTTTTGCCAGACCATCCGACATTCCACCCGGATATCAAGACTTATGCTTATGATCCCGACGCTGCGAAAGCATTACTCGAGTCCATTGGATGGATCGATGACGATTCAAACCCCGCCACCCCACGTCGATCCCGGGGCGTCGCCGGTATTCCAGATGGCTCCTTATTTGAATTTACCTTCCTGACTACCGATCAGCCTGTGCAACAAATGATCGCCGAGATCATACGTAAATCGTTGGTTCAATGCGGGATGGCGGTGACCGTCAGCAGTCTTCCACAAGAACAACTCTTCAGCGCCGGAGCCGATGCGCCAATTTTTGGCCGCAATTTCAGCTTGGCTCAATTTGGCTGGATGGGCGCCTGGCAGCCGCCCTGTTTTCTTTTTACCACACCTGAAATCCCCGGGCCTTATCCCCAATTTCCAAAAGGTTGGGGCGGTTCCAATCCCAGCGGATACAGCAGCCTGGATTTCGATCGCGCCTGCCAGCGCGCGGTCACAAGTATGCCTGAACAGCCGGAATATAGCTCTGCCCATTTCCTGGCTCAATCCATCTTCGCTGAAGATTTGCCGGTTTTGCCGCTTTATGCTCACGTGAAACAAGCCGCCTCTCGTCTGGATATTTGCGGAGTCACGCTTGACTCATCCGCGGATAGCGCTTTATGGAACCTGGAGAGTTTCAACTATGGCGAAGGATGTCCACAATAGAACTTGCAGCGATGTCCTCTCACTGTGAAGGATGAAGCAACTTGGAGATTGCTTTGTAAAGAACGCTCGCTATGACTAGTGAAAAGACTTGATCAGCCATGAAGAAAAATGACCTGCAATCCTCTGGTGATAACCAATATCTTCTGGAAGTCGAAGGCCTGAAGACCTATTTTTATACCGAAGCTGGCGTCGTTAAGGCCGTAGACGAGGTGGATCTTTCGGTCCGACGCGGTGAAGTGCTTGGATTGGTGGGGGAATCGGGGTGCGGAAAGAGCGTCACCTCATTTTCGATTATGCGTCTGATCGGGCCTCCAGGCAAAATCGTCGAGGGTCGCGTTGTTTTCAAAGGGATGAACTTGCTGGACATCTCCGAGAAAGAGATGACCCGAATTCGCGGCGACCGCATCTCAATGATCTTTCAACAGCCACAAACCAGCCTGAACCCGGTTTTTAAAATCGGAGATCAAATTTCCGAGGTCTTGATGATCCACGGTCAGTCCGGAAATCAAAAAGAGTGTTGGGAGAAAGCAGTGGGTTTGTTGCGTCAGGTGGGCATCCCCGACGCGGCAAGCAAGGCGCATGCCTATCCCCACCAGATGTCGGGCGGGCAGGCCCAACGGGTGATGATCGCAATGGCGCTTGCGTTAAAACCCGAGTTGCTGATCGCCGATGAGCCTACAACCGCCCTGGATGTAACCATTCAGGCTCAAATCTTGGACCTGATTCGCGCCCTGCGCAGCGAACTGAACACTGCCGTAATCCTGATTACTCATGATCTCGGGGTGATTGCGGAGATGGCGGATAATGTAGCGGTGATGTATGCCGGGCGAATTGTCGAACGGGCGGATGTCAGGGCCTTGTTCGCGAGACCTCTCCATCCATATACCCTGGGGTTGATCGCTTCCATTCCGATATTAGGAAAAGTGAAAGACCGCCTGGATGTAATCCCGGGTCTGGTGCCGAATTTGATTGACCTTCCCGTTGGGTGCAAATTCGCGGCCCGTTGCCAAAAACGGGAGGAATTTGGGTTAGATATTTGTACGGAACAAGAGCCGGGTTTGATCGGCATTCACCCGGGACATTTCGTGCGCTGCTGGTTGTATCTCAGCACAGAGAATCATCACGCCCCTCTACGAGAAGGATAGACGACAAAGATAAAACCGGATAAATACCATGGAAAACTCTCTGCCCATCCAAAAAAAGAACAGCAAAGCTCAACAACCCATTCCGGCGATGATCCAGGTCAAGGATCTGGTCAAGTACTTTCCGGTGCGAGGCGGTCTTCTGCTTCGCACGGTTGCCCAGGTTCAAGCGGTAGATCGAGTAAGCTTCGATATCCGGGAAGGGGAGACGCTTGGGCTGGTGGGCGAATCGGGTTGTGGAAAGACTACGGTAGGGCGTACCATGCTGCGTCTGATTGAGCCGACCTCCGGGCAGGTGCATTTTGAAGAGGTGGATGTGCTTAAGCTCAAAGGCAAAGAAATCAAAGCCATGCGCCGGAATATGCAGATCATTTTTCAGGACCCTTACGCCTCGCTCGACCCGCGCCTGCCGGTAGGAGAATCGATTGCTGAAGGCTTGCGCATTCACCGGGTGGGCAGCCATAAAGAGCAAAAAGCCGTGGTGATGGATACTTTGCGCAAGGTTGGATTGGAAGAATACCATGCCCGCCGTTATCCACATGAATTCTCCGGTGGTCAGCGTCAACGGATTGGGATTGCGCGCGCCCTTGCGCTGCGTCCAAAATTTGTCGTTGCCGATGAGCCGGTCTCTGCCCTGGATGTCTCAATTCAGTCCCAGGTCCTCAACATCCTAAAAGATTTACAAAACGAATTTCACCTGACCTACCTTTTCATCGCCCATAATCTCAGCGTTGTGGAGCATATTTCTGATCGAGTGGCTGTAATGTATCTGGGAAAGTTGGTGGAATTGGCCGATCGCGACCAGCTTTTTAGCATCCCGATGCACCCATACACACAAGCTTTAATGTCTGCGATTCCGATCCCAGACCCGACTATCCGGCGCGAGCGCATCATTTTACAAGGAGATGTGCCAAGTCCGCTGAATCCGCCGTCTGGCTGTCGTTTCCATCCACGCTGTCCTGTCGTGATGGCAGAGTGCGCGCTGGAAGAACCTCCTTTACTGGATATGGGTTCTGGCCATCAAGTAGCCTGTTTGCGGGTTGTCCCTTGAGAGAGGCGTCCATGCGACCTTACAGAGTAATGATTGTTGATGATCAACATGACGCACGGCGGGTTTTTCGAGCCGGGTTGGAATCTGTGTCTGCTGAATTGCAAATCACAGAGGTTCGCTCTGGCGAGGAGGCGATTCTGGTGAATTCGCGCCAGCCATTCGATTTGTTAATTGTGGATATTCGCTTGCCTGGAATCTCCGGATTAGAATTAATTCAGCACTCCCAATTTCGTAATCCGAAGCTGAAAATTATCCTGGTCACAGGAATGACAGATCGAGCTGTTCGCGAAAGAATTGAGAAAGCCGGGGTGTTTGCCTATTTTTACAAACCGGTCGAGATGGAAGATTTTCTGAACGCTGTCCGGGAATGCTTGAACCTAGATCCTGATTCTGAGGGTAACAGGATCCAAGAAATGGACTCGCCGCGCCCCTCCTCGGTGGGGATTGCGGAGAGATTAGCCGGATTGCGCACCAAATTGAAAGCCCATTGTGCAATTTTGATCAGTGAACGCGGTGAATTTGTGGCTCAGGCTGGCAATCTTCCCGCCGAAATAGATGCAGATGGTCTGGTGCAGACCGCTCTTTCAGCATTGAACGCGATCGAGAAAATCTCGCTGTTGGCTGGAGGGTCCTCGTTGAATGATTTGACCATCATTGCGGGCGGTCAGTATGATCTCGCCCTGGCCCATGTTGGTCAGCCGATTGGACTGTTGATGGTGGCTCCGGCAGGAGAATTCACCGCTAAGAAAGCGACGAAATTGGCAGGTGAAATCCAGGAATCAGTGGTTGATATCCAGGGTATTTTGATGGAGATTGGCGTTCCGTTTGAGTCGCCTGAAAGCGAGCCAGCGCCTCAGCCATTAGATTACCTTGACGAGATGACATCCGAAGAGGCAGAATCTGATCTAGACGCGGTTTTTGGGTTGCTGGATCGTGCTGCTGCGACGGAGGCTGATACTTTTTGGGAATTGGCTATTGAAGGCGAGCGTGTCGATGAAGCGATTCGGTCATCGGCGATCTCTTATGAGCAAGCCCGCCAACTCGGGTTGGCCCCGGACGAGAGTTGAGCCATGTATTTAGACAGGTTAGCCATCCAATTAATGATTTTTGGGCGAAGAGGTATTGTCAGTCCAGTAGAGACTATGTTACAATTCCGGTCACTTGCTCTCCGGCTGATCGCATGGAGACCTTCTGGTCGCGAAACCAGATTTGTGAGGGGATTGGGGCGTGGTGCAATGGTAGCACAGCGGACTTTGAATCCGTATATCCTGGTTCGAATCCGGGCGCCCCAGCCAAACCAATCCATTTGAAAGGCGACGGAACGAGCTTCACATGTCCGCGAACGTGGACGTGATGCTCGTTTTTTTATCGCTAAGGAGTTGCGAATGACGAGAATACGCGCGGTCATCCTGGCTGCTGGTCAAGGGACGCGGATGCGGTCTGATCTGCCCAAAGTGCTTCATCCGCTGGTCGGACGACCGATGCTTCAATATGCAATCGAAGCGGTGCAACGAGACCCACATATTAAACCGGTCGTTGTTGTTGGTCATGGCGCCGATCAAATTCGCCATTTTTTTCGTGATCAGGTTGAGTTTGTCTCCCAGGAACCGCAGCTTGGGACTGCCCACGCTGTTCAGCAGGCAGAGTTGCTCCTCAAGGGGGAAGCGGATCTGATCCTGGTGACTTATGGCGATATGCCGCTTCTAACCGCAGAGACAATTGACCAGATCGTGCAGTCTCAAATATCCCATTCCGGTCCAATCACGATGCTGACGATGATTGGAGCGGATCCCCGTGGGTTCGGTCGGGTGATTCGAGCTGAGAATGGGAATGTAAGGGCGATTGTGGAAGAAGCCCAGGCCTCGCCGGAACAGTTGGCACTGCGAGAGCTTAATACGGGGGTCTATTGTTTCTCGGCGGATTGGTTGTGGGATGCGCTGCGCCGGATCCGGGTTTCGCCAAAAGGGGAGTATTACCTGACGGACGCCATTGGGATCGCAGTCGCTGATGGTTTGACCGTCCAGGCTCTGGTGATGGAGGACACGGCGGAAGGCATTGGCGTCAACACACGCATCCATCTCGCCGAGGCGGAAGCAGTTTTGCGGATGCGGATAAATCGCAAATGGATGCTGGCTGGTGTGACGATCCTGGATCCGACCCGCACTTACATCGAGCCGGATGTCCAGATTGGACAGGACACCGTGATCTGGCCCGATACATACCTTTTAAGCAGGTCGGTCATTGGCGCTGGGTGCACGCTTGGTCCGGCAGCATACGTGCGCGCAAGCCAGGTCGGTCAGGATTGCAAAATATTTTCTTCTATTGTGGATGGCGCCCGAGTGGATGATGCAGTCGGTATTGGCCCTTACGCTCACCTGCGCAGCGGAGCGCATCTGGCAGAAGGCGTTCATATGGGCAATTTTGGTGAGATAAAGAATTCGTATCTCGGCCCAGGCACAAAGATGGGCCATTTCTCTTATATAGGCGATGCCCATATTGGATCAGAAGTCAACATCGGCGCTGGCACGATCACATGCAATTATGATGGAGAAAAGAAGAACCATACGGAGATCGGTTCGGATGTTTTTATTGGAAGTGATACTATGTTGGTTGCTCCTGTAAAGCTGGGTAAGGGAGCGCGCACCGGCGCAGGTACTGTTGTGACGAAGGATGTCCCTCCGTACACATTGGCGGTTGGCGTCCCGGCTCGGGTGATTCGGAAAATAAAGAAACGTGAATAATTTGATCTTTGATTTATCCTTTTGGATACTATTGTTGGCGCTCGACCTGGTCGCCATTGCTGCGCGGATGAGTTTCTTACAAATTTCGCATGCCCGTTTGCTCGCCCAGCGTGATGTGAGCGGGGAAAAAGTGAATGTTACCCTGGCGCTCTTACCTGTCCAGACCCGAATCCGCGCCAGTTTGAATTTACTGCTGGTCTTAACGCGTTTTTCCCTGGCAGGATTGGCGATTTATCTGCTGTTTATGCGTCCATCGGACGATTTGATCTCTCTCCTGCCGGGGGAGACATGGGTTGATGTGCGTCTTTTGTTGGCGTTTGCGATGCTGGGGATTGTTGCTCTGCTATTATTCTGGTTCGAATGGCTGGTTGAAAGGATTGTCACACGCAAAGCGGAATTTTATGCTGTGCGCCTGACAGGATTCGTTCGGGTGTTGATGTTTCTATTCGGTTTTCTGCTCGCCCCACTGACCACCTCAGGCGATGCCCAGGATGCGGCAGAGACGCAGCTCAACTTAGTGACCGAGGATGAGCTAAAAACATTGGTGGATGCTGGTCAGGAAGATGGCGTGCTGGAACAGGGCGAGCGGCGGATGATCTATTCTATTATTGAATTGGGTGATACGCTCGCCCGCGAGATCATGGTGCCGCGCATTGATATGCAAACCCTCGATGTGCGCACGCCTATCCCACAAGCGGCGGATGCTTTGCTGGCTTCTGGACATTCACGTGTCCCGGTTTACGAAGAAACTGTCGATAATACGCTTGGTTTGCTTTACGCCAAGGAATTGTTGCGAGCCTGGCGAGAAGAAATTGACTCGGGTTCATTACATAATTTGCTGCGACAGGCATATTTTGTCCCGGAAGCAAAGAAAGTGGATGAGCTCTTAGCTGAGATGCTGAGCCAGCGAATCCATATGGCGATCGTAGTGGATGAATATGGCGGGGTTGCGGGTTTAGTCACCCTCGAGGATATTGTTGAAGAGATTCTTGGAGAAATCCAGGATGAATATGATGGGGCGGAAGAAGCCCCTTACCAGGAACTGCCTGATGGCGGTTTTTTGTTCCTTGGCAGAGTGGATCTGGATGATTTTAACGAAATTGTCGGGGCGGGGCTTTCGAGCGATGAGGCCGATACGTTGGGTGGATATATTTATCACCAATTGGGACACGTTCCCGGTTTGGGTGAGACCGTTACAACGGGTGATCTTGTTCTGACAGTTGAACAAGTATCTGGTCGGCGGATAAAAAAGGTTGGCGCTCGCTGGTCCACCTCAGCTTCTCCAGATAAAGATGAGGAGTAAATACGTGTTAACAGACGAAATGCGCGAAACATTGCTCCAGACTGCACTGGAAGCCAGAAAATGGGCCTATGCGCCTTATTCGAACTACCTGGTTGGGGCGGCGCTCCTGACGACTTCAGGGCGCATCTACGATGGCGTCAATGTAGAGAATGCCGCTTTCCCATCCACAATGTGCGCCGAAAGGATTGCAATATTCAAGGCTGTTTCGGAAGGCGAACGGCAATTTTCAGCTCTGGCAGTGGTCACCTCGAATGGGGGTTTGCCTTGTGGCTCTTGTCGCCAGGTGATGGCTGAGTTTGGATTGGATACGGTGGTTCTCATCGCCGATACAGAAGGGCGCTTGCTCCAGGAGACCAGTGTATTCGAGTTGCTGCCGGGCGCTTTCACGCCGGAGTATTTGCCCCGTCAGGGTAAATAGAGGTTCAGTTGGTGGTATCCGTTCATGAAAGCCGATCAGGGATTGGGTGTCGACGTCGGGGTTACGCTGCCGAGGAGTGATTGGACGATCCAGCCTTGAAGGCTATTTGAAGTGACAATTCGCGTCCAAATAACGCCCTCAAATTCTTTGGTTTCCGGCAAGATGATGACCAGTTCGTTGTTTGTCAGAAAGCCGATTGTCTCGCCATTTGGCTCCGCCCGGATACGCGCGCCTTCAGATCCACCTGTACGAATTATTCCAAAGACCGGCGTGGGTGTCAGAGTCAGAGTTGGAGTGGGTGTTACGGTAAGAGAGGCCGTCAGAGTTGGCGTCAGGGTCGCGGTGGGTGGTACAGGTGTGAGCGTCAAAGTGGGGGTGTTGGTTAGTGTGGGCGTCAGGGTAGGTGTTGGTGTAGGAAGACCCATCCCGGCGCCAACAACAACCCCAGCTCCGAAGAGCCCAATCAAAAGGATCAACCCCGAAAGCGTTACTGCCCCTCCCAGGGTATAGCCAAACAGGGTGGGTGGGCGGAACCCCATCAAGGCCAGGGTCATCGCTCCCAATAATGCGCTCCAGGAGAGGTGCAGAAAAAAGACGATCAATCCATCTGGCCAAAGATGTGGAACTCCACTACCCAGGCCAAAACCAGCTACAGCCAATGGAACGAACAATCCATAAGCCAGTGCTGCGCTTGGCAAGGCGCTGATCGATCGGCCTTGAGATCCATCTGATCGGACGAGGGAAATGGTTGTAAAAATTGCACTCACTGCCAATACCAGGAAATTTGGCCAGGAAATCAGGGCGTGCAAATGGGAAAGATACTGCGTTTCTACCATCCAGGGTTGCCCATAGCGTCCGATCGCCCACCCAGACAGCATTACGATCAAGCAGCCGACCAACAGACCAATCAGACTGTTCAAGAAAAGACGCACCGATCCCATCACTGTGCCCAGCGAAACACCAACGGCTGGAGCCATCAGCGGAGCAAGCGCTGCCCCAAGTACCAGGAATGCGGGTGTATCTAATAACAATCCAAGCCCGAGCAGCAGCCCGGATACCAGGGATAGCAGAAAGAAATCAAAAGATGGAGAAGCACGATGAGCCAGCTCCTCCAGAAATGACAGCCTTTCGTCGCTATTGAGCGGCGTTAGAAGCCGGTGCGCCCGGCGCCGGCGCGGCAGGAGGCAGATCGTCTGGATTGTCAGGACGCTGTTCGATGGTTGAAAAGTTCATTTTCTTAGTGTGGCGACCAGGCGCAAAGGTTTTTCCAGTAGGTCCAATGCCTGGAAAATATCCGGGACGACGATATCGGAAGCCATCAAAGTCTCAATCGCAGCGCCTTCCGCTGAGAGTACGCAGATGCCGATTGCTGCGCTTTGGAGCATGGCTGCATCATTTGCTCCCTGGCCGATCGCTACCACATGATCCGCTCCCAACCGGTGGATTAATTCGGCTTTCTGACGGCTCTCATTACCCGGTTGGATCCGCTCTGCCCGCAGATTGAGCAATAAATCGATGGATTCCTGTCGTCTGTGGGTATCGGCCGTCAGCAGATGAACTTGCAGGCGATCACGCAGGCTATTGAGTTGTTTGGGAACCCCTTCAAATAATTGTCCATCCAAAGCCAACGTGCCATTGACGTCCGAGACCAAATGCTCTAAAGTGATTATGCCCCGTCCAGGGATGTTTAATTCAATCATGAGGCTATTATAACCCGATCAACTCGTGTAAAATAGGCAAGGCAATAAAGAAATCGGAGAATTGATGTGATTTTATCCACGATCTTAAATCAGATACAAACCGCCTATATGCGATGTTCTTTATCGACACGATGTTCTATATCGACGCATATGGTCCTGTTATTTCTGGGGTTGCTGGCGGTTTCTGGCTGTAATTCCTCGACCCCTATGCTTTCCCCCACAATACCCGCAGCTACTGACGCCGTGGCTCTCTCTACAGAGACCGCTCTGCCTCCAGAGGCCTCCTCCACTCCTCCAGCAAATAAGGTTGTCCTCCTGGCGCCGCCTGGCGCCGATCCTGCCCTGGCGCTAAATGTACAGGAAGTTGTCGGCGAGCTTGCGGCTCAAGATGGTTTGACGTTTGAGACTCTGGCTGAGCTAACCCAACTTGAGCTTGGACCTGAAATTCGTTTGATGGTGCTGGTACCACCCGACTCTGGAACGGCTAATCTGGTTGCCGCTAATCCACAAGTTCAGTTCTTAACGATTGGCATGAAGGATATTCAAACCGGTCCTAATTTGAGCATTATTGATGCGCAAACCAGCCGGCTGGATCAGCAGGGTTTTCTGGCGGGTTATCTGGCAGCCATCATCACCCAGAACTGGCGGGTAGGGGTGATCAGCCGGGCGGATACGGTGGAAAGCAAAGCAGCGCGCTCGGGTTTTGTGAATGGCGCGATCTTTTTCTGTGGTTTGTGCCGTCCAGCTTACCCGCCGTTTGTCCAATATCCGCTCTATACCGAAATAGTTGGTGGAGCAAGCCAGGCAGAGCAGCAAGCTGCAGCCGACCAGCTTCTCGCCAATGCAGTCGATACGGTCTATCTTGCTCCTGGAACTGGCGACGCTTACCTGGTGGAATATTTGGTTCTGGCCGGAGTCAATCTGATCGGCGGCGAGACGCCTGCTGACCCCCTGCGGGTGAACTGGGTAGCTACGATCCGGACAGACCCGGCTCAAGCCATCCGCCAGATATGGCCAAAATTGCTGAGCGGCGAAGGATCGTCCAGTGAAAACGCCTCACTGATGCTGACGGACATTAACCCGGCTCTTCTCAGTCCGGGTCGCCAACGCCTGGTAGAGGAAATGCTTGTGGATCTGCTGGCTGGCTATGTTGACACCGGTATTGACCCCCAAACTGGAGAGCTACGCTAAAGATAAAACCTGCCAAACGAATTGCCCGTATGATTTTCTGCAGGTGAATTTTTGATCTGCTTGGGCTGAGTTCCGATCAGCATGGTACAATATGAGAACTAATTAATCAATAATCCTTTTGAATCGGAGCGAACAAGGACATAATGACACCCATACTTGAACTCCGTGGTATTACCAAGCGCTTTCCGGGCGTTTTGGCCAATGATCATATTGATCTGACCCTGGAAGAAGGCGAAATTCACGCGCTGCTGGGGGAGAATGGCGCTGGCAAAACTACCCTGATGAATATTCTCTATGGGTTGTATCAGCAAGATGAAGGTGAAATCATCGTGCGCGGCCAGAAAATTGAAGTCCATTCCCCCAGCGACGCCATCAATGCTGGGATTGGAATGGTGCACCAACACTTCATGTTGGTTCCGGTTTTCACGGTAACGGAGAATGTCATGCTGGGTGAGGAATCCACCCTGGCAGGGGGCGTCCTTAATCGGGCAATAGCAGCTCAGAAAATCCGCCAAATTTCCGAGCAATTCAACCTGCAGGTTGATCCGGAAGACTATGTCAAAGATCTTCCGGTGGGTGTGCAGCAGCGGGTGGAGATCATTAAGCTGCTCTATCGGGAGGCCGATATCCTGATCCTGGATGAGCCGACAGCGGTGTTAGCGCCTCAGGAAGCCGATGAGCTTTTTAAGATTATGGATTCCCTGACCAAGCGCGGCAAATCGATCATCTTCATCACACATAAGCTGCGCGAAGTCCTGGATGCTTCCGACCGGATTACCGTCATCCGCCGCGGAAAAGTCATTGGATCAACCTTGCCAGCAGAGGCGGATCAAAATAAATTAGCTGAAATGATGGTCGGACGGGCTGTTCAACTGGAAGTGGATAAATCTCCAGCCCATCCGGGAGATACTGTGTTGCAAGTGCAGGACCTGGTTGTTATCGATGAACGCCACCAGGTTGCGGTGGATGGCGTGTCGTTTGATGTTCGAGCCGGAGAAGTACTCGGTATTGCCGGAGTTCAAGGCAATGGGCAAACCGAACTTGTAGAAGCCCTGACCGGTTTGAGGACCCCTCAATCTGGCAAAGTGGACCTGCTCGGGAATGACATCACTCGCTCCAGCCCACGCCAGATTACCGAACTAGGCTGCGCTCATGTTCCAGAAGATCGCCAGCAAGATGGTTTGGTGTTGCCATTTCCGATTTCTGATAATCTGATCTTGAACACCTATTATCAGAAACCTTTTACCAAAGGGGTGGTGCTGGATGAGCGGGAAATCCTCCGCCATGCCCGGGAATTGGTAACGGAATTCGATATCCGCACCCCTAGCGAATTGACCTCAGCCGGGGCGCTATCGGGAGGTAACCAGCAGAAAGTGATCGTGGCGCGTGAATTTTATCGCCCAATTCACCTCATGGTGGCATCCCAACCGACTCGTGGGCTGGATGTGGGTTCGGTGGAATATATTCATGGGCGCATTTTAATAAAAAGAGATGAAGGTTGTGCGGTTCTCCTGGTCTCTTCGGAGTTGGATGAGATCATGGGTCTTTCGGATCGGATCGCGGTGATGTATCGCGGCAAGATTGTCGATATTCTCTCGGCGGATACAGCCACAAAAGAGCAGGTTGGTTTGTTGATGGCTGGTGTCAAGCCGGAAGCAGTATAAAAACTCCATCCTCAATAAAGGAAGAGGGTTCCAATCTATGGGCGAAGTGGAGCAAACACCACAAAAAGAACCTGAGAAAAACGCTGCCCAGATCTTTCAAGAGGAATTGTTGAAAGAATCCCTCGGCGGCAGTCCGAAACATACTTCCGGTTTCGGGCGACTGATCCAGGTTGCGACAGTCCCTTTCCTGGCAATTTTTACCGGATTGGTGCTGGGAGCCGTCATCATTGTCTTGACGACTCCGGAATTTTATACAGCTTGGAGGCAGTCTGTATTCCAGGGTTTGGCAGAAGGCTGGCGCGTCGTTACGACTGCCTATTCCTCCCTGTTCACAGGCGCATTTGGCGACCCAGCCAAAATCGTGGCTTCTCTACAAAGTGGAAATGCCGAGGAGATTTCGCAAAGCTTTTTATCCGTTCTTTGAAAGCCTGGTAGCCGCTACACCATATATCTTTGGTGGTTTGGCGGTTGCGCTCGGTTTCAGGGCCGGATTGTTCAATATTGGCGTCGAGGGTCAGATTTTTATGGGCGCGATCTTCGGCGCTTATGTGGGGTATTCTGTGAAAGGTTTACCCGCCCCGGTGCACATTCCACTGGCTTTTCTGGGCGGCGCGTTTGGGGGGGCGATCTGGGGCTTTATTCCGGGCTGGTTGAAAGCGAAGACCGGTGGACATGAAGTGATCAATACGATCATGATGAACTATATCGCTTTCCGCTTGAGCGATTGGCTGTTGACCGGACCGATGAAGCGCCCTGGCTCTGCGAATCCCGTCAGCCCAACGATCGAAGAATCGGCCAAACTTTTCCGGCTGTTTGGTGAGCCAATTCGCTTCCACATTGGTTTTTTTATTGCTCTTTTTGTCGCCTGGTTGGTATATTGGTTCCTGTTCAAAACTCGATGGGGGTTTGATCTGCGGGCGGTAGGTTCCAACCCGCGCGCAGCCCGCTATGCTGGGATGGTGGTCTCGGTCACCATTATGTTCTCAATGGCGCTTTCTGGCGGGCTGGCTGGGATGGCGGGCGCCAACGAAGTTCTGGGTGTGAACTACAATCTTGCTATGGCTTTCTCATCCGGCTATGGCTTTGACAGCATTGCTTTGGCCTTGTTGGGAAAAAGCCATCCATTGGGCGTGGTACTGGCTGCGCTCTTGTTTGGGGCGCTGCGCAATGGCGCTACCAGCATGCAATTAAAGGCCGGCATCCCAATTGATATTATCTCGGTGCTCCAGGCTTTTATCCTGGTATTCATTGCTGCGCCAGCAATCATCCGCACGATCTATCGCATCAAGCTGCCAGCAGGAGCGGATGAGGGCATTTTCGCTGGCACGTGGGGAGGAGATTGAACATGACAACCACCGCGCTCCGTCGAGAAATTGAAATCGTCTCTCCGACTCGAAAATGGGTAATGGGTATCCTGTTCCTGTTAGCGGGGTTCGTTATCGCCTGGTTTTTTGCGCGTGGGTTGGACCCAGAAGTGATCACTAAATTTGGTTTGACCCCTGGCGGTACAAAAACGACCATTCCGGACTTGCTGCTGCCTTCATCCCTCACGTTAAATATTATTGCGGGAATGTGCTTGCTGCTTGGAGTATTCCAGCTCGCTATCCCAAATGGATTCGGAAAGCGTACCAACCTGGTTTTAGGTCTGGTGGCAGGGTTGTTTGTTTTTGCATTTCTGACTTTTTCTGCGGCGGGCAAATCGCTAAACCTGGCCGGGTTGATGAACACTACCCTTTCCAAATCTGTTCCACTCACTCTGGGGGCTATGTCCGGGATCTTGTGCGAGCGTGCGGGTGTGGTCAATATCGCAATTGAAGGGATGATGCTGATGGGGGCAATGATGGGCGCCCTAGTCGGCAGCGCGACCGGTAACCTGTACCTTGGTTTAACTGCGGCGGTACTCTCTGCAGCATTGCTTGGGCTGGTACATGCCGTACTTTCGATCAAATACAAAACCAACCAGATTATTTCGGGTACGGCGATTAATATCTTTGCCACCGGCATGACATCCTATATCTCCGCTAAATTCATGCAGACCAACCAGGCCTTGAATAACCCCGGTACTTTTAAAGCATTTGAGATTCCTGGGCTTTCAAGCATCCCTGTGTTAGGGCCGGTCCTGTTTAACAATAATATGTTTGTCTATTCGATGTTTATCTTTATGGCTCTGATCCACTTTGGGCTATTCTTCACCCGTTGGGGGTTGCGCTTGCGAGCGGTTGGTGAACATCCACGCGCCGCGGACACATTGGGGATCAATGTTTTCCGAACTCGCTACATGGCTGTTATTTTGGGGGCGATGATTGCCGGTTTTGCTGGCGGTTATTTTACGTTGGGGTCGGTTGGCCGTTTCGATGAGGTCATGACCGCCGGGCGTGGTTTTATCTCATTAGCGGCGATGCTCTTTGGAAATTACATGCCCTTTGGGGCGTTTGGGGCCGGTTTATTGTTTGGTTTCGCCGATTCGTTTGCTTCCAGGCTGGCAATCCTGGGGGTCAAGATCCCGTCTCAATTCCTGCTGATGCTGCCCTATGTCGCCACGATGGTGGTGTTGGCTGGCGTGGTAGGCCGCGGCCATATCCCGGCGGCGGATGGTGTGCCTTACGAGAAAGAGGGCGAGATTCAGGATACTGCTTCAGCGACCATGGCTAGGATATTCTCCGGTGGGACTTCATCCATGATGGTATGGACCGCGCCGAGCATATAACCGCCTCCATCTCCTAAAATATCGATCACGCGCCGGGTCTCCCGGCGCACTTCCGCCGGGCTGCCGTAAGGCAGCACCTGCTGTGTGTCGATTGCTCCGCAAAATACGATCCGTTTTCCATATCTTTTCTTCAGTTCTGCCAGGTTAGCCATCTTCCCTGCCGAGGTCTGGATTGGGTTCAGTACGTCAACCCCGATTTCAATGAAATCCTCGATCAGATCAAACACATCTCCGTCCGTATGGAAGAAAACTTTAGCCTGGGTTCTTTCCTTAATAAAGGCAATGCTATCGGCATGGATCGGTTTTAAAACCCGCCGGTACATCTGTGGGGAGATCAGCAGGCTTTCTTGCGTCCCCAAATCGTCGCCGATCTTGATCAGATCGATGTATTCCCCTGCTGCAGCCAGAAAATGCCCCATCAGCATCTTGCATAGACCGCTGATTTTCAACAGCAGCGCCTCGCAAAATTGCGGATAAAGCGCCAGGTTGAGTAAGAATTGATCCATCCCTTGCATTGCAAAAGCTCGTTCCAGTGGAAAAAGCAGCCATGGACAGGCCAGGATGGCATACTGATTCTCGGCGTTCAGTCGGCGGGCTTTCTCCCCGACCTGGCTTACACGCTCTGGATCGTTCATGTCCGGCCAGGGATAGCCCTCCAGTGCATCGATTGCCTGGGTTTCTCTTAGGGGGTGAACGCCTGGGAACCAAACTCCCGGCTCACTCTCAATAGAGCCGCTGCCCCAGTCATCGATGTAGGGCGTGTACTCTGGCCGCTGCTGGTTGCGGCGGCGGATCGCTAAGGGAAAAGCATCATGCACTCCGCGTATATCGCTGTGCAGTGCCCGCATAGTTGCCTCGTCTGGGTCAGCTGTACCTAACTCTGGCCAATCATACAGGTAGCGCTCCTCTGCCTGGATCGCGAGATATTTTTTCAACCGGCGATATGCGCCTATCTTGATCCCGGTCGCGTTGCTGGCGCCGATCACAATCGGCGGCCGGTCGGGGATCTTCCCATTGAGGACAGTCAGGACGCGCTCGTGTGCTGTCATGGACATGATTCTCTCCTGGCCCACTCCTCCGCGCCTGTTGCGTCAGAAAGATTGATCTAATGGGCGATGAAGGGCATGAAATAGTATTTCGCCAGGTAGATCGGGACCGGGATTCCAAAAACAGTCGCCATCTCGTCAGTGCTGGCGGAATAGTCCTGGTTGATAATCGGATCGACTGCATCGAAGGGGACTTGAACGACCAACTCGACCGTGTGGCTTTCGTTCGGGCTTAATTCCGGCCATCCCCAGTTGATCGTGTCCCCGATTTGGGTATGCGGTATGGTTGCAGTAATAAAGCTGACGTCGGCGGGGATCACGTCTGTAATAACCAGATGATAAGTGGAGTTTAGCGGGTCGGAATACAATACCTCCAGCGTGTAGGTGATGATCTGCCCCGGGTCATAGGTGATATCTGAGGCTGTCTTCGAGATTTCCAGCGTGGATTCCAGGCTTTGAACCGCGTTCCAGGCATCCACCCGCCCCCAGCCGTAGGTGTTGTTTGGCGTCTGGCTGCCGGGAATGCCGCCGCAGATCTGGTCGGTTGTGCGAGGGATGGCGCTCTGTTCGATCAGGTCTTCGATCACATCCACCTGTCCCGCCAGCTCTGGTCGGGCCGAGATCAACAGAGCGACCACTCCGGCGACATGCGGCGCGGCCATGCTGGTTCCCGAAAGACTGTAATAAAGGTCTCCTGGGTAAGTGGAGCGGACATTCACGCCCGGAGCGCTCACATCTGGCTTCCTCCGTCCGCTGCCGTCGACGGTTACCGGGCCGCGGCTGCTGAAAGAGGCGATGATATCGTTTGTGTCGGTTGCCCCCACGCTGAAGGACGCTTCATAGATGGCTGCCGGTGTGGATACAGAAGAGCAGCTTGTGCCTGCGTTGCCGGCAGAATGCACTGTGACGATCCCGGCAGCCCGTACGTTCTCCACCGCGGTCTTCAATACATTCGGGTCGGTGCAGCCTTCTGAGACCGGACAGCTCCACGAATTGTTGATCACATCCGGGGCCAGGTCTGGGCGGGGATTCAGGTTGTTCAGATCTGTTGGGGCGATGAACCATTGATAACACTCCATATAAGTGGTTGGCGTCCCGTAGTTCTGATTCATGTTCCGGCAGCCGATCCAGCGCGCCCCGGGCGCCACGCCTATCTTGATTGCTGCCGCCGTCATCGCCGACCATCGTCCCCATTGTATGTGTGCCGTGATACCCATCGTCGCAAGGGACTGGCGAGTTCGCCCCGCAAATCCCGCCGCCGCTGTGGATCGCATCGTGCCAGCTATAATTATGTTCCGCGCTGACCCCATTCCAGCCGCGATAATGGTTTTTCAAAGCGACGTGATCCCAATCATAACCGGTATCCTGCCCACCGATTACCACGTCTTGACCGGTATATCCTGCTGCCCAAACCTCTGGCGCCCGTACTTTCTGCGCGCCCCACTCGACCGCTTCACTTGCGTCTGGTGTGAGGGTTTGATCGGGCTGCTCGGGCAAATCAATCTTCACTTCTGGATTGGCGTATAAATGCGCCACATCTGGGCGCTCAGCGATCGCCCGAATTGTTTCTGCTTCCCCCCGCACCCAAACCGCGTTAACCACCCAGAACTCCTGGTATTCCAGTCGAGAGCTGCTATCCGCAGCCATTTCTTTCAGAGTAGCAAGCAGCGCTCCCTGAGTGCGGTTCGCGGTCTCGGTCAATTGCCGGTATACATAGGCCCCTTTTTCCAGCTTGGTTGCCAATGGATCCACCTGGCTCAAATCTGCCTGCTCTTTTAACATCACCAGAAATTCGGTCTCGCCTTCGGCGGCGGTTTGCAGTACCCATGGGTCTACTTTGGTTTGCCAATCGATCAGGGCGGCGCTGCCGGAGCGTGAGGAGCCGACCAGCCCCAGGGTTGCTACTGCAACCCCGAATATTCCGGCGCAGGTCAGCATTCTGAATAGAAATGTTGTTAGAGAGAAAAAGTTATGGGTCATAGTTTTACCAGAGTCTTGATTTCAGGCCAGATGAATGGCAATGCCAGCAATCCACCCAAAGCCATGCCCAGCGGAGCCGCTGCCAGGGCGGGCAGTGGGAGTTGCATCACCACGAATGTGAGTATGCTGCCTGCTAACGCTGCCAGCAGGGAGCGCAGCAGCGTTCCGCTGACGGAAAGCGCCTGTGGATAGCTCCGGCGCAACAAGAGCAACAACAATAGCGCTTCCAGGCTGAAGGCGAATGTGTTCGCCAGGGCGATCCCTGGCGCTCCCAACCATCTTGAAAAACTGGTTGCCAACAGAATATAAAATAGTGCGTTTAATGCAGCCAGGTATAGCGGTGTACGGGCGTCCTGTTGGGCATAAAAAGAGCGGGCTGCCGTTTCAAGCAAAGCGTGTCCCATCAGCCCAAAGAGGTATGCCCGCGTCGCCCATAGTACCAGTTGACTGCCTGCTGCGTCGAAGCCAAAGATCAGCGGGATCAGCGGCTCAATTCCGACCGCCAGGAGCGCGGCAACCGGTACGGTCAGCGCCAGCAGCACCCGCACCGCCCGTTGGATGGTATCCCCGAAGACCTGCCGCTCCCCACGAGCGAAGATTTCCGATAATGTTGGCAACAGGGCGATCGCCAGCGCCGACCCGATCAAAGTTTCTGGAACCTGCATAATGAACCAGCCATAGTTCAGCGCGGTCACCGAGCCTTCACCCAACCGGGATGCCAGGTTGTCGCGGGCGATGAAAAAGACCTGCAGGAAGAACATGGTCGCCACCCGTGGCCCCAGCAGGCGCAGCACCTGATGCAATGCGGGGTTCCGCAATCCAATCGCGGGTATCCAGCGGAATTTGTAATGGACCAGCCCGGGGATTTGGATCGCCAGGTGCAGCAGCGCTCCCAGGATCACGCCGTAAATCAGTCCGTAGATGCCCATCCCATAACCTGGCAGGCTGAGTGGGCCGATCGTGATCCCGGTTTGCGGCGCTAATACTGCTACGCCGAAGATTTGCCCCAGGTTGTAGAACCCAGGGGCCATAGCTGGCAGCAAGAAGTGTTGATTTGCCTGTAACCCTGCCATCACCAATCCGCTGATTGAAAAAATCAGGATCGCCAGCAGATCCAGCCGCATCAGCCGGACGGTCAGGGCATGTTGCTCGGCCGGGAAACCGGGCGCAATCACATATCGCACCAGCGGGCTGGCGAAAACCGCGATCAAAATGGAGATCAGGGCTGTTACCAGGAAGGCCAGGTTGAGCGTGCGAGAGAACACTTCCCAGGCAGCCGCCTTACCGCGTTTTTGCAGGAATTCAGAAAGCACCGGGATCAGGGCGACGCCCAGCGCACCGCCCGAGATCAGCGCCGAGAGCAGATCGGGGATGTTGTTTGCGGCGTTGAAGACGTCGATCTCATAGGTCAGGCCAAACTGGCGCGCGATCAACACCTGGCGCAAGAAGCCCAGGATCTTATCTGCGCCGAAGAAGACGGC
Source organism: uncultured Chloroflexia bacterium (assembly GCA_963788145.1). Lineage (GTDB taxonomy): Bacteria > Chloroflexota > Anaerolineae > Anaerolineales > UBA4823 > UTCFX2. The sequence goes on along the minus strand of CAWBFQ010000014.1, from coordinate 17,100 downwards.
GATAATCAGGGAGGAACGGGCGATATGTGTCATGGATCGTGTTGGTCCGAACCTGGATGATTTCATCCCAAAGCATTTTCGTTTCAAGTATAGCATGAGCCTGGGCGATATGCACGAGAATGGTTCTGAATTTGCAGTCATCTGCTGGATATGGTAGAATTTCCAGGTCTGGAGGGATGGCCGAGCGGTCTAAGGCGACTGACTTGAAATCAGTTGTGGGGCAACCCACCGGGGGTTCGAATCCCTCTCCCTCCGCTGGTCCGACATGGATGCGGATGCAACACCCGTTCGGTTGCATCCGTCCATTCTTTAATTCTGTGATGGAGAATGTGAGCGCAATAGAATTCAATGCATGAGTTGGCAGTCACCGAAAGCGTTCTGAAGACCGTTCTGCGCACCGCAGATCAAGCCCAGGCCAGCCGGGTGACCGGCATCTATCTGGTGATCGGGCAGCTGGCCACAATCGTTGATGATTCGGTCCAATTCTATTGGGATATAATCAGTAAGGATACCATCGCCGAAGGTGCAATCCTCCATTTTCGCCGTATCCCGGTGGAATTGTTGTGCCAGGAATGCGGCGTCCGCTACTCGCCCGACGGCGAGGATTTTGCCTGTCCGCATTGCCACAGCGAGAAAATTCTGGTCGCTTCTGGCGATCAATTCTTATTAGATTCAATCGAAGTGGATTGAATCACATCAAATGAGGTTTTTATGTCACAAAGCATTACAATCGTCGAGCAAATTCTAAACGCCAACGACCAGCTCGCGCTGGAGAACCAGCGCCAACTGCAGGAGCACGGCGTTTTTTCGATCAACATCATGGCTTCGCCTGGCGCCGGCAAGACCAGCCTGATCCTGCGCACGATCGAGGCGCTATCCAACCGTCTGCGGATGGCTGTGGTTGAGGGAGATACAGCCCCGGTCACCATTGACGCCGATAAAGTGAGCGCGCAAGGTGTCCCGGCGGTGCAGATCAATACCGGTGGGAATTGCCACCTGGATGCGGTCATGTTTCAGGCTGCGTTGCCGCAGTTCGACCTGTCCCAACTCGATCTGATGATCGTTGAAAACGTGGGCAATCTGATCTGTCCTGCCAGCTTCCGGCTGGGCACCCATAAGAGCGTACTGATCGCTTCGGTCCCCGAAGGCGATGACAAACCCTATAAATACCCCGGGATGTATCGCGGTGTGGACGCGCTCATTATCAATAAGATCGACCTGCTGCCCTATGTCCCCTTTGATATGGGCTACTTCCGGCGTGGGGTCGAGATGCTCAACCCGGGTTTGGTGACCTTCCCGCTCTCCTGTCGTACAGGCGAGGGCATACAGGCCTGGGCCGACTGGCTGGCCGACCAGGCTGCTGCTCGGAGCATGGATTGAGCCGCGGTTGCAGCAATGGGCGCTGACCGTATGACGCTCGCAGGCCTGCCCCAAGGTACGCAGGGGGTCCGCCTCCATATCAACGGGATCGTCCAGGGGGTTGGCTTCCGCCCATTTGTTTATAGCCTGGCCCGCCGGTTCGAGCTATTCGGATGGGTGCGCAACACCTCCGCCGGGGTGGATATCGAGGTGGATGGCTTGCGTCCGGCTCTGGAAGCTTTTGTCGCCGCCCTCCAGTCCGAAGCGCCTGCGCTGGCTCACATTGACCAGGTGACCGTTGATTGGCAGCCTCCGAACGGCTTTTCGGCGTTTGAAATCCTGCACTCCGCCGCCGAACCAGCTGATTTTCAACCCATCTCGCCGGATGTCAGCATCTGCGAGGATTGTCTGCGCGAGTTGTTTGACCCCAACGACCGGCGCTACCGCTATCCATTTATCAACTGCACCAACTGCGGGCCGCGCTTCACCATCATTCAAGATATCCCTTATGACCGGCCCAACACGACCATGGCGCCATTTGAGATGTGCGCCGATTGCGCCGCCGAATACCAGGATCCGCTCGACCGCCGTTTTCACGCCCAGCCGGTCGCCTGCCCGAATTGTGGGCCTCAGGTTTGGCTGGAATTGAACTCAGCAGGTACGCCAGCCAGCCATGGCGAGCAGGCGCTGCGTCAGGCCCGCCAGATGCTGATGCGTGGCAGGATTTTGGCGATCAAGGGGCTGGGCGGCTTCCACCTGGCCTGCGACGCGACCAATGCGCAGGCGGTGGCAGAGCTGCGCAAGCGCAAACTGCGGGTGGATAAACCATTCGCCTTGATGATGGTCGATGTCGAGATGGCTGGCGCTCACTGTTTGCTCAGCCCGGTCGAGCGCGGTCTGCTGGAGCGGCGCGAGCGCCCGATCGTAATTGTGCGCCGCAGGCGCAATTCGATCCTTTCAGATCAGATTTCTCCCGGCCAGAATACGCTCGGGGTGATGCTGCCCTACACCCCGCTGCATTACTTGCTCTTTGCCGATCCAGAATCGGCGCCAGTTTCATTTGATATGCCGCCCCTGGTGATGACGAGCGGAAACCTGAGTGAGGAGCCGATTTGCACCACGAACGAAGCGGCGCGCCGTTCTCTGGCTTCGCTGGCGGACGCCTATTTGATGCATGATCGCGATATCTATATTCGCTGTGACGACTCGGTCGTGCGCATGTTCCCGGCTACCCGGGCCGAGCTTGGACGCCAGGCCGAATCAAAGCCGGTAGTATCCGCAGCTTCTTCCGCCCTGTATCCCATCCGGCGCGGGCGCGGTTATGCGCCTGACCCGGTCCGCCTGGCGTTTGAGGCGCCGCCGCTGCTGGCTGCCGGCGCTGAACTGAAGAACACTTTCTGCCTGACTCGCGGTCGTTATGCCTTCCTCAGCCACCACATCGGCGATCTGGAGAACATGGAAACGCTGGCTTCGTTTGAGCAGGGGGTTGCCCATTTCGAGCGCCTTTTCCGGATCAAGCCCGAAGCGATTGCCTGCGATCTTCACCCCGACTACCTGGCCACCCGCTATGCCCAGGCTCGCGCCGAACGTGAGGACTTGCCGCTGATCAGTGTGCAGCATCACCATGCTCACATCGCCGCCTGCATGGCCGAGAATGGCCTCGACGGCCAGCGCCCGCTGATCGGGGTGTCCTTTGACGGTACGGGGTATGGCGATGATGGGGCGATCTGGGGCGGCGAATTCTTGCTGGCCGATTACGCCTCCTACCGGCGGGCGGCCCACCTGGCTTATGTGCCGCTGCCCGGCGGCGACCGGGCGACGCGCGAGCCCTGGCGGGTAGCTTTGGCCTGGCTGCGGCAGGCCGGGATCGAATGGGAAGAGGATTTGGCGCCGGTGCGCCACGCTTTGGCGCCTTCCGACCTCGAAAGTTCTTTAACCGCCCCAATCCCGCGCCTGCAGGCTCTCAGCCGCCAGCTTCAGACCGGGCTGAACAGCCCGCTCACTTCCAGCATGGGTCGTTTGTTCGACGCGGTGGCCGCGCTGGCCGGGGTGCGCCAGACGGTCAATTACGAAGCCCAGGCGGCCATCGAGATGGAAGCCCTGGTGGATGGGCGCGAATCGGCCTATTATTCGTTCGAACGGTTAGATCCTCCTTCCTCAGGACAGGCCGGGGACGGCTCGCCAGAGCGGCCCGCTCCACCCTATCAGATCGACCCATCCCCGCTCTTCCAGCAGATCGTGACCGATTTGCGCGCCGGGGTCGGTGTCCCGAAGATTGCAGCCCGTTTCCACAGCGGGGTGGCGATCATGGTCCGGGATGTCTGCACCGACCTGAGCCGGGAAAATGATACCCAACAGGTGGTGTTGAGCGGCGGTGTATGGCAGAATACGTTCCTGCTTGCCCTGACGGTTGGTTTGCTGCAGGAAGCCGGATTTGAGATTTATCTCCATCGCCAGGTCCCGCCCAATGACGGCGGGCTGGCGCTCGGCCAGGCGGTCTCGGCGATCGCCCGGCTTACTGGTTTTTTATCCATAGGAGTGTGAGGTATGTGTTTAGGCGTCCCAGGAAAGATTGTTGAGATATATGAAAAGGGTGGTCTGTTGATGGGCAAGGTCGATTTTGGCGGTTTGCAGCGCGAGACCTGCCTGGCGTACGTCCCCGAAGCCCAGGTTGGCGATTATACCGTGGTGCATGTCGGTTTCGCCCTGCACCTGATCGATGAAGTCGAGGCCCAGGAGACCCTGGCGCTGTTGAAAGAGATCGGTGAATTTGAAGAGGAACTCACGGTGGGGGATGAGCACGACCTGCGAGCGAACCTGCCCGGAGCGCCTGGATGAAGCACATCGAGGAATACCGCGACGCCGACACGGTGCGGGTCGTGATCGACGAAATCCAGCGCCTGGTCACCCGCCCGTGGGTTTTGATGGAGATCTGCGGCGGTCAGACGCACGCCATCATGCGCTTTGGGCTGGATCAGTTGCTGCCGCCCGAGATCGAGCTGCTGCACGGACCGGGCTGCCCGGTGTGCGTCACGCCGCTCGAACAGATCGAGCGCGCCCTGGCGATCGCCTCCCGCCCGGAGGTGATCTTCACCTCCTATGGCGATATGCTGCGTGTGCCGGGCGCAGACCGGGATCTGTTCTGGTGCGCGCCTCTGGCGGGGATGTGCGCGTGGTCTATTCGCCCCTGGATGCGGTCAAGATTGCCCAGCAAAACCCGGATAAACAGGTGGTCTTCTTCGCCATCGGCTTCGAGACCACCGCCCCGGCTAACGCGATGAGCGTGGTGCAGGCCAAAGCGCTCGGGCTGACCAATTTCAGCGTGCTGGTTTCACAGGTGCGCGTCCCACCGGCCATGCACGCCATCCTCTCCGCTCCGGGGCAACCGCGTCCAGGGCTTCTTGCTCGCCGGGCATGTCTGCGCGGTGATGGGCTATTGGGAATACCCGCCCCTGGTCGAGCAGTACCACGTCCCGATGGCGGTGACCGGCTTTGAGCCGCTCGACATCGCCCAGGGCATCCTGCAGACCGTGCGCATGCTGGAAGCCGGGCGGGCAGAGGTCGAAAACGCCTATTCACGCGTGGTCACCTTTGAGGGCAACCGACCGGCGCAGAAGGTGATCGAGCAGGTATTCGAGCCGTGCGACCGGGCCTGGCGCGGCATCGGGGTGATCCCGCAGAGCGGCTGGCGACTGCGCCCGGAGCTGGCTGCCTTTGACGCCGAGCAGCGCTTCGAGCCCTGGATCGGGGCAAGCCTCGGTCTGATCCAGGAATCGCCCCTGTGCATTGCCGGGCAGGTGCTGCAAGGGTTGAAGAAACCGGCTGAATGCCCCGCTTTCGGCGATCTGTGCACCCCCGAAAAACCGCTTGGCGCGCCGATGGTCTCGGCTGAAGGCGCCTGCGCGGCTTATTATCGCTATAAACGCTCTGGTTAGAACTCCGAGTTCTCTCAGAACTCGGAGTTCTGACGTCAGCAGATAGGACAGCCTTATGACACTCGCAGATGGACCGGTTTGCCCCTCCCGCTGCCGCATCACGAGCAGATCGTGATGGGACATGGCAGCGGCGGCAAGATGTCGCACGACCTGATCGCCCGACTTTTCCTGCCCCATTTCGACAACCCGCTGCTGCGGGCCGGCGATGACGCGGCTGTGATCCCGCTGGGCGCGGGCGGTCGGCTGGCGGTCAGCACCGATTCGCACGTGGTCTACCCGCTCTTCTTCCCCGGCGGCGATATCGGCAAGCTGGCGGTGTGCGGCACGGTCAATGATGTGGCCATGCTCGGCGCAGAGCCGCTCTACCTGACCGCTGGCTTCATCCTCGAAGAAGGGCTGGAGATGGCCGTGCTGGAGCGGGTGGTCCATTCGATGATGGAAGCCGCCGCCGAAGCCGGGGTGAGCATCGTGGCCGGCGACACCAAGGTGGTCCAGCGCGGCAAGGCGGATGGGTTGTATATCAACACCACCGGGTTTGGCTTGATCGGCGAGGGGCGAACGATCGGCGGCGCGCAAGCCCGCCCGGGCGATGTGGTCCTGCTCTCCGGCCCGATCGGCGATCACGGCATCGCCGTCCTGGCTGCCCGCGGCGACCTGGGCTTTGAGATCGATTTGGAGAGCGATGTCGCTCCGCTCAACCACCTGACGCGGGCCATGCTGGCTACTGGGGCGGAAATTCACGTGCTGCGCGACCCAACCCGCGGCGGATTGGCGACCACCCTGAACGAGATCGCGATCCAGTCGCAGGTGGGCGTGCTGCTGGAGGAGGCCGCCATCCCGCTGCGCCCGCCGGTGGCGGCGGCCTGCGAGGTGCTCGGCTTCGACCCGCTCTACATCGCCAACGAGGGCAAACTGGTCGCCTTCGTCGCCGCCCAAGACGCCGAGCGCGTATTGCAGGCCATGCGCCGGACGCGCTACGGCGAAGAGGCGGTGCGGATCGGCCAGGTATTGGCGGACCAGCCCGGGCGGGTGATCATGCGCACCAACCTGGGCAGCACGCGCATCGTCGATCGGTTATCGGGGGAGATGCTGCCGAGGATTTGTTGAAAAAAAACTCAGCTCAGGTCATCTAACGCTCCGGTTCAGCGGCGGCGGCTAAGCGCCGTCCGCTACAACCAGTTTTTAGGCGATCGAATTGTCAATCCAGAACATTCTTGTAGATCTTCCCGTCCTTCATGATCACTTTTAAGTTCTTATCCGGGTCAACGAACAGTTCGATGTTCTGCAGCGGATTGCCGTCCACCACGATCAGGTCGGCCAATGCGCCTTCCTCAATGACGCCCAAGCGGCCAGGATACGGGTTGCGCGGCCCAGATAGCGCCAGTAACTCGGCGTTATCGTGGGTGGCCATCTTCAAAATCTCGAAGGGTGTGAACCAGCGCGTCATCTTCGCGAGCTGCTTGCCCTGCTTCTTGGCAAGCTCGGGGTCGAACAGGGTGTCAGATCCCCAGGCAATCTTGGCGCCATACTTCTTGGCGAATCTGTAGGCGTTGTCAGTGCCGCTGGTCATCTGGAGCAGCTTCTGGCGATTCTGCGAGCCTTCCGGGAAGGCGATCGCGTCCTCGTCGTCAAGGAAGGGCTGCAAGCTCAACCACACGCCGGCCTTAGTCGCCATTTTCACGGTTTCCTCGTCGACGAGCTGAGCATGCTCGATGCATTTCACGCCAGCACGGATGGCCTGCTGAATTGCGGCCGGAGTGTAGGTGTGCACGGCTACGTAGGTGTTCCAGGCAGCCGCGGCCTCCACAGCGGCGCGCATCTCATCCTCGCTGTACTGCACGACATCGAGCGGGTCGTAATTCGATGCCACTCCGCCGCCGGCCATGACCTTGATCTGGCTCGCACCTTTCATTAGCTGCTCGCGTACAGCGCGCAGCACTTCGGCGCGACCGTCAGCGATGGCCGAGAAACCGAATATCTCGCTATAGTGCCGGTCGCCGCTTACCCCCCTGGGGAGGTCATGCACTGGTGAGCGGAAATCGCCGTGCCCAGAGGTTTGCGTGATCGTTGCTCCCGATGGCCAGATCCTCGGGCCGGGCACAACTCCTTCGTCGATCGCGCGCTTGAGGCCGAAAGACGGTCCGCCAACATCGCGCACCGCAGTGAAACCGCGCATCAACTGTTGCGTGGCCGCCCGTCCATGGACGAGCGTGATGTAGCCCAGATCAGCAGTCAACAGCACACTCAACGGAACATCCGACATCATGGTATGGGCGTGCGCGTCGATCAGGCCCGGCATCAGCGTCCGCCCTTTTCCATCAATGACATTGACCTTGACCTCTTTCTTGACCATCGTTTCGGGCTCGTACACCGTGACGAGACCAGTTGCGTATCCTTGAGGCACAGGTTCACTGGACGGCACCTCTTTGAAACCACCGGTTTTCACATCAATTTCGTAGGTGTCTGCAATTCCGATATTCTTGTCGATCTTCTTGATCAGGTTCTTGATCACAAGCACGTCGTAGTCTTTCAGCAGTTTCTCGCTGCTCCCGTCGAAGATGTTGACATGCTTAAACAGGGTGACTTCCGATGGAATGGTGACAATGGTTTTCATCTTTTCTCCCTTTCTATGGCTATGCTGTTTTTCTCTGCTGCTCGATTTCGCTTACAATGTCATCAAGAGATATATTTGCAAAGCTCACTTCCCGCTCTTGAGTATAATTTCCATAGCCTTGACTAAACTGTTTGAGAAAACGAACAGCGTCAACAGCCCATAGCTCTTTATAGAGCAGCTGGATCGCTTGCTGATTAATTTCAATTAGAGGTCTTTGAATGGCGCATAAATCAAGATAGATTCTCACGCTGTTATTTTAACACCTTTTGACCTGGAAATTACCCACCCAACAGCTTGGGGTACCGGCTGGCGAGCGGGACTTGGAAAAAGCCCGAAAATGTGGCAGACTCCCGCCAGCCATGCGCCGGACGCGCTACGGCGAAGAGGCGGTGAGGATCGGCCAGGTATTGGCGGACCAGCCCGGGCGGGTGATCATGCGCACCAACCTGGGCAGCACGCGGATCGTCGACCGGCTGTCGGGGGAGATGCTGCCGAGGATTTGTTGACCAACGGGAAGACTCTGCCCAGGCCAGCCAACGAGACTGTCGAAAAACTTGATTTAGATTGCGTGAATTATACCCAAACACCGGATTTCAACGTTCTATTGGGAAACCAACCGTTTCGTCCGTCTGATCATAACTTGGAGACATCCTCTCCAAAGCCAAACTCTTAATTTACTATCCCGAATGTTTGGATTTTTCCGATGTTGTGTACCAGGGAATACAACCTCCACTGGATATCGACCTTGGATTTAGTACGTAACGTGAAGCGGTTCATATGTTTTTGGACACAAATATTAGCAAACACCGGCTCAACAATGCCCAGGCGTCTGGCGTAGATCTGTTTGCCCTGTGGACTATCTATTTTGGCCTTCATCTCGTCGATCAGGTTGGTCTCGTGCTCATCAACCCTGACAGAGAGATACCTGCGCGATGTGTTTGGTTTGCTCAAGCAGCTCGATCTCAAGGGGCAGGTGGCACAATCTTCTGGACGGGCATGGTAAATATCATACAGGCGATAGCGGTTGCGCTGGTTGCGGGCATGGCAGGTCAGTTCCTTTCCCTGTGGGCAGAGATAGACCTGTTTGACGGCATCGAAAGAGAAGTCTTCTGCGGTGAAGGTACCTGCGTTTTTGCTTTGTCGCTGCCTGGGATGGATGCCATCCTTGAATCTTTGCTGCTGAGCAAAGCGCTCGTCTCGTTTGCGGAACTGGATATCGGGAATATAAGCATCCAGGCCTTCTGACTTGCACAATGTCAGACTTTCATAGCTGTGATAGTTGCTGTCAGCAGTGAGCTGTTTGCCATGAAAGTAGTTTTCTTCCTTGCCCAGAGTGCGTATGTTCTTTTTTGCACCAGTTTAACATCGGAGCCAGGTTTTCGTGATCCTGACTGCTGAAAGCCTCAGCGGCCAGGATGACCTGATGTTTGGAATCCACCAGGGCTTGCGCGTTGTATCCCTGGATCACGCCGTGAGATGTAGGCATTTTCACTGATTGGTTATCAACGACATTGCTTTGGATCTCGTTGCCATCGCTACCCTTCTTGGGCTTCTCGTTTTGCAGGAACTGGTTCAAGCGCTCCACCTGGAGCTGGAGTTGCTTTTCTTCTTTCTTATGGCGTTCAAGTTCAAGTTCGGGTTGGTTATCTGCCCGAACATGCTCGGCAAGTAGCTGCTCTAATTTGCTCTGCAGCTTGCCGCGCTTGTGCTTGAGCTCCTCAAAAGTGCCACTCCATTCTTTCGAGACATTGGCAGACAGTTTCACGCCATCGAGACTGAAATGGGTACCACCTAGCAGGCCGAGTTCATCACAGACCAGGAGAACATTGCTGAAGACGCTCTCGATCTCCTTTTGCATCGAAGAAACAAAATGAGCGATGGTGCTGTGATCGGGGGAGTAGCCGCAGGCGAGCGCCATGAATAGGATGTTTTCTACGCAAGCCCGCTCCATTTGTCGGGAACTGATCATGCCCTTAGAGTAGGCGAGCAAAATGATTTTGAGCAGGATCTTGGGATTGATGGCGGTTGCGCCGGTATCATCGTTGTTGTATCGCCCTTCAAACACCGAGAGATCAATATGCTTTTCCACCAGTTCGTTGATCGTGTGGTCCAACGTTCCGGGGACAATCTGTGTTTCCAGGGAAATGGGTAGCATAACCAATTGGTCATAGTTATAGGTTTTGTAGCGCGGCATAGGTTCCTCTACTCTCTGTGTTTGCCTAGAGTATACCGAACCTGCTCGTTTTTCGCGAATCGCTAAACACTTTTTCGACAATCTCAACAGCTTGCGTTACCGGCGGGTGGGCGGGCTGAGACTTTACTGGAGAGCAGGATTCTGTTCGGGCGTAGTTTGACAATGTTGCATTAACCTGTGATGTCGTAAAACCAAGCCCAATAGTTTTCATTGACAGTGAAAACTATTGGGTGTATTATTTCAGTATGAGTGAAAACAATTGGAAATCCAGGTGGTCGAAAGACCAAATCAAAGCCATGCTACTCGAACAGCATGAAGTCTTTTGGCGGCGCGATATCGGCATTGAACGAGAGCAATTATCTGAGATCGAACGCTTTGCCCGATTGCCCCATGCTGTGATCATCTCTGGACTGCGGCGGGTCGGAAAATCCACCTTGTTGGCGCAGCTAGCCCATCGCCTGGGAGCAGAAGCCTTTTATTACCTCAATTTCGAGGATGATCGCTTCCTGGGCTTCCAGGCGGAGGACGCCAATGATTTATACCAGGCGCTGCTCGAGATTTTTGGAGAACGCAAGATATTTGTGCTGGATGAAATCCAAAATATTCCAGGGTGGGAACACTTTGTGCGCCGTTTTATGGATATGGGCTTCAAGTTTTACATCACCGGTTCAAATGCTTCTCTATTGAGCCGTGATCTGGGCACCCGTTTGACAGGGCGTTACGCGCCGATTGAGCTTTTCCCCTTCTCCTTCATGGAGTTTCTGAATTTCAAAGGTTATTCCATCCCTGATGTGGAACGCCTGACTACTGCGGATACTGCCCGATTGCAAAAACACCTCGATGAATATATGCAGTCAGGTGGTATTCCAGATCCATTGAAGTATCCTGAACTGCCGTTACTGCGCACCCTTTATGATGATGTGTTATATCGTGATATCGCCACGCGCTACCACATTGAAGAAGTGCGCGCCTTGAAAGAATTGGCTTTCTATCTGATGAGCAACCCGACCGGCCAGATTTCGTTCAACAAGCTGAAGGAGCAATTCCGTCTGGGCAGCGTCAATACGATCAAGAATTACATAGAGTACCTGGAGAACAGCTGGCTGATCTTCACTCTGAACGTGTATGATTACTCCGTCAAACGCCAGCAGATCGCAGCCAAAAAGGTTTACAGCATCGATACCGGGCTGGCCAACGCGGTGGGGTTTAATTTTTCGCCCAATACAGGGAAACAGCTGGAAAACCTGGTTTTTCTTGCGCTGCGGCGTAAGACGAGTGAGATTTACTATTTCTCCACTCCGGCAGGGTATGAAGTAGATTTCTACCTGCCTGAGACGCGCCAATTGATCCAGGCGGCTCAAAACATGGATAACACGGCCACGCGCGAACGAGAAATCCGGGCGCTCATGGATGCGGTGCGTACGTTCGATCTTTCGGCTGGAATAATCTTGAGCGGTTCGAATATGGATTCCGTGACCGAAAACGGCGTTACGATCGCGATCCGCTCTCTGGCTGAATGGCTGATCGAAAACTGAAGGTGTTTTGAAAAATGTCGTGGCTGGTTTCTCTTAGAATCCTCCAGCCCGCGAATTGATTCGCAGGTTCCATCAAGCGCTCTACGCGAGGCAATCCGGGATGGGGTGATTGGCAGGCGGGATTGCTTCGCCGCAAGAACGGCTCCTCGCTATGACATGCGGCGCGGCGCGCTGGAGAGGAGAAACCGTCCACGAATACTCGAATGGACGGCGCATATTCGGGTATTCGTGTAACATGCGTGGATGGTTTCTCTTGGCTGCGCAGCAAGCTGCGCACAGAGTTCAGAGTTGGATGGGGGACGCAACAACCCGAGAGCCGATGACGTCGCCGCCCAAGACGCCGAGCGGGTGCTGGGCGCCATGCGCCGGACGCGCTACGGCGAAGGGGCGGTGAGGATCGGCCAGGTCTTACCGGACCAGCCCGGGCGGGTGATCATGCGCACCAACCTGGGCAGCACGCGCATTGTCGATCGGTTATCGGGGGAGATGCTGCCGAGGATTTGTTAGGGTTTGTTCCCGCTATGTCATTGCGAGCGTTCTCGGCGAAGCAATCTGGGGCTGCTTCGTTCCTCGCAGCGATATCAGGTTGCCATGTCTTTGCGAGCGCTCTGCGCGAGGCAATCCGGGATGGGGTGGTCGGCAGACGGGATTGCTTCGTCGCAAGAACGGCTCCTCGCAATGACATGTGTCGGCTTTGCCCCCAACCCCCCCCGGAGAGTCTAAGATTTAGAGATTTCAGAGTTCAGAGCTGCGCAGCAAGCTGCGCTCAGAGTTCAGAGTTGGATGGGGGACGCAACAACCCGAAAACCGTCGTCGTCGCCACGGAGGAGCGGATCGCCCCCGACGCGAAGGCGCAGCGCACGAGCCTATCATTGCTGCTGAACGAGCCGCCCCGCAACACGCACCGGAAGATTTGTCCTTTTCTTCGCGCCCATCTTTTGGATCATACGGGTAGTTGGCGAATTTGGTATGCGTCCATTCCCACACGTTGCCGGCCATGTCCGCAAGCCTCCGTAAGGGCTGTCGCCCTGGGGGGAATATTGGCCGACCGGGGTGGTATCTTTGACGTTCATGTTGAAGTTGCACAATTCTGCGGTCGGCTGCTGGCTGCCCCACGGCCACTCATTGCCGTATTCGCCCCGAGCCGCCTTTTCCCATTCGGCTTCGCTCGGCAGACGGAAATGCAGTCCGGAGGGCAGTTCGGCTCCATGCGCCTGGTTCAACCAGTCGCAATACGCAACCGCGTCCAGCCAGCTGATCTGCACCACCGGGTGATCCCCTTTGTCTTAATCCCGCTCTTGGGTCCGCGCGGGCGCTGCCAGTTTGCCCCTTTCGTATCCTTCCACTCCTTTCCATCATAAGCGTATCCAGACCCTTGCTCTTCGGCAGTCGTGCGATACTGAGTCGCCTGGACGAACTCGCCGAATTGGGTGTTGGTGATCGGAAAGCGCCCGATCCAGAACGGTTCGGGGATATCGACGGTATGCTGCGGCTTTTCATCATCAGAAGCAAGCGAGTTATCCTCTTTGCTGCCCAGCAGGAATTTGCCCGCCGGAACCCGCACGAAATCGATCCCGGCCCAGGTTTTCCTGGCGTCGTCGCCCTCCCGTTCAGCGGGCTGCTGGCGGCTGGAAATGGTTTCCCCTTTGGCGGATCCGCGTCCGGTGAACTCCAGCTCCCCTTTGGCCTCGGGCTGGGTCGTGGTCTCGGCCGCATTTGGGGCCGCCTTTTCGGGCGGGGCGGCCAGGTGCAGGAAGGCTTCCAGCGTGACCGCGTCGAAGGCCGCGCCGAAAGCGCCCATTTTGCGCAGCACCTGTTTGAGCCTGCGCTCAGCCTGCTCGTATTCCTGGAAGGTGCGCAGCAGCGCTTCGTCACGCTCCCCGCTGCCCCAGCGCAGCGCGTCCCGGATGAACTTCATCATCAGGTCCGGATCTTCCTGCTCGGATAGATCGGACAGCTTATTTTTGAAATTGGCAGGCGCCACCCGCCACAAGGCGCTCCAGCGGATGAAATCGGGCTTCAGCTCCTGCCTGGACTGACCGGAATTGACCAGCATGCGCCATTGCAGGTCGATGTCGTTCAACACCGACTTCACCCGGCGCGGGTTGACCTCCGCAGCCGCCAGCAGCGTGCGCCATTCGGCCAGCAATTCGGCGTCCACTTCCTGCCGGGTCAGGAAATCCTGCATAGCCGTGTCCGCCACCGGCGGCAGGTCGAAGCGCAGTTGGATGATCTTCTCCAAATATTTGTCCGCGTTCAGCCCGCTGATATGGGCGTTGTGATAATGGCTTTCGACCGCCTGGCGGACCACCTCCGTGTCCGCGGCCAGCACGAAGATGCAGCCGCTCTTGTTTATGAAGAGCTTGATCGCCTCCAGCACCTGCACGGTTTTGCCCGGCAGGCAGCGGTCCAGGTCGTCGATGAACACCACCAGCACGCCTTTTTCAGGGTCGATCTTTTTGACATCCAGCGTGTTATGCACCCAGACTGCCATCAACTGGTCGAAGGCCTCGTCGAACTGGTCGAGCAAGGCCTTCTTTTCAGCGAAGTCGGTCGGCTTCGGCTCGCCGGTATTCATCCCGATCTCCACGCCTGGGATTTTGATCTTGAACCAGCTCAAGACCGTGTTCACGACATCCCGGCGCGGATATTCCTTGTCAAGCAGCTTGCCCTTGAGATAATTCAGCACGTTTCCGTCGTTAATCATGGCCTGCACGATTACCCGCACCAGCGCCACCAGTAAGGCGTCCTCGTCGGCGTATTTCCAGGCGTTGAACCACACCGTCCGGCAAACCCGGAACTGCAGCTCGGGGGTCTCGTCCGGGTTGAGAAAGTCCATCCGGGCTGGCTCGGTTTTTTTCAGCAGCGATAGGGTCTGGTCGAGCTGCAATCTCACCCGCTTCAGCAGCGTGGTCTTGCCCGAACCCCACGCCCCGCTCACCCCGATCGTCAGCGGCGTGGCGGTGTTCTTATCCGCGATCAGGCGCGCCAGGGTGGAGGCGAACGCGTCGAAGTGGAAGTGGGCCGGGGCCTCATCATCCAGCGGCGAATCATTCAAGATCGAAGGCGTTTCGTAAATTGGACGATCGTTATCGGTCATTGCGAAGATCCCCTCATAAACAAACGCATATTGGACTTGAAAGGGGATTATACCCTAAACCATCCTTGAGACGGATGCGGTCAGAACAACAGCTAGGGTAATCGCATTTGAGATAGGTGTGAGAAATGGCCAACCTCAAGGACCTGACGACGCGGGTGCAGACCTCGGTCGACAACCTCAACGAGATCACCGGCAAGATCGCTCGCGGCGAGGGGACGGTCGGCAAGCTGGTCAACAGCGAGGAGGCCCACGACCAGCTGATGTCGGCGCTGGGGAGCGTCGAGAAGGGCGTCGACACGCTGAGCGACACGCTGGGCCGGGTGCAGAAGCTCAAGCTCGACCTGGGGATGGACGGCGTATACCTCGAGGGGCTCGAGGACGCGCGCACCGCTTTCCGCGCCGACCTGCGGCCGCAGGGTGACGAGAGCCCGCGCTTCTACCGGTTCGAGATGGTCAACGACCCGCGCGGCCGGCTCTACGAGAAGACCGAGACGGTGACGGTCACCCGGCCGGACGGCTCGACCGAGACCACCACCACCGAGCGCGTCACTCCGACACCAGCCGCCGAGCTTCTCGGCCCTCTTCGGCTTCCCGTTCGCCGAGCGGCGCGGGACGCTGTGGGCCGGCGTCATCGAGCAGACCGGCGGCACGCGGGTCGACTACGGGTTCTTGACCGCCGGCTGCTCTTCTCGTTCGAGGCGTTCGACTTTCGCGCGAGCGCGACCTCGATCCGCACCTGCGGCTGACCACCACCTGGCGCTTCCACCCGAACCTCTACCTGATGGGCGGCTACGACGACTTCCTGACCGATGAGTACCGAGTCGTTCTTCCTCGGCGCCGGCGTCACCTGGACGGACGACGACCTCAAGTACCTGCTCGGCTCGCTCGCCGCGCCTGTGAGGAAGGGTCGCCGGTGACCGCGCCACGCACCGTCTACGTCTGCCAGGCCTGCGGCCACCAGTCGACCAAATGGCTGGGGCGCTGCCCGGAGTGCGACGGCTGGGGGAGCCTGGTCGAGGAGCTGCGGCTGGCGCCGGCCAGGCGCCGCAAGGCGCGCGGCCTGCGGGGCGGCGGCTCGCGCGTCGAGCCGCTCGGCGAGGTCGAGCAGGAGTCGGTGGTGCGGTTCGGCAGCGGCATCCCGCTGCTCGACCGGGTGCTCGGCGGCGGGATCGTCGCCGGCGGCGTGGTGCTGCTCGCCGGCGAGCCGGGGATCGGCAAGTCGACGCTCCTCCTGCAAATGGCCGACGCCCTGTCGCGCGAGGGGTTTCTGACGTCCTCTACGCCTCGGCCGAGGAGTCGCCGCGCCAGCTGCGGCTGCGCGCCGAGCGGCTCGGCTGCGCCGCCTCGGGCGCTCCTGGTGGCGGGCGAGACCGGGCTCGAGCCGCTGCTCGCCGCCGTCGAGTCGAGCGGCCCCAAGGTCCTCCTCGTCGACTCGATCCAGGCGCTGCGCAGCGCCGAGCTCGACAGCCCCCCGGGCTCGGTCGGGCAGGTCCGGCACTGCGCCCATCGCCTCGTCGAGCTCGCCAAACAGTCGGGGATCGCCCTCTTCCTGGTGGGGCACGTGACCAAGGAGGGACGATCGCCGGGCCCAAGTCGCTCGAGCACCTGGTCGACACCGTGCTCTCTCTTCGAGGGGGAACACACCGGCGAGTACCGCCTGCTGCGCGCCACCAAGAACCGCTTCGGGCCGACCGGCGAGATCGCCATGTTCGATGCGCGAATTCCCTTCGTTGACCAGATTGCCGTTGGCGTTGATGTAGGCGTAGAACTGGCGCTTGCTCTTCCGCTTGTCCACGGTGTCGAGGTTCTTCTGGACGAGGGGCGCGAAGAACTGCTGGACGACGGCTTCGCGGTACCCGAGGCTGACCAGCATGGTCTTGATCTCCTCGAGCAGCTCGCGGAACGCCTTGCCGGTCGTCAAGCGCAAGGCCTCGACCAAGCCGTGGCCGAAGAACTCGTAACGCTCGGGTCCGGCGGTGCCCGTGTGCACCGGAATCAAGCGGTATTGCCCGAAGTTGAGGGCGACTCGCAGGCCGCGGTCGAAGGGAAACTTCTCCCCGAGGGCCTGGCGATACAGCCGTTGGGGGGAAGTGGAGATCGCAGTGGCCAGGGTTCGGCCGGCCTCGCGGCTCGAATAGAAGGCGCCGTCGCCGAGGTACTTTTCGAGCTTCAGCCGGCGCGCCGAGGCCAGGCGGTCGATCTTCCTCTGGAAGCGGAACATGGCGCGGAAGGCGGTGTCCTGGACGTCGGTGCCCGAGCGCCGGAGCACCGAAACGACCTCGGAGAACTCCGCGATGTCGTAGATCATGCCGAAGCGGTGGACTTGCGGGTCCACCACCCAGGGCGCCATGAAATCGAGCGGC
>CAWBFQ010000013.1:0-80878 GCA_963788145.1 uncultured Chloroflexia bacterium | reverse complement strand
CAACGGGTTGCTTCATTATTCGGCCACCTGGACGCCAACTTGTTTGAAGGTGAAGAATCGGATGCTCAGGAAATGCCCGATGCACCGGAAACAGCGGCTGCCGAGCGTTAATCAGCAAAGCCGAAGGCTTATTCGAACAAGTGTCCAATGAAGACAAAGAGGACATGATTAATCTGATTGAATCGCTCAACGCCTGTATTGATGCCGGCGATATCGCCGGGCTTGCCGAGCCGGTTGAACAATTAAACGACATCATCTACTACCTGGAATCGTAATGCAACGCTGCCCCGGTTGCAATGCCCGGCTGAAAGACGCGCCGAGCTGTCCGCGTTGCCTGGCTGATTTAAGTGCTGTGAGGCGTGCCGAACAGGCCGCGACAGGACTGGCTTGGCGAAGCGGTGCAACAGTGGTCGTTTGGGGATAAAGAACGTGCGATCAATGCCTTAAACCGTTCAATACAGCTCAAAAGAATGCCGCTGGCACTGCACTTCCGTGACTTCATCATCCAGCAACAGAGTGCGGCGTTATTAACGTTATTGGCTGCCAACCGCAAAGAATCAGTCCTTCGTCTGCTTTATCCCCTGAGAGGATCGCTGCCCTATAGCGCGACACTCCAAGCGCTTAAGGATTTTGCAGACTATTTACAGTATGCCGGGAAAAATACGGATTACCGTTCTTCAGCCTCAACCGATGTCTGACAGCGCTAACGCAAACCACTTACAACACTCGTATTCGAGTTACCTGACGTATTAACAGGCCGTCACATTAAACCCGCAATGGCATAGGAACCTTTCGTGTTTAAAAATAGCGTAATGGGCGAGAGGGTTTTATTTTCCCAATACCAGCCATGAATACCCTCGAAAGGTGCGATTAACGCGCCACTGGCCTGGGAATCGGTGCTTATCTGAAAACTTTTAAAATAACCGGTTTTATCTCCCTTTGGTTCGCCATGAAAATCAAAGTAAAGTTGCTCGCCGTTGGTTTTCCAGGCATATTCCAGAGTAGCTCCCTTCACCAGCTGGAACTTATATTCCAGGCCGCTGTGGGGCGGCACCACCAAGGTGATGACATCCTTCCATTGGGAAAGTTCCTCATTGCAAGACACCGCAATGGGATCAACAATCTCGTCATCAACAGTAGTTGCCAGTGCGGTCAAGCCCAGTCGCTTTCCCAGCCCGGTCGGATCAATGCCATATTCGGCGGGTAAAACGGCCAATACTAAAATTCCAATCGCCAATACTGTGGCCAGGCAGTTCGGCAATCAGCAGCGATATTAGCGATTGTACGGGAAACTTATAATCATTCATGTGATCATCCGTTGATTAAAAAACCAGTGATTTGATAGCCGAATAAAACCAGGCCGCCGGTCATTAGCAAGGTGTTGGTCGCAGCTGAAAAGCGATAATAAGCCTGATGTCTGCGCCAGAAATTGAGGGTAATCAAAATAAACAGCAGGGCAATAAATTGTCCCAGCTCCACGCCGACATTAAACGCCAACAGATTTTTCCATAAATCCGTTGCGGGCAAATTAAATTTCTGCAGTTTGGTCGCCAGACCGAAACCATGAAACAAGCCAAATACTACCACCGCCATTTTGGTATTGGGTTGAACGCCGAAGAGCCTCTGAAATCCACCGAGATTATCGAAGCCTTTGTAAACTATCGAAAGCCCAATAATGGCATCAATCAAAAAGGCGTTAACCTTGAGTGTATGCAACACCCCAAAAAATAGCGTCAAACTATGTCCCAAGGTAAACAGGCTGACATACAGCAAAATGTCGCGGGTTCGGAACAAAAAGAATATGACGCCCACCAAAAACAACAGATGATCGTATCCCGTCACCATATGTTTCGCGCCAATATACAGAAAAGCCCCAATGGCCGTACCTTGATTGGCTAGTAAAAAGCGCTCGGTATTGGCATCAACCCCATGCGCAAACATATTCGCACTGTAACAGAGCAAGACAGTGAATAAACCGATAAGCGGATAAACTTTAGGCGTGGTAAAGATCATGTGTAAATAACCATTATGTAGCTGAGGGCTAGTAATCAGTCAACCTTAAATTGCCGGGTGCGATGTGCGAATTCATTTGCCCTGTGTGTATGAATTCACATCTACCCGATATAATAACAATGCCTGAGGGCTAGAATGTAATGTTATAACGCGCCAAGAGGGTAATGATGCCGATGTAACACCCCGCCGTCACCGTTAACGATAAGCCCATGCTCAGATAAAAGTTCAGCCCTTTTTTCAGCAAAAGCGGCAGACTGATGAAAAACGCCAGGGAAGGGATGACCAGCCAGAAAATATTAGCCGCCAAATCAGCCACCTTTGTCGTATCTTTCGTCTCGCCATACAACCAGAGCATCGCTAATACAGAGGTCAGGGGCAGTCGTACGCGAATAGCGCACCCAGCAATGCACTTCGCTTGGACACTTCAGCAATAGTGACGATAAGCAAGGCAGTGATAATAACTTTGCTAAAGGTGTAGAGCATACTGTCCATAACAGAAGTTCAATAAAACCGCCATGGTACTTCCATCACCTTTCTGATACCATAAAAAAATTCAGCCAGTTTGAGTCTGTGCAGTCCAGCCTTCATTCCATCGCTGCCATGCTCCAACGTGGGAATGCAGCACCGGACGCTCTGGCGTCCCGCTTCACCAGCGATCAATGGTTATCAACCCGGCTAACCCCGCATAATTCGCAGCACTCGAATAACGCCAATGTTCCGGCAGCTCTACATAACCGCGCTTAACCGGATTGGCGTGCATATAGTCCAGCTTCTGCCGCAGCATTGCCTCGCTAAATATCAGCTCCGCATGAACCCCTTCCTGCCAGAACTGATACTCACGGTCTCGTTTATGCGCGAGTTTGGCAAAATGCAAGCGCTGTAAAAGTCGCTCGGCCTTTTGGTGTTGCAGCGTGTCAATGATCCGCCGGGCGGTAAACGATTTAAAACTGGCCAGCACAAGGATTCAGCTCCGGTGCCTGAGCAATAAAATGCAGGTGATTCTCCAAGATCACGTAACCGTATAGCTTCAATCCCACTTGCTCACGCTGGAATTGCCAGCAATCCAGAATGATTTGCACCGTCTCCGGACGCGTAAAAACCGCCAGCCACTCCACCACCGTACAGGTCATAAAGTGCGGTTTATCTGGCTCGGTAATCAGGTAGCGGCTTCTTCCCATAACGGTTAGTGTATGACGCTAGAGCGTCTGAGGCTGCATTCCCACGCTGGAGCGTGGGAACGATGAATTCCTAACCCCGCTGATTCGCCTGTTGCAATCGAAGCATTGTCGCAACAACTGGCCGCTTTGCTAGAACAACTCGAATACATGGAGCAGCAAGAGCAGCCTTATTTAATGGCGCTTTATCAATCCAGCCTGGGCGAGCTGGAGTATCGGTTATTAAATGTGCAGGTTGAGTGTCGCTCACTACAGCAGCGCATTGAACTGGCCATGATCAAGCTTAATCGCGGCGAATTACTGACCCGACAGCATTTGGACGCCATTGAACAACAGGCGCAACAAGTTCTGCTCGAATGGCAAACGCAACTGGCAGCCCAAGCACAAGCAAACTCAAGATCCTTATGCGTTAGATGCTGATGTGAGCAATGATGTGCGTATTACCGCCTTATGGCGTGATACCCGTTACCAAATCCGTCCAGAAAATGCCCTAATGGGGGTAATGTATTTTTATAACCCGGTTTCGAATGGTGATATTAAAGTTTCGAACAACGCGCATTGGGCCTATACCGGTACGGGCTTAAATAATGGCGACGTATTGCCCGGCTTATTAGGCTATGAAATTGATGCGTATTATAGTAATGGTAAAGCCCCGGCGGGCACGGTGATTCTTGCACATTCACCGCTGAATTTAAGCAACTCTGCGATTCCGGCATCTAAAAACTATTATTCAGACATGAGTATTTATACGCAAGCCTGTTCTTTAGCGCCCTGTATTAGTCCTTCTGCTACGGTTTTTGCGGCCGGAACAATGCAATGGAGTTGGGGATTAGATAGCATGTATCAGGCGGTTAATCGTGAAAATTCTGCCGCTAAACAAATGACGCGCAATATTTTAGCGCGTATGGTGGATTCGACTGCAACTTTGCCGGCGCTAGCGCCGTAAATCAACGTGTGATTTAAGAATAGAAGATAACGAGTTCATTTGTATATAATCCGATGGCGTCAAATCGTTATCTTCTATTACAAGCAGAACTAGAAGCGCTGGCGTATGACGCGTCCCCTGCCAGCGAAAGCTCTCTTGCCAAGGCGGCCTGATGACCCTACTTCACAACGATACGGGCGTTAGCGAGAGTGGATAAAGTGTGAACAACGTCAGCAACTGCCGCTCCACTGCACTGTTATTGATACCTGACGGTTAAGCCATTCATAACGTGTGGCTTATCCGGCTCGGTAATCAGGTAAAGGCTTTTCCAATGACTGTTATTTTTGTATCGTTACCACGCTAGAACACGGGAACGCCGTTATTCTAAACTGACCGCTCGCCAGTCAACCGCAAGCTTGCGCAATTTTGGAACCGCTTCAGGCGTAAATCTAAAGAAGAGATCGGATTGTCGGCAAATACAATAGATAGCGGCCAAGTAATCTTCAGTACCATCAATATAGTTAAAATCGAGTGCGCGGCTGAAAAATTCAACGGCTAACAATTCAGCGTCACATGCGGTGCGACGGTTAGAGAAGTGTGAAATTCGTATACAATCTTTGCCATGCAGCCCAATAAAGAGCTTAGCGAGCTTTTCACCTTGTTGCTGATTTCGAGCGAGTTCTTTGCCAGATAAGCCGCTTTGGCGAGCCATAATGAGTCTGACAGCATGTTCCAGAAGGCGAATGATGCGCGGGCCACATGTATCGCGGCGTTGCGCCAACATTGATCGTATCCAGTTGATACGGAATTGTAAATAAATTTCGGGAATAAATTTAGTGTTACGGATACAAAGCAGTACCGTGGGACTTGGTCGTTCCCCGGCCTGAATTCGGTCGGCCAAAGCATCTAAACGTGCCGCTAGTATATAAGTGGTTTGAGTAGTAGAGGGGCGCCTCATTTGCAGTGCCTCCAGTTAGAGAAGTGTGAAATTCGTATACAATCTTTGCCATGCAGCCCAATAAAGCGTTTAGCGAGCTTTTCACTTTGTTGCTGATTTCGAGCGAGTTCTTTGCCAGATAAGCCGCATAATTGATGTTAGACTGAAAATTGCCTTACGGGAATGGTATTTTCAGTCTTCCCCTGTACAGATAAAAACATACAACTCAATGAGCGGCGGATTCAATTTAGACATGCAATTCCAAGTATCATGTGAGCTTGAGTAAAAGTACAGCAAAAAACGCAATTATCCAACCAATGCTGGTTAATAACCAACTGATCATTAGCAGCTTAGATAGAATATCCTCCTGCACTTCCCCGACACGAACATCAGCTTCAACTCGAACGGCTTCGCCACGCAGCGCATCCTCGGATTTGTCGAATCCAGTCCTCGGCTTCCACCCGCGCCTGACCGTCATGATCTCCGCTGGACGGTATGGGCGACGTGCACGACACGGTGCGCGCGGCCGGTGACGGCGTTTCCCGCGCGTGATGGAGACGCTCGACGGGGTGCTGGCGCTACGCGCGAGAACCCGCTGATGAAGGTCGAACTGAACTACGTCATGACGCCCCTCAACGCGGCGACTGCGCGGAGATCTACGAATACTGCCGGGAGCGGAAAGCTGCCTTCAACCCGATCTACTGCGTGCAGGGAGAGCTGTACTTCAACGAGCGGCCGACAACGTGTCGCTGACGCGACGAGGCGCGACGCAAGTACATCGACCAGTTCTCGCGCCTGCTGACCGAGGACGACTCGCTCCAGACACGCGAGATCATGGACCAGCTCGCGGCTGCCCACGCGACTTCAACTGCTGGGCGGGCCGCATCGTGTTCCTCATCGAGGAGAACGGCGACGTCTACCCGAACGGCGGATGCCCGAGTTCGTTCGTGCTCGGAAACCTGCGTGACTTCGACTACTCGTTCGAGCGCCTGCTGTCGAGCGAGCAGGCCCGACGCGTGCTCGAGCGCACGAAACCGTGCAGGATGTGCCGCCTGTCATGCGAGACCATGACCACCCTCCAGCATCCCCAGGCCGTCGAAGGCTACCGCAAAAGCCGTGAGGAGCCGCCCGCACCGTCCACATCAACGTAGACGGACCGTCCCGGTCCGTCATTGCAACGGGGCGGGGACGCCCCGTCTACTCCGTACCGGGATGAACTTCGTGTTTTTTGGCTTCAGTTTCCTGCGAAGTTCATCGCGGTACGGCGAGCGCAAAGCGAACGATTGGGTGTAGCCCAGCGCGTTGTTGCTGCATCCCGGAGGGATGCCAGACAGTAGCCGGGGGTTGAGCGAAGCGATACCCCCGGACTGCCGGACAAATCTGATGCACCCTGAAGGGGTGCCAGAGATTGCGTGCGCCCACAACAAGGTTAGCTCGGCGCGAAGCTGTGGTCATAATGGGAACCGCGAATGAACGCTGATGCACGCGAATTGGCCTCCGGCTCCAAGTTGCTGGATGCGCAGTGACCGTGCTGGACCAACATTGAAGGCCTCTCCATTCGCGTTCATTCGCGTCCATTCGCGGTTCGTGAGATCAGAGGCGGGAAGGCCTGCCGTGAACGACGATCTGCGATGCCTGTTGGGCCAGTTCCTGTGGCACCCCTTCAGGGTGCATCGGAATCCCACGCTATCCGGGGGTATCGCTTCGCTCAACCCCCGGCTACTTTCTGGCATCCCTCCGGGATGCTCTGGAGTTTGACCGTAGCGTTCATCCCGGTTTGGTTCTGGCTCGGCCAGAGTAGGAGTACGCAAGACAGTCTCATTCCATAATCCGGTCGTATCCTTGAACGCCTTGATTCTGCGTGCTGGGATCAGGATGTCTGACCTTGGGACGCCGTGGTGGGGCCGGGGCCCTCAACGTAGACGGACGAGACCGCGCTGGCGCGGTTGCCTGCTAGCGCTTGCCGGTCACCAGCACGAGGTGGTAGCCGAACTGCGTCTTGACGGGGGGGGAGACCGTGCCTTCCTCGCCGCCGAACGCCGCGTCCTCGAACGGCTTGACCATCTGGCCCTTGCCGAACCAGCCGAGATCGCCGCCGCGCTGGCCGCTCGGGCATGTCGAATGCTTGCCCGCGAGAGCCGCGAAATCCGCGCCACCCTCGATCTGCTTCTTCAAATCCAGAGCCGTTGCTTCGTCCTTCACGAGAATGTGGCTTGCACGCACCGGCCTGCCATGGGCGGAGATCCTTTCCGGGGTAGAAATGAGTGTTCCGTTTTTGATAACGCGGCGGCGGCGGAATAGTCAGACGAACCGTGGATCCCCGGGGCGCGGCAGGCTCCGTCCCGACGCGGCTACCGGGCGACCGGGTAGACTTCCTGCAGGTCCGTCGCGAACTGCGACGCGGCCTTCTCGAACAGCGAGTATTGCGAGTGGAAAGCCTTCACGTTGGAGAACTGGCGCGTGTACTCCTGCTTGCCGGTCTTGCAGTCGTAGACCGATACCTCGAACGACGCCGCGCTCGAGTAGGGCCCGAATGCGCGGTTGTGGCGCATCTCGGAGTCCGTGATGTGGCCGACGACAACCTTGTCGACGCCGATCTCGCGCCCGATGGCCACGGGATTGAGCGCCAGCATGGCTTTCTCCAGCTCCTTGCCCGACAGCTTCAGCTTGTCGCGCAGGATGTCCTTCTTGTCGGCGTAGTAGTACTTGAGGTTGGAGCGGCGATACAGCTCGTAGCAGGACGTTGCGCCGATGGCTTCCTCGAAGAGATCGGCGGCGACACGGCCCATGTTCTCGTTGAAATAGACGTCCTGCGCGCCGAACCACCAGCCGCGCACGTCCTTCTCCGTCTTCACGTCCTTCTCGGCATAGTGGAGTTTGCGTGTGCACTCGTCGCGTTTCTCGACGACGCGCGGCGCCATGGAAAAGTCGATGACGGCCAGGCGCAGCGTGCAGCGCGCGCCTTCTTCGGCCTTGCGGGCCTTGGACCCGGCCCATGCCCCCACGGCCGCGATCACCACAACGACGATTGCCAACAGGGGCGGATAGCGGATCTTCACGTGCGCTTCCTTCCCTTCCTCTCTTATCTTCAGCGAGCCAGCAGGCCGCAACACCGGGGCACTGTCAAAGGGAAACCCTATGCGCCGGCGGCAGGGGTTCCGGCCGGCAGGGTGAAGAAGAACGTGGCGCCGTGGCCGGTGCTTGCCTCGGCCCAGATGCGCCCGCCATGGCGCGAGACGATACGCTGCGCGATCGTCAGGCCGATCCCCGTCCCCTCGTACTCGGATGCGTGGTGCAGCCGCCGGAACGGGACGAAGATCTTCTCGGCGTAGACCGAGTCGAATCCCGCGCCGTCGTCCTTCACGAAGAAGACGGGCTCCGCCCCGTATGTCACGCAGCCAACCTCGATGCTTGCATGGTCGTGCTTGCTGGTGAACTTCCATGCGTTTTGCAAGAGGTTGGTCAGCATGATGCGGACGAGGTCGGCATCGCCCTGCGCGCCGAGCCCCGGGACGACTGTCCAGTGCACGTCGCGGTCGGGGTGGGCCGTGTGCAGTTCCTGCAGGATGGACTTGGCCAGGCCGCTCAGGTCGATGTCCGCCTGCTTGAGTTCGCTGCGGCTGATCTGGGACAGGCGCAGCAGGTCGTCGGTCAGATGCTCAAGGCGCCGCGCGGCCCGGCGCACTCGTCCAAGGTAGTCCCTGCCGCGTCCGCTCGTCAGCCGCCCCGCATGCTCCTTGAGCAGGGTGCGGCTGAAGCCGTCGATCGCGCGTAGCGGCGCCTTCAGATCGTGTGACACGGAGTAGGCGAACGCCTCCAGCTCGCGGTTCATCGCCTCCAGCTCGGCCCGTGCGCTGCATGACGCGTAGCTCGAGTTCCGCGTTGAGCCGGCGGACCTCCTCCTCCTGCCGCACGTGCTCCGTCACGTCCAGCGCGAGCACCATCAGCGCGGGTCGGCCCTCGAAATCGAGCTGCCACGTGACGATGTCCACGGAAACGGGCGTGCCGTCCTTCAGGCGGTGCCGGCAGACGCCGTGCCTGCCCACGCGGTCGGTCAGCTTGCGCAGTCCGTCGACCAGCGCCGGCACATCTTCCAGGCGGGCGGATGTCCTTGGCGGTCATCGCGAGGAACTCCTCGCGCGAATATAGGGATCGCGTTTGTAAGCAGGATATCGGCGTCTTGCATGATGAGGGCCTCCTTTCAAAGTTTGCGAAGTAAGTCAAGACTGTGGTTGCGTGCCCAGCGTGGGGCGTATTGCGGCGGGCCACCATAGGGCCGGGAGATCTGTTGGCGACCGTCGGGCGTGATCATTGCCAGGTAAACATCCTGTCTTTCTGGTCCAGGATAAACGACAACGCCCAGGCAGACATCTGCCTGGCGGGTTTGCCGGTAGGCTTCGGTGATTTCCAAAAGCTCCTCTGGGGGCGGCGCAACGATAAACACCTCGCCGCCTCGGAATGGGCTTTCACTCGAAGATCCTTTTGCGGCCTGGGCTCCAGCCAGGCATTGGATCAAATCACCTGCCAGATTGGATTGATCACTGCCAGGCTCCAGCCTCGCCGCGCCAGCGCCCTGAAAGCGACTTCTTCCAGGGTCTCCTGATCGGCGCCGTAAATCCATTCTCCCAGACGCTTACGAATCTCCAACTCCACCTCGCGAATCAACGCATCCGCTTCAGATTTGGAATTGGCTTTTGCCGTGATACGCACATCGACCTGACCAGAGTGCGCCGCAAGGCCAACCGTTGGGTTGTTCAGCCGTTCGAGATCGCCGATCAAATCATCAATCAGAGACTCTCCTGCCCCGGCGGTATGCAAAACCCGGGCTTTGATGATACCGCTTAGCTGATAACGCTGTTTCAGATAGGGTAGCACTGCGTTCTCGAGCAAATATTCCATTTCCCTCGGCACGCCCGGCAGGGCGATGATGGCATGGTTGCCTTCTTCCACAATGAAAGACGGGGCTGTGCCAACCGGATTTTCGATTGCGATCGCGCCCTGAGGGATGAATGCCTGACGGCGATTATTTTCTGTGGGGGTGCGCCCAAAACGCTGAAAGCGCGCCTGGATCTGATCCCAGAGCTCAGGCTTGAACTCAGTGCTGACGCCGACCGCTAGGGCGATTGCTTCACGGGTTGGGTCGTCGACGGTGGGGCCTAACCCACCCGTCGTCAGGATGATATCACAGCGCTCCAGGGCCTGCTGGATCGCCTGGGCGATGCGGGTGGCGTTATCGCCGACGGTTGTCTTGCGGTAAAGATCAACCCCGGCATCACGCAGTTGGCGCGCCAGGTGGCGGGCATTTGTATCGACGATTTCTCCAAGTAAGATTTCGGTTCCTATTGTGATGATCTCTGCGGAAGGCATAAAAATTCTTTTCCACTCCTAGCATATGGATGACAGCCAGTTGAACTCGTGCCGGGCATCCGAAAAGTATACTTGATATTGTTAGAAATTTGGTCAGGCGTTGCTTGAAACCGGTTCTGAAACAACAGCGCAGAGCCGTCAATCAGGCTCTGCGCTGTTGTCAAAGATTTTATGGAAGGCGCTTAAGCCATGCGTGAGCGAATGTCGACTTTATCCAGGCGCAGCAAGATATACATGGCAAGGCTAATGCTGAGGAGCGTTAAGGCAATGAAGGGCAGGTCTGGTTGGCCTTCGGTTGTGAAGGCGTTGGGGAAAAACATCATGATCCCCGTGATCACATACAAGCCCTGTAAAAAGATGCTCAGCGTCAATGCCGTCAACTTGCCGCGCATCAAGACAAAGCCCAGGGATACAAGCAGGATGAGTTCCAGTATCATAAAGACTGAAATTGGCATTACTGGCTCCACTAAGAGGGGTAGGGGTGAGAAGAGCGCAGCAAGGGCGGGAAGCACAAAGAAAAATAAGGTACGCTGTAGATTGTTCATGGTTTCTCCTGCCTGGATTCGCTAATGACTGCCACCGAGATACGCCTCGATTACCTGCGGATCGTGCAGCAATTCCTGAGCGAGCCCTTCCATCGTTACCCGTCCGGTCTCCAGAACATAACCTCGATCGGCGATGGAGAGCGCCATCTGAGCATTCTGTTCGACCAGCAAGATGCTGGTGCCCTGGTCGTTGATATCGCGGATGATGTTGAAGATTTGCTCGACCAGGATTGGCGACAGGCCCATCGATGGTTCATCCAGCAAAAGCAGGTCGGGGTGTGACATCAACCCGCGGGCAATGGCCAGCATCTGCTGTTCACCGCCGGAGAGCGTGCCGCCGAGCTGGTTGCGGCGCTCGCTCAGGCGTGGGAAGCGCTGGAACGCATTTTCGATGCCTTTTTCGATGTGGGCTTTATCGGGTTTAGAAAAGGCACCCATTTCCAGGTTTTCCATAACGGTCAGGGTGGCAAAGATCTTCCGGCCTTCTGGCACCTGGACGATCCCTTTTCGCACGATATGTTCAGCCAGGGTTCTGGTGATATCTTCGTCATTGAAGGAAATGTTACCGGCGCGAGCGTGCAGGATGCCGGAGATCGTATTGAGGGTGGTGATCTTTCCGGCGCCGTTTGCGCCGATCAGGGTGACAATTTCTCCTTTTTCAGGTGGAATGAAACACCTTTAGGGCATGGATTGCGCCGTAATATACGTTCAGGTCCTTTACTTCAAGCATCTTTCGGCCATGGTTGCTTCCCTTTGCCTCACTCTGCGCCTTTCGGCGGAATTTTTCCGATAGGCGGCTGCGCCGGGGCCAAGATAAGCCTCGATCACGCGCTGGTTGGATTGGATTTCCGGCGGGTCGCCGCGTGCGATCACCTCGCCAAAATCCATCACCGTGATGTTTTCGCAAATGCCCATCACCACGCGCATCTGGTGCTCGATGAGCAGGATGGTGAGATTGAAGCGATCGCGGATGAAATGGATCAGATCCATCAGGGCAACGACTTCGGCCGGGATTCATGCCGGCGGCAGGTTCATCCAGCAAGAGCAGCTTGGGATCGGCTGCCAGGGCACGGGCGATTTCCAGGCGGCGCTGCTCGCCATAAGGCAAGTTCTTGGCAATTTCCCCCTGGCGGTCTTGCAGGTTGAAAATCGCCAGGAAATCCTGTGCTCTTTCGGTCAGTTCGTGTTCTTTTGCATGAAACCGCTTGTTGTGCAGAATGCCATCCATCAGGCTGTAGCCGGCGTGGGGGTGGTAGGCGATGCGCACATTATCCAGCACGGTCAGGTTGGGGAACAGGCGAATGTTCTGGAAGGTGCGAGCGATGCCCATCTGGTTGATCTCATGGGGCTCAAACCCGGTGATTTCTTGATCGTTGAAGTGGATTTTGCCGGCGGTGGGCGTGTAGACCCCGGTGATCATGTTGAAGACGGTGGTTTTCCCGGCGCCGTTCGGGCCGATCAAGCCTTGTCAAATTGTGGGCATGCAGAGACAGGCTCGAAATTGTTGACCGCGCGCAGGCCGCCGAACTGCATGCAGATCTCATCGATCTTGAGCAGGGGCTGGTTTTCATTCTGCTGTGATGGATTGCATGTTCATTCGGTTGCCTCCTGCACGGGATTTTGAGCAGCCGGTTTGCCCGATTTTCTCAAGGGCGGGAGCAGCTGGCGCAGGAAGGGGATTTCGTAATCGCCAAACAGACCGTTGGGTTTGAGCAGCATCATCAGCAGCAGAACCAGCGGATAGACCACAAAACGCCAGATTCTCAAAGCCTTGGGAAGGAAGCGAAAAACGCCTTCCAGCAGCAGAATCCAGGCAAAGGAAGCTAAGCACGCGTGCCGGTCATACTGCCCAGACCGCCAAAAACGATCACGATCATCGGGTCGAAGGAGTTGATGAAGTTGAAGGTATTGGGATGGAGGAAGCCGTTGATGTGAGCATACAAGCCGCCGCCAATCCGGCGAACAGAGAGCCAATGACGAAGGTGAGGATCTTGTAGATTCGCGACGTCGATCCCCATCGCTTTGGCGGCGATTTCATCTTCGCGGACCGAGATGATGGCGCGGCCGTAGCTGGAGTGCAGCAGGTTGCGGGTGATCAGTACAACGATCATCAACAGGAACAAAGAAACCCAGAACCAGGTGGTCAATTTGCGGGATGCCGATCATGCCGCGGGCGCCTTTCATCTCCACGAAACCCAAGCATGGTATCCGAGTTATCCAGCAGCACTTTGACGATGATGGTGAAGCCCAGGGTGGCGATGCCGAAGTAATCCGAGCCGAGGGTGAGCACAGGCAGGCCAAAAAGGAAGCTGATCTCGGCAGCAAACAGACCGGCAGATCACTGCAGACAGGAAGAAAATGATCTGCATGCTGAGCGCTGCTGGTAGAGCTGAGAAAATGCTATTGAAGACCGGGCTCAATCAGCTTTCCGACCAGGACTGAAACGCCAGCCCAGTAGCAATGTAGCAACCAGGTATACAGTGAAAGCCGAGAGTGCATCCAGACCGCGCACTTTGACTGAGCATCCGGTAGATGAGTAGAATGGCCACGCCAACCAGGGAAACGCCCAAGAAGAGCGACCGTCAGACCAAGGGCGCTGTCCTGGTTTGTCCAGCGATAGGTGATATCGGCGGCGGTATAGGCGCCGATGGCGTAGAAGCCCCACTGTCCCAGCGAGAACTGGCCGTTGAAGCCGTAAATCAGGTTGAGGCCGAGGGTGACGATGGCCATAACGGTGCCCAGGTGGAGGATCGTACTCCAGAAGTCGTTGAGCAAGCCCAGGAGCATGCAGGAGCTGGACGATCACAAAAATGGCGAGCGCCCCGCCAAAGAAGATGAGGTTTTTGCGAGTAATTTTTTTAACATGGGCTTATGCCTTTTCTCGGGAAGGTTCGCCGAAGATACCGGTGGGGCGGACGAGCAGAACGATAACCAGGATGGTGAAGGCGATCGCATCGCGCATGGGGGTGGAGATATAGGCTGCGCTGAGCACTTCGGCCTGGCCCATGATCAGCGCGCCAACCAAGCGCCGGGGATGCTGCCGATCCCGCCCAGAACCGCGGCGACAAAGGCTTTCAAGCCGGGATGATGCCCATCCCGAAATAGACCTGGGGGAAAGCGATGGCGTACAGCATCCCGGCTGCGCCAGCCAGGGCAGCGCCGATGGCGAAGGTGACCGAGATGATCCCGTCGACGTTGATGCCCATCAAGCGCGCAGTCGGCTTGTCGTAAGCAGACGGCGCGCATGGCTTTGCCGATCTGTCCTGCGCACGAAATAATTGAGAACCAACAAGAGCAGAAGCGAGACGATTACGATGACGATCGAGATGTTCGAGAAGATGACGCTGTTGTCTGGCGGCGCCTGGCCTGGCTGCAACTGATAAATGCCTGCTGTCGAGATCACCCAGTTGGCCACTTCAAAGGGGCGTTTGTAGGTGATGAAGTTTGGGTGAAAACTGAGGCGCCGCACGAAGTATTCCAGGAAGAAGGAGACGCCGATGGCGGTGATCAAGGCTGAGATGCGAGGCGCATTACGCAGGGGTTTATAGGCAACTCGTTCGATGGTAAATGCCATTATGGCGCAAATAACCATCGAAAGCATAATGACGGTAACAACACCAATACTGGTGCTCAGCCAGGCGGGAATCCCTGGGAAGACGGCAGATAGGCCAGGTGTTCAGACCAAGACGCGCGATGGCGTAATAACTGGTAAAAGCGCCTACCATGAAAACGTCACCATGGGCAAAGTTGATCAGGCGCACAATGCCGTACACCATGGTGTATCCCAGGGCGATCAGGGCATACACGAAGCCAAGCTGCAGGCCATTAATGACCTGCTGAAGGAAGAGGTTGTCGGGCCTGCGACAAATGAAATAACCAGCTTCCATATAGCCAGTAAAAGCACCAGCGGTCAAGAAATGCTTTTCCCAACCAGGCGTTTCCGGATAACGGTTTCCAAGATCGGATGCGTTTGATTCGTTTGTGCTTTCATGCATCACTCCGGGAATGGATTTTTTGAACAAACAGGGGCGGTCCGAAGGACCGCCCCTGTTAACGGTTGAAGATTTACGGAGCAACGGAGTCGGCGAAGGACATTTGCCGTCCTTCAGAAGCAATCACAACCGCGCCTTGATCGGGTTGTGCTGGGCATCGAAGGTGATCTTGCCGGAAACGCCTTCCCATTCGATGGCGGCCATAGCATCGGCAACCTTGGTGGTGTCATCGGCGCCGGCTTTCTCGATGGCGGCGATCAGCAGGTTGGCGGCATCGTAGCCGAGGGTCGCCAGAGCATCGGGGACCTTGGGCTTGCCGTCATCATTCTTGTAGGCAGCGCCATATTCGCCAGCCATCTGACACGATCGGGCGGGTATCTCCGGAGGAGTAGTGGTTGGAGAAGAAACCGCCTTCAGCAGCAGTCAAGTCCAGGTCGGCGGAATCCCAGCCATCACCACCCATCATCACAGCGGTCACGCCCTTTTCCTTGGCCTGGGCGCCAACCAGGTTGACGATGTTGTAGTAATCGGGCAGGAAGAGAACTTCGGCCTTGCTCTCGGCAACCTTGGTCAGGATGGCGGAGAAGTCGGTATCCTGAGCTGGTGTAGGTTTCCTTGCCGACGATCTGTGCCGCCGGCTTCGGTGAAGGCCTTTTCAAAGGCTTCAGCCAGACCGCGGACGTAGTCATTGCCCTGATCGTACATGACGAAGGCGGTCTTGTAGCCCTTGCTCATGGCGAACTTGGCCATCACCATACCCTGGAAGGGATCGATGAAGCAAGCGCGGAAGATGTACGGTTTGGTGGAGCCATCCTCGTTGAGGGTCACGAGCAGCGTTGGTGGAGGTGGGGCTGATCTGAACGATCCTTCTGGCTTCGGCGATTTCCGACATCGGGATGGAGGCGCTGGAGCAAACTTCGCCGACCAGAACTTGACGCCTGTCCTGATCGATGACCTTATTGGCCGCATTCACCGCCGGGTCGGCTGCGCACTGGCTGTCGGCAACGATCATTCGATCTTCTTGCCGAGGACGCCGCCCTTGGCGTTCCATTCCTTGACGGCCATCTCGACGCCTTCCTGGGTGGAAACGCCGAAGGTGGGAACCGCGCCGCTCAGGGGAGCGAGCAGGCCGATCTTGACGGTACTGCCGCCGGTGGAACCGGCGCCGCCGCACGCTGTAAGCAACATGCTGGCAAGGATCAACAGTGCAACGAGTGAATAAATCTTCTTGGACATTCTTCTTCTCTCCTTTGTCAAATAATTGGTCGAACGTGTTGTTTTCCGATTTCCGGAACCGATCTGGGGGATAGTTTATTTGCTTACTCCTTGATTCAAACACCTCCTTCGCATTCTTAAAGATGATTGCAGCTAATCAGGTTGCATAGCAACACTGGCTTAGCTGCCCCCAATTAAAATATTCTACCGATAAGATGCACATCGGTCAAGTACAACTTTTTCAATAGTTTATCCAATGAATACGCGGGTGCGGAGGTTGCCATGTGGTAAAATTCACCTGCCCTATGAATTCTGCCAATGTTCAGGTTTTGCCTTCGCCTCCCAGCCTGATCAAGTCAATCCTGGCCGGGTTTGATGCGGTCAGCAACCATGTTAGTCTGATCGTTTTTTCCGTTTGTCTCGATCTCTTCTTGTGGTTGGGCCCACGTTTGAGCCTCTCCCTTGTGCTTAAATCCCTTCTGGGTCCCACCTTGACGCTTGTGAAAGCGCAAAATTCTGCTTTCTATAATGATTTCATTCTGACATTTGAAGCGCTAAATCTTTTTCGGATATTACGAACTTTTCCAGTCGGAATACCCAGCCTGATGGCAGCACGTTCGCCGGCGGAAACACCGGTTGGCGCTTCACTCGTTTACCAGATTCCGTCGCTGTTCTCGATCATTGTCTTGTGGTTTTTACTGCTGGTCGCTGGCGTCTGTTTGGGAACGTATTATTTCATTGTTGTATCGCAAGCTTCTCTCGGCGCCAAGATAGATTGGAAATTGGCGCTCCAGCAATGGCCACGCTGCTTGTTGCAGATCGGCCTTTTGACCAGTGGGTGGCTGGCGTTGCTCGCGTCTACCCTGCTTGGACTGAGTTGTTTGCTCTCGATCCTCCTGTTCACGGGTTTGAACCTGGAACAACTGCTTGTTTTTTCGGTTCTAATCTTCGGCGGTATTATAATCTGGTTATTGATTCCCTTCATTTTCTCCCCGCATGGAATAATCGCTTACCAGTTTTCACTGATAAATTCGATCAAAGAAAGTTTTCGCATCACCCGCATGACCCTGCCCAGTACCAGCTTGTTGTTCTTGATCTTTATCGTGCTCAGCCAGGGACTGGATATCTTGTGGAATATTCCCGAAGACCATTCGTGGTTCTTATTGATTGGGGTTGGTGGACACGCGTTTGTTGCTACCAGCTTGCTAGCAGCCAGCTTCATATATTACAGGGATGCCGCCTCCTGGCTGCATAGCCTGGTGCAGGCCAAGAAGTTATCCCAGGTATAGTTTGGAGGAAGTTGTGGTAAAAGGCGACGCCTACTCGTATGATGCTAAAGATATTCAGGTGTTGGAAGGCCTCGAGGCTGTACGCCGCCGCCCGGGTATGTATGTGGGCGGTACCGATATCAAGGCGCTTCACCACCTGATTTACGAGGTGGTGGATAACTCGATTGATGAAGCCCTGGCCGGAGCGTGCGACCGGATCGAAATTATCATTCACCCCGATAGCAGCGTCACGGTTACAGACAATGGACGCGGTATCCCGGTCGATATTCATCCTCAGATGAAAAAACCGGCGCTCGAAGTCGTGATGACCGTCTTACACGCCGGCGGTAAGTTTGGCGGCGGCGGCTACAAAGTATCCGGCGGTTTGCATGGCGTGGGTGTTTCTGCGGTCAATGCACTCTCGGAATGGTGCGAAGTGCGTGTCCGGCGCGATGGGAAGGTTCATTTTCAACGCTACGAACGTGGCTATCCCGCTGGGCCGGTTGAAGTGATCGGCAAGGCAGCGCCGAACCAGACCGGGACGCAGACGACCTTCAAGTTTGACCCGGAAATTTTCAAGGGCGATCTGGATTTCCGCTTTGACACCCTGGTGCAGCGCTTCCGCGAAATGGCGTTTGTTACGCGTGGTGTAACCCTCTATTTCTTAGATGAGCGCTCTGAAGCGGGAGATGACCTTCTACTTCGAAGGTGGGATCACCTCGTTTGTGCGCTATCTGAATCGAAACCGGGAAGTCGTTGCATCCGGTGGTGCATGTCGAGAAAGAAGTTGACGGCATCACCATCGACGCTGCGATTCAATATACAGATGCATATGCCGAATCGGTGTATGCATTTGCCAACACGATCAACACGATCGATGGTGGTACGCATCTGACCGGTCTTGCGCTCGGCAGTGACGCGCACGATCAACGATTATGCCCGCCGGGCTGGCATGCTGAAAGATGCCGATCCGAATTTCACCGGTGACGATACACGCGAAGGTCTGACGGCGATCATCAGTATCAAGCATCCTGACCCGCAGTTTGAAAGCCAGACCAAGGTCAAGCTGATGAACCCCGAAGTGCAGACGCTTGCCCAGCAAGTGGTGGGTGAGGCGTTTCAGCACCTTCCTGGAAGAAAATCCTTCGGCGGCGCAGAGCATTGTTCAGAAATGTCTGACCTCGGCACGCGCGCGGGATGCGGCGCGCAAAGCGCGCGACCTGGTGATCCGCAAATCTGCTCTGGAAAGCCTGACCCTGCCTGGTAAGCTGGCAGATTGTTCGGAACGCGATTCGCAAAAAACCGAACTGTACATTGTTGAGGGCGACTCGGCAGGCGGCAGCGCCAAGCAGGGCCGTGACCGCCATTTTCAGGCTATCCTGCCGCTTGCGAGGAAAGATCCTGAATACCGAACGCGCTCGTCTGGATAAAATCCTGGCGAATAATGAGGTGAAGGCTTTGATCTCGGCCCTGGGTACCGGGATTGGGGAGAGTTTTGATCTATCAGGTTTGCGCTATGGGCGAGTCATCATCATGACAGATGCGGATGTCGATGGCAGCCATATCCGCACCCTGCTGCTGACCTTCTTCTTCCGCTATATGCATGCCGCTGATTGAAGAAGGCCATCTGTATATTGCCCAGCCGCCGCTATACCGCCTTGCTTATAAGAATCAGGTACGCTATATCTACACAGATGCAGAAAAAGATCGAAACTATCAAGGAAATGGGGGTAAGCGCCGATAAAGTCAACCTGCAGCGTTACAAAGGTCTGGGAGAAATGAACCCAGACCAGCTGTGGGAGACCACGATGGATCCGGCAAATCGCACACTGCTGATGGTGACGGTGGATGATGCTGCTGAAGCGGACCGCACCTTTGATATGTTGATGGGCTCGGCGGTTCCCCCGCGTCGAAGGTTTATCCAGACGCATGCCCGCGATGTTCGTAATCTGGATATATAATGTAAGGCAATCATGATATCTGGAACGTGGGACGCTTCTCAATAACCGTTACCGGATTGTTGAGATCCTCGGGCAGGGCGGGATGGGATCTGTTTACCGGGCGGTCGATGAGAATCTGGGCGTTGAAGTTGCCGTTAAGGATAACCTCTTCACAACCGAGGAGTACGCCCGGCAGTTCCGGCGCGAAGCGATCATCCTGGCGAACTTGCGCCATTCGAACCTGCCCCGTGTCACCGATCACTTTGTAATTAACAACCAGGGTCAATACCTGGTGATGGATTATATTGAGGGCGAAGACTTGCGCCAGCGCATGGATCGAGTGGGGCTGGTCCCGGAAGAAGAAGTGATTTTGATCGGAGCGGCAGTTTGCGATGCCCTCACTTACCTGGCTTCGTGCAAGCCCGCCATCATTCACCGCGATATCAAGCCCGGAAATGTGAAGATTACGCCTCAGGGCCATATCTATCTGGTTGATTTTGGCCTGGCAAAGACGATGCAAGGCTCTCAGGCCACGACCACCGGGGCGCGGGCGATGACACCCGGCTATTCGCCGCCCGAACAGTATGGTACTGCCGCGCACCGACCAACGTTCAGATATTTTCTCGTTAGGCGCAACGCTCTATTCTGCCCTGACCGGCGCCACGCCAGAAGACGCCCTGGCACGCGCCATGGACCAGGCAGTATTAACATCAATTCGAAAGCACAACCCGCGCGTGTCTCGCCGCCTTGCCTCCGTTCTGGAAAGAGCGCTTGAAACTCGCCCGGAGAACCGATTTCAGAGCCCAGATGAGTTCAAGCAGGCGCTGCTTTCCGCTAGCTCCGCCAGCCGCCGCCGGGAAGGGGATTATGTTATTCCCCCTGCGCCTGAAGAATCGCGACCAATTCCTACGGAAAATCCCCTGGTTTCCCCAGATGTGAATAACCGGGGGCCAAAAGCTTCTTCGCAGTTTTTCCCGATCAGCACACATCTAGATGAAGATAACCTGGAAGCCCCCCGATCTCGCACACAGAAGCGCCGGTCTGGTCGTGGTTGTTCGATAATCCTTGGAATCATTCTCCTGGTTGCGCTTGGCGCCTGGGCCTATGTAACCTTCCTGGATCCGGATCTGCCGGCCCGGGTGTCTGCCAAACATTCCTTTTATGATCGTCCCGGTTACGCCGGTGAGCACAGTTAGCGGCTCGCTTTCTTCGACTGCAACGACAGCGCCTGAGACCCCCACACCGGCAGCAACGTTTACGGCAACTCTTGAACCAACGCTGCTTCCTACATCCACTGCTACGCTTATTCCAACGGTCACGCCTACACCCCTGCCAACCGCCATTGGCGGCGGAGGAGGCCAGGTGGCGTTCGCTTCTGACAGTACAGGCCTGACCCAGATCTATGTGATCAACACGGATGGCACGCGGCGCAAGCAGGTGACTGATCTATCTGAAGGCGCCTGCCAGCCAAGCTGGTCGCCTGATGGCAAGCGGTTGGTTTTCATTTCCCCTTGCACATACAATACCGATTATTATCCCGGTTCAGCCATGTACATCATCAATGTTGATGGTACAGGTTTGCTGCCGCTTCCAACCGTCACAGGTGGGGATTATGACCCGGCATGGTCTCCGGATGGCAACTGGATCGCTTTCACCTCTTTGCGCAACAGCGGGCGTCCACAGATTTACCTGCAGAACCTGGTCGACAATTCTGTTCTAAGCCTTTCGGAAAAGTTTGCTACGGATTTTCAGCCAGCCTGGTCGTCGGATGGGAAGAAGCTCGTCTTCATTTCGACCCGTCGCGGCTCACCCCAGGTTTGGATGATGGATATCGATGGCAAAAACCAGTTTCAATTCTCGCAATCCCCCAATTATATCTATTCTCGTCCCTCCTGGTCGCCAGACCGGACGCATGTCGTTTTTACGCAACTGCTGGTTTCTGGCGGTATCCCGCGTGTTTCTATCGCGCCGGTCGAATCCGAGAGCTATACCGAGTTCAGAGTGGGTCCCGACTCGATGCCGATGCGGGATGCTGTCTATTCACCAGATGGTTTTTGGCTCGTTTTTGAAGCCTGGCAGGCAGGGAAAAGCCATGATCTCTACTTGATTACCAGCAACGGCGCAGGACTAACCCAGCTAACAGAGGACCCGCGCACGGATTTCGATGTGGCTTGGAACCCCGCTTCGCCTTCGCCCGAACAGCCTTAGCCGTTACGTGTTTTGGGCAGTTTCTCCGCATTCGCATAAATATTTTTGCTTATTTGCCTGGCGGGCGATTTTTCCGCTGCTGGTTTTTATCAGCCAGTTGCGTGGGGTAACATGGACATGGCGCACAGCGATATCCGAGCCGCGTGTCACACGCTGGCGAATTGAGGCGGCGATTTCATCAGGCTTTCCATCGCTTGTCTCTGCGATGATGATCACATCTTCCGTGCCCGCCTCTTCGTTATAATTTCCGAAGGCCACGACACGACCAGGGTAGACGCCATCAACCTCACCGGCCAATCGTTCGATGTCTTGAGGATAAACATTCTTTCCGCCGACAATGATCAGGTCCTTTTTTCGCCCGGTAACATAAAGCTCTCCGTTGGCCTGGTATCCCAGATCACCGGTTAAATACCAGCCATCCCGAAAAGCCTTTTCGGTCAGGTCGGGCCGGTGATAATAACCGTTGAGCATACAATGACTCCGGATGGCGATTTCGCCCACCCGGCGGTCGGCCAGGGGCAGGCCTTTGTCATCGAGAATGCAAAATTGCACTCCTGGGATCGCCGTACCTACTGAAAGCATCTGCAGAGTAGCGGGCGTTGCGTCAGGCGCGCCGTCATGGCTGGCGGCGCTGGGTATGGCGCGCTGTTCGTTCAGAAACCCGGCCAGGTCAATCCTATCGACATGGATTGGGCTGTGGATGCCACTTTGTGTGACGGCAAAGACATTTTCCGCCATGGCGTAGCAGATTGCCAGGGCAGAAGGTCGCAGTCCGTAGGGTTTGAAGCGCTCCAGGAAAATTGCGTGGCTTTTCCAATGGGTTGGTTCTGAGCAGTTGATCACTGCCCGCAGGCTGGACAGGTCCACGCCCAGCAAGTCTCGATCGCGAACCTTCTGGGCGCAAAAGTTATAGGCAAAGTTAGGCAGCCAGCACAGGCTTCCTTTGAAATCGGAGATTGCCTGCATCAGGCGATAGGGAGCACGCACCCAATCGAAGGGCGACATCAAGACGAGCGGGACGCGGCTGAGAATGGGCAAGATGAACCCTGCAATCAATCCCATGTCATGATACAGGGGCAGCCAGCTAACAATTGTATCCTCCAGGTTTAGATTCAGAGCTTGCGCATAGCTGTCGAGCTGGTTGAAGATCGCCTGGTGAGAGAGAGCTACGCCTTTTTGCAGACCGGTAGTACCTGATGAATGCTGCAGAAGGGCAATCGCATCGGGCGCGGCTTCCAGGCCTTGAAATTGTTCCAGAGCCTCAGCCACAGGCTCAAACAGGTTCGTCTCCAGGTTGGTGATATCAAGGATCCTGCGCACCGAACTATCCTGGCTGGCGCGCCGGGCTTCCTCTACAAATTCTGGGTAGGTGATAATGCAGGCGGGATGAGTGACCTCGAGCAGCGCTGCCAGCGAAGCGCGATATTGTTCGGGGAGCAGCTTCTCGGTCAGAAAAGGCATAATCGAAGGGATGGCCCCTTGCAGAATTGTCCCAAAGAAGGCGTTCACCAGATCAAGGCCGTGTTGCAAGATCAAGATAACAACTTCACCGGGTTGGATTTGGGCGGTTTGCAGGGCTCTGGCATAGCGCGCCGATCCGAGCCACAGTTCGTGATAAGTCACTATGTGCGTTGGCTGGCGGCTGAAGAGCAGGTGAATGCTGGCTTGCTCTGGAGCCTGCCGCGCGGATTGCTGCAAGACCTGGCTGATATTCTGCATACAACCTTTTAGCTCTGCCGCTGTTCGATCAACCCGCCCAACTGTTCCAGGGTATCGAACGTCTCTGCGTTCAATTCGGTGTCATCGATGTGCACACCGAATGTGTCTTCCACAAAGAGGGCAAGGTCAACCAGGTGGAACGAATCGATCAAGCCGCCCGAGATCAGAGATTCCTGCGGCGCAATCACACGCCCTGGCTGCTTCAAAATGGATCTGGCAATGTAATCTGCCAGGCTGTTCATGATGTCGTTTTTCATCATGGATCTCTCGCCTTTCTGTATTTATTCTGCATAGGCGGCGTGTCGCCAGCCTGCATCAGTCTTCCTGGTATCACGAAGCCGGCTCACCCACCTTCAACCAGATGGCTTGCAGGATTTGAAGTGCAGTCAGGTTGCGCACTGGCCAGGCTTTCTCCATCGCTTCGGGGTCATCAAAGAAATTGCGAGCCCAGGTCAGGTGAGCCAGGTCTTCCTGCAAGCCCTTATCGGGTAAACCTTGCACTGCTGCCCAATAATTCCAGAGAGGAATGTCATATTCCAGCGCCAGGCGGGCTATCGTGGCGTTGATGCTCTCGTCGCCCTCGGCGTTATCGGCTTTGGTTGAAAGCACGGGGACAATGCCTTGTTCAATCGAAAACTCAATGATCTTGCGCATCTGAGGTTCGAACTCATCCGGATGCCAGACATCATTGGTGCCAAGCATGATGAAGGCGACGCTGGGCCGGTGATTGCGGTATTCACAGGCCAGAGGCGTCTCATTTGCATCGCACTGTTTTCTGTCTGACCAGAGTGAGGTGAAAACGGAAGATGCGTTAAAACCCGAACGGGCCGCCAGGCTGGTGCGCCCGTAAGAGCCCTGGTAGGCCTGGATCACGCTATCGAGATCCTGGTAGTCTCCCAGGCGATAGAATGCCGGTCCTCGGTCAAAATCACCCAGAAACCAGGCCGGTGTGCTGCCGCAGTCGCCGATCTTTGAGAAGGCCAGCGGGTTATTCCCCAGTTCCTGGCCACGCTGGTAGATCTGTGTGACCTTGTCACTGATGGCGGGGATGACCGGCATCAGCCTCCAGTCCTGGTGGGCGATGGTGGCCGTGGGGGAGCTGGTGGCTGTAGGCGGATCGGGGAGGGTGGCCGCTGGGGTGGGTGCAAGCGTTTCTGGCGCAGGCAGGGTCGGCTTTGGAGCGGCGGCGGTTTCTGTTGGGATGAGGGTAGCCTTGGGAGGCAATGCAGAAGGATTCGCTGCCGGTTGGATCTCGGACGATCCGGCAGGGAGCGGCGTGGCTCCGGCAGGCGTTCGCCTGGCAGTGCAACCTGATAGGAAAAACAGGATTGTGAACCAGATAAGAAGGCGGTGCAGCATTATTGACAAGTTCCCATTAATTAGAAGGTTTCGACAGGTTGAGAAGGAAAGGCGCGATCTGGTCTGCAAGCAGACTGGTTCCATAAGCCGTCATGTGGACCGCGCTGTTGGTAAATTCTTCGGCAGGAATGGCATCCCAGAGATCGATATACTGCCAATCGTTCTCGGCGCTCAATTGAGCCAGCTTCTCCCGGTAAGCGTCGTAGGCCCAGCGGGGATAGTAGAAATTATAGCGGATATTGCTATTTTTGCCCTGGCTGATGAACATGGGTTCATTCACGATCAATAGCGGTGTCTCACCTGCCATCCTGACGCCGGCCGTGAGGATCTCGAAAGCCAGGTCGCTATCATGAAGGGTGGGCGGAAGCAGCCCGTGGAACGTCTCATCCGCCTCTAGATCTTCCTGGCGTGGGGTATAGCTCTCGGGGAGATCCTGGTCAATCCCGGTTGCAGCCCACATCACTCCATAAAGCTGGAGGCGCAGCAGGTCGGCGAGCGCTCGCCTTGACCCTGCCAGGGTGCGATCGAGGATACCTGCGTCCACAAATCCCGGGTCATGTGGATTGAGGCTGAGCCGGTAATCCTGGATCAGGCTGCGCACGGGTTGGGGGTTGTTCCTCAGGAGAGGAGAAAAAAGCTGTTTGTCGTATGGGAAAGATTCAAGCGTCACAGGCCAGATAATCAGGTCTGGCTCGAAGCGTTGGGCATACGAAAGCAGCAGCAAATCCTTCATTAGCGACATGACGGGATAACCCAGGTTGTAGGCGCGCACGACGCGGCCATCCTCAAGCCGTAGATTTTTCTGGTTGAGCGCTTCTGCCAGGGTCTGGTTAGCGGGGAGCAGGTAGCCCCAGGTGGAGGAGTCGCCAATCAGGATCACACGGAATTCACCGGCTGGTTTTTCCCCACCAGCTAATTCATGCGAGGCGAACATCGCCTCCAGGTTATACAGGCTCAGGTTGTATGCTCGCTCGGGGTTGTCGCCGTATGGCAGCCGCTTACGCCCGGGGAACAGATGGTTATAGGCAGAAATGCTGCCCAGCCTTGGCAGCGGGGTGACAAGTGCAAAGAGCAGGTTTACCAGCACGAACAGGACAAGCGCCTTGATGGCCACATTGCGCATAAAACGGGCCTTCTGGGTGTCTGGTGGATTGAGTTCTTTCCTGGTTGAGTTGGTCATGGAAACCTGCTTACAGGCTAAAAAGCCGCCCGAAAACTTGCATGGAGAGACCCGGGGTAGGGAGCGCGAACCAGACCCATCCCAGGGCGACGTAGTTGATCGTGATCAGCCAACTGGAAAACTTCAGCAGACGTTGAAGAGCGGGCTGCGTCTCGAGGCGCGGCAAATAGGGGCGCGACCACTCGAGCCAGCGGTTGTGAATAAATAACCCTATCCCGTGCCATGCGCCCCAAATAGCAAAATTCCAGCTAATCCCGTGCCATAAGCCGATCAACAGCATCGTGCTGAACTGGCCCAACAGGATCGTAAGCCAGATGGGCAGTGCAGGCTGCCTGGAACGCAGGGAGCGCGTCAAGGGATTGAAGTAATAAGCACGGAACCACTGCGCCAGGGTGATATGCCAGCTATTCCAGAAGGTGGTTAAGTTCAGTTTGAGATATGGATTGGCAAAGTTTTCGGGCAACTTGATGTGCATCAGCCGCCCTATGCCAATTGCGATGCTGGTGTAGCCGGCGAAATCAAAGAAGATGCGCAGCGTGTAAGCGTAAAGCAGGATCCAGCTCCAGATAGCAGAGTTTGACTGCAAGGCGTTTTGCTGGTTTAAAGCAAACAAGGCCAGGCTATCTGCCAGGAAGAATTTCATAAAAACGCCAAGCAGGATGCGCCGGCTTCCTTCAAGGACGTTGCCGTAGTCAGGTCGGGGTATCTTGCGCTGGGGTCCGGTGGATGGTTCGGTTATACGGCTGGTGAAAAGCGCCGAATGGGCCGGCTTGCGCAGTTCGGGGATGAAGCGCTGGAGGCGGTCAATTGGGCCGGCAGGGTAGGCTGGAAAGAACAGCGCATAGACGGCATACTCGCCCAGGGATACTTCCGGCAATT
This sequence comes from uncultured Chloroflexia bacterium, assembly GCA_963788145.1. GTDB lineage: Bacteria > Chloroflexota > Anaerolineae > Anaerolineales > UBA4823 > UTCFX2. Next base: position 54,156 of record CAWBFQ010000013.1, on the reverse strand, counting down.
TTCCGGCCTGGTAGTCGCGCAGCGTATGGATCAGGCGAAAGGCCAGGTAGGAGAATCCAAGCCAGGGCAGATCGATGATGCTGGCAAGCTCGGAGGACTGTCCGGATTGGGCGCGTAGAAAGGCGCTGGCTTGCCTGGCAAGGGGTTCGGTCTTCAAGAAGATCATTAGTCCCAGCAGCAAGGCGATCATGCCATAGGATAGCCACCTGGTTCTAGAAGAAAGACGATACGGGATGGCAATCAGCATGGCGGCAATTCCCAGGCCAATGCTGACCTGGAGCAGGGCGGGCGGGCGGGTGGGAGTCAGGCAGCAAATGCCAGGGAAATAACGCAGGTATCCGACCAGGAGCACACTTCCGGCGATGATGCCGTATGCCAGGGTAGTGGCGGAACGGTTTTCCTGGTCTCGTGAGCGCACAATCGCCCAGCAGAATACGGTCAGAAATATGGAAACACCCGGTAGCCAGAAATCCAGATAGCGGATGGCGCTGGATGGCTGCAATCCGTAAAGTGCTGCCAGGCTTAGCCCAAGCAGGACCCAGACACGGCCCTTGGCGGGGAAAAGCCAGCCCGCCAGGAAAGCCAGCAGGCTCAGCCCCAGGATCACCAGAAGGGTCATTTAGAAACCCTGGTAGATCCACTGTGGAGCCTGATCTGCGCTGGCGATCAAGATGGCGATCAGGATCAGGCACAGCAGGCAGGCGAAAAGGTTCTCAGGCGAGAAGATTTTGCGAAATAGCCCTGGCATTACTGGTACCCGCACATGCGCCACTCACCATCTTCGTTGACGGCGCGATAGGTGCGTTCTGCCAGGTCAATCACCAGATCTTCGGCGCCGTAGCTGGCAATGATTTCCCCGGTGCAGTTCACAAGCTGTGTTTCCCCTTCCTGACCAGCATCCTGGCAGCGAAGGTCCTCCAGCGCTACCTTTACCGCAGCAAATGAGTTCGAACTCCAGGCGCGCCTGGGGTTCCCATTCGGAGCAGGAGAGGGCGATCATCTGGTTGGCATCTTTCGCCACCAGGGCTTCAAGATAGGACTGGATGGCAGCAGGAGCCTGGGTGCCGCTGTCTGCGCCCCCATCTGCGGCGCTGCAGCCAGTAGCCAACACCAGCACCAGGAGAGAAATCATCAGGCAGATTCTTCTTGTCATCGGAAGCGCTTCCTTTCAGAAGAATAGTTCGATTTACGCGCCCGCCAGTTGCAGGGTGAGATCGACCTGGCAAGCGGCGCGGTGTTCATTTTACCAAGAATGTCGGCAATCGAATGCCCTTTGGTTGTATCTTTTAACCAATAGGGAACGTATTCAGGAGCAAAAGTGACATATGTCCATTGTCAAGGATTGAGAATCGTTGGATAATGGGTACAAGGACAACAATCAATATTCAAAAAGAAGGAGAAAGCCATGGCAGCAAAAATAATCGATGGCAAGCTTATTGCCCAGCAGATCCGCGACAGGTTGCCAAAGATGTAGCCCAGATGGTTGCAGAAGGCCGTCCAAAACCGGGCCTGGCAACCGTTCTGGTTGGTGAGAACCCGGCTTCAAAGGTATACGTCAACTCGAAGCAGAAAGCCTGCGCCGAATTGGGAATGGAATCCTATGGGTATAATCTGCCTGCGGACGCCAGCCAGGAGCAGGTGGATTCTTTGGTGAAGGAACTCAATGCCGATCCGCGCGTCAACGGTATCCTGGTCCAACTGCCTCTGCCTGGTCATCTGGATGAGGAAAGGGTGCTCAGCGCAATCAGCATCGAGAAAGACGTGGATGGTTTCTCTCCGATTAATATCGGGCGCCTGGCGCAAAAAGGACGCGATCCCCTGTTTGTGCCCTGCACCCCGGCGGGATGCATCGAGATGCTGGATCAGATGGGCGTCCAATTGAAAGGCTGCAATGCAGTCGTTTTGGGACGTTCCAATATCGTTGGAATGCCGGTGGCGCTTCTGCTCGTCCGCCGGGATGCGACGGTGACGATTTGCCATTCACGCACCAAGGATCTGCCCGGCGTTGTGCGCCAGGCGGATGTTTTGATTGCGGCAGTCGGCCGGGCCGAGATGGTGCGCGGCGATTGGGTGAAACCGGGTGCGGTGGTGATCGATGTGGGCATCAACCGCATTGACGATCCGACACACCCCAAGGGCTCTCGCCTGGTGGGGGATGTCTGTTTCGATGAAGTGAAGGAAGTTGCTGGAGCAATCACACCAGTACCGGGTGGGGTTGGGCCGATGACAATCGCTATGCTGATGCGCAACACGGCGTGTGCCGCGAAATTAGTCGAGAGATCGGGTTAGGAATTTCGTGGGCTGGTAAACCCCAGCCCACTCATTTTTTAAGGAAATTCTACTCTTCCTCTTTACCCAAAAAGGCCACCTTAAGGTATAATCGGCTTTCGTCTGTAATCAGGTTCACCTGGTGTACAGATTTGACCTCAGTGAAACGCGCCCGCAGCTTAGGGCGTAACCTATCAATAAGTGAGACAGGAAGAGTATGACCAAACGCACTTATCAACCAAAAATTCGTCGACGCATGCGCGTGCATGGTTTTCGTTCTCGCATGGCAACAGCAGATGGTCGCAGGGTTCTCAAGAGCCGCCGCGCCAAAGGCCGCCAACGCCTGACGGTAAGCATGAACAACCACGTCAAGAAAATCAACTGGAATAGTTGATTCTGAGATCCTTGTTGCTAGGCGCATGTGCGCGGGCGGAGAATCGTCCGGTTGAAGCGCAGATTTCGCCTGACCAGATCAACCGATATTCAGCGGGTGCGGCGTACTGGAAAATCGCATGCCCACCCGCTTATCGTGTTGGTAGACCTGCCTGGGCAGCCCCCCGAGGTGCGCGTTTCGGTGATTGCCGGGCGGTCTGTCGGTAAGGCGGTGGCACGCAACCGGGCCAAGCGACTGCTGCGTGCTGCTTTGTCCCCATACCTGGCTCAGATATCACCCGGCAGAGAGATGTTACTGATTGCCCGTTCTCGCATGGCTGAGGCAAATTTCCAGCAGACCCAAGCTGCTGTGCTTACTTTGCTACGGAGGGCGAGAGTGTTGGTGAAAGCAAATGACAACTCAGAAAAAAAACAGGCGACCGATCCCGGATGAGCCGGTGGTTGAGCCCAAACTGCGCGATCTACCGCTGACCCTATGGAATATTCCCCGCTACCTGCTGCTGGCAGTTATCCGTCTGTACCAGGCAACCTTTTCGCGCACATTGCCTCCCGATACCTGCCGGTTTCATCCATCCTGCTCCCATTATGGTTACCAGGCAATCTACAAGTATGGGGCGATCAAAGGTAGTTTGATGGCTGCCTGGCGCGTTCTGCGCTGCAATCCTTTCAATCCGGGCGGCTATGACCCGGTGCCTTGAGACACAAATATGAAAAAATCTGCTTTTGTTCTTCTTGTTTCGATTGCGCTCCTGAGCATCCTGCTCACCGGCTGTACCGGCAACGCCGCCCTCGCCACCAGTTGGCCTGGGGTGTCTGCGGATGCGGAGACAGCTTACCTGGCGAATAATTCCTTCGTTTATGCAATAAACCTGACCAGTGGCGCGGAAAAATGGCGTTTCCCAGCCGAAAGAGACAATAAAATGTTCTTCTATGCGGCCCCGGCAATTGCCGGAGATGGGCAGCTGATTGTCGGTGGATACGACCATATTGTCTATAGCTTGAATCCAGCTGCGAATGGACAACAAAACTGGGCTTTTTCAGAAGCTGTCGACCGCTTTCTTGCCACCCCGGCAACATCTGCAGCGGGCGTCTTTGCCCCTTCTTCGGATGGCAACCTTTACGCCTTGACCAGTACCGGCCAACTGCGGTGGACTTTCGACTCGCAAGACAGCCTTTGGGCCAGCCCTGTTGTCGATGATCAGACCCTATTCCAGGCATCGATGGACCATTCGGTCACTGCGATTAATGTGGAAACGGGTAACACGTTGTGGAACAGTGGGGATTTGGGCGGAGCGATCGCTGGCACGCCAACGCTGGATCCTGCAGGAAGACTGTACGCCGGCACGTTCGCGAACGAGATGGTCGCTCTGGATACGAGCAACGGTGAAGTTTTATGGCGCACACCCGCATCAAACTGGGTTTGGTCTGGTCCGGCGCTGGTTGATGACGTTCTGTATTATGGGGATATTGGCGGTATATTCTATGCTGTCGACGCGCCAACCGGGACCATTAAGTGGCAGATCCAGCCGGATACGGCGGACCCTCGCGCCATTACCGGTCGTCCCCTGGTGGTGGATGGGAAAGTGTTTTTCGGTTCTGAAAGCGGCACCATGTATGCGGTTGACGCTGAAAATGGAACCATCGTGTGGAGCAAGCCGTTAGGTGGTAAGATTCAGTCCGACCTGGTGGCGGCGGGCGACAGTATCCTGGTTGCTTTGAACGGCTCGGACACGGTGTTGGTTGCGATCAATTTTGAAGGCACACAACGTTGGGCGTTTATCCCTGCGAAGTAAACGCCTGGCTAAGGATGACCTGAATGAAGCCTCGATTCTTGAAATGGATAGAATAACATGTGGGATTTATTGATCCTTAATCCGATGATGAATGCCCTGCTGTGGATCTACAGCATTCTGGGGAATTTTGGGCTTGCGATCATTATCTTCACGATTGTTGTGCGGCTGCTCACCACGCCGCTGAGCGCTCAACAGATGAAGAGCGCCCAGAAGATGCAAGATATGCAAAAATCCAAAGAATGGCTGGATTTACAGAAGAAATATAAAGACGATAAACAGAAAATGCAGCAAGAGCAGATGAAGCTGTACCAGCAGATGGGAGTGAACCCGCTTGGTTCTTGCCTGCCGACGCTGATCCAATTCCCGATCATTATCGGGTTGTACCAATCCATCACGCGCGCCCTGGCGGTGACGCCTACGCAAATGCTGGAATTGTCCAGGCATATTTACCCGTTTATCGATACATCGGAGTTGATCCCGATCAATAACCAGTTCCTCTGGATGAACCTCAGCCAGCCGGAGCGCTTCTATATCTTTGGCATCGGCATCCCGATTCTGGCGATCCTGGTCGTTATCACCACCTTTATGCAATCCAAACTGATGACGCCGCCCTCGCAGCCTGGCGAATTGGGCGCCCAGATGACCCAAGCGATGAATCTCTACATGCCGATCTTGATGGGCTACCTGGCGTTAACTTTCGCCTCTGGTCTGGCGTTATATTTCGTTACCGGTAACCTTGTAACCATTGCCCAGTATGCAGCGATGGGCAAATTGAACTGGCGGAACCTGCTTCCTGGAAAATTGTTGGGTAAGTAATTTTTTGGGATTCCGTCCTTTGAAGAGGCTAAGATGAGCGAGAACCGTGCAAATATCGAAATCATTGCTCCTAGCGTCGAAGAAGCCGTGGCTAAAGGCCTTGCAGATTTAGGCCTGGCTGAAGATGCCGTTGTAGTTGAAGTGCTGGATGGTGGAAGCAAGGGCTTGTTCGGTTTAGGTTTCCGGCAAGCACGCGTGCGTCTGGTGGTAAAAGGCGCTCCGACTGTCATCAGTGCTCCGCCAGTCGACTCTGCGCCGGTTGCGCTTCCACAGGCCGCGCCGGTAGAGGAAGTTGAGGCAGCCGCTGCCCGGCCGGAAATATCTTCGGAAGCAGCGGATGAGAACGACCCAGCTTTGCAGGTGGCGCGCCAGGTGCTGGAAGACCTGGTCGAACGCATGAAAGTGCCGGCAAAAGTGACGGCGCGCTATGGCGACCCCGAAGACCGCCACAGCAAACCGCCGGTTTACGTGGACATCCAGGGCGACGATCTGAATATCCTGATTGGTCCGCGCGCCGAGACGCTGAATGCACTGCAATACATTTCCAGCTTGATTATCGGTAAAGAATTAGGGCACTCGATCTCGCTTGTGGTGGACGTGCAGGGCTATCGGGCGCGGCGAGTTAACCAGCTACGCCAGCTTGCCCGCCGTATGGCCGAGCAGGCGATAAAAACGGGACGGCGGCAGGTTCTCGAGCCGATGCCGGCCAACGAGCGCCGACTGGTGCATATCGAGCTGCGCGAAAATCCTTTCGTGACCACGGAAAGCATTGGCGAGGAGCCGTGCCGCAAAGTCACGATCACACCCAAGTAACAGCCAGGATTGAACATGCAAGGGAAGGTCGAGCAATTTTCATAGAATGCTTGACCCAGATACCATCCAATGGTAAAATCCTGACGCTTTGCCCCCATCGTCTAGGGGACCAGGACGCAGCCCTTTCAAGGCTAAAACCAGGGTTCGAATCCCTGTGGGGGCACCTAAGTAAGAAAACCCATCTCGAACTGCGTGACATCGCAGTGGAAGAGTTTCTGGAAATGTTACGCTTTGACCCGCGTGACAAACTCGCAGAACTCCCCACCGAATTGTTACGAGGAAGTTCGAGATGGGTGCTTTAAGGAGAATATCTTGACGGAGCGAACCTTTTAGCGTTGCACGCGGCCAGATTTGTCGCCCCCAAGAAGGCGGAATACTTCTTCGGCGGAGACACGGTTGAAATCACCGACGATAGAGTGCTTCAAGCACGAAGCCGCGACAGCAAAATCCAGGGCTTCCTTGGTGGAAAATCCATTGGATAAACGGTAGATCAACCCACCGGCAAAGGCATCACCCCCGCCAACTCGGTCGACAATATCGGTAATATCGTAATGCGGCCCGACAAAAAAGTCCTTGCGATCATGCAGGCATCCCGACCAGCCGTTATGGTCAGCGCTGTAACTTTGGCGCAGGGTGATGGCCTGCATCTTCAGATTGGGAAATTCTTCCAACACAGCTTCGCACAGGGCTTTAAATTTTCCAACATTCAGCTCGCCGCTTTGAATATCATTTTTCCACGACTGCTCGTCAACTTTTACATCTAATGCGAGTTGGCAATCCTCTTCGTTGGCAATCCCTACATCGACATATTTCACAAGTTCACCCATGACCTCGACCGGTTTTTTTCCGTACTTCCACAAATTCTTGCGGTAATTGTAGTCGCAGGAAACGGTCACTTCGTGCAGCTTCGCTTGCTTGAACTGCGGTAATCGCCAGATCCGCCGCCTTTTGGCTGATAGCCGGTGTGATTCCCGAGATGTGAAACCAATCCGCCCCAGAAAAGATCTCATCCCAATTGAACTGCTCGAGGTCGGCGTTGGCAATCGATGAATTCATGCGATCATAGATCACGACCGAAGGGCGCTGGTTTGCTCCAGCTTCCAAATAGTAGATCCCGATGCGGTCACCACCGCGCTGGATCAAACGCGTATCCACCCCGGTCCCGCGCAGGAAAGAAATGCAGGCGTTTGCCACCGCATTCTTAGGTAAGACGGTCACAAAAGCAGCATCCACTCCAAAATTTGCCAGCGAAACAGCAACATTTGCTTCACCACCTGCAAAGGTCACTTCGAATCTGCCGGACTGCAGCAGCCGCTCGAAACCCGGCGATTTCAGCCGCAGCATGATTTCTCCCAACGTGACAACTCGAGGTTTTTTCTCGCTCATTTTATCCCCTCACTTCTTTGATGATCGCTAACGCTTCGCGCGTCAGCTGCGTGACCTCGGCAAACCGACCTTCAGCAGATTAATTTCTTATTCACCGGCCAACTGCCTCCGCAGGCATGGACGCAAGGCATGCACGAAGATAATCCGCCAGGTTGGCAGCCGATACACCTCCCATAGGGATAAACTTCATTCGCCGGAAACGGCGCCGACAGCGCCTTGAGACCGTTCATGCCGCCCATCACTTCGGCCGGGAAGAACTTGAGAACTTTTAGACCGCGCACCATCCCCTGGGTGATTTCAGAAGCCGTTGCCACCCCGGGCAGCGTGGGCAAACCTCTCTTCAATGCACCAATCCACCAGCGCGGGTTGAACCCGGCCGAGACGATGAACCTGGCTCCTGCAGCCACGGCTTCTTCAGCCCGCTCGACGCTGATGATCGATCCTGCCCCAACCATCATCTCCGGGTAAGCCGCCGACATGGTTCGGATCGCATCTGCAGCGGCGGAGGTGCGAAATGTGATTTCTGCCACTGTCAGACCACCATCCATCAGAGCGCGTGCCAACGGGAATTGCATCCTGCGCTTTTTGAAGCTCAATGGCCGCCAGCAGCCCATGTTTTCCCGTGATTTCTAAAATGTCCATGCGTTTTCCTTTCCGAATATCAATGTCAAATTGACGACTATTTTTCAGAGCAGCACTGTCCTGCCGCTTTGAACGTCAAGCCCAAACTGTCCAGAAGCAACTCGCTTAAAACCGCCAGATCTCTGCTCCAGCATCGATCTTGATGGTGACTGCCGGTGATCCGATCGTAAGCCGGCGTGCATAAATTTGCGATAAGAGTGGCGACATCCTTTCGGGTGACTAGCGTTTTTAGGGGTGAGCGGGCGGTATACCGCTCTCCGAAGGTTGGATCAAATTCGGCGATGTCCGGCAGGCTTTCGTAAATCTGTCCAGGCGCCACCGCATTCACAGTGACCTCAGGACCCAGCTTCCAAAGCGAGCTCCTCGGTGATGAATTGAACGCCGTACTTTGGCGAGCCCATAGACGTGTGGTTGCGAACATACGCCGAGCCAGCCGACATGCTCACGATCCTTCCCCATCCGTTGGCTTTCATCACCGGGACGATTTCCTGAGCGGTGAGGTAGATCGCTTTCAGGTTGACATCCATCACCCGGTCGTAGACTTGCTTCGCTCATCGATAAATAGGGGTCCATGCTGAACGGACCGGCATTATTCACCAGGATATCGACCTTACCAAAGGTATCCATGGCTGTCTGGCACAGTCTGCGTATCTCGCTGCTTTGTGAAACATCCGCAGGGATCGCAACCGCCTGGACTCCATATCCTCGGATGCGCTCGAGGATTCTGATCCCTGACTCCAGCCAGATCCGGCAAATCCAGGTCGTTGATCACAACCGAAGCGCCGTAACTTGCCAGCGTTTCAGCGGTCACCGCGCCCAGATTGCGGTAAGACCCGGTCACCAGGGCGACCTTCCCTTGCAAAGGTTTCTCGTTCAATTTTAATCCCTCCGTAAAGCAATATCCCTATGGTTTAAACTGGCTCAACCCGTCCAAAACACGATCGATGTCACCTTCTGACACCGTTGGAGCCATGTGACCCACCCGAAAAATCTTATCTTTCAAAGCTCCCAGGCCGCCGGCTATTTTGATCTGGTGTTCCTCCGCCATGTAGGTGACGATCTTGCCGGTGGGCACACCTTCAGGTCCATAAGCCGCGGTCAAAACAGGCGCCATCATATCATCAGGAGTATAAGGAGGCATACCGATCCTGCGCAGCCCATCTCGAAGTCGGAGGCGAGCCGCCTGTAACGCTCCATCCTGTACTCCACCCCCTCCCTCAGCAGGTTGTCCAGGCTGGTTTTAAGCGCCAGAACGTTATTTGTTGCCATGGTGATGGGGAATGGATGCCAATCACCCCACTCGTGAACATATTTTCGCCATGTGCGCAGGTTCGTGTACCAGCCGTGGTTGGTTGTCGGAAATCGGTCGATGAACTCCCAGCCGCGCCGACCCACGGCAACCGGCGCCAACCCGGGAGGCGCTCCAAGGCATTTCTGGGAAGCGGTTGCACACAGGTCTATATTCCAGGCATCCATCTGCACCGGGATACCTCCAAGGGAAGAGACCGCGTCGACCATGTAGCAAAGGCCATGCTTTCTTACGATCTCCCCAATTTCTTCAATCGGGTTGATGATCGTCGTCGATGTCTCCAGGTGGACTACGCACACCCCCCTGGCATCCGGGTTATTCAGGATCGCAGCCTCGAAATCAGAAGGTTCAAACGGCTTTCCCCATTCGGCTTCCACGAGCACCGTGGTCAGTCCGTATCCCTCCGCAATCGCTCTTAATCTTTCCCCAAAAAATCCGTTGATCCCGATGATCACTTTTTCCCCTGTGCTGAAAGCGCTGCCCAGGCAGCTGTCCAACCCGCAGGAGCCGGAACCGACCATCAGGAAAACATCCCCTTCGGTATTGAACAGATGCTTTACGATCTCAGTGGTCTGGTTGTAGAGCTCGGTCCATTCTGGTCCGTAATGTGCCCGGACCGGGCTTCCCATCGCCTTCAGCACGTCTGTTCCGGTTGGATTGGGCCTGGGATCATCAATAAAAGTTCTTTATGTGTCATTTCGGTGTGTTCTCCATCGATCGGATCAACTGAGCGATTTTCTGACATGACCCGAGTTATTTTCTCGTAGAAACGAACCTTATTCGTAAGAAGCCATCGGGGAGACGAATGCTTCGCTCACCGCGTGCACTTCGGGCGCCTTAGCCAGCATGATGGCTGTGCGGGCGACCTTGCGGCCGACCACCCGGGCTGAAAACAGCCCCCAGGCGTCCTTTTTGACGGCTTCCCTGCTCGCGCTGCCGGTCACATCTTCCCAGCCGGCTCCGCCGTAATATCCAATTGGCCCATGGTCCGGATCCACGCTCCCTACAACCACCATGCCAAGAATGGCGCAGAAGCGGAGCTGTGTAAGGATTGCAGTTTCCTGACCTCCGTGACGGTGAAAACCGACTGCCAGCGCCCCGGCGGCTGTTCGCGAGAAATCCGGCGCAGGAAAGGGGATGCTGGGGAACCAGAAGGGTTTCACAAGCGAGGTGCAGCGTTCCATGAAAGCCCGCATGTGGGCGTTGACATCGGAAAAATAAACCGGCGACGCCATGATGACCCCGTTTGGAACAGGGTCGACCAGCGGTCGCACCACTTCCGCCCAATCGTCCTCCAGGACGCATTGGTCGGCCAGCGACATCGAGTGGCGCCGCTCGCATGCCTTGCAGTCATAGCAGGGTTTGATCACCTTGGCCTTGAGCGTGACGATCTCGGTCGAAATTTCAGGGTAGGCCTCTTTTGCAGCCTTCAACGCTTCCCTGAGCATGATCTCTGTGTTGGCCCGGCGCGGGCTGCTGCAGATACCGACAATCCGAATTTTCTCAGTCATAGTGCACCTAGCCACCCGGAACTACCTGAACAAATTTTAAGATGCTGCCCGTCCTTCACAGGGATGCTGTCGACCTCCCACTGCTGAACCATTTGCGAGTCCAGGACCATCATATAGCCCGGCACTGGGGCTACCCGACCATCGTTCTCGGTGAAAAGGTCCTGCGCCCAATCTTCCCTGGACATTTTCACCAGAACATCGTACAAGCTGGTCACGCCTGGCCTCGACATCGAGGTCATTGATCCGGGCGCCCGTGGTACCGCGGATCTCTGTGTGAATCACTGCATTCTGAGCGCTCATGTGACGCTCCTGGAGCTCAACTCTACCGGCGGAGGGACGGGTCTTCCTTCTGACCGATCGATCAATACTTGAGCCAATGCTTTAAGCGGTTCTTTTTCAGCCTCCGGGATTTCCACAAAGCTCAGCGCCCCAGGGAAACAAACCGCAACACATTGCGGGCTGCCGCCGCACAGATCGCAGGTGAGCGGATTTCCTTCCAGGGGTCGACATGGATCACCTGGTAGCGGCACTCCTCTTCACAGTTGTAGCATTGGGTGCACAGGTCTGTATCGATCACAATCGCGCCAGTTTCGGGATTGACATAGATCGCTTCCGTCGGACAAGAGACCACACAGGGTGTGTCTTCACATTGCTGGCAGAGGTTCGGCACTGAGAGACAGATATCTTCCCATTGAATAATCCGGATATTGCTCTGGCTCAGCTCGAATTTACCGACATTCCTGAACGAACAGGCCAATGCACACTGCCCGCAGCCGGTACATTTTTCGACATCCACTCGAATCTGTTTCATCGCCTGTTACCTTTCTATCAAAATTTCAAAACATACCCTTAAGCAGCTCTTCAACCGGTTTGAAGACCAGGTCAGGCTGACCAAAGCGAACCGGCGAGAAGGCATTCTGACCTTCTTTGGACTTCAATGCTCCCCGCAGGCGCGGATGGCAAGGTGCGACGACCAGCGCGATTTCATCGCCTACTTTCAAATCCGCGCTCATCAAACCGCGGCCTGTCTCAGGGTCCAGTCCCAGGATGAAATCGGGGAAAATTGTGACGGGTTTTCCGTCCATCTTCAAAGCCATATACTCATTCTTGATCACCAGCTCAGCGCCGCCGCTCAGCTGTGCATTGATGAAGTAAAAACCTTCCCATTCTTTTTCCTCTAACTTTTGAATGACACCGGAGTACAGGTGCTTCCCTCCAACAAAATTGGCGACGACCGCGACCGGATCCATTTTTTCAGCTCGAGCTTTGATGACTGCTTCCCCCAAAGCCAGGGCGCCGCTGATCGTGTGAGGGATCACTGTCTCTTTAAGCTTCTTTCCACTCATCGGATAATGGCTGTTTGCCCCCATCCCCCCACCTCGAGTCACCACCCAGCGGCCCAACATGTCCGCAAAAGTGTTCTCGGCGCCGTACCGGACGACAACTGCGTTCCCTGCGGCGTCCACCAGCGGCATGGGGGTCAGGGATACACCGTAGCCGATAAATGAGATCATCTGAGTCTCAGGCGCTGCCCGTCCAAGACCGTCTCCGTCGATCACCGGGATGCCGGTGCGAGCGCCCAGGGAAAGCATCACCGGAGTGTTCAGCCCACCCATCTCAAAGGCAACGATATAATCGATTTTCTTGCCAATCGTCTCGGCCTGCAGCTTGAACGCTTCCGTAAGCTCAAAGCGCTTCTCCCAACCAGAGATTAATTCTTTTGGGCTGATCTTGTCCAGGACTTTCACGGAGCCCATGATCCCGCCGCTGGCGACTGTGGCATCATCAGGCACATCCTCAGGCTGAACGATTTTCGCCGCCCGACCTTTTTCAAGGTCGTTTTCCATGATGATCCGACCCCACTCGGGAGAGCCTCCACCACCCGTTCCGAGAATTGCCAGACCTTCTAAAAATGCTCCGATATTATCTTTTGTAAACATATCGATATCCCTGTTTCTTTGTGAATGGTTTGCTGTCTTCTGCCCGCCTCTTCGAGGGCGAAAATCCAGTTTTTTTGTTCAGATCGTTCTCAGCTCGGAATGTACCCGAGCTTCTCCAGCTCATCAGCCCAGGACTTCAAGTTGTAGTCTTCCAGCACGGCTCTGGTCGGACGACCGGTGGCTACATCCCATTCATGCATGGCATAGTAGCGATCAAGAAGAGGATTCATCACCTCAAGCGAATTGATATTGGGCCTGTCCGTGACATTTTTAAGGGCTTCGGTCATCAGGCGCTTCGGCAAGCGATCGTCCACACGAGTGGCACCTTCCCTTGTGTTGAAGCAGCGTTCCATGGTGACGATCTTCTTGCCGAGCTTCATGCCCTGTTCTTCATCGCAAGGCACACCCACCGAAGCCGAAAAAAGCTCGGACATCAGCAAGGGGGTCATATAATACTGGGCGGTCGAAGCAAATGCGCACAGCCCAAGCGCATCCGTCATTGCATAGACGTCTTCGTGCCAGCGGACGATCTCCGGGCGCTTCTCGGTTGATATAGGGTGTGGCATATTTTTTATCCCCCGTCACTTTTTCGATGACATCCAGCATTTCCGGCGACATCCCAAACTCGGCCAGCGTTTCGGTCATCAAGTGATCCGGGCCGCGCGGGTTGACCATGAATGCCAGGGCATAAGAATATGCAGACCGGGTTTCAACCCGCGACTGCTCCAGCCCCTTGGCCTGCATCGCCCAGTTTTCCGAGTTTCTGTCCCATTTCTTCAGCAGCGCGCTTGACGCCGTTCGCAAGCATATTGCCCAGGCCCTGGCGGTAGGTGATCATTTCGATCAATGAAATTACCGTCTCTGCATTCCCCCAGGAGAGATCCAAACCATCCGCGGTCGAAGTTGAGCTCTCGTTGGTGGCATTCCATCGCCCACTGGATCACGCTTCCGGTAGAAATGGTATCCAGGCCGTAAATATCGCAAAGCTCATTTGCCCGAATGATCGCTTCGATATCGCTCACACCGGTTCCTGAACCCAGAGCGCTGAAGGTTTCATATTCCGGTCCGCCGGCATATGCCCCCTGGTATTTTCCGTCTTTTACCTCTGAATAGCGGTGGCAGGACATCGGGCAGGAGTAACAGCCCACCCGGCGCTTGAGATAGCCGCCGTCGACCAGTGCCTGCCCGGAAATCTTGTTCGGCGTCTTCAAAATAACCGGATTGATAAGTTGTAGGTCGGCAGGATGTGCATTTCGTTCACAGCTGTGACGCTGCCCGAAGTCCCATAGATATGCGTGCTGAGCGCGCCAGATTGCTTGTGGTAGAGCTCCCACGCTGCATCCAACCAGCTCCTTGAAACGGTCGGGTTCGGCCACCTCCACTGGGCGGGTGCCGCGCACCGCGATGGCTTTGAGATTTTTTGAACCCATCACTGCGCCTGCGCCGCCGCGCGCCGCGGCGTTGTAATTTGAGCACATGATCGCAGCAAACATGACCAGGTTTTCGCCTGCCTGGACCAATACTGGCGACCTTGAGATTGCTGTCGCCAATCTCCTGTTGGATGATGATGCTCGGTCGCGCGGACATCCTTTCCCCACAGGTGGCGGGCATCACGGAATCTCGACCTTGTCGTCATCGATATAAAGATACACCGGGTGTATCCGCTTTACCGGTAAAAACCACATAGCTGTATCCAGCAAATCGAAATTCCCCGCCCCAGGCTCCCCCCACGTTGGTTTTGAGGTAAAGGTTGGTGGATGGGCTTTTCGTTGTCACCGAGATTCGCCCCGAGCTGGGTGCAGAGGTCCCCGTCAGCGGACCAGTTCCAAATATCAAGACATTATCCGGTCCGAGGGGATCGGTTCCTTTCGGTACCATTTCCCACAGCAAGGCAGCATTATAACCTCGGCAGCCGATATACTGGCTGGCGAGCTCCTTTGTGTATGGGCGTTTGGAAATCTTGCGCTGGGTCAAATCCACGTATAAGATATCCCCAAGCATTGACGCACTCATATCATCCTCCTGTGCTGACAGTTTATGAATAAACGAGCTTCTTCAATGATTTACTCGATCGCAAATCGTTTCTGCTGCAGGTATCGGCAGCGGCTGGTGAGAGCCCAGCAGCTTCTTTGCCTGTTTCGTCGCATTCGTCAAACAGGTACGAGCTGCCTTCGGGTGTGTTCAATGGGTCCAGGTTGCGAGCCCGCATTGGAGCATAAACAGCGATTTACGTAGCTCAGCGACGGTATGGTCGCTTAACATGAAATTTCCGCCTGCGCCGGTTGAAGATAATCAGATCTTCAGCCAACGTAGTAGTTGGATACAGGGATCCCTTGTAAGAAAAATCGAACGGAGGCACATAGATCGTGGTCGATCAGCTGCTGGCCCAGGCTGGTCACCATCCCGGCGCCCAGCAATCCGGATACTCCATCGTGGATAACATCCACTCCAGCCATAGCAGCCGATAGAACCCCAAAGGTCTTTTCGATCCCGGCTTGAATATCGCTCACCGGGCTGTCCGTCACCCCTCCAGTTGCATATCCCAAAGGGATCTCGTAGCGGTCACACAACTGTTGGGTGGCACAGGTGATCAATGAGACCTCAGGACCGCCCAAGGCGAGCTTGGTATACCTCATGTCAAACCCACCCGAAAAGGTGCCGTAGACACCGGAGCGCCGGGATTTGCAAGCTGGTGGATCACCAAACCTGCCAAGAACTCGGCATTCTGTTGAACCAGAAGTCCAGCCAGAGTGATCGGAGCAGTTGCCCCGGCCATTGCGCCACAAACGATGAAACACGGCACATTTTCGCGCGCAAGCGGATGAACTTGATAGCCACATCTTCAGAATAATGCAGCGGCGAATTGGGAACGCCGCCTGCTGAGATCGGTAAAGGATCCCCTTTTCCAACCATCTGGCGTGCAATTTTAAGCACATACTCCACCAGTTCCGCCGCTTCCAGGCTGAGCTGGACGTGTTTAGAGGTATTCTGGAGCACTTCAGCCGTGCAAATCACATCGAGCAACCGAGCCGGGACATCCTGGGGAACAACTGCAAACAAGACCATGTGAACGAGATCGAGCGCATCTGCCAGCCGGGTAAAAGCGGCCAGGTCATTTAATGTTGCAGTTCGACATGCCCCCAGTTTCAGAATCGCGGACCCAGGTTGCCCCGAAACCGCTTGTGAAATGGATGCTGCCCTCCCCCAGGTACATGTTTTTGGCAGGGTCACGGGCATACAGGGTCACCTTAGCAGGTGCGCTTTCGATAGCCTGTTCAACCATCCTGGCCGGTAAGCGCACCTGCGAACCTTCAATCTCAGCACCGGCCTTTCGCAGCAGCGACAGCGCTTCTGGGCTGTCAAAACGGACCCCCACTTCTTTGAGAATCCGCAGCGTGGCGGCATGGATTTTGTCCATGTCGCTTGCATTCAAGATCTCAAACCGCTGATGCACCCGCGGGCGAATACCGCTGGTTTTGAGCTGTAGTGGGGTAGCGGGCGGTTGATTCATAATTTCACTTCACTTCCCGTTTCCTTCACATTCGCTTGTTGAGATTGGCCCGCTCTTTCCCAGCCTGCCGACCTGGCGGTATCGTACATTGCAATAATGTTTTCGGGAGGAACACCTGGTTGGATATTATGCACAGCTGCCAGGATATAGCCGCCGCCACGAGCCATCAGATTTACCGTATCCTCGACTGTTTGCCTGACCTCCATTGGGCCGCCATTTGGTAATAAAAATTGTGTATCGATACCACCCCAGAATACCAGTTGATTCCCGTAGCGTTGCTTTAATTCGGGCAACGACATATTCCTGGCCGATACTTGGACCGGGTTTATCACCTGGATCCCAATTTCCACGAGGTCATCTAACAGGGAGACAATTGAACCGCAGGTGTGTATCCCAATGGCGGCGCCGGTCTTTGAACGGATCATTAGCGATCAACTCTGCCAGGCGGGGTTTGACCAGGCTGCGCCACCGCACAGGTGAGATCAAGCTGGTAGATTGGACGCCATAATCGTCCCATAGTGTCACCAGGTCAAGATACGGACCGGCCACATCCAGGTAGGCGCCGTGCATTCGCAGGAGAAATTCCAATGTCCGGTCCATCATTGCTTCCACAAAGTCGGGGGTATCCGTGAGCGCAAATAGCATGCGCTCCAACCCGACTGCGAACCAGGAGGTCTCCCATAACCCCACCAAACCAGCTTCTAAGGCATAATCGGTTTCGCCACGCAGTCTGGAAAGCTCTTCACCGACGCCGCGTACCCGGCCCGGATCCTCCGGGTCTGGCCAGGGGAATTTCTCCAATGCCTCCATTGTGCATTCTGCCAGCGGGAATTCGACCATATCGTAATAATAACCACCGGGCGGCTTGCGCCAACGTGTGCCAAACTCGTCGTAAAAACTATCATCCGGCAGGAGCTTGAAATGAAATTGATCCGCTTGTCCAGGCAGGACATGCCGAATGTCGATATCGAAACGTTGCAGAACAGCCTCTTCGACATGGGCTAACCCGAGGACGATATTGCTCACTTGCGTGGGTGTATTAAGCCCCAGCGCCCGCTTGAGCGCGTTGTAAGGCTCAACCAGGAGGCCGGTTTGTGTGCCGCCCAGATCCACCGGAACCCGATCGGATTCACGGTGGTCGAGGGCTGACAGAACACGATCACGGTGGCTGATCATAAGAAGAGCTGCTTTCCCAAGACGCTGATCGAATGGAAAGGGGCTATTTATCCAGCCCTAATTCCTCGACCGCAGCGGCTGAATTGGCTTTCTCCTTTTCGTAGGTGGTGTAATCCCATACGCAACCGTCGTCACCAGCCATCAGTCGCCGGGTATGCTGAAAAAACATTTCTTCGTCAAAGCCGTGCGCCTGCCCCACATCACCTGCACAATAGGCCTTACCGATGAAAATGATCTCTTCCGGGCTCAGTCCCCAGCGTGCCATCAGATCGAACGCCGCACATCCCGATACACGAAAAACAAAGTGTCTCTCGATTTAGTTCAACTGCTTCCTTGGTTCCGGCGCCATATAAAACATCCCAGGCCTCGGCCATACCTAGCGGACCTTTGCTGGTTTTTGAGAACTGGCGCGCTTCCTCACCCAGTCGGTGACCCGCCCGATACATTGCCTTTCCCAGGATCTCACGTGCTTCTTCTCTCGACATGCGCTTGATTAATTCGCGGAATGTTTCCACAAATAAACCTGCTTCCCACTCCATGCCAGTGGTAAATAAACGCGCAGCGGTAGACTTGGGGACCATATTCTCGTTTTCTACCATTTTCTAATCCTCCATTCAAATGCATCGACAATTCTGGATTTATCTCGAAATTTCTACTGACTTCCGGGCAGCATGCACGATGCGGCCATTACGAATAAATAAACATTACCTTGCTGGCATGAGTGCGGTGCTTGTCGATAGCGGTTTGGATCGCCTCACGCCAGTCTTTGATCGCAAATCGATGGGTGATCATCGAAGACTGTTCAGCTTTTCCGCTGCTCACCATATCCAGCGCCATTTGAAATTCGCGCTTGCCGCCGTAATAGGAATAACACATGGATGGCAGCACTGGAGACTCTCGCAACAGAAGCGTCAGCAGATCGAACGGTCTATCGCCGGAGAAAACACCTTCCATGATGATCTTGCCTTTGGGTCGCACCATCCCGAGTGCTTCCTGCAAGGCGTCGGTATTGCCTCCCACGCATTCGTAGACCTGGTCTACCCCCCAACCTTGCGTCAGGCGCTGGACTTCCTTTACCGGATCTAGCTTACCGCCAGAGATCACTCACTTCCGTAGCGCCATAACTCCGGGCCATCTCGCCTTGCCAATCGTACTTGGAAACCGCCAGGATATCTTTCAAGCCAGCAGCACGAAGACACTGGATGGTGTCAATTCCGATGATCCCACAGCCGATTACCGCCGCGGTTTCACCGGGAACCGGCCTTGCCAGATTAATCGCGTGTACCGTGCAGGCCAGGGTATCGAGCAGGGCTGCTTCTTCAAAACTGACATGGTCGGGTAATTTGAAAACACGCGTACTATGGTAGAGGCAGTACTCGCCATATCCTCCAGGGATCATCCGGCCAATTGGCACACCGACGATACTCAAGTTCGGGCAGAGTTGATAATTGCCTGTCTGGCACATGGGGCAAGGTTTTAAACCTAATTCCCGGCAGGCATGCAGCGGTTCCAACGCCACCCGGTCGCCCACTTTCAAGATCTTCCACTCCGTCGCCGAGTTTTGCGATAACGCCAGCAGCTTCATGTCCCATTACGGCAGGCAGATTCTGATCATGCACCAGATGGCGGGTATATCCTTGCAAATAATGCAGATCTGAACCGCATATTCCATTCGCCATCGATTTTACAACCACCCAACCCGGTGGAGGTTCGGGAGTAGGAAAATCCCCATAGCTCACACCGTTTGGCCAATTACCACCGTCCCAGATAACTGCTTTCATCTATCTTCTTCCTTCATACGTCTGCACATTCCCTTGGCTGAAATTTAGCTGCGAATAAACATCGTTTTAATCGATTGGTTTTTCCCCTTAGATATCGCCATATTCAGGGCATCTTTCCATTGCTCTGGCGAAAAACGATGGGTGATTAATTCATCATGGGAAACTTTGCCATCTTGCAGCAGGTCCATAGCTATCTGGAACTCGCGTTCGTATCCTGCGGTGGAATAGCTGTTGGAGGCTATGATGTTTACCTCCTTCCATAGCATGGTGAATAAATCCATCGGCCGCTGACCGGAGAAAACCCCCAGCATCACCGCCTGTCCTCCCATGCGGCACATCCCTACCGACTGGTCAAGCGCATCGGTCTCGCCACCAACGCATTCATAGACCTGGTCAACCCCCCGACCATTGGTCAGCTTCATCACTTCTTTGACCGGGTCTACATCCTTGTCCAGGATAACTATTTCTGTGGCGCCTAATTTTTTCGCAATATCTGCCTGGAACTCATATTTGGCGATGGCAATGATATCTTTGACGCCTTCTACCCGCAGGCATTGGATCATATCCAGCCCAATAATCCCGCAGCCATATACGACGGTTGTGTCACCCATACCGGGACGAACCAACTTGACGGCATGCACACCCACTGCCAGGATATCCAACAGCGCCGCATCTTCTAAGGAGACATTTTCCGGCACTTTGAACAAGCGGCTCTCGTGAGCGATCGAATATTCGCCGTAGCCACCAGGGAGCATCTCAACCAGCGGGATACCGACATGGGTGAGCCCGTTCTGGCAGATATGATATTTACCGATTTTGCACATTGGGCAGGGCGGCAGTCCACGCTCTAGACACCCGTGTAGAGGTTCAATCGCCACCCGATCGCCGGGCTTAACACTGGTTACACCCTCGCCCACTTCGACGACCACGCCTGCATTTTCATGGCCGAGCACAGCAGGGAGGTTTTTATCCGGAATCCAACTTCGGGTATAACCTAACAGGTAATGGAGATCGGAACCACAAATTCCGGCAGCCTTTGTATTGACCAGTACCCATCCAGGTCGCACCTTAGGGGTATCAAAATCGGTATACGTCAAACCATCAGGAAAATTGCGCCCATCCCATACGATTGCCTTCATTTTATTTGGGGACATTTCTGGTTCCTTCCGTTTTGTTTGTTCTCCAGGTCAATGAATCCTGCACAAGGTCACTCAACTAATACAGATGGCATGCAATCATGCGCCCAACCTCTACCCCGACCAACTGAGGTTCAATCCGGTCGCAAATCTCCAGGCGGAATGGACAGCGGGTATGGAAACGGCAGCCTGTGGGGGGTGCTGTGGCGCTGGGGATTTCCCCTACCAAGGTGAGGCGCTTCCGGTGACAGATTCGGATCTGGAACTGGAACCGAATCGATCAAAACGCGTGTATAAGGATGCATTGGATTTGAAAAGATGGCGCTCGTGTTGCCAACCTCAACGATTTGTCCAAGATACATTACCGCTACTCGATCGGTCATGTATTTGACATTGCTTAGATCGTGTGAAATGAGAATAAAACTCAGGTTGAACTTCTTTTGCAGATCGCGCAAAAGCTGCGTGACCTGGGTTTTTACCGAAACATCCAGCGAGGCTGTCGGTTCATCCAGGATGAGCAGTTCTGGAGTAAATGCCAGAGCCCGGGCAATGGCGATGCGCTGCTGCTGACCTCCGCTGAATTGGTGCGGATATTTATCCAGGTCGGATACTTCCAAACCCACACTGGCAAGCAGTTCTACAGCCCGCATGAGGCGTTTGCTTGGCTTACAGCCAGCATGTGCCAGGGCATCCACCAGTGTTTGGCGACAGGTGAAACGCGGGTCAGGGAATCGGTCGGGTCTTGAAAGACCATTTGCATCTTGCGACGAAGATCACGCAACGCCTTGCCACGCAGCTTGCCGATATTCTGCCCATCCAGAAGAACTTCCCCAGATGTCGGTTCGATCAATCTGAGGGTCCCGCGCCCGATGGTGGTCTTTCCCGATCCGCTTTCGCCAACCAGGCCTAAAGTCTCTCCGCGATATACATTCAGATTGACCTTGTCGGCCGCGTGCACCACGATATCGGGGGTGAACAGGCGATGTTGAACGACAAAATGGATCGTCAGATCTCGTGAATTCCTAGAAAGCGGGGGGGTATGACGATAGATTTTGCATGGCATATCTACCTCTCCACAAAGTGGCAGGCTGCCAGCCGGCCATCTTTTACCGGTAATAATTCTGGTTGTTCAACCCGGCAGAGATCCTGTGCTCTGGAGCAACGCGGGTGAAATGGGCAGCCGGCAGGACGGTTGAGGGCGTTTGGAACATAACCCGGCAACGGAATCGGCTGCTCATCGATATCCACGCGAGGAATTGATTCGAATAATCCGATCGTATAAGGATGCAGCGGATCACTAAAAAGCTCCTGCGTTGGAGAGACCTCCATTACCCGGCTGGCATACATCACAACGATCCGCTGGCAGGTTTCAGCCACCACACCCAGATCATGAGTGATTAAGATCTGGGTCTCGTTCATGCGCTCGCGAATTTCTGCCAGCAGTTCCATAATCTGGCGTTGGATCGTCACATCCAATCCCGTGGTAGGTTCATCTGCAATGACCAACTTCGGCTCGCAGATGATTGCCATACAATCATTGCTCGCTGACACATCCCACCGCTGACCTGATGAGGATATTGCTTGCTGAAGCGGTCCGGATCGCCAATACCTACCCGGCTCAACATCTCGAAACGGCGGGCAGTCGCCTCAGCAGCTGAGCTGTTCGAATGGCGCCGGTAGACCCGGTCAATCTGCTCACCCAGGGTCAAGACCGGATTCAAACAGGTGCGCGGATTTTGGAAGATCATACTGATCTTGCTACCGCGTACATTCTTGCATTTCTTTCTCAGACGATCCCAATAACGAATTGCCCTCAAATGTGATCTCACCGCCAACCACTTTGCCCGGCGGCTGGATCAAGCCCATGATCGCCATTCCGGAAACAGATTTGCCAGACCCGCTTTCACCAACCAATCCGAGGGCCTCACCCTGCTGGCACTCAAAGGACACGCCATCCACCGCTTTTGCGACGCCGCGGAAAGTGAAGAAATGTATTTTAAGATCCTGGACTCTTAATAATGGTTCAAAAACAATCAACTCCGCAACTTGGGATCGAACACATCCCGCATGCCATCTGCCAACAGATTGAAACCCAAGATAGTAACTGCCATTACCAGGCCCGGGAAGAACGAAATCCACCACTGACCGGAGGCGATATAACCAACCCCCGCATTGACCATCGAACCCCATTCAGGTTCGGGGGGTCTTACTCCAAGCCCAATGAAACTAAGCGCTGCCGCGTCTAAAATGGCATAGCTCATACTCAGGGCAAACTGGACAAGTATGGGTGTGATGCAGTTTGGAAGCAGTTGTTTAAAGATGATCTCCAATTCTGAGGCGCCCATACAGCGCGCCGCTTCTGTGTAACCGCGCTCACGTGCAGACAGCATTTCGCTGCGCATCAAACGGGCAAAGATTGGAATCATGATAAAAGCTACCACATAGATGATGGTCGTCTTTCCAGAACCAAGGGCAACCGCCAGCGCCATAGCCAGAATGAAAGCGGGAAAGGCCTGGATCACATCCAGGAAACGCATAATGACTTCCCCAATGGCTCTCCCGAAATACCCGGCAACTGCTCCGAGAAACACGCCAATCAGCATGGCAATCCCAACTGCGCTGGAAGAGATGATCATATCGGTACGAGTTGCATAGATCGTACGTGAAAGAATATCTCTCCCATATTCATCAGTCCCCATCCAATGGGCGGCTGAAGGACCTTCAAGCGGTCAGCCGGTTTGACATCCAACGGGTCGTAAGGTGCGAGCGAAGGGCCAAAGATGGCAACCAGAGTCATCAGGATGATGATCCCTAATCCCAGCAAGGTGACCGGGTTGCGACGCAGCAAATAAATCTCAAAATCGTAGCGTTTGATAAAAACGTTGATCCGATGGAGGATCGAGGTTCGCTGTAATGGATAAGGTTGATCCATTTACACACCTTTCTATCAATAAGTAATCCGAGGATCAATGACGGTATAAAGCAGGTCGACGAGCCAGATTGACCAGGACATAAATCGTCGCGGTCAATAGACAAAACCCTGGACAGGAGCATAATCCGTATTCAGGATTGAATTCACAGCATAATAACCGAGCCCTGGCCAGGAAAAAACCACTTCGACCAGCACCTCGCCGCCCAATGACCAGCCGAATATCTGGCCGATGCTGGTTACCACAGGCAGCAAAGCGTTTCGCAACGCATCTCGATAGATCACGGTGTTCGGTTTCAAGCCCAGAGAACGTGCTGTACGGACATAATTAGAATTGAGCACCTCAAGCATGCTGTTGCGGGTGATGCGCATGATCGGAGCCAGCATGGCAAAACCCAATGTGATCGCAGGCAAGGCGATATACCTGAGACTGGTGACCGAGCGCAGCCCAATTCCTGGTCAGAATTGAGTCCACGATGTACATCCCGGTGATCGTATCCGGTGGGATATCCCCTGATTCCCATCCGCCCCAACGGAGGTGGAGCAATATGAAGTTTGAAGTAAAGGAAATAGATCAGCACAACCCCGGTCCAGAAGATCGGGATGGAGACTCCTCCAACGGAAACAACTCGAACGACGTGATCAAGCCATGTATCTCGATTTACGGCAGCCTGCACCCCCAACGGTATACCTATCACCACTGCCAGGAACAGGCTGATAATCGTCAATTCCAAGGTAGCCGGGACACGCTGTTTCATATCCTCAATCACCGGTTGTCGAGTTCGATAAGCGTAACCCAGATCACCTTGCAGCAAATCATTCAAGTAAATTCCGTACTGTACGTAAAGTGGTCTATCTAGTCCTAATTTAACACGGGCGTTTTGCACATCCTCTTCTTTTGCATATGGGCTTAACAGGATGTATAACGGATCGCCTGGAATGACATGGGTTATGTAAACGTGATAACAGAAATTCCCAACAGGATGGGTATCAGCAATAAAATTCGTTTACCAGTGCATAAATCAATAATCTCATGCCAGCGACTCACTCCTGATCACGATCATCTCTGCTGGCCCTGCCAGGCAGGGCCAGCAGAGAATTTGATCAGACGAGATTTACTCTTCGAACAATTGAGCAAATCGCAGCAGCGTATCGGGGTAGTATGAGTATCCCTGGTACTGCCTTCAACATCGCCAGATTCCAGGTTGGATGGTAGATCGGCATGCTAGGGAGATCTCCGCCACGATCGTCTGGACTTCTTCGACATCAGCCGTTCCGAACCGTGGGATCCAGCTCGGTCAGACCCTTCGTGATCAGCTCATCCACCTGCGGGATTGGTGTAGCTGCCATAGTTGCAGCAGCCGCTATCAGCGGTTTTGAAGTTCCAGTACAGCGAGTAGATCGGGTCTGGAACGTAGGGGATCCAGAAGTTGAAGGCAAACAGGCCTGGCTCGTGAGAGGCCAGTTTCTCGCTGTGGGCAGCCAATGCGACCGGCTGGATATCCATCTGGATGCCGATCTTAGCCAGCTCAGCCTGGATATAGACTGACGACCTGTTCTTCTTCAGGCACACCCTGTTTGGAATAGAAGGTGATTGGCGGCAAACCCTTTCCTTCGGGTAACCAGCGGCAGCCAGGAGTTCCTTGGCTTTTTCAAGGTCGTATGTATACGGGGAAGCGTCGATATGACCTTCCAAGCCGACAGGAATCCAGCTGGTTGCAGGTAGAGCGTACCCATAGGTCACATCATTTACGATGGTGTCGTACGGGATAGCATAGGCGATCGCCTGGCGTAATTCTAACTTGCTCCAGGGTTCGGTCTTGGCGCCAAGCCACCAGAATAGCGTCCCGAAGGTTGGTGTTGCATAAGCTGCAGATTTGGATCCGCTTTCAAGGTCTCCAAATCTTTCAGGGGCGGCTTCATATACCATGTCTACATCACCGCTCTGAAGCAGCAGTAAGCGGTTCTGGACATCCGGGACGATTTTGTAGACCACTTTCTTATAGTACGGGGGCGTCCCCCAGTAATTCGGGTTGGCAGCAAGACCAGCTCCACACCGGCTTCATATTTCTCCAGCATATAAGGGCCAGAACCAGTCGGATTGGCGGATGCCCATTTCTGTTGCTCTTCTTCGGTGGCGCCGCCTTTGGCTTTGATTTCGAGCCACGTTGACGATCACCATATTCATTTCCTGCAGGACTTTCAGGAACATCGGGTTGGACTGAGGCAGCGTGAACTTCACCGTATAATCATCCACCACCTCAATCTGGTCCCCGCTCGTTACAAATGCCACATCAGTGAGCAAGAACGAGGCGAGGCTTGGGATACCCAGAACTCGAACAAAGCTATCCTTCACTGCCTGTGCGGTGACCGGATCGCCATTATTGAACTTGGCATCCTGGCGCAGCTTAAAGGTAAACTCTTTGCCATCTTTATCCTCAAATGATTCGGCCAGGTTTGGCACGACATTGGTGATATCGCGCACCGGATTACCCATTTCATCGGTCTTTGGGCCGTAGTCGACCAGGGTATCATGCGTGTTGATAATCACTTCGTTGGCCAGCCAATAGATCGACGTCGCCGGGTCCCAACCTGCAATATCGGCAGAGACCGCGATGGTCAGCGTGTCGTCGGCCGCCTCCGCCGGTTCTGCTGGAGGTGCAGCTTCTGTCGGCGCTGCGGCAACTGGCGCTTCGGTAGCGACTGGATCAGCTGGCGCTTCGGTTGCTAGCAGGCTCGGTTGGCGCTACCACTGCTGGTGTTGGGGTCGCTGCAGGCGTACAGGCAGTCAATAGCATCGAAAGTGTCACAACCAAACACGATACCGAACTGAACAACTTGTGTAACTTAGCCATCTCTTTCGTCTCCTTATGAGCTATCAAATAGTATGGTTTGTAATTCATCGTTCTGATCTGGGAAATTGTATTCTTCAGTTTCTCACCTCCTTTCTTGGTTGCTCATATCCTTGTCGCATCCAGCTGAAAGTCCGTATCTGTTTCGATCGACCAGTGGTTTTTATAACAGCCCATGCTCTGCGAGATGCGGCTGGCGGTCTTCATAATCCGCCTGCCAAACAGGAGTGTGTCTTCGGAGGTGAAGTTCTGGATCAATGTCGATAGGCTGACGGCGCCGATCACGTCGTTGTCGTAACCGTATATAGCCGTGCCGACGCATCCGATCCCGGCCTCGTTTTCTTCTTGATCGATGGCATAGCCTCGTTCCCGCACTCGATCCAGATCTGCCAGCAATGCCTCAACTGTCGTAATCGTATTCGGAGTGCGCTGGGTCATGGTTCCTGCTACAAGTGAGCTCACCTCTTGAGGACTGAGCGTCGCCAACAAGTGCCTTTCCCATCGCAGTGCAGTAAGCCGGTGCCATCATTCCCGGGTGTGACCGCATCTGGATGGGGCTGTTGCTCTCAACTTTATCGATATAGATGACGGAAGATTTCGTTCAACACACCTAAGTGAATAGCCAGACAGGTCTCTTCTGCCAGGTCTTCGAGAAAAGGACGAGCAATGGTACGCAAATCCATCTGCTGTAAGGATGCCCCAGCGATTTGTAAAGGCTTTCCGCCGATACGAGTAGCGATACGTTTCCGGATCATATTCCAACCAGCCGCAATCAACGAGAGTTTTTAAGTAGCGGTAGACATTGCTGCGGTTCATACCCAGCGATTTGGCTACTTCTTGCAGGGTGACGCCTTTTTTCTGACCATCGAGGGAAGTAAATTCCAGCACCTGTAATCCATGGGCCAGCGTGCTTGAGGCACAAAGAACCTGATTTAGAGGCTTTATCCAATGCATGCCTCAAACCATTCCAAATAATGAACATGGTCTTCATTTATGTGCAATTTTATTTATAGCAGATATGGTAATTCAATGATATAACAAATGTCACGTTTAGTATGCCAATAATCACTTAAGCAGGAATTTGGTGTGGGATGCAGCGATGGCTCCGACAGCCAGTCGATCCTCAGTTGGTCTGATCACTTCGCTCCTGCCAAAACACATGCAACTTGATGTCCATCTCCCAAATCAACATATGGGACAGCATGGCTGCATTCTGATCGGACATACGGACAGCGACTCTGCAGGCTGCAGCCCACCTCGATATTCCGAGAGTTGGGGGTCTCACCATGCAGAAAGATACGCTGGCGTTTGACAGACGGGTCGGGAATCGGGATGGCAGAGAGAAGCGCCCGGGTGTAGACATGCTGTGGGTTTTCGAATACATCCTTTGAACCGCCCATTTCGATGATCCGGCCCAGGTACATCACCAGCACCCGGTCACACAGGTTGTGAACAGTGCTCAGGTCATGGGAGATATAAAGATAAGCCATATTCAGTTCACGCTGTAAGTCGTCGCAATAACGCCAGCACATGAATTCTCAGAGACATATCCAGAGAGGAGGTCGGCTCATCCAGCACGACAAATTCGGGGGCGGTGGCAATCGCCCGGGCGATCCCCACCCGTTGTTTTTGCCCGCCGCTCAGCTGGTGCGGGTATCGTTCCAAATGTTCAACTTCGAGGGTGACGCGCTCAACCAGCTCATGAAGCTGCGATCTTGGATTGATACAGACCATGCAAGTACTAATGGTTCTTTCAATGTCCGCCCAACACTGAAGCGAGGGTTTAGCGATTCGTTCGGATCTTGAAAGACGATCTGGAAGAACCTGCGCCAACTGCGCAGGTTATTTCCTGCCAGTGCCGTCAGATCCTGGTCTTTAAAGAATCACCTTGCCACTGGTGGGCTTATCCAACATCAAAATGCAGCGAGCGGTGGTGCTTTTACCGCAGCCGCTTTCCCCGACCAGTCCAATCGCTTCACCCGGATAAATCTCGAAGCTCACTCCCATTGACGGCATGGATCGTATGTTTGCCGTCATTGAAATATTTATGAAGATTTTCGACCCTTAACAAGTGGTTCGATCATCTCTCACCGTCTATTCTTTTTATCTCATCGGCTGCCAGCAACGTAGCAGCTTACTCAACATCATACCGAAATGTTATCATTCTATTATTCTGGTAATATTTGTAACAATATACAACGTGATCACAATCGTCATCAGGTACCTCTGGACGTTTCAACGTGCATTCCGGGCAAATATCAGCGCACTGGCTGGCAAACCGGCAGCCAAGTGAATCGAAGGCCACCGAAATCGGGGCCAACGCCTGGCTCGTATCCAGGTCGCTGATCCGGTCAACCCGTAGGATGCTCTTGAATAGACGTTGGGTGTAGGGATGCCCCGGTTCCTGAAAAATATCTGTCACTTTAGCAATTTCCATCACCTGACCGGCATACATCACCCCGACCCGGTCGCATACCTCACTGACAACACCCAGGTCGTGGGTGATCAACAGGACCGCAACACCGGTGCGCGACTGGATTTCTTTGATAAGCTCGAAGATTTGAGCCTGGATGGTCACATCCAGACCAGTCGTCGGCTCGTCTGCAATGAGAAACTTGGGCTGACAGGCCAGCATCATCGCAACCAGGACGCGCTGTGCCATCCCGCCGCTTAACTGGTGAGGATAAGCCCGCGCCCGAGAGTCTGCATCTGAAATTCCTACCTGTTTCATCAGTTCGATCGCCATCGGGTACCATCTGTCCGAGGGAAACATCCCGATGTAGCCGGACTGTTCGGGCGATCTGGTCGCCAACCCGCATGAGTGGGTTTAGAGCCATGCGCGGGTTCTGGAAGATCATGGCGATCTTCCTGCCGCGAATATGACGCATTTCTCGAGGTGATAATTTCAACAAGGTCCCGGCCTTCGAACCAGATGCTCCCGCCGGTGACCTTGATCGTGTTCGGCAGCAGCCGCATGGTCGCCAGGGCAGTCATGGTCTTGCCAGATCCGCTCTCGCCGACCAGGCCCATGACTTCGTTCGGGTAAATTTTCAGCGAAAGCTGATCCAGGATATCCCGGCGTCGATCGCTGCTTTGTAAAGATACGGTCAGCTCCTCGATGCGCAGGAGCCGGCTTCTACCATCACTGCTCCTCCCTGGTCAAGATATCCCGCAGCCCATCGCCAACCAGGTTGAAAGGCAAAAGCAGCCAGCACGATAGCTACGCCGGGGTACAGCCAGACCCACCACTCGCCGGTGATGATCCGTTGGGCGCCCTTCCGAAACCATAACTCCCCATTCAGCAGTCGGCGGGGTGATTCCCAAGTCCCAGGAAAGCCAACCCGGCGGCATCTAAAATTGCCCATCCTGAAACCAGTGTCATTTGCACCAGAGAGGGTGTCAATGCGTTTGGTAGCAAGTGCACCAGGGCCACCCGCCAGCCGGATTGCCTACGCTGACTGCAGCATCGGCATATTGGCGGTATCGCACAGTCAGCATCTCGCCGCGCGTCAAGCGGATGAAGTAGGGGGTATAGGCAGCGGCGATGGCAATAATAACATTTTGGACGGTATCGCCCAGAGCGGATGTGATCGCCATAGCCAGAATGAAAGCAGGGAATGCAAACATTACATCCACGATCCGCATAACAACCTTATCCAGCCAGCCACCATAAAAGCCTACCACACCACCGATAAACGATCCTATGCTGAAGGATAAGACGGCTACAAACAATGCAATCAACAGATCCAGCCGAGTGGCATAAATTACCCGGGTGAAGACATCCCGCCCAAATTTGTCCGTGCCGAAGGGATAGATGGCGTTGGGTTCACCTAAAGTGTACTTCGGATTTGGCATTGCCGGATCGTAGGGGGTTAACATCGGGCCAAACACGACGATTAAGAGAAAAAATATAATAATTATTAGACCTACGATGAACAATGGAAATCGAAAAGTGCGCCGCAGGTGTTTTGCTATTTTCTTCCAGTTCTTTCCGCTATGGCTAGTTTCAATTACCTGTAAGTTCTTTTGTAGGGAGTTCATCCTTTGAGGTTACTCCAATCGGATTTGTGGGTTTACTAAGGCATAGGTCACATCAATGAAGAAATTTAATGATACGTAAACTATTGCAATCAACATTACAAATCCCTGCACGGCATTAAAGTCATTCGTGACCAGCGCTTTCCATGCATAATGGCCGATCCCAGGCCAGGCGAAGACTTGTTCGATAATCAGGTTGCCGGCCATAAGATAACCAAAGACAATGCCTAACATCGTCAAAATCGGAATGAATGCATTAATCAGTGCATCTTTGAATAATAATTCGCCCGCTGGAACGCCAATGGCCCGGGCCGTGCGAATGTAATCGGAATTCAGTACATCTTTCATCGCTGCGCGGGAAATCTTGATAATCGGCGCACTGACAATAAACGCCAGGGTACAGGCTGGCAGCCAGATATGGTTGAAGGCATCTTTGAAGGTCTTAATAGTCACCAGCCAAAAGACTGTCCACTAGAAACAGGCCGGTGATATGGGGCGGAGCGTCAACTCCTATTGTCAAGCGCCCTACTGGTGCAGCCGCCCAATTCAGAAGATAATAGAATACATATACTCCGACCAGTGCCAACCAAAAGAGCGCCAGCGATGCCCCTAATGTGGCAAACATGCGCACCGCCTGATCAATCCATGTGCCAGAATAAATAGCAGCTACGATCTCCAAGAGGTAAACCGACCACAAGCGCGATGAGAAACGCCGATCAATGCCAGTTCAAGTGTGGCCGGGATGCGAAGGGCGAGCTCCTCCTTCACGGGCTGACCGGTGCGCCAGCTTTCACCCAGGTCACTGCGCAGCAACTGGCCAGAAATAGGCTCCAAACTGGATGTAAAGCGGTCGATCCAGGCCCATCTGCTGTTCATATTGTTCAATTAATGCTTTGTCCGCCAGAGGACCAGCTCGCAATGCGGCCGGGTTATTGGGTAGTAAGCGGGTTAGAAGAAAAGCAAAAATGGCTACCCCGACGATTGCAACCAGGGTAAGCAAAAACCGATTAAAGATGTAACGGAGATAATAAGGCATAAGTTGGTTAACCGATGAATTAGACTGCCTGGGATTTAGTCAGGAAATGATCCATACCAGATAATCTTGCAAGGGCGTTTTTTCCGCCCTTGCAAGATTATGAAACGAGATTTCGAGATCTGGTCAGACGCTACTTGGTCAGGTTGGGGAAATGAGTGTGAAGGTCATTATAAAAACCAACTCCTGTCACACCATTCCGCGCGGCAATCACCCAATCGTTCTGGTATAGATAGATCCAGGTTGCAGCTTCTACAGCCATTTTTTGCCCTTCCTGGCTCAATTTTTCACGTTCAGCAGGATCGCTGATGACAATCAAATCATCGATGATCTTGTCCATAGCCGGATCGCAGTACATGGCGTAATTCGTCCATGCCTCACAGCGGAAATTCCAGGTGAGCTGGAAAGCTGGATCATTGCCCCACGAATACCATTCGAACATGTAGAAGGGCTGTTCGTGGGTGTCGAGCAAACTGTTAAACTGGGCAGTCGGTTGGGCATTGATATTGACAGTCACACCGATTGTCTTTAATCCGGCCTGAATCCAGGTAGCTGCGTCCATGCGGGCTTGATCTTCCTGCGGCACGAGCAGGTCTACTGTGAAGCCATCCGGGTATCCAGCTTCAGCCAGCAAGGCTTTAGCATCTTCAACTTTGGCGCCATCATACGGCCAAAATTCCTCGGTGTGAGTAGGCATACCCTCTCCAACCGGTGATTTGGGGTTCTTGCCAAAACCGTAGATCACATTATCAACGATGGCTTGATAATCCACAACCATCGATACAGCCTTGCGCACCCGCACATCGTCGAAGGGTTTCTTGGTTATGTTCATACCGGCATGGTAGACACGCGGGGTCTTAATGGTGAAGAAGGTCAGGTTTGTGTCCTTTTTCATCTCTTCGATGTCTTTATAGGGAATGCCCTGGGCAATATCAACATCGCCAGTTCGAAGAAGCTGTTCGCGGGTCGAGGCATCAGGTATCACACGATAGATCACTTTCGAGTTACCGTAGTAATCTGGACCGCGCCAGTAGTTGGGATTTGGCTCAAAGACGTATTCTTCACCAGGTTTCCAGCCAGTTACGATATAAGGTCCGCTGGAGTTGGCATTGGTATGGTGCCATTCTTCCGCCCAAGGGTCCTCGGCCGTGGCATGTTCTTTGATGGTCTTTTCGCTCATCGCGCCCAGGACCTGGAAACCGTAGATGATCAGAGACAAAGAAGAGGCCTTCTTCTGGGTAATCTGGAGGGTGTAATCATCGACCACCTTAACCTGGTCAATCGATTCAACCCCGGCAAAAGAGGGCAGCAGCAGTTTGATATAGCCATTACCGTTCAGAGCCCGGTCAAAGGTCATATAATAATCTTTAGCAGTCACGGGTGTGCCGTCGGCGAATTTGGCTTCCTTGCGAAGTTTGAAGGTGTAAATCAAGCCATCCTCAGAAATCGTCCAGGACTCAGCCCCAGCACCCTGGAACTCATTGATGCCGATCCAGACGCCGTTTTCATCCTGCTCGGCTTTTTGGGTCACCAAAGGCTCGTACAAGTTGGCAGTGGCATCATATCCCGCAATGGTACGGAACATCATGGGCTCAATATGGTCGATGTCGCCATCTATGGCAACTACGATGGTTGGTTTTTCTTCCGGCGGCGGTGGCGCCTCGGTTGGGGGTTGGGTTGTAGGAGCGACCACTTCTTGGGTGGCTGCAGGCGTACAGGCAGTCAGTAGCATCGAAAGTGTCACAACCAAAACCAAACCGGACGTGAACAACTTGTGTAACTTAGCCATCTGTTTCTTCTCCTTATAGGCTCTCAAATAGTGGGTTTTGTCTTCGTCCGTTCTATCTGGGAAATTGTATCTTCAGTTTCTCACCCCCTTTCTTGGTTGCTCATATCCTTGTCGCATCCAACTGAAAGTCCGTTCTGTTTCGATCGACCAGTGGTTTTTATGACACCCCATGCTTTGCGAGATGCGACTGGCAGTTTTCATAATGCGCTTGCCAAATAAGAGTGTGTTTTCGGAGGTCAGGTTCTGGATTAATGTCGATAGGCTTAGGGCGCCGATCACGTTGTTGTCGTAACCGTATATAGCCGTGCCGACGCATCCGATCCCGGCCTCGTTTTCTTCTTGATCGATGGCAAAGCCTCGTTCCCGCACTTGACACAGATCTGCGAGCAATTCCTCAACTGTGGTAATGGTGTTCGGAGTGCGTTGGGTCATGGTTCCAGCTACAAGTGCAGCTCACTTCTTGAGGACGCTCAGCGTCGCCAACAAGGCTTTTCCCATCGCAGTGCAGTATACCGGCGCCATCATGCCTGGGTGTGACCTCATCTGGATGGGGCTGTTGCTCTCGACTTTATCGATATAGATGATGGAGGATGCGTTCAATACACCTAAGTGAACAGCCAGGCAGGTTTCTTCTGCCAGATCTTCGAGAAATGGACGAGCGATGGTACGCAAATCCATCTGCTGTAAGGATGCCCCAGCGATTTGCAAAGGCTTTCTACCGATAGAGTAGCGGTATGTTTCCGGGTCGTATTCTAACCAGCCGCAATCCACCAGGGTTTTTAAGTAGCGGTAGACATTGCTGCGGTTCATACCCAGCGATTTGGTTATTTCTTGCAGGGTGATGCCTTTTTTCTGACCAACCAGGGAAGTAAATTCGAGCACCGTGAGTCCATGGGCCAGGGTGCTGGAGGCAAAAGAACCTGATTTAGCGGCTTTATCCAATGAGAACCTCAAAACCATTCTAAATAATGAACAGGGTCTTCAGAATATGTGCAATTATATTTATAGCAGATATGGCAATCCAAATGATAATAACAAAAATCACACGTTTGGTATGCTAATAATCACTTAAGCAGGAATGGATGGGATCAGCGATGGCTCCGGCAGCCAGTGATCCTCAGTTGGCGTTGAGTAACCCCCAAATTTTTCCCACGCCCGAGTGATCGCCAGATAATTCTCAACTGGAACAACTGACTGGACTGCATTCGATGCACCCAAGATCAGCCCTCCACCTGCTTTACAAGTATTTAATAATTCCTTTGTTGCCTCAAAAACGGAATCGGGGCTTTCGGACAGCAATAATCTACAATCTATATTCCCACTCAAACATAACCGGCTGCCAACTTTTTGTTTGACCCCCAGCATATTCATTCCAGCAGTTGGATCGATGGCTTGCAGACAGTCCACACCTGAGTCAGCAATTCGGTCCAGGCAGGCGCCCAGGTTCCCGTCTGAATGTAAAATCGAAAACATGCCCAGCTCATTCAATGCTTCCACCCATCGATCCAAATATGGCCATACGAAGCGTTCCAACTGGAGTGGATTCATGAAAGTGCTGTGATTATCGGCAAGGTCGGAGGTCGAGAGGCCAATTTCTACTCCCAAATTAAAGAAACGGATGGCATCCTGAATTCCATCCTGTAATCTTTGTTCTGCGAATACATCAATCTCATCTGGCGCATCGAAGAGTTGGTAGGCAAAATCGACGTAATCCTCCCGCATAGGCATGCCGAGAAGCGCCGTGCAGTTGGCGACCAGCATTAAATCTTCCGGCGCCAGCTTGCGTAGAATCTGAGCTTGACGGATGCGCCCTTCCTCAGGCAGCCAATAATATGCTGGAGTTTGTGGACCGATCTCCCAATATTGGCTGGGTAAAGTTATTGCAGAAAAATGCAGTTGTTCGGACACGGACAAAAAAATTTCCGCGTTGTTATACAAAGCATTGTCTTTTTCCCGTTCAGTTAATCCTTGGTATTCTTGCCCGATGACCAAATGCTGCCCAGAAACCTGATCCCACAAATGGAATTCCAGCTCCCATAATGGTACCCTTCCAGAAGGCTGGCGGTTCGAGAACGCATCTATCATATCTCCTTTTTTGGTCATCGTTTTCTTTTCATGCCCTGCATTTTGAGAAAATATAATCCTATCATTGCAAAATCAGGCTTAGTTGTCCCTGTCTTCCTGAAGTTTACCATGACCTGCCCCCAAAATTCTGGTCTAATTTGTAAGGTGTGGCAGAACTGATGCAAGTTGGAGAGACGGTTCTGCCGATCTGGGATGAAAATAGAAGCCGCCCCACGGCGAACAATATGTGCCATCGAAAACTTAACTCCACCGCTCTCAAGTTTTAAGGAATGCTAGCAGGTGGCTGTTGAGGTTATCAGTTCTATTCCTATACCGCGACGAATGTGCCCTGTAGTTCTGCGTGCAGCGAGCGGTGCTTGGCTCAGATATGCCGTCAACGCCTCTACGCTGCGCTCCGTGTGCCTGCTTGGCCTGCTGGTCGAGCAGTTCCTTGCTTTTATTCGGATTGCTGATTACTTAGCAATAGCGGCAGCCCAACGCACCGCTTCCGCCATCGTTGGATAAGGCAGCATCGCTTTAGCCATCATCTTAACGGTCAGGCCGAAACGCATCGCGTATACGATCGGGGCAATCAAGTCGCCTGCGTTTGCGCCGAGGATATGCCCGCCGAGGATTTTGCCATCTGCACCTGCCAGAAGTTTGACGCTGCCGAAGGTTTGATTATTGGCGATGGCGCGATCTTTTTTAAATCCATGCGCCCCACGCGGTACTCAATCCCGGCATCTTGCAAGTCTGTCTCTGTCATGCCAACTCGGGCGAGTTCGGGGTCGGTGAAGGTTACCCAGGGGATGATGCGATCGTCGAATGCTCGTGGCTTTCGGGCAAATATGTTGTGCGCGACCAGCCTGCCTTGATCGGCAGCGACATGAGAGAATTGATATTGGCTGGTAATGTCACCTGCGGCCCAGATGTGGGCCAAATTCGTGCGCAAGGTAGGGTTGGTTGGAATGCCTTTTTCGGTAAACTGAACACCGGCTTCATCAAGGTTGAGCGAGTTCAGCGTGGGCCGCCGCCCCACCGCCATCAGTATCTGATCGGTCACAAGATCCTCTTGCTCACCTTTTGCGCCGAGAATGTGAATATGTTTGCCAAGCTTATTGGTTTCGCCGCAGCGCACCTCAGCGCCGAATTCCAATCGGATGCCTTCCGTTTTAAGCTGCGAACACAGCGCCATCGCTAGTTCGTTATCTTCGCGCGGCAAGGGCTGCTTTTCACGCTCGAACACTGTCACGTGCACACCGAAGCGGCTAAACATTTGCGCGAACTCCAGACCGATCGGGCCGCCGCCGATCACCACCAGGCGCTTTTGCAGTTCTGGCAACGACACCGCCTCCACGTTGGTGATGTAGCCACTTTCTGCCAGTCCCTCTATCTCTGGAATGAAGGCTGTTGTGCCGGTCGCGATCAAGAAGCGCTTGCCATTCAATATCTCGCCATTGACGCGGGATCTCATGCGGTGACGTGAACATGGCTTCACCCATAAACAGGTCAATTCCCAGCGCGACAATACCTTTGCGAGCCTGTTCCAGTGTGCCACCGCGAATAGTTTTCTGCACCTGCCGCACATGCGCCTGTACCGCCGCCCAATCGGCTTCGGCTTGAGGAATGCGCAATCCCAACACCGAGGCATGTTGTGCATGGTAAAGCAGATGTGCTGTGTGCAAAAGAGTTTTGGTTGGATCGCAGCCATAATTGAGACAGGTGCCGCCCAGTTTATCGCGCTCAATCAACGCAACCCGCTTCCCCATGCCGGCTACTTTTGTGGCTGTGGTGCTGCCCGCACTGCCCGCACCGATGACAATCAAATCATATGTTTTCTTCATCATGATAATCCGCCATTAACCGGCATTTTGTAGGCCAAATTCCCAATTGATCAGCTTGTCGAGCACGGCATTGACGATCTTCACCACCTTGAGCACGCCGCTGCCAAACTGTGAAACAGCCGCACTGGCAAGCTCCTTCTTGCAGGCATCAACGCCACCGAACGTAATTATTACCCGCCGAGGGTCTGATCTTGTTTTTTAAACCAGGTGAGTGCCTGGTCAAAATGCTGAGGATCAAAATCTGGCCAATATTCATTCCTGACATAAAAATCCGCATATACCGATTGCACGGGGAGAAAACCGCTCAATCGGCGTGCGCCACCCCAGCGTACAATCAAATCCAGACGTGAAACATCAGCTGAATGCAGGCCGCCGTTTTTAAGACCAGCCAGATCCCATTCCCAGCCATAGTTGACGAGTAAATTCACTTTCATCCCAACACCCTGTCGCTGCCGGAATTCTTTCAACGCAATCGGGAATTGCATCGAAGTTTCATCGCCGACAACCAGCAAAGCCGCCCCACGGCGTACAATCTCGAAGGCGAATGCAACGGTGGCCTCGATGAAGGCCTGTTTCTGGATGGAAGGCCGCTTGGTGTTATCTTGGGTAAAGCAGTAGATGGAAGCCTCCTTGATCCCGTATTCTTTACATTTCTCGTACAATAGGAATCCCGGGTCGATACCGTGAGCATATCCAGCTTCTTTGGACAGACCATGATCAACAGCCCAGCGGCGATTACCATCGGGAATGAAACCAACGTGACTTGGGAGTTTATTATTTGTCATCTTCACCTGAACCATAAATTCCACATCGCCCACCCCTTCCTCGTAACTTCTCCCTATATACGCTATTAGCTGGCGTTCTGTAGGGCAAATTCCCAGTTAATCAGCTTGTCGAGCACTGCATTGACATAGTCCACTCGCCGATTCTGATAATCCAGATAGTAGGCATGCTCCCATACGTCAATGGTAAGTAAGGGTGTGAAGCCCATTGTCATCGGGATTTCGGCATTGGCGGTCTTCACTACCTTGAGTACGCCGCCGTCGAGGACGAGCCAGGCCCAGCCGCTTCCAAACTGTGAAACGGCCGCACTGGCAAGCTCCTTCTTGCAGGCATCGACGCTGCCGAAAGAGGCCTCTATTTTATGTTTGAGTGCAGCAGGTGGTTCACCGCCTCCATTGGGTCGCATACTTTTCCAATAGAATGTGTGGTTCCAAATTTGCGCCGCGTTGTTGAAGATGGCGCTTCTTTCTGGTTGCCCTGCGGTACTGGTAATGATCTTCTCCAATAGCAGATCGGCATACTCGGTTCCTGCGATCAGCTTGTTCAGGTTATCTACATAGCCTTTGTGATGTTTTCCATAGTGAAAACCTATTGTTTTGGCTGTTATGATCGGTTCCAATGCGTTTTCGGCATACGGCAGGGGAGGAAGGATGTGGGGCAGCGCTGCGGCAACCGCCGTCGAGGAATTACTGGTATCTATCCTGTTCATAATCGTCTCCTTATGGTTATTGGGTGGTTTACTATTCTGGTTTTTGCTTCACGAATGAGCTGTTCTCACTGCCTGGCTGGCGGCATAAACCACCCGGCGCAGTCGGCCCTTTATTCCGTCGTTTTGCCGTCGAAGTGTTCGTTGTCCTTCTCCGCTTCGGCGCGGGTATGGTGGACAACTCCGTCTCGATGATTCGGGGGTGCATAGAGCGTATAGAGCTTCAGCGGGGCACTGCCGGTATTGATGATGTTGTGCTTTGTTCCAGCGGGGACGAGCACGGCGAAGCCGGCGCTGATCTGTGTATGAACGCCATCAAGAATGGCCTCGCCCATCCCTTCTTCCACTCGAAAGAACTGATCGAGTTGGTGCACTTCGAACCCAATCTCTTCCTTGGGCTTTAACGCCATGATTACGAGTTGGCAGTTCTTGGCCGTATAAAGCACCACTCGAAAATCTTCATTCTTGACGGAAATGCTTTCGATGTTTTTTACAAAACCTTTCATAGTAACTCCTCCAGTTAATTCTTTTAGGGCGACCGGTTCACATCCTGCACGCGATAATCACAGTATATTGACGTGGAGTCTCAAAAGCGTCACAAGAACACGCCGCTGTTGGTCTCGGATTTCCGTTCAAACTGCAATTTGGCTTTCCATATCATAAACCTGGATGCACACCCTTTCACAAATAAGACCAATTAATAATCCTCGTGGGGACACATAGCAAAACCGCCCGGTAATCTACCAGGCGGTTATTGTGATTATTGGCCATTTACTGATATTCTTTGCTGCTTAGCTCCGCCAGGCGAGTGTTGCCTGATTAAGCGCTTCGATCTCCGCGGGGGTCAAGCGGAACGTGAGTGCTCCAGCATTATTGATCGCCTGCTTGCTATTCTTCGCGCCCGGGATGGGAAGAACAAGCGGATTTTCAACCAGCCAGCGCAGCGCCACCTGACTTGGCGTCTTGGAATAGCGCTCGCCAATTTGACGCAAGAGTTCAACAACCGGTTGCGCCGCGTCCATGGACTTCTTATTGAAACTGGGCAGAAAGCGCCTGAATCCGCTGGCTTTTACCGTTGCCGAATATTTACCGGTCAAAGCGCCCATTGCCAACGGGGAGTAAGCGATGAGTGTAATCCCCAATTCGCGGCAGGCATCCAGAACGCCGTTCACTTCCGGCTGGCGGTGCAAAAGGGAATACTCCACCTGGTTGGAAGCCAGCGGAATGCCACGTTTGGCAAGCGCAGCATGAGCAGTACGCATCTGTTCTGCCGAATAGTTGCTCACGCCGACAGCCTTGACCTTGTCCGCTTCGACGGCATCGGCCAATAAATCCATCAGCCTGGGGATGGGCACAGAGTTGGATGGAAAATGATGTTGGTACAAATCCACCGACTTCCGGCCCAGGCGCGCCAGGCTCGCTTCCAGCTGCTTTGGCATATTTTCTGTCCGGAAGAAAAGGCTGCCTGGGAACTTGGTAGCAATCAGTACAGCCTGGTCGCGAGCCAACTCACCCAAACGCCGCTCCGAAGCGCCGCTGCTGTACATAGCCGCCGTGTCAAATAAAGTTATCCCCGCCTCCACGCTTGCCTCGAATGCATGCTTCTCTTCATCTTCCCCATGTGAACCGCCGTAAGCCAGCTTGGCTGGGTTCCAGCGTGCCAATCCCTTGGGGTTGCCCCAAGTCATGGCGCCGACTCCGAGCCGAGGCACCTGAAGGGAGCTGCGGCCTAAGGATGTGGTTTGTTCCATGGTTCTCTGCTCCTCGGTTATCTGCCTGGCCGGCGGCCTTCGCTACGGCAGCAGTGCTGCGGCCGGGATAATTTCTTTTGCAAAGGT
This sequence comes from uncultured Chloroflexia bacterium, assembly GCA_963788145.1. GTDB lineage: Bacteria > Chloroflexota > Anaerolineae > Anaerolineales > UBA4823 > UTCFX2. The sequence continues at coordinate 13,805 of CAWBFQ010000013.1, read as the reverse complement.
TTCAAGCGGGGTGATTTTATAAACATCCGGCATGTTGAATATCGCGTGCGTAAAGCCCATCCCAGAGAGCTGCTGGATGCGCCGGATGGTGCTTTCAGCCGTATCATCCCCTAAAAGATTCACGCTGCAAAGGCATGTTTTCTCAACGGAGGCATAATCGCGCCCCAGAGTCTCACAATGTCCTTTGAGGGCGTCGAGCGCTTTTTGCATATTTTCTTTGCCAACCCACTCCCCGATATTGCAGGCATCTGCATATTGGGCGACCATTCGCAGGGTTTTATTCGGCCCCGTGCCGCCAACCAGGATGCGAGGATGGGGCTGCGAAACCGGGCGGGGATTGTTGGTGATGGCCGGGGCAGAAAAATGCTTGCCCTTAAACGATGTCTCATCGCCGGCCCAAAGGGCCTTGGCCAGTTTCAGATTTTCCTCCAACTGCTCGAAACGCTCGGAGGTCGAAGGATAGGGAATCCCGTAACCTTTGGCTTCATCTTCATACCAGGCCGCGCCAATGCCGAAATAAGCGCGTCCCCCAGAGAGAATATCGAGCGTGTTGACCATCTTCAGCAGCACGGAGGGATTGCGATAAATAACGCCTGTGACCAATACACCCAGATTTGCTTTCTCAGTCAATCCAGCCAGATACCCAAGCGTGGTATAGGCTTCCAACATCGGGTCGGTATAAGCCTCTCCGAACAAGCCCTTGATTTGATAGTAATGGTCCATGACCCATAAGCTGTAAAAGCCCCCTTCTTCCGCTTTTGTGACGATTTCTTTCAGTCTGGGCCGGATGGCAGCCGTGCCGCCGGGATATTTGAAAGACGGGATTTGCAATCCAATATTCATCAGTTATCTCCTGTTCGATATCGTTCGTTGCTTACTTGATCCATCTTGGGCCGTCCGCAGCCTGCCGTTACGAACAATGTCTGTCCCGATAGGTGTGCGAAATATTGTAATGTCCACTCACTTCAGCAATCTTCATAGGCTCACCGCTAAGTATAGTATAACACCTTGAGTTAGCTCCAAGTCAAGGGAATTTTATAAGAGTAAAAAGACCGCCGGTGTAATCGGCGGTCTTTTGTTATTCACCGGTCCAGAGAACGGCGTATCGCCGCCGCTGAACCGGTTGGTTGCTGATTGTCTACATGCCGCGCTGCCAGCAGCGCTCTATGTTGTATCTGCTACGATCAAGCCAGGTCGAAACGGTCAAGGTTCATGACTTTATTCCACGCTGCGACAAAGTCGCGCAGGAACTTCTCCTGAGAGTCATCACATGCGTAGACTTCCGCCAGGGCCCGGAGTTGGGAGTTTGAACCGAAGATCAGGTCGACACGCGTGCCGGTCCACTTGAGGGCGCCAGTGGCGCGATCACGACCCTCGAAGACCTGGTCGTCTTGCGCGCTTGGCTTCCACGTGGTGCTCATGTCGAGCAGATTCACGAAGAAGTCATTGGTGAGCGTCTCCGGTCGCTGGGTTAAGACGCCATGCTGGGACTGCCCGAAGTTGGCATTCAAGGCGCGCATACCCCCGACAAGCACCGTCATCTCAGGAGCAGACAGCGTCAGCAGTTGCGCTCGATCGATCAACAGTTCCTCGGCCGGTACGGTGAATTTCGTTTTCAGGTAGTTGCGGAACCCATCTGCACCCGGCTCGAGGAAGGTGAATGACTCCACGTCGGTTTGCTCCTGCGAGGCATCTCGCGCGTCCTGGCGTGAAGGGAACCGTCACAGCGTGACCGGCGTTCTTCGCAGCCTGCTCGATACCTGCGCATCCACCCAGAACGATCAAATCAGCAAGCGACACCTTTGGCCCGCCGAACTGGGTGCGGTTGAATTCCTTTTGGATTCCCTCAAGGGTCTGCAGCACGGACTGCAGTTGGGCCGGCTGGTTGACCTCCCAATCCTTTTGCGGCGCCAGACGAATGCGGGCCCCGTTTGCCCCGCCGCGCTTGTCAGAGCTGCGGAAGGTTGAAGCCGAGGCCCAGGCGGTGGAGACCAGTTGCGGGATCGATAACCCCGAGGCCAGGATTTTGGCCTTGAGCGCGGCGATGTCGGCCGCGCCGATCAGCGGGTGATCAAACGCGGGGATGGGATCCTGCCAGATCAGGTCTTCTGCCGGGACTTCCGGCCCGAGGTAAAGGACTTTGGGACCCATGTCGCGGTGGGTCAGTTTGAACCAGGCGCGGGCGAAGGCGTCTGCAAAGGCTTGCGGGTCCTGGTGGAAGCGGCGTGCGATGGGCTCGTAGATCGGGTCGAAACGCAGCGACAGGTCGGCTGTGGTCATCATCGGCGGGTATTTTTTCGACGGGTCATGGGCGTCAGGAATCATATCTTCCGGTTTGACATCCTTGGCCGTCCACTGGTAGGCGCCGGCCGGGCTCTTCGTCAGCTCCCACTCGTAGCCGAAGAGCATATCGAAGTAGCCCATGTCCCACCTGGTGGGGTTGGGCTTCCATGCGCCTTCGACGCCGCTGGAGATGGTGTCTACGCCCTTGCCGGCGCCGAAGCTGCTCTTCCAGCCCAGGCCCATTTCTTCCAGAGGGGCGCTTTCCGGCTCTGGGCCTACCAGCTTCGGGTCGCCCGCACCGTGCGACTTACCAAAGGTGTGTCCACCGGCGACGAGCGCGACGGTCTCTTCGTCGTTCATCGCCATGCGGGCGAAGGTATCCCGCACATCGCGCCCCGAAGCCACCGGGTCGGGGTTGCCATTCGGGCCTTCGGGGTTCACATAGATCAGGCCCATCTGCACGGCGGCCAGCGGGTTCTCCAATTCGCGGTCGCCGCTGTAGCGCCTGTCGCCCAGCCATTCGGCTTCGGAACCCCAGTAGATGTCTTCCTCGGGCTGCCAGATGTCCACGCGGCCACCGCCAAAACCGAAGGTCTTGAAGCCCATCGACTCCAGCGCTACATTGCCGGCCAGAATCATCAGGTCGGCCCATGAGATTTTGTTGCCGTATTTTTGTTTGATCGGCCAGAGCAGGCGGCGCGCCTTGTCCAGGTTGACGTTGTCGGGCCAACTGTTGAGCGGAGCAAAACGCTGGTTGCCGGTGCCGCCGCCGCCACGTCCATCAGCAGTGCGGTAGGTGCCGGCGCTGTGCCAGGCCATGCGGACGAACAGGCCGCCGTAGTGGCCCCAGTCGGCGGGCCACCACTCCTGTGAGTCGGTCATCAGTTCGGTCAGGTCCTTCTTCAGCGCAGCCAGGTCGAGCTTCTTGAATTCTTCAGCGTAGTTGAAATCGGGGTCCATCGGATTGGATGCCGGCGCATGCTGGTGCAGGATGCCCAGGTTCAGTTGCTTGGGCCACCAGTCACGGTTCGACGTACCTCTGCTGGCAGGGATACTACCAGCCTTGCCTGTTACCGGGCACTTGCTTTCGTCCATAGATACTTCTCCTTCTGTTATGTGAATGGTTGAACAGCACTGCTAGAATACATGATCCGCAGTTTCCAAAAAGCGGCTTTCTTAGCGCTCCTCTTTACAATCCGGACAGAGCCCATAAAGGGATATTTGAGGACTGGAGGATCTTATAACCTGAGGCCTGCTCCAAACTCCGCAGCGATTCCTGATCGAGAGACACTTCCCCATCGATAATCTTATTACACTTTGTGCATATCAAGTGGGGATGAGGTTCGGGACGGTTGCCATCATAGTGGCTGTCGCTATGCAAATCGATCTCAAACACCTGGTTCATTTCTTTCAACAAAGTGAGGGTTTTGTAAACCGTTGCATGACTTATGGTTGGAAACTGGCGCTTGATCTTTGTGTACAGCTCGCTTGCACTGGGATGCCCATCGCTGACTGCAATCAATCGCACCAACTCGACTCGTTGGGGGGTCAGGCGGAAATCGCGCTCTTTCAATGCGGTAATCATTTGATTAAATCGGATATCTGGATCGGTCATGATGCTTCTTTCGAGAATTGATCCTTATAGAGAATTATTATCCATTATTATAGCATAAAATGGTGAAAGTTTGTCCCCTGATTTAGCGATAAGGTCGTTTATGGCGCGTTGATCTGCGGCATCTGTTTGAAGAAATTCGAACGTAAGACCTACGCCAAAGGGCAGTACGAACAGATCCGGCTATGAAATGCGCCTCAGGGCAGCGCGCGCAGCATGGTAACCGCACATGCCATGCACGCCGCCGCCGGGGGGTGTGGATGAGGAACACAGGTAGATTTCTTTCAGCGGCGTGCTGTATAGGGACAGGGCGCGCACACCGGGCGGGTGAAGAGCTGGCGCAGATCCTGGACGCCGCCGTTGATGTCACCGCCGATGTAATTGGGGTTATACAGCTCCATGGCGGCGGCGCTGCGCGTGCTGCGCGCCAGGACGCGCTCGCGAAAACCAGGGGCAAAGCGCTCCACCTGGGCTTCGATTGCGGCGGTCATATCACGGTCTGAGCCATGCGGCACATGGCAGTAAGCCCAGGCAGTATGTTTCTCGGCTGGGGCGTGCGAGGCATCGAACAGGCTCTGTTGAGCAAATAACACGTAGGGTCTTTCGGGATGTTCGCCGCGCCAGATTGCTTTCTCCGCCTCGGCAATCTCTTCCAAAGTACCGCCCAGGTGCACCGTTCCGGCCTGGGCGCATTCCGCAGCTTCCCAGGGAGTAGATGCGTCGAGGGCCCAGTCGATCTTGAAAACGCCTGGGCCGTAGCGGAATGCTTCCAGAGCCCGGCGGTAGCCGGATGGCAGGCGGTCTCCCATGATCTTTAATAGCTGCCGTGGGGTTACATCAAAGAGGAACAGGCGTGCTGGCGGCAGATCGGTGAAGCGCTCGACCGGTGAATTCGTCTGGATCTCGCCCCCCAGCGAGCGCAGGTAGGCCGCCATGGCATTCACAATTTGCTGCGAGCCGCAGCGCGGCACCGGCCAACCCACTGCATGCGCCAGGATGCCCAGGATTAGCCCGAAGGATGCAGTGGCAGGCCGTTCGAGCGGGATCATTGCGTGCGCTGCCATCCCGGCAAACAATGCCCGGGCAGGGGCAGTGCGGAACACGCCTCGCGCCAGCCCAGATGCGGAACGAATTCGCGTTCAACCCAAATCCAGCCAGGGCCAGGGGATGGCGAGGGAGCACGGGCAGAGGGCCCAGGATATCGGAAATAATCTTATCCCAGTTCGCTACCAGCGGTTCCATCAAGCGGCGGTAGGCAGGGCCATCCTGGCCCAGCGCGGCAGCCGTCTTTGCCAGGTCCTGGTAAAGCACGGCTGCCAGGCCTCCCTCCTGCGGGTGGGCCAGGGCAGCCGGCGGTTGGATCCATTCTACGCCGAGCTGCTCCAGCGGCAGGCTTCGAAAAAAGGGCGAAGCGAGCCCAAGGGGGTGGATGGCTGAGCAAATGTCATGCCGGAAACCCGGCAGGGTCAGCTCGGCTGTACGCGCTCCGCCGCCGATCGTGTCTTTGGCCTCCAGCACGAGCACCTTGCAGCCGGCACGTGCCAGGGTGATGGCGGCTGCAAGGCCATTCGGGCCGGCGCCAACGACAAGCGCATCGAATTCCGGCATGCTTACTTACCGAATAAGCGGTGCGTCAGGGCGACCGGCATGTACAGCGCCGAACGAATCCCGGCGTTTTGCCAGACATTGCGCGCTTCTTTCCACTGCACGCGCGGGTCTACCAGCACATTCTGCTGGACGACCTCTTCTTTGACCCCAAATTGGGCTGCCAGGTTGGTCAAAGTACCCTTCCAGAAGACGTCTTCGGCCCGGTGACCGAAGCCCAGGCGAAAGCTGACTTCGTAGATTGGGTCATTGGCGCGGATCAGCACCTGCACCTGGGCCACGGTTGCGTTATCTTCTTCAAATGCGCTGAAGGTGATCATCCCGGCGAACATATGCCCCTCTGGAGTCATGAAAGAGAAGGAAATGTCGTCGGCGTAGATGACCATAATACCCGTGGAGAGCCTCATGCCGCCGGGGGCGGTAAGGTTGATTACCCCCACCTCGCCCGGTTGGATGCCTCTCAGGGGGACATACAGGTCGTTTCCTTTCGGCCAGTAGCTTGGGAAATTCTCCCGCCAGGTTTTGATCACTTCTTCCGGCGAGACACCGGCGCCGCTCAAGCGCACTTTGTACGTTTTCTGCCACATCTGCCCGAAACCGCGCTGCCAGGCCGGAAAGCTGGCGGCCTTCAACATTCAGGTTATATCGCCCCGGCAGGTACGCCTGGGGATTTGAGCCGGTCGACGGGCCTGGCCCAACCGGACTCCTGGTTTGATCCCGATGGAGAAAGTTCATCCATTTCAACCTCCTGCTGACGAGAGCGTGGCTGCCAGGGCTTCTGATTCGCTGGCATAGATGCCGATTGCTTCGTTCAAACGAGTCAACTCGAAAATTTGCCGGTAATGGTCGCTCAAAGAACAAACTTGCAGTCGCTGTTTCTGGCGCTGGACGCGGATTAGCAGCGTGACCAATAAGCCGATCCCAGAACTGTTCATATACTTCAAATTCTCAAAATTCAATACAATCGTTCTGGCGCCCTGGCTGTTTGCCTGGGTATATGCGTCCATCAGGGCGCTTTCTGCCTGAGCGTTGATCTCGCCTTCAATATCGAAGATATATACGCCGGCGGCTGGATTCCGAACCTGGATCTGGATATTAGGTTGGGTCATGATATTCTCCTTTGTAAATCTTGCCATTAAGTACCGTTACGAAAATTGGAGAGAGGCAAACGATCATTTTGCGTTGCGAGTTAAGCATTGCTGCCCGCAATCACACTGGCTTCATCTGGATAAATCGAGAGGAAGTCCGAAAGGCGCGTGATCTGGAAAATTTCTTTATAATGCTCGCTCAGGCCGAAAACTGCAAGCTGCCGGTGGGCTTTGCGAGCCCGCGCCATCACACCCACGATCAGGGCGATGCCGGTGCTGTTGATATAGCTGACCTGGCTAAAATTGAGCACAACGGTGGCTGGATCCTGGCTCTCAGCCTGAGTATAAGCAGCGTTGAACACCTCGTCTGCCAGACCGTTAATTTCACCCACCAGATCAATGGTCGCCAGACCTGACTGGTGGCGCACCTGGGCTTGGAATGCTTGGGTCATTCGACACCTCCGGGAAGATTAAAAACTAACTCAATCGTGTGATGCTCCGCATCCTCGCGGATATTCATTTCATCGACCATATTCTTGATTAAAAACAGCCCCCAACCGCGCGGGGATTGCAGACCGGCCAGTTTTGCATCCAGGTCTGGATCAACCGGGGCTTCGATCTCTTTACCGTTGCCATGGTCGATTACCTGCACTAGCAGCTTGTCAATCGAGCGAAGCACCTGGATGTGAACTTCGCGCTCCGGGTTGTAGTTATTGCCGTGCTCCATGGCATTCATCGTTGCTTCGCCCACCGCGGTCTTCAGGCGTTCGAGGCGCGGCCTCGGGCAGGTTTAAGGGAACCACTGCTTTCACCACGAGATCCATCGCCTGGCGTTCATTGCCCGGTTGGCTGGGCAGGTCAAACTGGGCGAGCATGCCGGTTGCTTCCTGCACCGCAGGAACGAGCCGCTCGAGAGTCACGAACGTGACATCATCTTCCTGCTCCCAGCCAGGGCCGGTGAATTCGCTGAGCTCATCTACCAGGCATTGGATCAATTCCTCCCCGCACTGGGGCACGCCTAGAAGATCGCGCAGGCGGGGGAAACCGAACATCTCTCCCTGGGTATTATGCGCCTCGATCAAGCCATCACTGTAGAGCACGAAATTTTCGCCAGGGGCTAGCGTGACCTCTTTTTCCTCATAGGGCATATCGGGGAGCAGCCCGAGCGGCATACCGTGGGCGCGCATCTCCTCGATGCCGTGTGCAGTGCGCCGGTAGGGCAAATTGTGCCCGGCATTGGCATAGCGCATCACCCCCGTTTCTGGGTCCAGCAGCGCATACAGGCAGGTCACAAACATTTTGGGAGGCATATCCGGACAGAGCAAGTTGTTGGCGATGGAAAGCACTTCGCCTGGCGCAGTATGGCGTTCGACTACCGAGCGCAGAACGCTGCGCGTAGTCGCCATCACCAGCGCCGCCGGCACGCCTTTATCCGTCACATCCCCCTCGATAATGGCGATCTTGCCATCCGGTAAATGGATGAAATCATAAAAATCACCACTGACCGCCCGCGCCGGCTGCCAGTAGGCTGCCATTTTCCAGCCGGGAAGGTCTGGCACTTCCTTCGGCAGCAAGGTTTGCTGGATGACGCGTGCCACGCGCATCTCCTGCTCCATGCGCTCGCGCTCTGCCGCTTCGATTTGCTGCTGGCGAGCCAGTTGCGCCACTCGTAGAGCCGGGGCAGCCTGGGTCGCCAGGTTGCCAAGCAGGCGCAGGTCATCGGTTGAGTAATCCGCCTCGCTCAAGCGCGGCCCCAGGTTCAACAGGCCGATCAGCTCGCCCTGGCTGACTAGCGGCACCGCCAGTTTGATCCCTGCTTCCTTCAACCGGCTCACGGTAGGCGAATCGAGCTTGAGCTTCTCGATCTCAACTACTCCTGGGGAATGGAGGATGAATGCCAGGAAAGGGTCATTTTGCGGGATATCCATTTCCAGTGTTACAGATTGTACGAGTGGGTCAGGCTTTGGCGCAGCTTCGAGCGCTGCGGCGTTCGTTGCCGCCGCTTGTTCGCCCTGCACCGGTTGTTTAACTTTCCTGAGCTTGCTAATCCATTCCATGTTTTGTTTCTCCGTGTTCAACTGACGATAGTATAACAGGCCAGCGTCTTGTGATCGTTACGAACGATGTTACGATAAACGAATTATTATTCCGTTTTTCGCAAAATCCATACCTGGGAAAACTCGGGCTGCAAGGACTGGTTGGTGACCTGAACCATTTTGCTGGTCAGCGAATCCAATTCGGTCTCATTGCGCGCCACGGCGGTAAACTCCGCCAGAGCCATTTCCGCATCATACTTTCGCCGGTAGAAACGCTGGTCGATAAAATCCTGGATGCGCCTGCGCAGGGGATTGAATAGGGCGGCGATGCCCAGGGTAGAGAGCACGATGATCAGGGGGGATTGCAGATCGAATAAGGTTGCAGAGATGGCCTGCAGTAAAGTTACGCAACCGTAATAAACCAGCGCCAGGATGGCGGTCACGAGGCTATAGACCAGGGTCCTGCGGATAATGACATCGATATCATATAGGTGGTAGCGGGTGATGGCGATGCCAATCGCCAGGTAGAAGGGCAGGATAGCCAGGTTGCCCAACAGGCCGGGTAATTCAGTTTGAACGTTGATCAAGATAATTGAAGCGACAAAGCTAATGGCGTATATGACACTCCCCAGGACAAACCACAGGATTTGCGCCTGTATCTGCCGGTTGGATGAACGGTAGCGGATGATGATCGATAGGGCAGCAATGATCATCATCGCGATGATCGATAAGAAACCAATCGGGGCAAGGGGGTTAAGCATGGGGGTAAGACGATCGGGAATAAAGCCGATTGGATTTTCAACGCTGGGTGCGTTCCCTACGATGCCTTCAACGTCAGACCAGGGCACATGCTCTGTGAATAACCCCACGATCAACGTAATGAATGCAATCGCCGCCCACCAATGCATGAAGCGCCAGCGGGGAGATGGCGGCTGACCATCTGGGAACCACAGCATCAAGAGGATCAGGCAGATGAACCTTATGATGTAGGCGGTTTCACTGAATAAGAGCATGCTGAAGAGCGGGGATGAATAACCGCTGGGCGGTGAGCTGTTCGCTTGATATTTGAGGGCGTAAGACAGGCTAAAAAACGAGATCGCCAATCCAACGAACAACCACAGCCAGCCGATGCGATTGCGCGGCTGCTGCCTGAGGATCACCAGCCCCAGGATTGGCGCGCCGCAGCCGATGATGGCTCCACTGAGGATCTCTAAATAGCGTTCATCCTGCCCTGTCGGGTGAAGCACAACCAGGATAGCAGAAACAGGCAAGATGACCAGGGAGATCAGGCCCAGGATCCAGGCGACCAGGCGGTGCATGGAAGTGGTCATCCTTTCTCGACCTCGGATTTGAGCCATAAATTCACCCGCTCCGGCTGCATCGTTCTCTCTAACACCGCCAGGAGTTCGGCGCTTAGCTGATCGATGTCGGTCTCCGAGCGCGCCGCGGCGGCGAACTCCGCCAGAGCCTGCTCGGCGTTATACTTTCGGCGGTAGAAAAGCCGGTCGATAAAATCCTGGATGCGCCTGCGCAGGGGGTTGAACAGGGCGGCGATTGCCAGGGTGGAAATAACAATTACGATTGGCGACGGTTGACCACTGTCGGTGGTGATCAGACCTAGAAGCACCACTCCACCATAATAGACGACACCCAATAGGGCGCTCAAAATAGCGTATACCAGGGTTTTGCGTATGATGACATCGAGATCCCACAAGCGATAGCGCAGGACCGCGATACCCAAAGTGACACCCATCACACCAAATCCAAGCGGGGCGATTGCGTTTAGAATGCCAGCGACCGGTTCGCTCAGGTTAACCAATAAAGGAATGAAAGTTAGAAAGAACAGTCCCAACCCGGCAATCATCCCTCCCAGCCCCCAGCGCAGTTGGGCGCTGCTGACCGCATCTCGCATGGTAGCCGCATTGTGAATCAGAATGATCATCGCGATCAATATCGAAAGGCCTGTCCAGACATAGCCAAAAACGAAGAATTGCAGCATGAACGCGCCAATGCCGACCGCGCCCACGCCATAGGGCAAATAGGCAATCCATGGATGTCGCAGCAGGGTTGGCTTGGGTTTGGAAAAACCAGAGCGAAACGGATTAGTGCAGGCGGCGCCAGGATGGTGAAGGTGGAAATAATCAGTACAGCGATGAACAGGTTGGAAAGCGGGTTGATGTTGTCCGATATCACTTGCGGAACTATGCCGATGGCGGTGTAAATGCGAACCAGACAGCGGATAAAACCCAAAGGGCGCGAGTAGCCGGTTCGTCGGGTCGCCGCCAAAATGTGATAAATCCCATCGCCAGGAAAATGGCAAGACCCAACCACCCCGCCAGTTCGGGGGCAGTGATGTAACCAGCCATGAAATTCCGCAGGTCCCATTTGCGAGAAGCGCCTTGATCTGAAGAACCTGATCGCCTCGCAAGACGGTGTATTGAACAGTATTTCCGGACTTCCAGGCGTCGTTGACGGTCAGAGTGGGGTGTGGAATCTCTTCGAGAAGGGGATTGCGTTAACGGTGATCACATAATCGCCAGGTTGTAAGCCTGAAACTGCGCCAAGGATATTCTTCTCGTAGATATAACCGGTAGAATTGATATCATCTGGCATGAATGCCAGCCAGCCATCGGTAGGCAGGGTATATCGATAAAGAAGGGTGCCAACGGAAAAAACCAGTAGGAAAAGCACCAAAACCAGATGCAGCCATGCCCCACGGTCAAAATGGCTTTGCCTCATTGTTTTCTCCCTTGCGGCTTCAGCCACAATGACACGGTCTCCGGCTGCAGCGCCTCCTGGACTGTGCCTGCCAGGCGATTTCGAAAGCTGCGCCAGGTCGGTTTCACTGCGCGCCGCAGCGGCGAAGTCCGCCAGGGCTTTTTCTGCATCATACTTGCGCCGGTAAAAGCGCCGGTCGATGAAATCCTGGACGCGCTTGCGCAGCGGGGTGAAGAGCGCTGCGATCGCCAGAGTCGAGACCACGGTCACGAGTGCGCTGTTCTGCCCGCCGAAGGCGCTCACCAGGCTTTGTAAGACGATCACAATGCCAAAATAGACCAGCGCCAGCAGACCGGTCAGGAGAGAATACACCAGCGTGCGGCGAATGATCAGGTCGATATCGAAGAGACGGTAGCGCAGGATGGCGATTGCCAATGAAATTACCATCACGGGCAGGCCCAACGATGCCAGTGCAAGCAGGACTTCTCTGCTAATTCCCGAGGTATTCTGAGTCAAAAAATTCAGGGTAAAGAGGCCCAATCCCAGCATGACGCCGCCCACTGCCCAGCGCAATTGGGCGCGGCTGATGGCGTCGCGCATCGTCAAGGCGCTGTGTAAAAGCGCCGCAATGGTTGCCAGGATCATTCCCAGTGTTATTGGAAAACCAATCACAGCAAGATTTGGGGCAATAAAGAGCAGTACCAGGACGGTGCTGCCAAGCGCGAACGGCGCAACCAGCAACCACGGATGGCGCTTTATTAAACCTTTTGGGTGCGGGAATGTGAGCCCGAAACCAAGCAGCGCTGGCCCGAAAAGATAAGCAAAGATTACATTGTTAAAGATAACTTTGCCATAGATTGAATGAGGGTTGAAATAATTGCCCAGACCGTCCTGAAGGGAATAACTGATCCGCATGGCAAGCACAGCCAGGCCAAAAAGGAACAAAAAGCGACCGGCGAGATTGCCTGGCCGTTTGAGCAGGGTCAGTAAACCTACTCCGAACAGGATCAGTGTAATCAGCCATTCTACCAGGCGGATCAAATCGGCAAAATTGTTGCGTAACCAGGCGGCGAAGGTCCAATTGACGATCGGGATGTCAAATTCCAGGGTCTGCCCGTCCCGGATCACAGTAACAGGCACAGACCCACCTGGCTGCCATCCGGCAGGTGGTGGCGGTAGGGAGTCCAGGCTGTCAGGATTGAGGATTTGAGCCGCAGGGATGCCCCCGATGATGTGTAAAGCATCGCCCGGCTGGAGCGGTGAAGGAGCGCCCTCCATATTCTCGATGAGATAAAAATCATAGACGCCAGGATCGTTTTCATCGGGGTTGGTCGCCCAGCCTTCGGTGGGCAATGTAAACCGGTAGGCCAGTTGGGCGATGTCCAGCGCAATAAAAATGAGGGCGAATATCAGCACAAGCCGGGCGCCCCGGTCAAAACGGGTTTCAGGATCAGCTCCAACTGCAGGCCTGGTCATAAGTCCTCTGATCCTTCACCTGGCGCCTGGACTCTGGTCTCAACCAAATCAAGCGCGCGATGGTATGCATGGTCGCCTGGATGATATGAAGCATGCTTGTGGAGAGCGTTTCCAGGTCCATCTCACTGCGCGCCGCAGCGGCGAACTCTGCCAGGGCTTTCTCGGCGTCATACTTGCGCCTGTAAAAGCGCCGGTCGATGAAATCCTGGAAACGGCGACGAAGCGGGCTAAAGAGGGCGGCTATCAGCAGGGTGGTCAGCACGATTCATCCGGTTTCCATCTGCACCATCTGGATAACCGGGTCGCTGCTGATTTGAATCCCCCATCGGAAACTCTTGCATCGGGATGAATCGGATATTCCGGAAATTGCTTTTTCAGCAGCTCTTCGATGTAGGGCATCGTCCGGTGCGGCTGCCATTTGGTCGGATCCACCGCTAATTCGGCAGTCACTTTGCCGTTTAAGTCCGGTAACCGTGAGGCGAAAAGATGTGTGATTTCCTGCGCCCCTGTTGGATCGAACAGGGTCAGTTGTACCTGTCCGGCAGCGGGCAAAGGGGTCACCGTCGCAACTGTAGCCCCGCCGATCATAGCCCCGGTTTCTCTCAGGAAATTTCTTCTCGAAACTTCCGCTTTCCCCTTCATTTTTCCTTCTCCGGACATGTGGCACCTGCATTCTCGCCGATCCCATCTCCACAGGCGGCGTATCCCCAAGGACTCTCGTTGGCAGGATTGTATATCCGAACACACATTGTATGACAGAAGATTCCGATTTGTTACATATCAGAGTAAATGTGTTCTATTCGTAGAGCAGATTGCAAATCAAGACATTATTCTGTTGCGGGACCTTTGGGTGAGAGACGGGAAATAAAAGAAACCGGCACTTGGTCAACAATGCACCAATTATAGTCAAAGGGCGTTTGAAGCGCTTGAATTGTCGCAGTCACAGTTATGGTTACAGTGGGTTCAAAAGTCAGCAATCATGCTGAG
>CAWBFQ010000012.1:0-9171 GCA_963788145.1 uncultured Chloroflexia bacterium | reverse complement strand
GCCTCTTTTTATTCATAACTTGTTCATCTCGAATTGGGGGTCAAGCAAACCGGCGAGCTGTGAACCATCAAATGTTTATAACGGAAGACAACAAAAAACTGGCGTCCGATTGACCGCCAGTTTTTCAATGGAAATAACCGGTATCCCCTAGTCTTCCGAAATCGGCTCGTCCAGATACATGCGGGAACTTCCCCAGAACGACTTTGACATCCCCATGAATTTACCCAGGCCTGCTCTTTCGATTGTGCGAATGGACTCCTGCTGCGCATCGGCTAATACTTCCACTTCATTCACCGTGCTCACCTGTCGATTTTGCATGATCACCTGGCCGTCGACGATGACTGTATCGACATCCCCTCCCACTGCCTGCTGGATTAACCGGTGCACAAACATAAATTCAGGCGTTAAATGAGGCTGCTGCAAATTCACCGTGATGATATCGGCCTTTTTCCCTACTTCAAGCGAACCCAACTCGTCGTCCCAACCCAGACAGCGGGCGGCGTCTATGGTGATCATTTCCAGCAATTTCCCCGCCGGCAGATAATACGTATCCTTTAAGAGAACTTGCTGTAAGAATTGCATATTCCTGGCAGCCTGGAAGAGATCGAAAGGCGTGGATGGGGATGTGCCGTCGGTGGATATGGCAGTGGTTACACCAGCCTCAAGAAGCTCGGGCACCGGACAGCGGGCAATGGCCTGGTCAACCGCCGGCGAGCTGCTTGCAAAGGTACCGGTGCGTGCCAGGATGCCGATTTCATCAAAGGAAATTCCCCAAAGATGCTGGATGTGCACATCGGGACCTAACAAAGCATATTCATCCTGCGCAGCCAGGTGGATCATCCCGCCAAAAGCTTCGGTGTGAATGCGCGTTTGGTACTTTTGCGCGATCTCGCGAATGCGGCGAAACTGCAGCCTGTCGTGAGCAGACAGTTTCACCCCCATATCTGGAGGTGTGTGCGAGGATGGATTTACCGAAGTGATCAGCACAAACGGTGCGATAAAAACACGGATCCGGTCATTTGCCCCGTGGTTCCAGGTTTCGATCACAGCTTCGGCGCCAGCCAGGGCTTCATCATAGCTGACCATGCGGGTCGATTGTTGGTTATTCTGCCAACGAGAGAAGGAATGCGGCCAGGGCGGATTGCACGGACCAACCGCGACCACTTCGCGCACACCCGTTTCGGCATAGGCTTTGGCGTGGTTGCTGGCAAAAATCGGGTCATCGCTGCGCGGCATGGAACCCATCACACTCACCCCGGTGGTGATACCGGATTTCAGACGCTCAAGCGCGGCCAGTTTACCTTCGTAATACCAAAACTCGTCGATGACAAAATGCTTGTACATGCGTGTCATCGCGTTCATCCAATGCGACATGGCATCCGATGCTACGGATTTGAACAAGCAGTGTCCGCCGTGACCATGGGTATCGATCAAACCGGGCAGAATGCAGTGATGCTGGCTATCGATGACGCGCACCGCCTGGTATTGTGCTTCTAGTTCATCCGTTTTTCCAACAGCCACGATCCGACCCTGGTTGACAACCACCGCGCCGTCTTCTATAATGCGCCGGTTGGCATCCATCGTAATGACAGTGCCGTGTTTCAAGATGAGATCAACACTCTTAATTTCAGACGCTTCTTTTTTATTGAGCAGCATATGTCTGGCATCCTTTTCAATGATTGCAATTTTCTGCATTTTTTAGGTTTCAAGCAGTGAAAACCGGGATCAAGAAATAACCCATGCTACTTTAGCGTAAAGCCAATAAAGATTCCATAAGGATTCCATAAGGTTTTCTTCAATAAATAAAAAATACGGATTTGTTTATGGTATGATGTAATGTTTTTGCCTACCCGCCAGTAAGTATTAATACGTATTATTTGGCGCGGCGAGGTTTGACAGAACAAGAAGTACTTGAAAAGTTTGATATGAAATAAAGGGCTGCCAAAATTTGGACAGCCCTTTTTATGTTGTTTAAATCGATAATCTTGGATAAGTGTCCCGTCTCCTACCCCTTGCTGGCATACAAAATCTCCTTCCGGCTCCTCTCCCACTCGGGTAACATAAAAATCCGGAAGCCTCTGCCGCGCAGCTCAGACAGCTTCTGCGCTACCGCACTTTGCGGGTCGTCCAGGTCGCCGTAGGTCATGGCTTCGTTGGTGCAGCTATGGACGCAGTACGGCTCCAGCCCCTCGTCGGTGCGCTCGCCGCATAGGGTGCAGTCGGTCGTATGAACCGGCTGCCAGCTCATGTGCAGATCCGGCCACACACCCGCCGGACGGTCGATACCCGCGCCGGAGCCGAGTGTCTTTACATACTGCCACCACTCGTCGTCAGCCAACTTGTTGCCCACCTTGCAGGCCAGCGAGCACGTCCAGCAGCCGGTGCAGCGCTGCAAATTGATCAGGATGGTTGGTTGTGTCATGACTGGCCTCCATTCTTGCCGTTCACTTTTTTAATATCGCACAGGCAGTCCCACAGGCAGTCCCAGGCGCCGGCCAGCCCCGATTCACCGCCCACGTAGTAGTTCCCGCCTTTGCCCTGTTCCTCAATGATGTCCCACCAGCGGTTGGCCAGCGCATCGGTGGTCTCGGGCGAGGAAAGCGGCAGCAGCAGCTCGGCGTAGGTGCCTTCCTCGAACTGGCGTTGGCGCCAGCCAAACCAGACATGCACCGTGCCGGGAGGTACCGCCTCATCTACACGCAAGATTGCCTTCACTTTACCGCGGTCGTTAAAGCACTCCACCATATCCCCGTCCTGGATACCTTCCTTCAAGGCATCGATGGGGTTCATGCGCGCCGCCGGCTCGCCGCCGGAAAGCTGCACCATCCACGGGTCGTCGGTGAACATGGACTGCATGAAGAAACGCTGCCGCCCGCTGAAGAAGTGGTACGGGTAGGTCTTTCTCTTTTCCGCATCATCCACTTCCAGCGCCGGGCGGTATTTCGCCATGGCCTCGCCCATATCCGCAAGCAGCTCGTTGTAAAACTCAATTCTGCCGGATGGCGTGAGGAAGCCAAAAAGCCCGGCCGGGTTATAGGGGATATCCGGCACGTTGGCACGGATGCGCTTTTCCTTCTTCAGCCGATCCATCGTTAACGGGGGTGTGATCGAGGAGATGCTTGGATCCTGCGAATGCAGCCGCATCTCCAGCCACTCTTCTTCGCTATTTTCGAAAAATTCACCCACGCCCAGCCGTTTCGCCAGCTCGGTGTAGAGGTAGGTCGGCGGTCTGGCTTCGCCCTGCGGCTCGATCGCCGGCTCCTGCAGCACCACATGGCTGTAACTGGCCGGATAGATAATTTCGGTGCGCTCGAAGCTCATGCAGTCCGGCAGCAGGTAATCGGCCTGTTCGCCGGTGTCGGTCAGCCAGATATCGTAATCGACGATCAGCTCAAACTTGGGCAGCGTATCGTTGATCCAGCGGCCGCGGTTTGGCAGGTTGTGCAGCGGGTTGCTGCCGGTCTTGATCATCGCTTTGAAAGGGTAAGGCTTCTCTGTCTTGACCTGCTCAAAGAAATCCATCAGGCGCATAAATATGGTTTTGACCGGACGGCCTTCCGGGTAGGCGATCGGGTGGTCGTTCAGCCCAAAGGGGAAGGTCATCGGATTGAGCGAAGAGGTCACCCCGCCGCCAAAGGTACCGATATTGCCGGTCAGCAGACCCAAAATTACATGGGCGCGGTGCGCTTCGCCCTGGTTCTGGTAGCGCATCCCCAGCACGCCCATCAGCAGCGCCGGTTTTGTGCTGGCATATTCGTGGGTGAGCTTGTAGACCGTCTCCACCGGGACGCCGGTGAGCGCCGCCTGCCATGCGGGGGTGTACTGCTCTAGGTGCTCGACCAGAAGCTGGAAGACGGGTTTGCATACTGCGCCGTCGAGGGTGTACTCGCCCGTCAGGGCGGTAGCCGGCGAAGGGACTTCCTTAATGCGCGGCGCCACGCTAGCCGTTGCACCGGCGGCTTCATCCCACACCAGGTAACTGCCCTCCGCATCGCGCAGGAATTTGCCGTTGTCGCTGCGCACCAGGAACGGCGCTACGGTGTTTTTCAGCAGATATTCGCGGTCGTACAGGTTCTCCTTGATGATGATATGCGCCATCGCCAGCGCCAGGGCGGTGTCGCTGCCGGGCTTGACCGGGATAAACCAGTCGGCTTTGCCCGCCGTGCCATCGAAAACCAGCCCAACATCCACCAGTTTTGCGCCGTTTTCCTGCGCCTTGACGATATGCCTGGCCAGGCGGTGCTGGTTTTCCATCGGGTTGGCGCCCCAGATCAGAATATATTTCGCCAGCGGGATCAGGCGCGGGTCATAACCGGTGTAGGCAAAGGAATTTCCCATATCAAAAAAGCTGCTGTAGATGGCGCCATTATCCACGCCGTACCCAGCGCTGGGATCGACCGCACCCAGCACCTCGGTAAAGCGCATTCCCAGCAGGTTATCCAGTCCCATGGTGGGCGGCGTGCCGCCGTGCATATTCCACATCACGATCGACTGCGGCCCGTATTTCTGACGCAGCTCGATCACCTTGGCAGCAATCTCATCCAATGCCTGCTCCCAACTGATACGCTGCCATTTTCCCTCACCGCGCGCCCCTACCCGCTTCATCGGGTAAAGCAGACGCTGCGGCGAGTACGGGTTGCGTGCGCTGGCGATGCCTTTCTGGCAGATAAAGCCCTGGTCGGCTTCCGGCCCGGTGTAATCCGCCTTTTCGGTGCGCACGATCACCCCATCTTTGACGATGGTTTTGATCACGCAGTATTCATGGTCGCCCCAACCGGGACAGGCTGTGTAAACATATTTTTCTTTTTCGCTCATGGTAAAGTCTCCTGAATAACGAAATAGTTGCTGTTCTTTTGTTTGTTTTTAATGGGGATTATTTCGCCGGCTGTGTCACCTCCTTCGATCGATGACCAGTGGAGTTACGTTAAATCTATTCTACGCAGGTTTATATCAGGATTTTGTAGCAGGTGCTACAAAGTCCCCACTTCTTACTTCACCATCGCAATGGCAAAGTCGCCCCAGTTACTCTCGCAGTGGCGGCGTGCTAACCAAAAACAAGGGCCGTTAAATCGGCCCTTTTCTAGCTAAATAAACTCAATAAGTATGCGGACGTGGATTCTGTTCGGGAGCAGAAAAAAGAAGCGAGGAAAATGCCTGAGAATGATTTCTTAGCCCACGGTAGGGGGGTGATTTACGCTGATACAATTTCGGTCTGATCAGCCTGATTTAAGACGGATATAACCGCCCGCAGGTTGAGGTCTTATCGTTACCTTTGCTCCAGGAATCATCTTCAACATCGAATCCAGAACCGTCTTACTAGGCGTTCCATACACATCAAAGCCGACAATCTCCATGAGCGTGAATGCTTTCACACCCAATTCTCCCAGATTTTGCATATGCTTCTCCATTGCTTCGACATCGGGGAAGATGTGTACAACGCTCGCCTCCGTGCCATCTTCGCTAACATAGGCAATATGCGCGGCGGTCTGGGGTTTGTTCGCCTCCATCCATTCTGCCACCTCTTGATAATATTTCTTGTACTCTTCGGTTTTGCCCTGTTGGATTTTTTGATGGGCAATGAAAATGATCGGTTCAGGCATGAAATTTATCCTTGAAGATGGGTATTATTTTATGTCTCAGTCTCTATAAGTTGTTTCCTGATTTGAGCGCTGCGCTCCAATCGGCTGTTCAGAAAAGTCTTGTCCGTAGAGGCGTCCATGCCAGGGATATCAATAATGAGTGTGATTTTGGACTGATTATCGCTGATTGCCTCGAATGTAGTCCTTCCGCGCATTTCAACGGGACCCTCATGGATAACCATTGATATCACTCGATTCGGTTCAAATTCCACAACTTCCATTGTCCCTTCGACTGAAGTCCCACTGCGTTTATTACGCCTGTGGATGATCGTCCCAACGCCGATATGGCTGTTGGTATCCAGCCAGAGTTCGATATCGGAATCCCAGCGGGGATGGTTGCGAACGTGGTCTATCGCGTAAAAATGAAATACTTTATCCACTGAACGATCAATAACTTGTGTAGATTGAAGTTGTAAAGCCATTGTCCTCCGGTTAAAGTTTCGACTTACCGAATAAAGCCGCCCTTATAATTTGGGCTGATCTTCACGGTGATACCCGATCCCGCTATCTTCTTCATCATTTCTAAAGTAGCGGGGCTGGGTGTGCCATAAATCTCAATGCTGATGGGTTCGATAAAGGTGTATGTCTTTTTTGATCGTTCATCGGCTCCTTGTATTTGAAGATGAAGCGCGTCCGCGCTCGGAAAGAGGCGAACAATTGTAAACTCGGTAGCTTCTCCATTTTCATAAGCGAGCTGGGCTAATGTACCTGTCTTGCCAGCCAGTATCGGCGGAATGCTATCTTGGTAGTGCCTCCTGAACTCATCGACCTTACCTTCCTTGATTTTATTATGGCTGATAAAAACAATTGGTTCAGACATAAGTTTTCTCTTTCAGTTGGAATAGTGGGCTAATGGTTTGCGATATTGGCGCGGGAGCGGGCGTGGATTCTATTTGGGAGCAGAAAAACTCGAAGCGGTATAAATTCCGATAAATATTATCCATATTATACTATACATTTGCCAAGATTTGAAATAAATCAGAACCCAATTGATGGTACCGGGTGCTATCCCCTCACGTAACCTTCTATGTTGCCGTAGATGACCCCGATCGATTTGACGGCGGCTGCAAACGGATGGCCCGGTAAACCTGTTTATTGATTATTTTGATTCATAGGGATATCTTGCTCAGGCTTTCACCTTCAAACATTTCGCGAATACCCCTGTTCGCCAAAGCGGGTGAAAAGGGCGTCCTTGATTTGTATTTTCTTGTAATCCAGGATCACGAGTTTTTCCTGCGCCAGCTTCTGAAGGCTGCGCGTGATAGAGATGCGGTCGGTGTTGATCAGAAAGGCCAGGTCTTCGTGAGAAATACCGATAGAGGTCACCCCGTGAGAATTCTCCAGCCCGAGGTTGCACAGCACCGCCAGCAAACGCCCCACCCCGGTCATGAATCCGCTGAGCGTTCATCACCCAGATCTGGCGGGAAAGGCAGCGGGCGGCTTTTTCGGATGCAGCCAGCGCGAAGCGCATCAGGGTGGGGTCGCGCCGGGTGAAATTGGCAATCCACTCCATCGATACGCCGGCACATCCACCGGCGTCAGCGCTTAAACATTATACGGGTCACGCCCGGCATTCATAGTCTCCATCTCGCCTATCGTCTGGCCTTTACCCATATTTCCCACCACCACCGGGGCCCTCCCCGCTGGGAAGGTAAAAAAAGGCTGTCAGGATGCCGGAGAGAGATGACAAAAACACTATCGCTTTCGAGGCTCGGTTGCGAAAAACGATCTCGTCTTTCTCCAGGTGCAGTTTTGTCAGCGGCGGGTTAAAGCAACCGCCCAGGTTTGTGCAGGCAAAAGAGAAGCAGCAAGTGGAGACCATTTCACATGGACTGTGGAGGATATTAACAATCAACAGCGGTCCGGTAACACATCGATTACGCTCCAGGCTCTTATAAAAAACACATCCCATTCAGTGTGCGTTTTCTTGTTGATCATCGTACCTATAGAATACTATAGTGCAAAAATGGTTCGAGATCAAGTCAAAGATCCGGTTAGTAAACATTCAATTTCTATGATAAAATCCTTGTTTATAGGACTATTATAAACCCTTTTATATCCGAATATAAGTTGAAGATTTAGGGAGGCCAATTATCGAGTGCATTCCAAGTGTTTTTTGTCCTGGCAATTACAATATTCCCGGTCCTGCCCCGGCGTCGCCAGCAACGACGGCACCGCAGGTATCGGCGGCGCCAGCACCTGCAGCATCCATTCCGGCGAATCGACAGCAAACAGACACCGTTTCCCCCAACGACATCAATACGCCCAGCGCCGTCCAAGCCTGCCAGTGGGGGTATTACCCCGGCGGCGCTGGCACATGGACGCCGCTCTTCAATGACCCAGACGGCACAACGCCTTCTGCGCTGCGTTTTGGCACGCAGTTTGCGGCTCGGGCAACCAAAGCCGCCTCCGGTTGGTTGGATTTCAACGCCGACAACCAGGCGGATGTCTTTCGCATCGCCCTTTCTGCAGGAGGCTACCACCAGTGGCAGTATTCCAACGGCGGGCTCTCGCCCTGGGCGAATCTTGCAGTAGATACCCGGAATATCCCACTCGCTTACACCCATTTTGGCGATTTCAACGCTGACGGCAGAACCGATGTGCTGACTTATCAATATATTCAACAACTGGGGAGCTATGAATGGTACATCTCCTGACTCTGGCACCGCTGCTCCAACCCTGGTGCGCACGTCGCCAGACCAGTTCCCAATTTCCGTGGGTGATTACAACGGCGACGGCGCGGACGCTTTTGGGTTTATCCCCAACTCTCCCTATGCTGGTGTCACTCGCTGGCTCTATTACCCCCAATGCGACCGGAAGCCCGATCTGGCTAGCTTATGCAGGCGACAACCCGTACGATCTGCGCATGGGAGATTTTAACGGCGATGGGACAACCGATGTCTTCGCAGCCAGCCCTTGGGGCGGTGGGGATTATCAATGGTTGTTCTCCCCTGGCGGTGCAGCCAATTACGTGTACCTTGCGCTGACCCAATTCCCCGTCAGCGTGCTCAACCTGGGTGACTTCAACGGCGATAATAAGACCGATGTCTTTAGCAAATTGGATGTGGAGGGGTCAAATCCTGAATGGCACTTCTGGGACAACGGTCTGGGCTCCCCCAGTACCTTACGCATTACTCCCGATGCCACACCTTTCCTGGGCAGTCTTAACAACGATACGATCACCGATGCTTTCCAACCGCGTGGTGCGCCCCCACGCCAGTGTTCTCGGAATGGCCCACTCTTAATCAGACCCTGGCTGCGCCGGATACAAATTACACACTGCTCGCTATGGACATAGACGGTAATAACATCGACGACCTGGTAGCCAGCAGCCTTTGTCAGGGGGATCCATTCATATGTACCACACGTCAAAACTGGATTCCTCCGGCGGATTGGTCAACCCACCTGGCAAAACCATCACCCCCATTCCTAACCAGGTTCTGCAAAGCGGAAACTGGCTTAGCCATCGCACCCACACCGGTGATTCCGACAACGACAGCCGGCAGGATCTGAATTTTAACACTTTCAGCAA
>CAWBFQ010000011.1:0-22656 GCA_963788145.1 uncultured Chloroflexia bacterium | reverse complement strand
GCCCCACAAGCCCGGCAACCGGCAGGATGATATCGACGCCCTGCTCCAATAATTCCTCGCCCATTTTCCGCCCTACTGGCGTATTTTGAAATCCCCCCGAAAAAAGCCCTTGCCGGGTGTCGACATCCCAACCGATCAATTCCACTTCGGCACGGTGGATCTTGTTATAGTATCTTACACCGAGTGCAAATCCGTCCATAAAAATGGTGACCGGGGAATGGCGATCCCCCCATAGAGGCCAACTTTGCCAGTCTTGCTCAAGGCTGCAGCAGCATACCCGGCGAGGAAACTGGCCTGGTCGACTGCATATGTCTCCTGCCACACATTTGCCAGCGAATCGTCGTACACCCAATCCATAAGCTGGAATTTCACCTGCGGATGGGCCAGCGCCGCCGTGCGGATCACATCATTAAAGAATGCTCCGGTGGGCGTCACAATCAGGTTGCAACCTTCAATTGCCAAATTCTCAATTTCCTTTGCGTAATCCGATACGTGGCGGGGTTCGACCAGCCTGCTTTGCCAGCCGTATTTCTCTGCCGCCGCCAGCACCCCCTGGTAGGCAAGCTGGTTGTAGAATTGGTCGGCCATCCCCGAGTTATCCGTCATCTGGCAAACTTTTCCGCCCGCAGATGGCCTCGGTCTGGCAGTCACGCTTCGCTGGACATCCGCTGCGGTATCAGTTTGCGGGAATTCCTGTTCACAGTTCTCTGCTGGTTTGTGCAGATACTGCCGGCATTCATGGGAGGTCAACGTGCGGGTAGTGCGGGTATTTGCCAGCCCCACCAGGTCTTCGATGTAGAGCAAATGGCCTTGCAGCGATCGATCCTGCCCAATGCTCAAAAGATTTCGCCCATCTGCGCTGAAGGAAACCTGGACGACCGCGCTTTTATGCCCGCTGAAGGCCTGGATCTCAACGCCGCTTGCGGCATTCCACAGCTTCAAAATACGGTCCTGACCGGCAGTCGCCAGAAGTGCGCCATCCGGACTGTAAGCAATCGCATCCACCGAGCCGGCATGTCCGTGCAACGATAAAAGCTGGGCGCCCGATAGGATATCCCAAACGATCGCCGTGCCGTCATTGACGCCGCTGGCGAGTTTTTTGCCATCCGGGCTAAGGCGATACTCCAGACCTCGCCGTTGTGGCCGCGCAGCGTGTGGATTTCTTTGCCGCTTTTTGCATCCCAAATCCGGATGACGCCGTCGTTGACTGCAGCCGCCAGCATTGTGCCATCCGGGCTGAAACCCAGGCTGTAACTCCAGGACGACAGGGGGATAATGAGCAGTTCTTGTCCGCTGGCTGCATCCCAAACGCGAACGGTCCTGTCGGCGCCAGTGGTCGCCAACCGAGTCCCCATCCGGGCTAAAAACCAGTGGGTAGACATGGCCGGTATGCCCACGCAATGTCAATTCCAGGTCGCCCATTGGCAGCGACCAGATACGCACGGCAGCGTCTGCGCTGGAGGCGGCCAGGCGTGTTCCGTCCGGGCTGAAGACGATCCCATCGACACTCCCCTGGGTACCGACCAGGTCTGCAACAGCTCTTTTGCGGCGGGTGTACCCGCTCTTTGTTGCCCGGCTAATTCGAATACTTTTAGCGCGCCGCCATCATACCCGACCGCCAGATGCTTGCCGCTGGCTGCGATGCTGATAGTGGAAGCTTCAGGCGCCTGCAAAACCAGGGTTTCACCCGGGGTTGCGCCATTCCAGATTTTTACGGCGCCATCCACCCCGGCGGTCGCCAGCAAGGAACCGCAGGGTGCATCCAGGGATTAGACCTGGCGGTTGCAATCCTGGCTGAACGCAATGCCGGGATTGCACGAGAAGCCGGCTGCCTACTGAGGATAAATAACTTCCCCCCGGTGGCGCTGTCCCACAGGATGGCAGACGCCATCGGCGCTTGCCGTGGCTAGGCGCGTCCCGTCGGGAGAAAAAAACAACCTGGTTGATATCGGCGCTGTGCCCGATTAAAGTCAGCACCAGGCTGCCATCTCCGGCATCCCACACCCTGGCGGACACGTCGCCGCCGGCGCTGGCAAGACGCATCCCATCCGGGCTGAACCCTACGCTGCGCACAGGCGCGCTTTGCTCTCCGATAGAAATTAGCTTTTCACCGCTGACCGTATCCCAAATAAAAATAAAACCATCTTCGCCTGCGCTGACGAGACGGCTGCCGTCCGGGCTAAAAGCCAGGGCGTTGATGGTTTGTGTGTGCCCGCTGAAAACTCGTTCCTCCTGGCCATTATCAGCCCGCCACAGGACGGCAGAGCGATCTTCACTTGCGGTGGCGATCCATTTACCGTCCGGGCTATAAGCGATGGCGGTCACCCAATCGCTGTGTCCTTTCAGATCGAAGCGCGGCTTGCCGCTTGAGAGATCCCACACCCTGGCCGTTCCCTGCGCGCCCGATGTAACCAGGAGCGCTCCATCCGGGCTAAAGGCCAGACCCTGGGACTGGCGAAAAGCGCCGCTCTCCAGGCTGTGCAATTTTTCCCCACTCTGCGCATCCCAAAGGATCACCGCGCCATCCTCGCCGGCGCTCGCCAATCGTCTTGCGCATTTTGTGCTGGCAGCGTCGTCCGCATCACCTGCTTGATTTTCCGGGCATACCGGGCTGAAAGCCACTGCGCCAACCCGCCCGTTGTGCCCTGGCAGGGTGTGCACAATGCGAGACGCCTGAAGAGCCTGCCGCAAACTGTTCTCCGCTTCGGCAGTCCAGGTTTGATCGACATCGTAGGTCGCGGCGACCGCCTGCAGCGCCAGCAAGATGCTGCGCTCTGCATCCTTATCCAGATTATTGAATGCTGCCGCCGATAGTTCTCGCGCAGTGGCTACCCTGCCTTCAGCCTGGGCTAACTGCGCCGCCTGCCGCGCCTGACTGCCAAAGAAAAGCGCCAGAACAGACATCGACAACGCAACCAACAAGGCACAGCGCCAGGAACAAGGCTCGTTTTTGCAGCCGGGAAGCAGCCACGGCCTGTTCAGCGGCGACGCCGGCTTTCGCTTTCCGCCAATTTTTGCGCGACTTCCAGCTCACGCTGGCGTTGGGCTTCTCGTTCGGCGGCTTCACAATCGTTCAAATCGATGGATGCTGCCAGAAATTCTTGCTCCTGAGGGTTCATGTCTTCCTGGTGTGTTAACGCCCAAGACACGCGCCTGCGCCAGCCGTAGACCGCGATAAAGCAGGTCGCTTTCCCGCGCTGCCGACTGCCATTCCTGCGCGGCATCGCTCAAATTCTGGTGCAGGTACAAATCCTGGCGGTTTTGCTCCAACCAGGAACGCAAGGTGGGCCATTCGCGGATTAACGCTTCATGCGCCACCCTCCACCGTATCCTCCCCCAGGGTGATCAGGCGGGCATCCGCCAGGGCGCGCAGCACCGTGTGGGTGGCCTCCGCCTGGTCAGGGTGCAGGATCAATTCAGCCAGGCAAGCCCGGCGGCGGGTATCGCCGCTGTTGGTTTCATCGCCCAATTCCGTCAGCCGCAGAAAGATACGGCGGGCGATGACGCGCTGCGGCTGCGAGAGCCTGTCGCTAAAAACAGACTCAGCGGTCTCGGCGATGGCGCCGCGCACACCGCCGGAGGAGGCGTAGCCGCTAAAGGTGAGCATCCGTCCGCGCCGCCGCTGCCAGGTTTCCAGCAGCGCATGCGAAAGCAAGGGCAGTGCGCCTGGCTCGCTGCCCACATCATGCAGCAGCATGTCCACCAAACCGTCTTCGAATTCCCAGCGGTTGCGCCGGGCTGGTTCTTCAATGGCGCGGCGCAGCTCGGGTTCGCTCATGGCGCCGATATACACTTGCTGATGAGAAAGAGCGGTGCGCAAAGCCGGATAATCCGCGCAGTGACCATAAAAATCAGCCCGCAAAGCAATCACCAACAGGGTGGGTCCTTGCCCGGAGACGGCGGTCATCAAGTTATCGATAAAGGCAGTTCGCTCCTGTTCACCGCGGCAAAGTGTAAATATCTCCTCGAACTGGTCCACCAGCAGCAGCACATGGCTGGCGCCGGAGGCTGCAGATTGCCGCTTGAGAAACAAATCCAGGCTGCGCACCTCCGACTGCAGATCATCCACCAGGCCCGCGGCAGCCGCTGCAGAAACGCCGTCTCGAGTCAGAGCCAGGGCCAGGTTTTCCAGAGGATGTGCGCCGGGGGTGAGCAGATACACCGGCCAATTCGCCGCAGCACTTTGCCAGCGCAGTGCGGGCGCCAATCCGGCGCGCAGCAGCGAAGATTTCCCGCTGCCCGATGCGCCAATCACCGCCAGGAAGCGGGCAGGTGTGGGATCATCGAGGCGAGACATGGCTAAGACTTTTTGAGCCAGCTCGTTTGTCAGCGCTTCGCGCCCGACAAAGAGATCGGCATCTGCTTCGTCAAAATAGGCCATGCCTTTATAAGGACACAACCCCAACGCAGGAGCGTCCTCACGCCGCACATTGGCAGCCAGGTCCAACAGACGGGCTGCCGCCCTGGGTTCATCCTCCAGACCTAATGCGGGAATCAAACGCGCCTGCAGCGTGGGGATATCCGGTAGGCGCAGGTTTTGTTCCAGTCGGCTGATCTGGGCGTCGCTGTAACCCACGGCGATGGAAAGCTCGAGCTGGGTAATCCCTTCGCGCCGGCGGAGGAAGCGCAAAAAATCGCCAAATGTTGAAAATTGTTCCAGGGTACTATCGGGGATCGAAGCGTTCATGCCCTTTGCCTTTCACTCACCGCCCATGCCGGACGAACATGCATAGAATATCACAAAACCGGCTATTTGGAGAATTTTGGTAAGTTTTGTCAAGTCTGGCAAGCTTGTGGATGATATAAACAAAACAAGTCAGACGCCGGCGCGCAAAAAACAGCGCAAATTCAACCGGCGCAAGGAGAGAAAATGTTGCACAAGAGTTGGTTTTACCGGTTGGTTTCGCTAGCGTTGGCGGTTGTCGTCGCATTCACGCTGCAGGCTGCCTTCGCCACGTCCAGAGTTGTCATGGCCGCAGATCAATCCCTGTCGCAGGATGTGTTGGTAACCCTCAAAGCTTCTTCCCTATATGCACCATCTCCTGAGATGCAGCGCAGTTGGGAAGCATCCGCAGCCCGCTGGACGGCTATCGGTGAACACTTCCTGGCAGCCGCAAACGCCGCCGGTGGGAACGCACGGGCCTGGGAGGCTGAGGCAGAACGATGGACGAAAATGGGTGAATACTATGCGCAGCTGCAGCGCTGATCTTAAATCCTGCGCTTGAGAAATATCCACTCCACAAACAGCCCTCACCGTTTATTCTATGAGCCGTGGGGGCTTATAGTTTTAATCCGTATGCATCTAACGACCTGAGCAATTCAGGCGCCCCCACAAAATGTACCGTCTGCATCCCCAGTTGTTTTGCAGCCTGGACATTGGCGGGAGCGTCATCGATAAACAGGCACTCACCCGCCGGGCATCCGACGCGCTCCAGCAGAATCTCGAAAATCCGCCTTTCGGGTTTGAGCAGACCCACTTCGCCTGAGAGTACAATTTCTCTGAATACCGACATAAAAGGAAACTGGTGGCGCACCAGGTAGAATTTCTCCGCCGACCAGTTGCTCAGGGCATACAGGTGATGCCCCTGTTCGTGCAGCTTGTTTACAATTTCCACCACCGGTTGGATGGCGCCGCCCAGCGACTCGACCCAGCGCTCGTCGTAGGCGCGGATCAGTTCACAGTACTGTGGGAACTGTGCACAAAGCTCGTCCACCGCCTGGGCGAAGGGGCGTCCTGCGTCCTGCTGCAGGTTCCAGGCGTGAAATCCAATCTCATCCAGGAAGCTCTGCGCCTTAATCAGATCGCCGTCGAAAAACTTGCCATACAGCAGCAGCGGGTCCCAATTGAGCAGCACGTTGCCAAGATCGAAAACCAGGGCGATTTCGCCCGGCGCTTTGTGGTTGTTGTTCATGATGTTCATGGCCTCCGAGCGCCAATTGTATCACTGCTGGCTTTACTGGCGCCAGGATTGATTATTTTCAACCAAGACAAGCTTGATAATCTCCAGTATTTTTAGCAAGACCTATTGCGCCAACAGCGCCTGGATTTGACCAAACAAAAGGGTTGCGTTATACATGTGCTCGCCTGCTGTGATCATGGTGGAGCCTTTCTTGCTCTCAATACCAATTCGATATTGTTCAACCATATTCTGCACCTGTATACCAAAGTCGTTGATCAGTTTTTCGACTTCATTGTACTTTGCCGGTGCATTCTCAAGATCAACCAGTTCTTGAGCTTTGGCTTGATAGGTTTCAACAGCCGTCATGAGCCTGGCGTTAAAATCAGTATCAAACAATTTCTGTGGATCAAAAGCAAGCTCACCGATCAGGTCGGCGTAAGAGCTATATATCTCCGCCAGCTCAAAGAGGATGCGGTTTGCCTCCTGGCGATAGAGTTCCTCCCCGTTCTTAGTTGGTTCGGGGCCAGAAGTGGGAACACTTGTCGCCACAGGTTTAGGAGCAGGCGCTTCGGCCGGCGCAGTAGGCAGCGTTTCAGCAGGAACAGGAATTGCTGCCGGCGGTTCGGTCTGTGCCGGGAGACTGGTTGCCGGCGCGGCGGTAGCAGCCGGTGAACAGGCGGTCAAAAGGATCACAAAAATGAGCAAAATAGATTTTTTCAATTCAAAGATCCCCTTTCATAGATTATTTGATTAATGGATTAGTGGATTATACCGCCAACTCTTGGACGAATCTACCACCGGTTTATTTCCCGATTGGCGCTGCACAGCGGATCCCGATATTATAGGCGGCTAATGCAGGTAAATACCCGATGCGGAAAGCGGTTCGTGAAAAGTCCCAGGTATTGATAAAAGAGCCTCCACGGGCGACCTTTTCACTTCCGGACACAGGTCCTGTAGGGTTCTCAAAATAGGTGGCGCTGCCGTAATAATCGTGACCAAACCAATCGCCGACCCATTCCATGACATTTCCGCCCATATCCATGACGCCATAAACGCTGGCGTCCAATTTATAGCTGCCAACAGGCGTGGTGTCTGGGGTGCATAAGTTCGCATTGGCGGTTTCGCAGGTTGGCGCAGTACTTCCCCAGGGAAAAGCCCGGATGGTTATGCCTCTGGCTGCCTTCTCCCATTCAGCCTCCGTCGGCAGACGTCCCCCCTTCCATATGCAGTAATCTCCGGCATAGTCCCACATTACCTTGAGCACCGGATAGTTGGCATACACAGGATTATTATAATAGTCTGGACGGGAGTAGGAAAAATCATAAACCGGCTTGGTGCAGGCGCCAGCGGTGACGCATCCGGCATATTGCGCATTGGTCACTTCATTTTCGTCAATAAAAAATGCATCGAGGTACACCCCATGCGCCGGCAGTTCGTGGTCTGGGCAGGGCAAACCGTTGTTGTAGTAACTATCGCAGCCCATGACAAAATCTCCTTCGGCCACGTAGACCATCCCCTCGGGGATCTCAGCGTACATCTCGAAGGATTGGTCCGCCGCATCCGGAGGGACGTCCAGCTCGCGCTGCAGGGGGTAAAAATATTCGCCCAGGACGGTGATTTTATACCTGCCATCGGCAACACTGAACGAATAATAACCGTCCTCATCCGTCCAGGTTATATAGTTGTATGCAGATTGCGCCGGCTGCCGGACAGCAGATGGTATTGCGTCTACCAAA
Source organism: uncultured Chloroflexia bacterium (assembly GCA_963788145.1). Lineage (GTDB taxonomy): Bacteria > Chloroflexota > Anaerolineae > Anaerolineales > UBA4823 > UTCFX2. The sequence goes on along the minus strand of CAWBFQ010000011.1, from coordinate 15,020 downwards.
TTGGGATCGGGTTTTGCGCCGGCGAACGGCATTTTTTCTGCCAGGTTGGGATCTTGGATGACCGCCGGCAGATATACCCGCTTCAGGTCAACGACACTTGCAGCAGAAACCTGCAACGCATTCAACCCCCTGCCGGTGGTGTCGGTTATTCGCCCGGAAATATTGGATCCAGATGGTGAGAGCTGCGCACGCGCCGCGGCTGGTGAATTTTTTAGTGGACCGTCGATGGATAAAACCAACAGCACCATCGTAACCAGCTTTAAATGAAAGAACATCCGGTTCATGGTTTCCCTCCTGCTGCGGAACCGATCCTGGTTCCACATTAACAGTATGACAAACATAAGACCGGATGTCAATCACCTGGTCGGGGATTAATCACCCAATGCCGAGCACCGGATGGGGTTTATAGGCCTCCTCAAGATAAAGAAGCTCTTCGTTCGACAGCTCGAGCGAGAGCGCAGCCACGGCATCCTCCAGATGATGGGGTTTTGTGGCGCCGATGATCGGTGCGGTGACTATAGGTTTGCTGAGCACCCAGGCCAGGGCGATCTGCGCCATTGGCAGACCGCGTTTTTCCGCCAGGTCGCTCACCCGCTGGACAAGCTTGAGGTCTTCGTCTGAGTACAACTTTTTCTTGAAGGCGTCGGTCTGGGCGCGCAGTGTTTCGTCCTGTTCTTTGGAGGGTTTTCGTGTCAGCAGCCCGCGCGCCAGCGGTGACCAGGGGATGACTGCGATCTTTTGATCTTGACAGAGGGGCAGCATTTCGCGTTCTTCTTCGCGATAGAGCAGGTTGTAATAAGGCTGCATGGAGACAAAGCGCGCCCAACCGTGAAGATCCGAGGTGTAAAGCGCCTTGGCAAATTGCCAGGCATACATCGTGGATGCCCCAATATAGCGCGCCTTACCAGCCCGCACCACATCGTTCAAGGCTTCCATCGTTTCTTCGATCGGGGTTTCCTCATCCCAGCGGTGGATCTGGTACAAATCCACATAATCCGTGCCCAGGCGTTTGAGGCTGGCGTCGATCGAGCTAAGGATATGCTTGCGAGAAAGACCCCGCTCGTTGGGTCCCGGCCCCATCGGCATATACACTTTGCTGGCGATAACCACCTCATCCCGGGTAGCAAAATCCCGCAGCGCCCGGCCAACGATTTCTTCGCTCGCCCCGAGTGAATACACATTGGCGGTGTCAAAGAAATTGATGCCCAATTCCAGGGCGCGGCGGATAAACGGCCGGCTGTGCTCTTCATCCAGCGCCCACATCCAGCGCCCAGCCGGAGTACCATAGCTCATGCAGCCCAGGCACAAGCGCGAAACTTTCATCCCGGTTGATCCAAATCGAACGGTTTCCAAGGTTGCCTCCTGTCAGGTTAACAATCAGCGCGATAAGCGATCAATTCGGAAAATATTGTATCATCTCTCTGGCTGTGTTCTCGACAGGATTGGTTCGTCGATGCCCCCTGCTATGTCCAGACCTGGTTATGGTTCGATTGCGGGGAGTTAACGCTGACCATCCGCACGGCCAGGAATGCGAGCTGCGTTTCTGCTTCAATCCCGCGCGCAGTGCCGTTATCCATTGTAATAACCGCGCCCGCCTCGATGCGAAAGCGCTCTTCGTCCACCGTCATCCAGCCAGCGCCTTGTAAAATGGTATAAACCGCACCCAATTCCGGATGAGCCGGGATCTTCTGTCCCGGCTCTAAACCGGCTGAGAACCACTTTGAATAGACCGTTCTCTTCCAGAACTTGCGGCTGAGGACCGTCTTTCGAGAAGACCACTTTTTCTTTCCAGTTTGCTAATACAGATTTCAACATTCTTTACTCCTTCTCATTTCCATCAGGTGAAATTGCCTTCTTGAGGATGCTTAAAAACTCATCCAGCGGTACGCGATGGATGCGGGCAGCCCATTCCACAGTCAGGGCTTTAGCAGCCAGAGCCCTGATCGAATAACGCCCCACCCTTTTCACCCCAAATAGCTCCATCACATCGGCAATATCACCGTATTTCTCAAGGATCGCACTGATGCGAGTGTCTTTCGTGATTTCCATTGTTAATTCCTTATTTACATCTCGTCGTAGGGACAGAATTAGGCCCGATCGGGAATAATCTGATTTCATTTTATCAATGGAAGTATATTATTACTATGACTTTTATCGATTTTGGTATATTTTAGGGAGTCTATATTTCGCTGAAAACACGCATAACGACGCGTTGACCAAAACCAGCAGTACCGGGCCAAGCCTGTTCAAACCATATGTCGTATCCGAAGGCGCCTTAATCACCTCCCGCTGGTATCTGGATGCTGAACTTTTCGCTCGGACCTTCGTTAAGGCACTCCGCGCTCCACATTCTTCTTTACACCAATAACCATCTCACCCGGCAAACCCATAAGGTTGAGCCGTTCCTGGATTTGCACCTGAAAACCGGCATCTTGAATGGATTGTTTTACATAAATGGGTCTGCAATCGGCGAACTGCGGAAATGCCTGGTGGAACCATTCGTACAATTTCACAAATGGCGCAAACCCACCTCCTTGGACATGCTGATCACACCCAACCTGCCATTAGGACGCAAAACCCGCATGATCTCAGCCAGCAGCTTCGGAATTTCGGGCGTATCGAATAGCTCCAGCACAAAGCTCAAGAAAACAGCGTCAAACTGGTTTTCTGCATACGGCATTTGCAGCGCATCATCACAGGTTAATTCAACGTTATCCCACAGCCCTGCCTTCTCCAGCCGCCGCCTGCTGACCGCAACCATCCCAGAGGAAATATCAATCCCATAGACCTTACCGTTCTCCCCTACAGCATCGACCAATTGTTTCAAACTGTGACCGGTGCCAAATCCGATCTCGAGAACGCTTTCACCTTTTTGGATGTTTAACCGCTTTAAGGCGATGGTTCTGTACTTATCTTCGAAATTTCCGCTAATAAAATCATAGAAGGGACTGAGCCTGTCGTAGCTTTCTTTTGCTTGGGCTTTGCTTCTGGTAACGCGAGAAACTGGTTGTTTATCCCCAGGTATTTTGCTCATCCTGCCTCTTTCCCTCCCAGCATGCAATGCATTAAATCGTTGGCTGCCATATCCCTGGGATATGCGTTGCTTCTTTCCCTCCCAGCATGAAACGGATTAAATCGTTGGCTGCCATATCCCTGGGATATGCGTTGCTTCCTCATCACCTGGCCAGGGCGGCATGGCGATACAAATAAACTTCAAATCAACATCAGAGACATTGCGGTATTGAAACGCAGTCCCTACCGGAATATCAATCGAGGTACCCGGAACGAGCTCGCTGACACAGCTCTCCCCGCCGTTGTCACGCCAGATCTCACCGTGTCCTTCCAATACATACCAAAATTCACTGACCGTTGCGTGAACGGTCGCTATATTTACCTGATGCGGGGGGACAGTGCTGTGGATCATATTGCCCTCTTCGCCATCCATAATGTAGCGTATTTCTGCACCTGCCGGCGACTTCGCATCGGGATGCTCTGGAAGCATGGTGGTCTTCATATTCTTTTGGTAAGCCTCTCTCAGCATGAGGTATTCTAATAACACACGTATTATATTCACTTTTTTCTGCATATCCATCGCCGGTGCCAATTTGAGTAATCGGAAATGTTCGCTCCCCCAAATCCTTTCGAGCGGTACTTGAAATCCGATTTCATTCGATGTAAAATGAAATACGCCGTGCATAAAATGGGCGCTGAAGCTGGCGAGGATGTGGTTGTCGTCAAACCCACGGTAAAGACCTGGTCATCCCCTACTGGCGCACGCTCAAGGTCGACGGCTACCTGAACGAGAAATACCCGGGCGGGATTAAAGCCCACAAGGCCTTGCTGGAAAAAGAAGGCATCAACGTGGTGAGCAAGGGCAAGAAATTGCGTCTGGAAAATATTCGAGACTATCTGATTGAATCGTTTTGACAATAGAAATTATGGTTGATCACAAAATCATTCCTCAGCATTATTAATCGGAACTCCGTATGCACGGAAAAACGCATACCTGTGACAGCCAAAAATTCATAGACTTTCAACCCACATGCCAGTTCTATGATAGTGTTTAAATCTAAATGCATTTTTGCTGACAGGAAACAATCTTGTATAAACAATTAACTTTATTAGATAATATCGTTGCCGATCCAATTCAAAAACAATCAGAACGTTCCGGTTCTTTTGTTGATAATATGACATTGCCCATACATCGGTGGTTTCGCTATTCTGCCGGTTTTTCAGCCATGTGGGTCAAAGAAGTGCTAGAGACTTGGGGTTTAAATCAGGATAATATTGTATTAGATCCATTTGTTGGCTCAGGCACCGTCCCCCTTGTCTGCGATACCTTAGGATTGACAAGCATCGGAATTGAAGCCCATCCTGTTGTAGCTCGAGGTATGTAAGGCGAAACTTCATTGGCAAACAGATCCAAACAAGGTAGGAGATTTTGCCAAGCAAGTAATTAATTTGTCTACAGAGCTAGACCCTGATATTTCGAAATATCCACCTTTGATTATCCGGAGTTTTGGTAAGGAATCTTTATTTACTTTAGATCGGCTTCGTTCTGCTTGGTTGGCAATCCAAAATAATTCCCCAGAATCAGAACTAGTTTGGTTAGCATTAACTTTGGCACTCCGATTATCGTCAACGGCTGGAACTGCTCAATGGCAATACATCCTACCGAATAAAACAAAAAACCAGGTTCTTGATCCAAACGTGGCATTTTTACAACAAATCGTTATGATCAAGTCCGACATATGGAAAATGCAAAGTATTGCTAATCAATCGAAGGCAAATATTATTCTTGGAGATGCAAGAGCTTTTGGGAATGATTTTTCTGAAAAAATCGATGCAGTCATCACATCACCGCCATATGCAAACAATTATGACTATGCAGACACGCTTCGATTTGAAATGAGTTTCTGGGGAGATGTCAACAGCTGGGGTGATTTTGCACGATAAAGTAAGAAAGTATCTTATTGTATCCTCATCCCAACATGCATCGCGTGAAAAACTAAAGATGGAAGACATCTTACCACTAGAAGTTTTACGACCTATAAGGCATGAACTTGAACCTGTGATGGCTCAATTGGCTACCGAGAAGAATCTCATGGAGGAAAAAAACACTACCACACCATGATCGGGGCTTATTTCAGAGATATCGGAACTTCTTTGCATCAATTAAGAAAAGTATGCAAGAATGGTGTCCAGATGTGCTGGGTTATCGGCAATTCTGCCCCGTATGGAGTTTATGTTCCTGTTGAAGAATGGATCGCCAAGCTAGCGATAGCAGCAGGATTCCAAGATTATTCATTCGAAAAAATTCGAGACAGAAATATTAAATGGAAAAATCGAAAACATAGGGTGCCGCTTAAGAGGAGCTTCCTTTGGATTAAAGGATAAGCTATGGCAGAATCACCGGCTCACAAGTTCGGACAATTAATTGGAGAAATCCTCGAATTAGTATTACGACCACAACTCGAATTATTTTGTACATCGAATAGCCTTTATTTAGATCATCAGAAAAAGATCAGACCAGCACGTCTCGGGAAAAAAGTCTCCTGGACGGACAATTATGGGAATACTCATGACCTAGATTTTGTAATTGAACGAGGCGGCAATGACCAAAACATTGGTTTACCAATGGCATTTATAGAGTGCGCTTGGCGAAGATATACTAAACATTCTAGGAATAAAGCTCAAGAAATTCAAGGCGCTATCTTGCCCCTAGCTGAGAAATATAAATGGAATAATCCCTTTCTCGGGGCTGTCCTTGGTGGTGTATTTACAGATGGTTCGTTGGAGCAATTAACTTCGTTGGGGTTTTCTGTTCTTTTTATTCCATACAATTCAATCGTATCAGCATTCAAGTCTCAATCGATATATATCGAGTTCGAAGAAAGTACACCTGATAGCGAATTCTCGATTGCCATCAACAAAATTGAATCTTTATCAAGCGAATCATTGGAAAATATATTATCATACCTGATCACCGAAAATCAGAATGCGATCGATGCCTTCTTTCAAAAATTGAAGAGAAGGTTGAGTAGACAGATTATCCGTGTGATTGTAATCCCCCTCTACGGGCGCATTAATGAGTTTATCTCCGTCGAGGCTGCAATTAAATTTCTAGATATGCACTTGATCTATGAAGGATCCGGGGAGTTTAGAAAATATGAACTCCACATTGATTTTCCAATGGTGACAGAGTGGATGCATCTATTGAAGAAAAGTTGAAAGTAATTGAATTTCTGGAGTTTGTTGCTTTACAATAACTTGATTCAAATATCAATAACATTTCACAGACTTTAAGAATGAAGTTTTCGGGATTTCATTCATGACAATCCTCGGCATCGATATCGGCGGTTCGTCCATCAAATACGGTCTGGTTCACCCGGGCGAAACGCCGCTCTTGACTCACTTCGACCTGGTGAAAATCCCATTTAGCTCATCCCCAGAGGAGTACACGGCGGCAGTTGCCGCTGTGCTGCAGAAACTCCCCGCCTTTGACGGCGTGGGGGTGGGTTTTCCGCGGGTGGTGGTTAACAACATGGTGATCGAGTTCTGCCACCGGCTGGATGAAGTCTGGCGCGAGGTCTTCCTCAGCGAGCGGCTGTTCCCCGCTTGCATCCCCCGCTTCGCCATAAACGACGCCGATGCCGCTGGGCTTGCAGAGCTGCAGCGCCCCGGCGCCGAGGAGCTGCTGCACGGTGTGACCATCGTGCTCACCCTGGGCACCGGCATCGGCTCAGGCATTTTCGTGGATGGTCATTTGCACCCCAACACCGAGATGGGTCTTTTTCAGATGTACGGTATGGAAGCCGAGCAGTATACTGCGCCGTCGATCAAGTCCCGCGATGGGCTGACCCTGGAAGCCTGGTGCGAACGTTTTCAAGAGTACCTGGAAAAGCTGGAGCTCTACCTGGCGCCGGACCACCTGGTGCTGGGCGGCGGGATCAGCGCGGATTTCGAAAAGTTCCGCCCCCTGCTGCACACCCGCGCCGACCTGCGCCCGGCGTTCTACCGCAACCAGGCGGGTGTGATCGGGGCAGCGCTTTATGCTGCTATGCGCTGCTCTTGACCGGTTTAATTATTTATCGGCCTTTCGCAGGCTTTGGCGAACTTTCGCAGCAATCTGGCGTTCAGTCATCTTGTCAACGGTCTCAACACTCTGGATGCGATCACCCAGCCCTTTACTTTCAAGGCGTTTCTGAAATTCCCCTTTGGCTTCGCCTGGGCCAAATATCAGAATAGCTTCCTCGTCACGAATGACCTCGATGACAGAATCGTAATAGCTATCGAGTTGGTTCCCAAACCGCCGATCACGCACATCTTCAGATGTGCTTTCCTCGGAACCACTGTCGGAATATCGGACATGTTTCTCCATGTCGGATATGATTTCCTAGACTTCCTCGCCTTCGTCACTAACAATCACAACCACAGCCTTGCGATGATCAATCCACAGACCTATAACTTTTTTCAACACGGGACTCCTTATCGTGTTTAGACGGATAACTTTCTTGAAATCAATATACCCCTGCTCGACATTTGTCTCGATCAACTGGACACGTATGCGGTCGCCGACATCGCTGCCAGCAAACCCCTGTACCAGTTTACCTTCAACCGGAACGCTAAGAAGCCTTGCCCGGTGCCTTTTTCGGATGCGCCTGTTACAATCAAATCGAACTGCTCACCGATTCTCCCCTTCAAGCAGTAGGCAGCCGCGGATTTTTCCACCTGGCGTTCAACTCTGTTTGCCGCATCTTCAGCAGCAGTGCAATGAGAGCTGCCAAAATATCTAACTCTTCTTTTCTCCTCGGGTGCTGGCTGCCCTTCCAGAGCTGCTTTTTAAACAAACGTTGAGTTATCAGATGGGGACAGCGGCGGTTAGGAGCGGTAGAGTGAGCGTGGTCTACGCTTTTGACTGCCGGCCAAAATGGCCCAGATCTTTGAACCCTGGTGCTCTTTTACCCGGATGCTCTGCAACATACTGGCCGCTTCCTAAAAGTTTGATGACTGACAGTGATAGAGTAGGGAAACGTAAGGGGTCGGCGGCTTTCCCGGATCGAAATTTCCTCCAAAGCTGCGAGAATTTGGATTTCCCGGGAACTTTGGCCGTGTCGCGGCGATCTCGGCAATCCGCTCCCACCGTTTCCGTTTCAGTACGACGCGGCGTATCGAAGGGAAATTTCAGCAGCAAGAGGTCGCGGTTGTGGCACCAGTTGCTGCAGCGATAATATCTTCGATAATCTCTTTAGCCCGGTTCTTTTCATCGAATTCAAGCGCTTGAATTTGGTCGCCATCGAAATATGGTTTGGACTCGATGGTTTCCAGGGTAAGCGCCCCCTGCTTTTGGCGGAAATTCTTCATCCTTTTGGTTACACTGTCCTGCGAAGGAAAGTTATCTTCAAGGCCTTCGATCGCTAAGACTTCCCCAGGGATATCGCCGTGCCCTTCCAGCCAGCGGCAAAAACATCTTTATAAGCAGACCTTCGCATGGTTGCGCACCCATGCCCGATAGATGCTTAAATCTTCCAAAGCACCATCTGCGCCAATACCCATTTAGACGACAAAGGCAAGACGATCTTCTTCGAAATTCACCGATGTGACATCAGTTAGAAATTCTTTCAGGCAGCATCGGGAAGATCTCGGCTGCAGTCTGAAGCCGAGGAGGTGATCTGTATTGACCGCTCGTGATCGTCAATCGCTGATCCATTTTTCACAATGGAGTCCACATCCGCGATGGCAACCAGAGATTTGCGCCTTCCGGCACGCCCTTATCCGCAGGCACGCCCTGCGCAAACGTAATTGATCCAGGTCGCACGAGTCGTCGTTATCAATTGAAGCCCACAGAAGGTGGCGCAGGTCACGAACCTGGTGCTGTGCACTTTCTGGCGCCCGCCTGCATCACCGCGCTTCAAATCCTGTCCAGTTCTGCGGACGCTTCTTCAAAATCGGGGAGCAAACCCCGCTCGAGCATTGCTTGATGGGCAAGGTTTTGTAAAACTCCACGGTGATGTGAGTTATTACCGAACTCATCGGATGTACCTATTGACATTCAATTCAAATAGGCCCGATTGCCGATTGGGCCTATCGTACTTATGGGGATATCACTGGTTGATGATGGGCAAATAAATTGACTGGTCCATCAGAACGTGAGTAATCGGGAAAGGACTGCCGGTGGAATCTCTCGTCACAGCGGCGTTGAGAGCCAGGGCTCTCCCCCCAGCTTGCACCAGTATGAAAGGTGATACTTTGATCTGCGATAACATTGCCTTTGATCAGAGAGCCCGTACCGAAAGTTGCGGAGCTGCCAACCTTTCAGAACACGTGGAGAGCCTTACCGCCATTGATTACAGTCACAGTCGAAATGGATGCTGACGTGAGCGTGCTGCCTGTCTTGAAAACCCAACCCAGCATTCGGGTCGCCCACTGCATCTAAAACCAGTTCCGTCAATTGGGCTGAAGTATCGAAACAATACCGCGTTTAGAGCACGAGGCGACCCCACCCAGATCCTGACCTGTCAAATTCACACCGCACGACTGTCCACCAAGAGCAACGAATGCAGCATTGGCATCTGTCTGCGCCTAACTTCCAACGACCACCCATGTATATTGCGCCGTAGACGACGGTGCCAGGGAGAGGGGTGACCGATAGGCCAGGACTGGTACCCACGTTCCCAATGAAAAAACCCCGACCGGTACTGGTCACCGTAGAGCAGGCAGGACCACGAAGGTCGCCGCTGAAGCCAATTCTGAGCAACTACCAGTAACCCTGCCAGAACGCGCTAAACGACCAACCACCACAACCAGAGAAGCGTATCGTCAGGACAAACAAAACTTTCAATATTCTTGAGATTCTTCATATTTCTATTTCCTTCCTGAGTCTATCTTGGTGCTATCAATATTTACCGCATTGTCGACCAGCTCGTGGTGGAGCGTATTGATATCCTGCCCTGGTTACTATGAGTACCGACGCTCGGGCAGATCAAGCCTGCGGAAGTACGGGTCTGCCTGTCCCAATACTGCCGCATCTCGCTTTGCAGTGCGAAGTCGTCGGCCTCTTCGATACTGGTGATGCGCGGCGCATCCCAAAATACTTGCGGATCGGACGTCAGAACCAGCGTTAGCGTAGCGCCGGGCAAGAGCGCCTCTTTCGGGATGTTGATGGCTCGCAAATGCACCATCACCAACCCCTCGCCTGTTGCCGGCTTAACGATGTAGAAACCGAGTTTGCCGCTTTCGGGCTCTAGAATAGCTTCCTGAACTACGCCAAGCAGGTTGTTTTGTCCGTCGTACAGCTCGACCTGCAACAATTGGGTGGCGTAAGCAATCTTGTACACCGGCCCGCCAGCCACATTGCAGCTGGTCGCCAGCATACCGATACGCACAGCCTTCTTCCAGAAGGCCCGCACCGCACCCTCCCAATCGGTTGGCGTAAGCGCCTGGTCGGTGGAAAAAGTTGGCGCACCCGAGAACTGCTCTGGGATCAGGCGCAGCTGGATCGTCTCATTCTGTGCGTCCAACACACCGCTGTTGATCGTCACGGCTTCGAAAGGAATCACAACCCGGTCTCCGGGAGCGACGTTAAGGCTGGCCACCGGCTCCATCAGGATGTAAATGATATAAGTCTCGCAGGTGTTAACGATGTAGTCGCTGGCGACTCCCAGTTTGTCCCCATTCTCATCCAGCACAGCGTAACCAATTAAGTTAGAGAGATGGGTCAGCTTTGTGCGCATATCTTTGGGCTGGATTTCGGCTGCCTGGGATTGCGGGGGTTTATCCCGCTCCGCGGGAGCAGGGTTGTCTTTTACTGGCGCCTGCGTTGCATCGGGATCTGCTTCTCCGGTTGGGGAGACTTCATCCATTGGGGCGTCCGTTTCACGGCTGGCGGGGTGCGGTCCGCAGTCTGCTTCCCCACCTGTTGCGCCAACTGGCAGGACATCAAGAACAAAGCCAGGCTCAAAAGAATGGCTATATAGCGAAATCGTTTCATCATCATTTTTCCTCTAAAGCTGCCCGGTTAATTGGAAATCAACACCCACTCAAAATGCACCTCTTGATTTTCAGGCAGCGGTGTTCGCTGTGCAAACTGCTCGTACCCGGCCAGGTCTACTCCGTGCAGCTCCTGCAACCGCTCCCGATACCAGACATCAAACGGGAGGGTCGAGCCGATGATCTGACCCAGCGCATGTGACACTTTGGGGCCTTCCAGGGTGGTCACAGCCGTTGCCCCAAAAGCGGTTTCCACCAATGCCAACCGTTCGAAGGTGATGCCCAGTTTTTGGCGGGATGCTTCATACATCTGCCGCCTTGAGCCGGATAGCTCCTGGCAAAATCGCCGCCAGCTTCCACCTTACCAGCCAGAATGGGGAATGTTAAAACAATACCAGACATCTCGGGCCTCTTTATCTTTCGTGACCCAGGTCGTTTTATGGCCAAGACTTCCGAAGTCTTGAAAACTTCGGAAGTCTGAGGCAGTAAAACAAACCAGTTCAACGCTTCTTGGAATTCATTACTGCCTCGCATGGCAGGCATAGCGGCCTTGTCCTGTTCAGGTAACTTGACTGCCAGGGTGCCTGTTGCCCGCCCCAGAGAAGAAATGCTGCTGCTGGCATTGTCGCCGGACAACGGTTTGCCTTTTTTTGCGCTGGCTTGCGCTTACTTACACCTTTGCGTCCCATATTTTTCTCCTGACTTGATCAGTCTTCTACCTGTTCGGAAGGTGTTGGTTTGTCTGCCCGCCGCCTGTGTTGCGCCGTAACCATGCGGTTGGCAAACCAGCCGATAACGGCCCCAGCTGTGAGCCATACAACAAAATTGATCAGATCCATTTACTTTCTCCTTTCTATTTTCTTCCGGCATGAGGCTTGAGGCTTGAGGCCTGAGGCCTGACCTGCGAGATCTTTGCAGGTTTTGCGCAGAAGATATATTTATCATTTACTACTTAAATTGAGTATAATGATGTAGAGTCTCAAAAGCGTCACAAGGAAATAATTGATGGCAGATCAAATGGTGCCTTTACGCCTGCATGCACTTGGACCTCCCGAAGTACGCCTGGGGGACAAACTGCTGTCGTTTCCGACGCGCAAGACGTTGGCGCTGTTGATCTACCTGGCAATCGAGGCAGAGTTTCAGCCGCGCGAGCACCTGGCCACCCTGCTGTGGCCGGAATCAAGCCCCGAGCGCAGCTATGCCAGCCTGCGCAACACGCTCGGCCGCCTGCAAACGGCCCTGCGCCAGGCAAGCGACCAGTCCCCTTCCCCTTATCTTTCCATCACCCACAGTGCGCTGGGGCTGAATCCAGACGCCGAAATCGATCTCGACCTGGATATCATAGAACAGGCTTACGCCTGGTACGCGCCGACCGTTCGAGCCGGGCGCAGCCGAAGAGTTCGACTGACCTGCCTTTATTACAAGCGGCTGTTTCCCGCCAGCGCGGCGATTTTCTGGTCGGCTTTTCACTGGGCGATGCCCCCGGCTTCGACGATTGGGCGGCCATCCAGCGCGAAGTCTGGCGCCGCCGCATGGGCCTGATCCTGGACCGGCTGTCGGAAATCCAGTATGCCAGCGGCGAGTTCGCCGGCGCCGCGGAAACTGCCTCGCACTGGATTGCCCTGGATGCGTTGAACGAAGTTGCCTATCGCCGCAAGATGCGCGCTCACTTCGCGGCCGGCGAGCGCGGCAGGCGTTGGAAACCTATGAAACCTGTCGCACCATACTATCGACGGAATTGGGCGTCGAGCCAGAGCCGGATACGGAGGCGCTGGCAGAGCGCCTTCGCACACAGGTCTCCATCCCTCACACCCGTCGCGCCGCGCTTACTGGACACATCGGTCGCTTTTCTGGGAAATTTGTTTGCCGGGCGTGCCAGCGAATACCAGGTGCTCATGAACAGCTACGAGCGCGCTGCAGCAGGCCAGCCCCAGCTCGTGGTGCTGCGCGGCGAGACGGGAATTGGTAAAACCCGCCTGGCAAGAAAATTCTTAGCCTGGGCCAGCACGCAGGGGGCTGAGCTGTTGCAAGGCAGCGCCTTTGAGAGTGGCAGGCATTTGCCGTTTCAGCCGCTGGTCGATGCGCTCCGTTTGCGGCTCGAAGGAAAAAACTCTTTAAAGAATTTACTGGAACCTGCGGAGTTATCTTCGCTAAGTCAAATGCTGCCGGAATTGAACGATATCCGGATTTGCCCCCTGCTCCGAAGGTGCGCCTTCATCAAGCGGAAGTAAGCCAGGCGCAGCTTTTCGAGCCATTTACGCAATTAACGCTGGCCCTGGCCCAACAGGCGCCGCTGGTGCTGTGGGTGGACGATCTGCAGTGGGCGGATAGTGCCACGTTGGACCTGCTGCAGTATGCCATCCGGCGCTGGCGAGAAAGCGCAGCACAGTCTTCCAGCGCCGCGCGGGTCTTGCTGCTGGTCAGCTTGCGCTCAGGGGCTTTGCACCCGATGACCCAACTCCAGCAAGCCGGCGGGCTACAGGGCGGCTCTACGGGCTTGATCGAATGGTTGGAGCACGTGGGGCATGAGTTGACGCCGGTCCATCTTGAGCTGCAGCCGTTAGGGGAACGTGAGACGGTGCAAATGATACAGTCCATCCTGGCGCCGCCCGCCGCCGATTTCGCCCAATGGTTATACGCTGAAACACATGGGCAGCCATTCTACTTGATGGAAACCTTGAAGGATTTGCTCGAACGCCGTGTGCTGCATCCCAAACGACAGGCGGAGGGGCGATGGACTTTTGCCGTGGACGCCGAGCACGATCTTGGGCAGGCGGTACGCGTCCCGTCTACCGTGCATGCTGTGATCCGCTCACGCCTGAATCGCCTCAGCCCGAATGCCTTCAGCCTGTTGGCGGGCGGAGCCGTGCTCGAACTGCCAATCACGTTTGAGCGCCTGTGCGCCATCACAAACATGTCCCAAGACCTGGCCTTACCCGCCCTGGATGAATTGATCAGCTTCCGGCTCTTGCTGGAAGTGGCACAACCAGGCGCTGCCAGTGATTACACCTTTGTCAACGACATGCTGCGCGATGTGGTGTATACCGAAGCCGGAGACGCCCGCCGGCGGCTGTTCCACAAGCAAAAGAAGTTAAGGCAGGTGCTTTGGATATGGTACCGGCTGGATATAAAGTTAGCGAAACATCCAACGGCCTTTTGGTGTTGAAGAAAGTGTAAGTGTGAATGCCCGAGACTGAAAATAGAAATGCGGTCGAGATGCATGGCTGCATTGTTTGCGCCAGAACATTCAACGTCCTGGCTATATATACTGGTCACGGCAAGCTGGTGAGCTTTGCCGTGACCAGTTCTGGCGGTCACCCTGTGACCGGTGGCAGACAACCGCTGGTAGCTTGCGATACCCACACAAAGGGGGAAATTGAGACTGCCATCTTGAGATGGCAGTCCAGGAATGACGAAACTTCAGACAAAGAAATAGAATAAGTTGGTACAGATTCTCACTATTGAAATTCTGTTCAATCTGTTGTATACTGGAGCCACCAACAAATTCACCGCCTTTCTCCAGGAGGTTCCCCCCATGCTTTTACAAGAAGAACGCGAAGAGATCGTCGCCTTTGGCCGCAGGCTGATCACTTCATCCCTGACCACCGGTTCCGGCGGCAATCTCTCCATCTTTAACCCGCCCAGCAGCAGTTGGTCGCCATCGGCAACCCACCGGTGTGGATTATTTTCAAATGAAACCCGAAGACGTGGTGGTCTTGGACCCGTACGGAAAGATTGTCGACGGCCTCTTCGGCTCAGACCCTCCAGCGAAATCAGCATGCACCTGGGTCTTTACCAGGCGCGCGATGACGCCCTCGCGGTGGTGCACACCCACCAGGTCTACGCCACCACCATCGCCTGCCTGGGCTGGGAGCTGCCTGCCGTGCATTACCTGGTCGGTTTTTCAGGGCAAGAAGGTGCCCGATCGCACGCATACGCCACTTACGGCACACCCGAACTGGCGCACAATATCATCCAGGCGATCGGGAACTATAACGCCTGTCTGCTCGCCAACCACGGCATCGTCACCG
>CAWBFQ010000010.1:0-9216 GCA_963788145.1 uncultured Chloroflexia bacterium | reverse complement strand
CCGCCCAAGTTAGCGGCAACATCTTCAAGCCATGAGTTATTTAGAAGCAATCTCACTTACCAAGACCCTACCCTGCCTGGCTGAGCCGGGTAAGATCATTGTGATCGGCAAGCCAGACCGCTTGCTAGATGATGTTGTTCCATACCTGGCGACGCTGCCCGGTGTGATCGCCTACAATCCCGAAACACACACCCTCACCTTCCGCCGCCAGCCGGGGTTCCTGACTATATATCCGGATAAGGTATATATCACCCAGGTTAAGGATGCGGATGCAGGGTTGGAAGTGCTGGATGCGCTTAAAGATGCCATCAATGCCACCTGGGAGCACCGCGAGGAGTTAGTAGCTGTAATGACTGCCCGTCGTGCCCCGCGTCACCTGGACATTTATGCCCTGCTCCCTCAAACCAACTGCAAGCAGTGTGGTGAGGCTACCTGCCTGGCATTTGCTGTGCTGCTAATCCAACAAAAGCTGTCCCTGGATGAATGCCTGCCACTCCGAGTTGACCCAACTTTCTCCGATCGAAGGGCGACCCTGGAGGCTATGCTTTAGGAGTAATATATGCTTACTTTTATTGATTCCGCGTTACAAAAGACCTATGAAATATTGGGCAGCGAATGCAGTCCGATCGGGCTGATGGCTTCGCCGGAGGGTTACCCCCACGTGTCGGGCACGCGACAGTGTCATTACCTCGCTTGGAGCTCTGCACTCTCCCGGACACGAAAACTGCCTGCGAGTTTCACTGCAGACCCTGGCTGGGCAGCAGTCCGAGCTGGGCGCCATCCCCAACAACGTCAGCGTTGCCACTGGCCGGTTGGATCACACCAATACCGGTTCGGTCGCTTCCTGCAACCGTCAACGCCGAATTAGCGGCGGTCCAAATCCAGATACAACTCTACGCCGGAAAAGTCCTGCGGTGGGCAACCGAGTGCCTGGATCAGGCGTGTCCAATAGTTGACCTGGGCGGCGGTGACAGCCAAAATCACGATTTCGCGTTCATTGAAATGCTGCTTCAGCTCAGCGATATGCGAACGGGGAAAGTTCAAGGGCGTGCTGGAGACCAGCCTGGCATATTCAATGGCCAGGCTTTCTCTTTTGCTGAACGAGGGAAATTCTTCTACCGGCTTACCGCCTTGCAGAGCGGCCAGTTCATCGGGGGAGATCAGTTTTTCCCACCCGGCCGAGTTCATGTCTACGCAAAACGGGCAGCCGGCGGTGAATGAAACGGCCATGCGAACCAGCTTCAAAATCCGTTCATCGAGCTTGCCATCCTGATGGGCAATCAGGCCTTCAAGCACAGCTGAACTGACAGCCGCC
Organism: uncultured Chloroflexia bacterium; assembly: GCA_963788145.1. Lineage (GTDB taxonomy): Bacteria > Chloroflexota > Anaerolineae > Anaerolineales > UBA4823 > UTCFX2. Next base: position 7,901 of record CAWBFQ010000010.1, on the reverse strand, counting down.
TTGGGATACCAGGCCAGCAGCCGGGCAGGCATCAGGTCTGCACCGCTGATGCGGCGAGCAACCCATAGGCCCAGGCGCAGGAACCAGGGGATTTTCGTTGGGGGAGAGATAAAGGCCAGATTGGGTGAGGTTGGTGAAGTATGCATGCTATGTTGCCTTCGTTAGATGGTTGCACCAATTATCGCACAAAGAGGCTCATTTGTGCGTTTACCCGGCCAAACCTTCCGATGCGTAATCCGACACATTCCTGCTGTCTGCTATGCCAATTTGTATCTTGGAATTTCTCGGCTTGTCTGCAGATGTATGTCCTCGCTTGGCGGATAATCCATGAAAATCCAAATATTTTCAGCAAATGGACGTCTATCCTTGACGAATATGCGTTTCCCTGAATATAATTCAACGTATGTTGAACTATATACCTACCCCGACTTCCCCTCCCATTGACCTGAACCAGATGGCAAAGTGGCTGAAAGTGCTGGCCGAGCCTAATCGCTTGCTGATCTTTCACTTCCTGATGGAAGGTGTGCAGTGCAACTGCGAGCTGGGAGACGGGCCTGCAAATGGCTCCGAACCTGATTTCCCACCACCTGCGCGTGCTGCGTGAGGCTAGGTCTGATCGATGTCGAACGCGACGCTGTGGATGCTCGCTGGATGTATTATTCGATCAACCGCCAGGCGCTGGAAGAGCTCAACCAGGCCTGGGGCATATTTTTTGACCCGCAGCGCATCAAGCCTCGCCGCCTGACCTGCGGCCCGCAGGGCGAGTTTATTCGCCAGGACTTTATAGTGAAAAGTTAGTTTTTTTACCCAAATACTTCAATGGAGATTGAACTATACATGAGAAATTTTATTCCCCTATTTGATACCATGCCTACTTCAGTCACGCCGGGTAGACGTTGAATTCTTTGACCCGCCGATGTGCTGTCCAACCGGTATCTGCGGGCCAACCATTGACCAGACCTTACTGGATGTCAACGAGATGGTGATGACGCTGCAGTCCCAAGGTATCGGTGTGGTGCGCTACCAGATGACCAGCCACCCGAATGCCTTTCTCGCAACGCGAAGTAATGAAACTGGTGCGCGAGCAGCAAATGGCCGCCCTGCCGATCACGGTGGTGCACGGCAAGGTGATCAAAAGCCGGGGCATATCCTTCCCTGGAGGAAGTGAAAACCCATCTTAACGGAGCACATTCATGACAACCCAATTTATCTTCTTTTCCGGCAAAGGCGGCGTTGGCAAAACCAGCATGGCCTGCGCCCACGCCGTACGCTATGCCGATGAAGGCAAACGCACGCTGATCGTCACCACCGACCCGGCTTCCAACCTGGCGGATGTCTTTGAGCAGCCCATCGGACATCAAGTCACACCCATTGCAGGGGTACCCAATTTATCCGCAATGGAAATTGACCCAGATAAAGCCACTCAGGAATACATCGACCGCGCTATGGCGCCCATCCGCGCCGCCTTCCCCCCGCAGATGGTGCAGGTGATGGAAGAGCAGATGAGCGGTCCGTGCACGGCGGAAGTGGCTGCCTTTGACCGCTTCACCGATTTTCTGGATGTGCCTGCCGATAACGGAGCAGTTTTTGATGTGATCATCTTCGACACCGCCCCCACCGGTCATACGATCCGTTTGCTGGAGCTGCCCGCCGAATGGAGCCAATCCATCGACGCAGCCAGCGCTGGCAGCGGGCAAACCTGCCTGGGCCCGGCGGCAGCCATTCAAGATGCCAAGCACAAATACGAGCGTGCCCTGGCCGCCATGCGCCAGTCTGCGCAGACGACATTCGTCTTTGTCCTGCACCCGGAGGCGATTTCGATCAAGGAAACCCGCCGCGCGATTGCTGAGTTACGCAAACTGGATATTGCACAACTTTCGCCTGATCATCAACGGCATCATTCCGCCCGAAGGTACACAGAATCCGCTCTTTGCCGCCCGCGCCGAAATGCAAGCGCGTTACCTGGCGCAAATCGAAGCCGATCTGCCCTATTCGAAACAGCGCATGTTCCTGCTGGCAGGTGAGATCAAAGGTGTGCAAAGACTGCGCCAGGTAGGGAGAATTTTCTTTGATGGCACTTCCGCCGCTCTATCTACGTTTCCGAAGCGAGAGGTGCCGAGGATCAGGCTGTAACGCTTGCTATCCTCCTGGAAGATGTGCGGGCGCGCCTGCAGCCCAACGGTCATCGCCGGACGCTGTTCTTTGCCGGCAAAGGCGGCGTAGGCAAGACGGTCGCCTCGTGCATCACGGCCGTCTGGCTGGCGCGGCAGGGGCATAAAACCCTGCTCCTGACCACCGACCCCGCCGCGCACCTGGGAGATGTGCTGGACAGCCCGGTAGGAGACGAGGTTGCGCCCGTCAGCGGGCAGCCCAACCTGTGGGCGGTCAATATCGACCCGAAGGCTGCCGCCGAAACCTACAAGGCACGCATCCTGGACGATGCCCGCCAGCGCGGGCGACCCGAAATCGGCCATCCAGGTGATGGAAGAGGAACTGGACTCGCCCTGCACCGAGGAGATGGCTGCCTTCGATAAGTTCATCGAATACGCCTCGCAAGAAGGATGGCAGGCGGTAGTTTTTGATACTGCCCCCACTGGGCACACCCTGCGCTTGCTGGAACTGCCGGTGGATTGGAGCAAGCAGATTGACGTCAAGATCTTTGCTTCGGTGGATGCCACTGCTGCGGATGACGTAGCCAAGCAGCGTTTTGGGAAAGTCATCGAGATGATGGGCGATCCAGATCAAAGCACATTTGCCTTTGTGATGTACCCTGAAGCGACACCCATTCTGGAAGCCTGGCGCGCCGCGCAGGAGCTGGGTACGGTAGGCATCCATCCAGGCCTGGTGGTTGCCAACATGGTCATCCCACCGGAACAGGCCGATACACCCTTCACCCGCGCCCGGCGTACCATGCAGGAAAAGTACCTGGTAGAAATTGCAGAGCGCTTCCGTGTGCCGCTGGCGCAAATCCCGCTCCTGCCGCAGGAAATCAAGGGGCTGGAGATGCTGGCCGAACTGGGTGAACAGATTTACCAAGGCGATTTGAGCAAGCAAGAACTAGCTGTTGAGGCAACGCCGGCCGGGTAGCTCCGAAACTACCCAGATATCTGGTTCAAGAAGGTAGCGTATGCGTAAAATCAAGCCGAAACGAATGCTGGTGATCTTAGCCCATCCAGATGATGAAAGTTTTGCAGCGGGTGGAACTTTGGCAAAATATGCCCATCAAGATGTGCAGGTCATTTTGTTGTGCGCCACACGTGGAGAAGCCGGTATTCCTGGATAAAAGCGCTTAGGAAGCTGGTGATATCAGCGCGAACGGGAGTTGAGGCAAGCTGCGGAGCACCTGGGGATTGAAGTCTATTTCCTGGGTTATTCAGATGGCGAACTGGCAAATACGCCTCCGGAAATGCTTTTGGAAACCATTGCGTGCTGGATCGATCTCGTACAACCGCAGGTCATTCTGACATTTGGCCCGGAAGGCGTCTCGGGACATCCCGACCACGTTACCATCTCGCACATCGTAACCCAGGCGTATGATCTGTCCTATAAAAAGGGGCTACTGCTCTATATCCACCCATCCGAAGCGACGGTTCTGGGTTGTGGCGTCTCTTCTTCAAGAATCGGATGATGGACAACCGCTGGTTGAGATCGATATCTCGGACTACAAGCTGGAAAAAGTACGCGCCATTCAAAGCCATGCCAGCCAGAACCCTGGCTTACCTGGCAGGCCGGAAGAAGAGATGAATAAAATCCCATGCAGTGAGTTTTATACCATTGCTCGCGATGGAAAATCCGCGGAGAATTACCCGGATTGGTTTGAAACAGAAAGAGAAGATACAATGCTTGTACTTCATTAGCAATAAGATATAAACAGATCATATATACGATTGATAAGGATATTTTATGAAAACACCAATGGAACTATTGAAAGAATTTGCGCCCGAGTTTGCGCAGAACCAAATGGATGAAAAGGCGCTCCTCTTTGAGCACCCGAATTATCAGGCTGTACCTGCCAAGTACAAATTACTTGATTGGGATTGCAGCTGCCGCGATTAGTGGATCAGATACCTGCACCCAAATGTGGGTAAAAATGGCAAAAGATAAAGGGGTAACCAACCAAGAAATTACCGAAGCGATCATGGTTGCCCGGTATATGAAACAAGCGACCGTCAATGACACGGCCAGCAATGCGCTTCGATTGTTATCAACGGACCAGTGAGTGAAAAGCATGGGTAAACGTAAAGTTTTGTTTCTCTGCACGGGCAACTCCTGCCGCTCGCAGATGGCTGAAGCGATTGTCAATTACCGTCTGGGCGATACGTGGGAGGCGGTCAGCGCGGGCACCAAACCGGCGGGCTATGTTCATCCGAAGGCGATGGATGGCCTGGCTGAAATCGGTATTCAGCAACGGGCCGTTCCAAGCTGGCCGATGAATTTCGCGGCGTGGATTTCGACCTGGTGGTCACGGTGTGCGATTCGGCGGCTGAAGAATGTCCCATCTGGTTGGGGAAAGGCAAACGGGTGCACCACAGCTTTCCCGATCCAGCCAAGACGGATGACATGAATGATTTCCGCGAGGTGCGCGATGACATCGAACGCGAAATCATCTACCTGTTGGTAAACTATGCAAATTGATCTGCCGTATATTCCGCACCGACGTCCATCCTGGCAGGCCCAGCGTGGAAATGTTGCGCCAGAAATTGCACGCCTATCACGAAACGTACTCCAAATAAAGAAGCCGGCAACCATTAAGTAAATCAAATCATCTTTTAACCCTGGAGGATCATCTAATGTCCGAATTCGCAGTTACTCAAAGCCCAGGCGAAGTGTGACCAAAAAGCTCTCGTTCCTCGACCGCTACCTGACGCTGTGGATTTTCCTGGCGATGGCGGTGGGGGTTGGCATCGGTTTTCTATTTCCAGAGGCAGTCAACAGCTTCAACGACGCGGTGTCCGTGGGGACAACCAACATCCCGATCGCGATCGGGCTGATCCTGATGATGTACCCACCCTTCACCAAAGTGAAATATGAAGAACTGGGTGATGTTTTCCGCAACAAAAAGGTGCTGATCCTTATCCCTGATCCAAAACTGGGTCATTGGCCCAATCTTGATGTTCATCCTGGCAGTGGTTTTCCTGAGCGATTACCCATCCTACATGAACGGTTTGATCCTGATCGGGCTGGCGCGCTGCATCGCCATGGTGATCGTGTGGAACGAGCTGGCCAAGGGCGACACCGAATATGCCGCCGGGCTGGTGGCCTTCAACAGCGTGTTTCAGGTGTTATTTTACAGCGTCTACGCCTATATCTTCCTCACGGTGCTGCCAACCCGGCTGGGAATGAGCGGTTCGACGGTGGATATTACGATGGCTGAAATTGCCAAAAGTGTGTTCATTTACCTGGGAATTCCATTCATCGCCGGTTTCCTGACGCGCTTTGTGCTGCTGCGGACAAAAGGCAAGGAATGGTATGAGAAGGAATTCATCCCCAAGAATCAGCCCGCTCACCCTGATCGCTTTGCTGTTCACGATTGTGGTGATGTTCAGCCTGAAAGGCAATCTCATCTTGCAGATTCCGCTGGATGTGGTGCGCATTGCCATCCCGCTGTTGATCTATTTCGTGGTCATGTTCCTGGTCAGCTTCTGGATGGGACATCGCATCGGAGCGGATTATTCGAAGACCACCACCCTCGCTTTCACAGCAGCCAGCAACAACTTCGAGCTGGCGATTGCGGTGGCGGTGGCGGTCTTTGGCATCAACAGCGGCGAAGCCTTTGCGGCGGTGATCGGTCCATTGGTGGAAGTGCCGGTGATGATCGGACTGGTGAATGTGGCTTTCTACTTCCAAAAGCGCCTGTATGGTGGGGTGGTTTCTTCTGCGCCGGAGATGGTTGCCGCAGCAGCAGAAGCCTGCCCGCCATCGGAAGTATTGAACAAGAAGTAACAGAACGATAGGAGATAATTTATGGAAAATATGATAAGTGAAGAAATCGAAATTGCACCTCTTGCCGAAGTAAAGCAAGCGGCGCGCGATTTCGCAGCTGCTCTGGCCGAAACATCACAGTTCATAGGCTTTGAACAAGCGGCTTTTGCTTTCCGTCAAGATCAAACCGCTCAGCAGGCTTTGCAGGCATATCAACATAAACAACAATCCCTGCGTGCCCTGTCAATGCTCAATGCCCTGAGTGGCAAACAACGCAACGAGCTTGAGAGCCTGCAAAGCGCATTTATCAATCAACCTGTGGTACAACAATACTTTTCTGCACAGGCAGAACTGGCAACCCTGTGCCAGGCACTGGGCGATGCGCTTTCTGAATCGATCGGTTTAAATTATGCCTCAGCCTGCGGCGTGAGTTGTTGCGGGTAGGAGGCGGATATGCAAACAGTTCTCAATCCATCCATGCAAGAAGCTACCGAGATACTTATCAACAATCTACTGGCTTCTGAAGCGTTTGTTCGGTACCAACAAGCTCAGGCAGTTTTGACAGAAGATCGTCAAGCACGCACTCTGCTAGAACAACTCTCTCAGGCCCAGGCCGACATACGTAAAAAGCAGGCAACTAACAGTGTGGCCCAGGTCGAGATTGAATCTCTTCGTACATTGCAAGTACAGGTTCAAAACAACAAAGTTATCTCGACCTACGCCCAAACTCAGCAGGAAGCGATTAATTTTCTGCGTGAAATCAATAATGAAATCAGTCAGTTGTTGGGTATTAACTTTGCCTCTTTCGCCAACCACTCGACTTGTTAGAGGAGATTGAAGTTATGCCGCTTTATGATTATCAGTGTCAACAATGCCAGATCACCTTTGAAGTACGTGCCTCATTCAAAGAGAAGGAAGCTGGACTGCAACCCGAGTGTCCGCAGTGTCATAACCAGGAAACGCACCAGGTTCTGACTGCTGGGCTGTTGCTGCATATGGGTGGAGATAGAGCCACCGCCAGGCTGCCAGCCTGCGGGCCCAATTCAAGGCCGGGATGCTGTGGATGATAAGCGCTCCAGTAATTGTTCAAATCATTGGCGCACCGATTGCCTGCAAAGAGGGTGTGAAGGATTCCTGGCGTGAGGTGGCCACATGGGCGGCTGGACACTTAGAGGCGCGATTCGGAGAAGCTGTTCAGGTCATATATTATGATCTGTTCGATGCCAATTGCCCTCCCATTCCCACCGGCGCGCGAACTACCTCTTGTGCTTGTCAACGCCGAGTTACTAAGTAGTGGAGGCAAGATTTCTGTACCGGCCATTCGCAAACGGATTGAGGCATCAGGCATTGGGAACTAAAAGAAAATGGCCGGCACATTATCTGTAGATGATCTCCGGTTTGTCAGGATGTGCAAAGCCTTGGGGAATCCTATCCGCTTAAAGATCGTTGAAGAACTCAGTCGTTGCGAACCGTGCAAGTGCGGACAAATCGTTTTAAAAACAGATTTGGCGCAATCATCGGTCTCGCAGCATCTGAAAGTGTTGTTCCCTTAACAGGCGTTTTACATCAGCCAACGCAGCATGTTAGCCAGCGCCGATTTTTCGTGCAGGCTGCTTTGTAACCGCGTTCTTTACCACATAGTCCAACATCTATCGAACCAGGGGGATTTTGTTTGTTTGTTTGCTTGTCGAGACATGTCGTTTCCTGATAACCTTGTCGAACGAACCAAAACAGTGTTTAAAACAAACGGCTCACGTATGCTGGATACGAGAGCCGCCAGTCGGTTCATCATGCGGGTGGCTTATCCCGCTTTCGCCTTATGGGGGCAGGTTTTCGATATGCATTTCCTTTTCTCTACTTTCGATTTCTCCCAGGATGTAAGCGCAAGGATGCTTCTCTGTCGAGACCGCGCGGAACGAGAATGATGGTCATTCCATTGCTCAGATGGTAACGTGGTGGATTGCTCCCATTGACCCCCT
>CAWBFQ010000009.1:0-88107 GCA_963788145.1 uncultured Chloroflexia bacterium | reverse complement strand
GCATCGATAGTGATCCCTTCCACTTCTTTTTCGGCATGCACCACCGGGTGGAGGACCTGACGATTGCGGTTGAGGTAGCGAACAAAGGATGTGATACCACCTTCAAAATGGAATGTCATCTCTTTTTCAGATCGTTCATCCAACAAGAAAATGGTGACACCACGGGTCACAAAAGCCATTTCGCGCAAACGCTGGATAAGCGAATCAAAGCGGAAATCCAAATCTCCCTTGAAGATTTCCGGGTCGAATTTGAAAGTGGTCTTGGTGCCAGAACCATTTTGAGCGGCTTTGCCAATTATCTGGACCGGACCTGTCGGGTAACCGCGCTCATAACGCTGGAAATGAACTTGCCCATCTCGTTGGACTTCGACCTCGCACCAGGCAGAGAGAGCATTCACGGCTGAGACGCCCACCCCGTGCAAACCACCAGAGACTTTATATCCCCCACCGCCGAATTTACCGCCGGCGTGAAGCGTCGTCATCACCACCTCAAGTGCTGATTTATTCATCTGTGGATGCATATCCACTGGGATACCGCGCCCGTTATCCTGAACGGTTACACTGCTATCAGGATGGATCACAACGTCGATTCGATCGCAGGCGCTTGCCAGCGCTTCGTCAATCGAATTATCGACTACTTCGTAAATTAAATGGTGCAGCGCTTTGATATCGGTACCGCCAACATACATCCCAGGCCGGCGGCGGACTGCTTCCAGCCCCTCCAGCACCTGGATATCTTTTGCGTCGTAAGTGTATGAATTTGCCTTTACCAAGAGTTCCTCCACCAATCTTCTCGCTAAGTCCGGCTGAGCTCACGCTGCCGGATCAGCTCATTTACCCATAAATCGGCATCCCGATAATATACAAACGTGGCGGCTAACAATCCAGCCGCGATGAACGCATGGGCAACAATTCCAACCAGCAAGAACCATGAAGTCTCCACAGGTGTATTCCAAAGAATGTCCAGTCCTTGAGTCAAAACCACAATGACCAAAATCAAAAGACCGGTGGTCGAGAAGGTCGCCCGGCTGAGCCGAATACCCTGCAAGATCGAATCCCACATCGTTTTTTGATGCACAAAAATACCATGAGGGGAGAAGAATAACGGGATCATCAACCAGACAACAATCGCACCAAAGAATAGGGCAATCAATAATGGGAATTGACCAAATCCAATTCCGATGACCAGCAGAAACGAAAGCAGGCAACTTAGCGGTAGCAGGAACATCGCTATCAGGATATACCAGAATGCGGTTAATAATAAAACTTGGCTAAAGTTGCGCGGCCAAGCGCCAAGGACCTGGCGAATATTCAGGCGGCTGGTGAGAGTCGCCTGGGCAACCAGCGAAAAATATAATGTACCCAAACCAATTCCTAATAAGGCTAATAAGAGCCAGGCGCCGACAGCATTCAACAAAAGCTCAATATCCAGAAGCAGCGGATTATTAATCGGCGTCTCCATCGAAAAACGACCAGCCATCAAGCTGGGTATTCCAATTGGAAAGGTGCGCAGCACACCCAGCAAGTTCATCCGCTCTGCTCCAAGGCGAAGGATCTCCACCGTTCCGGCTTTCTGCATCTCGGGTATGCTTGCAGCCTGTTCAAATACAGGCTCAAAAAGTTTCAGTAGGCGGATGCGCGGGCCAAACCATAGCAACAAATCCAACCCAACAGAGAACAGGATCAGGCTGAAATGGTTGGCGATAACATCAAAACCAGCCATGATCGACTTCATCAGGCTGGGTGGTGCAGATATCATTTTCAATCTAAAAGAATCCATTTCTACTGGTCGATTTTACCACACGGTCAAGTCAAATGGCCCATTGGTACTAATCAAAAATGTAAGCCTAACCATTTCGTCAGCCTGGAGCAAGCCAGCAAATATTAAGAATTTTAATCCTTGACCATAGTGCGCCTTACCGGTAGAATTGTCTAATTAAGTGGATCGGAATAAACTCATTCAGCCAAAGGGATGAACTGATCTACAGCTTTGAGCCATTGCATTAGAAACACTATACGCCAAAAAGGAGGTATGCATTCTCAATCGATGTTGTATTTTTCTGAATTCTTTCAGATCGACCCTCCCGCCGAAAACGGGAGATTTCATCCAAACAATATTTTGAGGAGAGAAGAAGATGTCTAAAAGAATTTTAGTAGTTTTTTCGTTGTTGATTATTGCCAGCATGGTTCTGCCGGCTTGCGCCAGCAGCGGCGGCAGCACGATCAAAGTGGGTCTGCTTGCTCCTTTGAGCGGCGCGGTACCCACGTTTGGCATTTCCACACGCGAAGGTGTCGAGCTTGCCGTTAAGGAATGGAACGACAAGGGCGGCGTGTTGGGCAAGAAGATCGAGTTGGTCGTCGCTGACAGCCAGTGCTCGGCCGATCCGGCGGTAAACGCAGCCAATAAACTCATCGATCAGGATAAAGTGAAATATATTGTCGGAGAAGTCTGCTCAAGCGCTTCGATCCCAGTCTCCGAGATTGTCAATCAGAAAGGCGTGCTCCAAATCAGTCCCACCTCGACCAATCCCAGTGTTACTGTTGACGCAAACGGCGTAACGAAGAAATTCACTTTCCGCGCTTGCTTCATCGATCCTTTCCAGGGGCTGGTAATGGCGAAATTCGCCCAAGGCAAGGGTTACAAGACCGCTTTCATTATGTTCGATCAGGGCAACGACTACGTGCGCGGCCTGGCGGAAGCCTTCGAGAAATCCTTTACCGAGATGGGCGGACAGATCGTCGGCAAGGAATCCTACACAAAGGAAGACACCGACTTCTCAGCGATCCTTACCAAGGTCGCCGAGAGCAAGGCCGAAGTCCTATTTCTGCCGGATTATTATAATATCGTCAACCTGGTTGGCGCTCAGGCTAATGATAAGGGCGTGACCGCAGTGATGATGGGCGGCGATGGTTGGGACTCCGCCGACCTGGACGTCAATGCAGCCGAAGGCGGCTTCTACTCGAACCACTACGATCCGGGCGACACCCGCCCGATCGTTCAGGACTGGCTGGCGAGATATGGCGCTGCCTACAAGGATGATAAAGGCAATCCAAAAGTGCCGGATGCTCTAGCAACCCTAGCCTACGACGCAGCTAACCTGCTGTTCGCGGCAATCGAGAAAGCCGGCGTCGATGATCCTGCCAAGGCTGCCGAGGCAATGGCTGCGATCAACTGGGAAGGCGTCTCTGGTACAATCACTTTTGACGCTCAACACAACCCGATCAAATCCGCAGCCGTAATCGGTGTGGTGGGCGGGGCCAAACAGTTTGTCGAATCTGTTGCACCGTAAATTCATTTGAGAATAAAGGGGCGGTCGTCAAGACCGCCCCTTTATTGATTACATCCTATCCAGACATTCATTTTCCACCCCGGGGTGATGCATGAATGCATCTTTAGCAAAAAAACCGTCTATCTTTGAAACGATCATTAATAAACGTTATCTGGGGAAAGGTTTCTTATTAGCCCTGGCCATCCTGGCGACCTGGAAGCTGGTCATCTCCTTTGCTGAAGGTCCGACAATATTTATCCAACAGGTCGTCAATGGTCTCCAACTGGGTTTTGTTTATGCTTTGATCGCGCTGGGATACACGATGGTGTACGGAATCGTGCGCCTGATCAACTTCGCTCATGGCGATGTTTTTATGGTCGGGGCGTTCGCCAGCTATTACGCCATCGCCCGTTGGGGGTTAAACCTATGGCTGGTCAAACTGTTGCCCGGTCTGCCGGTCTGGTTCAGCACGATGATCGGTGTGATTTCTGTAATCCTGGTTTCGATGGTCACCTGCGCTTTGATGGCTTTCATCATCGAACGCATCGCCTATAAACCACTGCGGAATGCGCCCCGAATCTCGGCGTTGATTACCGCGATTGGCGTCTCCTTCTTTTTGGAATATTTTGGCGCGCTGCCATTTGTTTTTACTTCGAACTTTGTCACCTACGAGCGACCATTCACCGTTGTGAACTGGGTGATCTCCGGACAAGGCATTTATACCTTACAGCCAGGAGAAGCCCCACCAGACGCCAGTATCATTTTCTCGAATATCTCACTATACATCATCATCATCTCTCTGCTGCTATTGTTTGGGCTGAACTTTCTCGTCCAGCGGACACGTATTGGCAAAGCGATGCGTGCAGCCGCCTACGATAAACCGACTGCCCGTCTGATGGGTATCAATGTCGATGGAATTATCTCAGTCACTTTCGCGGTTGGCGCAGCCCTGGCTGGCGCAGCAGGTGTGCTGTATGCAACCGCCTTCCCGCAGGTCTACTTCGTCATGGGCATCATCCCGGGCTTGAAAGCCTTTGTGGCTGCTGTGCTGGGCGGGATCGGCTCGATCCCTGGGGCATTGGTGGGAGCATTAATCATCGGCGAAGCCGAAGTGCTCAGCGCCGCCTACATCTCCACCCCCATGCGCGATGCGGTCGCTTTCAGCATCCTGGTGTTGGTATTGCTGATCCGCCCAACCGGGATCTTCGGCGAACCCAGCCGAGAAAAGGCATAGACAAATGTTAAAAAAAATCCCACGACAAAACCTGATCTTCTTCGGCGGGGCGTTTCTGATCTTCATTGTCATCCAACTCTTAATCAGCTTCCAACTGCTGAACGACTTCTGGAACACCATCCTGAGATTAGGAGCGGTGATGGCAATCGTCAGCCTGGGGCTGAACCTGATTTACGGCTTCAATGGCCAATTTTCACTGGGTCAATGGGGTTTCTACGCCATAGGGGCTTATACTGCCGCCGATATCACCTATCGCTGGACAAACGAACAAAGCGCCCTGGGATTATCGGTCACATTGATCGGGGTCCTTTTTGTCGGCGCGGCGATCCTGTACCTGCGCCGATTGCTCAGCCGGATCCGCGGATTGGACGCTCTGTCGGCATTTACGGTCTATCTCCTCGCAACGCTAATTCTAGGATTCGTTGCAGTCTACCTGGGAAAAATGGTTGCACCAGCCCTGACCGGTATCCTGGCAGCTCTGCCAGCCGCGATCGGTTTGCAGGTGGTCTTTTTCTTCTCGATTATCGTCGCTGGGATCCTGGCCGCCGAAATCAGCTTTCTGTTTGGTCTGCCGATCCTGACGCTTGGCTCAGATTATTTTGGCATCGCCACATTGGGGTTTACGATTATCATCAAAGTGCTGCTGGACAACTCCGACACCATGCTTGGGTTCCCAGAGATGAAGGGTGCCCGTGGCATGATCGGTATCCCCAAGCTGACCACCTGGTTCTGGGTCTTCCTGATGTTGGTGATTGTGGTGGTGATCATGCGCAACATCCTGCACTCCAGTTATGGCCGGGCGATCATAGCCGTCCGAGAAGATGAGATTGCCGGCAAAGCAATGGGTGTGGATGTTGCTGAATATAAAATCCTTTCCTTTGTGATTGGTAGTCTGTTTGCCGGGTTGGCAGGTGGGCTGTATGCACATGTCAATGGATTCTTGCATCCGAGCTCGTTCAACTTTATCAAATCTTTTGACCCGATGATTATCATCGTGCTGGGCGGGTTGGGGAGCATGACCGGAACACTGGCTGCATCATTTGCCTGGGCGCTGCTATTGGAAGGTGTGCTGCGGTTGATTCTCCCACAGGGTTTTGAGCTCTGGCGTTTTGTGGTCTATCCGGTCCTGTTGCTCTTGATTATGCTGTTGAAATCCAACGGCCTTTTCGGAGATTACGAAATCCCCTTCCTGCGCCAAATCATGCCTCCGCTCCAAAAGCGATTCAAGAAGGGTGCAAACACCTCAGCCGATTCGTCCGGCAGTACCTCAACCGTACAGGAGGCTTCTGAATGAGCAGCCAACCTCTACCCAAGAATGGACACAATCATCAAGTGGTGCTGGATATTCAGGACCTGAGCATCCAATTTGGCGGCTTGCGGGCAGTAAATAACTTCAGCCTGAAATTGGAATCACACGATCTGCAAGGGCTGATCGGCCCCAATGGCGCCGGCAAAACGACCGTTTTCAATATGATTACCGGGGTATATCTGCCCACAACTGGAAGCATCCAGTTCGGCGGTCAAGCGATCACCGGTCTCGAACCACACGAGATCAATCAGATGGGAATTGCACGCACGTTTCAGAATATCCGCCTTTTTCCCAGCCTGACCGTTCTGGATAATGTGCGCATCGCCTATCACACCCACGCCGGTTACAGTCTGAACGACGCCATCCTGCATAATCGCCATTTCGCCAAAAAAGAGCAAGAACTGACGGAGAAAGCGCAGGATTTCCTGGCAGTGTTTAACCTGCAGGATCGCCAGGAGACGATCGCGAAAAATCTGCCCTATGGCGAACAGCGCCGGCTGGAGATCGCCCGCGCCCTGGCGGCAGAACCGAGGTTATTGTTGTTGGATGAGCCTGCCGCAGGGATGAACCCAGCCGAGACCGTCTCATTGATGGAACTGATCCACTTCATCCGGGAACGCTTCGACCTGACCATTCTGCTGATCGAGCATCAGATGCGGGTGGTGATGGGGATCTGCGAGAAGATCACTGTGATGGACTTTGGCGAGGTGATCGCCCGCGGCACCCCGATGGAAATCCAATCAAATCCCAGGGTTGTCGAAGCGTATCTGGGCCCTGGCGCGGCGGCGCTCTCCGAAAAATTCCGCCGAAACAAAGCCCAGTGATGCACCCGGAGAAAGGTGTCCTTATGACTGATAACGGTTCCAAAAGAATGTTGGAAGTAGATGATCTGAATGTCTATTATGGGGCGATTCATGCCCTGAAAGGGATCAGTTTCTCGCTGAATCAGGGGTGAGATTATCGCTCTCATCGGCGCCAACGGAGCTGGCAAGAGCACAACCCTGAACACCATCTCCGGTTTATTGAGGCCTCGAGAGGGAACGATCTTCTTCCAAGATGAAGATATCACTCAAATCCTCTCTGAGAAGATCGTCCGAAAAGGAATTGTGCAGGTGCCAGAGGGCCGGAAAATCTTTGCGACCCTGACGGTGCAAGAAAACCTTGAGATGGGCGCTTTCACCCAGTCGAAAAAAGAGTTGATCGAAAAAAAGATGCAGCAAGCCTTTCAGCTATTTCCGCGCTTGAGCGAACGGCGCACCCAACTGGGCGGCACGCTCTCCGGCGGGGAGCAGCAAATGCTGGCGATTGCACGCGGTCTGATGTCTGATCCAAAGCTGCTGCTGCTGGACGAGCCTTCCATGGGTCTTTCCCCCTTGTTGGTGGAGCAGATCTTCACCATCATTCGGGATATCAATGATTTGGGGACGAGCATTTTACTCGTTGAGCAAAACGCTCAAATGGCGCTTTCGATCGCAGATCGCGGGTATGTGCTGGAAACCGGAAAAATCTTCCTTGAAGGGCCAGCCCAAGAACTGCTGCACAATGATGTTGTTGTGGAAGCATACCTGGGCGGTCATTAAGAAAAAGGCAGGTGGATATCATGAATACAACTCAAAAAATCCTGATCTTCTTCCTTCTGCCAATGATCGCGCCATTACTCTTACCTCCCAGTTCCCTGGCATCGTCATTGATTGCGATCATTCTTGTGCTGATCCTGTTCGGCGCGCTCGGTTTTCTGCTGTTACGCGGCAGTTCCCAGGCTTTGACGCTCAGCATTTTCTTGCAAGGCATGAATGCGATTGTCCGCATCATGACCTTCTTTCAGCACGCGACCTTTAACGACGGCACAGTTAACCTGATCTTTATTATTACCAGCCTTTTTAGCATCGCTCTTTCGGTCTATCTGGTGCTACGGATGGATGAGGTGGACGTTCGCACGCAGATGGTGCGATGATGCTTTCAAGACCATCTGCTCTTTAACATCCTGGCGAGCCCGGTTTTGCGGACGGGAAAGCCCACGCTGTACCCCCCCAACCCCCGCTCCATCCGGCAGCGGGGGTTGGTGCATTCGAACGGAAAAGGTTAACAGAGATCATTCATGCCATCTGCTGAGATCATAACCATTGGAACAGAAATTCTGCTTGGCGAAATCGTCGACACAAACGCCCGCTACGTAGCCCGGCAACTGCGCGACCTGGGGATCGACCTTTACCGAAAGACAACCGTTGGCGATAACGCCAACCGGATTGCACAAGCTATCCAACAAGCAATGCAGCGCTGCGATATTGTTCTGACCACGGGCGGATTAGGGCCAACCGTGGATGATCCCACCCGCCAGGCCGTCGCTCAGGCTTTTGAAGTAGAACTGGAGTTTCAGCCCGAGCTATGGGAACAGGTCAAAGCTCGCTTCAAGCGATTTGGACGCATCCCAACCGATAACAATCAACGCCAGGCCTACATCCCCAGCGGTGCGTTAGCGATCGAAAATCCAGTCGGGACTGCTCCAGCTTTCCTGGTGGAAAAAGAAGGCAAAGTGGTCATTTCCTTGCCCGGTGTACCACGCGAGATGGAATATTTGCTGGATCACTACGTGCTGTCTTATTTGCGCCAGCGATTTCGATTGACCGGGATCATCAAGGCTCGTCAACTGCACACCGTTGGCGTGGGAGAATCCCAGATTGATGATTTAATCGGCGACCTGGAGATGATGACTAATCCCACGGTGGGATTAGCCGCCCATTCTGGACAGGTAGATGTACGGATCACGGCGAAAGCCGCATCAGAAGAGCAGGCTGATCAGATGATCCTGCCAGTTGAGCTTGAATTAAGAGCTCGCCTCGGCGATTGGATCTACGGAACAGATCAGGATACCCTGGAAGAGACCGCTTTGAAGGTCTTGCTCAATCGAGGCTGGAGCCTGGGGGTGGTCGAATATGGGATCGGTGGCAGTCTGATCCACCAGCTTTCGCACACCAATCCCCCAATCCGCCCGGCATTACGCCAAATTTTCAAGGGCGGAGAAGTGCTGACAAGCTTAACCGATTCCGATGAGTTGTCCCGTATTTGCGCCGAATATCGCCAGGCGCGCCAGGTGGATGTATGCCTGGGGGCTGCTGTTTTTTATGACGCAGACAAACAGGACATCCATCTGGTTATCTTAACGCCTGAAGCAGAACAGTCCAAATTGCGATCTTATGGCGGTCCAGCTGCATACGCGGTGCGCTATGCAATTCACAACAGTCTGGACCTGCTGCGCCACCTGGATCTTCAATCGATTTGAATCAAGCCAAGATTAAGGATGGGAGAATGGATAAAACCAACGCAGACATCCTTCTTTATAATGCCATTGTTTTGACAATGGATACAGATTTTCATCAGTATAGACCAGGCGCAGTAGCCATCGCAGCCGATCAAATCCTGGCGGCAGGCCCGCAAAAAGACATCTTGGATAAATTCAGCGCGCCAGAAACCAAGGATTGCGGGGGAAAAGTGTTGATGCCTGGTTTGATTAACGCTCACACCCATGTTCCAATGACTTTGCTGCGTGGTTTAGCCGACGATTTACGCCTGGATGTCTGGTTACTAGGATATATGATGCCGGTCGAGCGTGAATTTGTCACACCAGATTTTGTTGAGCTAGGAACCCGGATAGCCTGCCTGGAGATGATCCGCTCGGGGGTCACTTGTTTTGCAGATATGTATTATTTCGAGGAACATGTGGCCCGAGCCACCGCCGAAATTGGGATGCGGGCAGTCTGTTCACAAACCGTCATGAAGTTTCCCGCCCCGGACGCGGATTTCTTTGAGGAGTCCCTGGCTCTGGCACGTGAATTTATCATCCGCTGGAAAAACCACCCGCTGATCACACCCTCGGTCGCTCCACACGCCCCCTATACTTGTACAGACGAAATTCTGCGCCTGTCAGCGGAGCTGGCGATCGAATTTGATGTGCCGCTTCATACGCATATTGCAGAGACGTCTCAGGAGGTGGAGAATTCTCGCGATCTGCATGGAATGCCCGTTGTGCCTTATGTGAAGAAAAATGGAGTACTCAATGCCAAAGTGCTGGCTGCCCACTGTGTTCATATCGATGAAGGCGAAATGAATACCTTGCTGCATAGTAAAGCAGGTGTAGCCCATAATCCATCTTCAAACCTGAAATTAGCTTCAGGCTATGCTCAGGTCAATAAAATGATCGAATTAGGATTGAATGTAGGAATTGGCACAGATGGTCCGGCATCGAACAATGATCTGGATATGTTTGAAGAGGTGCGGCTGGCGGCGTTTCTGGCAAAGAGTGTTGCAAATGACCCAACCGCGCTGCCCGCCCGGACAACCCTGGCAATGGCAACTCGAATAGGAGCGCAATCCCTTCATCTGGGCGAAATCACCGGTAGTATCAAACCGGGCAAGCGAGCAGATCTGATCCTGGTAGATACAGATCGGCTGCATACCCTACCTGTTTTTCAGCGCGACCCAAATAACGTGTATGCGCAGCTGGTGTATGCAGCAAAATCCACAGATGTAAGCGATGTGATGGTAAACGGACGTTGGTTAATGTGCGAACATCGCCTTTGTTATTCGGATGAAAGCCTCTTGCTCCAGCAGGCCAAAGAATATGCCCACAAAATCGACGCATTCCTGATCGAGCGCGAGAAATCAATGATTGCAAAGCTGATTGCGATCGGCAACGCGACAGAAGAAGAGAGTTTCGAGATTCAGGCCAAGGTGCGTATTGCTGATCCAACCCAGGTATTTGCGGCGATCGAAAAACCCGGGATAGAGGTGCTCCGCCGTCGGCATTACCATGAGTATGATGCCTATTTCTTATTCTCCGACCCAAAGCAGGGGACATTACGTTATCGCGAAGACGATTTCATTGAACCCGATGGAACGGTCGGCCAGGCTCGCTACCGACTGACAATGATCGGACAGGCTAGCGAATACCAGTTCCCAAGCAATGTGCTGCTCTCGCGCAGCCGCTACCTGGCGCCCGCTGCGCACAGCCTGAGATTCTACCGGGAGTATTTTAAGCCCAGCAGCGAGATCCATATCGAAAAGAACCGACAGCGGCTGCGCGTTCTTTTTCAGGGTACGGAATTTTATATCAACATCGACCGGGTAGATCAACCCCAGCTTGGGTATTTCCTGGAAATCAAGAGCCGTACATGGAGCAAGCGCGACGCTGAGCATAAAGCCCATGTGGTCGTCGATTTACTCGATTTCTTGGGTGCATCCGCAGAAGAAAGGGTTACCCAGGATTATCTCGAGCTTGTTCTGGCAGAGGATACATCGGTTTGATGGATGATCTGGCATTTTCAATCAGGTTGGTCAAACAAGTTGGCGCCCATCTGGTCAGCCGATTTCAAGCTGCAGAATTAGAAACTCACCTGAAAGAAGACCTTTCATTGGTCACGCAGGCCGATCTCGAAGCCAATACAATCATCACCCAGGCGCTTATGAGCCATTTCCCGAATGACCATATCATCAGTGAAGAAACCCAACCAGATATTTCGAATGCGCCTTATGACGCCGCGACGCCGATGTGGGTAATCGATCCGCTGGATGGCACGACCAATTTCAGCCTCGGTTTGCATTATTGGGGAGTAAGTTTGGCTCGCCTACAAAATAGCTTACCACAGATGGCTGTGTTGTATTATCCTCTGTTAGATGAATTGTACACTGCAAAACGCGGTCAGGGCGCTTACTTGAACCAGCAGAGCTTCACCAACCAGGTGGATCAATATCATAAGATATCTTTCTTCATTTGCTGTTCACGCACATTCCAAAAATATCAAGTAAAAATTCCCTATAAGACTCGCATCCTGGGATGCGCCTCGTATACCTTTTGCGCGGTCGCCCGAGGAAGTGCTATCATTGGGGTAGAAGCCACTCCAAAAATTTGGGATCTCGCAGCGGCCTGGTTGGTCGTGGAAGAAGCCGGGGCAAACATTGATGGGCTCGAGAATGGACCAATATTCCCACTCAGACAGCAAAAAATCGAACCAAATCTTGAATGGCCAACGATCGCAGCCAACTCCCAGAAGCGGTTGGTTTGGGCTAAGCAGCACATTCAGCGCAAAAAGACCGATCTGGATGAATGGCTCAGACCAGGATCATCATAATCATTAAGGTAATGTTATAATCAAAATAGGCAGGTGAAGATGAAGTATCGATTCTTAGGAAAATCTGGTTTAAAACTTTCAGCTTTATCGCTAGGCGCCTGGGTTACCTACGGAGGACAGGTAGGTGAACAGGTAGCCTCTGAATGTATGATTGCTGCCTATGAAGGTGGAGTGAACTTCTTCGACAACGCCGAAGCTTATGCAGATGGCAATGCCGAGACAGTGATGGGCGATGTCATTCGTAAGATCGGCTGGAATCGTTCGGACCTGGTGATCTCAACCAAGATTTTCTGGGGCGGTGAAGGGCCAAACCAAACCGGGCTAAGCCGCAAACACCTGATGGAAGGCGTCAACACATCGTTGAAACGCCTTCAAATGGAATATGTCGACATGATTTTCTGCCATCGGCCAGACTTATACACACCCATTGAAGAAATTGTCTGGTCTATGAACCTGATCATCCAACAAGGCAAAGCTTTTTATTGGGGAACGAGCGAATGGCCAGCCTCGGCAATTATGGAAGCATACGGAGTTGCTCGCCGCGAACATTTGATTCCACCTCTGATGGAACAGCCGGAATACAACCTGTTTTCGCGCGACCGCGTAGAACGGGAATATGCACCTTTATATTCAGAAATCGGGTTGGGAACAACCATCTGGAGCCCGCTTGCAAGTGGATTGCTGAGCGGGAAATATAATCAGGGTATTCCGGAAAATAGCCGGGTTAGCCTGAAGGGTTATGGCTGGCTGAAAAAGCAGTTCATTTCCACAGAAGGTCGTAACAAGATTGAAAAGGTTAAGAAGCTAGCGCCCATTGCAGAAGATCTCGGATGCACGCTCGCCCAACTGGCGCTTGCCTGGTGTTTGAAAAACCCGCATGTTAGCACCGTGATCACAGGCGCATCGAAAAAATCTCAAGTCACTGAAAATTTGAAAGCCATCGAAGTGGCGGATCAGCTGACCAAGGAAGTGATGAAGCGAATTGAGGATATCGTCCAAAACAAGCCTGATTCTATCGCAGATTTTAGGTAGACCAAAGAAGGCTGAAGTAGATAAAGGAGAATTCCAAAAGAGGAGCCTTAGCCATTGAACAATCCTCAGAGTACACAGAGCTTCGATTCTGAGTTCGAAAACGAATCCATCCAACAACTCCAGGCTGGCTCTCTTCTTGTTGAACGATACCTGATCCAAGGCATTTTGGGAATTGGCGGAATGAGTTCGGTTTACCGGGCACGCGACATGCATTTCCCGAATGTGACAAAATTGGTCGCCGTGAAGGAAATGATCAACAAGGCGCTCGACCCAATCGTACGAAGCACGATTGTGCGCAATTTCGAACGCGAAGCAAACCTGCTAGCCTCGCTCGATCATCGAGCAATCCCCAGAATTTACGATTATTTCACTGTGAACGAACGATCCTACCTGATCATTGAATTTGTCAACGGCAGCGATCTGGAAAACCTGATTCACAACAACAGTGAATTCATCTCCGAAGATCGGGTCTTGCGCTGGGCAATTGAGCTTTGTGATGTACTAAGCTACTTGCACGACCACAAACCCGAACCGATCATCTTCCGTGACATGAAACCGTCAAACGTGATGATCAACACACAGGATCATGTGGTACTTGTCGATTTTGGGATTGCCAAACCTTTCCAGGTTGGGAAACGAGGCACGATGATCGGCACCGAGGGGTATTCTCCTCCGGAACAATATCGCGGCGACGCGACACCGCTTGCCGACCTTTATGCGCTGGGTGCTACAATTCATCATGCAATAACTCGCCGCGACCCAAGGCTGGAAGCGCCTTTCTCATTTGCAGAGCGGCCCGTCCGCCAAATCAATCCAAATGTCTCCCCTATTCTTGAAAAAGTGGTCAATAAGGCTCTGGAATATAATCCAGATGACCGCTTCAAATCCGCAGAGGAAATGAAAGCCGCTCTGATGAGTGTAGCTCAAGAGACAGGTTTACTCCCGGATATCCCATCTGGAATCGCGAAATCATTATCTTCCAGCGATACGGTTAAAGCGATATGGGAATTCAAGTGTGAGGATGAAATCCGTGGCAGCCCAACTTATCACAATGGGGTGGTTTATACCGGTTGTTATGATAATAATTTATATGCCCTGGACGCGAAAGCCGGGAAGTTTCTTTGGAAATATCCCACGGATGGAGGGATTGTCAGCAAACCAGCCATATTCGATGATTCGGTCTTCTTTGGATCCGAGGACCACCGGCTGCATGCGGTCTACCTGCGAACAGGAAAAGTGAACTGGACTTATTACACCAAGGGACCCGTACGTTCGTCGCCATTCATTGCTGAGGGCCACATCTTTATCGGATCAGATGATCGATTTGTGCATGCAGTCAACATCGTCACAGGTCGCCCTGCTTGGAAGCTGGATGCTGGCTCACCCGTCCGCGCAACTCCCACAGTCATCAACGAACTGGTCTATTTTGGCTGTGAGGCCGGCGATTTTTACTGCGCCGATTTTACCGGTGCGATTAAGTGGCGCTTTAAAGCCAAACGGGCAGTCACTTCTTCTGCGGCTGTTTCGCAAGATGTTGTATACTTTGGCTCAGTCGATTCCACCGTCTATGCAATGGATGCGAAAACAGGTTGGGTGATCTGGCGTTTTCGACTGAACAAACCGACCATCTCCACGCCATTCGTATTGGATAATTTGCTATTTATCGGTTCGATTGATGGAATAATCTATTGCATTGATATCAACACATCGAAAGAGGTATGGAGCTTTACCACCCAGCACCAGGTTACTGGCTCTCCGATTGTCTTTAAAGATTCTCTCTATTGTGGTTCTGTAGATGGCAATCTATACTGTCTTGAATATCGAACCGGCAGGCTACGTTGGAAATTCCAAACCGAAAGCGCCATTACCGGAACTCCAGCGATCTGGGAGGATGTAATTTACATCGGCTCAACTGACCATCGAGTATATGCCTTGCTGACCTAGGTAATTACAAACGGAAAGGTTGCAATTGCTAAAAAAAATCGGTAATTTATTTGGCGCAAGAAAGTTGCCAGATCAGAATCTGAACGCCTCACTTGAGATCCCAACGGTCCCAATTACACCTGATGCGATCCAGATTGAACCGCCCAATGCCAGCCTCCAGACGTACCCGGATTTACCGCAATTCATTGTGGGAAGTGCTCAATCCATTGGAATGGTGCGCGATCACAATGAAGATGCAATCCTGGTGATGTCCATTCTTTCAGCAAATAATGGTGGCCATTTACCCATTGGCCTGTTTATCGTAGCCGATGGAATGGGCGGCCACAAACATGGAGAAATCGCCAGCAGCCTGGCTGTACGGACGGTAGCCCGAGAAGTCCTGCGCAAAGTGATGATTGGACTTCTCGAAGTCCACCCTACCCCTCCTGATGAAGGCATTCAAGAAATCCTGGAACAAAGCGTTAGCGAAGCCCACAGGATTATTATGCGCGAAGCACAGGGCGGCGGCACAACCCTGACGGCAATATTGATCGTGAACAAGCAAATGTCCATCGCTCATGTCGGTGATAGCCGGGCTTATGCAATCACTCCAGAAGGTCAGGTTACCCTGCTGACCAGAGATCATTCCCTGGTGAAGCGCATGATGGAATTGGGACATCTGACAGAAGAAGAAGCCTCAATCCACCCACAAAGAAATGTACTCTACCGGGCGCTGGGCCAGGGTGAGCCTTTCAGCCCGGATATCAGCACCTCGCGCGTCCCCGCGCCGGGGTACCTGCTGCTCTGCTCCGATGGTCTTTGGGGACTGGTGGCGCAAGCCGAAATCGTTCGGCTTATTCAAACCACGACCTCCCCTGAAATTGCCTGCCAGATGCTGATCGAAGCAGCTAATCAGGCTGGAGGCCCGGATAATATTTCTGCAATTCTGGTTAAACTACCTATTTATCCGAACTGAGTTACCCAATGCCTTCCCAACCCAGCTTATATGAAATCCTGGGATTACCGAATGAAGCCTCTCCCGATGAGGTCCGACGCGCGTATCGGGAGCTATCACGAAAACATCATCCAGATATCAGCCGCGACCCTGGAGCGAATACCCGCTTCTTAAGCATCCAGAAAGCTTACGAGACTCTATTCGACCCGGTCTTGCGGATGAATTATGATAGCAAATTGGAACAAGAAAATGACGAACCGATCCAGGTAAAGGCTATTTACAGCCGCTCTCATATCCCCAACCTTGACGAACCCCAGGTAGTCTATGTTCACCTCGATTTTTCAGCATCCAAAAAATTTGATTCACAAGCCAGTCCAACTCTAAATCTTTGTATTGTGCTGGATCAATCCACTTCGATGCACGGTTCTCGGATGGATACGGTGAAAGCGGCTGCAATCGAATTGATCCGCCAGACCCAGACAGACGATATCTTTAAGTATTGTGACTTTTAGCGACCGGGCAGAAGTGCTTCAGCCAGCCGAAAGAAAACAGAACCGCCATAATTTAGAAACGCAAATCCGTCTGATCCATGCCAAAGGCGGCACCGAAATCTTCCAGGGGTTAGAAACCGGCTACCACCAGATCCAGCGCAATCTAAATCGGGCAATGGTAAATCACATCTTGCTGATCACCGATGGACACACCTATGGCGATGAAAAGGCCTGTCTAGAACTTTCAAACCGGGCTGGGTCTCAGGGTGTGCGGATCTCAACCGTGGGAATTGGTACTGAGTGGAACGATGAGTTTTTAGACGAACTGGCAAACAGAACCGGGGGTAGCAGTTACTATATCGCAAAAAACAGTGACCTGCGCAAACTGATGCAGGAGCAATTTTCTAATATGAACCAGGTTTTCGCAGAGCGGGTAAACCTATCTCTAGCAACTGACCCCGGTGTCATTCTGCAATCTGCCTTTCGCCTTCAACCCGATGCATCTAACCTGCCGCTCGGGAAACAGATCCGCCTGGGAAGCGTTTTAAAATCGACCAGCATCTTGATGCTTCTAGAGTTCATCGTTCAACCGAATAAAACCTCCCCATATCGGCGCGAACTGGCGCAAGGCCATCTAAGCATGGTCCTTCCTTCAGATCCATCAAAAGCCTATAACTTACCTGTACGCTTGAGCCAGTTGGCAGGAGACCTGGAACCCGACGAAACACCGCCGGAGCAGATCGTGCAGGCTTTAACGCACATCACGCTCTATCGCATGCAAGAAAAAGCCCGCATGGAAGTCAAACAGGGAAAAGCAGAAGAAGCCAGCCAGCGACTTCAACGTCTTGCTACCCAATTAATCGGTATCGGCCAGATTGAACTGGCCCAAACGGCATTCATGGAATCGGATCGGTCCCATCAGACCAGTTCGCTTAGCGCAGAAGGAGAGAAGAAAATGAAATATGGGACCCGGGCGCTTCTTCTGCCAGCAACGATCCAAGAAGAGAGCTAAACGTGATCACCTGTCAAAACTGTTCCCATAAAGAGATGGAAGGGGTCATCTTCTGCTCAGAATGCGGGGGGCAGTTAATCTTCACACAAGGCATCCATACCACTGGTATGCAAAAGACGGATGGAATTACTCAAGAACCAACAGTAATCGAGCCAACCCCCACACCCTCTTTCCCAAATGCTCTCATAACCCTTCATGTAATCAACAAAAATGTCTACCTGCATATCGAGGAATTCGGCGAAGTGATTGTTGGTAGAGGAAGCGAAGGCCAATCGATGGTTCCAGATATCGATTTGCACCCTTACCAGGCTTTTGATTCCGGCGTTTCACGACTGCACGCTGCCATCAAGATTGACCCAGATCAGATAATCGTCTTTGACTTAGGCTCTTCAAACGGCACCAGCATCAATGGAATTAAAATCACCCCAAACGAGCCTAATGTCCTCAAAAATGGGGACCTGTTATGTTTTGGAAAGTTAAAAATTGAAGTGATCACCAAGATTGGGGGATCTCAGTCTGAATAGAATGGATTCTAGAATTAAAGGAGGCTGAAGTGGCATATACAATTGTTGTCCATATGATAAGCGCCGATCCCATTGTGGGTGAGATGAATGAGTTACCATCTGTTACCGATACCCTGATCCGGCTTACAAACCCACGCCGGCTGGATGGCAAAGACATCCACTACCTGTCTGAAAACGCAATTTCCGTCTTCTGGCCGATTGATCGGGTCAATTTTATCGAAGTACTCGGGGAGGAGCATGAGGAAGAGATTATAGGCTTCGTCCGGGAGTAGAGGCATGGTGGATAATCAATTCAGAGATCGAAAAATTTTGGTAGTGGATGACGAAGAACGTATGGTGCGCTTCATTCGGCTCAACCTGGAACACGACGGATTCCGGGTCGTTGAGGCATTTAATGGTATGCAGGCGATCAACAAAGTGCGCAGTACGATGCCGGATGTAGTTCTGCTGGATGTGATGATGCCAGACCTCGACGGATTCGAGGTTTTGAAAACCATCCGGGAGGCAAGCACCGTTCCGGTCATAATGCTCACAGCTAAAGGCGAAGAAGATGATCGCGTTCGAGGTTTGGAGTTAGGCGCCGACGACTATATCACCAAACCATTCAGCCCGCGCGAGTTGGTCAGTCGGGTGCGGGCTGTCTTGCGCCGAACCGAATCGGCTTCCAGCGCAGCACATGGGCTGATCCAGGTGGATGACCGGCTCAAGATCGATTTTGATCGGCGTGAGGTTTGGGTGGATGGCAAACTCGTCAACTTGCGACCGACAGAATATCGTCTGCTCTACCATCTGGTCCAAAACGCTGGCTGGGTAATCACACACGACCAAATACTGGCCAAGGTATGGGGTTATGAATATCAGGATGAACCCCATTATGTTCGTTTATACATCAACTATTTGCGCAAAAAACTCGAAAAAGACCCAGCCAATCCGAAATATATCTTGACAGAACGTGGCATTGGATACCGTTTCGTGGATTTCCGGCGTAAAGCGCCGCCGGAAAGCGGTTAGTTGGGATCCAATTAACCGATCTTGTCTTGCAGGTTAATATCGACTATACTGATAGATATGGACGGTACAATCCCTGAAAAACAGAGAATCCTGCTGGTGGATGATCATGAAATCGTCCGGCTGGGCTTGAAAGCATTATTAGAACGCCATCCCAATTTTGAGGTGGTGGCAGAAGCTGGGACAGCCCGCGATGCAGTCGAAAAAGTGGAGGCTTTCAGCCCGGATGTTGTGGTTATGGATATCCGCCTGCCAGGTGGTTCAGGTATCGAGGCTTGCGAAGAGATCGCTGAACGATTCCCAAATTCCAAGGTGATTATGTTGACCTCTTATGCCGAAGATGAGATGCTGTTCTCGGCAATCCGAGCCGGGGCAGCCGGCTATGTGTTGAAGCAGATCGGCGGCGAGGACCTGGTGAAGGCAATTGAGGCTGTTGGACGGGGTGAAGCATTATTAGATCCGGCGGTTACGCAACGTATCTTTCAGGAAGTGCGCAAAGCGGCAAAGGAAGAAGAAGCTTCCGCTTTCTCCTCGCTCACGCAACAAGAGAAGCATGTTTTGCTGCTGGTCTCTGAGGGGAAAACCAATCGCGAGATCGCCAAAGCCCTCTTTCTTGGCGAAGGCACCGTGCGAAACTATGTCAGCAGCATCCTTTCCAAGCTCGGCGTAAGCAACCGAGCTGAAGCTGCAGCCTACGCAGTGGAACATAATCTGCGCGATTATTTATAGATCAACTATCCAACAGTAGAAAACCGGGCTATTTTATTCGAGAATTCCCCGGTTTTTTGTTTAAACATGATGCTCTTGCGCCCGACAAATTGGGCAAGGACACAGTGCTCGGAGAAAATTCCAGTTATAGATCCCAAAGTGATGGCCATCCTCCCATTCAATCGTGATTGCATAGGTTCCAACCGCCTCGATATTCTTGATCCGGGTAGCGGGGATATCCTCGAGCGGTGTTTCGAATACTTCGGGATCTGGAGTTGATCGCATGTTCGCATGCCCACCCCGGCATTCGGCGCACGGACAGGCTGCCCGAAGCAACGCAAACGGATACAAACTCTCGTGAAGGTCCTGCCATATGATCATAAAAGTACCAGTCTGACGGTCAGCAGTGATATTCAAGGGTTTGATAGAGTTCATTAATACCTCATTTCCTTTAGAATTAAGGATTCTGGACGATACTCAGGTAATTCGAAACCGCCCAACCTTGGCGGGTATCATCGAACGGACCAACCAACCGCCACCAGAGATACCCATCCAGTTCAACCGGGCCTTCCTGGATCAGAAATATCTCCGCTTCGCTGACCACCAACCGGATGGTGCTATTCAAACCCGGTTGATCGCGCAAGCGCAGACCAGTGCCCCCAGTACCAGTTACCTGAACATAGCTGCCGAGCGTAATTTCACCCGGTGGTGGAACCGGTGGGGTTTGATCCGGTGCGCCAGGGATTGCCACCAATCCGGCTTCACCCGTAGGAGTTAAAGTCGCAGCAGGCAAGATTACCAGGATGGCGGTTGAGGGAGGAACCGGTGAATCGCCAAAACGGCTAAAAAAAACTCCCCCGAAGGTAACGATCGAAAGAAAACAAGCAATGATTACAGCCGCGAGCAGCACCCAGATATTGAACAGGGACAGATTCCTTCGGCGCGATCTCTGTGGAGGATTGAATCGCTCATCCATTCTGGTTTATTTTATTTCCGGCCGATATCGCAGGATTTAAATCGGTTAAGTGTAGCAACACGCACATGATTTTACTCGATTTTGGCAATTGCGTACTGTCATTCAAACCGTTCTTTAGATCTGCTTGGTATAATAAACCGCAGATTGATGAAAAACGAACCTCTACTATTAAATGACCGCTACCGGTTGGAAGAAAAACTTGGGACCGGAGGCATGGCGGAGGTGTACCGCGCCCAGGACTTGACGCTGGAGCGGACGGTCGCGATTAAGCTTCTGCGCCAGGATTATTCCCAAAGCCCGGATTTTAGAGCCCGGTTTCACCAGGAAGCAAAAGCCGCCGCCAACCTATCCCACCCGAACATCGTCACCGTGCATGATTTCGGCTATTCTGCCAACCAGTTATTTATTGTGATGGAATACCTGCCTGGCGACGACCTAAAAACCCTATTAAAAAGGCGGGAACCTTTTAGTGTTGCTGAAGCCATTGACTTAATCACACAGGCATGCGCCGGATTGGGATATGCCCATCGGGCAGGTCTGGTGCATTGCGATGTCAAACCTCAAAATATGCTTGTCACGCCAGATAAGCGCCTGAAAGTAGGTGATTTTGGAATTGCCCGGGCTCTGGCAACGATTTCACCGGACGAGAAAACCAACGTGGTTTGGGGATCGCCACAATATTTCTCGCCTGAACAAGCCTCTGGGAACGCGCCTTCTCCGGCTTCGGATGTATATTCACTGGGAGTGATCTTTTATGAAATGCTCACCGGGCGATTGCCGTTTATCGCCTCCACTCCGCAAGAATTAGCTCGCCTGCACCGGGAGGCTCTACCGCCGTCCCCACGCCGATTCAACCCGCGCTTGCCTGTGCCTCTCGAACAGATCATTTTAAAAGTGCTTTCCAAAGAGCCTTCGGCGCGATACCGCACTGCCGATCAACTCGGGAGAGTGCTGGCAAATTTCTCTTATCAGCCCAGCCCAGCCCAACCAACCTATATGCCCCAGGCTCAAGCTACAACTATACCGCCATTGCAAGCCCATCCAGCATCTCGCCAAATTCCCAGCCAACCTATCAGGGTTCAGTCCGAAAAGAGCAGTTACGAAACAATCGAAATCGAAGACCCTGACTCGGGGCTGGTATATATCTCACCCCGCCAACAAAATCAGGGTTTCGATTGGTTGACATGGATGCTAGCGCTGATCATGCTGTTAGCATTAGGAGGTCTGCTCCCATTCTGGCTGTGGGTATTCTACATCCTGAACCCCCCCGTGTAATGCTGACCCAACCAGCCGGTAGCCATTCATACCCAGCCAATATTGCCAGGTCTATGCATGATAGAGAAAAAAAGAAATCACGCCAAAACGTGATTTCGAAGGATAACAGAAAGGTTTGTACAAAACAAGGACCCTAGTCCGTCTTCACCAGGGTGCGGATGCATTTCGCGCACAGCACCTTTCGAACCATCTTACCATTTTCCATGACGCTGACTGTCTGGAGGTTCGGGCTGAAAGTCCGCTGGGTAGCTTTCTTAGACCACGGTCGGTTGCGACCGAACATCGTTTTCTTACCGCAATGTGCACATTTAGCCATCTCAATCTTCCTTTCCGATGCGATCTGTATAAGCTGGACTTCCGTTACGACCACATCATTTTTGCCGAGCGCGACACCCGGATCACAGCCGCACAATATTACCACAAACTCAAATACTTATCAAGCAAGGATTCGATTTTATAATGTATAATCAGCCCGTTCTAGAGGAGTAAGATGACAGACGATAACACACCCCTTGGCAGTATTCAAATCACCCCACGTGCGATTGCAAGTATCGCCTATCATGCTACCCTGCAATCTTATGGTGTAGTAGGACTAACCTCCAAGAATCTGGTGGATGGATTAACTCAGGTCATCGTGAAAGATCCGACATATGGTGTCGAAGTGCATTATGATGATCAGAAGATCAATATCGACTTATATGTGATCATCGAATATGGCACACGCATCAAATCGGTGGCCAACAGCGTCAGCCATACCGTCCGTTTTCAGGTTGAAAAGGCGCTCGGAATGCCTGTGAACGAAGTGAACGTACATGTACGCGGGTTGAGAATCAGCAGCATCGATTAACCCCGGGCATCCTGGTTTGTATCGATTTCTTTTTTAGGAGTTCTTATTCAATGTCGGTAGACTCAGATCGAGAGGCAAGGCGTGCAGCCAAACTAAGAAGACCCATCGATGGGCTCGCTTTGAAGCGCCTTTTGCAAGCCAGTCTGACCTGGTTGCGCACGAACCAACAAATCGTAAATTCACTGAATGTGTTTCCTGTCCCTGATGGGGATACCGGCACAAACATGGTCCTGACAATGCAAGCAGCCTATAACGAGATAGAGCATTTGCAAGAGCGGAATTTTGGGAAAATGACTCATGCGCTTGCCCATGGCGCCTTGATGGGCGCTCGAGGCAACTCAGGGGTGATCCTTTCCCAAATCTGGCGTGGCTTTGCCCGCACAGTGGATCATGATCCCTACCTGGAAACCTCCACGCTGCTGTCGGCGTTGAATTCAGCGCGCGATACAGCCTATAAGGGAGTGGTTCGCCCGGTGGAGGGTACCATCCTGACGGTTATGAAGGATGTCGCTCAGGCGGCAGAAGAAGCGCATCCTACAACTCAGAATATCATCGAGCTATTCGAAGAAATTGTAAGTGCAGCGAACCTTTCTGTACAACGAACCCCGGAGCTCCTTCCAGTTTTGAAAGAGGCGGGAGTGGTGGATTCCGGCGGTAAAGGTCTGTTCTTCATCCTGGAAGGGATGCTGCGTTATATCGACGATCTACCTCTAGATACTATGATCAGTTCTGTAGTAGCTCTTTCAGATATGGCAGTAGAGCACAGCTTGGAAGGGATTGAGCCAGGGCAGGATTTTGAAGTCATTGTAGATTTCCGACCCGAAAAGCCATTAGATCTGGCTGGTTTTTACGGCGACCTGGAAGAGATGGGTACTTCGATCCAGGTTGGCGAAGGGGATGGGATCTATCGTCTGCATATTCATGTCCCTACCGAAAACATCTATCACCCAATCGAATATACTCGGACTCTTGGAACGGTCACCAAGGTAGCCATCGAAAATTTGATTGACCAGATGGAACAAGGCCAAGACAAGTGTAACGGACAGATTTCCATCGTTCCAATCGAGGTCGGTCAAAATGCGGTGATTGCCGTTTCGCCAGGAATTGGGATTGGGCGGGTATTTGCCAGTTTAGGTGCCGCAGCCATTGTCGAAGGAGGGCAATCGATGAATCCCAGTACCCAGGAAATCATCCATGCCTTTGAAAACCTGCCCACCGATCATATTATTATCCTCCCAAATAATAAGAATATCATCCTGACCGCGAAAGCTGCAGCAGAGCTTTCTGTAAAAAAAGTAGTCGTCATCCCATCACTCTCAGTGCCGCAAGGTTTAGCTGCGATGATGCGCCTGATCCCAGACGGCAATTTTGACAGTGTAGTGGCAGAAATGATCGATGCATTGGAGGACGTCGATACTGGCGAGATTACTGTTGCAACACGTAGCGTAGAAATCGACGATGTACAGGTGCAGGAGGGACAAATCATTGCCCTGCATAATGGGAAACTGGTTTTAGCTGATTCGGATTTGCAGAGCATCTGCCTGGGCTTCCTGGAAAAAATACAGGCGGAACGATTGGAACTGATCACAATGTTTTATGGCGCGAACCTGCCCAAAACCGAGGCATTGCAGATTGCCGAGATCATTCGAGATCGCTATCCCAATCAAGTGGTTGAATTACAAGAAGGCTGCCAACCGCACTATCAATTCATCATATCACTGGAGTGAAACATCCATGCTCTCGGATCGATTGACAGGAACGCAGGAACATATTAATGAGCATTAACGAAATCGCCATCGTGACCGACAGTACAGCCGACTTGCCGTACGAATTGACGGAACGATACGATATCGAGGTAGTGCGCAACCTGATCATCATCAACGGAGAAAGCCTGCAGGACGGATTGGATATTACGCGTGAGGAATATTACCTGCGCCTGCCAAAAATTCACCCAACCCCAACCACCGCCACGGCTTCTTCTGGCACATATCAACAGATCTACGAAAACTTATTTCGCAAGGGAGCCAAATCCATCCTGTCCATCCACCCACCCAGTCGGTTAAGCGGAATTATTAACGCCGCGAGCACGGCTGCCCATGCATTTGGGGACCGAATTCACATCTTCGATAGCGGACAGCTTTCAATCGGTTTGGGGTTCCAGATCATCGCAGCGGCAGAGGCGATTCGGCAAGGAGCAAGCCTGACGGCTATCCTCCAGCTTCTGAATGAAATGCACCAACGAGTTCGCATCATTGCCATGTTGGATACAATGGAATACATCCGGCGAAGTGGGCGCGTTTCGTGGGCGCGCGCCCGCATCGGAAATCTTCTTCAGATAAAACCCTTTATTGAATTAAAGGATGGCGTGGTCTCCAGCCTGGGAGAAAGCCGAACTCGCACCAAGGGGATCTTAAGATTGAAAGATTTTCTCTTTCAAATGGGCAGTCTCGAACGCCTGGCGATTTTACATACCAATGCTGAAGCTGAAGCCCGGCAATTCCTGAATGAATTACAGCTAGATTTACCCTATCCACCGATGATAGTGAACGTAACAACCGTGATCGGCACCCATGTTGGACCAAATGGCCTGGGTTTTGCATCCGTCACAGAATAACGCTGGTAAAATACTCTATTAATGAAACCATCCCTTCAAAAACTTCAAAAATTTTTCAAACTCGAGGCCGAGCGCGGCTATGACAACCGGGCTGTAATGGGCGGCTTGGACCGCATGTTGGAAAGTTGGGAAGCCGAAGCGCGCAGCGACAATGTTCCCGAAGAATTGATCCAGATCATCCGCGCCAGGATCCGCGATTATGGTCGGCTGAGCGAAAAATCACGGGCTGAGTCGCTACAAGGTATTTGGCGGCGCGTTCAAAGGGTAGAGGCGGGCGAGACAGGCGAAGTGCTGCCGAACCTTGAGCCACCACAAACTCCACAGCCAATCCGGTCAATCGCACACCCTGAGAAACCGGCTAAGCGACAACCGGAACCAACACCAACAACGTCGGCTTCTGCTGAAGCATCAGAGAAACAACCGCAGCCTGACCAGCGCCCGGAAAAGAAGACCTTGTCCTCCAAAGCTGCCACACCCAGCGTTGAGCCTTCCGCCCTGAACGCGCCTGTCACTGTGCTACAAGGGGTTGGACCGCGCATCGCTCAAAGCCTGGGTCGCCTGGGCTTGCATACGCTGCGAGATATGCTGTACTATTTTCCACGCCGCTATGACGATTATTCCCTCTTAAAACCGATCAATCGACTGGTGTATGGCGAAGATGTGACTGTAATCGGGGTGATCAAAACCATCCACACTCGAACCGTGCGGAATGGAAAGATGACCCTGGTAGAGGCCCTGATCACAGATGGCAGTGGAACGCTGCGGGTCACCTGGTTCAACCAGGTATATATCGCCAAGCGTCTGCACGCTGATCTCCAAATCGTCCTTTCGGGAAAAGTGGATCAATACCTTGGGCGGCTGGGAATGACCAATCCAGAAATGGAAACTCTTGATGAGGAACAACTGAATACCAACCGGATTGTGCCGGTTTATCCCCTGACAGCCCAGGTCACTCAACGCTTTTTGCGTAATCAAATGAAACAGATTGTGTCATATTGGGCGCCGCGCCTGCACGACCCGCTTCCGGAGGAAATCCGTTCCTCGGCCAATTTGATGGATTTACCGACAGCATTACTGCAAGTTCATTATCCGGATAATTGGGAAGTCTTGAAAGCCGCCCAAGAACGGATCTCATTTGATGAAATCTTATTATTGCAATTGGGCGTCCTGCGCCAGAAGCGAGCCTGGCAAGATCGGACAGCAACCCCCTTTTCCACCGACATCACCTGGATGGAAGCGCAAATTCAGCGCCTGCCCTTTGCGCTCACTGCGGCCCAAACGCAAACTCTAGCGGATATCCAAAGCGACCTATCATCCGGTCGTCCAATGAATCGGCTCATTCAGGGGGATGTTGGTTCCGGGAAAACTGTGGTTGCCGCGCTGGCGGTTGCTATCGTAACTAGCCAAGGAGCTCAAGCCAGCCTCATGGCGCCAACCAGCCTGCTGGCTGAACAACATTACCGCAATCTGCTGGGGTTATTGGCGTCGCCAAAGGAGGAGGGGGATCTTGAATTAGCTCAATCGGTTAATATTTTAGGCGAAACCGAAATTCGACTGTTGGTTGGAGCTACCTCCGAGCCTGAGAAAAGAGAAATCCGAGAAGGGCTGGCGAACGGGTCAATCAAGTTGGTGATTGGGACGCATGCCTTGATCGAAGAACCGGTCCAGTTTGCCAACTTACAGCTCACAATTGTCGACGAACAACACCGTTTTGGGGTTGAACAACGGGCCGCCCTACGGGCGAAAGGCGACAATCCTCATCTGCTCGTGATGACTGCAACACCTATCCCGCGCTCGTTGGCGCTGACAGTATACGGCGACCTCGACTTGAGCGTGATGGACGAAATGCCGCCAGGACGCCAGCCTGTGAGCACCCATGTCCTGATGCCACACGAGCGCGAGCGTGCCTATGCGCTGATTCGCAGCCAGATCGAAGAGAAACATCAAGCTTTTATCGTCTACCCGTTGATTGAAGAAAACGAGACAAGCGAAGCCCTGGCGGCTGTTGAAGAACAGGAACGTTTACAGAAAGAAATTTTTTACCATCTGCGAGTAGGATTGTTGCATGGCCGGATGAAAGCTGAAGAAAAAGAAGAAGTGATGCAAGCCTTCCGCAAAGGGGAATTTCCAATCCTGGTCTCTACCACTGTAATCGAAGTGGGGGTCGACATCCCGAATGCCACCGTCATGCTCATCGAGGGCGCCAACCGATTTGGATTAGCCCAATTACACCAGCTGCGCGGCAGGGTAGGGCGTAGCGCAGAGAAATCCTACTGCCTGCTCATCCCGGATCAACCGGATGAGGTCGAAAATGAACGCTTACAGGTGATGGAATCCACCAATGATGGGTTTATCCTGGCAGAACGCGATTTGGAACAACGCGGACCGGGGCAATTTTTAGGCTCCCGTCAATCTGGCTTTGCGGATCTGCGCATGGCGAACCTGACAGATGTGCATCTGATCGAAAAAGCGCGCCGCCATGCTTTTGCCCTTTTTGATTCTGACCCCGAATTATCAAAACCTGAACACCAGCTCCTGGCATCCTCCTTGCAACAATCTTGGGATGGGAGCAAAGGTGATATCAGCTAATAAAAGCGGAGAAAAGAATGTCCCCATGGTAAGAGCAGTCTTCCCAGGCACTTTCGACCCCATTCACTTCGGTCATATCGATATCGTTAACCGGGCTGCCCACGTTTTTGATGAAGTGGTTGTGGCTGTTTACGACCGACCACTGAAATCGCTGATGTTCTCCCCAACCGAGCGGATCAACCTGGTGCGAAAAGCTTTTCTGGACAACCCAAAGGTTAATGTATCTGGATACGGTGGTCTTACGGTGGAGTATTGCCGGGCGATCAGCGCACAAGTGATTGTGCGCGGACTGCGCGTTTTCTCAGATTTCGAATATGAATTTCGAATGGCGCTTGCCAATCATCGTCTGGATCCGGATATTGAGGTTTTTGCGCTGATCACAGCCGAAGAACACACTTTTCTTTCTTCAACAACTGTCCGCGAGATCGCTTCACTGGGAGGAGATGTCAGCAGCATGGTCCCACACCACGTCGAAGAAGCCTTAAGAGCCAAGTTCTCGGCGCTCGGCGCAGAACAAACGATTGTGCCAACCACATCCTTGCGAGATTAGCTATTCGTAAAATCATCCTGTTGACGAAATGACTGTTTCAAAGTAATCTAAATGGAAATAAGATTGCAAAAACTGCCACAATTATTCCTAACTACAAAGACTACTTGGGAGGTGTGAATGGACATCCTACACCTGGTCGATCGATTAGAAGAGCTGTTAAATCAAAGTCGTCCAATCTGGTTAACACGTAACATTATCATCGATGAAGATCGTATGCTGGACATCATCGATCAAATGAGAGTGGCTGTTCCGGATGAAGTAAAAAAAGCCCAGCAGCTCCTGGTGCAACGCGACCGAATCTTGGCTCAAGCTCAAGAAGAAGCCAACCGGACGATTGCGATCGCCCGCGAAAAGAGCGACCAACTCGTGGAACGGGACGCGATTGTGCAATCCGCCCAATCGCGAGCAGACCAGGTATTGACGCAGGCGCGATCTGAGGCCGAAAAAACGCGAGCCGAAGCTGATCAATATGTCGTCGAAGCGCTCACCAAGTTAGAAGTTGAAATGGATCGCATTTTAAATCAGGTCCGTAATGGGATCCGCGCGATGCAGCACGAATCACCCGATCTGGAGTAAGCGCTAGCTTCGTCTGAACGCCTCTGTTTCACAACCAGATGTTAAGACCAGTTATCCTGATCGACCGTTGCTTGCGCGGGCAGCGGTCGAATGATTCCATTCATTCTCCAGGATTAGAGATCGATAATACTCTGTTGCAATCTTTGACATTTTATCAGCCCAGAGGTATAATCCAACTTCGCGGGTATCACAACCCAAATAGGATATTTTTCCACCTGACGGTGGTTTAAAACTACAATACGATCGGAGATAGCGCTATGGAAATCGACGCGGCTGACATTCAAGAAACCACCCCTGTTCAAGACCTGAGCGAAATTAAGCGAAAACAGCACTTTACCGGCACCATTGTTAAGGCCACCCTTGCCGGAGCACTTGTAGATATTGGAATGGAAACACCAGCTGTGGTTCATATCTCTCAATTACAGATAGAGCCTGTCAACCGGGTTGAAGATGTCGTCCGACCAGGCCAACAAGTGGATGTGTGGGTCCAACGGGTTGTACCGAAGAAAAATCGGATCGAGTTGACCATGATCAAACCACTCGACCTGGAATGGCGTGAGATTGAGCAAGATATGGTCATTAAGGGCAAGGTCACCCGACTGGAGAAATTCGGCGTATTCGTCGATATTGGCGCAGAAAGGCCTGGACTGGTCCATATCAGCGAAATGACCCACGATTTCATCAAGGATCCAGGCGACGTGGTTAAAGAAGGGGACGAAATTGACGTGAAAGTCCTCAGTGTGAATCGCCAAAAGCGGCAAATCAAGCTGAGCATGAAGGCGCTTGAAGAACCTCCAGTGAAAGAACCCAGAGAACCCCGCAGAGAGAAGATGGCTGAGCCTATGGTAGCAGTAAAGGAAGAGGAAAAGGAAGAACCCACTCCAACTGCTATGGAGATCGCTCTGCGCGAGGCAATGGAGCGTTCCAAGGACAAGCACAGCGCTTCCACCAACGAGAAGAATAAACGCAAAGGAAAAGGCGCTTCCGACGAGTTGGAACAAATCCTTTCGCGTACTTTACATCATAAAGTAAAAATTAAATAATTTTCCTGATACGCACTCTACCTCAGTTTGTCTAACTATACGCCCCGCCGTACGAACGGCGGGGCGTTGTTTTCGGATATAATCGAAGAATCATGTCGCGCTCCACACATTGCACCAGTCACCGACGCCAGTGATGAAAGTGGGATGAGAAGAGAGACGTTAATAATGGAAGAGTGGAACGCGACAATCTTCTACCTGTTTTCGATGTGCGTTTGGATGTTGGACAACAGGATGAAAATATTATACGCACATCTGGCTCAGAATACGATGAGAGAGTACTCGCAGTTTTGTTAGTTGATCTATCATCAGGGCAGTCTTGATCCAGGAGTTCAGACCTTGAAAGCGTTCACATTACCTAAAATGCCCGATCCAGACCGTTTTACCCGCCGCCTGGCTGAATTGCGCATGGAGCTTAGGCGCAAATCACCAACAGCACTAGCAAACCAAACTGGCTCGCAATGGGTTCCGGATGGATCAGAAGGCGGTTTTTTCCACCTTAAATTGTGGGATAAACCGATAATAGTGACTTATCCCGACGGGCTGGTATTTCGAGCCGAAGTCAAAGAACCTTCTTCGCCAATGGAACAGGCCTTATTGCTATATTATTTCACCATTGCAGACGGAGCCCCACTACAGGGCAACTGGATTTCGTTTTCGGAATTACCCAATGGAAAATTCTATAACCAAGCCTTCCAGGGATATACCGGAAATGAAATTTGTCGCACCTTTAAAAATGATTTGAGGGCTTTTGAAGCCGCCGCCGAGAAACTCGGTGGTGAGAGTCAGGACTTGGGCGATCTGTCGTATCGCTTTCTGGCTCTGCCGCGCGTCCCGCTGGTAGTAGTCTATTGGGTTGGCGATGATGATTTTCCATCTTCTGCCCAGGTGCTTTTCGATGGCTCTGCCGGGCGCTACCTGACCACCGATGCCTTCGCCATTCTGGGCAGTACGATCACCCATCGGTTCATCGCAGCCAATCCACCCCCATCCAACTAAGAGGAGCATCCATGCCAGGAGTTATCGACCCCGAAACTATTCATGTGGACGACCTGCCCGGGATTTGGTCCCCGGTGCAATGGGAGTTGAACGAAGAAGAACGGATCGAGGAACTCGATCTGCAAGCAACCGCCAGCTTACTGCATGCCATCGATGCACCGGAGGCTATTCTGCGCATGCTACTAAACGAGACTTCCGTCGAGCGCGCCTTCGAACCTCCAAGGGGATTCGACCCCGAACAGCAAGGCGAATGGGACCCCTCCTTGCTCACCTTTGAATTCCGCCGTCCAATCGAGCTTGTAAAAGCAGAGCGAGGCCAGGATTTTTTACGGATTGAATATGACTTCAAAGATCTGGGAAGGTGGGTGTTCGAGATCGAACAAGAAGCTGTTCACCTGCACAGGATATAACCCCGCCTATTCCCTCGGCAGGAATTTCTGCTGCCATTCATACATCTTGTTGAGCGCATCGATCGGAGAGAGCGAATTGATATCCAAACCCTTCAATTCATCCAGCAACGGGTTGGTCTCCGGGAAGAGAGCCAGTTGTTGAGCAGCCTGGGGGTTAATCTTGACCGCCTTGCCTGATGAAGCTTCCAGGGCTTGCAAGATCTCACCCGCCCGCACCACCACCGGGTGGGGCAGTCCGGCTAGCTGCCCGACATGGATCCCGTAGGAACGGTCTGCCCCACCCGGCACGATCTTGTGTAAGAAAACCACCTGCCCATCTGCTTCGCTCACTGCCACGTTGTAATTCCGCACACCAGGCAACAGCTCGGCAAGCTGAGTTAATTCATGATAATGGGTGGCAAAGAGGGTCTTGGCGCGCAGCCGCGGGTGATTGTGAATATATTCGATTACCGCCCAGGCAATCGAGACACCATCATAGGTGCTGGTGCCGCGCCCGATCTCATCCAAAATTAGCAGGCTGCGCGGGGTAGCATGGTGAAGAATATTCGCTGTTTCTACCATCTCGACCATAAAAGTAGATTGTCCGGCGTGGATCTCGTCCTGGGCGCCGATGCGAGTGAAGATGCGATCCACCAGCCCCAGTCGTGCCGAGGCTGCCGGGACAAAGCTGCCCACCTGCGCCATCAGCACAATCAACGCCACTTGGCGAATCAGGGTCGATTTTCCAGACATGTTTGGGCCAGTGATCAGTCTTACTCGCTCACCCGGCTCGAAGATCACATCATTGGGGATAAAACGCTCGCCGCTCAGCGTGTTCTCGACAACCGGGTGGCGTCCATCCCGAATATCCAGCAAGTCTTCCTCCACCACCTGCGGGCAAACATAACCACCCAGGACAGCCGTTTCAGCCAGCGCCGCCAACACGTCCAGTTGTGCGATCGCCCGCGCTGTCGCCAGCAGCTTGCTTGCCGAACCAGCTAGACGAGTGCATACTTCCTTAAACAAACGCCCTTCGATCTCGCGAATGCGTTCTTCGGCATTCAACACCAGGGTTTCGTATTCTTTCATCTCCGGAGTAATATAACGCTCGGCATTCACCAGGGTTTGTTTGCGGATATACTCATCCGGCACGACCGCGGTATTTGCATGAGTCACTTCGATGTAGTAGCCAAAGACCTTGTTATACCCCACCTTGAGCGACTTGATCCCGGTGCGCTCACGCTCGATGCTTTCCAGATTGGCAATCCAATCGCGGGCATGCCGCGAGCGCTCGACCACGCCATCCAACTCGGCCGAGAACCCCGGTCGAATTACGCCTACATTCTGGAGGGTAGCTGGCGGTTCATCATCCAGTGCTTGCTGCAACAACTCCAACTCCTGTTCGCATGGGGTCAGTTCAGTCAGAAACCGAGCCAGATCAGGCCAATCATTCGTATTGATAATCGTCATGAATCCAGGAACTCGCTGGAGAGTTCTCACGGATCGCGACCAGATCGCGCGGTTGGGCTGAACCACCGATCACCCGATTAACCAGGCGCTCCAGGTCGCCGAGCGGCTTGAGCGCCTGGCGCAATTCTCCCCGCTGGAGACCATTCTGGTGGAAATGAGCCACCCCCTTTTGGCGCTGTTGAATACCAGGCACATTTAGCAATGGTTTGCTAACCCACTGGTTCAATAGGCGTTTGCCCATTGGAGTAACGGAATGATCCAGCACACCCAACAGAGAACCTCTGACCGCGCCTGAGCGGATGGTTTCGCTCAGTTCCAGGTTTCGACGGGTGGCAGCATCCAGAATCATAAACTCGCTCAGGGAATATGTGCTCAGTCCACCCAACATTTTCAGAGCAGATGGCTGGGTCTGTTCAAGATACTGCAAGATGGCACCGGCTGCACTGGCAGCCAAATTCAAACCGTGCAAGCCAAAGCCATCTAACGAGCCGGCCTGGAAGTGGCGCAGCAGCGCCTCCTGGCAGCGGCCTGACTCAAACCGCCAGGCTGGCCAGGCTGTCTGATGACCTGGAAGACCATCACGCAAGTTAAGCGAATCGGGATGCAAGATCTCGGCTGGTCGCAAACGGGCAAGCTCCGCCCGAAGGACCATCAGAATGTCCGCTCCAGACAGCTCTGCAGCGGCGAATTCACCTGTGGTGATATCGACATAAGCCACCCCTGCCCGGCCTTCTACTCCATCGCTTTCCACAATCACTGCCGCCAGATAATTGTTCGCATCGCCGGGCAACAACCCTGGCTCCACAACAGTTCCGGGCGTGACCACCCGGGTGACCTGGCGCGGGAAAATCCCCTTCACAGGCTGCTCGCCAACCTGCTCGCAGATCGCAACGTGAAAACCGCGCTCAATCAGGCGGGCTAAATAATTTTCGGCCGCGTGATGGGGGATACCCGCCATCGGGACGCGCATCCCTTTTGCCACGCTGCGGGAGGTCAGAACAATATCCAATTCGCGCGAGGCGATCTCGGCATCCTGGTCAAAGGTTTCATAGAAGTCACCCAGGCGGAAGAATAGGATCGCATGCGGATATTGGCGCTTGATTTCTAAATATTGCTTTCGGATTGGGCTGATATCATCAATGGGCATATGGGAATTATAATCAATACGCGTGATTTTCTACCGATTGCTGGCGAGATTTATTGAAGAACAAACCAAACAGGGTCAAATAATCCACATGAAAGGTCCTACGGTATGAACAAAAACCAACAGAAAAAAGATATTCTGATCGCGTCACAGCTGGATGTCAG
The DNA here is from genome assembly GCA_963788145.1 of uncultured Chloroflexia bacterium. GTDB lineage: Bacteria > Chloroflexota > Anaerolineae > Anaerolineales > UBA4823 > UTCFX2. Next base: position 53,884 of record CAWBFQ010000009.1, on the reverse strand, counting down.
GGGCAGGATTATTGATCTTGCGGAGGCTTGCCCACCTGGCTGGCGCAGTGAAGTTTTCCTGGGCGCATGGTCGCTCTGGGATATATTGGCTCATCTCTCTGGATGGGATGTTGTCAATATCGCGGCTGGAGAGGAACTTCAGGCATGGAAACTGCCTACATTCTATACACATATCGACAAAGGCTGGAAATTCTATAACGCCATTTTAGTCGAGCAATATCGAAAACAGCGATATGAAGACCAGCTGGCGCTGGCGCAATCAACCCATGATCTACTAATCCGATATTTGAGAGATATGCCAGCTGATGAGTTATGGCAGGATCGCGGAATACGCTATAGAGGCTGGATCGTTACCCTTGGGAAGCTGCTCAATGTAGAAGCAAAGGATGAAGATCAACATTCCCAGCAAATAAAAAGCTTTTTGGAATCGAAGTCAGTCTAAAAGGAGAACCGCTTGAAAGGAAAAAACAGCAACAGTATCATCGCCCTTTGGATCATCATCGGCGTGGCGATCGGCGCAGCAATTGGCTCGACAAACGAACGCGTTGACCTTTGGTTGGGGTTTGGAGCAATAATCGGGGCAGGGGTCGGCTATTTCATCAGTAAAGGGATTGATCGGCTCGAATAATCCTAAGGTCTAAAATGCACGAAGAATTGATTAGCAATCCATCTTTCAAGCCAAAATTAGCGCTGAGATATGACAAAAGTCACGAATTAGGCAAGATTATTGATTAATCACAGTTTAAGCAATTGTCATTTAACCTTTCTCCAGCTATAATGTATTCACTATATTCCCCGAAATGGACGAAAGGAGAAATACCTGATGGCAAGCGTTACTTTTGAACATGTTTATAAAAAGTTCGGCGATGTAATCGCGGTCAACGATCTGAATATTGAGGTCGCTGACAAAGAGTTTCTGGTTCTGGTAGGTCCTTCCGGTTGCGGTAAGACCACTGCTCTGCGTTGTCTGGCCGGGCTGGAAGATATCACTGAAGGCCGCATTTTAATTGGCGACCAGGTGGTCAACGATATCGCCCCAAAAGACCGAGATATCGCGATGGTGTTCCAATCATACGCCCTCTATCCTCACATGTCGGTTTACGATAACATGGCGTTTGGGTTGAAATTGCGCAAGACCCCGAAGGCTGAGATTAAACGCCGGGTTGAAGAAGCCGCCAAAATCCTGGGGATCGAACATCTGCTAGAGCGCAAGCCCCGCCAGCTTTCCGGCGGTCAGCGCCAACGAGTTGCGGTCGGGCGGGCAATTGTACGCGAACCAAAGGTTTTTCTCTTCGATGAGCCCCTCTCGAACCTGGACGCCAAGCTGCGTGTGGAAACCCGGGCAAACATCTCCAAGCTGCACCAGCAATTGGAAACCACTTTCATCTACGTTACTCACGACCAGGTGGAAGCGATGACCATGGCTAGTCGGATCGCGGTGATCAATAAAGGTTTGCTGCAGCAAATCGACACCCCCCAATCCCTCTATGACCACCCGGATAATCTGTTCGTGGCCGGTTTCATCGGCTCGCCGGCGATGAATTTCTTCCCGGCTCACCTGCGAAAAGACGGCGATGCTCTATTCGTGGACGGCGGGACTTATAAGGTACGTGTACCAGATCATCGCAAAAATGTTTACATGCAACATATCGATAAACCAATCATTTTTGGGATCCGCCCGGAGAATATCCATAACCCAGAATTTTCACCGCCCGGGATTGACGCCCAACCAGTCGAATGTATGGTGGATGTCACCGAGTTGATGGGAAATGAAATCTTCGTTTATCTCAAAACGGGGGACAATGTTTTCGTCGCTCGCGTTGACCCGCGCTCACGGCTGCATGTTGGCGACAAGATCCAGATGGTGTTCAATATGAACAACATGCAAATCTTTGACCGCGACACAGAACTGGCAATCCGCTAATAACCTGATCCCATAATGTTCCTAAAACAACCCCAAAATTTATTGGGGTTGTTTTTTTTTTGCGTCTTTCGGTAAATTTCATCCATCAGCTGGAAGATTGACCCACCAACTACAAATTAATAGACCCGACATCAGAGAAATTGTTTTTTTTACTAAACATAGTGGTAAGCTGTGGAATGGTTGCGCGCAGATCGGGATGCACCGGAAGGTTTATCTATAGCCAGTTTTGATTGACTCCACTTCCCTCACGAATCCCTGATAAGAATGGAAAGGTTGATGCCATTTACCGCAATAATGTTATTGTCCATTATACTAATGGTTTGTAATTACGATTTTCGAGGCAGGTAAAAAAAAACCGTATAAACTGGCTTTCATACTATTATGTTCAAATCAGCAACCAGAACATGTTGACCCATCCACCCCCCTTTGTCCTCCTGCGGCATGGTCAGAGTATCTGGAATCTGGAAAACCGTTTTACAGGATGGACAGATATCGACCTGACTGAAAAAGGTCGCCAGGAAGCCGTACTCGCAGCCCAATTATTGAATGATGCCGGTTTCCGATTCGACATCGCTTTCACTTCCCGTTTGAAGCGAGCCGTCGAGACGCTCCAAATCCTGCAAACCGAGTTGCGCCAGGAGGTTCTGCCGGTACAGCGTCTGTGGCAATTGAACGAGCGCCATTATGGCAGCCTGCAGGGATTAAATAAAGCTGAGACCGCCCGCGAGTTAGGCGTATCATTGGTGATGAGCTGGCGCAGAAGTTTTCGCGGCCGGCCTCCGGCCCTGCAACCGGATGATCTGCGCCATCCTTGCTTCGATCCCCTCTATGCTGACCTTCCGCGCGAATTGCTACCCAGCGCCGAATCACTGGAAGATACAGAAAAACGCCTGCTTCCCTGCTGGGAACAGACTATCCTGCCGGCGATTCAGTCCGGGCAGCGGGTGTTAATCGTAGCTCATGGCAACAGTTTGCGCGCCCTGGTACGTTATCTGGACCAAATACATCCAGACAACATGCCAGAACTGGATATCCCGACTGGTCGCCCATTGGTTTATCTCTCAGATGGCGATGTTAACGGGTTGCGCCGCTATGATTTATCCGTCGATTAAAAGCAGGAATAAGAACAAGCCTGGTTCTCATCGTTTTCGCAATCTCGTCTGGGTTCGAACTGCCAGCAGCCAGCCCAATCCGGCCGAAATCAGCCCAACATAAATAAAAATATCTCGCCAGAATCTTTCCGGAAAGAGCCGGATGAGGGTATCACTCCAAAAAAACATCCAGGTGCCAGGCTCGAAGAACATATTGTGGAAGGCTACAAAGAAAACCCCAAAGCCAACCACCACAAATACGATCACACCGCCTACCAGAAACACGGTCAGCCAGCCACCGCGACCCAACCCATGCAGATATTCCTGCTTCCACCTGATCTGGTTAGATAAATGCGCCCATAACCCCAGCCCGACCAATACGACCAGCGAGATCAGCCAAACCGCCAGGGCATTCTTTATCGCGATCTTCACATCCACCATGTGGTGGAGCTCGCGTTCATTGTAGACCGGCGAACCATCTGCAAAACGCAGGTCGCCAAGGTACTCAATCCCGGCATCATTGACCAGATAATCCATCGCAAAACGAGACCAGTACAAACGATCTTCTAACGTGAAACCATACGAATCCGATGGGAAACCTGGCATATGATACTCAAACGGAAGGAACCAGGGAAACAGCAGCGCACGGATAGCAGTCAGCACGATCGCGACTGGGACAAGCAAAGTGACCAGCCAGCCAAGGGCTGCATACAGGCGGGTGTTCGTGGATGGAGAATTGGCTTGTTGCACTAGACTCATTTCTGTGATCCTTCAGTAAGTATTTCGAGTTCGCCAAACAGGACATAATTCAAAACCATATTATTCGTGATCCATTCAATTGGAGCTTGATCGTCCGTAAAGACCACCTGGCTGTCAGGGGTGGGTTGGAGAAAGAACACAACCCTTTCCAGTGAGCGCAGCAAAAGCGGGTGAACATCCGGACGAGAATACAAGTCGAGCAGGTTCTTATAGAAATCCTGGATGCGAGTGGGGCGGGCTGTAGCATAAACAATCGAGTTGAACGAATTCGGCACGTCCATTACATACACGCTCGGAAATACCTGTCGGATTGTTCCGACCAAACCATCAATTAAGCGCCGGTCATCTGGCGAGCGTCCAACATTGATCACCAGAACGCCATCCTCGGTCAGGTGATCGTGCACCACTTTGAAAAACTCGAAAGTTGTCAGGTGCCAGGGGATATATGGAGGTCGATAGGCGTCAACGCCAATGATCGTATAGCGCCGGTCGCTTTTCTCCAGACCAACCCGTCCGTCCTCGGCGATTGCCTGCAAGTTTGGCTGGTTCATGTCAAAGTAATCTCGCCCCACCTGGATGATGGCCGGGTCAATTTCAAAACCGTCGATTGGGATTGGTCCATACACCGCGGTTGCCTGGCGGGCCACCGTTCCAGCCGCCAGCCCGATAATGGCCATGCTCTGCACTTGGTCCGGACTGTAGGGCGCCGGGTTGAAGAATGGAGCCGCTAGAAACTGCTCCCAGGGGCCGACGAAATCGATTTCTTGGGGATGCCACATCGAATGAATTCCCTGACCTTCATTCAAACGGAGCAGGCGATATCCATCTTCTTCCAGGACCTGGATATAGTTATAGGCCGATTCTTCTTCATAGATCTGGCCAACCGTATCCTTAATCGGACGGCTGGCTAATAATACGCCAATCGCCAAAAGAACCACTGGCATCCAGGCAAGACGCAGCGCCGCGCGCAAGCCTTGGCTGAGCCATAGGCCAACCAACGCAACCATCAATAATAACTCGCTGAAAAGAATAAATGTCCAGGTGGTGCCGACCAGCGGAATAAAGACAAGCACCGGAAGAAATGTCCCGATAAATGAGCCCAGAGTAGAAATAGCGTAGACACGCCCGGATACACTCCCGGCCTGGAGCGGATCACGGATCGCCAGCCGGATCGCAAATGGAGAGATCATCCCCAACAGTGTGACCGGCAGGCTGAACAAGATTAACACAGCCGTGAAAGAACCCAAAAGCACACCGATTTGAAGCTGGTCGAAGGCGTTCGCAGCCAGCCGCAGCACTGGGCGCGAGATCAACGGGACAACCCCAGCCAGGAATGCACCCCAAGCCAGGATGCGGTACATCGTTCCTGGGTACGGTGAGCGGTCGGCCCAGCGTCCTCCCAGGAAATAGCCGATGGTCAGATAGATCAAGATCAACCCGATGATGCTGGCCCAGACCAAGTTGCTTGTGCCAAACACACTCCCCAACAAACGTGAAGCCGCAAATTCAAGAGCCAGGGTTGTCATCCCGGAGACAAAAACGGTCAGATATAGAAATCGGTTCATGACAAACGCTATTGTATACCAACTTTAACCGAAGCAGGTAAACATCTTTTCATAATTTTCGTAATAATGCGTTTTTTTGCAACGTTGGTATAATTAGCGGGTTCACAATACGAGTATATTAAACGTTATGGAGTTCGCATGATCCCTCAAAATCTCTCCGGAGCACAAATTCGTCAGGATTTTATCGACTTTTTCGTCGAGCAAGGTCATACTTTCGTCCCCTCCTCCTCACTCGTTCCAGGCGGAGACCAGACATTGCTGTTCACCAATGCCGGAATGGTTCAATTTAAGGATGTATTCCTGGGCACCGATAAGCGCCCTTACGTCCGGGCTACTAATTCGCAGAAATGTATGCGTGTGGCGGGTAAGCATAACGACCTGGATGACGTAGGTCGGGATGATACCCATCATACTTTCTTTGAGATGCTAGGCAATTGGTCGTTCGGCGATTACTATAAGAAAGAAGCCATCACCTGGGCTTGGCAGCTCTTGACCGATGTTTGGAGTTTACCAAAAGAAAATCTATGGACAACCTGTTTCAAAGATGACAAAGGAGATATCCCCGCCGATGAGGAAGCGGCGGTCGAATGGCGTAAGCAGCCCGGGATTAACCCAAATCAAGTGCTTTTCTTCGGGCGCAAAGACAATTTCTGGGAGATGGCTGAAATCGGTCCGTGCGGACCGTGTAGCGAGATCCACCTCGATCGTGGAATGGAATTCTGCGATAAACAAGGCATCCCCGGTCATATCTGCCAGGTGAATGGCGATTGCAAACGCTTCCTTGAGCTATGGAACCTGGTGTTTATTCAATATAACCGGATCGGCCCAAACAACCTTGAGCCGCTGGCATCCAAACACGTCGATACGGGGATGGGGTTGGAGCGGATCGTCTCAGTCCTGCAGGATAAAAAATCGAATTACCAGACCGACCTGCTCCTCCCGCTCATTCAAGTCGCTCAACAGATGACCGGAGCCAGCACAGAGCAGGTAGACCAGGATCCGACCCCTTACCGGGTGATCGCCGATCACACACGGACAGCGGCTTTTTTGATTGCGGACGGCGTAGTGCCGGGGAATATTGGGCGCAATTACGTGTGCCGGATGATCATCCGCCGGGCGGCCCGCTTTGGAGCCAAAATCGGCTTAACTGAACCTTTCCTCGCCAGAATCGCAGCGCAGGTGATCGAGAATTACGGTGATTTCTATCCAGAGCTCAAACGGAATCAGGCCACGATCCTGACCAATCTGACCAGCGAAGAAGAGCGCTTCCAACGCACAGTGGAGGGTGGGGTCGCGAAACTGGAGAATTTTCTCAATCGTTTGAAAGCTCAAAACGAAACCATCCTGCCGGGCGACCAGGCATTTGACCTGTACGCTACCTATGGGCTTCCACTAGAGATCACACGCGATATCGCCCGTGAAGGAGGCCTGGAAGTGGACGAGAAAGGTTTCCTGACCGCGATGGACCAGCACCGCCTGGCATCTGGAGCTGGCGAAGCTTTTGGGCCACAGGGGGGCGAGGACGTAGATATTTTTCGCACCCTGTTCCAAACCCTGACTGCCGAGGGTAAACTGCCCTCTGAGGGGGTGCTCAATAACCCATACGAATTGTTGGAAGCGCAAGCCCCAATAGTGGCTCTGGTAAGCGGTGATCAAGTAGTTGAGTCGGTTCAACCAGGCGACCGGGTTGAAGTGGTGCTGCCTAAAACGGGCTTCTATGTCGAATCAGGCGGTCAGGTTTCAGACAGTGGTGTGATCATGAGTGCTGGTAGTGTTGATCGTCCCAACAGCCCGAAGTGGGAGATCCAGATCAGCGGTATGCGCAAACCTGCCGCCGGAATGATTGTGCATGTCGGCCAGGTGATTCGAGGCACACCCTTCACCGGGGATATAGCCATAGCAGCCGTCGATCGCCAGCGGCGAAGGGATATCATGCGCAACCACACAGCCACCCACCTGCTGCATGCCGAATTGCACAAGGTGTTAGGAGAACATGCCCGCCAGGCTGGTTCGCTGGTTGCACCCGATCACCTGCGTTTCGATTTCACTCACCCGCAAGCCCTCACCCCCGATCAAATCGACCAGGTCGAGACAGGAGTAAACCAGAATATCCTGGGGGATTTCAGCTTGACTACTCAAATCAAGCCGCTTCAACAAGCTATTCAAGAAGGAGCGACCGCCTTGTTTGGGGAAAAATATGGCGAGATTGTCCGCAACATCACAATCGGTGAACCGCAAATCTTCTCCAATGAGCTGTGCGGCGGCACACACGTCGATGAAACCGGCGACATCGGGCTTTTCTTAATCACCAGCGAAGGCAGTACTGCGGCTGGAATCCGCCGGATAGAGGCTGTCACCGGACGAGCGGCATATGAATTGGTGCGAGATCGATTTCGCCTGCTCAAGCAGACAGCGGCTTTGTTAGACGCTTCCCCTGATGAGGCGCCAGAGCGTACCCGGCAAGTATTGGACGATGTGATTGCCCTCCGAAAAGAGATTGTTGAGCTGCGCCGCAAACAAGCCTTTTTTGATTTCGAAAAACTGCTGACAGCATCTGTAGCCACGATCCAATCCAGTACCGGCCAGGGTTATCCCCTGTTGACAGCCAGCCTGGCGGATACCGACGCTGACACACTACGCCAGCTTACGGATCGTTTCCGCGAGCGTTTTCCAAGCGGCAGTGTAGTTCTGGGATCGGCCCAGGAAGGACGTCCGTTCGTTGTAGCGGCGGTAAGCCAGGAACTGGTCGAACATGGATTGAATGCTGTCGAACTGGTTAAGTACATAGGGGGATTCCTAGGCGGCGGGGGAGGTGGTCGTCCCACCCTGGCCCAGGCTGGCGGGAAGGATGCCAGCCAACTGGACGAGGCGTTGGAACAAGTCAATCATTGGATATATGCAAAACTCAATTAGCAAAAGCCACTTGAGGGGCTGGTTCCAACAGCCCCTTTTCCAGGCTCGCTTTCCCATCTATTCAGTTCCTCTGGCGCTGTTAGGGCTGTGCATTCTCAGCTATGGGTTCATGCTTACAAAGTTAGGTGTCCATTTTGATGATTGGTCGTTGGTCTGGGTTATCCATTTCCTGGGGCCGCTCGAATTTCCACAAGCATATTTTATGGACCGACCTTTACTGGGTTGGCTCATGGCGCTGACCGCCAGTCTGTTTGACCAAAACCCTCTGGTTTGGCAAATCTTTGGAGTCATTGTCCGTTGGCTGAGTTGTGTAAGCCTGTGGTGGGCGCTGTATGGACTCTGGCCACGCCGCTCGACTGAAGTCGCTGGAATTGCTTTCTTATTTGCTGTCTATCCAGGATTCATTTCGATCCATATACCGGTTACCAGAGCGCATCACATCTTTATCCTGGCTCTGACACTTTTCTCCATGGGGGCAATGAACTGGGCTATCCGCCGGGTTGAATGGTTCTGGCTTCTCTACGTCACCTCCATCGTTACTGGCGCTTTGGCTTTATTTACCATGGAGTACTATTTTGGCTTGGAGCTGTTGCGCCCGATCTTCCTATGGATGATTCTTAGCGAGCAAATCCCACTGGTTCGCAAACGCCTGCAAAAAGCGTTTTTATACTACTTACCTTTTGGATTGGTCATTTTGTCTTTCTTAACCTGGCGCATCGTCACACCTACACCGCGAGGTTCCATCACTGCCCTGGATAAGATCCTGGCAAATCCGATCTCGGGGTTATTGGAGATCATTGGGACGATTTTCCAGGATCTTTTTGAAGCCAGCGCATTAGCCTGGGTGCAAGCGTTTCAACCCGGCAATTTATTGGCCGGTTATGAGATGAGTGTTATCCTCATCTATGTTCTTATCGTAGCAAGCGCGGGACTGTTGACCATCTTCTATTTAGCCAGGTTAGGGGCCTCAAAATCACATTTGCCACAGGCCACCTCAAGGAAACGAAGAGCGCTGCAGATGATCCTATTGGGTGCGATTGCGTTGCTTCTAGGAGGCATTCCGGTTTGGACCACAAATTTGCATCTTGAGTTGGCCTTTCCATGGGACCGTTTTACGATATCGATGATGATGGGAACGTCCATCTTGCTATTCGGACTGCTACAATTATTCACCTGGAAACGATGGCAATTGCTTCTCATCACTGGCGTAATCGTTGGGCTGGGCGCAGGAATGCATTTTCAAGTGGCCTTATCAATCCGACGAGAATGGCAATCCCAAAAGGACTTCTTTTGGCAGATGGCCTGGAGAGCGCCCAGTCTACAAACAGGCACAGCAGTATTAGTGAGCGAATTACCATTTACCTACAACAATGGCTATTCATTGACCGCGCCGCTGAATTGGATGTACGCTCCCCTGAACGGTTCGTACGAAATGCCATATGTCATATATGATGCCTGGCTTTATCATGAAGCTTCGGAGCTACAATCTTTGTCAGGCAAAAGAAGTATCCCTATCAACGCTGAGAATCGGATGCTCTATTTCAACGGGTCAACTTCTCAAGCGATCTATGTAGTTTTCAGACCTCCTGGTTGCCTGAAAGTCATCGATCCTGAAAAAGACCAGTACCTCCCGGATAAACCGCGCCTATTCCGTGAGTTATTGCCGCTTTCTGACCTAAACTTGATCAACCCGGGCGATTCCGAGATTGATATCAGCGGTGAATCAGCCCGCCCCCCGGCGTATTTCTTTGGTTCAGAGCCGGATCCCGGTTGGTGTTATTATTTTGAGAAAGCCGACCTGGCTCGCCAGAAGAGTGATTGGCAACAGGTGGTTGACCTGGGGAATATAGCCCTGAAGGATTTATCCAAAACCACTCCAAAAGATTATTCTGAGTTAATCCCCTTTATTATCGGTTATGGGCATAATGGCGATTGGGAGAAATCTTTCGAGTTGAGCAACAAAGCCTACAACGCGGACAAGAGACTAAGGCGAATGCTCTGTAATACCTGGAAAACGCTCAACCAACAGACCAGCCTGGATGTACAAGGTCGGTCATACTTTGATGCACTTCAACAACAACTGCAATGCGGGTCTTAATGAAATCAATTACCAATAAGCTATTTCTCCCCCTTTGGACAGCGCCTCTATTTTTCTTTGCTCTGTGCGCAGCCGCCTATGGAAGCCTTGCCTCTGAGATGGGTTATTTTTGGGACGACTGGACGATTGTCTGGTATATCCATTTTTTGGGACCATCCAGCTTCCCAGCAGCCTTCGCCTTCGACCGGCCTCTCCTGGCGCCGATCTATATGCTCACCACCAGCGTATTAGGAGAAGCGCCCCTCAGTTGGCAAATCTTCGCCATTTTCACCCGCGGCTTGGCCTGTCTGGCGCTATGGTGGGCGCTGCGGGCGGTCTGGTCGAAACATCTTGTTTCCATCACAGGTGTTGTCCTGCTTTTTGCAGTTTATCCAGGTTTCAAACAGCAGTATATCGCCATCACCTACGGAAATGCTTTCCTGGTTCTCGCACTTTACCTGGCTTCATGGGCGCTGATGCTCTGGGCAGTGCGCAAACCACACTGGTTCTGGCAACTCTACCTGATATCCATTTTTGTGAGCCTCTATGCCATCTTCACGGCTGAACACTTCTTCGGGCTTGAATTTCTGCGACCAGTCCTGCTGTGGCTGGCAATTAAGGCGGATATAGTACATCCGGCGGTTGAAGCTGGCGGGGGATCAAACGCGCCAGCCTCAATCATGGACCAACAACTCCTGAAACGCACCGGCATCATATGGCTGCCATATCTATTAATGGATCTGCTATTCCTGGCCTGGCGGATAACCAACAAAACGCCACGAGCTGAAATTACTCTGTTCAGTGATTTAAAGAGCAATCCACTGGCGACCTTGTTCAATCTCGGATGGGCTATACTACAGGACATCTTCAAATCCAGCGTCCTGGCCTGGCGTCAGATACTCGATTTTGCCTGGCTATCCGGCAACCCCACCAGCGTAGTAGCAAAATATGCCGCCATATCCATCGGTGTCTTCCTTATGCTGGCGGTTTTTCTTTTATTGTTACGCAATAAGCAAGATGTCTCCTCGTCGCTATCCAATCAAACGCGCCGGCGCTGGGGTCTCCAGGCGATGGGGCTTGGCATTCTTTCTCTGCTTTTGGCGGGTATCCCAATCTGGCCTACCAACCTGCGCATCGAGCTTTTTTTTCCGTGGGACCGTTTCACCCTGCCAATGATGCTGGGCGCGGCGTTGTTATTGGCTGGGTTATTCGAATGGATCAGCGTACGCGCCTGGGTAAGCATCCTGCTGGTATCACTGGTCGCCAGTTTAGCTGCCGGGCTGCATTTTCATAACGCGCTTGAGTTTCGTAAAGACTGGCTGTTACAGCGTGATTTCTTCTGGCAGCTCACCTGGCGCGCCCCAGCGCTCCAACCCGGAACAACCTTGCTCACATCCGAAATGCCTTTTACCTTCGAGTGGGATAATTCCCTCACAGCTCCACTCAACTGGACCTATGCGCCTGAGCTTGAAGTTCAACCAAATGGCATCACACAGCTGCCCTACTTGATGTATAACGCCGAATCTCGACTGAGCCGTGGGCTACCCAACCTGGAAAAGAATACTGAAATCAATGAGTATTTTCGGATCATTCCCTTCAGCGGCTCGATGCAACAGACCATCCTGGCGTTCTATCGGCCTCCCGGCTCATGTGTAAAAGTGATCGACCCACAGATTGACCAATTCCTGCCGGATAAACCGCGCTACTTCCGCGAGATCTATCCCCTTTCAGATCCAGGCTTGATCTTTGCTGGTAGCGATCCATTGCAGAAACCGTCTTCGAACGCCCAACCTCCCATGCAGTTCTTCGGTCCGCCTCCTGAGTTGGACTGGTGTTATTACTTTGAGAAAGCTGAGTTAGCCCGCCAGTATCAGGATTGGGATAAAATCGCTGTACTGGGCAACGAGGCTTTTAAGGAAGAGAAGAACTTTTTTCGGAAAAATGCACACGAATTACTGCCATTCATCGAAGGTTGTCTTCACCTCGGAGAATGGCAGCGCGCTTACGATCTAAGCCTGCAGGCTTACCATGCCTGGACAAATATGAACACCTCGGTCTGCAACCTGTGGGAAAGCGCCAGTGGGCAATATCAGTTTGATGAAACAGGTCAAAAAATCTATCAGAAAGTGCAGGGTTCCATTCAGTGTCCAAATTAAAAATTAAACCGCTATCGGCTCCTAAGCTGGTTACAATGGCCATAGGCTTCGGACTGCTGGCTCTATGTGTCGTCGCCTATGGATTATTAGCCAAGACACTTGGTTTGTATTGGGACGATTGGCCTTCTCTATGGTTCCTTCATTTCTTTGACCCACAGGTCTTTCCGCAAGCTTTTGCCATTGACCGCCCGGTGCAAGGATGGTTATTTGTTCTGACCACTGCGATATTCGGTGAATCACTTTTCGCCTGGCAAATCTTTGGGATTCTAACGCGCTGGCTGACTGGGGTCGCGCTGGGATGGGTGCTCTGGTCGCTCTGGCCCAGACGGAAGCCCCAGGTGCTGGCAGTAGTGCTATTATTCCTGCTCTATCCTGGCTTTACGCAGCAATACATCCCGATCACTTATGGCCACCAATTCCTGATTATGGTTTCTTTTTTCATTTCGCTCGGCGCGATGATTTGGTCAATCCGAAAAACTCAATCGAAAGATAGCAAATGGTATTGGCTTTTAACCGGGTTTTCGCTCTTAGTCGGGTTGCTAAGCATGTTCGCGTTGGAATATTTCTTTGGATTAGAGTTTCTCCGTCCAGTATTCTTGTGGATCGTGATTGGCGAGACCATCCGCCAACCCGGTAAACGCCTGGTTGAGACCATCCGGCGCTGGCTGCCCTACCTGGGAACGAATATAATCTTCCTGATTTGGCGGCTGACTCACACAACCCCGCGTGGCGAGGTGACCCTTTTTAGAAACCTGTCGGCAAACCCATCACAAGCACTGTGGGATCTTGTTCAAAAGATCGGGGTGGATATCTATGAATTGGCAGTAGTCGCCTGGGGACGCATCTTCAGCCTGCTCAACACCATGGACGTGAAGCAAAGCGTTGTCATGGGCTATGCCGTAGTCGGCTTAGCGGCTGCTCTATTAGCAGCTGTGCTTCTGCTGGCTATCCGAGCCTACTCGGATCCATCAACAAAAGGTGGTTTGTGGTCAGGGGATGCTGGCTCGCAGCGTTGGGGTTTAACCGCAATAATGGTAGGGCTATGCGGCTTATTGGTCGGCGGTTGGCCAATATGGGCTACCGACTTGCGCCTGGAATTGAGCATCCCCTGGGACCGATTCACTCAGCCAATGATGCTTGGGTCCAGCCTTGTCCTGGTAGGTTTGTTTGAACTGCTGATCCGCCCGCGCTTGCTAAAAATTATCCTGATCAGTGTGTTGGTAGGTTTTGCAGCTGGTTTCCATTTCCAGAATGTGTTTCACTACCGCCAGGAGTGGACCGAACAAAGGAATTTCTTCTGGCAACTCGCCTGGAGGGCGCCCGCCATTGAGCCTGGAACAGCGCTGCTAACGACCGGTATGCCGTTCTACTCCTCTACAGATAACTCTCTCAGCGCAGGGGTTAACTGGATCTACGCCCCAGAGCTGCAATCCCGCCAGATGCCCTATATGATATATGATGTCAACGCCAGACTTGGCAACAGCCTGCCCAGTCTGGATCCCGGTGTACCATTATTTGAGGAATACCGGGCAACCCATTTTGAGGGCAATACTTCGCAAGCACTGGCGTTTTATTACCACCCACCTCGATGCCTTAAAATTCTGGATTTAGTTACTGACCGTCACTATCCGAACAAACCTGCCTATGTCGTGGTGGCGATGCCGCTTTCGCAACTGGATTTGATTAGTGAAATCAGCGACGCTTCTACTACTATGCCCGCTTTTCTGGGTCCAGAACCTATGCATCAATGGTGTTATTATTTTGAAAAGATAGATTTAGCGGTGCAGTTGGGTCAATGGGAGAAAGCAGCCAGGTTATCCGAACAGGCTCTGAAAGTAAAACCAGCGCTTTCCCAGGATAATGCGCCGGAGTTAATCCCTTTAATCTACGCTTTTGCCCATAGTGGCAAATACGACAAAGCGATTGAGCTTTCTAATCAAGCGGCAATGCTTTCCAAGAAGATGCACTACTACACCTGCGATACCTGGTATTACTTGAATCGAGACATCCAAGGGGACTCGCAATTTGACCGGGTATTCGCTGAGATGAACCAGAAATTCGAATGCGACGCCCCATGACCAAACTGCCGCGTTTGCGTGCTGCCAGCGCACCATTGGCTCTGCTGCTGATCTGCCTGGCGGTTTATGTCCCAATGATTTACCGGCTGGGTTTTTATTGGGATGATTGGCCATCGATCTGGTTCTTGCATTTCTGGGGTCCATCAGGCTTTCAGGCAGGTTTCGCAAGTGATCGCCCGTTGCTTGCCTGGGTGTTTATGCTCACAACGCCCATATTCGGTGAATCGACCATCGCCTGGCAATATTTCAGCATACTCACCCGCTGGCTTGTCAGTTTGGCCTGGTGGTGGACATTAAGCGGATTGTGGCCAGGTCGGCCTCGCCAGGTTTTCTGGGCGGCTGTTCTGCTGGCAGTCTATCCGGGGTTCACACAACAATATATCGCTGTGACTTACAGCAATGCTTTCCTGGTGTTCTGCCTTTTTATCTTATCCTTCGGATCAATGATTTGGGCATATCGTGTGCGGCAGAGCGGGAAATCGAGCACAGTCTGGTTCTGGCTGTTAATGACATTCTCTCTGCTCGCTTCCGCGTTCAGCATGTTCATCACCGAATATTTTTTAGGGCTGGAATTGCTGCGTCCTTTACTGCTTTGGATGGTTGGCGATAGAGAACATCGCGGCGATAGAGAACATCGCGGCATTATAGAACGACAAAGCATTCTTTCGACGCTCAGACAGGTTTTTCTAAGATGGTCCCCTTATCTGCTTGTCCTGATCCCCTTTTTGATCTGGCGATTATTCTTTAACAGCAGCCCGCGCGCTCAGATCCTGTTGTTCGAAGAATTGAGAGCCGGTCTAACGGGCGAGGGAAATCTGGGTGCTCTTATACTGAGTTTGGTGCAAACGATCGCACAAGATTTTGTTGAAGTGAACTTCCTGGCCTGGTTTCATGGCCTGGATCTGGCCTATCTCCATGACTTTGATGCGGGTGTGATCCGCTTATTAATCATCACAGTGCTTCTCAGTGTGATTGGGACGATTCTATATTTGTGGATGCTTCAAGCCCAGGCTGACCCGCTTCAAAATAATGAGCAAACGAAGGGTCCAAAGAACAGCTTGCTTCGCGATGTTCTTGATCGCCGTTTTTTGACTGGAAACGAAAAAGGAACGCGCTGGGAATATCAGGCCATCTTGCTTGGCGTGATTTCCTTTCTGGTGTCTGGCTGGACGATCTGGATCACCGATCTGCATATGGAGTTGCTATTCCCGTTTGACCGCTTCACTTTAATCACCATGCTTGGGACTTCTCTTCTGGTAGCCGGGCTTATCGGGCTGGTTGACCGAATCCAGGTCAGCAATTCCAGGGGATCAAGGTTCACTCTGATAAGCACAATTTTGATCGCCGGTTTGGTCGGGCTTTCTGCCGGGATTCAGTTTCAGCATCGATTGAATTATCGCCAGGAATGGATATCACAAAAGAATTTTTTCTGGCAGTTGCTCTGGCGCGCCCCATCCCTCACACCAGGCACGCTGGTAATGACCTCCGAAATCCCTTTCACCTATTTCAGTGACAACTCACTCACCGCGCCGTTGAACTGGCTCTATAACCATGAAGAAACCATCTCTACATCTTCTAACCCGATAGAAACTGGCGCCGCCATTCAGGGCTCCGCCATGCCCTATCTTTTGTACGACATTGAAGCCCGGTTAGGCCAGGGGTTGCCAGCCATCGAGGCGAATCAAGCCATCCAGATGCCTTACCGGGCAACCCGTTTTGAAGGATCCACATCCAAGGCTATCGTCTTGTTCTATGATCCTCCTCGCTGTGTGAAAGTGATGAATCCAGTGTTGGACCGCTATCTGCCAGTGAAACCACTCTATATCCGGGAGGCCGCCCCGCTCTCGCGCCTGGACCTGGTCCTGGCAGAACCAGATCCTCTTGGGGAACCACCCTCCAGGCCATTCCCACTTTCTGATATTTTTGGCCCTGAGCCACCCCACACCTGGTGCTATTATTTTGAGAAAGCCGAGTTGTATGGACAGATGAGGGATTGGGAACAGGCAGCCGAGATGGCTGACCAGGCATTAAAGATTACCAAACATTTCACCGAAAAAAATGTCTCTGAATTAATCCCCTTCATGATAGCATATACCCATATCGGGAAATGGGAAAAAGCTGTAGAATTATCTCGAAACGTGTTCCAAATCTGGGAGAAAACCCAGTATCCTTTGTGTGACGCCTGGCAATACCTGAGCCAGGACACTCCAGATAGTCAGGCAAAACAAATCGCTTTAAAGGAAATCGAGCAGAGTCTGCAATGCAACTTTCGGTGAACCTGTCAAATGAATCTAACATACCAGAAGGTCTTTCGGTGGTGATCCCGGTCTATAACAGCGAAGCGATCCTTTCCGAGTTAATCGCCCGGCTCGCGCCAGTGCTGCAGGAAATTGTCCAAACTTTTAATCAGACCGCGGCCATGCAAGTACGTCCTGCTTATGAGGCTATCCTGATCGATGACGGCAGCCAGGATGATAGTTGGGCAGAGATCCAGCGAATTTCACAAACTTGGCCTTGGGTGCGGGGCGTCCACCTGATGCGCAACTACGGCCAACACAACGCTTTACTGTGCGGCTTGCGTCTGGCTAGCTTTTCGACAACTATCACAATGGACGATGATCTGCAGCATCCTCCACAAGAAATTCCACTCCTGCTCGCACAAATTGAAAAAGGCTTTGATGTCGTTTACGGCACACCAGTGAAGCAACAGCACGGTCTGTGGCGAAACCTGGCTTCTTATATCACCCGTTTGACACTGCAAGGCACCATGGGGGTAGAAAACGCGCGGCAAGGTGAGTGCGCTGCGCGCCATTCGAACAAGTGTGCGCCAGGCATTTTCCCATTACCAGAGTCCGTTCGTGGTGCTCGATGTGCTGCTATCGTGGGGCACTACTCGTTTTACATCGGTAGAAACCCACCACGAACCGCGCTACCGTGGAGTTTCAAACTACACTCTTTCGAAATTGATCCTGCATGCGGTCAATATGTTGACCGGGTTTACGGTATTGCCACTGCAGATGGCCAGCTTGATGGGTTTCGGCTTTGCCATCTTCGGTATCCTGATTTTCATCTACGTAATTGGTCGTTTCGTGATCGAAGGAGGCAGTGTACCGGGTTTTCCATTCCTCGCTTCAATCATTGCGATTTTCTCAGGTGTTCAACTTTTCGCCTTGGGCATCATTGGAGAATATATGGCCAGGATGCATTTTAGGATCATGGAAAAACCCCCTTATGTGATCCGCGAAGAAACAGAGGAACTCCAGGATGGAAAATAAAGAACCACATAACGATACCAGCGAGAAATCTTCTTTATTGCCGCCATGCCAATTTCTCGAATGGGACACCAGCTTCTTTGGGTATAGGATCGCCCGCTTGAATGGAAACCGCCTGACAGCAGACCTTTGCAATTCAGCGTTGGATTGGTGCAAAGCGCGCCAGATTGATTGTCTGTATTTCCTGGCTGATTCGGATGATCCAAACACCGTCTGGCTGGCTGAAGATCAGGGCTATCGGCTGGTTGAAATTCGCTACACCCTCGAACGGTTCCTAAAAGACTGGGACCCTGACACCCGTCCACGCTCAACGGACGATGTGAATATTCGTCCCGTCCAATCCTCCGATATCCCTATTGTGCAGGAGATTGCCCGAACAAGCTATCTGGATTCGCGCTTCTATTTCGATCCCCACTTTGATGAATTGCATTGGGGAGAGTATTATGCCACCTGGGCTAAGAAGAGTTGTGAGGCTGGCGCAGAGCTTGCATTGATTGCAGAAAAAGATGGCGAGATAGCCGGATATATTACCGGCCTGGTCGATCCAAAGTCTCACAATGGGCTGTATGAGCTTACCGGCGTACGCAGCTCAATGCGTCGCTCAGGTGTAGGACAGGAACTGTTTCGCAGCGGGCTGGATTGGTACGTACAACACGATGTGAGCTATCTTAAAGTTGTCACCCAAGGTCGCAATGTGGCCACTCAACGCATGATCCAACGACACGGATTCTTGTCAAAAACATGCCAGATCTATTATCATAAGTGGTTCACTGGCGACAAAACTTATCTCGGCGAATAAGTTCATCAACGCAATATTGAACCACTCAGCGAAGTGCTACTGGTGATCATTGATACGATTGGCGATTGAATCCGCCAACTGGAGATCATAAGATGGAGAACAACAGCAAATCATCTGAAAAGATATCGAAGGATGAAGCCAAAAACTATATCCTGAACCTGCTCAAAGCTGGAGACTCGCCAGAACAGATTAGCGAATCGCTCTGCGTCATGCTCAACGCACCGCGCTCACTTGTAGATAAATTTGTCGCCCAAGTCTCACAAGAACATTACGAAATAGCCCAAGCCCAGATCAACGCAGCCTATGCCAGCCCAAATCCAAATACTGGACAGGGATCTAAACCAGGTGAGTTTCGCCGTCGCCAAACTACCCCAATTATCATCCCAGCCAATCCAGATGATGTTTCATCGGGCATCTCCAAGCTAATGGAGGATCCGCAACCAAATACCGTAGCCGCCTATTTCTTAAGCGGTTCAACTGAAACAAAATCCACTCCTGAGGAGGAACATCCAGATCTGCATGCTCCAATCAATACAGAGCCGCGAGAACTCACTCCAGAAGAACAAAAAGAAGTAGATGAATATATCCTGCGCGAGCTTGGAAAGCAGCGTAAGCAGAATGATGTTATTATGGGTGTCTGTCAAATGACCGGATTGCACTGGCGGCATGCTCAAAAACTGGTTGCCAGGGTGATGGTGTCTAATCAGAAGAAACTGGTGACCAATCAGAACATGATCATCATCCCGCTGGCATTGATCGTTTCTCTGGCTGGTGTGATCCTGGTCGCCGCCAGTGTGAACGAATTGCTCATCTTCAGAAATTTGATCGTCGATCCCAAGTCGGTCACACCGGAACAAATCAATTTCCTGTCCGAAACCGGGCGCCAGGTTATTTGGGCATTAGGGGTTGGGGTGACCCTGGCATTAGGCGGGATCATCGGGTTGTTCTTGGCAATCAGAAAGCAACTATCCGTGAATTGAACCAGAAGACCTGAAATTGAATGAAGACTTTTATCCTAAATATAGAACCTCACGACGATATTGTCTCTATCCGGGACAAGATGGGCTGGGCAAAAGACAGTCGCATCCTTATCGTCTGGCCAAACGCAGAAAACGGAAGCAGCGGTGATCTTCTCTCCACAACGGTCCCGCTGAATCGGCGTCTCGACCTGGTCTTGCTGCAGCGCCACAGCCAGGCTTTAGGTTCGAAGCTGGCGCTTGTTTCAGAAGATCCAGACGTTAATTATTTCGGCCCGCGTCTGGGTATCCCGGTCTATAAATCTTTACGAAAGGCCCAAAACCAGCACTGGCACTTACCATTCCGGTTTCGAAAATATAAAGCGAAAATCTTCAACGAGGGTCTAACACCAGACGACCTATTAATGGCCTCCCGTGTATTCCCTTATCGGCCAGCAGATTTGCGGTCAAACTCTATCCATTTGCCCCCATTGGCGCGGCTGTTATTCTTTGCTATAGGAGTCCTGGCACTTTTGGCGATCGCAGCCAGCTTGGCTCCCAGCGCACAAATCGGCCTGATTCCTCGCACGGTGGTTCAAGATGTAATGATTGAAGCGAGTACCAACCCACAAATCCAGGAGATCCGTCTCGCTGGCCAAGTTCCATCCGAGTTGGTGACCATCGTTGTTGAAGGTCGCGATTCGCAGCCTGCCAGTGGATCGATAACCCTGCCCTACCAACCAGCCACAGGGATCGCTGTTTTCACCAACCTGACAGACCAAGCCGTTGAGATTCCTGAAGGCACGGTAGTCCGTCCGGTTGGAGAAGGCAGCTCGCGTTATGAGACGACGCAAGATATCTTGGCCCTAGCTGGTCCTGGGCAAACTGTAGAAGTGGATATCCGTTGCCTAACCCCTGGTAAAAGCAGCAATCTGGAGGTCGGTCAGCTGGCTGCTATTGAAGGCTTGCTTGGAACCCAGTTGAGCGTATCGAATCCGAAGCCGATCAGTGGGGGCAGCGACCGCAAAGATCCAGCCCCTACCCAAAAAGACCGTGACTTGCTGGTCAACCATCTGCAAGATGCGCTTCGAATAACTGCCTTAAAAGAAATTCAAGGCCAGCTAGACCCGGAAGATCTTCTCATCCCTTCCAGCCTGGAGCTGGTAGAAACCCTCACTCAAAATTACTTGCCTGAAGAGAATTCACCCGCCGACCAGCTAATCTTGAGTATGAGTTTGGAATTTCAGGCCCGAATTGTAAGTCATTCATCTATGCAGTCACTGGTACAAGCTGTATTCGATGCAAATCTAGAGCCAGGTTATCTCCCCATCCAGGACAGTCTGCAAATTGAGATAGTTGATTGGGAAAATCTGGACTCCAACCCAAATAGTACTCTCCAATCGCGCCCCCAGATCAATTCTCCTGGACAATCCACGCAGTACGACGGGTGCAGGCTCAAATCAACCAGGCCGAGGTCATTCAATTAGTCCTTACAGTGCCGCCCGAACAAGTCCCAAC
Source organism: uncultured Chloroflexia bacterium (assembly GCA_963788145.1). Classification (GTDB taxonomy): domain Bacteria; phylum Chloroflexota; class Anaerolineae; order Anaerolineales; family UBA4823; genus UTCFX2. The sequence continues at coordinate 32,776 of CAWBFQ010000009.1, read as the reverse complement.
ATTACTGAAAAAAAGGTTCCCACTCGAGGAACTGCCGGTCATTCAACTGCAACCCAAATGGTGGCTGCGAATGCCCATCCTACCATTTCGCATCAAAGTATCCAACGGAATCTCGTCTGGTGATCTTCTTGATCGCAACCCCGTGGATTATGAGGGGGCTGGCTGATGCGGATACTGGCTGTTGACCCTGGCGAGAAACGTCTTGGGATTGCTATCAGCGATCCAAGCGGAACTATCGCCAACCCGCTCAAGGTGATCCAGCACGTCTCCAGGACGATTGACGCTGCCGTCGTTGCTCAGCTCGCCAGCGAACAGCAGGCCGGCAGGATTGTGGTCGGGCAAGCGCTCGATATGGATAATCGCCCCACCCCTCAGAGCCGCAGCGCGGCTCGGTTGGCTGCTGCGATCCGTCAGCAAATCGATCTGCCGGTGGATCTTTGGGATGAATCGGACAGCACTCAAGCCGCCCGTCAAGCCCGAATTGCCATGGGTGTATCCCGCCGAAAACGCTCCGGTCACCTGGACGACCTGGCTGCGACCTTCATCCTCCAAACCTACCTGGACGCCCATCCTCAGGCTTAAACTCCTCATGAAATCTCGTTCGATTATCAGCTTTTTTCTTATTATTCTATTGACATTCTCCTGTTTATTCCTTCTTACAATAGCATGGTTGATCGTCGATATACCAAAGCAGGCACAGAATATTTTCGGCCCTCCTGCCCATAATCTTGGCATCCTCGAGAGAATCGAATTATCCGGGCGGCTTTTACTAAAGAACGATACATTAAATTCACCCGCAATCCCTCCTGGCAATGATCCAGTTGCCCAGATTCAAGAACTATTCATAATCGAACCTGGCGAATCTACCTATGCCATCACATCCCGTCTCCAGCAAGCTGGGCTGATTTCTCAGTCCCAACCCTTGCGAGATTATCTAACCTACTCCGGTCTGGATACCACAATTCAATCCGGCGAATTTGTGCTTAGCCCGCATATGACCATCATCGAGATTGCCTGGGCGCTCCAAGACTCCACCCCAAACGAGGTTGTTTTTAGCATTCTGCCTGGCTGGCGTTTGGAAGAAATTGCAGAAGCGCTGCCCACATCCGGGCTGGAATTTTCTCCTGCGGATTTTCTCTCCTTCGCTCTCCATCCCCCAGCCAATCTTGCAATCAGTCCATCCCTGCCTGCTGGAGCTTCACTGGAAGGTTTTCTTTTTCCAGACCGCTACCGGCTGCCTCGTAAAATCGGCCTTTCTGCCTTCATCGATACGGTCTTTCTGAATTTCCACATCAAAGTTGACACCCAAATTCAGCACGGCTTCGAGCAGCAGGGCATGACGTTATTTCAAGCGGTTACGCTGGCTTCTATTATCCAACGAGAAGCAGTAGTCGAAGATGAAATGCCTCTGATTGCGTCGGTCTTCTTGAACCGTTTGTCTGAAGGAATGAAGTTAGATACCGATCCAACCGTTCAGTACGCACTTGGGTACCATCCGGAAGGGGCCACATGGTGGAAAAACCCACTCAGCCTGGATGACCTGCAAGTTCAAAGCCGGTATAATACCTATCTTTCTCCTGGACTGCCGCCCGGCCCAATTGCCAACCCTGGATTGAGCGCTCTACGGGCGGTAGCATTTCCAGCCCAATCACCCTATTTCTATTTCCGCTCTGCTTGTGATGACAGTGGTCGGCATAACTTTGCTGAAACCTTTGAGCAGCATCAACAAAACGCCTGCCCGGAGTAGACCATGCTGTTCTCGATTAATTATTCTACCCAAGCTGCTGTCCTTTTCCAGCAAGACCGTTTGAAGATTGACCGATTCAAATGCCCCGACTGGCCGGATTTGATCGATGAGGCCAGCGAGTACTGCCCGCCCGCTGTCCATTTCAATTTAACCGCCGGGCGAGGCAAGTTCAATCTAAGAACTGGTCTCAAATCGAGCGAGTGGATCATCAGAAAACTGGATGAGGTGGATAAAATCGCCAACCAGAACTCGCACTCCATTAATCAACCTGCACCTGGAAGCTCGCAGCGCTGATTTCCCCGAGATCCCAATCAACTCAACCATCCCATCTCATCGAGAAATGGTTTACTCCCATATGATCGCTGATGTCCAGACAGTTATCGCCCGCTTCGGCAGCCAGCGCGTTATTGTCGAAAACGTTCCCTACCGTACTTCCGGGCACGTCTTGCGTCCTTCGGTGGAGCCAGAATTAATTTCGAAAGTGGTCGAGCAAACCGGTTGCGGTTTGCTATTGGACATTCCCCATGCTCGGATCAGCGCCCAGTCTCTTGGCATTGACGAAACCGAATACTTCAATCGCTTGCCTATTCACAGACTGAAAGAACTGCATTTTACCGGCGTCCAAAACTTGAACGGTTGGTTGCAAGACCATCTGCCCGCATTAGAAGCGGATTGGAAGAGATTGGATTGGGTTTTAGAACGAATACGCCGGGGGGAATGGCCGCGCCCCTGGCTGCTCGCATTTGAATATGGGGGCGTTGGAGAAAAATTTACCTGGCGTACCTCTGCCCAAGACATCGAAATCCAGGGCAACAGGCTATACCACCAGGTAAATCCAATCTAAGACTCCCCGGGTTGATTGGACTGTTCAGATTCTGCTTCATTCTGTTGAGAGGTGTTTTTTTTGCGCCGAGAACGCTTCGGCGTACCTGTCCCGCCCATTATCGGCTGCTCAGGCAATTCAGCCAGCGCTACGTGCAATACTTCATCGATATGCTCAACCGGAACTATGTTCAATTCGGTGCGAGCGCGTTTTGGCACATCCACCAGGTCTTTCAAATTCTTTTTCGGTAAAATTACCGTCTTAATCCCCGCCCGGTGAGCCGCGAGCACTTTTTCGCGTAACCCACCGACTGGCAAAACCCGCCCGCGCAGGGTGATTTCACCAGTCATCCCGATATCGCGCAGAACAGCGCGCCCGGTGAAAGCCGAGACCAATGCTGTGCAGATGGTGATTCCAGCGCTCGGACCGTCCTTCGGTATAGCGCCCTCTGGAACATGAATATGGATATCCACCTGGTCATAGATTTCAGGATCAATACCCAGTTGGCGCGAGCGTGATTTTAAGAATGAGAGCGCTGCCTGGGCTGACTCTTGCATGACACTCCCGATCTGCCCGGTAATCTGTAAGTTGCCCTTGCCTTCCATCAGCAATACTTCCACCGGCATGATCTCTCCGCCGTTTTCGGTCCAGGCTACTGCTGTCGCCACACCCACTTCATTCTGGCGTTCCGCCTCCAAGTTAAAAAACTGCGGCGGACCCAAAAACCGCTCAATCGACCCGATCCCAATATGCGAAGGAAATCGCCGCCCTTCTGCTTTCAACCGGGCCACTTTGCGGCTTACCTTACCGATTTCACGTTCAAGGTTGCGCACACCTGCTTCGTAAGTATATTCCCGAATGATCCTTTGGATCGCCGTATCAGCAAAATGCAATTCGCCATCCTCTAGCCCGTTCTCATCCATCTGACGCGGGGTCAAAAACTGGCGTGCAATCTCTAATTTCTCTTCTTCGATATACCCTGGAAATTCAATCAACTCCATCCGGTCGAGCAATGCTAATGGGATCGTACCGGTTGTATTGGCAGTAGTGATAAACACCACCTTCGAAAGGTCAAATGGCAGTTCCAGGTAGTGATCCGAAAAAGCGAAATTCTGTTCCGGATCAAGCACTTCCAACAGCGCCGAGGATGGGTCACCCCGAAAATCTTGCCCAAGTTTATCGATCTCATCCAGCATAAAAAGGGGATTATTCGACCCGGCTCGGCGAATAGTCTGCAAAATCCGGCCTGGCAAAGCGCCAATGTAAGTTCGGCGGTGACCGCGGATCTCAGCCTCATCCCGCACACCGCCCAACGAAAGACGCACAAATTTCCTCCCAAGGGCTTCAGCAATCGAGCGGCCAAGCGAGGTCTTTCCAGTCCCGGGTGGGCCAACGAAGCACAAAATCGGCTGGCGCGCCCGGCGTGGTTTCAAGCTGCGCACAGCGATATACTCTAAGATGCGCTCCTTTGCACACGGCAGACCATAATGATCGCGCTCCAAGACCTGGGCTGCGTTACGGACATCCAGATTGTCTTCGGTGGCTGCGGTCCAGGGAAGATCGAGGATCCACTCGATATAGGTCCGAATAATACCCACCTCGGGCGCCATTGGCGGCATTTGCCCTAACCGCTCTACCTCCTTCAAGGCCCGTACCTGGGCCTCTTCCGGCAGCCCGGCAAATTCGACCCGGGTTTGCAGTTCCAGGATCTCACGTACCCATGGATCGCCTTCACCGAGCTCGGTCTGGATCACTTTCATCCGTTCACGTAAATAGAATTCGCGTTGGCTGCGGTCAACTTCGCTCTGAGCGCGAGCATGGATTTCATCCTCCAACTCAAGCACATCTGCTTCCTTAGCCAACAGTTGGATCGCTTGTTGCAGTCGTTCCATCGGATCCAGCACCACCAGTAAATCCTGGCGCGCCTGGAGCGGAGGAGCAATTGCTGTCACAATCATATCCGCCAACCAACCCGGGTCTTCAATATTCAAGGCAAATAAATAGGCTTCTTCTGGCAGACTGCGGTCGAGTTGGACACATTTTTGGAACATCTCACGCGCTGTGCGCATGGTCGCATCCGTATGACGATCCACACTGAAACCAGCTTCGTCAGTATGCTCATAAATCGGCTTTGCACGCGCCACCCAATAAGGTTCGGTCTGGACGAACTCGACCACTTCTACCCGCCTGCGCCCCTGCACCAGAGCAGAACTGGAATTATCAGGCATATTCAGCAAGCGCCCAACAGCCAATTCCACACCCACGGGTAGGAAATCCTGTGGCGTGTAATTCTCTATTTCTGGATCGCGCAGCGTGAGCGCAATCACCGTCTGATCATTAAGTTGAGCTTCCTCCACAGCCTGTAGGGCATCATCCTGGGAGAGGAATACCGGCGAAACCATATGGGGAAATACAACCAGGTCGTGTAATGGCAAGACCGGGCATTCAATAAATCCGTTTTCATCCGGAACAGCATCCGGAATACCGTAAAGCTCTTCAGTTCGACGGTGCATCGCTTCGCCGAACTCTTCCTCATCATCGTGGGAATACCAATCATCATATCGCATCTAGTTATCCAAATACCCTCTATCTCTTGCAAAAATTCGTTTGGGCAGTGTCATGCACGATTGTACCAGGAATGGCGAGCTCCTGCTGCGATAAAGATACTCCCGGTTACCAGCACCAGCCGATCATCCCCGGCTAAACGCAGAGCTTCCTCCAGCGCATCCTCCACCTCTGGTATAACAATAATTTTAGAACGCTTTATCATAAGAGAAAGTAGTTTCTCGGTCAGTTCATCTGGGTTTATCGCGCGGGTGATAAGAACGGGTAAAGATCACCGTTTCAACGGAGCCGGCTTTATTGCTCTGATTTGCAGTGCAGTTATCGCTAGTTGGTATTTCTATCAATTCCGCCAACATCCCTTCAATATCTTTATCCTCTGAGGCTCCAAATACCAAGATGATCTTTGAACCAGGGAAATATTCATCGATCGCCTGTCGCAAACGGCGAGCGGAGTCGCGATTATGAGCTGCGTCAATCACAAGTGGTGGATTAGAACGCAACACTTCGAAGCGCGCAAGCCACTGCACGTTAGCGAAGCCTTGCTGGATTTGAGCGCTACCCAGCGCCAAACCGGATTGACAAGCCACCTGCAAAGCAGCCAGGGCTGTCGCTGCATTTTCCACTTGGTGAGCGCCCAACAGGGGGATATGTAATTCTATCGCATTCTTCTGCAGGCCAAGGCAGCTTTCGGTCCCTTGTTCTTGCCACACCTGCAAAGTCTGGCCTTTCAAGGTGTTCTCGAGCACTTTATAGCGAACATCCTGTCCTACCTGGATTAATAACGAGCCGCGTTCCTGCGTTAGCGTCTCAAATACCTGACGGGCTGCTTCTGTTTGCGGTGATATCACAACCGGTACACCCGGTTTGATGATGCCGCCTTTCTCTACCGCAATCTCTGCCAGACTGTTTCCCAAAACCTGCATATGATCCAGCGAAATTGAGGTGACCACAGATACTATCGGCGTTACAATATTGGTCGCATCCAATCGCCCACCCAGGCCAACTTCTGCGACCACAGCATCGACCTGCTGCTGAGCAAAATACCAAAACGCCAGAGCAGTGGTGATTTCGAACGTGGTTAATTGAGTGCCCTGATCCAGGAATGGGCGGATCTGTTCCACCAGGTTGATCAAAGCCTGATGAGGGATGGGTTGACCATCAACCTGGATTCGCTCGGCGTAATCTTGCAGGTGCGGGGAGGTATAGAGCCCCACTCTATAACCGGCTGCCTGTAACGCGCTGGCGCACAGCGCGCTTACCGAGCCTTTTCCCTTTGTTCCGGCTACATGGATGATCGGATACGCCTTCTCAGGGTTCCCCAGCTGCTGCATGAATACCCGCATCCTGTCCAGGTCAAATTTCTCGGGCATATTCCGCAAACCACGCGTCAGGCTGTAATCGACGAATGTGTATAAATATTCTAATGTTTGCTGGTATTGAAGTTCAAGGTCCATAAGTCTAGCGATTTTACTCGCTGCTTGCATTCCAGACAAGAGGGATAAAACAAGTATCGCCGATTGGATGGTAAAATGCTGGTCATGTTAAGGAAAATCTTTCGGATGATTTATTGGACCGTCCTTACAGTGATCTTCATCGCATTCGTTTTCCTGGTTTTGCCCAGGATCATTACTGCACTCTATAGCTATTCGCGCACTTATACTATAGACCAGGCGCCAATTCAGCGGGTCGCCATTGTGTTTGGAGCTGGTTTATGGAGAGATGGCAGCCCGACCCCGGTTCTACGCGACCGGGTAGGAACAGCAGCCGAGCTCTATTTCGGGGGCAAGGTGGAAAAGCTGCTAATGAGCGGCGACAACAGTTATGAGACTTACAACGAACCGGGCGCCATGCGTGAGTATGCGCTGGCTCTGGGTGTGCCGGATGATGCCATCGTCCTGGATTATGCTGGCCGGCGCACCTATGACACCTGCTATCGGGCTAAGGAGATCTTTGGAATTCGCAAGGCGATTCTGGTGACGCAGAGCTTTCATCTTCCGCGCGCATTATACGTGTGTAATATGCTCGGGATCGACAGCGTTGGAGTGCCCGCCGATCAGCGTCTTTACAACCGCCGTTCGTTGGTCTGGTGGAATTTGCGCGAGACGCCTGCCACTCTGGTTGCATTATGGGAAGTTCACGTCACCCGCCCAAAACCAATCCTGGGTGAAAAAGAACCGATTTTTCCGCTGGAGGCTGAATGAACCGAACTGAAGCGCTCACTATCGTACAGGAATACATCCAGAACGAAAATCTAATCCGCCACATGCTTGCGGTTGAGGCAGCCATGCGTTTTTACGCCGAGAAACTGGGTGAAGATACGGAAACCTGGGGGATTACCGGATTGATTCATGATTTTGATTGGGAAATTCACCCAACACTGGACCAACACCCACAGGAAGGCGCTCCCATTTTGAGGGAACGAGGTTTTTCTGAAGAAATCATCCGAGCAGTCCTCAGCCATGCCGATCACACCGGGATCGCACGCCTCACTCAGATGGAAAAAGCACTGGCGGCTTGCGACGAGCTTACCGGACTGGTCACCGCAGTGGCGCTGGTCCGCCCATCGCGTTCACTGCTGGATCTGACCTCGGCCTCTGTGAAGAAGAAATGGAAAGACCGGGCTTTTGCTGCAGGGGCAAACCGGGCTGAGATCGAAACCTGCGTGGCAGATTTTGGAATACCTCTTTGGGAACATGTCGATAATGTGATCCTGGCTATGCGGCGGATCGCCCCAGAACTGGGTCTGGTGGGGAACCCAACTCCGGTCGACAATTTGTGAGATTATTCCGTTGCAACCTTGATGTCTTTACACAGATCTCCGCAAGAGTCAATCAACTTTAGGATATCATCGATTGCAGGTTCAACTGTAACTAAGGTCCGTCCATCTTTAAAAGTGAGGTAGACCTTTAAATCATGGGTTTGCATCACTTTGGTCACCTGTGACGAGTACACTGCGCCCATCGCCTGCTCCCATTCCAGGCTATCACCATCCTTAAGATCTGGATAAAGTATCAGCAGTGAGTATTGAGCCATCGGGTCAGGATATCCCCCTTCAAGAACTTGCAGGGTTGGAGCGAGAGAAGGGTATGGGTATGGATAGGCTTCCACCTCTGCGGGCATAATTTTCGTCTCTATTACTGGCGCGACAGTCTCTTTAGCGCCAGGCGACAAAACAGCACAGGCAAATAAGGCTAGAGAGAGAATCAAGACGAATGAAATCAGTTGAAATTTTTTCATTTTGCCTCCAAAATGTCATTTAATCGCGCCTATTATACCCGATCCTTTTGGATCAATCGTATACGATTGTCCTGTTGACATTCGCGTGATTTTCGGCTAAACTGATATTAATCGACTATACGAAAAGACCATCCCCGGGAGTTGATCATGTCCCCAGATAACCAAGCCTCTGCTACCGATATTACCGCCAGTGCTCACATTTCCTCAACCAGTTTGCTCGGACCTACCATCAAAGTCTGGCGGCTTTACTTGGAAGATCAGGGTGTTTCCATCCACACAGTGAAAGCCTTTATATCTGACCTGAACCTGTTTGCTGCTTATATGCCTCCAGATTCGCGTCATCGGTCAGATTTCTACCAGCGATATTAACCTCTTCTTAGACTGGCTGCAGAAGGGGCGCGGCGTCCCATGCAGTCCAAAATCACTTGCCCGCCGAATCACTTCGCTAAAGGCGTTCTTCCGCTGGCTTGGCCAATATGGCGCATTGATGATTGACCCAGCCGAGAAGGTCCCGCAAAAAACCGTTATCAGTCCGATACCTGTCGTGCTGACGGAAGCCGAAACACAGCTCGTGTTGGAAGTTGCAAAAAAACATCGCACAGAAAACAAGCCAGATGCCCGTCCATATTCCCTGGTCGCACTGCTGCTAAGCACCGGAATTAAGAAGGGGGAGTGTCTAGGCTTGCACCTCAATCATCTTGAGCTTGAAGGCTCAGGCGAACCATTCTTGTTTGTTCGCTATCCCAATCCGCAAAACCGCTACAAAGAGAGAAAAATACACCTGCCAGAAAGTTGGGTGGAAGCCTATCAGGAATATCTTACCCAATATGAGCTAAAAGATCGCCTGTTTCCATGGTCGCCCCGCAGGTTGGAATATCTGTTGGAGGATCTGAGTAAAGAGGCAGGTCTGGAAAAGCACCTCTCTTTCGATATGTGTCGTTGGACCTGCGCATTGAACGATTGGCGAATAGAATCGGACCGGAATAAGATTCGCCAAAAACTGGGCGTTTCGAAGATTCAATGGAGGGAAATCAGCATGAAATTGGAGCGGCTGGCGCGCTGAACCGCCAATCTCGCTCATCAACCGATTGAGGGGTATCACTCCATCAGCCAGGTTATGTCCCCAAGGCTTTATCCAAATTCCTTCCAGGATAAGCTGGCGTAATTCTGCGTCGCTTGCGCCAGACCGCATAGGTACGAGCAGATCAATTTCCTTCTCATTCAAAAGACACAAACGCAGTCTTCCATCTGCAGTCAATCGGGCGCGAGTGCAACTGGCACAGAATGGCTTAGATACAGTGGCAATGAAACCTACCGTACCACGCCCACCAGGCAGTCGGTACAGGCGAGCTTCGCCATCCAGGTCGCCATTATTGCAAATCTCTAAAGGACCAAACGCGCTCTCAATCCTTTGTTTGATTTCATCTGCTTTGACTTCCTGCTCAAGTTGGAAATCTGTCGCGCCAGCAAATGGCATCATTTCAATAAAGCGGATCTGCCAGGGTCTTTCCAGCGTCAGGCGTGCCAGATCAACAACATCATACTCATTATGGCCGCGCATCACTACTGTATTAATCTTGATAGGCAAAAGACCAACTTCTTCTGCTGCCTGTATTCCAGCCCAAACTTCATCCAGGTCGCCGCGGCGGGTTAATCGCTTGAATTTCTGTGGGTCGAGGGTATCCAGGCTGAAATTGACACGTTGTAAGCCCGCTTCTGCCAGCGATCGGGCGAGGCTTGCAAACAGGATCCCATTGCTAGTCATTGAAAGTGAGCGCACACCTGAGGTATGCGCAATAGCTCGCACCAGATTGACAATTCCAGCCCGAACAGTAGGTTCACCACCGGTCAACCGGAATTTATCAAAACCCAAACCCGCAAAAATCTGCACCAGACGCAGGATTTCATCATCCTGCATCATTTCTGCAGTAGGCCGGAAAGTGATATCGTCCGGCATGCAGTATAAACAGCGTAAATTGCAGTGATCTGTCAGGCTGATCCGTAGGTAATGTATGCGTCGTCCGTATCGATCTATCGCCATAAATTTTCAACCATCGCAGCAATAAAGTATTGTTCCACAATGATAATGAGCGTGTATTTGTGAGAACATAAATGGATTATATACAGAAAACCAGCTTTAGCCTATTCTAAATTTTTTTTTAGAATTGCAATGGGGTTGAGAAAATGCTACTATTATGGGGAGATGTCTTAAGAATTGACCTCCAGGCGGCTTCTGCTTGGGAGCAAGTTGTTATTCTCAATAAGGATGGTCATCTCACCACACATAGCCGCTGTTGATAAGAAAGGCATACCACCCCTGGATACCATTCATATTAATGTCTCATTATATGGTTCGATATCAAAATATCTTGGCGGAACTCACGTAGCCATGAAGGTTATGGATGTTCCTGAAGGCACTTGCAAAGCCGACCTCTTGCATGAGATCGGGATTCCGGAGGGTGAGCGAGGCTACCTGTTTATTAATGCAGTCCTGTGTGATGTTCCAGGACTGAATACAGGTAATGGGCAGTTGCTAAAAGATGGTGATCACCTAGGTATTTTTTCGATTGATCGCATCTGGCCATATCAATATCGTGATGGAGTCAATATGTCACCTGAGTTGATCGCAGCCCTGAAGAAACACGGCGCAATGCACCATTCTTACAGTCATTTGAAAGACGCTGGATCAAATTCATCTACAAAAGAATCGATAGAAGGAGATCAATAATGGCAAAGAAAATCTTACGAATCAATATGCATGACTTAAAAGCCACCTACGAGGATGTACCTGAAAAATGGGCTCGCTGGGGAGGGCGGGGACTGACTTCAATGATTGTCTCTGCTGAGGTTGATCCGACCGTCCACCCTCTCGGACCGCATAACAAACTGGTTATCGCTCCCGGATGGGTGACCGGATCGCCAGCTGCTCCTAGCAGCGGCCGGACCTCGTTTGGGGCAAAAAGCCCTCTCACCGGTGGGATCAAGGAATCAAATGCAGGCGGTCTATCCGGCCAGAAGATTGCCCATCTTCGCCTGCACACGATCATTATTGAAGGGCAGCCTGCCAAAGGCCATTGGTACTCCCTTTTGATCAATAAGGATGGCGTGAAATTTGAGGACGCCTCTGATCTACTTGGCCTTGGCATGTACAAAATAGACGAGTTGATGTGGGAGAAATATCCCAAAACCGCGGTGATCGGGATTGGGCCGGCTGGCGAAATGAAACTCTCCAATGCTGGTATATCGATCAATGATATGGAAAACCGCCCTGGACGTTATGCCGGTCGGGGTGGTTTAGGCGCAGTAATGGGCGCATTAGGGATCAAAGTGATGGTCATTGATGACGCCGGCGCTCCAGGCGTTGAGATTGCCAACCCGGAACTCTTCAAAGTAGGGCGAAGAAAACTGACCGAAGCCATTCAGGAACATGCTCTGACCAAGCACGGCGGCGGATTGCACTCCTATGGCACAGCCGTTCTTATCAACATCCTGAATGAAGCTGGCGGTCTGCCCACCCGTAATTTCAGCGCCGGGCAATTCGAAGGCGCCCCCATGATCTCCGGCGAACGGATCGCTGAGGTGATCGAAGAGCGCTGCAAAGATGGCGGTGAAGGCACCACAGACCATGGCTGCCATCCGGGCTGCATCATCAAATGTTCGAGCATATACCCGGACGAATCCGGCGAGCACTTGGTCTCGTGCCTCGAGTACGAAACAGCCTGGGCCTTAGGCGCAAACTGCGGGATCGATAGCCTAGATTGGATCGCTACAATGACCCGCGAATGCAACGATGCCGGCCTGGATACCATTGAAGCAGGCAACACCCTGGCAATTGCAATGGAAGCTGGCGTGATCCAGTGGGGTGATGGTCCGGCTGCAATGGATCTGCTTTCTGAGGTTGCTAAGGGTACTCCGATGGGTCGCATCATCGGACAGGGTGTGGTGGCAACCGCCAAGGCATTTGGCGTCCATCGTGTTCCGGTAGTCAAAGGTCAATCGATGCCGGCTTACGAGCCGCGCGCCGTCAAGGGCATCGGCGTGACCTATGCAACATCGACAATGGGCGCAGACCATACTGCTGGTTACACAATTGCCCCCGAAATCGCTGGCGTCAGCGGCAAGCTTGACCCGCTCTCCAATGAAGGTAAAGCAGAGCTTTCATTGACATTCCAGGCTGCCACAGCCTTCATCGACAGCACAGGATATTGTCTGTTCATTGCCTTCCCCATCCTGGATATCGCCAAGGGTTGGGAGGGAATGGCCGAGACAGTTGCGGGTGTGGTTGGTATCGACGTTACCGGCGCTGATGTGGTCCCGATGGGTAAAGAAATCCTGAAAGTGGAGCGTCTGTTCAACGAACATGCGGGCTTAGGCGCTGCAGACGACCGGCCGCCAGAATTCATGCGATACGAGCAGTTACCGCCTCACAATGAAGTCTGGACAATCACTGATGATCAGCTCGAACTCGGTCTATGCCTGGGTGCATGAGGCTGATTAATAATATCCGAGCAGAGATTAAGCGAAACGAACATTTCGTACCATTGGGGCAGCAGGTAGCCTGCTGCCCCAATCTTATATAGCCAGGTAGACAGTTTAGAGAAGAGATTCAAGAATGACTGTTTTTCAACATGTTCTTTGGGGATATGAGTTGACATATCCGGATGATTGGATCCATCGCACGATGGGTGAGGTGGAGGCCTTTGCTATGATCCCGGAGGCGCTCACACCAGACTACGAAGGTCTGCGATCGGGTCAAATCTTATTACGGGCAGAATTCAACAGCGCCCAACAATCCATTGAACCAATCTGGAACCGCCACGTTGCGATGATCGCGAGCTGGTTAGGAGCAAAACAGGTTGGCTCGGCGCCCTGGAGGATGGCTGGCGCGTCAGGAATCGAAGCTGAGATCGTATTACCCAAAAAGGACGAGCGCCGCTTGTGGACCGGTATCTTGCAGCGCAACCTGACTGTGCTGAACTTCCTGGTGTTGCATCTGAAAGAAGAGTACCCGTTATTCCAACCACTGGCAACTCAGATTATTGCCAGCCTTCGTTTCCCCCAAGAAGTGGCTGGCGTGTTGACCTCCGAAGAAGGATTGCCGCTGCCTCCCGGCTATATGTCCATTCCACCACAGGACATCTTGCTGGATATTACCGATCCGGCCTGCTGGCGCGCGTATGACGGTCAGCAAAGCAGCGCTGCTTTACAGGCTTTTTACCTGCGCGAAGCCCCAAATTTTGGCTGGTCAATCATGGAATTCGTTCCGCTCTCCAACCAGACCGATTTGGGTTTTGCTCGCTTGAAATTGCAGAAGGAGAACCACTCCATCATTTTGGGCATTATGCCCTATCAGGAAGAAATCAGTCCGGTTACCCACCCTGCCCGGTTGATAATAAAATCTGAAGCTTGTTTCAGCCCAGATAATTAATCACACGAAAAACTTATCCGCCGCCAACTGCAGGAAATACGCCTATTACATCCTCCGGTTTGACTTCAGTATCCAGAGCATGCTCCAGGAAGGGGGCATCCCGTCCATTAACAAAGATATGAACGTGGGCGAACATAATCCCATCCTGATCGAACAACTCACGCTGTAAAGCCGGAAAACGGATGAGCATTTCTTGCACCAGGTCGCGGACAGTCGCACCTTGCTCTAAATCAAAATCAACAGATTTCTGCCCAATTACCTGCCTCAAAGTCGCATAGAAATTGACTTTCATGCCAACCTCCCAGCCAGACTGGGCCTAACTATTTAGCTAACATAGAGATCAACATCGAAACGATCACAACCAGACCGATCCCGATCACCATTATTTGTTGTACGCGTAAATTGCGAATTTCTCGTCGCGATCGCATTTCCTTTTTTGCCATTCGTACTTTCTCCAAATTTAAGGATATTATTCATGCTATTTTGATTATACCTGTCATTCAGCCCGTAAGCAGGAATCACTCAAGAAATATTAATCCTGAAAACTGGATTTTCAGGCAAGCGCTTCCTTTATCGTTTGTGCTAGAGCCAGGTTGATCCCAGGCACCTCAACCAGCTCGTCCTGGGAAGCCTGGATAATCGCATCCAGCGAACCAAACCGGTTCAATAATGCCTTTCGCCGCGCCGGTCCAATCCCTGGGATCACATCCAGGCGCGAGGCTAGCCCAACCCTGGAGCGTTGCTTGCGATGAGATGTAATCGCAGATCGATGAGCTTCATCGCGGATGCGCTGAATCAAGAAGAGCGCCTGCGAGTTGCGCGGCAGAACCAACGGTTCCGGTTGACCTGGGAAAAATAATTCTTCGTTCTGCTTTGCCAAACCAGCGACCGTAAGTTTGCCCTGCAGATTGAACTTTTCCAACACAGCTACAGCCCGGGAGAGTTGACCTTTGCCCCCATCGACGATCAAGAAATCAGGCAAAAAGGCAAAAGCTGGGTCGAGCTTCTTACCGGGTGCAGATGCCTCTTCCTGGGCAGCCTTCCAGCGGTTCAATCGCCGGGTGAGCACCTCCTCCATGCTGGCGAAATCATCCGGTCCACTGACCGAGCGGATGTTAAAATGGCGATAAAGTCCTTTCTTGGGAACTCCCTGCTCGAAAACCACCATGCTGCCCACGGCAGCTGTGCCTTGAATATTCGAGATATCATAGCACTCGATTCGATTGAGCGGCTCGGACTTCCCTAGAGCAGTTTGCAGTTCCGCCAGCGCCAGTTCTTGACGGTGCTTGTCCGATCTCCACTGCGCCTGTAAAGCACGTAAGGTTTCAGTCGCGTTTTCGACTGCCATATCCATTAATTCGTACTGCGGGCCCTGGCGCGGCACAAGGATCTCTACTTTTTGATCCACTCGCCGTTGACCCAGCCATTGACGGATGATCTGCATCTCCTCCACTTCATGTGGCAATAATACCTGGGGTGGCACACTCGATGCCTGGCTATAAAATTGCTTCAAAAATTCAGCCATAACATTTTCATCAGAATTTTCTTCTGCCCCCTCCAACAAGAAATAATCTCTCCCAATCAGCTTGCCCCCTCGAATGAAAAAGACCTGTACACATGCATCTCCATCCGAACGTGCCAGCGCCAGCACATCCAAATCGATATATTCGCTGGAAATAATTTTTTGGCGTTCAACAACTGTCTGGATCGCCCGGATTTGATCTCGCAGCGATCCAGCCTGTTCAAAGCGCATCTCATCCGATGCACGCTCCATCTCAGATTTCAGACGGGTGACAATCTTCTCAGTCCGCCCCTCCAGAAACTGGCACAGGTCAGCGATCATTTGGCGATAAGCTTCCTGATCAATTCTGCCGATACAAGGTGCAGCACATAATTTGATGTCCAAATATAAACAGGCTCGTTCGTCGCCGCCTGTGATTTCTCGATCGCAGGTCAGGAAGGGGAAAATTCGCCGTAATAAATCCAGGGTTTGGTGAACCGCCCAAACGCTGGTATAGGGTCCATAGTAACGTGACCCGTCCTGAACCATCTGGCGTGTGACGGTGACGGTTGGGAACGGATCTGCCCAATGGATTTTGATGTAGGGGTACCGCTTATCATCTTTTAGGCGGACATTGTAGTGCGGGCGGTACTTCTTAATCAGATTCATTTCCAGGATCAGCGCTTCCAACTCCGATCCCACTACGATCCATTCGATATCCTGGATATGTGATACCAGCTTGCGGATGCGCCGTTCATGGTCCGCGTGAGCGTGAAAATAAGAACGCACCCGGTTGCGTAAATTGATCGCTTTACCCACATAAAGCACATGACCTTCCCCATCTTTCATCAGGTAACAGCCCGGTTTATTAGGAAGGCTATCTAAAACATGCTTCAGTTGGTCATTGATCTCAAGCGACATACATCATTCTTCGACAGCTTGATCTATAGTGTCTTGTTCGGCTTTTTCCAGAAGCTCGATCGCGGCCTGTTCCAACGTGTGCGGTTCTCCTTGGTGAACGCCTACGATCCGACCTACCCTGTCCAGAACGGCAACCGCTGGCTTGGAGGCGAGGTCGCGAATACCCAACGCATGGGCGCAATCCCCCTTCCAATCTGGCAGGATAATCATATATTCCTCAGGGTCATATCCTCTGGGAAGCTTTGCCGCATGTTCACGATAGGCTTTCTGCATTTCTTTCTCAGCCACGCCGTGCAGAACACCTGGAATACCTCGCAAGCTGGCAATATTCATCACCAAAGCCTGGCTGGCTAATGGATAATGTTTACGTACCGCTTTGTTGATCGTCTCGGCCAGGCGCTGTGTATCGACCCAAAGAAAAACCAGAAGAGCCGGCGCGCCAAGTTGATCGAGTACAAATTTTCGTTTGGATTCAACTGCGGTCAGTGTTATGGGTGGGAATTGTTCCATAGTATGGTTTGCCTCTCGAAAGGTAGGTCTGTTGCTTGGTTGTTCGTACACGATGCTTGCGTTTTTATCGCTGAACATTCGAAAGATTATCAAATGATTATACCGGAGAATGATAAAATTTCTCCGGATGCCTTTGTCCTAAGAATAATCAAATCCTATCAAAATTTTGGAGGGTTGTGGATGATCAAACTCGCAGTAGCGCTTTCAAAAGGTGGAGTAGGGAAAACCACCACCGCCGTGAATCTGGCCGCGAGCCTCGCTCTTAATAATAAATCCGTTTTACTAATCGATGTGGATACTCAAGGCCAAGCTGCCAGGGCGCTTGGATGCAAACCCGCCTCTGGATTGGCCGAATGGATCAGCGACGAAACACCCGTCCAAACCGCCCTTTTCTCAGCCCGACCTGGGCTATGGCTGCTATCCGGCGGGCGCAACCTGGTCAGCTTAAAACGCCAGATTACCCGCAAAGATTTTGGCGGAGAGCGCACACTCTCGGAAGGGTTGCATTCGCTCAGGGATCAATTCGACTACGTCCTGCTCGATACCGAGCCAGGCTGGGACGCGGTCTGACGGTCAATGCACTCTTCTACGCGGATGCAGTGTTGGCGCCGGTCTCTCTGGAGGTCATGTCGCTACAAGGGTTGATGGAATTCGCCGGGAACCTGGCAGCCATCCAGAAGTATCATCCTGCTTTGGATTTGAAATATATCTTGCCGACATTTTACGACCGGCGGGTGAAGAAATCCGCTGAGATCCTGGGTCAATTGCAATCCCATTTTGGCTCAAAAATGTGTTCTCCGAATTCGTTACAACGTTCGGCTTTCAGAAGCGCCAGGGTATGGTCAGACGATTTTTGAATATTCCCCTGGCTCAACAGGCAGCGAAGATTACCAAACATTAGCAGAAAGGATCATCGGTGATGAGTGACAGAAAACAAACCCCAGATATCCTGGCGTCCATCCTAAGTAGCGGAACTCCCTCGCCAGACTTATTCCAGCCGCAGCCGGAAACAGCCGCAAACCCACCCAGCCCGGCTTCCAAATCTAGAAAATCATCTCCACCCAGGCCACGCTCGGAAAGCAAAATCAAACCATCACAGGTCACCGTCTGGGAATATTTGATCGTATCGTTTAAGAAGCATTCGGGCTGGCGCCCCGCTTTTCTAAATGGAAAAAAGATTAAAGACTGGGAATACGGGCCAGAAATGCAGGATTTTCTGGCGCAGCAAGGCGCAGAAGGTTGGGAGCTGGTATCCGCGAGTACGGGTGAGCCAATGTATTCCCAATCCGATTTTTACCAACTCTTTTTTAAGCGCCCCCAAAATTAGAAATTTGGTATATATCTCCCAATCCAATTAGCCTGGCTATTTCCGATCGGCTGGCAAAACTTCAATCTCAAAAAGATGCGGCCAGAATTTTCCTGTCACGAAAATTCGGCTGCTGTCTTTATCATAAGCAATTCCATTTGGGACCTGAGCGATCCGCATTTCCTCCTCGCTCAACATCCCGCTCAAATCGATCCATCCTGAGACGTTTCCGTTTTTCGGATCAATCCTCGCGATGCAGGAGGTCTGATAAACGTTCGCCCAAACCTCGTCGCCAATATATTCCAATTCATTCAATCGCTGCACCGCGTTATTACCTGAGGCTACCATTACTGAACGAATCACACCCATTGTATCTGGATCTATATACGCTAATTGCTCAGTTCCATCGCTCATGATCAGAATTTCGCCGTCTTCTGTCAGTCCCCACCCTTCCGTATTGTAAGTGAAACGTCCGATCTCGGCAAGAGACCTTGCCTCGTAGATAAACCCGGTTTGTTCCTGCCAGGTAAGCTGGTAGATTTTGTCATCAAATAAAGTGATCCCTTCGGCAAAATACGTGTCCGGGATTTGGGCCATCTGCAGCACGTTTCCGCTTTCAAGATCAACAATCCGCAGGGATGAGCGTCCTTTCAACCCGGTGCTCTCATACAAGATCCCATCTCGATAGATCAAACCCTGGGTATACGCCCCAGGATCATGCGGATAGGTCTGAATAATGCGGTAGGTATAGGTCGGAAGATCGCCTGCAAACTCCAGCCATGGACAGACGTAAGAACGGATTTCCGGTTCGGAAGTCGCTCCGGGATTAAAATGATCCAACCAGGATCCAAAGGCGGAGGCAACGGTATCAGGGAAGGGATTAGCAGCGTGGCAGTCAGAGGTATGACGGTAACTGTCGGCGAGACGACCGTTGGCGCCGGCGTTGTCGCCGCAGGCAAACTCGTAGCTACAGCACGAGTTTGAGTTGGAGCGCGAGTCGGGGTTCGGACAACCCCTGAACCGCTCAATCGGCATGCAGCCAGGGACCCAACCAGCGCCAACCCAAGCAATACGGTCTGTAATACCGCCCAGGTGAAATGATATCGCCTGATCATTAACAATAATTATACCAATGAGAATATATCCAGGCTACAACTTTGAATAAGCGTTTTATAATAACCTGACGGTCTTTGCCACCTGGCAATTGACCTCCAAAGGAGACAAAATAATGGGTTTTCACGGTGGTGGTTGGTGGGGTTATCTCAGCGCTTCGAAGGAAAAACCCAGGGTGACCTGGGGCTTGTTGCAGCGCGTTCTTTCCTATTCCAGACCGTATCGCTGGCAAATCACCTGGATGCTGCTGGCAATTCTGGTCAATACCGGATTGACTTTGCTGACGCCATTAATTCTGCGTACGCTAATCGATCAAACCATCCCTCAAGGGAACCTGAGCCAGCTCGTCTGGCTTGCCCTGAGTCTGTTGCTTATTCCAGCGCTGGGAGGGGGAATTAACGTTATCCAGCGCCGCTTGAATTCGCAGGTGGGCGAAGGTGTAATCTATGACCTGCGAGTGGCGCTTTTCGCCCGCTTGCAGCGCATGTCCCTGCGCTTCTTCACCCATACCCGGGTGGGCGAATTGATGAGCCGCCTGAACAATGATGTCGTTGGGGCGCAAAACGCCATCAGCAACACAATCGTCGGGATCATCACCAACATCATTCAGACGAGCGCCGTCCTGGTAGTGATGCTCGGCCTGGAGTGGCGCCTGACTGTAATCAGCGTGTTGATCCTGCCACTCTTTCTTCTGGCAGCTCGAAAAATGGGCAACCGGTTGCGCGAGATTGCCCGCCAGGCAATGGACGCCAACGCCCAGATGAACGCGATGATGAACGAAACGCTCAACATCGGCGGGATGCTGCTGGTCAAGTTGTTCGGTCGGGCGAACCTGGAGGTGCAGCGGTTCCAGAGCCGATCCCAAACAGTCCGTGACATCGGTATTCGTCGGGCAGTGGTCGGGACAGGCTTTTTCGTAATCATCGGGTTGCTGAGCGCAATCGGCACTGCCCTGGTCTATGGGTTTGGCGGTTTTCTGGTGATCCAAAAGGTATTCACGGTCGGAACCATCGTCGCTTTTGGAGCGTACCTCACCAGCTTGTATAGCTCATTACAAGGGCTGGCAAATGCGCCGGTCGAATTCGCCACATCGGTCGTAAGCTTTGAGCGCGTCTTTGAAGTGATTGATCTACCACTTGAGATCGAAGAAAAACCGGATGCCATCCAGCTGAAAGATATCCGCGGCGAGCTTGTTTTCGAGGGTGTTTCATTTCGCTATGATCAAAACAACGTTCCTCAGCTCAGCCCGGTGGAACGGCATGGTTCCATGAGCAACGTGACTGCTTCGCTCTCCGGCGATAAACCAGAAGCAAAACGCAGCGATGGTCCTGCCGCGTAAAACAGATTCAACCAGCCAGGATGTTGAAGAGTCCCCCGAAATTGAACCTACCCGCAGCCAGGCCCGTCTGGATGCCCTGGATGGGATTTCCTTTACGGTACAAGCTGGTCAATTGATCGCCCTGGTTGGTCCCAGCGGGGCCGGTAAAGACCACCCTGACTTATCTAATCCCGCGACTGTACGATCCAACAAGCGGGCAAATTCGGATTGAGGGGTATGACCTGCGGGATGTCAGCCTGGAGTCGCTCAGCGCACAGATTGGCATGGTGACCCAAGAAACCCATCTCTTTCACGATACCATTCGCACCAACCTGCTGTATGCCAAGCTGGATGCCACCCAACAGGAGATGGAGTCAGCTTGCCGGACGGCTAACATTCATGATTTCATTGCCGAACTGCCCGCTGGCTATGATACGGTTGTCGGCGAGCGTGGTTACCGCTTGAGCGGTGGAGAGAAACAGCGCCTGGCGCTGGCACGCGTGATCCTGAAAAACCCGCGCGTGTTAGTGTTGGATGAAGCGACCAGCCACCTGGACAGTGAATCCGAAGCCTTGATCCAAGAAGCGTTCAAGCATGTGTTAGCAGGCCGAACCAGCATCGTGATTGCCCATCGTCTGAGCACTATTCTGGCAGCCGACCTGATCCTGGTAATGGATCGCGGCAAAATCATTGAACGCGGCACACACCAGGAACTGATCACTCTGGGCGGTTTATATGCCAATCTTTATCATACCCAGTTCAATCGACAGGCAGGCGAGCGCACAGACTGACCCAATCGATCTTATGAACCGTCTCGAACAATCTGTGATCATCCTCCACCACGTGGAATGTCAGCTTGCTGAAGGCTTGCTCGGATAATCTGCGCGTCTCCCCCAGCGGCACAATGGTGTCCTTAGTCCCATGGTAGACCACAGTCGGGACCTGAATAGGAGCGGGAGGATGATCTGCAAATTCGGGTAAGAATAAAGCCGGCGCCAGCAGGATTTGTTTTCGTACCTGTTCGGGATGGCAAGTGGTGAATAAGGCTGCCATCAATCCACCCAGGCTGGAACCGATCACGGTCCAGCCAGCCTTTTCTCCCAGGATCGATAAAAGCAGCTTCATGCGCTCATCGAGCGGACCACGGAAATCTGGAGTGAGCATCTCTGGGAAGATTGATCGCAAAAGCGTCGCCTTGTCTCCCTGGCTGCTGCCTTCCAGCCCGTGGATCAAGATACATTTTTGGGGGTCGAATTCGGTTTGTTTCATCAGGATAGATTTTAACTGATTTTTCTCGACAATAGTATAATCCAACCTGTTTGCCCCCAGACTATGTCTCAAACACTTCTGTTGATCTTCGTTGTTCTTTTTGCCATCTTCACCCAAAGCCTGACCGGATTTGGTTCGGGCCTGGTCTCGATGACCATCTTTCCGGACCTGCTGGGGATGCGCACTGCAGTCCCTCTGGTTGCTTTGATGACAGCATCCCTGGAGATCATAATGCTGATTCGTTACCGGACAGCTTTCAATTTACGGGCGGTCTGGAGGATGATGATCAGCTCATTGTTGGCGATCCCATTCGGCGTATGGGCTTTGCGCAACCTGAATGAACGAGTGTTGCTGCCCATCCTGGGGGGGATTATGGTCTCCTACAGTCTATATGCGTTACTTAATTTCAAGCTGCCGCGCCTGGAACATCCCGCCTGGGGATTTGTCGCCGGCGCTTTCGCCGGTCTGCTAAGCGGAGCTTACAGCGTGGGTGGACCTCCGGCAATCATCTATGGTCATTGCCGGGGCTGGAAACCGGGGGAGTTTAAGAGCAATTTGCAGGGCTTCTTTCTGCTCAATGATGCTCTGGCGATCCTCACCCACGCCTGGGTAGGCAACCTGACCCCACTTGTCTGGAAAAGTTACTTGTTGATCCTCCCCGCGATCGCAGTTGGATTTTTGGCCGGCGTCAGTCTGGACCGTTTCTTGATCCAGAGCGGTTTCGCAAGCTGGCGCTCGGCCTTTTGGTCATTATGGGGCTGCGTCTGATCCTGACCGCTTTTTAGATCAGGTATGGATGCGTAGCAACCTGAGCCAAGCCACTCAGACGATTTTCTCAAAACGCTCACCGGGCATTCCGCAGACCGGGCATTTCTGCTCGCGCACCCCAATGTGGGTGTGACCGCAGCCTGGGCAAACCCAGATCTCCAAATCTCCTACTGAAGCGCCCATGGTTTCTAGAGCTTGTCTGAATAGGATTTCGTGCTCTTTCTCGACTTCCCACGCCCACTTGAAAGAATTCAGCGCTTTCTTCTCACCCTCATTTTCTGCATTCGCCACAAATTCCGGGTACATGCTAACCACTTCATAATTCTCCCCCTCAATCGCCGCTTTCAGATTGTCTTCCGTCGTTCCCACCCCACCCATGATCCGGAAATGGTTTTGGGCATGAACGGTCTCTGCGGCTGCGACTGCTCGGAAAAGGCGCGCAATTTGAGGCTGAGCTTCTTTCTCAGCCTGTTTTGCATAGGCAAGATAACGCCGGTTCGCCTGGGATTCTCCGGCAAATGCTTCCTTTAGGTTTTCAAGGGTTTTTGACATTCGTGCTCCTTTTTTTGTCTACATCTATTCGATTTTTATTTGCTCTGGTTCAACTGATGATACCATTAAAACTTTATTAGCGTTAAGGTGCATGGATTTCCATCCAGTTTACGGGCAACAAAATCCACGAGTAAATTATAATCGCATGATATAATCTTCTCGACTTAAAGCCGATAGGAGATTTCTAATGAATGTGAGCAATCTGAAATAATCCTGAATTTCTGGGAAACAAAACTCGTGCAATCCTGATATGTGCCGCTGGATTCGTTGTATGATGCCGAGGGCGTTGTCCCTCGGTTTTTTATTTGCGCCTGATAGGCTTTATGAGGTTTTCAATGCTCACTGTACACCATGTCTCGAAATCATACGGGATCGAGATTATTTTGAATGAAGTTTCGTTTTCGGCTCAAACCGGGGATCGGCTAGGGTTGGTTGGACCCAATGGATCCGGTAAGACCACCCTATTGAAAATCTTGATTGGTGAAGAAAAACCGGATAATGGCGTCTTTCACTTCAATCCACCCAGCCTGAGGCTTGGTTATTTACCCCAAGGGTTGACAACCGCGCCGGGGCAAACCATAGGCGCTTATTTGGATCAGAGGATGGGCAATCTGGAAGCGCTCAGCATCAGAATCGAAATGTTGTCCCGTCAATTATCCAGCGCACCGAGGCGGCAAGACATCGAATTGGAATATGATGCTCTCCTGGATTCGATCCAGGCTGCATCTTTGAGTGCACAACAGCTTCCAGAAGTTCTTGCGGCGTTGGAATTAGATCAATTCGCACAGGCCGCTCCAGTCGCGCAGTTGAGCGGAGGACAAAAAACCCGCCTGGCGCTGGCTGGTATTCTGCTCTCTTCGCCTCACTTGCTGCTTCTAGACGAACCCACCAATCACCTGGATATCGAGATGCTCTCCTGGTTGGAGAACTGGTTGATAAATTCGCCATTGACTCGTCATAGCGCAGCCCTGATCGTCTCACATGACCGGGTATTCCTCGACCGGACGGTCAATGGTATTCTTGAGTTGGATCCAACATCGCATCAACTGCGTGTTTTTCAAGGAAATTACAGCGATTATTTGGAGCAAACCCTGGTCGAGCGCGAGCGCTACTGGCAGGCCTATTCTGATCAGAAAGAGGAGATTGCCCGCCTGCGCCATGCAGTCTTCCGCGGTGCGGGCAAAGGCTGCCTTCAAACGCGGCGGTAAAGGGCGACACCGGAGATAAGTTTGCGAGTGGTTTTTTTGCCAACCGCTCGAAGGAACATGTCAAACTGGCTAAGAGCATCGAACAACGCATCGAGAAGCTTCTGACCGAGGACAAAATCGACAAGCCAGCCCAAAACTGGCAAATGAAACTGGACTTGAGCCAGACGCCCACCAGCAGCCGCCAGGTGTTGGTTTTAGAGGATTTGGCGGTCGGATACGGAAATCAGTCTTTGTTAACCGGCTCTGAACCTAACCGTCCGCTTCCACCAGCGATTGGTATTGATTGGACCAAACGGAGCGGGAAAAACCACGCTGCTGCGCACCATTATCGGGCAGCTTCCACCATTGGCAGGCAAGATCCGAATGGGCAATAGCGTCAAGCCCGGCTTTATGGCGCAGGAGCAAGAGACGCTCCACCCGAACATGAACGCCTTTGAAACCATCCGCCTGCTCGCGCCGCTCTCCGAGACCGATGCGCGCGCCTTCTTACATCAATATTTGTTCAGCGGCGATGATGTCTTTTTATCGATAGGCCGGATGTCCTATGGCGAGCGGGCCAGGTTAATGTTGGCCTGTCTGGTAGTTTCTGGTTGCAATTTCCTCCTGCTCGATGAACCCATCAACCACCTGGATATCCCCTCTCGGACACGCTTCGAGCAAGCCCTGTCAGGCTTTCCAGGAACCGTAATAGCGATCGTTCACGACCGTTATTTCATCAGCGGTTTCGCCACCCACATTTGGGAGATCCGGCAAGGAGCGCTGGAGGCGCGTGAGATTTCTGCTGGATGAAATAAAGATTGCGCAAGCAGCTCAGATAGCCGACATCACCACAACGATCCGTTGGGATGCACAGCCATCCCACAGCGGCGGCACGATGTATGGATTAAGACGCGGCTCTTTGGCTTGAAGAACTGCTTCCAAAATTGCGCTCCGTTGGCAAGGAACCAGCCGATTAGTCCCCATGGTAATTGTGACCGGGCGTTCGGTATTGGCGCGCAATGTCAGACAGGGAATGCCCAGGTAAGTGGTCTCCTCCTGGATGCCACCAGAATCGGTCAAAACCAACCCGGCTGCCTGAGTCAAAGCCAGGAAATCCAGGTACCCTTGCGGCTCCAGCATACGGACGTTCAGCCCAGGCTCAAGACCAAACTCTTTGATGCGCTCACGGGTGCGCGGATGTACGGGAAAGATCACCGGTTGGGTCTGTGAAATCTCGGCGAGGGCGCCCAGGATTTCGGCAAGTGCGGCGCGCTCATCCACATTCGAGGGGCGGTGCAGAGTTACCAGCACGTATTCGCGATGCTTCAACCCTAATTCCGCCAAAACCGGCCGTTTGGCGGCTGTGGGCAGCAATCTAACCAGTGTATCGATCATCACATTGCCCACAAAGTGGATCTTATCCGGCCGGATGCCCTCCCGGCGCAAGTTGGCGTCGCCATCCTGCGAGGGGGTGAAAAGCAGATCGGCGATCTGATCGGTCAGCAGCCGGTTGATCTCCTCCGGCATTTCCCGATCCCAGGAGCGCAGCCCGGCCTCCACATGCGCGACCGAGATTCCAAGCTTGGCGCAAACCAACGCGCAGGCCAGGGTGGAATTGACATCCCCCACCACGAACACCCAATCCGGATGATAGCGCAATACAACCGGCTCGAATGCCAGCATAATCCGAGCGGTTTGATCCGCATGCGTTCCGGAACCAACATTCAGATATTCGTCCGGCGCGGGCAGTCCCAACTCTTCGAAGAAAACCTGGGACATCTCATAGTCGTAGTGCTGGCCAGTGTGAACCAGCGTTTGCCGGAAGCGCCCAGCCGTCTCATTCATAGCCTGGATGATTGGAGCCACTTTCATGAAGTTCGGCCTGGCTCCAGCGATGTGCATGATTTTCATCCCAACCTCCTGTTGGCAACATCCTGTTGGCAACATCCTGCCAGCTTAAGGGTTATCCTCTTGCCATTGCTGCCAGTAATCCTGGTCTATCTCGCTCTCCGCGTCGAGCAGAGCGGGATGGACATCCGGGATCTGGCGCAGGTGATGCGCTTTCCACATCTGAGATGCAAGTCGGCGCGGTTCCAATTCTACACCCTGACGAGCAAAATACTCGCAAACTCGGATCACATCTCGCTCAAAGATGCGGTAGGAGTTGCGGTTGATCTGCGGGTCGATTGCCTGCGGAAAATCGATCAGGGTAATCTCGCCTTCCCAGTAGAGGATATTGAACGCGGACAGGTCGGCATGGATGCGATCCTGACTCAGCATGATCTCGATGTTGTCCAGCACGCGCTCAAACAGCCGCCGGGCATCCTTCTTCGCCAGACTGATCCCATACAGCACCGGCGCCGCCGTATCCTGGTCGCCGATAAAAGTCATCAAGATCGCATTTCTTTCGCTGGCGTACACGCGCGGTACATCCGCCCCGGCGGCGTATAAACGCTCCATCGTTTTCACCTCGTGCTCAATCCAGGAGGTATGTTGGAGCTGGCGCCCATAATCGGTCCGTTTGCGGATTGCGTGCAGCATACCGTCGTTGGTGATCTGATTGCCGTTCTCATCCAGGTCGGATCGCCCCTCCCGGTAAACGTGGTCGTTTTTCAGGTTGCGGAAGCGCTGCGGGCGGTAAACCTTCGCTGCCAGGCTGGCTCCGGATGAAGGGTAAATCAACTCCTGCTGGCGACCGCCCTTTTGACGAGTGGGGTCGTTCAACTGGACCGACGGATTGGCAAGGCATTGATACACATTGGCCTCCTTGCCACCTTTCACCAGCCGCAGGATATCATCCAGCCATTTCTGCTCGAAGAAATCCCCCAGCGAATCGATGATCCAGCCGCGTTCATGGCGAGATGCGTTGTAAGTAAAATCGAACCTGGAAAGATCATCCGCAAGCCCTGCCAGTTGAGCCGAGATATCGGGCGGCGGCGAATTCCTTTGGAGCGTTCCCTTCTGCCCCTTGTTTCGCCCACGGCGGGCGGTATTGCGAATCCATAAACCTTCTTCCACTTCATCAAGATCGTTCAGATCATTGAGTTTGTAATAACCAGACATCGAAAACCTCTTTGAAATCACTGAAAAAGAAAAAGCCACAGCATTCAGCCGCTGTAGCGTTCTTCTGGAAATTGCTCGGTCGAATTCATAAAAAAAGACCACAGGGCCTGCGCCTCTGTGGTCGAATAAGAACCATCGAATTCAAACCTCAGGATCGTTCGCCAGGAGGCAGCGCTTAGATAGATTTTTAGGGATAAAAATCGGATGACTGACATCTATTATTCGCCTCCTTTCCTTTCGATATCGTGAGAAAAGTCTACCATCTCCCAGGCGGGAAGTCAAGCGAGTTCTGCAAGAACACATGGGGCTGAAACGAGAAGAAAATCGGCATGTTGTGGCGAAACCACGCTGCCACTGGCGAGCAAGGCCGGGGTGAATTATACTTATGGGGACGCGACCCACAAGCACGCCGTCACTTCGTTCGCGAATGGGAACACGATTGGGTACGCTGCGAATGGGAATATGACCTCCCGCACAGTGAGTGGACAGAGCTACACGCTGGGCTACGACGCCGAAAACCGGATGACCTCGGTCAGCGGGGCGGCGACGGCGTTACGGTCAACGCCGACGGGACTGGGCTGCAAGCTCAGGGCTACTACCTCTGGGGCAAGCAGCGCTTCCCGGCAGACGACAGCCTACTACCGACCAACTTGCGCTACATAGGGTAGAAGGGCGGTTCACCCAGGCCGAGGGTCTCTCGACCTCGACCTCTTGTGAGCTGGAGTATAATAATACTGGAAATCGATCTGAGATGGCATTTCAAAAGACACTCCCTTCTATAAACCATCCCTCACTCCAGAGCGTGTTAGGACAAATCCTTCAGGTGATCAAACCACAACGGATCGTGTTATTCGGTTCTGCAGCCCGGGGTGAGATGAAGACGGATAGCGACCTGGACATTCTGGTGATTGTTCGCGGCCCGGTGCACCGGAGGCAAATCGAGCAGAAGATCTATGCCAACTTACGAGGGATTAAGCAGCCGGTAGATGTGATCGTCGCAACAGAAGAAGATATTGAGAATTATCAAGATCATCTCGGGATGATTTACCGACCGGCAATCAGGGAAGGTAGAGTCGTTTATGAAATCTGAAGATGATCCTTCTTCGCCTTCGATATGGCTGGCGCGCGCTCGGAGCAACTTAATCCTTGCCCAGGCTGGCAAAAGAATCAAGGGGGTTTTCCTGGAGGATCTCTGCTTTGATGCCCAGCAGGCGGCGGAAAAAGCTCTCAAGGCTGTGTGTATTTTCTATAGCCTGGATTTTATCAGAACACACTCCCTCTCCAGCCTGATTGCTTGTCTGGATGGGGGCAACATCGATATCCCTGACCACATACGCGAAGCAGCTGTATTAACTCAATACGCCGTTCGTACACGATACCCCGGCGTTGCCGAGCCGGTCGATATCGAGGAATATCAACAGGCATTATTGATCGCAAACAGAGTGATCAATTGGGCAGAAAAGGAAATTGGAGGTTCATTCTAAGCCGACGGGAGTGGGCCGCAAACGCAGGGCTACTATCCCTGGGGCGAGACGCGCTTCGGCGGCGTGGCGACGGAGTACCAGTACACCGGGCAGTTCAACCAGGCCGCGCTGGGGTTGTATTTTTACGGCGCTCGCTGGTACGACAGTTATCTTAACCGCTGGACCAGCCCGGATACGATTATACCCGATCCCTACAATACAAGTGACTACGATCGATACGCTTATGTTCGAAACAACCCTATTCGCTACACAGATCCGACAGGACATATGGTTGATGATGGGTGTAACACCGAAGGATGCAATCGTGATATCCGAGACATTGCTGAAGAAAACTACCGTAAGGAACGCGATTATAACCAGAGATGCCAACATGGAAATGGTAGAAATTGCCCCGATTATAGTGAAATTGCAACATTTATAGTTGGAAATTTAGGTTTAGCTTCAGCGGACATTTTAGCTCCAGCAGCGGTTGCCCAGATCCGTGCTCTGATTGCAGATCTACTCGGTACAATTTGCGCAGATAGTGATTGCACAAATGAAACCCAAACGCTTAAGAAGTTTTTGGATACGATAAAGCAGAATGCTTCTGGCACAAATAGTGATTTTGAGAAATATTGGTCGAAAGGTACGTTTGATACTGTTCTTGATTCAATCCAATATCATTTCAAGAAACATGGAGTTCAATATTTTACTAATCCTTCTGAATATACCCAAGCGGCGATCGATTTCTACAATAATTTTAAATCCCTCGGTGTTACTTGGACGCTCAAAACTGGAGAAATCGGAATTAAAATTACAGCAAATGGTTTGTACGGAATATACACAAATGATGGATTAATAGTATCCTTCGGGGTAAAGTAAATTTTAGGTAAGGTAACAAGATGAATCTAACAAACGTTAACAAGGAAATATCTGAGCTTTTTAAAGAGCTTTCTGACATGCCTTTTCCAAAAGGCGTGTCAGAATTAATTGACGATTTGGACCTAGAATTAATCGAACATGATGCCTATATTATGGGTATAGCATCGTCTTATCTCAACAAGAACCGAATTGAGATAGAGGTGAATAAAAATATCTATATCGATGAGAGAATAAACGAAAGTATAGAGAAACTGATAGAGATGCGCTTTTATAAACAGAAGCTGAATGAATTGACAGAATTGCTCATCAGGTCAAAGTCCTAGAGATTTCAGATGGCACAAAAAGCCAGATAAAAATGGAGGGGTTGAGTTTATCGCTTCCCTTCCATTGCCAGGGGAAAGAAAGAGCAGAGAGCGCGAGGGGCCCTCTGCCCTGGCAACGGAGTTCGTGGTTGCTCCGGTTGCACTCCTGCAGAGCCGTATCCTCCCACGAACAAGGCGATTCTAACACGCCCCGAGCAATAATTTAGCTCAGGCTTGCACCTTACCAACCGAATAATTTCAATCAAGCAGTTTCTGCATTCGCCAAAACCGGCACTGGCGGCGGGATCCAATCCACCTGGGTCTCCTGGCTCCCAACCAGCAGCCCGCACATCTGGGCGGCGATCTCCAGGCGCATCTCGAAGCTCAACTCAGGAATGAACAACTGCTCGGCTAACACTCTAAGCTGGCTACGCTCGCTTTCACCCACCGGTTCTGGGGTTTCCGCCAGTTGACCGGTCAATTCCAGGCGTTGCTCGATGCGTCCCATGGCGGCGAAGTAATCCGTTTCCACGGTCTTGTCGTAGGCGCGGGCATACACCATGGTGGTGTTGAGCTTTTTGTGCCCCAGGAACTTCTGGATGCTGGTCACCGGGCATCCAGCGTTCAAGAGCTGAGTGGCGGTGGTGTGGCGCAGGCGGTGCGGGTAAACCTTCACCCCCACCCGTTTCCCGGCGTCTTTGATGCGCGAGCGGGCCAGGTCCTTCTTGAGCGCTTCATTGCGGTACAGGAAGACGTGATCGGTTGGGCCGACCCCGCGCACCGCCAGGTAAGCCCTGAGGGCATGCACGGTGGTATCGGTCATGTACACCGTGCGGTCCTTCATGCCCTTGCCGTTGCGCACGCTCAACCTGCGCCCGGGCAGGTCCAGGTCTTCCAGGCGCAGCTCTTCCAGCTCGCCAATGCGCAGCCCGCTCTGCCAGAACAGGTGGAAGATCGCCCGGTCGAGCAGCGCATCCCGCCTCTGGTGCGGTCCCGCAGCCTGGTCGACCCGCCTCTCGAAATCGTCGCGCAGCAGCCGCACCTGCCCGTCGACGAGGGCTCTGGGCAGGCGGTCGGGCTGTTTCAGGCCGCGGATGCGCAGCAGGGCTTGCGGCACGGCGTACTCCTCCTCCTGCAGGAAGATCATGAAGCTCTGGAAGTCGCGCAGATCGGCATTCACGGTGGTGACCGAATTACCCAGTCCGAGGCGGTGTTCAGCATAGTCGTACAGCATCTTGCGGCGCACGTCGGAGAGTTCCTGCACAGCACATTGTTCGCACAAATAGCGCCACAATCTCAGATGCCCGCTCCAAAAACGGCGGATGTTCTCCTCCAGGCGGGCATCGCGCCAGTTGCGCTGGCGGATGTGCTGGAAGCGGGACAATTCCTCTACCAGCCAGGTGGGCAGCAGATCGGTGTGCAGGGCAGGCTTATAAGGGGTGGCTTTGCACTCGACCTGGCCACGCTCGTGCAGCAGGAAGCGGCGGAACTTCAGCAGGGAAAGGCGGCAGTTCTCGTTCCAGTCTGGTCCATGCCCTTTGGCGAGGATGTAGTCCATCGCCACCTGGAAATCCACTTCCAGGTCAAGCTCGCTGGAGGGCTTGTGGTTCAGCGACAGGGCGTGTCCGGCCATGGGGATGTGGTAGGTGCGGATCACGAGCGGGCTGGCGCCGCCGCCGGACAGCCATTCACGGTAGCGCTCCAGGACGGCGATATTCTCTTCAAGCCAGGTGTAGGTGTAGCCGGGCTGGGGCGTACCCGGCGGCAGGCGGAAGTCGCGACAGTACTTCAACGCCTGGTCATAGATCTCGGTGGTGGTGGCGGCGGCTTTTGGTGGGCTCATTGCGCCGCCTGTGGGAGCGCCCATCCTTCCAGCTTCAGGCAGGCGGCATAGTAGTCGGTCTGCACCTGCTGGTCATTGGCCTGCACATAGATCTGGGTGGTCTCCAGCCAACGGTGGCCCAAGAGCGCCTGGATGGAAGTGACCGGCGCACCGGCGGAAAGCAGGTCGTTGGCGAAGGAATGGCGCAGGCGGTGGCAGGTCAGGTGGACCTGTGCCTGCTGGCGGTAGCGCATCAGGCGCTTGTGGATAGCGGTGGTAGATAGGCCGTCGAGCTGGTAGCTCAAGAAGGCGAAGTCGCTCCGGGCAGGCGGGCGTTCGACCAGATAGCGGCGCAGGGCATGCTCTGCCTGATGAGAGAGGTAGACCGAGCGCTCGCGTGAGCCTTTGCCATGCACCACCAGGCGCGGGGCGGGCTCGTCCAGGTACAAGTCGGACAGCAGCAGGTTAGCGACTTCACTGATGCGCAGGCCACAGCGCAGCATGAGGATGAACATGGCTTTATCGCGAGCATCTTCGATCACGGCGAAGAAGAGGCGCAAATCGTCTTCCTTCACCGGACGGGGCAGGCGCTGTGGCTGGCGCAAAAAGTGGCGGCGTGGCAGCACCGGGCAGACCAGGGCTGGGTCATCGTCCGCCAGGTAGGTGAAGAGCGCCAGGAGGGCCGCCAGGCGACGGTTGACGGTGGCGGGCTTGAAACCGTGCGATATCTGGACGTTGACAAATCGATCGATGTCTCGATGGGTGATTTCGTTGGGCGGTCGGTCGCCCACCACGGCAGCAAACTGAGCTAGATCATATGAATAGTCCCGCCAGGTGCGCGCCTGAGGGTTGCGACGGCGAACCCAATTGACGAAGTCTTCGATTTGAGATAGCATGGGAATACCTCCTGTGAGTGTGAATGATGGACTGGTATCCCCATTCTACTCTCAGGAGGTTGTATTTACCCCGCGAGCGTCAGATGGTTGGTTAAGATAAGTG
>CAWBFQ010000008.1:0-13957 GCA_963788145.1 uncultured Chloroflexia bacterium | reverse complement strand
GTCTTGGTCCGCCAACCAGAGCAGAAAGCAGCTCAACCACGTTGCAGGCGGTAGGTGCTTCAGCCACCCGGTGAACCGGGCGTTCGCGCAGCGGCAAAGCATCGGCGCGTGGAGGGGATTGGTAGAAAGCGAGCTGCTTCATACCTGCCTCACTCGTCGCGCTCGATATCTGCCGATGTCCAGCCCTGGTTTTCCAGGTTCGTGGCCCAGAGCTGCACCAGTGGGCGGACGGCGGCATCGAAGCGGGTATCCACGTATTGCACGCCGTCACGGTAGTGGAACTTGCTGCGATACACGCCCACCGGGTGTTGGGTCAGTTCCAGCGGTGTCCAGGTCGGGTAATCGAACACGATCTCCTGGGTCCGCCATCACATCGCCGTTTTGGATAAAGTAGTGGCCGACGACCACCTGTTCACCATGCCGTTCGATCACCAGCGGGTCGAAACTCGGCTGGGTGAATTTGACGTAGAACTCAGGTGAAGCCTGGTAGTCGGCGAGTAGATTGTGCGCTTCGAGGATCTTCTCGATAGCGGCTTGCATGTTTGCCATAAGGCTTGCCTCCTCAAGAGAATATTGGACACAGCCTCTCAGCGAGCGCTGTAATTCCTGAGGAGAGCCAGGAGCGGGTAGCCCCTGGCGGTGGGAGAGAAGAAATTACTTCCCGATCGAGTTCAAACGCTGGTCAATCTCGTACTCGCCCGAGAGGGCATACCACAGCACGCGACCTGTCCGGAGAAAGGCACCGATCAAGAAAACTCCTGCGACGAATACCAAAGCTTCCACAACACACCTCCTGTGTTTGTTGAGAGATTCTTTCGGGGCGGTTTGCCTCCCTTGACCTGCCCGGCAACGTGCGGCAGGGCAGGGGAGACAAAAGTGTGGAAGGGGCTTTGTGGGCCCTCTTCCACTGGGGAAGAACCTCTCTCA
Source organism: uncultured Chloroflexia bacterium (assembly GCA_963788145.1). Lineage (GTDB taxonomy): Bacteria > Chloroflexota > Anaerolineae > Anaerolineales > UBA4823 > UTCFX2. The sequence continues at coordinate 13,030 of CAWBFQ010000008.1, read as the reverse complement.
GGAGGTGTGCGCGAATGCGCTTGGGAGTGGACGTCGTCCCTCCCCCGCTGAACTTCTGGTGTCAGGAATGCAGCGGGCGGGGGATGACGAAAATGGAATCAAGAGCATAGGTCTTCTTGCTCTATCAAAATCAACTACTTATGCCAGCACAAATCCCTCCGTATCAACCTTTCGATTGATCCGAAAACCAACCTGCCGATGTTCCAAAACCATCCTCCTGTTGGTTCACTTCCTCCTCGACATTCTGTATACTGAAATCAGAACTAGAGAGAGGATCAGATTATGATACAAGAACAGGATGTAATCACGGTTGAGGGACTGCGCAAATCCTATGGCTCTGTAAAAGCCGTGGACAATGTCACTTTCCAGGTGCAAAGGAATGAAATCTTTGGGATGGTGGGTCCAAATGGCTCGGGCAAAACGACCACCATTGAATGCATCGAAGGGCTGCGCCAACCAGACGAAGGCAGGGTGAGCGTGTTGGGGCTCGACCCCCAGCGCGACATTTATGAGCTGAGAGAGCGCACGGGCGTGCAGTTGCAGTCTTCGAACCTGCCACACCGAATGCGGGTCGAAGAAGCGCTGAATTTATTCTCTTCGTTCTACCGCCAGACGGTCGATTGGCACCCGCTGCTCGAAGAACTTGGCCTGCCAGATAAACAGCGGGCCTTGTACAGCCAGCTTTCGGGCGGGCAAAAACAGCGCCTGTTTGTTGCCCTGGCACTCATCAACCGCCCGGAAATTGTCTTCCTGGATGAGCTGACCACTGGCCTGGACCCGCAGGCGCGCCATGCCACCTGGGACCTGGTGAGGAAGATTTAGGGACGCGGGCAACCGTCTTCATTACCACACACTTTATGGAAGAGGCCGAACGGTTGTGCAACCGGGTAGCGATCCTGGATCACGGACGGATCATCGCCCTCGATACGCCAGAGAACCTGGTTAGCCAGCTTGGCATGGGGACGCGCATCATCTTCCAGGTGAACGAACGGGATGCGGCTGCTTTCCAACCTGCTCGGATCGGCGCGATCGACGGGGTTCGGCGGGTGGAACAACAGGGAGAAGAGGTGGTAGTTTACGGCCAGGGAGATGGGCTGATCAGCGCCGTCGTCCATGCCCTAGAGACCGCCCGGTTACCCATCCACAACCTGCGCACCGAACAGGCAACCCTGGAAGATGCCTTCCTGGCATTGACCGGACATGCCATCCGAGATTAGGACACTGTTTTTTGAAGGAGGATCGAATGTTACGCGGCTTACGGCAACTCTTCATCATGCAGTTCAAGCTCTACCTGCGAGAGCCAGTGGCTTTCTTCTTCTCACTGGCTTATCCCACTCTGCTCCTGCTGTTGTTTGGAGCCATCTACGGGAACGATCCGGCTCCTGAATTTTGGGGCAGGAACTACGGCACGGTAGATGCCAGCGTGCCAGCTTATGCCGGGATCATTATCGGCACGGTCGCTTTGATGGGCATCCCCATTGACACAGCCTCCAACCGGGAGAACGGCGTGCTGCGCCGCTACCGGGCTACTCCCTTACGTCCGGCAGTTTACCTGATCGCCAGCGTATTGATGTACCTGACCGTCGCTTTGCTGGGCATGCTGGTCCTGATCCTGGCGGGGAAGCTCGTCTTTGGGCTGCGCTTCGCCGGGTCATGGCTCAGCGTTTTAGCTGCCTTTATCTTGAGCGCATTGGCTTTCTATGCATTTGGTTACCTGATCGCCAGCCTGGCTGCTACGGCGCGAGCGGCACAGACCATCGGCATGGTGATCTTCTTCCCCATGATGTTCCTGTCTGGCGCGGGGATGCCCATTCAACTGCTGCCTGCGGGATTGCAACGGGTCAGCGATTTTCTGCCCCTGACGTATGTAGTCAGGTTGATCCAGGGGCTGTGGTTTAATGATAGCCTGGAGTACTTTGGGGCTGCCGGTGGTGGTGGTGTCGGGTATCCTAATCGTTGGGACCGTTTTAGCAGCCAGATTCTTCAGATGGGAGTAGAATTAACCGTACAAGGTACAGCAGAATCCAAGAAAGAAAAACCATGCTCCCAAAGGTAGTTTCACTGCATCCCGATCCAAAGCGCATCGCCACCAGGGGCGAAACCTGGATGCGCTGGGTAAATGTCTGGCATATTGTGTTTTACCTGTCGCTGGCTTTGGCTGCAATCCTGACATTCACTACAGGTACGATGCACTACTCGACTCGCTCGTCCTGGGGCTCAGCCTTTTCTTGGGCCTGTGGTATGGATTAATCATGGTGTGGCTGGTACCGAAATATCCAGGTAAGAGACAGGCCAGCCTGTCTCTTGTTTTTATAGTGGTTGCGCTGATGGTCTGGTTCCCATTGAGCCGGGCAAACTGGGCTTACTACCTGGTAGCTTCATCCTTCTACGGATTGATGTGGGGAACCCTGCCCTTTGGGTTGGCTGTGACCGGAAACATTGTTCTAACAGGATTAATCATCTGGTCTCAGTCGCTCAACGTTGGTAAATCGGTAACGCTCTCGGTAGAATTGTTTCTTGCGGGTGGTATGGCAATCGGGTGGTCTAGCTTACTGGCTCTGTGGATGCGTTCGGTAATACGTGAAAGCACCGAACGCAAACGCCTGATCGAACAGTTGGAAGAGACCCAGCAGTGTCTTTCAGCCGCTGAGCGGCAGGCCGGTATCTTACAGGAGCGGCAGCGCCTGGCGCAGGAGATCCACGATACCCTGGCGCAGGGTTTCACCAGCATCGTGATGCAGCTTGAGGCCGCTGACCAGGTTCTTCCCGAAGAACAAGGCGCAGTTCGCACCCGCTTGCTCCAGGCGCGCGAGACTGCCCGGCTGAGCCTGGTAGAAGCCCGCCGGCTGGTGCAGGCATTGCGCCCTGAGCCTCTCGATGGCGCTTCCCTGCCAGATGCCATGGCCCGGGTGGCTGACCGCTGGAGGCAGGAGACCGGCACTGCGATCACCTTTTCGGTCACGGGATGCCCCTATTCGCTGCATCCAGAGATCGAGGTCAACCTGCTGCGTTTGCAGCAAGAAGGGCTGGCAAATATCTCTAAACACGCCCAGGCTCTTGAGGTGACAGTCACTTTGTCATACATGGAAGACCAGGTTGCTCTGGATATTCATGACGATGGCGTTGGTTTTGACCCGCAAATTCTTTCTTCCCCATCTGACCAGAGCCGCGGCGGGTTTGGCTTGCAAACGATGCAAGAGCGAGTGTCACAGATCGGTGGTCAGATGATCGTCGAAAGCCATCCTGGGCAGGGTACCACGCTGGCGTTCCAGATCCCTGTGGAGGTGAGTGGATGAGCCGGATCCGGATAATTATTGCAGATGACCACCCAGTTGTGCGCGATGGCCTGTGCGGTATGCTGGAAAGCCAGCCTGACTTTGAGGTTGTAGGAGAAGCCGCTGATGGCGAGGCAACCTTGCGCCTGGCAAATGAGCTGTTACCAGACCTGATCCTGATGGATCTGCGCATGCCGGTCATGGATGGGGTGACTGCTACCCGCCAGATCAAGAGCCGCCAGCCAGGCGTCCAAATTCTTGTGCTCACCACCTACGACAGCGACGCCGATATTTTGCCAGCCATTGAAGCCGGAGCAACCGGCTACTTGCTGAAAGACACTTCGAGGGAGGATCTGTATCGCGCCATCCGGGCGGCCGCAGGTGGAGAACCGGTCTTTACGCCGTCTGTGGCGAGGCGCCTGATCGGGCGCATACGCCGTCCGGTTGAGGAAAAGCTGAGCAGCAGGGAATTAGAGGTGCTCGGGTTAGTCGCGGGCGGGGCCAGCAACAGCGACATTGCCAGCCGCCTGCACATCAGCCAGGCCACCGTCAAATCGCACCTGATCCACATCTTTGGCAAGCTGGGGGTCTCCGACCGCACGGCGGCGGTCACCGTGGCACTACAGCGCGGGCTGATCCGTCTGGAGCCTTGATCCATCCTGTCGATTTGCACTCCGAAACTGAAATCAACTATCCAATTCTGTATTTTCGAATCCTACAAGCCGTCAGGTAATTCTATCGGTTTTGATTCCCTTTGTAGGATGTCGCGAATAGCGGGAGTGGAATGTGGAAGAGGCTTTGTGGGTCCCTTCCACTGGGGGAAGAACCTCTCTCAGGAGGTGGGCGCAGTACCTTCGCGGATGCGCTTGGGAGTGAGCGTCGTCCCTCCCCCGCTGAATTTCTGGATCCAGAAGTGCAGCTGTCGCGTCTCAAAGATAATGAGACTGTAGGGGGTAAAAAAGGCATTTGTCTCAGAGATATTGAGACTGCGTCTCACAGTTATTGAGACTACCCTACATTTGTCTCGAGATATATTGAGACTGCCCTAACCCCGTCTCAAAGTTGTTGAGGCTGGCCTAAGTGGCTAAAAACCTAATGAGCGTGCATATCCTTCATACTTGGCAATGCTTACAGCAAATCCATAAAGCCAGTCTCACTATCTCTCGAGAACTCCAGTCTCACATCTGTTCGAGATGAAGTTCATTATCTTTGAGATCCTACAGATGTCGGGTCTCATAGTTATTGAGAGCGAACAGCCCAAAAAGGGCGTTTTTTGCAAAGATAATGAGAGTGAAAGTTCACAGTTGTTGAGAGCAGCCTAATTTTTGAGCAGATATATTGAGAGTGGCCTAAACGGCCATTTTGACCACCTGTCCATCGATGCAGTTTTTTACGAAGAAACCCAAGCCGTAGTAGAGCATGTTAGGTTACTCTCATTATCTTTGAGACCACTCCCAATAACTTTGAGATACTCTCACTATCTGGAGGGCTGACGAACCGCCTGAAACAACTGTGACAACTATGCTATCAACTGATTTCAGAATTTTCATGAGTCTTTTAGACACGGTATGGCACCGTATATACAGTCTTTGGGCCACTACACTGATTTCACGATCTTTTGAGACCGCTGTTTCAGATATTTTGAGACTGATTCGAAATTGCTTCAGAGTTGTTTGAGACTGGTTCGCCTGCTTGAAATAGATTGTAAATGAAACAAGCAGCGACTTCTTTTCCAGTCTCAATCCTGTGAAATACAGTCTCAAGCTCTGTGAAATGAGTTCAAAAACTGTGAAAAATTACACCCGAGCGATCGGTAACGAATGTGGTAAAATTTGCTAACCAAAGATAATAACAGTTATCTTGGGTAATTATCTCAACCAGCTGCCCCAAAGGGCGTTTTTTACCCCTTTTCACCCCTTTTTGACCCTCAGGAAACAGCTAACGGCGGTTTCTCACCCAAGATAAAACGGAGCGCGTGAACAATGAGCGAAATAATTGACCTGGAAACACGACTTACCGAGTTCGAAGCTTACCTCAAAAAGCCTGATCGCAGCCCCCACTCGATCCGGGCCTACCTCTCCGACCTGCGCCTGTTTGCGCAGTGGTTTGAAGGTCACACCGGAGAGACGTTTCGGCGTCACCAACTTGATTGACGAGGATGTCAAAAACTGGCGCAAAGAAATGGAGGACAAACAAAAAGCATCCACGATCAACCGCAGGCTGGCAGCGCTTTCTACGTTTTTATGCCTGGGCGGTCGAAAAGAAATACGCCGTAGATGACCCTACCCGCCACATCCACGGCCTGGGCCAGCAGATGATTGCGCCCAAGGCGCTCTCTGAGCAAGCGGTCAACAAGATCATTCGCAAAGCGAAAGTGAGCCGGCAACCTGCGCGATCATGCTCTGCTGCACTTTCTGGCTGCGACCGGGCTGCGCGCTTCCGAAGTCGCGGCGGTTAAGTGCGGCGATGTGCAGATCGGTGAGCGGTCCGGTTGGGTTACAGTCCGTTCGGGAAAGGGACGCAAACAAAGACGCGTCCCAATTCACGTCAAAGCCGCGATGCTCTCCAGGCGTTCCTGGCTTCAGAAGGGCGGAAAAAAATTGCAGAACATGCTGCAGAACCGCTTTTCAGAACCCAAGACGGCAGACGCCATGACCACCTATGCGATCTGGTATACCGTGAAAAAATATGCAGCCCAGGCTGGCGTGGAGAATGTCAGCCCGCACACGTTTCGCCATACCGTGGCCACCCGCCTGGTGCGCAACCCCAATGTGGATATTGTGACGGCAGCAACTTTTCTCGGTCACAGCCGGCTGGATACGACCGCGCGATACTCACGGCCCAGTGATGAGGATTTGGAGAAGGCAGCGGAGGAAATTTCGTGATGAACTTCAGCTTCCCGGCATGAAGCATTAGATGGTTCTTGGCTGTAATATAATCAGGATTATAATAAGATAGATTATATTAGCGTCAGTGACGAGGTTCCGCCATGTTTGTCGACCGGGAAAATGAACTTGCCTTTTTGAACCGGATCTTGACCCGCAACCACCCTGGCCCGGCGCAGTTGATCTTGCTCTATGGCCGCCGCCGGGTGGGTAAGTCCGAGTTGTTGCTGCACTGGGCGGAACAGAGCGGCGTCAAGTATGTTTATTGGGAAGCCGCCAAAGAGAGTGCAACCATGCAGCGCGCCCACCTGTTGCGCGCCTGTTAGGCGTTTCCGCGGGCGGCGCGCCGGCCTTCCAAAGCTGGGTGGACTTGTGGGAAGCGGCGGCGAAAGTGCTGGGAAATGAGCGGCAGATCATCATCCTGGACGAGGTGCCTTATGCTGCCGATGCAGATCCGGCATTCTGGTCTGCGCTGCAAATTGCCTGGGATCAGCATTTCCAACGCTCTCAAACCGTGATTGTGCTTTGCGGTTCTCATGTGCGCAAAATGCAAACCTTGATGTCCATGCAGTCGCCACTCTTCGGGCGCATGACCGGGCAGTGGCATTTGCAACCGCTTCCTTTTTCATCACTGGCGGAATTTTTCCCTAAGTGGGATGCAGATGAGCGCGTGGCGGTTTACGCGGTAGCGGGGGGAATACCGGCTTATCTGAACTGGCTGAATCCGGAATCGGATTTGGAGAATAATATCCGTAAAGTGATCCTCAACCCAGGGGGGATGTTCCTGGCTGAGCCCAGCTTTTTACTCTACGATGAAGTCCGCGAACTCAACCACTACCTGGCAGTATTGAAAGCCATTGGAAAAGGCGCACACACCCTGGATGAAATTAGCACACAGTGCTTTCTCCCAACCACTTCGGCTAACGCTTACCTGGCAACTCTTCAAGAGCTGTACCTGGTTGAGCGTAGATTACCCGTAACGGTGCCTCCACGCCTGCGGGCTAAATCGCGCAGCGGCCGCTATCATTTGAGCGATCCATACTTCCGGTTTTATTTTCGCTTTCTTGCTCCACACCTCGATAATCCTCCGGTGAAGCCCGACCAGGTGCTGATCGGCGTACGCGCCAATCTGCGCGCCTTTGTGGGCGCCACAGCCTTCGAAGAGCTGGCCCGGCAGTGGATATGGGCGCAGGGGAAGGCGGGGCAATTGCCATTTATGCCAGATAGCATCGGCAGTCATTGGAGCAGACGGGTGCAGGTGGACGTTGTGGCGCTCAACTGGCAAACCCACGATATCTTGCTGGGCGAGTGCAAATGGGGCGCGGATCGAGTGGACCGCCAGGTGGTGCGAGAACTGATCAAAGAGAAAACACCTCTGGTGCTGAAAGACTTACCAGAGGCAGGCGTGGGGTGGAAGGTACACTATGCCCTGTTTGGGCGCAAGGGTTTTACACCTGCGGCAAGAGAAGAGATGGATCAATTCTCCGGTCTTCTGGTGGATTTAAAGGCGTTGGATAGCCTTCTGGGACATGAATAATATTCGGACCACTTCTATGGTTTCACCAGGCTGGCTAACATTTCCAAATCGTCCCGGCTGCTAAACATGACCCCGTGAATACGGGCAAATTCGACGGCTTCCTGGGTGAAGCCAGACTTAGAGATATACCATGCCTTTGCATCGAGAGCACGCAGCGTTAGCTGCCAGCTTTTCCATTTCCTTTTTGCCGGTCAAGCGCCCGCGCCATTTGATTTCCACAGCCCAACGCTCGTCATTTTCAGCCAGTGAATCGATCTGCACCTGACCATCCGGGGATAAGTAGGGGCCTACTCGCTCGAAGGCTGGTAAATTGATCCTGCCAGGGATGCCAAAGAGCTTGCCATCCACTTCCTGACCCGCAAAGGCTTGCAGTAACTCACGCACCTGGCTTTCTTTGCCAGCCCCAACTCGTTCGCCACACGCTCATATTTTTCCATGAGTTCTGCAACAAGATTGCTTAAAATCTTTTGGCTGGGTAAACCGGTGAGCTGTAAACCGGAATAGTAATAAGCCACCCAAACCTGCAAGACGGGGTCGCGAAAGCTGTAAGTCTTATCGTCGCGCTGCTCAACGAAATCCACATCCACCAGCCAGGTCATCACCTGGCGGATAGCCCCGGTGGGGCGCTTGAGTCGCCCGGCTATCTCTGTGAGTGTCATCCCCGCCGGTTCCTGAGCCAGCACCTGCAGAACGGCTTGGGGTATCGTTTCCCCGCGACACGCTTTGCAAGGATTGCTCCAAAACATATCGGCACAAGCTGTAGATCCGACCCGGTGCTGCCGAGAGTTTCCAGTGTAAAAGCCTCTTGCACTGTGGCAGGAGTCAGTGGCTTGTGCAGCAGAGATACATTTTCGATCACACGCATGCAGGTCGCATAGATGTAAAAAGGGTGTCCGCGAGTTACCTGGTAGACCGCTGCCAGGACATCGCCTGGAACTGGATCTGCCAGGATTGAGAGGCGCTTGCGTGCCAGGGTATCACTATCCTGGCGTCCAAACGGTCCGACGGTCTCCAATTGAAAATGGACGAATAGCGGCGATTTCGGAATCCAGGAAGATGCGCTCCATCAGGCCGATCATCGAGCCGGCAACAACATATCCTACACGTGACTGCGCCTGTAAAATGGCACGGAAGAGGGCCAACACATCGCGAATTTGCGGGTATTTGTTCAGCGCCAGGATTTCAGGAAATTCATCCAAGATTACCATGATCCGCTGCCCAGAGGCCTGAGCATAGACTTCTGGAGCATTGAAGGCCAGATCGAGCAGCAGGTGCTGGTCCGGTCGTTCTTTTTGAAGCTCTCGATGTAAGCGAACAACATGCTCGCTGAAGTCAGCCATGGCTTCCTGGCTTCCCATTCTTCCGGCAACTGCCAGTTGTGCGGGTGGATCGAATAGACTCTCCACCCTTTGATGAAAGTCACCGTCCATCCAATACAGAAGATAACCCAGGTACTGCACTGCAAAAGCTTCCGGTGTCGATGCCAGGCGCGGCAGGTCAATATAGACCAGGCGACAATCACTGGCTTTGCCTTCCTGTAAGTTTCGCCGTAAGAATTCTTTCAGCACCAAAGTTTTCCCGACACGGCGAAAGCCGCTCAACGCCAGGTTCTTGCGGATCCCTTGAACCAGCAAATCCTGACACAGACCAAGCACCGCCAGTGCATGTTCTCGATTGGTGAAAAAGTGTTGCTCTTCTTCAGGATAGATGTAATCTAACATGGTGCACCTCTGTAAGAATACTAGCCAAATGACATACTAGCCATATGACTAGTATATCAGAGAAGATCGCATTACGCAATCGTTTTATGATCAGGTCATCCCATGTGTTTTGGCCGCTTGCGTGGTCACCAGACGGCGCTTCAGCTGGACGGGATAAATCGTGTAACACGCAGCCGAGCCGCTTTTCAGAACCCAAGAGGGGAAGCGATGACCCCTTACGCGATCTGGTGCACGGTGAAAAAATATGCTGCTCAAGCTGGCGTTGAGAATGTCAGCCCGCACACATTTCGTCACACCGTAGCCACCCGCCTGGTGCGCAATCCCAATGTGGATATTGTCACAGCGGCTACCTTTCTCGGCTACAGCCGGCTGGATACACTGCGCGCTATTCTCGGCCAAGTGACGATGATTTGAGAAGGCGGCGGAAGAGATATCTTGATGAATGTCAATCCAGGTAAGGCTTCAAGATGTCTGCTAATCGCCAGGGCGGTGTTCACGAACTTCGATGGATATATTGATATGGCACGGGCCTACATCAGGGCTCTGGTTATTATGGATGTGCCCGTGGATATTGAGCACGCCTGGGGCTAACGGCGCGATTGGCCTGTGAGAGAAAATCAGGCGTTGTCCTGACGAGTGGATATACATGTAAGGATCTTTGACCAGAGTGATTCCTAGATTTTCGAAAAACGCTTTCCCGCGCCGATCATGATTACCGCGCATCAGATAAAGCTTACCGTTTAGTACAGGAACCAGCGCTTCAGTATCCTCCTCCTACCGAGAGCCAAATCCCCCAGGTGAAAGACGATTTCGCCTGGTTGGATGAATCAATTCCAATTCTCGATGATCAAATCTTGCCAACCATCTGGCCGGCTGCAATATTGGGCAATGTTGGCATGGAAGAAATGGGTATCGGCTATCAGCCAGGTACTTTCGTTAATAGGAAATGCACCATCGGGTTGGCCTGGAAACAATCGCTGGTCCACCTGGGCAACTTCCTCTTCTTTATCCTTGAGCACCTGTTTTACAGTCAATTGACTTATAAGTCATTTGACTGTCAGTAGATACTGCTGATGATACTCGATATTGAGACTCCATACCACCCCGTCATAGGTTGCTTGAAGAAAATAGTTGAGGAAAAGGAAGGGTTTTATTGGTAAAATCACCTGGTAGGGCATAACGCAGGGCGAGAGGAATACCTGAACACGGTGATGATGCACTTCGAATTATCAATTCTGATCCGCCGGCCGCCTTCTGACGTTTTTGCCTTCCTGAGAGATAAAGATCAATATCCTCAGGAAGAGAACTCCCCGGTTTTAGTTCTTGAAAAGACAACTGTGGGAGCAGTAGGCGTTGGGATGTGCTATCGGGAAGTGGTTCAGATGCTTCCCTTCGTCCGCGGGGAGATATTATCCAAAATCACGCGCTACGAACCAGGCCAATTCCTCGAGGAAGATTTCGAGGGAGCAGGTATGATCGGTCACCTGGCTTATCAATTTCTGCCAGAAAGTGGCGCGACGAGGCTCACCCAGCGGGAAACACTATCAGCACGGGGTATCCTCAAGCCCCTTGAACCGGTGATTGAACGCATGCTTTCACGCCGGCTGGTAGAAAGGCTGGAGCAAATAAAAACCGTGCTCGAAGGTGGCTGGGCCACCGTTGATCCAGTTAGTGGAAAATGAAGCGAAAAAGGAAGATGAGGAAAGGCGGATAGCCCTTCCTCGGGGGAAAGCGGGTAGCTTTCAGTCAGTTACATCGGTTACATTGCCGCCGTATTGGGCGACGGTGTCTGAAGCGGAAAGCCAGTGCAATTTGTGCTTCCGGGTGAAGAGCGATAAGATGCCCTTGCCCGATTTGACTGCCAGCGTGATTGTCAGGGCCCACAAGCCGATGACCATCACGCCTGCGAAACAGATAAATGCCATTGCAATTTCTCTCATTCTTGCCTGCTACCTTTCTTGTTTGCGAAGTAATCGCTTACTTGATTGTTCTCGCTTCATCCAGGATTGCCACAAAGCGTGGTCTGATATCCTGTCCACGAGCATTTACCCCGATGTAGCCACTACCGGGGTTTGATTTAAAATCTGCAATGCCGCTAATTCGATATTGGCAGCAGCATTGCGATCACGGTCGTGGCTTGAGCCACAGTTCAGACAGATCCACTCTCGTTTTCCTAATTCCAGTTCATCATTTATTTCACCACAGCATGAACATAGCCGAGATGATGGGAAGAACCTGTCAATTGTCACCAATCTGCCGCCCGACCAGTCACTCTTGTAGCACAATTGGCGGCGGATTTCGCCAAATGATACATCTGCCAACGACAAAGCCAACCGATGGTTCTTCAGCAACCCTGCCACATTCAAGTCCTCGATTCCTATTGCTTGATAGGTTCTAGTGATTTCAGTCGTCATCTTGTGCAGGTGATCTGCACGACGATTGGCAATCCGTTTGTGAAAGCGCGCCAATCTATTTTTGGCTTTTCGCCATCGCTGGCTTCCTGCCTGACAGCGTGATAAACAACGATTGAAACGTATCAGGTGATTAAGTTCTGTTCGAAGTATCGCCTGATTTTCGTACTGCGTGCCATCGCTCAATATTGCCAACGTCTTGATGCCCAGGTCTATACCTACACAGAATCGGGGAAATGGTATCGGCTCCGGGCGATTCGTCTCTACAACGATGGACACATACCAGCGATTTGCTTCTCGGAAGACTAATGCACCCATAACCTTGCCTGCCAGTCGCAGCAACTCGGCCATGTTTACCCATCCCAACTTGGGTACGCGTAGCGCATGATCAGCTAAACCTATCCGATCATTGTTCAATCGGAATGATTGATTCTGATCCTTCTTTGATTTGAACTTAGGAAATCCAATCTTTCGCCCTGGACGTTTCCCGGTCTTGCTATCATAGTAGTTCTGAAAGGCTGTTGCCAGGTTGGTGAAAGCACCTTCGGCTACATCTTTTGCTACATCGTAGACCCAGGGAAAATGTTCTGCCTTGAGAGCATTAAAGTCTTTCTTGATAGCCATCAAGCCATATTCCTGCCCGGGATGCTCGTTTTATGGCGCTTCCATTCTGCAAGGGCCCAGTTATACACGAACAGGGTTGTACCGCAGGCTTTGCGGAAGTATGCTTCTTGCTCAGGTGTGGGATTGAGCCGGATCTTGTGCGTCTTGTAAATATGGGTATTCATACAGAAATGCCTCCAGTGGTTGGTCAGGTGACCGGATAGATAGGTGAAATATTGGTTTCTTGGGTCGGACACTTCAAGTGAAGTGGCCAATTCAGGGTATCAAAAAAGTGGAGAGAGGCGGGTGGCCTCTCTCCATGGCGGAAACCGACGCAGCTCTCCAGTCTCGTCGGGGATGACAACCCGGGTAAGGAGACTGGATTGCGAAGTCTCCCGACTGACGGGTGTGATCCTAAGGAGGAGAAGTGCGATAATAAGCATCGCTTGGAGAATTGCTCTCGTCCGCAGACGGGTATGCCCGCTGAACGAAAAACCATCCGGCAGGGATCGAACCTGCCGGGCGAACACCGCATTCAGAGAATGCTTGCTGTCCGCCCCGCAACCAGCGGGATGGGGAAGTTAGAAATCAGCACTGA
>CAWBFQ010000007.1:0-1138132 GCA_963788145.1 uncultured Chloroflexia bacterium | reverse complement strand
GATTTTCTTCATAGTCAGGGGAACGATCTCTTGATCCTGAGAGTGCTTGATAAGCCGCTCTCAGGCATTTAATCCCTGACCCGGCATCTATATTAACCCTCCCATACCAATGCAAGGCTGATATATAATGATATTGCTAATAAAGCATCTGCACCGAAGAAAATACCGTTTTTTTTTGTGCGGCATATTGCCTTACCGCAAGATCACGGCTCCTGGGTATTTCGACTCAAGCCCATTGTCTGACGGCCTTTTTGCGGCAGGCAAATGGTCGTTCACCACTATCTTGTTAATTCTAGCCGCATTGTCGGCTTTCATGATCCGCCAGCCAATAACCATCGCAGTCAAAGCCTACAGTGGTCGTAGAGACGGAGAGTAACTGGAAGCTGCCTGGTTCTGGAGAATAATCGATGGCCGCTGGGGCTGGTCCGCACTTCTGGGGCTGATATGGCAGGGTTTCGGTACCTGCTTACCTGGCGATCCCGGGTATCCTGGTGCTCACCTGGGCATCTTTGGTCAGCAAGCGTCTCGAGCGCTGCGAGGCTGGGGAGAGCTGGTCGGGGAGCGGTGTATCCGCATCGGCTGCGACAGGCGCTATCTGGACGGGTCGGTGACCCGGATCCGATCGGACGGCCGCTGTTTGGGTCAGCCTGGGCCTCAATCGGCTGCTTCGATCCATCCACTGCATACCTGCGCCTGGAACAAGCAACGTGGCCCGGCCGAAACCGGGAACCTGCTCAGTCATCGAGGATCGGCAGGCGTGCCCGGCGACAGACCTCATCAACTTCGTACCCTCGATAATGCTGGAGTTAGTAAAGATCACTCCCTTCTGGCTGTTTTTACCTTATCCGCTGCAATGGCTGGAAACTCTGCACGGCACTCTCAAGCGGTCATTAAATCTAAACCTACCAGCATCGGTACAAATTCCGTCAATTGATAGTCAGCTAATTTCACTATCCTTTTATCCTCACCTGGTCTAATCATTGAAATTGTCGTTATGCTTCGATCAAACTGGATCATGAGTAAATAAATGATCGATCAATCAATTAGAGCATCCCCATATCAACAGACGATGGAACATAACGAGGTCATGGAACTATGTCGGACCAAATCGAAGGCAAACACGATCGAGCAGCGACGATAAATCATGGGCTGCTTTGAGTGATATATTTTCCCCCTTGGTTCCAATTATCCTTCGACTCCATAGAAGAAAAAAGAACCGCCCTTTCATTAAATATCACAGTGTACAGTCTCTCTTGATTGTTGGTGTTATTTTGATCGACGTTGTACCCATCATCGCAGCTTTCACCCTGGGTCGCGTCTTGATTACTGGGCCTGATTACGTCCATCGGGTGTTCAAAGCCTATCAAGGCGAGCAGTTCTGTCCCGGTGATCACCGATTATCAAGAACCAAGGACTGGATTTGAGAAGCCATGCAAAATAACCTGCTCAGACATCAGTCGTGCAAAGCAATACCTTACTTTCATCCTTCCGCACATAGAATTAAATTACCGGTAACAGTTGCTCTGCCGGGAGAGGATCATCCGTAGCAGGAGCAGAGGAAGACCCGATGAGCTCATCGGGCACCGAAAGGGGCAAATCTGACATGGCGAGGGTCAGATGAAACTCTCAGGTGAGACAACGATACCGAAGTCTCGGAAAGTCTAGGTCGCAATAAGAGAAAAGCGGGATCCGTGTGACCAGAGACACTGACGGGGCAAACACCGTTCATCTGGTGTGATCTCTCAGGTCCTAGACAGAGGCCCGTACGCTGTATTGGCGTGCGCCTTTTCTATTCTCTCGAAAAGCCTCGTTCATTTTCATAGATCAACGTAAGAAGGAGACGAACGATGAACACCCGACTGACTTGAAACATACCAGAACGACGTATGGATCGTGTTGAAGGGAAGCTTGGCCAGTGGGCATCACTGACTACGCCGAGTACTCTTAACTAGCCTTCGATACCGTTTCTGTTGAAATTGTTGTGGCAGAAGAGATGCAGTCAAAAAAGCGCGACAACTGCACAACCCGGGAATGGGTTAAGCAGCCGCCGACGTGTATCTTCCGGTGAGTGGAAAGATCGTTGCGACCATGAAGGCCTCGCTGATAAACCCGAACTGCGAACAGCGACCGATTTGGCGAGGCTTGGATGGTAAAAGTTGAAATCATCTACCTGGCTCGAGCGAGCAGCCATGCTCGACGCCAGCGCGTACGTAGAACACATTGAAGAAAAAGGATAATCGCACCCTTTCCACCAGACTCTACACTAGGAGAGATATGTACATCCCCATAGAAAGCAAGACCGTGAGGCGATGCTTCAAAGTCATCGGGATATCCAGCCTCGAAGGGCTTTTCAGGATGTCCGAGCAGCGCATCGTTTTCCTGACTCAACCTTCCACCAGCCCTGACCGAAATGGAAGCGCTGGCAGAGTCACGCAGCATTGCTCGCTGCTCGCCAACGAGGGCGTCAACGACTGAACGAGTTTCTGGGCGCAGGAGCATACCACCACTTACATCCCAGCTGTCGTCGACTCGATCCTGAGACGCAGGGGAGTTGTACACCGCATACACACCTTATCAACGTGAAGTCGCACAGGGGACATTGCAGGCGATCTTCGATTATCAAAGCCGATCGCCGACACTCACCGATATGGAAGTTTCGAATCGATCCCATTACGATGGAGCCACGGGTGCGGTCGAGGCAGTCAAAGAGCATGGCTTATGCGAACTTCCGCGGAAAGCGGCAGCAAAATCGTTCTCTCACCAGCCTTACATCCCCAGTATCGTGAGACCATTGGCAACCTATAATCATGGTTCATCGCTCGAGTTTGTCGGGGATGTGGATCAGGTTCACCCTCTTGCAGGTCCCGAAACACTTCGAGCAATATATCGATAAGAACACCGCCCTTGTCGCCGTTCAATATCCCGATTTCTTTGGACGAATCTATGATTTTACAGCCTTAGCAGAAAAAGCCCATGCCGAAGGCGCTATGCTAGCCATCTCTGTAAATCCGATGGCTTTGGGTCTTTTCACGCCTCCCGGTAAATTTGGCGCTGACATCGTCACAGGTGAAGGACAATCACTCGGAATACCACTCTCGTTCGGTGGCCCATATCTAGGAATCTTCGCCACTCGTCTCGAATATGTGCGTAAAATGGCCGGTCGATTGGTGGGGGAAACCGTCGATAATCGTGGCCAGCGATCTCACGTAGACTCACGCCTGGCCGCCCTACAAGCATACCGCCCAGAAAAAGCTACTTCGATATTTGTACGAACCAGGGGATTAATGCGCCGGCCGGACGGTCTATATGAGTACGCTGGGAACACGGTTACGTCAGGTCTCCGAGCTGTGCGACCATAAAGCGCATCATGCTGCTGAATGTATCGGCGAATTACCGGGCGAGACCCTCCTGGTCCGAAGCGCGCATCCTCAACGAATCTGTCTTGCGAAATGCCCAAAAACCGGTGGAGGAAATCAACGCCCGATTGTTGGAGGCAGGCATCATAGGCGGATAGACCTGGCCAACGATATCCACACTCGTCGAGTTACATGCTCTGGCATCACGGAAATGAATTACGAGATGACATTGATTCGCGGTGGATATCCTTCGCGGAGGTGTCGAATGACTGAACCCCTGTCACGCGAATCATCTGTCGAGGAACGACTCGCCATCGATTCCCGAACCGGATGTCCCGCTTGCAAAATTGCCGACATTACTGCGAGAGGAAATTTGGCGCTCCCTGAGCTAGCAGAGTGGATGTTGTCCGCGATTTCACCCGCCTGTCCAAGTTAAAATTACTGCATCGATGAAGGTATGGACCCGCTGGCTCATGCACGATGAAGACACAATCCAAAGATCAACGAGGAAACAGCCCGGTTGGCAGGATTCGCCTACACTCATCCGCTTCAGCCGATCGAAACCGTTCAAGGGAATCTCTTACTGATGTATGAACTTCAGGATTGGCTGAAAGAGATCGCTGGATTCGCCGGGATAACCCTAACCTGCCGCCGGAGCGCAGGGAGAATTAACCGGGGTTTTAATCATCCCGCGCCTACCACAATCGCGCCATGATACAAAACGCGTCAAAATCCTGATCCCCAACTCCGCCCACGGCACAAACCCGGCTACCTCCGCGATGAGCGGGATGCAGGTTGTGGAGATCTCATCCGACTCGCGCGGCAATGTGGATCTCGA
This sequence comes from uncultured Chloroflexia bacterium, assembly GCA_963788145.1. Taxonomy (GTDB): domain Bacteria; phylum Chloroflexota; class Anaerolineae; order Anaerolineales; family UBA4823; genus UTCFX2. Next base: position 1,133,938 of record CAWBFQ010000007.1, on the reverse strand, counting down.
AGCATTAGACGCACTGCGACGACACCCTGGCCGGGCTAATGCTCACCAATCCGAATACACTGGGTTTATTCGATGAGAATGTGCTTGAAGTAATTCGGTTAGTGCATGCTGCCGGCGGTCTGGTTTATGGTGATGGCGCCAATATGAACGCTCTATTGGGCATTGTCCGCCCAGGTGATCTTGGGATCGACGTCATGCACTTCAACCTGCATAAGACTTTCTCAACCCCTCACGGCGGAGGCGGTCCAGGATCTGGCCGCAGTTGGAGTCGCAAAACACCTGGTCGATTTCTTGCCAGCGCCTGTTGTGGGCATCATCGAAGAGGGCGATGACGAGATCCCACCTCTCTATGGTCTCATTACACCCGCAAAGAGTATTGGTCGGGTAAAAGCCTTCCATGGTCAGTTTGGAATGATGGTGCGGGCTTATACTTATATTCGTATGTATGGGCCGGATGGATTGCGCCAGGTTTCCGAATATGCAGTACTCAATGCAAACTATCTACTAAGCAAGATGCAAGACTTTTATCACCTGCCCTATCACCGGATTTGTATGCATGAATTCGTTGTGGAAGGCCGCTGGGAGGATGCCCCGGATATCCATGCTCTCGACATCGCAAAACGCATGATGGATTACGGCCTGCACCCACCCACAAATTATTTCCCACTGATTGTGCACGAAGCGTTAATGATCGAGCCAACTGAAACTGAAAGCAAACAAACTCTGGACCAATTTGTCGACGTCATGCTGAAAATCGCCGAAGAGGCCCACACATCACCAGAATTGCTCAAGTCAGCGCCGCACATTACGCCGGTTGGACGATTGGATGAAGTCAAGGCTGCCAAAGACCTGGTTTTGTGTTGCGGGGTTGACAGTCAGGAAGAATAGATCACCACGATTGAGTGGATATCTCGAACAAGTCCCAGGTGGATCAAAATTAACCCGGGACTTGTTTCTTATTTTGCAAAGTCGCAAGGTCAAAAAGCTTAAAGAGGCGTTACACTTAAGTGATAAAATACTCTCTCTTTTATCCTGAAATGAGTGTTGGTGCCCATGTTTTTAGAACCAGACCCTGAAATTACTCTTACCTCGTCACGCCCCACGGTTGAGATTTATCTTCCAGATGGACGAGTTCTATCCGGTCCCAGGAATGCATCCGTTGGACGTTTTCTAAGCATTCTCCCGGAAGGAGAAAATCCGCCGATCGTCGGCGCAATTATCAACGGGGAATTGCGTGAACTGACATTCCCGATAACGATGGATGCAAAAGTGCGAGCTGTCACAATGGGAGAACCAGACGGGATGTTGATCTACCGACGTTCACTGGTCTTCCTGCTCGAGACCGCATTCGAGGAACTTTTCCCTCAAGCCGAATTACGGGTAGATCATTCGGTATCATCGGGAGGATATTTTTGCCAGGTTTTCGAGCGATCTCCTCTGACCCAGACCGAATTGGATGGGTTAGAAGCCAATATGCGACTCCTGGTAAAAGAGAATAAAGCCTTCATTCGCCGTCAGATCCCGCTAGCGGAAGCGATCGAACATTTTCGATTAGAAGGCGAGACCGAAAAAGTGCGCCTTCTGATGCACCGCGCCAAAGACTATCTAACTGTGTATCAACTCAAACAGCACCTCGATTATCATCATGGTTATATGGTTCCTTCAACCGGCTACTTACGTTGGTTCGAATTATCCCAAACGGGTGAAGGATTCACGCTCCGCTTTCCTCGCCGGCATGCCCCAACCGAGCTGTTACCCATGCCTGAATATCCACAACTGCTTAACGCGTTTCGTTTATATGGCGCCTGGTTAGACAGCCTGGGGATTTCCAGTGTCGGCGCGCTCGACGATGCCATCCAATCTGAAACGCGGCAATGAAGTGATCCTGGTCTCGGAAGCTTTACACGAGCAACATGTCACCGATCTGGCCAGACAGGTCGCCGACCGGAAGGATGAAATCCGGGTTGTGTTGATCGCTGGACCATCCTCATCAGGGAAGACTACCTTCTCAAAGCGCCTGGCTGTACAGATGCTGGCATACGGCATTGCGCCGTTCCCGCTGGCGATGGATAATTACTTTATTGATCGAGAACTGACACCGCTAAATGAGGAAGGTCAACCCGATTTTGAATCAATTCGGGCATTAGATCGCGAACGATTAGATCGCGATCTGCGCCATTTGATCGCAGGGGAGTCCGTCTTGTTGCCCCACTACAACTTCAGAAGCGGAAAAAGTGAGCAAGGCGACCTTGTTGAACTAAGATCTGGTGAGATTGTAATCATGGAAGGGATCAATGGGCTTAATCCAGAACTGTTTCCTCACCTCCCAGCCACACAGACTTTCCGCATCTACGTTTCGGCGCTTACCCAACTTAATCTAGACCGTCATAACCGCATTTCCACCACGGACACACGCCTGATCCGCAGAATTGTGCGGGATGCACGCGAGCGCGGCTACTCAGCCCAGCAGACGATTCAGCGATGGGAGTCAGTCCGGCGCGGCGAGAAACGTTATATTTTTCCTTATCAAGAAAACGCGGATGTGATGTTCAATTCGGCGTTGGTTTACGAGTTATCGGTATTAAAACCGTTCGCAGAGCCCCTTTTACGTCAGGTGCAGGTCGGCTCACCCGAATACATCGAGGCCAAACGGTTATTGGCGCTGCTGGAGTGGTTCCTCCCCTTGGATAGCGATTTGATCCCGGATAATTCGATCTTGCGCGAGTTCATCGGAGGCTCAATTTTGCAGGAGTTCACCTTGTGGCATAATCACCACTTAGGATAATACTCATCGTCCGCGCCGGTCCAGGACTTGCACGATCACAAACCAAATTCCAACGATCCCCCAAATTACAAATATCAGAATCAAAAGCCAATACGGTTTAATCCAGGCAAAGAAAGTTCCTCTCCCTTTAGTAATCTTCGTCGAACCATCCAGATGCTCGAGGTAATTGAGATGAGGAGTTGGGGTCAGCGAAGGAAGATCGAGATGGATCGCTGGAAAAGGGATTAAAGTGGCAGTAGCAGTGATTGAGGCGATTGAGCTGTCCAGCGTAGTTGTAATGGAGGGGGATAGAGGCGTTTCAGTCGCCAAAACGAACACAGTTTCAGTAACCGATGGTGGAAGAACAGATGTGGCCGATGGAGTTAATGTTGGCAAAGGTGTTTGGGGAGTTCTGAATGGTCGGAGATACTGTTGCAGTTGGTGTAAAGGTCGGCGTATCCAAAGTCGGCGTAATCGTCAGGCTGGCAGTCGCAGTGAATGTGGTTGTCTGGGTTGCGCTGGAGGTCGGAGAAGAAGTATGTGTCCCGGTAGCCTGTTGGAGAAGTATTTCCGGCGCGATTTGATATCCCCCAATGCCCAATGAAGCGCTGGTGAGCAAATTGGAATTGCCAATCCTGGCACATTTCATGCATACAACAAATAAGAACAATAAAAGCAACACGAAGAAGAGCGGCTTCGTTTTGTTCCACGAAAGATTTAGAAAACTCTCGATCTGTGACCTTGGCTCAAGCATATGATAGAGATTATATCAATCAGTAACGCATGATATAATCTTTTCATAGATCAACATTAATAAGAATTCGATCTGACCCGGTATAAAGTACTGCTGCTTTCATTTCGTTCGCTCGACCGGCTCGTCATCACAGAAAGAGTATCAGACGCTATCAACTAAATCATCGGACGTCTTACCTCTTCTCCCAACCCAAGGTTTAATGGTGAATGTAGATAATAGATGAGGATGACGATTTGAAGCGAACCATGCTGACAAAAACTTTTGCCTTCTCTCTGATCCTGATTGCAGTCATCACTACAATCGGAGTATGGGGTATCTCGCATTTTGCCCAATCCGCCTTCGCTCCACCACCAACCCCAGAAGCACTGATCCCCCAATCCGTTGAGGAAGAAGCCATCAAACAGGCAATCCGTACCGCCCTCGATACCGAGATGCCGGAAGCGTTGGCATTATTGCTTTATGACACCCAAATTGAAGGGATCAAGGTTTCGGCGGATGGGAATTGGGCCATTGGCTGGTTGGTTCCGCTCGATCCTGAAACCGGACAGGTAGTCCCGGTTGAGCCTGGTCTGGCCCTGGTTCGCAAAACAGATCAGGGATGGCAAGCCTTTATCCCCTCAGACCCTCTCTGGCCGCTGGTTATCCGCGAGATGCCAGATGAATTGGTTCCTTTGGAGCAGAGACTCGAGTGGATGAAGGTCGCTGATTATAGGGCGGCGGCAATAGCAGCCCCAATCAGCGGTTACCTGCTCCCTTGGACTGGCGGCGACACCATGTCTTTGACCCAAAGCGTTGGACATGACCGGTACACACCCAGCGGGAGCGCCCATTTTGCATTCGATTTTGCCAAACCCGGTTATCCGAGCGGTTTATTCAATGTGCTTGCGGCCAGGGGCGGAACCGTCAAACGCGCGATCTGGACTAACCCCAATGGCGACCCAGTCAACGGAAATTATATCGTCCTGGAAGACACTTCAACCACTCCCATTACCTATCAACTCTATCTGCACCTGGCTCAAAATAGCATCCCTGTTGAATTGCGTGTAATCGGGGCGCCCGTCCGCCGCGGTCAGTTTATCGGCATTGCAGATGATACCGGAGTCAGTTCTGGCAATCATCTGCATTTCATGGTCCATACCACTTCTACATCATACTGGGGCACATCCATCGATATCACTTTTGATGATGTATCGATTAACGGCGGTCGACCAAGGATCACATCGGATCTGCCTTATTGCCGTTCATCAGATGTGTGTAATTCAACCCAAACCAATTATGTCTCGACAAATTTCATGAGCCCCGACCATATCGCTCCAACTGGTGGGATCACCAGCCCACCGCAAGGAGCGATCATAAACAGCGGCGTGCTTCCTTTGCAGGGGTATGCCAATGACGAGAATAGCGGGATCGCAAGTGTTCAATTCATGGCTTTATATAATGATGAATGGCACATGTTGGGAAGCCCATTCTCGACCAACCAATTTTCGTACAATTGGGATATGTGCGCCGACAATGTCCCGGACGGCCCGGTCAGCCTGGCATTGACCATCCGAGATAAAGCCCAAAATCAAACCAGCGGTTTGCCTGGGCTAACCCATTTCAGCAAGAATTTTGAATGTGCCGCGGCGCCATCAGCATGTATTCCGACATCCAATCAAGCGGCGCTTTTCGCCGGACCCGATTTTCAAGGTCGATGTATCCTGCTCAATGTTGGCAGCTATGCATCGCCTGCTCAGCTTGGGGTATTGGGAGGCGATAATGCAACCTCTATTCTGGTCGGTTCGAATATCCAGGCGAATTTGTTCTCTGAAGACAATTTCCTCGGCAGAGGTGAAACCTTTATTTTTCAAGACAGCAACCTGGCAGATAACCGCATTGGAGCAGCTACTGTTTCATCAGTTTTGATCCAATCAATTTCGACATTACCCGCTGCTCCAAAATTGGTTTGGCCAAGTAATGGCTTGAGCGTCTCCAGCAATGCCTCCTTGAGCCTCTCATGGGATAATGCCGGCGGGGCATCACTTTACCAGCTTGAATTATTCCTCAATGGGAGTCAGGTTTTACTGACCCCTTGGGGTGAAGATACATTCAGACATCTAAACACACTAACAACTGGAAATTACACCTGGCGCGTTAAAGCGAGCAACCTGAATGGACAGAGCAGTTGGAGCAGTCTTGGAAATTTCCAGATCACCACAGCTTCATCCTCAAACCAGACAACAGTCCAACTGCCCTATACCGAAAATATGGAGACTGCTCCCACCATCTGGACAAGTACAAATTGGGTGCTATCCAATGAAGCCAATCACACAGATGGAGGGGCTCTTGGCTGGAAATATGATGTCGGCAGTTCGAATGGCTATGATAACGGTCAACCAAATTTTGGATATCTGACCTCTCCGAACATCCAGGTCCCTGGCTCAGGCGCATATTATTTGCGGTTTTATTTTCAACATGAAACTGAAGGGACGTCCCGCCATTGGGATCAGCGCTGGGTTCAGATTTCAACAGATGGTGGGCCATTTAATAACCTGTACTTCCTCTTGGATGACCCGCCCAATTATTGGCTGCGCAGTCCGGTTATCTCGTTAGCCCAATATGCAGGTCACACCATTCAAATAAGGTTTTATTTCGCTACATTAGATAAACTGTATAACCAGTTCCCAGGCTGGTTTATTGATGATTTCAGCATCACCACTGATCCACCTCCTGTGTGCGGAGATAACGATAATACGCCGGATTTAGCAACCTATATCAATTACAGCGAAACGGTCAATGGTTTAGTTTGCCCCGGTGGAGATAGCGATTATTACCAGTTCCAAGGCTATGCTGGCGACCGGATTGCGTTGCTTACGCAGGCACAGGCAATCGGTTCACCCCTCGATACCACCATCTCTTTGATCGACACGGATGGAAAATCGGTTCTTTCTTCAAACGATGATATTGTTCAATTTGAGCGCACCGATTCATCCATAAGCTACCAATTATTACGCACAGGTAATTATTTCATCAAAATTGAAGCCTGGGATCACCCCAATACTGGGAGTACCAGCGCCGCTTACACACTGTCATTATATAAAGACGATCAAGACCCAAGCGCCAGCTTCATTTCTCCTCAAGAAGGTGCATCCATCGCCTCTTCAAAAATTATGTTGAATATCGCCGCGCGCGATACAAACAGCGGAGTCGCACTCGTCCGATTTTACTGGCACTCAAATGATTGGCAAGGCTCTAGCTGGAATTATTTGGGCGAGGATTGGAACCCCGACGATGGGTGGAATATTGAGTTCGATACCGCAACAATCCCTGATCGGAATGGAATTGCCGTATTTGCAGTCGTCTTCGATTGGGCGGGGAATTGGATAGGGACTGGCGCGTGGAATCTCCATCCGCCAATGTTATACTTACCAGTGATTATAAAACCCCGCTGAGAAGACTATTTGTGAAGCTAATTATTCAAATACCTTGCTATAACGAATCCGAGACTCTCCCTGCCACACTGAAGGAATTGCCGCGCCAACTCCGTGGAATTGACGAGATCGAATTCCTGATCATTGATGATGGTAGCGAAGATCAAACCGCCCAGGTCGCAGCAGAAAATGGCGTTCACCACATCATCCAACTGAAGCTACATCGCGGGTTGGCAGCCGGTTTTACTGCTGGATTAGACGCTTGCATTCGTTTTGGGGCGGATATCATTGTTAATACTGATGCCGACAATCAATACCACGCTGACGATATTCAACGTTTGATTGACCCAATCCTCGATGGACAGGCAGAGATTGTCGTCGGGGATCGTGGCGTAGCCAATTTACAGGCATTTTCACCCCTAAAGCGCCTGTTGCAGCGCATAGGAAGTTGGATTGTCGCGCGCGCTTCCGGGCTGCACATCCCAGATGCGACCAGCGGATTTCGCGCGATCAGTCGGGAAGCAGCTTTGCACACCCTGGTGTTGAGCGAGTATTCTTATACGCTTGAAACACTCATCCAGGCGGGTAACCGACGGATGGCGGTCGCTTATGTACCCGTGCGTACCAATCCGAAGACTCGTCCATCTCGGTTAATGCGCAGTATATTGCACTATATGGCTTACTCAGGCACCACAATCGTCCGTTCCTACTCCATGTACCGACCATTGCGGGTCTTTTCAGCCTTCGCCATAACTCTGATCCTGGGTGGTCTATTTCTGGCTTTTCGTTATCTGTATTACGTCCTGCTAGGCCAGGGCCAGGGACATATACAATCTGTAATCCTTTCTGCTGTTTTGTTAATCGTAGGTTTTCAAACCTTGCTGATCGGTCTTCTCGCCGACCTGATCGGATTCAATCGGATGATCATGGAAGAGACTCTCTATCGTTTGCGGCGCATGGAAACTGAGAGTACTAACGCTACAACCCACTCGGATCCAAATCAGAAATAAAATGGGAAGAAAATCCACCCTACTGGGAGTGATGCTGCTGCTTGCGTCAGGTTTATTGGCGTGCTCTGCAACCGACATCAGACCAGAGCAAACCACCCGCGATGGATACATCACCTTAAGCTCCAGCACTTCTATTGGCCAAACTTTTTCAGCCTTTTACGCTGGTCTGGAAGGCATCGTTTTATACCTGGATACTGTGCAGCCAGGCGATGGTGAGATTCTTCTGCACCTGCGCAGATCGCCACAGGACTCTGCTGACCTGCGCAGCGCAACCCTGAAACTGGATCAAATTTCTACCACAGGCGAATATTCATTCAAATTTCCTCCTCTCGCCCATTCTCAAAATTCAGATTATTATCTTTTCCTGGAGTTGAGTGGGACAGGGCAGGTCGACATCGGTACAGGCGAAAACCAGAAATATTTACTTGGTTCCCTTTATCTTAATGGTCAGCCTCAAGAAACTCAGATCTATTTCGGTCTATTATTTCGGACAATTGCGCAATGGTCAGGTCTATTCCGAGAAGCCCTCACCTGGTGGGGATGGATCCTGATTGGCACATTCCTGTTTGTTTTACCTGGGTGGGCATTACTGAAAGCTTTTTGGCCGAACTGGAATGGGTTTTCCTTCTGGGAAAAATTTGGTATGGGTAGCGGGGTCGGGCTGGCAATCTATCCCGTCTTGCTTGTACTATCCGATCTGATTAATCTCAAGATGGGTGTATGGTATGCCTGGATTCCTGGCGTATTTGCGGCTGTCTTCCTGGTCTGGAATAATACCGGCGCTTTAGGCGATTTCAGAACAAACGAAGGGCGCGAACGATTGAAGTCGAGATTCCTCCGACCACTATCGCCTTTTCCGTGGGAAATATTAATCCTATCATTCCTGGTTATTCTAATTTTTGCAACTCGTTTCTGGGCAATTCGGACAGTGGATGTCCCGATGTGGGGAGACTCGGTTCAGCACACGGTTATGGCGCAGCTAATTTTAGATCAGAAAGGCCTATTTACAAATTGGGAGCCATATGCCCCATACCACAGCCTGACTGTTCATTTTGGTTTCCCCGACCATACAGCCTTATTTTCCTGGCTAACCGGTTTACCATCCCACAAAGCGACGCTTATCGTTTCTCAGTGGATCAACGCCATCGCGGTGATCACTCTGATACCACTCGCATACCGATTGAGCCCGAAGAACGGCTGGGCAGCCGCAAGCACGGTCTTATTTGCCGGACTGCTCTCTCCAATGCCTGCCTTCTACGTCAATTGGGGACGTTTTGCCCAGTTGGACGGTCAAGCAATTTTACCCGTTGGCATCCTTCTAACCTGGGACATTTTCGAAAGAGCGAGACGACTGGTCCTCACCAAGACCCATCCACATGATTTGCCACAGTGGAAATGGATTGGATATCTTTTCCTACACGCACTCCAATCGAAAGAATTCTGGTTTTCCTGCTTGATTACCGGCTTGATGCTGGCTGGAATGACGCTGACCTATTACCGGACAGTTTTTTATTATGCAACCATTTTCCCGGGTCTGCTGATTGGTTGGATACTCTCCCGAAAATATCGGACGATCCAAGAGTGGATTTCACTGGGATTGAGTATTGCCGCTATTGGATCAATCAGCTTTCTTTTCCTGGCCCCTTGGTTGAAAAACCTGATCGGGAGTTCATTGAGTGAGATGATGGCTGATGGGATGAATAGTGGATCAATCAGCAATCTCAGTTCAGAGGTGCTCAGCTTACAGGTTAAGCTTCAAGCTTGGCTTGAATTGGATCATTATCTCTCATGGGTATTGATAATTGCCTCCATCATCGCCTTTCTCTGGAGCATTTCCAGGAAACGATGGGATGTTACTGCAGTGGGAATTTGGTTGCTGACTTTACAAGCATACCATCTGAGTTCAATTTTCCAGCTACCCGGTGCAAATATGCTCCAGGTGTTCGCAATCCTGATCTGGGTCTATATGCCTGTCAGTTTACTGCTAGGTTGGATGGTTGGCGAAATTTCAAGCTGGTCTCATCGGAAATTTCCAAATGCAGCACACATTGCACTTAGCATGGTTTTGATGGTTTTTGCTCTCGTTGGCGCAAATTCCATCAGATTGATCGCCACACCCGTGGAATTCGGTCTGGCAGTACGCCCCGACCTGCGCGCCATGGCCTGGATCCAGAAAAATGTGCCTGAGAATGCCCATTTTCTCGTTGAAGGTTATCGGATCTATAATGGCCGCTCGATTGTAGGATCGGATGCGGGCTGGTGGATTTCTTATTTCACAAAACGCCAAAACACCATGCCTCCCCAATACGCGCTGCTCAACGAAACGCCGAATTCTCCGAAATACCCTGATCGTATGCTTGCTTTGGTAACCATATTGGAAGATAACGATCTAACCGCTCCCGAAAGCCTGACAATGCTTTGCAATGAGAAGATTACCCATATCTATATTGGGCAAAGAAAAGGTCTGGTTGGCGCAGGCGCCAGTCAGCTCTTTAGCCCGGAGGAGTTGATCAATCACTCCGAGTTTTCGTTGATCTATCACCAGGATGGAGTGTATATCTTTGCATTGAACCAGAACATCTGCAGGAAGTGATGTAGATCAATGACCCTCGAAGTCTATAAAGCAACTAACAATCGCAAACGGTCAATCTGTCAATCTTTACTATTGATATTATTATTGCCGTTGATCCCCACCGCTTTCCTACAAGGATCGGGCTGGTTCTCGGGAACACCAATAACCGCCAAAGAATTCTTAATCCAATATCTTTTCATTATTGGGACATTAGCCCTTGCCTGGATCTCAGAATTTACCTTTAACCAGAATCCATCCATTCTTCAAGTTCAGTAATCTCATCTTCTGTGCCATCAGCGGGTTTGCATTTGCTATTTCCCAGGCGTCTCTGGCAGCCTGGTTATTGGCGATGAGTGGATATGCCCTGTTAATCCAGATCAATCGATGGTTAGGGAATAGCCTCTCCTTTATTCCTCGGTTCTTAACCATGCTCTTTCTGGCTGGGGTCGCTGGAGGAACCACAACTGCCGTTCTGCAGATCGAAGAGCGTTTTTCTGAAGAAGAGTTCTTTGCATTATTGCAGGCGGTCGTCTTATCTTTATTATGGCTGCTTTTAGTAGGCATAATGGACTGCGGTCTTTCTTATCTCAGCAATCCAGATAAACAGCCTGTGAAAAAACAGCAGCCGGTTTTTTCGCAGGTCGTGATTGGCGCCAGTCTGATACTTTTCCTGGGAATGGGTTTGCTGGAATTTATCCAGGCATACCAGGGCAGTTTCTATCCGTCAACAGCGCCCACATTTCCAGGCATCTCCGCAGAAACTCCTTTCATGTGTGGAACTACCACCCCGGTAAATAAAGAGTATGATGGGTCGCTCGTCTTTGAAAAACTGGTCAGTTTGGTGAACGCCAACCCAAACAAGGGTACCCCTGAATACGGATTTCTCGCACTCGCCAGCAGCGAATCGCGTTGGGGGGTGCCATTCCGGCAAGCGCTACTTACTGAAGCTCGTCAGCAGCTCTTTACCCGGCCCGAAAACAGTGTCAAATACGGGCAGTGCCAGGCAGCACGTCGGGTTTATTATTATACCCAGATCAAAGAGAAGTACCCCGAATTATTCAGCCTCGCTGAACAGAAGGAGATCGCAAATTGGTTTGCAGCCATCAATCAGCGCGCCCTTTCAATCGGATGGGTCGATTGGATGTATGGCATTGCCTTTAGCAAATGGCCTAGTGGTCCTTATGAGAATCAAGAGTGCGGCGCTGGTTTAATTGCGATCTTAGAGGCAACACACCTGGCCGATCCGGCTTCATCCCAACAAAATCTGGCTTACCTGAGAGACTTTCCACGCGCTTGGCAATGGCGTTTTCGAAATAATGATGATACCTACATCTACCAGGCAGAATGGTTGCAGCATGCATGGTTCCAATATTTATTCTCGGGTGAGGCCGACCCCAAGAACCTGCGCCAATCATTCGAATGGTTTTTCATCCAGTCGCTGCCGGATGGCGCGCCATTAACCTATAATCACTTCAACGCCTATGGATCAGGTCTGATCAATTATTGGGCGGGGAGGTTGTTGGCCGATTCCCAGGCATCGCTCGAGGCAGATTCGGCCCAGATTGATCTTGCCCACACCGCCCTCTGGCTGGCAGGGCTTTCAGCGGATGACCTGACTTCCAAGAGTCAGTTCCTCTATGCTCAGCCAGGCGTGGACATCACACCCGCGCTGGCATCCCAATCGCCACCCTGGGGATCCTGCTTGATTTATGCTAATTCAGGCTTGCCAAATCAACTCGGCCCATTAGCCCCAGACAAGATTGTCTTTCGAGCTGGATGGGAAAACAATTCCAGTTATCTACTGCTTAACTTGCGCTTCACCGGTTGGCATCGCTATAAAGCAACCAATTCGATTGTACTGGCCTATCAATCTGGTCCCATCATTACTGAAATCAATAGCAGCGAGATGATCCCCTGGCTGCCAAAAGGCCGCAGCCTGTTGCGCGATAAACGGATCCCGCGCGAGAACTTGAATGGCTTGCTTGTCGAACGGAACGGGATGAGCTCTGTAGTCCATCTGTTGACAGGCATCGGCAGCTCGTGGTCTCAGGACCCGCCTCATCTCGCCCAGGTGGAGAAATTTGAGCCGGGCAAAGACCTCGATATCAGCACTACTGTACTGGATGATTGGCGTGGCTGGCAGCAAAAACGAACTATTTTCTTTTACCATTCCGGAGTGATCGTGATAGCTGATCAGGTTCAGGGGCCTTCAAGACAGCAAGCCGGATTGAGCTGGCATTTTTCGGGTAGATTAGATCAACGGCAGCCTGGTCGTTTCCAAATTCGCGGTCAAGGGCAATCCGCCGAAGTCATTCTGCTTCCAATCGACTCCGATCTGAACAAGCAAATCATTCAAACCGAGTGGGATGAGACAATCGGCGCGACGAATATGATCTATCAATCAGGTCAAGATGGAGGATTCTCGGTCCTGACGATTCTGCTCCTCAAAGAGTGGTCGGGAGCAGAAGTATCCCTATTCCACACACCTCAAGGGCCACACCTGACGGTCTCTAATGCAGATCGTCATATCGATTTTTATATCCATTGAACCGCAATTTGGCGGATAATTAACGCATGATCAATTTCCAGGTGGACTTCCTGCCAAGACGAACTCATTTCGCTGTATGGTTCTGGTTGCTGATAACCTTCGCTCTGGTTTGTGGATGCCAGAGTACAGGTATAGAAAAACCCCCATCAAGCGCTTTTGCAGCCAATGATGCTCAAATGATAATCGGTTTGAACTTAGATATTCATCCAAGATTGATTGAGCTGACAAAAGAATTTTTGGGCTGGTGGTTTGTATTGGTGCTTTTATTTTTTTTATTTGTACTTCCTGGATGGGCGCTATTAGATTTGATGCTGGATAACTGGTCCTCAATCCATTGGGTTGAAAAACTCGGATTGTCTGCCGGTTTGAGCGCGTCAATCTATCCCATCCTTTTCCTTTGGACAGATACGGTAGGGATGCATTTCGGCTCAGTCATTGCCTGGTTCCCATCACTGGTTGGCCTGACAAGCCTAACCTGGCGACATAAGAATGATCTCGCGCGAGAGTTCCAGTTTTTCCGCAGAACCCATATCTCAAAATTTAAACCTGGAAGAATATTTTCGAGTATTTCACCATTCGAATTAAGCCTGTTCATTGTATTGGGATTAATATTCGCTTGCCGCTTCTGGGTGATTCGCTATGTAGATCTCCCAATGTGGGGAGATGGGTATCAGCACACTTTGATCACCCAGCTGCTTGCTGATCATGGGGGCCTTTTCCAGAACTGGCTGCCGTATGCGGAGTTGGATTCCTTCACCTATCACTTCGGCTTTCACAGCCTTGCAGCCGTCTTTTACTGGGTGAGTGGTATGGATGCGGCTCAATCGGTGCTTTGGACAGGACAAATATTGAACTCGCTGGCTGTCATTGCTTTATTCCCCCTGGCAATGCGCGTCTCGAAGGACCGCTGGGGCGCTTTAATAACGATTCTGGCTGCAGGTCTGCTCTTTCAAATCCCGATGATCTATACAAATTGGGGACGCTATACCCAGCTTGCCGGTCTGGTGATTCTGCCGACAGCAATCTGCCTTGCCTGGACCATTCTCGAAACCCCTTCGTACCCCAAACGGACAATAACCTTGAGCGCGATTACTTTTAGCGGTCTGGCTTTGACGCATTACAGAGTGCTCATGATGGCGCTGGTTTTCTTTCCAGCGATCTTATGCATCACTGCATTGCTGCCGCTCAAACAAGCCCGGCAGAGCTTCTCAACAATTTTTTATAAAATCTTCTGGATTGGATCAGGAGCATTTGCGATTTACTTTCCCTGGCTGGCGCGAGCCTTTTCGGGCAACTTGCCCGCCCTTTTTACAGCCCAGCTTGTCGCGCCAGTCGGCACAGATGTGGATCTCGCTTCCATCAATTTTTTGCTTATCCTGCCATTAGCAGCCTGGCTAAGCCTGCCCTTGATCATTGCCTGGGGGATGTGGCGGCGAGAGCGAGGCATGGCAATTATTTTGCTCTGGTGGAGCCTGCTATTCGTCTTGGTAAACCCTCATTGGTTTGACTTGCCTGGCGCCGGGATCATTAAAAACTTCACCTACTTTATCGCGTTTTACATCCCTGCCGGGCTGACGATCGGTATCGGCATCGGTTGGGTCATTGATGCGCTGCAAGCGAGAGCCATACCTCCTTTGAACGAAAACAAGAATCGACGAAACCCACGATTCTCATTCGGTCTTGTTCTGATCACGATCCTCATCGGGATTTGGGGTGCGAGGCTACGCCTGGCAGACATCCAGCCATCAGAATACGCCCTTGCTACAAGCTCGGATATCGAAGCCTCCATTTGGATCGATGAATATTTACCGCAGGATTCCCGTTTTCTAGTCAACTCATTCCTCGCATTCAACGGAGAAGCAGCGGTCGGCTCAGATGGCGGCTGGTGGCTACCTTATGCCGCCCACCGATTAACTACGCAACCCCCCCTCAACTACGTCAGCGAGCAAGGCATCCAGCCCGATTTCTACAACCTCACCAACGAACTTGTGAAAATGATTGAACAACATGGGGTAAACCATCCAGATGTTATAAAAATGCTTCAGGAACGCAACGTAACACACGTCTATATTGGTCAAAAGAATGGGAATGTAAATTCAGGTGGAAAGCATCTGGATATCGAACAACTGCTCAATAACATCCATTTCAAACTAATTTACCACCAGGATCAAGTATGGATTTTTGAATTTAATCCCTGACATGGAAATAATCTCACATCTTGACGCCAAAAAACCGCTTATAGGCGACCATCGCAAATAGCAACATCGAAACCAGCCATTTGGAGGGACTTGAGATCCAGTGGTATCAACGTAATGTTCATCTCAATGCAATCGCTTCCTTACAGCCTGCTGGAGCATTTCTGCGATCACAGCTTCGCTACAGCTTTTTTCATAAAGCTTGCGCCCACCTTTTGCCAGGGAGAAGCGCAACTTTGGATCAGCATGTAAAATCCGGATGGATTCTGCAAGGGCAGCCGGGTCGCCAGGCAGACATAGATAAGCCGTTTCGCCATGCCGAAGAAGCTCCAGGTTAGCGGGAGTAGTAGAAGCAATCACCGGACGTTCCATCGCCAGGATCTGATAAACCTTTCCCGCCACAACCCGCGCAGCTTTATCGGTTTGTCCAAAATGGCCCCCCAAACAGATATCTGCATTCGCTACTTCGTCAGCAATTTGTTCAATCGGCATTTCGGGTAAAAAGGAGATGTTTTCCAGGCTCAGTTCTTCAGCCAACCTTCTCACGCTTGGGTAGGTCAATCCATTTCCAATGATGCGAAAATGGATCGGGGCTGAGCGCAGCAGTGCAGCCGCCCGCACAACGACGTCCACACCATGCAGTGGGTTGTACGACGTATAATAGGTCACAATTGTAGGACCGGACGGCTTTTGAGCTGGGCGAGGATAAAAAATGTCTTCGTTGCAACCAACCGGAATCGATACGAATTTTTGAACAGGGAGATTAAACTGGTTGACAAAGTAATCGATATGAAGAGGTGTATCTAATAAAACAAGCGTAGCCAGTCGGCAGGAAACTCGATCCAACCACCAGGCCAGAGCAGAAAACCAGGAGCGTTTCGATAGAGCCTGGCGATCTTCAATTAAAGTATCATACGTCGAAAGCAATGCATCAAACACGATTGGCCGACGAGAAAAGATTCCAACCGGAAGCATCAGCAGGTGCCCATAAAAACCCACAAAAACAAAATCATATTGGCCAAATAAGAGCCTGGGGATAGCCTGCAAAGTCAGACTGGCGCTTATAGCTGCCAAAGAGGCTGGTCTACTTCTGACACCCAGGATATCCACCTCGCAAAAACGCTCTAATGCGCGCAAAAGCACATCATTACGAGCATAACTAATCTCGCGACCAGCCAAGTATAGACAGCGCATCATCCTATTATATCTGCCAGCGCCCGATCAATGGAAAAATGAGAAAAGGGGTTTGACATGATTGCACATGATGATGGGCAAGAATTAAACTCCTACAACTAATGTTATAGTTGTAATGATTGTGTTTAATTTGATTATGTACTACAATAATAGTTGATAGTATAAATGCGGCGTTATCGATACGCCAAAGAATGATCCTGCTTGATGAGCGATCTTGAACAGCCAGTTTATCGAATTTATTTCCTGAGGCATTGCCTAAAACAACAGCGGGACTTCCTCAAATATAAGACAATTACTAGTTAGGAGTTCGATATGATCCAAATCAATCAAGAAGTATGCGCTGGTTGTGGTGAATGCATAGATGTCTGCACTGTTGGAGCAATCCAGTTGGTAGATTATCAGGCTGCGATCGACCATATGCTATGTACACAGTGTGAAGCATGTGTAGATGCCTGTCCAAATGGCGCTATCACAGCGCATTCTACACCAGTGCAGAGCGCTGCACTCACGAAACTGCCAGCGGCTGCATCTCCTTCAATCCCAACCCGAGAACAGGTTTTGTCACCGGAAGCGTTGCCCCCTGTCCGCGGCCTGGTTCCGCTTGCCGGAGCTGCTCTGGCGTTTCTGGGGCGTGAAGCTGCTCCACACCTGGTAGATGTGGTGGTAACTGCGCTGGAGCGCAGGCTTACACAAACGACAACTACGACAGTGTCTCCATTATCCACAGCATCAAGGGATTTTACAACACACAATAGAGGCCAGCGGAGACAAATCCGCCAACGCAAAGGGTGTGCTGGCGATGGAAATCAAAGAGGCCGAAGACGGTGATTTTGACAAAAGAAGATCACAAAACACACCTTTGCGCCTGAAAAATCATCAGCAAGTACCCGTATTCAGCCTACCAAAGGAGAAAAAATGAGCGCCAAAATAAAAATCGGAGTAATTATCTGTGACCGTTATCGAACCTGCGCCGGTGGGAAATGCCTGCGGGCGATGAGAAACCGGGAAGGCGCGTTCGCCCAATACGCCGATTCTGAAGTTGAACTGGTGGGCTACACCACTTGCGACGGGTGCCCAGGTGGCAATGTTGAATATACGGGAGAAGAGATGGTGAAGAATGGGGCGCAGGTGATCCACCTGGCTACCGGGTTCCTGGTCGGCTATCCTCCCTGCCCATATATCCATACCTTTAAAAATTTCCTTGAGAAACGCTACGGTGTCAAGGTCGTTGTAGGCACGCATCCTATCCCAACAAAGTACCTAGAATTACACACAAGTCTGGGTACATGGGAAAGCGCCGAATGGCCGCCGCTTTTAGCGCCAACGATGGCAGACGAGGCAACTCGTCTGGCTTATAACTGAGTGCAGAAATGAAATACGTTTTCGGCCCGGTCCCTTCACGCCGTTTAGGACAATCTTTAGGAATTGACCCTGTTCCACTGAAAACCTGTAATTGGAATTGCGTCTACTGCCAATTAGGCCGTAGTATTCCAATGACGAATGTACGGCGCGAGTATTTCCCGCGCGAAGATATTATTATTGAAGTGGAACAAGCTCTGGCATCTCATGAACCGGGTGAAATCGACTGGGTTACTCTAATCGGCTCAGGAGAAACCACACTGCATGCCAGCATCGGCTGGCTGATCCGAAAGGTGAAGGCGCTAACTGATTTGCCAGTCGCAGTCATTACAAATGGTTCTCTGTTGTATCTGCCACAAATGCGCCTTGAATTATCCCAGGCAGATGCAGTACTGCCATCCCTTGATGCAGGGAACGCCAGGCTCTATCGCAAGATCAATCGCCCTCACCCAGAGGTCAGTTTTATACGTCTGATCGATGGACTGGTTGCGTTCCGAAAAGAATTTAGGGGGAAATTGTGGGTGGAGGTCATGCTGGTGCGAGGGTTGAATGATACTGAGGCTGCACTTGGCAAAATTGCTACAAAGCTGAAAGAAATCCGACCGGACGAGGTCCACATCCTCCAACCAGCCCGCCCTCCGGTCGAGACGTGGGTTCAGCCATCCGACGAGGAAGGGCTGTTACGAGCCCAGGCCATTCTGGGCAATATTGCCAGGATTATCCACCCTGCCGATGGGTCATTCGTCCTCGATGAGACCGAATTGTTGGTGGACGCGGTAATTAAGATCATCACTCGCCACCCTATGCAAGACGACGAATTGATAGAGACTCTTCAACACTGGTCACCCGGAGAAGTGACTGCTACGCTGGCTGAATTAGAGACGAGCGGTAAAGCGCAAGTTGTGGAACGTTATGGGGTCCGTTTTTGGAGCGCCTCGCCAGCACATTTTCCGGCGTCTCTAACCAGCCACGAATCCTGATAAAAAGAAACGAACAGTCATCGAATTGGAGATTTACGATTAAGCCGGCGCATCCTATCTCTGAAATGGGGAGGAGGCCTACCGGAGGAATCTTGGAGAAAAGGCTGAGCGTAAGCTGCCTTAAAAGTGGAGACAATGAGCAAAGACAGAATCACAGAGATCAATGAACAAATCGCAGACCTCAAGAAGCGCTGGCCGGCGCACTCCGTCCCACCAGCGATGATGGAGCAATTGGATACGCTGGAAGAAGAATTGAGCATTGAATTAGAAAAGAGCGGCGAATCAGTTGAAAACCAGAAGTCGGAGATTTTTCGCTTTAGGGCGATCGGCTATGTGGAGAATGAATTCCCTGACGCGGCTAAACTAGACCTGCTGAGAGCTTCCCCCGCGCGTATCGTCCTTGCTCCCGATCTTTTGGAAAGTCTGACCGGATTTGAGCCAGGTATGGAGTTGATGGTCGTCTTTGTTTTCCATCGCTCCGAAGGCTATAATTCACTCCAATATCCGCGCGGCGAACACAGCCGCCCACAGCGTGGCGTCTTAGCCTTGCGCAGTCCCAATCGCCCAAACCCTATAGGGGTCACCTTCGTTAAGTTGTCGGCCATCGAGGGGAATGTCCTGACCGTCCTCGGCCTGGACGCGATCAATGGCGCACCGGTGCTTGACATTAAACAGGCTTGTAGATAAGAACACAATCATGACCAAAGCAAGGCTAGAAACGCGACCTTACCAGTTAATTGGGGTTCGATAGATAGAAAGCAGAGAACGATGAAAAAAACTAACCTGACGATATGCAATCTGATAGGTATAGTCTTTATCAAACAGAACATTCGGTTATCCGAAGTGTAAGGCATTATGCAGACTTCATTGGATTGTATCCCTTGCATCTTACGCCAGGCTCTGGAAGCAAGCCGGATGGCATCCCCGGACCCGGCTGTCCACGAGCAGCTCATGCGGGATGTGCTTCACCTGGCCGGGGAGATGGACCTGTCTCAATCGCCTCCGCTGATGGCGCAGCATATTCACCGCCGCCTGCGTCAGTTGGTCGGCGTGGACGACCCTTATCGGCAGGCAAAGGAGCGCTTGAACCGGATTGCCTTAGAGTTGCTACCCGATTTGCGCGCTGAGGTCGCGGCAGCAGAGGATCCATTGTCGATGGCTACCCGGTTGGCGATCGCAGGGAACGTGATCGACATGGGCATCAATGGGAACTTGAGCGAGTCAGATGTACGTCAGGCCATCCAGCATGCCCTGGCGGAACCGTTCCTTGGTGAAAAGGATCGATTTCGGCAGGCAGTCACTGAAGCGCAATCGATCCTTTATCTAGCCGACAATGCCGGCGAGATCGCCTTCGACCGGCTCTTAATTGAGCAGCTTGGTCCGGAACGTGTCACGCTGGTCGTACGCGGGGCGCCGGTGATCAATGATGCCACGCTGGCCGATGCCCAGGCTGTGGGGTTGGATGAAATTGTGACCATTATCGATAATGGTTCGGATGCACCGGGGACCCTGCTTGAAGATTGCGGTCCAGATTTTCGCCGTTCCTTCGCCGAAGCCGATCTGATTCTTGCGAAGGGGCAGGGTAATTTTGAGAGCCTCAGTAACAATCCAACAGCGATCTTCTTTCTATTCAAAGTAAAATGTGCGGTGATCGCTGCCCACGTCGGGCAGCCTCTAGGGACGCAGGTTCTGACATACACTTGCCCAGTAGAAAAGGAGAAATTGATCTAATCAAACATCGAGTTCTGCTCATCCCTCGGAAAGGAATCGAAAACAATGAACGAAACCGAGAAACTGAAGGCGCTGATTCCCCATTAGAGTGAGCACAATCAGGAACACGCTCACGAGTTCTTGGATTACATAGCTGTGGCAGGCGAGGCGGCGGTTAACCTGCACGACGCATCTGCGCAGATGGCATTGGTCAATCAAACTCTGGAAGCCGCGTTGGAGAAATTAGGCGGAGACCTCTCCATAGTTCATGACCACGACCGTCGCCATTAAAGCCAACCGAAAGCGCACCGAAAAAAATCCATATCGACCGGCAGTCATTCGCATCTCAGTAATTGCGCGCTATAATTGAGCCAATACTGATGTTCGGGGTGATGGATACATGAGATGACTCCTGACCTTGTTTCCAGCCTGCAACAATATTTCGGGTTCGAAAACTTTCGCTCCGGCCAGGCGGAAGCCATTCAGAGTTTGCTGCACGGACAGCATACCCTGGTGGTAATGCCCACTGGATCGGGAAAATCGCTGATCTTTCAACTGGCAGCTTTGCATTTGCCAGGAAAAACGCTGGTAATCTCACCGCTGATTGCTCTGATGAAAGATCAGGTGGATAATCTGGAGCGACGGGGCATATCAGCCACTTTTATTAACAGCTCGCTTTCCCACAGTGAACAAAACCGGCGGTTAAACGATTTTGTCGCTGGAAAATACCGGCTTATCTACATTGCCCCTGAACGCCTCCGCAGCGCCCAATTCCTGGATGCTATAAAATGCCAGATTATAAGCTTGCTCGCAGTGGACGAAGCGCACTGCATTTCGGAATGGGGACATGACTTCCGACCCGATTACCTGCACATTGCCAAATTTCGGGCGGCCTCAGGCAATCCCTTGACCGTGGCTCTGACTGCCACCGCCACCCCAAAGGTCCAGGATGATCTCACCCGCCTTTTAGGCCTTTCGCAAATTCAGCGTGTGGTGACCGGATTTAACCGTCCGAATCTGGCTTTGGAAGTGCGATATATCTCGGATCAGGCAGCCCGGTTGAAGACGCTCCAAGAGTTGCTGTCCAACCGGGGAGACGGCGCCACTATCATCTATACTGGAACTCGCCGGGATGCAGAAGACGTGGGCGAGTTTGTCCGCACTGTGAATGGGATCCACGCTCAGCACTATCATGCCGGGTTGCCGATGGAAGAACGCACGCGCATCCAAAATGCTTTCATGGCAGGCGATTTGTCAATCGTCGTGGCGACGAATGCTTTTGGCATGGGGATAGACCGATCCGATGTGCGCCAGGTGATCCACTATGCGCTGCCCGGATCGCTGGAGGCTTATTATCAAGAAGCCGGGCGCGCCGGCAGGGATGAACTGCCTGCCCGGGCAGTGCTTTTATATTCACCAGAAGACCGCGCCTTGCAGGAATGGTTCATCGAAAGTAGCGTCATCACAATCGCAGACCTGCGCCTGCTTTTCGAAGCGATACACCCAGCCAATGAGCAACAGACAACGATCACCGTTGAAAATCTTTCTTACCTGACAGGTTTACACGAAGTCAAAGTACGGGTGGGGCTGGCTGAATTGGAACGCGCCGGCATGCTGGAACACCTGGGTGATATCGGACTACAGATGCGGGTGAAACGCCGCGACTGGATCAAATTTGAAACCCAGACGATAACCGAGCGGTTAAAGATGCATCAAGCGCACCGCAGAACACAACTGGAACGCATCAGCGTGTATGCTGAGAGCAATACCTGTCGCCGCCGTATCATCCTCGATCACTTTGGCGACCCGGGACCAGCCGAGGCAGAAGTGTGCTGCGATAATTGCCAGGCGCGCCAGCAAGCTCGGTCTGCTGTACATCCCACCGGGGAGTTGACGCAATCAGAGCGAACAGCCTTGATCGTATTAGACACCGTTCGTCGCGCGCCGAACAGCGTGGGAAGCCAAAAAATTACCCGGATCCTCAAAGGCTCAAAAGCAAAAGGTGTGACCCAATTCGGCTATGACAAAAACACCTACTATGGCCGGCTGGCGGTCTTCTCATTGTCCGATCTTGCCGGAATGATCGACCAATTAATTGAGATGAGATATCTCAAAGTGATTGGCGGTGAATATCCGGTTCTGTCTTTGACGCCCCAGGGCGAGGCAGCCATTCGTAACAAGACAGCGATTCCTTTGAAGTTGCCGCGCCAGATTGACAACCAGGCAGTTGAACGTAAAAAAGCCGAGCGCCAGGCTGGCGGGACTTTGGAATATACCGAACAACTTTTGGCTGAAGGTCTGAGTGTAGAGCAAATTGC
Source organism: uncultured Chloroflexia bacterium (assembly GCA_963788145.1). GTDB lineage: Bacteria > Chloroflexota > Anaerolineae > Anaerolineales > UBA4823 > UTCFX2. The sequence continues at coordinate 1,111,124 of CAWBFQ010000007.1, read as the reverse complement.
CGCCCGACGTGGATTATCTCCAAACACAATCTACAGTCACGCCGCGAAATTGATCACAGCGGGTCGGATCAAGGTTGATATGGTTGTACCAGAAGATGAGCGAAAGCAGATTGAAGCTGCCATTCGCCAGGTAGAATCGCTGGATCGCCTGTTCCCAATAAAACTCTTATTGCCGGATGAGATAACGTATGATGTAATTCGCTGCGTTGTCGAAGGCTGGAAACTGGGACAAGTCCTGACGGCTGAAGGTATTACTCCGCCCAAAAGGAAGGAGCCGTTCATCGGCAGCAAGAGCCAGGCAGATGAAATGGAGTCTGCGATTATTGACTGCGTTCGTGCATTACCAGGAAAGCTTCCGCGTAGCGGTGTGGCAAAATTGTTGGTTGGATCAGATTCTGAAAGGGTTCAAGATTTTCGCAATCATCCATCCTATAATCGTCTGGCAGGCCGTAGCCGCACTGAGGTATTGATTGAAGTGGATCGTTTATTATCCAATGATCAGATTGCTCAAGATGAAAACCGATATTTGATTCATGGAAACGGAAATAAAACCCAGCCGACACCAGAAGACCTGATTAATCTTTTCTCTCCCAACCACATCCACGTCAATTGCCGGGTCCGTGGGATGCGGGCTGGGCAATGGACTTCCACAGCCAGTTTGCGGGCGCAAATTGGAGCCGCAGCCAGACAGGAGAGTTGGCCTACCGCCTGAAATACCAGGACGATCTTTCGACGCTTCCAGCGCTGGTTGAACAGGCGGCGGCATTGATGGATATGCACCCGGAGTTGGCTCAGGTGGATGTCGTTGCTCCTGTGCCGCCATCGATGTCTCGCAAGCACGATCCGGTCAGCAGGTTTGCTCAAGCCCTTGCCAAGAAGTATGGCTTGCCTTTCCTGCCCGTTCTGGTCAAGTCCAGGCAAACCGCCCCGCAGAAAGAGATGCGTACATTGGCCCAAAAACGGGTTAATGTAGCCGGGGCCTTCGGTCTAAAATCACCCATCAAGGGCAAGCGCCTGTTGGTGATCGACGATCTTTTTGATTCTGGCGCCACCCTGGAAGAAATCTGTCGTCTTCTGCGTCGTTCTGGGGCAGCTAGGGTTTGCGTCTTGACGTTAACTCGGACGATCCATTCTGATGCATAAGGAAAGTCAGGCTAAATGACGGTTTCTCTCAATTCACAGGTTACATTGTTGCTTTGCTCACGCCTCGGTTTAGCCAAAGATTCTGATCTGGCTCCGCTAACAATGCGTGAATGGAATCCGCTGGCCGCGTAAAATCCAGGCATCGGAATTCATTAGTCCAGAGGGACTTCTAGGTGAAACCACAGCCGAAATCAAGAGACAGCTTGATCTTTCTGAAGCCGAGACGGAAAGGTTAATCGGTTTAATGGAACGGGCGGGCGATTTGGACAGCGAACTCAATCGCCTGGCTTCGCGGGGATTCGCGTCGTGACACGCTCAGATGTCGATTACCCTCAACGTTATCGCCAACGCTTGAAGGAATCTGCTCCCAACCGTGATCTTCTACACGGGTGAGCCGGCATTGTTAGGTCAGCCTGGGATTGCTGTGGTAGGCTCCCGTCATTTAGATCAAGCTGGACAGGAGAGCGCTGCTTTCATCGGAAACGCCTGTGGGCTGTCTGGTCTGGTGCTGTACTCTGGCGGCGCTAAGGGAGTGGACACTCTCAGCATGAATGCAGCTTTCGAAGAGCGCGGCTCGGCGGTAGGTATTCTGGCTGATAGCCTGGAAAGGTCTATTTCGCGTTTCGGGCTTCAGAAACGCGATCCGCCGCGGCGATCTTTGCCTGGCGACGCCATACTCGCCCAATGCTGGCTTCTCTGTCGGAGCGGCGATGGGGCGCAATCGGTTGATCTACTGCCTGGCGGATTATGCCATCGTGGTAACCAGCGACGCCGAAAAAGGCGGCACGTCGGCTGGCGCGACCGAAGCGCTCAAAGCAGGCTGGCTCCCGGTCTTCGTTCTGGATCATGCGATGATGAGCGATGGTAACCGATTGCTGCTCAAGAAGGGCGCTGCGGCATTCCCACATCCGTTCCCTGAACACTACAGTAAATTGCCTGATTGGCTGATGGAAAACAGCGCTACCACCCATCCAGGCGTCAAACAACTCGGTTTATTTTGAATGGAAATTACATCCAAATTCATCACCCCTGGACTCGTTTACCTGTTGACGTTGGTCATCGGCTTATGGTTAAGCCATCTCGGAAAACCGTACAATGGCATCTTATTCAACGCCCATAAGCTAATTGCGCTTGGCACAGTCATCGTCACAGGATTACAGGCTTACAAGGCTATCCATACTATTGATATCGAGGCTCTGTTTGTTGTGCTTGTCGTGATCACTGGCATATTATATTTCGTCTTATTTGCTACTGGCGCATTTATGAGTTTAGGAAAGCCAGTTTATAAAACGCTGCTGATCATTCACAGGGTCTCGTCAATTGCAACCACAACTGCAATTGTGGTGATGATTTATCTGCTTAGTAGAAGTAGTCCATGAAGTACAAAAGCATCCTTGTCACCAAAAGAGGCGGTCCAGAAGTATTGCAGGTCATTGAGAATGAATTGCGCTCACCGCCTGCCAGAGAAGCCCGCATCAAAATCCTCGCTGCAGCCGTATGCCGACCCGATATTACCGTCCGTACGGGAGCGGCGCTCTACACTGGCACCCCACTGGAACAGAAGGTACCGTTTACGCCGGGCTATGCTATTATCGGAGTTGTAGATGCGGTCGGTAAGGATGTCTTTGAGGTTGCTGTTGGCGACCGGGTTGGCGCGTTGACTGTGGTCGGGGGATATAGCGAATATCTATATTGGAAAAGCAATCGACTGATCCCTGTGCCAGCCAACCTGATCCCGGCAGAAGCGGCGACCCTGATTCTGAATTATCTTGTGGCTTTCCAGGCGCTCCACCACGCGGCAAAGGTCAAGGCAGGGGAAAAGGTATTGATCATCGGCGCCAGCGGCGGGATCGGGACTGCGTTGTTACAGCTTGGCGAATTGGCCAAGCTCAAAATGTATGCCTTAGCTTCAAAGCATAAACATCCGATTCTTAAACAATATGGCGCAACCCCAATAGATTATCGCACGCAAGATTTTGCCAGAGAGATCCACCGGGCGGAACCCGATGGACTTGACGTTGTGTTAGATGGGATGACCAGGCTAGAATATATCCAGCCTGGATTAAAGCTGCTGCGACGCGGCGGCCGTCTGGTGAGCTACGGCGAACCGGGCGGACTGCCCGAATTATTTCGTATCCTGGCAACCTTAATCAAGGTCAATTTGCTGCCCAATGGGAGATCCTTCAAACTCTATGGAACGTCTTCATATTTTCTGTTTGATAGACAACCCTATTTGGAAGACTGGGCAACGCTATTCAAGCTGCTCGAAGATGGCAAGATCAAGCCCATCATTGCAGCTCAGTTCCCCATCCTGGAAGCTGCCAAAGCCAACGAGATGCTTGAAAGCGGTCAGGTGATCGGCAATGTGGTGCTGCTTGCACCTGAGAATTCATAAAAGGAGTTCCTATCATATGCAGAACCAACCCACCGAAACCAACTGGAAACCTCTCTATACAATTGGCGCAATCGCCGCCCTGGTGCAATTTACCGCCATTTTAGCTTATACAGTTGCATTGGCGCTGCTCGGACCTAAACCCTCCAGTGCGAAGAATATTTCACAATACAACAGGCAAACCGGCTGGCAGTTATATTGCGAGGCGATTTCTTACTCCTACTTCTGGTCGGCGCATATTTGGGCACGTTTCCGGCGCTGTACATGGCCTTGAGGCGGCTCAGCCCCATCTTTACGGCTTTTGCAACCTTATTCACTTTGATTGCAGTAGCCATTTGCTTCGCGTCCGAATTCTACTTTTGCTTTGCTTCACCTGGGCGACCTGCATGCCGCCGCAAACAGCGCCACGCTGAGAGCTCAATTCCTTGCGGCTGGTGAAGCGGTCATCGCCACAGACATGTGGAACAGCTCTGGGGCTTACGTGTCGGGGATTCTCCTACAAGGAGGCGGTGTGATCATCTCTCTTGTGATGTTGCGAAGTAAGAAATTCAGCAAAGTGACCGCGTTCAGCGGCTTGTTGGGCAACGCATTTGATTTGACCCAACACATCATCCACCCTTTCGCTCCGTCAATTTCGGCTGTTCTCATGAGAATCATAGGGGCCGTTCTATCTGGTCTGGTTTGTGATATTAGCCCGTGACCTGTTCCGCCTGGGACAAAGTGATGAAATTTGAGGATTAAGAGGAGATACGGTTCAATGAATATCTTGATTGTTTACGATTTGGTTTTTGGTAATACCGAGAAAATCGCGCAGGCGATCGGCAAAGCGTTCAATTCGATTGAAAGCATCAGGACCACGCCAGTGAGTGAGGTATCCATAGATATGATCAGTGGGCTGGATATTCTGATCGTTGGTTCTCCGACGCGCGGATTTCGGCCTACCGAAGCGATCACAAAGTTCTTGAAGCTGTTATCAAAGAACACCCTCAAAGGGGTTAAGGTGGCTGCATTCGACACCAGGATTTCATTGGATACGATTGATTCCTCGGCCCTGCGCTTTATTGTCAAAACGGGTGGTTATGCAGCCGCCAGTATCTCAAAAGAGCTTAAGAATAAGGGTGGTATATTACTTTTGCCCCCCGAAGGATTCCTTGTAACCGGGGAGGAAGGACCATTAAAGGATGGCGAAATGGAGCGAGCCGCGGAATCGGGAAAGAAAATTCTCGCGCTATGATCAGCTCTCTTAATTTCTAGATGAATACTAATCCATTGCCTCTTACCCGTTCGCTGACACCGGTCTACGCCTTATCTTTTTTCCTGGCGCTGCTCCTGGCGGGTATCTCATTGGCTGGCCTGTTCTTTCAGAGCAGCATCTACCCGACCGAAGATTTGCGCCGGTCATTCGTTTCCAACGATGTAGTCAACCTGTTCATTGGTTTACCCATCCTGCTCGGCTCAATGTGGCTCACAAGCCGTGGAAGACTGGTTGGATTGCTTTTCTGGCCGGGCGCGTTATTTTATGCCACATATAACTATATCGCGTATGCGGTTGCCATGCTATTCACTTTTCAATTCGCTGTCTATTTGGCGCTGGTTTTCTTGAGCGTTCTGACAATGTCCAGATTGATCTTCGGTATAGACATTCATGTTATTCAACAATGGCTTGAGAACGCAGTACCCGAAAGACTCGCTGGAGGTGTGCTGATTGGCTTTGGTCTCAAGTTCTTCCTGTGGCGTCTGGGCGGTTTAACCTCGTCGCTTACCAACCGGACAACTCTCCCACGGTCAGAACTTGCGCTGATTGTGGCTGACCTGTTGATCACTCCGATCTGGGTGTTTGGCGGGGCTGCGCTCTGGCAGCGACGGGCATTCAGGTATATAGCCGGAATGGGGCTGCTATTTCAAGGAAGCATGTTATTCGCAGGATTGCTTATCTTCTTTCTGTTACAGCCGGTCCTAACCCATTCTTCTTTTCCGCTGGAAGATTTCTTAATGATTTCTTTAATGGGAACATTTTTCTTCATTCCCTTTGGGCTTTTCACGCGTGGTGTGATCAAAAGGGGATTAATCCTCCAAAGAGACCGTATTTTATTAATCCTTCTATGGAAACGAAACCATCTGGCCGGGTAGATTGCCAGCCAGATGGTGAAAGTTATTGGTATATTTTTGTTATTTAGTCAGGCTGTCAGCAGCCCGTTTTATAGGTGAAGCGATCTTAATGGGCAGTCTGGCGGGCTTCGGCAGCCTGCAATATGGCTTCGATTTTCTCGGCTGCCCCCTCTGGCAAAGACGGAGGTTGGTGGGTGGCTAATATTTTCATCACCCTGGCATGGATTCGGTCGTTCATGGTTTTAGCGCCGGCTGCCAACCAGTTATCGTATGGTTGGCGATCCATCAATTTGGGATTCCAGATCTCTTTCCGGCATCGTCTTGCCGTTTCAGGGGATGACATATATTCCCCGCCCGGCCCAATCTGATCAATCAGATCAAGCATCAAGGTATCATCGCTGATTTCGATCCCGCGCAGAATTCGTTTGGTCATTGCGATGATCTCGTCGTTCATCACTAACATATCGAGTGAGCCAATCTGGGCACAATCTAAGAAACCGACATCATGAACAAGAGATGCCCCACTCAAGCCAGAAAGCAGAACCTGGATCGAGCTTTCAATCGCAGCCTGCAAGTCCAGTACTTTGGCTTCGGATGCCCCTGCGGTGCCCATAAACGGCAAGCCCAAATACCGGCATACATCCGATAACGCGGCGCTGAAAAAACTCATCTCCGGGCCACCATAAGGAGGTCGGGCAGTGCGCAAATCCATCGCTTCTGGGACGCTGCCAATGCAAACCGGCGTGCCCCGTTTCTTGAGCTGCATAATGGCCAGCCCGCAAAATGCGCCAGCCAGGGAGACCACCAAAGTCCCCGCGCCGGTGATCGGCGCACTGGTCCCGGCGCAGCCACCCCCAAGATAGACGACAGGGATATCCCGCTCAACAGCCCAAAGCACATTTGCCAGATCTTCATCTGTCTGAACCAGCGGCGATTGATAGGTCGAAAAGAATGCCATAAATGGACGTTCCCGAAAAGTTTGTTCGCTCCCGGCGACCGCGAGTGCAATTTGATAAATATCGGAAATGTTGTCTGGCGTATAGCCCCACGCCAGCACCGGTTTACCCGTATTTGCGATCATTTCAGCAAACTCATATACTGGGGCAAGCCGGGGGGTCACATCGTCAATCAAGCCTAGTGACATCACGTAATCGATGTTATCCAATGCATCAGACACCCTGGCGGTCAGACCTGGGTCTGTATGCCGGGTCCTATGCATCTCGCCTGTATCTGGATCAATAAAATAAGTGCAGGTTGGCCCTGGACCAAAATACACCCGATCCGGAACAAGCTGCATGCGATATTTGTCCTCACGGCCCCAGATTGTGAAAGAACGCGGGTTGGATGCTATCGCATCCTGGACGATGTGCGCTGGGATATGGACAAGCTCTCCATCCACGCGAGCGCCAGCCTGTGCCAACAACTCACGCGGCCTCAGCGTTGTGAATCAAGAGGCCAGTTCGATTCATACACTCTAGAGTGGCTTGATACAATCTCTCGATTTGTCTATCGGAAAGAACACGAAATTGTGGTGTTTGGTAAGCGTTGAAATTTGTTTCCATGTGCGCAACTTTGTTCTCAAGCGGGTACTTCCCGAATATCTATCACCTGTTGTCCTTCCAACTGACTCAGCACAGCCAACACTTCTTCTTTGGATACATCCACAATTTTGAAAACAGCGTCCCATTTATTAGGATCCTTGGGCGATAACACACCGCTCAATGCCCAGATTCCCCAACCCTGGTCTGAAATGGTTGTAACTAATCGGGCTAATTCGCCTTTGGCGAGCGACATACGCATGGTCACCCGCACGCTTGTTTGTGGCGCATCCAACATTTCGATCAGGTGCCTCATCATATCGGTATCGGTAATGATGCCAACCACGATATCCTCATCCAACACCGGCAAGCAGCCGATCTTGTGCGTGACCATTACGCGGGCTGCCTCTTCTATCGTGATATTTGGGTTAATAGTGACTACATCTTTTCGATCTACCATCACATCTTTTACGGTCAGATTTGACAGATAGCGGGTGATTTCCCACACATTCAGGCTTGTGAGTTTGGTAGGGGGCACTCGTAATGTCTCTTGTGTGATCAAACCGAGCAGGCGCTTTCCCGCCTCCACCACCGGCAAATGCCTGACCCTCGCTTCAGACATGATCCCTTGAGCTTCGACGATGGACATCGTTGGACGGATCATGATAGGATGTTTGGTCATATACTCTTTTACGATCATTTCATTCCTCCTTACCCAATGGTCACCACGGGATCCATCTTGCGTGACTCTTCCAATGGTATGTGGCAGAAGATACGATGCTCATCTGTATTGTAACGCCAGGGCGGCGTTGTGGTTTCACATATTCGTCCGCCATCTTCCAACATTGTTCGCCGGGGACAACGGGTGTGAAAAGGACATCCACTCGGTGGGTTCAACGCGCTGGGTACTGTACCCTCTAAACGGATATGCTTTTGTTCCGCTCTTGGGTCGGGGATTGGAACAGCCGATAACAATGCCTCTGTGTAAGGATGGTAAGGTGGAGCGTAGATGGCTTCAGCCGGACCGAACTCAACAATATGCCCAAGGTACATGACCGCGACAAAGTCCGAGAAAAAGCGGACCACGCTCAGGTCATGGGCAATGAATATCATGGTGGTCATATATTCGTGCTGGATCTCCAGCAGTAAATTCAGCACTGCCGCCTGCACCGAGACATCCAATGCAGACACAGGCTCATCGCATAATACCAGCTCAGGCCTGCTGGCAAAGGCGCGCGCAATTCCGACACGCTGCTTTTCGCCGCCGCTGAGTTGGCGCGGCAGGCGATCGAAATAACTGCCATCCAGGCGAACAGCGTTCAATAAGCGCATCACTTCCGCCCGCACCTGACTGGATGGCACTGTTCTGAAGCGCTGCAACGGCCTGCCGATTTGATGACCCACACTGAACGATGGATTCATGGTCGAATCCGGGTTCTGGAAGACCATCTGCAATTCCCGAATCAGCTTTTCATCGCGCCTGGATACGGGCACGCTGATGTCAAACCCCAAGAATTCGGCTTCGCCCTCTGTTGGCGCTTCAAGTCCGACGATTGTTTTTGCCAAAGTACTTTTTCCACAACCCGACTCGCCCACGATTCCAAGGGTCTTGCCGCCAGGCACCTCCAGGCTGATCCCATCCACTGCTTTGACATAGCGCTTTTTGCCCAACCCAATCAAGCTGAGCGCTGATTTCAACTCCTGTGCATAATATGTTCGCAAATTTTTGATTTGCAGGATGGGCTTTAGCTCTTCGACTTCTGCCACCGGGGCAAATTCAGGAACCAAACCTTCCGATGGTTCCCAGTTCGATGGATTGATCTCATCTGCGAAAAAACAGCGCACATTGTGACGGGGTGTGACTTCTCTAACAAGGGGCAGTTCGATGTAACAGCGATCTTTGGAATAATCGCAACGGGGGGCAAAAACACAGGCTCCTTTAGGCCGATCCTTGGGAGCGGGGACACGCCCACGGATGGGATACAGACGGCTGCCTTCCTTCGTGGCTCCAAGTTTCGGCACACATCGCATCAACCCCTGGGTATAGGGATGCTTCGGGTTTTCAAAAATGGCTTCAACCGATCCACTCTCGACCATCTCGCCAGCATACATTACACCCACCTCATTGCACACCCGCGCAACAACTCCCAGGTCATGCGTGATATACACGATGGCAGTATCAAAGTCACGTTTCAGGTCTTCGATCAGGTCCAATACCACGGCTTCAACCGTCACATCCAGGGCTGTAGTGGGTTCATCCATGATGAGCAACGCTGGATTAGTGAGGAGCGCCATTGCGATGACCACGCGCTGCTGTTGTCCGCCAGAGATCTGGTGTGGATAACGGTTCATCACGTTTGGGGCATCCGGCATATAGACCCGTTCGAGCATTGAAACCGATTTCTTCCACGCCTCGGCTTCTGAGATACCACGGTGGACCGTTAAGACTTCATTGAGCTGATCGCCCAGGGTGAGGGATGGGTTTAGAGCCTGCATGGGGTCTTGATAGACCATTGCAATCTGATCGCCACGGATCAGGTTAAGCTCCTTTTGTGAGGTCCCTACCAGCTCGCGCCCTTGAAACTTGATGCTGCCGTGGGTTATTTTTCCATTTGATCCCAGGAAATCTACAATTCCAAAAGCCACAGTGGACTTGCCACACCCCGATTTACCCACCAGGCCAAAAGTGGTGGCTCGCCCGATTTCAAATGAAACCTGGCGAACTGCCTCAACATCACCATAACGAGTCTCATAAGAGATCGCTAAATTGTCGATTTTCAAAATTGGAGCATGGTCGCGCTGGATTGTTTTGGTCGGCATCTCTCTATTCTCCGCTTACTGATACCGGGTCGATTCTTCGCGCAAGCCATCCGCAAGCAAGTTTAAGCCTACGACCAGCGATGCAATCGCCAGTGAAGGCCACAACGCAGCCCACGGACTGCCCGCCAGGATGTAACGCCTGCCGGCTGCAACCATGCTCCCCCAGTCCGGAGATGGCGGCGGTAGACCCAAACCCAAAAATCCCAGAGTACCCATCGCAAATATGGCGTAGCCAATGCGCAACATCGCATCAATGATGATCGGTCCGCGCGCATTTGGCAAGATTTCGACAAACATGATGTAAAGTGGATGCTCGCCGCGGACTTCGGCAGCCCGCACATAGTCACGCGTACGGATATCAAGCGTCAGACTGCGCACAAGGCGTGCAATTCCAGGCGTCCCAACAATTGCAATTGCCAACACTACATTTGTGGCCGAGGCGCCCACGGCAGCAATGATGATCATATATAACAAAATAACCGGAAAAGCCATCATGGCATCCAATAGGCGCATCACAGTCTCGTCTCGCCACCCCCCCAGATAACCACCTATCAACCCCAGGGTTGACCCGGCGATCAAGCTGAGCAAAACCCCCCAGATCGCTGTGCCGATCGGTAACCAGAAATTTCCACTGATCGGAAGCATCACCAGGACTACCCGGGCGCCATAGATCAGGCGGGACCACAAATCTCGGCCTAAATCATCTGTCCCCAAAATATGTGCAGCCGATGGGGGCGAGTTCTGGGCTTTGTAATCCTGTTCCGTTGGGCTGTATGGGGTTAGCAAGGGAGCAAAAATAGCAACCAGCACCCAAAAAAGCACCAGGATTAATCCCACCACGGCGATCCTGGATGCAAACAGCACAGACAGACTTCCCCAAACCCGCTTCCATAGGGGCGGTTGGGAGATTAATCGAGCATTTTGATCAGCTACAGCCATAGGTCCCTCCCTGCTACAGGGTCTGTGGTACCTTGAGGTTGACAATTCAATTGGAGGTTCATGAATATCGAATGCGTGGGTTGATTAAGGTGTAAACGATATCCGCCACCAACTGGGTTGAGACTGCTACCATCACCAACACCATGGAACCAGCGACAATGGCGTTATAGTCCTTGAACAGCGCCGATTCCAACAGGTAACTGCCCAACCCTGGATAGCCAAAAATGACCTCCACAACGACGATACCGCCCAACAGCCAGTTTACATGCAGCATAATGATGGTAATCGGCGCCATTAACGCATTTCGGATGGCGTGTTTCATCACGATTCTGCTGTAAGGCAACCCTTTAAGAAAGGCGGTCCGGATATAAGGCGCTTTCATCACTTCCACCATGCTGGCGCGCGTAATTCTCAGCACATAACCCAATTCAATCAAGGTGAGTGTCAGCACTGGCAATACCAGCATATCCGGCCTGGTCCAGGGCGCTTTTTCTCCAAATACGGTAGCGCCTGGAACCAGATCTAGCCAGAAGGCAAAAATCAAAATCAGAAAAATACCCGTTGCAAACTCGGGTGTTACAGAAAACATCATGCCGCCGATTGAAAGCAGCCGGTCGGATGTTTTGCCTTCGTTCAAACCAGCCAGAATTCCTAAGACCAGGGCGAGAGGCATGACAATCACAAAAGCTAACCCTGCTAAAACCAACGAGTTTCGCAGTCGGATATACAGCAAATCAGCCACCGGGCGACCTGTACGCAATGATACGCCCGGATCGCCACGCAACAGCCCTTTTTGTAGCGGAATATATTCCACTGGCCCGCCGCTGAAGACCTTCCAACCAGTTCCCTGGATAAACACCCACACCTCTTTACCAGTGCCTGTTTCCCAACGAACAACGTGATTTTGGATATCGACACCCCAAAAAGATCTGCCCACCAGAGATCTGCCGGCTGCGTCAGTCCTGGAAATCACCTGCCCATCTGAGCGGATCACCTCGGCTGCCTGTGTAAGCGATTTGCGAGTTTCTTCCAGTTGACCCGCTTCCAAACTGGCAACCGCCTGAGTCATTGCATCTCCTAGCTCACTGTTAGCTTGCTGCATCACTTGGCTTGCTGATTGGAGGGTATCTCGCAAGACAGTCATCTGGGCTTCATCGAATGGCGTTATCGCCGGATCGCTTAAATCGTGTAAAACCTTTGCTGCGAGAAGGTAATCGCCGTTTTGCAATCCATCTGTCATAGCTCCCAAATTGCCGGTAAGATGAACCAGTATTGGAGTTGCAGTTTCCATAGCAGTCCGGGCTGATTCAACATCGTTGATTTTCAGGCTATCATATGCCTGCTGGATGATATCGGCCGTGGTTGGATCAACAGGTCGAAGCACGGCAGAAGCCCGGCTCAACTGTCCGGCCATAAACTGCATGTCGCTCTGTTTCAGCTCTTCAGTAGAGGCAAGTCTCTGGGAAACAACGATGGCCTGGATAAGCGGGTTTTTACTCGCGAATTCCGAACTGGCATTTTGGAGATCCTGCTTTTGTTTGGCGGCGGCGTCGTCCCGTAAATCCCTTAAGTCTTCTTCTGGTCCTGCCAATTCAGCCAGCAATTCTGTTTGATTCATCTTGCCGGCATTATTGAGAATTCCCAGGATTTGGTCAAGGGGTTTCAGGATGGCCTGTCTGTCCACTTCAGTAAGCTGCGGATCGTTTTGCACCTCGATTTTATTGGCTTCCAGGCGAGCGGATTTCGGACTGCGCATCTTTTATTCGCCAGCGTCCGTTATCCGGTTGCTCGATAATGCTGCCATCGGGTTGTTGCTTCCGGGCGATCAGATCTTCACCCACCAGCTCCCATCGAGTCAAAACGCCATCCTCTGTCACAGCCCACCACTCGGTAAAACCATCAGCCGTAGTCACCTGGCGAACCGCAAGCCCAACCCTGGCAGAAGCCCGCCAGTCTGTTCCAATCAGCCAGGAGATATAACGTTGAACTAGGGGTTTATCGAGGCCATTCTGAGCGAGGAAGGAGGCTTCTTGTTCCGGCGTGATCTGGATCCCCAACACATTGCGGGCAACATTTCCGGGGGCCGCCGTCGTGATAGCAAACACGGCCACCGAAACAATGAACATGGTCAAGAGCATTAACAACAATCTTCTTAAAATGAATTTCGCCATATTTAATGCTCCGCGAAACCGGTTTCAGCGAAACTATTCTCGCTTTTGAGAACCGCCCATCGTCCATCACTTTTCGATCCGGTTACGATGGGCGGCATTTACTCCACAATTTCAATTACTGTTTACCGCCTGGGAAATCATAAATCAGGCAGATTTCCAGACCTCGTTGAAGAGCATATAGTAGGTCGGATGACCTGGGATCGCCTGAACATTTTTCCGATAGATCGTCCAGATGTTCATCCAATAGGCAATGCCGACTGAGCCGCGATCCATTTGAATCTGCTCGAGCTTGCACATGATTTCGCGGCGCTTCTCAACATCCAGCGTGCCATTGGCTTGGGTTAGTAGCGTGGAGAATTCTTCGTCCACCCAACGTGACTCGTTCCAGGCCACCGGCGCACCTTTTTCATCTGCAATATATGCCAGATTGAGGATCATGGTGCCAAGCGGACGATGGGTCCAGGGGGTGACCCCTAAATCGACTTCAGTCCATTTATCCCAGTATTGGCTGTTTGGCATCGCGTCCACAGTGATTCTGAAACCAGCCGCGAGGGCGTCTTCTTTGAGGACTTGGGCGTAAGCGACGATATCCGGCCAACCAGATCCTACAGCCAGATTGATGTCCAAGCCATCGGGATAGCCAGCTTCGGTCAACAAAGCCTTGGCTTTTTCAGGATCGTACGCAGGAACGGGTTTCTCGCAATATTCGGGGTGCTTTGGATAGACGTGGAAATCAGAGCCTTCAACCCCTTGTCCGAAATAGGCCAGGCTGAGGATCTTCTCTCGGTTCTGACAAAGTTTGAGCGCCTGGCGCACCCGGTTATCCGTCCAGGGATCCAGGTCCACCCGCATACGCATCACCCGGCACAGCCCGGTAGGCAGCCCATCTACCACAACGTTTGTATCGTCTTTCAACCCATTGTAGAAATCGGGGCTGACATTATCGGAGAGGTCAAGATAATCCACCTCACCGCTCTTGATCGCGGCCATCCAGGCGGCGGTATCATCGCCCATGTCGATAAATTCCATCTCGTCCAGATAGGGCAGCGGCTTGCCATCGGCGCCATTCTGCCAGTAGTCCGTGCGGGCTTTGAGCAGGACACGCTCGCCTTCAGTGTAGGTATCGAGCGTATAGGGACCAGTGCCGTGTGGCGCTTTCAAAAAGTCGCCTTCGAATGTACGGTGATTTAACATCAAAGCCGGATAGTGGAACAGATGCTCTGGGACGCCGATCTCGGCCCGCTTGAGGTTCAACTTGACCGTGTAATCGTCGACCTTTTCGATGCCAGTGGCATCCATATAGGACATCAAACCCAGAATTGATGAACCGACATCCTCTTTAAACCACTCGCCCATCGTGAAGACGACATCGTCCGCATTGAACTCATCGCCATTATTGTGCTTCAAACCCTTGCGCAGGTTGAGGGTCCAGGTCTTGAGGTCTTCGCTTGGCTTAAAGCCCTCGAGCAAATAAGGGTGCGTGATGTTATCCCGATCGGTATAGGTTAGATACTCGGCAACTTGCCGCAGTTGATTGGATGCAGACACCCATGAGAATTGAGCCGGATGGGTGACTTTTTGCACGCGGCTGGCGCAAACCAACTTTCCACCGCGGGTAATGGTAGCTACCGGCACCGCTGTGGCTACCGGAGCTACTGTGGCTGCGGGGGCGGGCGGTTGAGTGGGAGTGGGCGCCGGAGCGCAGTTTGCTAGGATTGTGGCAGAGCTGATCGATAAGCCCAACAGGGTAGCAAACCGGAGAAACTCGCGGCGGCTGAGCTGCCCTTTGCGAAGCGATTCCTGTAATTCGGGGATGGCAGAATGCATCCCGTTCTGCTCATTCTTCTTCATGATTTCCATTTTGAGTTACTCCTCCATAGATTTTGTCGAAAGGGTCAATTTGTGAACATAGATGACACGAACACTTTTTACATGATGGAGTGTTGCAGATTACCTCCTTTCGGATTTCATGATTGACGATCAGCGCTAAGACCTGACTTTACACAGATTAGGCATTAGATCCAATTTTGATCAATCTGAAATATCTGATAAGAGAATCCTATCACATTTGTTACTCACAAGCCAGACCAGTTTTTAAAATTCGATGGGTGAATATTCGTTTATCGGTGATTAATCTTCCCTTCTGACAAGCATCTGGAATGGCTGCTTTACAACAATCTGATAGAATTATTCAATATATCTGAACAACCAGATAATACACTCTGACAAATTCTGTTTATCCAGTTCAACTTCAAACCATTTGGGCTGATAAACTTCAGCAGAACTGGCACAATGCAACAACGATCAGCCGGCGACTGTTATCACATCATTTATCGCGGCGATGAATATCGCTTCACGGCTGAGTTCAAGGTCATTTCCGCTATCCAGGTCACTTATCGTCACTGCTGAGCACTGCTATGAATGCCAACCAACTCGCCGCCGAATTCATTGCTTCAACATCTTGGGGAGTTTTACCGCAGGCTGTACAAGCCAAAGCGCGCATGTGCCTTGTAGACAACCTGGGTGCAACCCTGGCCGGGACGATGGCGCGCATCAGCCGGATTGGCGCTGAATATGCGGTTAAAGCCTGGCCTGGCGATGAAGCCTCGATCCTTTTGTCTGGAACGTATGCTTCCGTAGCAGGCGCTGCCTTTGCCAACGGCTGCGCCGCGAACGCAATAGATGTGGATGACAGCGCCCGTTATGCTTATGGTCATGCAGGCGTTCAAATATTTACGACGGCATTAGCCGTGGCTGAGGGGCGCGGTCTGAGCGGGGCAGAAATGCTCACCGGGATGGTGATTGGATATGAGGTAGCTCATCGAGTTGGACGTTGCTGGCACGCCTCACGCCCGGTCTATCAGGCTTGCGGGTCCTGGGGATCCGTTGTTTGTGCAGCCGTAGCCGCCCACCTGATGAAATTGCCGGCTGAACAGATTATTCAGGCATTAGGAATTGCCGAATTTCATGCGCCTAACCTGCCAATGATGCGGGATGTGGATGACCCTGGCATGGTCAAGCATGGCGTCGAATGGGCAACTGTCACCGGCATCAGCGCGGCTGAGTTAGCTAGGCGAGGGTTTACGGGCATACCTGGGATTCTCTCCTTCGATGAATTTCAAGATTGGGGTGCGGATATCGGCCAGGAGTTTCTGATGGTGGATGGCGTAGCCTGGAAATCAGCCCGCTATGCCTGTTGTGGTTGGGCGCATGCGGGGGTAGAAGGAGCCTATCGACTGGTTAAGGAAAACGGTTTGGATTTGAACGAGATTGCTCAAATCCGCGTCGAAGGTTGTCATGGTTCTTATCGGTTGGGGGCGCGTCTCCCGCGTACCATGGAGGAAGCCCAATTCAACCAGGCCTGGCCATTGGCAGCCATGCTCATCGACGGCGAGATCGGGCCGGAGCAGATCCTAGAACCACGATTATGCGACCCAAGAATCAGAGCGTTGGCTCAAAAGGTGGAAGTAGTCGAGTCAGAGGAAATGGAACAACTTCGACGCTTATTTGAACAGGGGGACCCTCGTGGGCGGTTCGCCAGCAAAGTCTCGATTACTCTGAAGAATGGTCGGATTTATCATTCAGGGATCGTCGATGGCGGTCTGAGTTTTCCACCCGCAGGGTGGGATATAACCCGTATGACGGATAAATTCCGCTGGGCAGCCGGTTTCGTTCTTCCGCGCATCCAGATAGAAGCTATGCTGGAATCTCTTTGGAGTTTTGATCAAATGCCGGATGTGCGGGTGTTGACCAAACCCTTATTAAAACCCACATCTAAGCGATCTAAAAACCCAACACCCCCTTTCCAACAGGCGATCGATACTCCTGAAGATGGCAATGATCTTGCGGCAGAGTTCATTCGCACCCTGATCTGGGATGATTTATCTGCTGAGGTAAAGCAACGCGCCCGGCTCTGTTTGTTAGATATCCTGGGTTGTATCATCGCCGGCGCCCATCTACCCGCAAGCAGAATCGCAGTCGAGAGTGCGCTGAGCATTTGGCCTGGTGATGATGCGACGATCTTCGCCCATCATCTTCGCGCTCGACCCGCAGGGGCAGCATTCGCCAATGCCGTTGCTGCAAATGTATTGGGACTGGATGATAGCGCTATTTTCGCACGCGGATATCCGGGCGCACAGGTAGCGCCAACGGTTCTAGCCGTTGGAGAAGCGAAGGGATCCAGCGGCAGGGCTGTTTTGGAGGCGCTTGTGATTGGTTACGAAATTGCCATCCGGGCTGGGCGCTGCTGGCATGCGGATCATCCGAACGAGCAAGCCTCTGGCTCGTGGGGCTCGATTGCCTGTGCGGCAGCGTCGGCGCGCCTACTTGGTTTGAATCATGACCAAATCAAACATGCGTTAGGCATCGCAGATTATCATGCCCCCAATTCCCCATTGGCGCGCAGCCTCGCCAGCCAATCGATGCTAAGGCATGGAACGGGGTGGGGAGCGCTGAATGGGGTTATAGCGGCGGAACTGGCTCAGCGCGGTTTCAGCGGCATTCCTAGCCTGATGGGGTTTGATATCTATCGAGATTGGGTGTCTGATCTCGGTCAGCAATATTGGATGGTGGATGGCATTTTCCATACCGGTTGCGCTTCCAACGATCAGGATCCAGCGGTTTGCCAGGAATTACTGGAAGAAAAATTCCGTCGACTGGCAGGATCTGAAATACTATCAGTGAACGTAGAGCGTTTGAGCGAACTGGTGGCAACCCTCGATAAAATCGAGTCTATAGCCGAGTTTACTCAACTCTTACGATAAGCATTCCATCCGTCCATGGAGCATTACTTTGAAAATCGTAAACATTGTTACTCGTCCTTTCGCCCTGCTTTTTAAAGAACCTTATCATTGGGCCGGAAGGGTGGATTTGGGTGCAGTCAATGTCCTTTTGGAAGTACATACGGATGAGAAGATCGTCGGGTATGGCGAATGTATCGCCGCCCGCTCTGCTCAAGCGGTAGTAGGCGCGCTTCAGTCGATCAAACCACTCTTGATTGGCTCATCACCCTTCGATATCGAGAAATTGCTGCACCAGGCGCGCTTTTTAGGTGGTTTCAACTATACCCCGCGCTTTGCCAACTTGACGCTGGCAGGTTTAGAAATGGCGCTATGGGATCTGATTGGAAAATCGGTTAATCGCCCAATATACCAGTTGCTTGGCGGCGCGTTTCACTCGGAGATTGATTACTTTGGTTTTGTCCAGGGTGATACCGCGCAAGAATTAGGTGAACATGCGAAACAACTGGTAGAGCAGGGATACTCCGTGTTCTATCTGAAAGTCGGCCGTGGAGAGCAGGCAGATATGGAAAATACATCCGTTGTGCGCTCGGTTATCGGGGATCGTAAGCTGCGCCTCGATGCCAATGAAGCCTGGGATCCATGTAGTGCGATCTACATGATCAGGCGATTGGAGCAATTTGAGCCTGAATTCATCGAGCAACCTACACCCGCAGGGTCAATTCCTGCTCTGCTCCAGGTTAAAAGATCCATCAATATAGCTGTAGCCGCAGATCAGTCAGCTTTTACGCTGTATGACGTTTATGATATCTGTCGCCAAGGGGCAGCGGATGTGATCGTGCTATCCTTCCAGGAAACGGGTGGATTACTGGCCTTCAAGAAGGCAGCGGCTGTGGCGCAGGCGGCTGGCATCTCGATCTGCCTGCACGGGCAATCCGTTACGGGGATGACCGACCTGGCGCAACATCAGGTAGGTCTGACTATTCCGAACCTTACGGATGGAAACCAGATTATGCATCAATTGCTGGTTGAAGATATCCTTGCAGCCCCGAATTTAACCCCTGAAAACGGTAAGCTGGGGGTATTCGAAGAGCGACCGGGTTTAGGCTTTGAATTGAATTGGGATGCGCTCGAACGCAGCTCCGAACGCTATCTGCAGGATCCATATTTCCACCATTCTTGATCAAAAAGCCAGCACGAGGACAAGCGTTCATGAACACCTTGCAACATATCACACCTACTTTTCAGATGTTTCGCCAGGAAGATTGCCAGACCCTCCATCTGGCCTCGCTGGAAATTCTGCGTCGCACCGGGGCTCGAGTTCACCACCCGCAGGCGCTGCGCCTGTTGCAAGATGCTGGCGCAGTGGTCACAGATGATAATCTGGTCCGTTTTCCGCACGAGTTGGTGGAGTGGGCGCTCTCCCAGACCCCCTCGACCGTGACATTATGCCGACGCGGCAGTAATCAACCTATGATCCACATGGAAGCGGCAAAAGTCAGCTTTGGAACTGGCTCAGATTGCCCAAACTACCTCGATCCGCACACTCAAACTCAGCGTCTCTTCACATCCCAGGATGTGATCAATTGCATCCGCCTGCTGGATGTATTGCCGCAGATGGATTTTTGCATGTCGATGGGTATCCCCTCTGACCTGGATTCGCCCAGCCCATATCGCCATCAGGCAGCCTGGATGATGGAAAACACCGTTAAGCCAATCGTCTTTATATCGGATGACAGGGCGGATAGTGAAGCAATCGTTGCGATGGCAAGCGCTATTGCCGGAGGACAAGATGCGCTGCGAATGAACCCCACATTGTTATGCTATTCACAAGTCACAACACCGCTGACCCATGGATACACTTCCACTGATAAACTGCTCTATATGGCCGAACTTGGCATACCGATAGTACATCAGCCATCACCGATGATGGGTGGAACCGCCCCGGTCACAATGGCTGGCGCTTTCGCGCTTGGCAACGCTGAAGTTCTTTCCGGGTTGGTCATCCATCAATTAAAACATCGCGGCGCGCCATTTGTCTATGGTCAAGGCCTCCATCATATGGACATGAAAACCACGATCAGCGTTTATGGCGCACCGGAATTCGAACTGGCGCGTGTGGCAACAGCGGAGATGGCGCGTTACTACCACTTGCCAAATTGGGGTTACGCCGGTCACAGCGATAGTTGTACAATGGATGAGCAAGCGGCTTCTGATGCAACTTCTTCTGTGCTGGTAGCGCTGCTCAGTGGTCAGAACCTGGTCCACGACATCGGTTATCTGGAAGCCGGACTCACCACTTCTCCGGAAATGATCGTATACTGCGCCGAAACTATCCAGCGTATGCGTTGCTTTACTCGAGGGATGGCCCTGGACGAAGAATCCCTGGCATTAGAAATCATAGACCAGATTGGGCCAGGTGGCAGTTTCCTGACTAGCGACCACACGCTGAAGCATTTCCGAGATTTCTGGCAGCCAACGCTGTCCAATCGATACCGTATGCACGAATGGGTTCGCAAAGGCTCTACTCGACTGAGCGACCGTTTACGGGACAAAACGATTTCCTTGATGGAATCTACCAACCCTGAACCGATCCCCGACGCAGCCAGGGTTGAAATCGAATATATCCTGAAGTCGCACTAATATGACGATACACAATATCATGCTGTAAATCTGAGAAATCATGAACGCAGAATAGGAGAATACGATGTTACAAAGCAACTATACGACTTATGATACCCCACGTTTTCGGAAGCTATCGGACGACCAGGTTGAACGACTGCACCATGCCAGCCTGGAAATTCTGGATCGGACCGGAGTGCGCTTATTCGAACCCGAGGCGCTGGAACTTCTAATGCAAAAAGGGGTTTCTGTGGAGGATGGCAACCTAGTTCACATCCCGCCTGGTCTGGTTGAATGGGCTTTATCCGTAGCTCCGAAGCGGGCGGTATTATGCGACCGTCATGGGAAGCGCGTGATGCCTATGGAACGCAACAACGTTTTTTATGGTCCAGGTTCTGACTGCCCAAATGTGATTGACCTGCGCACGGGCGAACGCCGTCCGGGGGTATTGCAGGATGTCATTGAAGCCGCCACTGTATGTGATGCGCTCCCAAACATCGACTTTCTCATGTCTTTTTGCATCGCTTCAGACCTACCTCAAGACACCGCTGACCGACATCAAATGCGGGCGATGCTGATGCACACAACAAAACCAATTCTTTTTGTTACAACTGAATTTGAAGGCTGCTTAGATGTAATTAAGATGGCTGAGGCTGTGATGGGAGGAGAAGAACAGCTTCGCCGAAACCCACTTTGCGCCTGCTATATCAACGTCACGCACCCAATGCGCCACAACAAGGAAGCGCTGCAAAAACTATTATTCCTATCAGGAAAAGGCCTGCCCACCACATATACCCCGGTTGTATTACGGGGTGCTACAGGACCCGTCACCGCAGCCGGCGCAATCGCTCTGGCAAACGCCGGGGAGTTGGCCGGGCTGGTGTTGGCTCAGATCAAACGAGAGGGCGCGCCGATTATCCTTACTGGCGGAGTGAACGATATGCTCGACATGCGCACCACCGTAGATTCCTACGCCGATCCAACAAACCGGGTGAGTCTTGTCGAACTGGCGCACCGCTATGATCTGCCGATTTTCGGTCTCACGGGCTGCAGTGATTCGAAAATGCCCGATGAGCAGGCAGCAGCCGAGGCGGCTTTCTCGATCATGCTCGAAACATTGGCCGGAGCCCAAATGGCCCATGATGTGGGTTACCTGGAAGGTGGCATGTGCAACTCAATCGAACAGATTGTAATCTGCGAAGAGTTGATCAGCTATACCAAGCACTTCATGAAACCATTAGAGATTAATGAGGCTACCCTCGCCTTGGATCTGATCCACGAGACTGGTCCAGATGGCAATTATCTTAGCTCCGACCATACCCGCAGCCATTACCGGGAAGACTGGTACCCAAAGCTGTTTGACCGGCGCAACTTTGAGGAATGGCAGCGAGCCGGGAGTAAAACCCTGCGCCAGCGAGCACGCGAAAAAGCGCTCAAAATCCTGGAAAACCACCAACCCGAACCGCTGTCAGCAGGTATTCAGGCAAAGATAGATGCGATTGTGAGCTAATCATAGCCTCCGCCGAGATCAGTATTGAAGAAACCCCTCTGAAGTATTATCGAGTTTTTCCATTTTCGGGTTAGGATGATGTTGTTCGGACGAGGAGTATGGTTATGGATTCAAAATTCGACAGAATACTTGCCCGTAAACTGGCCAAACGTGTCAGAGAAAACCAATTCTCTGGGACAGTGCTGGTCCGCCAGGGTGAAACTGATCTGTTTCATCGGGCTTATGGTTTTGCTAATCGTTCCTGGAACATCAAGAACAGCATCCATACGCGCTTCCGAATCGCCTCAGTGGGAAAAATGTTCACTGCTGCGGCGATCATGCAACTAATCGAAGCAAAAACCCTCGCCCTGGAGACTCGCATCGTTGAAACTCTTGGGCTGCAAGGAACAAAAATTCCGCCAGAGGCCACAGTCTACCACATGCTTACAATGACATCTGGTATCGCAGATTGGATTGACGAGGATGCCGTTGACTATGAAGTGGAATGGGCGAAATTCTGCCAAGATCATCCGATCTATCTGCTCCGCAGCGATGCGGATTATATGCCGATCTTCTCCCAACTTGAGCCTTATAACAAATTGAATGAAAAGCACCGCTATAACGGCGCCGGATTCATGCTGCTCGGCATGATGATCGAAAAGCTGATCGGGTTGAGCTACTTTGATTATGTACGTCAGAATATATTCTCCCGAGCCGAGATGAAGGATACAGATTTCCTCTGCCTGGATGATGTCTCCCCAAGCGTAGCCGAGGGTTATATCCCAGTTGAAGACAAGAATAAGCAAGTTATTGGATGGAAAAGGAACATTTATTCAACCACCGCTGGCCCAGCTGCGGACGGAGGGGCTACATCTACTACGGATGACCTTGTTTGCTTTTCACGCTCTTTGCGGGATGGACGACTGTTTTCGCCCGAGTGGGTCCAGATAATGCTCACCCCAAAAGTAGTAGAGAATGATGATGGTTATGCGGGCTATCAATGGATGTACGGGTTAGGTTGTTTTGTCGTGCTCAACTCAGAAGGAGAAGTGGTTCGTTGGGGTCACACTGGCGAAGAAGATGGGGTAAGCTGCCGTCTGTTTTATTACCCTGAACAAAATGTGGATGTCATCATCCTGGGCAATCAGAGTTGGTGCGCGGGGAAAATCTCTTGGGATATCCATGAGCTCATTGTCAAATAGATGCTGGTATGCAATCGCTGATCTAACGATGAAATTCAGGTAGTGGACAAAAGCCTAGACAATCTCTCCGTCTTTAATTGTAATCACACGTTTTGCCCTGCGGGCGAGGTCGTCGTCATGGGTGACCATTAAAACGGTTTTTCCGTCACCAGCCAAACGAGTCAGTAGTTCGAAAATCTGTTCCGAGGTGCGGGAATCCAGGTTACCGGTCGGCTCATCTGTGACCAAGATTTTCGGATCGTTCGCTAGGGCACGAGCAATAGCGGCTCCTTGCTGTTGACCGCCGGAGAGCTGGCTGGGGAGTTGGTGGGCGAAATTCTGGATCCCGACCATCTCGAGCAATTGATTTACTCGTTGAATGCGTTCGTTGATGCTGTAGAGATTGCAGAAATCCATTGGCAAGCGCACATTCTCGAAGATGGTCAAGGTGGGTAATAATTGGAAGAACTGGAAAACGATCCCTAAATTTGCACCCCTCCAAATGGCAAGTTGGCCCTCATCCAATTGATGTACTGGCGTGCCAGCAACAAACACCTCACCGGATGTTGGCCGGTCAATCCCGGTCAGGATGTTTATCAAGGTGGTTTTTCCGCTGCCAGATTTCCCGACAATAGCGACGAATTCGCCGCTGCGAATGGTCAGGTCGATCCCTTTTAGAGCGCTGAACTTTCCCGCGCTGGATGAATAAATCTTGACAACCTTTTTCAACTCGATCAAGATTGTGGAAGGCAAGATGGTCGATATAGTATTATTTGAGATTTCTTCGGAAACCAGCATCTGCTATGAAACCCTATTCGTAGCTGAGAACTTCACGAACGGTCAAGCGGGCAGCATTTCGAGCTGGAGCAAGGCTGGAGAATATGCCGATCAGGATCACGATCGCCATCCATACGAATAGCCCAGCAGCCGAATAATAAAACGACGCCTGTGTTCCAAAAGATGTGCGGATGACGGCTTCGGCGAGTAACCGTCCGATCGGATAGGAGATGATAGCGCTAAAGGCCCAACTGATCAACGCGACTGTAATACCTTCTACAACCACTACCTGGCGAACCGAAAAATGGGATGCGCCAACTGCACGCAAAACACCAATTTCACGCCTCCTCTCCAGCACATTTAACCCCATAGTGCCGGTTAACCCCAGGCCGCCGATGACTGCGAGAATAATGGCTACAATCAACAGAATGACAAGCAGGATATTAAACGCATTTGCCATTGCCGAGAAGATCTCATCTCGTGTTTGACTGCTGCTTTCACTCAATCGGGCATCGTCAAACCGCTTTTCCAATTGCTTCCCAATCTCACCCTGCTGACCTGCTGCTCCCAATACCCCAGGCGTTTCAAGCACCCGTACGGTGTCTACCTGATTGTAGCGACCTGTCAGTTTCGACAGTTGAAGGTCATTCATATAGATACGAGATCCCATCATATGTTTGGATGCGATCCCAACAATTTGTAATTGGCGGGTAATATCATTGATCTTGAGCGAGACGCGGTCGCCAAGGCGGATTTCTGGCTCTTTTTCCAGAAAATCTTCATTGATTACAATCTGATCCGTGTCTCCTGGTTGCAACCAGCGTCCTGCAACCATCCGAGGCTGGATCGTCTGAGCATCTTCAGGCAGCCCGACGATCTCAATTCGGTCGCCCTCCACACCGTCAGGGTGGACAACTACCCCATTGCTGAGCGCCCATCCTTCGGCAAGCCGGACATCGGGTATTCGCAATGCTTCACGCTCAGCAGTGTATCGGCTGGCTCCGCCCGGGATGCTGATTGAAGCATCAAATTGGATATACCTTCCTAACTCGTTGACCTGGTTCTGGAGCGTGGTGTAAGAGCTAAACACCGCCATGAACATAGCTCCGGCGATAATTAATGTAATTAAGGTGAAGGTCAGGCGGGATTTATTCCGAAATGTATTTCGTAAAGAGAGCATGACAGGTGGATGAAAATTTCGGATTTTCAGCAACTGTTTTTCAATCCAACTGCGCTTGCCCTCTCCACTAATCAACCCATATTGGTATATGGCATCATATACCGAAACGCCTGTACCGCGCATAATCGGGAAGACTGCCACCCCAGCCGGCATGAGCAACCCGAGCGCGGCCTGCAGCAATAAGATATTCCAGGGCAAATCCAGGGGACCGATATCATAATTCATAAAACCAGCGGCGATCTCTGAAAGGACACCCGCACCCATCATCCCAAGCGGCAAAGCGACTAAAAGGCCCAACAAACTGAGCACCAGAATGTAAGCCATGTACAGTGATATGATTTGCCGACGGGTAGCGCCGACAGAGCGCATGATCCCGATTTGGCGAGTTTGTTGAACAATCACAGCCGAGATCGTGTTCACCACCAATCCCCCACTTAACAGGATAGCCAACACACTCATGATTTGAAAGATGAGTAAAACGCCGTTCACCTGTGGCTTGGCCCAGTAATCCCCCGGGATGCCATTTGTATTAGAGATCGAGATTCCAATCACATCGAAACCAGCTGGTTCGATAATCCTATCGCGCGCCAGGCTTGCCACTTGTAAAACATGCTCGCGGTTGGTTTTATTGTCAGCAACAGTTAGGCGGATCAGGTTGTAATAGGGTTGCTCACCCATCCATTCTAAAGTCGCCATACTGACGTAGCCAAGACCCTCGCCGCTGAAACTGTAATGCGCACTGGACATATCATGGACCACCCCTGCGATGGTCAGGTCATAGCGGCTGCCGTCTTCCATTTCCACTCGTAAGATATCACCAACGGATAGATCCAGGCTTTGCGCCGTGCTGCTTTCAATTAAGATAGCGCGCAAACCCGGGATTCCAGTCCCTGCCTTCACCGTAAATCGGTTGATTTGGATGGATTGGTATTCCGGAGCGGCAACCAATTGAAGCTGATGACGTGATCCATCGGGGCCATAAATAGAGGCTGAAACCATTCGGCGCGCCTCGGCGCGCTCCACTTCACGCATGTCTGAAACCGAGTTGATCAATTCTTTCTGGAATGGCGAGACAAGAATATTGACGCTGGCGGGGTTGGTTTGGGCATAACCGCCGAACAAATCCCGCTTCAGCATTCGAACCGTGTTATTAATCATCCCAACCGCCGCGATCCCAATCGCTAATGTGAAGATGACCAACAACGAACGGGCTTTATTATCCCAAATATCATGAATAACCTTATCCCACCGTGCTCCCAAATCCATTTTAACGAACCTCCCCATCCACGATCTCAATGATTCGGTTCGCCTGCCTGGCAATAGAGCGATCATGTGTCACCATCAATAAAGTTTTCCCTTGATTGACCAGCTCGGAAAATAGATCCAGAATTTCTGCTGCGGTTTTTGAGTCAAGATTACCGGTAGGTTCATCGGCAATCAGGATGGAGGGGTCATTTGCCAGCGCCCTGGCGATGGCGGCGCGTTGTTGTTGCCCACCGGAGATGTGGGCAGGTTTTTTATTGGCGTGATCCCCAATTCCAACTTGCTCCAAGAGGCGCTGGGCGCGCTTCTTTCGATCACTGGCAGAATAGAGGTGGCAAAACTCCATCGGGATCACCACATTTTTGACCAGGTTAATCGATGGCAGCAGTTGAAAAAACTGAAAAACAACCCCCATATTGCGGCCGCGCCACAGTGCTCGTTGATCTTCATCCATCTCGTGAAAGGCAGCCCCTTTAATATAAATCTGACCCTGATCGGGACGGTCAATCCCGGTGATCATGTTGACCAGAGTGGATTTACCAGCGCCTGATTTCCCGAGCACCGCCACAAATTCGCCTGTCTGAATATCTAAATCAACTCCCTTTAAAGCTGGGATCGGTCCAGCAGAAGTACCATAGCTCTTGTATAGGTTGCGCAGCACGATCATCGGCATTGCCAACGGGTCGATAGGCTGGTCTGGTAATATTAGTTGTTCAGGAAACGCGATCAAAGGAATTGTTCTATCCCTGGAATTAATTTGTGTTTAATTTATGAAATACATTAATAGTTATGGTGTACAATGTATCATATCTTGACGGCTGTGAAGTATAACATAATTTGAATCAGACAATTCCCCCCTTTCATAATTGTTAGATGAGAAAATATCGATTAAGATTGTCCTCAGAATGATGCGGAGTTGATAACATGGATAAAATCGACCGCCGGGTTAAGCGCACTCAAAAATTACTGCAAAATTCACTTATTGCGCTCACATTAGAGAAAGGCTATGACGCGGTCACAATTCGCGACCTCACCGATCGGGCGGATGTTGGATACACCACATTTTTTCGACATTATGCAGACAAAGAAACCTTACTGGCGGCAGTCCTGGATTTAATGCAGGCGGAATTTCGAGAGCTGCTCACTCCTCATTCGATTTTCACCGCGCCAGAAATAACCGGTACACTGCTATTCGAATACGTTCAGGAAAACGCCGATTTATGCCGGGTGCTTCTAGATAGCACGAACACTATGGCGCTGCTGCATCCCGTTCAGGAAATTGGGCTACAAGAAGCAGAAGAGATGTTCCCGGGTCCATCGGATAGACTGATACCCATGGAGATCGCTGCAAGTCATTTGATGACCTCCCTGGTGATGCTGATCCGCTGGTGGTTAGAACACGACATGTCATATCCACCAGATCAAATGGGCCAGATTGCAGCAACGCTGATTATTCGACCTGTTATCGAAGCGTTATTTATCCCCTGATCCAATCAATTTGTTGTACAAACCTGTTTCCAAACCCGCAGCCCGTGATGACTCAGGTGGACCGGAATATTCTGAAATAGCCGGTTTTCCGCCTCAATCTCGCGAAATCATCGCCCGCCTGGAATCCGACCTCGACCCACAAAGCAAGGTAAGCGAGCCCCCCTCCCCTCCTGCGCCGTTTACTTTCCAACCAAGCGCCGCATGCGCCTGGGCAATCTCAATCACGCGCTCAGCATCATAGCTCACCAGGGCCGGGTGCAAACGACGTTGCGCTTCGGTATTTTCGGTCATCGCCGCGCCTAAGGTGTAAAAGTCGCCTGCATAGAGTGCATCGCGCGCGCGTGGGGCAGTCTTACGCAAATCTTCGATTTGTTTGCAATTTGGCCCGGCATTTTCCAAACCACGGATAACCATTTCGTGCACCTGTGAAGAGTTGTGTGAATTACCCAGATAGACCAGCGCTAACCGGCGCTCCAATTCCCACCAGGTTGTGTCAGCCACAGAGATGGGTGAGACGGATGCATAAGGATATTGAAAAACATCAATATAGTTGATGTTCCCGTAAGCCGAACACAATTGATCCTGGATCCCACATTGCTGGCCTAGCATTGCAGTCTCAATATGCTGCGCAGCATAGGCCACCTCGTGCGGCGACATCCTCCCAGCGGTCAGGCTATCCAAGCCTCCGACCAGGGCCACAGTTACAGCCGCTGAAGTGCCGGTGGAAGCCCCGCTGGGCGCATCAGAGTAAATGGTCACTTCCACAGCCAGGTTTTCTGGGATGGACATGTATTCAATCGCCGCTTCGAGCAATGGGTGTTTATCCCATTCGCCGCTATCGGCGCGGCGTTGGGTGTTGACTGCGTAACGCTCGCCGTAATTTTCGGCATGGATCACAATGCGTTCGCTATGCTCGCTGGCAGGGTATACAGCTATCTGTACCTCTGCACAAGGGTATATTCCCATATTGAAGATACACCCATGTTCAGCAAACCAGGTGTCCGTCCAGCCGCCTACGTCGCAAATGCGAATGGGGGCGGCGCTATGGATGATATACAGGGGCTCATGCTGTTTCACCATATTTTTAGATCCGGTTTAGTAGGAATAATAACTGGTGTAATCCGTGCATAGCAGATGCAGGGGCGCTTCATCCTCGATCAATTCCGGAAAGCGCGGCAGTGGTTGATAGAACCGATTATCGCGATGATCGTCATTCACCAGAGAGACCTCTCCGACCAAAACCCGGCTGTCTTCGCCCCAAAACTGATGATAACAGCGTTGGGGCAGTGTTATGCTCTCTCCAGGGTTGAGAGATACAGTTCCGCCCGCCTGAATTTTTCTTCGAACCCCATCCACAGAAATAACCACGTCGTTTTCGTTATCAAGCCCTTCATCAGGCGTCGAATTGTATAGCTGGATCGCCAGTTTACCGCCACCCCGGTTGATGATGTCTTCCATCTTCGCCCAGTGGAAATGCATCGGGGTGATCTGGCTTTCTTCCACGATCATAATTTTTTCGGCATATAACTTTCCCTGCATCGATTTCCAGGCATCTGCGTGACCATTGCGGATGGTAAAAAGGGACAACCCCTTAGCAAAAAAATCACCGCTGCCGAAATCGGTGATATCCCAACCGAGGTTATTCGCCACAATTTCGCGCGCCTCTGGACCTTTGCCCTTCCAATCTTCGACCGTCCAGTAAGCAAATGGCGGCAGGTGAAAATTTTGCTCTCGAATAAAATCTTTTGCCTTTTTCATAATGGCGTTAATCTCAGACCGTTTCATTTTCTCCTCCGCAACAGAAAGATTATACAGCGCGTCTTTCCAGCAAAAATGTCTTTATCAGGAAATCGACGATCCCTTTTGAATTGTTCAGATCGAACTGGGGCATGGGAATATCGAGAGGTGTGTCAGTTGCAACGGCGATGAGTTGATCGGAATCGGCGACAAGCTCCAACCCCCGCTCGGCGCGGACCACCTCCAGGGCAGGTTTTCCTGCCATCTTAAACCCTTCAGTCAGGATGAGATCAACGTCCGTGATCCCTTCCGCTATCTCGTCCAGAGTCAGTTCTCGCTTTAAACGGCGGATCGAGGCGATTTTATCCGGAGCCGCGATGATAACGTGATCGCTACCGGCTTGAGCGTGTTTCCAAGTGTCTTTTCCGGGGACATCAATTTCAAAACCCGGGTGGGAATGGTGCTTAATCGTAGCGATGGAAAAGCCTCGTTGCTTAAATTCTGAAATCAATTTGACCATCAGGGTGGTTTTTCCACTTTTTGATTTCGCAACAATGGATAGAATGGGCGCCGTCATAATGCTGTTTTCTATTCATCCTTTCCGCTAATTATACCTAACGTATGTGGGTAAACGACAAGAAGCCGCTTTTCCAAGCGGCTTCCTGCAGCGCTGCGGCAACCTAGAACTCAAGTTCGAGGAGGGTCACCGCAGCGCTTCGTATACTACTACTAGCATCTAACATCTTGGCAACACCTCCTCTCTTGTAGGATAGCGGAGGTACAGTGAAACGTATTTTCTTTTACCCTAACGTTTCAAAGTATCACATAAAATAAAGCGCTTGTCAATGCCGACCAGATTAGTATAGTTTAAACACCCAGGGCAGATGATGAATTGAACCAGCGATCGATCGGATCCGTCGAGCGTACCACATGCATACCATTTTGGGCAAATCGGCGGAAGGCGGCGTCCGCAGCATCGCTGAAATCAACAATTCCTGGAATCGCCACAGGCGAGGTGCAGTCTTCGAGTAAATAGACTTTATCTACTAAGGCTTTATCATATTTTAGAATATCTTCTAAAAGATCGTTGATTGTCCAGGCAACACAATGACTCTTCGCCTGGCCGGCAATGACTACTACATCGTTCTCTACCAGTGTACGAAGGAAATGCTGGTTCTTTTCAGCGATTTTTCTGGATCGCGGTCCGTCTAACACCTCTGGCCCAATGGCGGAGTAGTGCTCAGTCAGCGGGTTATCGCCTTTTATCTCAAAATTAATCTGGCTGTTTCGAGCGATGGTATGAAAAAATAACGCTTCCTCTACTGCCGGAACTAATGCATGACCAATGCTGCCTAACATGACATGATATGGCCAGATGGTCAGATCATATTTCGCGCGCTGCCTCAGTTCATAGGTATAGTGCAGCAGATGTTCCTGACCGTATTCCGGCTCAATTCCCAAACTGGCAGAGATATCCGGGTTAAATTTCCAACGCCTCTCTATGATGTCATCATATGAGATAGTGGTATGCGGGTTTGGATGGTCGCCTCTTTCGTTGACCAGGAATATAGGATGAAAAATCTGCATCGCGGTGTGTGTATCAAGCGTGGCTGTGATATTCGTGATCATATGCAGGTTGCGGTATATAAATTCGCACAGGCGACGATTATCATCAATTGCTCCGGTACCAGAACGACCAGCCACAAATAGTTCAAAACCTGGGATACAAAAAGAGTTTTGCACATCGATTGCGACCACCATCAATTTCCAGCTATCCTGGCTGGAAGATGTGATCTGATGTAAGTTGCGCCATATGATGGCATCCGCAGCGCGCTGCTGATAATCCACTTTCCAAATTTCCGAAACACTTTGCGGCTGAAAATGGGGCGGAATGGGTAGTTCTTCAAATTTTTGGTGCATCAACATGACAAACTCCAAAGCAACACTGAGACTATATGAATAAAGAACCGGGGTATAGTGTATATTTTACACTATAAAAATATTATACATGATAACCTATTCCCGTCAAGGATTGTCAAAATGGACTCTGTTCTTCTCAAAGGGGTCAGAGGATGATCGTTAAGTGCGCCTGACTCTATTCAATGCAGTTAAACGCGCTTTCGTCGAGCGGTCGACTTATTTCTTGGGCGAGTCTCTCCGGTAAATGTTGGAACCGTGATGGCATATATTTCACAAATACGCCGGTCTAATATTCGGCTGCGCAGGCGTGGATCCATCTCATCCAGGCTGTTGGCTGATGTAATCACTGTTGGCAACTCTGCATTGTAGCGATAATTAAAAAGCTGATAGAGCTTTTCTTTGACCCATGGGGTGGAAGACTGAGTACCCAGATCATCCAGGATAAGCAACGGGGCGTGTCTGATCTCCTCAAATCTCCTGTCCAGGGAAACAGTACTGCTCGGGTTAAAAGTAGCCCGGAGATGGTCCAGGAGATCCGGCACCGAAATGAATAAGGGGGGTAATGCATTCTGTGCTACTTCATTTCCGATGGCTGCTGCCAGGTGGGTTTTGCCCGAGCCATAAGATCCAAGGAAGACAATCCAGCCCCTCGTATTCTGAGCAAATTTCTTCGCCGCCAATAATGCTTTTTCCAGGCCGCGCAGCTCTTCGCTGTTCAACCCTTCCTCTTTCCTGAGATCAAAGTTTTCAAAGGTCTTTTCGGGGAAAAGATGGAGCGACGAGAGTTCGTGGTACCCATGGTCTCCGCCAGGATTACGGTAATCCGTGGCCAGTATTTTGACGACTGTGACCAGGTCCGGGTGATTGATGCGAGACTGGATCCGCTCCTCGATATCTCTACTGGACAGGTTGGTTGTAACCACCAAGGGCAGACGGTTGATATAGCGATAATTAATAATTTGAAATAATTTTTCTTGAGCCCAGGGAGTAGCATTTTGGGTGCCAAAATCATCCATGATCAACAAAGGCGCGTTACGGATTTGATCGAATCGCTCCTCAAAGGTTGCTTGTGGATCATTATAGGCAAAACGCAATGAATCCAAAAGATCAGGGACGGTAATAAACAACGTGGGGACACCAACACTGACTGTAAAATTGGCGATTGCTGCAGCCAGATGCGTTTTACCACAGCCATATCCCCCTTGAAGCACCAACCATCCCTCCAGGTTTTGACTGTAGCGGCGCGCCTGGTTATATGCAATTTCAAGGGAATCTGCCTGACGCGGGAAAAGCCCAACCCGGCCGCGCGGCTCGAAATTCTCGAAGGTCAGGTTACTCAGATCATCCAGGTGACTGAGCTCAAAAAGGCGTTGGCGAACCTGCTGGCTGATCTCGTCTTTACGACAGGAGCAGATATGCATCTTTCCAAAACCGGGATGTTCCAGCGGCAGATCTCGACGCAAGTACCCTACCCCATGGCAAAGAGGACAGTTGGGATCGCCGGGGAGGTCTCTGATGTTTTGATTCGGTTCCTCAGTGCTCGACGAAGTCTGAGTACTCGCCTTCCACGTATCGTCTGCGAGCTTCCTCAGAGTCTGGTCGATCTTCTGATTTTTCTTTTTTTCCATGCTTTCCTTCTCGTCGCCATCGCTCTAGAATGGTTTGGGCATAGCGCCAGGAACGTTTGTTATTTTGGACAGAGATGCGAATAGCATCCTCGATCCAAACCAGAGGATAGGTCTTTTCGGCATCGTTGAGTTCTTCTGCGATCATTGGTGTCAAAGGCCCAATATTCTCTTCATACATGCGAAAGATATTTGGAGGCTCGTCTACCAGTGGTTGGCTGTCCCGTTCAGGCGAAATGGGTTTCCAACGACCGTTTTGAATGGCCCGCAAGCCTGCGCGCCCTTTTGGTGAATTCAGAAGATAGATTTTTTCGAGATCGCTGCCAATTGATATTTCTGCGTCCAGCAAAATGCCCTGCCTGACGGCTTGCTCCAACGATTCATCCAGGATGGTCGCTGCGGTTGTCTGAGTTGAGCCCAATCCATCCATAAACGATTTGTCCTCGGAGATATCGGTCCTACGAATATACCGAAATGGACCTTCCATATGATCCATAAGCCAGAAGATGAACAGGCATACTTTTAACTCTCCCAGGTGATTGATTGCTGGCAGCAGATCTTTAAAAAAGGCATCTGGAACCTGAATTTGATGAATTTTCCCTTCCGGAAAACCCTTGAACTCCGCCATGTTACTTCACCTGAGAAAGATCAACCTGATATGTAGCAGCATTCTCGAATTTGGCAATCTGGCTGCGAAAAACCAACTCCACCGTTCCCACCGGTCCATTGCGATGTTTCGAAACTTTGATCTGAGCGAGGTTTTGCTTTAGGGTATCTTTGTCGTACAATTCTGGACGATTTATAAACATCACAATATCTGCATCTTGTTCCAGGCTGCCGCTTTCGCGCAGGTCGGATAGCTGCGGTTCCTTGTCTGCCCGTTGTTCGATGGCCCGCGAGAGTTGGGCAGCAGCAAGCACGGGCACGTTCAATTCGCGCGCCAGGACCTTCATATTTCGGGAAATATAAGATACTTCCTGGACGCGGTTCTCCGACCGCAACCCACTGCTCATCAATTGCAGGTAATCCACCAAAATGAGATCCAACTGAAATTCCATGTGCAGTCGACGGGCTTTCGTGCGGAGCTGCAAGGGGGTCAAGGCAGGCGTGTCGTCCAGAAAGATAACCATGTCACTCAACACTTCGATCGCATGGGTGAAAATTGGCCATTCGTCATCTGTTAATTGCCCGGTACGCAGGCGCTGTGAATCAATCCCGGTTTCCTGAGAGATCATTCGTTGAACCAGTTGTTCACTGGACATTTCTAAGGAAAAGATGGCGACATGTTTCTTGTATTTTTGGGCAGCGTTTTTGGCTGCTGAGAGCATGAAAGCCGTTTTTCCTGTGCCGGGGCGGCCAGCAATAATCAGGAGATCGGAGGGCTGCAAACCGCCAAGCAAACGATCCAGATCTAAGAAACCCGTTGGCACACCATAGCTTTCGATATCGCGTTTGGATAACTGTTCCATCCG
Organism: uncultured Chloroflexia bacterium; assembly: GCA_963788145.1. GTDB lineage: Bacteria > Chloroflexota > Anaerolineae > Anaerolineales > UBA4823 > UTCFX2. Next base: position 1,076,519 of record CAWBFQ010000007.1, on the reverse strand, counting down.
GTCAAAATATTCGCTCAACACTTCCCGGATCGAGCGTAAGTCACGTGTGGTTCGCCTCTCACTGACCCCAAACACAACCTTTTCGGCTTCATCCATCACAGTATCGACGCTGGCATCCTGTTGGTAGGCCAGCTTGGCAATTTCATTCGCCGCAGATAACATGCGTCTGCGTATGGCAGTTGATTCTACAATCCGGCCATAGGCTTCCGCATGCAACGAGGAGGGTACGTTATTGATTAGACCTGATAAATAGGCTGGTCCGCCGACTTCGGCCAGCTGATTGAGTTGATCCAACTCCTCAGAGACGGTGAGAAAATCGATTGGCGCCCGCCGGTCGTGGAGCCTGGAAAAAACTTCCCAAATCCAGCGATGGCGATGGATATAAAAATCTTCGGCTTTGAGGAAGCTAGCAACATCATAATAGGCTTCAGGGTTAATGAATACAGCACCAATGACCGCTTCTTCAGCCTCACGGCTGTGCGGAACAACTTGTGATGCGGGGGTGGTTTCAAGAGCAGGAATAGAGTCCATTATCTTGGGATGAAAAACCGGGGGCGCCAGAGTGTAATCTGGCGTTCCCCGGCTAAAGGGTTTTCATTCGGAAGCTACTGATTGTCTTCTTCACTTTGTTGATCGTCCGATTCGTCCAGATCCAGCCCTTCCAGAAAGTCCTGAAAAATGGACAGTCGGTCCTCGCCATCTTCTATTGACGCAAGCGGCGCCTGGTCTTTTTCCGCTTGGTCACTTTCATCCTGTAAATCTTCTTCCGGTATAATCCCGGCTACATCCATCACGCTTCGATGGACCAGTACAGGTACATGAGCTCGCACGGCTATGGCTAACGCGTCTGAGGGCCGCGCATCAATATTTAGCAGGTTGCCATCTTTTTCAGCGACAATATTACCAAAAAATGTGTCATCTCGCAGGGCAACTACCTCAACTCGCAGAATACGGGCATCAAGGTGGCGAAAGATGCTGTTCATTAAATCATGGGTTAAAGGGCGAGCTACTTCGACTTCTTGTAAAGCGATCGTGATCGATTCTGCCTCGTAAACACCAATCCAAATGGGTAAATAACGCTCGTTGTCTTTCTCACGCAGAATGACAATCCTTTGCTGAGACATCAAGCTGACCCGGATACTATCAATCACGACCTCTACCATTTCAGACATAGATTGCCTCCATGCTGCGCCTAGTTGGCGCATTCCTTAAGAGTATTCTAACATGGGATTGCCGAGATGCAAGTCTGAATCCTCGATCGTTGGAATGTTAAAGAATTAAGTCATTTTGTCATATTGCAATTTTTTAAGATTCTAGTTATAATTTGATTACTGTAATAAAAGAGAGAGCGGTGAGTCTCGAAGGGGAACCTACGGCTTGATCGAATTTGTAGTGGGATCATCAAGAATGAAACCCAGAATATTGTGGATTGAAGGAAAGCGGGCTGAAAGCCCGCATTTTGTACCCGGTTTACGAAAAAAAGGATACCTTGTGGATATAGTATCCACGGGAAAAGAAGCGCTGGAGAACCTGAAGAATTTCGATCCAGATCTGGTCGTCATTAATTCAGCCTCTTTGCGCTCCACCGGAAAACGCATCACCCGTTCGTTGCGCGAGCATGCCGACACTCTACCGATCCTATTAATCCTGAATGGCGATCAATCTGGCACAGTGGATCCCAGCGTTGATGTCACCCTGGTCTTGCCCTTCACATCCCGTAAACTTTTTAATCGCATCAAGCCCTTGCTGCCAGGAGATAGCAACAAATTCGTTCATCAAGGCGCTATTCGGTTAGATTTAGAGCGAAAAAGAGTCCGCTGTCAGGGGCGTGAATCGACATTAACACCCAGATTAATCATGTTATTGAAATTCTTACTGGAACATCCTGGTGAAGTCATTGAGCGCGAAGCGCTGTTCAGTCAGGTATGGAAGACAGAATACACGCTTGATACGCGTACTCTAGACGTCCATATCAGTTGGTTACGCCAGGCCATTGAAGAAGAGCCGCGAAAACCTTGTTTCTTAAAAACCATCCGTGGCGTGGGTTATCGATTGGATGTATAAACCGGATCGTTTCAGTTCTCCGGCTAAGCATCTCTAAAGGTCTGCAGCGTTTCCAGATAATATTCAGGCAATCCAATATCAAAGCGCTTACCATCCATGATCAGCCCCAGAAAACCGTCTTCCTGGCGCAAACGATCTAGAGCAGAGGTCAGTTGAAATTCACCGTGCTCGCGCACGTTATGCTTGATATGCTCTTCCAGGTATTCGAAAATCTTAGGTTTGATAATATATTGACCAAACACAGTTAAATATTCTCCGGATGGCAAACCTGGCACGCGCAGACTCAGACGAGCATAATCAATTGTGGGTTTTTCAGCAAACTCGGTTACATTCATGATGTGACCCTCCTCAAGCCAAACACCTGCGACTGTCCCAAAATTGGCGATCAGTTCCTCAGGAGTGCGGCGTAACCCCACCAGGTTGAAACCATGCTGCTGATAGGCATCCAGAAGTTGTTGCGAACAGGATTGCTCTTGATTGGAACGATACAGATGATCTCCAAGCATTAGCAAAAAAGGTTCATTTCCAACTGCTTCGCGCGTGCAATAAATCGCATGTCCAAACCCCTCCTGTGTAGTCTGTACAACAAAGTTCACCCTCCGCCCGATTTCTAAGATACGCCGCGAATATTCCTGGAAGTGGCGCGGCAGCTTATTGAAATTCTCTATGGAGATTTGGTTCTTAAAGAATGATTGGAATTCATCCAGGTCATTTTCCTGGACGACAATGATGATTTCTTCAATCCCGGCTTCCATCGCCTCCTCGACGATCAGAAGAATGGCTGGTTTGGCGATCCCATCCCGATCGATGATCGGAAAGAGCTCTTTCTTGGTGGCTTTTGTAGCAGGGAACAGGCGTGTCCCAAAACCGGCTGCCGGAATGACCGCTTTTCGCACTTTCATACTGGGGCGCAAGGTAAGTTCCAGTGCAGGCAACCCCAGGTCTCGTTCTAGAATTTCGATCACTGCTTGTTGATCAGCTCTGCTACGGGCGATGAATTGTGCAGTTCCATCACCTTGTGAACCTACGCCCTTTCCACCCCAGATGTGTGGTTTTAATTGAGCAAAATTTAAAACGCGATGCAAAACAGGCGCCAATAACTCTTCTGGACAGGCTGGAGTTGCATAACGATCAAAAAACGCCTGAGATTCGATCATTAAACTACCCAATCTCTCAGCGTCTGCCGCTTGAAGCGCCTCCATAGCCTGTTCTATGATCCTTTTATTGATTGGGCCGAGCAATTCCTGCACACCGCGCTCAATTTTATTCTCGGCAACTGGATAAGACCGGTTCAACCGGTTGAGGATCTCCAGGGTGTCTTTACGTGCCTGTAAATCCACAATAACAAAAAACAGCTCTCCTTTGACCTGCAGTTCCGATGTATCAAGTCGGTCTCCATCGAACACCATCAGGACCGGGCGATTGCCGAAAGCGCATCCCTGGTCCATCCGCCCGCAGCGGGATGGCGTAGTGATTTCCCCTAAATATGCCAGTTCCATCTCGCCCCGTATGGTCAATTTCAGATCATATGCGCGATTAAAGGCGCGAGCCGCTAAGACACAGATTGCCGCACTTGAGGATAAACCTTTTTTTATTGGCAGGTCGGTTTGGAAATTATCCAGAACCAGCCCCCGGACATGATAATTCGTCAGAGCCTGATAGGCGACTCCAGCGATATAACTCCAAAATCCCCCTTTTTGAGCTTCTTCGAGCAAGATTTTTGGCTCCATCGGGATTTCATACGGGCCGCGTCTTTCTCCATCCGGAGTCGTTGATGTCAGGATCAGAGAGGTTGGATGATGTTCGACCTCGGCAAAAATCCCCTGATCCGTCCCGCTGATGATGGTGTAACCTTTCTCGATATCTGCATTGATCCGCCGGTAGCCTCCGGCCCAATCGGAATGTTCTCCAAATAGACATATGCGTCCGGGTACAAATATTTTCATTACCAGGCTCCTGGGCAGATTCTTAACTGCAAAATTGGGTAATAATCTTTGCTCCAAAATCTGCAAAGGAATATACCCCAGGATGAAAGAAATCGCAACATCTGGTCTGGATTTTCATGTAAAATACCAGGTGCCAATAGCAGGTGCTTGTGAACATGAAAAAAGCCGTATTGTTTGAAGTGGGCGTGGATTCGCTCAGCCGGGATGAAATCTTGAAGGAGATCTCTCTTGCAGCTTCGGGACAGAGGCGTTTGCTGATCGCTCATGCCAACATTCGAGGGCTGAACCTGTCCTATAATCAGCCCTGGCTGCGAGATTTTTATAATCGGGCGGACCTGGTGTATTGCGATGGGATGGGTGTGATGTTGGGGGCGCATTTATTGGGAGAGGAAATCCAGGAACGCTTTACGCTGGCAGACTGGATTTGGGATTTATCAGCGCTGGCTGCAAATCAGGGCTTTAATCTGTTCCTGCTCGGAGGCGCGCCAGGCCTTTCCCAGAAAGCTGCTAATGCCTTGCAACAGCGTTTCCCTTCGCTCCAAATAGCAGGCGTCCAACATGGTTTCTTTGAAAAATCCCCGATCCATGCAGAGAATAGGGCTTTAATGGATCGTCTGAATGCCCTGCAACCGGATATCTTGTTAGTCGGGTTTGGCATGCCAGCCCAGGAGCGCTGGTTAGATGAGAATTGGTCCTCTTTGAACGCGCGTGTGGCGATCACCTGCGGGGCGCTTTTTGAGTATCTTTCTAGCGATCTGCCCCGCGGTCCACGTTGGATGACCGATCATTATCTGGAATGGCTTGCGCGCCTGGTGATCTCGCCGCGCCGTTATGCCGGACGATATCTGAGTGATATCCCCATTTTTCTTTACCATCTAGCACAACAGAGGATGCATGCAAAATAGAATCTATTTCGGCGATAACCTGCCAATCCTGAACGAACTGCCAGATGAGAGTGTGGATCTGATCTATATTGATCCGCCTTTTAACACCGGTAAGCAGCAAAAACGCACCCAAATCAGCACAGTACGTTCTGAGACCGGTGATAGGACTGGATTTAGTGGGGCTCGCTATCGGACCATCAAACTTGGCAGCCAGCAATATTCCGATACCTTTGATGACTATCTTTCCTTTCTTGAACCACGCCTATTGGCGGCCCGGCGTGTGCTTACTGCTCATGGTTCATTCTATTTCCATATCGATTACCGGGAAGTACATTATTGTAAATTGCTGTTGGATCAGATCTTTGGGCGGCAGAGCTTTCTGAACGAGATCATCTGGGCTTACGATTATGGTGGACGGACCAAGAAAAAATGGCCTCCTAAGCACGATAATATTCTCGTTTATGTGAAGGATCCACAACACTATACTTTCAACGTCGATGAGATTGAGCGCATCCCGTATTTAGCCCCTAAGCTGGTAGGACCTGAAAAAGCTGCACGCGGCAAACTGCCGACAGATACCTGGTGGCACACCATTGTGGCAACCAACGGCAAAGAAAAAACAGGCTATCCAACCCAGAAGCCGCTGGGCATCTTAAACCGGATTGTGCGGGCTTCATCCAATCCGGGAGACCTGGTATTAGATTTTTTTGCTGGCAGCGGCGCAATAGGTGAAAGTTGCTTGACTCTGGGTCGGCGGTTCATTCTTGTTGATAACAACCCTCAGGCGCTGCAAGTGATGGCTAAACGATTTAGCGGATGTGCAGAAATCGATTGGATGAACTTTGATCCAAAGCCTTTTCAAGGCAAATAAAATGACTGCGGGCGGGTTCATACGCTCACAGTCATTTTCATCAAGACCTCTCGCTAAAGCTACTTCCCAAATTTCTTTCTTAGGATATCTTCCAGGTTGGGCTGACCAATTTCCTGCAGCTCATAACGCACTCGTTGAGTAGGCTTGTTGATTTTAACCACCCGGTTCAAGTCAATCGGCGTACCGATGATGACCAGATCGCAGTCAATCGCATTGATCGTTTGTTCCAACTCGCGCGTCTGAGTCTCTCCATACCCCATCGCCGGCAAAATCTTACCGGTTGACGGGTATTTCTCATAGGTCTCTTTGATCGAACCCACCGCATAAGGATGTGGATCGATAATCTCAGCCGCGCCAAAGCGTTGAGCCGCAACCCAGCCGGCGCCATAAGCCATTCCACCGTGGGTTAAGGTTGGCCCGTCTTCAATCACAAGGACGCGCTTGCCGAAAATTGCAGTTGGATCATCCACAAATAACGGAGAAGCAGCCTCGATGATCGTAGCCTTTGAGTTAACCGCTCTCAGGTTGTCGCGGACGGTCAATACATCAACGGGGGTGGCTGTATCGACCTTGTTAATCACAAACACATCTGCCAGGCGAACGTTGGTTTCACCCGGATGGTAGTTCAATTCGTGTCCAGGCCGATGCGGATCTGCAACCACAATTTGCAGGTCGGACTGATAGAATGGGAAATCGTTATTGCCTCCGTCCCACAGCACAATATCGACCTCTTCTTCTGCCTGACGAAGGATGCGCTCGTAATCCACTCCGGCATAAACAATCACACCATTGTCCAGGTGCGGCTCATACTCCTCACGTTCTTCGATTGTACATTCATGTTTGTCCAGGTCGCTATAAGTTGCATATCGTTGAACAGCCTGTTTAACCAGGTCGCCATAAGGCATTGGATGGCGGATGGCTGCAACCTTAAAACCCATGCTGCGCAGGATCAAGGAAACCCGCCGAGTGGTCTGGCTCTTGCCCGACCCAGTCCGCACTGCGCAGACCGAGACAACAGGCTTTTTGGATTTCACCTGGGTTGTGGCAGGTCCCATCAGGCGAAAATCAGCGCCAGAAGCCAGTACCAGGGATGCTTTGTGCATCACGTATTCATGAGGAACATCGCTATACGCGAAAATCACCTGATCCGCTTTATTCTCCTCAATCAACTGGACTAGATCGCTCTCCGGGTGAATCGGAATCCCTTTGGGATAACGGGGGCCAGCTAATTCAGCAGGGTAAGTACGGTCGGCAATATCTGGTATTTGGGTAGCGGTGAAAGCAACCACTTCATAATCTGGATTATCTCGAAAATACACATTGAAATTATGGAAGTCGCGCCCTGCGGCGCCCATGATGATCGTTCGGATGGGGGTCATAAAATCGTTTATCTCCTTATGTAAATGGTTTTGGACATTTAATTGGCCACGATAGAGTGTAAAACGTGTGAATTAAACGTGAATAATTCTTCAAGAGGTCAATCTAATTTTACATCACTTCTGGGGCTGCGATGTCTAAGATGTAGATTGCGTTTGCCAGAGTTCTGGCGGGTCGCTTCGACCAGACGCAGACGCGCCTGGCGAATATCCTTGTTCTCGGTTTGGAGGACAGGAACGGCGTGATAAAAACTATGAAATGCATTTGCAAGATCGTAGGCGTAACTTGCGATAATCAATGGACGATATTCGTTTGCAGCCTGTTGAACCACATCCGGGAAACGTGAGACAAGATCAATCAGCAAAATCTCCTGATTGCTGAGCTGATATTCATAATTTGAGACTGGAGGCACACCGCCAGCTTTGCGGATGATGCTTCTGGCTCGCACATGCGCATTTTGAATGTATGGACCGGTATGCCCATCGAAATTCAAAGCCGAGTCCATATCAAACACAATATCTTTGCTGTTATCGACTGATAGCATGGCATAGACGAGCGCTCCCAAACCAATCTGTTTGGCAACCAGAGAACGCTCCTCCATCGGTAGATCTGGGTTCTTCTGCTCAATCTCTAACAACACCCGGCGCATGGCTTCGTCGGCAACGTCCTTAAATAGCACAAGCCTGCCGCGCCGGGCTGACATAGCCCCTTCGGGCAAGCTGACAAAACCATAACCCAGGTGATAGCACTTCTCGGCTTGCTTGAACCCCCAAAGCTCAAGAATTTTGAATGTCTGCTGCATGTGCAGGCTCTGGCGCACGTCGATGACATAAATCGAGCGATCAACCCCATACTTCTCAAATTTTTCTTTCGCCAGCGCCAGGTCTTTCGTCAAGTACAAGCTGGTTCCGTCGCCACGCAGGATCACATTCGTGCGATATTTTTCTTTTTTAAGCCCAAGCTTCTCGTCGATCCTCACAATCACCGGGCCGTTCGGGCGCTCGTCATCGGCGATCCCCAACTGGATGAGTTCATCAACAATCTGTTTGGCTGGTTGATCCACTTCGCTCTCAAAGAACCAGACCTCAATCCGGATATCAAGCATATTCAGAATATCATCCAACTCATCCAGGCTCCAGGCGCGTGTTCGCATCCACAGTTCTCGGATTTGTGGGTCTCCGGCGTCCCATCGGCGGTAAACCTCGCGCCGCTCAGCATCGTATGATTCACGCACAGCTTTCTCATCTGGTGTTTCGTTTTCCTTCGGCTCCAGCAAGCGAGTGGCTTCAGTGTAGAGCTTTAGCAGCCATTGGCCCCGTTCATGAATGCCCTCAGGCTCTTGTCCCAGGAAAAACTTCTGGTACATCCAAACCACAGTGATCACTCCAAGACCGATATCGCCCGGGTATGTGGCGCGGATGGTCGGGAATCCAGCAAATTCGACCAATCGGGCAAGCGCCTCGCCCAGGATCGCATTACGAAAATGGCCGATGTGAAAAGAGTGGTGGGTGTTTGGCTGAGCATATTCCACCATGACGCGCTCCGCTTTTAGAGCGCCGCGTCCGAAATGGTTGCCTTCGGCTAACACGGTTTCTACTACCCGATTAGTGAATTCCGAGGTGGAATAATATAAATTTAGATAACCCTTCACCGCTTCGACGCGGGAAAAACCCGCCGAAAGGCCGATGCGTTCGGCGACTTCGCTAGCAATCTGCTGGGCCCTCTGCGGCACCAGGACGCCCGTGGGAGCATGCCCGCTGCGCGCCTCCAGAGCTGCAAGCTGAAAGAATGAGGTCGATATGCCCCATTCTCCCGAAAATGGGATTGGCGTCCATTGGATCAGATCCGGTCTGGGTAATTGCTTTTCAGCGCAATATGACTGAATGGCTTCTTCTATTTTTATTCGTTCGATATCGAACATAGTGATCGTTCCTCTGGAAAATATGAAGAATCAGGCGGATCAAGCCGGAAAATTATACTCGATCTCGGAGTTGCTGCGCCAATCCGGTAAAGGTCGCTTCAGAAATTGTTCAATAAAGTCGATTGTGCCCGAGAACTCCTGTAATAATTCGGCTCTCTGTTCCGCTTTCATGGGAGGAATTGAAATGGAGCTTGAGTTAGCCTTACGCAGCGATTTTCGGAGACGGTGCATTGGGCGCTGAATAAAAGGCGGCAGCGAAATAGGATAAGCAAGAGATTCCGTTCTAACAATCAAGCGTTGAAGCAAGACGGAGTGAACGCGGCGGGTAGGATTTAGGCGTGCGGTCAAATTCTGCGGGCTAAACTCCTCGTCGACCCCGACAGCTCGATAGAGATTCTTTACCAGTTGATCGGGATTTCTTTTCAGATCACTGAACAGAATGACCCGAATTTGTTGCTCTGGAAAAAGGTTTAGGAACCGTTTCAAATGCAGGTCATAACGGCTTCCCCAAATCCACTCCTTGAGCAAAGTGTGGCGCTGTCTGACAAAAGAATCAAAACCCGGTAGTTGGGTTCCCTCCTGACGCTCATACCAATATTGTGAGTAAATGCGATCCACCGGGTCGCGCAAGATGAAGAGCAAGGTCACTTGTGGAAGCGCCTGGTGAATCAATTCAGCCAACTCAGGCCGCGACATGTAATTGATAGACGCTTCACCATATGCTTTTACCCCCTCAACTTCTCTAAACAGATTTGAATACCAATCCATCCCCTTCTCGTTGCGCGCCCACCATACATCTGTGATGAAGAAATTTACTTCCTTCATTGGCGCCATGTACACTTGAGGATGCGCTTTCAAAAAGTTCCACAATGTGGTGCTGCCGGATTTTGCAGCACCGGCAATCAGGAAAGTAGGCAACATATGCGTGAATTATGCGATATTTCTTGCCATAAATGGACGATGCAAGAGATTCAAATACATGAAAATTAAAAAAACGGGAGCAAGGTATAGCTCCCGTTCAAAGGGCTGCGAAGCAAACAGAAACTATACCGCTTTTTTCTCGAGCGCGTTCAAGTGCTTCATCAAGCGGCTTTTTCGGCGGGCAGCGTTATTCTTGTGAATGATGCCTTTATCAGCAGTCTTATCCAGGGTGCTGATCGCCTGTCTAGTTGCCAGGGTGGCATCTTCCAAAGAGCCTTCCCGGATGGCCTGGCGCGCTTTTCTAACGAAAGTGCGGGCTCGCCCAGCATATAAACGATTTCGCAGACGACGCTTTTCGTTTTGCTTATTTCTTTTAATTTGCGACTTAATATTCGCCAATGGTATCCTCCGATCCAATAACTCCTGCAATAATCACGGCTTGCTATTTTACTAGAGCCTTCCATTTTTGTCCAGCGAATTAAGACCCATTTTTCGATTCTGATTAAAATGCGCCTTTCCCCGTGACAACCGCGGCGAAAGTTCTGAGCAAAATCAACACATCTAACGCCAGCGAATAATGCTGAATGTAATACAAATCATCTTCTGTATGCAAATGCATGGGACGGTCACTGCGCCCGTTGATCTGCCACCAACCGGTGATCCCCTGCGGTGCAGCAAATCGTTGGCGTTGCCAGGTATCATAGAATTCCACCAGATGTGGCAGCTCTGGACGGGGGCCAACCAGGCTCATTTCGCCCCGTAATACATTGAATAGCTGAGGCAATTCATCCAGGCTGGAGCGGCGCAAAAACTTGCCCACCCGGGTGACACGCGGATCATCAGCGCTTTTATGGATGATCCGCCCCAGCTCATCCACTCGTTCTACTATTGTTTGCAGATTTTCAGCGTCCGGTTGCATCGTCCGAAACTTATACATCTTGAACAATTTCCCGTTCTCTCCCAACCGGGTTTGGCTGAAAATCACCACACCTGGTCCTTCCAGGCGAATAGCCAGCCCGATCAGAGCCATTAAGAGCAATGCAAAGGTCATCACAATTAAAGAAACAATCAGATCAAAGGCTCGTTTGACCAGCCGTTGCTGGTCTGAAAGAGCGGGAGCGCGTAAATCCAACAGGGGGATCCCGGCAAATTCTTCGACTGCGGCTTTGTGTAATGCAAGGCGGAAATAATCTGGAATTAACCACACCTTCACCGGTTGTCGGTGAAGGGTTGCGACCATGCGATTTATCTGTGCATATGCTTGTTGCGGCAAAGCGATGACAACATCTGTTGGGTTGTAAGAGAGTAGAGTCTGTTCCAGGGAATCCAATGGGCCGAGTACATCCTGGTCATCCTGATCGAATTGATCATCCAGAAAGCCAATCACGCGCAAGCCGGTTCGGGGGTGCTCGCTGATCTGTTTTTGCATCGCACGCCCGACATTTCCCGCCCCCAAAATAAGCACCCGACGCTGTTGAGCAAAACGGCTGCTTCGCCGTTGTATAACTGACTGGGCAAGAAAACGCCATATGAGCATCGAGAAATAAGTCAGCAGAACAAACAAAATAAAGAGTAGTCGAGAAATCTGCCTGAAAGAAAGATAGAGCGTGCCGGCCATTGCCATCGCTGCCAGCATTGAGCCGAAGGTCAGGCTGGTGAATTCATCCATTTTACGCATGTTGCGACGCCCGTCGTAGACAGAAAATTGCGCCAGGATTGTGATCCATTCCAGCATGACCAAGGGATAAACCTGCCAGGGAATCAGAACTAAGCGGGGGTAATCGGCGGCAAACGGCAGAAAATCAAGCAGCGGGCGCAGATGAGCAGCGACATATAGCATGACGCACACAAACAGTGCATCTAGGGAGATTGAAAGCAGGGTAAAATTAACAGAGAATCGGCGAAACATGACGGTTATATTTATTATAATTGCTTTGATTGGAACGGGGTCAATCGAAGCAATTGGGAGTTGTGGAAAAGCGCCATTCCTGAATATGGTGATGAAATTTATTTTATAGTGGATAAGGAAAGCCAGGAATCATGATTGAAAATAGCAACCATCAACCAACCTCGGTTACGCGCGGCAAAGGATTGTTAGAACCTATGCTGGCCAGGATGCGCACCCGAACGGCAAACAATCTGATTCCCGAGCGATTACGTGATGGCCGGATCCTGGATATCGGTGGTGGGAGCTATCCATATTTCCTGACTCATACTTACTTTCAACAGAAATATGCAATTGATCAATTATCGACCAATCTACCTCATTTGCAGATCCAGTGGCACCAACTCGACTTGAACGTAGAACCGTGCTTACCATTTGATGATGGGTTCTTTTCGACGGTGACCATGCTGGCCGTGGTTGAGCATCTAAATCCAGAAGTTCTGGTTTCATTATTCAACGAGGTGCATCGGGTGCTCCAACCGGGAGGGGTGCTGATCATCACGACGCCAGCAGCCTGGTCCAACGTGATTTTGAATTGGATGGCGTCCGTGCGCCTGGTAAGCCCGGAGGAGATCAAAGAGCATGTCTTCATGTACACTCTTCCACTTTTGGGATGGTATTTTGGGCGATCTGGGTTTGAGATGAAGAAGGTGCGCTTTGGTTATTTTGAGCTCTTTATGAACATGTGGGCAACCGCGGAAAAATAAGAAAATCGGGATGTTATAATCCATTTAAGTCTATCAAGTTGGATGGGTTTTCTGATGATGTCTGTCACCGAAAATGAGTTGAGCGATCGCGAACAGGAGATCTTACGCCTGTTAGCTACGGGGGTCAGCAACAAAGAGATTGCCAGCCAGTTATTCATCAGCCCGAACACAGTAAAAGTCCATCTGCGGAATATCTTTACAAAGATCGGGGTAAATTCACGCACCGAGGCAGTTCTATATGCGATCAACACCAGGTTGGTGGATATATCGTCTACCATGGAGGCAACGCCTTCTGCTGAAGCGGCGATCAAGAGTCCAGAGGTCTCTAGAAAATCTGCGGCTAAGAACCCGAAAACTGTTGTCATACTGCTGGCAGTTTTGGCGCTGGCTGCGCTGACCGCGGCAGCATTTTTATTCTGGAGATCACGCCAGCCGGTAAGCGACCAGCCAACAGGGGATCCGGCAAACACCCCACAATGGACAATTCTGTCGCCAATGCCCACTGCTCGCTACGGATTGGCGGCTGTCGCCAGCGAGAACTTAATCTACACAATTGCCGGTCATACAGGAGATGGCCCTTCCGGAAGTGTAGAACGCTATGATCCCGCCGCAGACCATTGGACAAAGTTGGCATCAAAAAAAACACCTGTCTTCGACGTCGGAGCGGTGGTTCTTGGCGGCAAGATTTACGTTCCTGGGGGCAAGCTCGCCGCCGACAAAGCAACTTCTGTTCTAGAAATCTATGACCCGCGCCAGGATACCTGGGAGGTGGGTCCGCCTATGCCGATGGGTCTGAGCGCTTATGCAATCGTCGCTTTCGAGGGAAAAATCTACTTATTTGGCGGCTGGGATGGCAAACGCTATCAGGACTCGGTGTTGATGTTCGATCCAGACACAAGCGTCTGGCAAGAGAAATCGCATCTGCCATCGCCGCGCGGTTATGCTGGAGCAACCGCAGTGGGTGGAAAGATCTATATCCTGGGTGGGTATGACGGAAAGACCGCGCTTGATTCTAACCTGATCTACATGCCGGATAGAGAGGCAGAATATCCGTCTCAATGGCTGGAGGGGGAGCCTATGCCCGTAGGTCGTTACGGGATGGGGGTCGCCGGGCTGGCGGACATCATCGAGGTCGTTGGCGGAATTCAAAATAATGGTAAGAAGCCATCTTCCCTGACATACCTAGCGATCAAAAACACCTGGCAAGATTTCAGGTTATTTTCTGAAGGAGCAACCGCTCATTTCGGTTTAGTTCCGCTGGGCAACCTCATCTTTATTGTTGGGGGTGAAATGGAAAATCAACCCACCAATCAAATGATGTCTTACCAGGCGATCTATATCGTTACATTCCCGATCATCCGTTGAAAATATAATAGATAACCAAAAGAACTAAAACAAGGCACCTGCGGAGAGGAAATAATTCCAGCATAATTGTAAAAGCAGTAAATATCATCACTCCTACATTAATCTACTGGATATGCAGAAACAATTAAATTCGCATGGTATGACAATCACATGTGTGGAACCTCGTTTACGAAGATCAGCAGCCAACATAACGGGTTTGCTATAACTATCCAGTCGAATTGCCCTTTGACTGATCGGGTTCGCCCACATGTATTCTCTGTCCAATCGATAACTCTGATTCCGCCAGCCATTAAAGGCGCAAATCACGCTCGAGAGATCTTGAAAGAAGAAAAAACCATCAACCAGATTGCTTCAGAATTTGGTGTCCACCCGAACGTTTTGTATCGCTGGAAAAAGCAGGCGCTAGAAAACCTACCGAAATTGTTCGAAGACGAGACCAAGAGCGAACGCGAAACGCCAGGCCGAACACGAGCGTCAGGTCAACGAATTGTACAGTGAGATTGGCCGGTTGACGACCCAGCTCAACTGGCTCAAAAAAAAATCTGGCTACAGTGAGTAGAGCGGAGCGTCTGCCGATGTTAGAACCTATCTCCCTCGAACTATCGCTAAAGGCTCAGGCCGAGTTGTTAGGATTGAGCCGTTCCAGCCTGTATTATCGCCCGATGCCACCATCTCCTGAAGAAGTAGCTATCAAACATCACATCGACGAAATCTACACACGCTGGCCGTTTTATGGCTCCCGCAGGATCACCGGTAGTACTCAACCAGGAAGAAATCGCCGTTTCGCGCCTTACTGTCCAGCGTTACATGCCGCGAAATGGGGCTTTCGGGCATCGCCCCGGGCCCTAATACGAGCAAACCGGCTCCAGCACACAAGGTTTACCCGTATTTACTGCGTCACGTGAACGCCGCGTATGCCAATCACGTCTGGAGCATAGACATCACGTATATCCGGCTGAAGGGCGGTTGGATGTACCTGGTTGCTATTCTGGATTGGTTCTCCCGATTTGTGGTTGCCTGGGAGGTCGATCAAACTCTGGAACTACCCTTTGTCCTGAACGCTGTGGATCGTGCCATCGAACTAGCTACACCCACCATCTGGAATAGTGATCAGGGCAGTCATTTCACCAGTCCGCAATACCTGGATCGTCTGACGGCTGCCAATGTTCAGATCAGTATGGATGGCCGGGGGCGTGCTGCTGATAACATCTTCACCGAGCGCTTGTGGCGCTCGGTGAAGTACGAGGAGGTATACATCAACGATTACGCCTCTCCCCGCGAGGCTCGCCTCGAATCTCGCTCGCTACTTCCAGTTCTATAACTTCGAGCGCCCTCATCAGGCCCTCGCCTACCCGAACCCCTGCAGAAGTCTATGATGTTAAAGATCAAGCCGTGCTATACTCATTCTTACGAAAGGAGTCCACCTTACAGTGACCCCTTTTCGTGTCTCTAAACAATGTTTACCACCTCACAATCATCCATATTCGTGCGGGGAATCACAGGGGTAAATCATCATAGTTTAAGTCACCCAGGTCCGTGGTCTTGCCTACCTCCACATCGAATAGGATAGGATCTGCTTTGTCCGGGACGTTAATCAGAAAGGCATTTGAACCGGTATATAAAATTAATGCGTATCGACCTGGGGTGACATTGACGAACTCGAAATATCCATCTGGGTTTGTCTCAACCCGCTGCGAATTCGTAAAACTTAATCTGGCTATCAGATCCTTGCCGTCTTCGCCCTTCTTGACTTCGGCCAGGAATAGGCTGATATCATATACAGGAGCCTGCGCTTCTAGCAGCCTGCCCTTGACAACCCCCAGAACAGGATCGGCGGTTGGAGTGGCGGATGGAATCGTAACAGGTGTCGGCTGTTCCATCCCTGGATAAGGGTAGAGCGGTTGAATTGGTGCTGCAAATGGATACGGGTATGGATAAGTGGTATTCATATTCATATCAGGGGCAGGATAGCTAATCGATGGCGTCGCAACCATTTGGGTTGCCGGTTGTGGTGTATTAGCTACAATACATCCGCTGATGGAAATCAATAAAACGATCATAAGGAAGATGATATTCTTCTTCATAATTGCTCCTGATTCTAGTAATTGAAGGGGCGACCTGGAAGCCGCGAGTAGGTCGCCCCTGCTAGTTCTATTGAAGAAATCTATATTGACTTAGGGCACGTTAATGGCCTCATAGGCGGCCATCTGGTCGGCGAGAGGACGATATCCCACCTGGTTAATCACGGCGACGATTTTAGCAGTAGATGTGTTAGCCGTACAAGTTGCGCCGCCTATATACGGATCGGCAAGCTGATTCTGGAGAAGGAGCACAGCGCCTTGACCGGGGATTAACGTGGGCGAGGTATAAGTGAAAGCGTTATTGGTGAATGTGCATGTGACAGTGGTATTTACCGTACCTACATTCATCATGTTGATGCTGTTCCATAAATCATAGGGACCATTCCGGTCTTGGATGAACGGAGCGACGAATTTGTTGGTCGCAGTGGCTTTATCGAAACTGGCGTATGCGCTGGCGCTCTGAGTATATTTCAACTGGTTGATAATCGCCGCAAGCGGCACAGCAGCCTGAGTTTGTCGTCACTTCAGCTGAGCCTACAGAATAAACACCTTTGGCGCAGTTGGAAGTAATTCCTACCGGATTTGCACCAGGAGCCAGGGAAGTTAGAGCAAAAACCTTCAAGTTACCTGCCGGGATGTTCTGTGTCTCCGTACAGATTGTTCCACCAAAATTATAAGTAACCGTGACATTGGAAGCCGTGGTCGTGCTCATGTTCTTGATGTTCAACCCGGTTTTCAGACCTTTGGCTGGCTGATAATTAATCAGAGGAGCGACCGGATTCGTTGTTCCTGCCTTAAATCCATTAGATGCGTAAAGCATCTCGGTTGTTTCCTGGATCATCGTAACCACGATATCCGCGGCAGAACTGGTTACGACACCGGCAAACACAGGCAGAGTTGTGAGTTTCCAGAGCTTGATCGAATGTGTGGGCGGCGCCCTTAGCCAGACCGTTAAAGCTGTTCGTTGTGCCATCGCTGTAGGCAACCGTGATGTTCGTAGAGACCAATCCCACATTCTGAACATTGAACCAGGTGTTGTTATGCGCCAGCCCGTTGTTCTTCATCAAGACCGGCAGGGTGATCACTGGTGCGCCCGAGGATTGGGCAATATATTGACCAGCCAACTCGCCAGAGCTGCCGCGAATGGCGCTGATCGAAGCCACGTTAACGGTCGCGCTTACGATCACCGAACCATTAAATGTTCCCAGGCTTGTCGGGAGCGGAAAGTAAGTGATCTGCTCCTGTGAGTCAATTGGGTCAGAAATGGTATCTTTGATGGTTCCATCTGTGTTATAGAAATATATGGTGATGCTTCCGGTTGCTGATTCCAGGTTTTGGACCAGAATCGATAAGTCGTAGGATGCAAAAGCGCCAGCCTTTGCCCCTCCAGCGCTAAACCCCATCACAATGGTGATCAGCGTAAAAACCAATAGAAATCGAATCGCTTTCATATCTGCCTCCTATAATGCTAATATGCTATATCTGTATTTCTCTCATAAAAATTTTAGCCGGTATTAGCAAGAAGACAATACTTCAATAGGGTTATTTTCGATCGATCTCTCCGTTTCTTGATAGAAAACGAGAAAATATGGCTAATCCTTTTTGATTATTTCCCCAATTCTCTTCCATGGAAGCGTCACACATGCAGATGCAAACAAAATATCTAAGAAGGTAACTAATACGCGAAACAATACTGCCGCTACAACTGCAATAGATGGCGGCATCAAGGTCGAAAGCAACAGGCTTAATCCAATTTCAGTTACCCCCATATTGCTTGGTAGGAAAATCAATAATCTTGAAACCATAATCACCACAAACCAGACCCCCAAAACATAGCTGATCTGCTGTATCGACAACGGGAAAATGATATTAATCACGGTGAATAACAAGACTCCCCCTACGATCCATTGCAGGAAATATGAAGCTGTCCAGAGAAAAATATCCTTGATTTTGAGTGTGTCTGCCTCGACCTTTAAGATGCGAAAAATGGCGCCGATCACTCTGGGATGGATCAGAGACAATGTAAGCGCCAATAAAAGCCCCAGCAGGAAAGGACTGACTTGATATTTCGCCAGGATGGAAAGCGAGAATATTAATGTCGCCAACGCCCCAGATATGGTGACTAAAGCGTATTCCAAAGCACTTGCCATAGAGGTCAATTTCAAGTCGATCCCATCTTGTTGATATAGTGTGGCTCGACTGGCAATGTACCATACAGTTCCAGGCAAGCGCTTTGCTGCGTTTGCAATACTGAAATTGCGAAAGTGTTTGAAGTAGCTTTGCTTACCAGCAAGACGATTCATGATATTTCCCCAGTTGAAAGAGGCCTGCAAGATTGAAAAACTATAAATCGCCACTGTAAGTCCTAGCGCAGTTAAGTTAACCTTCCAGTCATAGGAGAAAAGAATTTCTCGTTCTCTATAGATAATATATCCAAGGACACCAACGACTAAGAATAGGGTTATTCCCGAAAAGATATAACTAAGGTTTTTCGAGCGACTCATTAAACCATCCCGAAAGCGAGAATAGGAGAATCCCATTGTGCCGACGTACCTCCTGGACCTGGGCTTTTTCTATAACCGTTTTGCCCGATTATGTGAAATATTCCTTCTGCAAAAGAATACTGAATTTCTGAATGATAAGACCATGATACGATTTCAGCATCATAAATTATGCTTCCAGAAACTGGAGTGGGAGTAACGATGGGGCTGAATGATCTTGTTGACCACACGATCTTAAATTCATCTGATATCAGATCCGACGTTCGTTTTCTCAGGACATGACCATCTGTCATATTCTAAACGCATCCTTCTTAATCCATCTCGATAGCCAATAAGATGCTCGCGCAGCCGAATGTCTAATTTATACGAAATCAATCCTGCATTCAGTGGTCTTCGAGCAGGTTGAGATAGTGTCTTAGTCTCTACCGGGTGGATCAACCTTTCATCAAGGCCAAAAACAGCCGCTGCCTCTCGAGCAAATTCGTATCGGGTAGTGCGTTCCATGCCAGCCAGATGGTATATCCCGCGATGACCAAGGTCAATCAGTTGGATCACTGCCGTAGCCAGGGAGGGAGCGTAAGTGGGTGTTCCAATTTGATCCATCGGCGCCTGAATCTCGATTCCATCTCTCAAGGCTTTCAACAATCGAACAAGGAAATTCTTCCCCTGAGGTTCCCAGCTATATACTACTGTTGTCCGGACAACCATTGCATTACTGATGTTTGATAGAATCAAATGTTCCGCTGCAATCTTTTGTTTGCCATATTCGCAGACCGGATTCGGCAGGCTGTTCTCATCATATGGCCCCGAAACACCGTCAAAAATGTAATCCGTTGAAAAGAATACGATCTGACTTCTTAATAGTCGAGCTGCATCGATTACATTTTCAATGCCCGTCACATTCGTATTATAAGTTTCCTCGGGATGATTCTCGCAATAATCTACATTGGTAGACGAAGCCGGTAACAGGATGTGACGAGGTTGGAGTTTGTGAATGATCTGTTGGCATTGCGTACGGTCGCTGATATCAAGATAGATAAAATCCACATCTGGGATAGGGTGGTCCCGAAACGATCCTTTTACACTCCTGTTTTGATTTTCCAGAGCCCGGTAAAGATGCCAACCGATTTGCCCTGAAGCGCCTATGATCAGATAATCGATCATCTCTCAATTAGAGACCATTGGTAGGGAATATGATTGTCGTATGGGTCCAGCCGAATAATTTCATCGGGATGATGAGGCAACGTCGCACAATTAGCGACAATAGCGGGTCCAACCCCAATTCCTTTGAATCCATTCCAAACCTGCGGCGGAATCTGTACCAGTGCATAATTGGATTCGCCAATGAAAAGCTCCTGGATCTCTCCATATGTTTTGGAATCGCGCCGTTCATCAAACAGGACTAATTTGATCATTCCTGCAATAACAGCGTAATTGATCGTCATCTCTTTGTGCAAGTGCCATCCTTTGATAACACCTGGATAAACCATCGAAAAATAGATTTCTCCAAAACCCAGAAAATGGGGATCATCCCGGTTTATCATTTTCATAATCTTGCCGCGCTCATCCGGTATTTGCTGCAAGGGGTTAACTAAGACTCCATCGATCATTTTCTCTCCTGCCGCTAAACGGTCTGTCCTGGGAAATCGTCTATTCTAATCCATATCCTGGCGAAAAGAAACACTGAATTATTTTGCTTTTTCTCCTAATCATATTGTCACCAGGTTCAATTCATCAGTCCAATTTCGACCCAAAACTTACTTCACATAATGAGATTACTCTGAAAAGCTTGGCATTTTTTGAAACCAGCCATCAAGAAACCCTCGCAGTAGAGGGGTCACCAGATTCCAATGCTGCAAAAAGATGTCTTTGATGCCCATAATCACAAGACGGAGAGCGGTAAAGACAAACATTATAACAATCTGCCACCACTTTCCATAACGGCGATAGACCCAAATCTGGTTCCGAATCCTTAGAAAGCGAGAGACCGGTTTATCCTGACTCATGATCGCTGATACTTTATGCCACATCCGCGCTTTGGGTACAGCTGCCATTTTAAAACCAGCTTTTTTAGCACGCCAGAAAAAATCCACTTCCTCAGCATACATGAACAGAGATGCATCGAGAAGCCCAATTTTATCGATAACACTGCGATGCACTAAAAAACAACATCCATTCAAGAAATCTACATTCAGGATATCTGGATATGATTGGTCGGCGGGTTTCATTCGATAAGGATCATAGGTCAGCATTGTACCAGGCGCCAGGTATTGCCCCAAAAACCAGATTCGATTTGGCAAGCTGGCGAAAAGGATCATTGGGCCAAATATACTGACCTTGGGAAAATGATGCGTAGCGACCTCCATCTCTTTTAGAAACTCCTGGTCAACAAACGTATCATTACTCATTAACAACAACCAATCAGAGTCAAAACTGTAAGCCAAACGAACGCCGAGGTTCAGACCGTGCGCATATCCTCGGACATCTTCCGTTCGGATAATATTCAGCGCGTTTCCAAACGTTGAACGGAGATATTGAGCCGAGTCATCGGATGAGCCATTGTCAACAGCGATTAATTGCGAAAGGTGTGCGCCGGCATCAAGGATTGATTGAATACATTCAGCGGTATCTTTTTTAAGATTGTAATTAACAATGATGACGGTTAATTTCATGGGCTGAATTCAAATTTCTGAATGATGCTAGAGCTCTGGGAATTGCCGTGGTATCCCCCTGATATGGGGTGACTTTGAGCTAATCGGCAAGTCTGGCCCAAACATTAAGTATATCATGGGGACTCCGGTCCGTAGATTTGGATATTCTTTCGAGAGTGGCTAAAAAATGGGCTAAAATAGGGGGATGAACAGATGCCCGAAATGCCAACGAACAGAACGACAAAACCGTGCTGGAAAAACAGGTGCAGGTAGTCAACGCTATCGATGCATGTATTGTCAGATCAAATACACGCCTGAACCGAAAGCATGGGTCTATGATGAGCAAACTCGCCAAAAAGCGATAGAAATGTATGTGGATGGGATGAATCTGCGTCGAATTGCGCGTCATCTGGGTACACACCATCGTACAATATCATTATGGGTCAAAGAGAAGGCGGCTAGCTTACCCGAAGCACCCGTTCCAGAAGAAGTCAAAGAGGCTGAAATGGACGAGCTTTTCACCTTCATAGGAGAGAAAAAAAGCGCATCTACATCATAACCCTTGTAGATCGAGCAACACGCTGTTTTCTGGGCTACAAAATCGTCTGGGATCGCACTCAAGTGGTGATCCAGGATATGGTAGATGAAGCTGTCAAAGCCAAACAGTATTACAGTGATGGGTTTGATGCCTATTACCGCCTTTGGTATCACTATGGTCATTATGAAGTATCGGAAGGCAAGACAGATACTTATTCGGTTGAAGGTGATAACGCTGAATTGCGTCACTATCTGGCTCGACTGGCACGCCGCTCGCGATGTTTTTCAAGAAGTCTCGAAGCTTTGGAGTGGGCTGTGCGACTCTTTGTTTACTGCTTCAACCGTCGCCAGCTATTGAAGCAGCGTTTTCCCAGCTACCCGGCCCATGTTTTTCAGTTTGTTTAGCCCTTGATTTAGCCACTCCCATTCTTTCAAGCATGACCAAAGCATCGCCGGTTTTCTTAATTTGAGCCGTTTTCAAGCTGCATATTTCTCAATTTCCCTGCGATTGGGCGCTGGCAGATATAATATGAATCTGCCATTACTCTGCAAATAGTGTCTTGATCATGAAAATCGTACTGATCACATTGGGTTTCAGCCCTTACCGAACTTCTGGTTTTGATGTCGCTGGTGAACATCTTGTCCAAGCGTTATTGGATGCCGGGCATCAGGTGATCGTTATAGCCGGAAAAAAGGGGGATTTTAAAGAAGACTGGGGTGATCCCAATCTGCAGATTTTTCGGATTCAATTAGACCATCTCGACTGGTTTTCATTCTCCTATCGAGCCGCCAGGCTTGTGAGGCAGATCCAGGGTTACGATGTTGTTCATTTCTTTGATGTGTATTTTAGTTATGCATATAACGGTCCCTATGTAGCCTCTCTGCACCATTCATTTCGGCAGCGGATGGAAAGTCTGGGATCGATGGGGCGCTGGGTCAATCCGCTTTGGTTGTATCGTTATCTCTATTATTCGTTTGCGCTGCAATTTGCCGAAAAACCAGGATTGAGAGACGCCAGAGGATTACTGGCAGTGAGTTCGACCTCCTATTCGGAGTACCTGGAGCATTACCATGTGCAGCCCGAAAAGATGATCAAAGCAAACAACAGTATTGACATCAATCATTTTCATCCGTCGCCAATTGCGCGATGGATGAATTTGCGAAACAAGCTGAAGATCAGTCCAACAGAGCATGTAATTTTGTTCGCGGGATTTATCACACCCCGTAAGGGCCTTGAATATCTGGCCAGGGCATTGCCAGCCATGGACCCCTTGCCCAGATTGGTGATTGTCGGAAAATGGCGCAGTCCCGGATATCGACAAGAAGTGTTAAGCCTTCTTCAACCAGTCATCGGGCAAGTAGTGGAAGCCGGTTTTGTTCCGGATGAGGAAATGCCGGATTATTATTCGCTTGCCGATGTATATGTGTCATCTTCATTGATGGAAGGTTTCGGCTTGCCGCTTGGTGAAGCGCTGGCATGTGAGAACTTCCGTGGTCGCGTTTGATGCCGGGGCGACCGCGGAGGTGGTAGGCTCGGGCGGCATATTGGTCCCGCCCAGGGACGTGGATGGTCTGGCAAAGGCAGTTTCTCGGTTGCTCCAAAACCCCCAACAATGCAAAGCGATGGGGAAAGCCGGCCGCCAACATATCCTCGACGAATTCAGCGTGGAAACGATGTTGAAGGCAACCCTGGAAGCTTACGAACGTTTTCTGGGTGCCAAAGGATGAGGACCTCGCGCACAGCCTGACGCTTTAGAACGAATAAACACACAGAACTGCTCGACAAGTATGTCGAGCAGTTCTTTATCTTTTTAGTGCCCCTAAGCGGACGTGACTCGAACTGTGTGACTCTGATCTTCTAAGCAAACGGAACTTAACCAATCCATATCATGCGGTTGTTTTAGCCGATTTTGGTTGCTTCTGGCTCAACATGACCACTTCAAATATTAGGATTCGAAACATATGATTCTTCATGGATTGCTTATACTACTTGTAATGTTCGGCTTCACTGCTTCGGGAATCAAAGGTTTTAGTTGTTTATAAAATATTAGACGAACGATATCGATCGAATTAGGTCTTGGGAGCAGGGCAAGTACTTCTCCAGCAAAGTCAATCGCAACACTTCGCATTATATAATATAGAGATTCTGAAGCTGGGATTCGGGCCATTCCTCGGACTACACCATCAGCATCAATAGAGTGTAAAGTCTGGTCAACCTTGATAACTTGCTCATTGACAACATCTTCGCGAATAACATATAGGCTGCCATCATCTAATACATCTAACAGCCGGAAGCCACCAAGGCCAGTCGTTAATTCTGTTTCTAATGATATATTTCCGGCAATAACTTTTGGTGTTCCTTTGGGACCAGGATTAATTACACGATATTTTTTTTCATTGCAGTAATAATCTTTTACCCTTTCAGAAGGAGGTGCATTATTTTTAATATCAATTAACCGAAAAAGTTCGGAACTATCTGCTAATTCTAGCAGAATATTTCCTCCACAATCCACCGCAATTCCCGTTAAAACATTAGCAAGGGTCAAACCACTTTCCCCGATTGGGAAATTTGGTGGAAATTCATCGCTACTTATAAGTTTTCCGTCAGGGGTGATTCTATCTACTCGATAACTCGAACCGCTTATTTCTAATAAATAGATCTCATTTTCTTTAACTCGCAAATCAACGACATTGAAAATACCCACATCTTCCAAATCTATGATTTTTAATAACTGGCCGATTTGATCATATCTAAATAAACGATTACCAACAATATCTGAAACGATGATACTATCATCTGGTAATACAGCTAGTGCATTCGGACCATTAATCTCATGATCACCACCACCGCGATATTTAATTTCTGCGCCCGCTCCGACAGGTATAGAAAACAATACTAAATAATTTTCCCCCTCACCTTCATGAATTGTTGGCTGGATTCTAGATATAAATTCCGAAGCTGGTGGATTAGTTTTTACACCAACAATCGCTTGTGTTGAAGTGGGAGGTGGAATTTCTGTAAACGTTGTTGTAGATTGGGGTGAGGATGTTGGTGGTAAAGTATCTGATGGATGCGCTGGTTCTGTTGTTGGCACCAGAACAGGGACTAACGATTGACCCTGTTCTGGTGTCTTAGACGTAAGAGAAACTCCGGTTGATAGCCGACACCCGGAAAGAAGCAAAAGTATAACCAATTGGCAAACAAGCATCTTCATTGCCACTGTATCTGCTCTTAAAAACCCATATTCTTACTCACGGATAAGGCGTGGGCAGAGGCGGTGGATAAGGATCAGAGAGTGGAGTTGAAGATCGCATCTGCATTTCATCTTTTCTTATGATTGGTAGAAGGGTTTTGTTGCATGCTTCGTTGTAGCTTCTAGGTGTGTAGTCGGCAATACTTGCAAATGAACGATAATTATATACTGCTCTATCGTAAAAAGAATATGTAGTGAACTCATAACCGTTCATTCCACTTCCGAAAAAGCTCACGAAAATTATCGTATGTCTCGGTGTGATTGAACAACGGTTCATTATATCCCCGGGTTGTAATCTCGATGTATAAATAATATTTGTCGATATCGCCTCTAAATCACATGTTCCTGTATGGCTTCCAAGGTTCCATGCACGACTTACCAAACCAGAACAGTCAATTCCACGCGCGCACGACCTGTACACGCCGCTTCTATCGCCTGCAAATTTGCCGTTATTACCTCCGTTCATGAAGGTGTTAAACTGATCAACGGAATCCCATAAATTCCAAGAATAAGATACTCCTGGAGGAGGGCCAGGTGTACTCAAATAAGTCGGCTTTATTCTACCTGGGCATTCATTATAAGGGTCGTTAATATGATACGAGTTGATAGTAAATGAGGTATTTACAAATGTTGATGCAACGGAGAGGATAGAATTCCGTGAAACACAAGTTTCAGATATCATAGTCAGGGATTCCGTTTGATCAGGTGTTACTTTTTCTTCTGGTTTGGATAATATAGATGCCAATTTATCGACAAAAATTAATTTTTGAACCTCTGCTATTTTTGGTTTCGTAATCAATGCATAGACTTCGTTATCTGGTCCTGCTACAATACCATGTTCAACATAAACATATTCCGCTGCTCGCGGAACTCGCGCCATTCCAACTAAATTACCCGAGGAATCATAACGATATACTTTTTGATCTATCCTAAAAGCTGAATCCAAAACCATCTCAACGACTTCCACAAAAAAGCCCCCGTCTGAATTTATTCGGATAATATTCAGACCTGCAAGATCATTTTCGACCTTAATTTCGATCTGTTTATCACCCATCAAAATTAAACCACTTGATGTATCTTCTTTCCTAAGATTAGCTGGAGATGCTGAATAAAAATTGCCGGAATAATCATAACCATCAAGAACGGTTTGTTCTCGCTTCCCTATCGGCGAGATAAATCTGGTTATGATAGCTCCACCACCTTGTTCTACAAGAATACTGTCATCTGTCCCAAGAGCTATGCCGCTTAAACTATCCTCAAGGCGTAAACCTTCAGGTAGATCAAAAGCATCCAGTAATTTTCCATCAAACGCCATTTGAACCACTTTGGCAGGGAACGAGGCCATATCCAGAACCCATATATCTTTGGATGTGACCAATAAATCGCCAATACCGACAATAAAGTCTATTGTTGGGATCTTTTCCAATAACTCTCCTTTTGGGTTAAAGTGGATTAAACGGTTGTCTGCTGTATCTGCAATCCAGAAACTGCCATCTGGAGCAACAGCCATCGCGGTTGGTCCCCATCTCATTACATCTGGATTGTCCTCCCCAGCATAATGAATGCCATCTTCTCCGACAGGAATTGTAAATAAAATTTCATTCGGCGGTTCAATTTCAATGGGAGAGAATGATGAAGTTGTGCCAGCAGTATCTGTATAAATACCAGAGAGGCCAAAGACGAAAATAATCAGAATCACGAGGAAGGCCAGCTTTTTCATTTTTCATTCTCCGTCCCCAGCGAATATACGGTTTTCATGAAATTGGCCAAGATTTTTATGTAGTAGCGAATGAGCGGTAACCGTTTGATGGATTGGTTGTGTAGCTTGAATAGTCTTTGAGGGTTTACTATTGCAGGCGGAGAAAACGAACGCCAGCAGCAGGAACAAGGCGGTCTGAGAATTCCTGTTTCTCATCGGAATTCCCTTTCGATTACTATACAACAGGGGGGGGGTGAGTAGCCAAGTGTTGTTTATCCGTAGTTTGGGTTACTTTCGTCACATCGAATATGAGGTTATCACAATTCTTGTGTCCCCTGCGTGAATCGAATACACTTTTTCAGGCTGTCCCGATCCTCAAATCGAATTAACGCGAAGAACTGCTCAACCGGCAGGTCGAGCAGTTCGATTCTTCCAGGTGCCCCTACGGGGATCTAACTCGAACTGTGTGGTATTATATCCTTTGTCTCAAGGAGCAGGATA
The DNA here is from genome assembly GCA_963788145.1 of uncultured Chloroflexia bacterium. Lineage (GTDB taxonomy): Bacteria > Chloroflexota > Anaerolineae > Anaerolineales > UBA4823 > UTCFX2. The sequence goes on along the minus strand of CAWBFQ010000007.1, from coordinate 1,049,294 downwards.
TGACGATGGTGTCAATAACTCATTTGCTTCTATTGGGACTGCCACAGGAGCAGGATATGGATTTTGCATTTGGTTAGCCATACCGCTCGCGTTATTCATTGCAAGTGGCAAATTTACTACCGAAACTGCATCCAGCCGAACTATGTGAACAAACCGATAAACCATGTTAGGATGGGCATAGATAAAATAAGTATATGGGTAACCATCAATATCTGGCGAGTGGCCAGCAACCCAATGATATGTAGGTTCATATTGAGAAAGCACGATCATGACACTGTGATCCCACTCTAAATCATTAGGGTCAGGAGTCCCCTGCTGGTTCTCTTTCCAATAATATTGAACAATGTCCCCTTTTTCTGCCTGATCTATTACGGTATCACAACCTTCGGGACCTGCGGGCCAATACGAATAACCCGGCTCTATGATAAAATCATATAAATTTCCCACGTAAGTCCATGACGGTGAATGATCCGTACAGTCATTATAATACCAACCAAAAGTACCTGATCCCACCATCAAAGCTCCACCACCTTCAAAGATCGCCTGGCTCACAAAGTTCGTACAATCACCCCATGGGTCTGGATAATAACAATATTTCGAAAGATTAGGGCTTGTGGCATATTGATGTGCATATTCGACAGCGCCGTCACGATTGTATGGATAGGTCGAATGATCTTCTGGTAGATTACAAGTCGTATATGCACTCATGGTCACATCGCTGCCTAGTAACTGGTTCTGGGAATTCTCAACCGGCTGGATAAGATCTTCTTTGGACAGACCAGTAAATTTCATCATCCGCCACAGATAGTCTTCGTAATTATCAGATACGATCTTCCAGGTCCCATTATCTTTCCGTAATATAAGTGAATGTTGAAGGTTGCGCATCTTTGAGATGATAGGCTTAGTTTTGGAAACCTCCCTCGAGATTTCAAATTCTACATCGTGACCTTCCATCACGGATACAGTAGCCACCTTGTCGATCGAGTTTACTAAGATATCCTTATAATCCAGGAAATACTTATACTGGAGATACCTCAGATGATAGTATCGTGCATGATTGAGCTCCAAATCCAGTTTATCAAACTCAGAACGTTTGAAAGAATTTCCGTGTAAAAATCTTCGATCAATCCGTCGAAACTCTCCATTTTCAGAGTACTGAAAGTTCGATATCGGGCTTCAAAATACGCCTGCACCGTGTTGGTGATTTGATCCTTCTCCTCTGGATCAATTGATTTTGTCTGACCTGCCCGCACTCGACTATTCCATGTATAATGAATACCTGTAATAAGAATCGTGATAAGAGCCATAGAAAGAAATTTATATTTGTTCATTGTGAACTCATCGCTCCTTTTTTACAAGGACATACGAAGGAAGAAATAATTACTGTTCACAAACCGATCAAACTCAGTTAAAAAATGGTTATGCAGTATCGAAAGCCTCGATTTTCCACTCGTTAGCCTCTTTTACCAATGTAATATAAAGTGTATAATCCTCGCCGATAGTAAAATTTTCCGAAATTCCTTTTTCGTTCCAGACCATAATCGAAGCGATGAATCTCCTTCTATCCACCGAGTTAGTTCTTAGGTATTGAGGCACAATAGAGATGATTTTAAGTTCTTTAAACCACGACTTCTGATACGCCATATAATCTTCTAAGCTTCCTAAACGATCTCTTGCAGAGGAGCTTAATAGTTGGTATGCTTCTTCATAGAGACCATGATCCAAGAATGTGTAATACTGTGTGATAATGATAACCCCATCAAAATATCCGATATCATCAGGAGGCGGCGTCGGTAGGATAGGCGTGGCTGTTTTAAGATACCAGGTAGCAGTCACTGGTCTAGGAGACGCGGTCGCGGTCGAGGTCGCTATCTGAGGGATTGCTTGTGTAGCTGTAACAGTCACTGAGGGGTTACTATTGCAAGCGGAGAAAACGAGCGCCAGCAACAGGAACAAGAAGGTTTTAAATGTCCTTTTATTCATCGGAATTCCCTATGCGATTACTATACAACAGGGGGGGGGGTGAGTAGCCAAGTGTTTTTTATCCGCAGTTTAGATTACTTTCGTCACATTGATTGTAAGGATATCACAATTCTTGTGCCCCCCGCGTGAATTGAATGCAATTATTCAATCTGTCCCGATCCTCAAAGCGAATTAACGCAAAGAACTGCTTGACCTGCCGGTCAAGCAGTTCGATTCTTTTTAGTGCCCCCATGGAGATTCGAACTCCAGTTTTGGCCTTGAGAGGGCCACGTCCTGGGCCTCTAGACGATGGGGGCGGCGCATATTTGAGCGGGTCGCTCGGTAAAGCGACGGAATTCTACCATGCCTGTCAGGCTACGTCAACAATTCGATGGTCGAATCACCAGCCGCCCTCACGGACGGCTGGTGAAGCGTTCACGAATCTTGCTTTCTAAGCAGGTGTCTTCTCTTTGTGCTGGCGTACCAATTCGCGCCGCAGAATCTTGCCCACTGTCGTCTTGGGCAGTTCATCCCGGAATTCGATGTGGGTAGGCACTTTAAATTTTGCCATCTTCTCGCGGCAAAACTCCTTGATCTCTTCCTCGGTCACCGTCTCGCCGGGTTTGACCACGATCCAGGCTTTCACCGTCTCCCCCCGGTAAGCATCCGGAATGCCCGCCACACCGACTTCCAACACTTTTGGATGGGTAATAATCACTTCCTCTACCTCGCGTGGCCAGACCTGATAACCACCCGGTTTGATCAGCTCTTTCTTGCGGTCAACAATATAGAAGAAACCTTCCTCGTCCATCCGGGCGATGTCGCCGGTGTACAACCAGCCGTCCCGCAGCGCATTCTGCGTCTCGGTCGGCATGTTGTGATAGCCCTTCATCACATTCGGCGCCTTGATGACCAGCTCGCCCACTTCGCCCGTTCCGAGGACCGTCACTTCATCATCCAGGCTGACGATCCGGCAATCCACATCCGGAAGCGGCAGGCCGATCGATCCGGGCGGGTTCTTGCCAAAGAGTGGATTGCAGTGGGTAGCGACAGGCGTCTCCGACATGCCGAACCCCTCTGCCAGTTTTCCCCCGGTTAACGCTTCAAAGCGGTCCTTCGTCTCGCGCAGCAGCGGGGCCGATCCTGAAATGCAGGCTTTGATGGTGCTGAGATCATATTTCTTCGCCTTCACATCCGGGTGATTATTGATCGCGTTGTACATGGTGGGCACGCCCGGATAGACCGAGGCCTTATATTTCTGAATGCTATCCAGCACATCCTTGATATCGCGTGGGTTCGGGATCATCACCATCATCGCAGCCGCCCGAATCGCGAAACACATCCCGGCTACCATCCCATAAATATGAAATAATGGGATCGCCATCAGAACGGTTTCTTTGCCATCTTCGCAGTTGGTCATCCAGGAGTGGATCATCAGGGTATTCGCCACCAGGTTGCGATGCGTGGCGACCGCCCCTTTCGAAACCCCGGTCGTGCCGCCGCTGTACTGGAACAGGGCCACATCTTCCGTGCTGACCTCAGTCTTAGGCCGATCCTCAGGCCTGTGGCGTTCGACCAAATCCTTCATCCAGACATCCCCGGCTTCAAGCTGGACGCGGAAGCCGCCCTTCTTCTCTTTTGTCAACCCAAATAAGAAGGACAGGATTGGGGGAAGCGTCTCTTTAAGGTTCGTGACAACCACTGTTCGGATGTGCGTCTTCGGCTGCACCTCTTTGACGAGCTTATAATAATTACTCATCACAATCATCACTTCGATTCCAGAATCGTTCACCTGGTGTTCTATTTCTCGCCCGCTGTAAAGAGGATTTGTGGCGACAACGATTGCCCCCAACTTTAAGATAGCGTAGTAAGCCATCACAAACTGAGGCGTGTTCGGAATAAAGATCCCCACCCGATCGCCTTTTTTCACGCCCAGCTCCGCCAGTCCGGCTGCCAGGCGGTCAGTGGTCTCGTTCATCTCCTTGTAGGTGATGCGAGCGCCCTTAAATATCGTACAAACCGAATTCGGGATGCTTCCTGGCATTTTCCTCCAAGAAATAATGCAACGTCACCGGCGGATAGTCAATCGAAACCGGCACATTCTTATCGTAATGCTTCAACCATGGACGCTCATCCATTTCATCCTCCTTTTGCAGATCACATTACTAATTATTCAGCTGTTCAGTCACGCCAATATGGGGACGCCTATACAATATAGTATAGATAGATTTGGCTCAGTTGTCAAATCATTAACGATGTTGGTACCACGGTTAATTGAGCGAAAAGCCGCCAGACTGAAGATAATCGCCCCGGGAAAGCACAACGCTAAGCAGAGCAAGCTCGCGGGAGTAATGGCGCTGCAGCCGGTTGATCAGATGATCAAGGCGCTCAGCAGCGAGCAGTGCTTGTTTTTGGATTGGAGTGATCTGAAGCACAGCCGCAGCTAGGTAAGCAAATGAAACCCCATCTTCAGGAAGTTGGTTCAGGTCAAGCTGACTGCTGTTGCCAGACTCGAGCAAGAGCTGGACGAAGCGCTGGAGCTGGCGGCGCAAAACATTGAGATGAAGATTGGTTCCAACGGGATCAGGGTTATCGAGCGGATAGGACTGGACGCGCCCGAGCAGGTACGGTTTGGTGTCTCGATCAAGCATGAGCAGGCGAAAACGTTCCTGGCCAATGGCAACCAGGTTCATACAGCCGTCTTCTAGCCGTTGAATCTGGATAATTTGGGCTGAGCAGCCAATATGATACGGTTCAGCAAGCGGGCCAAGCGCTTCTACTCCAGCACGGATCAAAACCACACCAAATGATTGTTTCTGCTCGACGCAATCATTAACCATTTGAATGTAACGCGGCTCGAAGATATGCAAATGAACTGGCGTGCCAGGGAAAAGGACAGTATTCAAAGGGAAGAGTGGAATCTCATTCATCCAGAGAGATTCTAGCATATTTAGCGAATGGTATTCGGGAAACCAGTCAATGGGTAGATCCTCTTTAATTGGGCAGTGACCCAGAATCGGATGCAATTACAATCAGGCAACCAGATGTGAAAAGTGAGAATTGCGATAAAATTGACCATGGAATGAAAAAGATTTGAGCTTGGAGGTTTTGGATGATGCCAGAAGAGAACCCCTTTGATTCCCCAATTCTTAAACGACAGAGACGGCTTGCAAGTGCGCTGACAAACAGCGAGTTTGATTTTGTGGCGCTTACCCCAGGACCAAGTCTGACCTACCTGACCGGCTTGAATTTTCACCTGATGGAGCGCCCGGTGGTTGCAGTATTTGGACGAGAAGAGCCGCCGCTGATCATCCTGCCGGAATTAGAGACTGCCAAGCTGGAAGGGCTGCCATTTATCCTTCAGGCGTTCTCATACGGGGAAGACCCGGCCAGTTGGCTGGCGGTCTTTGAGAAGGCAATCCGATCTGTACAGATGACCGGACGAATGGTTGGCGTAGAACCAACCCGGATGCGTTTTCTGGAGTTGCGTATGCTGGAGAGCGCAGCAGCAGGGACTCGCTTCGCCTCTGGAGATGAAATATTAGCGGGATTGCGAATGCGGAAAGATGCAGATGAGGTGACAGCCATGCGCGCAGCAGTCAAGATCGCCCAGAACGCCCTGGAAGCCACACTGCCAGTGGTGAAGGAAGGGGTGAGCGAGCGCGAAATCGCCTCAGAATTGACTCTGCAATTGCTGCGGGCCGGATCGGAAGGAGAGTTGCCGTTTGCTCCGATCGTCTCGGGTGGCCCAAATAGTGCAAACCCCCACGCCTCACCGTCTGATCGCAAACTCCAGTTAGGCGATTTATTGGTGATTGATTGGGGCGCCGCCTTTCACGGATACATTTCTGACCTGACGCGTACGTTCGCAATTGGGGAAGTCGAAGCGGAGTTTAAGCAGATTGCCAAAATTGTACTGGAGGCAAACACGGCTGGCAGAGCTGCCGCAAGGCCAAAGGTAAGCGCGGGGAGCGTCGACGCAGCTGCCAGGAAGGTTATCGAGGCAGCTGGTTATGGAGCTGCTTTTTTTCACCGCACCGGACATGGGGTTGGGATGGAAGGACATGAAGCCCCCTATATCCGTGCCGGGAACGAACTCATGCTTCAGACCGGGATGGCGTTCACGATTGAGCCAGGGATTTATCTGAGCGGACGAAATGGCGTGCGCATCGAGGACAATATCATAATCACAATGAATGGGGCAGAGTGTTTAAGCGACTTACCGCGTGAGCTGAGGACTTTAGGCTAAGAAAGGGATTGGGGTGAGCATACCGCGATTGATATCGGGTGGAGAGCCGTTCTTTTTCCCCGGCGGAGCGTGTGGTTGTCTGTTAATCCATGGGTTTACCGGCGCGCCAAATGAAATGCGCTGGCTGGGCGAATATCTACGGAAACAGGGACACACTGTGCTGGGCGTGCGCCTGAGCGGACATGCCACGCGGCCTGAAGACATGATCAGGGCGCGCTGGTGGGACTGGCTGGCGAGCCTCGAAGATGGCTGGCATTTGTTGCGCGGCTGCACAGAACGAGTGGTGGTAATTGGTCTATCCCTCGGCGGAATCCTGGCGCTGACTTTTTCAGCCGAACATACAGTTGCTGGGGTAGCAGCGCTGGCTACCCCGCATCATTTACCACAGGATCCGCGCCTGCCCTTTATCAAACCTCTCAGTATTCTCAAACCCTTTCTGCCGAAAGGTCCACCCGATTGGCGCGACCCATCGATGGATATAGGGCATATTTGCTACCCGGTGGACCCAACCCGGGCTTACGCCGAATTGAGCGACTTACTTATAGTCATGCGACAGGGGTTAGCGAAGATCAGCGCGCCGGTCTTGTTGGTTTATTCGAAAGATGACAAAACCATCCAAATCGATGAGCACCATGCGGAATTAATCTATGCCGAATTAGGCAGTCAGCAAAAAGAGATCGTTTGGCTGGAGAAAAGCGGGCATGTGATCACTCGAGACATCAATCGGGAAGTGGTTTTTCAGGCTGTTGGCGAGTTCGTAGAGCAGATCAACAGGGGCGGAGCATGAATAGAGATCTAATCCTGATCGCGCTTTCATTGATGACCTGGGGCCTTGGCGAGGGAATGTTTTATTTCTTTCAGCCGCTTTACTTGCAGGAATTAGGCGCAGACCCTGTGAAGATCGGCACAATCTTGGGATTAGTGGGTCTGGCATTGACCCTCTCGTTTTTGCCAGCAGGGTTTCTTTCAGATCGTTTTGGGCGAAGGCCATTGTTGCGTTTAGCCTGGGTCATGGGGACCGCCGCCACATTAATCATGGCTTTTGCGAACTCCATGCCTCTGCTGGTTGCTGGAATGGTGCTCTATGGGTCAACCGGTTTTGTAACCGTTCCACTCTACAGCTATATGACCACAGCCCGAGGCCGTTTCAGCGTAGGAAGAGTACTGACACTAAACTCAGCCTTTTATAATCTGGGTTTTATCCTCGGGCCATTGATTGGTGGATCGATTGGCGAGCGGGTAGGCTTGCAGGCAAATTTTCGGGCCGCGGCAGGTGTCTTCCTAATCTCCACATTGATCATTTTTTTGATCCGATCTCAGCCGGTGGAACGACCGGCAGATGGCAATGCAGCGCCGGGCTTTAAGGATTTGTGGCAAGGGAATTATCGACGGTTCGTTCTTTTGATATTTTTTGTGATGTTTGGGATGTATCTGCCACAGCCACTCTCACAGAATTATTTGCAAAATGAGCATGGGATCGGGTTGGCGGCGATCGGTCAATTGCTGTCCGTGCGAAGCGCCGGTATTGTGATCTTAAATCTGGGATTGGGACAACTCAATGCACGGGTTGGTTTCCTTCTGACCCAAATCTTTATGGGTCTGTTTACCCTGCTTATCTGGCTGGGAAACGGTCTGCCGTTCTATTTTGCCGGCTACTTCCTGATGGGCAGCTACATCACCGGACGTGGATTGGTCATCGCTCAAGGGAGGGTGTTGGTTCAAGCAGCCAACATGGGTCTTGCATACGGGATGCTCGAGACCGCGATGGCAGCCGCGATGGTTTTGGGGCCACCGCTGGCTGGCTTGCTGTACGAGGTTAACCCAAACTCAATCTACTTCATCAGCCTGGCTCTCATCTTTACCGGTTTGATTATCAACTGGCTGTTCTCTCCACTACGCCAAAAAGACCTCGTTTCATTTGAAGAACAGGAGAAAATTAAACGGACTTGAATCTTAATCCCGGGCATCATCATCATTTTGTGGCTTCAAGGAGTGTTTTTGGGGTTAGTGGGGCCAATGAAGTTCTTTTCATATCTAGGGGTAGAAGAGATTTACTTACTGGTCGCACCGGCAATTTTCTGGTGCCTCGATCCGGTTTTTGGCCTGAAGCTAGGAATAGGGCTGATGGTGAGCGGGGCTTCTAATGGAATCTTAAAACTGCTCATACATAGCCCACGGCCTTACTGGTATGATCGGCGCGTTCTAGGCTTGAGCAGCGAGACTTCATTTGGGGCGCCATCGGGACACTCCCAAAACGCAGTGGTGGTTTGGGGGTTAATCGCAAATCGGCTTAAGCGGGGTTGGGCTTGGTCAATAGCGATCTTCTTGATCCTGATGATCGGGATCTCACGCATACACCTGGGAGTGCATTTCCCAACAGATGTGTTTTTAGGCTGGCTATTTGGAGGTTTGATCCTGTGGCTTTTCATCCGGTTTGATAGGCCGGTGACGGATTGGATCTTGAAGAAAAAACCCACAGATCAGATTCTGGTGGCTTTGGTCAGTTCGCTGGTTTTGATCTTGATAGGAGCCTTGGCGCGTTTGGCGCTGGGAGCTTTTGAGATACCGACGAGTTGGATTGAATTGGCGGGGCAGATACCGAATGCAAAGGCAATTAACCCACTCTCGTTGTCCGGTGTGGTCTCAACATCTGCCACATTATTCGGGATGGGATTGGGGGCTGTCTTGCTCTCTAAATCTGGCTGGATGGACGTGAGCGGCCCAATCTGGCAGAGGCTGTTGCGTTACCTGGTGGGATTGGCGGGGGTAATAGCATTATGGTATGGATTGGACCAAATTTTCCCGGAAGGCGATGCATTAGTCCCATATGTTTTTCGTTATATTCGATATGGATCGATAGGGGTCTGGATCACGTATCTCGCGCCGCTGGTATTTTTCAAATTAAAGCTAGCCAAGAAAGGCTAGCACAAATGGGGTCGCGATTGGTTTGCGACCCCATTTATTTATCTTCATGACACGTCTCGCTCCAGCAAAGTAGGGCGTGTTATTCTTCCCTCTGAGCAGCAAGCTCTTTTTGACGGGCAGTTATGATTTCGTTGGCGAGGTGAGTCGGAACGACTTCATGATGGTCGTATTCCATTGTGAACACCCCGCGACCGCCAGTGATGGAGCGCAAGTCAGTAGTGTAACGCAACATTTCGGCAAGCGGAACTGTGGCAGTGACCACAGAACGCCCTTTCTCAGTGTCCATACCCTGGACGTGCGCCCGACGGGTGTTAAGATCACCGAGGATATCGCCCATATTCGCTTCGGGGACAACAATGCGGAAGCTCATGATTGGCTCGAGCAGGACAGGGGCTGAATCTTTAACAGCCAGCTTAAAGCATTCACGGGCAGCTATTTCAAAAGCGACCGGTTTGGAGTCTACCGGATGTTCCTTGCCATCATAAACAGAGACTTTTACCCGGCTGAGAGAAAATCCAGCCATTACGCCTTCTTTCATCACGCTCTTGATGCCTTTTTCAATGGCCTGCTGGTAACTGGATGACACTGCGCCGCCGAAGACATCCCAGCTAAAGATGTATTCTTCATCCTGGAGAGGCTCAATACGCATCCAGACCTCGCCAAACTGGCCGGCACCCCCGGTTTGTTTCTTATGGCGGTACATCGCCTGGCCAGACTTGGTTATCGATTCTTGGTATGGAACGCGAGGTTCCATCGTAGTCAGAACAGTCTGGAATTTGCTCTCCGCCTTGCGGATGGCGACATCGATGTGCTGATCACCCATCCCCTGAAGGATGGTCTGATTGGTAGCGGGTTCCTGGTGCCAGGAGAGGGTGGGATCTTCTTCACACAGGCGGGTGAGGGTCGAACTGATCTTGGCCGAATCAGATTGAGTCTTGGGCAACACAGCAACCTGATAAAGCGCATGCGGGTAGCTCGGGTTTCCAAAAGTGACGGGGTGGCCTTTATCGCATAAAGTATCGCCAGTTGAGGTGTAATTCAACTTCGGGACAGTGGCAAGATCGCCAGAGTGGACAACCTTAACTGCGATTTGCTCTTTGCCGCGCAGCAAGTGGATCGTGCCGATACGTTCTTCGGCGCTTTTGTTCTGGTTCCAGACCCGGCTATCCGAGGTCATCATCCCAGAATAAACCCGGAAATAGGTGATTTTGCCGACAAAAGGATCGGCTGTGGTCTTCCAGATGTAAGCGCCGAGCGGGCCATGGTCGATGGCTTCCAACTCTTCTTCGCCTTCCTTACCCTGAGCTTTTGCCGGCGGTACCTGGGCGGGAGAGGGCATCAAATCAACGAGCGCATCTAACAAACGAACCAGGCCAATCTCTGCAGAACCGGCGGTCACAAAAACTGGGGAAAAAGCGCCCGAACGGAAGGCAGTCATCAGACCGCGTAGAATCTCATCGGGGCTCAACTCTTCGCCTTCGAGATATTTCTCAAGCAGGGCATCTTCACCTTCAGCAGCCGCTTCGATCAATTCCATCCGGGCTGTCTCGACATCATCCATAAATTCAGCAGGGATATCCTTGACAACATCTCCGCTGCCCTCGTAGGCTTTCATTGTCAGGAGATCGAGGATGCCCTTGAAATCGGCTTTCTCGCCCCAGGGGATCTGTACCGGAACCAAACGGGTGGATGAAATCTCACGAACCGAGTCGAGCGCCTTGGCAAAATTGGCATTATCACGGTTCATCTTATTGATCACGATAAATCGAGGCAAATTGAATTGATCGCAGGTATTGAATGCGATCTCAGTACCCACTTCCGCCCCTGAGACTGCATCGATCAGAACAACAGCGCCATCGGCGACCCGTAAAGCAGAGATCACCTCGCCAACAAAGTCGGTGTAGCCAGGGGTATCCAACAAGTTAATTTTGTGATCACGGTACTCAACCGGGAGGAGAGCGGTAGAAAGCGAGATGCCCCGGCGGTGTTCTTCTTCTTCAAAATCCCCCACGGTAGTGCCATCTTCGATCTTACCTAAACGAGTGGTCGCCCCAGTAAAATGTAACATTGCTTCAGCCAGCATCGTTTTTCCGGCGCTGCTATGTGAGACCAAGGCGATATTGCGAATCAAGTCAGTAGTATATTCTTTCATTTTTCAAGGACCTTCCCGAGCGAAAATGATATCCAAGCGAGATGGAAGACCGCACAATAGTCAAACTGCGGCCCAATTTACCAAAATAAGGATTTAAGGCGCCCTGCACTGCTTATCAATGTCTGGAAATGTGCGCAAGGATTATATCATTAGAAAGCGGTTCTACTCGACAAATTGGTGACCGAATTAGGGTAATCGCATTTCAAACAGACAACACCTTGAGTAGGTAAGCTTCGTCCCAACCGGCCTGCAAACGCTTAGCCTGGATGCCGCCTTTAGCAGTTTTTTCTTGCTTTAGCATATTGACTGCCATGTGACGCAAAACGGCGAAATTTTCTGGGGCATTATCTTTGCGCACCCGGCTCATATCTTCCTGAAAAGCGATATCCAGCACCCAGTGTAGGCGGTTCTCAATGCCCCAATGGCTGCGCTTGGCTTTCAGAAAAGCTTTTGCATTCATGTGCAAGCTAGAGATGAAATAGCGTGTTTTGATTTGCACTTTTTCACCAACCCGCCTTTCAGATCGGATCATAGCTAAAGTTTTCAAGCCTTTCCAATTGTCTCTACCACGCAAGTAGCTCAGATATTCCTCACTAGAAATGGCCCAGCATTCGCGGATTTCCATTCTACCGTGCGCATCGTCCACTTTTCGGGTGTAGGAGTACCCTGGACTGGAAAAACCTTCTTGCTCGTCCATGCTAAAGAGCCGTTCCAGGTCTTCATACAACTGCGGTTGGTTCTCCTTGACAGACAACAAGTAATCGCCTCCCTGATCAATGATCGTTTCTGCAATCTCAATCTGCGTTCCAATTGCATCGATCGTAACCAAACAACCTGTAATATCCAGCAGTTGTAGCAATTTGGGGATTGCAGGTATCTCGTTCGACTTATCATCCACCTTCACTTGCCCCAATACCAGTTCATTGGCCGTTGCCCAGGCGCTTACCATATCAATGGCTGCCTGGTCGTTACTATCGTCTTTGGATCCTCGCAATTGCTTCCCATCAATCGCTATCACTTCCCCTTCCGTTAGCTTCTGAATGGTTTTCACCCAATCTAAAAAGCTGCGTTGAAATTCTTCTGGCTTGATCAGCCCGAATACCCGCCCAAATGTATCATGCGAAGGAATGCCATGGGGTAATTCTAGGAATGTCTTGAACCATTTGAGCTTGCTTTTCCCAAACAACGCTACATCACTCCAACCATCTGCTCCGCAAATTACCGCACAGATTGCGATTACGATTATGTCGATCAATTTGTGCCGCGTCGCATTTCCTATCCGTGGATCACTTACTTTCCCGAAATGTTCCGTTATTCTGCCTATCGCTTTTTCTTCCATTGCCGTACTCTCCTTCGTACGACAATTTTCTCACACCTATCTCAAATGCGATTACCCTAGTGACCGAATTAACCACAAAACTGGCGGAGTTACACCGCCAGTTTTTTTGGGTTCTTTCCCTGAGCGAGAGAGGTCAGTGGGCTTTCGGATCACGGAGCAGCCGAGGTACAGACTTCGAGATAGACTTCATCGACATATAGAGCTGTATTGCCATTGAAGCCATCATTTGCGGCGCCAAAAAGCACGCCAATCGTCTGCCCACTGAAAGCAATCAAGTTATATTCACGATAGAGCCAATAAGCCGAATCGATCGGGAACCATTTGAACATTTGAAAGAGGGTCGTTGTGTTAGTGGCATCGCGAATATGGCCATATTGGCTTTCGGTGGCTTCAGGCGCATTGGTGTTCTTGGCAGCATCCAGGGCAGCCTGCTCCTCAACATGGTATCCCCACTGGTAGCTGCTCTTTGGCAGCAAACGCATCTTCAAACGGGCGGAAATGGCGTCCGCCGGGATGGTAACATTCTGGACGAATTCTCCAGTGGTCCACTGGTACGGGAAGGGATTAACCGTGCCAACCGGTACGCCGCTCAACATGGATTGAAATGCACTCTTCCAATATTGAGTGGTATATGTGGATTGGATATTAGCAGGCGAGATCACCCAGCCATCTACACCTTCGAAATTCGAATTGAGCATGATATTGGTGCAGGAGGGGATCGCGCCATCACAGACCGTGACTTGGACATCATCGAAGAATGCCGAGGTCACTCCGCTAAAGCCGTCGTTATAAGTTCCAAATTCAAGTTTGATGATACGGCCAACCCAGGGCAGGAGCGAAAGAGCGCCAGTAGCCGTCCAGGTTTGCGCATTGCTGCGCGTCCAGAGCAGCTGACCAATGATGAGGTTATTGACATCCACAATATTGATATATTGAGCATCGTCATAGGTGGGTAAATCCGGCGATTCGGTATTGAGGCCGATCATATCGGGCATCGCCGGCTCTGCAGCCAGGCCTGTATCACTGCTACTTGGCCAATAGAAAAGCGAGAGGTCGGCGCTGGTGGCAGTGGTGGGGATGTAAATTTCATGCGAGCGCCAGCGGGACCAGCTCACTCGATCAACCTGACCAACCTGAATGCCGGTGAAGCCCGAAATAAAGCCTGTATTGGCCTGGGAGGCAGAATAATATGGTGTATAACCGTTGGCATTACCACTGATCGGGTTCCAATAGTAGGGAACGACTTCAAAGCTGGGGTTTGGGATTTCGTCTCGACAGGCAGCGAGGGCTGTGAAGTTGAGATTATTTATATCGGTCTGAACATCCAATTCTGCTGAGAGCGGATCGAAATCATAGCCATCTTTTTGGGCAGACAGAATCTGCTCGCCATCGCCAACTTCTAACTGGAACACGCCGTTGGCGTCCGTCGAGGTAATCCTGCCGATATCGCTCCAAACAGTCGCGCCGCTCAACGGGATATCTTGCGCATCCTTAATCTGACCAGAAAGGGAATACGTATGCGAGATGGTAATCACCGTTGGCAGGAAAAGAAAAACCAAATCGTCATCCGGCTCACCTGGAGGAAGGTCTCCTTGCAGGTTTACCCCGTCCATCGAACCAGCCATTACTGGCTGAAACACGGCCAAAACAAGTACGAAGATTCCCAACAAGCACAATCGCTTCTTCATGATTTTATCCTCACTCAAACCTCAATCACATTTGAATAACGAAAACTCCAATACGAAGATTGGATCACAGAGCACTTATCCACCACAATGTCAGCTTAATTTTAGCGGTTGTGGGTGGAAAAACCCATTAAATTCAGGTAAATTATTGAGAATTGTCTTTTGATTCATAATTGACCGTCCAACCCGGTTTCCACTTGGCTTTTGATGACGGGTCGAAAGCATAGTACAATCTGTCAATCCGCGATTTGGTAAGGTTCTTCAACTGGAATGAAACATCTGTTCTTCTTTTTCCTGGATGGAGTCGGTTTAGGGGCAACCGACCCGGACCGCAATCCATTCGCTCGGGCAAGCATGCCAGGGCTGAAAGAGATTCTTGGGGGCAAACAGCTTGTAGCAACCAGCGCTCCGTATGTAGGAAAGCGGGCAACTTTACTCGCGCTGGACGCAAGCCTGGGCGTCCCGGGCTTGCCGCAATCTGCTACCGGGCAGGCAGCATTGCTTAGCGGGAAGAATGTGCCTGCACTGATCGGAGAGCATTATGGGCCAAAGCCAAACCAGGCGGTGGCAGAGATCATCACAAAGGTCAATTTATTCAGAAGCCTAAAAATGGCAGGGTTGCAAGTGGCTTTTTTAAACGCCTATCCACCGGGGTATTTCGAGGCAATCGGATCGGGGAGACGCCTAAATGGGGCAATTGCTTTGGCGGCAGTGCGGGCGGGTATTGCACTGCGCACCCTGGAAGACCTTGCAAACGGCCAGGCGATTTCGGCTGATTTCAGCGGCATCGGTCTGCGAGAAAGGCTCAAGCTGATAGACACACCCGTGATCAGCTTTGGCGAATCCGGACGGCGTTTGGCAAAACTGGCACAAGAGTATGATTTCACAATGTTTGAATACTGGTTGACCGATTACGCCGGGCATGGGCAAGAGATGAAAGCGGCTTGCCGTTTACTGGAGGATTTCGACCAGGTGCTACAAGCGTTGCTGGCAGAGTGGGACGATGAGACCAGTTTAATCCTTCTGACATCGGATCACGGCAACCTGGAAGATCTAAGCACTCACCGACATACACATAACGCTGTCCCTTGTCTGCTGATCGGGTCGCAAGAAAGACGACGGAATTTTTCCGCCGGTCTGAAAGATCTGACTTGCATCGCGCCGGCAATCTATCGATTTTTCGGACTGACCGACTTGTTGTAAATGGAACTGATTCTCGGTCAATTATTTTTTTAAGGTATACTTCAGCCCGCATATGGCTACTGATCACATCCGAAATTTTTGTATTGTCGCCCACATCGACCACGGAAAGTCAACTCTGGCCGATCGGTTATTGCAATTAACCGGGACGATCTCTGACCGGGAAATGACCGAGCAAGTGCTGGACAGTATGGATCTGGAACGAGAGAAAGGGGTCACTATCAAAGCCTCCGCGGTGAGGATGAACTACAACGCGAATAACGGTGAGAGTTATGAGTTAAACCTGATTGATACTCCCGGGCACGTGGATTTTGGATACGAAGTCAGTCGGGCGCTCAATGCGTGCGAAGGAGCAGTGCTGGTTGTGGATGCATCACAGGGGATTGAAGCGCAGACCCTGGCAAACCTGTTCCTTGCGTTGGAGGCTAATCTAGAGATCATCCCGGTCATCAATAAGATCGACTTGATTTCAGCCCATCCTGATCAGGTGGCGGAGGAGATCAGCGCTTTGATCGGAACACCAGTCGATCAGATTTTACGCATCTCGGCCAAATCCGGTTTGAATATCGAAGCCGTTCTGGAAGCCATTGTGGCTCAAGTTCCGGCGCCAAAAGGGGACGAGAGCGCGCCATTAAGTGCATTAATTTTTGATACTCATTATGATCCATATAAAGGTGTGGTTGCATATGTACGGGTGATGGACGGCGAGGTCTGCCCAACCGACAATCTACGTTTGATGATCAGCAATACCGTCATTAAGCCAGTCGAGATCGGAATTTTTCGTCCAGAAATGTTCCCCACCCGCCAGCTTTCGGCAGGCGAAGTGGGCTATGTGGCTACTGGCCTGAAGACTGTGCACGAATGCCACGTGGGAGATACGATCACGCTTGCTTCTCGCCCCGCCCGCGAGCCATTACCGGGATATCGCAAGGTCAAGCCAATGGTTTTTGCCGGAGTCTACCCGGTGGAGGGCGAGGATTACGCCGACCTGAAAGATGCTCTCGAAAAACTTCAACTCAATGATGCATCGTTGGTCTTTGATCCAGAAACCTCACAAGCTCTTGGATTTGGCTTCCGTTGTGGTTTCCTGGGGATGTTCCACATGGAGATCATCCAGGAGCGAATCGAACGCGAATATGATCTGGATGTGGTTTTTACCGCCCCATCTGTGGAATACGAAATTGTGCTCAACGACGGACAGATGCAGCGGATCGATTCGCCCGCAGACCTGCCTGATGAAGACAGCATTATGGAAATTCGCGAGCCGTGGATGAAGATCCAAATTTTTACCCCGATTGAATATTACGGTGTGGTGATGGAAATGACAACCAAAAGGCGTGGAACATTCGTCGAACAAGAATACCCGGCGACGAACCGGGTGCTCTTGCATTTCGAGATACCGCTTTCTGAGTTGATCGTGGATTTCTTCGATCTGCTGAAGTCTCGGACACGTGGTTATGCATCGCTGGATTACCAGTTTGCAGAATACCGGCCTGAAAACCTGGTCAAGCTGGAGATTCTGGTTAATGAAGAACCGGTTGATGCGCTGGCAACCATCGTGCATAAACAAGACGCTTATCACAAAGGCCAGGCCGTGATATCGAAACTGAAGGACATCATCCCGCGCCAGTTGTTTGTCGTGCCGATCCAGGCTTATGCAGATGGGCGAGTGATCTCGCGGGCGAATGTGAAAGCCATGCGCAAAGACGTTCTGGCGAAATGCTACGGCGGAGATATCACACGCAAGAAGAAATTACTTGAAAAACAAAAGCGCGGAAAGAAGCGCATGAAGATGGTGGGGAATGTGGAAATCCCGCAAGAGGCATTCCTGGCTGTCTTGCGCATGGGCGAGGATTAAAGCTCCAGTGAGCGGGCAACCCAAAAAGAACTGGCGCAGGCTTGCGCCCGGAATATTGATCAGCGCAGCTTCGCTGGTTATCATATTCTTATTTGTCGATCTGAATCGATTCTTGCAAGCCGTGCAACTGGCAGATTTTCGGTTTATCGGTCTGCTGTTTGTGGTCACGCTAATGTGGCTGCTGGTGCGCTCGGCTGTCTGGCAAACACTATTGGTCGATAAGAAGTCAGGAAAACAGCCCCCCTTTGGAAAGGTATTCCTGACTTTGAACGAAGGGTATGTCCTTAACAACCTGCTTCCTTTTCGGCTGGGCGAGGTGGGAAGGGCGTTCCTGCTGAGCAAAAAAACCGACTTGGGCTTTTTGCAAGTGCTATCCACCATTCTGATTGAGCGCGCCCTGGATGTAGCGATGGCCGCCGGGTTACTGCTCGTTACATTGCCTTTTGTAGTGCAAACCGGTTTTGCAGCCCAGGCAGCGCTGGCGACTGGCGGGGCAGTTGTGGCGGTGCTGGGGTTGCTGTACCTGCTGGCGCGCAATCAGATCTGGGCGCTGAGGCAATACGACAACCTGGCCAAAAGAATCACAATCCTGCAAAAACTATTTAACCAACAGCAATTAACCGCCTTTTTTTCCGGGCTGGACGCCCTGACAAACCCTCGTCGTTTCTTAAAAGTGATCTCTTTAATGACTTTGAACTGGGGCGTGGCGCTTCTGCAATTCTATATTCTTTTGAAAGCGTATTTTCCACAAGCGGAAATTCTATGGGCAGCTTTTACCTTGAGCGTGATGGCAATGGGAATTGCAGCGCCATCTTCGCCGGGAGCAATCGGGGTGCTTGAAATTTCAATTATGGGGGCGCTTTCTGCTTTTAACCTGGATCCATCCGCCTCGTTGGCGGTTGCTTTGACCGCTCATCTCACCAATTACCTGACCACTGGCGTGATTGGGACCTATGCCCTGGCTCATGATGGCCTGACATTGTCTGGGTTATACCGGGATGTGCGCCAAATTTCACACAATGAAGAAAGCCCGGTTGAATCCAACCAAGCCTGCCTCGAGGAACGAAGGGCCAGATCAAAGGATATCCAGCAATCCAGCGAAAAATAAGCTATGCGCATTTTGCTTGCCTTGACTTATTACCGCCCGCATTATTCGGGTCTGACGATTTATGCTGAGCGTGAAGCGCGCGCCCTGGTGAGCCGCGGTCACCAGGTGACTATCCTGACCTCCCGCTTCGATGACGATTTGAGCCCATATGAATTCTATGATGGGGTTGAAGTGATCCGGCCTAAGGTCTGGTTGCGCGTGAGTAAAGGCGTGCTCATGCCGGGCATTCTCTTATGGGCCTGGCGCCTTGTGCGCCAGGCAGATGTTGTCCATCTGCATGTACCTCAATTAGATGCAGCGCTCATAGCAATCCTGGCCAGGATGCTTGGAAAACCGGTCATATTGACCTATCATTGCGACTTAGTCTTGCCCAAGGGATTCATTCATAAGGCCGCCAACCTGGTATCGAACGTGGCAAATTCGATTACGGCCTCAATTTCGAATTTGATCGTCGTCAATACATTGGATTACGCTCAGAATTCGTCTTTTCTGCGCCGATTTTTAAGCAAGATCGTCCCGCTTTTCCCACCCGTTGAAGTCGCGCCAATATCAGAAAACGATCTGCTGGATTTCAAACGCAAATTCGATATCCGCCCAGAGGAACGGATCATCGGAATGGCAGCCCGCCTGGCGACCGAAAAAGGGGTTGAGCACCTTGTCGAATCTTTGCCGGTGGTCTTAGAGAAATTCCCACAGGCGCGGGTACTTTTTGTAGGCCCTTACAAAGATGTGGTTGGAGAAAAGCATTATGCAGAGCGAATCATGCCGTCAATTCGAGATATGGGTAGACATTGGTCTTTCCTGGGAGTTGTATCGCCAACAGAAATGTCGGCTTTCTTTCATATTTGTGAAGTCTTGGCGTTACCAAGTCTGAACAGCACCGAATCCTTTGGGATAGTTCAGGTGGAAGCAATGACCTGTGGAACGCCGGTGGTAGCATCCGACTTGCCAGGTGTGCGCGTTCCAGTTCAAAAGACCGGAAGTGGATCATTGGTGAAGCCTGCCAATCCAACCGAACTTGGGCAGGCGATTATTAAAATCCTTGATCACCCAAACCTGTACCGCGGTAAACCCCAAAACCTCGTCGAGTTATCCACGCCCCAAGCAGTTGCCGAGCAATATGAGCATATGTTCGTAATAGCGTCTGATAAAGAGAAAATCAAACAGGAGGTGCAATTGAGGTCCGATAGCAAATCGATGACGGGAACCCAAACAGAACCCCCGAAGGACTATCTCTGGTTGCATTTACGCGAGCTGCCCTATTTCCGATCTTTAATGCGGGCAATAGAAGCAAGCTATTATTCCAAGATTGCGCTACCTGAGCCCGTACTCGATGTGGGGTGCGGGGATGGACAATTTGCAACCGTGGCATTCGATAACCCGTTGACAATGGGGATCGACCCAGCTCTCAATTCATTGAAAGAGGCAAACCGACGAGAAGGGTATCGCTGGCTGTGCCAGTCAGAAGGAGCAAGAATGCCTTTTGCCAACGGGACTTTTGCAAGCGCTATCAGCAATTCGGTGCTGGAGCATATACCAGACGTTGAAGCCGTGTTGGCAGAAACCCGGCGAGTTCTGCGCCCGGGAGCGCCTTTCGTCTTTTGTGGACCCAACCAGCGATTCTTAGAAACCCTCTCAATCGGCAGATCCCTGGATGCTGGCTTTGGTGGACTGCACTTCCATCGGCTGGCTGAGGCGTATCGGTCATTTTTTAACCGGATTTCGCGCCATTATCACAGCGACTCGCCAGAAATATGGGGGGAAAGGCTTGCCAGGGCTGGCTTTTCGTTGGAACGTTGGTGGTATTATTACCCACCAGACGCCCTGCATGTTACGGAATGGGGGCATTATTTCGGCCTTCCATCACTAGTCTGGCGGGCTTTAACCGGCAAGTGGATCCTGGCGCCAGAACGATGGAATTTATGGCTGACCGAGCGTTATGCCCGCAAGCATTACCACCCAGAGGCTTGCGAAGACGGCGTATGCACATTCTATCTAGCCTACCGGAATTGAGCTGATAGCTCAATAGTTATACTGTCTCACCAATCCAGATTGCTTTATAATCTAGTTCTATGGAAGAACCCAGCGTCCTCGACTATCTGAAATCGATCCTGTTCCCCTGGAAATATGGGGGAATTGAAATCCCAGGCGGCTCCTCTGAAGACGAAATTCGCAGCCCGGGTGTTTTAGAGCAACAAACCCACCGACAAGAAATAACAGAAAGAAAACAGAAACCTCTTGACGCAACACCGGAAGGAGTAATCCTTCAGCCCCATGGCGCGTCCGCGCCTATGATTCAACCGGCGATTGCGGAAAATGTCGAATCACAAAAAGTTGGCATCCCGTGGCGCGGGGTGGGCGTGCTCGCTTTTGCGCTTTTTGCTCAGTTCATTTTTCATCCTGGTCCGGAACACGGCGACTGGAAACTCGGGGTCATATTGCTGGTTACATCCATGGCCTTCCTGGTGTGGGCTGTACTGGCAAATGAGGTCCATTTGAAACCGCTGCCGCCGGAATCTGGCGAAGCCGATTCAGGTACGATCCATATGTCCTATTTGCTGATTGGCTATGTAGTGGCGTTATTTGCCTTTTTTACTTTCGGATATTTGGAGTTTACGTTCCTTAATCTTAGCTTGCTTGGTCTGGCAATACTATTTGTTGTGAGCGGGTTCTGGATTAAGCCGTATTCACAGGCAAATAGATCAGATACCGGAGGGTTATTAAAGAAGTTACAACGGATCCCAAGATTGCCGTGGAAGGTCAATATACGAATCTCTACGGTTGTGATGCTGGCATCAATCGCGCTGGTGATGTTTTTCCGATTTTACCGTTTGGATAGCGTTCCACCAGAGATGAACAGCGACCATGCCGAGAAATTCCTGGATGTTTTAAGAATACTTTCGGGCCAAACGCTGATTTTCTTCCCCAGCAATGGCGGCAGAGAGGCGCTTCAATTCTACTTTGTTGCTGGACTGCACAAATTTCTGGGGTTGCCGTTGGATTTCATGATTCTTAAGCTGGTCACCGCTTCGATCGGATTCCTGGCTTTGCCATTCATTTACCTGATCGGGAAAGAGCTTGGTAGTCCAAGAGTGGGTTTGCTGGCCTTTGTCTTTGCCGGGGTCGCCTATTGGCCAAACGTTGTCTCGCGAGTGGGGTTGCGCCTGCCGTTTTATATGTTCTTCACTGCGGCTGTGTTTTATTACTTGATGCGCGGTCTGCGCCAGGCTAAGAGAAACGATTTCATTCTGGCCGGCATATTCTTAGGATTGGGTTTATATGGCTATTCAGGTGACCGGATTCTGCCAGTGTTGGTGATCGCAGCAATTGGGGTCTACCTGATCCACAGACAATCCAGGCAACGGCGACGGTTTGGGTTGATTTCATTAGCGGTGGTGATCGCGGTCAGTTTCGTCATTTTCATACCCTTGCTGCACTACATTCTGGCAGAGCCAGAAGGGTTCTTCATGCGCATGTTTACTCGTATGGGCACCTGGGAAAAACCGATCACCGATCCAGTCTGGCTGATATTCATTCAAAATGTAGGCCGGGCTTTGGCGATGTTCTCCTGGGATGCTGGGGTGGTATGGCCAATCTCAATTCCAGGGTATCCGGCTTTGAGTACTGTCTCTGGAGGATTGTTCTATATTGGGGTAGGCCTGGTTCTGCTGCGCTATTTTCAAAGCCGAAATTGGGTGGATTTGTTTCTCTTGATCTCTATTCCGATCCTGATGCTGCCATCGACGCTGGCGCTCGCTTTCCCGGATGAAAACCCTAACTTGTACCGAACCGGTGGCGCCATCGTTCCTGTTTTCTTGTTTATCGCGATCGGACTGGATGGTTTGATGAGAGCCTTCGAGAGTAACAAGAATTCGGCAGGCGCCTCGTCTCGTATAGGAACGCGCATATCTGTAGGTCTGGCGATATTATTGATAGGGATCAATTGTTGGCAAGATTATGGTTTGGTTTTCGAGCGTTATTACGCCAGCTACCGGCTTTCCGCCTGGAACAGCTCGGAAATGGGAAAGGTAGTGCAGAATTTCATCAACCTGCATCAAGCGCCGGATAATGTCTGGGTAGTGGGGTATCCGAACTGGGTGGATACACGCCTGGTAGCAAATAATGCCGGCTTCCCAGGACGCGACTACGAATTGAGGCTCGAAAATATCCCCGCCACTGCCAGCCACACAGGCCCCAAAATATTCCTTTTGAACCCACAAGACCAGGATGGTCAAACTATTCTCCAGCAGACTTACCCCAAAGGCTGGTTTCAAAGTTATGTATCGCAGGTTGAGACAAAAGATTTCATGATCTTATTTGTCCCACCGGATTCCAAAGGCCCATAACCATTCGTAACTCCCGGTGGCTGCTTTCTGTAGATCAAAACTATCATGACAAATTTTCCTTCAAACCCGCCAGAACGCAAAAATTGGACCCACGCTGTCATTTTGAGCCTGTTGTTTGTGCTCGTACTGGCTGCAGCGGCTTATTTCCGGTTTAGCGGATTGGATTGGGGTGAGTATCAGTTTCTGCACCCAGATGAGCGTTTCTTGATCTGGGTCGGCACCGATATCAGCCCTGTCAATTCGCTAAGCGACTATTTCAACACAGCCGAATCCAGCTTGAACCCACACAACCGTGGGCATGGTTTCTACGTGTACGGAACACTGCCGATGTTCCTGGCGCGTTACGTGGTGGAATGGGTCTTTGGACAATCCGGGTTTAATGAGATGACAGATGTAGGGCGATCGCTCTCTGCGCTGGCAGACCTGGGAACAGTTTTCCTGGTTTACCTGGCAGGGAAGCGTCTGTATGACAAGCGAGTGGGCGTGCTGGCTGCAGCTTTTTCGGCAGCGACTGTGCTGCAGATTCAGCAAGCGCACTTCTTTACGATGGATACCTTCCTGACATTTTTCTCGTTCATGGCATTCTATTTCGCAACGCTGGTGATCAAAAGCAAAACCGAAAGAAATGAGTTTGAAGATCTGGCGGCTGAACACTCAAGCCAGGGTAGTCATCTTGAAATCAATCTGGAGAACGAGAAAACACGGCGCAAGAATCCCTGGTGGAAATTTATCAGCGACCCACTCTTCATCCCCAGTCTTGGATTTGGAACCGCCTTGGGTTTAGCCGTTGCCTCCAAGTTAAACGCAGCCGCAGTGGCGATCGTGTTACCCATAGCGATGGGGCTTTATCTTTTGAAACTTAAGACTGAAAGCCAGGATGATATCGCCGGAGCCACAGCCAAGCGCGAGCAGCAGATTCTCAGAGTTTTTCTCTTTCTAATATTAGCCGCGTTGGTCAGCATCATTGTTTTCCGTATCTTTCAGCCATATGCGTTCAGTGGGCCTGGTTTTTTGGGGGTAAAGCCGAACCCCCTTTGGATCCAGAATATTCGCGAACAGCGTTCCCAAAGCAGCGGCGACGTGGATTTCCCGCCTGCAATGCAGTGGGCTCGCCGACCGATCTGGTTCTCATTACAGAACATGCTGCTTTGGGGTTTGGGACTGCCGTTGGGAATTCTGGCCTGGGCTGGTTTTTTATGGGCGGGTTGGAAATTATTAACTGGTTGGAACAAGCGCGCACCGGAGTGGACCTCACATGCGCTCATCTGGAGTTGGACTGCTTTCTACTTTTCCTGGCAATCCATCCAACTCAACCCAACCATGCGTTACCAGTTGCTGATTTATCCAACCCTGGCGATTTTCGCAGCCTGGGCGGTTATCGCTCTTTATGACAGACAACGAATACACAGCACAGGGCAAAGAAAACCTGCCTGGAATAAAATCGCTGCTGCGCTGATCGGCGCAAGCGTTGTCATCGCGACAACAGCTTACGCTTATGCCTTCACACAGATATATAACCGAACAATCACTCGTATCGAGGCCTCTCGCTGGATCTATCAAAATGTCCCCGGTCCGATCTCATTGCCTATCGAGACGGAGGATGGCGTCCAAAACCAGAGCCTATCCTTCCCATATGATTATCGCATTCTCCCACAACTCCCCTATATCACCTCTTTCAAGCCAAAAACGAAAGGGGAACTGAGAGAAATTCTTCTCCCCAATGTTCTAGATGAAAGCGTCATTCAGGAGGAGCGGACTCTACTCATCACCGTCCAAACCATTCCACCGGGTGAGACGCCCCTGGCGACTGGCTCCTACACTGGTTATCTGAGCAAGAGTGAGGATACAGTCAAAACCGAAGGGAATGCAAAAAACCGCAAGGGCGTGTCGTTGACCATCCCGATCGACCGCCCCATCACGCTGGACCCGGAGCAGACTTATAACCTGACCATCTCGCTGCCTTTTGGCGAGCCGCTTTCAACATTTAATGAAAACGCCGAATTAGTCATAGAGCCATTCTCTGGAGTTGGAGACGCTTATCGGCAAACCGTGCATATGGGGATCAACGAACTGCAACCCGGTGTGCCACTCGCGATTACTTTTCAATCTGAAGCAGATGGAATGCTCAGTCAGGTACTGCTCGAACGGCAGCCGGGTGAGGAAAACACAAGCATACCTCAACCCATTGAGATCAATTTGCAATCCAGTGACCCAAATGAGCAACCACTGTATTCAGCGATCACCCTCCTATCTGAGCCGAATTCAACTGCCTACCAAATCCAACTCAGCGAGCCATTCCCACTGGAAAAGGGCGGTGTTTACCGTGTGTCGCTTTCGATGGAACCACGCGGTGGAGTAGTAGCGCTGCGGGGCATGGGCATAGCGAATGAAGGCGATTGGGATGACGGGCTGCCGTTGCGCCTGGACGGATATGATGGCTATGGTGGGATCTATCCGCCCGATTTAAATTTTAATATGTACTGGGATGACAATCCCGAGAAAGTCGAGCGTTTTATCCGCATCCTGGATGAGGCGGATCTGCTTTCAATCAGTTCAAACCGGCAGTGGGGAACGCTGCCGCGTATGCCAGAGCGGTTTCCAATGACCAGCGCCTACTACCGGGAATTGCTCGGCTGTCCTCCAGACCAGAGCGTCGAATACTGTTATCGGGTAGCAGTACCGGGGATGTACCAGGGGAACCTGGGATATGAACTGGCGCAGGTATTTGTATCCGAGCCAAGCATCGGCTCACTCCGTTTGAACGATCAGTTCGCCGAGGAAGCTTTTAGCGTTTACGATCATCCAAAAGTATTGATCTTCCAGAAATCGGCTGATTACGACCCAGGAAAAGTGAGAGCGATCCTGGCGGGGGTTGACCTATCCAAGATCATCCGCAAGCCGCCGTTGAGATATGATAATAACCCAGGCGACCTGATGCTGCCAGAACTGCGCTGGGAAGCCCAGCAAGAAGGCGGGACCTGGTCCGAGCTTTTCAACACCCAGTCTGTGCTCAACCGCTACCAACCGTTGAGCGTGCTGGTCTGGTATTTGAGCCTGTTCTTTCTTGGATTGGTGTTTTACCCGCTATTGCGGTTGGCGCTGCCGGGGCTGAAAGATCGCGGCTTCCCATTGGGGCGCATCAGCGGCATGCTCGTTGTGTCCTACCTGAGTTGGCTGGCAGGCTCGCTAGAGATCCCTTACACTCGCCTGACGATCAGCATGGTCATCGCCGGGCTGGCGCTCATCGGCGGCGTTCTGGCATTCCAGCAGCGCAGCGAACTGATCCAGGAATGGCGCAGCAACCGGCGCTATTTCCTATTCGTCGAGGTTCTCGGATTAATCTTATTCCTGGCCTTCCTGGCGGTCCGCATCGGAAACCCGGATTTGTGGCATCCATGGAAGGGTGGCGAGAAACCGATGGACTTTTCATATTTCAATGCGGTCCTGAAAAGCACGACCTTTCCACCCTACGACCCGTGGTATGCGGGCGGTTATCTAAATTATTACTATTACGGTTTTGTTTTGGTTGGGACATGGGTCAAATGGCTGGGGATCGCGCCAGCGATAGCTTATAACTTGATCTTACCCACTTTATTCAGCTTAATCGCCTTAGGAGCTTTTTCATTGGCGTGGAATATCACTCAACGCGCCCATCCTGCCCGCGATGTCGCTCATGCGCAAAGCAACGGGCAATCTAGAGGTCTGGCAGAAAAGGAAATCCACCCGAACGGGCTTTCACCCTATATCTCAGCGTTAGCAGCGGCGCTTGGAATGGCGGTGATGGGCAACCTGGGGATCGTCAAGATGATCTACCAGGGTTATCAGCGTCTCATCGTCTCGAATGAGTTGATCGAACAGTCCAATGTCATTCTGAGGCTGGGCTGGGCAATGCAAGGATTCGCTAAAACGTTGAAAGGGGTCAAGCTGCCCTATGGGGTTGGAGACTGGTATTGGAACCCAAGCCGGATCATCCCGGCTGCTGGCGATGTCGAGCCTATTACGGAATTTCCGTATTTCACGCTGCTTTACGCCGACCTGCACGCTCATCTGATCGCTCTGCCGATCACCCTGCTGGCGCTGACGTTCATGGCTGGAATCATACTTGGAAATGCCCGCTGGAAGAGTCTGTTGGGTGGTGGGCTGTGGTTCATGCTGGCTGGCCTCTCGATCGGAGCGCTGCGCCCAACGAATACATGGGACCTGTACCCTTACCTGGCATTGGGCGTCATTTCTGTCATCTACGCGATTCTGGCGACAAAAACCCGACGACTCCCAAAAAGGCTTACCGGAATGGCTCAGAGGAATTCCTGGTCGAATTAGGCAGCCCATTCTGGCGGTGATTGGAGCAGTTGGGTTGGTCGGGTTGGTCACTTTGTTGTTTCAACCATACACCCAGTGGTATGCGCTTGGTTACACCAAAATTGACCTATGGAATGGGTCGCATACTCCCCTAAGCGCTTACTTAAATCATTGGGGACTCTTCTTGATTGTAATTTTGCCCTGGATGATTTGGGAGACGCGCGACTGGATGGCGAAGACACCCATCTCTGCATTGAGAAAACTTAGGAAAATTCGCTACTGGATCCTGACCCTGCTGTTCATATTATTGATTGGCGTCGCGCTGCTGGATTTCTGGAGAGAGGTCTCACTCGCCTGGTTTGTCCTGCCGCTGGCAGCCTGGGCAGGGATCCTGATCTTACGCCCCGAACAGCCAGACGCTAAAAGGATGGTGCTCTTCCTGGTCGGGAGCGGGTTAACTCTAACCTTGATGGTCGAAGTGATCGTTCTGGTCGGCGATATCGGACGGATGAACACCGTTTTCAAGTTTTACCTGCAAGTGTGGACGATGTTCTCGATCAGCGCAGCAGCAGCTCTGGGATGGCTTTGGCCTGCTCTGGACGACTGGCAGCGCGGTTGGCGTTGGGTCTGGCAAACAGCCTTTATCATGATTGTTGCGGGTGCTAGCCTGTATCCATTGATGGCAACTTTAGCGAAAATTGACGACCGGATCGTAGCAGGCGCGCCCCACACCCTGGACGGCATGGCTTATATGCCCTATGCGACCTATACCGACGAGTGGGGTCAGATGGACCTGGGTCAGGACTATCGTGCTATTCGCTGGATGCAAGAAAACGTCAACAGATCACCTGTGATTGTGGAAGCCAACCTGCGAAACCTGTATCGATGGGGATCGCGCTTTTCCATTTATACAGGTCTTCCTGGGGTTGTTGGCTGGGAGTGGCACCAACAACAACAGCGGGCTGTGGTCCCGGGAGTATGGGTAACAGACCGAATCCTCGAGATTGACGACTTTTACCTGACTGAGGACTGGAATCAGGCTTCCAATTTCTTGCAAAAATATAACGTCCGGTATATTATCGTAGGACAACAGGAGCGTGGTCATTACCCTGGTCCTGGCCTGGAGAAATTCGAGAATGCCAACGGCATCTTGTGGAATGAAGTCTATCGCGATGAAATGACTGTGATTTACCAGGTTATAACCAACAACCAATCCAATCAGGCAGGTCAAGAGATGGAAACGCCATGAACGATGCAATCCTGTGGTACCTGGTTTCATCCATGCTGGGTTGGCTGGCATTTCCGATCGCCTATCGGCTGTTGCCGAACCTGCCGGATCGGGGATACACAGCCAGTCGGGCATTAGGTTTGCTGATCTGGAGCTACAGCTTATGGCTTTCGGCGTCCCTGGGAATCCTACCTTTTAATGAAGGCGGTTTGCTCGTGGCAGTGGGACTGTTGGCCGGGTTATCCCTTT
Source organism: uncultured Chloroflexia bacterium (assembly GCA_963788145.1). Classification (GTDB taxonomy): domain Bacteria; phylum Chloroflexota; class Anaerolineae; order Anaerolineales; family UBA4823; genus UTCFX2. The sequence continues at coordinate 1,020,694 of CAWBFQ010000007.1, read as the reverse complement.
GGGCGCTGCTCGGGATCCAGCCGACTGAACTGCTGCACTGGTTGCGAAGCCGCAAGCGTATGGTATGGATCAGCGAAACGCTCTTCCTGGCAGCTTTCGCCGGGTGGGTGGTGGTGCGGGCCGCCAATCCAGAAGCGCTGGGGACCGAGAAACCAATGGAACTGGCGTTTATTAACGCAATCCTGCGCTCAAGCTCGTTTCCCCCACACGATCCCTGGCTTTCCGGTTATGCGATCTCGTATTATTACTTTGGCTATGTGATGATGGCTATGATGGCTAAAATCACAGAAACAGCCGGCAGTGTAGCCTTTAACCTGGGAACCACATTGATCTTTGCGATGAGCGCCTGTGGGGCTTATGGGTTGGTCTATAACCTGTTGAATGTGATGAGATCCAGTAATAAAAAGCGAAACAGCCAAATAGATGGGCCTGCCCCCCTGTCAAATAGCCCCCCAGAAGCTTCGTTCGAACCAATAGAGCAAGGGCAGGCGGCATTTAGCTTCGCGGCGCTGCTGGGTCCGCTTTATGTGCTGATCGTCAGCAACCTGGAAGGTTTTTTGCATCTTCTGCACACCCGAGGCTTGTTCTGGGTGCGAAACGAAAACGGGGTATTGGAATCGGCTATTTGGCGCTGGTTGGATATCCAAGATCTCAACCTGCCACCCATCGAGCCTTTCACCTGGATCCCTACCCGTTTCTGGTGGTGGTGGCGAGCATCACGGGTATTGCAAGACTATGATCTGACAGGGGCTACCAAAGAGATCATTGACGAATTCCCTTTCTTTTCTTTCTTGTTGGCCGACCTTCATCCCCATGTTCTGGCAATGCCATTCGCGTTTCTGGCGATCACTCTGGCAATGAACATTTTCCTGGACGCCAAAACTCATCCAGCCAGGCGCATCCAAATCCATCTAAAACCGATCTGGATCACCTTAGCCGCGGGATTATCACTTCCAGCAGGATTGTTGAGTGTGGCACTAGGCGCAGTCCAATTGAGCTTTTCACTTCTGATTCTTGGGGTAATATTTCTTTTTATCAGCGGGATGCTCTTCTTATGGTTATATAAAAGAGGGGATCTAAACACACTTTTCTCGTCTCTTTCTAACCAGGGTTGGATTGCCATCCATGTTTCGATGGACCTACCTGTAGGTTATTTTTTACTAACGGCTATTGCATTGGGAGGAATGGCATTCTTAAACGCATGGGATTTCCCGGTGTATGTTTTTATCTTTGCAGCAGCCTTTGCGCTTAATCATTATTTCTCCCAAGGACAGAACGCGACCGGACCTTTTATTGGACAATCTCTGAAGAAATTTCTTTGGATGGGCTTGGCGCTCGGCGCAAGCGGCATTTTGCTTTACCTGCCATTCTTCCTGGGATTCTCTTCTCAAGCCGGTGGAATCCTGCCGAACCTGATCTATCCAACCCGCGGCGTACACCTGTGGGTCATGTTTGGCCCTTTGCTCGCGCCAATCTTCGTTTACCTGATCTATCAGTTAATCCGGAATTGGACCGTGGGGTTGGCTGGCGAAACCAATGACACACCCGGTACTCAGTCTGGCGAGAAATTAATCGTCAATTGGCGATCCGTGCGAACACAAAATTTCCGAGCGCGTGATTTTGTTCAATCCGGGGGTTTGCTGCTGGGGTTATGGGCGCTGACGCTGCTGCTGGGATTGGGAATCACTTTGCTGCCCGAGGTTGGACAATATTACACGACATCCCTTGGGGCAGATAAATCCACAGAATTGCTGCTTGCGGGTGTGATGCGGCGATTCGCTATCCCTGGGACCTGGATCACGATCTGGCTAATGCTGGGATTGATCATCAGTTTGCTGCGCCAACTTGGGGAGCAGGTTGAAAGGCGTGTTTCCGCAGCCAGACGGGCGGATATTTTTACTCTCCTGCTGATTTTTACCGGCTTAATGCTGATCCTCGCGCCGGAGTTCATCTACTTAAGAGACCTCTTCGGCTGGAGGATGAACACGATATTCAAATTCTATTTCCAGGCGTGGTTACTCTGGAGCATCGCTGCGGCCTATACCGCCATTTTCTTGATATTGAAGTTAGTAAAGTGGTGGGGAACCGCCTTTCGGCTGGTATTCATTTTGACCCTGTTCGCCAGCCTGACCTATCCGATTTTTAGTCTGTGGTCCAAGACGGATGGATTCCAAAGATGGGAATGGTCCTTGGATTCGAGCGCCTATTTTGGTCGGCAATGGCCGGAAGAAATGGCCGCGATCAACTGGCTTAAGAGCGCTCCGTTTGGAGTGGTTGCAGAAGCTATTTCGCCAACTGGCGGCAGCTATACAGAATATGCCCGAGTGAGCACTTTATCTGGGCTGCCAGCAGTATTAGGATGGGCCGGACACGAAGATCAATGGCGGGGCAGCAGGCAGGTGCTCGGTTCTCGCCAGTCAGACATCGAGCGCCTCTATTGCACCCGCGCATGGGAGGATGCTCTGAGTATCCTAGAACAGTATCAAATTCGGTATGTGTTTGTTGGCAACCTGGAGCGATCCACATATTCTGCTAAAAGCGGCTCGTGTCCATTTGGCTTGATCGAAGAGAAATTTCAACGCAATCTTACACCGGTCTTTGCCATAGAGACCGTTGTGATCTATGAATACAATAACGGTCAATCCTCATCTGGATTAATCTACACGAAAAACAACCCATGAAGAAACCTTTGCAAATCAATTACGAACAGGTCTTTTTTTTCCTCGCGTCGTTATTGGCTTTGGCAGTGCGTTTCTTGAACCTGGGGGCAGCTCCTCTATCAGACGCTGAGGCCAGTTGGGCGCTGCAAGCCCTGGATTTGGCAAGAGCACATAGTCTGGTCAGTCAGATTTCCATCGGTCCACAACCGCTTTATATCTTCTTGACCGGGCTGACCTTTAATTTATTCGGTTCGACAAACTTCCTGGCTCGTTTCTGGCCAGCGTTGGCGGGCGCGCTGCTGGTAGGGTTTCCCTGGCTGATTCGTTTCCAACTCGGCCGGAGTGTGGCTCTCATCGCAGCTTTTGGCCTGGCTCTTGACCCCGGGTTGGTGACAGTTTCGCGCCAGGCTGGTGGACCGATGTTAGCGCTTGCGATCGGTTTGCTCGGGTTTGGTTTCTGGATTCAGCGGCGGTTCATCCCGGCTGGAATCTTGTTGGGTCTGGCGCTTCTAGGTGGGCCAGCAATTTATCATGGGCTGATCATTTTAGGAATCACGGCGATTGCAACTGTGATAAAACCGGCAAGAACAAGCGCAGAAACCAGTCCTGGCCGGGCAGACAGCAAATGGGTTTTTATCGCCGCATCTTTAACAATCCTGACCATTGGAACAGTGTTCTTCCGATATCCGCAAGGATTGGCAGCCTGGGCTCAATCCATGCTGGTTTTCCTTCAAGGTTGGGTAGATGGATCGGGAGTCAATCCGTTTAAACTACCGCTCACACTGGTAGTTTTTCAACCGTTCGGGCTGATTTTGGCTATCCTGGGAATTGGGAGATGGGTAGTCAATGATGTAATCAAGTTGGACAACAGTCCCTCGAACGAGGATCTACGCCGACATCAGCCGCTGATAAAAGCTCCGACAGCTTTTATCAGTTCTCTTTTCTGGCTGCTAACCGGTTTTATTCTGGTGGTAGTTTATCCGGGCAGGCAGGTCGCAGACCTGGTTTGGGTACTGGCGCCGATGTGGTTGCTGGCAGCGATGGAATTTGAGCGACTTTTTTCCGCTCATCACTCCACAATGTTTGAAAACCCTTCCCTGATTTCAGCGCTCCAAGCCGGATTGACCTTAATCCTGGCGGCGTTGTTATGGACAACACTGGTCTCGACGGGCCAGCTTCCGGCAAGCGGTGGAATTTCACCGACTGCCATCCGAATCGGGTTAACCCTGGGGGTCATCGCTTTAGGTGCGCTCATCACGGTTTTGATTGCCCTGGGATGGAATTGGGAGATCAGCCGGATAGGGGTAACCTGGGGATTGACCCTGGCTTCCGCGGTCTATTTGACTGCAGCGCTTTGGGGCGCTTCCCAAGTCCGCACCAACCAACCTGAGGAGATGTGGGGGACTTTGCCAGGAACCGGACAAGCAGACCTGTTTGAATCTACTCTAAAAGATCTATCCAACTGGAACACGGGAATATCCAATACCATCGAGGTTTACTCCATTGTGGATACTCCTTCATTGTGGTGGATTTTGCGAGACTTCCAAAAAGTACGCTTTGGCTCAGCTTTTCCCAAAACAGAACAACCGCCTATTATCATCACATGGCAAACACAGGAAGACCTGGCATTGAGCGCAGCCTACCGGGGGCAGGATTTCTTATGGAGGTCTTATCCGGATTGGATCGGTATAGCCCCGAATGATTTCATAGCCTGGCTCACATTTCGCAAAGCAAACACCGCTCATGAAAAAATTATCTTATGGGCGCGCAGCGACCAGTTCCCTGGTGGAAACCTGGAACCCGATGTAAACGAATCAGGAACATTTGATAATGAATAACAACCTTTCAAATTGGAGACTTATGCCGATTCCAAATGTGATAACGATCGATGGGCCAGCTGCATCCGGAAAATCCACTCTGGGAAAGAAATTGGCAGATGAATTGGGATATCTGTTTTTCGATACCGGAGTGATGTATCGAGCGGTAACCTGGGCTGCGCTGGTTTCAGGAATAGACATTGAAGATGAAAGCGCTGTTTCGCTGTTGGCAAAGACCGTAGAAATAGACATCCAACCGGCTTCAGCCCCAGATGGGCGAACTTGTGATATCCTGATGGATGGGAAAGATGTCACCTGGGAAATTCGCCAACCGGAAGTGGAACTGAATGTTTCACAAGTCTCAGCTTACCCGGCTGTGCGGGAGGCATTGACAGATCAGCAACGCCGCATCGGTGGGCGAGGACGAGTGGTGATGGTCGGGCGCGACATTGGCACTGTGGTCATGCCCAAAGCAGAATTAAAAATTTACCTGGTAGCAACGGCAGAGGAGCGCGCTCGCAGAAGGTTTCTCGAGCAGATTGAGCGAGGTGGAGAAGAATCGTATCATGACATCTTATCGGCCCTGCATAAGCGTGATCAAATTGATACAACGCGGGAATTTTCGCCCCTGCGCCCCGCCGAGGATGCAATCATTCTGGATACAGATCTATTAGATGTCCAGCAAGTTGAAACCCAGGCGCGAGCGCTGGTTTTACGAGAGTAGAACAAGACTACCTGATTGTTCACCAAAATAGATTAACAGTGAAACACCCATTCTAAGATGAAGTCCTTTTCGTCTGGATACCAGACCTCCCGATCTACCCATATTCTTAGGTCAATCCTTCGCCCCGTCTTTCGGGTAGTCTTCCACCTTTTGAGCAATGTTGAAATCAAGGGTAGAGAGAATATCCCGACAAGCGGTTCGTATCTGATCGTGATCAACCATGTTTCGCTCTTTGAACCACCTTTTGTACTGGCGTTTTGGCCTGTTGCGCCGGAGGCAGCAGGAGCGGTTGATTTATGGGATCGAGTTGGACAATCCTCACTGGCGCGGCTATATGGAGGCATCCAGGTCCACCGTGGAGAATATGATCGGGAGTTAATCGATACTCTTCTTAATGTACTTCGATCCGGTTTTCCGCTACTGATCGCGCCTGAAGGAGGACGCTCCCACAGCATTGGAATGCGGCGCGCCATGCCTGGCGCTGCTTTTTTGGTAGACCAAGCAGATGTGCCAGTTGTCCCGGTTGGAATTTGTGGAACAAGTGACGATTTTCTCAAAAAGGCCATGGAACTGAAACGTCCAAAAATTGAAATGCGCATCGGTAAGCCGTTCAGACTTCCTCCAATCCAGGGAAAGGGTGAAAGCCGGCGAGCCGCCCGACAGCGCAACGCTGATCAGATCATGGTAAGAATCTGCGAGCTTTTGCCTGAGCAATATCACGGTTTCTATCACCAACTCACCATACAAACAGTAGGTGACAAAATCAGTTCCGCAGGTGTATAGCCAGCGAATAAGAGGATTAAGGATGATTGGTATCAACAATACTGAAAAAAGAGTAAGCGCTAAACTGTATGATCATCGCAAATATGAATTCCGCCGGAACATCCTGCGCTCTCTCATCCGTTATGTGGGGATCCCATTATTGGCAAAAGTAGATTCTGTCGAGGGGGAGGAAAATATCCCTGAAACTGGCGGAGCAATTTTGATGATCAATCATATTGCTTTCATCGATCCAATCGTTTTATTGCCATTTCTGAAACGCAACATCGTCCCAATGGCAAAGATCGAGGTGTATGAGTATCCAATCGTGGGAATATTTCCACGGATATGGGGGGTTATACCTGTCCGGCGGGAGGAAGTGGACCGGAAAGCAATCCAGCAATCCCTTGAGGTATTGCATTCTGGTGAAATTATCCTGGTTGCTCCAGAAGGCACACGCGGACCACAGCTAAAAGAGGGAAAAGAAGGCATCGCCTATCTAGCAAGCCGGAGCGGCGTCCCAATTGTACCCATAGCTATCGAAGGAACAGAAGGATTTCCTGCCCTGCGGTTCTCAAAACGATGGCGCGGACAAGGAGCCAGGTTCCGTTTTGGCCGTCCAATCCGATATCGACAGGAGCTGCGGAGAGCCGGCAGGGAACAGCTTCGGCAAATGACGGATGAAGCCATGTACGAACTGGCCGGGTTGCTTCCCCCAGAGCGGCGCGGTATCTACTCCGACTTGACGAAGGCTACTCGAGATACAATTGAATATCTCTAACTGGCCGATGGGGGATCTTTACTGAACCATATTTCGGGGAGAATTTCAGCCAACCATTATGCTATAATCTTCCCAGGATCGATGAGAATAAAAAAGCGGCAGATCCTTCGTTTTGGAGGAAATTCTATTAGCCCTGCTCCAGAGAGTGTATGGTTTAGCCAATTGGCACAAAGGATGCAACCAGATTTCTTATGAGCCCCCTTTTCTCGCTGATCTCGTCTTCCCCCTATTTTGAGTTTCCGCATGGATTGGTGGGTTGGTTTGGCTTTATTGCCCTCGCGTTTTTCATCACCTTTCTCCTCCTAAAATGGCAGTCCTATAATAAACCCCTGATTCCCCGCAGAATCGTGCTGTTGTTGGGCTTATTGTTGCTTGTCCCGGTTGCCAACCTGTTTATTGGATTTCGTTTATCCATTGCAGAAACTTTACCACTTCCAGGCATCCCGATGGAGCCGGTTCAACCGGTGGTGATGGTATTCGCTGCTTTGCCATGGATGCTGGCAGCCGGTTTGTTGGGACCACTATGGGCATCTCTCCTGGCTCTCTTTGGGGGAACCCTGGTTGGATACTGGCATACACACAGCATTTTCACTCCGCTAGAACTTGGCTTACTTGCAGTTCTCTTTAGCGCCGCAGTTCGCCAAAAATACCGAACGCCATTCTATCGCCTGCTGCGGCATCCGTTAGCGGCAGCCATCGTAATGGGATTGCTTTTTCCAATCATGCATTTCATGGTACTACTGGTAACTTCCCAGGGAATGCTGGCTACCCGCCTCGATTTTGGGTTACAGAATCTGGCTAGTTCAGCGGTAAGCACTGGGATTGAGTTGCTGATCGCAGGACTAATTGCCCAGGCGTTTTATTGGATCGCTCCATCTCAATGGGTTGAACCAGGATCGCTTTTACCATCACCATCTGAAAAGAGCTTGCAAACACGTTTCACGGTGAACATGGCCCCGCTGGCGTTAATTCTGTTGTCAACCTTGATGATCGGAGATTGGATCGTCGCCGGACAGGCAGCCAGAGACATGATCAGCGGTCGGATGAATAACGCTGCCCAAACCGCAGCCCAGAGCCTGCCATATTTCCTGGAAACTGGGCAGAGCTTGATTATGCAATTAGCTGCCAATCAGGATCTCATCGAGACCGATCCCATTGAATTGACTACTATCCTTGCTCAGGATATTAAGACTGTCCCATTCTTCAATCAACTCTCGCTGATCGGTGAAGACGGCGAGTTGATCATCAGCTACCCCACTACTTACAATGTTGGACCGCAAGCGCCAATTGACGAGCAAATTGGTATTCAGCTTGCGTTAGACGGAGTGCCTTTCCAATATTTCTCGATACCTCCTGCGCCCGAGCAGAAAACAGCTCAAATCTCATTTGTGGCAGCGATTTTTGATCAGGACAACCAATCGCGCCGGGTGCTGATCGGGAGAAGTGATCTGGAGAATAATCCTTTCTCAAAACCGATTATTTCTGGATTACAGGCTTTAACTGGCGACGAAGATATCGGAATGTTGGTGGATGAGAATGGGCGCATCCTGGTCCATCCCGATCTGAACATGGTGATGACAACATACATGGGCAAGACTTCAGATGGACCTCTGTTTTACGAGGATACCTTACCTGATGGAACCCACATGTTGGTGTATTACCAACCGACCGTGGGGAGATCGTGGGCAGTCGTCTTGATGGTGCCAGTTTATCGAGCTCAGGAACTGGCAATCCAGATTGCCACACCCCTGCTGGCAATGATAGCCATTTTATCTTTGTCTGCCTTGATTATCTCACGGTTTGGCCTAAGGATTGTAACCGTGTCTCTTAATACCCTGGCCCAAGAAGCCGGCAGAATTGCTCAGGGGAAACTAGATCAACCCCTGGCAGTGGACGGCGTTGATGAAGTAGGCCAACTCAGGCGGGCCTTTGAACAAATGCGGGTAAGCTTGAAAGGGCGTCTGGATGAACTTAATCGGCTTCTATTAGTAAGCCAGGGTGTAGCCTCCAGCCTGGAGGTATCGGAGGCGATCCAACCAGTTCTGGAGGCAGCACTGGCCTCTGGGGCAAATTCAGCAAGGGTGGTCCTGGCGCCCAGCATCACACCAGACCTGGATGGCACTGCCTCGGTGCCGTTAAGCTATGGGCTGGGACCTTCTCAGAATCTTTATCGAGAATTGGACGAACAAATCCTTGCCCTCACTCGCCAGCAAGATCGGTTGGTTCTATCCAATCTGTATCGACCGCGCCTGCTGAACATCACCCCCGGAACTCCCCATCCGGAATCGCTGATGGCTGTTGCCCTCCGACACGAGAATTTGTACTACGGGACTTTATGGATTGCATTTGACCAACCACATACGTTTTTAGAAGAAGAAGTTCGATTCATGGTGACGATTGGCGGTCAAGCAGCTCTGGCGGCGGCGAACGCGCGCCTGTTCTTAACCACTGAAATCGGTCGGCAGCGTCTAGAATCGATCTTGGCATCCAATCCGGACCCTGTCCTGGTCACCGACCAACGCGATCAACTTCTGCTTGCAAACCCAGCTGCCTGGCAAGTATTGGGGTTAAACATGGACGAGACGAATCACGGCAAGCCAATCCATGAAGTGATCAAAGAGCCTAAGCTGATAAACCTGCTCCGCACAACAAGCAGAGAGCGCCAATCAACCGAGATCACCTTGCCGGGTGGGCGAGTGTATCTGGCAACCGCAACCCCAATCTTGGCCGAAGGACAGCAAGTTGGGCGGGTTTGCGTTCTACGAGACGTAACCCATTTCAAAGAACTAGATGCATTAAAAACAGAGTTCGTTTCCACAGTCAGCCACGATTTGCGCTCACCTCTGACATTGATGCGCGGATATGCAACGATGTTGGAGATGGTCGGTCAGCTAAACGAACAACAGAATAATTATGTGCGAAAGATTATCTCTGGTGTAGAGAGCATGGCCCGGCTCGTGAACAACCTGCTTGATCTGGGGCGGATTGAATTGGGTGTGGGTTTACAATTGGAAACGATAAACGTTCTGGATATTGTTGAGCGCGTCATCGGGTCGCTTCAGTTACAGGCTGCTCAAAAACGGATTCAACTCTCAACCGAGTTCCCAGAAAGTTCAACCCCTCTGGTCGAAGCGGACCAGGCATTGCTACAACAAGCGTTACACAATTTGGTAGAGAACGCGCTAAAATTTACCCGACCGGATGGGAAAGTACATGTACGGGTGCGGGTTCAACCCATTGGGGTGGTTTTTGAGGTGATTGATAACGGAATTGGAATTTCACCTGTGGACCAGCCCAGACTATTTGAGAAATTCTACCGGGGTGTACAGCAGGGCTCAAAAGAACAACGTGGAACTGGCTTGGGTCTAGCCATCGTCAAATCTATTGCAGAAAGACACGGCGGGCGAGTGTGGGCAGAAAGCCAATTGGGAAAGGGCAGCTCTTTTTACCTGGTTATTCCAATCCATCAAGATGGCCATCAGTACGAAAAATAAATATTTCTTAATATCTGCCACAGGGTCTTGCCAATCAGGGTTCATTTCGGTATAATGTAATGTCCAAAAAGAGTTCCTGGTAAGCGCCTGAGTACAAATCTCATGCGCTTGCCTTTGTTTGTATGATAGGTATTCGAGGGACCACTTTCTCTGATTCTCACGCTAGGAGGCAATTCTATAGTGGAAACCAAGGGTTTGACTGCACTGCGTATTAGCCTGGCTTCACCAGAGACCATCCGTAGCTGGTCCTATGGAGAGGTACTCAAGCCAGAGACCATCAATTACCGACGACTGCGTCCAGAAAAGGATGGCCTTTTTTGTGAAGCGATCTTTGGACCGACCCGTGACTGGCAATGTTACTGCGGCAAATACAAGAATATTCGCTATAAGGGCATCACGTGTGATAAATGTGGGGTTGAAGTCACCCGCTCATCGGTGCGCCGAGAACGAATGGGACATATTGAACTTTCTGCGCCGGTTGCTCACGTTTGGTACACCCGGCGAATACCATCCTACTTAGGCTTGCTCTTAGATATCTCTCGCCGCAATCTAGACCGCGTACTTTATTTTGCCCAATATGTGGTGACCTTTGTCGATGAAGATGCGCGGCAGAAAGCCTTAAAAAGGCTGGAAGACAAGATCACAATCACTGAAAGAGAACAGGCAGCCAAGATTAACGCGCGTATTGCGGAAGTCAAGGCTGGACGAGATCGAAATCTGAACGAACTCACCCAGCGCCAGGCAGGCATCGAAACGCAATATAACGAGATGATCGCTGAAAAACTGGAGCCGATCATCAACGCCGGCAAGCGCCTCGAAGATAATTTGCAGGAACTGATCAACAAGGTTGCCCGCACAACCATCCATTTCCCGGACACCGAAATCATCGTGGTAGAAGAGGGTGAGAAAGTCAACAAAAATCATCTCGCCAAAGTGCAACAGGTTGTTAAAGAGCGCCTTGAAGAGATCGAAGTAGAACTTAACACCCAGAAGAAAAGCGAACACGAACACGTCCAAATGGACAAGGACAAAATTCGATCCGAGGCTGATCTGGAGATGGAAGGATTGCGCGGTCTTCTGGATGATCAGTCCGTTGCGGTGCGAGATGAAAATTCGCGCCTGCGCGATGAACTTCTCGAACTGCGTCCACTGACATTTATGGGAGAGACGCGCTATCGCGAGCTTAAATCGCGCTGGGGACAGGTGTTTCGGGCTGATATGGGCGCTGAAGCATTCTATGATATCCTGCGCCGATTGGATTTAGATAAGCTTGGGCAGGATCTCTGGCACGAGGTTCGAACATCACGAAGCAAACAGAAGCGCAAAAAAGCCACCAAACGATTGAAAGTGGTGGAAGCATTCCGGCGTTCTGGCAACCGACCCGAATGGATGGTGCTGACCGTGCTACCGGTCATTCCACCGGATCTCCGCCCGATGGTGCAATTAGATGGCGGCCGTTTCGCGACATCCGACCTGAATGACCTCTACCGCCGGGTGATCAACCGCAACAATCGCCTCAAGCGCTTGCTTGAGCTTGGCGCGCCGGATGTGATCGTTCGTAATGAAAAACGGATGCTGCAAGAAGCAGTGGATTCTCTGATTGATAATTCTCAACGCGGCAAGGTATTATCCCGCCGAGGTAGACGAGAATTGAAATCTCTCAGTGATATGTTGAAAGGTAAGAAAGGACGTTTCCGCCGCAACTTGCTTGGTAAGCGGGTGGATTATTCCGGTCGTTCGGTGATTGTCGTAGGTCCAAAGCTGAAACTCTTCCAGTGCGGCTTGCCAAAAACAATGGCGCTGGAACTGTATCGGCCATTCGTTATTTCTCGCCTGGTATCCCATAACTATGCCGCCAACGTGAAAGGCGCACGACGCTTCATTGAACGCAATCGTCCAGAGGTATGGGAAGTTTTAGAGGAAGTCATCAAGGAGCGTCCGGTGCTCCTCAACCGCGCTCCAACCCTCCATCGTCTGGGTATCCAGGCCTTTGAGCCTGTTTTGATCGAGGGCAGTGCAATCCAACTCCATCCGCTGGTAACGACCGCCTTTAACGCGGACTTCGACGGCGACCAAATGGCAGTACATGTACCGCTTTCTCAAAAGGCGGTTTCAAGAATCACGCCAATTGATGCTCTCCTCGCACAACCTGCTGAAACCGGCAGATGGGGAGCCTATCATCAGCCCTTCCAAGGATATGGTCCTGGGTGTCTATTATCTGACCAAAGCTGATAAACGTAAGCACAAAGGCGATGGGCGCGTCTTCGCCGATATGGACGAAGCCGAGTTGGCTTATCGGTTGGGGCAGATCGAGATCCATTCCAATGTCAAGTTGTTGACCAAAACCTGGTATGACGATGAAAACAACCGCTTGCCCCAGCCAGAGGAACGGTTGGTAGAAACAACAATTGGCCGGATGTTGTTTAACCGTGTCCTGCCACCTGAAATTCAATTTGTCAACGACCAACTGGATAAAGGCGCGCTAAAAGATTTGATGGCGATCTTATATGAGGTGAGTGGGGAAGAAAACACACCAGACATCGCCGATGCCATCAAAGACATCGGGTTTGAATATGCTACCCGCTCGGGTTACTCGCTATCGGTTTCTGATATCACTGTACCAGAGGAAAAAGGTGAGATCATTACCAAATCGCTCCAGGAAGCGGACACGATTTCGCGCGATTTCCGGCGGGGTCTATTGACCGAACAAGAGCAAAATGAGCGCGTCATTGAAATCTGGCAACGGACTACCAATCAGGTGGCAGATGCGGTCAGAAGGCGAATGGACCCAGATGGCAATCTGGCCGCCCAGGCAATTTCTGGCGCAACCAAAGGCGGTTTTGGCCCAATCTCACAATTAGCTGGAATGCGCGGCCTGATGGCTGACCCATCCGGGCGAATCATTCCACTACCAATTCGTTCGAACTTCCGAGAAGGCTTGAATGCGCTTGAGTATTTCATCTCGACCCATGGAGCTCGTAAGGGCCTGGCAGATACCGCCCTGCGCACCGCCGACGCTGGTTACCTGACCCGCCGATTGGTGGATGTCGCCCAGGATGTGATTATTAACGACGATGATTGTGATACGCACGAGGGCGCCTGGATTCGCAGCAGCGACGATATTGCCGGACAATCGATGAATGTGCGCTTGTATGGCCGGTTGATTTGCGAAAACGTGATTGACCCACAAACCGGCGAAATCCTGGCAGAGCGGAACGATGTACTTGATCATGATCTGGTCCGCCGAATTGTCAACGCTGGAATCAAAGAGGTTAAAGTCCGATCGCCGCTGACATGCGAATTAAACCACGGAATTTGCGCTCGCTGTTATGGATTGGACCTGGGACGTGGTCGAATGGTGGAGGTTGGCGCTGCGGTTGGAATAGTAGCTGCTCAATCCATCGGCGAACCTGGCACACAACTCACTTTGCGCACTTTCCATACAGGTGGTGTGGCAGCAGGCGGCGATATCACAACGGGTCTTCCACGAGTCGAGGAATTGTTCGAAGCCCGCAAAATGCCAAAAGGCGAAGCAGTTGTAGCAGAGATCAGCGGCATCGTCCATGTCAGTCAATCAGACCGATATTCGGATCTGCGCCTGGCGCACGTTGAACACAGTGAGATGATCAGCGACGAATATAATATCCCAGAGGGATGGGAGATCAAAATCGAAGACGGCGGTGAAGTCGTCCAAGGGGACGTGTTAGCCTGCGTGGGAGAAGACACAAAGATCACGGCTCAAAATGCAGGCCGAGTGCGGATCGAAACCGACAATGGCGCCGGCGGAACAATTAAAGTGGTTGTCTCCTATGAAAGCCGCCAGGAAGCTACGTACGATATCCCAAGCACTGCTCGCATGATCGTTCGGGATGGCCACTTTGTCGAAGCCGGTCAACCTCTGACGGAAGGTTCCCTGAACCCCCACCGCATACTCCGAATCCAGGGTCGGCAAGCCTGCCAGATGTACCTGCTCAACGAGGTGCAGAAGGTGTACCGTTCGCAAGGACAGAATATTAATGACAAGCATTACGAGGTAATCATCCGCAAGATGATCTCAAAAGTGCAAGTCACCCGACCAGGCGACACACATTACTTACCTGGAGATCTGGTTGATTTCCTTGAGTTGAAGCGAGTCAACGATCAACTTCTAAGTGAAGGGAAACGTCCAGCCAAGTTCATTGAAATCCTGTTGGGGATCACAAAGGCATCTTTAAGCACCGATTCGTTCCTGTCGGCATCTTCCTTCCAGCATACGATCAAAGTACTGGCAGGCGCAGCAATTGCAGCGACCGAGGACCCGCTCTTCGGTCTGAAGGAGAATGTGATTATTGGTAAGCTGATCCCGGCCGGGACAGGTTTCGTGCGCGGACGCTTTGCAGCGCTTAACGATGTCGAGCGCCCGGATTCGAATATGTACTCCGATCTGCCGTTTGAGGGCGAAACGATCTCAGACCTGGATTATGACCTCTCAGACTAGAAAAGAACACAGTCATTGAGAGTTTTATTGATATAGGAGGATAGGTTTATGTCAGAAAGATTTGCTCAAGCGACCTGGGAAGGCAGTTTGCGTGAAGGCCGCGGTACGATGAAGATCGGTGATGGTTTTTTTGAAGGTCCTTATACTTTCGCATCACGCTTTGAAGAAGGCGCAGGAACCAATCCCGAGGAATTGATCGGCGCCGCACATGCGGGTTGTTTCTCCATGGCCTTCAGCGCGGATTTAGGGCGAGCCGGATTCACACCCAAGCGCGTCACTACAAAGGCAACAGTATATCTTGGAAAGGTCGACGGGAAATCTCGAATTACCCACATCCATTTAGAAACGGAAGCTGAAGTACCCGGGATCGATCAGGAGACCTTTATTAAAACTGCCGAGGGAGCCAAAGTAGGCTGCCCGGTCTCAAATGCTCTTGCGGGTGTGGAAATCACCCTGAGTGCTCGTTTGGTCTAATCCTTCCTGTTTAAATAAGGTCCAAAGACGGATCAGGATTGACGGGTGGATGACAGTGGGGTTTCAGGAGACAGGCGTTGCCTTCCCTGAAACCCCACTTTTTTTAGGAACCAAAGTATGCCTCAAAACGTCTGATTTAAGATATGCCAATAAATCCAAATCAACCTCCAATTATTTCCTCAAACTCAAAGCCGCCTATTAAAATCGAGGCAGTCAGTAAGCGTAACAACAGTCGCAGAACCATTTTTCGATTCCTGTTATGGGCTGTCCTGATGGGGATCGTGGTTCTATTTTCATTAGGGGCTGGTGCGTTCGCCGGGTTCCAGTCGGGGACTCGGAGCCAGCATGAAACCGCAACGATGCTCGCCAGATCCAGTGTGGATGAACAATTTGCCCTGGCAATGCAAGACCTGGCTGAAGAACGATATGATGTCGCCTACCAACGATTAGAATTCGTTATCTCTCAAAATCCGTCCTATCCTGGTGCGACCGATAAAATGGCGGAAGTGATGGCAGTTCTGTATGCTACCGCGACGCCCACAGCTCCACCTCCCACCAACGCCCCAACACCAACCCGAGATTTACGCCCTGTCGAGGATTTATTTAAATCGGGGCAGGCGTTTTTTGCAGAAGAGAAGTGGACCGAGACAATTGATACCCTGATCACGTTGCGCAAGGCAAACTCAGCGTATCAAACAGCGCGGGTTGATGGGATGCTGTTCCTCTCATTACGAATGCGAGGATTTGATAAAATCTGGAAATATGGTGATCTGAATGGGGGCATCTACGATCTGGCCCTGGCTGCACGATTTGCGATATTAGATGCGCAAGCAAATTCAGCCCGCGAACTGGCGCGCTTATATTTGATCGGCTCAAGCTTTTGGGAAGTGGATCCCGCACAAGCCGTCCAATATTTCAGCCAGGTGGCTGCTGCTGCCCCTGGGTTGATGGATGCATCTGGATGGACAGCAAGCGCCAGATATCGTGAAGTGCTGATCCAATATGGCGATAAACTGGCGAGCGGCAAGGATTGGTGCGCCGCTCAACAACAATATGAACTGGCTCTCTCCATCGGCGCAGATGCAGCCTTACAAGAGAAGATCCAGAACGTTGCTCTACAATGCTCGCCGCCCAGCGCCACACCCACTGCGACCGGTGAAATACCCCTGCCAACTGCTGAAACACCTCTACCAACAGCCACGTTCTCGCCGTTGATTACTCCCAGCCCGACAACAGGGAACCCTCCAATTCCGACAAACACGCTACCGGTAGTGGAACCTCCAACCAATACACCTGTACCACCTACCAATACACTCGAAGCGCCGACCAACACTCCAGAACCGCCAATTCCTACCGATACCACTGCGGCATCCGTGGCGCAACCATCAGAGGTCTCACCTCAATAATGAGCGGTCGGACATTGAATTAACCATGAATCAAAATAAAAAACCTTCCAAAACAGCTTTTCCAATCATCCCACTGCTCTCATTGCTGCTGATCTTAACCCTGGCATGCGGGGCAGCGATTGGGGCTTTCTTTGTCACTCGTGAATTAACCACAACCTTGGCCGAGGGCGGTAAGTTTGGCCCAAAAATCCTGGGGAGTACAACCACGCCCAGGCTGGACGCACAAGGAACACCACTGCCGCCTTTACCCAGCGAACTAGCTGCATCTGATCCGCCCCAGCTCGGGGCGCAATTGACGCCCTGGGATGGAGCCGGGCGAGTAACCATCCTGATTCTCGGACTGGATTACCGCGACTGGGAATCTCAATCCGAAGCATCGCGTAGCGATACGATGATCCTGCTCACACTCGATCCGCAGACCAAGACTGCCGGAATCCTCTCAATTCCCCGTGACTTATGGGTGGCGATCCCTGGTTTTAAGCATGGTAAGATCAATACAGCCTATTATCTAGGGGATGCCTACAAATTGCCCGGCGGCGGCCCGGCTCTGGCTGTTAAAACAGTCGAAACCTTTCTGGGGGTGCCGATCAACTATTATGCTCAGGTTGATTTTGGGGCATTCGTCCGCTTTATTGATGAAATCGGCGGGGTTAAGATCGACGTCCCGGCTGCAATCACGATTGACTTGCTCGGCACGGGTTCTAAAACCAAGAAAAAGCTGCAATCCGGCATCCAGACTTTGCCGGGTGAATGGGCATTGGCATACGCGCGAACACGCTACACCGAAGGCGGCGACTTTGACCGCGCCCGCCGGCAGCAGCAGGTGATCATGGCCATCCGTGACAAGATTGTGAACGTGGATATGTTGCCTATTTTGATCGAGAAAGCGCCTGCGCTATATAATGAATTAGCCTCAGGCATTCGCACAAACCTGGCGCTTGATGATGCCATTAAACTGGCCCTGCTGGCTAAAGATGTGCCGGAGGAAAACATCAAGCGAGGCGTAATCGATAAAGGCGATGTTTTCTTTGGTTTTTCACCAGATGGGTTATCAATCTTGATTCCCATCCCGGATGACATCTTCACTCTGCGCGACGAGATCTTCGCCACTTCCGGCAGCATTAGCCCACAGGTTCCTGGCAGCCCAGCCGAGCAGATGAAAAGCGAGGCGGCCAGGATTATCCTTTATAATGGCAGCGGCGACCCCACCCTGGCGGAACAAACTGCCGAATACCTGCGAAGCCAGGGGGCAAATGTCATCCAGGTCGCTGCAGCAGACCAGGCTTATAGCGCATCTACTATCATCGATCATAGCGGCAATCCTTATGCAATTCAATATCTGGCCGGTTTGATGAACATCGGTCCTGGCAAAATCATCATCAAATTCGAACCCAACGGAGCTTCTGATATCGAGGTCTATATCGGCAGTGATTGGGCTGCCAAGAACCAGCTCCCCTAATTGAGAAAACCCCCCAAGGAAGATGAACCATGTGCGGTCGCTTTACACTCACGGCTGATCCGAATGATCTAAGAGAAGCTTTTCCCTGGCTGAATATCCCCGAAGCTCCTCAGCCGCGTTATAACATCTCACCAACCCAACCGGTGGCAGTTGTCCCTAACGATGGCAAGCATCAGATCGACTATTTCATCTGGGGTTTGATACCCTTTTGGTCTAAAGACCCCTCTACGGGAAACCGGATGATCAACGCCCGCAGCGAGACGTTGCATGAAAAACCCGCTTTTAAGAGCGCTTTCCGACGACGACGCTGCCTTATCCCAGCCAATGGTTTTTATGAGTGGAAAGCAGCGAAAGATCAAAAAGCGAAAACCCCAATGTACATTCAACTCAAAAACGGCAAGCCCTTTGGATTTGCAGGCTTATGGGAGCGATGGGAATCGCCAGAAGGATCAACAATCTATTCGTGCGCAATCATTACGACCCAACCTAACGAGCTGATCCAAGGGATTCACGACCGAATGCCCGTGATACTACACCCTGAAGCTTATTCTTTATGGTTAGATTCCAACGAACAGCCCGCACAAGAACTGAGCAAATTATTGATACCGTATCCGGCGGCAGAAATGATGGCTTATCCGGTTTCGCGGATGGTTAACAAACCCGACAACGATAACCCAGGCTTAATCCAACCAGTGGAGGCTTAGAGGGGATCGCTCGCGATGATCTTTAACCGCTCCTTTCGTGTACGCAATTATGAATGCGACGCCAACGGTCATCTGAATAGCGTCAATTACTTACGCTGGATGCAGGAAACAGCTTTTGATGCTTCAGCCGCGGCAGGATACGACCAGGCTCGTTACTCGGAGACAGGCCATTACTGGATCATCCGCGAAACAGAGATCGAATATCTGCGCCCGCTGCACTACAACGATCGTGTGATCGTGCGAACCTGGATCAGCGATTTTAGAAGGGTTAGTTCACGGAGAAGATATGAGTTTTATCTGGAGGATTCAGGCGAGATGTGCGCCCAGGCTTATTCTGACTGGGTATATCTTGATGCAGTCAGGCAATACCCGGCATCGATCCCAAAATCGTTTGCGGCGGATTTCTTCCCGGACGGGGCTCCAGAAACTTACCCACCGCGCCAGCCATTTCCCAAACCGCCAGAGCCTCCACCAGGTAAATTCAGCATCCAGCATAGAGTGAACTGGCAAGATCTTGACCCCATGCAGCACGTGAACAATGCAGTCTATATGACCTATGCAAACGAATGTGGGTTTCAGGCAATCGCTGCATTTGACTGGCCTTGGAAGCGGATGAAGGAAGAAGGGCTGGCGATTTTGTTGCGGCGTTGTCAGATCCAATACTTAGAACCAGCCTTACTTGATGATGAATTGGAAATTTCCACCTGGGTTTCTGGCATTCATCGGTCCACTGCAACTCGTCATTATTCAATCCACCGGGGACGCGATCAGGCGCTTTTATGCCGGGCAAATATGCTTGAGGTTTGGGTGGAAATCGAGAGCGGCATACCGGTCAAAATCCCAACCCAATTTTTGAAAGATTTTGCCCCAATCATTTCCTTTAAATCATGAAGCATAAAAATTTGGAAGAGATCACATCAAATGATTGAGATGGTCCCACCACGAGTGGTATTAAGAATATCCACCGGAGTTTCATGCCCTCCAGAAAGCTGCTGGGCCTCACGGCAGATTTCAAAGGCAACCTCGGCCAACTGCTCTTCGTTCAAGCTCCCATCTGACTCCAACATGGCGCGCAAAAGCGGCTCTGTGCCCGAATAGCGTAGGTTCACCCGGATGATCCCACTGGTCTGGAGTATGATCGCTTCCTTCACGTCCAGTTCCTGGCGAGAAAAACGCTGGCCATTTCCTACATGAGCCGAAGCGATGATCTGGGGGGTTTTACCTACTTCTGCGGCAAATGCAGCCAAAGAATCCAGTCCGGAATCCAGAAAAGCCTGGATTACATACAAAGCAGTGCGAATGCCATCCCCGGTTGGATGACCATCGTCTACGATCAGAATATGTCCGGCCTGCTCTCCGCCAAGACCAATTTTCCCGGCGGACGAATCTGCGTCTCTCAACTCAAAGATTTTATCGGTAACGTACTTATCTCCTACCGGTGTCTCAAACATATGTATGCCGGAGCTTTCGAGGCGCGCTTTCAATCCACTGTTGCGCATGACTGTAGTGACAACCGCGCGGGCCAACAACTGACCGCGCTCATCGAAATACCGCGAGAGCATTCCAAGCATATGATCGCCATCAATCAAATTACCGGTCTCGTCAATTAAGACCACCCTGTCGGCATCCCCATCAAATGCCAGCCCAAAGCGAGCCTGATGATGCTGGATCAGCAAGTTCATCTCATCTTTCGACCGACGAACATGTTCGGATCCAGCATCCAGATTGATATTGACCCCGTTCGGAGAAGCATGAATTGCAACCACTTCGGCCCCCAGGCGACTGAATACTTCCGGGGCTATCGCCGAAGCTGCTCCATTGGCGCAATCCATCACCAGCTTCATTCTGTCCAGATTAATCCTGGGGTGCTCAGATAATAGATCGCGGATATACAGCTCCTGAAAAATCTCACCGTCATGCACATGCCCAAGAGTTGAATGGACGCTAGAAGAAATATCCCGTTTCAATGCTTGCTCGATACAGGCTTCTATTTGCAATTCGATCTCATCCGGGAGCTTACGCCCGGTCCGATGAAAGAACTTAATCCCATTCTGGCCAGCAGGATTGTGCGAAGCCGAGATGACCACCCCGGCATCGGCGTTGATGTAGCGGACTAGCCAGGCTACTCCAGGAGTTGGAACAACCCCCAAATCGACTACATGCACACCGCTGGCCATCAGTCCGGCATCCAGCGCCTCCTGCAACATTGCACTGGACTGGCGGGTATCTCGCCCGATCACAACCGTGGCTTCACGGGCTTGGGCGCGGATAACTGTCCCCGCTGCTCGGCCAAGTTGAAGAACAAATTCCGGGAGCATGGGCCATTCGCCCACAGTTCCTCGAATGCCATCAGTGCCAAACCATTTTCCCATCGTGTCACTCCTGATCCATCTCATCCTGAAATGCCGATAATATAAACATTTGTCATTACCCATCAACGCCGATTTCTAATTTGCAGAGGAAATTATAATCTAATCGAAGTTTCCTATTGTCATCGAATTGAGTTCGACGAAAGAAACAACCCATTTCAAGTTAGAATAGGCTATCGTTTGAGCAGGTCGCGCCGCATTGTTGGAGAGGACGGAAAAGCAAATGGATATCCAAAGGATAATCGTCATTGTTCTGGATGGGGTAGGAGCGGGAGAAGCGCCTGACGCAGCAGCCTACGGAGATGTGGGTAGCAATTCGCTCGGTAATACAGACCGAGTAGTAGGTGGTTTGGATCTACCGAATATGGGTCAGATCGGCTTGGGATTAATCACAGCAATGCAAGGCGTGCCGCCTGCGACGCATCCAACTGGGGCCTACGGCAGAATGGCCCCCATGTCTGCCGGGAAAGATACCATCTCTGGCCATTGGGAGATGATGGGGGTGATTCTCTCAAAACCTTTCCCAACCTACCCTAACGGTTTCCCATCCGATATGATCGAGGCGTTTGAAAAACGGATTGGACGAGGTGTGCTGGGGAATATGCCTGCATCGGGAACAGAGATCATCAAGGAATTGGGGATGGAGCACATCCACACGGGTAAACCAATCGTTTATACCTCGGGAGACAGCGTGTTTCAGATCGCTGCAAACGAGGAGGTGATTCCGATCGACCAGCTCTATTGGATGTGCCTGCAAGCGCGCGAGATGTTGAATGGGGAGCATGCAGTCGGACGGGTGATTGCCCGTCCATTTGTGGGGACCAATCCAGAGAACTTCAAGCGTACTGAGCACAGGCGGGATTATCCCCTCATGCCGCAAACTAAAACAGTCCTGCAAAAAGTGACCGAAGCCGGACTCGAAGTATGCTCGGTCGGAAAAATCGACGACATTATGGCGCACACGGGTATTACAAAATCGAAGCACACGCTCAACAATATCGAGAGTCTGAAGGGGATCATTGAATTCCTGGATGAGAATTTTAAAGGGGTGCTCTTTGCAAACCTGATCGAATTTGACATGATCTACGGACATCGCAATGACCCGGTCGGTTATGCCGCAGCCTTAAAACAGGTAGATAACGCCGTTCCAGAGATCCAGAACCACCTGCGGCGCGGTGATATTGCGATGTTCGTCGCCGACCATGGCGTGGATCCTACCACTCCAAGCACAGACCATTCACGCGAGTGTTCACCTTTGTTGGTCTTTGGGCCGCAGGTTAAGGGAGGGGTTAACCTTGGCACGCGCAAAAGCTTCAGCGATGTTGGAGCAACGATCACCGAAGCTTTTTCGCTAGAGCCGCCGCAAGCCGGGATCAGCTTCTTAAAAGATATCCTATCGCTAGACACCAGCCAGCCCGAAGGCCTGTGAAACGATTTCCTGGGCTTCATGTTGGATCAGGTGGAGGTGATCTTCTTCGAGCAAGCTCTCGGCATAGATTTTATACACATTTTCAGTGCCGGAGGGACGTGCGGCAAACCAGCCATAATCCGTGGTGACTTTGATTCCACCAATAGGGGCTTGATTTCCAGGGGCGCGGGTGAGTCTGGCCGTGATGGGATATCCTGCCAGCAAATCCGCCCGGATATTTTCCGGCGACAGATCTTTCAAGACGGCTTTCTGCGCCGGTTCGGCAGGGGCGTCAATCCGGGCATAATAGCTCTTACCGAATTGATCTTCCAATTGCTGATAACATTGACCGGGGTCTTGCCCGATGACCGCAGAAATTTCTGCAGCCAACAAATCGAGAATGATGCCGTCTTTATCAGTCGTCCAGACGGAACCATTCATTCTCAGGAATGACGCGCCAGCGCTCTCTTCTCCACCAAAGCCAAACGCCCCACTCAGCAGTCCAGCCACAAACCACTTGAAACCAACAGGCACTTCACATACTTGCCTCGCTAGGCTAAGAGCAACCTTATCAATCATCAAGCTCGAGACTAAAGTCTTGCCAACCTGGGCATTCGGACTCCAGTCTAGGCGATGGGTGAACAAATACCAAATAGCCGTGGTGAGAAAATGATTAGGGTCCATCAAACCAGAACTGGGGGCGACGATCCCATGTCGGTCAACATCCGGATCGTTGCCAAAAGCGATATCAAAGCGATCTTTCAAATCAATCAGGCGCCTCATCGCATACGGCGAGGACGAGTTCATCCGAATCTTCCCATCCCAATCCACCGTCATAAAGCCAAAAGTTGGATCCACCTCCGGGTGGACAACCTCCAGGTGCAGCTGATACTGTTCGGCAATACGATCCCAATAATGGATTGCCGCGCCTCCCATCGGGTCCACACCCATCTTGATGCCTGAGTTTGAAACAGCTTTAAGATCCACCACACTTCCCAGGTCGAGGATGTAGGGGATCATATAATCATATGCCTTGACGGATGCGGAACGGATTGCGCTGGAGTAAGAGATACGTTTGACCGGACGCAAGCCATCGTTAAGGATCTGGTTCGCACGGTCTTGAATGATTTTTGTTGTCTCCGTATCAGCTGGGCCAGCCTCAGGCGGATTATATTTTAGACCTCCATCGGTGGGTGGGTTATGAGAAGGAGTGATCACAACACCATCCGCCAGACCAGTGGTGCGCCCCCGATTATAGGACAGAATCGCATGCGAGATCACAGGTGTAGGGGTATAGCCCAAACCCACCTGATAACGAACGCTGACACCATTCGCAGCAAATACTTCCAGAGCGGTAGCATGGGCTGCTTCTGACAGCGCGTGTGTATCCATGCCTAGATGGAGAGGGCCGCTGTATCCTTTTTGCTGGCGGAATTCACAAATCGCCTGGCAGGTCGCAAGGATGTGATCCTCATTGAACGTCTGCTCAAACGAAACCCCACGGTGGCCGGATGTGCCAAAAGACACCCTCTGAGCAGGAACAGTCGGGTCAGGCTTAAGGGTGTAATAAGCAGAGATCAAACGGGGTATATTGACTTTCAATTCTTTTGGAGCAGGTTTACCTGCCAAATTGCTTACACCCATCGGTTTTCTCCTGTTCGTCTCAAATTGAGAAAGCTGAGATCAAAAGTCAGCGGCGAATTAAAGCAATTCTATGAGCCAGCTCGGCAATATAAGTTGGATTGCTGCCGCAACAAGAACCTACAACCTGTGCCCCAAAATCAATGAAACCCAGCATCTTGTCAGCGAACTCAGGGGGTTCTACATCATAGACTGTAGTATCTTGAACCACCTTGGGAAGACCAGCATTGGGTTTAGCTATTAAAACAGCTTGTGGCAGGGCAGCGCGCATTTGTGTCAGTACATCGGGGATCATTTCCAACCCTTCTCCACAATTAGCGCCTATAGCAGATAAGCCCAGAGGCCATAGCTCCAGGGCAGCTTGTTTGGGGGTGACCCCCATGATGGTGCGTCCTCTTCTTCCAAAGCTCAAAGAGCAAAAAACAGGTAAAGATGTAACCGACCTGGCCGCTTTAATCGCAGCACGCGCTTCGTCGAGGTCGCTCATCGTTTCCACCCAAATAACATCTACCCCACCCTCAGCCAATGCAGCGGCTTGTTCAGAAAATGCGTCGAGGGCGGACTCGTATGTGAGCGTCCCCATCGGCGCCATTAACTCGCCAGTTGGACCGATATCCCCGCCGACATAGGCATTCTGACCAGCAGCCTGGTGGGCTAATTGAGCCGCCGCCTGGTTATACTGGCGGGATCGATCGGCGAAGCCAGCTTTGGCGAGCTTTATCCGGCTGCCGCCGAAAGTATTCGTCAAGATGATTTGGGACCCGGCTTGCATGTAAGCCGAATGAAGGCTGATAATCTGATCTGGCTGTTCGATATTCCAGACCTCCGGCGGGGTTCCGGCGGGCAAACCGGCAGCCATCAGCATCGTCCCCGTTGCGCCATCGGCGATCAAAGTTTGCCCGGATGATAAGTAAGCTGTCAGGCTGGTTTCCATTTGTCAATCCTTATTTGCGTTATCTGTCAATACAAAGAATAGGTTCAATCACTGGCTGCCATTTTAACACACGTGATCAATTTTATTTATTACCGATTGGTTGTTTAATCAAATAATTATAGAGATGCTGTTTCTCTCTTTCATCCTATATTTCCGGGGCCATTTCGACGATCATCTGACTGGCTTTAGCCACCACATCTTTTGGAAACGGGCGGGCTCTGCGGATTTGGGTGTCCATATGAACCCCGGTGATCATTGTTGTCGCTGAAATCTCTCCCGTTTCATCCTTCACCATTTCGTGATAAAAACGGATGACCTTCTGATCGATTTCCAGGATACCAGTGCGAATGGTGATGAGGTCCCCGGGGAGTAATTCGCGCCGATAAGTAATCATCTGACGAATTGCCGCCACACCGCAATGCTTCTCATGCATATATGTGGGAGTGACACCGATCACGGCAAACATCTGCCAGGTTGCCTGATCAAACATTCCAACATAATGCTGGACATTCATGTGTCCCATGTGGTCGCAATGCCAGGGATAAACCAACCCTCGAAAAGTAATTAAGCAAAGTTCAGCCATGATATGTATAAGGTCAGCGCTTGAGCAGCAATAGAGCCCCTGCTGCGATCGCCAGGATATTGAGAATCAACCCACCGGCAGGGAGATTAATGGATAGAAGTGGCAACAAGCCGGCTAGAATAAGATAGATCGCCAGAAATATCATTCCATACTTCCCACCCAGGTGGAGTTTCGTAGATCTCAACAGAAATAACATGCCAGATGCAACCGCGAGCAGCCCCAGGATCAGATCAAGCGAGGGCAACCGCAGATTGAGCAGCGGGGCCAAACCCATTATGATCAACCAGATCGCGAGAAGAATTACTGCAAGATTATTCATGGATGATTTCCCTTCCAGTTCTTGAATATTGGAATATGGATCTGTGATCGATTTTACCAGCATCTTTTAAATGAATTGAAAATTTCACCGAATTCTGGGGGCTTGAGAGATTTCCCCTCTGCAACGGATAATTTGGCTGTGGTAGAATGGATTCATTCGGCAAAGAGGTGGAGAATTGTCCGTAGGATCAATCAAAGACAAGACGAGCTACACCCAGAATAGTATTGATAAGTCAATGATGAAGGAGCAATCACGTGGATATCGGGAAATCGCTACAATATACCTTTGAGGACGAGCGCTGGCTATCTAAACTCGGTATCGGGGCTTTGATTACACTGGTCCCGATTCTAAATCTGGCCTGGGTCGGCTACTACATCGATATTATGAGAAATGTAATGGATGACAAGGCTTTTCCCTTGCCCGAATGGGACGATTTCGCAGAACGTTTTATGAAGGGTTTATTGATCACCGTCGCCGGCTTCCTCTACGCTCTGCCTGGTTTATTGTTCCTCTGCTTACCGTTAGGTATTATGTTCATCCCAGCATTCGTACAGGACTCAGACTTGCAGGGTGGGCTGGCTGCCGTGACATCTGTTGCCGGAATTGCCATGTTTTGTTGCATTGGGTTTTATTTCTTGCTTTTCAGCTTTTTCTTCCCAGCCGTACAGATTCGTTTTGCTCGTCAAGGCACATTTCAAGCTTGCTTTCAATTGCGTGAGATCTTTCATATAATCAGCGGATATACCAGCGATTACCTGGTGGCGTGGTTAATTTCCCTGGTCGCCGGACTGATCGTCGGTGTGATGATCGGGGTTGTGGGTGTGGTTCTGGGCTGGATCCCTTGTGTGGGCCAATTACTGCTTTGGGCTTCCAGTGCCATTGCAGGCGCCTGGACAGGCGCTGTTTATGCCCATATCTTTGGGCAGTGTGGGAGAAAAGCATACCCCAATGCAGACGCTATCACCCAGGTCATAGGGTAGCCTCAGGAGAAAACCTGTTTACAGAATAGATCCTTATCGATTTCATGGATCAATTAACGGATCAACCCCAGAAAGCCAATATACTCATCGCTGACGACACCATAGCAAACCTGCGTTTGTTATCAACGATGCTTGAAACCAATGGCTATAGAGTATTCGAAGCATCCGGCGGTGAAACAGCGTTGGAAATTGCGCGCATCTCTCTACCGGATATTATTTTATTAGATGTGCTCATGCCCGGCATGGATGGATATAGTGTTTGTCGGAAACTCAAGAATGACACAGCGACTTCGAATATCCCGGTGATATTTGTTAGCGCTCTAGATGAACAAACCGATAAAGTTCAGGGATTTGCTGTAGGCGGGGTGGATTACATCACAAAACCGTTCCAGGCAAAGAGGTCCTGGCGCGAGTGGAGACTCACCTGACCCTGCGAAATCTACAGAGACGGCTGGAAGCACAGAACCAACAGTTACAACAAGAAATTGCCGAACGCACACGGGTAGAAGTTGCCTTGCAGTGCGCAAATGAGGAAGCTAGAACAACGTGTCAAGGCACGTACCACAGAATTAGTGACCACGAACGAAACTTTGAACTCTGAATTGCAAGTACGAAAGCGGGCAGAAGAAGCGCTTCGAAAAAGCCAGGCTGATAAAGAAGAGTTATTGGCTCAAGTGCGAAAACAAGAGCAACAAGTACGCGAAATTATGTACAGCGTGCCAGAGGGAGTTGTCCTGCTGGATGATATGGGGTGCATCATCCAGGCAAATCCAGTTGCGCAAGCCGACCTCGAGAAGCTGCTCGGCACAAAAGAAGGGAATACTCTTCAGAGCCTGGGCGAGAAAACCCTGGCTGAATTATTCGCCCCTCACCCACACGATTTATGGCATGATGTTGTCATTAAGGGACGCATCTTCGAAGTGATTGCCAGACCCACTGCGATGGATGCGGAGAAACAGCGCTGGGTGATGGTCATGCGTGATGTCACCCGCGAACGTGAAATCCAAGACCAAAGCCAGCAACAAGAACGACTGGCTGCTGTTGGACAATTGGCAGCGGGGATTGCCCATGACTTTAACAATATCCTGGCCGTCATCCTGCTCTATACCGAAATGGCAATTGGCACCCCCGACCTGCCTACGAAATTGCGTGAGAGGTTGTTGACCATCTTGCAACAATCCAAACGCGGATCAGACCTAATTCAACAAATCCTCGATTTCAGCCGACGAACGATGCTTGAACGACGTCAAATAGACCTGCTACCTTTCCTCAAGGAACAGGTGAAGTTGCTGGAACGAACAATGCCGGAAAATATTCGGATTGATCTAAGCTTCAAACCGGGGGCGTATGTAGTCAATGCAGACCTGACCCGCATCCAACAAGTGATTATGAATTTGGCCGTGAATGCGCGAGATGCTATGCCAGATGGAGGCAGGCTGCTCATTCATCTGGATCGTCTCGATTCAAAGAGCGCAATAGAGTGTATTGCCTGCGGAAAGCTTTCACCAAGGGATTGGATCACAATCCAGTTCACGGATAACGGCACAGGTATTCCGGCCGAAGTCTTGCCACATGTATTCGATCCCTTCTTCACGACAAAAGAGCACGGACAAGGTACGGGATTAGGGTTATCACAGGTTTTTGGAATCATTGAAAAACACGATGGGCATGTAAATGTAAACTCTTCTAAAGAAACTGGGACTACTTTTAATCTCTATCTACCATCACTACCCGTAAAACGTTATACTGAAAACGATACGGATACACAATCCTTTATTCGAGGCCAACGCCAAACCATCATGGTAGTTGAAGACGAACCTGCAACCCGTCAGGCGCTTATGGAAGGCTTATCTTTATTAAACTACAAAGTGGTATGCACATCCAATGGTCTTGAAACCTTAGCTTATATCCGCGAACATCCAAATACTGTGGAATTGGTATTAAGCGATGTGGTTATGCCAGAGATGGGCGGCGTGGCGTTGTTTCAGGCGTTGTTGCAAGAGTTTCCTGAAATCCCTGTTATCTTAATGACCGGACACCCTCTCCAAAATGAGCTCGATAATCTGTTAGAAGCAGGACTGACCGCCTGGCTGATGAAACCACCCAGGCTGAAGCATCTGGCGAAATTAATCGGGGAAACGCTCAGCCATGGATCATCGAGACATTCCAACAAGTAACAATGGCGGCATCTGCTGTCAACGAGGCCGCAAATGACCAGCATAAACCTAATTATCCTGCTTGCTGGTGAGTTGTTCTTTCTAGGAACGCTTACGCTAATCCTGCATCAATTAAGCTCAAGGTATGGATTAAATCCGCTTGTGTTCTTCCTGGGGAGCATGACAGCCGTATTGCAATTCAGCACCCTGGGTTCTTACCCGGTCACAATTTGGGGAATTGATTTGAACGTAATCATCGGTTCCTATATCTTGCTTCCCACCCTGTTGATGGGTTTGCTGATCATTTATATTGTGAATGGGTCGATGCAAACGCGGAATGTGTTTGCAGGATTGCTTTTGGTAACGATCATCATCGCAATATATCAGTCCTTGCCTGTGATTTTAAGTCTTCTTTCCATTGAATTTAGTCCTCCAACGGGTCAAAGTAATCTATCGCCACGAATCCCGCTGGCTTCTGCTGCAACGCTGGCAGTAGATATGATGATCCTGGTTGTGGTCTATCAAAGTGTGAGCAATTGGTTCGGGCGATATCCAAGTCGATTGGCGACCGGGATGGCATTACTCGCCGCAATCTGGAGCGATGGTCTTGTTTTTCCAACCCTGGCATATTTTGGGGAACCAGATTTGCCTGGGTTATTGACGCTCAATATGGTCGGGAAGAGCCTGGCAGCCATGGTGCTCTGGGGAATTACGATCGTATATATTGCGAAATTTTCTCGGCAATATCCTGGAAGCGCAGCCTCTTTACAACGACCGCCGCTGGATATTTTTATTTCTGAACTCCAACTTGAACAGCGGGCAAGCCTGCATTATAGCCTTCTGCGAATTACCAATCTGATCAGTCAATTGATCGTTCGATCCACTCATCCAGACGAACTGCTCCAACAGACTTGTGAGCTGCTCACAAATCGACGCGACTACGGATTAGTATGGATCGAACTGATGAGGGAAGGTCAATCAGAGATGCAGCTTGCTGCAAAAGCCGGGTCAGATAATGAATTCCTGAGCAAGCTAAAAACACTCTCTGAGCAAGATGCGGATCATGCACACCCGAGTCTAAATAGCTTTCAAGATCAAAAAAGCAGTAGTTCAACACATAGATCATAAAAATATTCAGACCATCGCTTGGCGTCAGGCTGCTAGCGATTACGACCTGAAAGTGTTCGCTGCTTTTCCAATGTGCAATGCAAGCCAGGTCATGGGGATCTTAAGCGTCGGATCAAAACAAATCAAGGCGTTTGAAGACCAAGAGGAAACAAATCTGCTACAACAATTAGCAAACGACCTGGCGTACGCGTTGATCGGGCTAGAAGCTCGCCAGAGACAGGGTTTCCTAAGCGCAGGAATGGAAACCATGCGAGATGGTTTGTTGATAACCGATATGGCTGGCAATATCATTTATGCCAATCCGGCAATTATCGAGATGCTGCACGCCGATAAGAATGATATCCATGATCAAAACCTGTACACCTTCATGTCGGAACACCAGGCCGATAAAATGAACCGCACGCTTCTTCCCAGGTTGAGATTAGAAAGGCAAATAAGCTTTGAAACAGAATTGCGAAATGGGGAGAAAAACCATTTCTCTGCCGATCTGATGATCGCACAATTAAACAATGTAAAAAACGAGCCCGAAAATCTCGTTGTCAACATTCGAGATATCACCCGGCGCAGAATTTTTGAGAAGAGACTGCTGACGTTAAACCAGTTCACAACTGAGCTGGTACAAATACGAGACACAGCAGCGCTTTTTAACATGATCCTGACTTCCTGCGAAGAGTTGCTCCAGGCAGATGCCTGCGCGATCTCTCTGAGCCGGTCCCTGGATGAAACGACAGCCGAAGTTCATGTTCACAATCTACCGGAGGCGCTCCATCAGGAGCTAGTTCAAAGTATCGGGGAGTTCTCCGAGGTCATTAATGACTTCCAGCGAGCAACAATTTTTGTCAAGGATATCGCCAGCGAACCATTCGATCCGGCTTTAAAACTGCGCATCCAGGAGCAAGGCATTCGATCTTTTATGCTGCTGCCCATATACTACCAGGGTAATCCCATGGGTGTTCTGGGCCTGTATTATCGCGTTCAGCAAGACTTCGACGAGACGATTTATCAAGTCGGCTATACTGCCGCCCATACGCTAGCTATCGCGCTCCAGAATGCACACCTTTATCAATCCGAACACAGCCAACGCCAATATGCAGAAGCCATTGTCCAGGCAACGAAAGCCCTTAACAGCAGCCTAAATCTGGACTTGGTTTTAAACCGGATTTTGGAACAGACGTGGACAGTGATCCCATGCGATGCTGTGAATTTGATGCTGATCGAGGGGGATCAGGCCTGCATGGTCCGCCAGATCCTTCGTTCAGCGAGCGGAGAGATCGAAAGCATCCAAGATGGTCCTATACTGCCGCTCTCTACTCCGACGCTTCAGAAAATGCTGATTACGGGTCAGCCAGTAATGATTGAAGACACACAGAAATATGCAAACTGGAAAAAACTTGAGCATTCATTCTGGATCCGATCATACGCAGCAGCCCCGCTACAAATTCGAGAACAGATTATCGGATTTCTTAACGTTAACAGCAGGGAACCTTCGTTCTTTAACGACGAATCACTCCATCGACTGCAAGTTTTTGCTTCCCACGCAGCCGCCGCATTGTACAACGCTCGCATCTATGAGGGATTGCAGCACTATTCGCTTGAATTGGAAGATCGGGTCAAAGAACGGACCTCTGAATTGAGTCGGTCGAGAGACCGAATCGTGGCTATCCTGGAATCGGCGCCGGATGCAGTCTTTGTCCTGGACAGCCAGAAGAATTCTGCTGCAATCCAACCAGGCTGGCAGTTTACTATTTCATCAGATCGAAGATGGCAAAAGCGTGCTTTTCGGCCAGGAATTGATGAGCCGTTTGAAGACAGGACAACCGCCGGATGAACAAGCAATTGTCGAGGTGAATGGGCGGATCTATCAGGCGCTATCATCACCTTTACAATTATCCGATGAAGAAGCGGGGATGGTTGTAGTTTTTCGGGACGTGACTCGTTTTCAAGAGTTGAACCGCATGAAGACTCAGTTTGTATCGGATGTCTCACACGAACTGCGTACCCCCTTGGCAAATTTAAGTCTTTTTCTGGATTTACTTGCATCCGAACAGGACATTCCCAAAAGAGATAAGTATCAGGCAACTTTACGCCGCGAGACCAACCGACTGACCGAATTAATCGAAGACCTTTTAACCATTTCTCGTCTCGAATCCAACCGGATTACATTCTCGATTAGAGAGGTTGAAGTTTTAAGCCTGATCCGGAATTTGGTGGAGGATCGCCTGCCAATGGCCAGGCAAAACAACCTTGAGATAATGATTGATTCATCGCCTGAAGAAGCTTTCGCAATGGCTGATCCGCGCTTGCTTACTCAGGTATTATCGAATATTCTGACCAATGCGTTGAACTATACTCCAACTGGCGGCAAAATCAGACTGGCAGCTTGCGAGCGCCAGGAGGCTGAGAAAACCTGGATCACCATATCCATCTCGGATAATGGATATGGAATAACCACCGAGGAATTGCCTTATATCTTTGACAGGTTCTATCGAGGCTCAGCCAGCCATAACACCAGTCTTCCGGGAACCGGGTTAGGTCTGGCCATTTCTCAGGAAATCATAAAGAGGATGGGAGGAAAAATTAGTGTTGAAAGCGAATCCGGCGCAGGCAGCATATTTACAATCTGGATGAAGAAGGTGCTATAATTTTTAAGCGATATTCTGCCAAAGGAGATCAAATATGTTTGACCCCAAGAAAATGGAAGAACTACGCCTGGCCGAGAAGAAATGGGAAGAGACTACATTACAGCATAATTTAACGAATATGCCCGAATGGCAAAGAGAATTTATCACAAATTCATCTGAGATTATTAATCGTCTCTATACCCCTCTGGATATCGCCGACCTGGATTACTTGAATGATCTGGGAATGCCCGGCGAGTACCCATATACGCGCGGCATTCACCCTACTTTATATCGCAGCCGCCCATGGACCATGCGCATGTTTGCCGGATTTGGTACCGCCGAGGAAACAAATTCTCGATTTAAATATTTACTTGAAAAGGGTCAGACCGGTCTATCCATTGCCTTTGATTTGCCAACATTGATGGGATTGGATACGGATGCACCCGAATCGTTGGGAGAATTCGGCAAATGTGGTGTAGCAATCTCTTCATTGAAGGACATGGAATTATTGCTAGACGAAATCCCTCTGGATCAGGTATCCACCAGCATGACGATTAATTCACCAGCGGCGATAATTTGGGCCATGTACATCGCAACCGCCGAGAAGCGGGGAATCCGACCAGATCAATTACGTGGAACAATCCAGAATGATATTTTAAAAGAATACATAGCCCAAAAAGAATTCATCTTTCCCCCAGAACCTTCCATGCGCCTGGTGGTAGATACAATAGAATTTGGCACACGCACCGTCGCCCAATGGAACACGATCAGCATATCTGGATACCATATCCGCGAAGCTGGCTCAACCGCAGCGCAGGAGTTGGCATTCACCCTTGCGGATGGAATGGAATATGTACGTTGGGCAATTCAACGCGGTCTGGATATCGACGAATTCGCCCCAAGATTATCCTTTTTCTTCAATGCTCATAACGATTTCTTTGAGGAAATCGCCAAATACCGGGCGGCGCGCCGGATTTGGAGCCGAACAATGCGGGAAGTCTTTCAAGCCAAGAATCCTCGCTCATGGCTAATGCGATTCCACACTCAAACAGCCGGCGCATCTTTGACAGCTCAACAACCTGAGAACAACATCATTCGGGTAGCGCTCCAGGCGCTGTCGGCGGTGTTGGGTGGAACACAATCACTGCACACAAATTCTATGGACGAAGCGCTGGCATTACCATCCGAGAACGCGGTTACAATCGCTTTGCGGACTCAACAGGTGATTGCTGAAGAATTGGGGGTCATCAACACAGTCGATCCACTTGCAGGATCTTATTTTGTTGAAGCCCAAACCAACCGGATCGAGTCGCAGGCGCTGGATTATTTCAACCAGATTGATGAACTGGGCGGAGTACTCTCAGCCATTGAAAAAGGCTTTTTTCAGGGCGAGATAGCTGATGCAGCTTACCGATATCAGCGGGAAATAGATACGGGCATACGCAAGATTGTCGGAGTTAACGCTTACGGCGATTCAAAACCAGTCCAAATCCCATTCTTGAAAATGGATCCATCCGGGTATCAACGACAGGTCAACCGACTGAATGAAGTCCGCAAACAACGAGACAACGGCCGGGTTGGGCAATCTCTGGACCGACTGCGGATTGCCTGTCAGGGGACAGAAAATACCATGCCTTATATTCTTGAGGCAGTCCGAACTTACGCCAGCTTGGGGGAGATCATTGCTGTGATGAAAGAAGTCTTCGGTACTTACCAGGAACCGAATTGGGTCTGAGCATTGAGACAGCCTGAGCAGCACAGACAACCATTATATTCATATAAAAAGGGGTAAAATACCTCTCGGTTTTCGGGTAATGCTGATGAGAACATAAAGAGAAAATTCCCTATAAAATTAAGAAGAGCTGGAGGTTTCATCATGGCAAACAAAAAAGCAAAGGGAGCAATTGGTATTTTGACCGGAGGCGGTGATGTCCCCGGGTTGAATCCTGCAATCCGGGCAGTGACGATTCGAGCCATTCGCGAAGGATATCAGGTGATCGGCATCCGCAAAGGCTGGGCAGGTTTAGTGAATGTCATTCGAGATCCAAAAGCCGATAATAGCGAATATTATCAGCATCTGGATGAAGCAACCGTCCGCAAAGCAGGTCGTACTGGAGGAACTTTCTTGCACTCCTCCCGTACAAATCCGACCAACATGAAAAAAGAAGACGTTCCCAGTCACCTGAAGGATCAATACAAAGAAGAAAGAAACAATCTTGTCCCGGAAGTATTGAAGAACCTCGATTACCTCGGAATTGAGTACCTGATCCCGATTGGAGGCGATGACACACTGAGCGTAGGTGTGCGGTTATACCAGGAAGGATTCAAGGTGGTTGCTATCCCAAAGACCATGGATAATGATGTTCCCGGAACAGATTACTGCATAGGCTTTAGCACCTGTATCACTCGAACCATCATGCTGGCAAACAGTTTGCGCACCTCCGCCGGTTCGCATGAGCGATTTCTCGTCCTGGAGGTCTTCGGACGTTACGCAGGCTTTACTGCCATGCTGCCAACAATGGCCGGCGCAGCTGACAGGTGTGTCATTCCAGAGCACAAATTCGATATGGATCAATTGACTGAGTTGCTGGTTTACGACCGCAATCACAACCCCAGCAGCTATTCCGTTGCACTGGTTTCGGAGGGCGCGAAGTTCGGCGGAGATGAAATGATTTTCTCCGACCAAACCACCGATGCATTCGGGCATGCCAAATTAGGCGGCATTGGCGATCTGGTTTCTGCGGAGCTAAAAGAGCGATCGGCAAAATTTAACAAGGGAAAGACCGTTAACGTGATCAATCAAAAACTGGGATATATGGTGCGCGGTGGAGACCCGGACGCAATTGACTCAATCGTGCCGATGGCTTATGGCAACCTGGCTCTGGATTTATTGTTGAAAGGTATCCATGGGCGTTTGGTTGTCTTGCGAAACGGCAGATATGACAACATGCCTATTGATGTAGTCACCAGCACCAAGAAAATGGTCAACGTTAAGAAGTATTACAACACTGAGCGGCTTCGCCCATTTTTTCATAGCTTTGAAATGAATCCTCTCTTCATCATGACCAGCGAAGGGTAATCTAAAATCACCAGGCGCCTGCCCATTCGCAGCAAGCGCCTGGTACCAGGACCAGGGTACTTGCAAATCTGCAAACTGATTTTTATTGTATTTTCTCTGAATAAATCTATAATGAAGTTTAGAGAAATAACATTTTATTCGAAAGGAGGTGGAGACTATGCTGCTCGGGGGATTGGTTTGCAGAGGCCAGGGGTTGGTTGAATATGCTCTGATTATGTTGCTTATTGCGCTGATCGTGATCATTGTGCTGGCAGTTCTTGGCCCGGCAGTAGGGAATATGTTCAGCGAAATAATTCCGAAAATTTAGGGTTCCAATCATTTCTTTATTACCATATTGCTTTAATATCTTTTCTTATCTAGAAAAGCCGCTCCCTTGAGCGGTTTTTCTTAGAGGTTCAGGTTTATGTCAGAGCACGATTATTTATTAGATCAAGCCAGGCTGATCGTACAAAGGCTCGAAAAGATATCTGCTGATTCGATTTGGGCGCGGCGATCAAGCGGACATCGAGGAGCTCTGCTAAAATGGATTGAAAAGGCCGAGGTATCCGTTGCTGAGGGCAAAGAGTTCGACCAAGAAACATTAGATCAATTTGAAACATTGATATGGATAGGTTTTCAATATCTAGAAAAAGCTGCCCGAGAACGCTTCCCTTGATGGCAAGCGAAACATCTCACAGGAGTACTCGCTAAATCGCCTGCAAACAGATTCAAACAGGGGCAATATGCGAAAGAACATTTCGCACACTGCCCCTGTTATGTTGTACTGGTTAAATGACCTTTAATAAGTTGAGTTATTGTAGAACCAGTTATAGCTGAAGAAACCAGACCATTGATTCTGAGTGCGGATAGAGATCTGATGCGAACCGTAAAGCTGAGGAGGGATAGAGAAGGTGAGGGTCATCGCGCCACCAGCTCCGGAATTGAAAGTGGTCACATTATAGCCATAACCTCGTGTTCCCATTGGTCCCATCAGAACCTGGAAGTCCATATTGGCGGGGAAATTAGCCGTCTGAATAGTCACGCTAGAGTTGCGCGATACACCAACAATCCAGATCGTTGGGATTGTGCCATAATAACCATATTGGTATGGGTTATAGATGACACTGCGGCCTCCGGTACCTGAACCTCCTGGGACATTATTAAACCATTGGTCATGATGGAAGACTTTGCCATTCTTCTTCTGTTGGATGACGCGAATAACAAGCTGGGAAGTCCCGTGGAATGCAGCCGGAATAGTAAAAACAACCTCAAAGCTTCCACCGCGCCCGGAGTCGATATCGGGCAAATTAAGCCATTCGTAGCCGCTGCCCGACCTGCGACCAATCTTTGCATTGAAGAGCACATTACTTGGAAAATTGTAAGCGCGGATGGATACGGTGCTGTTGTGTTGAACATTGTTAATCGAGAAACTCCACTGGTTGCTATAGTCATAATTATAGGTGGGGTAAGATATATTGCGACCGCCATACCCGCCATAAGCAATGCACAGCACCTGCCCAGGATAGATCCGATATTTTGGAGATGGAATATGGTTGATTTGAGCCAGGTAAGGCCAATAAGCTCCATACCAGCGGGCAATCCAGGAAAGAGATTCACCCGAGCGAACGACATGGTAGTAAGAACAACCAGAAGCTTGCGCTGGTTGTGCTGAAATTCCCGTCCCGCCTAATAGGACGACCATCACTACCAGGATCATCACAAATCTCTTTAGTTTCGACATAGTTGTCCTCCTTGCATCGCAAATAGAATAAACAAAGTGATAAAAATAAATTGACGAAGATATCACCCGCGCCTAGATTATAGTATGGTTCTCACGTTTTACCAATATTTTCTTAACCTGATCGGGTAGACTTTTGGGTAAATTTTACGCGGATACGGGATTTAGCTGACCAACCGTGGGTAGAATCAAAAGGGGCCATCCAAAAGGATAGCCCCGAGACAGCAAGCCAACACCCCTTAGCCCATTTTGAAGAAACTGGTCAACTTCATTGCCAAATTTAGATCTCCAGACAGCTTAAGCTTTCCCGTCATGAAATATTGCATCCCGTTTGCCTTGCCCAACAGCACATCGGCAAAGTCGCGCCCATCAGCCGTCAGAGTCACATTCGGTTCATCAGCTAACCCCTCGGCGACAGTACATTTACCATCCGCGATCTGGACGATATAGTCGCCCCCTTCCTCGCCGGTCAAGCGATATTGAATGACCGTTTCAACACCTTCCGCCAAATCAGGGCGGAAAGCCTTCTCATGGTTGAAAATCAATTGTTTAACAGTGTATTCAGTCATAAGGTCATCTCCTTCGTTATTATTGTGTCTTACTTCGGTCTACTTGAACCGAAGCCAACAATCGATCATCCATTCATATTCTCGAAAACAGCAGCTGCGCCCATCCCGCCGCCAATGCACATGGACACCATTCCGAATTGAATATCCCTTCTCTTCATTTCATAAATCAATTGAGTGGATAGTTTCGCCCCGGTACAGCCAAGGGGATGGCCCATCGCAATCGCTCCGCCATTGACATTGGTAATCTCTTGATTCAAACCAAGCTCACGAATTACAGCCAGGCTTTGAGCAGCAAAAGCTTCATTTAGCTCAATCAGCGCAATCTCATTCAAGGGTAAACCTGCAAGTTTGAGGGCTTTAGGGATAGCAACGACCGGGCCAACTCCCATAATCTCGGGTGGGACACCGCCTACTGCAAAAGAAACGAAACGCACCAACGGCTTTAAGCCCAACGATTCAGCCTTTCCGCGTGACATGATGATCACCCCGGCTGAGCCATCGGACATTTGAGATGAATTGCCGGCTGTGACCGAGCCGCCTTCTTTAAATGCTGGTTTAAGCTTTGCAAGCGCTTCCAAGCTGGTATCGCCGCGTGGTCCCTCATCCCGCTTGAAGATAAATGTTTTGGCCGTCCGCTGACCATCTCCGTCGACGGATAATATCTTGACTTCCATAGGGACGATTTCCGGGTCAAAACGACCAGAGCTGACAGCGGCTGCGGCGCGGCGGTTGCTGGTCAGCGAGAAAGCGTCCTGGTCCTGGCGGCTGATTCCATATTTTGAAGCCACATTCTCGGCAGTCAATCCCATAGCGGTAAATGCCGCTGGCATATTTTCGGCCATATAGGGCATGGGAGAAAATTTAAACCCGGTCATTGGGACCATACTCATTGATTCGACGCCGCCAGCTATTGCAACCTGCATTTGTCCGGCCATGATTGCAAAGGCTGCATGAGCAATGCTCTGCAGCCCAGACGAACAAAAGCGATTAATCGTCTCGGCGGGAACACTATCCGGCAAACCAGCTCGAAGCGAGACCATTCGAGCCATATTCATGCCTTGCTCGCCCTCTGGGAAAGCGCAGCCTAAGATCACATCATCCACTTCTTCCGGGTCAAGAGCAGGGGTGCGGATTAACAGGTCGCTGATAACGGCTGCGGCCATCTCATCAGGACGCGTGGTCGCCAGGCTGCCGCGCTTAGCTTTACCCACCGCGGTGCGCGCTGCGGCCACGATAACAGGTTCACGTGAAGGGTCGTTGATAACCATCCTTTTTATCTCCTTTATTTCAGAACAGAGCCATATCGCTTTAGTAGGCCTTTCTAAATCAATTCCGCAGCGGCTTTCCGGTTTGGAGCAAATTCCACATGCGCTGCTGGGTCTTTTCCTGGCCGCAAAGCGAAAGGAATGCCTCGCGTTCCAATTCCAAAATATAATTTTCGCTGACCCAAGCTGGGCTGCTGATTGCACCGCCAGTCAACACACCGGCCAATTTACCAGCGATGAGCGATTCGTAATCGGTAATATATCCGCCTTCTTTCATCATATAGATCCCTACCTGCATGGCAGCCAGAGCATCTCGCCCGGCGGCGTAGATTTTTTCAGGTAGAGGTGGGCGATAGCCAGTGGAAGCCATATGCAACACATCCTTTTTTGCTTCGCTAAGCAGCAGTTCTCGATTCATCACCACACGGTCGTTAGAACCAAGGATGCCCATCTGGCGAGCCTCTTCCGCGCTGGTTGCCACTTTTGCCAACCCGATCTGTTCAAAAATGCGTTGTAAGATCGGCAGTGGCTCAACATTATTAGTGCGCATGGGCGGGTTCAGCAGCCGGCGCAACATCTCCTTTGTACCGCTGCCAGCCGGAATAACGCCTGCTCCAATCTCGACCAGCCCGGTATATAACTCAGCGGCAGATATCACCCGGGTTGCGCTCATCACGATCTCTGCCCCGCCTCCCAATGCCAAACCTCCCGGCGCAACCACCACTGGTTTCGGGAAATAGCGAACACGCATCAAGATATCCTGCATCTTTTTGACGATAAATTCAAGCTGATCCCATTGACCGCTTTGGGCAGACATGACAACCAGGAACAAGTTTGCTCCGGCGCTGAAATTATCCGATTCGTTGCCTACCACCAGGCCTTCGAATTCCGTCAATGTGCGATCCAGTCCAATTTGGATCATCTCAAATACATCCATATCAAGAGTTCCCATCTTGG
Organism: uncultured Chloroflexia bacterium; assembly: GCA_963788145.1. GTDB lineage: Bacteria > Chloroflexota > Anaerolineae > Anaerolineales > UBA4823 > UTCFX2. The sequence goes on along the minus strand of CAWBFQ010000007.1, from coordinate 980,213 downwards.
TTTGGATATCGAGACCAAGGACGCCATCGCCCATATCGTATAGTATGGCTCCTGGATTCTTCTTGACGATTTTCCCGGCAGCTTTTAGCTCCGGAAGAAGGACTAACCCGGGACGCTCCGGAAACGGCTCATAACCATGCCGGGCTGGATTATAGACCCCCACTTTGATGCCATTCTCAGTCTGGTAGAAAGTGCTGCATCCAGACTCCAACATCTCGGCTACCCAAGCTGCCGGCGGGAAACCTGCTGCTTGCATGGATTCTACCGCTTCGGCAACCCCTAACAAATCCCAGATTTCGAACGGACCAGCTTCACGGCCAAACCCCCAACGCATGGCGTCATCAATTGGCTTGGGCGTATCCGCGATTTCAGGGATACGTTCAGAGGCATAAGCGAGGCTCTGATAGGTCAGACCACGCACCAACTGCCCGACGCGATCTTCAGCAGCCAGCAAGATTTTAAGCCTCTCGCCCAGATCTTCCTTATCTTTGACTTTACCGAGGGTCTCAAAGCGAACTTTCCGCGCTGGTTCATACTCAAACGTGGTCAGGTTAAGGGTCCAGAATTCTTTAGCGCCTTCGGCTGTTCGTACTTCTTTATAAAATCCTTCTTTGGTCTTGCCTCCCAATGAACCACGCCCTACCAGGGTGGAGATCATATGATTGGTCTGTTCAGAATTCAAATAGCGCAGGGCGTGTTCATCATGTGGGATAGCCGGCGCCAGGTTTCGACCTACATGATCCCAGACATCGATCCCGACCAGATCAATCAGGCGAAACGTAGCCGTTTTTGGGTTGCCAATGGCCGGACCCGTGATTGCGTCTACTTCGTCAATCGTAAAATCGTTCTGAAGGATGAAATCCAGCGCAAAAGCTCCACTGCCAAATGCCAGCCGGTTGGCGATGAAATTGGGTGTGTCTTTCGCTGGGACAATCCCCTTTCCTAAGCGATATTCACAGAAACGGCTGATCGCCTGGACCACCTCGGGGAGGGTATCCGGAGTAGGTATAACCTCAAGCAGCTTGAGATAGCGAGGAGGATTAAAGAAATGCGTGCCCAGAAAGTGTTGACGCAGGCTATCCGACATCCCATCCACAATAGTAGCAACCGGTATGCCAGAGGTGTTGGTGCTAACAATTGTTGTGGGTTTTCGGACAGTTTCGATGCGTTCCATCAACAGGCGTTTGATCTTCAAATTTTCGACGATCACTTCGATCACCCAGTCTGCATCCCGAATAGAATCAAAATCATCTTCCAGGTTACCGACCTGCACCAATGCAGCATGATCAGTTGTGAAGAAGCTGGCCGGGCGTGATTTCAATGCCCGTTCCAAACCTTCGCGAACAATCCGGTTACGTACTATTGGATTGTCCAATGTCAATCCCTGTTTCTCTTCGTCTGGATTTAATCTATTCGGAACGACGTCCAAGAGCGTCACCCGAATGCCGGCATTTGCCAAGTGGGCAGCAATGCCGCCGCCCATTGTACCAGCTCCGATGACAACGACATGAAATATTGGGTAATGCATGTGGCCTCCTTTGACTAAAGTTTTACACTCTTGAAATCACAGAAAGAACCAGCCAGGAATCCCTGGTTGACGGCCTTTTTAGCTTTCAATGCAGGATGGATCGGTATAAATTCTTAGAAGGGGATGATTTATATCCCAGTCTCGCGGCTATTTCGACTTGAGGCTGGATTTCATTGCGGGGAAAAAACGGCAGGCAAAGAAGAGTTTGTTCTGGGCGCTGTGCTGTACTGGTTCACAGCGCCCAGAAGAATTCAGATACGCTACGGCTGTTCTTGTTGGTAGACCATATAATCCTTGAAGACTATTTCTGTCCCAACCGTATCATGGTTCCCAACCCCCACGCCAATTGATCCAGCAGTGAAGGTTGGATCTTGGACAGAGGCAAGTTGAATGCCATTCACCCACAAGGTCAACTTCCCAAGCCCGCATTCTGCCCGTAATTGGTTTTCTACACCTGCCATCCGGACAGCGCCAGTCTTATCATAGCCTTCCTGCAAAAAATTGATTTTTCCGGTTTGCTTCAGCCCGATACCATACCATCCATCTACGCCCACTCCGAGGATGTAATAGTTGCCGCCATTGGCAAAGTTACAGATGATCCCGTAGTAGCCATCCAATGGCCCAGCAATTCGTTTGCCGGTCACTTCAACGCGCACATTGGCGAACATCTCATCACGAACGCTGAAGACAATATCTTTTGGGACCTTATTCGTGATCATATAGCCGCCATTAGAATACTGCATCCGAAAAGAATCTGTTTTGTCGGTATTCCAAAACCCTCTGATCAGATCGTCTTGATAAATCAGCTTCCAGACAGGTTCCGGGGTAAAAGTGGGGGTGGGTGTATGAACCGGAGTAGCTGTTTCGGTAGGAAGCGGCGTATCAACAGGCAGGGATGTGGAGGTTGGCGGGAGGGTTTCTGTTGGTTCGAAGGTGCTGGTGGGGGGCAGGGTCGGAGAAGCTAAAGCCTCAGCCTGCAAAGTCGAGGAAACTTGAGGCGCCATCTGCGTTAATTCTGCAGCAATGGTCTCGGCTGCCTGGGTATATTCCAAGTCCGCGACCTGGGTCGGAGCAGGTTGACCACCCACCCCAATACAACCGGAAAGCACAAAGGTCGCCAACAGCAAGGCAGCAACAAAAGGAAGGTAAGATCGAACGCGCATACTTCTTCTCCTTGGTCACAGGTTTTCGGCTGAGCCGGGAATTTGAGCGGGCTTCTTGATCAGTATTTTATCTACGCGCATGCCATCCATGTCCACGATTTCAAACTCATACCCTCCCCATTCAAAACGATCCCCGGTTGTTGGAATTTTCCCCAACTCGTTCATCACAAATCCGCCTATCGTCTCGTAATGACCCCGATTGTAATCCGGCATATTCTGAATTTGAAAGGCATCCATGAACTCATCGACTGGCAGCAATCCATCCACAAGCCAGGACTGGTCATCACGACGGAAGATTGGCCATTCGCCGACCTGACTGGCGAGAGGAAAATCGCTAACAATCGCATCCAGTATATCACGAATTGTCAATAACCCTTGCACGCCGCCGTACTCGTCAATCACGATAATCAGTTTCGGTTCGCTGGATTGATAGATATCCAGCAAGGTCAAAGCAGGCGTATTCTCGGGTATAAATATTGGCGAGACCATGCAATCTTCCAGATGAAAGATCGACCCATCCAGACGACAGCGCAATACTTCTTTTGCAGCTACCACTCCCAAGATTTGATCCAGGTCGCCCCGAGCAACCGGAAAGCAAGAATGACGGCTCGCATTGATCTTGAGAAGGTTGTTATCAAGAGAGTTCTTCCAAATCCAGCCATTCGATCTCAGTGCGCGGCGTAATGAGCGTACCCACCCGTCGGCCACCCAGACGAAAGACCCCTGAGACCATATTCTGCTCTTCCTTCTGGATTTCTCCAGACTTGGTCGCCTGGGCGATCATCAGGCGGATTTCTTCTTCGGTGACCGGCGCTTCTTCCGTTTTTTCGACACCCAGAATTTTTAGCACCCAATCCGTCGCATCACTTAACAAGCTTACGAGAGGTGAGGCTAAACGAGAGAGAGCTTTCATCGACGGGGCGAGCAGGATCGCCAGCCTCTCCGAGCGGTTCAAAGCCAGGCGTTTTGGGGCAAGCTCGCCAAAAATCAGGGACAGTATGGTGATCAATAACACCACTATGCCAACTGAAATACCTTTGGCATAAGGAGTCAGGAACACCACGTTTACCAAGATGTCTTCGAGCGCTTGGGCGATCGTAGCGCCGCCGAACGCGCCAGCCAACACCCCGATTAAAGTGATCCCAATCTGGACGGTCGACAGGAAATCAGCCGGTTCATTGGCTAAATCCAGGGCGATCTTGGCTCTGCGGTCCCCCTGGGCAGCGCGGCCTTGAAGAAGTCCTTTCCGGGCGGCGATAATGGCAAATTCAGCCATCGCCAGGATCCCGTTTACCAGGATTAAGACCAAGATCATTAAGACTTCGATGGATATTTCCATCACAAACCAAGTTTACCGACCCTTTTCTTTCTGGTCAAGCCTGATTCATCAAGAAACCGAAAACCTGTGAGATAACTATGAGGTTCGTTACAATATATGTGCCACCGCTGGCCTTATTGCCAAAAAAGGTGGGTTGTTAAGGTGCGCCAATACTAAACAAGAAAACCTGCTTACAGATCCGCTCAACGTAATTCGCGGCCAGAGTATTCCAGAATCTGACGTGCAACAATGAGACGGTTGATCTGTCCGGTACCCTCATAAATATCGCTGATCTTAGCGTCTCGGAACCACTTCTCAATCAAGTAATCGCGACTGAAACCAAGCGGTCCGAGCAGTTCAACCGCCCGTTGGGTGATCTTATTGACGATATCACCCGCGCGCACTTTTGACATGGATGCTTCTTTTGAGTTAGGACGACGATTATCTGCCATCCAGACAGCTTTGATGACCAGCAACCAGGCCGAGCGCAGCAACACTTCCATATCGATGACCTCTCGCTCAATATTGGTCATCTTCTGGCGCGGCAACCCATAGCGGATCTCCACACCTTTTTCCTTCAAACGGTCCTTTAATTCCTCCAATGCGGCTCGCGCCACACCGATTGCAGTGGCAGCCACCAGCGGACGAGTGGCATCAAATGTAGCCATAGCGCCTTTAAAGCCTTTGGTTGTAGAGGCCTTGACCACTTCAGCGCTGCCAAGCAAATTCTCAAATGGCACACGCGCATCCTGCAAAACGATCGAAGCTGTATCGCTGACGCGAATGCCCAATTTGTGCTCGAGCTTGGTTACAGATACACCTGGCGTACCAGCTGTGACGACGAAAGCGCGCATCCCGGCTCGGCCAGCCGATGGATCGATGGTCGCCCAGACGACGACAAACCCATCGCTCTCAGCAAGCGATTTATGACCAGCCGTGACAAAGATCTTCTCGCCATTGAGTACCCATTCATTGGTTTCTGGATCGTGCACTGCGGTAGCGCGAATGGCGGCTGTATCTGAACCAGCCTGCGGTTCGGTCATCGCCATCGCGCCAAAGGTGGGTTTTTCACCCTTGAAACGAGCTAAGAACTTTTGTTTCTGCTCCGGGCTGCCAGCCGCCTCAACCGCGGCAGCACCCAACCCACCGCCCGGGGTCACGAGATACATCCCAACATCACCCCAGGAAAGTCTTTCAAGCATAAATGCAAGCTGCTGATAGCCAATGCGCGGACGCTCTTTGCCTTCAGCATCGACTTTTTTCTTCTCATCCGCCGGAGCTAGAGAACCCGCGCCAGTCTGACGCATCGCCATGTGCATAAAGTTAATGTAATCCCAGGGGATCTCATGCTCATGCTCATCAAAATAGCGTGATTTTGGGCGCATCATATTGACCGCTACTGTCTCAAGAGCGGTATCCATCATCTGAATCGGTTTGGGGGATTCAAATTCAATCATCGTGTGCTCCTTAATCCGTCAACTCGTATCTATAATCAGACCATCTCAAATCATCACCAGACCATTCAGGGCGGCGATGCTGCGGCCATTGCGCATCCAAAGCTCAACGGGGTGCTCGCGAATATAGCCATGACCTCCAAGGGTTTGGACAGCGCGATCTGTGACCATCATCGCCATATCGATTGCCCCGGTCAAAGCCAGGTAGGAGTTCTTGTAGGCTTCCGGATTACTCTTATCCAATAACCAGGCGGCCTCCCAGACCAACAGCCGGATGGCTTCGATTTCAGTCGCCATCTCGGCTAGCATGAATGCAATCGCTTGCTTCTGAGCCACCTTTACACCAAAGACATCGCGGTCTTTGGCATAATCAATCGCATAATCCAATGCTGCGCGAGAAATGCCAACCGCCATCGCGGCCAAACCAAGACGCATAGAAGTCAACAGCGGTTCAAAATCATGACCCTGCTGGCCACCCAACCGATCTTCCAACGGCACGTGCACATCCTTAAGCTTGACAGCATAAAGCGGCAGCGCATGGATGCCAAGCGTCTTTTGACGCTCATCAACTTCCACCCCCTGAGTATCTTTGCGGATAATAAAACCTTGGGTAGCGTCACCAAGACGAGCATACACTATCATCGCCTCTGCATGATCCGCGTAAGGGACATAAATTTTTTCGCCGTTTAAGATATAAGCGCCACCCTGTTCAACTGCAATCGTGTGCAGATCAAGAGGATCGAAATCAAATGACGGCTCGATCAAAGCCGCCGAATACGGCATCCAGGAGCCTTCGACGATTTCAGGTAAGAATTCATTTTTCTGATCCTGGCTGCCTGCAATTGAAATCGGAAGAGCGAACAGACCTGGGGTCATCACAGCCATTGCACCCGCCAGGTCTCCATATGCCATCTCTTCAAGAGCCAACACACCAGTGACGGTTGAGCGTTCCCCAAAACCGCCATACTCTTCTGGTATGGAAGCTTGCAGGTAACCCAACTCCCAACCCTTTTGGACCAACTTCTCCGGTAGAGCGGCCTCCTCCTCCGCGTCGCGCATCTTTTGGCGCAGATCGTTGGCAGCATAACGCTGGATCGCATCAATTAACATTTGTTGTTCTTCGGTTGGATCGAAAGAATACATGGTTTCCTCTCCTATTGGACGATTTCTGTTCGAGCCTGCTCTCCCACGCCCGTCAGAACAGACTCAGATTTTCTGGTGGTCCACCCGCTCCGCAAGGTAGACAGCGATAGCGAACTGGGATTGGCTCAAATCCGCCATCCAAATCTTTTATGTTTTCAATACATAACAACCCACGCTGATATAAAAACTCCACATGCGCACCCGTTTCCTCCAAAGCCAATAATATGTTGTAACCATGTACATCCTTAAACAGCATTTTGGATATTTCTTGAACGGTATGAGGTTCTTTGAGTAGATACAGGACTTTTAATAATCTCTCCCGATGAACCTGGCGGATTTCGTCTATGCGAGAATCTAAATCATCGATTACATTCTTATGCCCAGCCAATGTCAGACGAGTACCCTTTGCCCAAATCCGCAACCGTTCCAGGGATTTCAAATAATGATCTATCCCGGTCGAAAGCGTTATCTGCTCCGGAGATTGGTGCGGGCTTGTATCCGTCAATACATGATCGCCACTGAAGAGAATTTCATCCAACCGGATAGCAACATGGCCTGCACAATGACCGGGTACATGCAGCATCTTGAATGGACCCAGACACATACCGGTCGCTTCATAGCTGAAATCCACAGTGACAGAGCGATAGATGCTCTTCGTAATCATATATAAATCGATCAAGCTCTGACGACTTTCAGATGAGAACTCCGGCCTCTATCAAGAATTCTCGCAAACGGCGAGAGACAATGGTCAGGCGTTCTTCGTGGCTCGTCAGGTTGCGCAAATCCAACTCATGCACCCCCAGAAGCGCTTTTGTGCGCGGGCGGACGTAAGACAATCCACCAAAGTGGTCAACATGTCCATGGGTGATCAAAATATGGGTGAGGTTTTCAAACCCGAAGGATTGTCCAACCTGGGCAGAGACCTGTTGAAAACCCGCTTCCAAATGCCGATTCGATTCTCCATAACCTGAACCAACGTCAATTAAAACACGGTAGGAAATTGAATCGTACTCGACAAAAATCAGGTAGGCGTAACCCCACAACCCGGGAAATGCCAGGAGAGGAATCTGGAAGATTTGAGCCCCTGCGGCAGTCTCAAACCTTCTGATCTCAAGTGTTTCAGAAACTCTCTCCATCTAACCTCTCAGCGTTTAACTAGGCCAGCTAAAAATAACTCTGCAAACTGGTTCGCAATCATCTCCGCGGTCATTGCGCCTTCAGGTCGATACCAGGTGATCGCCCAGTTCATCACACCCAGCAAAGCCCGAACCGTCATAGCAGGATCGAAGCAAGTGAAGAGTTCATTCTGCTGACCATGCAGAATCAGATCACGCCATAATGCCTCGAATCGATGGCGGCGCGGGATATGGTGAACACGAAATTCAGGCTCAAGTGAGCGATGCTCCAACAACAGCACGGATGCAAGATCGCGGTGCTCCAGAATAGTGACCATATAAACCTGCATCGCCTGGCGCAGCATCTCATCCGGTGGAAGAGAGCGACTCATGACTTCTTCCATGTTTGCAATAAGTAAATCGAGCGCTCGGTCGAGGACAGCAACCAGGATCTCCTGTTTGCTGGAGATATGGTAGTAAAGGCTGGCTTTTTGCAGGTTGACTGCCTGGGCAATATCCTGCATCGAGGTTGCATGAAAACCCTTCTGGCTGATGATCTGAGCCGCAGCAGCCAAGATTTCATCACGTGTCATTCGGCCTCCCTACCGACCGGTCGGTAGTTTAAGCATAACAAATTTTCACCCCAATGTCAAGTGTTTTGACGCGGCGCGAAGTCCAGAATTCATACAGGTTAATTCCATCTCAGTATCGAGAGGATGGCGCTCCAACGAGATGAGATATAATCTCATTCACAAATCAATCTGACAATTCTTCAATCAAGGAATTAGAATGGCTATCGAATATCGATTGACAGGCAAAGTGATCGGGGTTTTCCTTGGGTTAGATCCAAATACCCTAATAACCACTCTTCAGAAGCAGGTCCAGGCAACATTCAGCGGATTTGAAGGCGATCATCACGCAGGGATCACGCGCGCATCCGATGGACGGACGCCTCACTACCCACGTGGGACAGAAATCCGCAACGGCCGTCAGGTTTCCATCGTTGCGGTCGAAGAACTTGCCCTCATCTCAGCACGAATGGGACTACCAGAGATCCAAGCAGAATGGCTGGGCGCCAACCTTCTGATCCAGGGCATCCCTAACCTGACCCTGCTGCCGCCCAACTCACGCTTCTTCTTCGCTGGGGGGACGACCTTGGCGATCACAGCCGAGAATTTGCCCTGCCGGAGTGCAGGAAAAGCAATTCAAGAATCAGCGGGGGTGGATGGAATTCAAGAGCTATTCCCAAAAGCGGGGATGCACCTGCGTGGATTAGTGGCCTATGTAGAAAAACCAGGTGTGATTCAAAATGGGGAAGATGTGCGCGTCGAAACGCCGCTCCAGGTCATTTATTCACCTGAACCGGGTCTTTGCGATGGTCTTGAAGGCTAATTTCTTCTATGCAAAAAGCCATCCGGGCAAATAATTCACCTAATTTAGCGGTGGTCATCGCCACCTGGTGGCCGCTAGCCGCAAGCTGGCTCTTAATGGGGCTGGAACCCCCCCTCATCAGCGCAGTGATGGCCCGGCTGGCAGAGCCAGAGATCAACATGGCAGCTTACAGTGGGGTAGTCTTCCCTTTAGCCTTAATCATCGAATCACCGGTCATCATGTTGCTGGCTGCTTCCACTGCTTTGAGTAAAGATTGGGCGTCTTACCGACGCATTCGCGCTTATATGCTGGCGAGCGGGGCTTTGCTGACCGGGCTGCATATTCTGATTGCTTTTACCCCGCTCTACGATATCGTTGTGATCCACATCATGGGCGCAAACGCAAAAATTGTCGAACCGGCCAGGCTGGGCTTGATGATCATGCTGCCATGGACATGGTCGATCGCTTTCCGCCGGTTTAATCAGGGAGTATTGATCCGTAGTGGGCGATCCAGGGCGATTGGTATGGGAACGATTGTGCGGTTGAGCGTAAATATGCTGGTCTTAGCAATCGGTTATTCCATTGGAACATCACCGGGAATTGTGGTCGGTTCGAGCGCGGTGGCATTCGGTGTGATGGCTGAGGCAATCTATATCGGTCTGGTCGTGCGTCCGGTGCTGAACAACGAACTCAAATTTGCTCCGGTTGTAAACCCACCCCTTAGCTGGCCAGCGTTCTGGGCATTCTATATTCCTTTAGCGATGACATCATTACTTACTTTGCTGGCCAATCCGATCGGCAGCGCCGCGATGAACCGGCTGCCACTGGCGATCGAGTCTCTGGCAGTTTGGCTGGTCATCAACGGGTTGATTTTCATCTTGCGCAGCCTGGGGGTTGCCTATAACGAGGTTGTCGTTGCCTTGTTAGATCAGCCTGGTTTTTACCATAGTTTGCGGAAGTTTGCCGACCTGCTGGCTGTCTCGACGTCGGTCGTATTATTTCTGATTACGGCAACACCTTTGAGCATAGTCTGGTTTCGGGACATTTTTGCCCTGCGACCCGAGCTGGTGAGCCTGGCTCGCCATGCGCTATGGATCGCTTTGCCCTTGCCAGCGCTCAGCGTGTGGCAGAGCTGGTATCAAGGCGCGATTTTATATGATGGGCGCACACACGGGATCACCGAATCTGTGGTCATCTATTTATTCACCAGTCTGATCGTGCTAGGTATCGGGATCTGGTATCACAACGTCATCGGCTTGTATGTTGGCTTAATGGCACTAACCTTGAGTGTTAGCACACAAACCGCCTGGTTGTGGTATCGCTCAAGGGATATTCTGAAATCCTTAAAGTTGGAGAATGAGAAAATATGATGCTTGATGGGGCAGATTGGTGGAAGATTGCTCGCCTGATGCTGCTTTCGCGCGGATTAGATCAGTTAGAAGTTGACCGACTAACCCCGCAGGGTAAAGTAAAATACCAGTTCTCCGCCAGCGGTCATGAGCTGGCCCAGGTGATACTGGGTTTAAAATTGGAGCACCCACACGACGCCGCCACAGTATATTACCGTTCGCGACCGCTGTTGCTAGCCAGCGGCTTGACTCCGACCGAAGCTCTGGCTGCCGGGATGGCATTGGGCGGCAGCCCAAGCCAGGGACGCGATGTAGGCGTAATGTTCAACCTGCCGCGCCGAAATGGGGCAACCATTTTGCCCGCATCCGGGGATGTGGGCGCACAGTACACTCCAGCCGCTGGCTGGGCGCAAGCCATCCAATACAGAACGACCGTTTTATCCGAACAAGAGTGGAGCGGGGCAATCTCGGTCGCCACTGGTGGAGAAGGCAGTACTGCCGCAAACGGGTTCTGGGCGGCTTTGAATATGGCCACAACGCTGAAGCTGCCTATGATCTTCTTTATTGAGAATAATTGTTATGGTCTATCCGTCCCGGCCAGCATGCAGACACCCGGCGGGTGTGTATCTCAAAACCTGTCCGGCTATGCCAATCTAAAGATTCTGAGCGGCGACGGCCTCAACCCGGAAGAAGCCTGGCGCTTGACCTGCCAGGCTGTAGACCACGTCCGCAGCGGCGCAGGGCCATGCCTGTTGGAAATGTTCGTTGTCCGTCTGACCGGACACACGTTCATTGATGATCAATCCTATAAGCCCATCGAAGAGATGGCTGAAGAAGAACAACGTGACCCACTCAAACAACTGAAGACTTTCCTGCAGGATCCTGAGCGCTGGCAAATGCTCGAAATCGAAATTCAGCGGGAACTGGATGCTGCGCTGGCGCAGGCGGAAACACAACCAGAACCAGACCCTACCCAGGTGCGGAGCCATATTTTCTTTGCAGGCGAGCCAAATCTAATGGGCGGAATACGTCCAGAAATCGAACAGTCGCCGCAAGGGACAAACGCCCCCCAACCATCCGGGCCACGGATCAATCTAATCGATGCAGTCCGGCGTACTTTGGAAGTTGAGATGGAGCGCAATCCGCGCATCCTTGTCTTCGGCGAGGATGTGGGCGTGAAAGGCGGCGTGCATGGCGCCACGCTGGGTATGCAGGCTCACTTCGGCGCGGGACGAGTATTTGACACTTCGCTGAACGAGGATGGCATTATTGGGAGATCAACCGGCATGGCTCTAGCAGGTTTGTTGCCCGTACCGGAAATTCAGTTTCGAAAATATGCTGACCCTGCCCATGAACAGATCAGCGATTTGGGAACGCTGCGCTGGCGGACAGCCAATCGATTCGCAGCCCCGGTGGTGGTGCGCATTCCAGTTGGCTTTGGCAAGAAGACCGGCGACCCCTGGCATAGCGTCAGCGGCGAAGCTATTTACGCTCATACTCTCGGTTGGCGGATCGCTTATCCCAGCAATGCCGAGGACGCGGTGGGATTGCTCCGAACCGCATTGCGCGGGGACGATCCGACCTTTTTCTTTGAACATCGCGCCCTTCTGGATACACGCGACAGCCGCCGTCCATACCCTGGCGACGACTACTGCCTGCCCTTTGGAGCAGCCGCGCAATTGTTGGGCGGGAAAGATCTGACCGTGATCACCTGGGGTGCGATGGTTCAACGCTGCCTGGAGGCAGCTGGGCCCTTCGTCGGGCGTATCAATCTGCTGGATCTACGCACGATCATCCCTTGGGATTCGGATGCCGTTTTGGAAAGCGTCCGACTTACAGGAAAGGTATTGATCGTCCAGGAGGATACGCTCACAAATGGGTTTGCCAGTGAGATCGCAGCCTCGATTGTTGAACAAGCTTTCACAGACCTGGACGCCCCGATTGGGCGAATAGCGACACCCGACATCCCAATCCCATATAATATCTCCTTGATGGAGGCTGTCATTCCCTCCGTCCAAACAATCCGAATAAAAATGGAGCAGTTGCTACAGTTTTGAGATAGCCTCACACACTTACAAGGAGGTCAATCGTTGATGATTATCGAAACCAGGGTGAAACAGAAACAGAATCTGATCATCCCACTGGTGATATTACTGGCTTTAATGACGTTAATAGATGATTATCGGGGTTGGCGGTTCCTGCTGCTCGGATTAGCGGGCGCCTGGGGGTTAAGTCGATGGTGGGCTTGTTCCCTTGCCAGACACCTGCGTTTGCGACGAGAGATGAGATTTGGTTGGGCGCAAGTGGGGGATCAACTCGAACAGCGTTTCACCCTGACGAACCTGTCTGGTTTTCCTGCAACGTGGGTGGAGTTGGAAGATCACTCTGATCTACCCGGCATTCATGCCAATCTGGCAACCGGGATAGAAGGACACAGCCTCAGTCAGTGGCGCAAAAGGGGAATTTGCCAACAGCGAGGCCTATTCAACCTCGGACCAACGACATTACATACATCCGATCCATTGGGGTTGTTCCAGGTAACCATTCATGATCCACAGCATGTAAGCTTACTGGTCACACCACCCATTATTCCATTACCCCAAATCGAGGTGGCGCCGGGAGGGCGCGCCGGAGAAGGTCAGCCACGTCCATATGCGCATGAGAAAACCGTCAGCGCCAACGGAGTTCGTCCATTCGCGCCAGGAGACAGCTTGCGATGGATCCACTGGCCAACCAGCGCCCGCCACGATGGGCTTTTTATCCGCACATTTGAGAGCCGACCATCGGGGGATTGGTGGATCCTGCTCGACTTCGATGAAACCGTCCAGAGAGGAGAAGGCGCTCTATCCACTGTGGAACATGGCGTGATCTTAGCTGCATCTCTGGCTGATCACGGCTTGCGAAAGGGAAGAGCGGTAGGTTTTGCAACCTATGGTCAACATCTTGTCTGGCTTTCACCAGAACACAGTGAGAGCCAACGCTGGCGGATGCTGAATGAGTTGGCGTTGCTAAAACCTGGGAAACTGACATTAAACCAGTTGATAGGCTTAATGGAGGCGCGGTTGACAGCAAACTCAAGCCTGATCATCATCACACCGAATGAAAAGGCCGATTGGTTGAAGAGCCTGCTTCCTCTGGTTTGGCGTGGAGCTGTGCCCACTTTGTTATTGCTTGATCCCTCAGCTTTCGGCGAAAATAAAGAGACCAATGATTTACAAAAAGACCTCGCCCAATGGGGGATTCATTACGTACGCATTACCCCTGATCTTTTGAATCGACCCGAAGCCCAACCCGGTATCAGAGGTCGGTGGGATTGGCGCGTCACCCCAACCGGGCGAGCAGTGTTGATTAATCCCCCGTGCGAATCTGGTTGGAAGGGATTCTGATGGTTGATGCTTGGTTTGCGCGGTTTGGCAGGCAGTCGCTGAATAAGCTTGGCGCTGCCATGTTGATCTCTCTCACAAGTCTAGGTGTTGTGTTGAGCAGTATTGCTATCGGGTTGGGGGTTATCGTGAGAGGACAAGATGGCGTTCAATTGCTTTCTTATTCCCTGATCTCCATGTTGATTACCTGGTGGTTGGCAAGCACACCCGTACGAAATTGGCAAGCCGGATTATTTTTGACACTTATTGGGGGAATGCTCATTTTGATGGGGATTGATGGGTTGAGCTACAAGTTGTTTGCTCTCATCGATATGATGATTCAATTTGTCATATCCGCCTTGCGCTGGAAGATCGGCCAGCCCATTCCAAATTTTGACTTGGCGCAACAATTGGGAATTGAATATTTCGATGTTGTTATTGGGATACTGCAACAGACAGCTCTATGGATTTATCATACCGCCCTTAGGCAGCCAATTTTTAACCCTGTAGCCACCACGTTGACCTGGAATTTCACAATTTGGAGTATAAGCGCTTGGGCAGCCTGGGGGTCACGACGGCTGTTAAATCCATTATTGGGGGTACTGCCCGGAATCACAATTTTTGCAGGCGCATTATCTTTTACCCGGACAGATGCCGTCTTTCTTGTACCAGTCTTGGGTGGAGCGCTTTTATTGATTGGTTGGGGAAATTATGTTTCCAGAGAATCAAGCTGGCAAAAACAAGCAACCGATTACGCTGAAGATTTGCGTTTTGACGCGGCCATGTGGTCGCTGGCTTTCATTTTCATCATAGCCACGATAGCTATGCTGGCGTCCTGGCTTTCACCACAGAAAACTTTCAAATTTGCTCGCGGGCTTCTCCAGCCACGGTCTCCGGATATCGAAGAAATTGGCGAAGCAATTGGGCTCGATCAGCCTGCAACCCAATCTCAAGCAGGGGAATTACTCAATCCTGGGGTGCTGCCGTGCCAACACATGTTGGGAAGTGGGGCTGAGCTGAGTGAAGATATCGTGATGCTCATCCGGGTGGCAAAAATATCCGAGATCAATACAGAATGCATAAATTCTGATTGTGCCCCATCGTCCGGGAGGTATTACTGGCGCTCATTGACCTTTGATCTTTACACCGGCAGGGGCTGGATGACCAGCCCAATCCAAACCAGTCAATATATGCGAGGCGAAAGAGTTGCCCCCTTACAAGGCTCTGACCAGACAGTAATTGTACAGCAGATCCAAGACTTAAGAGATTTTGACAACCAGATTTATTCATTTGGCGATCCGACCAGCATTGATCAGGATTTTGTGGTATCTCTACGGACTGCTCCAAAAAACGAGAAGGATCTTTTCAGCACCCAACTTCAAAATGAGCCAAATCGAGGGACATATCAGGTAACGTCCATTCACCCTTTGATAGATTCATCTAAATTACAAAAGGATGGCGACATCTATCCAGATTGGATCCTGGAGAGATACCTGCAATTACCCGAGACGATTCCACAACGTATCCTTGAACTGGCGCGATCTCTAACCATAGATCATCCTTCGGCTTATGCGAAGGCTGTCGCTATAGAAAGCTATTTAAGGTCAATCCCTTATTCGCTAGAGGTACCGCTGCCCCCTGCTAATCGGGACGTGGTGGATTATTATATTTTTGATCTGCGAAGCGGCTATTGCGATTACGCGGCCTCTGCAATGGTCGTGCTGGCGCGTGCAGCTGGCTTGCCGGCAAGATTAGCGATCGGATTTGCAGGTGGAAGATATGAGGAACAGAATGATTTCCACATCGTGACTGAAGCAGATTCACATTCATGGGTTGAAGTTTATTTTCCAGGAGCCGGTTGGATTGAGTTCGAGCCCACCTCAGGCCAACCAGCACTCTCCCATCTAAGCGATACCCAACCCGCGCAAGATTTGGAGCTTTTACGCCCGGCAATCCCGTTCCATAATCCATGGCCAATCCTTTATTTGACTGGTGGAATTGCATTCTCCGGGATTCTCCTGCTTTTAGCCGCATACCTTCTCATCTGGCCTGTGTTCGATGCCATTCGCTTAAGCAGGATGAAACCGAACGTGGCATTAATCACACTCTACAGCCGCCTAAGGCGGGCGGCAGCTTATCACGATCTGCACGTGAGTAAATCTGAAACCCCTCATGAATTCGCTGTGCGGTTTGGGAATCATATGTCCAAATCGTCCGGGGCTGGATTGAAATCCATATTCAATCCGGCAGGTCAGGAAATTCACAGCCTGGTCGCGCTATACACTCGCGCCATCTATAGCCCGCACGGACTTGCTGAAAGCAATCGAATAGCAGCCGTCAGGCTTTGGATAATTCTGGACCGTCGTTTGAGGTTGGCTTTAGTAACGAAGTATATTGAACGAAAATAAAAGAACCAATAAATGACCCAATCGACAAATTTACGAAACCTTTAACCCGAATTCAAATTAATGCGTCAGGATTTGGGAGAGAAAAAGCTGAGTGCGTTCCTCTTTAGGGTGATTGAAAATCTCCTCTGGGGTGCCGCTTTCAACGATCAACCCATCATCAAAGAAAAACATCCGTTTCGCTACCGCTTTGGCAAAGCCCATCTCGTGGGTTACAACCAGCATGGTCATTCCGCTGCGAGCCAATTCAACCATCACATCCAACACCTCTTTGATCATTTCTGGGTCAAGAGCAGAAGTCGGCTCATCAAAAAGCATGATTTTCGGCTGCATCGCCAAAGCGCGCGCAATGGCTACCCGCTGTTGCTGACCACCCGAAAGCTGGTTGGGGTACTTTTCGGCTTGCTCTGGGATACCCACCCGAGCCAAAAGCTGGCGGGCGATTTCTTCTGCAACTGTGCGCGACCATTTGCGCACCTCCATCGGAGCCAGGCTAACATTTTGGAGCACCGTCATGTGTGGGAACAGATTGAACTGCTGAAAAACCATACCGGTTTCCATGCGCACTTTTTCGATATTATGTACATCTTTGGTTAATTCGATCCCATCGACAATGATTGTGCCCTTCTGATGTACTTCCAGGCGGTTTAGTGTGCGAATGAAGGTGGATTTACCAGATCCTGAAGGGCCAAAAATAACGATTACTTCACCCTTCTGGACCGTCATATCAATCCCCCGCAATGCCTCAAAATGGCCGAACCACTTATGTACGTCGCGACAGACAATCATCGGACTGTCGTTGATCTCATCCGACATCGTAATTCCTCCTGGCTCATCAGGTAAGTTTAGCCCTTGCTGGATAGGCCAAACCCGTCTTATCTGTATTTTAGCATTTTTTAGCGATTTTGGGGATTACCTTGCAATCAGAGCAAAGGTGGCTTTGGTAAGCCCAGCGAGAGAATCGACCGGTAGACGAATATCCAAACCGCGCTGACCACCGGAGATATAGATCTCAGAGCAGGTCTGGGCGGATTTATCTATGACGACTTGAAATCCTCGATTGAGCAAAGCCAATGGGGAGATCCCACCTGCCTGTAAACCAGTCAGGTTTTCAGCTTCTCGCTGAGTGGGCAAACTTAATTTCTTTTCACCGATCGTTTTCGCCAACGCTTTTAGATCGACTTCTTTCGGCCCAGGCACCAGAGCCAAAACCGGTTTGCCTTTCCCTTCCCGCAGCACAACAATCGTCTTATACACTAAGTCTGGTGAAACGCCCAATATTTGAGCCGCTTGCAGCGCGCCCAACTTTTCGACCGGCAGATCATAGGCTGTATAGGGAATCTTGTGCGAATCTAATAAGCGAGTAACGTTATTCGGTTTCATAATCCTGTTTCAGAAATCCGGGCGAAAGGCGATTTATCTGCGCTTAGCGGCAGTTGAAGTGTAAAAATAGCCCCACCGCCCGGGTGGTTCTTGGCAGCAAGAGAGCCGGCTTGCGCCTCAGCCAGTTTGCGGGCAATCGCTAAACCCAATCCAGTGCCGCCTTCAGAGCGGCTGCGCGAGCGGTCTGCCCGATAAAAACGCTCAAACACGTGCGGTAATGCCTCCTGCGGGATGCCTGGACCGCTATCGTGCACGCTGACCCTGGCCTGATGACCATCGCTTTCTATCGCTGCCTCTATCTGCCCACCGGTGGGCGTATAACGTAACGCATTGGATAGCAGGTTGTTCAGGATTTGTTCCATCCGCAAAGGGTCAACGAATACGGTCCGCACAGAAGTTGGGGGTATTGTGCTGGTTACAAATAACGTGATCTGGTTTTGTGCTGCTTGTGGGCGAAAACGCTCCACCAGACGTTCAACCAGGCCTGGCAGGTCAACTGTTGTACACTCCAGCTTAAGCTCGCCGGAATTGACCAGCGCCAGGGTTCGCAAGTCATCTACAAGGCGGGTCAAAAGCAAATTTTGTTCAAGTATGGCCTGAAGCGCCTGGGGGGTTAACGGATACACGCCATCCTGTAGCGCTTCCAAGTTTGCGTGCTGAACAGCCAGTGGATTGCGCAACTCATGGGCGATATCAGCCGTCATCGAACGGCGCGTCTCTTCGGCTTGTTGGAGGGATCCAGCCATATTGTTAAATGTATTCGCAAGCAGAGTTAACTCATCGCCGCCTTTGATGTGCACACGCTGCGTCAGGTCGCCCTGACCCAGGTGCTGCGCCGCCTGGGTCAGTTCACGCACCGGGCGCATTAAGTTGTAGGCCAGCAAAAGCGAAAGAAGCAGAGAGATACCACCAGCGATCAATCCCGCTGTCACACCGGCATTGGTCAGACGATCCACAAGGAAAAGTTCATCCCGCTGACTGAATCCCGTCCCACCCTCAGCCAACAAATAACCCACCACGCGACCGTCTACTTCCAGCAAAATCGCATTTCGTTTTTCAGTAGCGCTGAGTTCTCCAGATGGGGAAGTTGTACTTGAATCGGCTACATATTGTCCTGTTGTATCCGCAATACGCAGCCGCTGGTTTCCCACCCCCACATTGCCGCCAGCAGCAGCATTGCCCTGGCCGCGACCATGCCCAGAGGATCGCAGCAGGCTTTCTACGCCCAGCCAGGATCCGTTTTGCTGGTAGAAAGTTTCAAGCTGCTGGACCAATCCACCTTCACCGGTCATTCCGCCGCGATACACAAATGAACGAACCGCTACAGCCGTATTTTGGCGGGCAATGATGACCACGCCAATCACAGAAATCAGAGCAATCAGACCGAATGAGAGAAACAAGCGCAGGCGCATAGAGATTCACCCATATTCAACAGGCGCGTTCAGAGATTTGAACGAATAAACCGGTACCCCACCCCAAAAACCGTTTCAATATATTGGGGGTTTTTGGGGTCTGGTTCGAGCTTAGCCCGCAAATTCTTGATATGAGCATCAATGGTGCGTTCATAGCCTTCGTAGGCAGACCCCTGTGTGGATTCCAGCAGTTGCAGACGGCCGAAGGCTCGCCCGGGTTGACCAGCGAGCGCGACCAACAAATTAAACTCTGTAGGCGTCAAATCGATCAGCTCACTGCTTCGTAGAACGGTATGCCCATCCAGATCAATCTCCAAATCGGCGACGCGCACAACTTGTGAGGCTTCAGGAGTGACTTCGCTCCGCCGAAGAAGGGCGCGCACACGGGCGACAACCAGTCTGGGTGAGAAAGGTTTGGTGACATAATCATCCGCGCCCAGCTCCAGACCAACCAGTTGATCCGATTTATCCACCCGGGCGGTCATCATGATAATGGGTGTATTGGATTTACGCCGGATTTCGCGGGCAACGTCCAATCCATCTTTACCGGGCAGGTTCAAGTCCAACAACACCAGGTCCGGCCGTTTCTGCTCCCAGACCGATAACCCGGTATCCCCGCGCTGAGCAGATAAAACAGAAAATCCCGCTTGCTCCAGATAGGAGTGCAGCACTTTAACCAATTCGGGCTCATCTTCGATAATCAATATTGTTGTCATTGGTTTTGCAAATCCAATTATACTCGTCTCGCACCCGATCGCTATCACGACCAATAATTCAATTCGATCCTATCGCCTATTCATGAAGGAGTTATGAAGAACTTGTGGAAATCGTATGCGGATTTGGTTGACTTGCAGCGTGAGATTCGGGCTGTCAACCACATCGAATGGCAAAATCCCTGCCTGTTAGTGAGAATTTATCCCTCTTCCCCTGAGAGCAACCGAACCTTTTCCCACGGTTTAAGATTGCTTTCCGCAGCCAGCAATGAGCGCAGCTCGTACATCTCGTCACGCAATGCAGCTGCTTTTTCGAATTCGAGATTCTTGGCGGCCTCTTTCATCTGTTTTTCCAGCTCGGCGATCACTTTTTGCAATTCGGATTTTGGCAATCCGCTTCACCGCGCACCCGATACTCAGACTTGGGTTCAGCTACCACCTTGACCGAGAGCTGGTCGGTTAAATCACGCACCGCTTTGAAGATCCCAACCGGTTGGATACCGTGAGCCTCATTGTATGCGACCTGCTTAGCTCTGCGGCGGTTGGTCTCATCAATCGCCCGCTTCATCGAGTTGGTCATTTTATCGGCGTACATGATGACCCTCCCTTCAATATGGCGGGCGGCGCGGCCAATCGTCTGGATCAGCGCTGTTTCAGAACGCAGGAAACCTTCCTTATCGGCATCCAGTATAGCCACCAGCGAAACCTCCGGCAGGTCCAGCCCTTCACGGAGCAAGTTGATCCCTACCACCACATCGAAAACTCCCAGACGCAAATCGCGCAGGATCCCGATCCGCTCTAGGGTATCGATCTCGGAATGCAAATAATGGACCTTGAGACCCAATTCCAGCAGATAATCGGAGAGCTTCTCGGCCATGCGCTTGGTCAGGGTGGTCACCAGCACACGCTGCCCCTTCTCAACCCGAATGCGGATCTCTTTGATCAGATCATCGACTTGCCCTTCGATCGGGCGCACATCGACTCCAGGATCGACCAGACCAGTCGGGCGTATGATCTGTTCCACCACCTGATCCGCCCGGTCCATTTCAAAGGGCGCTGGCGTGGCAGAGGTATAGATCGTGTAGCCCATACGGGCATCAAATTCTTCGAACGTGAGCGGGCGATTATCGAGGGCGGATGGCAGCCGGAAGCCGTAATCCACCAGGGTGCGCTTACGGGAGCGATCTCCATTGTACATCCCACGGATCTGAGGGATGGTCATGTGGGATTCGTCGAGCACAAGCAAATAATCACTTGGCAAATAATCCATCAATGTCCACGGGGCTGTGCCAGGGCCGCGTTGATCCATATGGCGCGAATAGTTCTCGATCCCGGAGCAATAGCCCACTTCGCGCAGCATTTCCAGATCGTAGGCGGTGCGGCTCTCCAGCCTCTGAGCTTCGAGCAGTTTATCTTCGCTGCGGAGTTGAGCCAGCCGTACTGCCAACTCATCCTCAATGTCTGTGATGGCTTTTTTCAACTTATCTTCTTCAGTGATGAAATGACGGGCGGGATAAATCGCAGCAGTCTTCAACTCGCGGCGCAGCTCTCCCGTAGTGCTATCAAACTCAATAATTCGCTCGACTTCATCCCCAAAGAACGCGATCCGATAGCCCAGGCGATCCTGATAGGCTGGCATCACATCCAGGCTGTCGCCGCGCACGCGAAATGTACCAGGACGCAATTCCAAGTCATTGCGCTCATAATGGCCTTCGATCAACTGCCGAAGCAATGCGTTGCGGCGGTACACATTCCCACTTTCCAGATTAATAACCACCCGCCCATAGGCTTCAGGATTGCCAATTCCATAAATACAAGAGACCGAGGCGACAATAATCACATCCCGCCGAGATATCAGGGAGGTTGTCGCGGCCAGGCGCAGACGCTCAATCTCCTCATTGATATCCGAATCCTTTTCAATATAAAGATCGTGCCTGGGGACGTAAGCTTCTGGCTGATAATAGTCGTAATAAGAAACAAAATATTCAACCGCATTCTCAGGGAAAAAATCCTTGAATTCCGCATAGAGTTGGGCGGCCAGGGTTTTATTATGAGACATGATCAGGGCTGGTTTTTGGATTTGCTCAATCACTGCGGCAATTGTAAATGTCTTGCCTGTGCCTGTTGCGCCAAGCAAGACCTGGTCGCGATAACCGTGATCGATCCCTTCAATGATTTGGCGGATCGCTTCGGGCTGATCACCCATTGGTTGATAAGGGGCATGTAATTTGAAATCCATGCAGACGATTATACCTGAGGAGGCATGAGATTGACGAAAGGGGTCAGAAAGAGTATGATGAAATTACCAGGTCGGTCGGGTGATCGCTGGAAGGCTGCTCAGGCAGGCTTCTGGAGGAAAGTCCGCACTCCATAGAGCGCGATGCCGGGTAACACCCGGGGCGGAGGCTGTTTCTTGACTGTCGGTCTATGACCGTCGGTCATAGAACAGTTATCTGCCGGATTGGGCCACAGAGACATACCGCCGGCAACGCCGGTAAGGGTGAAAAGGTGGTGTAAGAGACCACCGGCGCGTCTGGCAACAGGCGCGGCCAGGCAACCCCCATCGGGAGCAAGGCCAAGCAGGGACGATTGGACGTAAGTTCATCGAAGCGGCTCGTTTCGTTGAAGTCCCGGGTAGGCCGCACGAGCTGAATGGAGACATTCAGCCCAGATAGATGATCGCCGGGGCAGGGTTTCCCTGCCTCACAGAATGCGGCTTATAGACCGGCCTGGCTTGTAAAATCTGTCAAACGCAGGTTGATCAAATCCTTCGCGGATCATCTGTCTGATCGGGCCAAATTGGCCAGAGAATCCAAAAATGCGGCCGTCCTGGCCGCATTTTTGGATTCTCATTTGGATCAGGGCCGGCCCGGCTTGGGCAAGTTCCCCGGACCACTGGGAGGTGTAAAACCTCCACCAGCCGGCCGCTGACCAAGTGAGGTTTCAAAATTGCCCAACCCTGAGCGCGCCTGGGGGAGTTCTCCACGGGCAAGCTGATTGGTAATCTCGCCCAGCTTGCCAGACAAGCCCTGCATCTTGATGCCGCCGTGAGCGCTGAACCCGGCAGATACATTCGCCCCGAGCTGAGCAATCTTGGTCAGTTCATCTCGGCTGAATTTGTTATCATCCAAAGCGCCGCGAACCTGATCGACGAAGGAGAAAGCTTCCTGGATGGTGGATTGTAGATCGGCGGGAACCTGATCCGGCTTGATATTGGCGACTTCGTTCACACGGGTATCCCGATCTTGCCCGGCCAACTGATGGAAGTTTTTGACTTGTTCCTGGGTCTGAGCCAGATTAGAACTGGCAGTCTGGGCGGCAGTTTCCAACTGATTGATCGTCTCCAGGGCGATGGTCTGACCCTGTTGCAGAGTGCTGTTGACTTCCTGAAGAGTGGAATTTAAGGCGTTGATGCTTTGAGCCATGGTATTCAGCTCTTGCTCAATCTGTTGAACTTCGGCCAAGGTTGTATAAGCCAGCTCACCATAAATCTGCGAATAAGCTTGCAGCAGTTCCTCGGCATAGTAGATCGCCTGTTCAGCAGTGTCCACATACACCTGCACGTATTGGACCTCATCGTAGGTCAATAAGTCATCCGCAGTAGTTTGGCTGGTGGCGGTCGTAGCCTGGGTGGTGGCAGCCACAGCCTCGTTGACAGCCTGGTCAATCAACGCTTCCAATTCTTCCTCAGTCAACTCAACCACTTCAACAGTTGGGACCGGCGTCGCAGTCGGCGGCATGGCAATCACCGTAGCCGAGACCGCCGAACCAACGGTAGCCTGCAAATTGGCTTGCGCCTGGGTGGTAGCCTGCAAGGCGGCGTTGATTGTGGCCTGCACATCCAGAGTTTGAGTGGCCGGGGTCAAAGGCTCGGTTTGGGCTGCAGCCGGTTCGGAAGGGGCAGCAGACGGAGCGCCGCTGCTGCACGCCAGAGAGAGCAGGACAAGTAAAATCAAGAGGTAGAGCGGGATCGAGCGAGTTTTCATTGCGGGTACTCCTATCGTAATTTGATTATATTCGCAGGTTTCGCTTTTAATACTTACAAAATCGTTCGGATTAGCAATCTTGTTTGCGATTTTGACAGGTGTCTTTCTTTGATCGTTAGCATAGTCAAGGATACACCGCAAAGACGATCTCTTCAGCCCGCGCAGGAAGGGTTTTACCATCCCACTTTGGTAGGTTTTCTTGAGTTGAGCTGAATAGGGGTATAATTCGGGAAATTTTCTTGGAGGTGTTTAGAGGTGGCACGCGCAGAAATTAATGCAGGTATTTGCGGGTTTAAGACCGTGGTCATTGCGACCACAGACGGTTCAGTGGTCAACCTGGAGATCGAGAGTGAATGCAAAGCTATTCAAAAGCTGGCTGCCGAACTCACCCAGGTTGAGCCATTCAAAGAAATTTCCACGCGCCGGAATATGCCACGCAGTTTGGAAATGGGCGTGAAATACTGCACCCATGCCGCCTGCCCTGTTCCGGTGGGAATCATCAAGGCCATAGAAGTAGAGGCCAGGCTGGCGCTCCCTTCCGACGTTACGATCAAGATTTCGAAATCTGAAGAATAATAGGGCTATCTCAAGCCTCAGGCAAGTCGTCCGCCGGGATCAGACCGTATCGAACCGCCAGCAAGGCGGCCTGGGTACGATCTTCGACATGCAGCTTGCTCAAAATGGCGCTGACATACCCCTTGACGGTCACTTCGGTCACCGTCAGAGCCAGGCCAATCTCTTTATTACTCATACCTTTGCTCACCAGCTTGAAGACATCCAATTCGCGCGGGGTCAGCCCAGCAAAGGGATCGAGCGGGGCTGGCATGCGCTCCATTAAACGGCGGGCGATCTCAGGGTGGAGTTGAGGCTTGCCCTGGAATGCACCCCGAATCGCTTCAATCAGTTCATCTCCTCCGATATCTTTCAAAAGATACCCTTTCACACCCTGGCGGAGAGCCGCGTAGAGTTGGGCATCATCGCGATAACTGGTCAGGATCAGGATTGGTAGATCAGGGTGGGTAGCCTTAATAAGGGAGGCAGCCTGGAGGCCATCCATATCCGGCATTTGGATATCGAGCAGCAGCACATCCGGCTGGGTTTTTAAAACCAGATCAACAGCCTCGCGACCGGTTTGGGCCTCGCCGACCAGTTCCATGTCCGGCTCGCCCTGGATGGTCATACGCAGACCTCGTCGGACGATCTCATGGTCATCAGCGATCAGGACTCGAATATGGCTGGGTTCGGTGGGAAATGCTGGGGTGGTTTCGTTTTTCATTCGATCGCTCCGTCGAACTGGGTAGACAGCGAATCTGATGGAGATGGTTGAGCACAATAGGGCAAAGATATCTGCAGCATTGCGCCGGCGCCGGGTCCAGAACGGATTTCCAAGTAGCCGTGGAGGGCAGCGAGGCGCTCCTGAATACCGCGTAGGCCATAGCCGGTTTGTCCTCGACCCAGATCAAGTTGTGTTGCTCCGTCACTTCCCCCCAACATATCAGGAGGCGTGAAACCAACGCCGTGATCCTGGATCATCATGCGTAACATACCGTCGGTATAATCCAGCCGGCATTCGGCCGATTTCACGCCGCTGTGTTTTAAGGCATTATGGAAAGCTTCTCGGGCGGCTTGAATTAACTCGTGGGCAATGCTCGCGGGTAAATACAGAGTTTCAGGTGCATCCAGGTCGATATGCAGTGTCTGGCGGCCATCTTCTGCCAGGCTGCCGCATTCCAAGCGGAGACATTGTTCACGCAGCATGGCTGCCAAGTCCACCATCTCCGGCGAAGGGGGACCGGAGTCCTGCCCCAGCCCTGGAGGAAGCGAATCGGGGGATTGAAGCAAAGGTTGTTCGTTTGAGCGCAATTGGGCCAGCAGACCGCGCATCTCCGCGAGAGCCTGCTGGGCGGCTTGCTCCAACTCGCTCAAGCCATCGATAGCTCCGGTTGGATCGCGGCGGACCAGGTTGCGCAGGGCGCGGGCGCTGAGATTGATGCTGAAGAGGGACTGGGTGACCGAATCATGCAATTCACGCGCCAGGCGCTGGCGCTCATCATAAGCCGCCAGGGCGCGCTGCTGATCGAGTAATTGGGCGGTACGATTGGCGACCCGTTCTTCCAATTCACGGTTGAGCGTGCGCAAATCGGCAATCGTGTCGGCATAGGCGAATGCCAGAGCTGCCTGGCCGATCAAGACCTGGAGTTGAGCTTGCTCATCAGGATCATAGCCCGGCCCGAGGTGGCGCGGTCCCAGCCAATAGTGTCCCAGAGAGCGCCCTCCGGCGACAAGCGCTGCGTCCCAGACCGAGTTGCGCTCCGGCAGATTGATCTTTGCGCTGGTCGGCGCCTGGCTGAGACTGGCCCATTCCGAACCCAGGCTGGCAGGCAAGGTTTCGGTTAGAAGCTGAACAATCTCATCCCGGTTTGCCACACCCGCCAGAGTTTCGCCGGCCTGGTGAACGGCGCGCTGGAAGCGAGTCTGGTCGGGGTAGAGGAATCGGTCGATCCAGCCCTGCAGACGGCGGCGGGATGGCTCGAAAGCCAGCGCCGCGGCAAACAGGCTGAGCAAGGTGGCCATACCACGCAGACCCGGCCAGATGCGAACCAGCAAAGCAGTCAATCCCAACGTGAGAGCGAAGTAGATCACTAACAGCAGCAGCGAGAGGGCAGCATAGGCCAGTGCACGCCGCATCAGCCGGTCGATGCCAAACAGGTCATGCCGCAGCACAGCGTAGGCTATGCCAATCGGAATCAGAGTGAGCGCAGCCAGCATCAAATCGAAGGGGATTAACTCGATCCGAAAAGCCAGGCCAATCGGGCGCAGCAAAGCTGGCAGCCCAGCCAGCGCAACCGAGATAAACAGCAAGCGCGCTTGCTGAGCCGGTCGGGGATCCCCCTGATTGACCACCCGACTGGAACGCAGCAGTAACCAGCCGGCTGCGATGACCAGGGCAACCGTCCAGAGCATCAGAACAAGGGCAGCCAGGATACACGCTTCTTTGACCCGAACCAACAACAACACAAACAACAGACCCAGGCTGAGGGCATAAACTGCGGCCAGCTGGCGACCAGAGATCGGGTGACGGAGCGGGAAACGGGCAGCCAGGTGGAAGGCCAATGGTCCAATACAGACACCATTCACCAACCGCAGGATCAGGAAGGGGTTAGCGGACCAGGCCAGGGGGTTGTCGAAGAAATTGCGGGGCAAATCCTGGGCGCTGAAAGGCGTGACTAAAATTCCTGCCAGCACCGTCGCCAGGCAGCCAGCAACCAGCGTCTGGTGGGATGGACGCAGCAGGGCCGGCAGCACACCGCTGAGTAAAACCAGGGCAGCGACCAAAACTGAAAACGGGGAGATCAGAGAATGCGAGGCTGGGTCAGCCAGGAATATCCAGGTCCATAGGCTGGCAGGCGAATCTGGCGGCCAGGCCGAGCGCAGGACAAGCGTCAGAGCAGCAAATTCGGCGGCAACTAATAATAACAGCAGCCACAAGGAATGTGGGCGTTGAACGGAGGGGGCTCGATCAGAAAGGCTCATCCTCCACCGCATCCTCCCGTTCGATCAACACTTCACGCTCGCGCCCGCCGCCAACCGCTGGGCCGATCACGCCTAGTTCTTCCAGCTCGTCAATCAGTCGAGCGGCGCGGGGGTAACCAATGCGCAGGCGGCGTTGGAGCATCGAGGCGCTGGCATGCTGGCTCTTGCGGACGATCTCAACAGCCTGTTCAACCAGATCATCTTTATCGGACAGGGCTTGCTCGTGGGCGATAGTCTCTTCCCAAGGTGGAATCTCTTCTTTGGCCGACTGAGAGCCTTCCGCCGCAGCGGCTTGATCGACAGGATTGGCTACACCAACCCAGGTCTTCTGCCAGAAGGTGATCGCCTTCTCTACCTCGGTGTCGCTGATCATCACGCCCTGCAGGCGAATTGGGCCGGAGGCTTCGGGCGGCAGGAAGAGCATATCGCCATGCCCAAGCAGGGTCTCGGCGCCATTGACATCCAGAATGACGCGCGAATCGATCGAGGAGGCTACCGTAAAGGCGACCCTGGCGGGGAAGTTAGCCTTAATCAGACCTGTGACGACATCGACGCCGGGGCGTTGGGTGGCAACCACCAGGTGGATGCCGGTGGCGCGGGCCATTTGCGCCAGGCGCACCAGGGTATGCTCGGTTTGGTCGGGAGCGGACATCATCAGATCGGCCAATTCATCGATCATCACAACGATATGGGGCAGCGGTCGTTCGCCTTTGCGGCGGCGGATTTTGCGGTTATAGGAATCGATATTGCGCGAGTGTGAGCCTTCGAGCACCTTGTAGCGGCGATCCATTTCAGCCACAGTCCAATGCAGCACTCCCAGAATACGATCCAGCTCGGTCTCGACTTTGCCATAGAGATGGGGCAGACCGTTGAAGCGGACCAGTTCAACCATCTTCGGGTCGATCATGACCAGGCGCAGGTCTTCGGGGGTATTGTTCATCACCAGGCAGGTGGTCAGGGCAGCAATGCAGACTGACTTGCCGGAGCCGGTAGTGCCGGCAATCAGTAAGTGAGGCATACGGGTCAGGTCGGCGATATAGGGCTGGCCGGAAACATCGCGGCCAAGAGCAATGGCAAGAGGGGCATTGACCTTATGGAAGGCTTCCAATTCGAGCAGAGGGCGCAGGCGAACGATGGTTGAGCGGGCGTTAGGGACCTCGATGCCCACATAGGGACGACCCGGAACCGGGGCCTCGATGCGCAGGCGGTCAGCGGCCAGGGCGAGGGCCAGGTCTTTGGAGAGCGAGGCAATCTGGGCAACGCGCACCTTCTGACGGGCGGGGCCTGCCCCGGCCATGGGGTCGCCATTCTCGCCGTTTTTCTCCTTTTCGAGGTAACCCGGCTCGATGGCAAACTGGGTCACGGTGGGACCGATCCGAAAGCCGACCACTTTAGCGGGGATGCCGAACTCAGCCAGGGTCTTCTCGATCATCCCGGCAGTCAGGTTAATGTTGCGCTCGTCGGGGCGGTTGAACTGTTCGTTGACAAGCAGGTCGAGCGAGGGCAAACGCTCATCGCGCGGCTGCGGCTCGGCAGGGGGGGCATCTTCGGGTTGGAAACGGAAGCTCTTACGAAATTGGGGCGGTAATGTGATCTTGCGGCGTGCCTGGACAACCTGGGATGAAGCGGTATCGGTTTTTTGGAGCGGGGCCTCGATCACAACTGGCTCATTATCAACAAAAGCGGAGGGATGCGCACCGCCAACCAGCTCGGAAGCAACCCCGGACCAGCGGCGCAGCAGGCTGAGCAAGCCGGTCCCGGCAAGCAGAGAAAGGACGAAAATGAGCGTCAAAATGAGCAGCAGCAGCCAGCGGGCAGACAGACCGGGTGGATCGAGCAACAGGCGCAGCATCTCGGCCATCCCCCATCCGATGCGGCCGCCATCCAACCCGGCATCGGCGCGCTCCAGGCTTGCGCCGAGATTTGAGGAGGCGAAGCCGCCGGTCACCGCCAACAAAGCGAGCGAACTGAAGGCGGCGATCTCGAGGGCGAACAACCTGAACCAGAAGCGCCCTTCAATCTTTGCCCCCGGCGTCGGGCGGTGCAACACCCACAAGCCGAGCAGTCCGCTGGCCAGCACGAACCAGTAGCTGCCCCAGCCAAACCACAGGCGCAGCAGGCTGATCCACCAGGCGAGCAGCCCGCTGGCCCAGGCGGGGAAGAGCAATGCAATCAGGGTCATCAAAGCGAGGGCGAGCAGGAACAGCCCGCCGATATCGCGGGCGAAGCGTTCGAAGCGAGCCAGGAAGGAGAGCAAATCTTCTGGAGGCGCTGTGGGAGGCTCAGGGATTGAGGAAGTTTTCGCCTTTGGCATTAGGTGTATTATAGCATCCCGGGGTTGGTTACACCAACCCTGGGGAAAGTGGTTTCGGGGAGGGGAAATTGGATGGCTGACAAATACCATCACCTGGCGCGGATTTTTAACCACAGAGACACAGAGCGCACGAAAAAGGGGGTGAGCAGGATTGCTGACAACGGATTTTTACATGGATTACACGGATTTTGGGTCGGGCGCGATCCGAAATACGGTGATGCACAGATGCATTTTAAGCCAACGCGCAACTACAGGTCCCGCACATTCATCAATCAAGAATCGCATTCAAGCTCACTCCACACCCAGCGGCATAAAGACAGTGCTCTCAAGCGATTTGGTTGCGAATAACAGACACGCCTGAATATCTTCGGCGGTGATCCCCTGATATTCAGCCAAAATTTCGTTGGAAGTCGATCCATGAGCTAATAATCCAAGAATGAATTCGACTGTCAGGCGCGTCCCCTTAAGAACAGGTTTTCCAACCATCACTTTTGGGTCAATAACAATGCGTTCGAGCAATTGCTTCTCGTTCATAGAAATAAATACCTCCACTTCTCAATTATACCTGTCTATCCCAATCCATTACCCATCATCCGCAGCGACGATGAACCCGATTGAAGCTGTTGGTATATCTTTGTCACTCTTATGTACGTTGGCAAGATGCTGCCCGCAGGTATTATCTTCTCGGCTACGGTGTGAGGGTCGGCTCTGGGGTCGCGGCTGCGAATAGATTTCCAACCCATCTCACTTGAAGATCGCAGGCCGAAATATCCCAAACCCCTTCTATGCTTTCGGGCGAAATGACTTGTCCACTCAAATATTTATTTTGGAAACTGCGATCTTCGATGGGCTCACTAGAACCCCATTGCCTCAATCTCACTCTGGTACTGCCGCATATAAACCACTGACTGGAGGTCAATCTAAAAAATGGCTTTCCTTCTTTGTAAGTGATCTCAAATTCCATTGTCCAGTTTGCATCGACCCCTTTCGCGCGCCATTTCCCGGCGAGCGGCAGGATTTCCGGCGTCGAGGTGACCGTGGCTGTGGGTGTGGGCGGGATGAGCGTGGCAGTTGAGGTAGGTTCGGAAGTAGGCGTTTGCGTTGGCGGCGGGGTGAAGGTGGCGCTCGGTTCGGCGGTGAACGTTGCAGGCGGCGCCGGGAGGGTGTGGGTGGCGGTTGGCGCGGCGGCCTGGTTAGCGCACCCAGAGACTATCAGGAGTGATAGAAAAAAGGCAAAGAAAACGATGGCTTTGTTCATGGCTGTTTATCCCTCTTTTATCAACTGGTTTTAAATTGATGCTCATGAAGCGATACTTGTAATTCAGCAACTCTGAGATATAAAGACCTTTGCGCAGCGGATTCAACATGCGGAATTTACCTGGGGCAACCAACTCAAACAATTTGGATGCACCGCATTTATTGAAGCCAGATTGAGGCGAGGTTTATTTGGGTTTCTCATCCAGCCTTTCTTTCATGCCCGGCAGATGCGGCAATCCTGCGCACATATGCTCAAAAACCGGGTGCGCGTTTATTCACTTTGAACATGCGCATATTCTCCCCTGCAGTCCAGGTTTCACCAGTATCCGAAATATTCACTGCAAAACCCCAAACTCCAACATCTCCACCACTTTTGCCAGAAAAGCATCAGCCATTGCCCCATCCAGGATGCGGTGATCGAAGGTCAGCCCCAAATAGACCATCGTGCGAATGGCGATCACATCACCCAGGCGCTCATCGCTGATCACGACCGGCCGTTTCTGGATCATCCCGACCCCCAGGATAGCGCACTGCGGCTGGTTGATGATCGGCGTTGCGAAGAGTGAGCGGCTCACGCCGTGATTGGTGATCGTGAACGTGCCGCCCTGCACTTCATCCGGTAACAACTGGCGGGCGCGGGCCCGATTTGCCAGATCATTCACCGCCCGCGCCATCCCAAGCAACGACAGGCTGTCGGCGTTCTTGATCACCGGCACGATCAAACCAGCCTCGCCAAGCGAGGTGGCCATGCCGATATGGATTGCACGTTGTAACCGGATGCCTTCATCCATCCAGGAGGAATTAACTAATGGGAAAGCCTTCAGCGCCGCCGTTGCCGCTGCGACGAAATAGACCGTGAAGGTCAGGTTGACCCCGTCGCGGGCGAAGGCGTCTTTGTTAGCCTGGCGATGGGCGATTACCCGGCTCAGGTCGGCTTCCATAATTGTGGTGACATGCGGCGAGGTGCGCTTGCTGCGCAGCATGTGCTCAGCGATCTGCTTGCGCAGCGGGCTGAGAGCCAGCAGCTCTCCCGGTTCAACAGGGGCAGAAGGAGGCGTCACGCCCAGAGCAGATTTTTGCGGGGCTACGGCTGGCGTGGATGCAGGGATTGCAGGCGGCGAAACGGGCGTCGCCTGGGCTGGTTGTCTCTGACGCTGTTCCAGATAGAACTCGATATCCTTCTTGGTGATTCGACCGCCTTGCCCGCTGCCCTTGATCTGATAAAGATCGATCCCGTGCTCGCTAACCATCCGGGCGACCACCGGTGAGATAAAGCCCAGCTCACGGTCGCTCCGATCAAACCCGTCTGTTTCCCCCACCGCGGCTGTTTTCGGGTGGGAGGGCAGAACTGGCGCAGAGACGGCGGGCGTTTCTTCGCCGGTCTGGTCATCCGTTGGCGCCTCGCCGGGCTGGCCGATCCAGGCCAAAAGCGCCCCCGCCTGGACGGTGACGCCCTCCGCGGCCAGCACTGCCAGCAATACGCCCGCGGTTGGGCTGGGGATTTCGGTATCGACTTTGTCGGTGTTTACCTCCACCAGCGGCTCGAATTCCTCGACCACCTCGCCCGGCTTCTTCAACCACCTGGTCAGCGTCCCTTCCACTACCGATTCGCCCAATTGCGGCATAATGACTTTGGTTGGCATGATTCCTCCAATAATATGAAATGGATCAATCCAGGCGCGGGTAGCGGGCTGGATCGACCTCACGTAAGATCTCGTAGACAGCCTCGAAGACCGTATCCACATTCGGTTTGGACCAATAATCGCCGTCCGAGCCGTAGGCCGGTCGGTGCGAGCTGGCAGACAGCGTGCGCGGCGGCGAATCCAGCCAGGAGTACCCGCCCTGCTTCTCGATGACCTGCTGGAGCATATAGGCTGTCGTCCCGCCAGGAACATCCTCGTCGATAAAAACAATCCGCCCGGTCTTCTTGAGCGATTCGACGATCCTGCCATTTCGGTCAAATGGCAGCAAGGTTTGCACGTCGATCACCTCAGCCTCTATCCCGATCTGGCTGAGCTGTTCAGCGGCTTCCAATACGATCCGGCAGCAGGCCCCATAGGTCACCAGCGTGATATCCGCTCCTCGACGCAGCACCTCCGGGATGCCCAGCGGAAGGCGGAACTCGCCAATATTATCCGGCAGGCGCTCTTTCAGACGGTAGCTATTCAGCGTCTCTACTACCAGGGCGGGTTCTTCCGCCAACAGGAGCGTATTGTAGAAACCGGCGGCGCAGGTCATATCGCGCGGGACCAGTACGTGCATGCCGCGCGCCAGGTTTATTATCCCAGCCATCGGCGAGCCGGAATGCCAGATGCCTTCTAACCGGTGTCCGCGCGTGCGCAGGATCAACGGCGCGCGCTGCCCGCCTTTGGTCCGCCAGAGCAGCGTGGCTACATCGTCGGACATCAATTGCAGGGCGTAAAGCAGATAATCCAGGTATTGGATTTCAGCCAGCGGGCGCAGACCGCGCAAAGCCATCCCAATCGCCTGTCCCAGGATGGTCGCCTCTCGAATTCCGGTATCCGCCACACGCAGCAGGCCGAATTTGTCCTGCAGACCGCGCATGCCCTGGTTAACATCTCCCAGATGACCAACATCCTCGCCAAAGGCGATCAGGCGCGGTTCGCGTTGCAAGGCTGCTTCGAAGGCAGCGTTGAGGATTTCAAAACCATATATTTCAGGGGATGTCTCCGAATACACCGGTTTGACTTCAGCAACTTGCAGCGCTGACCCCGGGCCTTCGAGGTAAAGATGAGAATGGTAACGGTCGTCCGCAGCTTCTTCCAGAGCCACTCGCCAGGAGAGCAGCCGTCGCCGCGCCAGCTCTTGCGGTTCGTCAGCAGGTTCAGCGCGCGTAATCCGCTGCGCTTGCCAGGCCGCGCTGCTCAGATCTCGCCGCAAGGGAGCAGGGATCGCCAGCAGCTTTGTTTGGGTTTCGGATAATTCGGCTGCATGGGTGGAACTCCCTGCCAGGTCTGCAATGATCTGGCCCAACACTTCTCGCTCCGCCAGGATCGGGTTGAGATAAGCCTCCCAGGCGTTTTTACGAGCCTGCTCGACAATTACCCGGCTCTGGGATTCGATTTCGTCCAGCTCTTCAGGTGACGCGATTTCTTCGGCAAGGATCCAGGCGCGGAATTTCTTTACCCCGTCCCATTCTAACTCCCATTCCAGGCGCGCTTTCGATTTGTAGCGCTCCTGGCTGCCGGATGTGGAATGGCCCTGCGGCTGGGTCAACTCCGTGACATGCACAAGGGATGGCATATGTTCTGTCCTGGCAATAGCCGCCGCTGCCCGATAGACTTCGATCAAAGCCGGGTAATCCCAGCCCTGGACTACATAGATATCGTAACCGTCGCAGCACTCACCAAGCGGGCGGCGGAAACCTTCTAAGAGTTCGGAGATATTCTCTTTGGCAATCTGGCTCTCGTTGGTCACTGAGATGCCATAGCCGTCATCATAGATGGTGATGATTGCCGGGGAGCGCAGCACACCAATTGCATTGACCGATTCCCAGAACATGCCTTCCGCGGCTGAGGCATTGCCGATTGTCACAAAAACGATCTCGTCCCCGTTGTTGGATAATTTTGTAAAGGGTTTTAACTCATCGAGCTGGCGAAACAGCCTAGAGGCATAAGCCAGCCCAACACTGCGCGGCATTTGAGAACCGGTTGGGGCAAGATCGGCGGAGGTGTTGCGTTGGGCAGTCAGGTCTCTCCATGTCCCATCCGGGTTGATTGAACGAGATGCGAAGTGGGCATTCATCTGACGCCCGGCAGAAGCCGGGTCAGCCTGCAGGTCGGCGTGAGCATACAATTGGGCGAAGAATTGTTCGAGGGTGCACAACCCGGTCGCGAACATCAAGGTCTGATCGCGGTAATAGCCAGATCGCCAATCCCCGGGGCAAAATACCCGCGCCATCGCCAATTGAGGCAATTCTTTGCCATCACCAAAAATGCCAAATTTAGCCTTGCCGCTCAGCACCTCCCGCCGTCCAGTCAAGCTGGCCTGGCGGCTCTCGTAGGCGCAGCGGTAATCCTGCAGGGTTTCATCCCTGGATGAACCAACCCTATCGCGCTGGCCGATGACCTCGGGTTTACCTTTGGCTTTCTGTCTGCTCATTTTCAACTCACATCTCCTGAAAAGACGCCATCACGATATTTGGCTTGTATGAGATTTTCAATACCACCTCAGCATGCATGCCCAGGACCTGGCAGTAATTCGCTTACCTGATTAAAATTATACGCCCTTTTTGGACGATTCTAGTCCGTTAAATAAGTTGGTAATAGCTGTAGAAATCCAGGTAGTAGTTGTATGCTTCAATCATAGTCTCCATTTCATTTTTCTCCGAACCGCCCCTTATAAACTTCAATCCACAAATCCACTCAACCAAAAAGGGCTGATTCAGCGACGGATCAGCGGTAAGAACCAGCGCGGTAATCCCGGTGGAGGCTCCCACACCAGCGCATCCTGGCGGATCCAGCCGGATTGGGTATCGAATTTTACACGCTGCCAATATGCTCCCTTGGCCAGCACGCCGTTGATGTCATCATATCTCATCCCCAGCACGATTCCCTGAGCGCCAGATGACAGGCTGGTCAAAACGGCGTAATTCGTCCCGGGACCCAGGCGCAATTCCGTCGCCTGGTCTGTCAGCACCACCTGATCAGGCTGAAAGATGTTGGCAAGGATGCGCGGCTCAACCGACACCATCATCAAGGCATTACCTACCAACGGCTCCAGGTCAGGAGCCTGCGTCTCGGCTGCCATCCCGCACTCTCGTGTGAAATTGCAGGTGGTGTTGTTGATCACCTGCCCGTGCACCACCATAGTCGATGAGCCGCCGCTATCCAGGGTGATGGCATCGGTCGCCCCCAGGGTGTCGCGGGCAAAGACCCCCAGTTCGTGGATGGTGATCCCTTCGCTCACACCAGGGTTCCAGCCATCAATCACAATAAAGTAGACGTAGCTGGCGTTGAAAGCCACCGCTGTGCGTGAGTTTGGCACAGATGCATCCGGGTTGCTCTCGTCAATCGTCAGCAACCCATTGGTCAGGAAATGATAATCGCCGCCGGTCGCAGCGTAAGTTTTCGTCCAGTTCTTGACCGGCGAGCCGCTGCAGTCCGTGATTTCCTGCGAGAAACCGATCTCATCGCCATCCTGCACCCTGGAAAGCAAGCCCGTCCGCGAATTCTCCGGTCGCCGACAGCACCACATGATCGAAGGGAATGGGTGTATTCCCGCGCAAATCCCGTATCTTGACGATCCTGCCCAGAGCCATGGCTGGCTCGGGCAGCACCAGGGTAGGCCGAGACATCTCAACCAGCACCTCCACCCCGTTATTGTCTGTCCCGGTTGTGGCGTTATATTGGGGAGTGTACAGGATCAATTCATCCATACTTCGCTCCAGGTTGATCCCATTCACTTTACGGGTTTCTCCGCTGCGCAATATCGTAAAAAACTGGAAGCGCGGAGTGTGATAGACGCATTTTCCAATCATTGCACTGCGGTCGAGATTCCAGGCAAAACCGGCGTCTCCGACATAATCGCTGAAGCGCTGGGCGTACCAACCGGATTGGATTTGACCGCTCAGCGGTCTGCCGGTACTCAAATTAAAGAAATAACCGTTGATTGCCACAACCACCCGGTTGCGCTGTCCCCAGCTTTCTCCCCAATAGTTGATCGCCTGGTCATAGCGAGCAGCCATGTCGCTAATTTGCTCGCGTCCTTCCGCCAGGCGTCCCTGGGCAATGGCCGTGTCGATGACGGCTGACGATTCAGCCCGGTTGAGGCGTGCTGTGAACAGGTTGATCGGGCGAGGGCTGGTCAGGTGAAAAAGCTGGAAAGTCGATCCCGGCGGCCAGAGCGCTCCACGAATCCGGAGAGGCTGCCAGGTTAATGGGCAGGAACAGGGCTAGAAACAGAAAAAAACCGGACAGCCAGCGATTCATGAGAGGGTTTGGATCGATGCCATTAACGCCCCAGCCAACCCTGTAAAAGAGCCCAAAGGGGCGCCAGCATGGGTGCGATGGCCAACGCTGGCAGCAAGTTGGCAACCCGGATTTGCTTGATTTCAAGGATCATTAACCCAATCCCTAGCAGCAGAACTCCTCCGGTCGCTGTCATTTCGGCAACCATCGCGTCGCTCAGAACGCCTTGCATCATGCCGGCTCCCAGAGTCAGGCTGCCCTGCAGAAGGAAAACCGTCAGGGCAGCGAATGTGACGCCCATCCCCATCGAAGCCGCAAACGCCAATGCAGCGAAACCATCCAGCACGCTTTTCAAGATCAACAGCGTGGCATCGCCCGTCAACCCTTCTTGCAGCGACCCAACAATCGTCATTGGCCCAACACAGAAAACCAGGCTGGCTGTGATAAATCCTCGCGTAAAATCTCCACGCGTCAGGATTGGATAACGGCTGGCTTTTTCTTCCAGCCACTTTCCAAGCCGCTCCAAATGATCATTGATTTTCCACCACTCGCCCAGCATGCCCCCAATAAGCACACTCCCTAGCACCAGCAGGATATTTTCGCTGCCCAACGCCATATCGATCCCAACCACAAGGGTGATCATACCCAATCCATGGATCACCGTTTGGCGCATACGATCTGGCAGTCTCGTCCCTAGAAATGTACCCAAAATGCCTCCGACGAAGACGGTGATGGTGTTGATGATTGTTCCAGTCATACACTCTCCAATATTCATAAGATCATAAGATCACAACTTTGATAGGCAAAAACCAAAACGATTAATAATCCATTCATCTTGGTATAATCGTTGTTATTCACACTTAAGCATGAATAACAGCGTTTATTCTTGCCTTTATTTTATCCGATCCTGCCTGTTTCTGCTTTCGATCACAGGAAAGAATGGAAGTTAAGAGGGTTCACATGGATGATATGAAAAATTTTTCGGATATGACCGAAGTCGAGGTGAAACCCAAGCCCAAGGTCTTGCGCATTGTGTTGATCGTTTTAGGCGTGCTGACTGCTTGCTGCCTGGTTTGTTGGGGTAGCTCATTTGTCCTGGCTCAGTTGGGCGCATCTCAGGCAGAGTTGCTTGCGACGCTGTTGATCAGCACCATGGTCCAACCTTATGGCGAAATGCCGGTTTTGGATCCGGGTACCGAGATCTATTCGGCATTTTCGACACCTGAACCCACCCAAACGCCCAAACCAACAATCACGGCCACCGTGTTCGAGCCAACACTAACCGCCACCCAATCCCTGCCGGATACAGCAGCCTGCGTCCCACAAAACGAGCGGGTGCGAGCTGTGGTCATTAAAATCCTGAGTGGGGATACCATTCAAGTTGTAGTGCACGAACAAACCTGGGTGGTCAAGTATATCGGGGTAAAATCACCAAGCGTAGGATTGGTATCCGAACCGTTTGGAATCGAAGCCGGCGTGGCGAACCGCTCAATGCTCGAGAACCAGGTGGTGACTCTGGTGAGCGACGCCGTTGATTTCGATCCCACTAATCCATACCAGCTGTGTTACGTCTTTGTTAATAACATTTTCGTCAATGACGAAATGCTGCGGCGCGGTTTGGCTTCCGCCGACCCAATTCCACCCAACACGTCTTGCGCGCCTCAATTCATGCTTGCTGAACAAAATGCGAGGGAACAACGCCTTGGAATATGGAAGGACTTTGTTCCCACCCCCTCGCCAGAGCCTGCTTCCAGCGAACAGCCGGGCGGCGTATTCCAACCATCGGGCATCCCAATTTGCGACTGCAAGGGACCTGATCTGCAATGCGACGACTTCCCCACCAGGGCAGATGCACAGGCATGTTTTGACCTGTGTAAATCGCAGGGGTTCGGCGACAAATTCCTGATGGATATGAATAAAAATGGGATCGCTTGCGAAGGAAAAACGCCCTGATCCGACATACTTTTTAGCAGATGGATCAATATTAACCGCGATTATCCTGGTATTGGTGAGCGGCTTGCCAGCCATGATTTCAGCGAGGCGCCGATTGAGAGGCCTTCAACAACAAGAGGGTGCGAACTCATCATCCTCATACACCGGACAAATCAGGTGATCCAGTGACTGCGCCCGCAGCGTATTTGGGACTTGGCTGTGTAAATGCAGTGGATAGCTGTACTCGTCTGGTAAGAAACGGATCTGCTCTCTTTTTAGGTTCTTCACAATCAGTGCGCTGAACACCGCCTGGTGTAGAAATATCTGCCGCAATGGATCTTGACAATTCCGACTTTGAAATTCCAGATCCTGAACGAAGCCGCGGAAATGAGACCACCAGCTTTGCAGCACACCATCCTTTGGATCAACCGCGAAGATGTGGGTATTGAAATAAGGTCGGATCAATTGGTCGTCAATAAATGAATGGATCATAAAGGGTGCTTCCTGCAAGCCAATCCTATCGTAGATTGTCCGCCAAAAGGGATCCAACGGTTGATCAACGGCAGAGCCAATATTTCGGATGTGCACTGGACGGAGCGCGGCCAGAAAGAAAGGGGATAGGTCGAATAATACTGGCGGCTGGATCACCAGCGCTTGTGGGTTGAACCAGACTAGCGAGTGAACATCCGAGGTTGCCATCGCTTCCGCTTGGGCGCAAGCGAGCGTTTTTGTAACGAACGGATAATGCGGTAAATCATCACTGGCTTCCAGCAACAGACATTCCACCCCCTCCTGGTCTTGAAACACTGCCCCAAAATTGCCAGCAGGCGGGGAAAAAATCCAAACGGGGCAATCTTTCAGCGATCCCCCAAAAGCGCGCAGGCTTTCAATCATCCAGCGCGCCTGGTGAGCCTCATCGCTCGATCGAACCAGCGAAAAGAAAACAATCACTATTGCGCCCGATCTTTCATTTTCATCAGGATTAGGATCAATCCGAACAGGACCAGAATGATGATTGTCTGGGCGGCCCAGGTCTTCAGAATCATCGCAGTGAACTTTTCATCGTTGCCTTTATCCACCGCAGCCCAACCAAATAAGCGATCGAACCGACCCAGCATAGCTTCCGCCTGGCCGATCGACTCGTTCCGATTAATTTGCCATTCAGACAGGGTTTCCTGGTAGGCGATCATATCCGATTGATATTGGCTGACACGCCTCTGATAGACCTCGATATCTGCTTCATATTTAGCCTGCAAAGTAACCACCCGTGCTTGATGTTCTTTCAGCGCCTGCAGATAAGCATTCATTGCCACGGAATCGCTCTTATCCACTGGCTCCTGAGGCGGCTGTGGAAGAGCAGGTTTTGCAGGCGGATCGCCCACATCGGCCGGTTTTACTGGCTCGGGCTCATCTATCGCGCTCGTATAGAACATCCCCAATCCTGGAAATTCGCACGATTCTTGCCGGAGTGCGTTAATTCCCAAACACAAGCACCCAAGCGATTCTTTATCTTTCTGCGAGAGCTGGGTACGTGAATAATATGGCAGATCCCAACATGGATCAGCCGCCAGATCAGCCCCAACGCCAGTGATACCCATGATGGATTGAAAAGCCCAACGGGTGGAGGTGATTGCAGTAACTGCCCCGGGTAGCGGAATCAAGGCGCCTCCAATCACAATCTGAGGGATCATCAGCAAGATCACCAGTAATGGAACCGTGTTCGAGTTCGGCGCCAGAGCCGAAGCAAATAATCCAATCATCATCCCGGCGAAGGTAGCCAACGCGATGGTGACATAAATCAAGCCGAATTCCAGCACCCCTCCAGGCATATCAAACGCCAGGTAATGTAACAGCGTGTAGGAAAACGCCTGGTAGAGAGCAAGCAACCCGGCCACCCACATCTTTGAAACCACATAAGGCAGAATCTGTAAATTGACCAATCTTTCACGCCGGTAGACCGCCTTTTCTTTGACGATCTCACGCATTTGAGAAAGCCCGCCTACCAGAACCCCATAGATCGTGAACAGGAACAGCGATATGGCGATCGGAGAGAAATCGCCAAATTGATAGTCGTACGGATTATGATCCATCCCGCTCGCCAGGACAAAATCAAGCATGCCCACCAGAGGGGCGGCTGCAAGCATCAAGAACAGGCTAACCCGATCCCGGCTTAATATCTTCAAATTACGAGCTGAAAGGATGACAAACTGGCGGATTGTCCTCAATGGATCCGCTGGTTGAGATCGATATTTCATGGTCGGCTTGATTGGTCCAGCAGGCGCGCTTCTATCTCCGCCAACCCATGCCGGCAGTGGGTCGATATCATGTCCCCTGGCCCGCAACGGGTCGACGATATAACGTTGATAGGCTGGATTCTTTTGAAAACGAGCCTGCCAATCTGCTGGAGATCCCATTGAAGGATCTTCAAGGATTGCATAAATTTGGTCGAAATCCATCCCACCGAACCGACGTTCTCTTTCTGGTTTGTATTGGGAGAAATAGCTTAGGGCTTCGTCCGGCGGGCCAAACCAGGCCAGGTAACCCCCGCGAGCCAGAAAGATTACCTTATCAGCCAGCATGACGTTCTTGGTGGCATGGGTGATCAACACGATCGTCCTGCCTT
Source organism: uncultured Chloroflexia bacterium (assembly GCA_963788145.1). Lineage (GTDB taxonomy): Bacteria > Chloroflexota > Anaerolineae > Anaerolineales > UBA4823 > UTCFX2. The sequence continues at coordinate 938,921 of CAWBFQ010000007.1, read as the reverse complement.
GATCCGCCAGGCGGCGCATCAACTGCATCAACGCAGTCTCGGTGCCGGGGTCAAGACCAGAGCTAGGCTCATCCAAGATGAATAATCCCGGTTTGGTCAGCAACTCAACCCCAATGGAGACCCGTTTTTGCTGCCCGCCGCTCAACCCACTGATCTGGACATCCTTGCGGTAGGTCAGGTCCAGATCTTGCATTACCTGCATGATGCGGGTATGCCTTTCCTCCGACGATGTATCCGGGGGCATTCTCAGTCTGGCTGCATAATCGAGCGATTGGTAAACCGTCAATTCCATGTGGATGATGTCCCGTTGGGGAACATAACCGATGCTGTTGCGGATGGCGTCGAAATGACGATAGAGATCGATATCATTGACAAAAACCTGACCCTGGGTCGCCGGGCGGTAACCCGCAATGGCATCTACCAGGGTGGTTTTACCGCCGCCGCTCTGCCCGACGACTACCACAAATTCGCGTGGTTGCACAACAAGCGAAATATCCTGCAACAGATTTAAGTCTTTGCGAACCCATTTCTGCAACCCGACCACATCCGCTCGCAGCCCGCCGCTCTGATCGATTTGGGCCAGTTCATCTTCTCCAAGAACAAACAAATACGGACCGATCCTTAAGGTGTCCTGAGGCTTAGCCCAAACCTCGTCTTTAATGCGTAGATTATTGACAAAGGTCCCATTCACGCTGCGCAAATCCCGGATCCGATAACGTTGTCCGATCCGCTCGACCTCGGCATGGAAGCGCGAAACTGGCGGCGCTTCGAGGACAATATCGTTACTCGGGTCCCGTCCGAACAATAACTTGGCTTGGGTACCCATTTGGATATTTCGAGCCCGCTGTTTGTCGCTGCTTGTGGACTGTAGATATTGAATGGTGACCAACTGACCGGCCTCAGCGCTGCCAACCCGGATCAGGCTGTTGTGGTTTAATTCAACGCCCCCACTGACAAGCTGGCCGTTCACATAGGTTTCATTTGTATTGCCAGGCAGAACCAATAACCGGTAACCGTTGGGTATCGCCTCAAGCCTGGCATGATGGCGGGAAATGATCTGCGAATGGATCGTGATCCCATTATCATCATCCCGCCCGATTGTGATCTGTGGAGAAATCATCAGATGCGTTTGGGGGCTTTCTCCTGCAACTGTGACAATAATCTGTGAAGGGAGATGTTCAGGCGAGTAATTGTTGGTTAAGTCGGAGAATTTATTTTCATCCTGATCTGAATAAGCCCTGGCAGTGGTGGGCAACTCTCCGGTCTGATCCGGGATTCTTGGACGCAATAATCCGATCTCGGTCGGTACATCGGAGGGGTTGGTGTCATCTGAGAGAACGATGGTATCCTTGCGCTGGCGAATTGGCTGTGGAAGTTGAAACTCAAGCGCAGTTTTTTCTCCAAGGGTAATCTTATCGCCAGAATTCAAGGGGTGGCGGGAATTCAAACGTTGATCATTTAAATATGTGCCATTTGCGCTACCGTTATCCTCGATGTAAAAAAGCCCAGATTGGAAAGTAATGCGGGCATGGTAGCGCGAAACCACCTGGCTTGATAAGACAACCTGGGCATCAGGCGCACGTCCAATCACAACCTCGGGTTGGTCCAAATCGTATGTTCGCCCGGAGTCAGAGCCTTGGATTACGATTAATCGGAATGCACTTTCTGACGACATGGTCAACTCCAATAGTATCGAACAATCGCAAGTATATCAGTTTTGGTTGATTCTCCTGCGATTTTTCGGCTAATAATTCAGTTCACCCGGTGAAGTTGAGACAGATTTCCTATAGATTGTAATGATGATGACCGCTATAATTATAAAAGAGATCAAAAATGAAAGAGAGCTGAAAAAATGAAAATCAGATCGATCATCATAGGGTTATTATTGTTAAGTGGGTGCGCCGGTTTGGCAACCCAACCCTCTCAGGCAAGCAGATTGAGGCCTGAAGACGACTATCCGGTCTATTTTCCTGTGATCCATTCACAAACCCAGCAACCACAGGAGATGATCATCGTCGATCACCGCCATACGGATGCGAGTAAGATCCCGGATCAATATCTCAACCTGGCCAAGAAATTTGTTGTTCACTACGCCCATACTTCCCACGGCAGCCAGGTGCTTTCTGGATTGGACTGGCTGGAATCCAGGAACGCTAAATATCGGGTGGATATCGAGGAGAGCAATATAGTTATCCTACCAGACGATTCAACTGCGTTGAGAATCTACGATGGGAACAACTATCCCGACTCCACCTATATTACTCCTGATTTGTATTGGGAGACCAACGCCGGCAAAAATCATACCCGTGCTGTTGCAGACACCGATTGGTTTCACATTTCACTCTGGACCTGGTGCGGACAGATGTCCTATTACAATGATGGGCAGGTGCAAACGTATATCAACGTAATGAACCAGTTTGAGACAGAATACCCGGCGATGCGTTTCATCCTTTATACCGGTCACACGGATGGCTCGGCGCCCGGCAGCCCGCTCTGGACGCACAACCAGATGGTGCGCCAATATGCCGCCGACCATCATAAGGTGCTTTTCGATTTCGCGGATATCGAGACGTACACTCCGGATGGCAGCGGCCCGTACTATAACGATGGTGAAGGATACTGCGAATGGTGCGACGATTGGTGCTCGGCGCATCCAACCAACTTCGAATGCCAGGACTTGCCGGACTGCGCCCACTCCCACGGTTTGGCCTGCACTCTGAAAGGGCAGGCTTTCTGGTGGTTGATGGCGCGCCTGGCAGGGTGGGATGGAGTCGCCACCCCATAAACCCGATCTAAAAATCGATTAATAAAACAGGGCTGTGATCCATCTGCATTGGATCACAGCCCTGTTGTTTACTAACCCATGGGTCGGAAGACCGGCTCAAAATTTGGATCGGTGATCGCTGGTCGCTTTAACGAGAAGTGATCGATCTGAAAGACCGTCTTTCCATCGACTGCTAGGTCGCTCAAGATTCGCCCCAGCAAGCTGGCAAATTTAAAGCCGTGACCCGCGCCAACCGCCAGCGCAATCTGCGGATAGCCCGGCAAGGTATCCAGGATAAAATTGCGATCCGGCGGCATGGTATAGATGCACGGTTTGGTGTAGATGACCGGTCCAAGAAAGTCAGGGATACGTTCTTCAAGGAAGCGGGATAGGCGCTCGAAGGGACGCGGGTTGGGTTGCATTTTGCGCGTCTCGACCGTGACCGCGTCGCCGCCCACATCCTGCCCGGCTTTGGTTCCGACCTCGCCATAGACCGGAAAGCCATAGAAACAATCCTTCCCATGGTAGATCCAAACAGGGAAGCGCTCTGGCGAAAACTGACGCAAGTGCGGTGCGGCAAAATAGGTTACCTGTTCCTCGGTGACGGTCAACGGCAGGCGGATTCCCAGCCCATTCAACAGGTTGTTGGTCCATCCGCTGGCGGTGATCACCAACCGAGCAGCCGCGAAAATTCCCGCGCTGGTCTCTACTTCTACGCCCCTTGGTACTACCCGAATATCCTTGACCGGTGTATTCTCCAGAATGGTCGCGCCACGGGCGCGCGCCAATGTGGTGTGGGCGGCGTTAGCTTTGCCTGGATCGACGAACCCATCATTGGCGCAGTAAATCACCTGGTCGCTCTCCTTGAGATGGAATTGGGGAAAAAGCGTCATTGCCTCAGTTGGTGTGGGGCGCTCATAAGGGAGGCCAACCTGGCGCATAGCCTGCGCGTATTTCTCGATGACCGGCTCAACGCCTTCCATCTCCGGGCTAAACACCAGGCTGCCTGTACGAAAGACGAGCTGCACGCCCGATTCGGCTTCCACATCGCGCCAATGAATGAAGGTATGTGGGGTGAGACGGGTGTAATTCGGGTCATCATAAGCCAGGCGGATAATGCGCGAATGATCCTGCGAAGCGCCATTGTTGTGCCCAAGGGAATACTGCTCCAACCCGAGCACAGCGCCAGCGCCGCTGCGCGTCAACCAGTACAGGGCTGCGCTGCCGATTCCTCCCAGTCCGAGCACGATGAAATCAAAATTCTTTTTCATCGTCGAAATTTAATCTTTCCAGAAATCCAGGAATTTTTTGTCTTTTTCCTGAACATTTTTGCCGATCATTGGGTGCAAGCTCAGATCTGGCGAGTAGCGGCTGGCGGGTGGGGTACGTCCGAGAGCTTCCGCCATGGAGCGCACGTGGTGGGGGGCGCCGCCGCAACAAATACCAATAAAATTCACCCCAAGCTGCATGGCTTGAGCAGCAAAGTCGGCCATCTCGAAGCGGTTACACAAGAAGGGTTCCAGGGCAATCGGAAATGCGCGCTCGCGGCCTGGCACTTTAAGATGTTGGAAAGCAAATTGCTCATGTGTCGTCCGATAAGGTACCGGTTGGGCAGCTACATAGCCGCTTACGGTTTGACGGATTTCCTTGAGCATCGGCATCATGGTTTCTGGGCCGCGCGAACAATTCAGGCCGACCACATCCGCCCCCTCTTTTTCGAGTAGCCTGCAGGCTTCCACCTGACTGAATCCATCCCTGAGGATGTGCTGGGTAGAGCCAAATGTGATCATAGCCGGCAGGCCAAACTTCTTGATCACTTCTAATGCCAGTAAACCTTCGCCAAAATAGTCGAGCGTTTCAGCGATGATAAAATCGGCGCCCTCGTCCACAGCCCATTGGACCTGCTCCGTGTATATCTGGCGCACCTTTTTGGAGGTCGCTTCCTTATCGTTATGGTCATATACCCAGGTGTTAGCGATATTCCCCGCCACCAGAGCGTTCCCCTCTGCAGCCACTTCCCTGGCAAGCTGAACTGCCTTGCGGTTGAGGGTTTCTAATTCGTCCTCTCGACCAACCACCTTCAATTTTTCTCGATCGCCGTAATAAGTCAATGCAACCATCACTTCGGCCCCAGCCAATAAGAATTCACGATGCAGCTCTTTGACCGCTTCCGGATGGTCCAATACAACTTCTGGAACAAACGGACCAGCCTTGATATAACCGCGCCGTTCCAATTCAAACACGTAACCCTCAGCGCCTAACACCACACCTTTTGACAGCCTCTCTAACAAACCCGGTTTTTCTGCCATCGATAACTCCTGAATGATCAAAGTTATGAGGTTTTACAATCGTTCGAAGATCAAAACCTCATTGCAAACATATATTTGACGTATTAATCCGCCAAATTTTATCACAGTTATCTGTAATAATCAGGCATCCAGAGCGTCGGCCACAATCTCAGCCACGTCTTTCACCTGCATTTCACTGCCGGCATCCGCCCTTGCATCGCTCAGCATCGCCAGGCAGAATGGACAACCAACTGCCAGGGCCGGCGCGCCGGTGGCCTGAGCCTCCCGGAAACGATTGGCATTCACCCGCTCCAAGCCGTGTTCCTCTTCCTTCCACATCTGAGCGCCGCCGGCTCCACAACAAAAAGACTGCATTCCATGTCGGTTCATCTCGATGATCTGCGCCCCTAAGCCCAGGAGCGCCGCACGCGGTGCATCAATGACCTCGTTCTGACGCCCCAGGTAACACGGGTCGTGAAAAGTGAACTTCTGCGAGCTATCTTTCTTCAGCCTCAATCTACCTGCTGCCATCAATTCGTTGATCAGTTGGGTGTGATGGATCAGATTGTAATTTCCGCCAAAAGCCGGGTATTCATTCTTCAAGGTGTGCAGGCAGTGCGGGCAGGTGGTCACAATCCTCTTGGGTGCAACTTCGTTAAGCAACTCAACATTAGCGCTTGCCAACTCGTTGAACAGGAATTCATTCCCTGCCCGACGGGCAGAGTCGCCCGTGCATCGCTCATTTTTTCCCAGCACAGCGTAATTCACGCCCGCAAAATTTAGAATCTCAGCAAATGCTCGAGCGGTCTTCTTAGCGCGCTCATCGGTCGCTGGTGCGCAACCCACCCACCACAGAATCTCAGGCTCGGGTTGCTGTTCTATCGTCGGCACTTGCAAGCCCTCCGCCCATTTCATCCGCTCAGCTTGAGAGATGTTCCAGGGATTGAGATTGCGCTCCATCCCTTTGAAGGCTGTCTGGAGTTGATCGGGGAATTGGTTTTCCATCAGCACAAGCGATCGACGGATATCCAGGATATCCCGCATCGGCTCGTTATTCACTGGGCAGATATCGACGCAGGCCCCACAGGCGGTGCAAGCCCAGACCGCTTCTTCCGTGATGGCGAACTCGTTCAACGGTTGGCTGCTCGCCTGACCTTGAGCCAGCTTAACCCCTTCCTGGTTAATGAAATAGCGTTTATTAATTTCCAGGGCAGCCGGGGACAGAACTTTACCTGTATTGTATGCCGGGCAGACCTGCTGACAGCGGTAACACATAATGCAGGCGTAAGCATCCATGATCTGTTCCCACCCCAGGTCCTCCAGGCGATTGACGCCGAACTGCTCAATGCTCTCGTCATCAAAGTCCAGTTTGCTCAACTCACCTATCGAACGGCGCTCGGGCTTCAGCAGAAAATTCAGCGGAGCAAAGAACAGGTGGATATGTTTGGAATACAGAAAATAGGGCATAAAAGCCAGAATCGTCCCGAGCGCAATCCAAAAGCTAACATGCTCAACCGTCAGCAACGCGCTTGTACTCCAACCATCCCATATGCTGCTGAACAGTGAGGCAAACGGCTGCCATGGGTCCAGCGGTATATCGATGAGGTTGCCGCCGGAAAAGTAGTCTCCCGGGATCGCCAGGTGGAAGGATTGCCCCAGAAATCGAGAACCAACATGGATCAGGATAAAACCGCCGACGATGAGCGAATCGCGGCGGATGCCAGACCGAGCCTTAGGATGCAACAACACATCCTGACGGACGGTCAAGGTCGCTGGTTTCAGGATGAAACGCCGGATCAACATAGCAACCATCCCCACCAAAACGCCCATGCTCAAAAGATCTGCCAATAATCGGTAACCACCGCCGATCCATCCCTGACCAAGAAAATGGAAATCCGGGATAAAACCTTGCAAAACATCCCCCAGGTTGACCAGCAGGTAATAGATGAAACCCCAGGCGATGAAGGCATGGAACAGGCTGGGCCAGAAACGGATTTTGAAAGTCGGCTGCAGAGTTCCGGTTTTGAGGATCACCGAACTAAACCGTTTCAACGCCAGATCTTTTTCGGGTTTCCCACTCCCGCGACCGATAATCCGCGTGATCCGGTCTGCCAACCGGTAAACAGCATAAATCGTCGCCAGGACCGCCAAGACGAACAGGATTTTCTCGGGTAATGTTAGCATCGCATCCCTCCGCCAGCTCGTTCGAAACAAGTCCCGACGTAAATTGCCCGCCAATTGGAATGGGCGCCGAAACTAGTTTCGGAGTTGATCACAGTTTACCACAAACCCGATTCCGGGGATTGCAAGCCTGGCTTCAATTGAAATTTATACGGTAGCTGTCAAAAAAACTATTTTCGGCAGGCTAATTCCCAAAGAGCTGCAGCGCAGCCTGGATCACGGGATCGGTGTCAAAGGTGACCTCATCCCAGCGGCTTTCCACTTCGAAATCAGGAATAATCCCGGTTTCCTCCCAGTTATCGTCGAGGTGATTGATTGGGCGAAAGGTGGCTGTTGCGATCCAGGCGCGCGAGCCGTCTGAAAAATCGAATACACGCATCAATTCAACATTGCCATCGGTGGTTTCTCCGAGAATCGTCGCCCGGTTCAGGTCTTTCAAGATCCCAGCGAATACCTCGCCAAAACTGGCGGTCCCTTTACCCACCAACACTATCAGCGGTAGATACTGCGAATCGGCAATATTTGCGCCGGTTACCCGGATAATTTCCTGGTTTTCGCGTTGAACGAAATAACCAACCTGTCCGGTCGCAAAATATGTCAGTGTGTTCAACATCACATCGCTGGTGCCGCCACCATTGTTCCGGTTATCGAGTATCAACCCATCCAACGGGCCGGACGCCGTCAATTCCTGGATCGCCTGCCCAACTTTTTCGTCAATTTGTTCTTCATTAAATGTGGGAATCAACAAATAACCGATTCGCTTTCCATCTGCTGTATAGGCCAGGCGATGAGGAACTGGCATTTGAGTAAGCACCTGCGCTCGTGTAACAACCACCTCACGGGCGGCTTGTCCGGGAGTTTGTACAGACAATGTTATCGTTGTGCCTTCTGGCCCGCGCAAAAGATTGCGCCGATTGCCTTGATCATCGAAAACGGATTGTCCATCTACCGCCAGGATATTATCATGTGGTTGTAAGCCAACCATCTCAGCCGGACTGCCTGGGAAAACCAGCACAATCGATAGCAGCTTTCGTTCGGGTATGGGTGTATGGATCACGCCGATCCCAACATATCCGTACTCTCCGGCATATTCCGCGTCCAACTGACGGGCTTGTTCGGGGTTAAAAAAAGTGGAGTGGTCATCCCCCAGACGCTGCACCATCCGATATAGGGATTGGTAAAATTCCTCATCCGTCATACCAGCCCCAATCTGCTGTAAATACTCCTCTCGCAGCGCATTCCAATCTAGCCCATTGAAATCCTGGTAGAGATAATTTTGATTGATTGTCCCCCAAACCTCCTCGAAAATCCGGAAGTGGAGCGGCGATGGGCTTGGTCTCGGTCCGGTCGCAGTTGGGAAAATGAACGGGGTCTCCGTATGGGTTGGCAGCGGAGACGGTGTGAATGTCTCTGTTGCAGCAACAGTCGGAGAACTCAGCGGAAAGGGAGTGATGGAAGCAAGAATGGGCAGATCGGTGGGCGGTTGCAATGGCAAGGCATCGGTTGGCTCAGCCTGGCTGAACAACCCGCCAGCGGAACAGGCAAACATAGCCAGGGTAAGCAGAGCCACCATCATCCATAAACGGTTTTGTATTCTCATGGTTATCAGTATCCGCCGCCCTTATATAGCTCCGGATCGGTAGGAGTCTCTCCAGATGGATCCCAAACATAAACCCAATCGCCGTTTTGAGCCCAATCAAAGATCCAATGAGCATCTCCAACGGTCAGATTGACGCAACCATGCGATTGGCGAAAGCCCATCTTAGCTCTCCAATACGCCCCATGCAGAGCGCGCGCGCCATCGAAGTACATTGTATATGGCACGTCTTCAAGATAATAGGCATCCGAACGATCAACCTCAAAAGAACCGCTCATTGGGGCAAACTCGTGCTTTTCATAAATCTGGAACACACCAGGGCGAGTCCAGAATGGATCAGCTCCGCTGGCGATGATCGTTGCAAAGACCATCTGGTGTTTATCATAAACAGCCAGGGTTTGGTCGAATAGATTAACCTCAATCCAGCGATCCCCACTGATCCCGACGGGCGGAGTGGTATTCGGGATGACCCTGGCAATAAATTTCGCCAACACCCATTCGTCCGGCCCAATCATATACCAAAGGTCTTCGCCCGCTTTTTCCTCTCCAAAGACTGGCACAATATCATACAGATTCAATAACCGCCCGGTTGCATCACCATTCGGAGATCGCTTAACTTCGATCTGAGGGGTTTGCGAAAAATAGGTCAGTACCCAACCGAAGCCCGTGGTAGGAGTGCTGGCGAAAGTAACGCCGCGTGCTGGCGGCAGCGCGCTCAGGCGTGAGATATAGTTGCCAGTCAGGTAAGCTCCAGGGCGGATCTGATAAAGCTTCTTGCCACCCGTCTCCTGCAAATTGTTATAAGAAACATAGACGAATTGACCATTCAAATGCTCCGCAGCGCCCTTCTTGTTGCCCTGGATCGCTTCATCGATCGAACCAAAAACTGGCGCAGGCATATTGACCACTTCGCCATAAGAGATGTCTACATGACCGAGCGCCGGGTCAATCGATGTGTAAGCCAGCGGCGGTACCGGAAAGGTAATTCCCTTTTGCGCCATCTGTGTCAGATAGCTAGAAGGTCCAACGAGCAGGCAGTCGCCTGGTTCATACAGGTAGATGCCGGGCAAGCATAACACAGACGCCGCGCTGGATACATTAGCCTGGGCGGGCTGGTCAGCAGCCTGTACAATTGTAGGGGTTTGCCAATAATTGAAATGTGACCCCAAAAGCGCAAATAACCAAAAAGCATATTGAATTCTGGAAGACATCTTTTTTACCAAACTCATGAAAATACTCCATGGTCCGCCTGACAGGAATATCTACAAACCAAGTGCGGAACCCTTTCATTCATTCGACCCCGAACCAGCAGCGGGAATTGACGAAGGGGTATTATAGCGTATTTTAGATTTGAAAATTTGGCTTGAGTGGCATATTAGATGAGGTTTTGATTAATCTCATTCGCCACTTGACGAACCTTCAAACTAAGTGTACGATTTCTTTTCATATGCGCGAGCAATCCGAACCGCGTCTCTCCTTGCTCCAAATCTGGATCCTGGCTGCCCGACCGAAGACATTGCCAGCTGCGGCGGCCACTGTCATCACAGGCTCTGCCGCAGTGCTGTGGGTAGGAAAATTTCTATTCGGTCCTGCCCTGGTCTGCCTTTTAGGCGCATTGCTGCTCCAGATTGGAGCCAACCTGGCGAACGACGTTTTTGACTATTACCGCGGCGCCGATGCCCACGAACGGCTCGGCCCGCTGCGGGTGACCCAATCTGGGCTGCTTAGGCCAGGGCAGGTTATCGCAGGGATGTGGTTGACCTTTGGATTGGCTGCCATTTTAGGAGTTTATCTGTTCTTTCAGGCCGGCTGGCCTGTGCTGTTAATCGGGGTAGCCAGCATCATTGCTGCCATCGCCTACACCGGCGGTCCATTCCCATTTGGTTATTACGGCCTTGGCGACTTGGTGGTTTTTCTGTTCTTTGGCCCGGTCGCGGTCTGCGGAACATATTTTATCCAGGCGAAAAGCGTAGATCCGATCGCCATCTGGTCAGCCTTGCCGATGGGATTTCTAATTACCGCCATCCTGGTCGTCAATAACCTGAGAGATATCCTCTCGGACCGGGCAGCCGGAAAACGAACCTTAGCCGTTCGATTAGGGCAGCGCGGTGCGCGGATCGAATACAGCCTGTGTGTAGCGGGAGCTTATTTAATCCCCATGCTGATGGCTGTGGTTGGAGCTGGTCCGGTTTGGGGCATGTTGGCCTGGCTCTCGATCCCATTTGCTGTCAAACAGAACCAGCTGATCTGGACCTTAGAAGGTCGCCCGCTCAACCAGGCTCTGGCGGGTACTGGTCAGTTGACACTATTATTTGGAATCCTATTTTCAATCGGCCTGATCCTCGCCTGGATGATTGGAAATCAATAATCAGCGGAGGTTGACATCAATGGACGCATTTGCCCAAAAAGTTCAGGAATGGGAAACGTTCTACGCCACCCTAGCCGGAGTTTCAGCGACGCTGGTAGGCTTGCTTTTTGTCTCGCTTTCATTAAATACCAGTTTTCTCCGTGGGCCAGATGGGAAACACCTGCTGCGTATTGCAGCCCAATCCTTTTCCGGTTTTCTATATATCCTGACCACTGCATTGGTTTTTTTGATCCCCGAGCAAGATCCCATTAGCCTGGGGATCACCTTGCTCATTCTGGGTGGCTTTGGCTTCTTTCGAATAGCGCGAAGAGTGTTGGATGCATATCATGAGTATTCTCCAGAAGGAAAGGTCGCTCAGGTCTTGCGAGAATACTGGCTGCTCGTCCTGGCTTATGGGGGAATGGTCATCATTGCCGCAGCGGTGTTTTACGGCAATATTGACATCTTAAACTATCTGGTATTTGTCTGGATGTCTCTATTGGTGTCTGCCAGCCGGGATGCCTGGAGGCTTCTTTTCCTGGTTAGCAAATCTAAACCTTAACACCGTTCTGTCCTCTAGCGGGCAGACTGCCAGGGACAGAGCTTTTTTTCCAGCCAATCAACCGAAAAGTACAGCCCTAATCCCATCAAGCTGAGCGCTACAATCCCGGCATACATGGCCGGGTAATTGAACAATGTGCTTCCATTAAAATAGATGAAATAACCTAGCCCGCGCTGGGTGGCGAAAAGCTCTGCCACATACAGCACCGCCACCGCGGTACCCACCGACTGGCGTAAAGCGGTGAGAATGGCCGGTAAACTGGCAGGCAGATAGACGAACCGAAACAGCGCTCGCCGGCCTGCCCCCAGACTCTGAACACTCTGGATCAATTCCGGACGGATTGCTGCTGCCTGGTCACGCACCAATACCAGGATCTGGAAAAATAAGATCATGAAGATAATGATGATCTTTGGGAAATCCCCAATCCCAAAAAAAAGGAGCACAATCGGTACCAGCACCACTTTAGGGATTGGATAGAGCAGGTAAATCACGGGGGAAAACAATTGATTTAGCCGCTTCGATTGACCTAATACAAGCCCGGCCGGAGCCGCCAGAACGACCGCCAGGACGGTGCTGGCTACCACCCGCCACAAACTAGCCAGCAGATGTTCCAACAAATCGCCGCGGGTCAACTCTACCCAGAAAGCCCGTATCACTGCCAGCGGGGTGGGTAGAATCGGTTGACCCAGCACGGCCGAGAATATCTGCCAGAAGGCCAATAGCCCAAACACTGCCCACAACAAATCGCTGCGTTTCAATCGTTCGCTTCCATTCGATGACGCAGATCACGCACCATCTCCAGATACCCCATCGTGTCGCAGTAGGCCGGGTTTGCTCCATTGGGATTGTCAATCACCAACGGGGACTGGTTGGGCGGCGGTCCGAGCAGCAAGATCTTCTGTCCCAACAGAACCGCTTCTTCGATGGCATGGGTGATGGTCACCAGGGTAAGATTTTGCTCTGCCCACAGCTCCAATGTGAGCCTTTGCAGACTCTCTCGGGTTGGCGCATCCAGCGAGGAGAAAGGCTCATCCATCAACAGCAAATCCGGGGAAAGCGCCAAAGTCCGCGCGATAGCGGTCCGTTGGCGTTGACCACCCGAGATTTGACCCGGATATTGATCTTTGAATGATTGTAACCCTAACCGCTCCAGCCATGGATCTACGTCCAGAACCGGATGAAATTCTTGCGGGGCGTGTCTGCCATCTGGCCCATAGAAAGCGCGAATTTGCAATCCAAGGGCCGCATTTTCGCGCACGCTGGCCCAGGGAAGCAGCCCGTAATCCTGCAGGATTAAGCCAGTGTGTGGGCGCGGGCGCGTTAGAGGCTGTCCATCCATGATAAGCTGACCGGAAGTAGGAAAGCGCAGACCAGCCAAGAGATAAAGTAGCGTGGTCTTTCCGCACCCGGAGGAGCCTAATACCGCCCACGACTCGCCGCGTCCCACCTGCCAATTGAAATCCTCAAAAATCGTTTGGCCTTGTGGGTAAGTGTAAGTGAGCGAATCGAGTGCGAAGAATATTTCGCCGCGATGATGTTTATCGCCGATCATATCGTCATTTTGGCAGGAAGCTGGCATTGACCGAATTGCCATAAGCGACTGCCTGTTCCAACAAACCTTTTTCGATCGCCCAGGCGATCATATCATCCCACTGCGCCTCGCTGGGCACTCCGGCAGTGACGAATGGCGGGACGCTGAATTGATCTTTCAGCGTTGGGGGGACAACCTTCTGTTCGATCAGCAGATCATTGTATTTGGCTGGCTCCTGGTTGATTAACCCAACCGCATCTTCAATCGCCTGCAAGAATCCGCGCACCGACTCGGGATTCTTATCGATCACATCTTTTCGAAAGGTAATCGTGCTGAAACTATATTCTGGATGCGATGAATCGTCCAGGATCAGCCTGGCACCATTGGCGATTGCCAGGGTTGTGAGCGGCTCAGGGAGCATACCTGCTTTCAACTCGCCGTTTTGGAGCAGGTTCATCCGATCGGAAATCTTTGGGACAGCAATGGTGCGGATATCATCTTTGCTGAAGCCTTCCATCTGCAGCAAACGATCAGTCAGGTATTCAATCACTGTTCCCTGGGAAATCCCGATCTCGATGCCTTTCAAATCCACAACCGCCTGGAGATCGCTGTTAGCAGCAGCCAGGATGCTAAAAAGGGCATGCTCGGATGTGGCGACGCGGGCGTAACGAATTACCTGTGCTTCCACCTTTTCCTTGTTGAAGAACGCAGTTGAAAGCGCTTCGTTCACCATCCCGTCCACCTGACCAGAGGCAATCAACTGGTCGCGTTCCGGGGCGGAAGCGATCGGGATCAGTTCGACTTTCACCGCGTGCTTATCGAATAAGCCTTCTTTTTGAGCCACATACATGGGCAATGTATCGATCACTGGCAAAACTGCGATACGCAAGGAGGGGCTGACCGCAGGGGCTCCGGGAAATTTAGGTTGGCTGGCCGCTTGACAAGCCGCCATGAGTATACTGGCGACAATCCCTAAACCTGTCACAATTACTCTATAATTGATTTTAGCCATCTGATTCCTCCGATAAAATTGGCATTATTCTTGCACGAAATTGCAAAATCGTAAGATTATAGCACGAGGCTTGCATTTGTCACCAGAGATTGTGTTAGAATTGTTCTTACATTGGATGAAAGCTTCCGCTGACATCTCGTCGGTTCCCGGGAAGGAGTGATGAACATTGACAAAATCGCGTTCTCAGCTCATGGTTGAACGGCTTAGAGACCTGCAAGCCTCCTCGCCGGATATTGAAGCATCTGCAGTGGTCAGCGTCGACGGTTTGAGCATAGCTTCGGCATTGCCGCAAAGCGTAGAGGAGGACCGCGTATCTGCTATGTCGGCTGCAATGCTCTCACTCGGCGAACGGATCGCCTCCGAGCTTGGACGGGGCACTCTTGAACAAGTGTATATAAAAGGGGAGAAGGGCTATGTGGTTCTGATGTCTGTTGGTGAAGAAGCGGTGCTGACAGCGCTGGCTCGCGAACAAGCCAAGCTCGGGTTGATTTTCCTGGATATGCGCCGGGCTACCGAAGCGCTCAATAAATTAATATAGGCATCCAAAAATGGATCCAATCCCAAAAAGTCAATACAATTACGCTAATAAGATCGCGCGCATCTCGATAAAAGCCCTGGAAGATGTGATGGGGAAAAATGGTGTGAACGCTATCTTCAACCTGGCCCATTTACCGGAGTTGATCGATAATTACCCTCCCGATAACCTCGAACGCGAGTTTAATTTCGCCGATTTCTCCGCCTTGAACCTGGCTTTGGAAGAAATGTACGGACCGCGCGGCGGGCGTGGTCTGGCGCTGCGGGCTGGGCGGGCTGCTTTCGCGGATGCGCTGCGCAATTTCGGCGCGCTCGCGGGAGTAGGAGACCTGGCCTTCAAAGTCTTACCGCTGCATGCCAAACTGCGGATTGGCATCCCGTCAATGGCAAAGATTTTCTCGCAGATCAGTGACCAATATTCAACCGTACGCGAAGAGGATGATGTTTTCGTCTACACCATCCATCGCTGCCCTGTATGTTGGGGCCGCAGCGGTTCAGATAAGCCGGTCTGCTTCATCGCGGTTGGGTTGCTCCAGGAAGGCCTGAAGTGGGTCTCCGGTGGGAATGAATTTCGGGTAAATGAATCCAAGTGTGTGGCAATGGGTGATGATGTTTGCGATTTCGTCATCCAAAAGACCCCTATTAGCTGAAACGGAATAATCAACGTGGTTGAGGTAAAATCGCCTGAATTGGGTTCATCATTGTTGATCGTTGATGATGACGAAGAAATCGTAGAGATGCTGACAGCGTATTTCAACGGTCAAGGCTATTCCACCCAGGCCGTCTATCTGGGCGAGGATGCGCTTCAATCCTGCCGAATTAACCACCCAGACCTGATCATCCTGGATATCCGTCTGCCCGATATCGATGGATTTGAAGTTGCCCGCCGGTTGCGCGCCAACCAGCGTACTCAGGATATTCCGATCCTCTTCTTGACCGATCGTCGCTCACGCGCCAGCCGGTTGCAGGGCTTGGAATTAGGAGCAGATGATTACATCACCAAGCCATTTGACATCCAGGAGTTGCGCCTGCGAGTGCGCAACTCTTTACGCCGCACCAGTGAAGGCCCGCTCACCAACCCGGTGACCGGGTTGCCGGAGGGTGTGCTGGTGGAAGAACGGCTGCGCGAGTGCCTGCGCGGACAGGATTGGAGCATCCTGACTGTCTCGATTGAACACATGACCGAATTCAGCGAATCGTATGGATTTGTCGCCTCAGATGATGTCCAGCGCGCAGTTAGCTTAATGATCCACAATGCCATCCGCGGTCTGGGCAGTCCCAATGATTTTTTTGGACAGCTCGGGCCTACCGATTTCATCCTGATCATCCACCCCAAAGATCTGCCCCCCATCGAAGACCGCATTCGCGGCCGGTTGGGACAATCGCTCGATTATTTCTATCCACTCAAAGACCGTGATACAGCCGTCTCCTTTGGAAACCGGCTCAGCCTGCGGATCAACCGACTCAGCCCTGGTGATGGCCCATTTAGCGACCTGGATACCCTCAAAACCAGGTTAATTCACCAGATGGCTGGATGATCCGCTGTGCAGCTTACTCTGATCATCCCAACTTTTAACGAAGCGGAGAACCTGCCGGATCTGGTCTCCTCGCTGTTCGCTCAATCCATTCCAGAACTCGATCTCTTAATCATCGATGACAACAGCCCGGATGGGACCGGAGATATCGCCGAAGACCTGGCAAAACAGCATTCATCTTCCCTGAACGTGATCCACCGGGTCGCAAAAGATGGGTTCGGTAAGGCGTATCTCTGTGGATTCGAATATGCGTTGCGCCAGGGCGCTCAATCGATCGGCCAGATGGATGCGGATTTCTCGCACCCCCCGGAGAAATTGGGCGAGTTGATTGAAACATTGCAAACTTGCGACGTGGCTATAGGCTCACGCTATGTGCCTGGCGGGAGCGTCGATATCACCTGGCCATTTTGGCGCAAAGGGTTATCAGCTTTTGCGAATTATTACGCCCGGACGATCCTTGGCTTTCCGATCCGGGACGCCACTGGCGGTTTCCGCTTGTGGCGGCGTGAGGTTCTGCTAAATATGCCGCTTGATCGTATCATCTGCAATGGTTATGCTTTTCAAATTGAGATCGCCTACGTGGCTTATCGCCTGGGGTTCCGCTTCAAGGAAATCCCAATCTACTTCGCGGACCGTAAATCGGGGCAATCAAAAATGTCTTTTCGCATCCAGCGCGAGGCGGCTCTGCGAGTATGGCAAATGCGCATGCGCTACCGGGGCTTGCGACCGAAGCCCTGCTCACAGATGATTGGATCACAAACCCACCATTAACCCCCGCCTGCATTCGCGCCCTAACCTCACCGAAAGCTTAGCATTGTGAACAAGTTTTCAGCGATGCAGAAGAATTTCAAGCATCTCTACGGAGATGTTTTTTGGTATGGTCTGTTAGCCGGAAGCACAATTGCTTTTCTGTCTATTTATACCGCCCGGCTGGGGGCAAATGGTTTCCAGATCGGCCTGCTGACCGCCGGTCCAGGCTTGGTCAACTTGCTTGCTTCGCTGCCGGCTGGTCGTTGGCTGGAAAACCGGGCAAAACCGGGTTCACAGTTGATCAAAGCGACCTTCTCGGCGGCCGCGTTACATCGCACAGCTTATTTGGTTTTTATTTTCCTTCCCTGGATTCTTAGCAGGCAAGGGCAGGTAAGCGCGATCATCTGGATAACGCTTTTAGCGGCTATTCCAGCCACCCTCCTGGCGATCGGGATCAACGCCTTGCTGGCCGAGGTCGTCCCGGCGGAGTGGCGTGCAGAGGTGGTCGGCAAACGCAACGCCTTGCTGGCCATCAGTATGACGATTTCCACCCTGTTGTGTGGTTTACTGCTCGACCAAATCACCTTTCCATTGAATTACCAGATTGTCTTTGGAATAGGCCTGCTGGGTGCAACCGTCAGCACCTATCATCTCTCTCAATTGCGCTCGATCACACCGGCAACCAATGAATATTCCCATAGTCCATCGCTGCCCGGATTGACTTCGTTCAAGAAGACTTTGCGCAGCCTGGAAAAGCTGCCTCTTGGCAGTGGGGTGACTTTGCGCTCGCTGATCCATTTCGATGTACTGCGTGGCCGAATGAGCTTCTTCTTGCTGGCATACCTGCTGTTCTACTTCTTCCAATATCTCCCCATCCCATTATTCCCGTTGGCTTACGTGAATACCCTTCATCTCTCTGATGGCATGATCAGCCTGGGAAGCGGGCTTTTTTATGGTGCGATGTTCCTGACCTCACTCCGCCTGAAAAGGCTGGCGGTGGGCTATGGCCACCGGCGTTTACTGATTGCTAGCGCCACAGCTCTAGGGAGTTATCCGCTCTTGATTGGGATGGCGACCGGGCCGGTCCTATTTTGGGTTGCATCCTGTATTGGCGGGGCAATCTATGGTGTAGTCAGCGCGAGCCTGATCAACCGACTGATGGAAGTTATTCCAGAGCAGCAGCGCGCTGCCGGGATGTCCTTTCATAACCTGGCTTTGAACCTGGGCATTCTAGCCGGCTCGCTGGCCGGGCCAATATTGGGGCATATTTTGGGCATACAGGGGGCGCTTATCTTGACGGCCGGTCTGCGTTTGCTAGCCGGTCTGTTGATGATCCTCTGGACCTGAACTTTCGACAATGTTTGCCAGCGTTCTCCATTCATCCAGGCTGAGCGTCTCCGCCCGACGCATAGGATCAATATCAGCCTCAGCCAGCAGCGCTTCTGCCTGGGTCGATGACCAACGCATTCCACCGGCCAGGGCATTGCGCAGAGTTTTGCGCTTTTGCGAGAAGCCGGCCTTAGCCAGCCGGAAGAAATCTCGAATCCGTTCAGGCAGGATCAGCGGCTGTGGGTACAACTCCACCCGCAAAATAGCCGAATCGACCTTTGGGACCGGATAGAAAGCCCCTGCTGGGATGCGCCCGACGATCTGCGGTTGCCCATACACCTGCACGCTCAAAGCCAGCAGGTTCATCCCGCCCGCTTCGGCGCAAATGCGCTCGGCAACCTCACTCTGCAAGGTCAAGATCAAGCGACCGGGCGGATCACGCTGCTCCAGCAGGTGACGCAGCAAAGCCGAAGTGATGTAATAGGGGATATTGGCAACCACCAGGTACTCTGCAGCGCTCTGCGGAGCGGTTGCACGCATCAAAACGCTGGGATCCAGCCGCAGAATATCCCCCTGGACGATCTCGACATTTCCATAGGGCCCGAGCACACTTTCAAGAACCGGAATCAGCTCCTGATCCAGTTCGACGCACACTACCCGCTTCGAACGCGCGGCCAGGTAGCGAGTCAGACTACCCAAACCAGGGCCAATCTCCAAAACCTCTTGTTCAGGCTGAATCTCTGCCGCCTCCACCACCCGGCTCAAAGCGGTTTCATCGACCAGGAAATTCTGCCCCATGCTCTTACGTGGGCGCAGACCATAGCGTCTCAATAAAGCGGGAATATCCAACGGTGCGGCTTCCATCAGGGCATCATTATACAGGGAAAACACGCCCAGAGCTTGGGGCTTTCCTGAAACTAATCAATCAAAGAATATAGGAGCCTAGCGCCGCACAATCGGCAGGTAAATCGTAGACGGTGGAATATCGCCAAATGGGTCGTTCGCTGGCACCAGGATGGCTGTAATCCCATCCGGGTGAATCCCAAGCCCATTGATCGGGTGGGTCAGCTGCAATTCGATCAGCTTATCCGGCTCGATGAAGTTATCATCCAAAATGGTGACATTAAAGCTACGCGAAGTGTTATCAGCTGCAGCCCAGGTGAATACACCAGGTGTCATCGTGAAGTCCCACAAATAGGCGGTGATCGCCGAATAATTGACGCTTACTGAGCGGCCGTTCAAGTTCGTTCCGGAGCGATTCACGATGATTGTAACCACAGTCCCCTCGCCGCTCGTCTGAGAGGAGGCGCTAAAACTGACCCATCCAGCAGTCGCCAATTCATACGCGCCGATATCACAGACCGGCGTCCCATCCTCATTCCCGTCGATCGGGCGCAACACGCCGCGCTGATCCCGGTAGAGGCAGTAATCTGGGCTCCCCGCTTCTACTGCTGGGCTGTTGGCTGCCAGCGCATGCGTCTGTGTATCCCACGAATCATAGGATAGAGGCAATAGCAGAGGATTTAGGTTTCTTAGATCGGTGGTTGTGTACAGGCTGCAGGTGTTTCTGTCCTCCAGATTATGACCTAAAGAAATGATCAAACCATCGTTATAACAATTCGGGCTGGAATTATTCCTCGCCAGGATTGAATTCACAATTTGGATCTGCCCGGTCAAATCATTATAGATCGTTCCCCCGCTGGCGGCGCTGTTTTGATAGGCAGTGATATGGGTCAGCTCAAGAGTCTGGGCGTTATAGATGCCCCCGCCAGAATTGGTTGCACTGTTGGCGCTGAATGTGGCATTTTTGATATACGCCTGGTACCCATTGTACAACCCACCTCCGTCATCGGAGGCCAGGTTGTGGTCAACTGTGCTTGATTCGAGATAGAGATCGTAGTCGTTATAAATCCCGGCGCCCATCTGAGCCTGGTTGCCCGAGAGGGTACAATCCACCAGTGTGATCCGTTTATCGTTATAAATCGCTCCTCCGAGGGTGATGGCAGTATTATCCGCAATTTTAACCTGGTTGAAACCCATATCCGCCGATTCGGTCCCGCTCACGCCGCCGCCAATGATGGCTGTATTGCTCAAAATCTCGGTGTCGCCAGAGATATCAAGCGGGCCGTCGCTGTAAACGCCGCCGCCCTCCTGGGTAGTGGCGCTGCCATTTTCCCAGATTTTGCTCTTGGTGATATACAATCGCCCAAGAGAATTCGATACCCCTGCTCCCTGGTTGGCCTGATTTTCAGTGACCTCCACATCATCCAGCGTTAACACCCCCTCGTTCAGCACACCTCCGCCGCCCACTGCATCCTCTATAGGCGCATTTCCATTCCGAATCGTTATTCCGGTTAAAGTGACAGTTGCAGAAGCGCCAATCTGAAAGATGCGATCCAAGTTGCCGCCGTCGATGATTGTAATCCCCTTGCCCCTGCCGTGAATATTCAAGCTATCCTGGATATTAAGATCGCCGGTCTGGTTACTTGTTTCTTGATCCCCAGGGATAGAGATCTGGTAAACCTGGGTACCCAGCCCCTCAAAAGTGATCGTATCCACCCCGGCCGCGGCGTTTGCCGCCTGGATCGCCTCCCGCAGCGAACAATCGCTGGGAAGGCAGGCCCCAGGCGGCGGATCATCTACTCTGGTGACAACCAGGTCCGAGGTCGCGGCACTCGGTCCGCTAGCCAGACCTGAGGCCTGGCCAAACATCCAGCAGGTGAGTATCAAAATGCGTGTAATCCACCTCAAACCGCTTGTCATGGATCAATCCCATGGCGTAATGTTGACATCAGGCGTGTTGGTCGGTCCAGCTGTATTGGTAATGGTCGGTGTATTCGAAGGCGTTGGCGTATTGGTCGGCCGCGGCGTGTTCGAAGGCGTATAGGTCAGACTTGGTGTATAGGTTAGGGTCGGTGTGTACGTCCTGGTCGGTGTGTACGTCCTGGTCGGCGTATTGGTGGTGGTCGGCGTGTTAGATGCCGTCGGTGTGTTCGTTCGGGTCGGTGTGTTCGTCCGGGTCGGTGTGTTGCTCGGTGTAAGGGTGATGGTTGGTGTCCGCGTTATAGTCGGAGTGAATGTCCTGGTCGGCGTCAGCGTCCTGGTTGGGGTGGGCGTTATGGTCGGCGTCAATGTCCTGGTCGGCGTCAGCGTCCTGGTTGGAGTGGCAGTTGGAACCACCTCCAACTCGCCAAAGATTGGACAGATCAACCCATTATCGAACACAAAGGTTAGATCACCGCGGAAAAGCCCGGTTGAACCGATGACGGATGGGTAGTTGTTGAAATCGCTTTTCCACCAGGAGGTTGTTCCACCGCCGCTTAGCGCGATGTTCGGAGCAGCCGTGGTGATTGGGGAATTATAAATAAGCTGATTCGATGAAGAATTGACCGGATCAAAATAGGTGTTGATGAATTGGAAGTAATTGAAATAAAAAGTTGAACTCCATTGATTCGGCCAAATTAAAGTAGATTCGGTCAGGTAAGTGGTGGCGGAATTGAGATTTTGGACCTGGAACCGAAATGCGCCATTGCTGATTTCGGGAGGCGCTGCAGTGACAAGCAGATCGCACTGTGGGGTTGGTGTGGCAGCCATCCTGCCCTGAGCCGGGCGGGTAAGGTCACAACCGTTGGCGAAATGGATGGTGACCCCAAAATCGGCTGGCTCGATATTCAGAGGGCTCATCCATTCGCCAGATGGTTCGCCGTTGCGGTCAATATCTGCCCGGAAATAATAGGTTGTACCCTGATCAAACGGCACCGCATAGCTGGTCCAAGAGCCAGGGCTATCGATAAGGGTGTCCGTTGGCGGATCATAGTCATCCCCGCTCCATACTGTAGTGATACTGTAATAGTTGGGGCCGAATTTGAGATAATCCAGCCGGGTTGAATCGACCCCCATCCCATTGAGCAGGTCATGTACATAGATCCAATCGAACTCGATCGATTCGACCTCGGTCGCCAGTATATCTCCATTGGTTACGGTCATGTCGACAAGTCCGCCAGCGCCGAAGGTGAAATCGGTCATCGAGTATAAAGCGCAGTTCGGGATGGGCAAGGGACGAGCGACCGCAGGTCGGCTTACGATGCAGCCGTTATCCAGGTATACGTCGATCCCATAGTTGTCTGGCAGCACCCAGCCATCGGTAGCAAAATCGGCCCATATATTTCCCTGTCTGAAGCGAATTAGGCGGCTGCTGTAAGATGGCAGCGCAGTGTAGGGGCTCCATGGCCCTCCACCATCAACGGACGTGTCGGTCCACGAATCGTAGTCCGTTCCATTCCAAACATAACCCAGATGACCCGGATTACTATCATATTGATATCTGATCCAATCGAGATACACCCGTCTGTACCCCATCATCTCGCCGACCTCTTCCGCATAGTCCCAGTCAATCACCGCATGGGTGACGTTGACGTTTTCTGCCCCGCTGTTGATCAAATTGATCTGTAATTCGGGGTATGTGCCATTGAATGAAAAGCTATCCAACGAATATGGGGTGCAGTCCGGTGTGGCGGTGGGTGTAGGCGTGGGCGGGGGTGGCTCCACGGTAGTTTCTACATTTAATACACAGGTTCGATCCGGGAACTCGATGGTCAATGCAACGCCGAACAACCCCGCTTCCTCTACAGTACCCGGCGGGTTGACAAAGTTTGACGCCCACAGCGAGTTATGTGAGTTACCCGGGATCAAAATCGAAGTGCCATTTTCTGTTACCGGCGAACTGGTAACCGGGCTGGCCGGGTCATAATACGTGGTGCCGCGGAAGATCATGTTGTCAAGCGCAAAACCATCGCCCCAACCGTCCGGCCAGTTTAAGGTCGTACCGGTCATGATACCAAAAGCCACATTGCCATTATGAACCCGTACTTCAAAAGTGCCGTCAAAGCTGTCGCTATCTGCCGCTGGTTGAACCAGCTCTGCTGTAACCACATCGCAGCTCGATGGCGGCGCGCTGATCTGGCTGGAGATACCGCTGATGCGCGAGGTCCGGAAGCGTTCGACGATTTCCTCCCGCCAGGCTTCCAGCGGGACGGACGGCCACCAGTTGCTCAGGAAGGGCAGGATCATCGGGTGATTATAGGTGATGTGGATGCGCACCCGGTCGCCCGGACCGCCTGCGTCGTCCATCAGAAAGCTTTGCAGATTGTCATAGCAAACGGGTGGGTTATTCGCTCGGATGAACTGAAAATCTGTACCGCCGGTCATCGGATCGCTGTCGCGCATACTGCAGATGGTGACATGGTAGTAGCGCGGCTCATTGGGCGAGCCTAATTCTGGGGCGTGAAAATCGGTGGAATTAGCGGCTAAGAATGCCAGGTAATCCCCCGAAACCGCGTCGTTGATTGCCAAGCCGGTTGCGCCCACCCGGGCCACGTCATAAGAGGATGGCAGGCGGGCCCAGTCCACCAATTGATCGGTCAGCTCGCGAGCGGTATCGCCGAATGCATCCGGTACAAAGCAGTCATCGGCCGGGTCGCCATGGGAGCTATCTGCGACAGTCAGTCCCAGGGCGGTGGCTGCGTCTGCACAGTAATTCTGATCAAATTCACCGGTAACCAGGTAGCGCAAACCGAAGCGAGCCGAGTTCTGCACGGTCAACCAGGCTTGCAGCAGGCGCCCAAATTCGATGATCCCGAACATCAGCAAGAGCAAGATCGGCAGGGCAATCGCAAACTCGACCAGCCCCTGGCCTCGGATTTTGAACTGTCGTTGAGAGAGAAACCGTTTCATCTCGATCACTCCTGTCCTTTTACCGGCTGATCTTTGTAAATATCCGGCCAGCGATGTTCTCGAAGATTTGCGCCAAAAAAGATGCATTCGGAGCATAATAATAATTACCGCAGTTTTGCAGCGATGGGATCCCGTCACACTGATCATTGGCGCGCGCGCCTTCGTCGCCCACATTGGCCATATAGCGCAGCAGGTTTTCACCCTGACCGGCGTTGCCCAATCCAATCGAGAAGATCACGATGTCTTCGCCGCGCGGTTCATTGGTGTTTTCAGATACCAGCAGCGCTGCCCGGTCAACCATGTCGAAAGCGTAATCTTCCACGCTGTAAGGTCCGCTTTCAGTGACATGGGTCGTATCGGGCGGGCAGGTAGAAAAATTCTGGTCAATGCAATATCGTCCAGGAGCGCTGTCTCGGCAGCGGTTTGCCCAGAAGGATGTGTCCGGGTCGGCGCCGCAAAAGCCGTACCTGAAATCATCCGGGATATCATCGATTCCGTAGATCTGCTCAGGCCGGTCATCGGGAACTCCCATCGGCCGATCGCTCAGGTTAACCTGGCCATCCGAAAGGAAGACAATCACCCAGGTGGAGTTGCGCCGCCCGCCGGCTTTCAACACATCCGTCGCCAGCCGCAGTCCACAGCCAGAACAGGTGGATAACAGGCAGTTCTGTTCCAGAGTTGTGCCAGATGCCAGGGCGTGATCGCTGGTCTCCCCCACCGCCAGGTTATCGTCGTCGTCCTGGCCCCAGCGGCCGTTGCGGTTCCAGTCGTATGCATCGAGGCGGTCGTCCTGGTCGCAGGGTTGTCCGGTGAGATCGTCCCACATATCCGGGATATGATCCCCAAGCGTCGCCCGGCCGCCGGCAGGGCTGGAGGCGACATTGACATATTCATCCACACAGGTTTTCTGTGAATCGTTGTCGAACCCGTCGCCATCGCGATCGTCTGGAAAGATCGGGTTGAAAACCGGTTGGAAGCCGCCGTTCACATTGACGCCGCCCGGGCTGGACGCCAGCAAGCCCCACTTAATCAACCATCCGGGCGAGTCATCGTGCAGCAGGATGCCGTCGATCGCGGTTTGAACCGCGCCGCCATTGCCCAGCTCCGAGCTCAAACCTTCAATGATCCTAGGGCCATAATCAAAGGTCACCACCGCCACCTGGTCATAACCTGGAAACAGGTTCTGAACCAACACATTGGCCGCATCCTTGGCCTGCTCCAATGGCTCGCAGGTATGAGTGGTGTTGCAGCCGCCAAGGGCGTTGGGTTGAAAATCGCCGGGGCTGGCCAGATACGCAGGCATCTCGCTTGCCATCGATTCGGAGGTGTCGATCACAATGACCAGATCCACCGCAGCCGTCTCGCCGACCGCGTCAGCGGTGATCGGGACGGAGCGCACCCCGAAGATCTGTAAGAAATAAACCGGAACATCCTGAGTGGCGCTGATATAGACCAGTTTGCGCTTGTCGGTAGCTGCGCATAAGGTCTGGAAACTCATCGGCGCGTTTGTGATCGTGGTGCTGTCGCACAGGTAAGCTTGCAGATCGTCTATGCCGGTGATGTCGTTCAGGTCAAGCAATTCAGTCGCCGATTTCTCAACAGCGGCCTGGCGCAAGTCAATACTGGCCTGCGGATTCTCTGATATTATTAGCTGCAGCCACCGCGCCGGTGTCCACCGCCCGCTGCAACTGGGTGTATGACACATAGATCGAGCCAACGTCGGTCACCAGACCGATAAAGGCTAGCAACGCGAAGAAGCTGACCGCCAGCAATATCAGCGACTGGCCGTGAGCGGCGCCTTTCAACAACCCAGAGTTGCGGGGCGACCGACGGGCAGTCTTTTTGAGGCTAGAGAATTTTTTGAGCAGTTCGATCTTCATTTGACTTATCCAGAAAATCTTATCTCGACAAATATTCCATCAGGGGCTTGAGACGATAGGCGTTGGGGTCGGGATGGCTTCCGGCGAAGGCATGAAGGTGTAAGCGTGCAGTTGTAAAGTGGATGGAATATATTCGCTGATGAATGGCAGGTAGGCCACCGGGTTCCAACAGTAATACGCCTCGACCAGCACCAGACCCTTATCGAGCGGCGCGTCCGAGATGAAATTGGCTTCTACATCATCGTCCGAGAAGAACGGCGCAGTCCGCACCGTATTGCCGTTGCAATCCCGGGTCCAGTTATCGTCGTTCAAGGACCAGTAACCGGCGGGTTGGCCGTCGTCGTCGATGGTGGGGTGGCGTTCTGAGATTTGTCCACCCGCAACGGTAAAGACCGTGATCACTACATCATCCGTATCTATATTGAATGGAAGGAAGGGATTCAGGTCGGGGTCGGTGAAGAAGCAGGATGCGTCCAGGAAGTAATGCAGGTCGCTGTCGGTGCAGGCATCCGAGCTATCTGCCGGATGCAATTCACCGGACGGCTCCAGCTCATTGAAATCACGCACCGAGGCAAATCGGGCTGCTTCACGGGTCAGGTCCAGCTCGGTCAGGTAAATGAACATCGTA
This sequence comes from uncultured Chloroflexia bacterium, assembly GCA_963788145.1. Lineage (GTDB taxonomy): Bacteria > Chloroflexota > Anaerolineae > Anaerolineales > UBA4823 > UTCFX2. Next base: position 912,250 of record CAWBFQ010000007.1, on the reverse strand, counting down.
AAAGCCACCTCGACCATCCCCACTAACATCAGCAGCAGCAAGGGCAGGATGATCGCCAGCTCCACAAAGCTCTGACCGGACTGCCTATCCTTAATCTTGAACTTCCGCAGAAGTCTCTTCATGATCAGTATCCCAATTCCATCCTTATTAAAACATACATCCCCCGGACTCAGCCGGCGATGATGTAAAATTCGCTATAATAGTATTATACATCATATGGCAAGCGGATTAGTACAACCTTAGTACTAGCCTCATTATCATAATTGATAGGTTTGAATAGAAAAGGGGGATCGGAGGTATTAAATTACTAATATCCGGGCAGGCAACCCGGCGGCGCCCAGAATTTCCTCCTTACCGCTGCTTCCTTTCGGACCTGACGGGGTTCGCAGGGTTCTGCCGCGCCGGACCCACCCGGACGGAGTGTAGCATACCTCATGCAGGATGGATTGTCAATAAGTCATTCAGGATTTTCGTTTTTGCAATGCAACCGCGCCGCCGATTACCACCACCAGCAGCGCCAAAAAAACCAGCACGCCCAGCCAGCCGCTGAGCGGTGATTCTCCGGGCGGGACGATGGGCTGGACGGCGGGCGAGACTATTATCACCGGGTTGGTTTTGCTCAGATACAGGATGTAGGCTACCAGGTCATCGATATCTTTTTCGCTTAACGGCCCGCCGTTCGAGCGGCTCCAGGCTGGCATCAGCGAGCCGGCAATCCCATTTACGATCGTATTGCGCACGTTCAGATCCGGGCGGATACCCGGCCAGCTCTTTGCCAGGGTTGCCCCAATCCGGCCCTGCCCCTCTCCGCCATGACAGACCATGCAGTTCTCGCTAAAGAGCTCCGCGCCTCGGTTCGGATCGCCCTGCACATTCGGGATTGGCGTAATCGGCGGGATCAAAGTGGCAGTCGGCTGCGGGCTGATCTGCGCAGCGCCGCCGGTCTGCCAGCTCAGGATGTATGTCGCCAGAGCGTCGATCTCTGCCGAAGTCAATGGCCCACCCTTCGCCTGGCTCCAGGCTGGCATTACCGATCCGGGTACGCCATTCTCGATGATGGTTTTGACCGTCAAATCGGGACGGATGGAAGGCCAATCCTTAGCCAGCGTGGCGCCGATCCGCCCCTGGCCTTGCGCGCCATGGCATACCGCGCAGTTTTCGGCGTACAGGCGTTCGCCCGATGCGCCCGGGTCAGCCGGCGGTGTCTGGGTCCAGGGCGCCGCCGAGGCCAAACCAGGCGTCAGCAATAACCCTGCCAGTCCAAGCAACGCGGCAATCGCCCATCCGATCACAAACCGGCTGTTATTCTTAGCGGCCATGCTCCTCATCCCTTTATTTCAAGCTGAGTAAGTATGCAATCAGGTCAGCCATATTCTGCTCGCTGAGTTGAGTGGCGTAGGTATTCGGCATCAGCCCCTCGCTGAAACCGGACACCACGTAAGCATTAGGATTGATAATTGATTCAAACAGATACTGCTCGGGGCTTGCTGCCGCGCCGGCGTATCCAGGATCTTGCAGGCGAGTTGCCGCCCGCTCACCGATCCCGGGTTGGTCAGCAGCCGCCAACCAGGCCGGGCCAGTGGGCGCGGCGATGTGACAGGCCGCGCAGCCCAGCGAGGTCGCCAGCGCTTCGCCCGCGGCCGCCTTTCCCTCTGGCAACGCCTTGGCAATATCCGTACCGGCCAATGGACCGGTTGGCAATTCAGGCACTGCGACCAATTCGGCGGTCCCTTCCCAGTTCATAATGAACGCCGCGATGTTGCGGATCTGGTCCTGGCGCAGCGGGCCGCCGTACTGCTCGGAAAATGAGGGCATGGCTGGCACGCCCTGACCGGGGTAGATCTGAGCCCGAGTAGAGGTCAAACGCCCACTGGAGACCGTGGCTACGATATAATCTTCCATCGCTCCGGACCAATTGACATCCGTCAGGCGGTTATCGAAGAAATTGCGGTCATTCAGCGGCGGGCAAAGCCCTGGTATCCCGGTCCCTTGCGTCCCATGACAACGGCTGCACTGCTGTTCAAACAAGGCTGCACCCTGTTCAATTGCCCTGGCTTGCTGAGCCTCTTCCAACTCGGCCATTCGGGTTTGCTCGTTCAGCCCATATAGCAATACCACCGCGCCGGTGATCGTAATAAAAAGCGCTCCCAGCAAGATTTCAATCTGAATCTTGTTCATCGTTTATTCACTCCCCCGGTTGCGGTGCAGGAAAATGTGGCGTTCATACGATTTGTTCTTTCCATCAGCTTCGGTCCATAGGATCCGCATGGTGATCTTCTTCAAGTCTTGCTGCCAGTCTTCGATCACCAGGATGGCCTGGTTTTCGGCCGGAAGCCGGCCAAGAGCAACCATTTCAGCCGTATAATCCCCGAAGAACTTGAAGACATGCTCAAGATCCGGGCAGCCGTAATCCAACGTGGGACAAAGGTCGACAGTAGGGTTGACGCCCACTTCATAACTGCCGGCCAGAAGCTGATCGAAGGGGACTTCGCGCAGCGGTCCAACGCCCTCCTCCGGCGCCATGTCTTGCAGGATGCGGGTAGCTGCGTCCGATTCGATCCCATACTGCGGCAAGCCCATATAGCTAAGCACCACTAACACCAGCAACACGATCACACCCAGCGCCACCGCCAGCGGGCGCTTGTACAGGATGCGGTGTGGGTTGCGGTCGATATAAGGCAGCCCAACCAGAACCGCCACAATGATAGTGGGGATGATGATCCCCATCAGGATCTTATCCCCCAATTTCAACATTCCTTGCAGCCACCAGAAATACCAGGGCGCTTTGGTGTCAAACGGCGTGACCTGCGGGTTTGCGATCGTTTCAAGCGGGGCATGATAGTTGAATACGGTCACGCCCAGCACCAGCACTAGCAATCCCAGGCTGACCAGGAAGACCTCGTGGGTAAACAGGTCGGGGATAAAATCGATACGCTTTTTGGCTGCGTTCTTGACTGCTGGGCTGACATTTCCCTCCTCGATACTGGCCGGCAGCGAAATGCCATGCTCGCGCGATACCTTATAGTAGTGGATGCTGATCACCAGGATGGCGGCCAGCGGCAGCAAGACGACATGTAACAAATAGAAGCGCAGCAGACCGTTGGCGGCAATATCCGGCGCGCCTCGCAACAGCAGGTTGAGTTGATTGCCCACCAGCGGAGCCGCCTCCGCCATGCTTGTCCCGACCGTCACCGCCCAGTAAGCTAGTTGATCCCAGGGAAGTAAATAGCCGCTGAAGCTCAAGAGCATGGTGATCCCCAGCAGCGCCAACCCGGTCAGCCAGGTAAATGAGCGCTCCTTCTTATAAGAGCCGGTTAGATACGTGCGCAGCATATGGAGCACGGTGAAAATCACCATCGCTTCGGCGCCCAGGCGGTGCATATCACGCAACATCTGGCCATAAGGTACGTTGCTGAGCAGGTTAAGAATAGAAGTATATGCTTTCTCCGGGGAGGGAGTGTAGTAGACCATCAAGATCAAACCGGTGAACAATTCGACAAAGAAGAAGAAAGCGGTGAAGAATCCCAACCGCCAGGTATGGGTAAAAATGGTACTGCCCAGCTCGTAATAGCGCGGACGGATGTGGAACAAAAAACTGGTGGTATGGACTTTATAGCGCGGGTTGGGTTTTTCGGTCGGCGGATCGCCGCGCATCACCGCCCGCAGCTCGTTCAACCCCATCCCAGCAGTGATGATCCGGACCCGGTTATCGACTGCCTGAAGGGTTTTCTGGCGCAGGTCTTGCAGATTAAGAGATTTCAGCATATTTGGCTCTCCAAGAATGACCTATCTGGGCACAGAAAAAAAAGAAACGCGAAATCAAGCGAAGAAAATAATAGATCAGGCGTGGGTCTTGCCGGTGATCCGGCTGCCAGTATCCACCCGAATGATCGCCCCCGGATTATCCGGAACGGGCATCGGACCGCCATCTTCCGGGGAAGTCGCAAGCACCTCTCCGTTCAGCGGGTCAACCACCTGGACGATAAAGCGATCCAATGAGCGCGGCGCCGGACCCTGGATGTACTCACCCTCTTTAGTGAATTGAGAGCCATGACACGGGCAGACAAACTTGTCTTCCTGATCTTTCCAGTTGTACAAACAGCCCAGATGCGTGCAGACTTTATAAATTGCAGTCACACCTTGTTCGCTGTTCGAAAGCCAGAACTTGACCTTTGGGTAATTTGCTGGTCCGGCCGTCGGATCCGGAAGCTCAGAAGTCTTGCCCACCGTGACAATACCCCCAAATTCACCTTCTTTAAAGCGCGGCATGGCGAAAAAATAAGTCAAACCTGCCATATCTACAGCCAAAAAACCCAGCGAGACCAGCCAGGCAAAATTGAGAAACTCTCGCCGATTGATTTTTTTCTTCTCTTGTTGGGACGGCGGCGCATCTTTAGCCATTCGCTTCCTCCATAAAATAATTCAGAGAATGATACCCTAAATTGTCCGCGGAATTATAGCATACCGCCCAAACCCAAACAAGCAAAAAATAATCATTAATGGTCGCATCGTTGGGTGATTTACTCATCACCCGTTCTGGTTATTTTGGGATCGTCCCGCTCGTCTCAGGGTATAATCGGTGGTACTGTTTTCTGAAAGCAACTTTTTCTCTACAATCCGCTTCAGGAGAGGCTTGCATGTCGCTCGTTGAAATCCATGGCCGCCTGGGTAATACCGCCCTGTTCTACACTGTCATCATGTCCTTGTGGGCTTTCTGGCGCTTCTCCCGCCGCCAGGGTCTGGATAGCAATTTTTGGGGCGCGGTTGTGATCGCCGAGGCGCTTTATCTGTTCCAGGGAGCGTTTGGGGCGTTCTTGTTTTTCAGCGGGATCGGGGTATCTGAGCGGGCGCACGATCCACATCTTATATGGCGTGGTCAGCGTACTGGTGATCCCGGCTATTTTCTTCTTTACAAAGGGCGAGGAACAACGCCGTCCGATGCTGGTTTATGGCGCCGGTTTCCTCTTCCTGGCTGGCATCATTCTGCGCGGGATTGTCACCGCCGGATGAGCGCGGCTGTATTCCTCCGGCAGCGCCTCCGAAGTATTCACTCTCACAATCATCATGAAATCAAAGATTACACGCAGCGAATTCCTGAAACTGGCAGGGGCCGGCTCATTCGTTTTGGGCGCATCCCTGTTGCTCAGCCGGGATAGCAGTTATTCCTGGACCGGGATTGACTCCGCTGGACCCAGCCAACCGGTCTCCCTGAAAACATGTTCCACGCCCCATCTGGAACGTCCGTATCTCCAACGGGCTCGCTGTTCCGGCGACTTACAGCCGATCGATTGGCAAACTGCGACCAGCCTGGTAGCCGAAACTTTGCGGCGCTACGCTCCTGGCGAAATCGCCTTTCTGTTGGGGCTTTACCCCGACCACCTCAATCACCTGGTGCGGTTGCTGGCAGAGCGCCTGGGCGGGATCCAGGTGCTGCGCTTTGATCCGTTAGCCGAATTCGAAGGCCGGGTCACATTGATGGACGCAGCCCAGAAATTGTTCGGCCTTTCCCAATTACCGCTGTTCGACCTCTCCCAGGCAGACTTGATTTTTTCGTTTGGGGCCGATCTGAACGAACCCTGGATCGCCTCGAACAAGCGCAACCTGTCGCGCCCATCCCGACTGATTCACTTCAGCGCACACCGACCTGCCGGCCTGGAAATCGATCAATGGATCCCCATCCGCCCTGGCAGCGAGGCTGTACTGGCGCAATGGCTGCACCGATCGCTTGCTGGGCGCGTTGAACCAGAGGAAACAAAGGCTGCTGCAGCCACGACCGGGCTTGGCAGGCGCGAGTTAACCCGTTTCGCTCGTCTGTTCGGTCGGGCCCGCCGCCGGTTGGCATTGCCATCCGGCGCATCCCTGAGCGCGCCGGATGGATTGATTGCTGCTCAATGGATCCTGTCGCTCAACCTGCTGGGCGAGTTAGCAGCTCAAAACCCCGCTTTCTCTCTGACCACACCGCCGTCGCTCTATCCTGATCTGTCGCTGCGCCCATCCAGCACAGCTGAACTGGTCGCCCTCTTTACCCGCCTGCGAATGGGGGAGATCAAGACTCTTTTCATCCATGGCATCGATCCGCTTGGCGCATTGCCTTCCGCCTTTAAGGCCCGAGAAGCGCTTGCACAGGCCGAACAAGTGATCTCCTTCTCGCCCTTCCTGGATGCGACCAGCGCTTATGCTGACTTGCTCCTGCCCGACCATCTTCCGACCGAACTGTGGGGCTACCAGATTATGCCCAATGCTGCTGATTGGAGCCGAATTTCCGCCCTGATCCCCCAGTCAGCTCGTGGTCAGCACGCTCCTTCCACTGCCGACCTGCTGTTAAACGCCTCGCGATCAACCGGCTATCTACCCCCATCTTTTGACTTCCAGGATGAGCGCGATTTTTTGCGCCGCTCGCTGCTCACATTACCCTTCAGCTCGGAAAAAGGCTGGCTGGCTCAAGGTGGCTGGCAGCGGGAGCATGCGGTCCGTTTCCCACCCATCCTGCAATTGCAGCCCGGTTTAGCCACACATGCAGGCGGCTTGGCTCCAGATCAGCTCTATTTTCAGGTTTACCCTGATCGTTCAACCCGCGCCCAGACCACGCTGCCTCGAAATTCACCCCGCAACTGCGGTTCGGCTAGGAATACGGGATGGCGAGCAGGTATGGGTTTCCTCAACCCACAGCCAGATCAGCCTGCCAGTGCAGATCCATTCCGGTCTGCATCCGCACACAGCCGCGCTTGGCTGGCAGCCAGGGTCAGCCTCCCCGGCCCTCGATCTGCTCGGCCTGGCCCAAAATGCGTCTGGCGGGTTGGTTTTCTCCGCCATCCCAATCCAGTTGCAGGCCCAAAATTCTCTATAAATCACTGCGAACGTTCTTTATGAGGCTATCTCTTCGCCAAGAGTGATGTTCTTGGATGTTTGTGCTCTTTCCAGTCAATCTCTCATTCTGGTTGTATATTGGAGAGTAATAAATTTCTCACATCGTTCGCGAACTCACGCTCACACAACAAGGTCACCACATCCCCTGATCTAATTATTGTATCCCCACGGGGAATGATGATTGCCCCACTCCGCCGAATGGAAACAAGAACAGCAGTCCGAGGAATCCTGAGATCGACAATCATTCTACCCACCGAACGAGAACTCGGCGGGATAACCACTTCGAGGAATTGCGTTTGCGATTTGGTACTCTCCGGTAAAAGTGGGGCCCCCTCGCTCAATTGGGCATCGATCTCTGCAGTTAGTTTTTCAAATACGTCTTCAGAAATAACGCCATCCCGGCGCAAGCTGAGCAAGGTGCCGCGTTGAGCGCGATTCAATTCCCGCCAACCAGTGTCCAACTCCTCGGCTTCAAGCGCTGGATCAGTCAGCAATAATTCGCGCACAGATGTTGACAGCGAGGCGGCGTTTTGGGTAATAAAGGTCTTGAGCCTCTCCCAGGTATGAGCAGAGAGCAAACCATCAGCATGCATCCGATCCAAATGAGTATCCGCGGAGCGTAGCGCAGTCAGGCGCGCATGGTGCAGTTCATATTCCACCTGCACTTCACTTCGGGTGACAATACGAAGCCATCGGATGAAGGGTCCCATCGTCGTGCTCTGCACCAATAATGTAAAAAGCACTACGCCAAAAGCCATCGCTCGAATTAAATCTCGGTCGCCGCCCAAGGTAGCTGGCAAACTGAGCGCTAAGGCCAGACAGATTGCGCCGCGCAGCCCACCCCAATTAAGCACATGCTGCCATCGGATCGGGATAGGTTCAGCCAGGCGTCGCATGATCCAACCGATGCCATAAACGACCGCAAGCCGGGCTGCAAAAACAGCCAGGATTGCCCAAAGCACTGACTGCCAGACGGAGAGCAAAGCCGGGATGTTGACTTCCATCCCAATTAATAGAAAAACCAGTGAGTTAGCCAGAAAGGCGATATATTCCCAGAAATTAAAAAGTACGATCCGGGTGGAAGGGCTCATCCCCTGAGGACCGATATTTCCATTGACCAGACCTGCCGCCACCACAGCTAACACACCGCTGAAATGCATTTGCTCAGCGATCAAATATGAGCCAAAAGCCAATACTGTCGTTAGCGTCGTTTCAACTAAATAATCATCTACTCGTGCGATGATCAAGGATATCAACCAGCCCAGCAACAATCCAACAACAGTCCCTCCCAATGAAACACGCAAAAAATTTCCAATACTATCGATAAGGTTAAACTTGCCAGTCAAAGCTACAGCTAACATCAGATTGAACAATACAATGGCAGTACCATCATTGAACAGACTCTCGCCTTCAATGAGCACCGCCAGGCGCTTGGGAACACCCAAAGCACGGAATAGCGCCACTACAGCTACTGGATCGGTCGCCGCGATTAAGGATCCAAACACCAATGCGATGGGCAGCATCAACGGCGTACTGAGCGCTACTAGTCCCCCTACAATCAATGTGCTGATGATAACTCCAGGCACCGCCAGGAGCAGAATACCGGGGATATTTTCTCGTAAATCACGAATGTTAAGATGGAATGCAGCTTCGAAGAGCAGAGGCGGTAAAAATAACGCCAGGATCAACTCCGGGGTCAGCTCGAAAACCTGCGGCGACTGGAAAGTGATCAACAAACCCACGATCACTAACGCGACCGTATAGGGAACCTTCAACCGGCGAATCGCAATCGCCACCAGAGAGGCGATCAACAGCAATTCGATAATCAATGTTTCGGTGCTAAGAAATTGTCCCATTCGTTTTTACTGAAAAACGGCTATTGCGCAAAAGGTTGGCTGATAACCAACGATCCATCAAAATCCGCTGCCATGCTCGTCTCGCCCAGCTGTAGAGTATAGTTTACACCATAATCCACACGATCCCCGCAACAACCAGCCCAATAATTGCCGAAAAGACCGTCCCAAATAAAAATCCGCGCAGATGGTAGAAGTAATCTTTATAAGCAGGATTGCCCTCCGTCCCTGGGATTACGATCAGCTTCGGTGTGATTGTGCAAAAAACCAACCAATCGATTATCAGCCAATCGAACAGGTTGAAAACCAGGACCAGTCCGCCTGCATACAGGAACATCTCCCCGAACGAGAGCATCCCCTCGCTGCGCGCTGCCAGCAGCGCGGTCAACACAAACGGCCCGCCGATTAACACCAGCATGAACGGGATCCCAAACGCGAGCGACAACCTCTTCTCGTCTTCGTTCTTCGGCGGGACCAGATTCTGGATCGGCTTGGGGTAATCCTGCAGCCAGATGCGCGGGGTCGCCATCATCGAGGCCAGCATGATCAGGAAGGCGACCCCGGAGAGGATCAGACCATCGATCAGGATACGTTCAAGGGAGGGCATCTCGGCTCAAGGGATTTTTATACATTCAACCATCTTACTTCGTCAAATACCTACAGATTTCTCAGAATTTGGTATCGAAAATATAGGTTGATTGCTACATTCTTCGACTCTGGGATCATGGATCAAACCTCCCCTCTGTAGTATAGCAGTTTTTTAAGCGAAAATCCACCGCTACTGTACTCTCTGCGTTCCTCCCTTTAAATCAAAGGCGGAGAGGGCGGGATTCGAACCCGCGTTCCCTTTCGGGAAACACGCTCTCCAGGCGTGCGCGTTAGGCCAGACTACGCAACCTCTCCACTTCAAACAACCACTATTCGGTTTTCCGCCCGAAGGCGCAGCGGATTATACTATACATTTCCGGGTTTTGCGCCAATTTGCGGCATTGGGAGTGGCTAAATCAAGGGCTAAACAAACTGAAAAACATGGGCCGGGTAGCTGGGAAAACGCTGCTTCAATAGCTGGCGACGGTTGAAGCAGTAAACAAAGAGTCAGCACAGCCCACTCCAAAGCTTCGAGACTTCTTGAAAAACATCGCGAGCGGCGTGCCAGTCGAGCCGGATAGTGACGCAATTCAGCGTTATCACCTTCAACCGAATAAGTATCTGTCTTGCCTTCCGATACTTCATAATGACCATAGTGATACCAAAGGCGGTAATAGGCATCAAACCCATCACTGTAATACTGTTTGGCTTTGACAGCTTCATCTACCATATCCTGGATCACCACTTGAGTGCGATACCCAGACGATTTTGTAGCCCAGAAAACAGCGTGTTGCTCGATCTACAAGGGTTATGATGTAGATGCGCTTTTTTTCTCTCCTATGAAGGTGAAAAGCTCGTCCATTTCAGCCTCTTTGACTTCTTCTGGAAACGGGTGCTTCGGGTAAGCTAGCCGCCTTCTTTTGACCCATAATGATATTGTACGATGGTGTGTACCCAGATGACGCAGCAATTCGACGCAGATTCATCCCATCCACATACATTTCTATCGCTTTTTGGCGAGTTTGCTCATCATAGACCCATGCTTTCGGTTCAGGCGTGTATTTGATCTGACAATACATGCATCGATAGCGTTGACTACCTGCACCTGTTTTTCCAGCACGGTTTTGTCGTTCTGTTCGTTGGCATTTCGGGCATCTGTTCATCCCCCTATTTTAGCCCATTTTTTAGCCACTCTCCGGCATTGGCGGCTGCTGGAATGCCGATTCTTATTCCGGGAAAAGCTGCCCAGCCAGCTCCGGTGTGCAGCGCTCCACCATCTCAGCGGAGATGCCGTTCTCGCGACAGATCGCAGCGTACAGATCGGCGCTTGGGCGCTTGCGCCGGACCTGGGTCTCCACATCCAGCTCCCACAACCCGAACCGCTGCGACCAGCCGCGCTCCCACTCAAAGTTATCCACCAGCGACCAGTGGAAATAGCCCTTGATCGGAAAATTGAAGTTCACTGCCCGCCAGGCCTGGTGCAGGTGCTGAACCAGATAGCGTGGGCGCAGCCGGTCGCTGTCGTCGTTGATCCCGTTTTCAGTGATGATAATCGGCAGGTCAAAACCCTTGCACCATTCCAGCGCCCGGTAGAAGCCATCCGAGACGTTGGCAATGAAACCGCCGTCGCTCGTTTCGACCTGCGGAGCATAGAAGCGCCGGGTGAAGAATTCGGACGGATGACTTCAGGCTGAAGGATACCTGCTCCTCGGTATAATAATTCAAGCCGATGAAATCCTGTGTCCCCTTGGCCTGTGGGATCTGCTTTCGAACGTTCGCAAACCGGAAGACGCCCGTGGTCAATGCGCGCGGGAACAAGTCGTTCAAATAGCTATGAAACAGGTTGGCTGCCAGGCGGTCGAGCGGAGAGGCGGGCTGGTTCGGGCGAAAGCCGCGGTAGTGCTGGGCGATCCCAACCCGGCTGGTCGGCTGGACCTCTTTAATCGCAGCGTATGCAGCCGCATGAGCGCGGACCAGGTTCACCAGCACCCGCCCGGTCGCCTTCAGGTCCTTCTTACCAGGAGGAAAATCCCCGAACATATACGAAAGCAACGCATACAGGTTTGGCTCGTTGATTGTCACCCACAGATTAACGTACTCTTTTAAAGCCTCCACCGCCTTGCGGGTATAGCGAGCAAACCAATCCACGACCGCTTCGTTTTCCCAGCCGCCCATCTCAGCCAGCCAGAGCGGATCACTGAAATGATGCAGGGTGACCAGCGGGGTCATACCCCGATCCACCAGCCCGCGCGCCATCTCGCGGTAACGCTCCAGCGCCGATTCCTCCCATTGATCCGGAACAGGCTGGATGCGGCTCCACTCGATCGAAAAGCGGTGGGCATTCTGGCCGGTCTCGGACGCCCGGTCGAAATCGTCTCGCCAGCGCCCGCCCCACCAGTCGCAGGCTGCTCCGGATTTGTCCCCGTTGCGGATATGTCCCTCTTGTTGCTCCCAGGCCCACCACTGGTTATTGGTGTTATAGCCCTCCACTTGATGAGAAGAGGTCGCGGTTCCCCATAAAAAACCGCGCGGAAAATGGTAAGTTGTGGTTGTCATCGATTGCCCTCGTCGTTTGTTTTGTGGTATCCTCTGATTATAAATCAAGTAGGATAGGCTGCAGCGGATATTCTGTATCCGCGCTTGTTCTCTGGAGCGCAAGAAATGGCGGATAAAAAACATCCAGGCGAAGTGTATCTCATTTCCGCTGTCCGCACGCCGGTCGGGGTCGGCAAGCCGCAGGGCGCCCTTGCCCCGCTGGCGCCGGTCGATCTGACTGTTCTGGTGATTCAGGAAGCCCTTCACCGGGCTGGTGTGGACTCGTCTCGCTTGGAAGACGTCATTTGGGGCTGCGTCACACCGGTCGGAGACCAGGGAGGCAACCTGGCCCGCCTGGCCGTCTTGAAAGCGGGGTTTCCCTCCAAAATTCCGGCAGTTACCCTGAACCGGATGTGCGGTTCAGGCCAGCAAGCCGTCCACTTTGCCGCCCAGGCAATCCTTGCGGGCGATATGGACCTGGTTTTGGCTGGCGGCGTCGAGATGATGTCGCATCAGCCGCTTGGGGCGGATTATCCGCCTCAGTGGCCGCCAGATTTCCCCTATGAGCTGGTCCACCAGGGAATCAGCGCCGAATTGATGGCCGAGAAATGGGCCTTGGATCGTGAAAGCCTGGACGATTTCGCTTTCCAGAGCCACCAGCGGGCAATGCGAGCCATCCAGGAAGGCCGTTTTGAAAGCCAGATCTTGCCGGTCGAGCGCCCGGATGGCCGCCTGGTCACAACGGATGAAGGTGTGCGCATGCCGCCCGACCGGGAAAAGATGCGCAGTCTGCGCCTGGCTTTCAAGCCGGACGGAGTGGTCACCGCCGGGAATTCCAGCCAGATCAGCGACGGCGCAGCCTCCTTGTTGCTGGCTTCGCCCCAAGCGGTGGGGCGGCTCAACCTGATCCCACGCGCCCGGGTCGTGGCTCGGACGGTGGTCGGTTCCGACCCGGTGCTGATGCTCGATGCGCCCATCCCAGCCACCCGCCAGGTCCTCAAGCGGGCCTGCCTGGACCTTGACCAGATCGATGTGATCGAGATCAACGAGGCCTTTGCCTCCGTTGTGCTGGCTTGGGGCAAAGAGCTGGGAGTGAGCGATTGGAGCCGCGTAAACCCGAATGGCGGCGCGATCGCGCTTGGCCACCCGCTCGGAGCCACCGGGGCGGTCGTGATGACCAAATTACTATACGAGTTGGAGCGTTCTGGCGGACGCTATGGCCTGCAGGTGATGTGCATCGGCCACGGCATGGCCACCGCCACCATATTGGAGCGGATATAATGCCCGCCGAAATTCGTTCAATCGTCTATCTTGGTCTGGGTTCCAACCTGGGAGATCGCCTGGCTAACCTGCAAGCCGCCGTTCAGGCGCTTGAGCCGCAAATCCATCTGATCCAGGCTTCGCCTGTCTATGAGACGCCGCCCTGGGGCTACCTGGATCAGCCGTATTTCCTTAACCAGTCACTCAAGATGGAAACAGACCTTTCACCCGCCGACCTGCTGGCATTCATCAAGCATCTCGAACGCGAGTTGGGGCGTGAGCCTACCTTTCGGAATGGCCCGCGCCGAATCGATATCGACATTCTGTTCTATGACGACCTGATCCTGCACGAGGATCAACTGCAAATTCCGCACCCGCGCCTGGAAAAGCGCGCTTTTGTGCTGGTTCCTTTGGCAGCGATTGCTCCGAACCTGCGTCATCCCGTGCTGGGCAGTAAAATAAAAGAATTAATGCAAGAAATAGATATTTCAGAAGTGATCCTGTATGAAGGAGAATAAGATGATGGTTCAAGCGAACCCCAAACCCCTACAAGACGCGCCCGGACCGCAAGCGGGCTTTAGCGCTTCTCGCCGCCCGGATGGCGGGATGTATATCATCTTCCAAAACGTCAACCATCAGACGCTCGAGCGATGGCGAGATTTCTCGGTGGCTCATCTGGAGAATTCAGACCGCCTGACCACCAATCTGTACGACCTGCGCCAGATAGAGACTCTGCCGCACGAAGCAGTCGAGTTTGCACTCGAGGTGAACAACGATCCGGCTGTGCGCAATATCCGCCTGGCGGTTGTGGTCGCCAGCGAGTCCGTCCGCCAGGGGCTGCAGCAGATCGATGCTCTTTCAGCCGGGTATGGCGTTGAGATGAAGATTTTTACATCCATTGATGAGGCGGAAGCATGGCTGGATCGCCCCTTAACCCTGCTGATTTGACAACGCTGAAAAGCAGTTCTCTTTCCATCGGAGAACATACTTTCAGGTGGGGTGAGCGAACCTTTCTAATGGGCATCCTCAACCTCACCCCGGACAGCTTTTCTGGGGATGGATTATTAGCAAATCATATCGGCTTTGAGCAGCCCGGCTCAGATTTTGTGGACGCAGCCTTGCAGCAGGCGCGCGGTTTTGTCGCCGCCGGGGTGGATATCCTGGATGTGGGCGGCGAGAGCACCCGTCCAGGCTCCGAGCCGGTCGGCCTGGAAGATGAGTTGCAGCGTGTGCTTCCGGTGATTGCCAGGCTGGTTAGCGAATTCGAGCTAGAACCCCTTCCGCCGTTAATCTCGATCGATACCTACAAAGCCGCAGTCGCTCAGAAAGCCCTGGAAGCTGGCGCCCATCTGATCAACGATGTATGGGGATTGCGGGCCGATCCGCAGGTAGCCCAGGTGGCTGCCCGGATGCATGCTCCCTTGATTTTGATGCACAATCGCAGTTCATGGGCGCACGCTGAAATAAAGGAGGGCCTGGGAGGCCGCTACATTGGTATGGCTTATGATGATCTGATCGCCGATATCCGCGCCGAGCTGCTCGAAAGCGTCGAGATGGCGCATCAAGCTGGCGTACCCGATGAACATATCATCCTGGATCCGGGGATTGGGTTTGGCAAGACCGTGGAACAGAATCTGGAATTGATCGACCGCCTGGCAGAGATCCGCTCTTTGGGCTACCCGGTTTTGTTGGGACCCTCTCGCAAATCCTTCATCGGCTATACGCTCGATTTACCACCCAATCAGCGCCTGGAAGGGACCGCCGCTGCCGCTGCCATTGGTATCGCCCGCGGCGCGGATATCCTGCGCATCCATGACGTCCAGCCCATTGCGCGTGCGGCGCGCATGACCGATGCCATTGTCCGCCGTTAATGGTACTTTTCATGTAAAAACTTATTTCGGCTGAAACAAGTTTTTGTAAAACGCATCTAAGAATAAACCACACAAGGAGAGAGAAAACCTATGCCTAAGGAATTCTTCAACGCCGCCGAAACTCATTTCAGCCGGGATGTACTAAAAACATCTCACGGAGATTACATCATTTATCGTTTGGACAGCCTGGAAAAAGCTGGCCTGACCAATTTGGCCCGCCTGCCGTTTTCCATTCGGATTCTGCTGGAATCGGTTTTGCGCCAGTTGAATGAGCGCGAATTCACCCGCCAAGATGTGCTGAACCTGGCTGGCTGGAAAAGTCATCAGGAAAACCGCCCGGCGCTGCCCTTTGCCCCGGCCCGGGTGGTGATGCAGGATTTCACTGGCGTGCCAGCGATTGTTGATCTGGCTGCCATGCGCTCCGCTGTCGCCCGATTAGGCGGCGACCCTAAAAAGATCAACCCGCTCGTCCCTGTGGATCTGATAATCGATCACTCCGTCCAGGTTGATTTCTTTGGCATTAGCGAGGCATTGGCCCGTAATTCGGAAATCGAATTTCAGCGCAACCACGAGCGCTACGAATTCCTGCACTGGGGTCAGAATGCATTTGATAACTTCAGTGTCGTTCCACCCGCGATGGGTATCGTTCACCAGGTTAACCTGGAATATTTGGCCCAGGTGGTGATGGCGAAAGTCCAGGATGGAGAGCGGCTGGCTTTTCCCGATACGCTGGTTGGCACTGACTCGCATACAACGATGATCAATGGCCTGGGTGTGCTTGGATGGGGGGTCGGCGGGATCGAAGCCGAGGCTGCCATGCTCGGCCAGCCGATTGATATGCTCGCCCCGGATGTAATCGGATTCAAGCTGATTGGAGAATTGGGCGAAGGCGTCACAGCCACCGACCTGACCCTGACCGTCACCCAGATGTTACGCAAGAGAGGTGTGGTCGAGAAATTTGTCGAATTCTACGGCCCGGGATTAGCCTCGATGTCTCTGCCGGACCGGGCGACAATAGCGAACATGGCGCCAGAATACGGCGCGACGGTGGGCTTCTTTCCAGTTGATGACGAGACCCTGCGCTATTTACGCCTCACTGGCCGCCCGGTGGAAGTGATAGAGCGCGTAGAGCGTTATTGTAAAGAGCAAGGGCTTTTTCGCACTGCCCAGACGCCTGACCCGGAATTCAGCGATACCCTTGAACTGGACCTCGGTCAAGTTGAGCCCAGCCTGGCTGGTCCCAAACGCCCGCAAGACAGAGTTCTCTCTGAAAGAGATGAAGCGCTCTTTCCGCCAGGTATTGACCGCCCCAATCAAAGAGCGCGGCTTCGATCTGACCTTCGAGCAAACGGAAAGAAAAACTTCCCTCGAGCTAAGTGGAGACTCGGTCGAAATGCACCACGGCGCGGTCGTGATCGCCGCGATCACCTCCTGCACCAATACTTCCAACCCCTCGGTCATGGTCGGCGCCGGACTCCTGGCAAAGAATGCGGTCAAGCGCGGTCTTAAAGTTAAACCGTATGTCAAGACCAGCCTCGCCCCCGGTTCGCGAGTGGTCACAGATTACCTCAAGCGGGCTGGCGTGCTCGATTCGCTCGCCGAGCTGGGGTTCAATGTGGTTGGTTATGGCTGCACCACCTGCATCGGCAATTCAGGGCCTTTGCCAGCCGAGGTGGTCAATGCGATCAACCGCGCCGACCTGGTGGCGGCTGCGGTGCTTTCCGGAAACCGCAACTTTGAAGGCCGCATCCATCCGAACGTGCGCGCCAATTACCTGGCCTCGCCGCCGCTGGTGGTGGCATATGCCCTGGCTGGAAGTGTGGATGTCGACCTGTTGAATGATCCACTGGGTTATGATGCAAATGGCAGCCCGGTCTATTTGGGCGAAATCTGGCCTTCTAGCCACGATATTCAGCAAGCCATTTCCCAGGCTGTCCAACCCGAAATGTACAAAGAGAATTATGCCAATGTGTTCAGCGGGAATGAAACCTGGAACGCTATCCATGCCGGTGGGAGCGAGTTATATGCCTGGGACCCGGACTCGACATACATTCAGGAACCGCCCTTCTTCAGCGGACTGACCCGTCAGCAGCCCGACATCCAGGGGATCAGCCAGGCGCGCGCATTGGTTGTATTGGGCAATTCGATCACTACCGATCACATCTCACCGGCTGGATCTTTCTCCCCAAACAGCCCAGCCGGAAAATATCTGCTTGAAAAAGGCATCCCCGCCAAAGAGTTCAATTCTTATGGCTCTCGCCGTGGCAATGACCGGGTAATGACGCGCGGCACGTTCGCCAACATCCGCCTGAAAAACCGCCTGGTACCCGGCGTGGAGGGTGGCGTAACGCTGTTCTTGCCGGACGGCGAGCAGATGAGCATCTATGAAGCTGCGCTAAACTATCGAGAGCGGGATACCCCGCTGATCGTGCTGGCAGGAAAAGAATATGGTTCTGGCTCCAGCCGCGATTGGGCTGCCAAAGGTACGCTGCTACTGGGCGTCCGGGCGGTCATCGCCAAATCTTATGAACGCATTCACCGCTCCAACCTGGTGGGGATGGGTGTGCTGCCGCTACAATTCATCGCCGGCGAAAACCTGGAAAACCTGGGGCTAACCGGTAAAGAAGCCTTTACTATCAGCGGTCTGAACAATGAAATCCAGCCGAAAACCGAGTTGACCGTCTTCGCGGAGAAAGAAGATGGCAGCCAGATAACCTTCAAATCCCTTGTTCGCCTGGAAACACCCATCGAAGTGGCTTATTATCGCAATGGCGGCATCCTTCACACTGTACTGCGCAGTCTACTATGAAAACTACCTCCGAGTTCTGCGAGAACTCGGAGGTAGTTGCGAAACCGGTCTCTTCCGAATTACTTTTCCGCAACTGGTTCGTCTGCTTTCGGCTCATCCGCCGGATGATGTTTATCCGCCTTCTTTGGATTTTCGGTTATCAGCTCCCAGCCCTGGGTTAGCAGCCCCAGTTGGGCAATCGCCATCCAAACCAGGAAAACCGTTACAGCCATCAAGAGCATTCGCATCGTATTTGGTAAGCTTTCCTCGAGGCCCTTCAGCCCTGCTTTTACCTGGTCGAGCGATTGTTGATACCCCACAATGACAAGATCATATTGAGCTACACTGTTCTCGATCTCGCCAATCAACTCAGCCATCACGGTCAGGTCAGCCTGGAAAGTCTCTAGGTTGCCGCCTGTCTCAGTCAAACTCTTTTCCATACTGGAAAACGATTCCGGCAGGCCAGTCAGGCTATCTGCCACTTCTCCAAGCGCTGCCGAGAGTGGCACATCCGGATTATAACCAATCCCCGAACCGATCAACGGGATGCTGCTCAGAGTGGATAGAACCGAATCGATCACCAAAGCGCTTTCTTGAGCGGTGCGCAAGGATTGTTCCGTAGCCCGGATCGTCTCCGGGAGATTCGTATCAAAGAGGGTGGTGATTTCAGTGACCATCGGACTGCTTGACTTGATGGTCATTGCAGTGGTCTCAACCGTAGATTGCAGCGAACGGATGGTCTGTACCGAGCCTTTGATCGCCGCCTAAGTCACAGTCAGACCCTGCGAGGTGGTTTCCATGGTCTGGATGAGCAACTCGATGGTTGATTGCACATTCGCTGTAGCCTGGTCCTCAAAACGCCATAAGAACATCGTGCCAGCGATGCTGAAAATCAAGCCGATGATCGCAGCAATTAATAACAAAACCCCGATTAATTTTCGAATGGCAGACATATTCTGTTTCCTCCTGGCCGGATAATTTGGAAAAGATGATCTGAATTTTACCATTATAATTTCAGCGCAAACAGGTTCTACCTGAATGCCTGCATTAATCATTCTGATCCAAACCAGGAAAGGAACAACCTGCCAAATGGTGCATATCTTATTGACAAATGATGATGGCGTCACTGCTCCCGGTCTTCTTGCTTTGCTGGAACAGGTCCGTATGCTTGCCAAAGTGACCGTGCTAGCGCCCGATCACAACTGGTCGGCTTCCGGTCATGTGAAGACCCTCCATCGACCGCTACGAGTAAAAGAGGTCCGCCTAACTGATGGAAGCGCCGCCTTGGCTTGCGATGGAGCGCCTTCCGATTGTGTTGCCCTGGCGGTATTAGGCGTGCTGGAAGAAAAAATTGATCTGGTAGTTTCTGGGATCAATCCCAACGCTAACCTGGGTCACGATGTTACTTATTCCGGGACTGTGACTGCTGCGATGGAAGCCGCCATCTGGGGCATCCCTGGAATTGCCTTCTCTCTCGATTCGCCTGAAGAACATCCCGAACCGCTTGATTTCAAACCGGCAGCCCGGATTGCCTGCAAGATCATCCAGGCTGTGATTGAACATAAACTCCCCCAGAACGTGCTGCTCAATGTCAACATCCCTTATCTCGCGGAGAAGCGAGTGAACGGCGTGCGCATTACCCGCCAGGGTTTGCGCGTCTACCGGGACGTATTGGACGCTCGCAAAGACCCACGTGGCCGACCGTATTACTGGATCGGCGGAGAGGCCCCTACCGGAATAGCTGAAGAAGGCACTGATTTCGGCGCCCTGGCAGAAGGCGCCGTCTCGATCACACCCCTCCACCTGGACATGACCGCCCACAGCGCCATCCCCGCGCTGCGTTCCTGGGATTTGAGATTGTAAAATTAAATCTCTGAGATGTACTGGCGAAGCGGAAATCTCAGCCAATACGCTGCTGTTGTTGATCTCGAGATCTCAAAATTTAAACCTTGACATTTCCTCGATTCGGTGTAAAATCGACCGGATT
Source organism: uncultured Chloroflexia bacterium (assembly GCA_963788145.1). Taxonomy (GTDB): domain Bacteria; phylum Chloroflexota; class Anaerolineae; order Anaerolineales; family UBA4823; genus UTCFX2. The sequence goes on along the minus strand of CAWBFQ010000007.1, from coordinate 892,501 downwards.
GAAAATGGCTGGTAAAAAACACTTCCTCCAATTACTGAATCGCCCCAAGGCGCAAGCCCCATTGGGCGATTTTTTTATCCAACCCGTGTTTCCAAAATAGAGCCGTTGAGGCTCTATTTTTTTGTTGATCAGGAGAAAATATGCGTCTACCCGGATTGATTGACCCGCATGTCCACATGCGCGAACCTGGCGGTGAGCAGAAAGAAGACTGGGATACCGGCACAGCGGCTGCCCTGGCTGGTGGGTTTACGGCTGTATTAGCCATGCCCAACACCCACCCGCCGATCGTTGATCCCACCAGCCTGGATCTGGCCCTGGATGCAGCCAGTCGGAAAGCGCGCTGCGACTATGCCCTCTTCTTGGGCGCTGGTCCGGATAATGCCGCAAGTTTACCTGCGATCTCGCATCGTTCTGCCGGGCTGAAAATGTACCTGGATCAGACATTCGGCCCGCTGCGGTTGGATGAGATCAGTCTTTGGATGGAGCATTTTGCAGCCTGGCCGACGGATATCCCAATTGTCGCCCATGCCGAAGGGCGTACAATGGCCGCAGTGATGCTGCTAGCCGCCCTATACGATCGTCCGTTGCACCTTGCGCATGTCTCACATCGTGACGAGATATTGCTGATCCGCCGGGCGAAGGAACGCGGTCTGAAAATTACCTGCGAGGTCACACCCCATCACCTGTTTTTGAGCGAGGCGGATATCCCGCTAATTGGCGCCGGGCGCAGCGAAGTCCGCCCGGTTCTGGCCAGCAAAACCGATCAGGCAGCCTTATGGGAGAATCTGTCCGTGATTGACTGCTTCGCTACCGATCACGCTCCGCATACAATTGAAGAGAAAGACGGACCAAAACCTCCACCGGGCTTCCCCGGCCTGGAGACAGCACTACCGCTCTTTCTGGGTGCTGTGCACGATGGCCGGTTAAGCATCGATGATCTGGTTCAACGGATGTACACCAATCCACGCCGCATCTTCAACCTGCCTGAGCAACCGGAAACCTGGATCGAAGTAGATCTGGACGTCTCCTGGCAAATCCGCGCCGCTGAAACTCATACCCGCTGCGCCTGGACGCCTTTCGAAGGTTACCCGGTGCGCGGGCGGCTGCGCCAGGTCGTGCTGCGTGGGCAGGAGGTTTACTCAAATGGCCAGGTCCTGGCAGGACCAGGCTTTGGGAAACCTTTGAGATGAACGCTTTCGAGCGCATGTCTTGTATCCGCCTGAAATCTTTTATCCGCCATCCGCGGTCCTACTGTACACATGATCAATCGATTAAACCCGTATGACTTTTCAATAAATCACCTATGAGGAGTAAAACTAATGGCTAATTATGTTCCACCCATCCACAAAGAAAACCCATTTCTACCCTTTGGCGACCACCGAAATACACCCTTCTATGGCAAGGACATTCTCTCCGTCAAGCAATTCAACCGGTCAGATCTGGATGCTATTTTTGGCGTCGCACATGAAATGCGCGAGATGGTCCAGCGCATTGGCACTTTCGACCTGCTCAAAGGGAAGATCCTGGCGAACTTGTTCTATGAGCCATCCACCCGTACGTCTTCATCATTCACTTCCGCCATGGAACGCCTGGGTGGATCCGTTATCCCTATCAACGAAGTTCGCTATTCCTCAGTCTCGAAAGGCGAATCGCTCCCTGATACCGTTCGCACACTCGAATGCTATGCAGATGTCATCGTGCTGCGCCATCCCGATATGGGCGCATCTGCTCTGGCAGCCAAATATGCCAGCAAACCAATCATCAACGCCGGCGATGGCGTCGGTGAACATCCCACCCAGGCATTGCTCGATTTGTTTACCATCGTCGAGGAGCTGGGCCAGGTCGATGGTCTGACCGTCACCATGCTGGGAGACTTGAAATATGGCCGCACTGTGCATTCCCTGGCGCGCTTGTTAGCGCTGTTTGATGTAAAACTCAATTATGTTTCCCCAGAGATTTTGCGCATGCCGTCAGATGTCTTCCAAGAGCTTAAAGATCAAAATATCCCCCAGGCTGAATTCAGCACCCTGGATACAGTCTTGCCGCACACAGATGTACTTTATGTCACTCGAGTTCAAAAAGAGCGCTTTGAAGATAATACGGTTTATGAAAGCGTCAAACAGGCTTTTGTGATCACACCCAAGACGCTGGTCCCGGCCAAAGAGCGCATGATCATTATGCACCCATTGCCGCGGGTTGGTGAGATTAGCATGGATGTGGACGAAGATCCTCGGGCAGCCTATTTCCGTCAGATGGAATACGGGCTTTATGTTCGGATGGCTCTGCTCGCTCTGGTTCTGGGAAAGGCTTAGGAGGCTGTGATGGGTTTTATGAGTCGCCTGGCGAATCGCGCCAGAGAGCTGGATACATTGCTCTGTGTTGGGCTAGATCCACATCCGGCGGACCTGCCCGAGCCAACAGCCAGGGCAGCCCGCGATTTTTGCCTGCGCCTGGTTGATGCGACCCACGATCTGGCCCTGGCATATAAACCCAACTCTGCTTTCTTCGAAGCATTTGGGGTGGCAGGTATGGAGGCCCTGAAAGAGGTGATCGATTCAGCCCGGCAGTATGCACCGGTCATCCTGGATGCCAAACGCGGTGATATCAGCTCCACTGCCGAGGCTTATGCCCGCGCCGCCTTTGAACAATTCGGGGCGAACGCTCTGACAGCCAGCCCCTATCTGGGATACGATTCGCTCCAGCCATTAATCCAATCTGAACAAAATGGGGTTTTTCTGCTCTGCAAAACCTCCAACTCAGGCTCCGGCGACCTCCAGGATCTGCCTATCGCGGCAAGAGCCATTCAGTCGAGTCTGGCTGTATTCTCTTCGCCTCAAGAATTCACGGTCTTTGAGGTGGTTGCACTCCTGGCGGCAGGCTGGAATACTTTGGATAACCTCGGGCTTGTCGTCGGCGCCACCCACCCGCAGGCGCTTGAACGCGTCCGCTCACTGGCGCCAGAATTATGGATTTTAGCGCCAGGTATCGGGGCGCAGGGTGGCGACTTGCAGACAGCCCTTAAAGCCGGCTTACGACCGGACGGGATGGGCTTATTAATCCCAGTCTCACGGGCAATTTCTCGCCGCGCCGACCCGCGCCAGGCAGCCATCGAACTGCGCAACCAGATCAATCAAATCCGGCGGACAGAAGACATCCGGCGGATACATGACATTCAAGCGAACGAAAGACATCCGAGCGAGAGTTTGCTTGGATCGAACAACCCCAACCAATCCGAAGTGGGTCTTCCTGCCTACTTGAGCGATTTAGCTGATGGGCTGCTTCAAGCGGGCTGCGTAAAATTCGGGGGCTTCAGGTTGAAATCAGGACTTCAATCGCCGATCTACCTGGATTTACGCCAGCTTGTCAGCCATCCTGCCCTGCTCGAAAAAGTTGGAGCAGCTTACTTGCCCATCCTGCAAGAGTTATCCTTCAACCGTCTGGCAGCCCTGCCGTACGCAGCTCTACCTATTGCCACCGCCATCAGCCTGCAAAGTGGGTGGCCATTGATCTACCCTCGCAAAGAGGTAAAAACATACGGAACACGGGCCGAGATCGAGGGCAATTTCTCAGAAGGCGAGCTGGCAATTGTGATTGACGACTTGGCAACCACCGGGGAAAGCAAATTCGAGGCTATCGAGAAATTAACTGCAGCCGGGTTGATTGTCCGAGATGTTGTGGTGCTGATCGACCGCCAGTCAGGCGCTGCTCAGGCGCTTGCTCAGGCTGGTTTTCGGATGCACGCAGTTCTCACACTAACTCAGATGCTTGACCATTGGCAGCAGGCTGGCGAAACCGGCGCTACACTTGTCCCGCCCGACCAGATCCAGGCAACCAGGCAGTTCCTGGCCGAAAGCGGCAGTGAAAGCAGACAGAATACGTCCGATAGATAACAGATAAAGGATATCCGGCTGATGTATGCCTTGTTTCGTTCGCTGCTTTTTCGCCTGGATCCTGAAAAAGCCCATGCGATGACCCTGCAGTTGATCCGGCTCTCTGGGCAAATCCCGCCGGTTGGAGGGTTATTGCGTTTCCGGTTTGCCGCTCCGCCTTGTCCGCTGCATCTGTTTGGGTTGGATTTCTCAAATCCGGTCGGGCTGGCTGCTGGTTATGATAAAGACGGCCTGGGGTGGCGCGGGCTGGCATGCCTGGGTTTTGGTCATATTGAGGTAGGCACGGTGACGCTCAAACCACAGCCGGGCAACCCGCGGCCGCGCCTGTTTCGCCTGGTGGAGGATCAGGCTTTAATCAACAGGATGGGTTTCCCAAGCCGAGGCGCAGATTTCGTCGCCCGCCAATTGGCTGGAAAACGTCCGCCAGGTCTGGTTTTGGGTGTAAACCTGGGAAAAAACAAAACCACCTCGCTTGAAGATGCTCCCCGTGAGTACCAGGCGCTGGTTGAAATCTTCGCTCCCCTGGCAGATTACCTGGCGATTAATGTCAGTTCACCCAATACGATCGGTTTGCGCCGGCTTCAGAGTCGCCAGATGCTCGACAACTTGCTTACAGCCATCGCGGAGACGCGCAAATCGCTCGCTGGTCATATGAAAAGGGAAATCCCAGTCCTGGTGAAGCTGGCGCCGGATCTATCCGACCCGGAGCTTGAGGATGCGCTGGATGTGATTATTCAAAATGGTATGGATGGAGTGATCGCAACGAATACCACGTTACACCGAGAGGGTTTATCTTCAGGATTAGCGAATGAAACCGGCGGCTTGAGCGGCGCGCCGCTGGGTCGGCGCAGCCTGGAGATGGTACGAAAAATCTATGCGATTACAAATGGGACCTTACCCATGATCGGTGTTGGCGGCATCCTCAGCCCGCAAGATGCTTATGAACATCTGGAAGCTGGCGCATCCCTGATTCAGGTCTATTCCGGTCTGGTTTATGCAGGCCCTGGGCTTGTCAAGGAGATTGTTTCTTCGGTTTCGGCGTCGCGGTAGGGATCGGCATGTCCTCAGGGATCACAAATGAGAAATGCCAGGTCTGTTCATTAACAATGTGAGGCGATACCTGGCTGAGCACTTCAAACCAGATATTGCCCGGTTTTAGCGGATAGGGAGCGCCGTTGGGAAAGGTCAGCGAGATCATGCTCTCTTTGGTCGGTCGTCGCCATTGGATTGAAAAAATCCGCCCCTCTCGCAGCGCAAACGCCTCGCCTTGTCCGATGAGCTGGAAATCATAGACATCGGTTGAATTCGACTTGAAGAAATAAACTATCGGAACCTGCAAGATGACCAGGTTATCAGCGTACACCTGTTGAGATGTCAGGCTGTCGAAAAGCGGTTCGTAAATTTCATTTCCCTCCGCCCGTCGTTCTACATCCTGCCAGCGATAATAACGATAGGTACCTGGATGGTACTGCCAATAATTGTAGGAAGACGGGGAAAAATGAATTTCGACACGCTGCGCGCCGCCGCCCCCATTCACATCCAGGGTACTGCGCTCAAACCGCAACCCGCTTAAATCCTGGCGCTCTTGTTTGAAGTCCCTTGCTGCGACGTAATTGGTTAATAGATGGGTGTCCGTATAAAGGGTATTGTAATTATTTTTCGAGCCAATTCGACACATCGGCGGGCAGTTATCCGGTTTTTCAAACACCAGGAATGGAGAAATATCCGTATCCTCCCACCAATCAATCAGGCGGTCATCCGCGTAAGCAAAAGCAAAAATCCCTTTGTACATCCGGATCAGGTGTTCATCGAAAGGGCGCGCCGAGCGGATGGGACCAACCCGTTCTGCATCCTTTCCATAAAAGATTCCAACAAAACGAGTCAGTTCGTCTTCCAGATAATATTCGTAGACATGGTCAGCAACTGTTAAACCCCACTGCGGACGGACGCTCAGAGGAAAATTAGTGATTTTAATCACCATCGGACGCCGGTCCAACAATTCCGGATCATCAACCCGTAAACCGGTCAATGGGTTAATATCCACCGGGAAACCATCCGGCCCAAGGCCAAATCCCTTCAACAGATCGACAACGATCGGTGTATTGGTGGGAATGGGTGTGCTTGTTGAACGCAACTCGAAGACGCCAGCTGTAGCGGTTGGCGGTTTCGTGGGCCTGAAGATCAATGTAGGTGTAGCCGGAGGCGTCAAGTCAACCGTGGATATCGGGTTCGTACTGGCGCAGCCGCTCGCAATGAGCAGGAACAGCATAACTGTTGCAACCAATTGGATTATCGACAAACGACCGGCTGCGCCCATAAACTACCTTTCCTGGTTTCGGTTCACGGCATAACGTGGGTAAAACGCAGCATACCGGGAGTGGTTGCTTCCACCCGGCTGCTAGTTCCTACCACTTCGAACCAGGTATTACCCGGTTTAAATGGGTAGGATGATCCGTCCTGGAACGTCAGGAACAGAACCGAGTTCTTACCTGGTCGGTTCCAGACCACCTGAAACACCTGCCCATCACGGTAAGCGTAGGCTGGCCCACTTCCAGAAAGGTTGATCTCGATGACTTCATTCACTCCAGGGTGAGTGCCAAACGCATACTGGTGCGGCGCCATAATAACCACCACATTATCCGCCGCGAGCTGTTCATTTGTCGTTCGATCAACCAACGCCGCCACATTCTCAAGTGCAATATCCTCGGCTTCCTGGGTGTCTTGATATCGCAAATAACGACCTGTATCCGGGTTGAAATCCCAAAGAAGATAAGCGCTGATCGAGAAGCGTATAAAAACTTGAGCGCCAGGCTGACCCCCGATGGGTGTGACCTGGTTGAAGTACATCCCATCCAGGTTCTGCCGGGCGTTATCCGCGCTTTTCTCGCTGATGTATTTGCTCAGTTCAGCGGTGTTTGCCGTCAGTTCGTTCGTCCCGTTTGGGTCCACCCGACACATCGGTGGGCAATTCGCCCTCCCTTCGACCACCAACCGGTCTGCAAAATCAGAGCCAAAGAGCCGGCTGTATGTGCGCTGTTCAGCGCTGCCAAAGGCAAAGATGGATTGGTACATATGCACCAATGATTGGTCCAGCAAACGCGCTGACCGGACTGGGCCAACCGTCTCGGCATCCTGACTGTAAAAAATCGAATGTAGGCGGGTAAGCCCAAAGTTTTGGTAATAATCGTATACGATATCCGCCAAGGATACCCCCCAGGGAGGGCGTTGGCCGCGCGGAAAGATCTGGACCTTGACTGCTACTGGCCGGCGATCCAGCAAGGTGATATTACTGACGGATTTGCCGCTGAGCGGACTGACATTTGTTGGAAAATCATGAGGCCCATAGGCTACCGGAGTAGGTGTGAATTCAATTGTAGCCGTTGGCTCTAGCGTTAGGGTTTCAGTCGGGATGATTTCTGTTGGCGTCTCAGATGGCGGTACATCGGTTGGAACAGTAGTCATGGTTGGCGCCGCAGTCGGTTCCGGCGTTGCTCCTTTGCAAGCGCTCAAAAGTAGAACAATGAGCGCTATCATTACCAGACGTTTGGTCATTCTCTTCTCCATCAATTTTGATACGATCTGAAGTTGGTTACGAACCCGATACTGATCTCGGCTCCGGAACTTGTATTGACCTTTTTGGATTGATCTACAAAAAAATATCATACCGCAGATAGGATACTTTGCCAATTCCCTGGGCCTTTTTGATATAATCCTTTTAAGATGATGAAATTTCAAGCCATTAGCAAGACCAAGCCGGTGGTGGGTAAAATAATAATTTTTTTTGTCGTCGGGTTATTGTTGATAGGCTGGTTGCTCAATACCCCGGGCGGCTTGTTGGGGAAAGCAGACGCTGTCGGATATGCGGTCTGCCATCGTATTGACCTCCGGTCTTTCCATCTTGGCGACCGCCAGATGCCGCTTTGTGCGCGTTGCTCGGGTATGTTTTTGGGAGCGATGCTTGGGTTGTGTTTTCAAATCCTTTACGCTGGGCGGCGAGCCGGTATGCCTAACTGGCGCATCTGGATCATCCTGGGTCTGTTTGTCGCAGGCTTTGCAGTGGATGGATTAAATTCTTATCTGCATCTTTTTCCGGGCGCGCCTTCGCTTTACCAGCCAGACAACCTGGGTCGCTTGTTGACCGGAAGCGGGATGGGGTTAGTTGTCGCGTTCGCGATCTACCCGGCTTTCAACCAGACTGCCTGGAAGTCGCTCAACATGGCGCCTGCAATAGAAAGCTTGCTGCCTTTTGGAGTGGTTATCTTGCTGACATTACTGATGGATTACCTGGTCTGGATCGAGAATCCGTTGCTGCTGTTCTTTTTTGCGCTGGTTGGGTCGTTGGGAGTATTGGTACTATTGACTATGATTTACGCGGTTTTCTGGCTGATGTTGCTCAAGAAAGATAATAAAGCTGAGCGGTTTGCCGAGTTGGTGGTCCCATTGGCGCTGGGTTTTGGTACAGCGATCCTACAAATCGGGTTGTTTGACCTGGTGCGTTTCGGATTAACCGGCACTTGGGATGGATTTCATCTGGGGTAAGAGAAAGGAAAATAAATGGAATTGCTGACTGGAATATTCTCCGCTTTTGGGCTGTCTGCCAGCGCTGGATTAAATGCTTATATCCCGCTTCTGACGATTGCCCTGCTTGCCGCGCTTCACTAACTTAATCAAGCTTAATCCACCCTGGGATACGATCTCCAGTCCCTGGGTGATTGGCCTGTTGCTGATACTGCTCTTAATCGAATTCTTCGCGGATAAAATCCCGGCTGTAAACCACATCAACGACATTATCCAGACTTTTGTTCGTCCAGCAGCCGGAGCAATTGTATTTGCGGCCAGCGCTAAGGTGATCAGCGATGTGCACCCGGTGATAGCCATGATCGCCGGTGTCCTGGTCGCAGGCAGCGTGCATGCGGTCAAAGCAGTCGCAGTTCGTCCAGCGGTTACCGCCACAACCGGCGGCGCCGCCAACATACCGGTCAGCATCCTGGAGGATCTGATATCTACCGTTCTTTCGATCCTATCCATTTTGATCCCGGTCTTGATCGCGATGGTGGTAATCCTGTTTACATCTTGGTGGGTCTGGCATTTATGGCGCAAAGCGAATAGAATGGGTACTACGGTCTAATTCAATTTCGGTCATTTATTCTGATAGAGGAAAATCTGATGGATCAAAATTTCGGCACCCCAATCCCCCCGATTGAAGAACCTTTTGCCCAACCGGCAAAGAAGAAGAACACGACCCTGATCATTGTGATCGCGCTAGTGGTGATATTGTGTTGCTGCTGCATTCTCGTCTCATTACTTTCCGGAGTGTGGATCTGGAATAATGGCGATCAGTTGATCGAGGATTTGGATTTGTCCTTCGTATTACCCGCACTGGTTTCTCTAGCCTAGCCTTTCTGGTGGATCAATCCAAAAACGTGCGGTTCTGGCGCGCCGCACGTTTTTTACGTTTCGCTGTTTCGATCGTTCACTTCTCGATCGGCGCGCCGACCAGGTTGCCCCACTCCGTCCATGAGCCATCATAGTTTTTTACATTTGGGTAACCCAGCAGGTACGTGAGTACAAACCAGGTGTGTGAAGAGCGTTCTCCAATCCGGCAGTAAGCAATGATGTCCCTGTCAGGCGTAATCCCATTGCTCTCGTATAGCTCGCTCAATTCCTCCACCTTCTTGAAAGTGCTGTCATTCGGATTAGACGCTTTAGACCAGGGGATGCTCACCGCGCCTGGGATATGCCCGCCGCGTTGCGCCCCTTCTTGAGGGTAGTTGGGCATATGCAGCAACTCGCCCGAATATTCCTGCGGCGAGCGCACATCCACCAATGGCAGCTTGGCCTTGATCTGGTCAAAAATGTTCTCGCGATAAGCACGAATGCTTTCATCCGGCTCTTGCGCAGTATAAACCGTCTTTGGATAGGCGGGAACATCTTTGGTCATGAGACGACCTTCTTGTCCCCACTTCTGACGACCGCCATCCATGATGCTCAGTTTCTGATGTCCATAATAGCGGAATAACCAGAACGCATACGTTGCAAACCAGTTGCTCTTATCGCCATAAAAGACCACGCTTGTCTCATTTCCAATCCCCAGATGAGAGCATAGTCGCTCAAAATCTTCTTTTGTCAGGAAATCTCTGCGGATCGGGTCCTGCAGCGTTGTGAACCAATCGACCTTAACGGCCCCGGGAATATGCCCGGTGTCGTAGAGTAAAAAATCCTCATTCGATTCAACCATCCGGATGGATGGATCATTTAGATGGGCGGCAACCCACTCCGTAGTCACCAGAACATCCGGATTAGCATAACCATCTTTCATTGTCTGCGCCTCCACCTGATATTATAACTAATTATATCATAATAATCCTGTTATTGTTCGGGCAGCAATTGAATTGCTTCCAGCGGATCAAAGCATAATTCGAGAGGATCCCCTATCGCAGGTAAAACAACATTCGCCAGGAAATCAAAACGTAATTGAAGACCATCGATCTCAAGGTAAACTCTGCTGTTATTTCCCCGAAATGAGATCTGGCGAACCCTTCCTCTGATATGGCAATATCTCCCTTCATCATCTTCAGCCGCATCCGCTGGAAACACGGTGTCCGGGCGGAGTAAAACCTGCATATTGCCCATCGGAACTCTCCCCACAGCGTTTCGGGCAGCATCTGTAAACATCCCATCCAACGCCTCAGGCGCAAGCTGAAAATTCCCAATCGGGGTCTCAACCAACAAAGCATCTTGTGCACGAATCATTCTTCCTACCATCAGGTTTTCCAGTCCCAGGAATCGGGCAACAAAGCTGGTTTTGGGATGCTGATAGATTTGCAGAGGCGTCCCAGTCTGCACCACTCGTCCAGCATCCATTAAGACTATTCGATCAGCGACCGCGAAGGCTTCTTCCTGATCATGGGTAACATAGATGGCTGTTTGTTGGCTTGCTCGCAAGATCTGGCGCAGGTCAAACATCAGGCGCTCGCGTAAATTGCGGTCTAACGAACCCAGTGGTTCGTCCAGCATCAGCAAACGCGGGTGCGGCGCCATCGACCTGGCCAGGGCAACCCGCTGCGCCTCGCCCCCCGAGAGCTTATTTACATCCCGCAAGCCAAAACCAGGTAGACCAACGAGGCTCAATACTTCATCAACACGAACCGGGATTTTCTCTTTCGCAAAGCCTTGCATACGCAGCCCAAAAGCCACATTATCAAAAACGTTCTGATGTGGAAAGAGGGCAAAATCCTGAAACATCAATCCGAAACCGCGTTTGTGGGTCGAGATGCCCTCCAGTGCAACCCCATTCCAACATATTTCGCCTCGATCGGCCTTCTCCAGCCCGGCTACGATCGCCAGAACTGTGGATTTCCCGCATCCACTTGGGCCAAGCAGAGCGACAATTTCTCTTTCCATCACATGAAAAGAGACGCCCTTTAGCGCAACCTGGTCGCCATATGACTTGAAGACGTCATCGATCCGCAGGCCGTGTATATCCGTACAATCCATCATCGCGTGGTCGCTGTTCAACTAAAACTCTCCAATGTCGGCGATCCGGAATCGTTCGATCACAAGCATGCTCAATCCGGTCACAACGCATAAGATCGAACCCAGGGCTTGCGCTTTTCCCAGGTTGAGAGCGCCAGGTTGGGAAAGGAAACGGTAAATCATGACCGGGATGGTTGGATACTCTGGGCGAGCAACCAGTGTAGTTGCGCCGAACTCACCCAAAGAAATCGTGAACGCAAAAACTGCCGCAACCAGCAGCGCCCTCCCCACCAATGGCAGATCGATATGGCGCATCACCTCCCCCGGCGAAGCGCCCATCACTGCTGCCGCCTGGCGCAAACGCGGTTTGATGCTGCTCAAAGAGGGGGTCAGGCTGCGCACAACAAATGGAAAAGCCACCAGTGTGTGCGCCAGCGGGATTAACACTGGCGAGGCGCGCAAATCGAGCGGTGGAATACCCAGGGCAACAATAAACCCCAATCCGAGAGTCACCGCAGAAGTTCCTAATGGCAGCATCAAGATCGGCTCGAAGATCTGATTGAGCGCGGCGCCTTTGTCTCGCGCCAGCGCCCAGGAAGCTGGCAAACCCAACCCCAACGCCAGCGCAACCGTCGTCAGGGCGTATCCAAGTGATACCCCAATCGCGGTGATTGGGGAGACGTAAAAATATGATTCGGTCTCATTCAGACCAAGCTCCCGATAGTAATCCAAAGTCAGATGGAAACTGATCCTCTCATTCGCCCGCCGGGGGAGTTCGATCCTGAAGAATGAGCGGCTGATCAATGCCAACAAAGGCAAAGTTAGCAAGCCAAGCAATACCGCCAGGTAGCCTACGACCAGAAGTCGATTACGCAACCCCACCACCGGTTTTTCGACCGTCTTTCTCGGCCTCAGCGAAATGGGGCGCGCAAGACGCCGGCTCAAGCGAGTATAGATCAGGGTCAATCCCAACGTGCAGGCCAATTGCAGCAGGGAAAGCGCCCCTGCCAGCGGCAGGTTGAACAAACTGATCGTCTGACGGTAGATTTCCACTTCCAATGTGGCAAAACGTGGCCCTCCCAAAATCAGAATCACGCCAAATGAGGTGAAATCAAAGATAAATATCAACAATGCAGCAGATGCGATCGCGGGCATCAGCAGCGGCGCGGTGATATCGCGCAAGATCTTCCAGCGGCTTGCCCCCAAAACCATCGCCGCCTGCATGATACGCGGGTCCAAATGAGACCAGAAATCGCCCACCATGCGCAGCACGATGGTAGTGTTATAGAACACGTGCGCCACAAGAATCGCCGTGAACGAATTTACAAAATGGATTGGCGGTTGATCCAGGCTCAGCCCCGTCATCAGCAGTAAATTCACCCAACCGCGCGGACCCAAGAGTGCATTGAAGGCAGCCGCAACGACCAGGGTCGGCAATACAAAAGAAATCCCGGTTAAGGCCAGGATCAGGCTTTTGCCCCATATCTTATAGCGCGCCAGGATGTAAGCGCCAGGTAGACCGAAGGACAGGGTCAGCAGGGTGGAAAGCGCAGCCTGCCAGATCGTAAACCCTAAAATACCGCGCAGCGAAGCGGATCGGGCGATCTCCAGAAATGGAGACAGTAGATTACCATCGCCTCGCTTGAAGCTCACCTGTAAAATACCGGCCATCGGATAAAAATAAAAGAGTCCCAAAAAGGCCAATGGGACAATCCACAGCAGCCAATAGCCTGCTGAAAATCTCCCAAAGCCCGTTTGCAGCATGTTCCGGGGTTGTTTTGGGTTTGCTGCGGAGTTGGCGGTGCTGGGTGTTGCGCTCAACGCAGGACAGTCTCGGTCCAGCCGTTCAGCCATTTCTCGCGCTGCCCGGCGATCATCTTCGGATCGACCTCTGCCGGGTCTTCGGTTACCTGCAGGTATTTGCTGAAGGTCTCATCCAGGGCAGCATTTTGGTTGACTGGCAAGACGAACATCTGCATCGGAAGTTCCTGTTGAAAAACCGGCGAAAGCATGAAATCTACCCACATCTCTGCCAGGTCGCGGTTGCGAGTCCCTTTCAAGATCCCAACGAATTCGATTTGTCTAAAGCATGTGTCTGGTGCAACGACCGCAGCAGTTGGAGGCTCAGACAGCTCGCTTTCAGCATAAATGAGTTCAAATACCGGGCTTGAGTTATAGGAAACTACAATCGGGCGCGGCCCTTGACCGGAAGATCCGCTGAACTCGGTGTAATAGGCGGTCTCCCAACCATCCACCACCAGCACATCATTCTCGACCAGCTTTTGCCAGTAATCCAGGTAACCAGCTTCTCCAAAGTGGGCGATGGTAGCCAACAGGAATGCCAATCCAGGCGAAGATGTAGCCGGGTTCTCTACGACTAACAGGCTTTGATATTCCGGTTTGGAAAGATCATCCAACGACTGAGGGGGCTGAAGACCACCCTTCTGGAGAAATGCTTTGTCATAATTCAGGCAGACATCGCCATAGTCCACCGGCAATGCGCGCATCTCGCTATCCAGCTTGAAGCGATCGGGGATGTCTGCCAATACGGGCGATGCATAGATATCAAAGATACCCTCATCGAGAGCTCGGCTGAGAAAGGTATTGTCTACCCCGTAGAAGACATCCGCCAGTGGGTTCTCTTTTGCCAGGATCGCCTTATTCAGGGCAGAGCCAGTATCTCCACTTTTTAAGAATTGCACCTTGACCTCATTTTCGCTTTCAAAAGCCTTTAATGCTTGCTCCGAAATTGCAAACGAGTCGTGTGACATCACCCTCAGAGTACGCATCTCAGCGGTAGGAGCAGACGTTGGAACTACGGTCTGCCGGCATTGCCGGGTGCCGACTGCAACCGACCATCATCATCCATATTAAACCGGGAAAAGAACCCTGGGGTTGATTCTGAGTTTTCCTGATGATATTGTTCATCTCAATGAACCTCCTATCTCACCTGGGTTAATCATGTCATTGCGAGGAACGAAGCAATCCGTTTCAGTGTGGATCAGTGCGCACAATAGCAACCCCGTTCGCAGACTCACGCTGGCTATTGAGTTGAGCATGACATTGCTGATGCCGCGCGTGCTGCCAAAACGGAGGGCCTCATCCTCCAGCGCATATTCCAGCCCTTGAGTAGAGATTCCTGCTGCATCTCCCACGAGCGGGATCAGCGAAACGGTGTCGCCAGGGGAGCCATCCATCGTTATTGTCTCGCCCGCTCGAATGTAGAAAATCTCCTGGTTTGCATCCACCAGGCGAATTCGAGCAGATGGATACGCGCCTGCCAGCAACAGGTTCGCAATGGTCTGGTCCCAGCGATCCCCTAGCGCAGCGTAAATGACGACCTCATCCGCCCCTAGCTCCAGTGCATACTGCAAAGCCAGCTCCAGGTCAGTAAAATCCTTACGAGTTGGGTATTGGATGATCTGAGCGCCCAGCTCGCTCAAGCGGGCCAGATCAGATTCAGCCAGTGAATCCAGGTCGCCGATGACATAGTTTGGAGTCAAATCAAGCTCCCGGCAGTGTTGGGCGCCTCCGTCGGCAGCGATCAGGATATGCTCACGCTCGATCCTGACCGGGCGAGTTAATTTTCCATTGGCAATAATGAAAATGCGCAAAAAAACCTCCTTCTTGACCGGGTGGGTCGGAGGAGGCGCAACGGAATCTGTAGAATGTCATTGCGAGGAACGACGCAAACTTAGACAATGCACAGACCCGATGCCTGGGGATGAAACAAGTTGCAATTCCTCCGCCGGCATTATCCGGATCAGGTATTACGGGTCGAGAGCCTTATTGCTCTCCTCTCAGCCTGATTATTCAAGCTCCCCGAGCAAGCAAGATCTTGCTACGATATTGGATGAATGAATTACTGACTGTAGTATAGCCAACCCGTCTCAGGTTGTCAAGTCAGCGTACACGTCGTTTCCATTCATCTTTAAGTTGAAGCTGACGCGGCGTCACACCCGAAGCAAGAGAGAGAAAGTCTGACAATAAGCGATTAAACTTGCTAGTTTCATCTAACATCGGAAAATGACCGGATGACTCAAAGATAATCTGATGGATATGTTCTGGATGATTGGAGGATGGATCAGCCGATATGGATGGAGGAATGGCAGGATCATTCTGGCCGTGGACGAGCAGGCTTGGCGTCTCCAACCTTTGGATCAGTGTGCTCAAATCCGATTTGTCCAAATCTGCCACAGACATCTGTATGGCTCGAGCGTCCGTCTTGGGCGCCTCAGCTCTGGCAGCCTCGCTATCCAGCGAGCGAGTCAGAAGCCAATCTGCCAGTTCTGCCGGCGTTGTCGAATTGAGGCGCGGATGGATGACCTGGCTCCCATCTGGCATACTGACAGCCAACAACCGGTCAACCCATTTTGGGTTCTGCAATGCATATTGGGCAGCAACGATCGCCCCCAGCCCATGTCCGATTAAGGCAATTTTAGCAATTCCCATTTCCTGCATAAATAAATCTAAAAGATCCACCTGTTGATCGAGTGAATAGCGGTTGAATGCTTTTGCGGTATCGCCAAACCCCCAAAGATCTAGAGCGTAGGTGCGAAAAGAAACCGAGGCGGCTTGCATAACTGGCATCCAATACCGCCAGGAGCCGACCCAACCGTGCAGAAAGAGGAGCGGTTTACCCCGTCCGAGCACTTCATAATGGACGATTTCATTCTGCAAGATCAGTACACTCATAGATTCAACTTCCAGGTGTGGCCTCGTTACTCTATTTGGTTTTTGGAAAGGATAGCTCGGATTCGTTCATTCAACTGGTCTGGGGAGAAGGGTTTTAAGATATATTCCTCCGCGCCAGCCTCCATACCGGCTCGAACCTCGCTCTCCTGACCTTTCGCCGATAGAAATACCACCGGGATATTCTGCGTGCTGATCTCCGCCTTAATCTGGGCGCAGGCATCATACCCGTTCATCCGAGGCATGCGAATATCTAGCAAGATCAAGTCGGGAATTTCGCGTATGGCTGCCTGATAGGCCTCTTCGCCATTGTTGGTTGCGACCACCTCATGTCCTGCAAAGCGCAATGTAAACGCGATTAAATCGCGGATATCCCGCTCATCTTCAGCGATCAGGATTCTTGCCATATTTCATCCGACTCCCTGTCAGCGACCTCCTATCAGAATTCATTATATACCCTCCGAATGAGATATCGGTAAAGTAAAAAAGAAACTGCTTCCCTGGCCTAGGACGCCCGAGCTTTCCACCCAGATGCGTCCTTGATGCATCTGGATGATGTTTTTCACAATCGATAACCCTAATCCGGTTCCTGCAACGCCCAGGACAAGCGGATTTTCCCCTCGGTAAAACCGCTCGAAGACCTGTTCTTTATCTATCAGGTTAATCCCTACCCCTGTATCTTGAATCTCCACTTGCAATTCTTCCCCTATCTGCTGAATTCTCACAAAAATTTCCCCATCTGCCACATTATAGTAATAGGCATTATCGAGAAGATTATCAAATACCAACCGGATTCGATCCGCATCTGCCAGGACAAGCGGCAGTTTGGATGGGATCTCTTTGTGAATACTCACTACCCAGTCGCCGCCTCGGATTCGCCGGTTGAGGTCTTCAATTGCCTGATCAGCCACTTGCTCAAGATGCGTGGGCACCACAGAAAGGCTCACTTGCCCCGCCTCGATTTGCGAGATATCCAGCAGATCGTTCACAAGCACAGCTAATCGGTCGGTATTTGCCTGCACCACCTGCAGGAAATGCATCTGTTGTTCGCTCAAACCGCCGGCCGCTCCCATCAACAGGATTTCCACATACCCCTTTATGGATGTCATTGGAGTGCGAAGCTCATGGCTAACTGTCGCCACAAACTCGGATTTTAGACGATCTACTTCCACCTGATGGGTAATATCCTGGAAGATCGAAACCGTGCCCAGGAAATCCGTTCGCAGGCTGACCGGGGCTAAGTGGACAGAAATCACTCGCTCATCTTCCAACTGGATCTGTTCGGAATAGGTATCTCCTGGTTGATATGTCGCTGGGTCATGCGACCACGCGGTCGATTTTTTCCAACCATTTCTGGGTTGCCCGTCCAAACATACCCGCGAAATGCTCCATCGACTTACCCAGCACCTGCGAGCGCTCCATCCCCAAAATCTTAACGGCTGATTCGTTAAATAATGTGACCTGCCGGTTGGTATCTGTCACCAATACTCCATCTGCCACTGCTTCCAGAATTGCTTTTGAGCGAGAGGTCTCAATTTGCTGGTTGCGTAGCATCGTCCCCAAATCCTCCGCCTGGTCACGGATTAAACGATAGAGCTCGGCATTGTTTACTGAAATTGAAACCTGATTGGCAGCCGCTTGAACCAGATCAAGTTGGTCCAAAGAGAAATATCCGAGGCGATGATTGAGCAACAACAGACAACCCAATGCTTCCGCGCCGCTCATCAGTGGTACTCCCAGCACGCTGTGATAACAACTCTCACTAAGGCTGGTTTGATTAGATTGATTCCAGCGCTCATCCCCAACTACATCATCCACCAAAATCGATTGCCGGTTGTACACCACCCAGGCGCCTAGAATCTGTTCCATCCGTCTGGCGGCTTCAATTTCCACCGGGGTCAAATCGGGTTCGATAAAAGCCAGGCGCTGAAGCTCTGTTTGACCGGGGCGATCAATCAGGATGGCAATCTGTTCAGCATCCACGTATTCACTCAACACATGCAGCGTTCGATTTAGGACCTGGGTCAGATCCAGGCTAGCAGAAAGCTCTGTGATGATGCGCAGTAACGTATCCGAACGCATATGTTCGCGCTCCAGTTCGGAAGTACGCTGCCTCACCCGCTGTTCCAGATGTTCGGTTAAATTGCGGGTTTCCTCGAACGACCTGGCATTCTGAAGTGCAGTTGCCACTTGGTTGCAAATGGTGCGAGCTAATTCTATTTCATCCGGTCCAAAGCGGTAAGACTCACGATTATGCGCCAACATCAGTCCGTGGAAGCGGCGCTGGCTGCCGAATTCTTCAGTTTCGACGCCACCGCTTGAAATGGGTACAATCAACAACGAGTGGGTGTTGTGTTCCGCAAGAAAAGGTTCAAGCGAAACCAATTCGGACTCAAATTGAATGTCGTCCGAATGGAAAACCCCCAGGGATTCTTTCAACCGCTCAAAGATAGCTGTTTTCGGGATGATCGATCCAGGCAAAAAATGGGCGCTGCCAGGTTCCGGCAAAGGATATTCAGCCTGTAAGGTGTAAAAACCCTGCTCCAAATCTGCTTCATGGTTCTTATCAAAACCATCCCCTGTGATTTCGGTCGCAAATGCAAGCGTATCTCCTGAGCCAAAGAAAAGCAGCGCCGATGCAGAAGTACACGAGATCAACTGCACGAATTCCCGAGTTGCATAAGAAAGGATCAGATCAGCGTTTAATGACCCGCTTAGCTCGCCAGACAAACGGTTCAGGCTGGTCAGGGTTTGCGAGCCCTGGTCCAATTCTCGCGTACGAGCAACGCTTTCCTGGTAGAGCTCAGCATTCTCCAGTCCAGCAGCCGCCTGGGCGGCAAAAGTAGCAGCTAACTGGATATCATCTTTTGTGTAGAAATCCGCTTCATTCTTTTCCAGCGCAATTACCCCGCTGACCTGCCCGGAAGAGATCAATGGCACACCCAGCCAGGAAAGCCGTTCTAATCCGCCTGAGGTAGCCTCAATCTCATCTGCGAGGTTCGCAGAAAATTCGTTATCCAACAGAAAAGTCTGGAAGCGTGAATCCTGGCGCACATTCGGTACCCAGATCGGCTGCTCGGTCTGGATCATGTCATCCATCAGGCGACTATCTTCAACATCCACCACCAGGCCAATTCGTTGGTCGCTGTCTTCGAAACCACGCGCTGCTGCGATCACCATTCGATCAACGCCGCGCTCTTTTAGCCGTAGCCACAAAGTTCCAGTATCATAGGCGAGCAGTGTGTGTAACTGCCCCAACAGATTTGTTACCAGGGTTTCCCTCTCCAGGTTAGCGGTAATCTCTGTCGAGGCGCTGGTCAGCGCTTGAAGTTGATTGGAACGTTGTTGCGAAGCCTGGTACAAACGGGCATTTTCCAATGTCAGCGCAGTCTGTTGAGCCAGCGATGTGATCACTGCAAGATCATCATTGCTGAATGCGCCGGTTGTTTGTGTGCTATCGAGCACCAGGACACCCAACGGATTAGGAGACGAAGTTAGTGAATTGTCCTGGCCCTGTTCATCGACACCTTCCCGGTGGATCATACCTGCCATTATCGGCACCGCCAGGCTGGAGACAGGTAATTTTCCTGTGGTGGCGTTGCGGAAATGAAGCAGATTGGAAGTACTTAAATTGTAATGGACAGCAAAATCCACTTCTTCCAGATTGATGGCTTTTCTACGCTCGAACACCTGTCCAGGTAAACCTTCTCCAGGATGGTAGGCAATTGCCCATAATTCATCCACATCTGGATAACCGGAAGCCGCTCGAGGATATAAAACTCCTTGCCTGTAATCCCAAATTGCCGCCATTGCAGATTGAGCTGCCGGGACAGCCAGGCTGGCGCTTTCGACCAACGTATGCAAAATGCTGTCGGGGTCCAGGCTGCCCAATTGTTGACTGAAATCCAGTAAGAGTTGGACTTCGCGCAATCGACGAGCAGTGATTTCCAAGAAAGACAGGTTTCGTAACGCTGCTGCGGTCTGATGTGAGAGCAGATCCAATAGCTGCTTGTCTTCGTCCGAATATTGGATATCAGGCGCTCTCCGAATTGCCAACATCGCAGCCTTGGCTGGATGAGTAATCTCGTATTCGAAAGATCCCTGCGCCTCAGCGATGGACATACATACGAAATTGTGTCCGCCTAAGGCATTTAAAAGTGGTGTATTGCGCCATTCTTCATTCTTATCCAGGTTTGAAACGAGCAGGTTCTGCCCGCTTTGTAAACAATAACGGCATGGATTTTTCTGGCCCAACAAGGCTTTCGGATTGGCCTCAGATGGGATCTCTCCAAAGGATTTTAATATGCTCAATCCACCAGGCGTACGTTCGACGATCAAGACCAGATCAAATCCCATTCGGGTCAGGGTTTCTTGACCAAGGGTGGATAACACCTCTTCATGGCTGCCTGCGGCGCCAATCAGGTTGGCGATATCCAAGCCAGACCGGATGCGCTCCGCCCGGCCTGTGATCTGTTGAACCAGCTCTGTATGTTCGCGGTCTTTCTCCAGCAACCCGAGCAATCGGCTCTGGGTTTGCCGGGTAGATTGCTCAAAAAACTGGATTTCAGTCTGCAAATGGTCTACCTCGCTCTGCAGGCTGCGCACTCTGAGTTGGTTCTCGATGACCAGGCCAGCCTGGCTGCAAAAAATCTCCAACGATTCGATTGTCGGACGATCCGGCCGGCGATTATCCCGCGGAGCATCTACGCTCATTAATCCCAGTGGTTCACCAGTTGTGCTGAAAAGCGGCACAAATAATAAATCATCCGGGTGCCAGGAAATATGGTCGGATGGAACGGGGTCAAAACCGGTTCCCGTGGGATAGACTGTGTGCACCTCTGACGAAACGATATCCGCTTTCTCAGAAGGGATGAAATACGACCGACCAATTTGAAACGCAGGGTCCAGCAGCGGTTGAATGCTCTCCCAGGGTTGGGGATGTTGACGCAGCTCAACCATGACGTTTTCCGTTATACCGGCGCTTGCCACGCGGCTCTAACTGTTTTCGCTCAGCGTTATACAGGCTAATGAGCACTACGTCGAAAGGGGTACCAGCCCGGATGGCGTAGGCAATCCCTACCAGGATATCTTGGATCGGCTGCTCTGTTTGCAACACCTGGGAGATATCTAATAGGCTGGATAATGTATCCGCTCGCCATTTGAGTTGTTCACTACGCTGGATTTGTTCTTTGTAGCGCAAGGCATTGTTCAGCGCAATCGAAGCCTGGATGGCGAATGCTTCTCCCACATCTTGCTCTACTTCACTAAAACGTCCAGGGCTTTGGGAATGCAAATGGATCAACCCGATGACCTGGCCTTGGTAAGCGATAGGAATCACCATGGCAGAGCGAACCCCCTCATGGGCTGGTTCCAGCCTCAACCCATCCGCAGGAGTTGCTTCGAAATCAGTGACAATTTGGGTTTCAGCCTCTGTAAATGCTCGCTTCTCGAGAATATGAAAATCTTCGCCGGGCTGGTCGCCCAAGCTGAGCAAGATTCTGGGTTGAGCGACCTCGCTCTCAATTCCTGGAGAGACCCCCTGAATGAGGGTTGGATTCTCTACATCGAGGAGCATGATTGTGCCGCAATCGGCGCCCGTCGTTTTGAGGGTTTTCAGCATAGATTCTTTGAAGCAAATGATCCAAATCCAGCGTCCGGTTCAGCTCCCGACTGACGCGGGTGACGGCGGTCATTTGCTCCACCCGTTGGCGCAAATTTTGATCGGTTTGAGAGGTTAATATGGACTGCTCAATCGCAGATGCCATTTGCTCTGCCGCCATAGTGACGGTTTGGACATCCCCTTGGAAGAATTGGCCTGGTTTGCTGCTACCCAGGAATAATTGTGCAATGGGGCGTTCGCGTGAGATCATGGGTACCCCCATGACCGAACGGAGATGAAGCTCCCGCGCCAGTAACCGGTAGAACGGTGCATCCCACTTCTCATCTTCAAGATTCTCAATCAAAACCGGCTTGACTGTGAATGTCAGCATTTTGTGGATATCCGACGGGTCTGATATCTCGTCGGCGACCATGATCCGCCCCAGGAGCGCAGAAACCTGAGGTGGGATCCCAAAAACAGATTCTAGATGTAAGCGAAGTTCGTTGTGATTTTCATCCAGGAAAAATATTGCTGCGTTATCGACTTGCAGCAATCGCGACAGGTCGAGCAGGGAATATTTCAAAATCTCGTCCAATGTTGCGTTGGAATTCGTCAGGTCGGCAATTCGCCGTAAGCTCTCCGCCCGCTGTGTTCGCTGGCGCGCCTGGTATATCAGAGCGGCATTCTCGATCATCGGCGCGGTCTGCCCGGCAATGATGGCCAACAGCCGCAGGTCATTCGAATCAAAACTGGTCCCATCTTTTTTACGAGCCACGAGCAGAAAACCCAACACATTGCCGCTCGAAGCTAATGGCAGCAGAACCGCCTGGCGGATTCCGGATGCTCGCGCCAGATGGTGGATATCCAGGACCTGCATGTATGGATCCTCGGTTGCATCTTCGGTGACGATCGGCTGGCCATTTCTCAGGCACTCCTCAGCCCGGCTTTCAGGCTCGATGGTCGCTTGATACCACTCCACCACACTATCTAGAATACCTAAGAAGGGCGTCTGCCCAAACAATGTTCGTCGCTTTTCATCATAAATCAAGAACCCCAGGATTTCCACTGGAATGAGGGGAATGATGCTTTCCACCAGCCGGGCATATAAATCTTGCGGATCGCGGAGCGAACTGACCGTTTGCGCTAAATTGGCCAGACCGGCCAACTCCAGCGAGCGCTGGTGTTCCTGCTCAAATAAAAGCGCATTGTTCACGGCGATCGCAGCCTGACCAGAGAGCAGGCGCAGCGCTTCCAGATCGCCTTCAGTATAGTTTTCCTTTGCTAGAGAAGCGAATTCCAGCGTCCCCACTAGATTGCCGGCTACCATTAACGGCACACCCAGATAAGACTGAAACGGATACCGTGTGCGATCCACAACTGGGCGAGCCAGTTGAAAAGTATTGACATCTTTCACCAGCAGCGGCTCGTGGCTGCTGATCAAATAACCCGAATACCCCGAATTCGACTTGATAGCGATCGCTTGCTTTCTCCAACCGCCGGTCGATCCCCGGTAATCCGATCAGCCGGTAGGGAATTAAAATCTGCGCTTCCGGCTGCCAGATGGTAATTTCCATAAAATCAGATGGTAGTAAGCGCTCCACGCTCCCCAGGATTGTCTTCAATGTGGCGTCCAGTTCCAGGTTGGCTGCCATCTCCTGGCTGAGCTCGGTGACAATTTGAAGCGCCTGTGGAGAGAAATCATTTCTTTGGCTCGGTTCGAGCGCTTGCTTCCCCAGAGTAGGATCTTCTGTTGAAAGCCGCGCCCTCCCATCTAGGACAATCTGCGGGCGTCGCAGGGTCACCAGGATCCCGCTGCGATGTTCGATCGAAGCCGAATTTCGGTTCCCATTTTTCTCCTGAGCAGGTGCAAAATAGGATGTGCCTTCCACAAACCGACCATTCAGCGTAAATTGCGCCTGACCTTCGCTGGCGCACAACATAAGAAAATCTTCGCTTGGGCGTGTGCGCCGGGCCAGGCTTTCCAGGTTGGGTTCGTTATCCCATACATTGAACAGTTCGCGCCCAGCCTGGTTGATATATCCTACTCGTCCACCCATCTCCACAAGGAGTATAGCTTCATTATGAGGTGTTATTGAATTGGAAGATGGTGGATGTAAGGGGGGGGGTTGTGTGGGCTGCATTCTGGGTGCGATACGCAATGCAAGAAGGGTGGCCGCAATAAATGCAACGCCCAAACCCAGCAGCACAGTACCCAAGACGGCAGGACTTAGATCAAACATCCTCGCAGATCAGTTAATTATTCTGCCGCCTAGCTTCAGCGGCGAGCTCGGTAATTTCACGAATATCCGCAAATTCATATTTTGAAGGTGAGACCAAGCCAATAGCGAGGGTCATCAAAGGCGACTTCTGTTTTGATTCATCCGCCGCTTCTGTTTCGATATACCCCCGCTCACGGTCAATGAAGGAATAGTGCGAGAGCACCTCTTCACCAAACCGATCTATCACCCGCCGTTGAATTTCTCCAGCTGTTTCCTCGCTGGTGATCAGGATGAAATTGTCTCCACCTGCATGACCGATAAAATCACTCAATGTACCCAATTCATCCACCACCTCACCCAACAGCATTGCAGTAAACCGTAAAACATTATCCGCAGCGACAAAACCATACACGTCTCGGAACGCATCAAAATGTTTGATCCGTAAATCCATGTAAGCCCAGGTATCCAGGCGGATAATCCGCCGAAGCTGCTCTTCTATCAATCTACCCGATGGCAAGCCTGAGCGCGGGTCTGTCAGGCTTTGCTGTTCAGCTCGGGCAATCGCCCGTTGAACTCGCAGTTTAAGTTCCTCAATATCAAAGGGTTTAGTGACATAATCATCCGCGCCCAATTCAAGCCCTTGCAGTTTGTCACTGCGCTCATCTTTCTGGGTCAGGAAGATGATCGGCACATGGCTTGTACGGGTATGAGTGCGTAATATCCGGCACACTTCAAAACCGTCGATATCTGGGAGCATAATATCTAAGACGATCAGGTGCGGTAGATTCTGACGTGTCTTTTCCAGCGCGTCCGCACCGCGCAGGGCAGTATCGACCTCAAAATTATGTCCCGAGAAGTAGATCTGGAGCATTCTGGAGATATCAGCATCATCTTCCACGATTAACAAACGGGCTTTACTCATCTCGGCCTCCCAAAAATCGAAGTTGTGAAGCACAAAACAATTGTCTATTTTTCATAGGTATATGAAAGTTTAATATCATCAACAATTCGGCCAAGGGCTGGTTTCGGCTGCACTTCGTTTAATTATGATACCATATCACTACGCCTGTGGATTTGATAATTGTCCACCCTTGCCAGGAAAAATCACCAAGAATCTTCGATCTGTTCCCCTTTGCGCGGGTATAAACGGGGGTGCAGATGCGAAAAAGGCAGTTTGTGGTGGTCGCTGTCTTCATATTTGATATCTTGGGTAATCTCACGCCGGTCCTTCGAAGCATATAAAACCACATCTGACTCGACAGTGCGAGCCGGGAAGAATATCATTCCTGAGCCCAGACGGCAGTTATGCCCAACGCAACCACCCAACACCGGACGGTTTGCCATACTCAGCTTTCCGTCCCCATCTAGGGCGCGCAACGGGGCAGGTAGTAAATTATAATCCGTGAATGTTGAACCAGCGCCAATGAAAGTGTTCCTGCCAATAACACACATCTGCAAGCATGTGTTTTGCGCCACCATGCTATTATCCATCAGGGTAGTCATGAACATGGAACTCCGAAAAGGCAGGAATGCCCCATCTCCAATCACCGAGAGCATCAGTTGGCAATCTTGCGAGATATTGACATTGTCACCGATAATACAGTTCTCGATAACCGTGCCAGCGTTGACCGTCACATTGTTCCCAATGCTGGTTGGTCCGTGGATCACAGCCCGCGGATCGATGACGCAATTTCGCCCGACTTTCACCAGTTTGGAACATTCCAATACCTGCTTCCCTTCATACATCCCGTTTAGAAGAATTTCGAGTTTGAAGAGCACATCTTTTCCAAGCCGGTCTTCAAAGCGCGCCCCGCGCGAAAACAACCCAAAGACCACATCAGCAATAAAAATATGAACCCAGCTGTCAATTGCCATCAGGCTGCGCCGCGGCACCTGAAAGACCAGGTCTCCTTGTTCGTAAGCCATATAAGTTGGAACATGGTAATAGCCCACTTCGCTGGATTGCAAGTTGATCGTAAGCGGTTCAATTGCTTGCATCTGGCTCCAATCAGCGTGTTCCCGTTTCACACCCTCCGGGAAATACCATAGATCTGCCAGATACAGATTCTCATAACGAGTATAGGAAGTCGATAGTGGGAGGGCATGTTCGCGGAAAGCCTGGTCCTCTGCCGAAAAAGCTGCCCGGCTCGCCGTTTTCCGGCGCATGGCTTCTGCCAGAAAAGCCTGCATATATTCAGCATCGAAATACAGGTTGTCTCGATGCACCAGGCATGGCTCGCTTGTTTCAACCAGGGTATCCCAGGGCTTCATCTCCAATTCTCGGTGCGTATAAGGCGCCAATACATCCCGCTGGTTCAACCAGAGCGGTTTATTTTGGACGCGCAGATCGTGGGCGGGCTCGTTAAAGGGATGAATAAAACGTTGATCTTGTAGGATAATTTTTAACATCGTCTTTCGCCGATTTCTGGCATATCATTCACTACCATCTAAAAAATCTGCCAGCACATTCTTGAAAGGCTCTGGCTCATCTAACATAATGAAATGGCCAGCCTGATGAAATCGCTCGATGCGTGCATTGGCGATTCCCTCTTGAAGTGGGATCCACTGCATCGGGTCTACGACAATATCCCGGTCGCCATACATTCCCATTACCGGAACCTGCACTTGACCCAGATCGGGGCGCAAATCTGTTTTGCGTAAAGAAGCGATACTTAAAAGAAACGATTCCAGAGTGGTCCTCGAAATATCCCGGTTCATCATGTCTGACCAGCGTGGATCGCGTGAATAAAATGGCGCCAGGATTTGGAAGCCCAATTTCAGCCCCCACAGATTGTGATAGACGATAGAAGCGACCAGCCTCTGACCGAATAACTTGAGCATTAACGAGAGCGACGACCCGGCGATCGGCGATCCGATGACGACCACTTTTCGAGCTCTCTGTGGATACTTCATCGCCACGGCTAGGCTGACCGTCCCGCCCATACTGTGTCCCACCAGTGGAGCTGATTCAATCCCAAGCTGTTCCATAAACTGATCCACAAGGCTCACAAAGTCCTGCACGTTGTATGAATTGCGCTTTTTGCCCGATTCGCCAAACCCCCAGAAATCCAGCGCGTAGGTACGGTAGCGCTTACCAAAATAAGTCATGGTATCCTGCCACAATCCCCACGACCCCAGCCATCCATGCAACAGGATGACTGGTCGACCGCGCCCATATACCTCGTAATGTACGATTCCCTGGTCAGTAGTGAATGATGACACAGTTAACCTGCGCCGGGATCTGTATCCGGCATCTTATTTTTTCTTCTCGCCCGATTCCATTTCAGCCAGAATGCTGTAAAGCAGTTCAAGCAGCACGTTCTTAACCGATTCTTTATCAGTTGCTACGCAGGGTAAAAGCTTGATCTTAGAATCCAATCGCAAGGCAATTCGCATATCATTCAGTTCCCAGGCGTCTTCACGATCCTGTTTGTTCGCCGTCACCACATAGGGTGTTGGAGCATAGGCTCGGAAAGTCTCCAGGATGCTGCGGGCTTCCCGGAATGTTTCCGGCCGGGTGCTATCCACCATCACAACAAAACCAAGCATCCCTTCCGAAAGGATCTCCCACATAAAATCAAAGCGTTTCTGGCCGGGCGTCCCAAACAAATACAACACCAGGTCATCATCGACAGTAATCCGCCCAAAATCCATCGCTACGGTGGTGGTGTCTTTGATCCGCTCGGTATCAGAGCTTATTTTCCTTTCCGTAGAGACAACATCAATCTCGCTCACCGAACGGATGAACTCCGTTTTACCTGCATTAAATGGGCCTGTGACCACCATTTTGACCGTTTGCATTGACCGTTGTCCTTCCGATACTTGTTTCGGCGCATCGACGATATAATTGCGGATAAACAGCATCCGGGCTTGACCGGGTGGGTCTCAGACCCACGTCAATTCTACATTGAACGGATTCGGCTGATCAGACGGTTGATCAGCGATTTTTGCTCTTCTGTGTTGGGCGCTGGTCCAGCATCCAGCCGAGCCCCTGTTTTTGCGCTCGACTGCGCTATTGACGGTCGCGCCATCCCCTCCGGGCGGATGATCTCAACCAGCCCGGCTTGGAGTAAGCCATAGATGATTCGCCGAATCTCCAGATCGCTCATCTTGGTGGCGCGGGCAATCTGGCGGATCGAATTTTTAGGATTTATGTAAGAAACCACACGCCATTCCTCGACGCTGAGGTTGAAATTACGAATATTTGCACCCGGCCGTTCAGCGAATTTCAACGACATATCCAGGTTCGGGATTTCATCCTGAAGCTGTTCCCATTCCCGCAACCGGCGCGAGCCTTCGATGATGATATTCTCAAGCCCAATCCTCACTGTGATTTTATCATCCGGGGGGAGAAGATCGTTTTCAAAGCGAAAAAGTCCCTCGACCCAGGTGAATAACCGGTTGACAATCCCCACAAAGTAGGTTTGCAGGCTGGAAAGGATATCTTGTTGTGAGATGTAATTCGCGTTGACCAACAATAATCCGAGTTCTTTATCGCTCATATTGCCAGCGCGTTCTTTCAGAGCGCGCGATTGGGCCGAACTGAGCTTACGGGCGCGATATAACACTGATACCAATCCATTATCCTCCTGACCGGTTTGGGCATAAGCCAGTTTGCCGTCCCGAAAGCTGATCAGCACCCGTTCACTGGGTCCTTCAACCACCAATGTGCCGGTTTTACGAGCCAGGTTGATCAGGTTCAGCAGTTGTGTGATTGTGAAATCGCGCAGATTACCCTTCAGTGCCATAGCGTTCTCGAATAGAAAGTATCGAACCCTGAGTAAAAAGATTTGCTGAAGGGATTATACTTGCATGACAGGCAGGCGTCAATTAACAAGAGGCCTTTCACAACCTACAACTTAGTTAGTATTTGATCTGGAAGCGAAAAAACCTCAAAGCTTGTAAACCGACAACAAAGGTTCTTCTCGCCGATCATTGTCTAGCTGGATTGGGTTAATTGTTTCGCATATTTTTCAAGCGCCTGATAATAGGGCAGGATGCTCGGGATGAAATGGCGCTCATCGCGGGAATGCGGACCGATCCCACTCTGACCCCAAACCACTCCCTGCCCAGCTGGTGCAAAGCGGGCGCTGGTGCCGGGCAGCTTACGCCCGATGGCCGGCTCCATTCCAGATTCCTCCCGCACTGCCTGGATTAACGCTTCCAGATAGAGATTGTCCAGGCTGCAAGCGATCCCGTTCTCCATCACCAGAATTTCAAGGTCCAGCGATTTTTCTGAACAATAAGCCTGCAGTTCTTCGTCCAAAGCACTCAGGTCATCTTCAGGAATCGGGCGTACCTCAGCCCCCAATACAACTGCCTCCGGGGTAATATTGAATATTCCGGCTGTGCCAGCTTGCAGGAATGGGAAACGCCGCTGAGACTGCCAGCCATCCGGGCTGGATAAAGTCAGGCGGCGCTTCAGGATATTGTCGATTTCTGTGCGCGCCTGGATCATCTTTTCGAGCAGATCCGCCGTTTTGGCCATCCCAGCGTGGGCGCGCTGTCCATAGGCTGTTACCTGAAAACGCATCACACCCCGGTTTTGGGTACAGATTTCTCCCCACAACTCGTCGCCTTTCTCGCCGGTTCGCTCGCCAGCAATCAACAGCTTTGGAGCGTAAGCGTGTTCTTGCGACAGATAACGCAGCACATGCGGCGTGCCCATTGGCTCGGATTCGCCATTCTCCTCATTCCCTACCAGCAGTAGATTGACTGGTGGATAGGGCGGCCCGTGGCGCAATGCATCTTTCATCCATACCAGGTAAGTGGCTACAACCGTTTTCATATCCGCTGCGCCGCGCCCCCACAGGTAATCACCCTCCAGGCGGGGTTCGAATTGCTCATCATCTGGCTCTGGCTGGACGACATCAAAATGACCGCTCAGCATCACCGGCGCCAGCATTTCTGCAGGAAACCCAATCCACAAAGCAGGGTACTTTTCCTGGTCAAAATAATGTACCTCCAGCCCCCGGTTTCGGGCATAGTCAAAGATGAAAGTAGCTGCACGCCGCACTTCGTCCAGCCGTTCGTCCGGACAGGCAGTCACGGATGGGATGCAAACCAAGTCTTTCGCCAATGCCACGATCTCGCTGGTCTTATCCGGGTATAACATTTCGACTAATAGCCGCTGTTGTGGGCGAAACCGGATCGGCGCTTGTCGGTCCAGGCGCACTTCATCTCGTGATCGCTGCAAAAACTGACCCAGGCGAACCGCATCCGGTCCTAAAAACTGATAGGTCTCGGCGATTGTTTCCACATCTCGGGCTACCTCAGCCTTGCGCTCCTCAGCCAGTTCCACCAGCAGTTCAACCGGTACTGCCACCTCTCCACCGATACGCGATTGAATCTTTGCGCGCAGCTTCTCGGCAGTGTTGGGGACATTCTCCTTACTCATCTCGACTAATGGCTCCAAATCCTCCCAATAATCGAGACCTTCTGCCAGTGGCCTCATCTCTTCCAATGTCCAAGCCAAGAAGTTTCGCAGAGGTACTGGTTTTCCTGTGAATGGATTTTCAATCTCAGCCCGCAGTCCGTGCCGTGCCGCGTTGTCTTCATTACGCCGGGCGCGCGTGATGTCCTCTCGATCGTAACGGAAAGCCCTTCCGAATTCAGGATCAGCGTAAAAGCGCGCCATCAGCAGATGCTTCAGGGTCAGGTTGGCCAGTTCTACCTCCAACGGGTGACCTCCGTCATCTGTACGCACTTCGACCCGTGCCATTGGCAAATTAATGCGCGCCATCAGGTTTTGGATCTCAATCTGGTGAGCGATATCCTCCATCGGCTGGGTTTCACCGACCGAATAGAGGCCGCGTGAATACAAATCTTTGAGCTGGTCGCTCGTGATCGCGATCAGCCTTTCTACCGGTTCGGCAAAAGAGCGCGCCCGCGCCGGCGTCCAGTTGTTGTTCCCAAAACGCACCCCAGAGCGCACCAGGTCATAAGAGATTTGCAGATAATCTTCATATGATCGATACAGCTCCGCCTGGTCAATGCTGGCCGGGTTTGGAAAAGTCAGGTTCCGCACCGAGTTAAAAGGTGTCAGGCGCACTTTTGGCTTGCCATCCACAATCTCAGCCTGCATAGGCGTCGCTGCGCTGGTCGCGATAAACAGTGCGGCGAAAGCCCGCATCAGTCGAGTGGCCGTGATATAGAACTGGCTTTTATATTCGTCCAGGTGGTGGTCGCCTCGCACAGCTGCGGGAAGATGCATGAAATCCCAGGCAAAAAGTGGATCGGGCAGCGATAGGTTGGTATGCGTCCCTGCGGTTGCAAGGCCCTGGCCATACAGGTCTACACATCGTTCCAGGTAGCGCCGCTTCGCCAGGTGCCAGGAATTCGGGATAGAATCGGGCCCGACCGGGGTCTGGAAAAGCAGGTTGCCAGGCCAGCAATAAAGCTGCTCGTCAAACAAACGCCCTGCTTTGCTCAAAGCGTTGATCAAGGTCGCCTCTAACAACCGGCCTTCGTAAACCGCCGCCCGCGGTGAATAGTATGGGCGCGTGACCCACTCGATCATCCAATGGAACACCTCCAATTGGCTGAACTCTCGTTCCCAGGATGAGAGGCACTCCGATCGCAGATAATCCACAAATGAAACCTGGCTGGGTCCGGAACCAACCGTGCGCAAGGGTTTGAATTCCACATCGAGCAGGTTCCATTCCAACTCGAATCCGCACAGACCGCCATGCGGTGCGCTATTTGCGGCGCTCTCCCAGGCCAGTCGGTATTTTTCTGCAAATTGTTGTGGATGATAGGTCATGGCTGTGCCTCCTGGACTCTTTGTTTATTCAGATGCCCCAATTGCTTCCAGGCCTTCCAAAAGGCGCTCGGCGGCCCCTAGAGTTCGCTCGGGGGGCGTAGCATAGGAAAAGCGGATCCACTGGCTACCGTAAGCCGAGAAATACACACCCGGTACAACTGCCACTCCATGTTCCTCTGCCAGGTATTGACCCAGCGGCTCGCTATCCACCCAGACGCTTCTGGAAAGCCAGGGCGAAACGTCGATGAAGGCGTAATACCCTTTGCCTATGATGTAATTGAAACCATGCTCTTGCAGGAATTTATTCAACACAATCCGGCTGGCGTTGGTTGGTTCAACAATCCCACGAATGGCCTGACTGTACCCCATCTCATAAGCTGCCATCGCCACCGCTAACGAGTAAAAGGACGGGATCACACCATGCGAAGCACGCGAGACGATCAATTTACTGGCTTCGTCGTTCACGATTAAATGGCAGTTGCGGATATTCGAACCACCCAGGCTCTTTGTAATTCCATCCAGGAACATCAAACGGCGGCGCTGCTCAGGTTCGAACAGGCGCAGGAATGCGTTCAGGTCCATCGGGGATTCATCTGTGACATAGTGATACATCCAATCAAACAGCACGAACGCCACCCCAGCTTCCAATGCGGCGTGCGCCAGGCTGGCTTGCTCTTCAGCCGAAATCGTCCGCCCGGTTGGGTTGTCCGGGCAAGTGATCAGGATCCCAGCCACTTTTCGCCCGCTGCGAGCCGCAAAATCCACGCTGGCTCGGATGCGCTCAGGCGAGAAAGCCCAGGCATCCTTTGGGCTGCCCGGTGAATAGAGCACATTCGCCCCCACTCCGTATGGACCCCAGTTATAGGAAATCCATGGCACGCGCGAAACGATCAATGCATCCCCCTCGCGCCCATACCCCAAGGACAGCATGACCTGGTAGGCTTTCACCAGACCATCCCGTCCGCCGACTGTAGCGATGATATTTTGCGGGCTAAGTCCTGACTCGGCGTCGAGTTGCCAGTAGTTTTCATACACCACCCGCCGAAACCGGTCGGACCCAAAAGGCATATCGTAAGCAGTTCCTTGTTGGATCTGCATCTCGGCTGCTTGCTCCAACAGAGACCGCGGCACACCAGGTAGACTGGCTCCTCCATCGCCTTGTGAGGCGTCATAAACCGGGCGATCGGGATATTTCTCCCGATAGACTTTGAGTGCTTTATTGATCAAAAACATGCGCGAAGGTGGGATAGCCTGCATCTGGCTCAGGTGACCGCTGACCGGCGCCAGATTCGATTCGGGCACTGCAAAGACAGGGGTTTCGTTTGGGGTAAGTTCGGGCATTAGATTCTCCTCGTCAGGTCCCTAAAAGCAGCTTTTTTTCTGTATCGCGCACCCATAGGGAGGAATATAAAAAAGACACCCCTAAGCGTTAAGGGGTGTCTGTGTCCGAAAGGTGTACCTGTCTCATCCTCGATATCCTTGCGCAGCCTGACGCCCCGGTTTGAGCCGGGGAGTAGTGCGATCATTACGGGGGTTCATCCAGAAACAGGCGTATATCATTAAGGGCCAAAGATATCATTTCTATAGCTGTTCGTCAAGCCCCGTTTAAGAAAATTAAGCCCCAACCACTCGGATTGGGGCTTAGATCGTTCAGCTCGTGAATGGTTATTACATTGTAGGGATTAAAGGACGATCACTTCCGAAGCCTGCAGACCTTTTTGGCCTTGCGTAATGGAAAATTCCACCCGCTGACCTTCCTGCAAACTGAGGTAGCCACTACCCTGGATTGCGGAATAATGAACGAAAATATCTTCGCCGTTTTCCTGAGCAAGGAACCCATAACCTTTACTGTTGTTGAACCATTTCACGGTACCGGTGACTCGATTTGTTGCCACAATCTACTCCATTTCTGAATCTTTGAAAAATGATATTAATAGCGGTTAGATGAGCCGCCGTGCCGATCACTGCCGCCCCGTTTGGGGGGGCCGCTGCGACGACGATCAAAACCCTGGTTAGACCGAGAGCCATATCCTCCACGCCCCGCATCCTCACGTGGTCGGGCAGGATTGACTTTCATCTCACGATTTCCAAGGCTGTAGCCATTGTACATATTAATCGCTTTTTCGGCTTCGCTTTGGGAACCCATGGTGACGAAGGCAAATCCTTTCGAACTGCCAGTGTCCCGATCTTTAATCAGGTCAACTGCCGCCACCTGGCCTGCTTGCTCAAACAAGGCCCGAATTTCTTCCTCTGTCGTGGTAAAAGGAAGATTCCCTACATACAGTTTTACTTCCATTCTCTTCTTTCCTATCCTGATTCCCTGGCCACGTGACCAGAATAAAATATGCCACCAAACCTATAATCGGTTCGGCGGCGCGCTCACACAAACCCGCTTATTGGGTGCGCCGAATTATATCATAATACTTCATCACAAACCGGTGGTTTTGAAAGGATCAAAATAACCTTCAGCCCCAGGATGATTTGTGAAATTGATTTCGCCCTGATCCCACCAGTATGGTAGAATTTTTTCTCGTTGGCCGTTCCACTCAGGAGGCGGGTCATCCAACCCTTATAAGGAAAACAGTCTCATCATGCCAAATTCATCCCAAAAACCGAATATCGTCTGGATCGTGTTGGACACCCATCGCTATGACCGCCTCGGCTCTTACGGGTACACCCGCGGCGTCTCACCCCATCTGGATGAGTTCGCCGCCCAGTCTGTCCTCTTCGAGCGCGCCATCGCCCCTGCCCAATGGACGATCCCATCTCACGCTTCAATGTTTACCGGTGAATTCCCGACCACACACCTGACCACCCAATCCGGCGATATGCTCGACGGATATTTTCGCACGGCTGCCGAGTTCCTGCGAGAAGAGGGATATCAGAACAGCGGCTTTTGCAATAACCCACTGGTGGGTGTTATCAACAACGGACTGAAACGTGGTTTCGACGTATTCTATAATTACGGCGGCGCGGTGCCTTCTACCCCTTCCCGCGCCCTGCATCACCCCATCAAGCTGCTCAGCCAGATCTGGGAGCGCTACACCCAATTGCTGCGCCGCATCTCCTATCCGATCCAGAACGCATTTGCCCAGTCCGAAAGCCTGCTCGATCTCTCCTTGATCCCGGCCTTTGTTCCACTCTGGACACGCTATGCCCATTTCAAAGGCGATACCCGCAAATCGATTCTAGACGCATCCCGCTTTATTCAAAAGAAGCTGGTCCCAGGGCAAGAAAACCCCCATTTTGTATTCATCAACTTGCTCGAAACCCACCTTCCTCTCAGCGCCCCAGAGCCATTTATTTCCCGGCACGCGCCGTTGATCCAGGAGGAGAGGGCCGCACGTGATTTTATGCGCGTCTGATAACACCCAGGCCTTACGCTGGCTGCTGCCGATGGAAGAGCCTTTCTCCGAGATTGAATTGCAGGCCTTGAGCCAGATGTACGACGCCGAGGTGGCGTATCAAGACCACCTGTTGGCGGGACTGCTGGATCGCCTGGCAGAGGGATATCATCGCGAGAATACGGCCGTGATCATTCTGGCCGATCACGGCGAAATGCTGGGCGAACACCAATTGATGGGTCACGGTTTCGGCGTCCACGAAGAGTTGATCCGCGTTCCGCTGATGATGCGCTGGCCCGGCAGCCAGGCAGGAAAGCGGATCGAAAAGCTGGTATCCACGGCTCAAATTTTCCACACCCTGCTGGATCTGGCCCAGACCAAGCCAACCGCCGAGTTGGAGCTGCGCCAAATCGAGCCGCACGCGCTCAGTCTGACCCGCTTAGAGCCGCACAATGCACAAGCCGCAGTCTATAGCGAAGCCTACCCACCCAACAATGTGAACCGGATGCTCGAAAAGAGGAATCCGCTTCTCATGGAAAAGTTCTTCAGCCGCTCTACCTTCCGCGCCGCCTATAACCAGGCTTTGGAAAAACTGGTTCAGATCGAGGGGTATGACGAATTACTGTATCACCTGTTAGATGATCCCTCCGAGCAGCAAGGCCAGGCTGGCAAACTCGCCCAGAAAAAGCACCCACTCTCCACCAGCCTGGACCTTTTTACCGACTCCCTGCGCCAGCGCCAGCCGCAAAACTGGACTCGCCGCCAGGTGACCATCAGCGATCCGCAGTTGCTCCAGCGTCTGCGAAAGCTGGGCTATCTCGACTGAGACAGAGAGGAAAATCCAATGGACCCAGTAATTTTCTCGTTCAAAATCTTTGGGATCGAGTTTGCTTTGCGCTGGTATGGGCTGATCTTGATGTCCGCCGCTCTGATCGGCACCTGGATCGCCGCCCGCCAGGTGCACCGCAATGGCGGCAATTCGGAAGTGATCTGGGATGCTATGCCGATCGTCCTGATTGCTGGCGTCATCGGGGCGCGCCTGTGGTATGTGATCAACGCCACCATGGGCGGCAGTCGCTATTTCATCGACACTCCGCTCAAAATCCTCGCCATCCCAGAAGGCGGGCTGCACATCTTTGGCGCGTTCATGCTGGGTGGGTTAGCCGCCTACCTTTACGCCCGCAACAAGAAACTGGATATCCTGATGCTGCTTGATTCGGCCGCCCCTGCCTTGCTGATCGGCCAGGCCCTGGCCCGCCCGGCCAATTTCATCAACCAGGAACTGTACGGGCCGCCCACCGACCTGCCCTGGGGCATCCCTATCCGGGCTGAAAGCCGCATCCCGCCCTTCAATGACCTGAGCCTATACCCACTCGAGACCACCCGCTTCCACCCCACCTTCGCCTACGAGATGATCTGGAACCTGGCCGCGGGCGGTTTCTTGCTCTGGCTCGCCCGGCGCTACCCCGACCGGCTCAAACCCGGCGCATTGTTCGCCTGCTGGTTGGTGTTGGCCGGCGTTGGGCGCTCTGTGGTCGAAGCCTTTCGCCCCGACCAGCCGCGCATCCCCGGCACAGACCTGAGCTTTTCCCGCCTGATCTCGATCCTGATGGCAATCTTTGGTATGCTCTGGTTGCTGGCCCGCTACGGCTATATCCACATCCCGTTTCTGTCGAATGGGCCGGAGCAGTATAAAATATAAGATGACATCCACCTTGCTACGCCTGCCTCATTAGTATGCACGGCTGAAGAAAGACAATAAAACCAGCCCGGAAGCGTTTTAATCCTTCTATCGGGCATTCGAAGGCAAACTGAGTACAGAATTTTTTATCACCATCGCGCCGGTTGCAATCAAGCTTTTCATATGGTAGAATTCTCTCCGCCCTGGGGAGGTGCCAGAGTGGTCGATTGGGGCCGCCTGCTAAGCGGTTGCTGGGACTATAAATCTCAGCCGCAGGTTCGAATCCTGTCCTCCCCGCTGCTGAGAAGATGTTTTTGAATCGCCGGATTCAACAACATCTTCTCTTTATTTTCGGAAGGTATAATTAATTTGATTTCTTGATCCCTTTCGGAGGCGCACTGATGACAGACCTGTCAATTCTCTTGATCCAGATCGCCGTGATCCTGGTAGCGGCGCGCACGGTTGGCTTTCTCTTTCGGCGCTTGCACCAGCCGCAGGTGATGGGCGAGATGGCAGCCGGCATCCTGCTCGGTCCGTCCCTCTTAGGCTGGCTGGCGCCCGGGCTGAGCGCTGCCCTCTTTCCTCCCGAAAGCCTGGGGTATCTCAGCGCCATCAGCCAGTTTGGCCTGCTTTTATTTATGTTCCTGGTCGGCCTGGAGCTTGATCCAAAAATCTTACGTGGACAAACCCGAGCAGCGGTTGCAGTGAGCAATGCCAGCATTGTTGCGCCGTTTGTGCTGGGTGTACTATTATCTTTCTACTTATACCCGCGCCTTGCGGAAGAGGGCGTCAGGTTTACCGATTTTATGCTCTTTCTTGGCGCAGCCATGTCCATCACCGCCTTCCCGGTGCTGGCGCGCATCCTGAGCGAGCGCAATCTGCTGCGCACTTCGCTGGGTGCATTGGCGATCACCGCCGCAGCGGTCAATGATGTAACCGGCTGGATGATCCTGGCGGTGGCAGTTGTGCTGGTGCGCGCCTCCGAGACAGCTCTTCCGCTCTGGCTGTCGTTCATCGGTTTGCTGGTTTACCTGGGAGTGATGTTTTACCCGGTTCGCCGGGCGCTGACCTGGATTGACCGCTACACTCACCGCAAAGGTCATATCACTCATAATGTGCTGGCTTTGCTGCTGCTTTTTGTCCTTCTCTCTGCCTGGGCCACTGAATGGCTCGGCGTACATGCTCTTTTTGGGGCTTTCCTGGTTGGCGCGGTGATGCCAAAAAGCAACCTGATTGTGCATGGCCTGGCGGAGCGGCTGAATGACCTGGCCGTGGTGCTGCTGTTGCCGATCTTCTTCGCCTTCACGGGGCTGCGCGCCAGCATCGGTTTGGTCAACGGCCTCGAGATGTGGCTGTTCACTCTCCTGATCATTTTTGTGGCTGTGCTGGGAAAGTTCGGCGGCTCTTCCCTGGCAGCTCGCTGGAGCGGCCTGCCCTGGCGAGATTCGGCCGCCCTGGGCGTACTGATGAACACGCGCGGCTTGATGGAATTGGTGTTGCTCAACATCGGCCTGGATTTGGGCGTGCTATCTCCAGCCTTGTTCACTATGATGGTGATCATGACGCTGACCACCACTTTCATGACTGCCCCACTGTTGGAGTGGATTTATTTCGCCCGCCTTCGCCCGCAAGGATACCCCGTTGCGCAGGCGGACCCGCAGGCTGAGGCGCTGATCCCGCCGGACAGCCTGTTGGACGAGATGCTGGTCGAACCATTGGAATTAAAAAGAACTACCAGCCGTTGAGCAGGATCACTCGCCAGCAAATCCGACGATGGCTGCATAACCAGATGATCTCAATTCAACTATCCAATATCACCCTGATCCTCGGCGCTCACTCGGTTTTTCGCGATCTGAGTTGGGAAATTCAGCATGATCAGAAGATCGGCCTGATTGGACCCAACGGCGCCGGGAAATCCTCTCTGTTTAAGACCATCATCGGAGAATATTCGCCCGAGCCTGGCGGAACAGTGACACGGGCGCGCGCGGTGACAGTGGGGTATTTGCCACAAGATCCCCAGCTTGATCCTGCCCAAACCGCTTTCCAGGCTGCCCTGGCAGGTAACCCGCGTGTGGCGGAAATCGAAGTGGAGTTGGAGCGGGTTGAGTTTGGCCTGGGCGACCCGGAAGTTTATGCCAACCCGAAGGCCTTGGAACGCGCCCTGAAACGCCAGCAATCTCTGTTGGATGAGTATGCAGCTTTAAATGGCGAGAGTTATCCCGGCAGGGTGCGCCAGCTGCTGCTCGGCCTGGGCCTGCCGGAGGACGATTTAGACAAGCCGCTCGGCGTGCTCTCGGGTGGGCAGAAGAAACTGGTTGGATTGGCCCGCCTGCTGCTGCTTCAACCCTCGCTGTTATTACTTGATGAGCCGGATAACCATCTCGACCTGCCGGGAAAATCTTACCTGGAGCGTCTGATCCAGGGCTACCCTGGCGCAGTCGTGATCATCTCCCATGACCGCTATCTATTAGACGCTGTGGTCACCCATATCGTCGAGATAGAAAATGGCAAGCTTTCCACATTCATCGGCGATTATTCTTCATTCATTATGGATAAGGAAGAGCGCCTGGCGCGTCAAGAGCAGTTATTTGAAATCCAGGAACGCAAGCGCAAGCGAATGGAAGAAGCGGCCAGGCGTTATGCCCAATGGGTGCAAATTAGCGATAAATTTGCCAGCCGGTTGAAGTCCATGCGAGCACAGTTGGATCGTTTTGAAAAAGATAGCATAGATCGTCCCGTTCTGGAGCAGCGTAAAATGGATCTGCAATTGAACGGGTGGCGCGGCTCAAACAAAGTGCTCGAGCTGAAACAGGTGAGCAAATCCTTCGGCCCCA
Organism: uncultured Chloroflexia bacterium; assembly: GCA_963788145.1. Taxonomy (GTDB): domain Bacteria; phylum Chloroflexota; class Anaerolineae; order Anaerolineales; family UBA4823; genus UTCFX2. Next base: position 853,004 of record CAWBFQ010000007.1, on the reverse strand, counting down.
GGCGGATCCTGAATCGGGTCGATTTGGTGATCCGGCATGGCGAGCGGGTCGGTTTGATTGGGCCGAACGGATCGGGGAAGTCTGTGCTGCTGCGCATGATCCTGGGGGTGGAACCGCCAGACCAGGGGGAATTGATCCTTGGGCCAAGCGTAAAGACCGGTTACTATGCCCAGGAGCACGAGACTCTCGATTTTAACCAGACTCTGATCGAGTCAATTCGCAATGCTGGCAGCCTGAGCAAGTCTTCCGCGGTGGCGTTCCTGATCCGCTATCTGTTCACCTATCCTCAGGCGATCCAAAAAATCGGCGATCTTTCCGGAGGAGAGCGCAGCCGCCTCCAGCTTGCCTTGCTGGTCCTCTCCGGAGCGAATTTCCTTCTGCTCGACGAGCCAACCAATAACCTCGATATCGCCTCAGCAGAAGTGCTCGAGGCTTCACTTTCTGAATTTGTCGGGACAGTGCTGGTGATCTCGCACGACCGTTATTTTCTGGACCGGGTGGTGGATCGGCTGATCGTGATTGAAGACGGCAGACTGGTGGATTATCCAGGAAACTACAGCGACTATATCGAGCGAAATGATTTGGTTCCTCTACCTGAACTGATTTCCTCGATTTCAAAAAAGAAGTAAAATGGATTTTGAGAGTAGAGGTGAGATGAATAAGTCGGTAGAAACTTCTTTTGATGACAAGACACTCTTGCGGGAAGTCCTGGCAGGTTATCAACTGCCGGACCTCTGGCGCAGCATCTGGCAGTTGGCGAATTCGATCATTCCGTATTTTGTGCTCTGGTACCTGATGGTGCTGAGCCTGCAAGTATCCTACCTCTTGACCCTCGCCCTGGCCATACTGGCGGCTGGCTTTATGGTGCGCACATTTATCATCTTCCACGACTGCGGGCACGGTTCTTTCTTTAAATCCCGTCGGGCAAATGATATCACCGGGAGGATTACCGGGTTGCTCACTCTCACGCCCTATCAGCACTGGCGTCATGACCATGCTATTCATCACGCCACCGCCGGCGACCTGGACCGGCGCGGCGTCGGCGATGTTCAAACGCTCACTGTCCAGGAATACCTGGCTTTGCCTGATTGGAAACGTTTCACCTATCGGGTCATGCGCCATCCGCTGGTTATGTTCACGGTTGGCTCGTTCCTGGTATTTGTGCTGTTTCACCGCTTTCCACGCCCGAATGCTGGTAAGCGCGAGCGTTGGAGCGTCTACTGGACCAACCTGGCTCTGGCCGGCTTGATCGCCGGCCTGATGTACTGGATCGGATGGAAAGCGTTCTTACTGATCCAGATCCCGATCCAACTGGTGGCATCCTCGGTTGGCGTCTGGTTGTTCTATGTCCAGCATAATTTTGACGGCGCCTATTGGAAGCGGCATGAAAAGTGGGATTTCTTCCAGGCAGGGTTGTATGGCAGCTCGTTCTACCAGCTTCCGGCTGTGCTGCAGTGGTTCAGCGGGAATATCGGCTTTCACCATATCCACCACTTGAACGCCCGCATCCCCAATTATTACCTGCCAAAATGCTATCGCGAACATCAAGTTTTTCATGTGCGCCCACTTACCTTGCTGACCAGTTTGCGCTCTTTGAATTTGCGCCTATGGGACGAGGATACCGGGCGCATGGTGGGTTTTGATGTATTCCGAAACCGGGCTATCTCAACAGATGTATGACTCGTTAAGCGCGGATTACGATCATTTCGTCCATTGGCCAGGACGTCTGGCGCTGGAGATGCCGTTCATCGAAACCCAGTTGCACGCGCTTGTGTCTGAAGATCGCCCGCTTCGAGTTTTGGATGCTGCCTGCGGCACGGGCATGCATACGATCGAGCTGGCTCGACGCGGTTACCTTTCAACTGGAGCAGATTTGAGCGCCGGGATGATTGCGCAAGCGCGCCAAAACGCCCAGGCTGCATGCGTCCAGGTCGATTTTCAGGTTGCGGGTTTTGGTGAGTTGGCAGATCGTTTTTGGGGTTTCGATGCGGTCTTGTGTTTGGGGAATTCGCTCCCCCATCTGCTCAGCGAGGCTGCGCTTGCTTCTGCCCTGCGAGATTTCAAAGCTTGTTTACGCCCGGGAGGATTGCTGATCATCCAAAACCGCAATTTTGATGCTGTTCTGGCGCGCCAGGAGCGCTGGATGAATCCGGAACCGTATTCGGAAGGCAACCAGGAATGGATTTTTGTGCGTTTCTATGATTTTGACCCGGATGGCTTAATATCGTTTCACATCATCACCCTTGCCCGCTGCGGGGTTTCTCCCTGGCAGCAGAAGGTCAGTAGCACCCGCCTGTATCCTCAGCGCCAGGCGATGCTGGAGGATGCTCTTAAAGTTGCCGGATTCGCAAATGTAGCTGTCTTTGGCGACCTTACCTCTAATCCATTCGATCCAAATACCAGCCCCAATCTGGTTCTTGCCGCCCATTCGAATACGATGGTTACATGACAGATAGTAGATGAGACCTAATGACCGACACACGAACTGAACACGATCTCCTGGGAGAACGCCAGGTCCCCGCCGACCGGTATTACGGTATTCAAACTCTGCGCGCATTGGAGAATTATGCGATCACCGGGATCCCGATCTCGCATTACCCGCGCCTGATACAATCCCTGGCTTATATAAAAAAAGCCGCTGCGTTGGCGAACCTGGAATTAGGCCTGCTCGAACCGCGCCTGGCTCAGGCAATTGCTTCTGCCTGTGATGAAATTATCGCCGGCAGACTGCATAGCGAATTTGTCGTGGACGTGATCCAGGGCGGAGCGGGAACTTCGACCAATATGAATACAAACGAAGTGATCGCCAACCTGTCACTCGAGATCCTGGGTTACCAGAAGGGGCGTTACGACCTTTTGCATCCATTGACCCATGTGAACATGTCTCAATCCACGAACGATGTGGTTCCTACCGCTTTGCGTCTGACACTAAGCATGAAATTGGACGGTTTGCGACGGGAAATGGAACATTTGTATAAATCGCTTCATCGAAAGGGGATTGAGTTTTCGGATGTGATCAAAATGGGCCGCACTCAGCTTCAAGACGCCGTCCCGATGACGCTGGGGCAGGAGTTCGAAGCCTATTCGGTGACGGTCGGGGAAGATATCCAGCGCCTGGGTGAGGCCCAATTGTTGATCCGCGAAATCAACATGGGCGCTACCGCGATCGGGACAGGATTAAATGCCCATCCCGACTATGCCCGGCTGGTTGTCGAATATATTCGCCAGTTTTCAGGTGTGCCGGTGATTGGGGCGGCCAACCTGGTTGAGGCGACCCAGGACGCCGGCGCATACGTCCAGCTTTCTGGAGTGCTTAAGCGTGTGGCAGTGAAGCTGTCGAAGATCTGCAATGACTTGCGATTGTTATCCTCCGGGCCACGCGCCGGTCTGGGCGAGATCAACCTGCCTGCGATGGCCCCCGGCTCTTCCATCATGCCCGGCAAGGTCAACCCGGTGATCCCGGAAGTGGTTAATCAAGTCGCGTTCGAGGTGATCGGGAATGATGTGACGGTCACCCTGGCAGCCGAGGCCGGTCAATTAGAGTTGAATGCCTTTTTCCCGGTGGTCGCGTTTAACTTATTCCGCTCCTTGGATATGTTGGGACGGGCATGCCGGACGCTGGCAGAGAAATGTATCGATGGCATCACGGCTAACCGGGAATTTTGCCGACGTCAGGTAGAAAACAGCATCGGCCTGGTAACTGCGCTCAACCCCTTGCTCGGTTACGAAAGAAGCACCGAGATCGCCCAGGCTGCGCTTTCCAGCGGACGCTCTGTTTATGAGATTGTGCTAGAAAAAGGCTACCTGAGCAAAGAACAAATCGAAGAGATGCTCTTGCCAGAGAATATGACCCAACCACGCTTTATTCATCCACATCAATCCATATAAACCTTCATTTTTGATCCGCCAATATTTCCAGTTTGCAAACCGGGGCGTTTTGAGGCGCTTGCGGGGTTGACAAAACATGTCGTCTAAAGTATTATTTAGTCTAGCCTAAATAATACTTTAGACATTATAAGGTTGGTGCTAAATGGAAACTTTCTGGACAATTGCTTTAATCATTGCGATCCTGGTATTCTTGCCGGCGGTTTTTTGGCCTCGGATCGGACTGGCTGCTCGGTTGAGGAACTGGCGGTTGACCGCTCAACGCCAACAGATCGAGGACGCTTTGAAGTATATTTTTAATCTTCAACAAGACAATCAGGCTCCCACTGTGGACGCCCTGGCGGGCGCTCTGAATCTGTCTCAGCGTAAGGTCTTGCATCTGGTTTCCCAGATGCAGAACCAGAGCCTGGTGGAACAGGGCCGCAACCGGCTCTTCCTCACTCCGGAGGGTCAGCGCTGGGCTTTGCAGGTAGTGCGCGCTCACCGCCTCTGGGAGCGCTATCTTGCCGATGAAGCCAGGGTGCCGCTTGATCAGATTCATGAGATGGCTCATAAGCTGGAGCATAAATCCAGCCAGGCCCAGATCGATGAACTGGATGCGTCTTTAGGCCACCCAAGCCGCGATCCACACGGCGACCCGATCCCAAATGCTTCCGGCGTGCTGCGTCAGGTCTCGAATAAACCTGAGCAGACCACCGCCCTGACAGATTGGAAGATGGGAGAGCGCGGCCAAATTACCCATCTCGAAGATGAGCCCCCGGTTGCTTTTGCCCAACTTGTGGCTGAAGGTTTACACATTGGTCAATGGGTGACCGTGCTGGCCCGATCCAACCAGCGCATCACGCTCACAGATGGTCATCATGAGATGAATATTGCCCCGGCCATCGCCGCAAACGTATTCCTTCAAAAACGAGACGAATTAGAAGTGGAATTGGAGGATGCGCTCCCCCTCAGCGATCTAAAAACCAGCGCGCCCGCCAGGATCGTCAAGCTTGACGATAGCTGCCAGGGGTTCACCCGGCGCCGCTTCCTCGACTTAGGCCTGACTCCGGGCACCCAGATCTCTCCAGAGCTGGATAATGCATTCAAAGAACCGCGCGCTTATCGCGTCCGCGGCACCCTCATCGCCCTTCGCAACGACCAGGCAGCCTTGATCCTGGTTCAGCCTGCAGGTTCCGACTGAAACACGTTTAGATAATAGAGGTTATGATGACCAACGTAGTTATTGGAAGCTCCTCTCCATGTGATACCTGTCCCGCTAACGCTCAGTTAGCCCAGATGGGCGTAAATCTGGAAAACTTTGACCGGGTAGTTGCCCTGGCCGGCAATCCAAATACCGGAAAGTCGACCGTCTTCAATGCTTTGACCGGTTTGCGCCAACATACCGGGAACTGGCCGGGGAAGACCGTCACCCGAGCCGAGGGCGGATATTCATTCAATGGTGTGCGCTATAAACTGGTCGATTTGCCAGGCACTTATTCGCTCCTCTCTACTTCCCAGGATGAGGAGGTGGCCCGCAACTTTATCCTCTTCGGGCAGCCAGATTGCACGATTGTGGTGACGGATGCGACTGCCCTGGAACGCAATCTGAATCTGGTCCTGCAGGTGCAAGAGATCACAGACCAGGTGGTTGTGGCCGTCAATTTGATGGACGAGGCTCGCCGAAAAGGGTTGGAGGTGGACACCCGCAGCCTGGCTCGCGATCTGGGCGTACCGGCTATACCCATCGTTGCCCGCACCGGCGAAGGCATGCAGAACTTGCTCACCACGGTTGCCGGTGTGATCGAAGGCGATATTTTGACCAAGCCGCTGCGGGTCAGTGGTACATCCGAATTCCAGCGCGCCGTGAATGACTTAAAAAGCCAGATTGAACAGCTTTACCCAGGTGTGCCAAACGCCCGCTGGCTGGCAATCCGCCTGCTGGATGGGGATGCTCGTCTTCAACAAGCCCTGATAAACGGTGAACTGGCCGAACTGGTTTCTGGCCAAAAACGGGCGGATATCTCGTTTAGTAAGAAAATGGCTGTTGAAGGACGTCAATAAGGAAAAGATGATGGATGCACTTCTCACTCCCCAACAAATCCTCGACCACGCTGAAGCCTTGCGCCCCACGCTGGGAGACGGCTTCCGTGATGAAATTGTCCAGTCCATGTATTCGGAAGCAGAGCGGATAGCCCAGCGGGCTGTGCACTCGCAGACTGATCTGGATGGCGGACGCAAGTACGATCTCGACCAGCGCATCGACCGGATCGTCACTTCCCCGATCTTTGGCTTACCGCTGATGCTGCTCCTGCTGGCAGTGGTTTTTTGGCTGACGATCGTTGGATCCAACGTCCCATCCAAAATGCTGGCGGATTTCCTGTTTATGATTGAAGCAAAAGCTGCCGACCTCTTCACTTCGCTGGGTTTTCCCTGGTGGGTGACCGGTTTCATCTGGCATGGCGTCTATCGCGGGTTGGCCTGGGTGATCAGTGTCATGCTGCCTCCGATGGCAATTTTCTTCCCGCTCTTTACAATCATGGAAGACCTGGGTTATTTACCCCGCGTGGCTTTTAATTTGGATTGGCTTTTCAAGAAAGCCGGGGCGCATGGCAAACAATCGCTCACGATGGCGATGGGTTTTGGCTGCAACGCAGCTGGTGTAATCGCAACCCGCGTGATCGACTCGCCCCGCGAGCGTCTGATTGCTATCCTGACCAACAACTTTGTGCCATGCAACGGCCGTTTTCCCACCCTGATCATGCTGGCGACCGTATTTGTAGCCGCCTCCTTCCCGGCTTCGGTAGCTTCGCTCGTCGCGGCAGGTTCAGTGGTTGGGGTGGTCTTAATTGGAATTTTCTTCACCCTGCTGGTCTCATGGGGACTTTCAAAGACCGTCCTGAAAGGCGAGGCTTCGGCGTTTACCCTCGAACTGCCGCCCTATCGCAAACCGAATATTCCCCGAATTTTGTACACATCCTTCATCGATCGAACGATATTCGTCCTTTGGCGGGCTATCCAGACAGCCGCTCCGGCTGGAGCCGTTATCTGGGTCCTCGCAAATATTAATGTAAATGGGATCAGTGTGGCGCAGCATATTGCAACCTTCCTGGATCCATTCGGCTTTCTGCTGGGATTGGATGGCGTGATATTATTGGCTTACATAATCGCCATTCCGGCCAATGAGATCGTGGTTCCCACCATGATGATGGTTTATCTGGGAACCGGGATGATGACAGATATCCCCGGATATTCTGAACTGCACAACCTTCTGGTTGGCGTCCATGGTTGGACCCTGCTCACGGCGATCAATTTGATGCTGTTCTCTTTGTTGCATAACCCATGCGCCACTACGATTATGACGATCTATAAAGAGACCAAGAGTGCGAAGTGGGCAACCTTGAGCGTGGTGATTACGCTTGGATTAGCCTTTCTGGTAACCTTCCTGACCGCTTCGACTGCCCGTCTGCTAGGTTGGGTGTGACCATGCCTGAAAAAATTGCAGACTCTCTCAGCCGCTCGGTGCAGGATTATCTAAAAATGATCTATTTCCTCACTCGCCACGGCGGACCAATTGGAACGATTGAGTTAGCAGAGTCGCTGCATGTTAAACCAGCCTCGGTTTCGAATATGCTCCAAAAGCTAAACGCCCACCAGCCTCGCCTGGTGGACTATCAAAAGCATCGCGGCGTCACCTTGACCCATGAAGGGGAGCAGGCTGCGCTAAAAGTCATTCGTCGCCATCGCCTTTTGGAACAATTCCTTTTCCAAATCCTTCACTATCCCTGGAACGAAGTCCACGAGGAAGCTGAAGAACTCGAACATGTCATTTCGCCGTTTATGGAGGATCGTATCGCAGAACTTCTGGGCGAGCCGCAATATGATCCTCACGGCGAGCCAATCCCCAATCGAGCGCTTGAGTTGGTGGATCACCCGCAGATGATGCCTCTCTGCGAGCTTAACCAGGGTCAATCCGGTCTGGTGCGCCAGGTAGACAGCCATCGCGAGGACTTGCTCACTTATTTCACAACCATTGGCCTGAAACCGGGCATGCTGATTCGGGTTCTGCAGCGCAATCCGCTGGATGGAACCCAGCGAATTGTTTTAAACGATCTAACTGAAGAACATATCATCAGTCCGTTGATCGCCCAGGCAATCCTGATCAGCCTGAACTAAGGCAAGTAAGGTTTCCGCCTTATCAGACCTGCAAGGGGGATCTCTTCGTATTTGTGATATCCTATATCCTGATATCTTGGATCCCAGACAGGTAGATGATGGCTAGAAATAGATCCTCATTTCATGCAGATCAGATGCTGCGCAAACATGCTGCCAGGCTGGAACTGCTCAATGATATCGCTCGTAAAATTGGGCAGGCTCATGACGTGGATGAGGTCTTGCAGCGTGCTGCTCAATTGACTCAACAGCTTTTTAATTACCAGCATGTTGGAATTTTTTTGATCGATCGCGAGCACCAGGTGCTGCTGATGAGCGCCATAGCGGGTGAATATGCCCGTTTTTTCTCAGCCATCCATATCTTAGATATTAATCAAGGGATGGTCGGTTGGGTTTGCAACCATGGTCGCAGCTTGCTCGCCAACGATGTGCGCCTCGAGCCCAGCTATATCAATCTATATCCAGATGATGTTCATACCCTCTCAGAACTCACCATCCCTATCCGGCTGGATGGTGAGATCATGGGCGTACTGGATATCCAGAGCTCCAGCTTAAATGCCTTTGATGGAGATGATTTGATCGTAGAGGAGACTCTGGCAGAGCAGATCGCTATTGCGCTGAAGAACGCCTGGCTCTATCAGTCCTTGGAACAGGAACTGGCCGAAAGGAAGCAAGTTGAACAGTCGCTCAGAGAAAGCGAGCGCAAGCTGACCACCTTGCTCAGCAATCTGCCAGGAATGACGTATCGCTGCCAGAATGACCAGTTTTGGACGATGGAATTCGTCAGCCAGGGCGCCCTGGGCTTGACAGGGTATCCACCTTCTGCATTCCTGTGCAATAACCAGATCAGTTATGCTGAATTGATTCATCCAGAAAACCGTCAGATGATTTGGGATACTGTCCAGGAAGCGGTTTTGCTGCGAAAACCATTTGATCTGGTTTATCGAATCACCACAGCCAGCGGCGAGGCCAAATGGGTTATGGAGCGCGGTCGGGGAATTTTCTCAACGCAGAATGAATTGCAGGCCATCGAAGGTTTTATTACGGATATCACCGAGCGCATGCAAATGGATGCTCAACTAAAAGCTTCGCTGGTAGAAAAAGAAGTATTACTGAAGGAAGTTCATCATCGCGTCAAGAATAACCTCGAAGTGATCATCTCATTGGCAGACATGCAAGCCCGCTTAATTTCCGATCCAACCGCCATCCATGGTATTCGCGAGCTTCAGGAACGCGTCCGCACGATTGCTTTAGTTCATGAAGATCTCTACCGCTCAAAAAACCTGGCAAAAATCCATGCCGACACTTATCTGATGAAACTCATCGATAATCTATTCCAGGTGTTCGGTTCAACCGGGATCGACTTGCATGTCGATGCTGCCAATCTTGAATTGAACATTGACATGGCTGTGCCATTTGGGCTGATTGTGACAGAATTGTTGACAAATGCCCTAAAATATGCCTTTCCCGGTCGGGATGAGATAAAATTAGCAAATCAGAAAGAACGCCCAAATCGAATTGATCTCATTTTGAGCGAAGTGGAACAGCAGTACATACTGGAAATACGAGATAATGGGATTGGGCTGCCGCCAGATTTAGATTGGCGTAACACTCGCTCTTTAGGCTTGCGGCTTGTAAACCGCCTGGCCGAGCAGTTGCACGGTAACCTGGAAGTGAATATATGCCAAGGGACCTGTTTCCGGTTGACACTTGCCAGACCCAACGGAGGAGTAACCGTTGACTAAGGCAACCATAATGATTGTCGAAGACGACGCAATTATCTCCATCCACTTGCAAGAGATGCTGGCGAGTTGGGGGTATCGCACGATGTCCTCTTCATCTGGCGAACAGGCTCTGGCAGAAATGGATCAGTCATCGCCGGATCTGGTATTACTGGATATTCGTCTGAAAGGGGCTCTGGATGGGATCCAGGTAGCCGAGAAAATTCAAAGCGAATTCAAAACGCCGACGATATTTCTCTCCGCATATTCTGACGAAGAGTTGCTCAGACGGGCCAAGTTGACCGAGCCTTATGGATATCTGGTCAAACCCGTGCATGAGCGCGAGCTTATCAGCATCGTCGAGATGGCCTTGTATAAACACAGCATGGACCACCGTTTGAGAGAAAGTGAAGAGAAATTTCGAACCCTCGCTGAGACATCCTCCGCTGCCATTTTGATCCTTCAGGATAACCGCTGTGCATACGCAAATCCGGCGTCCGAAACCATCTCTGGTTATCCCCTGGAAGAGTTTCTGTCGATCGATCTTAACCAACTGATTGACCCAACGGAGGGATTACTTATCCAAAACTGGCAATGCTCCGGTCTGGAATGGTTGCAGGAAAATGGTCAGCGCTCTATCTGTATTCGCACCCGCCAGGGAGAAAAACGTTGGGTGGAGATCACAGTCACCAACATGGCATACCTGGGCAAACCGGCTGTGGTAGTAACAGCCAATAACATCACCGACCGTCGGAATGCCGAACAGGCGCTGCGTGAATCGCGCACACAACTGCAGGACCTGGCGCGTTATTTACAGACTGTGCGCGAAGATGAGCGCACTCAGATCGCTCATGAAATCCACGATGAGTTTAGCCAGGCCTTGACGGTCATCAAGATGGAACTCCATTCGATCGCAAACCAAAACAGGGAAGACCATCAACTGCAGAAACGACTGTCCGAAGTGATGACATTGACAGATTTAGCTATCAACATGGTTCGCAGGGTGGTCAGCGAGCTACGCCCGGGCATTCTGGATGACCTGGGATTGGAAGCGGCTCTAGAGTGGCAATCAGAGGATTTCAGCGATCATACCAATATCACCAGTAACTTGTCCTGGGAGTTGGGCGACCAGGAATTGGAGCAGGAAATTTCCACCGCCCTGTTTCGCATTTATCAAGAATTGCTCACCAATGTCGTTCGTCACTCGAGGGCAACTCAAGTGGATGCATTCCTGGAGATCGAAGGAAATTGGTTGGTTTTCACAATAAAGGATAACGGTCGCGGCATCACCGAAAACGAGATCCGCTCGCATCAATCAATGGGCTTACTGGGCATGCGCGAACGGGCGCGCGCCCTGGGCGGGGATGTTGATTTTCACGGGAAAGATGGGTACGGAACTTCCGTCCGAGCGCGTTTCCCTTTACCGGAGGTTAATCATGGCACATGAAAAGATTTTGATCGTAGAAGATGACGCAATCATCGCCATGCGCCTGCAAGACACCCTGGAAAGTTGGGGATATCCAACCGCGGTCACCGCAAATGGTGAGAAAGCGGTCGAATGGGTGAATGAGTTCTGCCCAGACCTGGTCTTGATGGATATTCGACTGGATGGCAGACTGGATGGTATCCAGGCTGCTGAACAAATTCGCACAATCCTGGGCCCTCCCACGATCTTCCTGACCGCTTATTCTGATGAGGAGCTGATCGAGCGGGCCAAGTTGACTGAGCCCTATGGTTATCTGGTTAAACCTGTTCATGAACGCGAGCTGCGTAGCACGATTGAGATGGCCTTATTCAAACATCAGATGGACCGCAAGTTGCAGCAAAGTGAGCGCCAACTACGGGCAATATTTGAACAGGCAGGCGTGGGAGTGTCCTTAGTGGACTCGACTAGCGGGCGGATCTTACAAGTTAACCAGAAATTTTGCCAGATCATTGGATATTCATCCGAAGAAGTCATAGAAGGACAACTCGCTAACAAGCAGTTCTCTTTCTGTGAAGAAGAACTACAAGAGGATGATCTCTTTAAAAAGCTCTGGCAGGGTGAGGTTCACGAGTTCTCAGTGGAAAAACGCTATAGCCGCAAGGATGGCTCGGAGGTCTGGGTAAACCAGACCATTTCGGCGATCTGGGAGGCAGATGAAGCTCCAAGTCATCACATTGTGGTATTAGAAGACATCACGGCTCGAAAACAAGCAGAGGCAAAATTACACCGCAACCTGCAACGGATCGCATCCCTTCATGAGATTGATACCATTATTCGCTCCAATCTGGACCTGAAAGTAACCCTTGGGATCATTCTAGAACATGTTGTCTTTCAGTTAGATGTGGAAGCCGCCAATGTGCTCCTGGCGGATGGCAATTCTCCCTATCTGCAACACGCGGCTCAGCGTGGTTTTGTGAGTTGGGTGGGAGATTCTCTCCAAACCCGCATGGGAGAAGGTATGGCAGGTCGAGCAGCTATAAAGCGGCAGCGCATCAAGGGCTCTTATCAAGATTTTGAGCATGAACCTTCTGCTCGGGCTCGCATCTTACATGACGAGCATTTCCAGAACAGTTACAGCGTTCCGTTGTTGAATAAAGGAAAAGTGGTGGGAGTTCTGGAAGTATTCAGCCGAACAGAACTGGACCCCGATACCGAATGGTTTAATTTCCTTGAAAACCTGGCCGGGCAGGTCGCTCTCGCAATCGAAGACTTGAGTTTGTTAGCCGATTTGCACAGCACAAACGCCGAGTTGGTGCTGGCTTACGACGAAACGATTGAAGGGTGGTCGCGCGCCATGGACCTGCGTGATCGCGAGACAGAAGGTCATACCCGTCGGGTGACTGAGATGACAGTAAAGCTTGCCAAAGCGATGGGATTGCCCGATGAAGCCATTTTGCAGTATCGGCGCGGCGCGATGTTGCACGATATCGGCAAGATTGGCGTCCCGGATAAAATCCTAAATAAGCCCGGTCCACTCAACGAAGAGGAATGGGTCATCATGCATCGTCACCCCCAGCAAGCCTATGAATTATTAGCCTCGATCTCATACCTGCAATTGGCGTTAGATATCCCCTATTGTCATCACGAGAGATGGGATGGCAGCGGTTATCCGCGCGGCTTGAAGGGCGACCAGATTCCGCTCGCAGCTCGTTTGTTCGCTGTGGTAGATGTTTATGACGCATTGATCTCAGACCGCCCATATCGAAAAGCCTGGCCAAAAGATAAGGCGCTGGAATATATTATCCAGGAATCCGGCAAGCAATTTGATCCAGACGTAATCGAAGTGTTCACAGAATTCTTCGGGGAACTGCCAGCTTGAAAATAATGACCTGGAATGTAAATGGCGTGCGAGCCGCCCTGGCCAAGGGACTGCTGGAATGGGTTGAAGATTCCCAAAGCGATGTGGTCTGTTTGCAGGAGGTGCGCGCTCACCCGCATCAGATTGAGAGTGAGGCTTTTAAACGCATCAATGGGCTATTCCCTTCCCTGGTCTGGAATCCTGCCAGTCGGCCTGGTTACAGCGGCGTGGCTGTCTTCTCCCGCCAGCCTCCGCTGGAAGTACATCTCGGTCTCGGCAGACCGGAATTTGACACAGAAGGACGGGTGATATGGCTGCGCTACCCGAGTTTCCTGCTGTTCAACATCTACTTCCCCAACGGTGGACATGACAAAACTCGCGTCCCTTATAAATTGGATTTCTATGCCTATCTCTTAGAAATCTGCCAAGCATTCCATGCCCGCGGTGAACAGGTGATTTTGTGCGGAGATTTTAACACCGCTCACCGGGAGATCGATCTCAAAAACCCAAAGGAAAACGAACAGACATCCGGGTTCCTGCCGGAGGAACGAGTGTGGATCGACCGCTATCTCGATCATGGTTTTGTAGATGTGTATCGCCATCTCTATCCTGAACGTGAACAATATACCTGGTGGACTTACCGTTTCAATGCTCGCAAACGGGGGATCGGTTGGCGTTTGGATTATTTCCTGATCTCAAAAACCTTTGTCGATCAAGTACGAGATGTGGCGATTGAGGAACAGGTTCTTGGCTCCGATCATTGCCCGGTCACTCTGCAGCTCGAATACCCTTGAATTTAGTTTTTACGATCATTCCATCAAAGGAAGCGTAATGGGGAAATCAGACACATATCGCCAAATTCTATTAGATATGCCAGCGAGTGAGTGGGAAAGTTACATGCTTCGCGAGTCCGGCTTACCGGGTCCGCGTGGAAATTTGGAGCTTGCCCATGTTGTGGCGGATTTGGGTGATCTGAAATTATTCCAGCATCTCTTGACATTTACCCCTCAGGCAGCCCCAACCAACAACCCCGCCGAGTTCCTGGCTTTCTGTGGAGTAGTGAGGTTGGGTCGTCTGGTTGCTGCTGGGAGCGAAGACCTTTTATCCTCACTGCGCCCCTTTGCCGCGGATCCTCGCTGGCGTATTCGCGAGGGAGTCGCAATGGCGCTTCAGAGGATTGGTCAGGCGGATATGGACAAGCTCCTTCTGATCACTGAAGACTGGTCCCAGGGTGGTTGGTTGGAAAAGCGCGCCGTGATCGCTGGTCTGGCCGAGCCGGCGCTGCTCACGCAACCGGTTCATGTGCGGCGCGCCCTGGATATTTTTGACCGGGTAACTGAATCTCTCCAATATACTCAGGATCGAAAAAATGACGCCTACCGCGTGCTCCGCCAGGGTCTGGGTTATGGTTGGAGCGTGCTGGTCGCAGCCCTACCTGCTGATGGCATTCAACACCTGGAACGCTGGATGTCAAACCCGAATCCGGATATCCGTTGGGTGATGAGAGAAAATTTGAAAAAGAAGCGTTTGCTAAAGATTGTGACAGAGAGGGTAGCTAGCAGGCAAGAAGCGCTCGCCTAAGCCAGACCGGAGGAAGCGCACAGAGCCGGGCTGGAGCCAGCGATCGCTTTTCTGTTCTGTGCTCCCAACGAACCCTTGACAAATCAACTATATATCGTAAAATTACGATATATGGCGACTATATCCGCGCAAATTCTTACCCCGGAAAAACAACGCCTAGTCAAGATGATCAAAGCGCTGGGTAACCCGGTGCGCTTCCAGATCGTCGAGTTCCTGGCCCGCAGCCAGACTTGCATCACGAACGACATCGTCCGAAGTACGCCGCTGGCTCAATCTACTATCAGCCAGCACCTCAAGGTGTTGCGCGAAGCTGGATTGATCCAGGGTGAAATTGAAGGCCCCGCCACCAGCTACTGTCTGGATTCGGAAGGGCTGTGCTGGCTTAGAGAGCAGTTCGACGGCTGGCTGCCCAACTACAAAGTTTGCTGTCCACCGGGTAGCAAGAAAGATTAATCGCGGTGTAGGCTACTTTTTTTTTAAGATTTTTTATCGTATTTTTGCGATATAGGAGATCGTGATGACCATATCCAATCCGTCTGCAGCTTACTTTAAAGAAGTCGCCGGGCAGTGGGATAGCCTGCGTTTGGGGTATTTTACCGAGACCGTTCGCGAATCGGCCATTCAAAAAGCTTACTTGCATCCGGAAATGACCGTCGCTGATATCGGCGCAGGGACCGGGTTTGTCGCTTTCGGTCTGGCGCCCCTCGTCAAGCACGTCCACGTCTTGGACGGCTCAACGCAAATGATTGAAATCGCCAGAAAGAACCTGACGAAGTTTGATAATGTAGAAATCCACGTAGCGGACGGGCTGGCGCTGCCCCTGCCTAACTCCAGTTTGGATGCAGTCTTCGCCAACATGTACCTGCACCACTGCCCGAACCCGCTGGCTGCCATTCGCGAGATGGTCCGCCTCCTGCGCCCAGGCGGGCGGCTGGTGATCACTGACATGGACGCCCATCCCTACGAGTGGCTCAAGACCGAGATGGCGGATGTCTGGCCAGGCTTCGACCGCACCCAGATTCGGGAATGGTTCGAACTGACCGATCTGGTGAACGTTGTAGTGGATTGCACCGGGCAGAACTGTAAATCAGATAGCACGAGTAAAGCAGGCGAACATGCCGATATCAGCATCTTCGTGGCAGCCGGGACGAAGCGCGTCGCCGCCCACGAGTCGGTTCAAGCCAGCTACGCTGCCCAAGCCGCAGGCGAAGGCTGCGGGTGCGGGGATGGAGGCTGCTGCTCCCCCGGAGCGATCTCGCTCGACGAGATTGGCATGGTGTACTGGAACGCCAACTATTCGCCGGCAGAGAAAGCCGAGATCCCGGCCGATGCTATTGAGATCTCGCTCGGTTGCGGTAATCCGGTCGCCATGGCTGGCTTGAAGCCAGGGGAAACTGTGCTCGATATCGGCTCGGGCGGCGGGATCGACGTCTTCCTGGCTGCCAAGCGCGTCGGACCGACCGGCTTCGTCTACGGCATTGATATGACCCCGGCCATGCTGCGACGCGCCCGGGAAGCTGCCAAAAAAGGCGGATACACAAACGTCATGTTCAGGCACGGCAACGCCGATGAGATTCCTCTTGATGACGGGAGGGTAGATGTGGTCATCTCAAACTGTGTCATCAACCTGACCGAGGACAAAGGCAAGGTCTTCCAGGAAGCCTTCCGTGTCCTGAGAACGGGCGGGCGTCTGGAGATCAACGATATGGTCTTTGGCGGGCCGGTAATGCCGCAAGTGCGGGCGTCCGCGGCCGGTTGGTCGCAGTGCGTTTCTGGGGCGCTGCCCGAACAGGAGTATGTGGACCTGGTAAAGCAGGCTGGCTTTGTGGATGTCACCGTCCGACGCAGCACCAGCGGCGGGACCGCCGCCGGCGCGCCGGTCTATTCAGTACAAGTGTCTGCAAAAAAACAATAATCAGAATTCATGATGGATGAACAGATGAACAGCGCATTCATTTTCTGTGCACGGAAAATTCCGCCTGCAGCCAGACTGCGGAAACGTATGTTAAGGAATACACAGGCGACCGCCTGGATGCGCACAGCGCCGGGCTGGAGGCGAGCGGGACCAATCCATAGACGGTTAAAGTGATGCGTGAAGTTGGGCTTGAACTGTCGGCAAATCAGTCTAAGGGGATCGAAGAATATCGGGATGATCGCGTAACTACGCCATTTCTTCTTTTTCTGATAAGCCAACCAACAAACCAGTTCAGGACAAGAATAGCGCTGGGTGTGACATTCTGCATTTAAGAAACCAGTCGATGATCATCTTGATATATTCAAAATATTGAATATAATGATCGTTATGAAGGACATTCTTCCCACAGAACAAATCGCGGCTCTCTTGCGCAACCTCAGTCAACCGGATCGCATCCGAATCTTACAGACGATTGGGGCAGGTGAAGCCTGCGTCTGCCATCTGGAGGCTCACCTGGGACTTCGGCAGGCGTACCTCTCGCAACATTTGATGGCCTTGCGGAAAGCTCGCATCCTCAAGTCCCGCCGAGCTGGGCGTTACATTTTCTATCGTCTGGCAAACACAGAGTTGTTAGACCTGATCCAAATGGCAGGACAGATCATGGGTGTTAGCAAAGCCGATCTTGATTCATCGATACTATCGGCGGTAGACGTAAACTGCCCTTGCCCACACTGCGAAGATAGAGATCCCCAAAATAGCGGGTGTTGTTCAAACACACGGGCTGAAGCCGGTTTGATCGAGGTACATTAATGGACATTCTTTCCTGGTTGGGACGCTTAGTGCAGGGAGGATTAGGCAACTTAGCTGCCTATTTGGCTGCCCATGTTTTATTATGCCTGGTGCCCGCTTTCTATATCGCTGGCGCTATGACTGCGCTGATCCCAAAAGAATCGATCACTCGCTTTTTAGGGCGCAACACCCCTAAATATATCTCATACCCTGCGGCGGCATTAGCAGGGTCTTTACTTGCCGTTTGCTCCTGCACCATTGTGCCGCTGTTTGCTGGAATTTACAAAAAAGGAGCCGGACTGGGGCCAGCAATCACCTTCCTTTTCTTTGCTCCAGCAGCCAATATCCTGGCTTTGGTCTATACCGGCGGTGTGATCGGAGCCGACCTGGCCTTCGCTCGCCTGATCCTCTCGCTCGCCTTTGGCATCGGCATCGGTCTAATCATGGCTCTGCTCTTCAACCGCTCGGATATCGCCCATGACAAAGCCACCGACGTTATGTTCGCTGGTCAAAAAAACAAGGGCATGCCCCGTGCTTCCCTTGCTTTCCTGTTGATCCTTGTTTTCCTGCTGCTTGCAGGCACGCTCAAGATTGGTTTGCTGACCAATTCGTATGCTCAGATAACACTCCCTGTTCGCGGGGGTGGATCACTTCCAGGAATTTCTGTACAACCTGGTTCCATACGACCCGGCTAAGGGGGAAGAAGGCGTCACTGCCCAGGGCGCGATTCTGATCGGTCTGCTTGTACTGATTGGACTATCTTCCTGGAAAGGGTTCGAGCAAATTCACGAAGGCTTCAACCGTTGGACCTGGATCGCGCTAAGTATGGTCGGTCTTACACTACTGATGGCAGGTCTTGGCCTGCAACCTCACGCTGGCGGGTTGGATATCTTGTTCACCGGTAAGTTCTTCGCGGTGTTGTTGGCATTGGCTGCTCTCGCCTGGTTGCTGCGCAATGCGCTTACTGAAGATGAGCAGCGCGACTTTCTATGGGAATCCTGGCGCTTTGTCAAACAGATATTCCCGCTGCTGGTGGTGGGCGTGTTCTCGGTGGGTGTGATCCGCGTGATCATCCAGCCCGAATGGATTGAAACGCTGGCCGGAGAAAATACGCTGTTAGGCAACCTGGCTGGAGTGATTTTTGGCGTCTTCATGTACTTTCCTACCCTGGTAGAAGTACCGATTGCCAACATGTTCCTTAGCCTGGGCATGCATCGCGGCCCGCTTCTGGCGTACTTGATGGCGGACCCGGAACTGAGCCTGCAAAGTATTCTGATCACAGCCACCATCATTGGTCGGCTTAAAGCGTGGGTCTATGTGTTCTGGGTGGCTTTATTCAGCACACTGTCCGGTTTGATTTATGGCGCTTGGGTGGATGGCGTCAATATTGGGCTGGTCGGGTTCTATCTGGTTTCTTTTCTAACCTTGCTTTCCCTGCTTTTATGGTGGGTGAGCCGTCGGAGCAATCTCAAAGCTGCTGCCCACGGGACATCAGCAGATTAAATGTCCCGTTTTTCGTGGAGAATCATATTTGATTCAACTATTCCTTATCCAAGTCGGAGGCACCAATGTTAACCATCAAAATTCTTGGCGCTGGATGCGCAAATTGTAAGCGAGTAGAGCAGATCGCCCGTAAAGTGGTCGATGACCTTAGCTTGCAGGCAGAATTTATCAAAGTCACGGATTATAACCAGATTGCCGAGTATTTGATCCTTTCAACACCCGGTCTGGTGATCAACGAGCAGGTGGTTTGTTCAGGGCGTATCCCCAGCCCGGCAGAAGTGACCACCTGGCTGACCGAGCGCGTTGGAAAAAGCCTGAAATTTTATCGAGCTTCGAGAACTTTTTTGGAGGAAGATATGGCGGATTCAATCACACCTAAAACAAGCCAACCGGCTGGGGTTACCAAGAAACTCTCAACTTTGGATCGTTATCTGACGCTGTGGATCTTTCTAGCGATGGCGGGGGGCGTCGGAATCGGCTTTCTTTTTCCAGCCGGTGTGCAAAATTTCAACCAGGCTGTTTCAATTGGGACGACCAACATCCCGATTGCGATCGGTCTGATTTTAATGATGTACCCACCTCTTGCCAAAGTCCGTTATGAAGAATTGGGCGATCTTTTTCGCAACTGGAAAGTGCTTGGGTTATCGCTCCTTCAAAACTGGGTGATCGGCCCGATCTTAATGTTCGTGCTGGCCGTGTTATTCTTGCGAGACTATCCTGAATATATGGTCGGCCTGATCTTAATTGGCCTGGCGCGCTGTATCGCAATGGTGATTGTATGGAATGAACTTGCCAAAGGCGACACCGAATATGCGGCCGGGTTGGTGGCGTTCAACAGCGTTTTTCAAGTCTTCTTCTATAGCATTTATGCCTATGTCTTCATTACCGTACTGCCTTCCTGGCTTGGGATGAAAGGCGCTGTAGTGGATATCACCATCACCGAGATTGCCAAGAGTGTGTTCATATACCTGGGTATTCCCTTTATCGCTGGTTTTCTGACCCGGCTGGCGCTGGTGCGTCTCAAAGGGAAGGAATGGTATCACAAAGAATTTATCCCAAAAATCTCCCCCATTACTCTGATTGCGCTCTTGTTCACCATCGTAGTGATGTTCAGCCTGAAAGGCGAGCTGATAGTAAGCATCCCGCTCGATGTAGTCCGGATCGCAATCCCTCTGCTTCTGTATTTTGTGATCATGTTTCTGGTCAGCTTTTTCATGGGGCGGGCAATTGGCGCAAACTATAGCAAAACCGCCGCACTGTCATTTACGGCTGCCAGCAATAATTTCGAGTTGGCCATCGCGGTAGCAGTAGCAGTTTTTGGGATCAACTCAGGCCAGGCATTTGCTGCGGTCATTGGCCCTTTGATTGAAGTGCCCGTGATGATTGGTTTGGTAAATGTCGCCTTTTCTCTCCAGAAACGTTATTACCGGGGATCAGTCAGCGCTGCTGCTGAAGCTTGCCCGCCGGATGAGCGCTTACAAAAACAGTGAGAATGGGATGTCCGCGCCGTTTAGTGCGGATATTTTCGGGTTCATTGATATTCAAATTCTCGAATATGAAGGGCAAAATATGGAAGCAAAGCAAATTCTCTTAGACACTCTCAAATTTCATGGCCACAAATGTTGGGCCAGTGTGGCTGGTGTGCGGATCGGTTTGGTTGCCTTACGGACCCTGAATGTTAAGCGGTCAGGCGGGACTCAGTTGTATGGCATTATCGAGACAGGCGAAGACCATGGCGGTATGTGTTTTGGCGATGGGATCCAATATGCCAGCGGATGCACTTTTGGGAAAGGGAACATTCGCAAGCAGCCATTCGGCAAACTCGCCTTTACCTTGATCGACAAGGCGTACAATAGGGCGGTTCGAGTGAGCTATAAGCCTACGCTACAGAAACAGATCTCCAAATCAGCCTTCATGCGCAAACGGGCCGAAGGAATGATGCCGGACGATATTCCGGAGGACGAGCAAATGGAATTGGTTAATCTGGTTTGGGATGCACCCGAAGAATCCGTCCTGACCATTGGCCCAATCCACCAAATTGCTGCTGAGTGGTTCCCGGAAGTGATGGGGTTTGTCCCTTGCGCTTCCTGCGGTGAATTGACTGCTAAGGCTTATCTGCGTGTGGTCGGTGAATATCAGATGTGCATTCCGTGTTCTGGTTACGAACGGTGAGCGTGGATATGTTCTACCTGGTGAGCGCAGTTTTGGTATTTGTCTTTTCCGGCTTGCTGGCTATGGCAGGCGTGGGAGCTGCGTTCTTGTTCGTACCGCTGTTCTACTACATGGGTGTGCCTCTGGCTGAGGCTGCGCCAACCGCGTTGCTCTTGAATGTTGTCAGCCTTCTGTTCGCGACCATCAACTATTGGCGCGGCAAGTTGATCAACTGGCGCGTGGGTGTACCCGTGTTAATCACCGCAGTGATTCTATCGCCGCTTGGGGCGCGTCTTACCCCCTATGTGGACAAGAAATTCCTGCTCGGTCTGTTTACGCTGTTCCTGATCTTTGCCGGCGCGATGATGTTGTTCTACAAAGCGAAAAAACACGAGCAGCCGCTGAGCCGATCGGCTGAAATCGGCGCCGGCGCGGGTGTGGGCAGTCTGGCTGGCTTTTTGGGTGGGTTATTGGGCGTGGGCGGCGGCAATTTGATTGTACCCGTGCTGAATTGGATCGGACTCGATCCGAAAGTGGCTGCCGGTACCACTGCGCTGGTGGTGGTTTTTTCATCTTTATCCGGCTTCCTGGGACACGCCAGTCTGGGCGGCCTCGATCCCCTTTTTATTGGCATTATGTCTATCATGGCTGCTGCTGGATCGATTGTTGGCTCGCAGTTGATGAAAACCAAATTGTCAAGTGCGCAGCTTAAAAAGATCATCGGCGTTTTACTTTGGCTGGTCGCTGCCAAGATGATCTTTGATTTATTCAAATAGTAATGAAGGAGATGTTTATGGATACGAATAACGAACTTTACAAAGCCGGTTTATTACTGCATGGGCACAAATGCCCGGCGATGCCGATGGGTCTACGAGCTGGACTGGCGGCGCTTGAAAAACTGGGCGTCGAGCGCGCCAAAGATGGTCAGCTGATCGCCCAAATTGAGATTGGGCAAGATCACTGCGCCACCTGTTATGCGGACGGAATCCAAATGGCCACCGGTTGCACCTTTGGCAAGGGCAACATCCAGAAATTGAGTTTTGGTAAATTCGCCTTAACTTTGATTGATCGCAAGAGTGGACGAAGCGTACGCGTGCTTACCCGCCCGGAGACGATCCAACGCAATAAGGAGTCGGAGTTCATCCATTATCGGATGAAGGGCGTGCCAGCTTCCCAAATCGATCCCGGTCTGGTTGAGCCACTGGTCGATTTTATTCTTGGAATGTCTGATGATCAGTTGTTTGAGATCAGCGAAGTAAAGGAAATCCAGCTGCCGCCTATGCGCCCGCATGATTTCAACACTGTCATCTGCAACTCCTGCGGCGAAGTAGTGGTTGAGAGCTACGCACGTATTAAGGAAAGCAAAGTTGTTTGTCAACCGTGCGCTGGGAAGTAGGCGCGAGCTCATTATATAAACAATCGTCGTATCCAATAATCGGGCGGATTAATAAATCGATGACAGCGAACAAAACGAGCAAAAACGTTAACATCTGGCTTCCGCGCTTCCTTATCATTATTGGCGTTTTGATACTGGCGGGCATCCTGTTGGTAGTTAAGAAAGAAATAACGGCCCAGCAATCAAATCAACCGGCTTCCGGAGATCTGCCGGAAAATCAACTGGCTCTGGCTTTGGCGAAAGGCAAACCTGCTGTTGCTTTCTATCATTCAAATAATTGCGATTCCTGCATTCAGATGATGGACAATATGCGCGCAGTTTCAGGCGAGTTTATGAATACAGTCAAGCTGGTAGATGTGAATGTTTACGATCCAGCCAACGAACCCTTGGTGGAGCGAGCCCAAATCGTCTATATCCCGACCCTGATCTTTTTTAACCGCAATGGTGAAAGTAAATCCTTTGTCGGGGTGATGGATGTCGTCCAATTGCGTCAATGGTTTGTTGATATTGGCGGGGAGCCATCCCCATGAATCTGGATGCGAGCACTTTACAATCCGCCTCATTTCTGGGCTACCTGATCGTTTTCCTGGGAGGCGTTGTCACCAGCCTGGGACCGTGCAACCTGGCGACCATTCCCCTGATCGTAGGATTTGTCGGCGGCTCGCGCAATCTATTCCAGGCGCGTGCCTTTTCCCTCTCCTTCGCCTTTGCTCTCGGTCAGGCCATTACTTTTATGCTGCTTGGCGTGATCGCAGCGCTGCTTGGAGCCTGGATCGGAAGCGGCGGACGGTGGTGGTATTATCTGGTCGCCGCGATCTGCTTTGTGATTGGATTGCAGATGCTAGGCGTCCTGCGCTTTGACCTGCCGATGGTCTTTGGCGGCTTGCGTGAGCGAATTGGCCTGAAGGGTATTCCGGGAGCGCTGGCTTTAGGCCTGGTTTCCGGTTTAGTGGCTTCGCAGTGCGCTACGCCAGTTCTGGCAGCCATCCTGACCTATGTGATGGCGGAAGGCGCGATTGCCTATGGAGCCGCCCTGTTATTTGTCTATGCCTTGGGGCGCGGTGTGCCGGTCGTCCTCGCAGGAACATTCACCGGCGCTCTGAAGAGCATGCAATCTCTGGGGCGTTGGTCGCCCGTGATTGAAAAAGCTAGCGGTGTGATCGTGCTGGCAGTTGGGTTCTATTTCTTATGGATCGCCTGAGACGATAATGATCAATGCGCAGAAACAAAATGCGATCTGGCTCGGGTTTCTTGGTCTGGTCCTGGTCGTAGTAGGGATCAAGTATATGCCACTTTTCCTGGCAGTCAATAGCCAAAGATCATACATCGACGATAAACCAGTCATCCTGTTTTTTAATGTGGATGAGCCATGCGAATGTATCGTTGAATTAACCCAACAAGCTGAACAGCAGATGACCGAATGGCCGGTTGAACGGCGCGCTGGAATTCCAGTGTTACGGATTGCAATGGAAACGCGCAAAGACCTGGAGGCGCAATACCAGGTCTTTCGCGCCCCTTGCCTGGTTCTGCTGGATTCAAATGGGCAAATCGCCTGGCGGCAGGATTATCCGCTGATTGAGGGAGGCCCATTCAAGCTGGCAGAATTGGAGGCAGCAATTGCAGAACTTGGGCCGAAATAAATCGCAAAACCAGATTGGCAGATTATTGGCTGTCTTTGCCCATCCCGATGATGAAACTTTTCGTCCCGGTGGCACACTGGCGCTGATTGCCCTGGGCCGATTGCCTCGTTAGGACCTCACAGAAGATGAGCAGCGCGACTTTTTATGGGAATCGTGGCGCTTTGTCAAGCAGATATTCCTGCTGCTAGGGGGCGTGTTCTGGGTGGCTTTATTCAGCACGTTGTCCGGTTTGATTTATGGCGCTTGGGTAGATGGCGCCAGCATTGGTTTGGTAAATGTCGCCTTTTCTCTCCAGAGACGTTATTACCTGAGATCAGTCAGCGCTGCTGCTGAAGCTTGCCCACCGCATGAGCGCTAATAAGGACTTTAGATTATGAGTGAAAAACGTAGAGTATTATGTCTATGCACAGGCAATTCCTGCCGCTCGCAGATGGCAGAAGCGATCATTAATGCCCGAATGGGTGATGAATGGCAGGCCTTCAGCGCTGGGACAAAGCCTGCGGGATATGTACATCCCAAAGCGATCCAGGCGCTGAAAGAGATTGGCATCGACCACCAGGGTCGCTCCAAGCTGGTGGATGAATTCCGTGGAAAGCGATTTGATCTGGTTGTGACCGTTTGCAATTCAGCCGCGGAAGAATGTCCACTCTGGTTGGGGCCTGGGGTGCGCCGTCACCTGAGTTTTAGCGATCCAGCAAAGGCTACCGGAACGGATGAAGAAATCTTACAAGCATTTCGGTTGGTCCGCGACCAGATTGCAAACCAAATCCCTGCGCTTTTAAGAACACAGTTGACCTGATCATTCGTCCGGGCCGTTTTTTAGGATTTACAATGCTTTGAATACTTCTGAAGCAGCCTGGACCGTTCGCTCAATCTCGGACTGCCGATGTGCGCTGGACAGGAAACCGGCCTCGAACTGGGATGGCGCGAGGTACACCCCCCGCTCCAGCATACCTCGAAAGAAGCGCGCATAGCTCTGCACATCGCAGGTCTTTACACTCGGCCAATCAAGCGGCAGCCTTTCGGTAAAGAAGTTCGTAAACATTGTCCCGGCGCGCGTCTGTTGGATCGGTACGCCAGCTCGTTGAGCCGCATCGCGCAGTCCGGCGGCCAGTTGCGCCGCCCGCTCCTCAAGTTGAGACCAGATCCCCGTTTCTGTCAACAACTTCAAGGTGGCGATCCCAGCGGTCATCGCGAGCGGATTGCCGGAGAGAGTTCCCGGCCTGGTAAACCGGTCCAGATGGGGCGACCAGCGCCATGATTTCCCTGCGCCCACCATAGGCGCCGACCGGCAGCCCGCCGCCGATCACTTTGCCCAGCGTTGTCAGGTCGGGTTGGATGCCATACAATCCCTGAGCGCCGCCAGGATGAACTCGAAAGCCAGTCATAACCTCGTCGAAGATTAACAGCGCCTCATATTGAGTGGTCAATTCGCGCAGGCTTTCCAGGAACCCTGCCTGCGGCAGCACCACACCCATATTACCTGCTACCGGCTCAACGATCACCGCAGCAATTAAATCTGGAAAACGTTCGAAAAAACTCCGGACCGATTCGCTGTCGTTATACCGGGCCGTCAGCGTATCCTTTACGGTGGCAGCGGGTACTCCAGGCGAGTCGGGTAATCCCAGTGTGGCTACTCCCGAACCGGCTTGAACCAATAGCAGGTCGGCGTGCCCGTGATAACAGCCCTCGAACTTGATAAATTTATCCCTTTTGGTAAAAGCGCGCCCAGGCGCAGCGCGCTCATGGTTGCTTCGGTTCCGGAATTGACAAAGCGCAGCATCTCAATCCCGGGCATGAAAGCCATCACCAGCTCTGCCAGCTCCAATTCCAACGGGCTGGGCGCGCCAAAACTGACTCCTCGTCCTGCCGCATCTCGGATGGCTGCTACCACACCTGGATGCGCATGTCCAAGAATCAGCGGTCCCCAGGATAGCACATAATCGATGTAGTGATTGCCGTCCACATCCAATAAATAAGCTCCGCAGCCTGATTCGATGAAAAGCGGTTGACCCCCAACAGCTCGAAAAGCCCGAACCGGCGAATCGACCCCGCCAGGTAAGAGTTTCTCGACCGCGCTCAAATAATTGCTTGGATCGAGATGTATCAATCATATAACGTATGGGTCCTTTCCTTACTTTTCCAGAAACCGGTTTGCGCCGGCATGCAAAACCTGCCTGGCGAGGTTCTCCCCCAAATAAAGTGAGTCATCCTTTTCTTCCTCCACTCGAATCTCTCCCCGCCCATCCATTGAAGCGACCAGGTCTCACAGCAAAAGAAATTCGGTAGCCACAGCCGTCGCATATGCCGCCACCGGTAGCGCACAGGCGACAAGCACGGCTTGCTGGAATATACATAATAATGGTGCTTCATTCGTTTAAAGTCAAGGCAAAACCTGTATCACCCTGATACAGGTTCCTCACAGATATCACCAGTTTGACAGGATATCTGTCATTTGACTATAGTATAACATTTATGGTACAACTGATCCATGCTGACCTACCCGGTCTGTCTTGTTGCATTAAATGAAAGGCGCACGATCTTGATAGGGGGAGGGAAGGTGGCAGCACGTAAGGCTCAGACGCTCCTTGATGCGGGCGCAGATATTATCGTGATCAGTCCGGTTTTATGCAATGAATTCCAGTCCTTGTTGGCGAATTCAGACCGAGTTAGGATCGTTTCGCGTTCCTATCAACCCGGCGACCTGGCCGGAGCTTTCCTGGTCATCGCTGCTACAGATTCGATCGAGGTAAATCAGGCGGTTTGGGAAGAAGCTCAACGCCAAAACTGCCTGATTAATGTAGTCGATGACCCGGGTCGCAGCAATTTCATCGTCCCGGCTATCATCGATCGCGGCAAGATCAAGATCGCGATTACAACCGGCGGCGCCAGCCCAGCCCTCGCTCGCCGGTTGCGCGAGCGTCTGGAAGTGCTGATTGGTCCGCAATATTCCGATCTGGCGGCGCTGATGGGCGAATTGCGCCCCGATTAATCCGCCGTTTTCCTCCTGGTGAGCCGCGCCTGCAAGCTGCCCTGGTTTTAGTCGATTCGGACCTGCTGGATATCCTTGGTCAAGAAGGCATGGAAGCAGCCCGGCGAAGGGCGGCTGTTCTGCTTGAGTTGCTATCGGTTGACCAACCACCACCCGAGGAGCATGGCAAATGAAGGATCATCAGGGTGTTCTCAAATCAACGCCAGTCCAGGCAACCCAATCCTGCTCGGGGAAGGTATATTTGATCGGGGCTGGCCCTGGCGATCCCGGTTTGATCACCTTGCGCGCAGTCGAATGTCTTCAATCTGCCCAGGTGATCGTCTTCGATCGGTTAGCCAATCGTTGCCTGCTCCAATATGCCCCCCAGGCGGAATGGATCAATGTGGGCAAGCAGCCTGAGCATCACCCTGTCCCGCAAGAACTAATCAATCATATTTTGATCGAACAGGCTCGCAAGGGGCATCTTGTGGCTCGCTTGAAGGGCGGCGACCCATTTGTGTTTGGCCGTGGAGGCGAGGAAGCTCTGGCTCTGGTCGAGGCTGGGATACCGTTTGAGATCGTCCCTGGCATCACCAGCGCCGTGGCAGTTCCAGCTTATGCTGGCATCCCTGTCACTCAACGCGGGCTGGCAGGCAGCATGATGATTATCGCCGGACATCGTTCCACTCCAGATTCGGATGTCGCAGCCTTTAACCCAAATAATCTGAGCGCAGATACATTGGTGTTCCTGATGGGCGTCCATAACCTGCCAGATATCGTGGATGCTCTCCTTCGATCCGGTCGCTCAGTTGATACCCCCGTTGCCCTGATCCAACAAGGCACCTTGCCTTCTCAAAAGGTGGTGACCGGGACGCTGGCGAATATATTACAGCAATCAAATTCCATCCAGCCGCCAGCCATCACAATTGTAGGCGAGGTTGTCCGTTTGCGCGAAAAACTGGCCTGGTTTGACCGGCAAGCCGAGAGACCTCTACTCGGCTTGCGTATATTAAACACCCGCCCTATCGAATCAAGTCCGGCCTTAAGTCAGAGACTCCGCCAATTGGGCGCAGAGGTGCTGGAAATGCCGGCTTTCCAGGTTATACCAGCGCAGGACTATGCAGAACTGGATCGCCTGATCCATTCTCTGGCAGGCGGCTCTAATTGGGACTGGATATTATTCACCAGCGCCAATGCAGTCACATACTTTCTGCAGCGGCTTTTCAGCTTGGGTTATGACCTGCGCATCCTGGCCCATTCTGGTTTGGGGGCAGTGGGTAAAGCGACCGCCCAGGCGCTTTCGAATTTTCACCTCAATGCCGATTTTATCCCTTCGAAATTTAGCGGCCTCGACTGGGTGGCAGAGGTTGCGGATTTGGCTGGCAAGCGGGTTCTTCTGCCGCGCTCCGCGATTGCTCCATCAGACGTACCTGACGAACTGCTGCGCCGCGGCGCTTATGTCGAGGCCCCTGTAACCTATTCGGTTGCCTCTACGGAAGCAGACGCGGATGTCCTGAATGCGTTTTCCAGTGGTATCATTGATTGGATCACCTTCTTCAGCCCCTCTGCTGTGCGCGGCCTGCTCGATATCTTAACAAAGGGATTTGGTCGCCAGCAAGCCCTGACTCTATTGAAACAATCCAAAACGGCATGTATTGGCCCAACGACCGCGGCCGAAGTGGATAAGGTCGGGCTTCATGCCGACCTGGTTGCTGAGGAATATACACTGGATGGTTTAGTGGAGACTCTTATAAAATGGCGCGCGCGCTCGTAACAGGTGGAACTGGTTTTATTGGTTCGAATATCGCCTTGCGGCTGGTGGAACGCGGTTGGAAAGTCTCCATCCTCGCCAGGGAAGGATCCTCCCTGGAATTGCTGGAGGGAGGTCCGTTTGATTTTGTCAGTGGAGATGTGCTTGCCCCACAGACTTTGCCTTCAGCGATGCAAGGTATCGATGTAGTTTTCCACGCTGCCGGGGTAGTGGACCATTGGAATCAGGGCGTTGAGCGCATGTTCCAGGTCAATGTTGAAGGCGTCCGAAATGTGATGCAGGCTGCTCTGGATGCCCACATCGGTCGCATTGTACATATCAGCTCGACAGCAGCTCTGGGCATCCATCCGAATGAGATGGTCGATGAAACCTTTCAATTCAATGTCAAGCCAGAGCGCTTTGTTTATGGCCATAGTAAATTTCTAGCGGAAGAGATCGTTCAGGAATTTGTCCGGCTGGGTCTGCCTGCGGTCATCGTCAACCCAACCACAGTGATTGGGCCGCGTGATGTCCGCAAAGTTTCCAGCGGCATGGTCGTTGAAGTGGGAAAACACTGTGTTCCTCCCCTCATTCCGCCGGGTGGGATTAATGTGATCCCGATCTGCGACGCCGCCCAAGGCGCGATCGAGGCAGCCGATAAAGGCCGGGTTGGGGAGCGCTATATTCTAGCTGGCAGTAATATCACCCATCTTCAGCTCTACCAGACGATTGCCAATGTCGTTGGATGCGGGATGAAGCTCAGGGTAATGCCTCGTTGGCAGGTTTCGTTGATTGCCGGGTTGACAGATATGCTTCAGCCACAGACAAGCGGGCCGGTTCCGCTCACTGGCAACCGACTCCGGCTCGAGTCGCAGATGTTTTACTATGATGGATCGAAAGCACGCAATTATTTTAAGATGCCAAATACTCCCCTGCGCATCACGATTGGGCGTACGTTTGAATGGTACGAGATGATGGGCGAATTTGAAGGTGTTTACGAGGAACTGGAGGTGGACGGTGTTTGCAAGTATTGTGGGCGGACCCGCTATTGTGTCTGGCCGCCTGCTAATAATGCCGAACCGTACACATCTTCGCTGGGAGGCAAGCGATGAGAGGTCCGAATTCAAGCTGGGTAGGTTGGAAAGAACGCTTCCAAAATCTTATCAAACGAGTCTTGGAACAGCGCTGGACAAACGTCGGTTTACGCGCCAAGATGGGCATCATGGTGGAGGTTGGCCTGATTGGTTTGATCTCTATTTTCCTTCTGCTGGGAGTGAGCGCTTCTCGCCAAACCACTGACCAAATCTTAAGTGAGCGCATGATGCTGGCTCGCCTGAGCGCCGCCAACCTCGATTCAGCCCTGCGCCAAATCCAGAGCGTGCTGACCATATTAAGCGAGCGCATTGTGATTCAAGATCCTGCCGCGGATCCTGCTCTACGCCAGCAGGCGCTTGACAATGCCTATCGTCAGATCTCGACGTCCATCGCAGGTATTTGGTTGCTCAATTCCTCAGCCAACTTGATTGCCTCAAGTGGATCTGCGACCAGCCAACAAGTCAAGTTGGACACTTTGCGAGATGCATTGATCACCTTCGGAGACATCAGCAAACCTCGACTGGTGACGTTTCCCGGTGATCCAGCGGCTTCAACGATCATTATTTCAAGTAAGAGTCCATTGGCGAAATCGTATTCATACCTGGTGGTCCTGCTGGATCTGGAGGGTTCGGATTTTTCCGCCATCCGCAATGCCATCGATCTGGGCGAAACAGGCACCTTAGATGTAATCGATTCCAATGGGCAGGTCTGGATCAGTTCGCATCCAACCAGGGTGGGTACGGGAAATACATCGGATCAGGAATGGAGCCGCTTTTTTAATGAAGGCAAACCAAATGTTGAAACTTGCCTCGGTTGTGCGGAAGGTGAAGCAAACGAATCCAGCGACGAAGTGATCGCATTTGCCCCGCTCACACAGGCGCCTTGGGGTGTGGTGGTTCGCCAAAAAGCCAGCGAGCTAATGACGCCGGTAAACCTCTTGCTGGTTCAGACCTTATTCTTGGGCGCGGTCACGGTGATCGGCGCCTTATTCCTGGTTTGGGTAACGACCAGCAGC
Source organism: uncultured Chloroflexia bacterium (assembly GCA_963788145.1). GTDB lineage: Bacteria > Chloroflexota > Anaerolineae > Anaerolineales > UBA4823 > UTCFX2. The sequence continues at coordinate 822,156 of CAWBFQ010000007.1, read as the reverse complement.
GTGATCCGGCCAGTGCAGATGCTGAAAGAAGCCTCCGAGCGGATCGCCAAAGGTGACCTGAGCACCCCCCTGGAAATCCCCTCCCAAAGCTGGATCTACGGACGCGCTCGCCGGAATGATGAGATCGGCGATCTGGCGCAGAGCTTTTCGGCCATGCGTGAACAGCTCAAACGCTCAATGGATGAGGTCAACGCCCTGAACTTCGAGCTGGATCAGCGCGTTCGTGAGCGCACCCAGGTTGCCCTGAACGCCCAACTCGAAGCCCAGGCCACCCGAGATGATCTGCGCGCCATTATCGACGCATTAAGTGATGAGCTGATTGTTATAAATGTGGAAGATAACACCATCCAGCTCGCAAATCAATCTGTCCTGGATCAACATAATTCTCTTGGCGAATTAGTCGGTCAGCCGTGCATTCAGGTCTGTCATCGCGGCATACCCTGCGAAAACCCGGACTGCGATTGCCCGCTGCCCCTGGTTGTGAAAACCGGAAACTCGGTTCGAGTTACGCATGAGCAAGACTGCCAAATATTAGACAAGAAAATATACAAAGAAATAAGCGCCTCTCCGTTGCGAGATGTCAATGGTCAGATCAATCGAATTGTCGAATTAACCCGCGATGTGACCGAAGGAAGAGAACTGGCCGAATCACTGGTGCGACGCAATCAGCAGCTTTCTATTTTGAACACCGTCGCCACAACCGTCAATCAATCGCTGAATCTGGGAGACATCCTCAGCCATTCATTGGATTCGGTCCTGAAGCTCACCGAGGTTGATGTGGGAGCAATCTTCCTGCAGGAAGATTTACAAGGTGTACTCAAGTTAATGGCTTACCGCGGTTTATCAGAAGAAGCGGCGAAATATGCTTCCGAGATGGGCATGCTGGATGGCTCCTGCGGCGGTGTTTTGGATCATGGTCAGATTGTCATCGTACCCGACCTGAGCAGGTACCATTACTGGCGCTCCCGATCTCTGCGAAATGAAAACCTGAACACGCTGGTGCATGTCCCTTTAACCTCCAAAGGCAGTGTCCTGGGAAGTATGTGTATCGGCACCCACCGCGCCCGTAATTTTAGCGAAGATGAGCAGAAATTGCTCTCAGCCATCGGTTCACAGATCGCTGTCGCCATAGAGAATGCCCGTCTTTATTCTGAAGTGCAGATGAAAGAACGAATGCGCGGCGAACTCTTCATGAAAGCAATCAATGCCCAGGAAGATGAGCGTAAGCGGATTGCACGCGAGTTACATGACGATACCAGCCAATCGTTGGCTGCCCTTTTATACGCTGTTGAAGAAAGCTTGGAGTTGGAAGAAAATCAGGAAATCCGCGCCCATCTGGAAGGGATGAACGATCTGGTTCAACGCACATTAGACGGGGTTCATAAGCTCATATTCGATCTGCGTCCATCCATGTTAGATCACCTTGGATTGGTTCCGGCGATCCGCTGGTTTGCAGAATCACGCCTGGAGCCCAAGGGTGTGCGTGTCAACGTTCAAGCCGACTCTCTTCAGGATCGTCTATCAGCGGAAGTAGAAACTGCCCTCTTCCGAATTGCACAGGAAGCGATTCTGAACATCGCCCGCCACGCCGCTGCACGCAATGCCTGGATCAAGCTTTCCGCCATTTCTCCGGACGTCATGATAGAAATCGAAGATGATGGAGTCGGTTTTGAGTTTTTTGAATTAGGATTGGAGCCAGAACTCGCTGCGCGGGATGGGCTTGCTGGGGATGCAGGAGCGCCTTGAATTATTGGGAGGCGATTTGACGGTCCATTCTACGCCCGGAAGCGGAACTCGCCTGGTTATTAGCATCCCTGTGCAAATCGGGAGTATGACTTATGCCTGAGAATTCGTGTCCTGATCGTGGATGACCATGCCATTTTGAGGGATGGCATTCGTTCTCTCTTGGACCGCCAGGTGGACATTAATGTAGTGGCGGAAGCATCCAACGGGCGTGAAGCTCTTGAAAAAGTGCGCCAGCACCACCCGGATATTGTCTTGATGGATGTCGCCATGCCCGAGATGAATGGTCTCGAAGCCACTCGCTTGATCAAAGCTCAATACCCTCAGATCAACATCCTCATTCTCACCCAGCATGACAATCGTGAATACATTGCGCCCTTGCTCCAGGCAGGGGCCTCTGGCTATATCCTGAAACGTTCAGGTGGTCGTGAAGTAATTCATGCAATTCGCGAAGTATTTGACGGTGGCGCCTACCTTGAGGCCAGCATTGCCCGCCAGGTTTTGCAGGATTTCTCCTCACCATCCGATGAAAACCCTGCCATACCGCATCTCACCCAGCGCGAGAAAGAAGTTCTAGAACAGTTGGTACATGGAAAAAGCAATAAAGAAATTGCCCTATCCCTTGGGATCAGTCCCAAAACCGTTTCGGTTCACCGCAGCAGCCTGATGATGAAGCTGAACGTTCGCAACAGCATTGAGCTTCTCCGCTATGTTGATCAACACCATCTATTGGAATAATCTGAAATTCCAGTAGAGATAAAATAAGGAGCGATATATGTTAGAAAAACCAGATCTTCAATTTGTCCTGATTCCTGAGGGGGAATTTATCATTGGCAGCAGCCATGCTTCTGATAAAGGAGCAACCGATGACGAAATGCCTCAGCACGAACTGAGTGTGACCGATTTCTATATAATGCGCTATCCGGTCACAAATGCACAGTACTATCAGTTTATGCAAGCCACCGGTCATCGTCCACCATTGGTTTGGGGCGAGGGAATCTTCCCGGCTGAAAAGGCAGATCACCCGGTGGTTGGCGTCTCATTCTTAGATGCAGTTGCATTCTGCCGCTGGGCGCGTGATCTGACCGGATTAGCGATACGCTTGCCAAGCGAGCCGGAATGGGAGAAAGCTGCCCGTGGCACGGATGGCCGGCTCTTCCCCTGGGGCAATCAATGGGAAGACGGACGCGCCAATACTGCTAAATCCAAACTCGGAATCACCTCACCTGTAGGCCAATTCTCGCCTGCCGGCGACAGTCCCTATGGTGTTGCCGAGATGGCTGGCAATGTTCAACAGTGGACTTCTTCGTTGTACGGGACTTATCCATATGATCCGAGTGATGGTCGTGAAGAGCTGGTAAATAATCTCAACTCGCCCGCCTTATTCCCCCGTTTTTCTGAAACCGGCGCCACCATGGTCGTCTCATCTATGGAGGCTGGTTCTGGCAAGACCGTCATTCGCGGCGGCTCCTGGCAGGAAGGCCGTTTCAAAAGCCGCTGCGCCTACCGCGGCTGGGCAGCTCCCATGCACCGAAGTGATGACACCGGTTTCCGCTGCTGCTACGAAAAATAAAACTTCAAGGACTTTTTAATAGGACAAGCTACAAAAAAAGACTTGCCAGTCCAGCGGCCAGGGCGGCCATCACGAATGTAATTGTTCCAATTGCCTGAAAATACAGGATTGTGGTGACCGTCCTCCGCTGATCTGGCTGTAATTTCAAATAAAAGCGATCTACCAGCCGCTTTACCAACCGTTTTTTCCATCCTTCGCGCAACTCAGCATATCGTCGCAGATTGGTTAGCCAGTCGTTCACGATCTTAAAAACCGATTCGCGCAAAGCCTTGCTGCTGGATTCCTCCGCCAGAAATTCTTCGGTATAGATCAGGCGCGTTCCTTGTGGAATGTCCTGAAAGTGCCAGGTCACCCGAGCGTTGTTTTTGAATAAAGACTTGTAAGCCAGTTTCTTTAGCGGGAGAAAAGCGGTTATGATCGTCTTAAAACAAAATCCTTCATTTTCTGGTATCTCAACTTCATAGCTGCTACCCTCGCACGGGTAATCGTGGGAGGGGTTTTGGGCTTTGGCGATTCCCCATAGCGGGCTGAGTTGCATTCGCCGCTCCAGGTCCACCACCAGGTCGAATACTTCCGCTCGCGGGGCATGGATATCAACCCAATGTGTTACTCGAACTGTTTGCAATCCCATCTTGCTCCAGAATTCAATTCCTTTGCGCTCAAGTACATCTCATAGCTGAGTTTAATCCGGTCTAAATGCTCTATCTATCACTAAGTTTATCCAAAATAAACAAGTAGCTTATTGGAATTGGATAAAAGTTATATGAGAATAATATCGTTATGGAATTCATAATAATAATTGATGAAGATTCGCAATGTATATTCCACCCTTAATAGAAGCACTCGGTCTGGCCGAAGTCGAACACAATCCTGGATATTACCGGATGCGTGCTCTTCAATTACCCGCTTCTAATACAGTCCAAATAATCTGGGCACAAGGGTTTCAATTTCGCTTTCAATCTCTTGTTCATGTGCCCTTTTCAGACAGATAATGGGCTCGTGCAGCAGTTGGCTGGCGATCGCTTTTCCCATCGCGGCTACTGCATCCTGCTGTTCGGGCGAAAGTTCACCCATCTTGCGGATTGTCTTCTTCACCTGAGCCCCCACGATCGCGCTGGCCCGGTTTTGTAGAGCGCAGATTAAAGCAGCGTTGCGCCGCTCATCCACCCAAACCTTGAAACACTGAAGCTCATCCTGAATAATATTCTCCGCCTGTTGGCAAACCAGTTGAATATAAGGTTCGACGATCTCTTGCCCAGTCGACATCCTATCGGTCGAAATACAATCAGCCAGGTCAACCCGCAGGTCATCGATATCCACCAGACGCACCCCCTCGATTTCAGTGATGCTTGGATCGGCATCGCGCGGTACAGCCAGGTCGATCACCAATAACGGGCGGTCCGGTCGAGCAGCCATCGCTTTTTGGATCATCTCGGGGTGCAGCACGATATGCGGCGCGCCGGTCGAGCTGATCACAATATCCGCCTCAATCAAGCATTCTGGCATTTTCTCGAAATGGACCGCACTGTTTTGAGTCGCTCCATGCCCGCTGAGCGAAGCCGCCAGCTTTTGGGCGCGTTCGAAGGTGCGATTAGCCACCAGGATGCATCGCAGCCCGGAGCTACACAAAAGGCGCGCTGTCAGAGCACTGATCTTACCTGCTCCAATCAAGAGCGCGGTTCGGTTTTCTAAACCGCCAAAGGTTTCCTGCGCCAATCGGACGACCACGCTGGCCACCGAAAGCCCCATTCGGCCGATCTCTGTCTCGTTCCGCACTCGTTTTCCGGCTTGTAAAGCTGTTCGGAACATTGCCGAAAGATGCGACCCCGCTGACCCAGCTTTCAATGCCGCTTCATAAGCCTCGCCGACCTGTCCAAGGATTTCGTTCTCACCAATGATCAGCGAATCCAGGCCGGCTGCTACCTGAAGCAGATGAAGTATGGCTGGCTCACCGCAATCCACATAGCAGAATTGCTCCAACGTCTTGGGGGATAGGTGGGCGTGTTCTGCCAGGTATGCCAGGACTCTGGCTTTCGTTTGTTCTGGATCTGGCGAACAAGTGTAGACCTCGGTCCGATTGCAAGTCGAGAGCAAAACGAAAGAAGATGTTGTTTCCCCTCCGCCTTCGCGATCCATCTCACGCAAGCGCAATTCTTCGAGCGCGGCGATCAGCCGTTCTGGTCGGAAAGCCAGTTTTTCACGCACCTCAACTGGAGCCACCCGATGGTTCACCCCCACCAGTTGGACGCTATCCAGAGCGAAACTTGTTTCGCCGTTGCTTTCCACTGATCTCATCGTTTGGCCTCGTTGGTGAGAGTACCACCCAATCCAGCGAATGAAGCCGCTTTTGCAACCAGTGCAGCAGCCCAATCCGGCGTTCCGCCGGCATGCAGGTGGGTGTAACAAGCCAGGGTATTCTTGTAAACCAGCCCATCCCGCTGATCACCCAGTCCATTTCCTCGTTTGAGATGTAGGGCTGTGGGCCAGTTCTGCAACCTTGCCTTGCTCGTCTTCGGATGATCCTCGTTTCGCCCGGCAATGGATCCAATCAGGCGCGAGTGGTGAAATTCATGCCCGCGTAGGATAACTCCTGACTCGAAGAATGGGTTTTCGCCAGTTGATTCGGCCAGCACATATCCATGTCCCTGTGGGCAATTGATCATCTCCACCTCGAACGGAAACACCCCTACCATTTCCATTGCCCGGCTTTCGCCAACACCTTTTTTACTGGTTGGATCAACCATCGGCCGGATGCTTTCAGAGAGATACATCAAACCGCCGCATTCGGCGTAAACCGGCAGACTATCTTCCACTGCTTCTCGGATCTCACCTCGTAGGGTGGAGTTTGTTTCCAGTTCGCTTAAGAACAATTCCGGAAAACCTCCCCCGATCAATAGCCCATCCACAGCTGGCAAGCGCGGGTTTTCTAAAGCATTGATAAAAACCAGTTCAGCCCCGGCTTCCTGCAGAGCTTCCAGGTTTTCGGGATAATAAAAGCTGAATGCACGGTCTCGCACCACGCCCAGGCAAACTCTGGGGGATGCCTCGGGGTTCGGCTGCAAAGAAGCGCTGAACCCGGTTTCAACCGCAATTGGCGGCGCCTGTTGGGCAATCTCCAGCAAAGCTGCCAGGTCAACATATTGTTCGACTGCTTTCTGGCAGTAACCGATTGCTGCGGGGAGATGATCCGCCTCTCCATGCGGTGTTAATCCCAGGTGGCGGTCGGGAATGCTGAGACGTTCATCGCGTGGCAATGCCCCAACCACTGGGATTTGGCAATAATGCTCGATCGCCTGGCGCAGTTTGCTTTCATGCCGCCCCTGCGCCACGTTGTTTAGAATCACCGCTGCGATTTGCGTATCAGGCTCAAAAGTCTGGTAACCGTGCACCAGCGCGGCTGCGCTGCGGGAGATGCGGGCTGCGTTCAGCACCAGGATAATAGGCGCTTGCAGGGTGCGCGCTACTGCCGCGCTGCTTCCCTTCCCGTCCAACTCAAGCGAATCATACAACCCGTGGTTCCCTTCGATCAGGCTGAATTCAGCCTGATTGCTGCCCTTGATGAAAGCCCCCAATAAGGCTGCCGGCTCCGGCAGAAAGAATGAATCCAGGCTGCGGCAGGCATGCCTGCTGGCAGCGCTTAACCAGGATGGGTCAATATAATCCGGCCCTTTCTAAAAGCCTGGACCCGTAATCCTCGCTCCGCCAGTGCAGCACAGATACCCAGGGATACTGTAGTTTTTCCGCTGCGGCCCTGGGGGGCAGCAATCACGATTCGCGGGCGGGTTACGGATCCAGCTTGATGCCGATGGCCGGCGCTCAGCGCTGCATCGACTTCTTTCATCATTACAGTTCTGTGACTGTAATGGCTCCTTCATTGCAAGCAGCTTCGCAAGACAGGCAGCCAATACACTCATCCGGATCCCCGGCAACCATCGCATATTTCTTACCATCCTCTTCAGCGATGGCGAAAATCTCATTTGGACAGGTATCCACGCAGTCACCACATGCCTGGCATTTCTCAATATCAATCGTAATGATATACATATGTCTACCTCCGTAAAATTATTTTCTGAGCCAGAAGAGGGCTGCCGCCATCAGTACGCCCAGGTATTGGGTTTTCACTTTTAATTAACCCAAAAATTTCATCTCATTTGATCCATTACTTGATCGAGATCCTCTCCGTGATCTCAAATGCCTGATCCAACGCCGCCTGGGCCTGCTCCGGCGACAGGGCAATCCAGAAAAGTTCCAATGAAGCCTGCGCTGGAGCCAGTGCATCATTCCGCACCCTGGCTGCCTGGGCCATCCCTAGCGCTCGCTTGAAGATTTCCGGGTCGCCGGTTACTTCTGCCAGAACTCTAAGTACAATTGCTTTGTCTGCTTCCCGCTTGAGGTTATCCAGCACCTGAGCCGCAGAGGCGGGATCTTCCTCTGCCCACGCTGCGCCCAACGCAACGAGCGGAAAAGGCTCTTTCAGCGCGGCTGCTTCGTCCCAGGCAGCAGCATATTGACCAAGAGCGGTTAAAGCCTGCACCCGATAATAGGCGATGCTCACCAATTGAACAAGTGACGCATCTCCTGTCCTATGTATGACATCCCGCATAGCCCGCTCGCGCAATACCGGTATCTGGATTTCTTGCACCAGAACGCCAAAATCTGGCGAACTCGCGCTGTCATTGTTCTCTGCCCATGCCGCAATGATAGCCGCCTGCGCTCGTCCTTGTTCATATGGATCATCAATAGATTGAGCTGTTTCCCAGGCTTGCTGATAATCCCCTTGGTTGAACAGCGCCAGGACCTGCGCAGCGGGATATATTGGGTCAATCTGATCGATCAGGGTCGAATCGCCTGATGCAGATGCCAGGTCGCTCAATGCATAAGCTCGGGCTGCCCCTTCCTGCCCTTCCAAAGATTTAAGCGCTTCCGAAAATAATGCCCGATCACCCGTTAAGCTGCCAATCTGTTGCAGAGCATGCGCCCGTTGGATTGGATCTTCGACCTGCCGAGCTGCTTCAATCGCCAGGGCATAGGGTTCCATATCTCCAGTCTGTTGGGCGATCTCGATCAGTCCCCAGGCTTTTATCGCCGGGTCCGTGATTTGATTTGCCACATCGATTCCACGTTGCTTATTCAACCCGGACCATTCGACTGCGATCCTGCGCAGATCAAGATCGCGATAAATTCCCTGCGCCCCATTCGTTGCGGTGACCGCATCCGCGAAGATCATCTCCGTGCGATCAGGGTTTACTTTTTCCCACTCAGAACCGATCAACGCCATTGCCCAGGCTCGTGAGCGGGATGCATCGAGTTGGTGCGCGATTAGACCGGCGGTCTCCAGCAGAGCCGGGTCGCTTACGGAGACCTCGCGCACATTCGCAGATTCCCCCCAAAGCGCCAGGCCATTCATTTTGGATTGCGTAGTGGCTTCCAGGGCGATTTCCAGGGTTTTTTCGGCCTGTTGCGCACCGGCGATCGTATCGCCATTGAATGAATATCCCGTCATACCGATCTTGCTGAACATCCAGGCCCGGCTGTTAGCCCGGTCTGCAGCGATTGCAAGCCGTTTAGCCGTGTCATGCACAGTTTTAATCGCTTGTACCTCAGCGCTTGGGTTTTCGACCTCTGCCACGACCGGGCGGAAGAGCGGCAAGACAAACAAGCCGAAGATCACCAGCAAGACGATGATCCATCCAGGCGAAAAACGGCGGATGAAATCAGAGAACCGCTTGAAAGAAGCCGGGTTTTCTGCCGACTGGAGGCTTTTGATCTGACGAATATTGTAGATCCCCCAGGCCAGCGAACCCAGCACGACCAGCGTGACCAGCACGCCAAACAGCGTTCCCTTGAACTTTTTATCATTATCAGAGACCGCGTTAATTTGGCTGTAGAGTTTTCCCATCTGGTAGCGCGCCGTCTGGGTCTCGGATTCGAATGCATCCAGGCTGTTGACGGGCATATCCAATATCCGCGCATAACCTTCAACAGCCGCTGTTTGCCGAGATAGAATGGAAGCGCCGAGTGTGGTGGTATTTAGCCTGGTCTCGCCGCCAATAGAAGTCAGCCCGCGATCGATTGCCAACATCAGGCGCTCAGTATAATAAATTTCTTCATGGATCCGGGTTGCACCCGGGCAGGGACTGGTCGCCTCCCGCTCAATCTCACCACGCCAGGCTGTCGGCTCAAGCAGCCTTGCATCTTGTGCTGTATGGCAGCTCACGCAATAATTCGATGGCTCAAACTCAGTCCTGCTATTTGTCTCGATTGGCAGCGATATCTGGTTTAACTCCATAGCAAAACTGGGTTTTCCCGGTGGTCCAAAAATAAACAGAAACGATCCTAAAACAAAAAACAGAAGGATTAAACGATGGCTGACCTTCTGAATAAGCATATTTTTCAAATTTTCCAGAATAAGCAGAATAGTCCTAGACAGGTGGTCGTTGTTCATGATTCTATCTTCGTCTTTCCGGAGCTGTCCACCAGTGATTTGGTTCCGGCTTTCTTGTCTGCCGGGGCCCCTCGTAAAATCCAGCGCGTCAGAAAAAAATAGACCAACAACGCGCCTGTGTAAACACTCAAAACGACAATTCCACCAACCCCGGCAGTATTGATAAAAGCGTATCCAAGTTGTCCCAGGTCCATTCTGTAATCTCCAGCGATATTTAATTTTGTGCGTGCGCTGGCTCGCTTGTAACCGGCGCTTCAACGTGAACGGGTGGGTTGGTTGTACCAACCCCGCTCTCAGCGGTTTCCCAAATCGGGATGATCGGAAAATAGCGTGTAAACACCACATACAGGAGTAACAATCCAGAAAAGAAAGCCACGGTGATCATCACTTCAGTAAATGTTGGCAAGTAAACCCCTTGTCCCATCACCGTCAATATGCGCGGGCTGACCTCGCTTGGGATGATCACAATAAACCGCTCAATCCACATCCCAATATTTATCAGTATCGATGCAAACACCATCCAACCCACACTATTCTTCCCTTTGAAAATGAAGACCAACAGGGGGATGACAAAGACAAGTATCACCATCCCCCAGAACATCAGCGCATACGTGCCAACAAACTTATCCATAGTGACCACCATCTCCTCTTTCATATTTCCGTAACTGGTAGTCAGATATTCGGCAATGATCATATAAATCCAACCAAGTGTAAAAGTGATCAGTAGCTTGCGCAATGAATTAAAAAGGTTGACCGTCAGGATGGATTCCAGGTGATAGATCTTGCGCAAAATCGAAAGTACAATCACCACCGCGGCGGTCCCCGAGAGAATAGCTCCAAGCAAGAAGAATGGCCCGATCAACGCGGTGTGCCAGCCCGGTTGTAAAGTCATACCGAACATCCAGGAAACCACGGTATGCACCGTGACCACCAACATGGTCATAAAGATCGCCATTCCATCCAATACCTTTTCCAATCGGTGGAATTGTTCAGGGTGACCCGCCCAACCCAGCGCTAAGATTTCATACATGCGTTTTTGCCATTTGGGTATATTGATGACCCTATCGCGCACGAGTGCGATATCCGGCAGCAGAGAAAGATAGAAGAAGACGATGCTGGAGATAAAATATAGCCCTACTGCCGTAAAATCCCATAATATTGGCGATTGATAACGCCCGTAGAAAATAATATTCAGCAACCGCTCCGGGCGGCCCATATCCGCCAGGATGGCAGCCACGCCGAAAGGCAGGCTGAAGAGCGTAATTGCTTCCGCGGCGCGAGTGAGAGGTTTACGCCACCCCTGTCCGGCTATCCGCAAGATAGCAGAGATAAAAGTGCCGGAGTGAGCCAACCCTATAAAGAAGACAAAATCAGTGATATACACGCCCCAATAAACAGGCCGATTGAGACCGGTAACGCCCAAACCCAGGACGTATTGCCGAACCCAAAGGCCGATGCCCAGCAGCACTAGCCCCCCCAAGATGAGCCAGATCAAACCGTCAACCATTCCAGGTTTCCGGATGGGCGCCAGGATGATGGCTTCGTGGCGATGTTCAAAATGATTTTCGGTGTTGACTACACCTTGATTCTCTGAATGCATGGTTCACACTCAACCTTGTTTAAGATAATAAACCTTTGGTTCAGTGCCCAGCTCTTCCAGCAGTCGGAAGGCGCGTGGGCTATGCGCTAATTTAGAGACCAGGCTGTTAGGGTCATCCAGATCTCCGAAATAACGGGCATGACCGGTGCAGGTCTGCACGCAAGCCGGGATGTAATCGGTTGCCTGGAAGGTTCGCCCGTTCACAACGGCTTCTTCGCGCGCTTTTCGCAGCCTTTGGATGCAAAAGGTACATTTCTCCACCACCCCTTTCGGGCGCGGCGCTACCTCCGGGTCGGGATTCAAGTGCTCTTTCAACGATTCAGGCCATTGCGGCTCATACCAGTTAAAGTAGCGAATGGTATAAGGACAGGCAACTGTGCACATCCGGCAGCCTATGCAGCGGTTGTAATCCACCACCACAATTCCTTCTTCATTTTTATAGGTGGCTCGCACCGGGCATACAAAGGTGCAGGGGGGAAAATCGCAATGCATACAAGGGCGCGGGATCAAGGTGACCACCACATGCGGGTATTCCCCTTCTATAAAGGGCAGCACTTCATTCCACAAGATCGCTCTACCAAGCTCTGCTTCTGCTGGACCAGCAACCGGCGTATTATTTTCCATTCGGCAGGCCACTGTGCAGCTCTGGCAAGCAAAGCATTTATCCAAGTCGATGACCATTCCCCAGCGGGGCATACCTACCTCCTAATTAAGATCGTGGATCAATCCATCAAGCAATCGGGTAGTCAGATGATTAAGTGACCGATTTCCTGATGGACTGGTTGACCACTCTCACCTATCTTTACGCACGATAAACCCTCACCCTGATCGGGTTTGTCACAGCCTGACCGCTCAGGTCTTCACCCTGGCTCAAATCAAGCTGGTTTGGATTGACGCCGACTATGGTCTGAGAGGGGGAGTTTCGCCCCCATTTGACCCGGGTCAGATGACCCTGACCGAAGGGCATGAAAACAGCGTTTGGCCATAATCCAGGATACAGGCGTACTGGCGCCTGGACTCGCCCAAGCATGGATTCGACCCAGACCATATCTCCATTTTTCAAGTGCAGCGCTTTAGCCGATTCGGGGTTGATTTCCACCCAACTTGACCACTTAACGCGTCCTTGCAATCCAATACATTCCTGCAGGCTTGGGATAATCCCCTGCCATCCGATTGGATGCGTGATCAATGGCTGTGTAATCAGTAAAAAGGGATAATCTTGCACCCAGCCATCATCATTCCCATCAAGAGAAGTCTCATCCAGGCTGGCGGGCGCATGAAAGTGCGCCAGACACGCCAGGTCGCTTTCCTGGCTTGTGACAGTGAAGCCGGTGGCGTCCCTCAGCCCATCTGATTGAGACGCTTTCGAGAATAGAGCAAAAAGCTCGCGTGAGAACATATCGAAACGCCCATCTTTGGGTACATTCAACCGATCACGCCCGACCACGTTCATCCATGCCGAACTGCCTGGTTCGGCATTGAAATAGACCATTTCAGACCAACAGCCGTTTGTCTCTAATTTATCCCAATTCAATGGCGCCCCAGAATAGCGATATTGAATCAGTGATTTATAATCCAGCCAGGGCAGCGCTTCGGCTAATGAACCACCCAGCGCCTTTGCCAGCTGCAAGAATACGTCTCCAGGATTGCGGTTATCATGAACCAGATCGACAACCGGCCTGCGCAGGGAAAGCCCAGCATAACCAGTTCCCTCCAGATGATGGTCGCCCCAGTTCTCCAGGAAGGCGCTGGCTGGTAAGATCAAATCTGCATGGGCGGCGCTCTCATCAAGAGTGGACGAGAAACTCACCACAAATGGCGTTTTCATCAACGCCTCGGCAAATCTCCCGCCATCAGGCAGCTCAAATACCGGGTTTGCATCCAACAAGAATAGCGCCTGGATTGGATACGGCTTTTCATCTAAGATATTTTCAGCAACGTTCTGATAAGCAGATACCGCCAGTGGGATCGGATCCGAGCCTGCCCCATCGATCCGGCCCTGGGCCAGCCCAGCCAGGCTGGTCTTATCGGGCGTATAAGCTGGCCATTCCGCCATCTCTGCAAACCTTTGCACCAGAACTCCCCCGGCAGCGTCAATCGATCCCACCAGGGCATTCAAGGAATGTATGGCCATGGCTGTATACAGACCGTTGCCGCTGTTTAACTCGCCCATTTCATTTGGCATCACCGCTACAGCCGGACGATTGGTGGCGAATTCACCTGCCAGCCGGGCGATGGTCTCAGTCGGTACGCCAGTGATCTTTGCGGACCGTTCTAGGGTATATTGTTCCAGGACCAGGCGCTTGAAACCCATATGAGGATTTCCCGCTTCATCCTCGAAATCTTCAAAACCAAAGGTGAAGTCGCGCACAAATGTTTCATCATATAATTGGCTGTTGATCATTACATTAGCCATACCCAACGCTAAAGCTGCGTACGTACCCGGCCGGATCGGGATCCATTCATCGGCCTTAACCCCGGTCAAGGAGAGGCGCGGGTGGACAGACACCAATTTGCCGCGCTGTGGGCGGCCGCGGCGCATGAATGCGGCTGAACCCAGATAACCGATCACATTCCGGTTGGTCTCCAGTAAATTACCGCCGAAGGTCATCACATAATTGGCGTTATTCAAATCATAGACCGGCAGACCGTTAATTCCCTGGGTCAGAAACATCGCCTGCCGGGAGGCCTGTTCGGCCAGGCTGGCCTGCGAAATAACATTCGGTGAGCCATAAGCCTGCATAAAGCGTTCGACCAACCCTCGCATTTGACCATACAATTGTCCATGCAGCAGCGCCACATGGTGAGTCTGCCCGGCTTGGTGCAGTTCGCTCAACTTGTTGGTTACCAGGCTTAATCCTTCTTCCCAGGAGATTTCTTTCCAATCTCCGCCGCCGCGCTCTCCCAATTGAATGCGTGGGTGCTCCAGGCGCTCGGGGCTGTACAGCGCCTCCAATGAGGCTTGTGCCCTCAGGCAGCAGACGCCCTGGTTGAGTGGGTGGAGTGGATTGCCCTCGACTTTTACGGCTTTTCCGTTTACCACCCGCACATCCAACCCACAGCCTGATGGACAAAAAGCGCAGGTCGTTTTTACGATGCTTTCTTCTAACTTTCCCTGGATCTCTTGCTTACCTTTAGATCCTATCAAACCGTCTTTAATGACCAGGGCAGCCGCGCCAACCGCAGTTGCGGTAGCTCCAACCTTTAAGAAGTCCCGCCTGTTGACGCTTTCCTTTTGGGAGTGGTTTTCATCCGCTTTGTTTTCCATCTACCTAGTTCCCGTCGAATCGACTTAACCAATTGTGAAATTTTCCGGCGGCAGCCGTGTGTTCTGGTTGAACCTGAAGCGGCTGGGCAGGTTCGATCTCCTGCTCACCAGCCTGGAAATCTTCCGGGTTCACTTTCATCTCAATTCCTAATAATTCCAGCGATTCGGCCAGGGATGGCGCCAAGCCAGGTTTGCCAGCGCCCACCCAGGCCTGCCCGCGCGGTCCGCGCGGCCCACCACCCGATGGACTGAGATGACAGGTGGCGCATGGCTCGCCGGTCTGGGCAGAATATTCGGGCAGCGCCTGCACACTGGCTGGATAGAGCAGCAATACCAGCGTTAATCCGATGAATAAGATAATCAGCGTCAGGGCGATACCCGATGGTTGTTTTCTGAAAATAGTTTTGCCATCCGCTCTTTTCATACACTACTCTCTTTCTACTTTTCGATACCAACTCAATCTACTTCGCAGCCCGACTTCCAGTCGACCCGATTTCCTTTCGGCTTTATACAATTTCACCAACAATCACCTTGTCGCCTTCCTGGCGTACCGGGATCTGCTCCAGCGGAACGGGCGGAGGTCCGGCCAGCACCTCACCAAATTCGTCAAAGCGGCCATCATGACAGGGACAATAGAATTCTTGCCTATCCGTCTGCCATTCCACAATACACCCCAGGTGAGTGCAGATGAGTGAGAATGCCCGGATGCTTTCAGGTGTGCGCAGCACCAACACGGGCGACCCGCCATAGATCAGCCCTTTCACGCCTCCAACTGGCAGATCAGCCAGCGGAAATTCAACCGGTGTAGCTTCCTGAACGCTGCTCTGGGCCGGGAAGATTTTAGCCTGGACCAGCGTTCCCAACCAGGCCGCCCCCACTGCCGCGAATCCAAGCTGGATGAACTGCCGCCGAGAGGAAAAAACAGACGATGCTGGTTTCACAGGTGTTTTTGTGGTTTCATTTTCTTCGCTCATAGCTAATTTCTCACGGAATCGTTTGTGTGACTGTTTCGCCCGCAATGCTATCCACAATTTTGTCAATACCAACATAATTATGACAGTTATTGCACGACCGCTCTGGCTCATGACAGTACAGGCAATCGGTTTTAGCAATATCGCCCCGGTTGACAATGTCCATGTGGTGGGTTTGCCAGTAATCCAGCGGGCTATGATACTCTGGAGCGGCAAAGCGCGGTTCAATATAAACGGCGAGCGGTCCCTCGCCATCTTTGATCGGTTTTTCCACCGGTCGTGGATAATAAAACACCACCAGAGCGATCAATATGAGTACGACAAGGATCAGGGTAATCTTTCGCATGGTAATCTCATCTCAGACGAAACGAGTAGTACTGCTTTCGCTTATCATAGGATTAACGCCTTTGTAAAGAGGTCTATCACACCGCCGACTTGTACAGGAACATCCCAGTAACGCATCGATTCGGGCAGTTGCGCCTTGCAGATCGCACAGATGGTTGCCAGGAAATTGGCGCCGGTGTATTTGACAGCCAGGGCGCGTGGTTTACCTCCAGCCATCCGAATGGGCATCAACTCATCCGAAAGTAGACCGCCGCCAGCCCCGCAGCAATATGTTTTTTCTCGGATCGTCTTTGCGGGCATCTCGACAAACCGATTGACGCAGGCGCGCAATAATTCGCGCGGTTCATCCAGCAGTTGGCCTGCCCGAGCCGGGTTGCATGGGTCATGATAGGTGACCAGGTGCTCGTCGTTGGCGCTTTTATCCAGCCGGCCCTGGAAGGCGCCTTTTCGCAGCATATCCACCATGAACTGGCTGATATGGTATGGGTAATTTGGGCTGAACATATCCATCGAACCGCTCAAAGTCGGGGTCAGAATTGCGCCACGCCAGGCATGTCCGCATTCGCCCCAAATGATCGTCTTAACTTTCAACATCCGAGCCGCCTCGATGATTCTATTGTTGACTTTCTTCAGGTTTTGATAATTCAGGAACAAACCGAAATTGCCGCCTTCATTACAATATGTGCTGGTTGTCCAGCTAATCCCAAGATAATGAAACAGAATCCCATACCCAATCATCGTGTCGACATTAGCGAAATTATCGGCGGAAGGCGGAACCAGCAGCACCTCCGCCCCAACCTCGTCAACCGGGTAACGGACCGGTTTTCCGCGCTCGGCCTGGATTTCCTCTTCCAGGAACTCACAATTGTCCTTCCATGCCGCCGGTGGGATGCCCAAATTATTACCCTGCTCGTAGACCTTCGCCACTACTTCGGTGACGTATTTCGTGGACACTCCAATACTGCACATAATCTCACGAGCTGCCATGGTGATCTCGGCAGTATCGATTCCATATGGACAAAATACCGAACAGCGTCTGCATTCGGAACATTGGTAAAAATAGGTATACCATTTTTCCAGCATCGCCTCATCAAATTCCGCCCATCCACCCACCTCGGCGGGTAGCTTACCGGCTGGAGTGAAATAGCGGCGATAAACCTGTCGCATCAATTCAGCTCGCGCCACCGGAAAGTTCTGCGGATCGCCGGTTCCAAGGTAGAACTGGCATTTATCCGTGCAGGCGCCACAGCGCACACAAATATCCATATATAATCGTAGCGCTTTGTTTTTTTCGAGTAGTTCGCCGAATTTCTCGATCGCCTTCTCCTGCCAGTTTGGCACTCGTTCAGTGGGAAGGTCGATTGCCATTGTATCCTTCGGTTTACTTGGCCAGCTGCGAACTTTTACAGAAGCGTGTTCGCGTATGGCGGGTGGATTCAGTACACCTTTGATTGCAGGATCTTTGATTATTGGATTTTCATCGAATTTTGGCACAAGTTGTACTCCAAATGAAAGTGTTGCCGTTCATTCAATAAGATTTCAATCGCTGGTCGCCTTGTCCCACGGATTGACGTATCGTTTTCCGGGTTTTTGGATCTGGTAAGGCTGGTTGCGGGATGGACTGAGGAAAACACCGCCAGCATGTAGTAATTTGCTGGAGGGGAAATAGATTAGTAATGTAATCACGAGGGAATAATGAAGCAGAAAAAGCGGGTGTTTAGGTGGTTCGACTGGATTTAGCGTCAATAATCCCAGCACAAAGGCTTTGACATCCACAATATTGACGTGCAACCAATAACTGACCAAAATTCCCGTTCCAGCAATTGCCCCCAGCAATGTCAGCGCAAAATAGTCTGGAAGATTGGAAATATAAAGACTACGCGGCAGCGCCAAACGCCGCCAAAGCAAAAAAAGGATCGCTATCCCGAACAGATAACCAAAAAATAACGCCACCGTTTCCATGTAAAGAATAATTCCCGGTACGGGATAGGTAAAATAGCGCAAATGCCTGAACAGGATAGCTGCCAGAGCAACATGAAAAATCCAGGCCCCAACCCAGAGCAGTCTATCGGCCTTGAAGAGATTGGGGAAGATCAACACATCTCCGATCACGCGCAATACCGCTCCGCCTTCTGTTTCTGGAGCAGGGGTAACCACCTCTGGCCACGGCATGGGGGTGCGGAGATAACCGATCAGTTTACCGATCAGTCCCAATCCAAAAGCCAGGATTGCAAAATAGGATAGCCCGCTCAAGAAAACCGAAAAAAGATTCCATAAGATCGATGAATTTTCCATACACTGCCTCAGTTACCAAGCAACACGATAGGGATCAGGAACCAGAAGTCTAAGCAACCGCGGACCATCTATCGGCCCGATTCGCCTGCGAAACTAGTTTCGCCCGCCTCCCTGCTACCCGATCCCTACCGGTAAATATTCGTTCGCTATTAAGCCTGCAGAACGGTTTTTGCTGCTTACAACTAAACACACCCCGTGGGCTTGGGAAGGCCGGCGATCTTGCAGGCGCCTTTAGCTGGACCACTGGGAAACATCTCGTAGATATCTTTGAGTGGAAAGCCGGTTTCTTTACACAGCTTGCGGATCATCGGAGCAATCCCGAATTGCTTATAGTAATTTCGCAGATAATTAATAACTTTCCAGTGATCCTCGGTCAGATCGTCTACTTCTTCAGTAGTGGCAAGGGCTACAGCAATTTCCTCACTCCACTTGTCGGGCTCCTGGATGAAGCCATCCTCATCCACATCAATTTGCAATCCATTAATTTCAATAATAGGCATAAGGTTACCTCCACATTTTTTGTGAGTTTCCAAAACTGGATTTGGCCATCATCGCCGGATGTCCGCCGGAATTTTGGTCTGAGATTTCCGGTCGGCTTGGATAACCTATGGTAGCCGGGTTTCACAGTCCGACTACCATAGGTTAATTTATTCATTCAAGCATCTGGGATTTTGATGAATGTTGCTCCACCAAATGAGGTGAACTCCAGGCTGCCCTCGTTGACCAGGTCAGTGATCACTTTCTTGACGATTCGATTCTCCAGTCCCAGGCCATTGGCGACATCCCGGCTGGTTAGCATCTTGTTCTTCTTCTGAAAGAATTCGATGACTTGGGTTTTCATTTCGTCAGTCACTTCATCTGCCATTTGAATACTCCTGCGAAACCAATCTTGCCAGCATTCCAAAACTGACCATATCGAGCGGAACCAGTTTCGCTTTGATCTAGAAATCAGTCGGCCATTACCATTTGAACGTCGGTGTTGACCGGAAAGTTTCGGGGGCAAGTGTAAAGTCGTCGATCACTTGCACTGTGAAGGGGATACCGGTCAAGGTGAAGAAACGTTCCCATCCAATCCGATCGATCCATTCACCCATCCGCTCATGTTTATGAGCGTGCTTGGCCCAGGTCTCAACGATATTGCGTACTGCAGAGGTAACTTCTGGCCAGCGTGGTGGGGTATTTGGCAGGAATGGGATGACCAGGCGCGAGAACTTGGGTGGCGTACGTGCGCTGGAGATCTTTCCTCCCACCCAGATCGATACACCGTCCCCAATCGGATCGGCAAGCGGCATTCCCGGGCACATTGTGTAGCAGTTGCCACAGTACATGCATTTCTCTTCGTTCACGACCAGGGTTTTGTTCTTTGGGTCCGGGCGGATCGCCCCTGTTGGGCAAGCTGCAATCACATTCGGGATCTCACATTTCGCCCGCACCACATCATGATCAATGTGGGGTGGTTTGCGATGGATGCCCAAGATGGCGATATCGGAACAATGTACAGCTCCGCACATATTCAAGCAACACGCCAATGAGATGCGGCAGTATGCCGGCAGCTTTGATTCAACAAAGTACTCCGCAAGATCGTCCATCACAGCCTTGACAATACCAGAAGCGTCCGTCGCAGGCGTGTGACAGTGGATCCAACCCTGGGTATGGACCGGGTTGCTGATGGAATGTCCGGTGCCGCCAACCAAAAAACCGCTGGCTTTCAGTTGATCGATCAATGGATCGACTTTTCCTTTGTCAGAAACCAGGAATTCCAGGTTGTGCCGGCTGGTAAAACGCAGATGCCCATCGCAGAATTGATCCGCGATTGTGCAAACATCCCGGATCCAATCGGTGCTGACCAATCGCGACGAGCCCACCCGGACGGTGTAAAGCTCATCGCCCGATTCTGCCACGTGTTTGAGCACACCTGGTTTGACCCGCTCGTGATAGAGCCATTGCCCGTAGTTCTTTGCAATGACGGGCGGCAGCATTTCCTTGAAATTAGGAGGCCCAAAATCTGTTCGGGTAACCATTACTTCACCTCCTCGGGGTCCCAGAAATAATAGGGGTTGGCGCGCGGTGCACGGATCATTTGGGGTACAGCCGGCAGATCAACCGCTTTCAAGAAGGCGCGCATACCCAGGCGATTGATCAACTCGCCCAGCCGTTCGCGCATCTTGCCGTTTTCGTCCCACCAATCCCAGATCCTCCGGACCAGGTCAATGAATTCTTCGTAGGGTGGCTCCATTTTCATGAAAGGTATGATGACCCATGACAGCAGAGCGCCATGCACGATCGGAGCTTTACCTCCGACAAGTATGGTGGCTCCACGTTCAACGCCGGGGCGTAATGCCTTAGGCATGATATTGATGCAATGCATACAGCGATTACACTCGCCATTGTCGATCGAGAGGGTCTTTGATGCGGGGTCCCAATTCATGCAGCCGGTAGGGCACAAATCCACAACTTCGCTCTGGATGTCCAGGTTGTTATTGGCGTAATTCACCACTTCGTCCGGGTTGATCCGGATATTGTCGCGCCAGGCGCCGATCACAGAAAAGTCAGATCGAGCTACCGAAGCGACGCAATCGTTCGGACAACCAGAGATCTTGATTTTGGATTTATAGGGGAACATCGGGCGATGCAGCTCGTCCTGGAACTCCAAAGTCAACGTGTGCAGCAAATCAAGCGTATCGAAGCAGGCATATTCACAGCGGGCTGGACCAACGCAGGCGCTGGGTGTGCGCATATCACTGCCCGAGCCGCCCAGGTCAAAGTCGATTTCAGCCAGGTCGTCAAAGCAAGGTTGCAGAGCGCTGGTTGGAGCGCCAAGAAGAATGATATCTCCAGTTGCGCCGTGCATATTGGTTAGCCCGCTGCCGTGTTTATCCCATACATCACATAGCTGGCGCAGTTTTTCGGTGGTATAGAACCAACCGGCTGGCATATTGACGCGGAACGTATGGAATTCGGCAATATTTGGGAATTCATCTGGCAGGTCTGTGTATCGTCCGATCACGCCGCCGCCATAACCCCTCACACCCACAATACCGCCGTGTTTCCAATGTCCAATTCTATCGTTATAAGACCTCTCTAGCTGACCAAGCAGATCTTTGGCAGAGTCGTTTTTTGCCGCGGCGCGCTTTATTTCCTTTACAAAGCTAGGCCAGGGACCCTCTTCCAGTTGGTCCAGCATGGGGGTTTTCAAGTCTTCTACGTTAGCCATATTTTTACACCTCCATTAGACCGTTTTTCGGCAGGCTCAGGAAAAGCGTTTGGCGGCGAAACGGGTTCGCAGGCTGCCTGGCTTTCCTTTGCGATCTTTTCTTCTATCGCAAATACTCGCTGCTATTCCGAACGGTTGATTTCGTAGCGGATATCCGCTGGTTTCTATGGATAAAGCCTCGGTCATCGTCCTTCATATGACGACCGAGGCAACTTGAGTTGATTAGAGGCTAGCCGGGAACAGCCACCCGAAGATCAACCAGGAAACAGCCAGAGCAAGCAGAGTATTGAACACGGTCACAATCAGATAGACAATCACCGGTGACCAGCCCATCTTCTTGAACTCGCCCACCGACAATTCCAAGCCCATACTGACGAACGCCAGGCAGAAAGCCCAATCTTTCATCGAGCCAATCGCTTTACTGGCGTCTTTACTGATCCATCCGAAAGTGAAGATCAAGGAGGTGAGAATGAAACCGAGGACGAACTTGGGGAAACGATGCCAGATCACCATAGCACTCGGTTTTTCCTTCTTGCCTTCGACGACAGTGGAGAAATAGAGCGCCAACAGGAAGGCGACCACGCCGATCAGGGCGTTCTGGGTCTGCTTCACAATCGAGGCAATCTTCTGGGCTGTCTCGCCATAGATCGTGCCAGCGCCAACAACTGCTGCGGTTGTGTCCACATTGCCGCCAAACCAGGCGCCAGCCACTGCTTCAGGCATGTTCAATGCGCCGGCTATCAGCGGCAGAATCACCATCAATGGCAGCGCGGTCACAATCACCAGCGCGGTGATGTAGGTGATTTCCTCTTTCTTCGCCATCACCGACCCGGCTGCCGCGATGGCTGCCGAGACGCCGCAGATGGAGACCGCGGTGGACATCACTGCCCGCAACGTATCGGGCAGACCGAACTTACCACCCAGCCACCAACTGAAGAAATACACTGCGGTGACCATAATGATGCCTTGTAAAATGGCGCCTGCTGCAGCGGTGACGATCACTTTGAAGCTGATACCTGCGCCTAACAAGACCAGACCAACTTTCAAAAACATCTCTGTCCGAAAACCGGGTTTGAAGAATTCATATCCTTTGAACGCTTTCAAGAGGGCATTGGCAATTAAACCCACCAGGGCAGCCCAAAGGGGATATTCCAGCACCTTGCCCGGGATACCCAAACCAAAAAGGTCGGATACACCGTAAACCTGGCCCTTCAGCCAGCGTGAAACAAAGGCAAGCACAACGACCAGAACAAGCCCGGCGATTAGGCGGACAGTGTTGTCATTATTTTCAGCTTTCTTTACATTTGTAGTAGCCATGTTTGATTCTCCTCACATTCCTTCGGATGCCCTAGAAGACCATCCAGGCGGGTGATATGATGCCGATCATCGCCAGGATGAGCAGCACAAAGGCTATGATAGTTGCAAGCCAGTCTTCATTTATTTTCACATTCATGACATTTTCTCCTGATTGGGGCTATAGGGAAAAGGATGGGGATGGATTTGGATTTTGGTACCTTTGGGGCGTTCCGCCGCATAAACCGGCCATCCCAGTACCAGTTTCGTCGCGACGTAAGAAGAAGATTCCCTGATGCACCTCCTTGCGATATTCGTTATCGCTGCCTGTTGTGCGACCGTGCTGCGCATCAAATATCGCCGCGCCTCCGATCGGGTCAAATAAATATTTCTAATCAGTTCAGGCCTCATCCGTGCGAATCCCATTTCGCTTGCGTCCTTTAAGAATGATCCAGAAAGGACTTCAATATTTGGAAAGGCTATTATCCTGGTACTGATTGTATTAGAGGAAAGTATCTACGCGCTTAAGCAAGGTTTTAATTTGGTCTAAGTAAAGTCTTAGAGTTAAAACACAATCTTCGACCCTTGTATGCCCCCGTGGGTTGTAAAATTAGCCCAGAATTGTTTTGGGCAAAAACGGTTCCCTCTGGAGCCGTCTCATCCAAATGTAGTCTATTTCAGTCTCGCTCTCGTTATTATTTGGATTGTCCGGATCGCTGGCTGATCTGCTGGAAGAATCGGAACATTAATATTCCTCCACCCACAATTGCCAGCCCCCCAGCCACAAGTTGGAATGACGGGACCAATACCAGCAGGAATAACAGGTCGGCGATTAACAAGAATGACCAACCGATGAATAGCAGCCAGTTTCTCTGCACCAGGTTGGAAAGCGCAGTGCTGATGAGAACAAACAATATCCCGATATACACCTGGTTTTCCAAGGAACCGGTCACGTCCCAATCTAGCGCCCAGGCAATGATCAACAGAACGCCGGCAGCCAGGGGTACCAGTGTTAGAGCTAAGAGAATGTTCTTCCAGGAAGGTTTATGTTCTACCCCCGGAGCGGTGCGCTTGATGACACTTTTCTTTTTTGCCATGCATAACTCCTGGTCGTATCTATAGGTGTCGAAAATTCCTCTTTCAGTGTACACTATTTTAATCGTTTTGAAAAATCCTGGCGACAGGAAATACTGATAGAAAAATGAATTTTGCAGCAAGAGAAGGGCCTTGAACCGATGTTGAATAAAATTAGCCAGGCTATCCATAAAAAAAATCGCCGCCCGTTTCAATTGATCCAAATTGAGCCATCCTTGGAATGTTCCCTCGAATGTGTGATGTGTCCGTGGAGCGAGATCCGCCCACAGAATGCCAGTATGTCCTGGGAGACCTTCATCAAGGTCGCGCCATATTTGCCGCTCACAGTCAATGTGGATTTAACTGGCGGAGGCGAGCCCCTCAAAAACCCTCTTCTGGTGGATATGGTGGCTGTTGCAAAACAGGCTGGATGTAATGTGGGATTCAGCACCAATGGTATGCACTTGCTTCCAGATGTCTCCGCAAAATTATATGATCTGGGATTGGATTGGATTTCATTCTCGGTCGATGCTGCCACACCTGAACTATATGAACAAATCCGTCTTGGGGGTAGGTTTCAATTGGTGACAGAAAATATCGCCGCGCTGCGAGACCTGAGAGCCAGCCGCGGCAGCCATTCCCCTCGCATGCTGATGGTTTTTGTAATGATGGTCGGCGAGCAGCAGAATTATCACGAGCTGCCCGCCTTCATATCCCTGGCTCACAGTCTGGGCGTGGAACAGGTGGTCGCGAAAAACCTGGATGTCATCCTGAAAGACGGCGACGATGAGCGCCGGTTTTTCAGCCACGAAGGAGATACCGCCAATGAAATCAAGGACGCCCTGGCAGAAGCCCGCATACTCGCCCACGATTTGGGAATCGGGCTGCGTTTTTATGCGCTAAATCCGCAGGAGGTGACGATCTGCGAGCACAACCCGCTCCAGAGTGTATTTGTAAATTGGGAGGGCATGGTTTCTCCCTGCATTACGCTTTCGTATGCTGAAAACCGCATCTTTGATGGGCGTCGCGTGCTCGTCCCTTGTCAGCGATTTGGAAATATTCACTCAGAGTCGCTTCAGGCGATCTGGGAAAAACCGGCCTATAAGGATTTCCGAAGTTATTATTCCGCCCGCTTGCGGGTGGAACAACAGGCAACCATCGATTACCTTTTAGGCGGTCCACAAGATTCAGGCATACAGCTTCCTCCAGCGCCCGAAGGATGCCAGACCTGCTATTATTTGTATGGAATTTAGCGGTGGGAAAATCTGAACGCCGAATTATTGTTGAAAGCGCAGCTTCTAGCTGAATTGCAGAGAGGGGATTTTGAAAAGATCGCGGCGCGCTCCCAGGGTCAAAAGCGCATCCTCAGCCTATTGACCGCTATTACTTATCATCCTGATAACCTGATTGCCTGGCGAGCTGTCCAGGCGATTGGGATTGCCGCCAGTGTGATTGCCCACCAAGACCCCGAGTATGTTCGCATCCATCTGCGCCGGTTAAACTGGCTGGTTAACGATGAATCAGGGGGGATCGGCTGGCGCGCCCCAGAGACAATTGGCGAGATCATCTCTCAATGTCCAGGTCAGTTCGATGAGTTTATTTCCCCCCTGTTCCATTTCCTGGATATGGAACCAGAAGACGCTCCCCGCTTCCGCCCTGGAATATTGTGGGCGATTGGACGGGTAGGCTCAAACCATCCCGATGCAATCTACCCGGTGCTTCATTTGATTTTAGATTGCCTGAAAGACCCCCAGGCTCAAACACGTGGTCTGGCCCTTTGGTGTTTAGCCCAGGCAGGTTACGCTGGCTCAATCCCTGGCAAACAAGCTCTATGTTCCGATCAAGAATTGGTTTGGCTCTATCTTGATGGAGTTTTACAGCTCAACACGGTTGCCCAGTTGGCCAGCCCATTCTGCTGAATCCAGTTTCATGAATGGGCAACAAAGGGGATGGTGGAAGATGCTCGCGGCATCAAACCAACCCGAGCATCGCTGGTCAAATTCTTCAGAGTCTCATCAATCGCCAATTGCAGGTCTGAAATCGGGTTCAGCAGCAGCGCCCGGGCGAAATCAGCGCTCATGTCGGATAGAAATCGCAGTTTTACATTGGATGCATCCCGGGCAATTTGGAAGGCTTTATGCGGCCCAACCCGGAAACCTTCCTGTTCGAATCGTTCAAAAACCTGTGGATAGGTCTCCATCCCGGTCATCCAGCTTTCATAGCTCCGGCTTCCACTCCCCTCCGGGCAGGCGGCTGCCAGGATCACCGTTCCTCCTGGCCGTGTCACCAGACAGGCATGATACAACCCCTTCTGCGATTGGTAGACATTGATATCCTTTGGGTGTCCGCCAGGCGAGGCGATCACAAAATCATACAGCCCTGGGACGGTCACCTGGCACACCTGGCGCGCCAGCGGGATCCCATGCTGCATCACCAGGCGCGGCTCCCCGGCCACAGCCTGGACGATTTCTTTCTTGTGATTCAGGATTGCGTTCAAGGCAAAATGAACGCCGATCAGTGCGCCAATATCTTCAACATCCTGGCGGGCAGGATTGGATTTGTACTCGCCCAGCCGAGATTCCGGGTTGGTCATCAGGGCATGATTATGATTTACTGTCGCCGCTCCAGCCAGGCCAATTGCCGCACTTTTGACACCTCCGGAAAAACCCTGGAATTGGTGTGGTTCGATATTCCCGACAACTATGCGCAAGTCGGCGTTGATGAACTCTTTATTCACCCACACCGGCGTTCCGTGCGGTGTCTGTCCAAACCAGGTCAGGTTAGAATTGTCCCTGGCGTCGTGGCAGGAAACCGGATATCTTTTCAGGATCGCTTCCGGCAAGACCAGCCCGAATTCCTCTGGTGGCATCGGCGGGTGCGTTCCGGTAGCGATGATCAGATGAATTGATTCGGGTTTTAACCCGCAGGCCTCCAGCCGCTCCAGCAAGGGCGGCAGCAGAAATCTGTGCGGAACCGGGCGGGTTTTATCGTTGATTGCGATGGCTGCATGCTGTACCCCTCGGAAATCTTTCAACTGTCTGCCGCCGACCGGTTCATCCATCGCGTGCGCAATCATCGCAAGCGGATCTGGAGTGGCTGGGATTTCCGGTGGGGCTATGACATCCACCAGTCTGTCATCTGGCAGATTGAAGGTCAACTCAGTTTTTCCGTATGGAATTGAGTACTTGGTCATCGTCAGCTTCCTGGCAAACGGACGTGCGAAAAGATGATCGCACGCCCGTTTGAAAAGCTAGGGATTAATTATGCACTGCGGTACAGCTTGGTGATCACGAATTCGTCATGACGCAGCGTCTCTGCGCTGGTCAGCCGACCATTGATCGTGCGCGCCATCATTGCCATCGCCCGGTCGGCCGCGCCGTCCAGGTTATACTCAAATCTCAGCAAGCCCGTCAGGTCCACATCGATGTGTTCAGACATGGTCTCAACCGTCAGCGGGTTCGCCGAGTGCTTAATGACCGGGAGGATCGGGTTACCGATGATGTTTCCCTGCCCGGTTGTGAAGAAATGCACCGCCGAACCGGCTGCGCAGCAGAGCGTCACCATCTCGGCGGCCGCGCTGGAAGAGTCCATGAAGTGCAGCCCGGGACCTTTGGGTTCTTCAGCCGGTTTGAGCACCGATTGAACGGTGCAGCGCCCCATTTTCTCTACATTACCAAACGCTTTCTCCTCAATGGTCGTCAACCCGCCGCGAATATTACCCTGCGTCGGCTGTGAGCCTAGCAAGTCTGCATCCTGAGAGTTGATAAAGTCCTGATAAGCCTGGAAGGTCTGCATGAATTCGTCCCGCACTGCGGGTGTGGCGCAACGTTCGGCGATCTTGTCTTCTGCCCCAGTCACTTCGCTGGTCTCGCCGAAGATTAGGGTCGCGCCCATTTTCTCCAGTCGCTCGAAAACCCGCCCGATGGTAGGGTTCGAAGCCAATCCGCTGGTGGTATCCGACTCGCCGCATTTGGTGGAAAGGGTCATCTCGCTGATCGAGATCGGCTCGCGCGGTAGCTCTGTCGCCCAGTGGACGAATTCTTTCGCTTTTCGGGAGGCCATCTCGATCGTCTTCAAGTCACCGTAGCGTTCGATGCTGAATCCGGCGACCGGTTTTCCGGTTTCGGCGATGCGGTCTGCAATCATATCGGTCCAATTTGGCTCAATGCCGATGACTATCACTGCCGCGATATTCGGGTTGCGTCCGGCTCCAATCAATGTGCGGAAAGTCAATTCCAGGTCCTCACCAAATTGCAGACGACCATAGGGATGCGGCAGGGCCATTGTGCCGCGGATCAATCGCGCCACACCCTCCACTGCCGCGTTGGAGATATCATCCACCGGCAGGATCAACACATGGTTGCGGACGCCAACCTTGCCATTGGCTCGCCGGTAACCAGTCAGTTGATAATCTTCGAATTGTAAGAATTTGTCGATACTCGTTTCGCTCGGATGTATTTTTTTCGCGTTCATGGCTACCACCTCAAAGTCCTCAGATTGTGAACGTGCACGTGAGCGCCCAGCCGAATAGCTTCGGTTGCCCGGCCAATCGTCCGTCCATATTCGATCACATGTTTGTCTTCGACCATATCTCGCATCGCGACTTTGTGCCCAAGTGGGACATCCTGGACGAGCTTCACCATCCCCACCTGCTGGCCTTCCAGGGTGGCGGCGCCGATTTCGTCGCCAGCTTTCAAATCCATCACTGCGACGCCGACATCGTCTGCAGCCTCGTGTATTAAAATGCCATATTTCATCGTAAACTCCTTCTTATAAATGGGTTATCAATCCGTTGATCAGTCGATCAGGGTTTGAGGATCCGCAACCCTGTAAATCTTGTTTCGCCCGAAACTAATTTTTCGTCAAAAACCAAAGACTCAATCGTAATCGGGTCTTGAAGCTCGCCAGTATGTTGCACAGCCGGTCCAAGCTTGAGGGTCTGGCCTTCGCGACCATAAACCGGGATCTGATCCAGCGGCGTCACCCGCTCAATCACTTGCGATCCTTCGACCCGCTCGCCGCTCCACAGATCGTACCAGCCGCCCGCTGGCAGATAAAAACGCACCCATCCACCTGGGCGCAATACCGGAACGACTAAAAGCGTTGGACCGAGCATATATTGGGTTTCAAAGCTCCAACTGAGCGGATCATCCGGAAAAGCCAGCGGCATGGCGCGTATCACGGGCATCCCGGTCCGGCTGGCTTCAAGAGCACAATCCTGCAGATAAGGGATTAATTGATAGCGGAAACCCAGCCAGCGCCGGATGATCTGTTCGACCGCTTCGCCAAACTCCCACGGTTCGCGTGGGCTGGTGCCGTGGAAGCGGGTGTGCGAAGACAGTATCCCCGCCTGCGCCCAACGGATATACAACTCAGTCTCGGGCATGCCCCCGCCCAAAACGCCGCCCGTGCTCTCACAGCCATAAAACCCGCCGATATCATGCGCATAGAATGGTGCGCCGCTCAGCCCCCATGAAAGTCCACCCCGGATGCTCCCGGCCAGACCTTCCCAATCTCCCTGCGGGTCGCCGCCCCATTGGATCGGGTAGCGCTGGCTGCCGGTCCAAGCAGCCCGCGACCAGACCAGACCATCCGCATTACACTGGGAGGCCTCAAAGACGCAGCGATTGTACAGCAGAGCGTACACATTATGCAGCCGTTTACCGCTGTCGCCATTATAGCCCACCACGTCTTCCGGCACGGCCTCGCCATAATCCGGTTTCATCGCCGCCACCCCAATCTCGTGCAGTGATTTGTGCATGTCGCGAAACCAGGCGTAGGCTTCCGGATTGGTGAAGTCGATGATTCCGGAGGGCTGCAGGTGCGGGATCATTGTATCCATCGGCGGTGGAAACCAACGGTGGATATAGGTGGACCCGTCCGGATTGGAGAGAAAGAATTTTCTTTGATCTAGTTCTGCAAACAGCGGGTTGCGCGTCGATAAGTAAGGGTACTCCCACAGGCAGAGCCGCAGGTTCATCTCCTTCAGCCTGGCGACGAACCCAGCCGGATCGGGATAGCGTTCCGGGTCCCAGGAAAAGTCAAAGCGCGTTTCGGCTGGATGCCAGGCTCGCCCATCCAATGTGATCACATCACACGGAATTTGGTGTTCGCGCAGCTTGTGTGCCACTTGGAGCAGTTCGTCTGCAGTCTTATAAAAAGCGCGCGACATCCACATCCCATAACTCCACCGCGGCGGCAGCGGCGCTCTTCCGGTCAACCAGGTATATTGTTCCAGGATTTTGGCCGGCGTTTCTCCACTGAAGAAGAACAGATCCAGGTTCGCCTCTTCGACTTTCAGGATATAGCTGCGGTGCGACCAGGGTGGGTAACCCACGCCATGCGTGACCCGAGCCGGAGAGTTCACGAACAGCGCCCAACCTTCACTGCTCCAGGCAAACGGGGTATTCTTATACGAAATCTCAGCATTTACGCCGGTTGCATCCCGGTTCCAGTTTGTGACCAGTTGGCCGCGCCGGTTCAATGAGTCGAATTTCTCTCCCAGCCCATAGATCGCCTCGCCGCTGCGCAGCGCCAGGCTCACCATCCATTCATTTTTACCATGAGCGAAAGGAGAAAAGCGCAGCTCTCCCTGGATGGTGCGATCGGTGACCGATTCAACCAGCAGCCGCTCGCCAGAAAACAGACGAATGCGCAGGGGACGAGTTTGGACCTCCAGCGCCAGACCGCTGATGACAAAACGGGGCGAGAGCGAATCTTCTTTTTCCGAACTTTGTTCGAACGAAGCCTCGACGCTCTCGGGCGGGTTTACCAGTATTCCATAATCCGGGCTGAGCTCAGGCTCAAGCCCAAGCCTTGTTTCGCCGCTTGTCTTCTCGAGCCGCGCTGAAATCAGTCGCACCCGGATAATCCCAGGCGCGTAAGCGCTCACCTCCAGCAGACCTTCGTCCGTCTCAAAGCGTGCACTTTGGGGTCCGTTATCAACCAGCTTCAGCGATACCACTCGCCGAAAACCTTCTTGTACTTTGACAAACTCTTGGTCGAACAGCATGGTTTTCGTTTATTCGTACGGGGTCTTATCCCAAAAATCGCAAAAACGCTGCAAGCCCATGTCGGTATAGGGGTGCATGAAAGCTTCCTGGAATACCGCAAACCCTGCGGTGACAATATCTGCCCCGAGCACGGCGGCGTCTGCGATCTGACGCCCATTACGCACCGCGGCGACCAGCACCTGGGTGGAGTAGTTGTAATTGTCCCGGATTGCAACTACTTCCTGGACAAAGTTGAATACCTCTTCGCCGTTCGTTTCCTTCCACCCGATGAAAGGTGAAACATAATACGCCCCCATCCGCATGGCCTGCAACGCCTGTACCGCAGAGAACGCCAGGGTAAGATTTGAGCGAATGCCTTTTTCTTTCAAAGCCGAGACGGCTTTAAAGCCAGCTTCGGTTGCAGGCAATTTGATAACAAAATTGGGGCACAAAGCGGCCAGTTTCTGGCCTTCCTCCACCATCACTCTGTAATCGGTATGGTGCGGATTGACCTCAACCGATACTGTTTTATCGCTGCCTTCAAAGAGCTTGCCGATCTCCTGGACCACTTTCAGGAAAGGTTTACCAGACGCCTGGACGTGGCGTGGGTTTGTGGTGACGCCATCCAGATTCCACATCTCCAGGGCATGGGCGATCTCATGAACGTGCGCGCTGTCAAGAAAGAATTTCATATTGTCTCCTTTTTGCTTCGATGTCATTGCGAGGAACGAAGCAATCCCAGTTCCTCGCAATGACATTATTCTTTACCGCCTGCCATATTCAAAACCATCAATTTGATCTCGGTCATCTCTTCGATGGCGTAACGAGGGCCTTCGCGCCCGACACCCGATCCTTTCACGCCGCCATAGGGCATCTGATCGACCCGAAAGGTGGATACATCATTTACCTGCAAACCACCGACTTCGATCTCGTCATAAGCCCGCATGATCCGGTTCATATTCTGGGTGAAAAGCCCGGATTGCAAGCCATAGTCAGTATCGTTGGCCAATTTGAGCGCTTCATCGAAATCATCATAAGGTGTGATCGTGATCACCGGGGCGAACATCTCGGTCCGGTTGACATTCATCTCGGGCCGGGTGTCCACAAGCACAGTCGGATAGTAAAGGGTACCTTCTCGCTTGCCGCCTAGCACGATCCGGGCGCCTTGTTCTACCGCCTGCTGCACCTTCTCTTCGGCTTCTTTCGCCGCCCATTCATCGATCATCGGGCCGACCTCCACCGCCGGGTCGCGCGGATCGCCAACTTTCATCGTGTTGATTTTATCAAGCAGCAACTTGCTCGTCTCGTCGTAAACCGGTCGGTGAATCAGCACACGCTGCACAGATATGCAGTTTTGACCGGCGTTGGCAAAGCCGCCCATCGCGATCCGGCCGACTGCATAGGGGATGTTGGCATCCTCGTGCACGATCGCAGCCGCGTTTCCGCCCAACTCAAGCCCCACCCGCTTGCGCCCGGAGACGCTCTTCAAATGCCAGCCGACCTCCGAGCTGCCGGTGAAGGTGAAATAAGCGATGCGCGCATCGGCGACCAGCTTTTCGGCCTTTGAACCGCGGCAAACCACCACGCTGATTGCCTCCGGCGGGAAGCCCGCTTCTAACACCAGCTCTCCCATCAATAAACCCGAAAGCGGCGTTGATGAGGCCGGTTTCAAGATGAACGAATTCCCAGCCGCAATCGCCGGAGCGAGCTTGTGACAGGCCAGGTTGAGCGGATAATTGAACGGCGCGATCCCCAACACCGGTCCGACCGGCAGTCGGCGCACAAACCCCAACCGGCCTTCGCCAGCCTCGGTCCAATCAATTGGGATGATCTCGCCATTGATCCGTTTGGCCTCTTCGGCTGAAATGCGCACGGTTTCCATCGCCCGTGAGAGCTCTCCGCGAGCCACATTTTGAGTTTTGCCACCCTCCATCACCAATGCCTGCAAAAGGTCTTCTTTGCGCATTTCCATCAGATCAAGCAGCTTATACAATATGCGCGAGCGAGCATGCGAAGGCAACTTGCGCGTAATCTCAAAGCCGCGCACTGCCGCCTGAATTGCATCCTCCAGATCGGCGTCGCTGGCTTGATAAACCTGAGCAACCAGCTCATTGTTATAGGGGAAGCGCACATCGGCTAGCTCACTGCTCGAGCGCCATTCGCCTCCTACCAGAAATGGGTTCTGTTTCGTCATATGAACTATCTTTCTTTTGATAATGTTTAGCGACCGCCAAAGCCGGTCATCGTGATACCCTGAATAAAATACCTTTGCGCAAAAACGAAGATGAGCAGCACCGGGGCCAACATCAACGTACCCGCTGAGAAAACCCATTCCCAGTGCTGCACGTTGGAGTCGTTCAGCGCTCGAATCCCCAGCGCTAGAGTCCAGTGATCCATGCTATTCAGGTAAATGAGAGGTTCCAGGAACGAATTATAATGCTGGATCAACGCAAATACCGCGATGGTGGCAATCACCGGTTTGGAGAGTGGAAGAATGATCTGGGTCATGATTTGGATTCGGTTCGCTCCATCGATCAAGGCCGCCTCTTCCAATTCCATTGGGATGCCGCGCAAGAACTGCACAACCAGGAAGATATACAGCGCGGTGCCTCCAAGCCAATATGGCACAATCAATGGGTAGAAGGTATCAATCCAATCCAGGCTGCGGAAGATCAAAAAACGCGGCACCAATGTGATCACTTCCGGCAGTAGCATGGTCGCGATCATCAGGCCGAACCAGAATTTCTTACCTGGCCAGCGCAAACGGGCAAAAGCATAACCGGCCATCATCGAGGAAACCAACGTTCCCAGCACAGCCAATCCGGTCACAACCAGTGTGTTCCAGGCGAATTTCCCAAATGGAAGAACCTTGAAGATTTCCAGATAATTTCTCCACTGTGGGTTTTTCGGAAACCAGACCATTGGATGCACAAATATTTCAGTTGAAGCTTTCAGAGATGATGAGATCATCCATAATGTTGGCACTAAAAAGGTGATCAGGATGATGGTCATCAATATCTGCAGGAGGGTCAAACCGAGAAATCGTTTTACATCTGGCTTGACCAACGGCTGTTGGAGGGATGCGTTCTGATCAGATGTTCTTGATCCGCCGGATACAGATTTTGATGGGATGACGGACATTCTGCACCTCCTACTGTTCGTAATAAACCCAGCGTTCAGAGACGAAGAACTGGGCGATGGTAAAGCCAACCACGATCAAGAAGAACTGCCAGGCCAGGGCGGCTGCATAACCCATGTTGAAATAATTGAAGCCCTGGCGGTAGATATTCAAGACGGCAAAGAGGGTGGCGTTTTCTGGCCCGCCATCCGTCATGATCAAGGCGGGGATAAACATCTGGAATGAATTAACGATTGCAATCACCATGTTGTAAAAGATGAGCGGCGTCATCAGCGGGATGGTCACTTTGAAAAGCCGGGTCCACCAACCGGCGCCATCCAGACTGGCTGCTTCATACAGGGTCTCAGGTATATTTCCCAAACCAGCGATGAAGATCACCATCTGCCGCCCAATCATCCAGAATGACATAAAAATGAAGGCGGGTTTTGCAAGTTCTGGTTGAAACAGCCACTTTTGAGAAGGCACGCCGAACCAGCCTAAAAACTCGTTCAAAATGCCGTAATCCGGGCTGAAAACCCGTTGCCAGACCACCGAACTGGCGACCAGCGGGACGATAATCGGCAGGTAGAAACCAGCCCGGTACATATCGCGGAATTTCAGCGGTTGAGTCAGCGCCAGCGCCAGCGCAAAGGCGATTACCAGTTGAATCGGTACTGCCAGGAATGTGTAGAAGGCGCTGTTAGACAGGCTCATGTTTGCGATCGGGTCCGAGATCATTTTGGTGATATTGGCAAATCCCACGAATTTTGGCGGGGTCAGCAAATCCCACTTATGGAAAGCCAGCCAGATGGAATAAATCATTGGGTAGGCAGTGAAGATCAGGAAGCCGATGATGAAAGGAGAGGCAAAAAAATAACCTGCCACCCATTCACGCAGTTGGCTTTTGCTTGGTCGATTGAATCGAACATTGGGCGAAACAAGTTTCGCGCCAGTTTCGCCGGTTCTTGCAGCCATAGGGACCTCCTTACAATAAAAAACCGGGAGATATTGGGGGTTGGCTTAACCAACCAGGGTTGCTTAGGCAACCCCGGCGATCAAAGCCGACAGGGTGTCAACCGACATCCTGTCGGCTATCACGCGTAGCGCAATACCTCTCTTACGGATGTTCTTTATCCGCGAGGATGACTATACCGAAGCCCAATATTCGTCGAGCTTCACCTGAAGTTCTTTGTCCACCGCGGCAAGAGCGTCGGCTGCCGAGGCGCTGCCGTTGATCATCGGATCCCAGCCGATTGGCTTTACGGTTTCGGCCCACATCTTGCTGCGCGGCAAACCGCCAACCACATCCACCTGGGAACTCTTCAACGCCTGAATGAACGCTTTTGCGTTCTTGAACTGGAATTTCTCTTCAACTGTGGGAACCCAGAAGCTCTCCAGCAGGGAGACCCGGTTCGGCAGGCGACCAGTGGTTTCCGAATAGACCTTATCGCCTTCTTCGCTGGCCATGAAGCTGGCAAATTTCCAGGACTCTTCTACATTGTCGCCCTGCAGAAGTGCAATACCTTCAGCCCAACCACGATGCGGGCGGCTTGCGTCTGCCATCTTCGGCATCAGCACCACATCGAACTCAATCTGCTTATTTTCCGCCCGCAGTTCGGGGCTGTTCATCTGGCCAAACCACCAGGCGCCTTCGTACTTCATGCCCACATTGCCGGTTTGGAAGGTGTTTGCGCCTGCCGAAAGATCTGCCGGCGTCGGAGCCACATTCATGGTGTAGAAGACATCGACAGCCATCTTCTGGATGATATCCACGATCTCGGGTTGGCTGAACATCGCTTTCTTGGGATCGATGATCGAGTCGAATTCAGCTTTACCGGTGCCGCGAATCCAGCCGATATCCCGGAACCAGCTGCCGTTTGCCTGTAAGCCGTAGACCTTGTTGTCGCCGTCCAGCTTGGTCACTTTCTGCGCTTTCTCGATGAATTCCTCGAGCGTCCAATCATCGGTCGGGTATTCAACGCCAGCGTCATCGAAGGGCTTTTTTGCATAGAACATCACCATTGTGGCCAATTGCAGCGGGATTAGATACTTCTTCCCGTGACGGCTAGTAGAATCGACCACACTCTTCATGTCTTGAGGATACACATCATCAAACCCATCCCGGCTCACCAGTTCATCGATCGGAGCGAGCAGTTCCTTGTCGGCATAAGTCTGCCATTCCCAACCCTGGAACGATGCTACCCCTGGCGGAGTGCCGCCGGCAATGGCGGTTTGCAGTTTGGGATAGTAATTGGCGTTCGGATCGGCGACGGTTGTCACGTTCACGGTGACATTCGGATGCGCTTCCATATACATCTTGGAGAGTTTCTCCCAGGCGGGGATATCGGCGTTATCGCCCCATGCCAGGAATTCTACCGTGGCAGGCGCCATAGGGGGTTCGGTGACAACCGCGGCTTCTGTAACAACTGCGGCTTCTGTAACTGCCGGAGCAACAGCTTCCGTCGCTACCGGCGCGGCGGTCTCAGCCGGGACCGGTGTGGCTGCAGGGGCGCAGCGGGTCAACAATGCGGCTGCCGCGCCTGTGGCGCTCAGTTTTAAGAATTCGCGCCGTGAGAATTTCCTTTCCATCTTTCACCTCCAGAATAGATACATTTTTCAAATGTGCTTACAGTTTGCCAATATTTACATTCCAGCTTTTCTTCGCTCTCGAACCACCTCCTTCAATACATCCAGTTCTTTTCTGAATGCGTTCTGCAGGACGAAACCAGTGTGAAACTTGCATCTCCTGCTGTTGACGCTACAAACGATACACTGGCAAATCCACCAGATCGGCAAATGCTACCAGGGATGCCAGAGTGTCTCCATAAGTCAGCGAGATATGATGTTCCAGCCCTTGTTGGAGCAGGGCGTCAAAGAACTGGCGGGCAGGTTTTTCCAGCCGCAGCACACCGGATGTGCCCGAAAACGGCGCCGGGGCCGAGAGCATCTCTCCTTGTCCAAGCACCAGGCGCAACTCGCCGGTTGCCTGGCTCAGGCGGGCGATTGTGACATGCCCGGGTTTCATCGGAAAGTCCATCACCAACGGCACCCGCCGATTGGAGTGAATGCCTCCATGCGGCTGGACGTTTGGATCAGCCATTGAAAGCGGCGCCAGCCCGCAGTGCCACAATGCAATCTCATCTTTATCGAAATCCATCGCGACGATATCCGTCCCAAAAGCAGGCGCGTCCGCCAGCCACTGCAGCATGAGCTGGGTCACTGTTCCATTGACATCCGCCTCGCAACTGCACGGGATCGGCGTCTGTTGGTTGAACCCGTCGCTCAACATCGACATCGCCCCACAAGCCGCGCAGCCCATTTGAGTGAAGAATTCTGACCAGCAGCGAACCGCCAATCCATCCAGTTTTTCCTCTTCTGCGATCTGCTTCAAGGCGCTATACACGCTCAGCGTTCCCATCAGTGGGGTCTGTTCCAATTCAGCCAGGTTATCCAGGCGGGTTTCCAGGCCTGCCCGCACTGCTGCCAGGCTAGCAGACGATGTCTTTCTAGCTCGTTCGAAAACTTCCTCCAACTCAATCTTTCGCACCGTTAAGCCCAATTTTGCTTCCAATAGCGGCTGGTCCAGATGACAGGAATCCATTCCGGCTGGATGCTCGCCAACCACACCCAACCGCGTTGATCGCAGCCGCCGGCGGATATGTCCTGCCGCAGCCAATGAGCGGATCGTCTGGATAGTTGCTGGGTCATCCGGAGCTGAATAGGCATACCAGTAGCGCCGTTTCCGCAAAGTCAGAGCGTGGCCTGCCAGATTAATCCCACACAGAGAGTTCAGACGCAAGCGTCCCCCGCTGAACGGTTCAGGAATTGCCCATAAGAAGAGCGGCGACTCCGTCTCTTTCTGTCCAAATGCTTCTGCCAGCGTGGTTACCATCGTGCTGTCTGCAAAGCTGGCTTGAAAGACGAGCAGCAAGTCCACTGGTTGATTGGAGAAATCGTTGGATACAGCCTGGGCAGTTTCCAAATCGGTGACCAGTTTATCGGGGCCGATCAGGCGGAACCCGGCTGATTCAAGCTGCGCACGGGCTGCTCGGGTAACCTCTTCTGCTAGAGAGATATCAAAAGTAGTGCGAGCGAGGGGGATAAATGCAATTTGGTAATTTTCCATCGTAAGAGGTCCGCCAATTAGTCTCGATTGGAAAAGGAATAGTTCAGATAGTTGGGGGATGGGTTTTGCGCAGCCGGCATATTTTGCGACGCTGCTTGCTGATAAAAGAATCTTAGCAACGCCAGCGCAGACGCCCCAATGACGCCTGCCCGCCATCCAAATTCAGTTGTCTGGACGCGCACTTTCTCGCCCATTCCAGCAAAAGCCATCTCGCGCATGGTTTGTGCGGCTACCGGCAGGATCAGATCGTGTCCTTGAGCAAACATGCCACCCAGAATAATTAACTCGGGGTTGAGGATGTTGACCAAATTTGCCAGGGCAATTCCCAGGTAGCACGCACGCCCCTCAATCATACGGCGAGTCTCCATATCGCCCTTTCGGGCGGCATCAAAGACCTGCGAAACGGTTTCATGTGAAGCCATTTCGCCCGAAATGGTTACTTGTGAAACCATTTCGCCTTCGATCGGAAGAAGGGCGCGATCCTGGTTCAATTGTTGAGCAAGCAGTCCATTTGAGTTTCTTTGAGCGATCTCTTTTGCCATGCGCAGGATGACGGTTTCAGAGACCAGGGTCTCCAGGCAGCCATTCTTGCCGCAGCGGCATGGCTCGCCGCCATCTGGAATGATGATCGTATGCCCGATCTCGCCTGCGCCGGTGTTGCTGCCGCGAAACAGCTTGCCGCCAACCACAAAGCCGGCTCCAACCCCTGTACGGCCGTAAACAAAAGCCAGCGAATCGACGCCTCTGCCGGCCCCAAAGTAGGCTTCGCCCAACGCCATCGCCCGCACGTTATTATCCACAATGACCGGTAGTTGCAGAGCCGCCTCCAGGAGTTCCTGGATGGGCACCATCTGCCAACCCAGGTTCGGCGCAAGCAGGTTCACCCCGCTTTGATAATTCACCAGCCCGGAAGCGCCCACGCCAACGCCCAGAATTCTAGAGCGCTCCACTCCGCTCTCTGATATCATTTTATCCACTCTGGCAGTGATCTTTGTAATCACTTCCTCCGCTGGGGAGCTCAGGTCGAAATCTTCCATCTCTCCTTGCACGATCTCAGCGAACAGATTGACAATCGCCACCCTGAATAGACCAATCCCAATATGCACGCCAACCGCAAAACGGGCGTTAGGCGCCAGTTGAAGATCGGTACGTGGCCGGCCTACCGACCGGCGCCCATTCTGACATTGGGCGCCTTCTTCAGTAATAACACCCTGCTCTATCAATTCTGCAATCAGATTAGTAATGGTTGTTGTCGATAGGGTGGTCTTCTGGGCGAGCTGGACGCGTGAAAGACGCTTTTCGTCGAGCATACTCAGCAGGATCGCCTGCATGTTATGCATCTTCACCAGATTAATGTTACTGCCCAGAAAGGTATGTTCGGACATTTGTGCAGCGATTGAGTTATATAGATCAGGCTTAATTAATAATTCAAAATGAATAAATAATTATTCTGTTTTTATTGTATAATATTCCTGTTATCCTGTCAAGTTGGACATTGATCCTCAATTATGATAAAAAGACCTTCTGTCATTCAATATCCCGAATCAATCCAACAACTGAAGTTGGGTTTTGATCAATTGGCTGACCTGCTCGCCTCCACCCTGGGCCCAACCCAGGGTATTGTGCTCGCATCAACCGATCTAAAACCGCGCCCCGAGCTGCTAACAGATGCTGCAACCATTGCCCGTCGGATGACAGAACTGCCCGACCCGCGCCAAAATGTAGGCGCGATGCTGCTGCGGAATATGGTCTGGCGCATGCACGAGCGGGTTGGCGATGGCGGCGCTCTGACCGCCGTGCTCTCCCAGGCTATGCTTGCGCACGCCGCGCGTTCGGTTTCGGCTGGCGCAAATCCGGTCCAGCTGATCAGCGGGCTCAAGTTTGCCGTTCAGGCTGCCCTGGCACATTTGGTCCAGATGAGCCAACCCATCCAGGGTGAAGATGACCTGGCCGCGGTGGCTTTTTCAACAACTGGAGAAGCAGATATCAGCTTCATCCTGGGTGAAATGTTTGATATTCTTGGGCCTCTTGGCCATGTGACGGTGGAAGATTATATGGCCCCCTATTTGGAGCGTGAATATCTGGAAGGCGGGCGCTGGCGGGCAAGCTTAATCTCACCCTATTTGATTAATTCGCCCGGCGCGATCCAGGCGATCCTACCGGACCTTCAGGTTGTCTTATTTGACGGCACCGTGACTGCTTTTGATGAAGTCCGCCCGGTGTTGGATCAGTTGACTATTAATAAAACACCGGAGCATCATTCCGCCGCTCAACTTTTATTCATTGCCCATAAAATCAGCGGGGAAGCCTTGAGCTTGCTGGTTGCGACCAGCCAGAAAACGGAAATAAAAGTGATAGCGGTCTCACTCGAACGGGCCGGGGAAAAACTCCAGGCGGATCTCGCAGACCTGGCTTGTCTTACTGGTGCTACCCTGATCTCTCCGCAAATGGGCCGCGGGCTCGAATCGATCCGCCCCACAGATTTTGGCTCTGCCAGACGGGCGCAGGCGGGCGCGAGTGATTTGCTCGTCGTCGGGGGAGGCGGAAATCCTGCTGAGATTCGTGACCAGATAGGAATATTACAGAAACGGCTGCAAGCCTTGCCTTTCGGGGACCCCGACCGGGTAGAGTTAGAGATGCGCCTAGGTCGTCTTTCTGGCAGCGTGGGCATCTTGAAAGTGGGTGCATATACTCAGGCTGAGCGGGATTATCTGCATCAACGGGCGGAGCAAGGCGTCAAAGTAGTGCGCGCCGCCCTCAAAGAAGGCGTGCTTCCTGGCGGCGGGGCTGCGTTCCTGCACTGCATTCCTGCAGTCTTGGATCAAATAAATGGCTTATCGGAAGATGAGCGCATGGGCGCTCGGGCTCTTGTGCATTCCCTCAAGGCGCCATTCCAGCGTATTCTCAAGAATGCCAGCGTTCATGCGCCGGCAGTTCAAATGCATGACTTAATCCAAAATCAGATTGGTTTGTTCTACGATATAAACACTGGCAGCATCCGTGAAGCCCGTGCTGCTGGTGTGCTGGATGCTGCCAAGGTTTTGCGGGCTGCCCTGGAAACGGCTGCCAGCGGGGCTGCCATGGCTTTGAGTACGGATACCCTGATCATCAAAAAAAACCCGGCGGTGAGTTATGAACCATGATTGGCAGCAAATACCCGCTCCTCCAGCCGATGCGGCCGTTTTCCAGATCGCACCAGGCGACCAAGACCAACTCTGGCTGGCATCCCCAGCCGGTTTATTCCATAAAGATGGGGCCAATTGGCGGGTGTTGTCCCAAAACCTGCTCTTTTCCCAGCCAGATGCTTTGTTTGTCGCCGGTAAAATTGTGATCGCTGCAGGGCTGGATGTCCGTCAAGCGACCAGCACTGCCGCTCAATCGAATATCTTCCGCTCATTCGATCTTGGGGCGAACTGGCAGGCTGCTCGGGTCGAACAAACGGCATCTCTGGTATTAAACTTTACCGCCTCGCCAAATTTTCAGCAGGATGGGGTCATCCTGGCTGGAACGGATGGGGATGGCATTCTGCGCTCACGCGATAGCGGTCGAACCTGGCAGCTTTCCAATTTTGGCCTGCGCAACTTTTCGATCGGTTGCATGTTGGCTGCCCGTACCTGGTCGCGCCGCGAGCCGGTTTTTGCAGGGACAGAAAATGGATTTTATTTCTCCCCGAATGGCGGGAGAGCCTGGAAATACTCCGGGCTCGAAGGTCAGATAGTTCTTTCGCTCGGACTTCTCCAGACCTCCGACTCGGGTTTCACCTTGTTCGCCGGGCTAGAAAACAATGGATTTTATCGTTCAATCGATAGTGGACAATCCTGGGAAAAGGTCGATCTAGGTCTTTCTGGCGATCAGACCGTCAATGCAATCTGTGTCGGACAGAACGGGGTCATCCTGCTTGGCGTAGGTGAATATGGTCTGATCTGCTCAACAGATGGGGGAATACATTGGAAACAGGTTGAAAATAGTCCATCCCTGGTGATCAGCCTTGCGGAATGGAATGGGCGTTTCTACGCCGGGACTGCCGAGGATGGATTATGGTTATCAGACGAGCGCACCCCGCATGGATCTTTCTGGCAGCGAGTCTGAATGAACAAATTAGCTTTTCCACTCTGAGCCCCACCCAGAACCAGGGCAAAAAAAACCAAAGGATATTGCCCAATCAGCGCTATTCCAAATTCTCCAGGTGATAGGTATCATTGAACCGGTTTAAGGTCACCCCCTCAGGGTGCAGGCTTACTTCGGAGATGCCGGTATTGCTCATGCGGACCTGCCAGATTCGTTCTACCGGGATTCCCATCCAATCCAGGATCAAAGCCTGAAGCGAACCACCGTGCGCTACCACAAACGCGGTCCCGTCTGGATGGGCTAAGGCAATTTCTGCACAGCTTTCCCTGGCTCGTTTCGTCATTTGCTGGATGGTCTCGCCCTCTGGTGGAGCGATATTGAACATATCCACCTCCCAGGCATGATACGCTTCTGGCTGGGTCGCCTGGATCTCGGCGAAAGTGAATCCCTCCCAATTACCAAAATCCATTTCGCGCAAGCGCGGATCCGCGATCAGTACAGGCGCTGGCTCAGGGTGGGCGGTCTGGGCAATTGCCTGCTGGATGGCTTGAGCGGTGTTCCAGGCGCGTTTCAGATCGCTGGCGTAAATCGCAAGCGGAGCCGGCCTTTCCCTGGACAGTCGTTTGGCGACGGCGGTCACCTGGCGCTGCCCGGTTTCGTCTAATGGAATATCTCGCTGACCCATAAATCGACCTTCGGAATTCCAGGCGGTCTGTCCATGGCGAATGAGAATTAAACGAGTTGTCATCAGGTTTTCACCAAAAATTGGCTTTTGCTCTGGCATAAAGCTGAGCAGTACTAGAATTCGATCCCAGGTTGGGCCTTTATCCCTTGATCAAAGGGGTGTTTGATCGCTTTCATCTCAGTGGCCAGATCGGCATATTCGATCAGCGCCTCTGGAGCGTTGCGCCCTGTGATTACCAGGTGCAGACGTGGTGGTTTGTGTTCCTTTAGCCAATCCACGACTTGCACAGTATCCAACCAACCGAAATCCAATGGGTAAGTGAACTCATCCAGGATGATGAGGTCGTAATCTCCACTGATAATTTTGTCCTGCGCCAGCTTCCATCCATTCCTGGCAAGTGCGATGGTCTCATCCATGTCTTTAGAGAGCCAGGTGAATCCATCCCCCATCTTATGCCATTCGATCTCCATCCGGTTGGCAGCTTTTACTTCACCCCAGCCTCCCGTTTCCGACTTGATGAATTGAATCATGCAGATTCGGAAACCGCGCCCCCAGGCACGCAGCAACATCCCAAGCGCTGCGGTGGTTTTACCTTTACCATCGCCGGTGTTGACAATC
This sequence comes from uncultured Chloroflexia bacterium, assembly GCA_963788145.1. Lineage (GTDB taxonomy): Bacteria > Chloroflexota > Anaerolineae > Anaerolineales > UBA4823 > UTCFX2. Next base: position 778,728 of record CAWBFQ010000007.1, on the reverse strand, counting down.
ACCAGTCCTTGTACGTTCTTTTTAGCGCCCATCCCATCCTCCTGTCATCGGATTACAGTGGCGCGACAGCGCCGGGCTCTCACCGGCTCCGCATTGCTGCCTTCCCATCCGGGGGTAAGGCGCCTCAATGTGTTTTTTTCATTATAAAAGAACTTAGAAGCGGTAGGATATCACAGAACGTCGGTAATGCCTATCCTGAAATAGCAAGGGTATTGCAATTAAGAATGCTTTGTAATCCATTACTATATATTAAGAATGTTGATTAATAACGTTAATCGGTTTATAATAATGTAGCGATGCCGTTTGTTTGTCGAAACTAAAAAATTCGCATTCACATCCCAGTGTACGCATCACAGGGGATAGATCATTCACAGATGATTAAGCAACCAGTTCCGATTTAAAGGCAAATCTACTTATGCTGCGGGTAAGCTTGACAAAGACCTACAAAAAAAACACGCTTGCCGTAACTTTGCTCTCTCTTGCCATTCTCTTCTCAGCCTGTCAAAAAGAACCAGCATCCTTACAGAAGATTCAGGTTCCCGGCACATTCCAGGTTGATCCGGTATTTCGCGAATACTACCAATATCTGGGGGGAGAAGATCGGCTCGGCCCGGCAATCTCTCCTGCTCGCGCTGAAGGCTTTGCGACTTCCCAATTTTTACAAGCCGGCAAGTTAGTCTTCGATTCTACTGCGCCGGCTTCGAGCAAATTCCGCCTGGCGCCCTTGGGCCTGGAGATGGATGTCCGGGAACCTCCGGTTCCCGCTCCACAGAACCCAGAAATTTCATACATCGAGGGTCACACCCTGCTGCCGGAATTCCACCGCCTTTTCGAACAGCTAGGCGCTGAGACGGTCGGAAAACCGCTCACAGAGCCACGCTATAACTTGATCCGAAAGCGCTACGAGCAATATTTTGAGAACCTTGGTTTTTATCGCCTCGAAGGTTCCCCAAATGTTTACTTGCTCGCATACGGTGAGTGGATCTGTGATGACAAATGTCTTTCGCAGGACCTTACCGGCTCATCGACGATCGATATTCAGAGTTATATTGACCCGGCATTTGAGGATTTTGTATCCAAACACGGCGCCGATTTCACTGGTTTTGCCCTTGCAGACGCTTACCTGGCAGATGATGGAAAATGGGAGCAAATTCTCGAGAATATGGTCCTGGTTGCAGATGCGCGCTCGAATCCCCAGCAAGTCGGCTTGCTTCCACTCAGTGAGAAGCTCAGCCTTATGGTCGAAGAGCCGCTCCCACGCAGCAGCGCACCTGACCGCTATTTTTATGCCGTAAATGACGATAAGGGATATGAAATTCCGCTCCATTTTTGGGAATATATCGAGAACCATGGTGGCATTCAGATTTTTGGCACGCCGATCACCCATTATTCATTGTTAAAGAACAATATCTACCACCAGTGCTTTTCCAATCTGTGTCTGTTGTATGACATCGCTTCTCCAGGATTGGCCTACATCCGTCCTGAACCACTGGGTTATGCGTATCGCGTGCTCTATTATCAGCCCTCAGCGAAACAAACTCCTGCTTCCACCCCCCCCCTGGCGCCAACGGATACTATAACCGGTTTCGGCCTTTATCCAAGTTATACCGCCGTTCCAGAAACGGGCGAGCCAACCAGCGGCATGCGTGAAATTTCTCTCCGCGTCTGGCAGCGGTACCTGGTGATGGAACAAAAACAAGGCCAGGAAATTGATATCTGGGTCCAAGAAAACGAACTGCCTGTCGCCAATAAGGTGGTTGAATTGACCGTCATCGCCCCAGATGGGAAGTCGCAGGTTTTCCAAATGCCTCCAACGGATTCCAGAGGCCAATCCAGATTGCTGTTGCCCGAGATGGATGCTTTAAATGGTACCATTGTACCTTTTAAAGCCTGCTATATCGCCGGACTCGATCTCAAAGTCTGTGTCGCCGACCTTTTTGTAATCTGGGATATCCCCTCCTCTTCCCAATAGAGCGCCCTGGTGGTACTGCTCAGGCTTGAGTGCGAGCAGTTCAGCAAATTTCCGCTGGCAGATGGGGCACATCGATGCTGGCTTCGTCGCAAAAGATCATTGCTCGTTCGATTACATTTCGCAGCTCGCGAATATTGCCTGGCCAATCATGCCTCATAAGCGCTTCCATCGCGCGAGGCGTAATATCGCTCACATTCATCCCCATCCGCTGGTTGTTGCTGCGGATAAACAACCCCACCAGGTCGGGGATATCTTGCTTGCGGTCGCGCAATGGTGGGATATGTAAATCGAGTACTTTCAATCGATAATAAAGATCCTCGCGGAAGTTGGTTTCTTCAATCATTTTCCGCAGAGAACGATTGGATGCAGCCAATATCTGCACATCCACCCGGATCAGGTTGGTGCCGCCTACTCGTCTGAAAGCCTGTTCCTCGATCGCTCTTAAGAGTTTGGCTTGCATGTCCATCGGCATCGACGCAATCTCATCAAGGAAGAGAATCCCCCCATCCGCCACCTCCATCAGACCGAGCTTGCGTTTTTCTGCGCTTGTGAAGGCGCCAGCTTCATAACCGAATAACTCCGATTCCAGCACCGTGCTCTGGATGGCTGCGCAATTGATGGCAACGAATGGTTTGCTTGCGCGCGGTCCCCATCGCTGAATCGCCCGGGCCAGCACTTCTTTGCCGGTACCCGTTTCTCCAGTGATCAAGACAGATACCGCTGCTTCGCCAGCTCTCCTGGCGGCGCGGACCAGTTCTTTCATTTGCGATGAAGATCCAATGATGAAATCTACCCCATCCTGCTGGGTTTGGCGCAGATGAGCCAGCTCGCGCCGCATGGCAACGATCTCGAGCGCTCGCAGAATAGATTTCTCCAATTGCACCAGCGAGATGGGCTTTTGTAGAAAATCGAACGCCCCGTTCTTCATCGCGTCCACTGCAGTATCGATATCTCCGTAAGCGGTGATCAAGATGATCGGCGGGCGCCAGGCGATATTGGCTGTTTCCGCGAGCAGGTTTGGTCCGTATCCGTCTGGAAGTTGTACATCCAAAAGAATGATATCGGCTCTACCCTGGTGCATTATTTCGCGCGCTTCCCCAAGTGTAGCAACCCCAATTGTCTCAAATCCACGTTGGGATAAGAAATCGGAGATATTCACTCACGCGTTTTCTTCGTCATCTACAATCAGGATTGTTCCACTCATATCGACCTCAAGGCTAGGCGAGACGTATTCCAGATGACATCTTTGTCACACGTGATACATTTCACCGGTAGTATCCTGTTCGCTGATCGCTGGTAGTCGGATTTGAAAGATAGTCCCCCCCGGAAAGCTGGAGACCTGGATATTTCCTTTGTGAGCCGCCAGGATTCTTTTCGCAATGGGTAAACCCAGGCCCGTACCGCTTGGCTTGGTTGTGAAGAATGGCTGATAAATCTGATCCTGCATCTCTTTGGGGATACCAGGTCCGGTATCCGTCACGTACACATCCACGTATTGAATTTCCTCTTCGCCTAAATAGGATTGTACTTTTAAGCTTAATACACCCCCTTTTTCGCCCATAGCCTGGATAGCGTTGTTGATCAGGTTATTAAAAACCTGTTCTAAAGACCGCAGATTGCCGCTGATGGGGGGAATCCCCGGATCAACTTGCAAGTCACACAAGATGTTCGGCTGGCTGATCCTCGGCCGCAACCGGTCTAACAGGCGCTGCAGCAGCAAACCTATATCCAATGGCGCCATTTCATATTCCTGGGGCTTTGAGAACGCCAGCACCGATTTGATCAAATTCGCCAGCCGATCGCAATCCTGGAGCATTCTCGTTATTGGAGCCTGTTGTGAATCCTCTGGCGCTAAATTCATCGACATAAGCTGCAATCCAGTGCTGATATTATTGATCGGGTTGCGCACCTCGTGGGCAAAGACGGCCATAAGCTCACCGAGCAAAGCCCTATTTTCCAGTACTTGATTTTGAGAGCGTATTCTTTCCAATTCACTCAAGTCCTGGATGAATACCAGAATTTCATCCATTTTACGATCGATGATGACCGAAAAAACACGCACCAATGCCTGGAACGATTCGCCGTTCCGGCGAAAAATGCGGATATCCCCCAGGTTGTAGACATCCTGGCCTGTTTGCGCCTGTAAGAAGGCAGCAGACAGCAATTCGTCTCCGATGATGATCTTATCCACCGTTTTCCCCATCACTTCTCGGAGGGAATATCCGAAGATTTGTTCTGCCCGAGGGTTCATCCCGCGCACTTCCAACTCCGGCGAAAGCTGGATAACCCCCTCTTGAACTTTCTCAGAGATGGCCGCCAGCCGTTTCGATCGATAGGTTTGCTCCCCCAGGTTTTGGAGCAGGTTTGCCCGGTTCATATGGTTCTCAAAAATAGATTCGACTACTCTCGCGAGCATACGCACACTTTCCAAGGCAAAGGCAGGCAATCCACTGCTCTTTCCGGCGATCAGCGCCAGCCCGATGATGGCTGTGTTTTGACCGATCGGCGCAGAGGCAACATAGCGAACCCCGCTTGCCCGGGCGCTCCGGTACAAATTGCAGAAGGGCCGTTTCCCGGTTTGCCACACCCTGGCTTTGTTGAGCGAAATCAGATCTTGCATATTCAACGAACCTGGCAGCAGATGGATATCACCGTATCCTGCCAAGCGCTGAATTTCCGGGATGCCATCCATCAGCCGGTAGATCACCAGGGTATCCCCGCCAGATAAAGCTGCCGCCGCAGCTAGCGCTCTGTTTAGCGCAGTCTGCAAATCAGCCTCTTTTTCGGCTTCGATGAACTCGTTCAGGCTGAGCCAGAACGGGGATGAAATGCTGCCGGAACAAGCCTCGCGCTCATTGGGGTCGGGCAGCGATTCTGCTGGTTCCAGAATAAGCAGGGTATGCCGATCGTTGTTCTTGACGGGTGACATCAGCACCCGAAAGGTCATTTGGCTCTGGTCACGCCGGATCAGCCGTTTAAACTGCGCCTGCTCAGATGAGTTGTGATTGGAACCCGTAATCCTCTCATCCTCGCCCCAATCGCCGAATAATTTGCGCGCATCAATCCCTTCCAATTCGAAATGAGTGTATTGGGTGTATTCTGAAGTCCTGGGATTGGCGTGGATAATGATCCAGGTGTTTGAATCGATCAATAGCGCCGCTTGAGGGAGCGAGTTGAGTAGCTCCTCGATTTCGCTGGTGCGTGCGCCCCCGCTAATGGATGAGAGTTTGCGGGCAAGGCTGGATTTCTCCACTGTTCGGGATTCTGATGGACGCGTACGATCTGCGCCAAGACTAGTTTCACCAAAACTAGTCTTAGACTTCATTGTACGTCACGGCTAGGGTCGGATGACGAAGCCGAGCTGGAAGAATCCCCTCCATCGAGCGGTACTTCGCAACGGTTCGCCTGGCAATATTGAACCCTTGCAGTTCCAGTTGTTCTGCAATTTGAGTGTCGCTCAATGGCTCCTTCTCCTTGGCAATGATTTGGATCAGGACCGTACGAATGTTCAAGCTTCGATCGAACCATTTGGAGAGTGGGATGATTTTTCGATTTGGCAATTGTACCGCTTTTCCAGATACCGCGCGCGAAATTGTTGAACTCGTGGACATCCAGTTCAATAGCCATCATCGCCCGTGTCATCGGTTTTAAGAAGGCATCTCCTTCCAGGACAAAGGACCGTTGGATGGCGACCAGTCGACGCATCAATCGGACCAGTGTTTGGTTACGTTGCTGCAGGCATTTTACCAACAAAACCGCTTCGTCCATATCCGTCTGCCATTCCTCTGCCTTCTCTGGGGGCGCTTCTGCAATTACCTGGCGAAAAAGCGGGTTAACCCGCAGAGAACCCGCATAAGGCGAGACGACTTCAACAATAAGCGCCGATTCTGGCTCCCTGCCCGTCTGAGAGATGAGAATATCTGGTTCCTGGTAGGTTTGGATGCGCTCAGCGCATTGCTGAAAATCACCCCAATGAGCGCGCCCCGGATATGGGTTCAGGTTTTCGCTAATAAACATTGCCAGTTTTATTGCCTGGCTGGTTGGGATGTGCAACAGTCGGCTCAGTTCCGTATAAGCTCGCCGGCTTAAGAGCTGCATTCCACTTTCAACTGCTTTCATTGCCAGTGGCGGAATGGGACGCGATTCAGCCAGTACCTCAAGCTGCACTTTCAGCGCATCTTGTGGAGTGCAAGAACCAACCCCAAGAGGATCCGCCCTTTGAATGATGCGCTGAACTTTTTGCACCCGCTCCAGCGGGACATGATGATAACGGGCAACTTCCATCAGTGGGATGCTTAACAAACCATCTTCATTCAGGCTGGTCAGGATATGGGCTGCCAGCCTGCGATCCTCTAAATCAAGGTCGGGGGCAACCTGGCGGAGAACGTAGGTGGGCAAATCTTCTACTGCTGCAGTCCACTCTTCTGCAGGCATATTCTCGGTTGAAAGGGGTTGGCGAGATGGCTCAAAATCCTGCCGGGGTGAAACGAATACAATCGGTTCATCACCGCAAGATTTTGTGGGGGCGCTACAGGTAGGGCATGGGCCGGAGTGCGGCAGAGGTCGATGGCACTGCGGACAGCGCGCTTCATCCATTAATTCCAGCGCAGGATTCGATGCTAAAGTCGCCTCAATTTTCTGGCGCAATTCATCGCTTGTCAACTCCAACAAGGCCATCGTTTGCGCCAGGTGAGCCGTGGTTAACGGGCGCATGGCTGGGTTTTGAGTTTGCAGAAGCATAATCTCTCCCTTGATCTGCCGGATATGATACTACAGTGTTGCAATTTTTGTGCCAACCCGGGCAGAGATTAATTTCAACCTGCTCTTCTCAAGGAGAGTAATGCCTGTCCGCCTCTTACTAGCTGCAAAAAATATGCCATTTGTCAATCATTTGCTGTGATGTACGCGAGATGAGTATTATGATTCTTGGTGCTACAATAAAAGTAGAATCTATTCTGAAATTTGTTGCGGACAACAGCAGGACTTGAGGTCAATCGATGCTGCGGACGATTTTTATCTATCTTTCGAAAGCTACCTGGGCGCGTCATCTGGTCACACGCTGGAGTTTTGCCTGGCGGGCAGCCTCCCGTTTTGTAGCGGGCGAAAACCTGGGTGACGCAATCCGAGTGATCCAGGTCTTGAACGCAAAGGGGATCAACGCAACATTGGATCACCTGGGCGAGCATACAACCAATGAAGAAGAAGCCTGCCGGGCTGCGGAGGATATCCTCAAAGCGCTCGACGCCATTGACGCATCCGGAGTACGCGCAAATGTCTCAATCAAGCTCAGCCAGATTGGAATGGGTGTAGATGAAACGCTTTGCAGGGCAAATCTTCACCGAATTCTAGATCATGCGCAACAGAGAGCTAATTTCGTCCGGATTGATATGGAAGATTCGCCCTGGGTGGACCAGACTCTATCGCTTTTTAGTAAGATGTGCGCACTGGGTTTCAAGAATACCGGTGTGGTAATCCAATCCTATCTTTACCGCAGCGCCGTCGATGTCGAACAGATTGTTGGAATTGGCGGACGGATTCGCCTTTGCAAGGGAGCTTATCAAGAACCCTCCGAGATTGCTTATCCCAATAAAAGGGATGTAGACGCCAATTACGACCGCTTAACCGAACTATTGGTGAACGGAGCCTTAGCCTGCGGTGCTCAACCGGTCAGCCAGGATGGCAAGATTCCACCGCTTCCTGCGATTGCTTCCCATGATCCCAATCGCTTGGCATATGCCAGGGAATATGCTTTTAAAAAGGGCCTTCCAAAGCAAGCCCTCGAGTTCCAGATGCTACATGGCATCCGTCGCGACCTGCAAGAACAGATCGTCCAGCAAGGCTACCCGGTGCGCGTCTATGTGCCGTATGGGACCGAATGGTATCCATATTTCATGCGCAGGTTGGCGGAACGCCCAGCGAACCTGTGGTTCTTCATCTCGAATTTCTTCCGAAAATGAGACTGGGGGTGGATTTCCCTATCCGTCCGCTCAACTGGGCGGATTGCGAAATTGCAAATCAGATTAATATGGCGGCTTTTGAGATGACAGAAAGCCACCTTGCCGATCTGCGTCGGTATTTGGAAATCCAGCCGGATGGTTGGTTTATTGCCGAATACCGTTCAAGCCCGACTTCGTCGGAGCCGGTGGGTATGGTTGGCGTGGTAAATTATGGCCCTTCCGCCTATATTGGTCAATTAGCGATTCTTCCATCCTTTCAGAGGCATGGCATTGGGCGCGCCTTGATGGAGCATGTCCTATCCTGGCTGGATTCTCGCAAAGTCCCCACCATATTGTTGGATGCATCCGAAAAAGGTTACCCTCTCTATCTTCAGTTAGGTTTTACCGCCCTGGACCAATCCTTTGTTTACGCGCTGGATAGGATGCCAACGATGACGCGCTGTCCGGATGGGGTTGAATCGATGCGCTCCTCCGATATAGATGAGTTGGTAGAATTTGATGCGCGGATTTTTCCTGGGAATCGAAAGCAAGTCTTCCGTCTCATGCTCAGAGATTTTCCGGATAACGCCTTCATCGTTCGGGATGACACAGGGCGGATTTCCGCTTTTCTTTTTATCCAAGGCCGAAAGCTAGGCCCCTGGGTTGCCGCCAGTTCAGAGGAAGCGGAACAATTATTGGTGGCTGCATTTTCGAAAAGATTGCCCGGATTCCCTTTTGCAGTTGTCCCTGGGATGAATACCGATGCAGATGGCTTGCTAAAAGGCTACGGCTTTCAAGTCCACCGCTCCAATCGTCATATGCTGCGCGGGATGGATCCAGGATACCAACGCTCGAAAGTGTATGGCCAGGTCAGTTTCGCGATCGGCTGAGCAAAAACCATCGTCTCATCACGGGATCAGATTAAATAAAATGGACAAGAATTATATTGTCTGAGTCAGATTGTGGATCCAACGCCTAGAGAATGTGCGCCAAAGGCCAAAGCAACATTTCAAGATTTCCTCGGACATAATCGCCAAATAGACCCAATACACCGGCCAGTGCAGCACGAAAGCCGTGAAGAATGCACTCGGTACGCCGACCACCCAGATGATCAAACCATCCAGGAAAAACGAAAAGAGTGTATCCCCGCCGCTGCGTAAGATGCCCACCACGATCAGCGCATTGACAGCCCGTACCCAAAGCAGCAGACTAAGAATCGTCAATATCCGCCGGGCGAAGAAGATCACTTCCGCCGAAACCTTATATAACCCCAGAATATGGGGAGACCAAAGCAGCACCAGGCTGCCGATCAATATTGCCAGGCAAATCACCAACGCCAGGGAGCGCAGCGCATATTGAAACGCCCGTTGATCATCGCCTGCCCCGATCCGATTCCCCACCATGATCGCGGTGGCATGAGAAATACCAAAAACCAATACCAGAGCCATGTTATCGATCGTGGCAATGATATTCATCGCCGCGATTGAAGTGGTTCCGATCCTGGCATAAACCACATTATAGACCGTGATCCCGAACGACCAGAATGTCTCGTTCATGATCACTGGCAAAATGGGTTTGAAAATCCTTCTAGCGAAAGCCACGTTCAGATTGAGAAAATCACTCGGGCGCAGCGCAATCGGCATTCGCCGTAGATAGACGGTCCCGATAAGCAGGCTGCATTCCAGTATCCGGGCGAGTAACCCGGCGATTGCAGCGCCCCGCACCTCTAAAGCTGGAAATCCCAGTTTGCCAAAGATCAACAGATAACTGGCGATGGCGTTAAAACCCAGCGCTGAGATGCTCACCAGCATCGGTATCCTCACCTCACCCATGCTCCGCATGATGATAGAAAATCCAAAGCTGACTGCCAGAAATAAATAAGCCCAGCCAAAGATGTGCAGGTATTCGCTGCCTAGCGCGATCACGACTGGATCTCTGGAATAGATCCCGATCACAAAATCTGGCGCAAACCAGGCAAACGCCAGGAAAAAAGAAGCCGCGCATAACCCCATCAATAGAGCCAGACTGAGCACCTTTCGGATATTTGGGATATCTTGCTTGCCCCATAGCTGGGCAGTGAACATTGCTGCACCACTATTGATCCCGAATAACACCAGTTGTAGCAAGAAAAAGATCTGGCTTGCCAAGCCAACCGCAGCTACTGGAGCCTCGCCGAGTTGACCGATCATCACCACTCCCACCATATTAAGCGAGGACATGATCAGATTCTGGATGGCGATTGGTAGCGCAAATCGGAACAGGTCGCGCCGATATTCGCGGTCATCCAAGCGCCTAATTGCTATTAATATCCTGTTGGTTGAAAGAACTGCGCTCAAAATAACAATCCACCGGGCTTATGGATGATCGAATAACAGTCCATTCTAACATACCAGCGCTGATGGCTTGAGAGTGACTGTTCCAAAATTGGTAAACATTGTTTGCGCTCCCGGAAAGTGGGGCAAAATTGCTCCAAACATACGCCGTACGGCGGTTCGTTTCCATATAGTTGTGCATTTTAGGCTCGAAGTGGGAGAAATTGTTCGCCACTGTAAAACTTTACCAAATTTGGAACGATCACGCTTGAGATAACAACACACATCCGGCGGATTTGTCACCTTTGACCGAAGCTATCCACATTGACCTCGTGATTAAATTAACCACTCTATTAACAGGACAGTACAGAGGTTATGGTATCATGTACCCGCCTTAGTGGTATTGGGTGAGGTTTGTTGTAACTATTTTCTGCTTCTCTCACCTTTCAATGACTTAATTTTGGAGGAATGATGCCGGAAAAGAACAGTCGCGCCTCTTTAGCCCCCCTGCTGATGGTCGGCCTGGGGATTATTTTAATGGTTATCTCTTTATTCTGGTTCATCGGGGTCACCCAGAAAACTTTCGCCCAGCCTGTGAGTACAGATTCCGTTGCCTCCTCCTCTGGCATCCCTTATCCGGAAGTCAAGCGCTTGCGGGTGGAACAGGCCAGAGCAGCATTTGATTCCAACAAAGCTATCTTCGTAGATACTCGCGGCGAGCCTTATTTCTCCCAGGGACATATCCCGGGGGCATTATCTATAACGGAAGAAGAAATCCCTGCCCGCCTGGGTGAGTTGGATCCAAATGCCTGGATCATCACCTACTGCACCTGACCATCCGAAGAATCAAGTGCTCGTGTAGCACGGTCCTTAATCGACCAGGGGTTCAGCCAGGTTAACCCGCTCCTTGGCGGCCTGGATGCTTGGCTGTCGGCAGGCTATCCGGTCGAGAAATAGGTCGGAAACAGACTTAGCCTGACAAGAAGGGAGATCTGATCCGATGCCCGAAACCTCTCAGCGGTTGGTCACACGTTTGGAAATTGAGTCAGAAAAAACAGTGGAATTCTTCCGCGGTCTCACTTTTGAACAAATGCGCCAAACCGTGTATTCCGATCATCCCTGTTGGACAGTTCATCAAATACTCGCTCATTTTATTTCGGCAGAAAGAGCTTTTGCCCAACTGATTCAAGATGTGCTTGGCGGCGGAGCCGGAGCGCCTGAAGATTTTGATATCGACGACTTCAATGAAGAGGATGTCGCCATCGTCGGAAAAAATGAACCAGCCGCCCTCCTCCGCCAGTTCGAAGACCTGCGCCGCGAAAATATCCTCCAGGTGAGCCAGATGAGCCTGGAAGATCTTGCCAGAACCGGTCGTCACCCATTTCTCGGATTGGCATCTTTGCAGGAGATTATTCAGTTGCTTTATCGCCACAACCAAATTCACCAGCGGGATATCCGTAGACGGTTGACGGCTGAGAAAGGTGATTTTACGGAATGAAGAATTTCGGTCTCTTTGTTCGCCTTTCACGGCCTTTCTTCTTGATGGGGGGTATTTTGGTCTATGCTCTTGGCGCTGGGATTGCTCATTATCTTGGCGCAACGATCAACTGGAGTACCTACATACTCGGTCAGTCCTGGGTTACCCTGCTGCAACTGAGCACCCAATATTTGAATGAATACTACGATGCCCCAGCGGATCAGATCAATCCCAACCGTACCTGGTTGACCGGTGGAAGCGGTGTTCTTGGACCAGGAAAATTGCCTCGCCGGATAGCCTTGATGGCAGGATTAGCCTGTCTGGCTTTACTGGCTTCGCTCTCGGTGATCTTTATTTCCGTCGTCCGACCTGTTCCAGTGATTTATCTGATCATGGGAATGGCATTTCTCGGATCATTCTTCTACGCATCGCCGCCGATCCGGTTGCAAGCCTCGGGTTATGGAGAATTTAACGACCACTTTTATCATCGCTTTTCTTTTACCGTCCTTCGCATTCATGCTGCAGACTGGCGAGCTGCATCGCTTGCTGCCGATGAGCAGCTTCCCGCTCGCTGCCCTGATGATGGCAATGTTGTTAGCCTTCGAATTGCCGGATTATGCCAACGATGTCAAATTCGAAAAACGCACCTTGATGGTTCGAATCGGTTGGCAGAATGGGATGGGGCTACATAATATATTGATCCTGACCGCTTTCCTCATCTTGTTGCTGGCGCGCCTTTTTGGCTATCCCTGGTTTGCCACCCTGGCCGGGTTATTACCCCTTCCGCTCGGATTGTTCCAGGTCTGGCAGATGCGCGGCCTGGTTGCTGGGGCAAAACCGAACTGGAATGCCCTCACAATCGGAGCATTGGCGCTTTTTACTCTTTATGCATATTTAATCGCTTATGCGTTTTGGGTGAATTGATCGCATAATCCAACAGGAATTTATTCTGATATGGAGCGCGAATAAACGACATCCTTCAAATGTATTTACCCGATAATTAGGCCTGAATTATGCCCGAATTCCTTCAATTAGCGCCGCCCGATCAAGCCCTGGATCAAATGTTTGCCCATCTTTCTTACCGAACCGATCCTGAGCCGATCGATGTGGCTTCAGCCTTTGGCCGCGTGACTATAGAACCAGTGATCGCCCCCGATCCACTTCCGGGTTTTGTCCGCTCTACGGTGGATGGTTTCGCAATCCGAGCTGCAGATACTTACGGCGCCAGCGAATCGTTACCGGCCTATTTGCGTCTCATCAGGGAGGTTCCGATGGGAGCTCCCGCAGATTTTTCCATCAAAATGGGAGAATGTGCCCTGATCCATACCGGCGGTATGCTGCCAATGGATGCGGATGCAGTGGTGATGGTAGAGCACACCCAGAATGCTGGCAAAAATCAGGTGGAAATTCTGCGAGCGGCAGCGGTTGGCGAAAACGTGTTGAAATCTAGGAGAAGATGTCAGCCAGGGCGAACAGGTGATCCCTGCCGGTTTCCGCCTGCGCCCGGCAGAGATAGGCGGGCTAATGGCTTTGGGGATTACTCGCATCCAGGTCGCTCGCCAGCCAAAAGTAGGTTTAATTTCCAGCGGGGATGAAATCATCCCGCCTCGACAAGAAATTTCTCCCGGTCAGGTACGAGACGTAAATTCGTATAGCCTCAGCGCACTGATTGACGCCTCGGGGGGTTCCCCGATCCATTTCGGCATCGCGCCGGACCGCTTCGAAGCGCTGCGCGCTGCCGCCCAGGCTGCCCTTGAGATTTGCGATATGGTTGTAATCACAGCCGGCTCTTCTGCCAGTGCGCGCGATCTGACCAGCCAGGTCATCCATTCATTAGGACCTCCTGGCGTTCTGGTTCATGGAGTGAATGTGCGTCCGGGTAAACCCACCATTTTGGCGGTTTGCGCCGGGAAACCGGTGATTGGCCTTCCAGGCAACCCGGTCAGCGCTCTGGTGATCGCAATGCGCTTCGTCCTCCCGGTCTTAGATCAGCTGCAAGGTCTGGAAAAACCTCCCCTTCGGCCAATGATCCAAGCCCGGCTGGGGTTGAATCTGGCTTCCCAGGCTGCTCGAGAAGATTGGGCGCCTGTCCGCCTGGTTGCCACGCCTCAGGGTTTTCTGGCTGAGCCGGTCTTTGGTAAAAGTAATCTTATTTTTACACTGGCGCGCGCCGATGGCATGATCCAAATCCCACCCGCTGCCACCGGTTTGAGCGCCGGAGAGATGGTTGAAGTATTTCTGTTATGAGCATCCAATCCTATTATCTGCATGATATCCCGCTTGATGAGGCGCAAGCCCATCTTCAAGAAGCCCTACAGAGCGCAGGCCTATGGGACTGCCTGGAGGTTGAGCAGATTCCGCTCGATGAACAGGCGGTCGGGCGGGTACTGGCAAGCCCAGTCTGGGCGAAAATCTCCTCGCCCCATTATCACGCCTCTGCCATGGACGGTTTTGCTATCCGTTCTGCAGCAACTACCGGGGCGTCCCCAAACCAACCGGTCGTTCTGCTATGCACAGCATCCGCAGGTCAAACCCGCGCCGCCTATCTCGATACAGGTGATCCATTGCCGGTTTGGGCAGACGCAGTGATCCCGATTGAGAATGTTGAGCCGCTTTCTGAAGACAGCGAGCCGTCCCTAAATCCCCGCCATCCAGCTGCTATCCGCCTACGCGCTTCAATTACTCCCTGGAGCCATGTGCGCCTGTTGGGCGAAGATATTGTTGCCACCCAGCTTGTCCTTCCAGCCGGGCATACGCTCCGCCCGGTGGATTTGGGAGCGATCGCAGCCTGCGGACACACCCACATCAGCGTCGCCCGTAAACCGCGCGTTGCTATCCTGCCTACGGGGAGCGAACTGGTTGCACTGGGTCAACCGGTCAAACCCGGCGATATCATTGAATACAATTCCCTAGTTCTAGCCGGGCAGGTGAACGGATGGGGCGGCCAGGCCAACCGCTTTTCGATTACCCCGGATCAGTTCGAGTTGATCCAACAGCACGTTCGCGAGGCAGCAATAAACCACGACTTGATCTTGTTGAATGCAGGGTCATCAGCTGGCTCGGAAGATTTCTCTGCCAGGGTAATCGCCTCCCTTGGCGATTTACTGGTGCATGGCATCGCTGTCCGCCCTGGTCACCCAGTTATCCTCGGCATGATACACCTGGAAGCGGGTATTCAGAACGGGCAGACAGCCAAAGTACCCATCATCGGCGTTCCAGGTTACCCGGTTTCGGCTGCGTTGACCGCAGAGATATTTGTTGAACCTTTGCTGGCGCGCTGGTTAGGACGTCAACCCCATCAGCCTGTTACCGTCCGGGCTGCCATAACCCGAAAAATTACCTCACCAGCCGGCGATGATGATTACATGCGCATGGCGGTTGGTTATGTCAGCGAAAAGCTGCTTGCTGCGCCGCTGGCGCGCGGTTCGGGAGTGATCACCTCATTGGTTCGCGCGGATGGCATTGCCATCCTGCCGCGTGGCTCACAGGGCTTGCCAGCCGGGGCGCAGGTGGATGTCCGATTGTATCGCTCGCCGGTAGACCTGGAGCGCACTATTTTTGCGATCGGGTCGCACGATATCAGCCTGGATTTGATGGCTCAATACCTGGCTCAACAAAACCGCCGCCTGGCTTCCGCAAACGTTGGCAGCCTGGGTGGTTTGACCGCCTTACGCCGGGGCGAAGCGCATCTGGCTGGTTCGCATTTGTTGGATCCTGAGACCGGGATCTATAACCTGACCTACATCCGCGAAACCCTTCCGGATCTACCGGTGAAGGTGATTGCTCTGGTGGGGCGTCAGCAAGGGCTGCTTGTCGAACCTGGCAACCCGAAATCGATCCGATCTCTGCAGGACCTGACTCGTCCTGATGTGATGATGATGAACCGCCAACGCGGCGCCGGGACGCGTGTTTTACTTGATTACCATCTCTCTTTGCTGGGTATTGCACAGCAGACCATCCAGGGTTACAATCAGGAAGAATATACACATCTGGCAGTGGCTGCCGCAGTCGCATCTGGGCGGGCAGATTGTGGTTTGGGGATCGCAGCAGCCGCGCAGGCTTTGGGATTGGATTTCATCCCCCTTTTTGAGGAACCATACCAGTTGATCGTCCCGTCCATATTCTATGACAGCCCGTTGCTGAGGCCATTATTTGAAGTTCTGGCTGATCCCGAGTTCCGTCAAGCTGTAGCTGCACTCCCAGGCTACGACATTTCTCAGATGGGGACTCTGGTAGCCGAAGTGAGTTGACAAATGATTTCAGCGTTAGTCATTGATGATCATCGCGAAGCCGCTGATATGGTCTGTAATATGCTTTCGTTTTTGGATGTCCAGGCCAGCGCCGCCTATGGACCACGCGAAGCGATGCTGCTGCTAAAAGATTTCACCCCGGATATCGTTTTCCTGGATATCAACATGCCTGGTGTGGATGGTTTCGAGGTGATGTCTTATATTCGGCGCTTCCCACATATGGAGGCAGTTCCGATCGTCTTTGTCACTTCAGATGATCAACCAGAAACCGCCGGCAAAGTGCGCAAAACGGGGGCATTGCTGATGATCATCAAGCCGGCTACGATCGAATCATTAAAATCGGCCTTGAAAAAAGCTGGCTTTTTTCAATAAGTTATCCGGTTTGTAATAGGGTTTCTATTAGGATGCATATGCCAATTAACGCAGGAATTTCCGCGCCAGATTTTACATTACCCGATGAGGCTGCCAATACCCGCAAATTGTCCGATTATCGCGGTCAGCCGGTCGTCTTGTATTTTTATCCCAAGGATGACACCCCTGGTTGTACCACCGAAGCCTGTAATTTTAGAGATGACTACAGCCAGTATCAGCAGGCTGGTGTTGTGATCCTGGGAGTAAGCCCAGATTCGCCAAAGAAACATCTCAAGTTCAAAGAGAAATTTGCCCTGCCCTTCACATTGCTTGCAGATGAGGATCATCAGGTGTGCGAGTTGTACGGTGTGTGGGGTCCAAAGAAGTTCATGGGCCGTGAATACCATGGCGTCTATCGCACCACCTTTCTGATTGATCCTCAAGGCCAGATACTCAAGGTATTTGAGAATGTCAAACCGGCGGAACACAGCCTGGAATTGCTCGCGGTTTTGAAATAATTCAAACCGCAGTTAGGAAAACGACCGCATGAACAAGAACAAGCTTCTACTTGAGATAGCCCTGGTCAGTATGCTAATCTTGGCTGCTTGCTCAAGCACCCAAGCGCCCCCTCCGTCTGCTTCTGGCATGGAACGACCCGCGCCGCCGTCGAATTACGCTGGCAAGATCAATCCCCTTGCCGGGAAATCCAATGCGATCGAAGCTGGTAAAACGATCTACAACGCAAATTGCGCTTCATGCCACGGTGATAAAGCTCTGGGCGATGGTCCAGCAGCTAAATCGCTCAACCCGCCTCCCCAGCCCCTGGCAAATGAAGGCTCATTGAGCGATGCATACCTCTATTGGCGCACTGCGGAAGGCGGCAGGATGGAACCGTTTCAATCCGCCATGCCCGCCTGGAAATCATTTCTCAGTGAAGAGCAAATCTGGCAGGTGATTGCTTACCTGCGGACATTGATGAAATAATCTGTTCGGCGTGGTCTCTGCAACAATCGAGCACATCCACAACGCAGATAATTCGAACACCACAGGTTGCCTGTGGTTTATTTGATTTACGGGCATATTAAACCTGGGTGAGCGTGGAGAAGATCACCTCGTTTTCTGGGGTAAAATGGGCATTGTGGATAGGGTTATTAAGAATTTCAAGGAGTTGGTCTCCTCCCGCTGGCTGCCCTGGACAGTGACCGGTGGCGTCTTGTTGGCGGTATTGCTATACGAGCTACTTCCACCTGTCTGGACCAGCAGCCTCCCTTTTTTCGCTCAGGCGACCTTTCTGTTCGTGATCCTGGTATTGCTGGCATTGACCTGGATGGGATTATTCCAACTGTTACGTGTCTTTGCTGAGCGCAAGCAATTAAAAGCCCTGCTGGTCGACGCCAACCAGCGAGTTGATGACGCTTACCACCGCCTCGAGGCGATCTTCCGGTTAAGCCAACAATTTGCAGATGCAAATGACGAAAATGAAGTGATCGAGTCCGTATTGTGTCTGCTCGTCGACATGACTGAAGCGAATGGTGCATCTTTTGTACCCCTCGATGAACATGGCCAACCCCAAACAGCTCTCAACCACGGCGAGTTGCCATTTCCGGTCATGGAGGCCTGGATGGAATACCTGGCTTCGCCTGGTGTGCGTCAGCGCTGTGCTACCTGCGAGTCCATTAAATTTCCCAATAAGGGCGAAAACTACACTGCTGTTGATTGTCCTCTGCTCAAAGGGCCTTTCAATGCATCGCCAGAATTATTCTGCCTGCCGGTTCGGCGCGGCGAGCGCGAATATGGAGTGTTTAACCTGTTTCTAAAAGACACCATTCGTCTGGACGAGAAGACCCAAATCTACCTGCGCGCTCTTATGGATGAGATGGCCATTGGCCTTGAAAAAGTATATCTCCGTCGGCGCGAGCTATCCGCGCTGCGCCAGGTTCAGATTTTGCGCCAGCGCACAGATTTAAGTGCCCTGCTGAACAGTCTGCTGGAGAATGTTTACCACACCCTCGAGGCTGATTTTGCCGTCATGGTCGCCCCGCGATTTGGCCCAAATCAAACCAGTATTGATCTGAACTTAGGTGAATTACCCACTCAGGCGCGCCCCTCATCGATGGTATTCTTCAGGGAGTGATCGCTTCTGGTGAGCCTCTCCTGTTGGGTGATGTTTCGGGCGATCCAGAAAAGCTACGCGCCCTCGTCCGACAGTTCTCTTACTGCGCCCTTCCTGCGCTCTCTCATCGCTGCCCCGCTGCTCTCACCGGAGCACAAGGTGTTGGGCGTCTTGATGGTTGGCAACCGCCGCGTACGCAGTTTTCACCAGCGCCAATTATCATTGCTCCAGACTATCGCCGGACAGGTCTCCCTAGTGGTTCAGAATGCCAGCCTGATGGCCGAGCTTGAATTTCAATCGATGATCCAGGAGAGAGCCCGTCTGGCCCGCGAGATCCACGATGGTCTGGCTCAGACGATTGGTTTCCTCAAGCTTCAGTCATCTCAATTACGCAATATCCTGGCGCGAGGCGAGGTCGAGCGCGCCCGCCAATATCTTGATCTCTTCTATTCGACCTTGAGCGAGGCTTATCAGGACGCTCGCCAGGCAATTGATGGGCTGCGCATCTTGCCGGATGAATGCGGCCTGGGCGGCTGGTTAGCCCAAACTACCAACGAGTTCCGTGATCTGAGTGGGTTGAATGTCGAGTTGGATCTCCAGGATATTCATGCTGAAATTTCATCAGAGGTCCAGGCTCAACTGATCCGAATCATGCAGGAAGCCCTCAGTAATATCCGCAAGCATGCCAGCGCACAGGCGGTCAGAGTGGTTTGCCGCGAGACCATCAATGATCTGTGGTTAGAGGTGCATGATGATGGTCAGGGTTTCCTGCCAGAAGATATCGCCGCCGCCTCGCGCCACGGATTGCGAGGCATGCACGAGCGCGCCGACCTGATCGGCGCAGATTTTCAGGTCATCAGCCGTCCGCAAGATGGGACAATTGTGCGCCTGCGCTTACCGGTTGATAACCTTGAGGAGACAATCCAATGAATGCGGATACACATCATCCGGCGGATACACATCATCCGGCGGAAAGAATTCATCCACAAGTGCGGTTAGCCGTTGTCGATGACCATGCCTTATTCCGGGCTGGGTTAATCAGCCTGTTGAATGAAATGCCCGAATTTCAAATTGTCGGCGAAGCCGGAGATGGGCATGCCGCACTTGAGATCATCCGCCGCTTCAAACCGGATGTGCTGTTATTAGATGTCAATATGCCCGATATGAGCGGCGTTGAGGTGGTTCGGGCTTTGAAGAGCCTGCCTCACTCCGATACCTGCCGGGTGATTATGCTGACCATCTCAAAGAGTGAAGAGGATCTTCTCGGCGCGATCACGGCTGGCGCAGATGGTTATTTGTTAAAAAGCGCCGAGCCAGATGAGCTGCGCAAGGCTATCTTGCTTGTCTATCAGGGCCTGTCGGTCCTCTCCCCACAGGTCACACGCCAGGTCCTCAAAGCTGCCACATCCAATGAACCCGGTCATGCTGGCGAGAGCGGCTTAAGCGGGCGTGAAATGGAAGTGTTGGCTTGCTTGGCTCAGGGTAAGACCACCAACCAGATTGCCAGCGAGTTATTCATCTCTGAAAATACGGTCAAGACCCATGTCCGTCACATCCTGGAAAAGCTTGAGGCGTCTAATCGCGCCGAAGCAGTCAGCAAAGCTACCCAGATGGGCTTAATCTAAAAGGAGTTTTCAGACGCCAGGCGTCTGAAAACTCCCCTGACAGCTTTTTTCTCACCGGTCTTATTCCCCGAAAGCCTTCAAAAAGCGGACCATATGTTGCGCGTGTTTCAGGTAAAGATCCAGGCGCATATTCTCGTTGGGGGCATGCGCCAATGTTCCTGGATAACCTGCACCCGCCGTGATGACAGGCAAGTTCAGCACATGCACAAATGGGTAGTTCGGTCCCGATCCACCCACCATGGGTACGAGCTGCATGCTTTCACCATAAACCGGTTCAGCCGTATGAGCAATCAATTCAACCACCGGGGCATCCAGATCGGTCCGAGCCGGGGCCTCGCCGCCCAGGTAGGTAATTTGCACATCCGCGAACCCCTCCGCGTCCAAGTGGCGGCGCAGTTGTTCTAGCACCTGTTCGGGACGCTGATCCGGCACCAGCCGGAAATCGACCTTGGCAGAGGCTTTCGCCGGCAGCACAGTTTTTGGGCCTTGCCCCTGGTAGCCGGAGGTCAACCCACAGATCGTGCAGGTCGGCTCGAATACCTCCGCAATCTGCAGCTCCGCCCCACCGGTCAACCCCTTGATGAATGCTTTCACGCCATAGCGCTTTTGATACTCACCGGCTGCTTCGGGCAATGCCTCCATTAGCTCGCGGTCGCGCCGGCTGGGCGGTTTCACTGTGTCATAGAAACCGGGCAGGCGGATATGCTCGTCTGGCCCTTTCAATGTGTTCAGCGCCCAGACCAATCGCCAGGCTGCGTTCGGAAAGATCGAGCCGCCCAATCCGGAATGCGCATCCGTGCTCAGCGATTCAACCGTCAATTCAACATAACAAATCCCTCGCAGCCCCAGGTATTGCATCGGGCGCTCATTTTGATCCACCCCGCCGAACTCCCACAGGCAGGCGTCTGCCTTCAGCCGGGCTTGATGTTCCTCAATGAAAGCGTGCAGGTGGGCCGAGCTGGTCTCTTCTTCGCCTTCGATCACAAATTTGATCGAGCAGGGCAGCTCGCCGTCCACCTCCAGCAGCGCATCGAGCGCAAACAGCCTCGCTGTAAGCTGACCTTTATCATCGCTTACGCCCCGCCCAAACAACTTGCCATCCCGCACCTCCGGCTCGAAGGGTGGGCTGTCCCATAATTCGAGTGGTTCAGCTGGCTGCACATCATAATGGTTATAGATCAGCAAGGTTTTTTCACTGCGTCCTTTTCGCTCGCCGTACACCACCGGAGCGCCCTCTGTGGCGATGATCTCCACCTGAAAGCCGCGCTTGCGCAGCATCTCACCGACCAGATCAGCGCATTCCCTTATCCCCCAGTTTTGAGCGCCCACGCTGGGCTGCGCCGTCAGCCGGCTCAACTCAGCGATGCTCTCGTCAAGGTGAGCATTCAAATATCCATCAAGGATTAAATCGTGATCAATATTCGTATCCAATGTCATGTCTTAGTTCCTCCTATTTAAAGATTGAATTCAAGGTCGTGCTCCCCGCGTACGCAAACAGAAGCATCTTCAGGATGCTGCCAAGCGCGCAAAAAAACCAGAACCGCAAGACCCGGATTTTGAGCGTCCCGGCGGCGATCCCAGCCAGATCAAAGAAAGGATTCGGGATTGCCGCCATGACCAGAATAGCCAACCCGCTGAATTTGGGGTGCTCAGCGAGCCATCGATAGAGTTTTTGATATCGTTCAGAACCCTCCGCCAGCCCCTGCCCGCTGAAACCGAGCAAATAGCCGGAAAGCTCGCCGGTAGCGCCGCCTAGCCCGGCGAATAATGCCGTGATAAATGGGTTAAAGACCGCCCCCATGGTAAATACCACCATCACTCCAGGCACAGGGATGAATACCGTCGCGTTCGCGATCAGCGTGACCAGGAATATTCCAACATACCCAAAGCGAGCCAGATGTTGGATCTGGTCGCGAAAAATGAATATCAGCAGCACGATCCCGAAAACAAAGATCAAAGCCAGCCAACGCAGGATCGCCAGACGCCGTTCGGATCTCATAACAGCCTTTCGGCTGGTTAAGCTTCGATGATCTCGACTGATTTCAGATGGACCGCCGGGGCATCCGCTCGCTGTGGGTCTCGCGCCGGGATCGAAAGCAGCACATCCATCCCTTCGGTGATGCGCCCAAACACGCTGTGCTTGCCGTCCAGCCAGGGGGTGGACACATGGGTCAGGAAGAATTGCGAGCCGTTCGTGTTAGGGCCGGCATTCGCCATTGAAAGCACACCCGGCTGATCGTGGCGCAGCTCCGGGCTGATTTCGTCGTTGAAGCGGTAACCGGGGCCGCCGCGCCCGCTGCCGGTCGGGTCGCCGCCCTGCACCATGAAATCGTTGATCACGCGGTGGAAGATCGTGCCATCGTAAAATCCTTCCCGCGCCAGGAAGACGAAGTTATTCACCGTGCGCGGCGTTTGCTTTTCGAATAACTGCACGTGGATATCGCCTTTGTCGGTGTGCAGGATCGCCGAATAGCTCTTCTTCAAGTCAATGGTTAGCTCGGGTGGTTTCGACCACTGTTTCGGTTGGGTTGGCATCAAGAATTTCCTTTCAGGGGTTAGGGTTTCTCTGCTCTTGATCTTGCAGCAGGGCTTCCAGGCGCGCCACCACCATCTCCATCGCGACGGTGTTCAGCCCGCCTTCGGGTACGATCACATCCGCGTAGCGCTTGGATGGCTCGACGAACTCCAGATGCATCGGGCGCACAGTGGAAAGGTATTGGCGCACCACCATTTCGGTCGTCCGGCCGCGCTCGGCGATATCGCGCTCCAGCCGGCGGATGAAGCGGATATCCGAATCGGTATCCACGAAGATCTTGACATCCAATAACCGGCGCAATTCCGGGTCGCCAAAAATCAAAATCCCTTCCACCATCACCACCGGCCTGGGATCCACCCTTTCGTACCGATCGGTGCGGGTGTGGGTCTTGAAATCATACACCGGCAGGTTCACCGGCTGGTAATCTCTCAACTGGAGGATATGCTGGATCAGCAGGGCGGTATCGAGCGAATTGGGGTGATCGAAATTGATCGCCATGCGCTGGTTCACCGGCAATGAAGTCAGATCCTTGTAATACGCATCGTGGGGCAGATAAGCGATCCGCTCCAGCCCGACCCGCTGCAACACCAGGTGCGCCAGGGTGGTCTTGCCGGAACCGGAACCGCCGGCGATCCCAATGACGAGTGGCGTGGGGCGTGTGGACATGATAGCATTATACCGGAGGGTGGCGGGCGCGGGGGAATTTTGAGCAATAATAAAAGAAAACCTCACCCAACTTCGTTGTGTGGAGAGCTTTTTCGACAAAGACCAAACTTGGTCAATAAAAAGTTTCGCTAAGCGTTGGATCAGCCCCCCAGGCGATTTTGCTTTTTGCATGTGCAAACGCAAATCGAGTTTATAATAAAGACGTTCTACCCTAGTGGTTAACCGTATCGTCAGGTGATCGTAGGAGGCAAGACTATGCCGTTATACCGAATTGAACCCAATGAGATCGCTTTTCAGATCAAGCCAGCGGACTTTCCCAGGGAACGTAACCTGCAAAAGTTGTTCGAGGCCAACTTAGAGACCCTTCTCGGTGTGCGCTTCATCGGCAGCGAGATCACCACAGGCGACCGGCAGCGAGGCCGGATCGACACCCTGGGCATCGACCAGGATGGATACCCCACCATCATCGAGTACAAGAAATCGAGCAAAGAGAATGTAATCAACCAGGGCCTTTTTTATTTGGACTGGTTGGTGGATCATAAGGGGGACTTCACGCTGGCGGCCCAGAAAGCCTGCGGACCCACCATCGAGATTGATTGGAGCCGTCCTCGCCTGATCTTGATCACTGAAAGCTTCTCGGAGTACGATAAGTATGCGGTCAATCGCATTGGCGCAAACATCGAGTTATGGACTTATCGTAAATATGGGGATGATTTGCTCTATCTTGAACCGATCTTTGCAGCTACGCCACAGCTCACTAGGGGGACGCCTGCCTTGACGACCGGAGAACTGGAGTCCACATCTGGACAAAAGGAAGAGGTTGCAGAATTAGCTTATACCATTGAGGATCATACCGTCAGAAGACCTCAGGAAGTCGTCGAATTGTTTGAATTGCTGCGGGAACAGATTCTTGGTCTGGCCGAGGATGGCGAGATCATAGAGAAACCGAATAAAATGTACATTGGTTACAAACACGGAAAGAATTTCTGTGAGGTGCGTATTCAATCAAAGGCGATCCAAATCTGGCTGGACATTCCAACAGCCGAACTGGATGACCTATTTCAACTAGTTCGAGATGTATCAAAGATCGGGCACTATGGAACAGGCAGTTCGGAAGTAAAGCTGATGAACTCGAATCAAATACAACAGGTGATGAAATTGGTGGAGCAATCCTTCAAACAAACCATCTAGTATGGCTTTTTTTGGAGTGTACATGGAAATTCAGACAACTTCTGAAAGGCTACTATATTTAAAGCAATAGAGCCAATCCCTTCTTCGTTTTGCGCTTAAAACAAAAAGTGGGCAACCAATGCCCACTCTACTTCTTGAGCCACCGAAGGGAATCGAACCCTTGACCCGCCGCTTACGAAGCGGCTGCTCTGCCGGCTGAGCTACGGTGGCATGGCGGACGTCATTATACAGAAGAACCCTCAGAAAGACAAGGTGCTTTTTGCGAATCGCAATGCTCTCTTATCATACCTGCCCGCTGGCTACGCTGGGCGGCAAAGACACCGGCGGCATGAACGTCTATGTGCGCGAACTCACCCGCTGCCTGGGCATGCAGGGCGTGCATGTGGATGTCTTCACCCGCTCGCAGGATGAGCACGTCCCGCACGTGCTGCACGACCTGGGCTACGGCAACCGGGTGGTGCATGTCCCGGCCGGCCCGGAAACGCCCTTAAGCAAAGAAGAGATGGCCAGCCACCTGCCGGAATTTGTGCGCGGCGTTCAGGAGTTTGCCGAACTCAAAGGCCTGCGCTACGACCTGATCCACAGCCATTACTGGATGTCGGGCGTGGCTGCCCTGGAGTTGAAAAAAGCCAGCCACACAGCCTTCGCCGGTCTGCCGGTGGTGCACATGTTTCACACCCTCGGCGTGATGAAGCAGCGCGTCGCCCGTTCGCCCGGCGAGATCGAAGGCGCATACCGCCTGAACGGCGAAAAAGAAGTGCTGCGAGGAGCCGATCGGATCGTGGCGGCCACGCCGGCCGAATTTGCCCAACTTCAGTGGCTCTACCAGGCCGATACCAATAAGATCGTGATCATCCCCCCCGGAGTGGATCTCAGCCGCTTTTACCACATCCCACCGGACGAGGCCAAAGAAGTAATCGGCGTGCCGCCGTGCGAGAATATGCTCCTCTTCGTCGGGCGGATCGAGCCGCTCAAAGGGATTGATATCCTGATCCAGGCCATCAAGCTGCTGCGCGCCAGCAATATCTACGTCTGCCTGGCTGTGATCGGCGGCGACCCCGATCCTTCTCCCCGCGTATTTTCTCCCCACAGCGGCGAAAGCATCAGCCTGGAGCCGCGTAATGAAGAAATGGAGCGGGTTATGGCGATTCGCGCCCAGGCCGGGTTGGAAGATTTGGTCACATTCCTGGGCAAGCGCAGCCAGGATACCTTACCGTATTACTATTCAGCCGCCGAGGTGGTTGTTGTACCCTCTCATTACGAGTTGTTCGGCATGGTCGCTCTGGAAGCGATGGCCTGCGCCACCCCGGTCGTCGCCTCGCAGGTGGGCGGTCTGGCCTTCCTGGTGCAAGATGGCGTCACCGGTTACACCGTCCCGGTGGACGACCCACAAGCCCTGGCCAACCGGCTTTCGCTCATCCTGCAGGATCATGATCTGCGTAAGAAATTAGGACAACAGGCCGCCCAGGTCGCCCGCCAATATGCCTGGGAAGTGATCGCCGGGCGGATGGTCAAGCTTTACGAACAGGTTTTGGCTGAATAAAGGGCATGATGTCGTTGCGAGCAACGAAGCAACCTGAACGCTGGTTGTCATTGCGAGGAACGGAACGATCTATTCGGATAAGCGTTAAATGGTTGGGCGCAGCCAGCTCAAGAACCCGCCGGTCGTGACTTTCTTCGGAGGCTGTCTCTCCAGCCCCACCAGCATCAGACTGAAGACCAACAGCGCTGCGCCCGCCCATTGCCCCTGGTTGAAGCGCTCTCCCAGCCAAAGATAGGAAAAAACCAGCGTGACCAGCAGCTCGCCCAATCCCAACAGCGCGGTCTGCATCCCGCCCAGGTGTTTCACCCCGGTAAAAAGCATTAAGCGCGATAAGAAAGTCACCAGCGTTAATCCCAACAACGGCATGCCCAGGCTGATTGCGGATGAATACCATCCGGCGGATTGACCGGGAGGAATGTCCTTTAGCAGTTCTCCCAACCCAGCACTGCCAGAGAAAAGGAAGGGTGGAACCACCACCGCGCTCATCGCCAGCAGCGTGTAAAGGGTCACGGTCTGCGGCGGCATATCATAAAGCACCCGCTGGTTGAATGGCAGGTGCAGGGCATACAACATGGACGCGATCAACATCGCCCCCACACCGATTAAATCTACCTGGCTTTGTTCGGAATAAACCAGCAGATAGATGGCTGGCAACGCCAGCAGCAAGCGCAAAACGGTCAGCTTGCTAGGCGGTTGGTGATCCAGCGACATCCACAACACCAGAAAGAGCGGGTAAAGCGAATAGAGCATCTGTCCGATGTTGGCGTTGATCCGGCTTAGGGCAAAATAATAGAATAGCGAGCCAAAACCGTTGATCCAGCCAGCCAGCAGGCAGCCCAAAAGCCCTGCCGGGTAGATATACAGGTAACGCCGAAAGAAGATCAACATCACCACCAGCAGCAAGAGCGCGGCCAATACGGTCCGGATAGCAACTACCGCCAGCGAAGGAATCCCCAGCAAGATAGCCTGGCGTCCAAATACTGGCGCCATCCCCAAAAAGAAGGCGGAGCCAAGGGCAGCGTAAACCCCGGTTTTGCGGGTTTTAATAATTAGCGTTCTCCTATTCCAACAATGATTGCACTTCTTTCAGAAGATCGTCGCTCAAGAATTCTCCCTTTTGCATCAGTGAGTGGATCCTTCCTCCCAGGCGCTGCTTTTCATCGGGGGTCAATTCTTTTGCGGTGATCACGATCACCGGGATCGAGGCGGTCTTTGGCTCAGACTTCAAGGCATCCAAGACCGAAAAACCATCCATCCCCGGCATCATCAGGTCGAGCAGGATCAGGTCGGGCGGCTCGCTGTGCGCCAACTCGATCGCCTGCCAACCATCCCTGGCCTCACTGAAGGTGAAGCTGCCTTGCGATTGCAGGATTCGCCGCAATAGACGGCGGGGTTCCTCGGTATCATCGACGATCAGCACGTGCGAGAAGCGGTCATCGGTCACTTGACTCAACGCTGACAGCAGCCCCTCCTGTTCAGATGCCAAGGACATCGCGCTGCCGACCAATGCCTGCTCTTCAATCGGGGAAGGCAAGGCAACATCTCTCCCCCAGCCCTCTCCCAGGATCATGTGCTCAACCGGCATCGTATGCCCGGTGCAGTTCACCACAATCACATCCTCCGGGTTAACCACCCCTTCCCGCAAAAGCTTGACCAATCCCGCAAACGCCACCGCCGAAGCCGGTTCAACCGAGATACCTTCCAGCTTGGCCAGAATGTGCATCATCCGAAAGGCCTCTTCATCGCTGACGCATTCGAAAACGCCCCCGCTGGCATTCTCCCCTGCCGACCGATTTCTTCTGGCTGCCTGCGGATGGTTTTTATCCGCCTTCATCCGTTGGTACAGCAGGGTATAGGTACGGCCTGGGTCGCCGGTTGAAAGGGTGGCAATATGCGTGCGCGGCGAAAGGATCGGCTCTGCTTCTTCTTTGCCTGCCCTCCAGGCATGCACCATTGGCGCACAGCCTTCCGTCTGGATCGCCGCTATTTTGGGCTCGCACTCGATCAATCCCATCTGCAGCAACTCATTGAATCCCTTTTGCACACCCAGCGGGCCCAAACCTCCACTGACCGCCTGAAAATACCAGTCTGGCGCCTTCCACGGATAGGCAGGATCCGCCGGACGTTGTCTATCCGCGCTTTGGTCAAGTCCCTCGCTCGCATTAGGGATCATCGCGTTGGTATCCACCAACGTACCCAGTTGTTCTGCGATTTCGTAGGCGATCGTTTTCATCCCCTCCACCGAAGGGATCGAGCGCGCCCCGCGTTCCTGGAAAAGTCCCCGCTGCTGGGCGAATTCAGCCGCGACCTTTTTTGTCTGGTCGTACGAAGCGGTTACTTTAATCACCTCGGTGCCATACAAAGCCGTCTCGCGCATCTTTTCTGCAGGTACCAGGCTGGTCACGAAAGCCCACAACTTGATTCCTGCCCTGGCGGCATATGCCGAGAAGGCGATCGCCACATTTCCAGTCGAGGATAACACCATCTCACTGATGCCGGCTTCTTTCAACGCTGCCACGCTCACAGATGCCTGGCGGTCCTTGAAAGAAGAAGTAGGATTTTGCCGTTCATCTTTGATATAAAGTCGCGGACAACCCAACATCGTCCCCAGGTTCACCGCATGGATCAGCGGGGTGCCGCCTTCACCCATGCTCAATGCGGATAGTGAACCTCCACTGGAATAGAAACCGCCCACCGGAAGCAGCTCTTGATAGCGCCACAAGTTGAATGTCCGCCTCTTGACCAGGTCTGGAAGCACTTTGGCGATATTCTCGAAGTCATAGCGCGCTTCCAACCATTGTCCACCGCACGCCGGGCAGGCGCTCAGGGTTGGATGAAAAGGTGTTCGCTCTCCGCAGTCCAGGCATTCCGCGATGGTTGCTTGCGGATAAAAAACATCCGGATGAGATATTGGCATGGTCAGTCCTGTCAGGCTTGCGTCTGTAGAATGAAACCAGGGCGGCGCGCCCCTTTTTCTAAAGGCGTTGAATTGCCTGGATCAAATCTTCCTCAAGGATGGGTTTAAGCAGATAATCCGATGCTCCGAGCTGGGAAGCTCTTTCTTTTTGATTGATCATCGTACACACAATCACCGGGATATGGCGCGTGCCTGGGTCGCTTTTTAACTCCTGAAGCACTTTGAACCCATCCATGATGCGCCCGGGACCAGTTCCGGCGCTGCTGGTCTTGGTTGTCTGCGCATCGATTGTTTTTGGCCCATTTTTTGACTCTGCCATCAAGCCTGGGTCGAGCGGACCTGTTCCAATATTCCTATCGCCGCCGGTCATGGCGACATCCAATGTGATCGCGAAGGGCTGGATTCCGCGTGCGACTGTTACAGCCTGTTCCAACTGAGTCAGCGAGATCACTGTGCACCCGCTGCCCGCAAGATAGCGCTTATACAGATCAATCACCTGGTGATCCTTTTCAATCGCCAGGATCAGGCGTGGCCCTTCAGGTTGTATCGCTGGATCCTGTGACCTTGTATCGAGATCATCCATCTCCAATTCCAGCGCCGTAATATCCTCGCTCTCTGGAGAGCCGTCTTGCTGCTCGATTTTCTGGTCTTTATCCCCGGTGTGCGCAGAGAGTGATTCTGCTTGGGTTTGCTGTCGACTGGCTTCTTCAAGTGCAATTTCAGGCTCCCATTCCACTTGTTCTACCGGCAGAGTGAAGAAGAAAGTGCTGCCCTTCCCAATTTCACTGCGCAGTCCAATTTCACCATGATGCATTCGCACCAGGTGGCTGCAAATTGAAAGCCCCAACCCGGACCCTCCGGTCTTGCGGGTCAAAGAACCATCCACTTGTGAAAATGGCTGGAAAAGCTTCGCTTGGTCTTTCAATGCGATCCCAGGCCCGGTATCAACGACCTTAACGATCACCTGCGGTTCATGATTGGCCCCTTCGTATGCTGCCGCTGAGACTGTGATCGTGCCTTGATCGGTGAACTTGGCCGCGTTCGATAGCAGGTTAATCAGCACCTGGCGGATCTTCATCGCGTCCGCACTGATCAGAGGCAGATCGGGGTCAATGAGTGTTTTTAGCTCAATCGGCTTATCATTGACCAACCCAATGGTTGTGGACATCACACTGCGGACGATATCCCCCAGGTTAACATTTCGCTCAAAAGCCAGGTCCATCTTCCCGGCTTCGATCCGCGATACGTCTAACACATCGTTGATCAAGCCGAGTAAATGTTGGCCGGAATTATAGATTGCGTTCAGATCTTGTGATTGTTGCTCATTGATCGGTCCATCGATGCCTTTAATGATCACTCGTGAGAACCCAATAATCGAATTCAAGGGTGTGCGCAATTCATGGCTCATGTTAGCCAGGAACTGCGTCTTCAACCGGTCCGCCTCACGGATATTTTCCACCGCTTGTTGAGCTAATTCATACGAACGGGCGTTATCGACCGCTACGGCAATCTGGTTCGACAGGGTCTGCAGTACAGAAATATCGTCTTCGGAAAAAGAATCGGCGACCTCCGATTGCACATCCAGCGCTCCAATCACGCGCGCCCCAATCGCCAACGGGAGGCCGAGCTCAGCCCGCGTGAATGGCAGGAGCGGGTTCGGCTGGTGAATGATGCGGCCATCTTCGGCTTGCACATCGTTTAGCACCATAGGTTTGCCGGTTTGAGTAACCTGGCCGATCACCGACCGTCCGCCGACCGTCAGGCGGTGACCAGAGCGTTTCATCTCCTCGCCAGCCAACCCGGTCGATTCACTAACAACCGCATCTTCGCCGGTTTCATCAATCAGGAAAATGGAAGCGTGGTAATACCCAAACCGCTCAACGATTAAGCTCACCGCACTCTGCAACAGGCTGTCCAGCGCCAAGGTGCTAGAAGTATCCCGCGCGATTTCGGCTGCGGTTTGTAGCTGGCTGGCCCGCCGCCGGCTCTCTTCCAACAGGCGCAAGTTCTGAATAGCAATTGCTGCCTGCCCAGAGAGGGCAACCATTCGGCGGGATTGAGTATCATCCAATTTAACTGGGATACTGAACGCCGCGAAAACAAATCCGATCCACATACTGCCCACGCAGAGCGGTGAAAAGATCACGCTGCGAGCTTCGAATACTCTCGTAAATAATTGCCGGACGTCCTCTTGCAGGAGTGTATCTTTTGCGACATCTTCAATAATGGTCAGTTTCTCCGCAGAAAGCAGGCTCGCTGCTGGAAATTGATCAAATTCATATCGCTCCAAGCGCACGTCTGACGGCAGTTTCGACCAATGTGCAATCGGAGTCACCCATTCGGGTTTTTGCATCTCCTCTGTAGAAGGTAAGCGCCCGGTTTGTCTTTGTTCATCCCGAATGTACCAGGGATGGTTGAAAAGCGCGATGCTGAGCAGCTTATCGGTCATTCCCAAAATTGTAAAGCGGCGCAGCGAGCTTAAAATATCATCATAGCCTTGGACTGCGTTCAACTCGGAACTGGCCTGGTAGAGCGCCTCAGTTTCACCCAACGCAATCTGGGTGGATTGGAATAACCGGGCATTATCAACCGCAACACCCACTTGCTGCCCGATGGCTTGTATCAGAGAAATCCGGCTTGGCATCACCTTCTTGTTCTGTTTGCTGAATACACACACCGTACCGAGTTGCTCTCCTTTAACAGAAAGCGGAGCTCCCAGATATGATTTAAATCCCAGCGACATCGGCCCTGAAAATGCCATTTCAATCTTGCGATATTCCGCCGGATGTTCTTTGTCGCTGTCCATCTCGACTGAGTGTAGCCAGCTCTCCGGGAGCGACGCGCCCATTTTGAGTACATCTTCCGGTAAATGGGCTAAATCAGGCGCATAAACGGTTTTTCCGCTTTGGAAAACAAGGTCGCAAGGTGTCCCCTCAAGCCCTTTCTCATTCAAACGCTCCGCCATCCGCAGGGGCAGATCGTGCTGCACCGCCATCGACAACCGGTTTGTATCCGGGTTCACATAAGCAATCAGTCCACTGTCATATTCGGTGACCGCCAAAACCCGCTGCAGAATTTCTCCAAGCACCTGGTTGATCTCCAGCGTTCGACTGACCGCTCCTGTGACCTGGTTCATCGCCATCAGCTCTTCGTTACGCTGACGGGTTTCTTCCAACAGCCGTAGGCTTTCTACCGCTACCGCAGCCTGCCCGGAGAGCGATACCAACCGTCGGATCTCTCGTTCGGTGAAACCGGTGGTCTGACCATAGAGGGCGATAATTTGACCAATCCAGCGACCAGATACATTCAAAGGTAGGTTAAGCAAACTCTTAGCACCCATTGGTTCACTAAAAGACCTGTCGTCCGGGTGAAATTCTGTTTGCCCGGATTCAGCCTGGCTGAATCCGGCGATAGCCCGGATTGCCGATTTTGCCTGGGCGCTGATGCGCGGATCGTTAGCCAGATCAAACACGATGGTTGGACGATCTGGGCTGAGCAACGTTTCAATGTTCTTCCATTGGATATTCTGATTAGCATATTTCGTTGGTAAGGCTTCTTTTGTAGGCGCCCAACTCACCGCCGGCATCAGCCATTCGGGCTTTTGCGTCCGGGTCCAGGGTCGATCGAATAATTCAATCGTGACATTAATGGTATTGATGTGGCCAAGAATGGTGAACTGGCGCAAGATCGCCAGGATCTCTTCGGCATTGTTAGCCGAGTTGAGTTGAGCGCTAGCCTGATACTGGGCTTCCGTTTCGGAGAGGTTGACTTGAAGCTGGTTGAATAGCGTCTCTCGTACGATCGTGTTGGCCATGGCAGAGGCTGCTGTTTGTAGCGCCGCGACCTCATCACTTGTCCAGGTCCGCTCGTAATTTATCTGCTCGAATGTGATGCAGCCCGGCGTTTCATGTTGCCCGGCGACCGGGAATTGCAATACTGATTTCGCCCCGAGCGCATCCAGGAATTCTCGCGCCGCGGGGGATGCCTGGCTATATCCTTCGATCAGATACCCTTCATGTTCCAGTCGCTCGATCCAGGGTTTTAGCCAATCCGCGCTTAATGTGCGCATGGAAGGGTTAATCAATTGCGAGCCAACCCCTGGTGCGCGCCATTCAGAAACAAGTCGCCAATATGGCCCGCGATGGTCAATCTGGGTTTCAAAATAATATGCCCTGCTCACCTGGGCAGCCTCACCCAAGAGTTGCAGCACTTCTGAGATCGCCGAAAAGCCTCTCTCCGTCAGGATAGCGACCGCCTCAGCGACACTCTTCTGGTAGCGCACACTAACTTGCAGCGCATCCCGGGCGTGTTGAGTCTGCTCAAATAATTGCGCGTTTTCCAGCGCCAGGGTGAGCTGGTCAGTGACCTGCGCAATCAACATCAGCTCGTCCTCGCTCCAGCGCCGTTCTGGGTTTTCATCTACCACCTCCAGCAGCAAGGAAGACATCGAGGTTTCGGCCTCTTGGAAGCGGTTGTCGGCTTCTTGCCCTGATGGGATTTCTCCCAGTGGTCGGCTGTAAGCGAGTATCGCCGGCTGACCGGCGGCCCCATCTTTTGCCACAGGTTTCCCCAGACGCAGGCTATCCCAAGTGATGGGTGCGAGTTGATCTGAAAGAGCATCCCCGCCTTCATCAGATGGCGCGTTTTCGGGCGCTGCGCCTGATGGCGTCTCAATGGAGCGATCTACCGCCAAGCGCTCAGTGAAACTGGTTTCATGATCCCTACCGATATCCTTACTGGGTGCTGGAGCAATCGGTTGTTCCTTATCTCTCTCGATCTCTGCTTTTCTTCCATCAAGCCGTTCTGCAGGGAGTTTTGGGGGCCGTGCCTTTGCCTTTATGGGTTTCGATTCTGGTTGGATGGATACAGTTGGTTTCGGCGTCAACTCGCCTTGATCACCCCGCGGTTCGCTTAGAGCCTCATCCAGATCAGAAAAAAGCTCTTCAATCCTTTGGTGGGCTTTAGAAACAAACCTATCCGCCATTTCCAATAATCTCCTGCGCCAGCGCTTCATATTGCAATGCGCTGCGAGTTTGGGCTTTGTGATACATGATTGGCTTGCCCTCTATGGCGCTCTCGCGTAACTTTGTATCCACCTCGATTACGGTTTGGTAAACCCCCTTGCCAAAAGACTTATAGATTTGATCGCGAATTTCTCGATGGATTCGGTTGCGCTTATCCAGCATGGTGATCAGAATGCGGTATATCAATGCCGGGTTGTATTCCGCTCGTACTTTTCGGATGGTGGTCATCATGGTGCGTAAAGCATGGGCGGAAAAAAATTCAGGTTGAGTGGGGATGATCAGCAAATCGGCGGATACCAGGGCGTTCAATGTGACTGCGCCCATGAATGGCGGACAGTCCAGAATAACGTAGTCATATTCTATAATCGGAAAATTCCGATCAAATGAAGCGCTCGCTTGGCCTTGTTGTCTTCCTGTTGGATGGTTCAGGTTCGCAGGTAGTGATGGGCGCAGCTCATTCGCGATAGTCCGGGTCAAAATGCTCTCGTAATCCTTACGCACAGGTAAAAAGCGCTCTGCCAGTTCCATGCCCGCATTGGCAGGAACCAGATCTAAACCCGGAATAGAGGTCTCGCGGCTGACACTGAGCAGCGTGGCCGAATGAAACAGCACATCGGTTATCGATCCACGCACGCGTGCCGGGTCTTTTCCCAAAGCCAGAGTCAAATTGGCCTGTGCATCCAGATCCACCAGTAACACTTCTTTTCCAGTTAGCGCCAATGCTCCACCCAAAGAAACAACCGAGGTTGTTTTTGCCACCCCGCCTTTTTGGTTGGCAATTGCAATAACCAGAGGCCGGCGCTGGTTTTGGGAATTCGCCGCTTGCTGTGGAGGTTGCTGCTGCGTGCCGGCTGATTGATTACCCACATGCTCGCTGGATTGAGAAACCTCGCTGGTCGATTGTCCAGCGAAACTTGCATCGCCTGAGCTGGCCTCACCATCCTGATGGATCCATTCATTATTCAAATGCTTGCTGTCGTCCATTCACTGATCTCCGTGCAATCCTTGCTCCGTTTGTTGCCTGGTTCGTTTGTTGCCCGGTTTGCCCGATGCTTGTTACAGCCTGGATAGGGTTATTCGCGCTGGTCGCCCGCCGGATTCGATCGACTGGGTGATTTGATCACCAGTTGAGCATGGTCGGCTCCTAACGCTTTGCGCAATTCGCTCGCGGCGGTCTGTAGAATAGTCTGAGGATCATTGCTAAGACGTATCTTTGAGATGATCTCACTGGTCATTCGTTCCCGCTCTGCCCGACGATGGGTTTCTTCGTATAGTCTGGCGCTGTCCATCGCCACACCTAGTTGCTCGATCACCGTTGTCAATAAGGCGATCTCTTCCTCCGTCCAGGTTGCCTCCTCTGTATGCATCACCTCACCGTTGCTGTCTGCTTGTGCTCGCCCTTTGGTCAAACGCACAGTTCCAATCACATTTTCACGGACCGGGATAGGCAATGATAGCACATCTCTGGTCTCTCCCAACCCGCCCTCACTTGGCTTTGCCTTGGCTGTGATTTTGCCGTGGTCATACCGGAAGTTCAGATCGACCGCTCCCTTCAGGTAGGTCTTCCAGGACTCGCCGGTCAGTCGCTGAGAAACGAATTGAGCTTCCTCCAATTCCATTTGAGTCTCGCTGAACAGGCGCGCGTTTTCCAAGGAAATCGCGATCTGATCAGCCAGGCTCTGAAAGGTCGAGATCTCAATCTCGCCAAAAGCATCAAATTCAACGCTCTGCACGGTCAAAGCCCCGATGACTTTGCCGCGCACCCGTAGAGGGAAAGCAGCCTCAGAGCGCGTATCGGGCAACTCGGGGGTGGCTAACCGGAACGGGTCTTTAATCCGCTCTTCTTTGGTATGCTCCGCCAGCGCAATTCTTGGTTGGGCGTTGGCAATGCTCCAACCCACCATACCGGTCCCATATTGAATGCGATGCCCGCGCTTTAACATCGTCTGGCCAGCATCCCCTGTTCCAGCCCGCAATATTGCCCACTCATTGCCATCATCTAGTAAGAACAACCCAACATAATACAGATCGAACTGCATGCGGATCCGCTCAACCACAGATTGCATCAGTTCATTGCTGTCCAAAATGGAGGATGCTGCCCGGCTTACCTCGATGGTCGTTTGCAGGTATTTTGAGCGATTCTCCAGTTCCTCTGTCCGGAATTGCACCTGTTCTTCCAATGTGGAACGAATCTGCTTCAACTCAAGGTTAGCCTGGATCTGAGATTGTTCGTTTTCTTCTGCCTGTTGGATGGATTCGCGCAGCCCAATCATTGCCAGATGGATCATCCCGGCAGATGCGAGCAAAATCACAGCCGCAAGCGTCCAGAAGGAATATGGCTCAAAGGTGATCATTCCCTCTGGGATAAGCCCGCTCTGTTTGCCTATTAGCAATCCAAAACCAGCCAATCCGCTTAGGACAGCAAATAATAAGCCTGCCCTGCCGCCCAAGGTTAATCCAGCAATCGTGATGACCAGGATCAGTCCAAAGGTGGCAGAGTTCGCAACACCTTCGCTGATGGCGGCTAACCCGATGAACAAAATCCACAATCCACTCGCCAGTATCAGCGCAGAAAGTTTTTCCCGTTTGAGATGCAAGAAGCCAAAAGATACCACTTCAACCATCAGCACTAACGAAATCCCAGCAATGACCAAACCTGCATTGGCGTGGTTGATTGCAGCAAGATAACCCACCAGCGTCCCGCCGATCAGAATAAGCAGGATAATCTGCAGCAGGCGCGCTGTCCGCCTCCGTTCGGGATCTGTTATTCCCGGCGGCTTAATCAGGCTCTCAAAGAGGCCGGGAACTGCTATCCTGTGTATCTCCTGGATGTAGTCCTCCGCCGGATGATCGTTATCCGCCATGGTGACCATCTCCTCTGGACTCTGGGCCAGATGTCGTTTCCCCAAGCTGTACTTCCACTTGCGAGATTCCCATCCTTTGAGCGATCTCGCTCATTGCTGTCCGTATGATCGTCTGCATATCCAAAGAAGCACGAATTCGGGCGGTGATCTCGCCGCTGAGTTGTTCACGCGTTGCTTTCTGCTGGCTTTCTGCAAGCAAGCGTGCGTTTTCAACAGTCAGGGCAGCCTGTTCGGCTGTCGCTTGCAGCACAGCGATCTCATCTTCAGTCCATTGATGGTTGGGGTCATCGCTTTCCAGACCGATCATGCCAATCACCTGTTCGCGCAAACGGATCGGAATCAGAGTGGCTTTGGAAGAATCAAAGGGCGGCATCGGACGGTCTTTATCCACCGGATGGTCATTCTTCTACATTTCTCTGAAAAGCCGGAGCGGATTTGACTTCAGTCCGATCATAAATATATGCCAGCCCGCCCGTCTGGACAGCAAACCGTTTCCAGGCGTCTTTTGCTTGGCGCTGATTGAACAAGTTGAGCTCAGACCAGCGTGGATTGAAGCTGGTTCACCAAGCGGATATTCTGAATTGCGACAGCCATCTGGTCTGCCAGAACTTGCAGCACGATGATATCGTTTTCAGAGAATGCGTTTAATTCAGTGCTCTGCACATCCAAAGCCCCGATTACTGCCCGGGGACCTGCGCCTAAAACATCCTGCCCGCCAGCTTGGGCTTGTCGACCGGATAGCAATGGGATCGCCGCCTCCGACCGCGAGTTCGCCAACAGAGGTTCGGCCTGATAAGTCTCGTCTGCCTGGACATCCCCGACAATCCGCGCCTGGCCAAACTGGGTCACGTAGCCGATAATCCCTTGTTGTCCAACCCGCATCTGAATCTTCTGCTCCAATAACTTTTTGCCCAGGTCGCCGCTCGCTGCTCGCAAATGGGCAAACTCACTTGCCTCGTCCAGCAAGAAAATGCCGACATTGTAATAATCGAAACGGGCGCTGATCAGATCGACAGCGCTCTGTAAAAGTGCATCCAGATCACGCGCGCTGGTGATATCTTGGGCCACTTCTGCGGCGGTCTGCAGTTGCAGGGTTCGTTTTTCAAGTTGCTGAGTGCGCTCGGCAACCCTTTGTTCCAGTTGTTCAAAAGAAAGCTGGATTTGACCAGCCATCTGACTCAAAGTCCTGCTTAGAAAGCCAATCTCGTCATCACGATGAATTGAAATTTGAGCGATATTGTCTATTGCCGCCCGATCGCCTGAGCCGATTCTCTCGGCGGCTTGGGCCAACTTTTGGATCGGGTTGACCAGTCGGTTTGTGAGCAGCAGTGCGATCAACAGTAAAGCGACCGAGATTAAGAGACCAATGGGCAATACCCGCCGGAAGATCACCGCACGCGTTACCTCTTGAAGCTCTTGTTCAAGGGCTGCCACACTCTGCAGCACGGCTTCGGCTGGCACCACGCTTCCCAGGCTCCAGCCGGTACTCTCAAGCGGGGAATAGGCAATAAAAAGCTCATTATCCCCCGGATGGTCTTTATCCGCAACTTTCAGGCTCTCGAACCCACTTTCTCCAGCTCGCATCCTCCCGATCAGGTTTGCAAAAGTCACATTAGGCGCCAGATTCATATCCGGCGCAAACTCATTCGACTGGTCTGGTGCTCCCTCAACGGGCGGTTGCCCCAGTAAATCCTGGTAGCCTTGATCTGGCAGCACAATCGCTTTGCCATCTCGATCAACCAGGAATGAATAGCCGGCCTCCAAAAACCGAGTGGTCTCAATGTTTTTGCTGATTTCATTCAATGTCAGATCGAGTCCGATAACGCCAAGTCGACGCCCAACCGAATCATACACTGGCATCGCGATGGTGGTCACCAGGCCTAATCCTGTCGCATCCTGGTAGACCGGCGACCAGACCGGGATCGGTCGAATCCGGCCTGCGTTCTCGCTCAAACTCGATGTGTACCAAGGTCGCTCGGTTACTCGAAAGTCTGCTGGGACGATCTCTCCCAACAGAATATTTGGATAATAGCGTGTGACATCGTTTTCACTGCCGAAATAGATCGCGGCTGCGTTCGGGTTGTTTTCTTTGATTGCAGGCAGCACCAGATCGAGATATGCGCTCAGCTCGACATCCCGAATGACTTCCGCCCCGTATTCTTGCGTATTTGGAACAAAAACGCTAGAAATATCCTCCAATCCATTCAAGCGTTGTCCATCAGGGCCGCTGATCAGGTGATTCTCGACCTTCCAATAATCAGGAAGCAGGTCCTCATCATAAATAGCTGCGGTAGTATCTGCCACAGCTTTGACGTCTTTTGCCGCCCGGTCCAGGATCAGGTTATTCTGGCTGGCAATGGTATTATTAATCTGGATTAAATAAGCTTCAGCCTGCTCACGCAAGCTTTCACTGCTAGTTTGCTGCGCCCGCTGGATCACGTTGCTCGCCAGGTCATACCCTACCACGGTCGTCACCAGGACCGCAATCACAATGATACCCACCGCTAATACCAACAGTTGGCTGCGGATGGAACGCGCTCCCTGTGGAGGACGGCCAGTTTCCATCCATTCATCTACCGGATATATATGCTCCGCCGGATGTTCTTTATGCGCCGGATGTTCTTTACCCGCCTTCACGCCCCAGCCTCCTCTGACTTGCCCGGTTGCCGTCCAACGATCTGCTGGTTGGCTTCTTCCTTACCATCTCCCTGGTTATCTGTGAATTCGCCGCCGATCTGGATGAATGTCCGAGATGCTCCCAGCGATTTACCAAGTTCACGCACCGTGTTCTGCAAGATCGTCTCCAGGTTAACCGAATTGCGCACTTGTGAAGAAATCAGGTTGATTTGTTGCTCGCGCCAGGCCAGCCGTTGCGCATCCTCATATAAGCGAGCGCTTTCCAGAGTTTGGCTCAGCCGGTTGCTGATCGATGCCAGCAGGAATACCTCCGCCTCACTGGGCTCCTCGCTTTCCAGCCAAACATCCAACGCCCCAATAACCTCGCCCCGCACTCGCAGTGGGATTTGGATTGGTTTTCTGGAGCCAGAACGAACCTCCTCCGCATCCTCGATTGGAAGGCTGGTCTTATAAAGAGGAGTGGTTGTTAGACCATCATATTGGTACCCCACCACTCGGCTGGAGCGCAGCATCCGTTGCCAGGCTTGCTGGTTGATCTGGCGGTAAGTTGCCTCCAGTTCTCTCATACTCTCCTGACTTTCCTCAATCAGACACGCGTTTTGGATCGCGATGGCAAGCTGGTCCGCCAAGATCTGGAGTGTTGCCAGGCTTTCTTCGTCGAAAGCTGCCGCCTCTACGCTCTGCACATCCAATACGCCAATCACTCTTTGTCCCTGGTATTCCACGCTGGCTACCACAAGCGGCAGCGCTGCCTCCGAGCGTGTTTCGGGTAATAAAGGATTCTTAAAGTGCGCCTGGTCCTTCCCAACATCAGAAGCTACCCGCCGCTCGCCGCTTTCGGCAACATTTCCAACCACTCCGACTTCACCGATCTTTAACTGATGTTTTTGCCTCAAAAGCTCTCGACCGGCGTCGCCGGTGGCTGCTCGTAGGACTGCGTACTCCTGTCGCTGGTCGGTCAGGAAGATGCCAGCATGGTAGAACCCAAATTGATCTCGGATCGTGTTCACCGCCCGGTAGAGCAAGCTCTCCAGGTCGCGCGCCGCAGCGATATCCCGCGCTACCTGGGCTGCTACCTCAAGCTGCACGCTCCGACGCTCCAGGCGTTGGGTTCGCTCTGCAACCTGCTCCTCCAAATTCCCGTAAGATTCTCGCAGCCAACCCACCATCCGGCTCATCGCTCGGGACAGGTCGCCAATTTCATCTCGCTGTATCATCGGCTCGATCGGTTCCAGGTCAGCAGCTATCCGAGCCTTTGAGACCTGCTGGATATCTCGTATCAATTGGTTGATAGGCGCCAGGATCGTTCGCCGGGTGATCCAGATCGCGACAATTGTAAAAATGACGCTCGCCCCAATCGCGATCAGTGAATATGTACGAGCAAGCGCCTGCAGCCGGGCGATCTCGGCTACCTGGTCGCTCACATCGCTCTGCAGGTTGTCATTCAATTGCTCCAGATTTTCGATCAGGTTAGATTGCATCCCCGACATCATCGTCTGCCGCTTTTGCAGCGCTGTACCCCATCGGCCCTGTTCCACCAGGTCATATAGTTCTTTTACCAGGTTGGTCATTTCCAGGCCAGTCTGTTGCAAACTCTCGGCAATAATTTGATTTTCGGCGATTTTCTCTTCACTTAATCCGAGTGGCTGGGATGTTAATAAATTCAGCATTCCATTGAGTTCACTGATCTGCCGGTCAATTTCTTGCCTTGCCTCAGGCGTTGGGCGCGTGACCGAGAAAGTATCGAGCGCCCCGGCAATCGTCAGCCAGCGTAGTTGTAAACTCGAAACTTGAATGGCCTGGTCGGTCGCGATGCGCATGGAATGGACTGTACTCTGCACCTGTCCTGCGAACCACAGGCTGATCCCACTCGCAGAAATCACCAATAAAATCATGATCGACAGCGCCAGAGCAGCTCGTCTTACAACTGTAAGAATCGGCCTTCGATCGCGATTTTCTTCCCCCCCACTGGTCGGGTTGGCCAAATCACTGCGCTGTCCGACTACATGCCGGTCTGCATAACCGCTTTCACCTTTGTCTGGATCAAATACGTCCATTATTTTCATCACATCTATTTGTAGTTTAGGATAATCCGCTTACTCTTTAAGCATTATCATTTGACCTTGAATACCCGTTTCCACCGCGCGATTCATTCAGAGATAGATCGGCTTGTTCAACTTCCTTCAAGTCCTGCTGCAGCCGAATCTGGACTTTCGCCAGTTTCATCGTCCGTCCGATCTCAGTTACCGCAGTTTTCATCACAGTGTCCAGGTCAAGCGAGCCCTGCGTTCGGGCGACCACCTGGTTGATCAGCTCCTCCTGCCAGGCCTTAATGCGGATCTCCTCCATCAGTCGGGCATTTTCGAGTGAAAGCGCCAGTTGAGCGACGGTCTCATGGATCAATTCCTTTTCCGCCTCGGACCAAGCAGCCCGTCGTGCGGACCGCCGCAGCCGCAGCGCGCCAATTCGTACACCTCGCAGTTCAATCGGCGCCATCACCTCTGCCAGTGTATCTTGGGGGGAGAAACTGGTCTTTCTGAAATCCGCAGGTTTGGAGCTGTTCAAGGGGCCGGTATCAGCGGCCTGTTCCATATTGGGCTGTGATCGCAAGACACCTCTTTGATCGAATGTGTAGACCAATGGCTGGTTTGCTAATCGCTTTCCCCATCCCTGACGGATCTGCTGACCGTACAAGGACTCAAGCTCTTGAATAGCCTGCTGCGTCTCCGAGAGCAAGCGGGCATTCTCGATGGCCAGCGCCACCTGGTCGGCAAGGATCTGTAAAATAGAAACATCCTCTTCCGAAAAAGCGGAAGGCCGATTGGACTGTACATCCAGCACGCCAATCACCTGGTTCTGCACTTTAAGCGGCAGCGCCATCTCGGAGCGCGTCAGCGGCAAGTCGGGGTTATTAAAGAAGACTGCGTCGCTGCCCACATCCAGCGCAATCCGTGGTTGCCCTGTCGCAGCTACATACCCAACGATGCCCTCTCGCCCGATCCGCAGCCTGTGACCGCGTTTCAGCATTTGCAGCCCTCCCTCGGATGAAGCTGCCCG
The DNA here is from genome assembly GCA_963788145.1 of uncultured Chloroflexia bacterium. GTDB lineage: Bacteria > Chloroflexota > Anaerolineae > Anaerolineales > UBA4823 > UTCFX2. Next base: position 736,257 of record CAWBFQ010000007.1, on the reverse strand, counting down.
CAGTATGGCATATCTTTCTTGTTCCCGGCTTCCTGCTCCCAACTTCCGCTCGTTAGAAAGTTCCTTCGTTCCGCCGCTCTCCGGCGCCGTCTCAGCAATTTCACCTGGATATTCTTTGCTCTCGGTTTCCAGCAGGAAAATACCAGCATGATCGAAGCCAAAACGATCGGAAATTAATTCCACCACATCCTGCAGCAATATTTCTGGCTTATGGATGGAAGCCGCCTCACGGGCCACCTCAGCAGTGACCAGGAATTGGGTGGCGCGCTGCTCAAGCGCACGGGTACGCTCTATGACTCTGTTTTCCAGATCGCTGATCAATTCGCGCAGTTGGGCTGTCATTTCATTAAAAGCGTGCGACAGGATATCCAGTTCATTCTTGGATTGTTCAAATTTAGCGACTGTTCCATCCCCCTGGTCTGGCTCAGCACTTCTTCGCCCAATTATCACCCAGCGCCTTTTTTGCGGCCTTACATCTGCCTGACGGGTAAGATCACCCTGGCTGATGGCTATCGCTGTTTCGGTCAGGTCTTGCACCGGTCGCAGCGCCTGGCGGATTGCTGACCAGAGCAGCACGGTCATTAACGCAGCCACAATCACAAGCGCTGTAAATGCTATTTGTTGAAATCGGCGGATGGGTTCAAAAAGCCCGGCCTCACTCTGCTGGACGATCACTCCCCAGCCATTCGGAAGCTGGCTGATATTCGCCTGTATTCTTTCGCCTTGATAATCTGTATAGACAAAATTTCCGCTAATCCCTGCGCGCAGCGCCTCTACCGCCGGGTTTCCACTCAGGTTTGCCAGCAATCGGGCATCTGGATCTGAATGGATGATCAGGTTATCGCGCTGGTCCAAGACGAGTAAGCTCCCGGTCTGGCCTAAACGGACGCCATGGATCAGTTCGTTGATCTGATCCAGTTCGGTCGCCAACATCCCCACACCCACCACCGTTCCGTCCTCTCTTTGGATGGGCATCGAGATCACCAACGCTGGCTGGTCGTTTTTCGGGCTAACCACTGTCTCATAGGTGACTGGCGCGCCGTTAAATGCGTTTTGGAACCAATAGCGATCCCTGCTAATTTCAAACGGCTGAGCATCGCTGCGGGTTTTATTCACACCATTCACATCAAGCGTACTGACCAGATAGACCGATGGGTAAGCGGCAACCATTTCCTTAAGAATCGGCTTTTGCCATATCGAGTTCATCGCGATGATGTTCGGGTTGCTGACCATGGTCTTCAGCGCCCGGGTGTTGTAATCCAACCAAAGGCTCGTCGATTGGCTGATGGATCCATTCGCTGTACTCAAGGTTTTGTTTGCCGCATCAATCAGGCCGCTGCGAGCTTGAATGGTCAGGAATATTGTGATCACCATGATGAATGGGATAGTCACAATCAAAGCCAGCGCAGTGAGCTGAAATTGCAGACTTCGGTTCATGGTCTGGCCTCGCTTCCGCCGTCATCCTCGGCTGGACCTTTCCCGACCTCTTTTGGATGTAAACCGTCGCCTCCATCAGAATCGACTGCGCTGCCCTTGTTCGACAGCCCAACCGGCTCCGGCCACAATTCAATCGATCCTTGCACCGCGTTGAGGGACGTACCCAATTCGTTCAACGCAGTTTGCAAAATCATTTCAATATCGGTTGAAGACCAGATGCGGGTTGAAATTCCTGCCGTGATCATCTCCTGGTCGGCTCGCTGGCGGGTTTCGTCCAGCAATCGGGCATTTTCCAGCGCTAACGCAGCCTGGTTGATCACCGATTCGATCAATATCCGCTCCTGCTCGCCAATTGGGTGACCAGCCTCAGGCTCAAGCACCAGACTGCCAATGACCTGATCGCGCAATTGGATCGGAAGCTCCAGCAGATTTTCTGCGCGCTGTCTGCTGTCGCTGCTTGACAGCGCCGCCTCTCCACTCCCGCTGCCCATCAAAATTGGTCCGGTCTGCCTTCTCCCTGCCAGAGGTCGCCTCGGGATGCATGATCGAGACATATTGGTACTCCTGTGGCCCGCGCGTGTCAAGCACTTGCATCCAGGCCCGCCGTAGATATTGGCGATGCAGCGCCGAAATCTCTTCCAGGTTGGAGTCGAATCTGCTCGACCAGGCGCTTGTTCGTGAGTGCGCTCGCCAGGCTTCCGGCGATGCTCTCCAGCAGAACCACCTCATCCTTACTAAAGGCTGCTTCCGATCTGGACTGGACCATCATGGCGCCAAGCACAGTCTGTACGCCTGGCTCATTCTGGCTGCCCAGGATCGGCAGCGCTAATTCGAAGGGAGGTACAGCCGTTTCAGTGCTGTTTACTGCGCTCTCCGCAGCGTTGGAATTTTGTCTGGAACTGGTATCGGCGCCTTTACTCTCGTTGCGCCGGTTGATTCGGGTCTGCTGGTTTGCTATCACCCAGCCGATCAGCGAATCATGCCCAGCTAGCTGTCGGTTTAAGGGGATTAAGGAACCTTCGGCTAATACCTGGGGGTCCGCTTCGCCAGTTTCGGCTGCCAGAAGTGCATGTTGCCCATTTGGCTCCACAAGATAAATCCTGACAGCATCATATCCAAACCGGTTTTTCACTTGATCGCAAACTTGCGCAAAAAGCTGCGCTGTCGGCTGCGCGCTGGATGCTGGCTGCACGCTTTCCTGTCCTCCTCCAACCCGGATCCTCTTGTTAATCTCATTTGCGCTGCGCACTTGTTGAAGTCTGTATTCCAGGTCAATCTTCGCCTGGCGTATTTGGGCTTCCAGCGTTTGCCGTTCGTGCTCCAAGTTGAACGAGAATAGTTGGCTCTTTTCGATCCCGCTTTCCATCTCATGCAGATAAGCATCAAAGGTCAGCGTTGAAACGATCGTTATCAGACCAAATCCAAGCTCGGCAATCAGCCAGGCTTCTGCCCCGGTATCCTGGGTGAGCAGATAACCCTGCACAGCAAAAAAACCGATCGTAACCATCGTGAAGATGCTGAGGACCAGGGCCGCAAAGCGCACCAGACGGGCAAAACGCCCTTCCGCTAACAGGAAAACCGCCAGCAATGGAAATAGCGCCAGCAGCAGTCGCCCATTCCCGATCAAGCCCTGGCTGGCAAGCATAAACCCGCCTGCCCCGAGCAGCAGGATTAAGAAGCCGCCAGCCCGTAATGGATAGGCTCTGTCGGCAGATAAAATTCTTTGGGCTAAAGTCAGCGCTGACAACCCAATTGCGATAACCCCATAAACGACCATTGGCAGGATTGGGCTTACCGAGTTCTGCCCACCGCTTCCGCCCATGTCCTCAAACCATCCGGGTAAAGCCAGCAGGTATAAAAGCCAGGTCAATCCTGTTGTTGCAGCCAGCAGCCTGTTCAGCAGCCGTTGGCGCAAGCTTACCGTGAGCCGATTAAGACCATCCGAAGACGGCCGTCCTGTTCCTGCGCTTGCGCCTCCCCCCGGATCGCTGGGGTTGGGTGGGGTCTCACCGGTATATCCGTCTTGCGCCGGTCGGTGCATATTAAAAACGGAGAGTTTCACTCAGCCCCCTCCTTCGGATGTATTTTATCCGCTCTCAGAGGTCCAGTGTCAGCAAACTGCGCCACGTTCTCGCTCGCGCTGGACGGCAGGCGCTCCGGGTCGAACCCAATTCGAATGTGGGCACGCCGAACTCCCAGGGCTGCTCCCAATTCATTTGCAGTGGTCTTTAAGATGGATTGGATATCTGGCGAGCGGCGGATCTTCGCCGTGATTTCGTTCAGGAAGCGCTCTTGCAGAGCCTGCTGGCGGGTTTCATCAAGCAAACGTGCATTGTGCACCACCACCGCCACCTGAGATGCCAACGCCATCAACAGCCGCTGGTCGTCCTCGTTGAAGCGTTTTTCCTGCTGGATATCCTGCACAATGATCGCTCCGACCACATCGCCGCTGTAGAGCATCGGCGCACCCAGCCAGGATTTCGCTGGTTGGCCCTGGATCTTGGCTCCCAGCGCCAGCGACTGTTCTTCGACGTTATCGGTGAGCAGCAGCGGTTTGCGCGTCCGCACTATTATCGAGGTCAGCCCCTCGCCAAGCGGGAAGGGGGCAATCTCGAGCTGGTGACCTTCCTCATACATATAAGGAAAGCGGATGATCCCCGTGCTTGAATCGAACAGCGCCACGGCAAATGAAGTTAAAATCTCCCATCACGGCCTCTGCCTGGTGGTGGATGGTTGTGAACAGTGGGCTGAGGTCGGTTTCGATCGAAATCGCCTGGCTGACGTTGGAAAAGATGCGCAGTTCGGCCAGTTGGCGCTGGGTGTGCGCCATCGCCCGGATCTTTTCCAGGCTGATGGTCAACAGTTCGATCAGGTTTTGGTAAGAACCAAGCATACTCAGAGGCAGAGGGGCTGCGCTGCGCTGTGAAATCGGGCGAGTTTCATCATGAGCGGAGATGGGTCGGCCCAGCACCAGCAACGCCTGCACCAACCCGCCGCGCAAAACCGGCAGATAAGCTGCCCCGTCGCAGCCCATTTCGCGCGCCAGTTCCAGCAGCGGGCGCGGCAGTTCATCTGATGCCAGGTTGGCCACCAGCACCGGCGCATAACGATTGAAATAGGCGCTGATCTGGCTCGCCCCCAGTGGGATGGACTCGCCGTTTTCGAGTGAGGAATATGCCCGGTCGGAGCGGTAAATCACCTGTAACTGGTCGCTCTGCGAATCTGTCATTGCTCTATGTTCCGGCGCAAAAAGAATCGCGGCCGGATAAGGCGCCTGCTCCAACGCTCGCCGGGCGGTTGCCAGCGCCCCTTCTTCAGTTTCGGCCTGGGTAATCCAATTGCCCGCCTGGTAAAGCAGCAGGGATTGCTCCTGGATTTCAGCGCCTGGTTCTGTTGAATCGCTCGGCTGAGGAGTATCGGAGAAACGGTTTCCGCCGCTAGCGCCAACCCGGGTTTTATCCGGGCCGGAAGGTTGTCCCATCGCCGTCTGTGCGGGCATTCCGACCGGTGGACGGTTGAAATCGGCGATTGAAATGCCGATCAAACCGGCTGCCTTGCTCAATTCGGCCAGCGCCCGCGGCGAGAAAGGTCCTAAGCGCGAGTCATTGCTGCGGGTGTGCGCAAACAGGCTCAACACGCCTGCCGTTCGTCCACCAACCTTGATCGGGATCGCAGCCTCCACCAGCCCGGCATAGATGCTGGCCTCGGCCACTTGCGCTTCGCCGGTTGCAATCGCCTTGCTCACCAGCCATTCCAGGGTTGGCACCGCCTCCAGGTTCACCCGCCGCTCTAGAGCGTTTGGGCTGAGAATGGAGGCCTCGAATCCTGCCATCTGAAAGCTGTGCAGCAGCGCGGCATAACGCTTCTCGCGGCACTTCATCCCGTTCCAACCAATAGACCGCCGCATATGCGCAGGCAAAGCTGCGTGCCAGCGTCTCAAGTGATCCTTGCAGCATATCCGCCGGCGTCCGTGCGCTCACCGCCAGACCCGCTATCAGCGAGATCGCCTGGTCGTGTCCATTTCTACCACTCGTATCCCGCAAAGTCATCGATTGATAGGTGGTCCGGTAATCGTCCGCAATACTGTTGAACAGTTCGGCGATCTCTCCCAGGTCGTCGTTCCGCCGCAGCGCCATGCGTTGATCCAGGCTGCCAGAGGCGAACTGGCTCATCGTTTTCTTGATCTTTCTCAGCGGGGAGGTCATCCGCCAGGCCGCCAGCCAACTCCCCAACACAACCAGCAATCCCGCCGCGCCAAGCAGCCCGAACGCGAATTGCAGAAAGGCCGCGTAAGGCTGCGAGGACCATGTCCGCCAATATTCATAGATCAGCCAGCCCAGGATCAGAACCGGGATCAGTCCCACCGGCAGGATCGCAAACACATAGCGGGTCTGGATTTTTCTCCGCTTCGGTTTTTCTTGGCGAGCGGCCGTTGACATGCGTAGTATCTCCTGTCAATTGAGACGAACGGTTCCCGGTCTGTTATGCCGGCGACAAGGCGGCTTGAAACAAGAATCATCTACAATACTTGTCCCGCCATTATGCATCCTGTTGCGGAAAAGCGGAGGGGTTCCTTGCAAAAATGTAGGTCTAATTTACCTGCAATTAACAGAGCTCCCAAACCGGTTCTCCCGCCAGGATGCGCCGGATCTGTTCGGGGAAGCGATCCGGGTTGAGCGGCTTCCCGATGAATCCGTTAAAACTGGCCTCGCGCGCCTTACGCATCTGCTCCGCGCTGGCTTCAGCGGTGACGGCTACCACCCGGGCGCTCTTCAAATTTGCAGAGGCGCGGATCTTCTGCAGCGCTTCGAACCCGTCCTCGTACGGCAGGCGGATATCCAGCAGGATCAGATCCAGGCGCGGCAGGCTGTCGGCATATTCCACCACCTCATAGCCCGAGGTCTTCCATTCGCAGTGGATCCCCATGTAGCCCAACAGCCGGGCGATCAACACAAAATTCGAGACGTTGTCTTCCACCACCAGCACGGTGGTTCCCGGGAGCGTGCTGGGTGCAGTTGTAGTTGCTTGGGTAGATTCGTTCGGGACCACAATCACCTCTTGCTTGCCAGGAAATGGGCGATCTGCCTGGGCAGCCTGTCCACATCGATCGGCTTCTGGATGTAACCGTCGCAGCCGGCCTGCAGGCTGCGTTCGCGATCGCCTTTCATCACGTTGGCCGTCATGGCGATGATCGGGGTATGCGCCAGCGCTGGCAGCGACTTCAGCCGGCTGGTGAGCGTGTACCCGTCCACATCCGGCATATTGATATCCATCAAGATCAGGTCTGGATTGCGTCCGCTGATCACATCCACCGCCTGGGAGGCGCTCGCCGCTTCCAGCACAGTATAGCCCTCCGCCATCAAAATGCGTTTCACCAGCAATCGGTTCTCGGCGTTATCTTCAATACACAATACCGCAGCATGTTGCGCTGTCATAGATGCAATCTCCATGTAAAAATTAATTAATTCTAACATCATTGACTGCAATTTAAACAAAAAAATGCTTGCACGTTTGCAAGCATTTTTTATGCTGGAGCGGGTGACGGGACTCGAACCCGTGAATATCAGCTTGGGAAGCTGATGCCTTACCACTTGGCGACACCCGCAGTTTCTCGGAACGCTATTATACCTGATTTTTGGAGGCTGACAATATTGGGATCAAGGGTTATCCCGCTAATCGCGCCAGCAGATCGCGGACGTGCAGCAGAAATTCCCCCGGAGGCAGCACACTCACATCAGAATGTCCGGGACGGTAATGGCGGGTGTTAAAACTGACCAGCCAGGGGCAGCCGGTTTTCAGCGCCCCAACCAGGATTGGCAAATCGGCTGGATCGGCCAACCCGGAATAAGCCGCCAACTCCGCCGGGGAGGGATCCGGGACGATCTGCAAGCTGCGCGTAACGATCATCCGGAAAGCCGTCAGCGCCTGGGGGAGCTTGGCGGTCAGGTTGCGCTCGGCCTCCAGGATGACTTGCTGCGAGGTGTACGCCTCTAACAGGGTGATCTCAGCCATGCGCAGCACCACCAGGCTGGCGCCATGTTCGGAGGGCGCGGCGCTGCCCGCAAAGAGCACGTCGGCATCGATAAACACGCTCGGTTTATGCTGACTGGTCAGAATCGACTGGTCCGGCATGATATTTTTCCCGCTGTTCTCTCAATGACTGTAAGAGTTCTTCGATGCTCAAACCGGATCCCAGGCGTGCTTTCTCGATCTCACGCGCCAGTTCAGGCACCATCGGCGCCATCGGCGTCAAAATAAAAATGCCATCCAGATCGATCATCCGGAACGTATCTCCTTCTTGGATGCCGTATTTCTGGCGCAAGTCCACCGGCAGGGTCACCGTACCGCGCTGCCTGACCTGAATTGTCGCTTCCATTGCTTTCTCCTTTCTGAAATACCGATTAATCCGTATTTCAGTATTATACCATTTTTGGGCAGGCTGGATTGAGAAGCGGAGGGGTAAAAAACCATCGAGCATTTGGAATGGGGCATTCAGGATAGAGCGATGATTGTTTGTGGTTTCGGGATCCGGTCGCGAAAGGGGGCCGCGCTGACCAGGCGCTGTTTTGGCTCGTAAATATAGAAATTGCGGTACTTACCCGGCTGATAAGTTTGAGTTTGCAATTCCGCTTGCAATTTCAGCAGGTTGGCATCCAGATCAAACTCAAAATTCGCCACAGCCGGGCGCTCGCGTTTGCCCCGCCGCGCCTCCCGATAAGCCTGGTACAGGCTCTCGAAGGAGCAGATTTGTGGGTAGAGGTTCTTGTAGGTCTTCATGCACGATGCCATCGCGCGCTGAAAAAATAAATTACGGCCCCCCTTCGGGGGGAGGAAAAAGCCAGAAGTTCAGAACCCAGAAGCCCAGCAACGGATTGTACTTTATCCGCCACTCACGGTCCTGGTGGGGCTGCACAGCGAAAACCGAGGTTGTTGTTGTCCCTGTCTGGATTGTAGTAGCCGTAGCGGTCCACCACACGCAAGGTTACCCAAGTGTAGTACCAAGCACTGCCGCGCAGCACCTTATACGTTCCAGTCGCCGGTCCTGGCGGGTTGCTGGAGGGCGAGATGCTGTAGTAATTCGACTGATACCAATCGTTGACCCATTCCCAGACGTTGCTGGTCAATTTCGTTGCGCCAAGAACTTTGCCTGCCACCCGGCTCAAACACACCCAACGACTCAGATAAACTCCTACCAAAAGTCAAACAAAGGTGCGTATTTGTGTAATTCGTTGCCCCGGACGCAATTCCATATTTCGATTTTTTCAGGTATCATACTTGTGGTTGATCGGTATTCGTTTACTCCGTCTCGTAAAATGGTTTGGGAAAACCGATTTCACTGGAGAAACAATGCCGATAAGCTATACCAAAGTGAAAATATCACGTGGCTAGCCAATTTTGACTTGATAAGAACGAAAAAAATTATAAATTCACCATCAATGAACTTCTCGAACGATAAGAAGTATTAGATGCTTTAGAGAAACAGCGACGTAAGAAGAAATAGGATAACAATCGGTTGTAGCGATCTTACCTCGCTGAGATCCTGTCATCTACAAAAAAAAGATAATGAAGGAAATATGAAATAAATGGAAGGAGAGGAGAAGATATCTTGCAAAACCCTCCAAGCGCATTTCAGCGATTACGGTATAAACCATGCGTTTTTTATCCGACCATAGCATTTGGAATCCTTTCATCAATACTTGTTTTCAGTTATACACTAATCGCATTATTTGGTGACATTGAACGTTTCCAACAACAACTGGTTGATAAGGGTTTGATGTTGTCAGTCAAGCCTGCTAAAGATGATCAAATCCTAATTCTGATTGCTACATTTGATCAACCAGGGATTGGTTTGCCAGTTTCATCAAAACCACAAGAGGAGATTCAGCGTGCCTTAGTAAAAGCAATGGGGGAATATGGATTGTCTCAGGTCATAGTGAACACAATTCCAATAGTTGTAAGTGTAGATGATAAGAAACGTGCAATTTATTTAGGTAAGCGATATAACGCATCAGCGATAATTTGGGGAAGCGAAACAGGGGTGCGTATTACAGTAAATTACCTGAATCTATAAATTCGGATGATGATATTTCATATATTCAACTTTCAGAAACTGAGCATTCCCAAATTTCCATCTATACTGATCCAAATCTTTATCTAAAATTTATCACCGTAAACCTGCCAACGCAGATGGTATTATTTTCGTCTTTGGCAATTAGTGACGCATTTATGGATCAAAAAAAATATGAAATGAGTTTATCCACTATTAAAAAAACGCTCACATATCATTCTCTAGAGTCAATTTCTCCGGAAATAATTTCAGCTGCATATACACGAATTGGACGATTATTTTTTGTAAAGCCGGATTTAATAGAAAAATCTTATGTAATTGAATATCTGTCTAAAGCGATCCAAATTAATCCGAAAAACCATGAAGCCTATAATTATCGTGCTTTTGTATACATAACTCAAAATGATTTTGATAAAGCGTTAGCTGATTATGGTCAAGTATTTGAAATAGATCCTCAAAATGCTCCTTCTTATTCTGATCGTGGATATCTCTACGCCGTGATGGGCCAATTTGAAAAAGGACTTTCTGACCTTAATCACGCGATTGAGTTGGAACCTGATAATGCTATGTTTTATAATAATCGAGCGGTCATTTATTCCAATATCAACGATTTTGATAATGCTTTATCTGATTTCAACCAATCCATCCTATTAGATTCAGAGAATCCGGTGCTTTTTATTAATCGTGGAATCACTTACGAATTCCGCCGGGGACATTTCTAAGGCGATTGCTGATTACAGTCGATCTATCAAAATTGATCCTGGCGATGGCGCAGCTTATTACTTCCGGGGTAGGGTTTTCTATGAATTAGGTGAATTTGATAAGGCTCTAAATGACCTCTTGATTGCATTAAAATTAGGTGGTCCTGAAAACAGAAAATTCGCTGAAGATTATATATTCAAAATTCAGACACAAATCAAAGGCCTTGGTCTTCCTTCTCCAAACCCAGAACCATAGTTTATAAGGTTATTAGAATAATCAGTGACAAAATAGAATAAATCTCTATCGGAGAAGGAGAAAAAATAAATACCTCCATAACCTTTTTTCCGAACTTGATACCCTAACTGCTAGGTTAACATCTTGCCCGAGTAGCCTACCAATATTTTTCCCACAACTGGATAATAACCCATACTCGCTTCGTCGCAGATTCGATCCCTGCCGGATCTTCTGATATTACTACAACATGAACTCATCAAATTCTCCCCCTCAATTCCCTGTCACCTTCTCCCCCCTGCCTGCATCTAATGAAATGGTTTACGCGCCGCTCCTCGCCCGGCCGTCTATCCGAGCAGCGCCCATTCCACTTCTGGAGAGTGATTATGCCCGATCCACAAAAACCCCAACCGCGCGTCATCGTTTTTTCGACGCCCACCTGCTCGTTTTGCACCCAGGCCAAACGCTATTTTCGTGAAAAAGGCATCAAGTTCAAAGACGTGGATGTCAGCCGCGATCAGGCTGCCGCCCGCGATATGGTCCGCCGCTCCGGGCAGCAAGGCGTCCCGGTGATCGACATCGGCGGCAAAATCATCGTCGGCTTCGACCGTCATAAAATCAATCAACTGCTGAGTATCAAATAAACTCACCCAAGGAGCATCAAAATGTCCAACAATGGTTCTACCCCCGCAATTCAACCGCTCGGCGCGCGCCCTGCTGATCCAGCCTCTGGAGCAAGAAGCCCGCACCAGTTCCGGCATCTTCGTCCCGGAGACCGCCAAAGAAAAACCGCAAACCGGCCTGGTGATCGCCATCGGCGACGACGAAGAGATCAAAGTCAGCGTGAACGACAAGGTGCTCTTCGCCAAATACACCGGCGTCGAGATCAAGCTGGATGGCAAGGAGTTCCTGTTGATGGAAAACAGCGATATCCTGGCCCGCATGTTGAACTAAGATTTCATCCCACCCTCCTGCCGCAGCGCGGACAAAACCGGCTGCTCTCCCGCAGCGGCTGCCCGCAGGACTCGCAGCGTCGCTCATGCGGGCGGGCGCGCATCCACACCAGCGCTGCGCCCAAAGCCAGGAAACCGATCATCCCGAAAATTCCGGGGATCGCCAGGCAGGCCAATCCCAGCCAGGGGACGGAGGCGTGCTGCCAGCTCTTTCGCCGCTTCTTCCCCCTCTCGCTGGTATGCGCCCAGCGCCTCCCGGTAGATCAACTCCAGTTCCGGATCGGACAGGATGTCGCCCCATCCGGGAAACTGCCGCCCAAGCTCGCTCAATGAGGCTGGCGGCGTGATCTTCAAATCCCCTTTTGGACTGCCGGGTGCGAAGGATAAGCGTCGGCCTGCGCCCCCCCAGGTCAGCGCCCATCCCAACAGGGACACCAGCACCAGCCCGGTCGAGACCGCTGCCAACGCCAGCTTGCCTCCCCGGCTGGAGATGCGCTGCATCCATCTTTGGGTCATTTCCTTGAAACTTGTCGGTTGGTTGCCCATTTTCCCCATCCACATCCTCGTTTGGCGGAATTATACATCCAATTCTTGCCCGCCCTGCAGGGCTTCATCGAACTCGTTTTGCCCGCCCTTGCCCATTCTCCCTCTTTACTCGTATAATACCTCTCGCCAATGAGCATACTCGAAGATAAACTCCTCTTGATTGAATCGCGCTTGCAGGTTTTTGTAGAAGGCGCCGCCGATAGGCTCTTCCCAAACACGCGTCCTCGCAACTGCTCGCCCGCCGTTTGATGACCGCCGTGCGGGACGGCATGCGCGTCCAACCCGATGGCGAGCTGCTCGCCCCCGACCGGCTTGCCCTGCTGGTCTGCCCGGCCGAGTTCGATTTATTCTCGAATGCAGCCTGGCTGGCAGAAGTGGAGACCACCCTGCGGGCGATCGGCCGCGAGCAAGGGGTACGCTTTCCGTCAAAGCATTTTCTCCAGGTCGAGGCTCGCCCCCATCTGGCCCCCGGCGACCTTCTGGTCGCCTCCTGCGACGAGCGCGGCGTCTCTCAAACCACCGATGTCGCCATGCTGGATGGCGATCACCTTCAAGAAGACCTCGCCAGCCTGCCTCCAGGCGCATTCCTGATTGTGGATGGTCGCCGACTGTTTCCAATTGAACACCCGGTCATTAACCTGGGCCGCCGTCCGGATAACCACCTGGTGATCGACGACACGCGGCATTTCGCGCACCCATGCCCAGCTCCGTCTGACCCGCGGTCAGTTCGTCCTTTTTGACCTGGAATCGAGCGGCGGAACTTTTGTCAATGGCGTCCGGGTAGTTCAGCAGGTCCTCCATCCGGGTGATGTGATCTCACTTGCTGGCCTACCGATTGTCTTCGGGCAAGATAACCCGGGTCTGAGCGAAACCCAGGAAATGCCCGTGAGTTCATAGGTATCGGAGTAAAATGGAAATAGCCTTCCTGGTCATGCGCGTTTTGCTGTCGGCAGCCCTGTACGCCTTTCTGGGTTGGGCGCTTTGGCTGCTTTGGCAGCGGATACGCCTTCAAGTCCGAGCGCTGGCTGAAGCTCCGTCCCCATCCCTCACACTGCGTCTGGCTGAGATCTCGTCCGACCCTGCTGCCGAATCTACTTTCGTTTTCACCCGCCCCGAAATCATCGTGGGCCGCCAGCCGGGCAGCGACCTTCATCTGGATGACAGCGCCATCTCAGCCCGCCATGCTCGCCTGACCTATCACCATGGTCAATGGTGGATCGAGGATCTGCGCTCGAAGAACGGCACCTATCTGAACCAGGAGCGCATCAGCTCCCAGATGGTCCTCACTTCCGGAGACGAGCTGCGTTTTGGCGGCGTGGCGCTGCTCGTTCATGTCGCATCCTCCGGTGCCTCTGCAGCAGAATCCGGCTTATAGAAATCATATTGACGCTGGAGTATTTCAGCCTTACCACCCGTACCAAGAATTGGAGATGAAGATGGATCAACATCCACAACTGGCAGTCATTGGAGGCTCCGGGTTATATGAAATACCCGACCTGCAAGATTCGCACGAATACGACCTGGATACGCCATTTGGGCAGCCGAGCGCGCCGGTCGTGGTTGGCGCCCTGGATGGGATGCAGATCGCCTTTCTCGCTCGCCACGGCGTCGGACATCACATCATGCCCACCGAGGTGAACTACCGCGCCAACATCTACGCCTTGAAAATGCTTGGGGTCGAACGAATTGTCAGCATCAGCGCCTGCGGCTCTTTCCGCGAAGACTACGTCCCTGGTGAAATTGTCATCCCCGATCAAATCTTCGACTTCACCAAAGACCGGGAGCGCACCTTCTTTGGAGATGGTCTGGTGGTCCATGTCAGCGTTGCCGATCCGTTCTGTCAGGACCTTTCCCAGATGCTCTTTCACGCTACCGAACAGGCTGGCGCCCGTGTCCATTCTGGCGGCTCGTTTATCACCATCGAAGGGCCGCGCTTCTCCACGCGAGCGAAATCCAACGTCTTCCGTTCGTGGGGCATGGCTCTGGTCGGCATGACTGCCTCTCCAGAGGCTTTCCTGGCTCGCGAAGCCGAGATGTGCTATGCGGTAATGGCGCACGTGACCGATTACGACGTCTGGCATGTCAGCGAGCAGACGGTTACCGTCGATCGTGTGATCGAGATCCTCAACCGCAACACCCAGCTTGCCCAGCAAGCCATTCGCAACCTGACTCGCCTCTGGAAAACCGAGCGTGAGTGCGCCTGCGATCAGGCGCTGGCCAACGCCCTGATCACCAACCACGATCATATTCCAACGGCGACTCGCCACAAACTCAACCTGCTGGTTGGTAAATATCTCAGTTAGCGCGACCGCCCATTTCTCGGCGTCCCTCGCTGCGGATCACCCATGAATTCAACCGACCTGCTGTCGCCTCTCGACACCCACCTGCCTCGTCCAAATGCCAATCGCGCCAACGATCATATCCAGGCCAGTCTGCTGATCCTGGCTGGTCTGTTCATGGTGTTCTATTCCATCTCGCTCACCATCTCCCCATCGATCTGGCTACGATCATCCAATGGACCTTTCCGCTGGGACCACTGGCTTGGGGTTCTGGCGTGGGCGGCAGCATTCTTCCTTGCCCATCGCCAATCCGTTCAGCGTCTGCCAGGGCATGATCCATTTCTGCTGCCAGCCGGGGCGTTGTTAATCGGTTGGGGACTCTTGACGGTCTGGAGTATTCTGCCGGGTTTTGGCATGCGCCAATCCCTCTGGCTGCTGGTCAGCGTCGCTGTATTGATCCTCGGTTTTCGCCTGCCTGCCAACCTGCGCTTCCTGCGTCGCTATAAATACGTCTGGCTGACGGGCAGCCTCTTGCTCACCGCCCTCACCTTCTTGCTTGGAGTCAACCCGCTCGGGTATGGCCCGCGCATGTGGCTGGGTCTTTTCGGGGTCTATTTCCAGCCTTCCGAGCCGCTGAAGCTCTTGTTAATCGCTTACCTGGCGGCTTACATGGCCGACCGGCAGGTACTGTTGGGCGCGGTAAATCATCCTGATGGTCAGGCGGCATTAAACAGCCCTGGCGATGCTGACCCAAACTGGGCTGCGCCTCTCCTGCCGTTGGTCGCCCCGACACTGGTGATGGTCGCTCTCGCCATCGCCCTGCTGGGAATCCAGCGCGACCTTGGCACAGCTTCGATCTTATTATTTCTTTATGCGGTGATTGTTTATGTGTCTTCCCGGAGTCTGCGCGTGCTGCTCTTCGCCGGCTTGGGGCTGCTGGTCGCGGCTGGAATTGGAGCGCTGGCTTTTGATGTGGTCAGCGTCCGGATGCAAGCCTGGCTGAATCCCTGGCAGGATCCAAGTGGACGTTCGTACCAGATCGTCCAATCGATCATCGCGGTCGCCAATGGCGGCGTGTTCGGGCGCGGACCGGGATTGGGCAGCCCCGAATTAGTCCCAGTCTCCCATTCGGATTTGATATTCGCCGCCATCGCCGAACAAACCGGTCTGCTTGGCCAAATCGGTCTACTCTCCCTGGTTGCCCTGATCGCCGGGCGCGGTCTTTTGATAGTCTTGCGCAGTCCGGACAACTACCGTCGTTATCTGGCAGCTGGCCTGACAGCCTACCTGGTTGGGCAGAGCCTGTGGATTATCGGCGGCGCATTGCGCCTGCTCCCACTGACCGGGATCACCCTTCCGTTCGTCTCCTACGGCGGCACTTCAATGCTGGTGTCCACCCTGGCCTTGCTGATCTTGCTGATCATCAGTTGCCCTTCAGCCTCGCCATTTGCCCGTTTATCCTCCCCCAAACCGTATTCCTATCTGGCGCTTCTTCTGGGGGTCGGCGTTGCCCTGGCCTCCCTGGCTGCTGGTTGGTGGGCGGTGGTTCGCAGCCCGACCTTGCTCACCCGCACCGATAATCCGCGCCGCTCGGTCAGTGATCTATACGTCCGTCGCGGCGCACTCTTGGATCGCAGCCTAAAACCGATTAATCGACTCCCTCGGCGCGCCGGGTGCATATTCCCGCCAAACGCTCTATCCTGAGCTGAGTAATGTAGTCGGTTATACCAGCCTCACCTATGGCCAATCCGGGTTGGAAGCCAGCCTGGATCCCATTCTGCGCGGTCTGGAATATAATCCGTTTATTCAGGTTTGGTGGAATGATCTGATTTATGGCCAACCTCCGCCCGGGCTGGATGTGCGTTTGGCGATTGATCTGAACTTGCAGCATCGGGTGGATGCGCTCCTGGGGGACAACCGCGGCGCCCTCGTATTGATGAATGCTCGCACCGGTGAAATACTGGCGATGGCTTCGCACCCCACATTCGATTCAAACCAGCTGGACGAAGACTGGCCTGCATTGATCGACGACCCTGCTTCTCCACTGCTCAACCGGGCAACCCTCGGGCGCTATCCGGTTGCCGGGGTGGATGCATTGATTCCAGGGGGGATGGCCGGGTTGGGCATATCGCCAACCCCGCCAATCCGCCTGCCGACCGGCGATATACCAGCCGACGTCCCATCTCTGGAGGTGTACAGCCCACTTCAAATGGCGCTGGCAGCAGCAGCCCTGACCGCCGATGGCGTACGTCCCGCTCCCCAGTTAGCCGCTGCCTTGAACCTCCCAGACAGCGGTTGGACGCCTTTTCCATCATTATCCGATCCACAGCAAGTCCTCTCCCCAGACCTTGCCAATCAGTTTTGTGTGAAATATTCCGTTGAGAGCCAACCGTTCTGGCAGATCGTCATGGTCGTCCATCGCGGCCAGGCTGAACCGATCACCTGGTATCTTGGCGGGGCGCTGCCCGAAACGGAAGGCATCTCATTTGCCCTTGCCCTGGTGCTGGAGCGAGACAACTCCGCCTTCGCCAAAAGCATTGGGCAGCAGATGCTTGCTCAATAAAACAGTAAGCGGAAAGGATCAGATCACCCGCAGGTAGCGCCTCTTTCCAACCTGCAAGACACCCGGATGTGGGAGATCCAGGTTTGGATCGCTCAATTCTACCCCATCCAGCCGCACTGCATGCTGCTCGAACATCCGCCTCCCCTCGCTCTTACTGCTTACCAACCCGGCGCTCACCAATATATCCAAAACGGTCTGCCCTTGCTCGAGCTTAAACTCCGCCATCTCCTCTGGCAGATTGCCCTGCTGGAATACGCGAATAAAATGCTGTTCAGCCAGCTCCGCTTCCGCCTCAGAGTAATAGATCGAAACGATCTCGCACGCCAGTTTCATTTTGACGTCCCTCGGATGCAATCGGCCTGCCGCCATCCCGCTTTCGATCTCCTGGATCTCCGCCGGCGTCCAGCGCGTCACCAGGCGGAAGAACTGTCCCATCGCTTTATCCGGCACGCTCATCACTTTTCCGTACATATCCTCCGCCGTGGAGAGCAGAGGAATATGATTGCCGAGTGACTTGCTCATCTTGACTTCCCCATCGGTGCCTGGCAGGATCCCCAGGATGATCCCGATGTTTGGTTTCTCGCCCATCGAAACCATCAGTTTACGCGCCGCGGTGACGATATTAAATAGTTGGTCGGTTCCGCCCAATTGAACATCCGTGCGCATGGCGTAGGCGTCGTACCCCTGCATGATCGCATAGAAAGTTTCATGCAGGTAGATCGCATCGCCGTGCTCCCAACGTAACCGAAAGTTCTCACGAGTGATGAATTGCTGGATGGTGAAATTTGAAGCCAGCTTGATCAGATCGGCAAACGTCAGTTTTGAAAGCCATTCCGCGTTATAGCGGATCAGTGTCTTTGCGCGGTCGAGCACCTTGTAAGCCTGCTCGGCGTAGGTAAGGGCGTTATGTTCTACTTCCTTCTGAGTAAGCTGCGGACGTAATTTGTCTTTATCGGAAGGATCTCCAATCAAAGACGTATAGTTCCCCACCAGGAAAGTGACTTCATGGCCCAGTTCCTGAAATTGGCGTAATTTTCGCATCGGGACAGTGTGCCCCAGGTGCAGGTCGCTGGTGCGAGGGTCAAATCCGCAGTAAACCCGTAATGGACGGTTTTCGTTAGTCGCCTCGATTAGCCGCTGGCGCAGTTCATTCGCCATGGCTGTCTTGAGTTCCTCATCGCCATATTCCGTTCCCTGCATCAGATATTCGACCTGCTCATCAATCGTCATCTTTCGGTTGTCCACTGGCTGCCTCCTGAATATTCTGGTTACAAAAATTCTAGTGATGTCATTGCGAGGAACGAAGTAATCTCAAACAAAAAAAACGCCCTCTGCGGGAGGGCGCGAGGTTCTCGCCGCAGAAAAGGGTTCACTCTCGCAGATAATAATAGCTGTTTCCGGGTCCCTGTGCTTGTTTCAGGTTGGATTGTTTGCAGATGTGGTGCAGAATTTGTTCGCCATCGGCAAATCCCATCCTGCCCTTTATTTCGCTTTGCATTTTGACCTCTCCAAGCATCCGGAAGTCGAAATGGGCCTCTTCGGCTAACACCCGCACTTTACTCCCCCAAGCAGATGGAAAGACCTCCACTTTCTGGATTTCCTCCCAGCGCATAAATACTTTTCTCAGACCGTTCTCGAAAAAGATCCCAGCCGGATCTATCCGCAGCCGTGTTTGCCGATCCGTCCAGTTCCCCAGGCTGATCAACAATCCGGTCAGCGCCAACAATACTGCCAATGCCTTCAAACCCAGGAATACCGGCTTGCCGTTGATCCATAAAATCAGCCATGCAACCAGCGACAGCAATGCCATCCCCCAGGACACCACCTCGCCGCGCCTGGAGAGCATTTCGGGTAGAAATTCACCGCTTGGAGCCGAACTCCCTTGATCCATAATCGATAATTATAATGGATATTTCTCATACATACATGTCAAACGCGGAGTATTTACTTTAATCCCCAAAAAAGCCAGCCGTGCTATAATTTCCCAAGTTTTTGAGGAGACAATGCAGGAACCCGTCCTGGTCCTAAACGCCAACTTCGAGCCTATAAACGTATGCAGCATACGGCGGGCGATGGGACTGATCTTGAATGGCAAGGCCAGTCTCGTGTTGGACGGTCGCGGCGAACTTTGCACCGTCAGCGCTTCGTTTCCGAAGCCGTCCATCATCAGGCTGGACAAGATGGTCAAGCGCCCTCGCTTGTCCGTCCGCTTAACCAAACGCGAGATCCTGCGCCGGGACGAATACACCTGTCAGTATTGCGGCCAAAAAGTCTCCTACCTTACAATCGATCACGTCATTCCGCGTCGTCTCGGCGGTTCGCATTCATGGGAAAACCTGGTAGCTGCCTGCCCAAATTGTAATCATCTAAAAGGCGGTCGGACAGCCGAGCAGGCTCATATGCGCTTACTCCAGATTCCCAGAGAGCCGCCATCCTCTGCGATGTATCTCTTTTCCCGCCACCTTGGGGATAACCAGGAATGGTTGCCCTTCATCCAGGGCTGGTAAATTTCCGGCGGATCAGAACTGCAATTCCATCAAGTCACGCGCCAACCCTACCGGCCCGCCAAAGGTTTTTTGCGCTGCTGCCGCCAGCGGAGTAGGATCAAAATCACCCGTTGGGTAATGGATCAAATACAGCGCCTTCACCCCGGCTTTTTGGGCGATCTCACCTGCCTGGGCTGCCGAACTGTGTCCTAGCCCTTTTCCGGATGCTTCATGGATCAGAATATCCGCTCCGGCTGCCAGCCTGATCACTTGCTCGCAAGGTTCGGTATCGCACGAATAAGCGATCACCCCCCCACTGATTGGAGACTCGATCCGCAGCCCGATCGCTGGGATCATATGGCAAACCGGGGAGCTGTAGACCCGAAAATCCGAACAATCGATCGCCAATAATCGTTCTTCCACCACCAGATTCTTGAAATGCACCGGAAAGAAATTCGGCCAGCTTTCCCACTCATACAGTTCCATCATTTTCTTTATCCGCAAGAGCGTCTCTTCCAGACCATAGGTCATCAAGGGTTCTCTTCTGCCGCTCAACCAGCTATTCATTAGAAGTGTTGGCACCCCGGATACATGGTCAGGATGGAAGTGAGTCACCAAAAGGTCGGTCAGATCCAAAGGGTTTAACCCGCCCATCTGTAAACGCACGGTTGGGTTGCTGCCCGTATCGATCAACAGTGTTCGCTTTTCACCCACCACGACCATGTGGGTGTTTTCATGGGTTTGATCGGGCACCGCATTCGATGTCCCTAAAATAATCAATTTTGGCATCGTATTTTTTCTCCGTCGATCATACTCTCACAGCTATCGTCCAAGCACCCAGACTGCAATCAGCGGTGTGATATACACTTCGATCAGCGCCGCCAGCAGGAATAGCGGGATGATAATGCCAACCATCATCCGCCCCCATTTTGCTGCTGCCAGCAGCCATGCCTCTCCAATTGTTTTACCCTCGGCTGGGGCGGTGAAGGTTGCACCCAGATTCAGGATGGCCGCGCCCGAAAGGATGATGGCAGGGATCTCGAAAATCCCGTGTGGAAGCACCAGCGCCATCAGAAAAGGGAGCGGCGAAATCCCGGTCATCGCCAGGTTGCCGGCAATATAGCCAATGATCGCAATCGGCAGCATTAAAATCAGCAGCCCAAGTACACCAAACGAAAAAACTCCTAATAGGGTGGCGATCAATACAGACCGCAGGTTATGCATCCAGATTATTCCCACCCCGCCGGGTGAGAAGAAGCGCATCGCTTCCAGCCCTTCCACAAAACCGTTCTTCAATTTGCTAAAAGTCAGCACATCTGGCGGCAGTTCGAACTGGTTTGCCAGGCTGACACCAGCCATGTAGCCAATCACCAGCCCAATCGCAGAAGCCAGGATCGGTATCTTGAGCTCGCTCAATGTGCTCGGAAGCTCAACCAGATACCACTGCCCAACCGAATGAGCTTTCCCCTTGAAACCCTCCAGCGTTCGCTTCCAGGCCCAACGCAGGTTCAAAGTATCCAGTTCACGCCCGAGCATCTCTTCCCGGTTAAAATACGCTACACCAGTCCGAATCAGCAGCCCGGCGATTAACGCCAGCCCCCCGATCGCCCACCATAAAATATGATAGCGCGCCCAAAACATGACTATGGCCTCGCCCTGGATCAGAAAAGCCATCGGAATGATGATAAATGAAGCCAGCAGGTTGGCTGCCCGCACCGATGTGGTTTGCGACGAGACCACCACCGCTCCGCTGACCATCACAATCGCCTGGACTGTGGTCAGAATCAAAATCTGGATCAGCAGCACCGGTTCCGGTGTCCAACCGATTTGAAAATATAGCCCGATCAGGTAAACGCTGATCCCCATGTAGCTGCCCATCAGCGGCGGCGCCATGGCTGCCAATAATTTTCCCAGATAAAGTTCTTTGTCGGTTAGCGGCGAGGCCAACAGCGGTTCGATGCTGCGCCTCTCCTTTTCGCCAACGAAGCTCTCCAGCGCAATCACCAACGAGACCGAAATTGGAAAGAATCCAACCACCAATAGCAGGAACGGGATCATACGTTCAGCCACGATCGGGGCGTTATACTCCTGCACGAAATCCACCGCCTGGCGGGCGGTAAAGTTCATCAGCGCTGGAAAGATCAACGTCAGCACAACCACCGGGAAGATGATCCTCCAATCGCGGAACTGATCCCGCATCTCGCGCCGGGTAATCACCAGGGCCATCTGCAGGCTATTCAGCATGGTCCCCTCCGGCTTGATTTGCGGCTCCGATTGCCTGCAAATAGACCTGTTCCAGACTCCGCGGTACTTCCTGTAAGCTCACCACAGACAGCCCCATCTCGACCAGGCTGCGCAATACTATCGGGTTGCAGTTTTGCGGGTCCGGAGTTTGGAAGCGAATCCAGTCCGGTCCGCTCGAAGTCTGCACCACTGCATCTGGCAGGTTTGGATGCCTGCCGTTCAATTCGGCAGCCAACCGGATTTCATATTCTGCGGGTCCGAGCATATGCATCTTAAGGCTTTGCGGCGAGCCTTGTGTGATGATCTTTCCACGCCGGATAATCGCAATTTGATCCGAAAGCTCTTCGGCCTCGGCTAAATTGTGGGTACAGATCACAATTGTCCGTTCCTGAGAACAGAGCGTGCGGATCGCATCCCGCACCAACCGGGCGCTTTCTGGATCCATTGCTGAAGTCGGCTCATCTAAGAGCAGCACAGGGGGATTATGCAGCAAAGCCCGCGCCAATGCCAGCTTCTGGCGCATCCCCTTCGAAAACTCACCGATGGGTTGGTGCAGGTTGCGCGCCAGACCAAAACTTTCCATTAACTGCTGAATCCGCCTCCGTCGCTCGTCCAGGCTCAAACGGTAAATTTGCCCGAAGAAATCCAGGTATTCGATTGCCGGCATTCGATTGTACAAACCGTGATTTTCGGTCAATACACCCACATTGGCCCGAACCTGCGCCGCCTGGCGGACGACATCGAAATTTGCCACTTTCGCCGTCCCGCTGCTAGGAGTCAAAACAGAAGAAAGCATCCGCACCGTGGTGGTTTTCCCGGCGCCGTTTGGGCCAAGCAATGCCAATACTTCTCCACCCTGCACATCCAGACCTACCAACTCGACGGCCTGGAAATCGCCAAATTTTTTCCCAAGATTATTTGTCAGGATCATGACCCGCTAGCATGTTCCCGAATCATCGCTCGCGCCCGTGTCAACCGGAACCGTTGCAGGCTCTTTATGCCGATGCCGCCATACCAGAGCTCCCGCGCTGACCACGGCAACCGCCGCCATGATCGTCTGATTGATATTCAAGCCTCCCATGAAGGCCGCATCCAGACGGAGAAACTCGAGCATGAACCGCCCCAACGGGTAAATGACCATATAGGCGAGCAAGATATCCCCCGTTTTAAGTCGGTCATGGTACTTACGACCCAACCATAACAGCACAAACAGGTTTCCCAGGCTCCAAAGCGATTCGTACAAGAAAAGCGGATGAAAAGTCTCGTATTCGCTAAAACCCGGCAGTCGGTACTGCGGTTCGATATGAACCGCCCAGGGCAGGTTCGTCGGTTTGCCATACAATTCCTGGTTAATGAAATTCCCCCAACGCCCAATCGCCTGACCCAGCGCCAGACCCGGAGCAGCAATATCCGCCCATTCCAGGAATTGGAATTTATGTCGCCTGCAGAACCAGTACAACACGATCATTCCACCGAGCACCGCTCCCGGGATCCCCAATCCGCCCCTCCAAATCGCCATCATGTCCAGTGGATGGGTGAGATACCAGCTTGTGGTAATCCCCTGTTCGACCATAGATTGGGGTGGTGTAAAAATATGCCACAGGCGCGCTCCGATGATTCCTCCAATCAGCACCCAGATCAGCCCATCCCAGACGATCTCTGGGTCATGCCCTCTCCGCCGGGCTTCAATACTGGCCAGCCAACTGCCTGCCAGCGCGCCGGTCATCAAGATAATTCCGTAGAAATGGACGAACAAAGGTCCTATTTGAAAGCCTGTTGACATATCATTTTCCTCCACTCAGGCCATCTTTGTTCGACTGCGTCTGGTACGCCTGCCTGCGCACGTCAATAATACGCTGGACAGCTGTGATATTGGAAAAAACAGCGATAATCCACAGACCAACGATCGGATAATTCAGGATCAACGCAGGGGCCAGCACCAAATATCGCTCCAACCGTGTCAGGATACCGGTCTTTGTATCCCATCCAAGCGACTGGCCGCGCGCGCGCACATAAGATACCAGCACCGATCCGGCCGCGGAAGCATATACCAGCAGGATGGCAACACTGTTATTCTGTTGCATGAAATAATAAAGCAATCCCATCATGATCGCTAACTCGGAGTAGCGGTCCGTCACGGAGTTGACAAACGCCCCAAATTTTCCCGCCATTCCCCGCAGGCGGGCCATGGTTCCATCTAATGCATCCACCGGGCCCATCAACAGCACAATGATACCGCCCAGTTGGATTCTCCCGCTTGCGATCAGAATGGCGCCGATCACATTTCCAACCAATCCCAGGATGGTCATTGTGTTGGGCATTAATCCCAGTTGATTGAGTGATCTGGCAATTGGATCCAGGATCCCCTTGAAGATGAGGCGCATTTGGTCCGTCAGAGTGGGCACTTCTTTTCTTACACGCTTGTCGGCTGCTTGTTCCACCAGTTTTTATTCACCTTTCAATGGCTGCCTATTTTAAGAAGGGTATTAAACGGTATGGGATACCATCCAACACCCCTTCAAATCTGCTCTGCCATGAATTTAAGTATTGGACTATGCTATCGCATGGGTGTAAGACTGTCAAGCAACAATCGAGTTCAGACTTGCTACCTCGACCTCACCCAATCCTCGTAATCTCATCTTCAACCGCTCGAATCTTGTTCCGCAGAGCGACCATCTTGAAAAGCATCCCCGGGATGATAGCGCCTGTGGTTAACCCTGATGCTCCACCATGTCACCGGCTTAGTTTCGATTTGCACCAGATTCTCCATATTTATTGCTCAAGCGCCTAAGTTTTCATCCACCTGGCTCTGTTCGGCTGGCTCCCCCTCGACGCCTGCCGGGGTTTGAGCCACTTTTTCAGACCAGCGATCAATCACTTTTTGCAGCTCATTGTTCGCCGTTTTGAGAGCGGCTAATAACTCCTGGCGCACTTTCTCCTGTGTCTCGATGTTGCGCAGACGATCACCCACCTGCTCAACCCCTGTCTTGATCTGCTGCCCGGTTGGTCCGCTGATGATCTTATCCGCTTCTTTTCCCAGGGTCGATCCCAGTTCGTTCAAGCCATTGACCACTTCATCTTGCATTTTCTTAAATTCCGGCTTTTCCCAGGCTGTTTGCACAGCGGAGATCAAGTTAGCGCCAAGTTTGCGAATTTCTTCCACCAGGGTTTCTTCTGGTTGCGAGTTTTCAGACATTGTCAGCCTCTTTCTGCAAATTGATCCGGGTTTTAAAACTCAATCATTCTTATCCACCTTGCAATTGTGCCTTAATTTGCCCCATCCTGCAAGGTACCTAGAAAGGCTCAACCAGATCTGTTACGCTAACCTTTGCGATATACTTATCCTGACCCAGACCAGGCATCATTTTCGGATCATCAGGAGGATCATATGAAAGAAGACGGATCGTTTTCCCCGGCCCTTCGCCGGAAGCTTTTTGGATGGTCGCTCGCTGCGCTGCTGCTGGTGTATGCCTTGATCGGCCTGGTGAGCCTGCCACTCGCCAATCCCACTGCTCCAGCCGGGATCGTATCGTTCGAACTCAGCGGCACCCCCGAGCGGGCTGCCGAGATCATCGCCTCGTGGGATGCTCGCACCCAACGTTACGCCGCATTTAGCCTGGGTTTTGACTATCTCTTCATGCTGACGTACGCCGCTGCCCTCTCCCTGGCTTGCCTTTCCGCCGGGGGTATCCTGCGCCAACGCGGCTGGCCATTAAGCCGCTGGGCTGGCTTATTAGCCGGCGCCGCCTGGGTTGCGGCTGGTCTGGATGCGATTGAGAATCTCGGCCTGACATTGGTCTTGCTCGAGTTGGCTGGCGCTCCCTGGCCGCAGATCGCTCGCTACTGCGCTCTGGGGAAATTCTCCCTACTTTTTATTGGCCTGGTCTATGCCTTCTTTGGTCTGGCGGTCAATTTGTTGAATCGCATCAACCCCGGTCCCCATTAACCTGGCCGCAAAATTATATCTTCCACCGGCGCGACCAACAGAGATTTTATTCGTATGATAAGTATCAGGATCCGACGATCTCTGTCTCGATCCAGCCAGACCGACCACAGCATCATTGCTTTATAAACAAAACGCTGTGTACTCTTGCGTTCTGTCATAAAAAGAGGAGGTATCAATTGTTTCGAAATACAGTTTTACTTGCGTTGGCAGCCCTGGCATTGGCTACCCTGGCCTGCGGGATCACCATTGATCTACCGAAACAAAGCAAGATAACCGGACCAACCCAAACCGACGAAATTCAGATCCCGGCTCCGGATGTCGAAATAGCCGATTTAAGCTTAAATTTTGCAGCTGGTGATTTGAATATCGGCTCCATTGCTGAAGCAATAACCACTGGTTCTCTGGTCAGCGGCACGGCCAGTTACAACGCACCGGATTTTAAACCCAAGATCGATATAGATGGACAGGACATCCGACTGACCACTGGCGATCTCCAGATTCAACGCATACCAAATCTCACCAATGACCTGGTGAACCGCTGGGATTTGCAGATCGGACATCAACCTTTGAACCTGAAGATCAATGCTGGCGCCTATGATGGCGACCTGGATCTTGGCGGTCTTGCTATAAAATCGCTGGATGTGACCGACGGCGCCGCCGATGTCCGCTTGCGTTTCTCCACTCCAAACCTGATTGAGATGGACAGCCTGCGCTACCAGACTGGCGCATCCAATGTCAGGCTCAGTGGGCTAGCGAACGCCAATTTCACTTCGTTGATTTTTCGGGGCGGGGCTGGAAATTACCGTCTGGATTTTTCGGGTGAGTTGCAGCGGGACGGAGTTGTGACGATCGAATCTGGTTTCAGCCAGGTGGTCATTATTGTCCCTGAAGGGACCTCGGCTAAGGTGATTGTTGGCGGCGGCTTTATGAATGTTAATGCTTCAGATGTTTGGACCAAACAGGGTGAGTTTTATCTCCTTGCCGGTTCAGAGCCGACTCTGACAATCAACGTCGATATCGGCGCTGGCGACCTGACGCTGCAAACCAAATAATAACAATTGCGGGCGGCTCCAACACCGCCCGCAATCTTTTCATTTCATTTTGATATCGGGGAAATTACATTTCCAGGGCTTTGTAGCCCGCGCCTTTGCTGAAATAATCGCCGTTTGCCGGAATATCCTCGGTCAGATCAACTACCTCTCCAGCCTCAAGCTTGCGGGTGCAATTCAGCACAACTGCCTCGCCTTGATGATTGGCGCCTTCATAGTGACCCTTTAACCCTAATCGGCTGATGAACTCGCCGCCTTTTGCGGTGTACGAACTGGGTACTTCATCCTCCGGGAAGATTGCTTCGTATGGGCATTCCGGGATACACGCCCCGCAATCGATGCAGGTGTCCGGGTCGATATAATACCACGGCCATTCAGCAACCGGTTTACCGGGAACAATGCACTCCACTGGGCATACATCAACACAACCGGAATCTCGCAGGCATAAGCTGGTGATAATATGAGTCATGAGAAGATCCTCCTAGTTTGAATTGAAATTCGTTTTTATCGTTATCGTCCAGGTAATCATTTAATGTGGGATTTCCTAACATTACTGTGAAAGATTTTAGTCTTCCCTTCGCCCTTTGTCAAGCACAATGGAATGAAAAATATCCTGATCAATCGGTCGTCACTCTTGCGGTGATCTTTTCTACGGATCACGTACTCAAAAATCCAACTCGAACAGCAGGTTTCTTATACATTTCTTATACAGAATAAATTGACCAATTAGATAAAATATAGTAATATTTATAAAGTATTATGATCTTATTTCACCAATTCAATAAGTTACAGGGAGAATGATATGTTTGAGTTGCCTCCATTGAAGTATGCTTTCAATGCAATCGATCCTGTGATCGACGCCATGACCATGGAAATCCATCATGATAAACATCACGGCGCGTATGTCGCCAATTTAAATAAGGCGCTCGAGAGCGCCCCAGATTTGCAAGGTAAATCTATTGAATGGTTAATCCAGAACCTTCAACAAGTACCAGAGGGTATCCGCACAGCTGTTCGCAACAATGGCGGCGGTCACTTTAACCACACCTTCTTCTGGGATTGGATCGCTCCCGGCGGGAGTAAATCACCTTCCGGTTTGCTTTCCACCGAGATCAACAGCGTCTTCGGCTCATTCGAAAGCTTTGTAGAAAAATTCAGCAATGCCGCCGTCACCCGTTTTGGGTCCGGTTGGGCCTGGCTGGTTGTCGATGGCGCCAAGAAGCTCCAGGTGCTCTCGACTGCCAACCAGGATAATCCCCTGATGGATGGCCTAAAACCGGTCCTCGGGCTGGACGTATGGGAACATGCCTACTATTTGAAATACCAGAACCGCCGCCCTGAATATGTGAAAAATTTCTGGAATATCGTCAACTGGGATTTCGTCGCTTCGCTCTACGAAGCCGCGAAGTAATCCAGCTGTCTCAACCAGATTAATCGGCGACAAACATGGGTCGAACAATATGTTCGTCTCATGTTTTCATTTATAATGGGCCCGATGAAACGCCCACCCATTCCCCCAGGCATTGTTTTGTTTGTTGGCATCCTGGCAGTATCCACCGCCTCGATCATGATCCGCTTCGCCCAGCGTGAGGCCCTTTCGCTGGCGATTGCCGCCTGGCGTCTTTCACTCGCCGCCCTGGTACTCGCTCCGTTTGCTCTATCCCGTCGCCGCGCCGAGTTGATCTCTTTGACCCGCGCTGAGCGCCTGCTGGCAGTTTTCTCGGGTCTTTTCCTGGCCATCCATTTTGCCGCCTGGATCTCCTCGCTGTCTTTTACCTCCGTCGCCAGTTCAGTAGTGCTGGTTTCCACCGCCCCGCTCTGGGTCGCATTGCTGGCTCCGCTTGTTCTCAAAGAGCCTCTCTCCTCGGTTATGCTGGCTGGGTTGCTGCTCGCCCTGGTTGGCGGCGCAATCGTCGGTATCAGCGATTCGTGCGCCTGGACCAGCGCGGGCCTGGCCTGTCCAGGTTTGGACGAATTCTTGCGCGCCAAATCCTTCCTGGGCGACCTGCTTGCCCTGATCGGCGCGTTCAGCGTCGCCGGCTATCTGCTTATCGGCCGCGGTTTGCGCAGCCGCCTCTCCCTCCTTAGCTATATTTTTGTGGTCTATGGCGTGGCCGCCATAGTGCTTGTGGTCGTTGCTCTTCTGTTCGGATTGCCCCTGTTCGGTTTCTCTCCAATCACCTATCTCTGGCTGCTTGGCCTTGCCCTGGTTCCGCAGCTCATTGGCCATACTTCCTATAATTGGGCTTTGGCTTATCTTCCGGCTGCCTTTGTCTCGATTGTGGTATTGGGTGAGCCAATCGGCTCCTCGATCCTGGCCTATTTCATTCTGGACGAAAAGATCACTCCTCTTAAGTTGATTGGCGCTCTCTTGATTTTGGTCGGCATCTACCTGGCCGCCCGCGCCGGCACTTCACCCGCTCCAGAAGCCCCTCTGAATTCAGCCGAAGCTGATCCCGAATGACCATTCTCGGCGTCAATATCGCCATTTTCCAAAATGACCGCCTGCTGCTCACCCTGCGCGAGGATTTCGAAGTCTGGTGTCTGCCCGGCGGCGCGGTGGAGCCGGGCGAATCGATTGCCCAAGCCGCACTGCGCGAAGCCCGCGAAGAGACCGGCCTGCAGGTGCGTCTCACCCGCCTGGTAGGCATCTATTCGCGCCCCAGTTTGGGTCATTTTGTCAGCCATGTCTTTTTGTTCGCGGCTGAGCCGGTCGGCGGCAGCCTCACCCCGCAGCCCGGCGAGACTATAGATCTGCGTTTCTTTGACCGCGCCGCCCT
This sequence comes from uncultured Chloroflexia bacterium, assembly GCA_963788145.1. Classification (GTDB taxonomy): domain Bacteria; phylum Chloroflexota; class Anaerolineae; order Anaerolineales; family UBA4823; genus UTCFX2. Next base: position 706,973 of record CAWBFQ010000007.1, on the reverse strand, counting down.
TCCATCAAATCAAATGGTTTTACAACAATCGCGGATTGCCCACGCCTGGGATGGACTGAGGGGCAGCGTTGCCTGCTATCAAGATCAATTCTGGCCCTTTCCTCCTGGTTTCACCCGCTCCGATCTGTATGCTATGCGCGACCGCTCAGGTCTCCCCCCTGCTGACTTCTACCGCCAATATCTCGCGAAGAGCGGATCCTATGGGGATTTCTATGAGGCCCCCCCAGATCGTTGGCCGCTTCCCTACCACGCGGCTAGCCTCACTGGCGCGTCTGACGAGCAAACCTCCGAGACGCCCGAAATCGCCGCCAACGTTGCAGTCATCCAGCATGGTCAAATCCTGCTCTCCAAGCGTGAAGACTTTCAGGTCTGGTGCATCCCGGGAGGAATGGTCGAGCCGGGCGAGACCCTCGCCGCAGCCGCCCGCCGCGAATTCGCGCGAGGAAACCGGCCTTGATATAACCCTTGAGCGCCTGGTTGGCGTGTACTCCGAGCCGAGCCGCTTCCAGCATGGCCTGCACGTGGCGCTCTTTACCGGGCGAGTAATCAGCGGCGAACTGCGCCCCCAGGCAGAAGAAATTCTGCAGCTCCGCTTCTTTGGGCTATCCGACCTGCCCGCCGATTTTCTCTACGGCCATCCGCAGCGCGTCCGGGATGCCCTGGCTGGCGTCGGCGGCAGCGCAGTCTGGAGCCAAAACCTGCCCTGGCCTTTTAGCCCTTCCATCACCCGCTCCGACATCTACGCCCTGCGCGACCGTTCTGGCCTTTCCCGCGCTGAGTTCTATCGCCGATATTTCCGACCGCCTCAGCCGGAGGATGAAGTGGATGATCTACATCCTTTGTCCCAGGTCGCGCAGCCAGCGCCGGGCGATCGTTCATAGCTATTCATCTTAATATTAGAAGAAACAATCTGGTGGGTAGAGGATGATGTTAGCGGGTTCTTGGCCGTTTATATACCGGCGTTGCTCAGAGAATCCAGCAGCCTGGAAATCAGGATGGTCAAGCTGGGGTGGCTGACTTCGAAATGATAAAGAGCGCCTTCCAGCCGCTGAACAACAGAAGGATGCAACTGCATCAGGTTTTCTTCTGAGCGATCGAGCAATGCGCGAATATCGCTGTCAAGATCACGCAACAAATCACTACCCTTATCGTCAACCGTCTGAGTGTTATTAATCTCATCTTGAAGCTGCTGAAGTGATTTACGAAGCTCTTTGTTGTCCATTGGGACGCGCTCCTTATCGCTGTTGTTCTTTCATTCTAGCACTAAAATCAGGTATAAAAGATGCTTGATTCACGCCTCATCTAGCGAAAGAATCGATGCAGGGGAGCAATTCAAGCCTGGCGTGACCAGGTGTCGAAATGTTCAGATTCAAATAACTGCCGAAACAAATAGTTGTATAATTGGATTGCTTATATCGGAAAATGCTAAAGCAGGAAGAATGATGGACAAGCCCATTGTCACAAACGCGGCAGATGCCAGTGTGAGGATGCTAGAATGGTCGCACACGATGTGTTGACGCCAGATCGACAGTAGCTCGTAAAAAAAAACAGGATATCACCGGGAGGTATCACTATAAACGCTGTAAATCGCAATCAAAATATCTTTTCCTCGATGGAAAGTAGCCTCGATCTGCAATCCATCATGCGTCAAGTATATGTCTGGATGGGTTTAGGCATGCTGCTCACCGCGGCCGTCGCATATGTCACCGTAACGAACACGGTTCTAACCAATCTTGCGGCAAACCCGCTTGTATTGTTTCTCGCTGTAATCGCTGAATTTGGTGTGGTGCTGGGTATTAGCTTAGGATTCAATCGGCTTTCAGCCGGTACGGCTACAATGCTCTTCTTCGTCTACGCCGCGCTGAACGGATTCACCCTCTCCATCGTCTTGCTCGCTTTTAGTATTGAGAGTGTCTTTTTGGCATTTATCTCAACAGCCGCCTTGTTCGGAGCCATGTCGATCATCGGTTACACCACCAAGGTGGATTTATCCAAAATGGGTACCTACCTGATGATGGGTTTGATTGGCCTGGTGATTGCGATGGTGATTAATCTGTTCGTCAAAAGCGGCCCGTTGGATATGCTCGTCAGTATCGCCGGTGTGCTGATATTCACTGGTTTAACCGCCTATGACACTCAACGCATCGGCCAAATGGCGACCCAAATGAGCGCCGAAGGGGATGCCGGGGCGAAGTTCAGCATCTTCGGCGCCCTCAAACTTTACCTGGACTTCATCAACATGTTCCTCTTCATGCTGCGCATTTTCGGTCGCCGCCGTTAACTGGTTAATATTCACCTCACGGTTTGCCGCGTTTTATTTGGGAATTCCGCCAATCATTTGCGGATTATCTGATCCCAATTTCCTGATCGCTCGATAAGCGGACGAATCTTGGGAGAACTTGCCCCGATTTTTGGTGCAACCACATTAGCAACTGGATCATCGCCTCAAGGGGAAATTCCTTCAATCTCTATGTTTTTGCTGCCGGAGCAAATCATATAAAGGAAAACGCCTTGCAAACTCTCCCTTTTTGGTCAAAACCAGTCGATGAGATTTTACAAAGCCTGCAATCAACCACCACTGGCTTGAGTGAAACCGACGCTCAGGAAATCCTTGAACACGTTGGCCCGAACAGCATCCAGTCGAAAAAGAGGGTCACACCGCTGGGGCTGTTCCTCAACCAGTTCAAAAGCCCGATCGTTCTGATCCTGGTCTTTGCCACCATAATTTCCGCCTTTCTTAGAGACTGGCCGGACGCGATCATTATCCTGTTGATTGTACTGGGCAGTTCCCTGCTCAGTTTTTTTCAAGAATACAACGCCAACAACGCCGCCGAGAAATTGAAGGAACAAATCTCGTTCAAAACAGATGTTTTGCGGGATGGAAAGCAAATTTCCCTCTCAACTGAGGAGATTGTCCCCGGCGACGTGGTTCTGCTTCCAGCTGGCAGTCTGGTCCCCGCCGATGGGTTGGTGCTCGAAGCCAAAGATTTCTTCATCAACCAGGCTGTCCTGACGGGCGAGACCTTCCCCGTGGAGAAAACGCCGGGAGTAGTGGCTGAAAACGCCAGCCTGCCCGATCGCACCAATGTAGTCTTTATGGGCACCAGTGTGCACAGCGGCAATGCCAAAGCTCTAATCGTCGAAACAGGCTTAAACACTGCCTTCGGTCAGATCGCCGACCGGCTGACCTTGCGCCCACCAGAAACCGAGTTTGAGCGCGGGATCAAGAAACTGGGCTACTTGCTGACCGAGGTCATGCTGATATTGGTGTTGGTTATCTTTGCATTAAATGTCTTTCTTCATAAACCGGTGCTCGACTCGCTCTTGTTTTCGATCGCATTGGCGGTTGGGCTGACCCCGCAATTATTGCCCGCCATTATCAATATCAATCTGTCAAAAGGTGCACAGGCCATGGCGCAGCGTGGTGTGATCGTCCGCCGGCTGGAATCCATCGAGAACTTCGGCAGTATGAATGTGCTCTGTACCGATAAGACCGGTACGCTTACCCAGGGAATTGTTGAACTGGACGATGCCCTCGATCTGGATGGCAAGCCGTCGAAGCAAGTGCTGCTGTATGCGTTCTTAAACGCTCACATGCAGATGGGCTTGCCGAATCCTCTAGATGAGGCTATCGTTCGCAAAGGGGCGGATGGGGCGAGTGAATTTGTCAAGGTCGATGAAATACCCTATGATTTCATCCGTAAACGTCTGAGCGTCGTTGTCAGTCAAAATGGCGTTTCAAACCTCCTGGTGGCTAAGGGTGCGCTGGATAATGTGCTGTCGGTCTGTTCACAAGTGCTGACCCCTGGCGGTGAAGCCGTACTGGATAGCGGCCAGCAGGCGAAAATCCGAACTAAATTCGAAGATTGGAGCAACGATGGTTACCGAGTGCTCGGATTGGCATTCAAGACCGTCAGCCCACAGGATCATCCCTATTCCAAGAGCGATGAAACAAACATGACCTTCGCTGGTTTTTTGTTGTTTTGCGACCCACCGAAAGAAGGTGTTCAAACAACGATCGCCGGGTTAAAAAAGTTAGGGGTGGAGTTGAAAATCATCACCGGCGACAACCACCTGGTGGCGCGCCACATCGGGCAGGAGATCGGATTAGGCAATTTCAAGCTATTGACGGGGAATGAGTTGGACGATCTGCGCGACGAGGCTCTCTGGTATGCTGTCGAGCAAACCACAATTTTCGCCGAGGTGGACCCGAACCAGAAGGAACGCATCATCCTGGCGCTAAAGAAGCGCGGCCATGTGGTGGGTTACATGGGCGATGGCATCAATGACGCCCCTTCCCTGCACAGCGCCGATGTGGGTATCTCGGTCGACAATGCTGTGGATGTGGCAAAGCAGGCCGCAGATCTTGTCTTGCTCAAAGCGGATTTGGATGTCCTGCGTGAAGGCATTATTCAGGGGCGAAAAACTTTTGCCAATGCGCTCAAATATGTGTTCATGGCGGTTAGCGCCAATTTTGGCAACATGTTCAGCATGGCAGGCGCCTCATTGTTCTTGCCGTTCTTGCCGATGTTGCCCAAACAAATTTTGCTGATCAACTTCCTGACCGACCTGCCTGAAATGACCATCGCCAGCGACAATGTGGACGGCGTGTTTGTGGAAAGCCCGCACCGCATGGATATTCGTTTTATCCGCCGTTTTATGCTCATCTTTGGCCCGCTCAGTTCAATTTTCGACTACGCCACGTTCGCTGTGCTGCTTTGGCTGATGAAAGCCTCCCAGCAAGCTTTCCAAACAGGCTGGTTTATTGAGTCCATTCTCTCCGCAGGAGTTGTGGTCTTTGCAGTACGCACCCGCCTGCCGTTCCTGCGCAGCAAACCAAGTCGAGTTATGTTAGGTATGACACTTCTCGTGATGGCGGTTACCCTCGCTCTGCCGTATTCGCCGCTCGCCAACCTGCTGGGATTCACGCCGCTGCCGTTCACTTACTTATTGGTCATCTTTGGGATTGTGACTCTCTACTTTTTCTCGGCGGAATTTACCAAGCGCTGGTTTTTTCGCAAATACGGAGCCTGACTTTTGAAAAACATTTCCACATGGCTCACCCAAAACCATGTCTGGCAGAAGTTAGGTATATTGGTGATATCAGGCATTGCTGTACATTTGATCCTACCGCAGATCACCGCTCTGGAGAATTCCTGGCAAGTGCTTACCTCTATGGCCTTTTGGGCTGTGGCGCTGGCGTTTTTTGCCCAAGGCTTAAGTTACCTGGGAAGCGGCTTTCTGCTGCAAAGTATCCTCGCTCTTGCCCAACAGAAGGTGTCGCTTTGGCTGAATACTTTGATTGTTTTGGGATCATACAGCATTGGCATGGTCGCCGGAGGAGTGATCGGCTCTACTGCTGCGATCTATCGCTGGACAAGCGGGGGCAAAGGCAGCATGCAGGGCGCGACGCTGGCCAGTATTTTGTTGCCCCAATTCAACACCATCATCCTGGCGCTGATCTCTATTTTTGGGTTGGTTCATCTGATCGTTGTCCACCGCCTGACCCAAGTCCAGATAATCGCGTTCGGCGCGACCCTGTTGATTTTGGGGTTAATCATCGGCAGCGTAGCTCTGGCGATGCGCTTCCGGAACCAGGCTGCCAGTGCTATCCTGTGGATGTCCAGCCGTGCGGCCCGTTTGAGCCGAAAATCTTTCGATCCAAACGCTATCCAACAGCAAACCAGCGACCTTTTTGCCGCCTGGGATATGCTATGGCAGGGCGGATGGCGTCGCCCTGTGGCAGGAGCTTTCTTGAATGTGGCCTTCGACATTCTGACCCTCTATTTCTTGTTTGTAGCCGCCGGGAAAGACATCAGCCTGGGCGTGCTGTTAGCGGGGTATGGTTTACCGCTGTTGTTGGGAAAAGTAGCCTTTATCCTTCCAGGAGGGGTGGGTGTGGTGGAAAGCAGCATGATGGCGCTCTACAACGGGATGGGAGTTCCTCAGGCGACCACGGTGGTTGTGGTGTTGAGTTACCGCTTGCTTTCGTTTTGGATCCCCAGCCTGGCAGGTTTTCCGGTCGCAGCCTATTTGCAAAAATCTCAAAACCGGTCGGCGCGCATCCAACAAGTCCAGAATCCTGTCAAATGATTTTCAAGAATGAAAATTGTATTAACCATTCTTCGTCGGATACCTTTTACGCTGATAACACTTTTCAGCATCGCCATTGCCGCCCTGACGACCAATACCTTTTTTCAGCAGATCACCAAACACTGGCTCAACCGGACTGGCTTTGCGCCCAATGACCTTTGGTATTGGCGGCTGGAGCGCTTGTTTTCCTCTGCTTTGGTCACTTCCGGCGGGATCGTTTTCTGGGAGGCTCTCTTTTTTATAACTTTCGCGGTTGGCCTTGCCGAATGGATGACCGGCTGGAAGCGGACGGCAGCCACATTTTGGGGCGTGCATTTGCTTTCGTTGATTTTACTTTCGCTGATTATCTCGGTAGCGGCGGATCAGTTGGTGAACATCGGACTTGAAGCCGCTGAGATGGCCCGCGATGTTGGCCCTTCGGCAGGGTATTTTGCCTGCCTGGGATTGGTCAGCTCCAGGTTGAAACATCCCTGGCAGTGGATCACTGGCGGCGCCTTGCTCCTGGTCTTTTTTGTCACCCTCATCTTACCGCCAGGAACGGGTCAAAACGCCTCGGTCAAATTCTCGGCAGATCTGGCGCACCTGTTGGCTTTCCCACTCGGCTGGCTGTCCGGTCGGATTGGGAAGCCTAAGGCTTATCCTCAAGGAGCGCACGCCTGATGTTCACGGTCACTCTTTCCACATTATTGGATATCTTTGTGCGCACCGGCGCGGTCTACCTGGTCATCCTGGTGGGGCTGCGCCTGGCGGGCAAGCGCGAGATCGGCCAGATGACCGTCTTCGACCTGGTGGTGCTGCTTCTCATTGCGAACGCAGTCCAGAATGCCATGGTCGGCCCCGATACCAGCCTCTTGGGCGGCATCTTGGCCGCTGTTGTGCTGCTGGTAGTCAATGGGCTGGTTGCCAGGCTGCGTTTGAAATGGCCGCGCTTTCGGCAATGGGTGGAAGGAACGCCCACGTTATTGGTTCTGCACGGCAAACTAATTTCCGAGCATCTGCGTAAAGAAGGGCTGGATGAGGAGACTTTGCTGACTGCGCTGCGCGAACATGGTATAGCTGATTTAAGCGGAGCGGAAATGGCTGTACTGGAAATTGACGGCTCGATCAGCGTTGTGCCGGTGGGTGGGACTGTGCAGCGGGGAAAAAAGTCCTTGAAATATTTACGCCGCCAATAAGGAGACCTGATGACCAAGCGTTCGATCCTTCTCATTCTTACGGTATTGTTCTTGTGGCTGGTCGTTTCTCGTTATACCCAATTGGAGACACTCAAGTCCACCCTTGACCAGGGGCAGTGGGTCTGGGTGCTGGCGGCGGTATTCTCTCAGATGGTCTATTACATTGTCTTTACAGCGTCCTATCAGTCTGCTTTTTATACGGTGGGTATCTCCACCCGCACGCGTGATTTGATCCCGGTCACACTCGGTTCGCTGTTCATCAATGTGGTCGTGCCTGCCGGGGGTGCAGGCGGCGCCGCGCTTTTTGCTGAAGACCTCTCGCGGCGTGGAAAATCGGCCGCACATGCCGCCACTGGTGTGCTGTTGCAATTGATTGCAGATTTTAGCGCGTTCACCGTATTGCTGATCCCCGGTTTGATCTATCTCTTCATCCAGCACGATTTGCAGGTCTATGAAATATTGGCTGCGATCATCCTGCTGATCGTCACCACTGGATTAAGCGGGGTTCTATTGCTGGGGCTGTGGAAACCAGAATGGATCCAACACTTGTTCGGCTGGTCGCATCGCGCCGCCGGGTGGGTGTTTGAACGCTTCAACCGCTCTCTCCCCCTGACAGACGACTGGGCGCAGAAAAACGCCGACGAGTTTAACCAGGCCTCTGCAGCAGTCGCAAGCCACCCGTCCCGCCTGTTGCGCACCATCGGCATGGCTTTTTTGTCCCACCTGATCGATATTCTCACCCTCTACCTCCTCTTTCTGGCTTTTAATCAGCCCATCGGCCTGGGACCACTGGTAGCCGGGTATGCAGTTGGCATCCTCTTTTGGATTGTGTCAATCACACCCCAGGGAATCGGTGTAGTTGAAGGCGTGATGACCCTCGTTTTTACGTCGCTGGGTATCCCCGGCGCAGTCGCCGCGACCGTGGTTTTGGCTTTCCGCGGCCTGACCTTCTGGCTCCCCATGCTGCTCGGATTCTTTGCCGTGCAGAGGTTGCACACCTTCAGCCCCAACCAACGGACTTTGACCGAGACCTGGGGCGTGCGCATCTCCGCGATTCTGGTGGCGCTGATGGGTGTCATCAATGTGCTTTCGGCAGTGACCCCTTCTCTGGCAAACCGCCTGGTTGTTCTTGAGAAATATTCCCCCTTCACAGTCCGCACCGGTGGACACCTGACAGCAGCGCTTTCGGGTTTTGCCCTGCTGTTGCTGGCGCATGGATTAGCGCGCCGCAAACGAACCGCCTGGCTGTTAACCATGCTGGTGCTCGCCATTTCAGTCATCAGTCATCTAATCAAGGGTTTGGATTATGAGGAAGCGCTGCTGGCAAGCGCATTAATCGTGATGTTATGGCTCATGCCGCGCCCACTACCACGCCCGCTCTGATCAGCCTTCTATCCAGCAGGGACTGTGGGTGCTGGCGGGGTCCTTCCTGTTTACTTTGGCCTATGGCGCCGCCGGATTTTTCCTGCTAGATCAGCATTACAGCGTTAATTTCGGCTTCTGGGCAGCCCTGCGTCAAACGCTGGTCATGTTCACTCAGTTCTATGACCCCGGTCTGGTCTCCACGACTCGTTTTGGCGCCTATTTTGCCGCCTCGATTTACATCATAGGAGCAGCAACCTTTGGCTATGCCGGCTGGATGTTGCTCCGCCCGGTTTTTGTTCGCAGCCTTGCCACGCCGGATGAGCGGGCCAAAATCCACCAGATTGTCGAAAATTACGGTCGCTCCTCATTGGCAGCTTTTCTGCTTTTCGATGATAAACGCTATTTCTTCACTCCCGGCGGTTCTGGAATTGGCTATACCCTGGTCGGGCGGACAGCCGTCGCTCTGGGCGACCCGGTCGGGCCAGATGATGACCGGCTGGCTGCCATCAACGCTTTCAAATCCTTTTGTATAACAAACGATTGGCTGCCGGTTTTCTATCAGACCCTTCCGGAAACGCTAAACCTATACCGGTCTGCCTCCTTCGACGCCCTCTGCATTGGCCAGGAGGGGATCATTGATCTGCCGGCCTTCACGTTGGAAGGGAAAGAAGGAAAACCGTTGCGCTCGCCGATCAACAAGCTGACAGCCGCCGGACACAAATTCATTCTCCATCCTGCTCCGATCCCGGATGACCTGCTCGCAGAATTGCGCGCCATCAGCGATGAGTGGCTCACCACAATGCACGGTTCCGAAAAAAGGTTTTCGCTCGGCTGGTTTAATGATGATTATATCCGCAACTCGTCCATCGCCGCCGTGCATACATCGGAGGGTTGGATCAGCGCCTTTGCCAATATAGTCCCAGAATATCAGCTCAACGAAATCACGCTCGACTTGATGCGCCGTCGCCGCGAGATTGAAAATGGTACAATGGAATTCCTTTTCGTCTCACTTTTTCAGCGGGCCAAAGCCCAGGGCTACCGTGGTTTCAACCTCGGGTTGAGCGCGCTGTCTGGAGTGGGCGAAAAAAACAACGATCCAGCCATCGAACGGGTGATGCATTTTATCTATGAGCATGTCAATCAGTTCTATAATTTCAAAGGGCTGCACAATTTCAAAGAGAAATTCCATCCCGAGTGGTCGCCGCGCTACCTGATCTATCTGGGCGCAAACAATCTTGCCCAGGCCTGGCTGGCGGTGGTTCAGGCCAATTCAGGCAGCAACAATATCATCTCTGACTTTATCTTAAAAAACAGAAAATCTTCCGCAACTAAAAGCGTATCGTCCACCCAAAACCAGGCTTGAGCCAGAAAACAGGCTTTTTCAAACGAATGAATCGATGGAAATCCCTCCCACTAAAAGCCACACGAATAACCGCTCTGATAGCGCTGCTTGCCGGCGGCTGCGCGTTTTCAAGCGCTGCCCCTTCGAATGAACCCCTCGTCGTGACCCTCTCCCCTGCCGCAGCTTCAACCGCTGCCCTCGCCTCCTCCCTACAACCCTCAATCACGGATGTTCTTTATCCGCCGCCTTCCAACCTGCCAGCTTCCCCGCCTACCGCTGCATCCACATCACAGCCATCTGCCACCCTTGCCCCCGATCTGTTCCAGAGCGCGCTGCCTCTCTCCGAGCAATCCTATCTGCTCCCGTTGACCGTCCGCCATGTCACTGAAAATAGCTCTGCGCTGTTCTTTGAGCTCAGCCAGCCAGCCGCGGGCGCTCTGTTCTACCGCCCGGCTGCGGATGCCTCTGCCGGAACCAGCCTGCTCCCGCTCACACCGGGGCAAACCCGCCAGCAGATCACCCTGTCGAGTTTGACGCCCGCCACCGAATATCTCGTCCAGGTCGGTCTGGAATACCCAGGGTTGGCGCAACCAACCCCCGGGTCCTACCGCCAGCCGGCCTTCCTTGGAGCAGCCTGGGGTCCACTGCGCTTTCGGACCGCAACTGCCGAACAACCGTTGCGGGTGGGGGTTATCGGCGACGCCAGCTTCGGCGACCCGGGGACCGAGGCCCTGGTTGCCAGAATATCTGACTATAACCTCGATTTTGTCATCCACACCGGGGATGTGGTCGATCTGATTGAGCAGAACAAAGACGCATTCGAAGCCTACGCCCTCAAATTCTACAAAACCTTCGCCCCGCTTCTGCATCAGATGCCAGTCTACACCGTGATCGGGAACCATGATTACGATCCTGAGGCCCGCTGGCTGGACAGTTACTTCTACTATTACGCTTTCCCACCGGCGACCGACCCCGGTTCGTATCAAACCGGCAAGCCAAACGAACTCCAGTACTATGCCTTCTCGTATCAAAACATCCAGTTCTTGATGCTGGATACGCAGGTCTTTTTCGGCATTCCAGGCTGGGATGAGCAAGACGCCTGGATGCTGGAGCGCCTGGCCAATTCAAGCTTCCGCTTCACCATCCCGGTCCTGCACGTCCCGCCCTACTTCAGCGGCGCGGTTCACCCGGGCGATAGCCTGCCGGTGCGCCAGTTCTGGCATCCGGCTTTTGTAAACGCGCATGTGCCGCTGGCGCTCTCCGGACACAGCCACCATTACGAGCGCCTGCTCTCCGATGGCATCACCTACATCGTCTCCGGCGGCGGGTCAAGCACCCTATACGGTCCAGGCCAGATCCAGCCCCAGAGCCAGGCCTTCGCCAACCGCACCCATTTCGTCCTGCTTGAGATCTATGCCGATCGAATCGAGTTGACCGCCATCGCTAAAGAAGGTGATATCCTCGATCGTGCTGTGATCCCCCTAACCCGATGAACAAATCCATTCGACCCCCAGACGACGTATACTGGCATTTCAGACGCCTGGCCTCCTGCAGACAGGTGGGCGCCGAATGGCGCAGCAAAGAGGATGGTTATTTCTACCGGGTGCGCCAGGACCGCCGCATCTGCCGGGTAGTAGATGGCGAAGAACAGGAGACCATCGACAGCATCCCGCTGCGCCTGCCCGCAGCCTCAAAAGTGATGACCGGCGTCGGTTGGGGTTTCCACATGCCCATCTCCGTTTTCTACCAGCAGGTGATCGGTCCATCGGGTATGAAAACCAGGCCGGACGAGAAACCAAAATAAACCCCCCCTCAACCCAGCTTGAAAATTCAGATTTGAGTTCTGAGATTTCAATGGAAGCCCTGCGCCAATAATACCCGCAGGCAAGCCGGTGGTGTGAGAGTGCCGATTTCACAGCAGGCGTTAGCAGCGTGCAGGCCGTATTTGGCGCCCGCCAGCCCAGGTCGCCGCCAACCCGGGTTAGCGCTTCTTTGCAGCTACAGCCGGAAACTCTACAACGTGTACTTGCCTCAGATTGCGCAGGCGCGGCTTGAGCACCTGGTCTGTGTAGAAATCGAGTTCATCAAGGAATACCGCACTACTTGCGTCTCCAACCAAGTAGAAACCTTCAATGCCTTGAGCCCACACTAATGCAGCCCTTGGCGCATTCGGATTATCCACGAATACCCAGCCGGGATTGTGACCCTCGATAACGGCCAGCGCCTCTGGAAATCTGCAGTCTATGGCGAGAGTCGTGCTGCCTGGTCGCTCAAGTTCGTAAATCATTCCCGTGTTCTTTGTGCGCTTGGTTTAGTACGCTAACGGTTTATTCACCGACCCGGCAGAACCTGGCAGGAAGAACTACCAGACGCCGCATCCACCATTGGGGCAGAGCCCCGAAAGTGTGGGCACAGCCCCACACTTGGCCAGTGCACCACAGCAATATGGCAGGCCATCATCTTTCCCGAAAGGACACGATGTGTGTCCTGAGAATGCTGCGTTGGGCGGCGTTTTCCCTTCATCACATCAAATCTATCCCGGCCCAATCAGTGCATATCAGTTTGACATCTTGGGGCTAAGTCACTACGAGTACGCAATTGCCTAATGGATGTTGTTTCGTGAAATCCCTATCCACATTGACTAAAACCATTGGCAGCATTTGATGTAACATACTTCCATGACTGACCAAAAGCACATCACCTGATTTCTCACCATCCTCTTTAACTACTTTTGCAACAAACGGCAAAAAACGCGCTTTTACATTTTCAAAGCTTTCGCCATCTGGCATGATTCGAAATGAATAATCCCGTTTTTCATCCCACGCATGAATAACTGCATGGTGTGCCATCCAAGCATCATCATCGTTACGACCTTCCATCATACCGCAATCAAATTCACGCAGGGCAGCAGAGATAACAAGGGGAACGCCAAGTTTTTCTGCAATGATATCCCCCGTTTCTTTGGCTCTTAAAATTGGACTTGCAAACACTTTTTTTACATCCCATTTCATCATCAAGATTTCAGCCAGCGCCTCTGATTGAGAGATACCCGCCGCTGTTAGATGATGTGGTAAGTCCCGGTTAGAGATAATCTGTTGAATATTTGCTTCGCTTTCGCCGTGTCTTGTAAAAAGGATTCTCATTTCCGGTTTCCAATTGACTCTTTAAACATTTTATCAGCCGCCCAACAGCAGGTTTTACCGGCGCGGGGCGGTTTTGGCGTGGATACTATTCCGATTTTGAGAACTTATTCGATGCCAAGGCCGCGCTTTTCAAGAATCATCTCAAGACTGGAATAAGGCAGGGCATCACATTTGTTATCAGCTGCTTATATGCTAATTACACGAACAAAATCCACGGCCTTCGTCTCTATCAGATCAGCTCCTTGTTCGCTTATCGTCTGATTCCATTTTTTTATGATTTGGCTTGCATCTTTACTATAATTACTGTGACCATCACTTACCAGGAAGACTTGATATCCCTTTTCAATTGCTCCTAAACTCGTTGCCCTTACGCAACCATGAGTTACCAACCCCGTAATTACCAAAACGTTTACATTCCTTTTCTCTAATTCATTTTGAAGATTGGTTGCTATAAACGCATCCCCATGACGCTTGTGGATGATAATATCATCATTCAGAGGTTGGATTTCGGGATGTAATTGCCATGCATCTGAGTCTTTGACAAGAGTGTTTTCATTTGAATGTTGAATAAAAATCACTGGAACGCCCTGGGTGCGAGCTCTATTTATTAATGTGTTGAGATTCTCAAGAAGCTGTTCGGCATTAAAGATCGGTGTTGATTTTTCAAACAGCCCCTTTTGAACATCAATGACTAACAATGCTTCACTGTTTTGCTTGCTATCTTTATTCATATGGAATCCTTTTTCGCTTTGTTAGCCCGCCGCTCTATTCAGGCTTGACTGTCATATATTTTACAACACTTGGCAAATGCCGCCATAGTTGAACAATTAACGTGCCCATTCCGACGAGAACTATACCAAAAATTTGTCTAGGGTTTAAAGGCTCGTCTAAAAACAGCCATGCCAGCATTGCAATCTGCGGCAACATCGTACTATTTATGATGCTCAACTCAACAGCAGTAAGTGTTTTCAAGGTGTCGTTCCACAGTGTAAATGCAACTGCGGTATTGACAACCGCAAGCCAGCCTATGATTAGCCATTGCATAAGGTTAAGTTTGCCAAAGCCTTGAGCCATTGCTCCTATAATCAATAAAAGTAAACCGCCAATGCCCATGCTTATTGCTGTAACAAGAATAGGCGCTAAGCCACTTCTATGATTGACTCTCCTTCCCAATAAGGATGACCCTGAATTTGCCAAAACGCCGATAAGCGCAATCATTAAACCAAGAACTTGTCCTGTGGGTATGTTTAATGGAAGAAAGTAAACAATTGCGCCTACTACCGATAAGATGATACCGCCCCATTGAACTATTGAAGGTGATTCGTCTTTTAGAAAACCGCTCGACAATGCGACAAAAATTGGTGAAAAATTAAGCACTAAACTCAAAGTAGCCGCGGGTAAAAAAGCCAAGACTCGCAAACTGCGTTCCTTGTGTCAGTGTGTAAAACACAACTCCAAGTAAAGCAAGTTGTCCCCAAGTAGCACGAGAAAAGGTATGTAATACTTTTCGGTGAGTCGGGTTGATTAAAATAAATGGAATCAAGCAAAGGAAAGCAATAAAATAACGCAAACCTGCGAAAGTAATGGCGGGTAGGCTGGCTTTTAACCCAATCTTGACAAGCACCCAAGATGTTGACCATAAAAAAGTTACAAACAATGCTTGCAGTACGGCTTTGATGTGTAACTTTGAGATCATCAGTTCATTATCCCATATTATCGAAATACTGATTTGTAACTCATGGATAATTTGCAAAGAGTGGGCCACTACGTTTTATACAGTCGTCTGTATAAAATCCTAATGGGTCATTTTATACAGTCATTTGGCTGTATTAAATGACTGTATATTTTCACAATTCAATACCTTCTCCAATTCTGCGGCTCATCTCAGATAGTGCCACATGTGGGCAAAAGCCAAGACATCAACCGCCATATATAGTGCTGTGAGAATTTCGTCATAATTTTGGCAAAGGTATTGCAATTATAAAGCATGTGGATTGACAGGCATTTCAGTATTTGGATCCAAAAACGCCCTCCAAACCAGGAGGGCGTTTTTGGATTTGTTTCAGGATGGTACTAGCGCGTTCCAGCTACTGCGGGCCGGAATTTATACCCATACATCCGACTCGGTCCGCGCAGTGGAGGTCAAAATTACTTTCTAACGATAGAATTCAGCCGCCAGGTCACGGATTTGCATTTTTACACGGACAATATTCCCGGTCGGCTTGAATGACTGGTGAGGCAGAAATAAATCTACCCCCTTTCCCTTCTATTTGCCTAAGTACTTGTTAACCCTGTTTTGAGCATTTGCACGAAGATTATAGTAGTAAAAAGGATAGTCAAAGCTGTGGTAAACACCCCGGGGAAATCCATGTTGTGTCAATTCATACAGACCATCTTCATTGGCCGTTGTGCATATCAGCACACCATTTGCGATATTAACCTGGGCGTCCGCGTATTGAGGCGCCGGTTCAAATACTAGGGTCGCCGGATCGGGCATGATCGATCCCAGGCCCTCGGTTGTGTTGGCCACAGTTTCACTTCTCGTCCAGGTGATGGGATTAATCACATGACCCACCAGCCCTGATAAAACCGGATTATCAGCCGGATCAACATCCGGCGACTGCGTGTTATAGGAGATGATCACCCCCGTGTCATCCGGGCCATCGGCAAATTTCAGGTGCGGATTGTCTTTAATAATCTGAGCCGTAACTGGATAGCCGATCACATACGCGGCAATCATTCTCTGATACACATCCGGATTATCTTTCAGATACCCGGTCAGCAGGTTGATCAATACGTTTGATCCCTGCGAGTGTCCGGCTAAAATAAACGGACGACCGTGATTGAAGTGCTTGATATAGTAGTCGAATGCCGCAACAGCATCCAATGTCGGAATGCCTGCGATCAATGCATCATGCGCAGGCAATGGCAATGTTAAGGCATAGGCCGCATCCGCTTGTCTGTAATAAGGTGCATAAATATTGGCAATGGGTTCAAAGGCGGTTGCCGTTCGCGTGAAGACGGAGGCTGAACCGGCCAACATGGATGGGTTGTCGATTTCGCAAATGTAGGGTTCATTGTCACCCCTTTGCCAGGCCGTCGGATAAAGGTAAAATACATCCACGGCTTTGGTCACAACCGGTATCGACAGCCAATGATTCAATTGGGAATAATCCGTCGCTACTGGCACAAGGTTTGAATGATCACTTTCACAGGCGACAAGAGCTGAAATTATCCCCACCGCAATCAATAATAATTGGAGTTTATTTAATTTCATTTTCTATTTCTCCTCTTATTTTGAGTTAATGCATTGGGCATTGTCCTAATTTCATTAGCCCAACGAGACTGTCGAAAAACTTGATTTAGATTGCGTGAATTATACCCAAACACCGGATTTCAACGTTCTATTGGGAAACCAACCGTTTCGTCCGTCTGATCATAACTTGGAGACATCCTCTCCAAAGCCAAACTCTTAATTTACTATCCCGAATGTTTGGATTTTTCCGATGTTGTGTACCAGGGAATACAACCTCCACTGGATATCGACCTTGGATTTAGTACGTAACGTGAAGCGGTTCATATGTTTTTGGACACAAATATTAGCAAACACCGGCTCAACAATGCCCAGGCGTCTGGCGTAGATCTGTTTGCCCTGTGGACTATCTATTTTGGCCTTCATCTCGTCGATCAGGTTGGTCTCGTGCTCATCAACCCTGACAGAGAGATACCTGCGCGATGTGTTTGGTTTGCTCAAGCAGCTCGATCTCAAGGGGCAGGTGGCACAATCTTCTGGACGGGCATGGTAAATATCATACAGGCGATAGCGGTTGCGCTGGTTGCGGGCATGGCAGGTCAGTTCCTTTCCCTGTGGGCAGAGATAGACCTGTTTGACGGCATCGAAAGAGAAGTCTTCTGCGGTGAAGGTACCTGCGTTTTTGCTTTGTCGCTGCCTGGGATGGATGCCATCCTTGAATCTTTGCTGCTGAGCAAAGCGCTCGTCTCGTTTGCGGAACTGGATATCGGGAATATAAGCATCCAGGCCTTCTGACTTGCACAATGTCAGACTTTCATAGCTGTGATAGTTGCTGTCAGCAGTGAGCTGTTTGCCATGAAAGTAGTTTTCTTCCTTGCCCAGAGTGCGTATGTTCTTTTTTGCACCAGTTAACATCGGAGCCAGGTTTTCGTGATCCTGACTGCTGAAAGCCTCAGCGGCCAGGATGACCTGATGTTTGGAATCCACCAGGGCTTGCGCGTTGTATCCCTGGATCACGCCGTGAGATGTAGGCATTTTCACTGATTGGTTATCAACGACATTGCTTTGGATCTCGTTGCCATCGCTACCCTTCTTGGGCTTCTCGTTTTGCAGGAACTGGTTCAAGCGCTCCACCTGGAGCTGGAGTCGCTTTTCTTCTTTCTTATGGCGTTCAAGTTCAAGTTCGGGTTGGTTATCTGCCCGAACATGCTCGGCAAGTAGCTGCTCTAATTTGCTCTGCAGCTTGCCGCGCTTGTGCTTGAGCTCCTCAAAAGTGCCACTCCATTCTTTCGAGACATTGGCAGACAGTTTCACGCCATCGAGACTGAAATGGGTACCACCTAGCAGGCCGAGTTCATCACAGACCAGGAGAACATTGCTGAAGACGCTCTCGATCTCCTTTTGCATCGAAGAAACAAAATGAGCG
This sequence comes from uncultured Chloroflexia bacterium, assembly GCA_963788145.1. Lineage (GTDB taxonomy): Bacteria > Chloroflexota > Anaerolineae > Anaerolineales > UBA4823 > UTCFX2. The sequence goes on along the minus strand of CAWBFQ010000007.1, from coordinate 689,176 downwards.
ATGGTGCTGTGATCGGGGGAGTAGCCGCAGGCGAGCGCCATGAATAGGATGTTTTCTACGCAAGCCCGCTCCATTTGTCGGGAACTGATCATGCCCTTAGAGTAGGCGAGCAAAATGATTTTGAGCAGGATCTTGGGATTGATGGCGGTTGCGCCGGTATCATCGTTGTTGTATCGCCCTTCAAACACCGAGAGATCAATATGCTTTTCCACCAGTTCGTTGATCGTGTGCTCCAACGTTCCGGGGACAATCTGTGTTTCCAGGGAAATGGGTAGCATAACCAATTGGTCATAGTTATAGGTTTTGTAGCGCGGCATAGGTTCCTCTACTCTCTGTGTTTGCCTAGAGTAGACCGAACCTGCTCGTTTTTCGCGAATCGCTAAACACTTTTTCGACAATCTCAACGGTTCGCGTTACCTGGCGCGCTGCGGGCGTGGACTCTGCTTGGGAGCAGGAAAAACTTGAAGCCAAAAAACTGTTTGCCATATGTGCCGCAGAATCCTATAAACACAATGTAATTATGCCACAAGAATCAAAAAGTGCCTTCCATTTCTGGAGGGCACTTCCTTGTTCACAGAAATGAACAGGTTATCGCGGACTGGTAAGGGCGGGCCGGAACTTATACCCATACACGATCATGCCGCGCTCATCCCCGTCTTGGCGCAGGCGGCGGGTCACCATCTCCACCGGCGCGCCGATCTGCACCGGCGCTTCGCCCAAATCGGTAAGCTGGGCGGTGACAATCGGGCCTTCTTCCAGCTTGACCAGCGCAACCGTATAGGGCGCGTTTTCCTCGTAACCAGCTGGCGGCTCATAGACGGTTGTATAAGAATAAACTTCGCCGCGACCGCTGAACTGGTAGGGGGTTTTGGCTTCGCCGCCGCATTCGGGGCAGACATCCCGCGGCGGGAAGAGCTTGGCTTCACAGTGTGGGCAGACTTCCCCTATCAAAGCGTATCGTTGTTTGCGTAATCGCCAATGGCGTGAGATTTCCATTATTCGTTCTCCTTGTCCATGATGACATGCTGAGATGTATCAATGTTAATTCTAAGGCGTGTTGCTATCAGGAACTATCAAATCCAGTAAATTGTCAGTCCAAAGCTTCCAAGACATGTGTCACAACGGTTGAAGCTGGTCCGCCCAGGCACTGGATCAGGCTGCGATGGGCAATCGGCAGTTGGTTGGCGCCGGCCTGGCCGCGCAGTTGCAGCGCCGCCTCCACAGCCTGGTACACGCCGGTCGCGCCGCCTGGGTTGCCGCGTGCTTTCAAGCCGCCCAATGTGCTGATTGGCATCGAACCTTTCAGACTGATGGCAGCTGCGGTTTCGCCGCTCTGAGCCAGCTTCCAGCCCTGGCCGCGCTCGGCAAAGCCGGAGGCCTCCAGCGAAAGCGCGGCGTAGATCGAATAGACATCGTATACCTCATAGAAATCGACCTGGAGAGGGGTGATGTGCGCTTTCTGGCAGGCACGCTCAACCGAGAGGCGCACTGCCTCAAATGCCAGTGGATCTGGACGGTCATGCAACGCCAGGGTATCCGTCGCCATATCCGACCCAGAAATACGCACCAGACGCCGCGGGAAACCGGGCGGGAGCAAATTTGGGCGGGTGAGCAGCACAGCCGCGGCCCCATCCGCGCTCGGGGCAACATCGAACATATTGAGCGGATCAGAGACCAAACTGGCTCGTTCGTAGACCTCTGGGCGGATTGCCTTCTGGAACATGGCGTTGGTATTCCCAACCCCATTGGCATGCGCAACCAGCGGAAAACCTGCAAACGCTGAACGCTCAACGCCATACTCGTACATATAGCGGCGCATCAGCAGGGCAGCCTGAGCAGTAGGAGTTAATCCTTGAACCGCTTCGAAATCACTGTCGGCGCTGGTCATCTGAGCCGCGTCCACCTCCGCGCCAACCGTATCGGAGAACTTTTCAACTCCGACTACCAGCGCCACGTCCACCTGCTCGGATGCCACTGCAAGAAAACCCGCTCGCAACGCCGCGCCGCCAGAAGCTCCTGCGGCTTCCAATGTATAAGCTTCGATCCCGGTCATGCCACAAAAATCGGTGATCAACGCACCCAGATGAGCCTGGCGCGAGAGCTGCGGCGATAACATATTGCCCACAAACAGGGCCTGTGGGCGCAAACCGGCTGCATCCGCCTGGGCGGCCTGGATCGCGGTGAGCGCCAGTTCACGCAAGGATGTATCCCAGTGTTCTTCCACCGGGGTTTGACCAATACCAGCAATGACTACTTCTGTCATGATTTCTCCAGAAAATAAACGATCTACTTCATCACCAGCTTGCCGCGCATGCGGGCATATTCAGCGTAGTCGATCTGCGTCCGGCGCGCAATGTAATCCTGAGTATGCGGGGCTCGGTCACGCCGATCGTGAATTGCATCGGTGACAGTGATTGCAAAGGCGTCCGAGCCCGCCCCCGAACCAAAAGAGACCAATAGAATCCGATCGCCGGGCTGGGCGACATCCAGGATGGCGGTCAGTCCGATGATCGCCGCGCCAGCATAGGTGTTGCCGATGACCGGGACAAGCAGTCCGGTCTTGATTTGCTCTTTATTGAACCCGAGCATCTCGGCAGCCCGCTGCGGGAACTTGCTGTTTGGCTGGTGGAACACAGCATATTGATAATCCGTTGCGCTGGTCTGGGTGGCGTTCAGCAAAGCCTGGGCGGCTGCGGTAATATGGGTGAAATAAGCTGGCTCGCCGGTAAAGCGCTGACCATGCTCGGGATACTTGGCATATTGCCGCCGCCAGAAGTCGGGTGTATCGGTCACGTAAGAATATGAGCCTTCGATGACAGCCAATGATTCTTCCGCTGGACCGATCAGGAAAGCCGCTCCACCAGCGCCAGCGGTGTATTCCAGCGCATCGCCCGGTTTACCCTGAGCCGTATCCATCCCAATCGCCAGGGCATAATTGGCCATTCCGGATCCAACAAAACCCATCGCTGCCACCATCGCTTCGGTGCCAGCTTTACAGGCGAACTGCCAGTCGGCTGCCTGTACATTCGGGACCGCCCCGATCAACTCAGCTACCAGGGTTGAGGTGGGTTTAACCGCATAAGGATGCGATTCAGAGCCTACCCAAACAGCGCGAATCTCTGTAGGAGAGATGCCTGCCCGAAAGAGCGCATTGCGAGCCGCTTCGATCGACATAGTCGCCACATCCTCGTCCAGACCGGGTACGGATTTTTCTTTGATCGGCAATCCAGCCTGGCCTTCTGTCCAGATGCGGGCGACTTCGCTGGCGGGCAGCCGGTAGCGCGGCACATAGGCGCCGTAACCGACAATCCCAACGGGTCGGGTGGGTTTCAGTAATAAGTTTTGAGGATTTTGTTGTTCCATAGATCAACCTGAGTGGTTTCCTGAGTAAGTTGAAACTGTGATGATGTTACTATACTAATTATAGATTGTCAATATATTGTATAGGTTATGTTGCTTTTATTTCGACATATACGGATGAATTAACCGCTTTTCCATAATGCCAGGATTTCCTGCGCCCGGTCGATGCGGACGACTTTTTCTACAACCAGTTGTTGAGCCAGCCGTTCGATCTGGTCTGCCTGCGCCCCGGCGGCAATCGCCACCTGGCGAGCATGCAAACCCATATGGCCGCGCTGAATGCCCTCAGTCGCCAGAGCGCGCAAGGCCGCCAGGTTTTGGGCCAGCCCAACCGAGACAATCACTTCGGCCAGCTCGCTGGCGCTGGTCACACCCATCAACTTTAAAGCCGCCTTTGCAGTCGGATGAACCCGGGTGGCTCCACCTACAATTCCCACCGCCATCGGCATCTCGAGAGTCCCAACCAGATTGCCCTGGGCGTCTGCTCCCCAGGAACTGAGCGAAGTATAACGCCCGCTGCGTGCGGCGAATGCATGCGCCCCAGCCTCGACCGCCCGCCAGTCATTCCCGCTGGCAATCACAACCGCATCCACCCCATTCATGATGCCCTTGTTATGCGTAGCTGCCCGGTAAGGGTCCACAGCAGCAAAAGCCCAGGCTGCAATGATGCCATCTCGTACATCCGAAGCCTTGAAATCATCGAACGCCAACTCTTCCAAAGGGATGGTGCAGCGCGCCCGCGCCAACCGCCGATCTGCTAGGTTGGTTAAGATGCGCAGGTGAACACGACCGCCGCTCAGCGCAGCCAAACGCGGCGACAGACGCTCAGCAGCAGTATTCAGCACGTTCGCCCCCATTGCATCGCGCACATCAAAGATCAGATGAACAACCAGAAATGGACCGATCGGAGATTCCTCGATCAGGCGCACCTCCAGGTCACACGGCCCGCCGCCCATCTTCTTCAGTAATGGGTCGATCTCAAGCGCCTCAGCCAACAACTCCTGCTTGGCCTCCAGGATTGCCAGACGCGCCGCCTGTAAATTGGGCGTATCCAGGATCTGTATCTGAGCGATCATTTCTGGGGCGGTGGTGTGGGCGATAAATCCGCCTCCAGAGCGCGCCAGTTTTGCCATAAACGATGCACCCGCTACAACCGATGGCTCTTCAATGATCATCGGGACAAGCACTTCGCGGCCATTGATCAGGAAGTTTAACCCAATTCCCAAAGGCAAACCGAACATCCCAACCACATTTTCGATCATGTGGTCAGCTTGCGAAATACTCAAACCAGCCTCGCCGCTTATTGCCCGGATCTCTTCTTGTGAGAGATCAGTTCGGCTTCTGATTTCATCCAGACGTTGTTCCATTTCAAGTTTGTAAAAACCCGAAATCCGAGATCTCTGAGAATTGTCCAGCATTCCGCCTCCTGTTATGCTCCAGGGATATTTATATGCTGGTCTGGCTGGCAAAAACTATCAGGCTCACATAAAATAAGGTAAAATTAGGGGGAGTAAGGACTTACAGATGGTTTTATTGACTCGGGAACAATTAGAGGAACGATTAGCGGCTTTACATCAAGCCAGCCTGGAGTTGGTCAGCGATCTATCCCTTGTTACCGTTCTTGAAAGAATCATACAGCTTGCCCGAGAGCAATCCGGGGCGGAATACGCTGCCCTCGGCGTGATGGACGAAGATGGCGATCTTATTCAATTTATCCCCATTGGGATGTCTCAAAAGCAAATTGATCGCATGCCGCACCCACCTCTCGGACGCGGCCTGTTGGGCGCGATGTACAATGAGTACAAAGCCGTGCGCATCCCAGAGATCAGCGAGGACCCGCGCAGTGTTGGTTTTCCACCCCATCATCCAGATATGCATTCCTTTCTGGGCGTGCCAATCTTGAAGGGTGATAATCTGCTGGGTCAGATCTACCTGACCAATAAAATCGGCTATCACGAGTTCACGGAACAGGATGAACGCGTCCTGGAAACGCTGGCCGCGTACGCTGCGGGTCGCGATCACGAATGCCCGCCTGTACGATCAGCTCGTTCGACGCGATCAAGAACTGCTCCACCGCAACGAGGACCTGAAGCTGCTCAATGATGTCGCCGCGACATTGACCAGTTCATTGGACATCGATGAAATCCTGGACAAAACATTAAACCTGGTCTTAGACTACCTGGGCGTTGAAGTAGGCGAGATCTTCCTGCGTGAAGATGATGAGCAGGAACTCTACCTGGCGCTTCATCGCGGAGATTTTGACGAATCTTTCTCACACCTGGATCGATTCAAGGTAGGCCAGGGATTCGTGGGCATGGTGGCTGCTACAGGAAAGATGCTGGTAAGCCGCAATCTGCAGCAGGATATGCGCTATTTGCGCCCGGCTGTACTGGATGCCGGGTTTCAATTGATCATCTGCATCCCGCTTGGCTCAGGTGGAAAAGTCGTTGGTGTGATGAGTGCAGCCACTCGTAGAGACCGTGATCTGGTGGAGCGTGAATTGAATATGTTAAACGCGATCGCATCCTGGGCTGGGATCACGATTGAAAATGCACACCTGAACCGGCAATCTCGCCGTCTGGCCGTTCTGGAAGAACGCGAGCGGATCGGAATGGATTTACACGATGGGATTATCCAATCCATTTATGGAGTTGGCCTAGCATTGGAATATGCCCGCATGTCTCTTGAAGATGACACCATGCTGGCGCGCAAAAAAATCGAAAAGTCGATCGACGCTCTAAACAGCACGATCCGAGATATCCGTGCTTACATTCTGGATCTGCGCCCACGCCAATTCCACGGCGAAGGTCTAAAACAAGGCTTGCAGCGCCTGGTTGATGAATTTCAAGCCAACTGTATCACGAATATCACCTTGGTCGGACCGGAGGATGGATTGGTCGACTTCCCCGCTCCCAATGCGACCGCCCTGTTTCACATCTGCCAGGAAGCTTTGGCAAACATCGCCAAACATGCCCACGCCAAACAGGCTGAGGTCCATCTTTGGACAACTCGCGACCGGGTTTTATTGGAGATCGCCGATGATGGGCGTGGTTTCGACCCGCGTAAAATGAGCCAGACGCTTGGACATGGTCTATCCAACATGCACTCACGCGCCCGAAAAGTAGGCGGCGATGTTGAAATCACCGCCGCAACAGGAGATGGCTCCACTGTCCTGGCCTGGGTACCGAGAAGATCGGTCTAAAGATATCCAAATGGATTGGATCACCAGCCGCAACAACCCAAAGATCAAACAATTGCGGGCCCTCTCCCAGCGAAAAGCCAGGCAGGAGGCCCGCCTCTTTTTAGTGGAGGGCATCCGCCACGTCGGAGAAGCCGTGGAGGCGGATGCGAAAATCGAGGCGATTTACTATGCCCCCGAACGCCTGAAAAGTGAATATGCCCTCAACTTGATCGCCGGACAATCCAGCGCAGGAATCGCATGCTATCCGGTCTCTGTCGATGTATTTGAAAGCATAGCGGGGAAAGACAACCCCCAGGGCATCCTGGCGGTTGTTCAGCAGAGACAATGGTTTTTACATGACCTGGAACCAAGAAACTTCCCATGGGGGGTTGCGTTGGTATCACCGCAAGACCCTGGCAACCTTGGGACTATCTTGCGGACGATTGACGCGGTTGGAGCCAGTGGGCTGATCCTGCTGGAAAACAGCCTGGATATTAGCCACCCCGGCGCTGTGCGCGCCAGCATGGGGACCCTGTTTTGGTATCCTGTAGTACAGGCAAGCTTCACAGAGTTCAGAGATTGGACCGTCCGGAACGGATACCATATCTATGGCAGCTCAGCTCGGGCAGAATGTGACTATCGAGCAGCCAGGCCATATCTCACCCCGCGAATTTTATTGCTTGGTAGCGAACGACAGGGGTTATCAGATGAGCAGCGCCAGGTTTGCGAACGGATCGTGTGTTTGCCGATGGGTGGGCATGCTTCGTCCTTGAACCTGTCTGTTGCCGCCGGGGTCCTGTTGTATGCAATGATCGAAGAGAACGCGGCCGAGGATTGACAGCCAAAGGCGTGCTTTGCGGTCAGCCGTGGATAGAGACGCCGAGACCATATCTGGCTTATTTCAAATATTGGTCAAAAAAGTCGCCAACCATTTTGAACAGTTCGGGGAAATCGGGATCAATCTTACCTTCCACTGGCTGGAAGCTATGACCGGCATTCTTCACCACTACCAACTCGACCTGTACTCCGGCTTGCTTCAATCGCTCGTAAAGAATTTGGGATTGTTCTAACAGCACCACATCATCTTTGTCTCCGTGCATAATCAGAAAGGGCGGATCATCCGGGCTCACATACGTGACCGGGCTGTATGTGGACAGGATCGAGTCGTCGCCGTTGGATGCGTTAAATGTCTTCAACATCAAAGAGCGGCTGGAGCCGGAAAACATTTTCAACAAATCTGCCGGACCATACAGGTCTACCACAGCCTGCACCCGGCTGGATTGTTCGCTGGATTGGCCCTCGTCCCATCCGGCCTCAGAATCCGTAGTTCCCAATAGAGCTACCAGATGGCCGCCAGCACTGCCGCCGATGGCGCCAACTCGGGCTGGGTCCAGGTTATATTCGCCGGCATGGTCACGTAAGTGGCGCACGGCGCATTTCACATCCTCAATCGGATCGGGAAAGGAATATTTTGGCGCAAGGCGATAGTTGATTGAGACAAAAATATATCCACGCCTGGTCAACTCTTGCTTGAAAATCAATCCAATACCATCGCTCTTATCTCCACTAGACCAACCGCCTCCATGCACATAAATGACGACCGGGTACGGCGCTTCGCCAACCTGCGGGCGGTACATATCCATTGTCAGATCAATTCCATCATCGGTTGTGCAATAGGTCAGATCGACCTGAACCGCAGTTTTGGTCGCAGCGATTGGGTTTTGCGCCTCCAATTCCGGAGCGAACAGGAAATCCGCCCGGTTCTTATTCCCATTTTGCAAGATCTCCTCGGTTGGCCCGATCAGAACAAAGCCGCTCCCTTTCGGGGCGGTCATCCGGACGGAAACCGGTTCATCCCATCCACCAGGGATCAATACCATTGCATAACCGTTTGAATCTGTCAGGCTGCTAAAACCTGCCAGTGTGAATTGCGCGCCCTTCAGGGGCTGATCGGCCTCGTCCAGCTTCCCATTCCCGTTCTGATCGATAAAAGCGTAGCCAGAGAAGACCGTGTCCTCCAAAATTACTGGGGTTGAATCTATCTGACCATACTGGTTCTGTTCTTTAGGGCTGGCGTTCGGAAGGGTCAAGTCGGACCACAGGCTGCAGGCTGCCAGGGTCGATAAGATCATAGCGCAAATCACCAGCGCAGGTGCTTTATTCATCAATAGGACTCCTGGTTCATAACCTCATATGCCGGATGGTGATCTTCCCATTTCTGGTAAGCTTCGGCCATTTCAGAAAATGTAGCCCAGCGGATTCTACCGCATGCAACCAATGGATCAACGACTTCGTCTAAAAAGCGCTCAATCAATTGGTATGGCTGATTCGGGTCGCCGCGGAACTCCGCTGGATGGATCGTGAAATGAAAGACATTCACCTGTCCTGATTCGACCGCCGCAAGTGAAGCCAGCAGGCTTTCCTTCAGGAAATCGAAGTACGCCCGGTCACCATCCGCACCTTTGCTCCGACGCATACTGGCAAAATCATTCCGATCGTACAACCCTTCAGGTAAGTAGATCACTGCGCCATCCGGATCGGGTTGGATGAATGCCTGCATATTATATCCGTCTGTACCCCCACTGGGACGCCAGGGTTGAAGTCCAATCAACTCGATTGGGGTGGTTTGGGTATGTGGATTCTTCCAATCGCTGTTAACATCCAATCCAGCGCAGGCTGCTGCCTGAAATAGATCTGGATAGAGATTTCCACCGCTCCAATAGCGAATATGGTCAACCCCGCTGGCTTGCTCCAAAATTTTAATCTCTTCTTTCATCACTGCACACCATTTCTCAACCGGTAAGTTTTCTGGATTTTTTCCAAGGTGAGCATCTTCGTGAAAGTGCAGCGCAATCTCGTGACCATTGGCAGCCAGATCGACCAGGATGGAATTTTCCCTATCCAGCGCAATCTGTGTGAAGGGCGTCTGCGCCTGGACGGACATCACGCCGCCGTGATCTTCTACGATTTCAGCAACGATCTGGATATCCTGGACGTGGCGCTCAAAGAATGGGATTTGGTGATAATCGCGCGAGTTCTTCAAACCGCCCTGCGGCTGCTTGTTGGAAAAACCGCCAGCCGCTAAATCGCTGACGGTCGATCCGAACGGCTCGATGTGCATCCCGATCCCAAACAGCAGCACAGGTTGCTCGGCTGGCGTTTCTGGCTGCGCCGGGTCAACATCCACTGGTTCTGACACGGGGTGATAGACCAGTTCAGGAGGATATACCGCAGTTTCAACCGGGATGAATGATCCGCAGGCGGGCATCCCCAGAAGAGCAATCAACATCAAGAAGGAAAATAATGGATAGGGTTTCATTTTTTAACCTCCGGTTCTAATCTTCAGTCTAACCAGTGGTTGTGAAACCCGTATCAGGCCGGTGTAAATTCCATGTAATTTTGCCGGTCAGATTAATATCTACCTCGAATTGTGCGCTCTTCAGGATTGATCAGGTCATTTTCGCGAGCCGGAAATATCTGCACCGCACAGGCCTTATATTCTGGAATCGCGCGCCTGTGGGTCAAGCGCATCGATGGTTAACAAATTCGCAGCCGCTTCGACAAAGTGGAATGGGATAAAAACTACACCGGCGCTGGTCTTTTCATGGACCGCAGCGCGCAATGTGATCTCACCTCGACGGGAGGCGATTCTCACCGTGCTGCCGTCCCTGATCCCGAGCATCTCAGCGTCTACCGGGTTGATCTCCGCCAGCGCTTCAGGATATAAGACATTAAGCTGCGAGTTGCGTGTCATGGTGCCGCCATGCCAATGCTCCAGTACACGGCCTGTAGTCAGGATGAACGGATATTCGTCATCAGGTTGTTCAACCACTGGAACAAACTCCAGCTGGTGGAATTTTCCCCGTCCGTGCGGGAAACTTTCTTCAAATAGAACAGGCGTGCCTGGATGTTCCTCGTGCCAGACCGGGATATGCAGACCATGCTTCTCGATTCGATTGTAGGTCACGCCCGCGAATTCTGGTACAGTTCGGCTGACTTCTGCCATAATCTCGGAGGGATGGGCGTAATCCCAATCCGCCGTGCCTGGGCGCCCCAGGCGATTTTCGATCCGCTTCGCTAAATCACAAATGATCTGCCAATCCGGACGAGCCTGGCCGCGCGGCGGCAATGCCTGGCGCACTCGTTGTAATCTGCGGTCGGTATTTGTAAACGTGCCGTCCTTCTCTGCCCATGAGGCCGCCGGCAGGAAAACGTCGGCAAAAGCGCCCGATTCGTTAATGAATAAGTCCTGAGCGACCAGAAAATCCAACTGCTGCATGTGCCGACGAGTCAGGTTCAGGTTAGGCTCGCTCATCATCGGGTTCTCACCCATGATGTATAGCGCCCGGATTCCCCCAGGATGGGCGTGATCGAGGATTTCGGTGGTAGTCAGACCTAATTGCCGGTTCAATCCACCCGGCTCGATATTCCAGGCTTGCTCCCATTTTGCGGCGCTTGCTTGCTCGTCTACGCGCATATATCCAGGATAGTGGAAAGGCATAGCGCCCATATCAGACGCGCCCTGAACGTTGTTCTGCCCTCGCAGCGGGTTCAATCCAGTGCCCTTCCTACCGATGTGACCTGTCAGGAAAGCGAGATGGATCAAAGAAAGCGCGCTGGCTGTGCCATGGGCAAGCTGGGATATTCCCATGCCCCAGTAGATCGCAGCGCTGTGGGCAGAGGCATACATCCGGGCGGCCTTACGGATCAATTCGCGATCAACGCCGGAGATGCTCTCGGCATACTCTGGGGTAAAAGACTGGATTGAATGTCGGAATTCTTCATACCCTTCGGTGCGTTGTTCAATGAAATCTCGGTTAATCAGACCTTCTTCGATGATCACTTGCGCCATTGCACTAAAAACGGGCACATTGGTGCCAGGCTTGAGCGGCAGCCAGAGTTCAGCAAAATCAACCAATTCCAGGCGGCGTGGATCAACCACAATCATTTTGGCGCCGTGTTTTTCCACGGCTGCCTTCATCTGAAGGGCGATAATCGGGTGGTTCTCTGTTGTATTTGATCCGGTGACAATGAACACATCGTTATGGATCACCTCGGCGGCAGTGTTGCTCATCGCCGAAGAACCAATCGCCTGCTGCAGCGCCACCACTGATCCGGCATGGCATAAGCGCGTACAGTGATCAATATTATTGGTTCGGAATTGAGACCGATAGAGTTTCTGCAACAGATAATTATCTTCGTTGGTTGCCTTTGCACACAGATAAGCAGCCAGCGCATCGGGTCCATCCCGGTGATAGATCTCTACCAGTCGGTCGGCTACCAGGTCCAGAGCTTCATCCCAGCTGACCTGGCGCCATTCCGAAAGGTCGAACGCCTGGGTCCGCTCCCCAACGGTTTGGGGTGTCCTGCGGACCAACGGCGTTGTCACCCGTTTCGGGTGATAGATAAAGTCATAGCCAAAGCGCCCCTTGACACAAAGGTTTCCTTGATTCACCGGGCTGTCAAATGGGGAGGTCACTTTGTAAATAACATCATCCTTCAAATGTAAATGCAGGTTACAGCCCACCCCACAATAAGGGCAGGTAGTAGAAACAATGCGGTCAGCATGAATCATGAAACCTCCTCATAAAGCGATTAAAATGATCGCAAACAAAGCACAGATAAAACCAACCCATTGCAGACGTCCCATTTTTTCTTTTAAAATGATCCAGGCTAACATAACCGTTGCAGCAGGATATAAGGAGCTAAGCACGGCTGCTACATCCATTCGTCCGAGCTGTCCAGAGAGCACGAAAAGACCATTTCCGCCTGTATCCAAGACCCCACTCAGGGCGATGATAGGCCATAATTTACGCGACGGAATCCAGGGTTGGCGCGTAAAGGATGCAAATCCGATCAAAAAAGTGACTGACGTCAAGCGTGTGGCGATAATCGGCCAAAAGAGTGAATCCTGACTGGCCTGATGCAGCAGCACAAAAAACAAACCGAATACAATGCCTGCCAGGAATGGCAGGCGGATATGAGCCAGGCGGATACGGATTGAGTCCTCGCTGCCTTCGCCACGGGCAATCAACCAGATGGCAAGTAATGCCAGCAGCAGACCGCTCATTACAATTAGATCGGGCAAACCCTGCCACACAGCAGTGACGATGACTGGGATTGCTGCAGCGAGCACAGCCGAGACCGGCGCAGCCACGCTCATCTGCCCGCCTGCCAGAGCGCGGTAGAGTAAGATCAGCCCGAAACCGCCTCCAATCCCGGCCAGACCGGCCAGGAGCAAGTTTTCCAGGGATGGAATGGGTTCTCCGGTCAAAAGAGCCAACCCGAACAACGCGATCAGACCAGTCAGTTCACCGCCAATGACTACACCGTAGACGTTGGATCGTTTGGTTATCATGCCCCCGGTAAAATCGGCTGCTCCCCACGAGATCGCAGCAGCCAGACCAAGCGATACTGGCATGAACGCTCCATCACTCATCGGCTTTCCTCCGCCGTTTCTTAGGGGTTGTGGCGATAATTTGGTCAGGGCTAAAACCCTGCCCCATCAAATATTCACGCCTGGATATCAAAGCATTCGTTGGACAGACGCCCACACATTGACCGCAGAATACACAGGTAGTCAATGGCATCGGCCGGTCAAAGAATGTGCCAATCCGGGTTTCGTATCCACGCCCAGAAAAACTGAGTGCGAAAGTATATTGGGCATCTTCGGCGCATACCTGAACACAGCGCCAACACAGCACACATTTTGCATAATCGCGCACATACATTGGGTTGTCGTCGATTACAGGGAAACCCCGCCGCTCGGCGCCCGGAAAACGGTCGGGCTCGGCCGCGTAATTTTCCATCATCTCCTGAATGCCGGGCGCTTGGCTAAGATCTACAGCCGAATGCAGCATTTCAAGGATCGTCCGGCGGCTGCGCACCACACGCTCCGATTGGGTCTGCACCACCATCCCATTTGCAGCCAGGGTAACACAAGATGCTGCGAGCACCCGCCAACCTTCGACTTCCACCACACAAGTGCGACATAAGCCATTGGAAGTGGTGGCTTCATGAAAACAAATCACCGGGATCTCGATACCGGCTGAGCGGGCTGCTTGCAGGATCGTCGTACCAGCCGGCACAGTTACAGATTGTTCGTCAATCGTCAGGGTTATCTCTTCGGTCATATTGCAGCTCCAGGCGGGTTATTCTGACATTGGCGCATGAGCGGGTTGGAAGAGTTCAGGCCACAGGTGCAGTGCACTTAAAACCGCGCTGGCAGCAGTTTGTCCAAGCCCACAGATCGAGGCGTCACTCATAGTCCAACCGACATCAGACAGACGCTCAGCGTCGCCTTCGATAGTCTTGCCATCTGCCACACGCTTCAGGATCTCATATTGGCGCTGAGTTCCAATCTGGCAGGGGTAGCATTTTCCACAGGATTCGTGTGCGAAGAAACGAGCCAGGTTGAGCAGAATCTGGCGCAAGTCGCGCCGATCGTCCAACACCAATACCACCCCAGACCCAAGCGGCAGCCCGGCAGCCCGCAGTCCCTCGAAAGACATCTCAACGTCAAGTTGATTGGGGGTTGCAAAAGCGCCCGCCGCGCCGCCGAACAAAATCGCCTGGAGCTTTCTGCCGGAAAGCACGCCTCCTGCCAGGCCGTCGAGCAGATCGCGCAAGCGGATGCCAAATGGAACCTCAAATAACCCGGGTAATTCCACATCTCCTGAAACACAGAATAGCTTAGTTCCTGGGGATTTTTCAGTCCCAAGCTGGCGGTATGCATCTACGCCTTGGGCAAGAATAAACGGCACATTGCAAAGCGTCTCAACGTTATTGATCACGGTGGGTTTCCCAAATAAACCGTGGGTGGTTGGGAAAGGCGGCTTGAGGCGTGGGAAACCACGTTTTCCCTCAATCGACTCAAACAATGCGGTTTCCTCTCCACAGATATAGGCTCCAGCCCCTCGACGAAGTTCGATCTCGAAGCGAAATCCAGAGCCAAGGATGTCCTCACCCAAATATCCGGCCCGGCTGGCCTCCTCAATTGCGTTGCTCATCGTTTGAAATGCAAACGGATACTCCCCACGGATATAGACATATCCTTTATGGGCCTGGATGGCATATCCGGCGATGATCATTCCTTCCAAAGTGCAATGCGGATCTTCTTCCATCAGAACGCGGTCTTTAAAAGTCCCCGGCTCTGATTCGTCGGCATTACAGACTACATACTTTTCAGAATCATTGGCTTGCGCAGCGCCCTCCCATTTGATCCCGGTCGGAAACGCAGCTCCACCTCGACCGACCAACCCCGATTTTTTTACTTCTGCGATCACAGCCTGGGGTTGAAGGCTCAGCGCTTTGCGAAGTCCGCTGTATCCTTCATTTTCCTCATATTTAGCCAATGATCCAACTCGTCCATCGGAAAAATTCTTGGTGAGTTGGTGTACATTGCCTCCAAATCGCGCCTCTGGCCGCTTGAATTGCCTTCTTAATAACGCTTCCGGTGTCAGTTCGTTGATCCGTCCGACAGCCAACTCTCCTACCAAGGCAGCCGGAGCATGCTCGCAAAGACCCAGACAGGGTGAGCGCTGAATTGTGAACAGACCATCGCTGGTTGTATTCCCTGGTTGGACGCCCAGATGAGCACAGATTTTGTCTAAAAGCTGATCGCTGGCTTGCATTGAACAGGCCACATCGGTGCAAATATGGGCAACTGTTTTTCCTTGCGGCTCAGTATAGAACAGATGATAAAACTCCACCACACCATACACATCGGCCAGTGGGATGCCCAGAGTGCGGGCGATCTCATCAACTACAACTTCGGGTAGATACCCATAGAGGGCCTGAGCGATATGCAACGCCGGTAGCAGAGCAGATCGTCCCTGAGGCGCTAATTCCGAAAGCTGTGATTGGAATAGAAAAAGATCAAAATCTGACATAGATCATCCATTATCAAAAATATTGAACCCATAGTACTAGATGGCCATTGTACTATATCGCTTGACCAAACGAATGAATAATTATAGAATGAAGAAAAAGCTGGCTGAGAAAGAGCACTCAAGCCCGTTAGGTGATGGCGGAAATGTCGAAAAATGTGATCGTAGTACTGCTGATATGCTTTGGGGTGGTTTTTCAAGCCTGCGTGATCACTGCAGGAGAAGCGCCTCGAATCTCTACGGTAGAAAGCACTCAATCTGTTGTGCAGACATCCACCAGCACGCTTACCCTGGAACCGACTCCATCACCTTTCCCTTCACCCACTCCCTCAGAAACGCCTGAACCGCCTGCCTTTCAATTCATCTCGCCAGTGCTGGAGCCATCGATTATTGCCAATGGCGCGATAACTACCGCTGAGACTGCTGGTTTAAGCGCGACGCCGACTGGCTTGTCTCCAAGTGCAACTTCTTCACCCACTATAGCCACAGAGAAGAAAGACTCGTCGCGGGGAGAATGGAGGGAACCGAAGAAATGGACAAAAACCTGAAGGTAATCATTAAGATGCAGACGTGATCTGCAGAAATAAATCCAATGGGGCGGCGATTTCTTCCATCGATTCTTAACCCACTTTGCCGGTGGATCATCCCGATCGGCCTGATCACTTGTATTTTTCCATCCCCTGTTTTGCTTACAACTGTTCCCATCTGTATGATCCAGGGCAGTGGATTTAGCTCAATTTACCAGGGAAGGACTCTTCAGGCGGTGGGAATAGTCACAGCCGACTTCGATCAAACCGGGCAGCGTGGATTTTTCATCCAGACACCACATTGCGACTCGAATACTTCGACATCGGATGGAATTTTCGTTTATCTTGGCGAGCGGTTAGAGACCGTAAACCTGGCTGATCGGGTGGAAGTGAGCGGACTGGTACAGGAATATTATGGGATGACCGAGATCGTCGCCTCTGCCTCTAATGTCACTATCCTGTCTCATAACAATCCCTTGCCCGCTCCGCAAGAGTTGAATCCCCCATTCTCAAATCTATCTGCACGCAGCTATTTCGAATCACTCGAAGCGATGTCCGTTCAATTAGGTGAAGGCCGGGTGGTAGGCCCGACCAACTCGAATGATCGTACCTGGCTGGCGCGATCTGACCTGGGGATTGAGCATGTCTTTCACAATGACCCGGCCGGCACAGGTGAAGTGATTTGCGCCGACGATGGTGGGATATTCGAGATCACACCAGAAGCCAGGGTTGGCGACTTGGCCCGCGGAATCATAGGGGTGCTGGATTTCCGGATCGGTATTTACTGTGTTCAGTTAACCAGCGCTCCGCTGCTAGAATCTGTTTTGGATGATGGATCTACATTTGATTTTTTATCCAGCCCAGCGATGATATCAATTGCGACGTTCAACCTGCACAACTTGTTTGATATGGTTGACGATCCACTCACTGAGGATGAAGTGCTCGGCTATACCGAATACCAGCGACGCCTGCAAAAGCGCGCTATGGTCATCGGAGGTGAGCTTGCTCACCCTGCAATCATTGCAGTACAGGAAGTGGAAAATGCAGATGTGCTTGAAGATCTGGTTTCACGACCCGAGATCCAGACGGCGTACCACTACCTGCACCGGGAAGGACCAGATTTGCGAGGCATTGACGTCGCATTGCTCTACCGTCCAGATCTGATAAACATCCTCAGCGATGAGTCGCGCCAACAATGCACTGCTCTGGTGGATGGATTCGAGCCAGATGGAAATGGCGATCCAGAAAACCCCCAACAAACCCCAACCTGCGACCTCGATGGCGACGGTGTGCTGGATGGCAGCCGCCTATTCTCGCGTCCCCCTCTGGTTATTCATCTTTGGGCGCGTCCATGGATCGAGGATTCAAGCGCATCCATCCATACTGTCTCCGATGAGTATTTTGATTTTTGGGTCATCATCTGTCATTTTAAGTCAAAAGTGGGAGATAGCTCCACAGTTGAGTACACCCTGCCGCGTCGCATTGAGCAGTCCGAATTTGTCGCCGACCTGGTACGGGAGATCAGATGGGTTTCCCCAGATGCAAGTATTTTTGTCATGGGTGATCTTAACGATCATTTGGAAGCCCAACCGTTGACAGCGCTCTTATCCTCTGGTTTAAAAAACTCCCTTGACCTGGCAGCAAACCAGACGCGTTATACATATATCTATCAAGGAGTTTCACAGACCCTGGATTATATCCTCTTCTCCCCTCAACCAAACTTGATCCCATCCCTTATTCAACCGATTCACATCAATGCCGATTACCCCTATTCTTATATCAGTCTGAGTGATTCGGTCCATCTTAGCTCCGACCACGACCCATTGTTGGTCGGCTTTGCCCCCGCCGTCGCTTCGGCGTATCTCCCAGTCCTCCTTCGATGACAGATGACGATATCATTCTTAAGCAACAAGAGAGTGCGGTTTCTGTCTTCCTGAAAGCCGCACTCTCTTTTCTCTTCTACTTACCGTCTACACAATCATCCCTTTGACCTGACGGATGACCATGATCACTTTGCCTTGTATTTCAACTGTAGACGGATCATCGATATAAATCGGCTGCATCGCCCGATTAGCAGGCTGCAAACGCACCTTGCCGTTCTCCAGATAAAAGTATTTCAAAGTGGTCTCGTCACGATCTTTAAGCCAGACCGCAACCATTTCGCCATTATAAGCCTGGTTGGCGGGCTTCAGGATCACGAGATCACCCTCATAGACCATCGCATCGATCATTGAGTCACCCTGAACTTCGAGCGCAAACAGGGGAGACCCTTTTTCGCTAACTGGCAGCAGGCTGCTGGCAACCTCAACCATGCTTTCTGAGTCATAATACGAGAAATCCGAGGGTGGGACAGGGATCGGCAAACCAGCCACAATTCGACCTGCGATAGGAATCTGGAGCATCTCGCCAATTCTTTGACCCATGCCCTGCACCTTTCCCTTGATTTTTTCAACCGTTTCAGCCGCCAAACCCGGCAACTCGCTCGCGGTTTTGATCAAGCGGATACCACGCGACACACCCTGGTCACGTTCAATATAACCCATCTCCTCAAGTTGATCTAAATAATAGTTGACTACAGAAGTAGATGAGATATTTGCCTTATCGCAGATCTCGCGAAATCGAGGGGGGATAACCAAATTTTCCCTGGAATCCCTCCAACACCCCTAATACACGAATCTGTCTCTCGCTGAGATCCTTTCTTCGCCGTCGAGCCATCATAAGGCTTCCTCCATTCTTAGGCAAGGCGTTCTCACCAGTTAATTACTCGATTATTTGTGCTAATATTATAATAACACGAACATACGTTCTGTGTCAAGAGATTAAAGGTTTTTGCTCTTTTTATGGCATAATCTGAGAGTTGGCAAAACATCGCTTTCTAAAGGTAAATATTCTGCCAGGTATTGACCATTCGTTTTCAGAGGAGTTCATTGTGGAGTCTCATACCACCTGTGTGCTGGGATTAGGGACCATTGGATTGTCCAAAGCCGGGCTTTTGGATCGGAAAAGCAATGGCACGTGACATACCGACTCGATTGGTTGATGTTCGACGATCAACGCTGGAACGGTGGTTCGGCCGGCTGGCGTATCTGGTCTTGAAGCTGCTTGGTGTCGAAATACCGCGTTGTGTCCCGATCGGTCCAGATTTTGAGCTGGCGCATGGTGGTGTAGGTGTGGTCATTCATTCAAAATCGATCATCGGCGCCCGTGTCAAGATATACCCCGGTGTCACCCTTGGGAGGGCGGATATTCATCACCCGATCGAGCAATCGCTTTTTGCGGGGATTGTCATTGAAGATGATGTCATCCTCGCCCCCGGAGCGAAAGTCCTTTGCAAGCAGGGGGTTCTGACGGTACGGCGCGGGACGGTGGTGGGGGCCAACGCTGTTCTGTTGGAATCCACCGGCGAAGACGAAATCTGGGCAGGGGTCCCGGCCAGGCGTGTGGGTAAACGTGAATCCTGAAAGCAAGGTTATCCAACGAGTCTGCCTCGTCCCGCGCCTCTCGGGAGTAGGTGGGATGGTTTCCTTTCAGCACAGGCTGGCTGCCGGGCTGAAAAAGCGCCATGTAGAGGTTGGGTATGACCTGACGCAGCGAGATTATCAGGCTATCCTGGTAGTCGGAGGGACGCGCAACCTTCCTGGTCTGTGGAGGGCGCGCCGCCGTGGAATCCCAATCATCCAGCGCCTGGATGGGATGAATTGGCTTCATCGCCTGGCGGGCATCCGAAAAAGCGGGTGGCGTCACTATGTTCGGGCCGCCTATGGCAATGAACTGCTGGCTTTGATTCGCTCTCGAATGGCCAACCGGGTCATCTACCAGAGTGAGTTTTCTCGCCAGTGGTGGGAGCAAGCCCACGGTAGGACGCCTGTTCCATTTAGCGTGATCTTTAATGGAGTTGACCTCGATTTATACTCTCCCAATGGTCCTGGTGAACCGCCGCGGGATCGCTGGCGGGTATTGATGGTGGAAGGCAGCCTGATGGGAGGGTACGAGCAGGGTTTGTCCGTGGCTGTTCATTGGATCGAAGCGCTGATCAATCTATTGACTAGGCAGCGCCTGGATGCTTTCCCGACCAAAGTAGAACTGATGATCGCAGGCAAGGTCCCTGAGGCTTTAAAAAACCAATGGGATGCCCAGGTGAGCCGGTCTGCCTATGCACCCCAATTAATATTGAATTGGGCTGGATTGGCGCCAGGCGATCAAATCCCTGTGCTCGACCGATCCGCCCATTTGCTGTATTCGTCCGACATCAACCCGGCCTGCCCCAATTCAGTGATCGAAGCGCTGGCGTGTGGGTTGCCCGTTATATCTTTCGATACAGGCGCTCTGCCGGAGCTTGTTCAGGATGGCGCCGGGATAGTGATACCCTATGGCGGGGATCCATGGCGGTTGGGGCCGCCTGATCTCGAATCGCTGGCAAGTGGAGCTTTGTCCATCTTACAAAACCTAGATAGTTACCGGGTCAATGCCCGCCGACGGGCGGAGAAAGCGTTTGACCTCAACCGGATGGTCGATGCCTATTTGGAAGTCCTGGGCGATGCAGTCCATCGCCCGGAGTAAACCTTATGTCAAAATCGCTCCTCTCGCTGGCTGCTTGGGTAGCCCGCTGGCTGCCGATGCCCATCAAAAAGATGCTCTATCAAGTCCCACCGCTGGCGCGGTTGCTGCGCCTGGCGCTGAACCGGGCAGCCCCAGATGGGCTCAGCCAGGCGCTCGTTGCGGCTGGCAGCTTGCAAGGTGCTTCATTGCACCTGGATTTGCAGACCGAAAAAGATTACTGGTTGGGAACCTACGAACCTGAGCTGCAGGATGCAATTGCCGATTATGTTCAACCCGGGATGGTTGTCTATGATGTCGGCGCGAATATCGGCTACATCAGCCTGATGCTTGCGCGCAAAACCGGGTTGAATGGCCGAGTTTTTTCTTTTGAAGCCCTGCCAGCAAACCTGGAGCGGCTTCGGGCCAATCTGGCGTTGAACGAATTTGCCTCGGTAGTGGCTGTCGTCCCTGCGGCGGTGATCGAGACCAGCCGTCCGGTTCGTTTTTTGGTAGGGCCATCCGGAGGGATGGGCAAGGCTGAAGGATCGGCTGGACGGCAGGAAGTCGATTATCCTGAAGCCATTGAAACCATGGGGATTTCGTTGGATGATTTTGTTTTCAAATCCGGCAATCCTGCGCCAGATGTGGTCAAGATGGATATTGAAGGCGGCGAGGTGCTGGCTCTGCCAGGGATGCGCCGTCTGTTGATGGAGAAGCAACCTCTGGTTTTCATTGAACTGCACGGAGAACAAGCAGCCAGAACGGCCTGGGATTTGTTGCGCCCATTGGATTATCGTTTGTGCCGGATGGAAAGAGGATACTCCCAGATTAAATCATTAGATGAGTTAAATTGGAAATCATACATGGTGATGATCCCAACACATTGATGAAATCTCTTATGTCTTCGAATTATGATGGCAAGTTAGCAATTCAACAGCGAGTCCTTCCGGCTTACCGGGCGCCTTTTTTGATCAACTGGCCTCGGTTTGCATGGGAGGCTTGAGCGTTTATGCTGGACAACCACAGCCAGATGAGCAGATCGCCGCTGCAGAGACGCTCCAGGCAGCCCAATTCTTCCAGGCCCAAAACCGGCATTTTCTCAAGATCAGCTCCCCCTTCTACCAATGCTGGCAGCCTGACATCCTGCAATGGTTGAATAGATGGGAGCCGGACGCGCTGATTGTGGAAGCAAATCCGCGTTACCCCAGCACGCGTGAGGCAATCCGTTGGATGCACACCCGCGATCGCCCAGTGCTGGGATGGGGGCTTGGCATCCCCCCGATTCGGGGTTGGCTGGCTGGCTATCGCATGCGCTCGCGGCTTAGTTTCTTGCATGCATTGGATGGAGTGATCGCGTACAGCCAGCGCGGCGCTCAAGAATACCGCGCAGCCGGCTTACCAGCAGAGCAAGTCTTTATCTCCCCAAACGCAGCTGCAGCCCGCCCAACCCGGCCTGCCCCTCTCCGTTCTGCTGCTTTCGGCGAACAAGCGATCATTCTCTTCGTCGGGCGGTTACAGGCCCGCAAACAAATCGATAGCCTGCTGTTAGCTTGCGCCAGTTTGCCCGAAGACCTGCGCCCACGTTTGTGGATTGTCGGTGATGGGCCGGCTCGAAGCGATCTTGAAGCCCAAGCTGAGCGGGTCTACCCGCAAACTAAATTCCTGGGGGCGCGTTTTGGCGTGGACCTGGATGCAATTTTCAATGCGGCCGACCTTTTCGTGCTGCCCGGCACAGGTGGTTTGGCCGTCCAACAGGCGATGTCATTTGGGTTGCCAGTGATCGTTGCCCAGGGGGATGGCACACAAGACGACCTGGTCCGCCCAGAGAATGGATGGACCATTCTGCCCAACGACCTGCCTTCCCTGATCGCGGCCATCCAGAACGCTCTCGCAGACCCGGCTCGCTTACGCCGGATGGGGGCTGAGTCTTATCGGATTGTCGCTCAGGAAGTTAACCTGGAAAGTATGGCTGAAGCCTTCGTCCACGCTCTCAATTCAATCCATCTCGTCTGAAACTAGTTTCGCCAGCCGGCGCAAATAACCGGATCCGCGTAAATTGCCCGGATTTACTTTCGACCGCCAACGTTCCCCCAATCACCGCCAGCAGCGTGCTGTGTAATGCCAGCCCCTGCCCATTGCCTCCATCATTCCCTTCAGCGGATGTCATTGCGAGGCGCGAAGCAATCCCGGCTCCATTATCCTCAAGCAATATCTCCAATCCATCTTTCCAGGCAACGCCAATTTGCAGGCAAAGCAGCGTTTGATCCTGGACAGGGTGAGCATGACGGGCTGCATTACGAATCACCTCGCGGGCGGCATGATAGATCACATCTGCCTGAACGTCGGGCAAGTTGGCGATCTGTGTTTCAATACCCGCTTCGATCTGCCAGTTCACTTGATCGAAGGCGCCCCTAAATTCCTCGCCTGTTACCCTGCGGATCGCACCTATCAAGCCATAACGCTTCACATGCGGAGCGCCAGCAGCCGGGATATCGTGCAATAAATCAGCTATCTGGCGGTGGATATCGCTCAACGCTTGCAACGTTTCTGAAGATTGCTCTTTCGATGCCGGCACGCTTAATTCCAACAGGACGGCATGCAAGCGCGGCAGCACATCATCGTGCAGAGTCCGGCGCGTCCGCCGATCCAGCACCTGACTTTCCACTAATTGTCTGCGTTGGAGCGCCGCCAACCGCCGGGTGATTTCGGCGCTCACCTGTAAATCCATAAACCTTTCTCCGGCTGAACGAGCAACTTCCATTTCCTCTTGTGAGTAAAGTCCGCCATCTTGTTTTTCTCCCACAAGCAGAATCCCGCAACATCCACGACTGTTCCATAAGGGAATCGCCCAGCTTTCATCCTCTGGATCACAATTATCTACAGGAAAATAGAGCATATCTGCAGAAGCACGCCCTTCTACTTCTGCCAGATCGAGATGTGGAGGCGCCAGATCTTGTGGATAGGCCAGATCCGGCCCAAAGAGCGAAGCCAGCGGGCCAACGGGTTTCAAGTAAGCCCAGCGGGTCCCAAGCACTTGTGCACAAAGCGCCTTGAACGAAGCTTCAGTTTCCTGAAGGGCTGTTGCATCCGGAGTGGACTGGAGTTGTTCATAAAACCGCTGATTGGCTATGAAAGGACGCAATGTAGCGATGAAATCATCCCTTTCGGCATAAGCCCGCCGCCCGGATAAAACCAACAACAAGGCCAGCAATCCGCTGCTCAATATGGCGCTGTACACCACGGGTAAATGCCATGTCACCGCCAGGCTGAGCAATATACTGTATCCACCTGCCAGCGCAAGCGTCCAGCCCCAGTATCGCCGCAGCCCACGCCTGGGGAGGGCTTTCCCGGTGAAGACCTCATACGATACAATCGCCTGTCCGGTGAGCAAAACTGAGGCGGTGATCAATCCGGAGATGCCCAGATCCAGCCAACCCACCCCGCGCGCCAGCCGGAGCGAGGGGGCATATTCTTGGACGCCGAGGACCATCCAGGCCATAAATCCGCCGACCAACAGGCTGACCAATAACAGCATCCCGGAGGCGGCTGCTAACCAGGGGCGGGCGCGCTGGCGGGCAAGCTGCCCCATCATGCGAATGGTTGGTCCAGGCCGCAGCAGTGCATCCATCGAGAGTGCAATGCAACCAAGGATAAATGGTGGATACATCAAGATTAATACTGGAATTCCGAGAATCGAAGGGCTGGCTCTCAGCTTCAGGTGTGCCAGGTCGCCAAATGATGGCAGCGGGTTCGCAAAAAGGAACATCCCAAGCATGATCATCGCCGTCAGCGATAACAGACCAAGCCAGAGACGATGGCGCAAACGAACCTCGTTCCGCTTGCCTTCCCAATAACCTGTGTACCATAACATCACAACATACCAGGCAAATGGGGCCAGGATGACCGGGATCCAACCAGAATACCACCAAAAATTCGATCTCCAAGAGATGTAGGAAAAACCCAAACCCAGAATCACTGAATGGATCAAGAAGAAAGTCGCACCGATCAGCAAACCGCTGCCAGCCAGCCAGATCCCCCAGGTGTGCGGCTCGGCGTTCATCAGCACCGTCAGCCCCAACCAGAGCAACAACATCGCATTGAACAGCGATACCGCCAGGGTTGCCCAATCCAGGAGAAAACTGCCGCTCACTCTAAGCCTCCAATAACAAGCAGTTCGCTGCCCAGGTTCACCAGTACGATCTCAGGTGGACACAGAAAGCGAACCCGCGGCAACCCCATGCCCTCCATCCCAATCCCCCGGCTGACGTACAGCGTGGTTGGGTTGAGTTGATAGAGACCGCTTTCAAAACGCTTACCGTAGGCGGACATGGTGATAATTGCCCCAAAGAATGGCAAACGCACCTGCCCGCCGTGGGTATGACCGGCCAGGTAAAGATCGATCCCAGACTGGTCTGCGATCTCGATCAGATCGGGAGTGTGATAAAGCAAAATCGAGTATCCATCTTTGGGAATCTGGTCAGCGAGTTTTTCGAATGCCTGCGCGTCTCGCTTGCTGTTGATGTTCGAAACGCCGATCAGGTAAATGGTTTGCTCGCCAAGACGAATGGGAGCAATTTCGTCTTGTAGCAGGCGAATCGATAAGTCGCTAAATAGAGCATGCGCCACTCTTTGGGTATCCACCGAGCCTATCACCGCATAGACGCCATAAGGCGCACTAAGCTGATCCAGCACATGGCGTGTATCCTGGAGCGCACGCGTATCGTCCAGGTAATCCAGGTTTACATAATCTCCGGTCAGCAGAATCAGGTCGGGTTTAAGCGCATGGACGCGCTCAATCAGATCAACTTCGCGGCTGGTGATTCGCTCGATATGAGTATCCGTAAGATGCAAAATCCTCAACGGCTCGCCATTGGATTTGTTTGGACCCGCCAGGCTGATCTGGGTTGTCTGCAAATTGAACGGCTCAATCGTTAATCCATATATTTCGCTGGCAAAGATGGCCAGATTTATCAGAACGAGCGCGGATACAATACATCCGGCGGTCAGCCCTGCTTTTAACAACCATTCGGGGCTTAATGACCCACCGAAAACAGTATGTAAATATCTGACCGCCATCAAGATCGCAATCACAACCAGCAGAACCCCCACCCGGATGGCGGTGATACCGATCAGACCACGCGTCAGACCGCCATAAGAAAGTCCAAGGCGGGGCAATGCGGCTAACAAACCCCAATCGGCCAGTCCAAAGCCAAGCGCAATCAGCGCGGCCAACCCGGCTGCTTTCTCAAAACGGAAATAGAGGTCGTCGAAATGACGCATCGTTACAAAATGGAGCGCCACCGCCCCCAACAGAAAGATCACTGCCAGGCTCCCGGGCCATAGCGGCAGGATTGCCCCATCCACACCGCGTGGGAACAGGCGGTGGAGCAGCATGAATAACCTATTCAGCCAAAACATCATATACCTGCCAGTTTCCGAGCTGATCCAATACCTGCACCTCGCCGTTGGCATCCCATCGGATCAACCGGCCGGTGCGCAGGATGATCGCAGCTCGAGTGCGGGCAACTTTCTCATCCGTGGCGCTCTCGTTCAACCCCCAGGCCAGGTAGATCTGTCCATTCGTGCGGCTGATGGTGCGTTTGTCGCGGAAACCCAACCGGGAAGCGATTTGTTCATTGGTCAGACCTTGAGCTAAAAAGCGCGCTACCACCTGCTCATTCGGCTCCAGCAATGCCATCGGCGACTGTTCATCTTTGTGGCGCACTTCCTGCACACGGGTCTCGATTTCTGGGTCAATGAAACTGCGTCCGCTGAGGGCATCTCTTAGCAGTGGAACGATCATCCCAGGCAGCAGGTAATTCGACTTGCGCACATAGGCATAGTGGCTGAGGATGCCGGATTGGCGGAAGTCGCGATAGTAGGCGTCATCATCCTGGATCGAATAGAAAACCACCGGGAAGCGCGGAAATTCCCGCCGGATGGCAATCGCAGTCTGGATCCCGTTCATCTCACCAGCAAGCTGCACATCCAGCAGCCCGACCTCGGGCCGGTCTTCTGATCGGGCAGCCAGGCAGTATTCCAGCGTCTCTTCGCCGCGATCACCGTGGTAGACCACCTGCACTGCGCCGGAAGCCTCCAACCCGGCTTTTAAGGCTAATCGTAGCCGGTCATTATCTTCTACAATCAACATGCGCAACATCGGATTGTCCCTTAGAAAAGTTGGTTGACTGCGCTTCAATGCGTCAAGCATAGCGGATAAAGGGGAAGGCTGTCAAGCACCTGAGTGCGCGCGATTGAGGTCTTGAGCGCTTGCACCAGAACGGTCTGTATTGTAGCATGATGATCATCAGTAATTTCTTGCACCAGATGAATCGATCCCTGATGGATGGAGCGCCTGAAACCATGAAAGTGAAAATGATCCTGCCTGCCCTGACAGAAGCCACCAGTCCATTCTTCCGCCCAATCAAATACTCGCTTTTCCCGCCGCTCGGCTTGGCTGCGCTGGCCGGTTATCTAGATGACAGCGACGAGATCGTGATCGAAGATGAGCATGTCCAGACCCTGAACCTGGCAGACCAACCCGATCTGGTTGTGATCCAGGTCTATATCACAAACGCCTACCGCGCCTACGCCCTGGCGGATCATTACCGGGCAAAAGGGGCGTATGTCTGCCTGGGCGGGCTGCACGTCACCTCCCTGCCAGATGAGGCGGCCCGCCACGCCAACTCAATCTTCATCGGTCCTGGCGAGGACACCTGGCCAACCTTCCTGCAAGATTATCGCCGGGGCTGCCCGCAAAAGCGGTATGCCTCGGCCCAACGGACTTTGATCGGCGCCCCGCCCATCCGGCGCGATCTGATCGACCGTCGCCTGTACCTGGTCCCGAACTCGATCGTGGTCTCGCGCGGCTGCCCGCATCACTGCGATTTCTGCTATAAAGATGCCTTTTTCAAGGGAGGAAAATCTTTTTACACCCAGGCGGTAGACCGCTCCCTGGCCGAGATCGAGGGGCTGCCTGGTCGGCATTTGTATTTTCTGGACGATCATCTCTTCGGCGACCCGCGCTTCGCCTCCGCCTTATTCGCCGGGATGAGCGGCATGGGCCGTTTGTGGCAGGCTGCCGGGACGGTGCGCTCGATCTTGCAAACCGACCTGATCGAGAAAGCCGCCGCCTGTGGGCTGCGCAGCCTGTTCGTCGGCTTTGAGAGCCTCAGCCCGGATAACCTGCGCCAGCAGAACAAGCCCCAAAACCTGGGCCGGGATTACGCCGCCGCCATCCGCCGCCTGCACGACCTGGGCGTGATGGTGAACGCCAGCTTTGTCTTCGGCATGGACGATGACGACGAGAACGTCTTCGACCGCACCGTCGCCTGGGCGGTTGAGCAGGGCGTCGAGACCGCCACCTTCCATATCCTTACGCCCTATCCGAGCACCGCTCTGCACGCCCGCATGCAGGCCCAGGGGCGCATCACCAGCCAGGATTGGGATCGCTATGATACCCGCCATTCGGTCTTTCAGCCCAAACGGATGAGCGCCGAGGCGCTCGAAGCCGGTTACTGGCGCGCCTATCATGAGTTCTACCGCTGGGGCGCAATCGTACAGAGCGCCCGCAACAAGCGCGACCTGCTGGGGCAGATGCGCCACCTGGCCTACGCCGGCGGCTGGAAGAAATTTGAGCCGCTCTGGGATCTGGTCATCCGCCTGAAACGGGTCGCCAGCTTTCTGCCGCTGCTGGAAGGCATCCTGGGCGTAAAAGCCGCGCACCCGGAGCCGGAATTCGAGGACCCCTCTTGTTCGCTGGCGACGACCAAAATGTAGCCTTGAAAATCAGAGCAAAAAGGCCTGGGTCAAGAGTTCGGGGCGCATTGAAAGGAGTACGCGCTGTTTTTCATCGCTCCCATTCACGCAAGGAAACCTATGCCTGGTAATGATATCTTGCTTGTAAGAAATTGATTTGATCTTCCCGAACCAGGTAGACGATGCGATGCTCCTGGGTTAGTCTTCTTGACCATGCCCCCGGAGTTAAATATTTGAGGGGTTCAGGTTTGCCAATTCCCTCAAAAGGGTCTCGTAAAATAGCCTCGATTAGATCGAATGCCCGGATCGCCAGCTTGCGATCCGTTTCTACCCAGTAACGCAGGTCTTCAATGAACTCTGGTTGAAATACCGCCGTGCGCGCTTTTTTACTCAAAATCAACCTCGCGTCGCAAAGCATCCACGGTTAGCGGTTGGACTTCATTTTTCAATGCTCGTCCAAGCGCAGATAGCAGACGTTCGGCATTTGCTGGCGAGCGCAGCAGATAGGCAGTCTCCATCAAGCTTACCAGCTCTGAAGCGGCGATCATCGCTACCTCTTCTTCGCCCCGGCGTTGAATCACAACCACTTCGCGGTTGTGTGTCACCTGATCCAGTAATTTCGCCAGCCCGTCACGGGCCTGAGTATATGTCGTCTGAATAGTCATTTTCTTCTCCGTTCTGTACAGGATTACTGTACAATAATAACGCTGGTTTGTCAAGGATTCTCCAAAAATATCAAAGCCGGATGGAGATCATTTAACCCATCCAACTACTTGATTCAGGCGAAATTGAAAGACCACAGTCTGAATAGTTGGGTTACAGAAGTTTTGGAGTCAGTTCTCGTCCAGAACTCGGATTATCTCGATTTTCAATCCCGCCAGGTCACGCTGCAGCATATCCCACACGCTTTCAATCGCTCATACTGCCACAGCTTCTTTTCGGATGTTCGTTACGAACTCCCGGTCAACAATCCTGGAAAGCGCGAAGGACGGAATCACATCGATCGGTATCTCAAGGAGCTTTTGGATTTCGTATTGAAATCCACCCACGCCAAAAGCCGAGGCGCCATCTTCCAATTCGATTAACAAATCCACATCGCTGTCTTCATCGCCTGATCCACGCGCCACCGAGCCAAATACATACACCTTTTTTACATGGTATTTGGCCGCAATCTGGTAGATCTTCTCTTTATCCCGGATCAAGTCTTCTAATCTCATAAAGCCTCATATGGATTATATCGCGCTCCTGCCAATCGAAGCCGATTTTCCGCGCAGCCCTGCTGACCGAGGTCAATTGTTTATGGGTGCCGTAGCCCAATGTGTAGTAGGCGGGAGCGCCAGCGGCGCGCCTTCTCGCGTCAATATCAACCCAACAGATTTACAATATTCTAATTCCGGGAAACCCATTTGGGTATGCCCAAATCCCGGCGGTTGAAAATCGAGGGCGGGACGGATTTCTTCACCGTGATGACGTATGACTGTCAGGCATTCTTGATGACCGGCGAGCAGGCTGGTGGTGCGCCTGGGCGGCGTAACCTACGGCTAGCCAACCCCTCGTTAATATGGCTTGAAAAGGCATCATATCCGTGTTAATATATAGCCGCGCGCAGTATTCGTGTTGTCTGGACAGATTTGGAGCTGGACCCAGTCGAGATATACGCCGGTGATCAATGCAGGCAAGGAGTATCATGGATATCAGGTGGGTTGGTGAGCCTGTTCAGCATACTGGAATCTTCGCATGGCAATTCCCGCGAAAATCCTGCTAAACCATCCAACTACTTTATTCGGGCGAAATCGAAAGACAAGAGTCTGAATAGTTGGGTGACGGAAGTTCTGGAGTCGGTTCTTAATGGAAAGTAAACTCTTGCACGACAACACCTCGCCCAACAAAGATGAGTTGAGCGCAGTTTTGTCTGCGAAGGGGTCTGCTTTTCAGGTGTGTTTTACCAGCTTCGGCGGAACGTTTTCGTATAAACAATCGTTGGGTTGGTGAATTAGATATCTTAATCTGAGCCAGTCTCTATGCAAATATTAAAAAATTTCGGCAGCATTATACTTGCCCTGATAATTCTATCAGCTTGCCAAATGGAACGGGGACGCTCACCGAATTCGGCTACTGGTCAGCCAATCCGGACACTATATTTTGGTTTGGAAATACCAGTGATGATTGATGTCGATAGTAATCATTTATACTGGGCCAGTAAAGGCCAACAAATAGGTGGAAGCAGACCTACATGGAACTTACGAATACTGCAAATGAATAACGACGGCAGTAATCTCAAGACACTTGTCGCCAAACCTTATGCAGCCTGGGATATGACTATGGACGACACGCACATTTATTGGATCGGGCCAGATGGGATTTTGAAAGTACCCAAGGAAGGCGGGAAGGTTATCTCTCTAGTCGACTGGCCAATTCCATCTGATTTGACCCAGGAATTAGATATCGCGGTAGATGATACGTATGTTTATTGGGCTAGTTGTCGAGACAAATCAATATCGAAGATCGAAAAGGTTGGTGGAGTATCGAGGATAATCCTCACTGGGTTCTGTCCGTCTGCCATTTTACCAGTAAGTGATTATTTGTATTGGGCTGAAGGCGTAATTCGAATCGGTCGGATTATGCGTATAAACAAAGATGGAGGCCAAGTGACCGAACTTGCTACTCAGCAGGATTGGCCGACAGAAATGATTGGGGATAAGAAATATCTATATTGGATTAATGAGAATGATCCAGAGTACCAAGGTGAGTTTTTACATGGGGCTATCATGCGTATGTCACTCGGAGGAGGGTCGCCTACTAAGTTGGTATCCATCAATATTCCTAGCCATCTAGCCATTGATGATCGCTTTGTGTATTGGGTGTCATCCAATGGCATTGAGAAGGTCTCAAAGGATGGCGGTGAAACAAGAACATTAACGACAGTGGTCAATGTTGTAGAAGACTTGGCAGTGGACGATAAGCACGTGTATTTCGTCATACCAAACGAACGATCGGTATATGTAGTGGACAAAGAATAGCAGATGGTGGGTAATGATTTTTAACCGTTGCAATGACAAATAGAACCTTTACATATCTGCTCACCCAACACCTGGAATCCAGCCAACCCACTTCGCTTCGCTCAGTCTTGGGCGGGAGCGCAAACCCGCTTGGCCACATGTTCAAACCCTTAATGACCTATTCATCTTGTTACTGTCCTTGGAATACTGCAATCTGAAATTCCCCTTAACTGTAACTGAATCTCCACTCCCCAGTTTCCACGTTCTACTCCTGCTCTAGGGTAATCGCATTTCAAACAGACAACACCTTGAGTAGGTAAGCTTCGTCCCAACCGGCCTGCAAACGCTTAGCCTGGATGCCGCCTTTAGCAGTTTTTTCTTGCTTTAGCATATTGACTGCCATGTGACGCAAAACGGCGAAATTTTCTGGGGCATTATCTTTGCGCACCCGGCTCATATCTTCCTGAAAAGCGATATCCAGCACCCAGTGTAGGCGGTTCTCAATGCCCCAATGGCTGCGCTTGGCTTTCAGAAAAGCTTTTGCATTCATGTGCAAGCTAGAGATGAAATAGCGTGTTTTGATTTGCACTTTTTCACCAACCCGCCTTTCAGATCGGATCATAGCTAAAGTTTTCAAGCCTTTCCAATTGTCTCTACCACGCAAGTAGCTCAGATATTCCTCACTAGAAATGGCCCAGCATTCGCGGATTTCCATTCTACCGTGCGCATCGTCCACTTTTCGGGTGTAGGAGTACCCTGGACTGGAAAAACCTTCTTGCTCGTCCATGCTAAAGAGCCGTTCCAGGTCTTCATACAACTGCGGTTGGTTCTCCTTGACAGACAACAAGTAATCGCCTCCCTGATCAATGATCGTTTCTGCAATCTCAATCTGCGTTCCAATTGCATCGATCGTAACCAAACAACCTGTAATATCCAGCAGTTGTAGCAATTTGGGGATTGCAGGTATCTCGTTCGACTTATCATCCACCTTCACTTGCCCCAATACCAGTTCATTGGCCGTTGCCCAGGCGCTTACCATATCAATGGCTGCCTGGTCGTTACTATCGTCTTTGGATCCTCGCAATTGCTTCCCATCAATCGCTATCACTTCCCCTTCCGTTAGCTTCTGAATGGTTTTCACCCAATCTAAAAAGCTGCGTTGAAATTCTTCTGGCTTGATCAGCCCGAATACCCGCCCAAATGTATCATGCGAAGGAATGCCATGGGGTAATTCTAGGAATGTCTTGAACCATTTGAGCTTGCTTTTCCCAAACAACGCTACATCACTCCAACCATCTGCTCCGCAAATTACCGCACAGATTGCGATTACGATTATGTCGATCAATTTGTGCCGCGTCGCATTTCCTATCCGTGGATCACTTACTTTCCCGAAATGTTCCGTTATTCTGCCTATCGCTTTTTCTTCCATTGCTCTACTCTCCTTCGTACGACAATTTTCTCACACCTATCTCAAATGCGATTACCCTAACTCCTGCTCTGAGAGTGGCTAAAAAATGGGCTAAAATAGGGGGATGAACAGATGCCCGAAATGCCAACGAACAGAACGACAAAACCGTGCTGGAAAAACAGGTGCAGGTAGTCAACGCTATCGATGCATGTATTGTCAGATCAAATACACGCCTGAACCGAAAGCATGGGTCTATGATGAGCAAACTCGCCAAAAAGCGATAGAAATGTATGTGGATGGGATGAATCTGCGTCGAATTGCGCGTCATCTGGGTACACACCATCGTACAATATCATTATGGGTCAAAGAGAAGGCGGCTAGCTTACCCGAAGCACCCGTTCCAGAAGAAGTCAAAGAGGCTGAAATGGACGAGCTTTTCACCTTCATAGGAGAGAAAAAAAGCGCATCTACATCATAACCCTTGTAGATCGAGCAACACGCTGTTTTCTGGGCTACAAAATCGTCTGGGATCGCACTCAAGTGGTGATCCAGGATATGGTAGATGAAGCTGTCAAAGCCAAACAGTATTACAGTGATGGGTTTGATGCCTATTACCGCCTTTGGTATCACTATGGTCATTATGAAGTATCGGAAGGCAAGACAGATACTTATTCGGTTGAAGGTGATAACGCTGAACTGCGTCACTATCTGGCTCGACTGGCACGCCGCTCGCGATGTTTTTCAAGAAGTCTCGAAGCTTTGGAGTGGGCTGTGCGACTCTTTGTTTACTGCTTCAACCGTCGCCAGCTATTGAAGCAGCGTTTTCCCAGCTACCCGGCCCATGTTTTTCAGTTTGTTTAGCCCTTGATTTAGCCACTCCCCTGCTCTATCCTCTGATCCCATAACCCCAAAATAAGTTACAATCATAAATCACCGATCCCGCCAGGGATCATCAGATAGCTTTCCGGAGGCTCTTCTTGCGCCTGCTTTTCATCGCCGACGGCCGTTCCCCCATTGCATTAAACTGGATCCGCTATTTCCTGGATCGAGGCGACTCGGTTCATCTGGTCTCCACCTTCGACTGCGAGCCTGACCCGCGCTTCGCCTCGTATTCGTTCCTCCCGGCCGCGTTCAGCGAATTGAAGGCGAAGACGAACCCCGATCGACCTGCCCCAAAGCGGGGAAATTTTCGCCCGGCTGTACAGTTGCGCACGCTCGTCCGCCAATGGTTGGGGCCGCTCACATTGCAGGCCTCTGCCCGGCGGCTGACCCCCCTCATTGAGCGCATCGAACCCGACCTGGTGCATGCCATGCGCATCCCGTACGAGGGCATGCTGGCCGCGCTCGCGCTGCAATCCAACAAAACGCCTTTGCTGCGATGCATCCTCACTTCGCTAGGGGCTACGGCTAGCAATGACCATAGGCGAGTTTCCTGGGGGTAAGCTGATGTAAAAGGTGGCGAAAAATACAGGGGTTGGAGAACAGCACTGCCTCTATAGAACAGAGCTAACAGGAAGCTACCCCGATGAGCCGCAGCGCAAATGGATGCAGCGCACGCCAGCCATGGCCGCAAACATGACCGATCATATTTGGATGTTAAAGAGCAGTTGTATACTGGTCCGTTACAAATTGCTAAAAACACTTATTAGGGAGGCTATCCCATTTTCACAAACTGGAGTATCATCGAATCAAGTCACTTGAGGGTGTTCCGCCATGCTTAAACGCCTCTTTCAAAAAGAACTTTCACATCGTACCAGTCTGGTGCAAGGACAAGTAGTGCCAGATTCAACACGTTGCGTGCAGTGTGGCATTTGCTCATTCAATTGCCCGGTGGAAATTGATGTGCGCCGCCATGCCTGGCGCGGGGAACCTGTCCAGCACAGTCGCTGCCTGACCTGCGGTGAGTGTGTAGCGCGTTGCCCGCGCGGGGTGTTAACCTTTGAGCATACCAACCTGTTTACAGGGGCAGAGAAATGACCCACTACGCGATCATTGGGACAGGTGTGGCGGCCATCGGTGCTGCAGAAGCTATCCGCGGCGCCGATAACGCTGGGGAAATATCCTTTATCGGCGAAGACCCCTTTAGCTATTACTCGCGCCCAGGCCTGGCTTACTACCTGACCGGCGAGTTGGACGAAAACCTGCTTTTTCCCTATCAAAAAGAAGATTACCAAAAGCTGCGGGCGCGTTTTCATCGCGCTTCAGTCAGGCGCATCCTGCCGGATGAAAAAGCGGTCGAGCTCGATTCGTCCGCCCGTCTGCCCTATGACCGTTTGCTGATTGCGACCGGTGCGCAGGCAATTTCGCCGAAAATTCCTGGCGCGGGTTTGAACGGAGTTTATAAACTCGACCATCTTTCTGATGCGCGCGCCCTGCTTGCCAATGCCAAGCGCGGACGAACCTCACTGGTCACCGGTGGCGGCATCACTGCTCTCGAATTGGCCGAAGGATTGGCGGCGCGCGGGGTTAAAGTTCACTACGTTATGCGCAGCGAGCGCTACTGGCCAAATGTTCTGGATGAAATCGAATCGCGCATCATCGAAAGCCTGTTGGCGCGTGAAGGCATTCATCTGTATCATAAGAATGAAATAATCGAAATTCTGGGTAAAAACGGTAAGGTGGTTGGTGTGCGTTTGGCGGATGGGCGCAACCTGCGCGCCGATCTGTTCGCCTATGCCATCGGCATCGCCCCGCGGATCGACCTGGCGCAGGAAGCGGGCATCACCTGCGAGCGTGGTATCTGGGTGGACGAATTCATGCACACCAGCCAGCCTGATATTTTCTCTGCTGGGGATGTTGCCCAGGTTTACGATCCCGCTTCTGGGAAGCATGTCCTTGATAGCCTGTGGGCTCCTGCCCGCGAACAGGGGCGCGTTGCTGGGTTGAACATGGCGGGCCAACCCGCCGCCTACCAGAAACCCGCTGCTTATAATGTCACCCGTCTGGCGGGGCTGACTACAACGATTATCGGTGCAGTCGGCGGCGGGCGCGACGACGATCTCGAAGGAATCGCTCGCGGCGACAGTGAAACCTGGCGGCAATTGCCTGATGCCATCGTCGCCCAGGGCGGATTTGAAGTCAATCGCCTGCGCCTGATGATCGGCAAACAGCACATCCTCGGCGCAATTGTGATGGGTGATCAAAAACTCTCCAGCCCGCTCCAAACCATCGTCCGCGATCATGTTGATATTTCATCGATTCGGGCTGCTTTGCTCGCCCGCAACGCTCCTATCGCTGACATTCTGGCCGAGTTTTGGGCAGAGCATCACAAACTCCAAATTCTGCAGACTTTGGAAAAGAACTAACCATGCTTGACGCCTGGAGATGTTGAAAGCTCGGGAAAGATTATGCTCCGTAAATCTAAAGAACTCATTTTCGCTTTTATCACTTGCATATTGGTCACAGCATGTTATGGCGCGGTGCTCTTTTTTACCCGCGAAATCCCCGCCGCTGGCGGATTTTACGGCCACACGCTTGGCATATTAGGCTTTGTCTTGATGCTCCTGACCGAAACCCTGTACAGCTTGCGTAAGCGCAGCCGCTCGGCCCGCTGGGGGCGCATGGCTAACTGGTTGCAATTTCACATTTTTACCGGCATCGTCGGTCCTTTCATGGTACTGCTGCACTCATCCTGGAAGTTCAACGGGCTGGCAGGTGTCACCATGCTCCTGACCGGTGTGATCGTCTTCAGCGGCTTCATTGGACGTTACATCTATACCCGCATCCCTCGTACTGCCGACGGTATCGAAGACCCCGGCCTGGTCGGCGTCATGCAAGCGGCGGCCCTCGCCAATGCCCGGCGGCTCATGTCGCTCTGGCACGCCATCCACATCCCCATCGGCATGGCGCTCTTTACCGCCGCCTTCGCCCATATCCTCGGCGCGCTCTACTACGCCACCTTGCTCAAATGAACACCAGTAAACTCGGCTGTCTCTCCCCGTTTGCCATGCTCAGCGCTTTGCTGGCAATTTTTGCCCTGCTCATCGTGGAAATTCTCAACGGCAACGCCATGTTCAGCCCCGGGCGCTCCACGCCACCCATGCCGATATCGGCGATGACTGCGGCCAATGCCATGCGCCCTTCTGGAGCAGCCAGAACATGACCAGCCTGTGCCTGGCCTGCCACACCGAAATTCAGGGGGAATTGGGAGATTCAGCCACCCTGCATGGGGCGCTCGTTAAAGGGCCGGACGTCACCTGCCAGGCCTGCCACACGGAACACGCCGGACCATCCGCCGTGCTGACCGTTGTGGATACAACATCCTTTCCTCACGAGGCGACCGGCTTCGCCCTAGACGGTCATAAAACTCTTTCACCTGGCATTCCCTTCGCGTGTAGCGATTGCCACACCGAGGGCATTTCCCGTTTCGATGAGCGCATCTGCGTCGAATGTCATCGCTCTCTGGACGCTGCCTACACCGACGCCCACCTGGCCGCTTTTGGAGAAAACTGCCTGGCCTGTCATGATGGCGTTGACCGTTACGGTGATTTCACCCACAGCCAGTCCGCGTTCGATTTTTAACGGGAGCGCACCAGCGAGTGGATTGCCTGGCCTGTCATGCCGGGGCGCGGACGATGGCTCAGTTGCAGTCCACCGACCGGAACTGTGAATCCTGCCATCTAAAAGACGATGCCCACAACGGCGAATTTGGCTCGCAGTGCGGTGTTTGCCACAGCCCCGAAGCCTGGAAGCCAGCTAAATTTGATCACAGCCTGAGTGATTTCCCGCTCCAAGGCAAGCATGTGGGTGTGGAATGTGAAAGCTGCCATACCCAGGGCTACGCAGGCACGCCCAAAGACTGTTTCTCCTGCCATCAGGCCGATGATGCCCACGAGGGGCAGTATGGCGCGGCCTGTGAGACTTGCCACCACCCCGGTGACTGGAAAGACGCCGCCTTCGACCACAGCCTGAGCCGCTTCCCGCTGGATGGCGCGCACGTCAATGTGGAGTGCGCCGCCTGCCATAAGGATAATATTTACCAGGGTACACCCACTGAATGCGCCGCCTGCCACCGTGACCCGGACTATCACCTCGGCCTGTTCTCCGGCCAGGCCTGCTCAGAATGCCATACCACTTCCGCCTGGCGGCCAGCCCCGTACAATGGGCCGCACACCTTTCCGATGAATCACGGCGAGCAAAACAACGCCTGCGCCGACTGCCACCAACCCACCCTGGCGCAGTGGACCTGCTACACCTGCCACGATCGCGCCGAAACCGAGCAAAAACACCGCGAAGAAGGTATCGCCGATTTCAATGACTGCCTGCGCTGTCATCCCACCGGCCAGGAGGGCGATGAAGGCGGCGGAGATGATGATTAGGCTGCCCTACTTTTTTCGCACGAGCATTACCCGATACATTCCATTAAGCAGGGATGGAACATCATGCTCAACAACACAAGCACAATCCTGGGCGTCACCCTGAATCAGTTCAACGGCAGCACGCGGCAAGTGGGGGGTTTGCTCTGAGTTTGATAATGAACTGGACGCCAATCGTTTGGCGAAGTAACTCATACAGCGGTTGAGAGATGTAGCCTTTGTCGCCAAAACCTTTTCCAAACAGTTTGCTCACGAGTTGGGGAACGGGTTTTCGGTCATCGACATTGCCCGGTGTCACCATCACATTGAGCAATTCGCCTCGATCATTGATGACCAGGGACAGTTTGAAGCCAAAGAACCAACCGGTAGGGGTTTCCCGCTCGGCGAGGCCTTGGCGATCGTTGATGAGCACTCAGGAAGTTGATCGATGAAGGAGACCGTCGCGGCAGGCATACCGCAAGTAAGCACACAAGGGAAGCAAGACCGAAGGCATGTAATCCACAAATCGAGTGTAGCTGACCAAGTCAGGAAACTCGTTGCGTAAATGACGAAGGACGTATTCGCAGTAGTATGCCTTGAAATTGCGGTAATAGGATTGGTGGAAGTGGATCATGATTGTCATTACTTCGCTTATCGTAAGAGATCGGCTTCGTCGACGCTGAATCGTGCCACTTTGGAGCAAATGTTTTTCATATGCGGGTAAAAATGCCTCGCAAAAATCATCGACACGAACGAATAATTCGACTAAACTTTGCATCGGACTTCTCCTGGTTTGATTTGAGTTTTGGTCAACCCAAGTTTATCCCAGGTGAAGTCCTTTATCCCGTATTGACGTTAAGTTACAATCAACAAAGTTCGATCCCGCCAGGGATCATCAGAAAGCTTTCCGGAGGCTCTTCTTGCGCCTGCTTTTCATCGCCGACGGCCGTTCCCCCATT
This sequence comes from uncultured Chloroflexia bacterium, assembly GCA_963788145.1. Lineage (GTDB taxonomy): Bacteria > Chloroflexota > Anaerolineae > Anaerolineales > UBA4823 > UTCFX2. The sequence goes on along the minus strand of CAWBFQ010000007.1, from coordinate 650,263 downwards.
GCATTAAACTGGATCCGCTATTTCCTGGATCGAGGCGATTCGGTTCACCTGGTCTCCACCTTTGACTGCCAGCCCGACCCGCGCTTCGCCTCGTATTCGTTTGTCCCGGCCGCGTTCAGCGAATTGAAGGCGAAGGCAAATCCCGATCGACCTGCCCCAAAGCGGGGAAATTTCCGCCCGGCTGTGCAATTGCGCACGCTCGTCCGCCAATGGCTGGGGCCGCTCACATTGCAGGCTTCTGCCCGGCGGCTGACCCCCCTGATTGAGCGCATCGAACCCGACCTGGTGCATGCCATGCGCATCCCGTATGAGGGCATGCTGGCTGCGCTCGCGCTGCAATCCCAAAAAACACCCTTGCTGACCTCGATCTGGGGGAATGATTTTACCTTACATGCCCCGGCCACACCCTTGATGGGTCGCAATACCCGCCTTGCGCTCCAGCGCGCCGATGCTCTCCACTCCGATTGCCATCGGGATGTGCGCCTGGCGCAGGATTGGGGCTTCTCCAAACAAAAACCGGCTATCGTCCTGCCCGGAGCGGGCGGCATCCAGGCGGATCTATTCTTCCCGCCCAAAGAACCGGTTTCTGCGCCGGTGGTCATCAACCCGCGCGGTATGCGCGCTTATGTCAACAACGCCGCCTTCTTCAAATCGATCCCGCTTGTATTACAGCGCCAGCCGCAGGCGCGTTTCTTGTGCACCACCATGCAAAACGAGCCGCAAGCCCGGCGCTGGGTGGAGCAGCTTGGGATCGAAGCCAATGTCGATTTGCTCCCCAACCAGACCCGTCCCCAAATGGCCGCTCTCTTTCGCAAGGCGCGCGTGGCCGTCTCTCCCAGCAACCACGACGGCACCCCAAACACGCTGCTCGAAGCGATGGCGTGCGGGTGCGTGCCGGTAGCGGGCGACCTGGAGTCCATTCGGGAGTGGATTGTCTCCGGTGAGAACGGGCTGCTGGTCGATCCAAACGACCCGAACGCCCTGGCTGGGGCAATATTACAGGCCCTCGAGCAGACTGAGTTGCGGCAGCGCGCCCGTTCGATCAACGCCGGGCTGATCGCCAAACGCGCCGAATACCGGTCGGTGATGCGCCGAGCGGTCGAATTTTACCAATCTTTGATTTAGTCAGCGGGGTCTGGAATCTCGCCCAATCGCTTTTTCGCCTGGCGGACAATCTTTAGTAGCCCTTGACCGATCGGCTGCTGGGCGCTTTCACGTCTGGCCAGGATCGGCATGCCATTGTTCACCGATTGAGACACAAACAGATTATCTAGCGGGATAATCGCGGCGGGCTCTTTGCCAAACGCCTGGGGCAGTTTTTCAATCGTGATTCCCACCCGCGGATCGAATTGATTGACCACCAACGATATCTTTTCCGGTTTCAGGTTGAGCATGGGAACCAGATTCAGGAAGGTGCGCGCCCGTGAAATCGAGGGGATATCTAATGTGGACACCAACAAGATCATATCGCTCACATCCAGCGCAGCCAGATTGGTTTCATTGAGCCGGTGAGAGGTATCGACAATGACATACGAAAAGAGCGTACTCAGGTAACTGCAGAGCGTTTTGAGCTGCGGGCCGGTGACCAATTCAGACCGCTCCGGGCGCGGCGGATGCAGAATCTTCACTCCAGAAGGATGCTGTTTCAAAACCTCATTGACAATTTCAGGATCGAGTTCATCTGCACGCGGCGCCAGGTCAAGGATGCTCAGCTTGCTCTGGGTGTTGAATAAAACCGGCACATCCCCGAACTGTAAATCCCCGTCCACCACCACCACCGGGGTTTCTTCACTCTGTAAACCAACCGCCAGATTCACCGCCACCATCGTACAGCCAGAGCCGCCGCGTGGGCTGAAGACGGTGATGACCTTCCCCTGCGTACTCATCGAAGGATGGGACAATGGCAGCAGAAACTCCGGCTGACGGATGTTTCGTTCAAGAGCATACGCTCCGGCTCGCTGGATCGCCAGAATCAACTCATCGATCATCGGCGGCTTGCTCAGGAAATCGCGCGCCCCGGCTAACATGGAGCGGCGAATATAATCCAGGTCGTCCTGAACCGTCAGCATCACGACCTCGGTATTCGGTAAATCTCGCTTGATCCGGGCGGTGGCAGCAATGCCATCCATGTCCGGCATGTTTACGTCCATCAGCACCACATCCGGCCTGAGCTCGTGCACCAGCTGGATTGCCTGACGGCCATTCGAAGCGGTGCCAACCACTTCAATATCATCCTGAAATCGCAGGGTGCGCACGATCGTCTCCCGCGTCTGGGCGATATCATCCACCAATATGACCCGGATCTTTTGCCCGGCTGCCTTTATCAGATCCAGGTTCACTCGTTCTTCGATCGGTATTCTTTCCTGGCTGGAGAGGGATCTCTTTTCTGGCGAGCGATAAGCCTGGGCGGTCACTTTGGATGGATCGGTCGTCTGACCCTTGATATTCAGACTGGCTGAGGGAATCGCCTGCCCTACTTGCGCCAGCCCGGAGTCTTCTCTTGATAACGGTGTCGGCTCAATCGCTTGGAGCCGTTCGATCTGTTCAGTTTTATTGCCTGGTACTGGTTCTGCTTTGGGTTTCTTAAAAACGTACAGCAGTCGCCGGAAAAATGAGGGCTTCTTTTTTGGAGGAGCAGCATCATCCTGGCGGTTGAATTCTGCCGACTTCAGCAAGCTGAGTTTCGTTGGATAGAAACGGGTGGTAAATGATTTTTGGAAATCCTCGAACGACTGATTTCCCCCATATAACTGGTGGAGCAACTCCCAAACGCCCGGATAGCTAAAATCTCGCTGCAGGATCTGGTCGACCAGGCGCGCGCCCTTCTGCTTATCTTTTTCCTGATAAGCTTTTCGAGCCTCTGCTAACAGGTTTCCTAGCGATTGCTCTGCCATCTCAGATATTAATCGATTGACCTATCGCTCCTTCAGCAGCCTCCATGAGCGCCTCGCTCAAGGTGGGATGGGCATGCACATTACGGGCTATCTCGTTAACGGTGATCTCCATCATTTGGGCCAGGGTCAACTCTGGCAGCAGTTCAGTGACTTCTGGACCGATCATATGCGCGCCAAGGATCTCTCCATACTTCGCATCCGTGACGATCTTGATCCAACCGTTTGCTTCTCCCAATCCCAGAGCTTTACCGTTGGCCTGGAACGGGAACCGCCCGATCTTCACATCATAACCGCCCTCGCGGGCTTGGGCTTCAGTCAGGCCAAAAGACGCCACCTGGGGTTGACAATAAGTGGCGCGTGGCATCATCTCATAGTTCAGCGTGGAAATCGATCCTCCGGCGCTGGTCTCGCCCTCAGCGATTTGTTCCGCGCAGATGATCCCCTGAGCCGAGGCCACATGAGCCAGCATCAGCTTTGCAGTCACATCTCCGATCGCCCAAATCCCCGGAACGTTGGTCGCCATGCGGTCATCGATCTCAATCGCTCCGCGCTCGCTGATCTTTACCCCCAACTCTTCAAGACCAAAACCGCGCCCGTTTGGACGAAAACCAATCGCAACCAGCGCCTGCTCCGCTTCGAGCGTCTTTTCGCCGGCTTCGCTGGCGACTTTTACCTGAACTCCCTGCTCGGTCGCTTGGATTTCCTGGACGCGATGACCAGCCAGCACGTTGATTTTGCGCCGCTTTAATTGCTTCGCTAGCTCCTCGCTCACTTCCTCGTCTTCCAAAGGCGTTACTCGTGGAAGCATCTCCACGATGGTGACCTCAACGCCATACGAGCGCCAGATGGTGGCAAACTCTACCCCGATCGCCCCGGCGCCGATGACAATGGCTGATTTGGGCAGCTTCTCTTGCAAAATAGCTTCCAAATACGTGATAATTTTCTCCCCGTCGATGACCCAGCCTGGCGGAATCGCCACGCTGGCGCCGGTGGCGACTACAATATTCTTGGTTTTCAGCTCAGTCGTTTTACCATCCTGATCGGTAACTGCGATGGTATCGCTGGCGGTCGCTTTTGCCGCGCCCATATACACATCGATTTGATTCTTCTTCATCAGAAAACCGACCCCCTTGACCAACCGCTCGGAGGTCTGCCGGCTTCGTTTAACCGCAACGCTGTAATCCAGGTTCAGGTTCTCAAAGGAGAAACCAAACTCTTTGCCCCGCTCGCGCAGCGTATGAGCAATTTCAGCATTCTTAAGCAGCGCCTTTGACGGGATGCAGCCTACATTCAGACAAACACCTCCCAGCCATTGCTTATCAACGATCGCAGTCTTCAGCCCGAGCTGAGCTGCCCGGATTGCGCACACATACCCGCCTGGCCCTGCGCCAATCACAACAACATCATACACACTCATAATTTCTCCTGTTTATTATCAGGCTGTTGGCTCCGTCGTCCACCACACCCGGATGAATCATAAAGAAAAGTAGGGTAACTGTCCTCATTATAATTGTCGAGAAGTTGGGGGTCAAGTATGCCTGTAATACTACCCGATTTTTACCTCTAAACATAAGGATTTGCGCCGTTGTTGGTTTTTGTGACGGCGCAAATCCTTATAGAGGTCCCTTCCGCTAAACTGTTCAGAGCGGTAACGCTTCAGTCCAAAGGCGTCCAGGTGTGTAGTTTAGTTCTTCGTCCAATTTCTCTCGGATCGAACCAAAGATGACACCCAATGGCAGGTTGGAAATGCAGGCCTGCTCGCACATCCCACACCCCGCGCAGGAAACCAACCAGCGTCGGATGGACTGCCTGTCGTAATGACCGCTGGAGTTTTTTGACGGAAAATCTACGGAACAGATCGGGCAGACAGACATGCACTTCTGGCAGTCGCCGCAGCTTTCCAACTGAACCGCCATCTCTTCGACATTCCTTGGCAGTAAATCCTCAAGCACCTGCATCACCCTTTCCATTGTCTGGTGATGGCGCTCGGCTTGTTTTGCAAGCACATTTTGGTGTTGTTGGATGAGTTCTGCGCTGGCAGGTCCATTCGTTAAAGCTGCCAAATCGATCACAGAAACAAGTTTCGGACTCTCCCCGTTTTCCGGGTTGCTCGCCTGGATCAGAATTTCTTGACGGACCGGCAGCCCGAGCACATGGATGTTCAGGTCTGCCGAGTGCGCCCCCGGATCGGCGCAGATCTGGCAGGCTGTGCGGTAGCGATAGGCCAGGATGCCGCCCTGGCGGGCGAACTTCAGCGCGTCGTTTGCCAGGTTCTCGGGCGATCCTTTTCTCCCCACTCGCCACTCATATTCTTCGGTAGGGTAGGTTCCAAGACAGTCCAGGCAGATCGTAACCAGGCGCTCGCGAGGGATAGGTTGACGTTTGGATATTTCGATCAGCGCTCGCATTTCACATGGCCTGAGCATCACTCCCAGCCGCCTTTCGGGGCTATCGTGCAGCATACCCGGCGCCGATTGGGCCAGATTTTCGGTCATCAGCGGTCTGAATGGGTTGACATGGGCTACCGCTTCAGGATTGTCGAGCAGGTGCGGTTCATAACCACCGTTTGTAGATGTAAGCAAACCATCCAGACCGGTTTGCGCCCAAACTGCCTGCACAAAAACCTGTACCGCGCCGATCGGGTCGCCATGTGTGTCGATCTTCCAGTAAGTATTCATCTAGTATCTCCTATCCTGCGATCAGGAAAACTGCTTCTCCAGGATTTCAGCGATATCAAGCACCTGAACTTTTTCTCCTAATCCCTTCGAACGGATCGCATCGTCAAACATGGTCAGACAATAGGGGCAGCCGGTAGCAATTACATCTGCGTGAACATCCAGCGCCTCTTGCAGCCGTAAATGATTGATGCGCGTCTCAGCATCGCTTTCCAGCCACATCTGGCCCCCACCTCCGCCACAGCAAAAGCTCTGCTCACGGCGGTGGTTGAATTCTACCGTTTCCACCTCGGACTGCCCGAGCAGCTTGCGCGGGGCGGAATAAATTTGATTGTAGCGCCCCAGGTAGCATGAATCGTGGTAAACCACCTGACCATGAATTGCATTCCCATTCGGGCTGGGTGTTCCAAGCGCAGCAAAATTTTCGGCCAGGAATTCGGTTGCATGTTGAACCGGGTAGTCATAGCCAAGCTGCGGATATTCGTTCTTAAAGGCGTTGAAGCAATGAGCGCATTGGGTGACGATGCGCTTGTACTTCACCGCTTTGAGCGTTTCATTGAGCTGCTCGGCAAATACCTGATACAGATATTCCTGACCCAGGCGGCGGGCCATATCCCCACAACAGGTTTCGTCCAATCCCAGGATGGCGAAATCGATCCCTGCTTTTTGGAGCAGGCGGGTAAACGCCCTGGCTGCCTTACGATTGCGCGCATCCAGCGCAAAAGAGCAGCCCATATAGACCAGGACATCGGTCTCATCGCCAGGGGCCAATTCACGTACATCCAGACCTTCCGTCCAGGCGATCCGCTCTTCAGGCGGCAACCCCCATGGATTTCCCTGGCGCTCCATATTACGCAATGTATCTGCCACAGTTTTAGGCAGTTTTCCGGTGGTCAGAGCCAAATAGCGGCGCAGATCGACGATCTCTTCAACCGGGCTGACAAATGCCGGGCAGACCTCCAGGCAAGCGCCGCAGGTGGTGCAAGACCACGGGTTTTGCGGCCCCAGCGCCTCCGGCAATACCAGGGTTGATGCAACCAACCCCGCTCCGCCATTTTGTCCGGCTGCTCGTTCTGGATAGACCAGCGTATCTTGCATCACCTGGCGCAGGGATTGGATAAACCGGCGCGGCGAGTATTCCGTCCCGCTGGTGGTAGCCGGGCAGACCTCATCGCAGCGCCCGCAGCGCACACAGGCATCGAACATGAGCAGTTGTTGGGGCGAGAACTCACGGATGTCGCCAACCCCCAGCGTCTCAGCTTCTTCGATATTTTCGATCTTATCCGGGATTCCGGCCAACTGGGGCTTGCGCATCAGGATATTCAGGGGTGTATTGACCAGGTGGCGTAGCTTGGTATAGGGGATGCTTGCCAGCAGAGCCAGCCCTAGCGCGGCGTGCGTCCAGAAGAGGAAACCATGCAAACTGGCGGCGCCCTGCGGGGTCAGCCCCAGCGCCTGCAGCCAACCTGCTGTGATTCTGCCAATTGGCGACCAGACCGCCCAGTCCGGCGCAGCCGAGATCAGCCGGGTGGCCTCCAGGGTGAAACCGACCAGCGGGATCAGAGCCAACAAGACCAGGGCGTAGGTATCGTCCCAACGAGTCTCGAGTGTTTTTGGGCGCAGCACAAAGCGTCGAAAAGCCGCCATCAGCACGCCTACCAGGATCGCTCCACCTGCCAGGTCCATCACCAGCTCAAAAGTCAGGTACAGGCCTTCGCGCGGAAAAGTCAGCACAATGAACGGCACAAACAGCTCCATCTGCATCAGGTTGATCGCGGTTCCGATCACCTGGATGGTAACCCCCCAGAAGATCAGGGCATGCATAATCCCGGCGTATATTTTGTCATAGATACGCACCTGAGCGATCGCATTCACCAGGAAATCCCCGCTGCGCGCCAGCCCTTTCTTCAAAACAGATCCAAATTTGGATAAATCAAAGCCTCTTTTTTCGATTGGGACAGCAGGAGAAACATTGGACGGTACGCTGCTCATCCTTCACCTCCCACGTAGATCTGTCCATCCACAATTTGCACGGGCAGGGTTGCCAGCGCCGTAGGTGGCGGTCCAGAGATCACGCTCCCATCGAATGGGTCAAAGAAGCCTTCGTGACACGGGCAGACAATTTCGCCCAACTCGGCGTCCCATTTCACAATGCAGCCAAAATGGGTGCAGACCGCTGAATATGCCCGCAAACCCTCCGAAGTGTGAATGATCAATGCCGGGTAGCGCCCGAAACGGACCGTCCTGCTATCATTCAGAGGGAATTCGAACTCAGGACTTACCAACACCGGCTCGGCTGGCGTCTCTCGCAAATCCGGCGGGTAGAAGAATGCCACCACCGGCACAATCAGCGCGGTCAGACCGGTCACCGCCAGACCGCGTTCGATCAGTTTCAAGAAATCTCGCCGATTGAACCTAAAACTTGTTTTAGCGTTCATTTCAACTCACCTCCCCCCAAATCGTCAGCGCTGCCAGCACGATCAGCCCAACGATTACGGAAATTAAGCGGATGCGCTGCACCTTGAGCGAAGTCTCCGGCTTTCGGTCAAGAAAAGGCCATACCAGGACCAAAAGCACGCCTATTACGGGAATAACCGCACCGGTCGTCTTTGGGATGAACTTCAGCATCTGGTAGAGCGCCAAAAAATACCACTCCGGTTTGACATGTACGGGCGTATTGAGCGGGTCAGCCGGATCACCCACGCCAACCGGCATGAACAACCCCCCCACAGCGATGATGGCGATCACGACAATGATCCCTGCTGCTACCCAGGCCTCTGTTTTCACATGATCCGGGTAAAACGGGATGCTTTCTTCCGAGATTTTCTTTATGTTTGTCTCTGCCATTTTTTATCTCCCAGATTAGAGCGGACGGGCGATACCTAATCGGCGCACCATCAGGAAGTGGGCGCCCATCAGCCCCAGGGTGAAGATCGGGAGGGCGATCACATGCAAGGCGTAAAAGCGGCTGAGGGTCTCGCCAGAAACATCCCATCCCACCCGCAAAAAGACCAGCGCCAGGTTGCCGATGATCGGGATGCTGCCGGCAATTTCGGTGCCGACCGTGGTCGCCCAGAATGCGCGCTGGTCCCAGGGCAGCAGATAACCGGTGAAGCCAAACGCCAGGGTCAGGATCAGCAGCACCACCCCGCTGACCCAATTCAGCTCGCGCGGTTTCTTAAATGCGCCCATAATGAATACCCGCAGCATGTGAGCGATGCACATCACGATCATGCCATTTGCCGCCCAATGATGGACCGCCCGAATGGCCGCGCCGAAGCGGACTTGCTCCTCGATGAATGCGATGCTGGCATGCGCTGCTTCTGGAGTGGGCTTGTAATAAAACGCCAGCATGATCCCGGTTGCGGCCTGGGTGATGAACAAAAATGCGGTAATCCCGCCCAGGCAGTAAAACCAGCGTACGGCGTATAACGGGACCGGTTTGTTCAGCACCTTAGACAGCCCATCCGAGACTTCGTAACGCTGGTCGAACCACTCATAAGAGCGCCGGCTGAGCGGCTTCCACGGTTGGCGGGTGGTCCAGGCGCTGGCGCTGCGGAACACCCCCAGCACAAACACCAGCCCCAACATGCCGAAGAGCGACCAGCGCGCCAGAGGGGTCCATAACCCTTTATCCTCGCCGGAGATGTGACAATGCAGGCAGGGGTCTTTTTGAGGCGGAGGGACGACCCCCTCGCTCATTCCGGCGCGAGCAAGTCCAGCGCTAGGGCTGTTCAAGCCCGCTTCCGCCGCCAAATTCGAAGGATAATCAACCTGCGAGCCGATGATGACAGGCTGCGTCTCCGGGGCGCTTCGCATCACCCCGCTGGCGCGCGCCAACGAGGGCAGCAATAACAATAGCCCGACGGCGACCAACGCAATCGCAACCCGCCGGGCCTGCTTCTGGCCAAATAGATTCATCCGGTTCCTCCTTCCTTCCCCCTCTAAGATAGCAAATTCCCCGCTGTCTGTCATCCAGCGCCAGACGGATCTTCTCTAAGGCGCGCGCCCTATTTCTACGCATAGGGGCCTTATTCAGTAAGACTTCTTTGATGATTGGGGGAACTTCCAGGATTTTGCCGAACAAATTCTAAGCATTATTCAACAAAACAGGTCGAGACAAGACCGCCCTAAATCTCAATAATCTTCTTGCGAATGGCGTACTTGACCAGATCGCTGCGGTCGTGCAGGTCCAGCTTGGACATGATGTTGGCGCGGTGAGCCTGGACTGTTTTGATCGAGATGCACAGGATCTCGGCGATCTGTTTGTTCGGGTAACCCTCGGCGATCAACTGCAGCACTTCATGTTCGCGTGGGCTTAATCCATTGGAAAGCTGCGCTTTGTTCAAATCGCCCCAACGCAGGTAATCTTCGATCACCAGGCGAGTAATTGCTGGCGAGAGCACGGTCTCGCCGCGCTGCACTGCCCGAATCGCTCCCAGCAGGTCACGCGCTGCAGCGTCTTTCAGGATATAGCCCATCGCCCCATTTGCCAGCGCTTGGCGGATATATTCTTCATTTTCATGCATGCTCAGGATCAGCACTTTGACGCATGGCTTGCTGTGGCGGATCTGGCGGGTGGCTTCCAGCCCGTTCAGCAGCGGCATAGCGATATCCATCAGCACCACATCCGGCTGCAGTTCACAAGCCATTCTTACAGCCGCATGTCCATCCTGGGCCTCGCCGATCACGCTCATGTCCGCCTCGGCTTCGAGCAGGGAGCGAATCCCATCCCGCAGGAGGGTGTGATCATCAGCTATCAGGATGCGGATCTTCAGGCTCATCCTCGACCTCTACAAGTTCTCGCAGCGGTGCAGATCGGTCAGCCGGCGCGCGATCAAGATCCCAGCCGTAGCTCCTGCGGTAATTATTGCGGCGTTGCCGATTGCAATCCGGGCGCAGATCGGGAAGCCGGCCAGGCGTCGTTTAAGGTTTTCAATAAGCCCCGAACGATCGCTCATCTTGATCTCATCAACGAGTATAACACAACCTGCCAATGAAGATATCAGGGAGCATACCTACCTGCTGACGCAGACCAACCCGCTCAACCAGGCAACCAGCTTCGACTACAATTACCCCCTCGGGCTGCCTGCCAGCATGACCGGGCCGAACGGGTCGCCGACGACCATCACTGTGGAATACGACGGGCTGGGGCGTCTGATCAAAGTGATCCGGCCAGATGACGGCCTAACCACCCCAACCCTGCAGATCGATTACCATGACGCCAACCCATTCTGGGTGCAATTGACCCAGCGGGTCGATTCATCCCTAAACGCCGTCGCCCGTAAGTATTACAACGGCCTGGGACAGTTGATCCAATCCCAGACGATTGGGGCGACCCTTTTCGAAGGGACCAATCCGCAGGATGTCATCACCGATTTCAGCTACGACGCCTATGGCCGGCTGCGGCAACAAAGCGTTCCGTATGCCGTGACGAGCGGAACGGGCTATCGCACCCCCCAGACGCAGCCATCCACCCAGACGGTCTACGATGTCCTCGGGCGGACGACTGTGATCACTGCGACGGATAATACCCACACAACCTTTGCCTACAGCATCACTGCGGTAGCCGGGCAGGCGCAGACCGCCCAAACGGACGCACTGAACCATACCACAACCAGTTTGAGCGACAGCCTTGGCCGGACGAAGCAAGTCAACCCGCCGACCGGACCCGGGGTGATCTATGACTATGACACATTGGACCGCCTGACGCAGGCGACCCGCGGCGGGGCGACGACCAGCCTGAGCTACGACCTGGGCGGAAGAAAGACCCAGATGACCGACCCCGATATGGGGACCTGGAGTTATGCCTACGACGCGCTCGGCAACCTGACCAAGCAGACCGACGCCAAAGGCCAGCGGAACTGCCTGTATTACGATCCGCTCAATCGCCTGATCGGCAAAATTTACCAGACCGGCGATGTCTGCCCGACCAACCCTGCTACCTATGCGGTTCGCTACTGGTATGACGAGGTCGATCCGATCACAAATCCGTACGCCAAAGGCCAGCGCACCAGGATGGAGGATGGATCGGGAAACACCTCCTGGGTGTTCGACAAACGCGGCAGGGTCACCAGCGAGACCAAGACTGTTACCGGACAAGGCTCGTTTCGCACCCAATGGGCCTACAACTCGGCCGACCTGCTCGTCACGATGCAATACCCGGCAGACAACACCGGGGCGCTCGGCGAAGTAGTGACCTCCGCCTATCAAACCCAAATGACCCTGGACACGCTGACGAGCAGCGCCTCCGGGACACTGACCGACATGGCCTACGATGCGGCCGGGCGGGTCAGGCAGCGCCTGCTGGGCGGGCAAGGGTTGGCGATGAATTATGTCTATTACCTCTGGGAAAGCGCCAACGGACAGGGTCGGCTGCATACGCTCACAAGCACGGGCGGCGGAGCGCTGCAGAATCTGAGTTACACCTATGACGCGGTCGGCAATGTCCAGAGCATCCTGGATGCCAGCAGTTGGATGGGCAGCCAGACATTAAGCTTCGGCTACGACGACCTCGACCGGCTGACCAGCGCTCAGGCGAGCGGCGGCAACCTGGGCGCATTCAGCGCCCAAAGCTACGCCTACGACCCAACCACCGGCAACCTTTCCAGCAAGGCCGGGGTGAATTATACTTATGGGGATGCGAACCACAAGCACGCGGTCACTTCGCTCTCGAATGGGAACAGCTATGGGTATGATGCGAATGGGAATATGACCTCCCGCACAGTGAGTGGACAGAGCTACACGCTGGGCTACGACGCCGAGAACCGGATGACCTCGGTCAGCGGGGCGTTGAGCGCCAGCTTTGTCTACAACGGGGACGGGATGCGGGTGAAATCGACCGTGGCGGGCGTAACGACGGCTTTTATCGGCAATTACTACGAATGGCGCGGCAGCGCAGCGGCTTCGGTGAAGTATTACTACGCAGGCTCGCAGCGCATCGCCATGCGCACCGGCAGCGAAGCCCCGAAGTACCTGCTGGGCGACCACCTGGGCAGCACGAGCGTGACAGTCAACGCCGACGGGAGCGGGCTGCAAACGCAGGGGTACTATCCCTGGGGCGAGACCCGCTTCGGGGGCGTGGCAACGGAGTACCAGTACACCGGGCAGTACCGGCTGGCCTCCCTGGGGCTGGACTGGTACAATTCACGCTGGTATGACCCGGAGTTAGCACGTTTCAGCCAACCAGACAATATTATTCCCGAGGTGGTACAAGGGGTTCAAGCCTGGGATAGATATGCCGCAATGAACAATAATCCAACCCGGTTTTCGGATCCCTCGGGGCACATTATATGCGACGAAACTCTGTGGAATGGCCAATGCTTATCGTATGACAGAATAAAGCCTCCCAAAAGTGATCCACCAACAATCCCTGAAGGACCCTCGGGTGGTGATCCAGCGACTCCTTGGGATGTTGGACATGAATGGTTAACTGGGGAAGGTCCTCGTTACCATGAATTTCGAGAAGGGGATCCATTTACTGAGTTATTACAAAATCATGAATTCCTCGAATATATTCGACATCTTATTGCCGAACATATGAAACAGGGCGACTTTAGTGGTTGGACAGATTTTTATAACTTGGGCGGTTTAGAAGGTATTCCCAAATATTTCAAAGATTACTCAACTCTACTTACAATGGGCAAAACAGGAAATATAGCTGTCACCTATTTGGGTGGGTATAGAGTGGATATTTTTATTGGTGATGTCAACTTTGCAACTGGTCAAGCAACTATACTCTTTAATGTAACTAATTCTTCGACATTAGGATCTGGAATACGTCCTCCGGTATTCGGATATACCAATTTTTGGAATAACATAATAGCACCGATGTTAAATCCTTCGACGGGACCAATGTCAGAGGTCAGCCAATCCTTCTGGTGGACAGAGCCGATTAGCTTCAGATGATGGCCGAAGGAGGATCGATGACCACTAATAAAAAGATTGTACAAATTATCATGACTGGAATGTTGTTTGCTGCATCAACATCCTGCTTGATAAAAACATTTTCGAGAGAGGATATCCTTGGGTTATGGATGGAATCTATATATTCCTCAAGTTTCGAGAAAGGTGGTGAATGTGCTTCAATCGAGTTTTTCAATAATGGCAGGTTTGAAGCTCATAATCTACCTAAAGGTTATTTCTCTCCTATTCATCTTCCAATCGACCCTGGCAATAGGATTAATGCAATGGGTAAATGGATACTTCGGCCTCCAAATTCAGACCCCTTTAAAAACCGAGTGATTGAGTTGACGATTACAAATCCAAATTCATTATCTAATACCATAATATTTCTCACAACAATTGGTGAACCGATACTATATTGGGGGGGTGAGTTGCCAACTGAATCGGTTGTTTTTACGCAAAACGAAGATGAATGGTGTAAAAAAGAACCTTGAGTAGAATTGCGCTGGAGTATGAAGCTGTTATTCTGAAAATGAAAGACGAATGAACCGGAAACCCAGCCCGTCCGCCTCTCTTGGGGTTGCTTATCACATCATGGCGAGCGGCGGCAATCTGGGCGCATTCAGCGCCCAAAGCTACGCCTATGACCCAACCACCGGCAACCTTTCCAGCAAGGCCGGGGTGAATTATACTTATGGGGATGCGAACCACAAACATGCGGTCACTTCGCTCTCGAATGGGAACAGCTATGGATACGATGCGAATGGGAATATGACCTCCCGCACAGTGAGTGGGCAGAGCTACACGCTCGGCTACGACGCCGAGAACCGGATGACCTCGGTCAGCGGGGCGTTGAGCGCCAGCTTTGTCTACAACGGGGACGGGATGCGGGTGAAATCGACCGTGGCGGGCGTGACGACAGCCTTTATCGGCAATTACTACGAATGGCGCGGCAGCGCAGCGACTTCGGTGAAATATTACTACGCAGGCTCACAGCGCATCGCCATGCGCACCGGCAGCGACGCCCCGAAGTACCTGCTAAGCGACCACCTGGGCAGCACGAGCGTAATGGTCAACGCCGACGGGAGCGGGCCGCAAACGCAGGGCTACTATCCCTGGGGATACATTTTGTCAATAGTGAAAAATTGTGACCGGCGCGTGAAATGGACAGGCAGGTAAAGATGCCTCAAAAAAAGGGGAGCAAATGGCTGGGATGCCAATCCAGGGGTCAATCTATCAGGAAACGGAAGAGGTTAGGACCTGAGATCGAAGGATAGAACGCTGAAAATAGTTCTGCAAGTGATACGCTTCATCGTAGGGCTGGCGAGATTGCCAAAGCTTCCAGAGAATGGCTAACCAACGATTGGCCAGACAGCGGAGAGCATGCGGTTCCGATTTGGAGCGAGAGAGAACGGATTGATAATAAGCAGCCGCCCAGGGGGAAGTGATGATCGAAGCGCGAGCCCAATCGTGAACGATGTTGCGGAACTGCTTGTCACAGGCGATGCGGAAGAGCACGACCTTCGATTTGCCGCTGCGGCGAGTGATGGGGCAGGTGCCGGCAACTTGCTGGACAGAGGCGGCGGAAGGGAAACGCTGGCGGTCGTCGCCGAATTTGGCGAGCAGAGCGGGTTGGAGCAGCTTGCCTGTCCCGGGTAAACTAGCGAAGATGTGTGCGTCGGGGTGCTGGAGGAAGAGATCGTAAACTTCTTTCAGCATCTGATATTTGGTGCGGCGAAGGGTTTCTAGTTGGCTGGCGAGCAGAACGGCCTGAGGGGCATAGGCGAGAACAAAACTGGGATCTGCAGCCGGAAAAGGAGTGTGCAAACGGGCATAAGCCTGAGGCCAGACTGCTGGGCGGCGGTGGCGGTGAGCGGCGATGAAAGTCGTAAATTCAGCGTAGGAGAGCTGCGAAGCGGCCTGCGGAGTGGGGAAAGCCTGGATGAAAGTCAATGAGATGAGCGCATTCAGGCCGCTGAAGACTTCCAAGGCCGCCGGATAGTAGCGCAGCAGGATTGACCACAGGCGGTTGCTGAAGGCCACGATCTGGCGGGTAAGAAAGTGGACCAGGCTGACGCGAGCCCGGATCTGGCAGGTGAGCGAGCTGTCCGGACGCCAAGGGTAGAGGCGGTGCAGGTCCGTGCGCAGCAGATCAGCAATCAGGCGGGCATCGGCGCGGTCATCTTTGGCTCCGCTTTGGCGGAAACGTCCCTGCGAGCTCTTGACCAGGTTGGGTTGCAGGATATAAATCCGCTCATAGCGGCGCTCAGCCAGGAAATCCAGCACCAGAGTATGAGCGGTTTCGATGCCTACAATACATTCCTGAGGGGATATGCCCAGCCGCTGCCGAGCAGCATCCAGCCGGATCAGTCCCGCCAGGTTGTGCTCCACTTCCAGGTAATGCAGTGGGTCGCCGTGATCGTTAGTAAAGAAAGCAGCCTGTTTGCGAGTGCTCCAGTCGATTCCAAGGTATACTAGCATAAAGACCTCCTGGTGGAAGAATTTTGGAGGCCCGCGGATTGGATCGTTTTGGTGTTCCTGTTATGGCGTTCGCAGCGCGATACATTTAACCAAGAACGGATAGACCTGGAGGACGATCCCCACGTGGCGCTCGCAGCGCTGGCGAAACATGGTCCTTATCTCCAGGCCAGCCAATACCGCAGGGGTAGATTGGGCGAGGATTGGCATCCCTATGTCCTTTCTACCCCATTTTTTTGGGCTTGTATAGAGTATAAGCTAACAGGCGAGACCCGCTTCGGCGGCGTGGCGACGGAGTACCAGTACACCGGTCAATATCGTGACAATTACATTAAGTTGTACTGGATGGGCTCAAGGTGGTATGATCCGCTCATTGGAGCGTTTCGCCCAGGCGGATACGCTCGCTACTCGCCATACCTCCGGTGGCGCAATCTCTGCCAGGGGCGGTAAGCCACACGCATTAGAAAATTGTAAATCTGGTCTTTGAGAGTATAAGCCGTTTCGAGCAGGGGCAGCTTGAAGCGGCTGTTGCGTTTGCTGAACTGAAGATGCGAAACAGCCCTCGCCCCCAGGTAATCCTTGAACTGGCTGAGCGAGAATTGGGGCGAGCCGCCAAAATTGATTTGGGGGAACTCGTCCGCCAGGTCGCAGGCCGCCCGCCAGTACAGGGAGGATACCAGCCCAAGTTGATGCGCCTGCGATCCCTGCCGCCACAAATAAGCGGTCTGATCCTCCCGGCTGAGCAGCGCCACCACGCCGCCAGCCAGCTCGCCGTTTGCAGTCCGGGCGGTGTACAATCGGCAGCCATCCCGCAGACGCATCCAGGCAAATCGCTTTTTAAAGATGGTCTCCCATTTAAGGGACGGACGCCAGGAAAATTTTCGCATGGTCTGGTGGTAGAGAGGCAAAAAGGCGTCCAGCGTCGCCTCATCATCTTCCTGCGAAAAGGAGTAAACCTCTTCTGCCCGGCGAATCTCGCGCCGTTTCTCGCGCGTCATCCCCATCCACAACCCTTCGCATTGTGTTTCCCAGATATGCGTATAGATTGAGTGGGTCTGCCAGCCGCTGTATTGAAAGGCGCGCCCATCCTCGAAATTCGGGGAGGCCTCCATCTCGATATACGCCATTCGGTCGCTTAGCCCATGCGCCAGCACGGTCAAAATTTCGCTCTGCTCCGAAACCCGGCTCACATGGCGGGCTTTTGAATCAGCCGCCAGCAACGGTCCATTGTAGAAAAACTCGAATGGAACGGAAAGTTTCATCCCCCAGGTTGACAAATAAAAGACCACCTGCCCACCGGCCAGGCGGCCCTTTCTATCATATACCCCCAGCGTTAATCTGCGCAAATCGGGGTCGGTGTTACATAACATCTCCAACCAATCCGAGCGCAGAAAGACATTCCCTTCTGGCGACCCGATTACCAGCCGATCCCATTCCGCGCTGTCTGATGGATCCAATTCCCGCACTTTGAACACGCGCACTGTCTCCCTTGTAATCTATGTTTTTCCTGGTATGCCAACCATTGCCCCGCCCAATCAATGGTTCGATAAGCGCTTCAATTAAACCACAGACTCCAAGATATTTACCGCTTCTGCCAGAAAAGCGCCGGACATGGCCCCATCCAGGATGCGGTGATCGAAAATCAGCCCCAGACAGACCATCGTGCGAACAAGCTATCGCATCTCCCACACGTTCATCGCTGATCACGACCGCTCGCTTCTGGACTAGCCTGCTTCTGAGGCAGAAGACCCAATTGCGCCATCAATGCAAAGCGATCCGGCGCTCCCCAATGTTCGACAATCTTTCCGTCTTTGAAACGACAAACGTCGAATACAGCCACCTCAAAAGACCTGCCATTCGGAGGTCCCATAAAACCACCCAGATTTGTCCCACGGGCAGTCATGCGCGCCCAAATCTTGTCATCGTCCACAACCATATTCTCGATACTCAGATGAAAATCCGGGAAAGCGGTTCTAAGAAACTGGATATCGCCCTGCATCCCTTCGATGGTTGGATGAAGCCCAAACTGGTTCTCAATGAAATCGGGATTAAAATACTCCCACAAAACACTGTAATTGCCCTTGTTAAAAGCCTCGCCAATCACTCCACGAAAAACCACCTGATTTTGTTCTGCTGACATTCTAAATCTCCCTTCGAACTGATAAATTGATCTTGTGGAAATAGATACCCTTTTCAGTTATACTTAGTCTATGATGAATATCTATAATCAATACAGTTATACTGTATTGATTATAGATATAGTATACCCTTTTTGTAGAATTGTCAAGAGGCTCGTGACTGAATTGAAGAAACTAAAACGCAAATATAACTCAACCCGGCGACAAGCACAGGCGCGTGAAACCCGCAAACAGATCATCGAAGCTGCCTACCAGTTATTCGCGGCTCATGGCTATGTTGGCGCGACAATCGAGGCCATTGCTCAAGATGCCGGCGTTGCCCCCGAAACCATCTTCGCTATATTTGGGAATAAGCGCACGATCCTGGCAGAGCTGATCCATATTTCTGTGGGGGGGGACGACCTTCCTGTTTCGCTGATGCAGCGACCCGGACCGCAAACGGTGCTTCAGGAACGCAATCCCGTCCAGCAGATGCAATTGTTTGCTCAAGACATGTCTGGGATTTTGGAACGCGTTACCCCTGTTTTTGAGATCATGCGCATGGCTGCTAAAACAGAGCCAGAAATTGCTGAATTATTGAAAAATCTTCTCGCAGACCGCCTGCATAATATAAGCATATTCGTTCAGCATTTGTCCGCCCACAGTACTTTACTGGAAGGAATGGATGATGTCCAAGCCGCAGAAATTGTCTGGACCATCACCAGCCCCGAGGTCTTCGGCCTGCTTACTGCGGATCGGGGATGGTCCAGAGATCGATATACTCAATGGTTGGGTGAAACCCTGACCAGATTATTGCTGCCTTGATGAATACTCTCAAACAATTGACCATTTATACCGATGGCGGCTGCGACCCGAATCCTGGCCCAGGTGGATATGGCGCAGTCCTGCTGTTCGGCGCACAGCGGAAAGAGTTATCCGGGGGCTTCCGTTTGACGACCAATAACCGCATGGAGATCTACGCAGCCATCCAGGCGCTGGAGGCGCTCAAGGAACCCTGCCAGGTCAGCTTATACAGCGACTCAGAATATCTTGTCAAAGCGATATCCAATGGTTGGGCGAAGCGCTGGAAAAAGCGCGGCTGGATGCGCAATTCAAAAGATGAAGCGCTCAACCCTGACCTGTGGGAACATCTGCTTGCGCTGTGCGACAAACATCAGGTTACTTTTATCTGGCTCAAGGGACATGCCGGGATCACAGAAAACGAACGCTGCGACCAGCTTTCCAGGCAAGCCAGGCATCAGAAGAACCTGCCTGTCGATGAGGGTTACGAACAGAAAGCGGGCTAAAATCGCCTGGGCATTCATTGCCGCGTTTGACCTCAACCATCAAGCCGGTGAGGCAGATGAAGCCAACAGCGCTAAACCAAATAACGGGTCTGCCGGGGGTTGCAGCCCGAGCAGATCGCCCATACGAGTGACATCTGCAACGAATTGAACCACTTCCGCTCCACGGGCTGGTTGGATATCCAGTTTTGAAGGTGTATCAAACATTGCCAAAATACGCTGCCCCAGCTCAAGCAAAGGGGTACCCTGTCCGCTGCCTACATTGATTGGCTGGCCGACAACCGGATAAGTGGAGGCGCGCACCAAAGCTTCGACCACTTGATCGATCCAGACAAAATCAATCACCTGCTGACCGCCATATACGATCAAATTATGACCATCTGCAGCCCAACCCAACCAAAGCGGTATGACCCGGCCAACATCGCCCGATCCGTAAACGTTCGCAAGGCGCAGCACGGCAACCGGAAGATCGAATAATGATTGAAACACCTGACAATACATCTCTCCGGCCATCTTGCTGGCGCCGTAAGTGTTTTTGCTGCCAATCGGGTGCGACTCGTCCACCGGGAGATAGCGCGCCTCACCGTAGATCTCTCGGGAGGAAGAAAATACCACCCGGCGGACATTCGCCTCGCGCGCCGCTTTGAGCACATGAAAAGTACCCACAACGTTCGTAGTGAAGGAGTAATCGACATCTGTAACGGCGCCCATTACATTGGATTGCGCGCCGAGATGATAGATCACATCCGCCCCACGGGCTGCATCCAATAACTGGGGATAATTGCGGATATCGTCCACCCGCAGGACCACTTGACCGTTATGGAGATGGTGAGCGATATTCTCTCGCTTACCACGTAAAAGGTTATCATAGACAACAATCTTGTCGACTTCATCTTTAACTAATCGATCAATGAGATGACTTCCGATGAATCCAGCGCCGCCAGTGACAAGTACCTTCATGAGTGCCTCCTTCTAAAAATTCATTTCTTTGAATTCAGCAACGACTGCCTGGGCAGGGAATACCCAGGGGCATCCTTGCCAGCGGCGCCAACCAGAGCCTGCAATAGGGAAAAGTTATCCCGACCAATTGCAATAGGATCAAGTACAAAAGTATTTGCTCCAAAATGAGATTTGGTAATTATCATAGATATTACCAGCAAAATAAACTGGCGGACATGATGTTTTCGAAAGCCTAAGAAAATTGCAAGTAATTTAGAGGTCGCCCCACTCAAGGAGCATGGATTGTGGCCATCATTTTCTACGGGTATTAAGGCTCACCCCAGACCACTTCCAAAGTGGGACGTCCAACCGCGTTCCAATCTCCGGTGTCGGAGGTGACAAAATACTTGCCAGAGTGATATCCCCCATCCGCAGAATATAAAGCTAGGTTCAGATAAGCATCGCAGTTCGCATACGCTCTGGCAACCGCATACGAAAGATCCCACTCGCGCGCCACACCCGGCCAGCCCGGAAAGCTGATAATCGGATCCACCCTGGCCTGGCTGACATTCTCTTCTGCCATTGGAGCGTTATTCCAGGTCAAGGTCAGGTCATTCCAATTAGGGCTGACCACCAGCGCCTGGATATTTGAGGGGAGTGCCTCTCCAGGCGCCCCTGCCTGGCCAAACTGGTGCATGATCAGACGAGCCTGGCGGATCACTTTCCCCGCTGGAATGGCTGCCAGCGGGAAACGCAAGTAAACCTTCGAGAAGCACGGCCAATCAGCGACGTCAGCCTGGTTCTGAACATTGTAATCAGTTCCTTCTGGATTATAAACGCGTTCGGTTGTCTCTCCCCATTCGCTCCAAAAGTCAATCCCTTCACCGCAAACGGCATATCCACCCGCGGATGAATCCACGACAATTGCTCCATCCAACCGGTGGCGAATTTGGATCGTCCCGCCAGGCGAGGAAGGCGGCGGTGTATAAACCGATAAACCGAAATGCGCCTGACCCCAGGTGTTAGGTTGATCTGCTAATAGAATCTCTGGCCATTTCTGAGTTACCGACATGCCGCCGGTCCCGCTATCGCGATCCAGCACTTGCAATCCCATCCGCCAGAGCGTTCCATTGGAGGGCGGCCCCGTCCATCCCAGGCTTTCGAAGGGGATGATATAGGTCATCGACCATCCGCGGTCATCCAAATTTGTGTTGATGGCATCGCCGCGCCAGCCGGAAATTGTCTCGAAGTCCAGATCTGCAGGCTGCCAGGCGCCGCCCTGACCAATAAAAGAGCGCTGGTAGTTTACGCGTTGAGCGGCCCCAGGAAAAGGTGTCAGTTGCGCCAGGAACTGAAAAGACTGCGCCTCGGGTTGGCCAGATGGCGATGGATTAGTGTCAAGGTACAGGCGTATGGCATCCCAATTTGCCAGGTCGTCCGCGGTTGGCGATGGATCGTACCATAAACGCCGGTCGAAGACTGCCAGATAGACCCAAAGGGCGTCATTGTTATGGGCTATTCGCACATCGATGGAATTCTCGGCCGGTGTCACACGCCCAAACCAAAATATCGCCATGTCTTTGAAACGAGTGTCGGTGATATTAAGATCGCTGTAATAAGGGATATTCACCAGGCGGGCTGGCTGTGAGTTTCTTACGATTGGAAGGTAGAGGTTCGATCCGTCGTCTGGAGTTTGCATCTGCAGGCGCGGGCTCAAGGTGAATGAGACTGCCATCAGGACCGGAAGCAGATAGGACCCCAGGATAGAATAGAGTTGTCTGATCAGGAATATCATGATTTGATTTTATCAAGGCCAGTCCACCAGGTAAATAGGAAATCCTTCCCAGTGAGACCGCCTCAACCAGACTGTTTAACGGTCAGATATCAAACCAAAGTCTGCACGAATTCAATCGATCTCGCTTGTTCGCCGATAGGTTAGCCTCGCTTTGACCCCCTTTTTCTCGCCTCTATTGGGATGGCTCAGTCGTCGCGATCAGCTTGATCTTCCCCAAATCGGTGGTCTGGCCTGGATTGACAAAAGCCGGGTATTCCACGCCGGAATCGAGATGTAGGATGGCAATGGACTGTTGACCAGCAGGAATATTGCGAATGAGGAATTGACCTTGCGAGTCGGCTTGTCCTACAATATCTGTGCCCAATACAATGATCTCAGCCGGTAATGGGCTGGCTGCCTCGCTGATCACAATGCCGGTGACCTGGCCCGTCCCAGCGATTTTAGCGGGCGCTTCGCTCTGCAGGAATCGCACCAGGCTTAATCCAAGCACAACCAGGACTAACACCAACAATAATAACCGGACGGCTTTGCGAGAATGTGGCGCATCCTGCTGCGTGGGAGGCAGTCCTTCGTTATAGTCACCTAGAGATGGAGAGTCTTCTAACATCACACAGATCCTCACTGTTCCTGGATGGAAATTCCACTGGCGCACATTTTGGTATTGTCCCAGGTCCTCAAACCCATTCCTCCGGAAGGATAGGTGCTATCGGTCGCTTCAAGGACAGGCACATTATCCACATAAGCCGTAAAATGATCCCCATTCACCACAATCTTGATATCGCGAGGCTTTGCCCAATCATATCCGCTTACGCGCTTAACCGCAATCGGAGGAGATAGCTCACTCCCATTGACCCATTTTCTAAAAATGAATCCGGAGTATCCAGGATCATATTGAAAGGTATAGCCATTCACAGCGGACTGATTGGTTGCCCGAAAATACACCCCGTAGCCGTTGCCCTGGGATAAAGTGGCTGAATTGATGTTAATGGTGTAGTTTTCTCCCGAAAATCCATCTGCAAAAAGCCGACCTTCTCCTATAGCGCCGCAGACCGGGTCGCCCGTGGTCCAGTTTCCGGAAATCCTATTCCAGTCGGTTGGAACAAATACACATGCGCGCATGCCCAATCCTTCTAACACCTTACAATAAACATCCCGGATACCGGTGCCAGTGAGCGCCATAATCAGAATAACTGCAACACCAACCAGAGCGATGATCAAAGCATATTCGGCTAATCCCTGCCCCTTTTCTGGGCGGGGTCTTCCTGCATACCACAATCGGAGCCTCTGATTTGGATGTTGTTTATCTGCCAGATGTTGTTTATCTGCACTCATAGATACCTGCCTTCCTGGCATTAGAGAATAGATAGGAGTATAAATCAGTTGTAAAATCGTGACCTTTCTTTTTAGTAAGAAATCATGCCCTAAGCCTGTCAATTTTGTATAGGAGTTGTCCATTTTGACCACAGGGTCTCTTCCCTGGTCAGAAAACGGTTGATTCAGTCGGGTCAGAATCGCAGTACGGAGGCGGAATGAAATGCCGGTCAATTGGGTGAGGGGGGCACCCAACCGACCGGTATTGTTATTATCGCGCTGATTTAGGAGAAGTCAAGAATAATCTCGCCGGGGACCCCGCGCCTTTTTTTGTGACCTTTTTTTAGAATTTGCAATATTGATAGCAAGTACTTAAGCGCTCTTGTCTCGAGGGCGAGCTACCGTTATGGTGATTAGAGAGTGAAAAGGACTTCTGAGGTGAACTATGTACGGTACAATTGTCTACATGCCACAAAGAAAAATCGAATGGCAGAAGCTGTTTGAGCACAAAAGAATTGAACGGAGTGACCGGGGGATAGTAATCCGACAAGTACTAAGCCCTCAGCGAACAAGATTGGGTAAATGGCTCGTCATTATTTCCCTGTTTGTTGCATACTTGTTCGCCTGCACCTTCCCAAACCGGCAGAAAACCATCGTCCCGGCGACCATTCCCCCACCAAAAGCAACTCTATCTGCCTTGACGACTACGCTCCCTGACCAGCCGGACGCTGGTCCAGTCATCCGAGATATCACTTTGAATACATCCCAGTATCCGGGGGGTCAGGTCCCAAACTATAAAAAGCTTGAGATCACTTTTCAAGTGGACTCATCTGCCAGCAATCTGCAGCTACCTTACGACCCGTCTCCGCCGCCTGGCATTCAGCCCGGGATCGGGATCAGTGTGGACGCCCTCTTCACACCGGATAACTGGCAAACAGTTTATCAGCAACCCGCTTTTAATTATCAAGAATTTCAAGATAGCCTGAAGAATGGCAGAGAATGGTTCTACCCTACCGAGAATATCTCCTGGAAAGTGCGCTTTTCGCCGAATATTCCAGGCAACTGGCAATTCAAGCTGGTCGCTCAAGATTCCAGCGGACGCACGGAAACCACCTCTACTACTTCGTTTTCGGTGAGCGATTCAGATGAGCCCGGTTTTCTGCGCGTCAGCCGCAGCGATCCGCGCTACTTTGAATTCGAAAACGGGGCTTATTTCCCGGCTCTCGGTTACAACATGAATTATGATCGTGTCAGTTGGACAAATCCTGTGCTTGATAACCAGGCGACCTTTGAGAAAATGGGGCAAAACGGAATACAACTGGCTCGGGTCTGGTTGTCCCAGTGGAGTATTTATGGGCCATCCTGGAATCCCTGGAATGCGGTTGATCCGGTTTTGCACAGTCAATCCATTCCGTTTTCCGGTTTGACTTTTGACAACGCTTATTCAGGCAGTGAAACTTCGCTAAAGCTCGAAGCAACCAAGAATCCATGCATGTTCCTGGGGTTTATGAAACCTAGCCCGGCTGTTTTAGCGAATGCGCGCTACCGGGTCCGAATCCGCTACCGGACAGAAGGCATTGCTGGCCCAAGGGTACCCGGCGCGCTGTTTGGCTTTGTTGTTAAGACGGGCGGATGGTTATGGGAGCCGGGGAATTATTGCCAGGATACCGGCAGCGGCCAAACCATCACCCCCTACCAATCCCAGAACCAGGCGCAGTGGCAGATTCTCGAAGGCAGTCTCGAAACCGGGACCGCGAACTTCCTGCCGATGTTTTATTTGACCATCGAGAACGTGACCCAGGGGAAAGCTTATATCGACTATGTTTGGATCGAACAGGACCTCGGAAATGGAAACTACGGGCCAAATATTGTTTCCAAGCCATGGATGTCACATCACCTCTATTTCGAACAACGCAATTCCTACGCCTTTGATAAAGTTCTTGAGTTGGCGGAGGAAAACGATATTTATCTTCGGCTTGTGGCGCTTGAGAAGAACGACTGGACCTTAAACCGCCTGGACGATCTGGGCCAGCCTATCTTGTATAACGCTCTCTGCGAGGATATCGATCCAAACAATGACCCAGATCGCTGCCCCGGTAACCGCTGGTTTTACGGCAACGGACGCGAAACGACAAAAGTACGCTGGCTGCAAAAAGCATGGTGGCGGTATTTACAGGCGCGATGGGGGTATTCAACCCACATCCATTCGTGGGAACTTTTAAATGAGGGCGATCCGGCCAGTGAATTGCACTTCATGCTTGCAGATGAATTCGGTAAATTCATGCATCAATATATCCCTAATGATCATCTTGTATCCACCTCCAATTGGCATTCCTTTCCTAAAGACGCATTTTGGGCAAATCCAAATTATCCAAACGTAGATTTTGCCGATATCCATTACTATGTCGATGAAAATGCAGTCGGTTTTACAGATACCGCTTTTGCATCCTATAACCTGAGCCAGCAAATTGGGGCAAAACAGCCATCCGGCGCTGGAAAGCCGGTGATCCGAGGCGAGACAGGGTTTGTTCTCAGCGGCTCTGAACCCTACAGCGAACAGTTATTGGCAGATACCCAGGGGAACTGGCTCCACAATTTCATCTGGGCCGGGATCAACCCGGGTGGCCTGATCGAATCCTACTGGTATGAAAAACCACATATTATCAATACCCGCTCGGATGGAACAATAGTCTTCGATCATCGCCCGCAATTCAGGACTTTCTTCAGCTTTATCAAGAATATCCCGCTCAATAATGGTTCTTATCAAGATGCCCAGACAACTGCATCGAACACCGATATACGCGTTCTGGGTCAGAAAGATCTGGTCAATGGAAAGGCCCATCTCTGGATTCAGAATATGCAACATTCTTGGAGGAATGTTGTCGATGGGATCCCAATCATGAGTCTTTCAGGGCAGGTTGAGATCGCTGGTTTTCAGCCCAATCAATCCTACTCACTGCAATGGTGGGATCCTTATCAGCCCGACCCAGCCCAGCAGATTGTCCTGATAGAAACGGTCATATCTGGAAAAGACGGAGCAATCTTGATCCCTATCAACGACCTTGTCTCAGATATAGCGGTTCAGATCTTGCCGAATCGAGCTTCAACGAACAATTTTCTCATCTTCTTGCCCACAATCCTGAACATTTTTGGGGGTTAATTCCCTGCAATCAAGACATTTGGGTGATGCAAATCCTCGAAAGTTGTAATATAATGAGAAAGAAGGAAGTCCAAATACAGCTTAACCACATCTTTGGGTAATATGACTGTTAGCATCAAAATTAAACTAATCCTGATTTCTATAGTATCCTTACTTCTCATCGGCGCGAAAGGCAGCGAACTGATGAGGCTTCATATTATTAATAAATCGGGCCAAGAAATCGGGGTGCGTTTAATTACCTCAGATTACAGTAAATTTTATTATCTGCGCGTGCCGGCTGGGGAACATAATGCCCCGTCCGAAGCTACATTCACTGTTTTAAAAGATGTTTACAGAATGCGAATCGTTTACTATTTAGACGCAGATCCGGTCACAGGGTATGAATGTGTAAATTCTCGCTCTTCCACTTTGATGGCCTTACGCAATATCCGGGTCACGGTTACTGCTTGTTTCGCTTACCCTCCGAACTGCGGCGAACCATCCATGGTGAAAGCGGGATGTAACAGCTGTCTCCCCAGATGATTCCAAACGAACACAAGAAGCTGAGAATTTAGGCTATCTATTAATTTGACTAATTTGGTTGGATATGTTATAAATCGCATTCGAAGGGTTTGATCAGGCTGCGAATATTCAATGCGAAAATTCAAATGGAAGGGGTATTCGGAATAAACGTTTGGATTTCGAAGTCCAGATCCAGTCGGAAAATTATTCGTTTCTCTTATAGGTTGTTCTCCCAAAAAAAGCAATTTACCCACAGGTTGCCTGGGGTGCGGTATATCTGGTAGCGCGTTTAAAAAAAGCACATCATCATAACCGAAGTTAAAAAAGGTTTTCCGGTGAAAATATCGGATAATAAAGTTGTTAATTGGTGCAATCATGAGCGGCAACGATTTATCTTAAATGGTATCGCCCAGCTCAGCAAGATGATTTCAACGTCTGACGAATGGATTCTGTGTCAGAAGGGCGGAGCATGCCCAAAATTCGATTCCTAAGCCCATGAATAGATTCTTCCCTGCGCTACGCGGTATTGCAATTATCCTGGTTGTTTTAAATCACACCCTGCACATGGGTTTGAGATACCCATATACCCTTGGACTGGTTTCATCGTCCGGGGAACAATTCCTGGTTTATTTGCTTTCCGGGTTAGGAATTTTTGCTGTGCCGATCTTTCTCTATCTTTCAGGATGTTTCTTCTCCTATGCTGCTAAAGAAGATAATCTAAAAGCCAATTATAAGATCGTGTGGGTCAACCTGAGAAATGTGTTATTTCCCTACCTGATCTGGTCGGCTATCTTTTATCTCCAGGTCTATTTCGTACATGGGCAAACCTGCACCCCGGGTGAGTGCTTGAAGCAATTGATCGTCGGTTATCCATTCAACTTCGTTCCGCTCATGATGTTTTACTATCTGCTGGCCCCGATTTTGATCGTATTATTGCGCTACATGGGTTGGAGCCTGATTCTGATTATCGGTGGTTTACAGCTTATACTATTAAATATTGTATCGCCTGGCGTACTCGGCTTCCAATTTCCCGGGTGGATGAGCATTTTTGCCCCACCAGTCCTCAGCAGCCCACTATCCGAATGGGCTATTTTCTTTCCATTAGGGCTGCTGTATGTCAAATACGCCCCCGGATATCTACCCATGGTGCGGAAGTACAGGTGGGTTCTGGTTGCCATCATCATCGGATTATATGGACTTGCTCTGTTGGATGTCCTCTCGCTGATCGCATTCCCGATTGCAAGATATATCTGTCCAATATTCTTTATCCTGCTGGCGCCGACCTTCAATCGAAATTCCATGCCTTATGTAAAAACGATCGAGTCGCTTGGAAAACGCGCCTATGGGCTTTATTTAACCAATCTCATCATGTTGGATTTGATGACCACACTTCTTCACAATCTGGTCCCCGAAATATTTAGTGTCTATTATTTTGTCTTACCCGTCCTCTTCTATCTGACGATCCAGATTCCAATCTGGGTAATGCAGATCACAGAACGAATTCGAAAACCCCCTATCCATCGATATGTGTTCGGGTAATATCCTCTAACACAATTGTGCGGCGCGCCGTATAAGAATCTCCGCGGTTTTTCGATCTCATCCGATGCGCCGCACCCAGTCTTTATATCAGCAGACGATCCTTTTATGGCGCTTTGAGGGCTGCCACCAGATTCTGGATATAAAACAGGTCGCCTCTTTCAAATGCCGGCGCATCCAGATACTTGCTCAACTCAGAACGAGAAGCCTTCATGATATAGGCTTTTGCCTGGAACATCGCTGGATAATTATATAGCGGCGACATGGCGCCCTCATTCATCATCGAACTCGTAACGGGCGACAAACCAATAGGGCGCAACATATTGATATTCATTCAGCGCTTCTTGAACCTGGGCTGAAATATTCTGATGGAGATAATCGCCCAACTCCGGGACCAACATCATGAAATTGCGCGCCACGTTTAAGGATCGGCGATGATATCCATCTTCCACCCAGTATGTGTCTTTTGTGAAGGTGTTTGCTCGAAGCTGGTAGATGCGGTTCAATTCATTCGTGACCGTAGTTCGCAACTGACCATCCTGAACGGTTTTTCCAGCCAACTCCTGAAGCTTCAAAAATCCAACATATCCGGCGATATAAGCGTTCAACTCGTACGGTTTCTGCATGATGTAATCGGTTGTCATCACAGCAGGCAAAGGCACGATCAATTTACTTTTTGCCAGATCATAGGCCTTACTCGCTTGATCCGGAAAAATCAGGGCATAGCTCCACATGCCATAGAAATTATGTTGCGGGTAAGTCCAGGAGAATCCATAGGATACAACCGCCTTAGGGATGGCATTGAACGCCGGTATCAGATCAGATGGAGTTGGACTTGATTTCGCGGGCTGCGCCTTCAGCCCAGCCAATCTTTGCATACATCACCGGGTCAAAATAATCCTGGAATTCTCGCTGCAAATATGCCCGTGTTTGCTGCTGTAATCCCGCAGATAGATATGGGTAGGCAATAGATAACGTATAGAGCGTATCACCTGGGTTATCAAAGTAATCTGCCAGTTCTTTATACAGAGCGAATTGGCCGTTATTATAGTAGCCAGGCCGTAAGTGTCCTGCTTGGATCATCTTTGTGACTTCAGCTTCAAGACGCTGCTTCAACTCAGTTTCGCCGAGAGGAACTGAACTGCTCGGAGCAGTGCGAGCTTCCAGCAGGGGTAGCTTACCATAGCTTGCGCCGCTTCCAAATGCAAAGATGGTGTTGCTGCGGTGGACGAATAATTTATCCGCGTAAGGGACGACCGGGTTCTGGTCGCCATGATTGTGGTAAATTCCATTGATACTGGCCGAATTTCCCTTATACCATCCTAACAGCCTGGGCCATCCCGGCAGGATCGTCCACATCGGATCATAACCTGGTGCGATGGTATCAAGATTGTACGACCATAACTGTCCACCCGGAACGGCCCCATTGATATCAAAAAAATCGGAAAGCCGGTCGCAGCACAGATTTCTGTAGATCATGCTCCCGCCCACGGATAAAGCCTGGGGTTCCACCACAGCCCCTTGACCCCCGACGGGCGCCAGATACGCCGTTCCAATTCTCCATGCCATCACTTTCCCTTGTGGATCGGGTGTCTTCTCATATAGATTGTTGAAATAAAGCATACTATCTGGCCCCACCACAGGCGGGTATCGATTGCCTGACTTGGTCCCCCAGTGAACGATCGGGGCATATTCTTTGTATCCATCTCGGTCTGAATCAAATGTATACTCCGTTCCGTCTGCCGTGTTCAGCAATACCACCGTTCTGCGCCAGGGCTTGTGTTTATGTGGATCGGGGTTTGGATTGTTTTCCAGGTATTCGGTAACTCTGGAAGAATCAATCACCAGCCGTCCATGTGACCAGTCCTGAGCAGGTAATGTTGGCCCCAGGAGCGTACCGATCGGCTCAACCGGGAAAAGATCGTTAACCTGGACGCGGTTATAGGTGTCGATCGGTGTCCCATCATCATATTTCAGCGATCTGGTGCCAGGGTTGAGGTCATTTCGATACGCTGGAGATCCGGAAAAAACCACATAATCGCCATAAACAACTGGCCAGTAAGAATGATATCCTTCTCCAGGTAATTTTTGAGATTTCCAAACCAACGACCCATTATCTGCACGCAGAGCATAGGCGTAATTATCATTTGCTGCAAAATACACAACACCGTTCGAATAAGCCGCAGAAAGGTGAATTGGCCCGCCAGCCTGGAATTTCCATAACAGTTGACCCTGGTTCGGGGCGCCCTGCGCACCAATCGCATACATATTCCCATCCCGGTTGCCAACGAAAATTCTCCCATCTACAACCAATGGATTGGTATCGTATCCAGCCTGGGCGCCCGCATACTCCCACAAGTGCGTCCCGGTGCTTGCATTCAGCGCATGCAGTTTGCGATCATATCCACCCACATAGAGGATCCCGTCCACAACAGTTGGCGAATTTCCCAATGGCATCTCAGTATCGTACCGCCAGACAACCGAACCGTTGGCTGAATGCAGGGCATACAGCCCTTTTGAGGTAGAGACATAGATCAGGCCACCGCTTGCGATGATCTGCACATTCTGAGAGATATAAGCCTCAATCGGGCGGTACCAGATCAACGTGGATGCATTGGTAACTTGTTCGGGTGTGTAGGATGTGCGTTGTGGGTTAGCCGCTACCATTGACCACTCATCGCCATATCCGCCAGGGGGGGGCGGGGGCGGGGGCGGCTGACCGGAAGTGCTTGTAACGATAGGCAAGAAAACCGTATTCGTAGCTTCGGCAACGATTACCGGTTCAGTTGGCGTTGGTGTTTGCCCCCAGGTTGGTGTCACTATCGGCGATACACACATACTGATCGCCATTGTGAGAGTTAACCCTATGGCAAAGAGTTTCATCTACTTATTCCTTTCAACATTCTACAGATAATCATCAATTTTGATTCTCGAAATTAACATTTATATATAGGCGCGCGCGATCAGACTGGCTGATGCCAGAAACTTTCTGGCAGCTTGTATGAACTTACTCAAACACAAGGGACGCCGGCTTTGCGAGGAAAACTGAAATGGATATTATTGGCTTACGCCATCCCAGCCGGCTATTCGCGCCATCAACACCCAATAAGCCTTGGAAATCCGAATTCTGGCGCCGGCTACTGCGCCAAGATGACCACCATCGACCTCTGTGGTGAAGTCTTGACAAATGGCCGGGTATGAGTGGCCGTCATCTAGATAATTTTCACTGGCGCCAGACATCGCAACATAAGGAAGGCCATCTCGATTATCATAACAAGGAACGTCCTTATCCGTGTAGGATTCGATATCTGCCACATCGAATAGAAAATAGCCATGATCCACAGCATACACACGCATCATAGCGTTGAATTCGGTCGCAGTAGCATTGCCGATGCTGCGCGCCAGGCTGGTTGTCCAGTAAAAGAAGGTCTTATCAGGGTGCTGAGCCAGGTAAGCTTCCAGATCATAGACATCATATCTGCTCGGGTTGTTTGAGAAGAAACCAGTTTCGGGGTTGGCAATATCATCGCCATCCATGACGTTCAGATAGCTAAATTGATAGGTCAGCACATCTTTTGAATTGATATATGCCGGAGCAAGAACCTGGATGAAATCACGGGTCAGATCGCTCCAGGAGCCTTGCTTGGCAACGAAGGTCCAGTTGCTCCGGCTGTAGAGCGTAGGGCTTGGCGTAAATCGAATCCGCTCAGGTACCAGACCATTGGTTAAATCGGTCTGGGTAAAGGTCTTAAAATTCCAATTGCTGTCGTAATAATCTACGCGGCAAGAAGAACTCGAAGTAGCCCAACTGGTTGCGGTCAGGCAGTTCAGCGATTGGTCAATATCTGATCCAACAGAACGATCCGAAAATAGCATTCGCAGGTTTCTGGCAGCAGTGAGATATCGGTCTGGGATGCTTTCAAACAAAGCAACATCCGTGTGATCGATGATTAATGGGCTGTCGGGCGGCGGCGGCGGTACAGATATGCCAATGCCGATCACAATGGGTAAAAAGACCGTTCTACTGTCAGTTGGCGCGCTGGGTGTTTCGGGTAAACCTTCTTGACCAAAAACAGGATGTGATCCTGAAACCAGTAGCATCGCAATATTTATCAAGAAAATCAGGGTAAATCTAACTCTAAATTTCATTTTCACAGCAAAACTCCTTTGCGATTGTTTCGAAAACCAGATCATTTTTATGACTTTCACTATACAATCTATATGGTTACGAAATCAACCTTATTAAATCACAACTATTTTTACCATACACTAACAAATCAGCAAACATTACTAATATCCTATTTTGATCATAGTTTTATGAGATTTCTATGTGAGAATTTTGAATGAATACAAAACCGATGATGAAAACACAACCTATTGACAAACGCCTGATCGCGATGTTATTGGGCTTGGCGATCCTCTTTATTTCTCCTTTTGCATCGTCTACCGCTTTTGCTCTGCAAACTGACGACCAGTCCTGGACATCTCCCGTAAATCTCTCCCAATCTGGTTCGACGAACACACCACTCATCGTCGCCGACGCAACTGGAACAATCCATGCCATTTGGACAGATGAATTTGCAGGGAGTATGTATGCCGCTTTCTCCAGTGGGAGCTGGAGTTCTGCTGCTCAGATCGATTTCCCATTCGACGATTTTATTCCCCTGCTTAATCGCAGGGAATCAGTCCATCTATGCATTCTGGATTGATATAGAGAACGACAACTCCCTTTACTATTCATGGGTGCCTGCTGCAGATTTCAGCATAGGCGCATCCTGGACAGCCCCCAGACTGCTTTCAAAATGGGTGGGACAGTTCGATGCGAAATTTCTGGCCGGTTTGGATAGCTCTGGACAACTCCACCTGACTTACATCTATACATCGGAAGAAGTGCTTGCCCCCGGCATCTATTACCAGCGCTCAGATGATGCCGGGCTCAACTGGCTTGCCCCAACAGAGATCTATCTCTCCAGATATTTCCGCCCTATCACCCCGGAAACCGGGAATATCCACATCAGCCCAACCAGATTGGGCGAGACCGAATTCGGTTTTTGTCAGTTGGGATGACCGCGCCATCAGTCGGGTCTTTCTGGCCAAATCAACTGACCAGGGGGATACCTGGAGTGCACCTTATGAAGTGGATGGTCCTTCAGTCAACGCGGCTTCCGACAATCCATACAGCTTATTGGTAAATGCCTACGGTTCTGAAGTCTTGCTAATCTGGCAATCAAACTTACAAAGCGGCCTCACCTGTGTTCATCATTCCCAATATTCAAGTGATGGTGGTAAAACCTGGGAAGAGCGTAAGATCATGCTGGAAGGTTTAGTCGGTTGCGCCCAAGAAATAAAAACTTTCCATATCTCTGGAGGCGTGCTAACTCAGGTGATCTTTCAGGAGGAAGTCTATCTTTTTGCCTGGAACGGCTCACAATGGAGCACACCTCAAGCCCAAAGCACCCTAGCCACTTTTACCGATCCAAATACAGACCAGGCTGTCCGTTTTCGGAGCCGCCAATCCACCTTAACTCAGGCCAATCAGATGTTTTTTGTTGGAATTGATGAGCTCGGCAGCCTGGATGTTTGGGCGACATCCAGGTCCATTCCAGGGATCTCTGATTGGTACCCAAAGGCCAGCATCTGGAGCGCTCCTTTTACTGTTGTGGATGGCAGTGCGTCAATCCGGGAAATTCAGGGCGTGATGGATCCAAATGGTCGATTTCATATATTTTGGGTCGCAGACGATCCGAATTCCGAAACCGGTCCACAAAGATCAATCTACTACAGCATATGGGATCAATCCGACGTTTCGATCCCGGCTCAAATCCTGTCTTCACCGGATATAGATGTTGACAAGATTTCGGCCAGATACGATCCAAACCGCAACCGCCTGGACCTTGTTTGGAATGACAAGGCGAATGGTCTGGTTTATTTTAGTTGGGCTGATATCAATCGGTCTGAAAGGTTATTTGAGTGGGCAGATGCGGTCCAACTACCCATCCCAAATCCTCTGGCGCAAACGCCAGATATCCTGGCGACCCCTGCTGGTACGATCTTTATTGCCTATTCCATTCCAATCAATGAAGGTCGTGGGATTTATCTGGTTTCCTCTTCAGATGGCGGTGCAACCTGGTCTGAACCATTGCAGGTGTTTGATGCCGCGGAACAAAACTGGCAGGCGGTGGAATATCCGCAGCTGGCTCAAAGTGGAGATGGAAGTCTGCATTTATTGTGGACGCAAAATAAAATCTTCGGCGGTGAAAAGGCAATCGGATTATATTATGCCCGATCAACCGATGGTGGAATCCAATGGAGTGATCCACAGCCGATAGAAGCATCACCGGGCGGGCCAGGGTGGATTACCGGCGCAGACCAGAGTCGCATCTTCCGTTTCTGGTATAAAATACCCGAAACCAGTTCCGGCAATGATTTCCAGGTAAGTTTACTCTTCGATAAGTCTGATAATAGCGGCGAGAGTTGGAGCGCATCCCAGAACCTGACTGGTTTAGGTGAAACGCCCGGGTTTTTTGCGGTGGTCACGGGCAGCTCAGATCAAATTAACCTCGTGCAGCTAATCAATCATACAACAGGAAAATTGATGCTGACGAACCATACCTGGAAAGATGGCGAATGGCTTGCGCAAGAAGGTTTGGACCTGGGGATCAAAAGCCTGGGTGATGTGGCAGGCCTGACTGCCGGGTTGAGTTCGGATGGCAGGTTGGTCACAGTTTATGCTTACACACAAGCGAATAAGAACGTAACCGGAGACAGCCACCGCCTGGTATTGATCGCCCAGAATGGTGAATCCGGAGTGGCTGAGCCAGCGGCTCAAACCTCTCTTTCACCAACTGCCGCTACACCGATCTCATCCACACAGGCTGTACCTGACCCAACCAGCGCCTCGCCGCTGCCCAGTACTTATCCAACCGAGCCAACATCAGAACAGGCGCCTATAATCACATCGTTACCAACTGAAACCTCGGCTCCGCCCATAAATCAACAAATTGAAGCTCCCAGTCTTAGCCCTGTGGAGGGCGTTCTCCTGGGAGCAGTTCTTTCACTGATTGTAGTGTTCGTCTTCTTTATCTATCAGCGGGTCAAACGCACATAACAACTGATGCGCAATGAGTCCGGTCCGAAACCGGTTTCGGGCCGACTTAGGGTTCCCAACCGGCAATCTGAGCCATCAAAACCCAAAACGCCTTGGCTATCCGGATCCCGCCGCCAGAAACGCTGCCCAGATGACCGCCATCTGGTTCGGTGGTGTAATCCTGACAAATCGCCGGAAGGTCCAATCCATCATCCGGTTGATTCTCACATTGGCCTTGCTGGCTGCAATATT
Source organism: uncultured Chloroflexia bacterium (assembly GCA_963788145.1). Classification (GTDB taxonomy): domain Bacteria; phylum Chloroflexota; class Anaerolineae; order Anaerolineales; family UBA4823; genus UTCFX2. The sequence continues at coordinate 614,309 of CAWBFQ010000007.1, read as the reverse complement.
CAACTCCGTCTCGATTGTCGAAACAAGCCTCGCCTTGATCGGTATGCAACTCGATATCCGCCACATCGAAAAGGACAAAATTATGCGCCAGAGCGTACTCTCGCATTTGATTGTTGAAGTCCATTGCCACCTGTGAACCAATGCTACGCGCCAGGCTTGTCGTCCAGAGGATAAAGGTCTTATCTGGATGTTCAGCCATAAGCGCTTCGAGGTCGTAGATATCGTATTTATCGGGATTATCGGCAAAGAAACCCTTCTGGGGATCGACAATTTTGCTGCCTTCTTGCACATTAAGATAAGTAATCTGATAAGAAAGCACATCCGCTTTATCCAGATACTCTGGCGCCAGGCTGGTGACAAAATCCTTAGTCAATTGATCCCATTCACCCGTGCGCGGCACAAATACCCAGTTGCTGCGATCATATTTCTGGGGATCCGGTGTAAAAGCGATGCGAGCGGGGGGATTGCTCGTAAAAGTCTTCCAACTCCAATCCTGGCTGGTATAGTCCACCCGACAGTATGGCGGGCTTTGATTCCAGCTTGGAGCAGACAGGCAATTTAAAGCCTCGTTGATATTTTGTCCAACAGAACGGTCCGAATACATCATCTGTATGTTTCTGGCAGCCTCAAGATATTCATCCGGGATTTGCTCGAATAGATCAACAGAAGTATGATCAACCAGGATGGGTCTTCCCGAACGGACTAAAGCAACTGCAGAAGATGATGATAAAGCCGTCGGCTCGACCGGAGCCGGGATTGATGTCGGCTTTTCGGTCGGAGCAGTCTGTTGAGGCGAGGTTGCCTGGACAGCAGGATCAGTCGCTGTAAGAGCAGCTGCTGGCGTCTCACTGGGCTTTTCATTCTGATCGACTTGAACAGTTGGCTGCACAGCGATCCCTGTTTCCTCTGGCGGTGAATAAGCCGGAACACAGGCGCTAAACAAAAATAACAATAAAACACTAAGCATAAACCAAAACTTCCGCATGTTTTGTGGTCTCCTTTGACTTATTTAAGATTATACTAAATAAGGTCAGAATATTCGATTAACGTACCCTTCGAAGAGAATTAAGCATTTATGTGCAAGCATCAACTCCCCAAAAGTCTATTTCTTGCCCTGATCTTCTTGTCAATATTTGCATGGATCATGGGCGCGCCACGCCATTTCGCTCATGCTCAGGTGGATGAGATTACCTGGTCAAATCCCATCAACATCTCAAACTCACCCGATGATACCTCTACAGACCCCTTCTTATTGGCGGATCCATCCGGTGTCGTTCACCTGTTTTGGGCAGAGAAAATTGGCAACTCACCTGCAGGTCAACCCGATACGCTGATGTATTCCAGGTTGGTAGACGATGTCTGGTCCAAACCCGTCGATATCTTTTTTGCCCCGCTTTCAGATGGTAATCCAATCATTGGCTTTCCTCACGCCATCCTGGACGAGAGCGGCAGAATCCATCTGATCTGGCAATCCCAACCGAATTTCCCGTATTATGCTGTAAATTACAGTTCAGCGCCCGCAGATCAGGCAGATCAAGTCCACGCATGGACACCCACGCAGGTTCTGGCGGATAATTTGACAGGGTCGAAATATTCCATCCATCTCGCCTACAGTCCACCCCAAACTCTGCATGTCATCTTCTCGCGCGGCGCCCAGGGTGATCAGGTCAAACAAGAACGCGCCGTTGATTACATCCGATCCAAAGACCTTGGAAAAACCTGGTCTGAACCAGTTGATATTTATACAGCTCCTGTTGCCAGTTGGGGAACCAGCGACACCCGCCTGTTATTCGAGCCGCCATCCAACCTGTACGCATCCTGGACCGTATGGGATGATACGGGTAATGGACGTATGGTCTTTTTCATCCGCTCTTTGAATAACGGCGACACATGGGATCCTCCCATTCTATTAGCCGAGAAGATAGAAACCGAATATGAGCGAGACTGGAACAGCCTTGTCTTGCTCGAGAAAAACCACCTCATGGCGATCTTCGAGGGTGGCTACCGCGCCTATCGTTATGCCAGATATTCAAAAGACGCTGGCGCGACCTGGAGTGAGCCAGCAGTAGATACATTCCCTTATTTGATTGGCGATAACGGCTTTGTCGAATCTACTCGAGACAGCAATAATACCTTACACCTCTTCCTTGCCAACCGGATCCGTGAGGGTACCAGCGCCTCCAGCGAAGTGGAAGGCGAGGCATTATGGCACAGCGTGTGGGAGGGGGGAAACAAATGGCGGGACCCGACCCTGGTCACACACAGCAGCTTCTCAGCGAAAATGACCAATCCTAAGGTAGCGGTTGTGAATGGGAACCGAATTGTGGCAGTATGGTATCAATCCCAAATATACGAGATCTACGCCATCACTGGCATCATCACCAATGCGCCAGAGATACCCTCGATCCCCTGGCCTGACGCTCCAGAGCAACAGGGCACTGCGACCCAGCCAAAGCCGCAGCCGCCCGAATCACGAACGCCGACGGATGCCGTTTATCCGCCGCCTTCGCAAGCGATAGTCGATCTGGATCAAACACCAAGTGCTCCGTCAAATATCTGGAACGAGATTATTTTGGGGGCAACCCCAGTACTTATTGTGGTTCTTCTACTATTGATATACATTCCGATCAGAAATCGCAAGCGAAATTAATTTCGCAAGCGATGCATAGGAGATTTCGGCAATGCGGAACACCGTCAGAGAATACGATGACTGAACAGGCAAAAACATCCGTGCAAGTATATAATTCGGCTTCTCAGATGCGCACGCCGGGCTTACTTTTTCGCGCCATGTGGCAGGATCTAAAGTCTGCCCGCGAACTGTCCTGGCGTTTCTTCGTGCGCGATCTTTCGGCCCAATATCGCCAAAGCCTCTTTGGGGTGATCTGGGCATTTGTCCCGCCCATTGTGACCAGTCTGATATTTATCTTCCTCCAATCACGCAACATCATCAATTTTGGGGAGACCGATATCCCATATCCGGTTTATGTATTGATCAGTGTCCTCTTATGGCAAATTTTTACTGAGAGCCTGAATGGGCCATTAAAATCCCTCACGGCCTCAAAATCGCTGCTGGTAAAAATTAATTTCCCGCGGGAAGCGTTGATCCTCTCTGCTTTTTACATGATCTTGTTCAACCTGCTGATCAAATTCAGCATCATGGTAGTAATTTTCCTGGCATTTCGGATTCCAGTTACCTGGGGGGCTTTCCTGGCGCTTGGCCCTATTTTTATGCTGATCCTCCTGGGTATGTCCGTAGGACTTCTACTCACACCAATCGGTATGCTCTACACCGATGTCACAACTTCTCTCCCGGTCATCACTCAGTTGCTGTTTTTTGTAACCCCGGTGATTTATCCACCACCACAGACATTTCCCTTGTCCTTGATTGTCACCCTCAACCCGGTCAGCCCATTGCTGATTGCTGCTCGCGATCTTCTGGTAACCGGTCAGTTAAATAACCCGATTTCCTTCGCCATCATCAGCGGTTTTTCGGTAGTTCTGCTCTTTGCAGCATGGTTGATTTACCGAATTGCCCTTCCTATCATGATTGAACGGATTAGCGCCTGATGTCCAATATTGAACATCACTCCGATACTCTTATAGAAGTCAACAACGTCAGCAAAAAGTTCTGCCGCAGCCTAAAACGTTCCCTGATGTATGGAGTGCAAGACCTGGCTTCAGAACTGATCGGCAGAAATAGCCAACGCGAGGCGCTCCGGACAGACGAGTTTTGGGCAGTGCAGAACGTGTCTTTTAAACTTAACCGCGGCGAAGCCTTGGGGCTGATCGGACATAATGGCGCAGGCAAGACAACTCTCTTGCGAATGTTGAACGGTTTAATCAAGCCCGATGGCGGAGAGATGATTGTGCGCGGCCGTATGCAGGCGCTCATTGCCCTTGGTGCTGGCTTCAACCCGGTGCTGACTGGTCGAGAGAATGTCTATATCAACGCCTCGGTATTAGGGATTTCAAGAGCCGAGATCGAGCAGCGTTTCGATGAAATCGTGGATTTTTCCGGCATTCGTGAATTTATCGATATGCCCGTTCAAAGCTACAGTTCGGGTATGGTGGTTCGATTAGGTTTCTCTGTTGCAGCTCACCTGGAACCGGATGTCTTGTTGGTGGATGAAGTGTTGGCGGTAGGCGACCTGGCTTTTCGTAATAAATGCCAGTTGCGCATCCAAGAGTTGAAATCGAAAGGCGTAGCGATTGTATTCGTTTCACATAATTTACATGCCATCAGTCATGTGTGTTCGCGGGCGATCACTTTCGAAAAAGGGCGGGCTATTTTTGATGGAGAGATCGAACACGCCATCGATCTCTACCGCGAATCGCTAATCAAGCTGTATCAAGGAACAGATATCTTACGGGCTGGAACAGGCGAGATCAAAACAGATCGCCTGGAAATCCTGAATGAAGCCGGCAGTTCCCAAGAAGAGTTTAATATCGGCGATTATGTAAAACTTCGGCTGCATATCCAGTCACACAAACCTGTCCGTAATCCCATCATTAATCTCACCCTGAATGTGCTCTATGGCGATCAGGTGACTGGTATCCGTTCGGATGTGGACGACCTGCAACTAGGGGATTTGTCTCTGGATGGACAACCACAGAATGGCTATGTTGATATCGTGATCCCACATATTAATCTACTGCCAAATATCTACACGATAGATTCGATCCTTTTTCATTCCGATGGCTTCACTTTTTATGATCGCGTCAACAAGATCGGTCATCTTAAGCTCAAAGGCGGTTTGCAAATCAATGGAACGGCCTATTTGCCGCATTCTTGGGATTTCACAGGAATGAAGATGCTGCCATCAGGAAGTGAAGAATGCGGATGAACAACGTCCAAACGACTAACGCCCCTGTGTTTGTCGTCGGCGTTCCTCGCTCTGGCACAACATTGTTGGCAGCCATGCTTGCCGCCCACAGCCGAATGAGTTGCGGGCCAGAGACCCATTTCTTTCGCCAATTGGCAAAATCCGTAACAAGTTCCGCCGTCGATCCAGACACCTTGATTGACCCACAGACCTGGCCCTCGCTAGCCCTGGATTTCATCTGCTCAATCACACATAGCAGTTTTTCGAGTGCAGAAAGACTGCGCCTCACCGAAAAATATCAGCTCCAAAAAGCTCAGATCGAGAGCTTCCTGGCTGCCCGTGATCCAACCGTTGCGAATATGCTCGCCTCAATAGCCCAGCCATTCATGGAACGGATGGGGAAATTTCGCTGGGTAGAGAAAACCCCGGATCATATCCAGTCGGTAAAATCAATCCGCAAGTACTTCGCGGATTCACCAATTTTACGCATCACGCGTGATCCCAGGGATGTTGCGCTTTCTCTTAGAAAAGTGCCTTGGGGGGCGATGTCCTTAATGGAAGCTTTTTCTTATTGGAGAGCGATGGATGAAAGCAGCAATGATTTCTTTACGACCGATCGGCTCAGCTATTCCTTGCGCTATGAGGATTTGATCGCCTCGCCGAAAGAGGAGTTGACAAAGGTTTGCGAGTTCCTCGGTGAAGAATTTGAGGAAGGCATGCTCGATACATCCAGCACAGGCAAGATGTTGAACAGCAGAAACGTGCCCTGGAAGGATAAAGCCAGCCAGCCTGTCGATGCAACCCGGATTTCCTTGTGGAAGAAAGAATTCTCGCCTGAGCAAAACTTGCTTGCTGAAGCGATCCTGGGAGATCGCCTGGAGGTCTACGGTTACCCCAGAGAAGCCCATTTTACCGAGTTGGGGGAGTTTTACCCCAATCGCGAACTGGCGCTCAAATATACTGACGCTTTGCTTGCTATTCCTGCCAAAGGCATCCGTTTCTGGAAAGCCGATCCTGGTGAACAGCCAACCGCGCGGATTTACCTGGGTGATCCGGCAATGGATCACTGGTTTGGCGAAAATAAATTGGCATCCTTGTCTGCTGTTTGGGATATCCTTATGACCACATTATCGAAAATACATATTTATTGGATTGTCGACCATGAAATTAACTCGTGGACAGGTTGGTCATCTTCCATTATCAGACAACTTCTTGGACCACACAAAGTAGAGGCTGATGGCTGAAACGAAGCAGCCAGGCCTGGATTCGATTGCCGTTCTGGTGCTGGCTTTGGTAGGAATTGGGATTGTGATCTACGCCACACCCTATGGGATTGGTTCGTCTCCAGATTCGGTTATATATCTTGTAGGGGCGCGCAATCTGGCGCATGGCGCCGGTTTTGGGCTGCCATCCATCCATGGCGACATGATACCAATCACCCATCGCGCCCCATTCTACTCATTCCTCCTCGCCATCGGAGAGCGGCTGGGGCTCCAGGCAATGGAATGGGCGCGTGTATTGAATTCACTCCTGTTTGCCGGGAACATCCTGCTCATCGTCCAAATTGCACGCAGTGTAGCAGCAAAGCATCCGGATGAATTTTCTGCCGGGGATCATCCATTTTTCTCTGGCGCATTCGCCCGATCCCTGTGGAATATCCTTGCAGCCGGGCTGATGCTTTCGGCGCTATTTCTAGTGGAAATCCATACCATGGCCTGGACGGAGGCGTTGTTCATATTTCTATTCCTGATCGGTGTGCTGGTTTTGGGAAAATATCTGCAAAAGCCAACCATATGGTTTCTATTGATATCAAGTCTGGCAACAGCATTCGCACTGCTAACACGCTATACCGGGATCGCCATAGCAGCTGCGTTTGGACTGGCGATCCTGCTTTTTTCCAGCCAAAATTCCCGCAAGAGGATATGGCATACGCTTCTTTTTGGTTTGGTCAGCGCTGCTCCGCTGGCGCTCTGGATGCTGCGCAACAGCCAGGTCGCCGGGACAGCCACCAACCGCGAGTTCATCTTCCACCCAATCGAGTGGAGTCAGATCGCACAGGCATTGACAACCATCAGTTTGTGGTTGCAGGTGCGCATGGATTCGCCCCTGCTCGTAAAAATTCTGGTAATTGCAGCGTTCTCTCTGATAATCCTATATCTTCTCTATTTCAAACTGAAACAAGGAGAACCCGGCGCGCCTCAATTAAAGTGGTTTGCATTACCGGGGATTATCCTGGCCTTGTTGATCTTTATCCCGATTTATTTTATCTTCCTCTCTTTTTCGCTGTCGTTCTTTGATGCCAATACTCCCTTAGATGGACGAATTCTCTCTCCCATATTTGTCTCTGTCCTGATAGTCGTGGTCTACCTGTTTCAGCAGATACCCCTGAGTGGAAGACGCCCGCAACTCGCGTTGAGCGGCAGCTGGATACTGGCGCTTTTGATGATTGTGGCCAATTCTCGCCAGTCGATTTCCTATATTCAAGCAACTCATCTGAATGGGATCGGGTTTGATAGCCCGCGTTCGGCGCGAATCCGAGCTTTTTTCATATCTGGCAGATTTCCCCCCCAATCTGGCAGTATTCTCAAATTTGCCTGAGCCAATTCTCCTGTACACCAACCGACCTGCCATTTCTTTACCTCACAAAGTACAGATCACAAATCGTCAGGTAAATCCCAATTATGCTGCTGAACTAGAATCGGTTAAAAACTGGTTGATTGCAGGCGATGCAATTCTGGTATACTTTAACCAGATTGAGCCCCCGAATCTACCCAACCTGGCCGAATTGCGTCCGTCGCTGGTTTCGTCAGGGATTACGGGCATAAAAGTTCTACGTGTTACCGACGATGGCTTAATCATTGGAACTGGGGATTTGCAATGATTGCTGATCCCATTTTCACCGAAACCAACCTGGCCCGGAAACCATGATGCAGGCAAAACAAGTTCCGTCAATCAGCGTGATCATACCCGCCTATAACCAGAGCCGCTATCTGGCTGCTGCTGTACAAAGTGTGCTTGACCAGACGAATCAAGATTTCGAAATGATCATTGTGGACGATGGCTCAACAGACCAAACTCGCCAGGTCGCTGCAAGTTTTGACGATCCCCGGTTGCGATACATTTATAAAGAAAATGCTGGCCTTTCGGCAGCCCGTAACACGGGTATCCGCAATTCCAATGGAAATTATCTGACCTTTCTTGATTCGGATGATCTTTTCACACTCCGCAAGTTAGAGCTATTGGCGGAAAGACTGAATGGCGACCCTGAATTGGGCTTTGTCGCCGGTAAGGCCATCTTGATCGATCAGAACGGAAATCCACTTGGAAAGATCTTTGACCAGCCGCCTCCGGATGACCTGTCGGATCTGCTTTACTGGAATCCCTTTCACGTATGCAGCGTGATGGTCCGAAGAGAATGGCAGGAGATAGCGGGGATGTTCGATGAAAGCTTGCGCGCCTACGAAGACTGGGATATGTGGCTGCGTCTGGCCCGCCTGGGCTGCCGGATGGGCTGGGTTGCTGAACCGATCTCATATTATCGCTTCCATACCGACCAAATGACCAGGGATCGCGAGCGGATGACTACTGCCACATTTGCTGTGCTCTCCAAAACCTTCGCCAATTCCTCTCTTCCGCCCAACTGGCAGGCAAAGAAAGACCTGGCCTACAGCAGCGCTTATTTACGCAAAGCGATCCAGGCTTATCGCGCCGGGGAATTTCCCGAAGCTTGTGATGCATTGGCAAGAGCCGTTGAACTGGATCCCCGCCTGGCTGCGAACCAAGGCAAACTGTTATCAGACCGCCTTTCGGCCGTAGCCGATCTACCCAAAGTAACTAACAAGCTGGATTTTCTTGAGATGATCTATCATCATCTGCCGCTGGAGCTTTCTGGGTTAGCCCAAGAGAGGAACACACATCTTGCAAAGGCTGCGGTCGAACTTGGCTTCACTGCTTTCCAACAAGGCGAATTGTCTGAGGCAAGGGCTTTTCTTTGGAAAGCAATCCGCTACCGGCCTGCATGGCTGGCGAATTCCGGTGTACGATCTATTCTATTCAAATCCTTTGTTCAAACAGAACGCAAACCAACGCAACCGGTTTCGCCCCGCTGAATATACTCATCTTATCGCTTAAGGGATTTCACATGTCCTATTTCATTCGTCCGCAGATCACACCCTACATTATCCTTTTCATTGAACGAGATGGCAGCACCTACTTGACCAGCATGCTGATGTCGCACCCTCAGGTAGAGGCCGTCTATGAACATTTCGCTGTGATGAAGCAGCAAGGAACAACAGCCGAAGAACAACTCCATTGGGCGCAATCATTTCTCACCCCGCCGCTAATCGGAAAAAAGAAAGCGGTAGGATTCAAAACCAAGCTGGTAGATGTGCTCGATCATGAGGGTTTTGCGGCGATCGTGCAGAAAACTGGTTGCCGTATCATCCAGATGCGCAGACGGAATTTCATCAAGGCGGTTGTGTCGCGCATCAATGCCCGCCGTTTGTTTGAGGCATCCGGAAAATGGAACCTCTACCAGGAATCTGACCGAATGCCGCCGTTGCAGATCAATCTGGTAGAATTCGATCAATTTATCAAAGAAAGAGAGCAGGCAGACCAGGAGTTAGATGATTACGCCGCCTCGTTGAAGCTGCCTCGGCTGATCATCGAGTATGAGGATTTGCTCACCGCCAAAGATCAGACGCTCAACTCACTGTTTGCTTTCCTGAAAATCAAGGATTTGCCCGTCCAGAGCAAGACCCTCAAGAACACCAGCGATGACCTGCGCGAGGTTGTGCTCAACTTTGATGAACTTCGCGCTCATTTTGCAGGCACGGTCTATGATGCCATGTTCGACGAAATGCCAGCCCAGCCATCCGTTCAGAACATGACGCCCTAGAGATGAAGCTTTCTGGTGCCGCACGAGCCGGGTGAACCGGTTCCTATAGTATTTGTTGGAGAAAAAATCAACTTATGCCTGGTCTGATTGGTTATTCAAAATATCACAGCATGAAGGATGATTCCTTACATCTGGAGGAGATGGCCAACCGGCTCGAGCCGGAGGCGCGTTTTCAACGTAATCTCTTCGAAGAAGGCAAGGTCGGTCTGGGAAGGGTCAGCCTGGGGATCTTGAACCCTGCTATCCAACCGCTTTGGAACCGTGATCATAGCCGCTGCATTATCATGGAAGGCGAGTTATACAATCAGCAGAAATTGAAGGACGAATTAGAAAATAATTACGACCGAAACCCTTTGCAGACTGACAGCGATGCCGAGCTTGCTTTGTATATGTTTGAAACCTATGGGGATGATTTTGCGGCGCGATTAAATGGCGATTTCGTCCTGGCAATCTGGGACCACCCTCAGCGAAAGTTATTGATCACCAACGATCGTCTGGGATTGTACCCGCTGTACTATGCCCATGCAGGCAACAAATTGAGCTTCGCCTCGGGTGTGCGCGCGTTGTTGGCCGATCCTCAGCTTTCACACGCCATAGACAAAATTGCGTTTGCTCAATTCCTGACCTTTGACCACGTTTTGGATGATCGAACCTATTTGGAAGCGGTGAAATTACTACCTCAAGCCAGCGTGCTCACTTATATGGATGGACGCCTTAAGATCCACCCATACTGGAAATTGCATTATCTCGATTTGCACGAATTGCGAGACGAAAAAGAAGACATCGATCAATTAAATCATTTACTTCAACAAGCAGTGCGCCGGCGGATAAGTGATGACCCAACAAAAGGCTTGCTGCTCAGCGGCGGTCTGGACTCGCGCGTCATCCTGGCGGAGATGGCCGAGGCCTTAAATCCAAAACAAATCCACACATTCTCCTGGGGGATCCCGGGGTGCGACGACTGCCGGGCAGCAAAAGAGCTTGCTGCGATTGCCGGAAGCAATTACCATTTCTACGAATTGAAACCGGACTGGCTGATCGAAAAAGCCAACGAAGCCGTTGCGCGCACAGATGGTTTGGGGAATATCGCCAATCTACATGCCCTCGCCGCCGCCGGTCAGGAAGCTGCCATTGCGCCGATCCTCTTTAAGGGGTTCCTGGGGGACGCGATGTTTGGGTATGCAGCCCATCGCCGCCTTTGGGGCAACTATGATGAGCAAACCAGCTATCTCATCCACCAGCAGACGCATCGCGGCAACGGTGTGATCTATTTTGATTCATCCGATTATCCCGCGTTGTTCACGGATGATTTCAATAAAGAGGTTGGAGATGCTGTGTTTGAGAGCTACCGCGCTGGGATGAAACGCTCAAATGCTTCCCAGTTGGCAATCCAGCGGCTTTATTTCGATCTTACTCAGCGCGTCCCTCGCATGACTCTAAATGGTGTGGAGGTCGTGCGTGGTTACGCTGCCGTGCGCTTGCCCTTCGCCGATAACGACCTGGTTGATTTTTCGCTCGTCATCCCGCCAGGCTATTTACACGAACGCTATATCGCCTACCTGGCTTTCACCTCTAAATATCATCGATTCGCAAAAGTGCCCAACCCGTCAACTGGCCTGCCGATGGTCTCTTGCGCCAGGGATACACTGTTGCGCGCCCGCAAAGACCTGCGCTGGCAGATCCGTACCTTAGGGTTAGAAAAGCTTCTTGCTCCCGAAGCTCGCCCATATAAAGACTACGGCGCTTGGTTCCGGCACGAACTGCGCCATTGGGTTGAATCCACCTTGCTTAACCCACACTCATTGGAGCGGGGCATATTTTACCCTGACACGATTCGCCAAAAGGTAGCCGAACACATGGCAGGTAAAGATTATGCCGTCCAACTGGGAGGCTTACTCACGTTGGAGCTATGGCAGCAGCAATTCCTGGACTGAAAGGACTTCCTTGTAACCTATGCGCATCGGTATTGTCATACAAGAGACCTGGGCATTCTTCAGAGAAGTGCACGAAGAACTTGCCAGCTCTCACCAAATCACCCAGTTCGAATATCACCCAATCAATCCGCCTTTTTTCAAAGAGCGGATCAACCGGGCGCGTCTGCGAAATAAATGGTTATCTTTCTTGCGCTCGAATGATGTGGTTTTCTTCGAATGGGCGTCCGATTTACTAGAGACCACATCCCATCTTCCTAAATCCTGTGGGATCGTCACCCGTTTGCATCGTTATGAGCTCTATCAATTCGCGGATCAGATTGATTGGGATGTGGTTGACCGGGTGATCCTGGTGAGTGAAGCCAAGAAACGCGAATTTATCTCCCGGTTTCCTGCCCAGGTAGAGAAAGTTGTCGTCATCCCGGAGGCAATCTCGCCAGAGAAATTTCAATTGCATCCCAAGATATTTTCGGGGGATATCGGGATCCTATGTCACCTGACTCCCCGAAAACGTGTTTATGAGACCATTCTCGATTTTTACGAGCTACTCAAGGAACGAGATGATTTCCACCTCCACATCGGCGGAGGCGAGCATGAGTTGCACCAGGATTATTACCGGGCAATGCATGTCCTGGTTGACCAATTGGGCTTGCAAGATCGGGTTACTTTCTACGAAAATGTGCTTGATCCCCAAAGTTGGTACCCCAGGATGGATATCTTTATCTCCAACAGTTATTCAGAGGGGTTGCAGGTGGCGCCCATGGAAGCAATGGCCTGCGGTTGCTACACTTTGTCACACCGTTGGGAAGGTGCAGAGGAGTTGCTCCCAGAAAAGAATCTGTTCTACACCGGCAGTGAATTGCGCCGTGAGATTCTTGCTTATAGCGATTTATCCGGGTCTGAGAAGCAGTTTGAGCGCGAAGCGTTGCGCGCAATTGTGTGCGATAAATTCGATCTAAATCGAACCAAAGTGCAAATTCGCCAGTTAGTTGAAGATGTCGGGAGAAAAGCAACCCAGGGTAGCTAAACGGTTGACAGAAAATGAAAATCGGTTATGTCATGCAAGAAGGCGGGCCAGATATCCGTAAAAAACCATTAACCGGGCCAGCGAACCATGTTCTGAAAGTGTATCAGGAACTTCATGCGATAGGTCATGAGATGCGTTTTCTAGCCCGCTATGATGGGCGCATCTGGCAATCCATTGATTTGGAATCTTTCAGCGAAGTATCTGTCAAGCGCTATGACCATGGATGGCGGCGGTCGCTGGAGCGCGCTGTGCGCGGCGTTCAATCGCGGCTCAAACTGCCCTACGCCAACTGGTTTGAGAGCCAACGCTTTGCTCAGGCCTGCTGCCAGGTGTTAGGTGACCGTGAGTTATTGTTCGAGCGCTTAGGATGGATGAGTTATGGCGCAGGAATAGCCGCCAGACGACTGAACATCCCCTTGATATTAGAAATCAACAACGGCGATTTCATCACCGAACTTGAACGCCTGGGGGTCGCGCCGCACGGCATTCAGCGCTGGTTGGCTATCCGAATCATGTACAGGGCAATCCACCGGGCAGACGCCATGATTGCAACCGGCGAGGGTCATCGCCAACGCTTCATCGAATGGTGGAAGGTGGATCCAAAACTGGTTTCAACCGTCGAAAATGGCAGTGATATTGTAAATTTACTGAAACGAGAAGAATTGCGCTCTTTCTGTAACCACATGGAAAGCGATCTGCCTGTTACGCTTGTTTTTGTTGGCGCTTTTGAACCCTGGCATGGCATTCTGGTCTTGCTTCCGGCTTTTGCCCAGGTTGTGGCGCAGGGACTTAACGTCCGTCTGCTGCTGATTGGTTCAGGCACACAGGAGCAGGAAATTATCCAATGCATCCAGGATCTTGGGATACAGGATTATGTTGAGCTGCCCGGCCAATTGAATATAAAACAAGTAGCCCAACATCTTGCCAGGGCAGATATTGGCTTAGCGCCATATTGCGGCTGGATGGAATATTCCGGGTTGAAGTTGTTCGATTATAAGTCAGCGGGCCTGGCGACCATTGCGTCTGGGAAAGATGGGCAGCCAGCAACCCTCCAACACGGCCTCACCGGCTGGATCACACCGCCTTGCGAACAGGCCCCCCTGATGGCAGCGATCCTGAAGCTGGTGGAAGACCCGGAACTGCGCAGGAGGATTGGGCAGCAGGCGCGCCTGGAAGCCGAGCAGCGCCATACCTGGAGACACACGGCGCAACAACTGGATCAGGCATTCGCAGGAACTGGGCAAAACAAGTGACGCCATTGATCAGCATCATCATGCCGGTTTATAACGGCGAGCAATATCTGCGCCAGGCAATAGACAGCACAATCGCTCAGAGCTATTCGACCTGGGAATTGATCGTTGTGGATGATGGCTCTACAGATAGCTCGGCAGCTATCGTCAAGTCATTTACCGACCCACGCATCCGTTATTCCTATCAAGATAATCGCGGCCAGGCAGCAGCCTTGAATCGCGGCTTGAATCTTGCCCAGGGTGAGTTCATCACCACATTAGATGCCGATGATTGGCTGCCTGCTGACAGCTTATTAGATCGGGCCGTTTACCTGAGCCAGCATCCCGAATATGGGGTTGTCTATGCGGATGGATATTATTGCAACGCCGCGGGAGAGACGATCTTACGCTTCAGCGAGCATATGCCTGCAGGGATCGAAGGAGACGTTTACGATACCCTGATTATCTCTCCATTCTACGGCACGGGCGCCACGGTTTTGGTGCGCCAGGAAGCGCTTCAGCAGCATGGTATCCAATACGATGATGAGATTGTCTGGTGTCAGGATTGGGATATCTACATCCGGCTGGCTGAAAAAATTCATTTTGGGTTCGTTTCTTCGCCAGCCATCTTCTACCGGTTGCACAACGCAGGCATGACCCTGACGATGCCTGGTGGACGCAGGCTAGAGTCATTATTGCGTTTACGCTTTAAAGTGCTTGCATCGCCACGTTTTGATTCAGTAGTTGAACCCCAGAAAGCTGCATTCTTTTATGATTTTCTGATCAAGGATCTATATCAGCGGATCGCCGACCAGGAGACGGTCATTACCAGCATCGCCTTTGGAAAGCTGACGCGGAGCGAAAAGTCCCGGTTGATGCGTCTGACTGCAGTCAGCTATTTGCTGGAGATGGCGGATAAACGACATCCGAAAGCAGATGTCATTGCGAGGAACGAAGCAATCTTGGTCAGTGTAAAAAAGTGGCTGCTCGCAGCCTGGGGGTGCGCTCCTTTCGACCCGAAAACAGCCATCATGACCGTCTTGTGCCTGCTCAGCCCTGAGCTCGCTCAAAGAGTTGCGCAGAAATGGAAAGCCGCCCACGGTCCGGGCGGCGATGTGTCGCCGTTCGATCTGGCTGGCGCTTCACAAGAACCCCTTACAACCACCCGCTAAACAAAGATGATGCGTGTTTTATTTATTAACAGCCGTCCTGACTCGCTGCGCAATCCAGGCGGCGATACCATTCAAGTCGAAAAGACCAAAGCCGCATTGGAAAACCAGGGGGTCAAAGTTGATCTGCGCGCCGCTGATGATCTGGAGAACCTTCCGCCGCTGGATCTGGCCCATGTATTCAATATCCAAGAAGCGGAGCCTGCCCTGAGGGCTTTCAACCAACTGCAAGAAAAGGGGATCCCAGTTCTGCTTTCCCCCATTTATTGGGATATGTATGCGTACTGGTATGAATATGCTGTCAGCGAACGCAGCGGCTGGCAGAAACTGGCCTGCGGGTTGGGTAAAAAGACGACCGGGAGCCTGTATGTGGGCTGGCAGCGCATAAAAGCCCCCTCGAAACGCTTTTGGCGCATCCAGCGCGAATTGCTGCAGCGCGCCCGGCGGGTCCTGCCAAATTCCGTCTCGGAAGGCGCCTTACTCCAAAAGTCGTTCCTGCTCGGCGGCGGGTTTGAGGCCAAAGTGGATGTCGTCCCAAATGCCATCGATACAGATTTGTATCATCCGCTGCCCTCTCCAAGTCAGGCTTTTTTTCAGCAATATGGATTGAAAGATTTTATCTTGCAGGTGGGCACAATCAACCCGGTCAAAAACCAGTTCGGATTAATCGAGGCTTTGTTTGACCTACCAGTTCCGCTTGTCTTGATTGGTCCCGCCCCACAAGCTTTCGAACAGTATCATCAGGCCTGCCAGCGCCTCGCCGAAGAGCGCGCATCCAGAACTCACCTGGGAAAAGTCTTATTCCTGAGTCCGCTACCGCATGACAGCCTGCCGGGGATCTATGCCCTGGCAGCCGTGCACGCACTGCCAAGCTGGCGCGAAACGCCTGGTCTGGTCAGCCTGGAAGCTGCAGCAGCCGGCTGCAAGATTGTGACTACCTCAATTGGCTCAACCAGCGATTATTTTGGCGATCTGGCTTGGTATTGCACCCCGAACGACCTGCCATCGATCCGCCAGGCTGTGGAGCATGCTTTGCACGCTCCGCCATCCGGCGAATTACGCCAGCAAATCTTGACCGAATTCACCTGGCAGCGCGCTGCTGAAGCCACCCTGAAATCGTATCAAAAAGCTTTATCTGTCGAATCAAAACATGCATAACCAGTCCTTTTCGGGATGATTACTTTCCTGTATAATCAGACCAATTTCATCACGTTTATTCGATAAGATCGATTGGTTCTAAATTAAACCTTAAGATGGACTCATTCAAACAATTATTTCGAACGCTTGTAGACAACCGCACCCGTGACGCTTTATATGCACTTCGAACGCGCGGGGATTTTTCTGTTTTATCCGCCACGCTGCGCGGAAAATTCAATTGGCATCTCAAGCCCGAGAGCGATTCGGCTCACCTGGAAGCAACCATCGCCTGGTTATGCGCGGCTCAGGATGCGCTGCCAGACGGCGGAGTTTCGGCGCTATACGACATGCGAGCAGGAACCTGGGGGCCTCCCTATCCGGAGACTACTGGCTATATCATCCCCACTTTTTTTGATTATGCTGCATGGACGGGTCAGGAAATTTACCGCAAGCGCGCCATTCGAATGGCGGATTGGCTGCTCACGCTGCAATCGAATGGCGGCGATCCAGTGGAAAGCGCTGAAACCGGCTATGGCGCCTTCCCTATCGGCCCCTTATGGCCAGAGTGGGAGCGAAAACCGATCGTCTTCGACACTGGTCAGATCCTGCACGGGTTGGCGCGAACATTTGAAGAGACTGGCGATGAAAAATACAGAATTGCCGCCCAGAAAGCTGGCGACTGGCTGGTTCACATCCAGGATGCAGATGGGAATTGGTCGACCCATGTCTCTTCGGGGTATGTCCATACATTCAATGTGCGTTCCGCCTGGGGTTTGCTGCGTTTGTATCAGGTAAGCCAGAGCCAAGCATATCTTGAAGCCGCCAGGGCTAACCTGGATTGGGCGCTCACACAGCAGGATGCGGACGGCTGGTTTCGACAAGCCGGCTTTCGACCTGAAGAAGCCCCTCTCACGCATACCATCGCCTACACTATTGAAGGATTACTTGAAGCAGGGATGCAAATTTCAGAGCAGAGATATATCGATGCAGCCCTTCTGGCGGCGCAGGCATTATTCCACAAGCAGAATGAGGAAGGCTTCTTACGCGCCCGTTATGGCCCTGGCTGGACCTCTCAATTGGATTGGAGCTGTCTGACTGGAACGGCTCAAATGGCGCTTATCTGGTTGCGCGTATATCAGTTAACCCGCGAACAAGCCCAACTTGCTGCCGCTCAAGAAGCCATTCAATATGTCAAGCAAAGGCAGGTTGTCGATTCCAAATTGCCTGGCATTCGGGGCGGTATCGCTGGGTCTTACCCAATCTATGGCGATTATGAACCTTATCGCAACCTGAATTGGCCAGTGAAATTCTTCGCGGATGCGCTTTTATTACTTGAAAGATTAGCTTAGCAGAATCACAAACATGTGTCGCTGTCCGGAATCAGTATCGGACAGCATGGTTATGAGGAGATCGATCACGATGGATTTTTCCTGGACGGATGAACAATTATCGTACCATAAGGCAGTCATCGACTTTGCCCAAAAAGAGTTGAATGGCGATTTGATTGAGGAGGATCATCAGGGCGCATTTTCACACGAGAAATGGATGAAATGCGCCCGATTTGGCATCCAGAGCCTGCCTTTTCCGGAGAAGTACGGCGGTAGCGAAGCGGATATCCTGACCACCATGCTCACAATGGAGGGTTTAGGCTACGGTTGTAAAGATAATGGCTTGATTTTTGCGATGAATGCCCAAATGTGGAGCGTTCAAATGCCGATCTTCCGCTTTGGGACCGATCAGCAAAAAGAAAAATATCTTCCCCGTCTGTGCAGTGGGGAAATCATCGGCGCTCATGGGATGACGGAACCAGACTCGGGGTCGGACGCTTACAGCCTGCGCACAACCGCCCGGCGCGTAGAGGGTGGTTATCTTCTGAATGGCAGCAAGATGTTTGTCACAAATGCCCCAGTTTCGGATATCGCGGTAGTTTTTGCCACTGTCGACCCATCCCGCAAAATGTGGGGGGTGACTGGTTTTATCCTCGAGAAGGGAATGCCAGGCTTCACAATCGGTCAACCGCGATTCGAAAAGATGGGATTGCGCACCTCGCCGATGGCTGAATTGATCTTCCAGGATTGTTTCATGCCCGACGAGAACCGCCTGGGGCCAGAAGGAGCCGGTTCACATATCTTCAACCATTCAATGGAATGGGAGCGCAGTTGTATCCTGGCCAGCCATCTCGGAGCGATGGAGCGCCAATTGGAAACCAGCATTCAGTATGCGCGCGACCGTGAGCAATTCGACCAGCCGATTGGAAAATTCCAATCGGTAGCCAATCGAATTGTCGATATGAAAGTCCGTCTGGAGACAGCCCGTCTTCTATTATATAAAGTCGCCTGGTTAAAGAAGAACGGCAGACCTGCCATTATGGAAGCCGCCATGGCGAAGCTCTATTTGAGCGAGAGCTTCGTCCAATCCAGCCTGGATGCCATTCGCACATTCGGCAGCTATGGTTATATGACCGAATTCGAAGTTGAGCGCGACTTGCGGGATGCTGTGGGTGGGACGATCTATTCGGGAACATCCGATATCCAGCGCAACATCATTGCCCGTCTATTGGGGTTATAGATAATTGGAGCAGCCACAATGCATAGATATTTATTGACTCATGGGGTGACCCATGCGGCGGATCGCGCCCCAGATAGCGATGCCATCCGTTTCGCTGGTAAAAGCTTGAGTTACGCCGGGCTTGAAACACGCTCCAACAGCCTGGCGCGCCTGTTGATCGAGCAGGGTGTAAAACGCGGCGACCGGGTGGGCATCTTCATGAATAAAAGCCTCGAAATCGGCGGTCAGCCTGTATGGGATTATGAAAGCGGGGGCTGCATATGTCCCCCTCGACCCATTCATCCCACCCCAGCGAGCCGCCTTTGTGATCCACGACTGCGGCATTCGCCATCTATTGACGACAGAGACCAAAGCGGCGCAAGTGGCTGAAATTTTAACCGACACAGGTTCACAAGTTGATCTCGAATTCATCGTCGGTTTGGATGAGGTTGAAAACCCCGCCGTTCGTTCGGCATCCTGGGAACAGGTCTATCAGACCCCAGCAGAACCACTAAATCTCAACCTGACCGAGCAAGATTTGGCTTATATACTGTATACTTCCGGATCAACAGGCAATCCGAAAGGGATCATGCATACCCACCGCAGCGGATTGAGCTTCGCCGAATGGGCCGCAGATACCTACGGCTTGTTGGCGTCCGACCGCTTGAGCAACCACGCCCCGCTGCATTTTGACCTTTCTACCTTTGATTTCTTTGCCGGAGCAGTCGCTGGAGCTGTCACGGTGATTATCCCGGAGGCGTTGACAAAGTTTCCCGCCAACCTCTCGAAACTGATCCAGGACGAGAAAATCACGGTCTGGTATTCAGTTCCTTTTGCCCTGACCCAACTGATGGAGCGCGGCGTCCTTGAGAGCCGCGACCTGAGCCATTTACGCTGGCTGCTCTTTGCGGGCGAGGTTTTCCCAACCAAGCATCTGCGCGAATTGATGAGCCGTTTTCCTGATGTCCGTTTCAGTAATTTGTATGGACCAACTGAGACTAATGTCTGCACTTATTATCATGTTGACCAGATCCCGCCGGATACCGATGAGACCATCCCGATCGGAAAACCCTGCGCAAATATCGAAGACCTGGTGGTTGACGTGGACGACCATCCCTTGCCTCCCGGCGAGGTAGGAGAGCTGGTCATCCGTGGCGGCGTGGTCATGAAAGGTTATTGGGGAATGCCGGAGCGAAACGCAACCTGTTTCTATCGCCGCCCCGCCTTCGAATCCTTCGAGGATATCTTCTACCGCACAGGCGATCTGGTTCAATTGGGTTCAGATGGGAATTATCGCTATCTGGGCCGTAAGGATCGCCAGATTAAACACGCGGCTACCGTGTCGAGTTGGACGAAGTGGAGGTTTCACTGCTTTCGTTCGGCGATGTCGCAGATGCGGCCGTCTACATCCTGCCAGACCACCAAGGCAGCAACTTGATTGGCGCTTCGGTGATCCTCAGCGCAGACTCTTCATCCGATGAAACCGATCTGCTGGAGCATTTGAAATCCAGGCTGCCATTCTACGCCGTTCCGGCCCGGATTTTTATCTTATCCGAATTCCCACGTACCTCAACCGGGAAAATTAACCGCCGTGAGCTGCAAGCCATGGCGATCCAGAGTGTGGCAGACAGCTTATAGTCTTTCATATCCAAATCATTTTTCATTTCGAGAGGAGAGTACAGTAATGGACAGAAAAGCGGCTTTGAGCACTTATATCAAGCAAGAGATCATGCGTAACCCAAAAGCCAAACTCAGCGACGATGAAGATTTGTTGAGCGCAGGTATCCTGGATTCGCTCGCTATTTTGCAGCTTGTAGCACACATCGAAGATGAGTTTGGGATCCAAGTGCAGGACGAAGATGTGGTTTTTGAGAACTTTCAGAGCATCAAGGCACTGGCCGATTATTTAGAAAAACTCAATCCATCATAGGCGCTTATCCTGATTTCAACCAGATTTTATCGTTAGAGGAGCATTATTCATGAACGATGTAATTATTATTGGCGGTGGACCAGCCGGGGCCGCGATGGGTTGTTATCTATCCAAGGCAGGAATCAAGAACATGATTATTGAGCGATCGATTCACCCCAGACCGCATGTGGGGGAATCGATGGTGACTTCCTCCACACGTGTTTTCAAGGATATCGGATTCTTAGAGGTTCTTGAACGCGAAGGTTTCGTTCACAAATTTGGCGCATCCTGGCATGCCCCCACTGGCAAAGAATTTGCGATTGAGTTCCGAGAATTTCCACAAGAAGGGGTAGACCAGGATTACACCTACCATGTCGATCGGAGCAAGTTTGATCTGTTGATGCTCAAACATGCCGAACAGCTTGGTTCAAAGGTGTATGAGGGTGTGCAAGTCAAGCAGATACTTTTCGAAGGCAGCCGGGCAACAGGCGTGCGAGTAAATATCGGAGATCAGGAAGTGGATTTGCACAGCCAGTTCGTGGTGGATGCCAGCGGGAGAAACACGTTGCTGGGAAACCAACTCAAGATCAAGGAGAAGGATCCTGTTTTTGATCAATATGCTGTTCATGCCTGGTTTACAAATGTCAATCGCAGTAGTACAGGCACCTCTGACTTCATCCATATCTACTTTCTGGAGGTTGAACGGGGTTGGGTATGGCAGATCCCGATCACAGATCAGATCACTTCGATTGGCGTTGTTGCCGATAAGAAGGTTTTTCGTGATTCTTCCCAGGACCATGAACAATATTTTTATTCTAAATTAAGCACCAATGCGGATATGGTCAAAGCAATGCAGAATGCCATCCGAATCAATGAGTTCAAGGTTGAGGGGGACTACAGTTACAGCCTTAATAAGTTCGTTGGCGACCATTATCTTTGCATTGGAGATGCAGCTCGTTTTGTTGATCCAATCTTTTCATCTGGGGTCAGTGTAGCTTTATATAGCGCCAAGTATGCTTCAGAGAGCATTTGTAAGGCTTTTGAGACCGGTGATTTTAGCGCCGAAGCATTAATGCCGTACGAGACACGCCTGAGAGGCGGCGTGAGTATCTGGTATGAATTCATTCGTTTATATTACAAATTACTGCCGCTGTTCACCCATTTTATCCAGTCAAAGAATCACCGTCTGGAGGTCTTACGTTTACTTCAAGGCGAGGTATATGATCGCAAAGATGCGCCAGTCCTGGATGCAATGAGGGACTATATTCGCAAAGTGGAGCAATCGGAAAATCACTTGCTATCGTCCAGGCTGACCAATATCCCCATCGATTGAGTACTCATTCACAAGTAAGGATCACTCGGTATCATGTTTCGGAGATTACTTTATTTGAATGGCCTGGCTATTACAGGCGTCGTCTTATTCCACTCCGCAGGGATGGGATTTGTAGCGATGTTCTCCTGGGCGCATCGCTACCTTCCGGCCGCAGTCGATCCGATGACCCGTATCGGCAGCACGGAGTATTTTGGTTTACGCTTTCTCGAGCAAATCGCATCTTTTGCCATCCCTGCTTTTCTGTTCGTCTCGGGTTTTTTCATCGCTGTCGCCGCTGGAAAAACCAGCCAAACAGTCAGTTGGAAGGTGGTGATTGCGCGAGTCAAGACGCTCATAATCCCATACCTGTTGTGGTCTTTCGTCGTGATTGCTCTGCAATTTCTACTGGAAGGGAAGCGTTTCACACCGGTAAATCTGGCCATCGATCTTTTGATCGGGCGCACAAACGAAATCCTGTATTTCGTCCCATTGCTGATCCAGTTTTACCTGATCTCTCCTCTCCTGGTACCATTGGCCCGTAAAAACTGGCGCCTATTCCTGGGGATCACGGCTGCTGTGCAACTGATGATCACCCTGCTCCCGTATCTGGTCTTTCTAAACCTGGATATCCCAAATAAACAGGCTATCGCATACTTTGTGCCAAAATGGTTCTTCGTGGCTCGGATTTTCTGGTTCTCGGCAGGGATCGTAGTTGGCTTTCATCTGGAGCAGTTTAAAGCAGTATTTCACAGGCTGCGTTGGGTGGGTTTGATCGTTGTATTGGTTTCAATTCCACTGGGAATGCTCGAATGGGAGCTCTTTTTTCGCCTATCCGGAGAGACCTGGCTGGCAAATCGCGAAACCATCATCGATATCATTTATGCGCTCGCGATAATCACCCTTGTTCTGGGCTTCCAACAGACCAGGGTGCCATTAGAGCGTGGATTTGAGAAATTGGGTAAAAACTCCTACGGCATCTACCTGACCCATTTTCTCTTTATCGAATATTCTGCGAAGGTCATCTATCGGGTCTCGCCAGGTCTGCTGGATTACCAAATCCTGCTACAGCCTCTCTGGATCATCATAGGACTGGCGCTTCCAGTAGCAATGATGTTCTTGCTGGATCGCTCGCCTGCTCGCAGGTGGTATGCGTACGTTTTCGGATAGCAGCCTGCCGGGGCCAGGCCAGCTTGCGCCTGTTGGTCCAGCGCCAAAGCCGGTCTCGGCAAGCATCGAGTAATCATCTATGATCAAAAAACTGCTCTATCTGAATGGATTGGCTACACTTGGGGCGATTCTTTACCATGCCTCTGGCTGGGGATTCATCGCCATGTTCTGGTGGACGGACCGCTACCGCCCGGTCAGCGTACCAAACTTCGACCAGATGAACACCATCAGCTATTTTTCGCTCCGTTTTGTCGAGCAGTGGATCATTTTTGCCATCCCATCCTTCATTTTCGTGTCCGGTTTTTTCCTGGCTTTTGCGACCGGCCGCAGCCGCAACACCGTGGGATGGAATGTGATCTTCAATCGGGTGAAGAAATTTCTGATCCCCTACATTTTGTGGTCATTGATCATGATCGCCATGGATACTGTTTTCGGGGCGCCACTGCCATCGCCAGACCGAATTGCAGTGGCTCTGGTCACCGGCGCCGCAACACCGGCGTTTTATTTTATTCCCGTGTTAATTCAGCTTAGTTTGATCTCCCCATTCTTGATTCCCCTGGCGAAAGATCATTGGAAGCTCCTATTATTTGTCGCTGGTTTGATCCAATTCTCGATTTCCGCCATGCGCTATACGCAGATCCTGGGATTAGATGTGCCTGCATTAGGGCCATTCCTGTTTCTGACACGCACCTGGTTGTTCCCCACTTTTATCTTTTGGTTTGTGCTTGGGATCATCTTCGGTTTGCACAACCAGGAGATAAAGCCTGTGATCTATCGCTGGCGTTGGCTCGCTCTGTCTGGATGGGTAATATTCTTGGCGCTCGGGATGATCGAATGGGAAACATTGCTCCGGCTCTCCGGTCAAGACTGGATCCCTTCGCAAGAAACCATGCTGGATAACCTCTACGCAATTTGCTTCCTGCTAGCATTCCTGGCTTTTGATCGTTTTCCGTTGTTATTGAATAAGAAGGTTGAATATGTAGGAAGCCGATCATTTGGAATCTATTTGTCTCATTCCTTAATCCTGATACTGGCGTCCAAAGTCATTTTTAATCTGGCGCCATTTCTGCTGCAATATCAGATTCTCTTCCAGCCGATCCTGATCACACTGGGTTTGGCAATTCCTCTTGTGATGATGCAAGTGATGACGAAAACCCCGGCGCGCCGGTTCTATTCGGTTTTTTTTGGATAACAACATGATTCGACAATTAGCGACACTCAGTGGGTTAGCTATTATCGGGGTCGTCATTCATCATTCTGTTCATTGGGTACTCACCGCCATGTTTTGGTGGACTGATCGTTATCGACCGGTGACCATTCCGAATTACGACCAGCTCGGATCAGTGAATTACCTTCTTCTCCGGTTGATCGACCAGTTTGCCATTTTTGGTTTTATGGCTTTTCTGTTTGTCTCCGGCGTTTTCGTTTCAGTGATGGCTGGTCGATCCAAAAAAACCATTTCTCTTAAGTCGCTTATGCCCAGGATCGTAAGTCTGGTCATTCCATACCTCGTCTGGTCCACAATCAATATCGCCTATCGCTATGTCTTGGGGGAATCGTATTCTTTCCGCAAAATCATCTACATATTGGTCACTGGCGGCGCAGCGATTGGTTATTATTTCATCCCATTGTTGGTATTATGCTATCTGATTTCCCCAGTTCTGGTCCCTTTTGGGCGCGAGCGCTGGAAGCTTTTGCTTTCCGTTGCGGGAGTCATTCATTTATTTGCATTGGTCATTGCCAATGATTATCTGATGGGTTGGGCAGTCGACCTTAGATTGCGACCCTTTATTTCATTTATTTTCAATTGGCCATTTCTGGCGAATGTTTTTTGGTTTGTGCTTGGCATTGTGATCGGTTTTCACAGCACTGCGATCAAACAGGTATTGATAAAAGTGAAATGGTTCTTATATGTCGGAGCGGGTTCCTTCTTCATCGCGAGCATGTTCCAATGGGAATATGCTCGCCGCGTGGTGGGCAAAGAATGGGTTTCTCTTCAATTGATGTTTTTTAACCAGGTGTTCATTTTATTGCTCCTGCTAATTTTTATCGCCCACAACCACGACCGGATCCCTTTCCGAAAATCTATCATCAAGATCGGGTCGATCTCATTCGCTATTTTTCTCATCCATCCGCTGGTGCTTGAACTGACAGCAAAGGTTATTTATCAAGTTGCACCTGGGTTCCTGGCTTTTTATATTCCACTTCAGGTGCTCTTGATTGTGGTCGGTCTTGGTGTCCCGTTCTTAATCCTTGAAATAGTAAATAGAACCAGGTTCTCTCGCTATACAAAATATGTGTTTGGTTGATATGCGTTTCTGTATTTATGAGAGATTATTCGCTTTGCCAATAAAACCATGACAGCCCCCCTGGTCATCACGGTAATCCTTAATACCAATCGTAGGGAAGATACACTGGCTTGCCTGGCTTCTCTCGAAGAGACCACCTATTCAAACCACCGGGTGATCGTTCTAGACAACGCGTCCAGCGATGGGTCTGTGGACGCTATCCGAGGCGGTTTCTCTGCCGTTGAGATCATCCAACTAAAACAAAACCTGGGGTATGCCGGGAATAACAACGTTGGTATTGAAGCTGCCCTTCTGCAAGGAGCGGACTGGATATTCGTGTTAAATGAAGACACAATCGTAGCGCCGGATTGTATCAAATGGTTAATTGAGACAGCCGCCCTCAAAGAATCCCTCGGTTCTTCTCGGGTGGGGATTCTAGGCCCAAAGGTATACCACGCCAGCGATCCCAACCTGATCCAATCCGCAGGTGGCAAGCTGACCAATCGTTGGACTGCAATCCACGTTGGTCAAAATGAGGACGACCAGGGCCAATTCGAAGATGAGCGCCAGGTTGATTGGATCTCGGGTTGCGCTTTGTTGGTCAAGAACCAGGTAATCCAGGAGAGTGGTTCTTTGGATGCGCGTTTCTTTTACTATTGGGAAGAGACGGATTGGTGTAAGCGAGCAACTGAACATGGCTGGCAAATCTGGTTTGTTCCAAAGGCGAAAATTTGGCATAAAGGCGTCCAGAAAGACTATGCCCCATCTCCCAACGTAACCTACTACAATACCCGCAATCGCTTGCTGTTCATGGCAAAACATCACGCTCCGCTCACCGTTTGGATTTCGGTTCTGGGGCGCACAATGCTAACTTTGACGAGCTGGACAATGCGGCCAAAATGGCGCGAAATGCGTCCCCATCGAGATGCGATGTGGCAGGGAATAAGCGATTTCTGTGCACACCGCTGGGGGATGCGCTCGAATGTCATTGCGAGGCACGAAGCAATCCCGCCGGATACAAAGAACATATAATGAAAATATTGTTTCTTTCCACCTGGTTTCCTTATCCACCCAACCAGGGCAGCAAAAACAGAGCGCTCCATTTGTTAAAGGCGTTGGCATCCAGGCATGAAGTCGCTTTAGTATCTTTCGAGGATGTTGAGATCGCCCCTGAATGGAGAGATGAAATCCAACAACTCTGCCCGGTTGTGGAAACCCTGGCGAGAAAACCCTTCGCCGCCAAACGGACCAGGACGTGGATGGGTTGGCTTTCTTCAAAACCCAGCGCGGTAGTGGCGATCCATTCACCCGAGATGAGTGATCTGGTTCGCAAAGTGGCACGCGAATGGAAACCGGATTGCGTGGTCGCCCTTACATTTGTCTGCGCCCCCTATGCCCTGGAGATCGCTGGCGTGCCGAAGGTGTTGGACATCGATAATGTGATGGCGCGCATGCTCTCTGATGCCATTCCGTTTGCATCCAGCCTGCCGGATCGTTTGCGGCGCTGGTTGGCTTACCGCAAGTTTATGAGATACGAGAAAGAGATCTATCCCCAATTTGACCTGTGCCTGGTGGTTACTGAAAGCGACCAGGTAGATATCCAGCGCTGGATTCCGTTCAAGAAACAGGCCTTGGCAGTCATTCCGAACGGCGTGGATACCGCTTCACATGTACCCGGGCTGGCAACGCCTAAACCCAAAACGCTGGTATTTAACGGCGCCTTGACCTATAATGCGAATTACGATGCGATGGAATACTTCTTGTGGGAAATTTTCCCCGAGGTCGTCCGTCAGGAGCCTGAGGTCATCCTGAAAATCACCGGGAAAACGGACGGGGTTGCCCTGGATCGATTGCCACACAGCGACAACATCCAATGGACCGGATACCTGGATGACATTCGCCCCACCATTGCGGGAAGCTGGCTTTGTGTTGCCCCTCTCCGCATTGGAGGCGGCACCCGGCTAAAAATCCTGGAGGCCATGGCGCTGGGCGCCCCCGTGGTAAGCACATCCAAAGGCGCAGAGGGGTTGGGGGCCCAGGATGGACATCATTTGCTGATCGCCGACACTCCGGATGCGTTCGCCAGGCAGACGCTACGCCTGTTGAATTCCCCCGATCTGCGGCAGACCCTGGCGCAGAATGCCCGCCAGTTTGTCCAGACGCGATATGACTGGAATAATATCGGGGCAGAATTCTGCCATTCTGTTGAGCGCATTGTGTATGGCGACTAATTCTTACTGGTATCTTATAGAAAAAACAATGCTTGGACAAGCCATCCGGCAGGACAACACTCGCCAGCGCCAAACTACGTCTGCCAAAAAGCGAACAGAACCCGATGAACTTGATCAACAACGGATTGATGATAGCGGCTCCAGGAAATTCTTTAAGAATCGTATTGCAGAGCGTTTCGTAACCGATCTAAAGATAGAACCACCTGGGTCCATAAGTGTGATTGAATGACTGATTTGAAATTGAATATTACAGCCGGAGAAAAGATAAACGAAGGAGGGCCAGCCGAGAATGCAACTGGGGGCCAGCCTCATTCTCGGCATGCTGAGAATAATGAATACCGCCTGGGTGGTTTTGGCGAATTGTTCCCCAATTGGATGGTGACCCGCCCAGCCGGGATCAATCTCCCCCCTCCGTTGACCTTGCTATTGATCGGTCTGGTATTGATTAGCGCTACGCTTGCGCCTCTCCTCGCCAGCAACTTTCGGATGGTGATGTTGGTCATCGGCGCAGTTTTCGGGATTTTCGGCGCCGTTATGCTTTTTAAGTGGCCGATCATAGGGCTCGTCAGCCTGCCAGTTCTCAGCCTGGTCGTGCCTTTTTCAATCAGCACCGGTTCATATACCGGGATCAATATTTCAGCCTTGATGATCATCTTGCTCACTGGCGTCTGGCTATTGGGGATGATTGTTCAGGAACATCAGGTGCGCTTGTTGCCATACCGCCCAATGATGGGATCACTGGTATTCCTGGTGGTTGTCATGGTCGCGTTCAGCTTTGGACAATTCAACTGGTTCCCGACAAAATCCGCCCCAATCACCGCTCAAATCGGCGGGGTAATGATATTTGTATTATCCATCTGTGCTTTTTGGATATATGCCCACCTGCTGAAATCCATTCGAGAGTTACAATGGATTACCTGGGTTTTCTTTGGGATAGGCTTTCTATTTATTTACATGCGTATGTTTAAATTCCTGGATCCGTACGTGGATATGCTCTTTATCCCGGATGCCTCTCTGGGAAGCGTTTTCTTCTTATGGTTAATATCTCTGGCTGTGGGCCAACTGTTCTTCAATCAAAACCTGGCTACAATTTGGCGCGTTTTATTAGGGATCGGGGTCGGGTTTTATTTTTACGAGAATATGGGAATAGCGCGCTTTTGGGTATCGGGTTGGTTGCCAGTCGTGGCATCCTTAATCGTCATGCTCTTGATAACCAAACCTCGTCTTGGGATCATCCTGGGGGTTTTGGGGCTGATCGTTTTTATGGTTGTGCCCGGTTTGCTGAACAACCTGATGAATGAAGGTGACAATACATATAGTATTGTGACGCGCCTGGAAGCCTGGCAAATCTTATGGAAAATCATCCAGGTCAGCCCGCTGCTCGGCGTTGGAATGGCAAATTATTATTGGTATACCAGTATGTTCCAGATCCTGGGATATCGGGTTCAATTCAATTCACATAATAACTACATCGACATCATCGCTCAAACCGGAATAATAGGTTTACTGGTGTATCTCTGGCTTTTATGGGAAATCTTCCGCCTCGGATGGCGTACTCTGGCTGTGGTTCCGGATGGTTTCGCCAAGGCTTATATGATCAGCGCTATCGGAGGCCTGGCTGGTACTCTGGTAGCGGGTATGCTGGGAGATTGGGTCATCCCCTTCGTATATAACGTCGGCTTGAATGGCTTTCGCGCCAGCGTATTTGCCTGGCTCTTTCTGGGTGGGCTGGTCGCAGTTGCCAGGTTGTACTTACCGATGGAAAATGGCAGCGATGTGGCGCAACGACTGGACACATCGCACCACCGGGCTGGAGCCCTGACCCAATAATGTTGTCCATTATTATTGTCAATTGGAATACGGGCAGGCTATTAGCGGAATGCCTGCAATCCATTTTTGCTTATCCCCCCCAGGTTGATCTTGAGGTGATTGTCGTTGATAACGCCTCCACGGATGGCTCCGCAGTTGCCGCTGAACAAGGTTTCCCGCAAGTGAAATTCATCCACAGCC
This sequence comes from uncultured Chloroflexia bacterium, assembly GCA_963788145.1. Lineage (GTDB taxonomy): Bacteria > Chloroflexota > Anaerolineae > Anaerolineales > UBA4823 > UTCFX2. Next base: position 584,632 of record CAWBFQ010000007.1, on the reverse strand, counting down.
AGGCAAACCTGGGTTTTGCTGGTGGCAATAATCTGGGGATTCGACAATCCCAGGGTGATCAGGTATTGCTATTAAATCCGGATACGCGCCTCCATGCGAAAGCCCTTCAAGAGATGAGTAATTTTCTCAACGATCACCCGCGCGCCGGCGCAGTTGGGGCCAGGCTGCTCAACTTGGATGGCTCCCTTCAGCCGTCTTGTTCGCCCGAACCCACCCTTCGGGGAGAGTTTATGCGCCTGTTCCATTGGAAGGGTATCCGTCCTGACGGCTATTATTCCATGGATGAGTGGGATAGCACAACTCCCCGACAGGTGGATACACTGCTTGGGGCTTGTATGATGATCCGACGAGAAGCGTTAAGTGAGGAGGGGCTTTTAGACGAGCGATTCTTCATGTACTCTGAAGAGGTAGATTTTTGCGCCAGGCTGCGAAAATCCGATTGGGAGATTTATTGGACGCCGAGCGCGGAGGTGGTTCACTATGGAGGGCAAAGTACCCAACTGGTTGCCCCGGAAATGTTTCTAAACCTGTACAAGGCGAAAGTTCAGTATTTCCGAAAACAGCACGGGACATTTGCCGCCATCCTATATAAACTGATCTTGCTGGCTGCCGGGCTGGCGCGGGTGAGCCTGACGCCAGTAGCCTGGATGGAATCTGGCGATCGCCAAACGAAACACCTGGCTTTAATTAGCCAATACCAGCAGCTGCTTAGAGCGCTGCCAGGGATGTAATCGCCAGCAAGACTTGTATTAGCTGATACCAATTTTAGCCACTATCTGATATAGAGGAATAAGTTGAAAATACCATGACCATCGAGACACAAATCAAAGATTATATTGCGAAGAATTTACTTTTCAGCAGCAAAGGGTTTCAATACCCCGAGGATGCATCATTCATTGAAGAAGGCATTGTGGATTCACAGGGTGTGATGGATCTGGTTTTCTTCGTTGAAGAAGCCTTTGCTATCCAGGTCATCGATAATGAGATTGTGCCTGATAACTTTGATTCCGTTCAAAAAATCGCGGCTTATGTGCAGCGCAAACGTGGTCCAAGCCAGTAAATATTTGCGCAAAGTTTATAAGCCCAATATTTAATTCTACTGAATAGGAAGACTATGGTCAGATCTGAGATAAAACTGGTCCAGGATTTTCTGGAAGATAGCGCCAACCGCCTGCCAGACAAGGTCGCATTGATTTGCGAGGGTCAGCGCCTTACGTATGGCGAAATCGATCGAATGGCTAACCGCCTTGCAAACGCCTTGCTCGATCACGGCATCCAGCGTGGCGACCGTGTGGCGATCTATTTGCCTAACTCGATCGCAATAGTGGTCGCCATTTTCGCGGCATTAAAAGCCGGAGGCGTCTTTGTCATCATCAACTCCACCACCAAGCGAGACAAGCTCGCCAGCATTTTGAATAATTGCCGGGCTAAAGCAGTCATCACCGGCGGGCGCAACCAGGCGCTATTACAAGCAATTACCTCATCGCTCCAAAATCTGACGATTTGCGTCCTGACCGGCGCTGTCTCTGTTGTTGGAGGCGTCGAATCGCCTCCGTCCGAGCCTGGTTCCAGTGCAGATCAAGATCCTTCCAGTACTTCTGACCATATGAAGATCCTGCTATTCAACGAGATACAGCAATCTTATCCCTTTGATAGACCTAAGCGGGTGAACATAGACCTCGATCTGGCCTGTCTCATCTATACATCTGGAAGCACGGGCGATCCAAAAGGTGTGATGAGCGACCACAGCAATGTTGTTTTCGCGGCTACATCCATCATTGAATATCTTCAGAATGTTGAAGCGGATATCGTGATCGATGTATTACCGCTCTCCTTTGACTATGGTTTGTATCAACTATTGATGGTGTTCAAGTTCGGGGGGACACTGGTGCTTGAGCGGTCGTTTGCTTACCCGGCTGCTGTCCTGCAGCGCATGCAGGAAGAGCGGGTAACGGGCTTTCCCGGAGTGCCGACCATTTTTTCGATGCTGCTCCAGAGTGACCTGACCCTGTATGACCTGTCCGCCCTGCGTTATATCAGCAACACAGCCGCCGCGCTGCCCTCCAGTCATATTCGGCGCTTGCAGGAAAAATTTAGCGATGTTACCCTGTTTTCAATGTATGGTTTGACGGAAACGAAACGAACACTATACCTGCCTCCCGAATATTTGGATAGCAAATCTGATTCGGTCGGGATACCCATTCCAGGAACTGAAGTTTGGGTTGAGGATGAAGCAGGCCACAGATTGCCGCCTGGCAAGGTTGGCGAATTGGTGGTGCGTGGCCGGCATGTTATGCGCGGCTATTGGGAAGACCCGTTGACTTCTTCAGTTCGCTTTCGGCCTGGGCCCATCCCTGGCGAGCGCCTTTGTTATACCGGGGATTTATTCCGGATGGATGAAGATGGGTTTCCTGTATTTTGTTGGACGCAAAGATGATATCATCAAGACCCGTGGAGAGAAAGTTGCCCCGAAAGAGGTCGAGAATGTACTCTTTCGAATGGAAGGGATCTCGGAAGCAGCTGTAATTGGCATCTCCGATCCGGTGTTGGGGCAGGCAATCAAGGCGGTTGTGGTTGTTCGTGATTCAAATATCGGCGAAGTGGATATCCTGGCTCATTGTCGGGCTAACCTGGAGGATTTCATGATCCCAAAATGGGTTGAGATCGTCAGCGAGCTCCCAAAAACGCCCTCCGGTAAAATTGATAAAAAACTCCTTGTCTGAAAGACAAGCTTACTGGATCTCACAAAGAAGGGGTGAGGAAGGAATATCTCATGTGTGGAATTATCGGTGTTCTCAATCAATCTCAGGCAGCCAGAACTGAAAGGTCCACCCTGCTCCAAATGTTAGCGATGATCCGGCATCGGGGACCGGATGGTTTTGGAATCTACCAGGATCGACGGGTTGGGTTGGGCAGCGCCCGCTTGAAGATTATCGATATCGCCGGCGGCGATCAGCCAATCAGCAACGAAGATGGCACAATCTGGATCGTTTTTAACGGTGAGATCTTTAATTATGTTGAACTGCGCCCAATGCTCGAAGCCAGAGGCCATCACTTCAGCACTCATTCCGATACGGAAGTCATAGTCCATCTTTACGAGGATTATGGACCGGATTGCTTGAAATATCTGAATGGTCAATTTGCAATCGCCATCTGGGACACTCGCAAATTTCCCGGCGGAAATCGTTTATTCCTGGCGCGCGACCGTCTGGGCATCCGACCATTATTCTATACTCAGCAGGCAGGGCATTTTATTTTCGGTTCGGAAATGAAAGCCATCCTGGCCCATCCCGAAACTCAAGCCCAAATCGATCCGGTTTCGTTAGACCAAATCTTCACTTATTGGAGCACCCTGGCGCCGCGCACAATTTTCAAAGATATCTTCGAAGTCCCCCCAGGTTATTATCTGCTAGCCCAGACGGATACCAATCATCTGGACATCCAGAGCTATTGGTCCCTCGATTTTAGCAACCCCACCGCCAATGCACACTCGGGGAAACAACCCAGGCTAGATGTCCAGCAATATCAGGATGAATTTGAAGCATTGCTGGTGGATTCCACCCGCATCCGCCTGCGAGCGGATGTTCCAGTTGGAGCGTACCTGAGCGGCGGGCTGGACTCTTCTACGATCACCGCCATCATCCGCAATTTCACCGATACACAACTGGATACCTTTTCGATTACCTTCAGCGATCCGGAATTTGACGAAAGCGCCTTTCAATACCAGATGGCTGATTTCTTCGGGACTCAACACCAGGTTGTCCATATCCACCACAGCGATATCGGCGCCGCATTCCCAGACGTGATCTGGCATACCGAGACCCCAACCCTGCGAACTGCCCCGGTACCCCTGTTTTACCTATCCGGGCTGGTCCGGGAAAACCAATATAAGGTTGTCCTGACCGGGGAAGGCGCAGATGAATTCCTTGCCGGGTATGATATCTTCAAAGAGGCAAAAATTCGTCTTTTCTGGGCAAAGCAGCCAGACTCAAAAATCCGCCCATTACTGTTTGGGCGGCTTTATCCAGAAATCGCGCATATGCCAAACAGTAACGCATATCTGGCATCTTTCTTCGGCGCAGGTTTATCCGACATCAACTCCCCGATCTATTCCCATTATATCCGTTGGAAAAATACCGGTCGGGCGAAGCGCTTCTTCTCTGAAGCGTTAAAGGATACGCTCTCGCCAATCACAGTGTCCTCTCGAGATAATCTTGCGTTTGACGCGGTCTATATCCCCCCAGGCTTTACTGAGTGGGACCCCTTAAGTCGGGCGCAATATCTGGAAAGCTCTATCTTTCTACCCCAATACCTGCTTTCTTCCCAAGGCGACCGGGTCGGGATGGCTCATGCCGTGGAAGGGCGTTTTCCGTTTTTGGATTATCGGGTCGTGGAGTTTTGCTCACGGCTGCCCATCCATCTCCGCCTGAATGGCTTGACGGAAAAATATTTACTGCGCCGGTTGGCTCGCAAATGGCTGCCCGACCAGATTTGGACACGCCGAAAGCGTCCCTACCGGGCGCCGATCCACCGCGCATTTTTCGGCTCACAAGGACCGTTGACCTATCTAAAGGAACTGCTCTCGAATGAATCAATCGAAGCAGCCGGTCTCTTCCAAATGGATTCTGTACAGAATATGACCGCCAAACTGATGTCTGGTGGACGGCTTGGCGAAACTGATGACATGGCTCTGGCTGGGATCATTTCCTCTCAACTGGTCTGGGATCAATTCGTCAATCGCTTTTCGATGAATATGCCACCCCCAATTCAGCCGGAAGAACTTACAAGAGATATCAGAATGAATGGAGTTACCCATGATTAGTTCACCAGACTTCAACAAAGATTCATTAAATATAAACCCAGAAGCCGAGACCGAGCGGATTATCCAGGCATTACGTCATTTCGTTTTTGAGACCGCGCGACGGCGCGGAGCAGTATTAGGGATCAGCGGCGGCGTCGATTCTTCGGTTGTATTGGCCTTATGCGTGCGGGCTTTTGGGACCGAGAATGTCGTCCCTTTGATGCTCCCAGAAAAAGACTCTGATCCAGAAAGTGAAAACTTAGCCAGACAGGTAGCTGCCCATTTCGGGATTCAACCCGTGCTTGAAAATATCACGCCGGTATTAGAAGGTTTCGGCTGCTATCCTCGCCGTGATGCTGCGATACAACGGTTATTCCCCGAGTACGATCCCAACCGTGGATACAAGGCCAAAATCGTGCTGCCGCAAAACCTGTTGGAAGAAGATACCCTCAATTTCTTCACATTGACAATCGTCACTCCCGAAGGCGAGGAAAAAAGCCGCCGAGTTCCCCCTCGTGAGCTAAACGAAATCGTGGCGGCTTCCAATTTCAAACAGCGCACCCGCATGTCTATGCTTTATTACCACGCTGAGGTGCGCAATTTCGCTGTCATTGGAACCGCAAACAAGAATGAACATGATCAGGGATTCTTCGTGAAATTCGGCGACAGCGGGGTCGATATTCAGCCGATCGCCCATTTATTCAAGACTCAGGTATATCAATTGGCAGAATTTCTCGGCGTACCGGAAGAAATCCGCAGTCGTCCACCCACAACCGATACCTACAGCGCACCCTCCACCCAGCAGGAGTTCTTCTTTCGCCTGCCTTTCCATTTGATGGATATGCTCTGGTTTGCTCAAGAACATAAAGTACCTCTTTCCACCGTAGCCCAGGTGCTGGGGTTGGAAGAGATTCAAGTGGAACGGGCATTCAAGGATTTTGCCCGTAAACAAAGAACGACCGATTACCTGCGCCTGAATCCAGTCTTTTTATTTGAGAATGAAACGGAATAAAACCACCGGACGTCGTATATCCGTCTTGCTCGTCATTTTGGCAATCTCGGTCATCCTGAGGTTGGGCGCTGCGTTCTACCTGGGCGACCAGATTGAGATCTTGCCTGGCGTAAATGATCAGATCTCTTACCATACCCTCGCGCTGCGCCTGCTCGGCGGGCATGGTTTCACCTTTGGCGAGCCGTGGTGGCCGGTAACCGCTCCTGGAGCCCCAACCGCTCATTGGAGTTTTCTGTACACTTTTTACCTGACATTTGTTTATTCGATCTTTGGCCCTCACCCGATCGCAGCCCGCATGATTCAAGTTCTGATCGTTGGCATCCTGCAACCTTACCTGGCTTACAAAATCGGAGCGCGTTTGTTCCAGACGACAGTCGGGCTGTTTGCCGCAGGTTTGACGGCTCTTTATCCTTATTTTATATACTATTCTGCAACACTGATGACCGAGCCGTTCTTCATCCTAGCAACCCTATCCAGCCTCTGGATAGCGATCTTACTGATGGATCGAATCGCTGATCGGGATGTGCCCAATGCCCCTCCAAAGACCACGCTCAAAAGCATCCTGTTATACAGCCTCGGATTGGGTCTGTGTCTTAGCGCGGCAGTCCTGCTCCGCCAGCTTTTTATGCTATTTATCCCAATCCTGATCTTTTGGATGTGGTTGGCAAACCAGCGAAAGTTCGACCTGCGCCTGGGGATAGCCCTGATCGTTCCAGTGGCTATGGTAATCGCTGTCATTGTTCCATTCACGCGCTACAACTATTCCCGCTTTCATCGCTTTGTCCTGCTCAACACCAATTCCGGCTATGTTCTGTTTTGGGCCAATCACCCCATTTATGGAACGCATTTTATCCCCATCCTGCCGCCAGAGATGGGAACCTATCTTGACCTGATTCCACCCGACGTGAGAAAACTGGACGAGGCCGCCCTGGATCAGGAGTTGCTCCGCCGGGGAATAGGTTTCATTACAGAAGATCCAGTTCGTTATATCTTACTCTCCTTGAGCCGTATCCCAACCTTTTTTATGTTTTGGCCATCTCAGGATTCAGGGCTGATCAGCAATATCAGCAGGGTCGGCGGATTCGGCTTACTGCTTCCATTCATTCTGTACGGCCTGGTTCGCTCAATGATTCCAAAGATACCCGTTCGTAAGTTTAAATTCTCATCCCCTTTGTTCCTCCTCTTTCTCTTTATCTTTTTCTATACGGTTCTCCATCTGCTCACCTGGGCTTTGGTTCGTTATCGCTTACCGATCGATGCCTTATTCATGATCTTTGCCGGTCTTGCTTTTGTAGATCTGCTGAACTGGGTAATGAAAAAACCATTCTTCAACCAAAAATGGGACAAATTTGCTAATTTGAATTCTTCGGGCGATAAAGGTGATATGATTTAATTGGATGGTTTCAGGTAACTTTCAGAATTATTCTTCTTATTTTTGTGTTTTGTCATGAAGATATTATTCATCGTTCCGTATGTTCCTAACCTGATCCGCTCTAGATCTTATAATTTGATTCGCGCCCTGGCTGCCAGAGGAAATGAGATCACATTGTTGACCCTCTGGTCCACTGAACAAGAAAGACAAAGCGCCGAATCCATCCAGCGGGATTGTAAGGAAACCCATCTCCACTACCTGGCGCGTTGGCGCTCGTATTGGAATTGCCTGGTTGCGCTGCCGACCGGGCAACCGCTCCAGGCCTGGTACTGCTGGCAGCCTCAGTTAGCGAGTCAGATGGTTGATCTGGTGAACATTTCCAACAAAAGGAACTATTTTGATGCAGTTCATGTCGAACACTTAAGAGGCGTAAAGTACGGGTTATCTCTGCTGGAACATTTCCAGGCAATTCGCCTCACAGGCGATACCGCCCCAAAGATTATATGGGATAGCGTGGATAGCATCGCATTGCTGTTTCGCCAATCCTCCGAGCGCAGCAAGAAGCTTCTCTATCGCTGGCTTGCGCAATTTGAATTGCACCGAACAGAGCATTTTGAAGCAAAAATGTTGGATCATTTTTCTCGCGTTTTGATCACTTCGCAGAAGGATAAAAATGCCTTTCTTGCCTATTCCCATTCAGATGATGCCGCCTCCCGTCTGGTGATCATCCCAAACGGGGTAGACCTGAAGTATTTTCACCCAGATGGGAACGCGCCCCAGCTTGAGGACGGCATCATCGTCAGCGGCAAAATGAGTTATCACGCCAATATCACCATGGTGATGCATCTTTATGAAAAGATTATGCCCATTGTTTGGTCCAGATATCCTCAAGCCCGGCTGTGGGTTGTAGGAAAAGACCCTGCCAGGGAAATTCAGGCTATAGGAGAACACCCAAACGTGACTGTGACCGGAACGGTGGATGATATCCGGCCTTATATCCAAGGAGCTACAGTTGCTGTCGCCCCACTCGTCTATGGCGCAGGCAGTCAGTTTAAGGTGCTTGAGAGCATGGCTTGTGGGACGCCGGTTGTGGCTAATCCCTTGGCGGTTTCTGCTTTCCAGGTGGTTCCGGGCCAGGATGTGTTGGTCGCCGAGGAACCAGCTGAATTTGCGGATCAGATGCTAAGGGTATTGATAGATCCCAGTTTGAGGAGAAATATCGGCGCGGCGGGCCGATATTATGTTGAAAGAAATCATGATTGGAATCTTATTGGCGCTCAACTAGAAGAGGTTTATCATGCAGATAGCTAGAACAACTCCCTTCGTGGTAAAAAAAGACCTTCAAACTCAAGACCACCTGGAAAAAAGTCGGATATCTCTAAAGATGCAATGGATGTACTACATCATCTATCTGATGATGATTGACGCCCTGATGATTGCATTAAGCTTTCGTCTCGCTTATTTTTTTCGCTTTGAAACTGCCATTCCGGTTTTCCAGGTGGATGTTGTCCCCAGCATCGATTATTACCGCCAAATTACGGCATTAGCTACTATTCTATGGCTGGTGGTTTTCAAAGTATCCGGGCTTTACAGCAAAGAGAATTTGCTCGGCGGCCCACAGGAATACGAGATGGTTTTTCGCGCCTCCACCACCTCGATGATGCTGGTAATCATTTTCGGTTTCTTGCAACCGATCTTTATCATTGCGCGTGGTTGGTTGATCTTGGCCTGGGGTTTTTCTTTTTTCTTGATCTCATTAAATCGTTTTATCTCTCGCCGGGTTATTTACCTGTTGCGCCATCGTGGTTACTTTGTCACCAAGGCATTAATTGTTGGCGCCAATGATGAAGGCCTGATGCTCGCCCGGCAGCTTTCGAACTGGCGATACTCTGGACTGGATATCCTGGGCTTCATCGACAAGAAATTTCTGCCTTATGAAACCCCAATCAAAGGCTTTCAAGTATTGGGGAATATGGGGCAAATCGATCAGGTGATCAATGAATATGGTGTGGATGAAGTGATCCTGGCGAGCAGTTCGATTTCATCACGGGATGTGCTGGTAGAGATATTCCAGAAATATGGCGTTTCAGACAAGGTCAATATTCGTATGTCCTCCGGGCTGTATGAAATTATTACCACCGGCCTCAAAGTGCGCGAATATGCATTTGTGCCGCTGGTATGTGTAAATAAAGTTCGTCTGACCGGATATGACAACGTGTTGAAAATCATCTTAGATTATGGATTGACCATACCTGGCTTGATCTTAATCTCACCCATCTTATTGTTGATCGCGATCGTGATCAAACTGGATTCGCCAGGACCCATTCTGCACCGCCGCAGGGTGATGGGCGTCAACAACAATCAGTTCGATGCTTTCAAATTCCGCACGATGCGAGTGAATGGTGACCAGATCCTGGCTCAATCGCCGGAATTGCTTCAAGAGCTTGAAGAAACTCGCAAACTGAAGAATGACCCACGCATCACGCGCGTAGGGCGCATCCTGCGCAAATTCAGCCTGGATGAGTTCCCGCAGCTTTTCAATGTGATCCGTTATGAGATGTCGCTGGTAGGACCACGCATGATCCATCCGGATGAGATGAAGGATTACAACCGGTGGGGGCTGAACCTGCTCACCGTTCGGCCTGGAATCACCGGTTTATGGCAGGTCAGCGGCCGTTCAGATATTACCTACCGGGAGAGAATCCGCCTGGATATGCACTACATCCGCAACTGGAGCATTTGGCTGGATTTACAATTACTCATCCAGACCATCCCAGCTGTGATCAAGAGCCGCGGAGCTTATTAGCTTACCAAGTCGATTGACATGATTATTGTCCAAACGCCATTAAGAGTCAGTTTTGTGGGTGGTGGCACGGATTTTCCCGCCTACTTTGAGGAAGAGGGTGGCAGCAATGTGCTGACCTCTGCCATAGATAAATATATCTATGTGACGATCAAGAATCGCTTCGATGCAAAAATCCGCCTTGGATATACGCGCACCGAGATTGTCGATCACATAGATGATCTTCAGCACGAGTTAATCCGCGAAGCGCTTCGCATGACAGGAATTGACCACGGGATCGAAATCACCACGATGGGCGATATCCCCGCTGGTTCAGGGCTTGGTTCATCCAGCGCGGTGACGGTTGGCGCGCTGCACGCGATGTACACCTATCTGGGCGCAATAGTCCCAGCCGAGAAGCTGGCATACGATGCGACTGAAATTGAAATGAATATCCTGAACAAGCCGATTGGCTTGCAAGATCAATATGCCTGTGCGCTGGGCGGATTGCGCTTCATTGAGTTTCATCCAGATGGAAAAGTCATCAACGAGCAAATTAATCTGGAGCCTCGCCAACGATACCGGCTGAATGATAGCCTGCTTCTTTTCTACACCGGTGTAACACGCCAGTCGTCATCGATCTTAGGAGAACAGAAGAAAAATATCAAGCGGAGCCGAGATTTGCTCAACCAGATCAAATCGATGGCCTGTGTGGCAAGAGAAGAATTGCTTGCCGGGAATTTAGACATTATTGGATACCTGCTTCACGAGAGTTGGAAACTGAAGAAACAACTGGCCAGCAACGTCAGCAATCCCACCATCGATGCGATCTATGAAAAGGCGCTAAAAGCTGGGGCAACAGGTGGAAAACTCAGCGGCGCAGGCGGCGGTGGGTTCATGCTCTTGTATTGCCCATTTGAGAACCGCGAAAGAGTTCGCGACGCATTGAATTCGCTTACCGAGGTGCCGTTCAACCTTGAGCCAGACGGCACAAAGGTAATTTTCAATATCCGCAGATAAACGCCCGAAACCGATTTCGGCTTCGTTTTCCCAAAATCCATCAGATGTCCTTTTTTTTCATATATTGTGTATTCACATTTCCTTCTGAGGAAGAAAGACGGTTGAGATGAAAATCCTGCTGACCGGCGGAGCCGGGTACATCGGTTCTATTGTGGCCGAACAATTGATTGAACGTGGAGATGAGGTTGTAGTCTTTGACAACCTTTATCAAGGGCACCGGAACGCAGTTCACCCGCAAGCTCTTTTTTTTCAGGGGGACCTGAACGACCGCGTTGCGCTGCAAAAAGTCTTTTCTGAGAACAAAATTGAGGCCGTGATGCATTTCGCCTCATTCACCCTGGTAGGCGAGTCAGTGGCTTTGCCAATGAAATATATCGGCGATAATGTAACCAATGGAATCAATTTGTTTACCGAAGCTCTGGCTCACGGGGTAAAACGATTTATCCTCTCATCCACTGCAAATTTGTTCGATCGTCCCCTCAAGATGCCGATCGACGAAGAAGAGCAGATTGTTCCCGGCAGTCCATACGGAGAAAGCAAATATCTGCTCGAGCGCATCCTGTCATGGTTGGATCGAACCGTCGGGATGCGCTATGCTTGCTTGCGCTATTTCAATGCGGCCGGCGCCAGTAAACGCTTTGGAGAAGATCATAACCCCGAGACGCACTTGATCCCGCTTGTCCTAAAAGTGGCTTTAGGACAATTGCCGCGCATCGAAATCTTTGGCGGCGATTATCCAACCCCTGATGGAACCTGTGTACGCGATTACATTCACGTGATTGACCTGGCTCAAGCTCATATTCTCGCCCTGCAATCCCTGGATCAGGGCAGTCGGACCTATAACCTGGGGAACGGACAGGGTTTTAGCGTCAAAGAAGTCATCGATACCGCAGCCCGCATCACCGATCGACCCATTCCCCATATTATCAAAGACCGGCGACCTGGGGATCCAGCAATTTTGATTGCCAGCTCGGAGAAAATACGGCGGGAATTAGGTTGGAATCCAAGATTCCCACAGTTAGAGGAGATTATCCAAACCGCCTGGGATTGGCATCTCGCCCATCCAGATGGTTACAAAGATTAATCCTTTATGTGAGCGAACAATTGGGTGAAGATTTCTCGTATAATTCATAAAGATACTCTTGATTAGTTGAGCGCGCCTGGTAGGTTCCGCAATCCTCTTTTGCGTCCCAAAGAACGCTCGATAAGGTCCATTATGAGACAAGTGATGAATCGAGCTGTTTTCTTAGATCGCGATGGCGTAATTAACACAATGGTATATAACACCGAGTTTGGTCTGGTGGATTCACCGGCAAACCCGGATGAATTCTCTTTGATGCCTCATGTCTCTGAAGCAATTCTGGCCTTTCATCAGATGGGGTTTGTCGTGGCATTGATTTCCAACCAACCCGGGATTGCAAAAGGGAAATTCTCCCCCCAGCTGCTGGATGCCATCACCCAGAAGATGGTTGTTGGGCTTGCCGAAGGTGGCGCCCATCTGGATGCAATCTACTATTGCAAACACCACCCGGAAGGGAAGGTGTTGCAGTACCGCCAGGTATGCAATTGCCGCAAGCCCAAGCCAGGCATGTTGCTAAAAGCCGCTCAAGATCTGGAAATCGATCTATCCCAATCTTATTTCATTGGGGACGGGATTACCGACGTTCAGGCTGGTCAAGCCGCCGGAACAAAGACCATCCTGATATATCCCAGCAGTAAATGCTACTTATGCACTGAGCTTAATAGCCGCAACGTGCATCCGGATTTCATTGTAACCAATCTATTAGGAGCAGTCGCAATTATTCAGGAAATAAAATCTATTCGAAAGGTAGAAGAAAAGTAATTATTATGGAAATCAGGCAAGTTCTAGATCCCCTTTTCAAGTGGTGGAAACTCATCCTGGTGGCTTGTTTGCTGGCCGCCATATCAAGCTTTGTGGTGGTCGCTCAACAACCGCCCATCTATCAAACCCGCGCTGCCCTGGTCATTGGTCGGGCAGTTTATGAATTAAACCCATCTGGCGGAGAGATTGGATTGGCTTCTCAACTGGCGTCTTACTACGCAGATATCGCTATGCGCGAAGTTGTCCGCGATGCTACAATGAAAGCCCTGCACCTGACCTGGCTTCCTGAATATACCGCCCTGGTCGTCCCGAACAGCCAGATCATCGAAATTACCGTTACCGATGCCGACCCTCTTCGGGCTCAGGTAGTTGCCAACGAACTCGCCAACCAGTTGATTAAACAAAGCCCCAGCAACCCAGACCTTCAAGAACAAAAACGCCAGGATTTCATCGCAGGACAATTAACCTTGTTGGAAACCCAGATTGCAGAAACCATTGACGAGATCTCGCAGAAAGAAGCGGAGCTAGGCAGCTTGAATAGCGCCCGCGAGATCTCGCAGGCCCAAGCAGATCTGACAACACTCCGGCAGAAATTGACCACGCTCCAATCGAATTACGCCACGCTTTTAAACAGTTCAACAGGCAGAGCCAGCAATAGCTTGAGCCTGCTGGAACCGGCAGCTCTTCCGTTGAAGCCGATCGGCCCCAACCGGTTGATGTTTGTGCTGGTCTCCATGACAATTGCCCTCGTGATTAGCGGCGGCGCAGCGTATTTGATCGAATATCTGGACGACACCTTGCAAACCCCTGAGACGATCAACCGGCTCTTGAAGTACCCGGTGATCGGCTATATCTCCGAGATGGATGATGAAATGGCGAAAGGCACGGTCGTCCTGGAGAGACCAGCTTCGTTGGTTGCCGAAGCATTTCGAGCATTGAAGATTAACCTGGAATATCCCAATACGAATGTTGGCTTGAAATGTTTGTTAATTGCCAGCGTGAGCAAGACCGAAGGGAAATCTGTCGTTGCCTCCAACCTGGCCTTAAGCATGGCTTTGAGCGGAAAAAAAGTGATCCTGGTGGACGCCGATCTCAGGCGACCAAGCTTGCATAAATATCTGGAACTGCCAAACGAGGTTGGATTGAGTAATGTTCTCCAGGGCGAGGTTACTTTAGATCAAGCGGTGCTCCAGACCCACACCCAATGCTTCCAGGTACTAACAGCCGGGAGTACTGTTTTCAACCCGGTGGATTACCTGGATTCAGAAAAGATGGATCAACTGCTACGCGAACTATCCAACCGATGGGATTTTGTTGTGGTTGATGGACCGCCGATCCTTGTTACAGACACCTCGGTATTGGCCTCTAAGGTTGAAACCTTACTGATCGTGGTTGGGTATGGGCAAACGCGCAAATCGCAAGCTGTGCTAGCCATGAAACAACTCGAGCGGGTTGGAGCGAATATTGTCGGCGTGGTCCTGAATAAGATTCCGCAAAGCAACCAGGATTATTACAAGCTATACCACTATGATTATGGTTTGGATGATAGTCATAGTCCAAAGAAAGTCTTGCGGATCGGCAAATATAAAATCCCACTGGATTTCAAGCTTCAAAAACCAAATTTTTTGAAGAAATCCAAGAAATCCGAACAAACTGCCGGTGAGCCAATCGAACCATCGTCAACGGCTGTTGCTATCCCCGGGGAAAAGGATCAGACGATCGAAACATCTTAAACTTCCTCCAATCCATCGCGAATGAGATACTCCGGAAAAGGAAACGGACGGGCCTCTTAAACAGCCCGTCCGTTTCCTTATCAAATGAAAGCATACCCGGCGACGAGTTTTCCTCAGCCCACGTATTCTGGGATCCCTTTCATCCCTTCAAGAATTTTTTCTAAAGCCATGGTGTGGCTGCAGCGACCTCGGCTCCGGAAGAAATCACAATCGCATTGCCAGCCGTTATCCTTCAAGTGAACCGTGTGGTCATTATTCTCCCCCTCGAATGTCACTGTAAGCGAGTTGATTCGGATTCGATCCCGTTGCTCGGCATATCGTTTAGCCTTCTCTATCTTTCCAATCATCCCGTAATCCATTTGCGATTGGTCTCCTTTCGGTCTATATGATAAGAAAAAGGCACACGCGCGCGTGCCTCTCTTTTAAAAAATGGACAGTTCTTTTTCCAACAATCCAGGCAAGGTAACTTCTCCGTAAAGTAAGTATACGCGGAGTTGGATTGAAAGTCAACCTGTGTTTGGCGATTTTACAGTACTTCTAACAATCTTGAGAAGTTCCTCTGCCTTACGACGAAATTTCACGCTTTTTTGGTCCAGCTCTTGCAACCAGGAATGTAGGATTTTGTGTGACTTCAAAACACGTTAACGTGCTATGAGCTATTCGATGCGATTTTATGTTAGAATAAATGATCCGTTTTGTCTGGATCGCCCGATTTATGGCGGCATAACCGAACCTGTTTGAAACGCTCGATCCAAAAAAATTGCTGGATTGTGTCATTCAAGGAGAAATCGTATGAAGCGGTTGCTTTTTCTACCTGCCATCTTTATGGTAGCCCTGGCTGGCTGTATGCCTCCACCGCTGAACCTTATTCCTCCCGAGACTTCTCGCAGCCCAGACCATGGCAGCCCTGCCAAAGACCGATACACCCACGCCGACCGCCACAGAAACCCAAACGGCTACTCCCACACCGCCAAGCAGCCCTCCCACCCCAACCTTAAACCTCTCCATCCCCGGCGCTTACTGCCTGCCTCCAAATACCCCCCGCCAGCAAGGATTGGTTACCAGAGTTTTGAGCGGTGATACGATTGAAGTGCTTCTTCTCAACCAGACATACCCCATTCGCTATATCGGAATTCATGCCCCCAGCATTCTGTCGCCAGCCGAATGGCAAGGCGCACAGGCTTTTAGTTTCAACCAAAATCTGGTTGAAGGAAAAAATGTTACCCTGGTTCAGGATATTACGGACAAAGACGCCCAGGGCTTTTACCCGCGCTATGTCTTGATAGAAAACACTTTCGTCAATTATGAGATGATCCTTCATGGATTTGGTGTTGCTGCCGATATTCCACCAGACTCGGCTTGCGCGAACTCGCTCATTGCTGCCCAAATTGAAGCGCAGTCCAAAATACTGGGCATCTGGATGGCGACTCCGGTTCCCACCTACACTATTACCCCAACCCCCACCATCACGAATACACCTTTACCCCCGACTGCGACACGCGAGGTGGTATGCAACTGTCTTGGTCCGCGTCTGACTTGCAACAGTTTTCGTTCCCAAACCGCGGCTCAGCAATGCTTTGAATATTGCCGCAGCCTGGGTTACGGCGATATTTTCGGCCTGGATAAGAATGGGAATGGTTTAGCTTGCGAGGGTTCGTCCAACCTTCTTTTTCCGTAGAGCACCTATATCACCGGTATAATCCAGCTTTTCGACAAGTGGATCATCACACGCCTTCAGAATCTTGTTTAGTTTCTGAAGGCGTTTCTTATCTAAGCATAACATCCACCAGGCCGTCGAATGTGACTGTCGAAAAATAGTTGATCTCGCAAGTCAGGTGGGGTAGAAACTCCTGTGCGCCCCACTTCGTCTTAAAGAAAGTCACTCCTGCATTGATTCCAAGACCCATCTGGACGAAGCGCTTATTCTCACTCTTGGCTCTCTCAATCAGGCGCCACAACAGCAAATCGGCTGCCCCAGGGATGGAATCCTTCTGAGAACGGAAACTGAATAAATAGAATACATATTCCTGGGCGCTGAAATCGGCAATATCAAACGCGATCAGCCTGCCGCGCTGGTCTTTGGCATTGTACACCCAGGCTGTGCCTGCTCGAACATACTCCGGGATGCGTTTGAAGATGAAGCGCGTATCTCGATCCAGGCGATGCGAACGGATGAAGTCATCCATTAAGCGTGCATGTTCCTTGCTTAGGGTCTGTCCGCTCTCGACGATCACATCTCGGTCGGCTCGCTTCAGCAGGTTACGCAATTTCTTCGAGAGTGTCAAACCGTCGAGTCCCAGGCGATAATAAAGATCTCGTTCGATCTTGCCAGAACACTCGCTCTCCAAGCTAACAGGCAGCAAAGGCGTGGTCAGCGATAGGGTGGCTGGCTCATATTGAACCCGCACAGTCTGGATGGCTTGCTGCATGCGCTTTTCATCGATTTTGCCGCTCAATGGATATCCGATGAAAATTACCACGCTGCCGCGCCGGTAGATCAAAAAGTCATCGATCACGATCGGCTCGGCCTGTGAGATAGACGTTACATACTCTGGCAGGTGCTCAGGGACATATGCCTGGGCCTTAAGCATGAGAAGCTGCTCTGGAGTGATCATTCAAATCCTTGCGAAACCGTATACCCCTCCTGGAGGAAAAGCTCACGCACTCCTGGGACATGAGGAAAGCCAACGAAAGCGGCTGCCGGACCACGCTCAAAGACCGGTTTCATCCGCTGGAACATGATCCGATCTCGCTCGCCGATGGCGACTGGAGTACGGGTGGGGAAACGTTCGGTCATCAGGACCAATTTCTCCAGGTCGCCTTCCAGGAAATGCTGTACATAGTGATCTCGATAGGTCTTCCAGTTCTTCACATCGTTCAAGTGGCGTTGAACACGTTCAAGCGGGATCCCATCCAACACGGCGATCTGCTCTTCGATAGTCTCCATATGCAGGGTTTGCTTCCCCATTCTTTGCGCCAGTTGAAAAGCCTCCAAGTCGACTGAATATTTCCAGTTCAGATAAGTCGTCCAGATGGAAAAGAGAGCCATCCATGGCCGGGCATCTTGGGTAAATAATCGGATATAGCCGGGTTGCGAGGCTGGATGAAAAAGGAGATACAGATCACTGCCATCTGACTCTGCCAGGCGTTCTGCTAATAATCGATTGATCTCCTGTACAGCCTCGGGGTCAAGTAGCTCCAGCACATCTACGCTCCCATTTCCATCACGGCCATGATCGGCGATCTTTTGCATGCTGTCATCATCCAATGGGCCTTCTGTCAAGATGGTGTCCACTCGTTCCAGCAACTTCCGCAGTGAACGGGAAAAGCTGTAGGGATAGAAATGGGCTGTCCCAACCAGATAAGAATTGAATCCATCTTTATGGACTTTCCAGACCATTTTCAAGGGTTTATGATTGAGCCAGGCTAATAACCAAGTCATCGGCTGCCATCCATCCATAGATCCATGAAGGATATCACTTTCGGCGGCCCAAAATAATATTCGCAGTATTCATATTTCAAGAATGGGACGCCGCCCCATTTCTTTTTAAACCGACTGATCCCCTCGTTAACGCCCAATCCGAGGTTGATCGTTGGTTTATGTTGTTCAATAGTCAGATCAATCATCATTTTGAAGAGCAGATCGGAAGCATGGGGCGCATAAAATTCGAGGGAATAACAACCCAATACGTAGGCATCAAAATTCCGAGCCGCCTGCTCGATCACAAAAAGCGCGCTCAACCGGCCGCGCCGGTCCCTGGCGGTCAACAGACAGGCGCTGGAAGATTGATCCAGATAGGCAGGGATCAACCGATACAGTTCAGCGACCATCGGTGACAATTTTCTGCGGCGAAGAAATTCGGTTACCAGCGCCTGGTGCTCTTTGCGGAAGCGTCTCTCACGCTCGACCGTCAGAAACTCGGCAGCCTTATTCACCTGACGGCGCAAGCTGGATTTTGGCTGATAATTCTCAAGATCAAGGCGATAATACTCATCCTGGGATCGATCCCGACAGTTATTCTGGAGCGAGCCTGGCAGTTCTGGTCCTATGAACCACAAATATTCCGGGTGATACAATTCCCGCACCTGAGCAAAGACCTGCTCACATCCTGACTGAGTAAACTGCCCATCCAGAGGATAGCCCACCAGGATCAGCCAGTTTTGACGAGTATAGCCAAGATAATTACCAAGCCGAAAAGGCTTGCCTTGTGAGATTAAGGACATCAAAGCGGGGATATGCTCAGGGACATACGCCCGTTCAAGCGCATCCTGTTCATCACTGGCATCGAAATCACCCTCGGCAGAGATCGGCCTTGCTCTCATATCGAAATATGTTACTTCGTCTGATTTTGCAGATTATAATCGCTTAGTTTCTGATCTAACTCGGCTTGTAATTCACTTGCGCCTGGATGATCGGGGTAGAGATTTTGCAGTTCATCAGGGTCATTCTTCAGATCGTAGAACTCATAGTTGTCCGGATAATATTTATAGCCCAGGTAATGCACCAACTTATATTGACCCCGGATGATTGCAAGAGTGGCTTTACGCAGTGGACCATAAGCCGGGTTGGCTTTTGCCTCCACAACATAGATGCCTCTCTGGTTATCCTCTTCACCACCCAACCCGGGGAGAGGCTGTCCTTCGCACCATAGCGGAATGTCCAAACCGGCGATATTGAGGAAGGATGGCAGCAGGTCCACATTGCTGGTTAATTGACGCACATCCCGCCTTTCGGTCTGACCCGGTGCGGAGATGATCAGCGGTATTCGAATCCCAGGTTCAAATACCAACGGCAAGGAATGCCCGGAGGCGCCTCTTTCGAACATCTCACCGTGATCAGACGTAAAGATCACGTAGCTATCATCCAATAAGCCGGTTTGTTTCATGTGATCCATCAAGCGCCCAAATTCGGCATCCAAGTTAGCTATAAATTCGTCGTATGTTTGGCGGAGCTCGTTCAAACGCTCTTCTTTCACACCCGGAGCAAGCCGATGTTTTTTCTTTGCCAGCGGGACCCAACCATCATCGAACATCCCCAAAAATTCACGGGTGGGCGTATAAGGCATGTGAGGCGGCATCAAGTGTAAGTAGGTGAAATGGGGTTTAGGCAGTTCATCTAGCAGTCCCATCACACTGTCCATTACCATGGCCAGATCGATGTAAACATCCGTATTCGCCAGGCGCGGTGGCCCGTTTTGGTAAATATCCTTCAATCGAGCAGATTGCACCTGGTAACTCAGTTGAGTAGTCAGGTCATTCAATATAGATAAAAACAGGGAACCATGCGCCTCTTCCCGCTTGAAAAGCAGTTGATCCATGCTCTTCATCCCGTAAATCGCATCCCGTCGGAACAGGTTATCATAGAAGGTTCGCCCTGCCAAGCTGGACCAGTCGACAGCCTCGTGCCGATCCAGGTGTTTCTGGAATTGATACAGCAGCATATCTGCAAAAGTGTTTTGGGTATATGCAGCCTGGTAATAAAGTGGATCTAACTGTGCAAACAAATTATTCGGCTGAACTTGCGGGCTGATCAAACTGCTCAGGTTATATGCCCGATGCGTCCAGGGATAGGTCCCGCTGAAAAGGGAAGCGGTGCTCGGCGTTGTAAAGTTTCCGGCAGAATGGTGATTATGGAAAACGGTTGCCTGGGACGCAAACCGTTCCAGGTTTGGGCTGGTCTGGCGTGGATACTCATACGTGGAAAGGTGCATTGCAGACAGGGCATCGAATATGATCACGATGATGTTCGGAACACCTTCCAGTTTCGGTTTTCCTGATTCAAGCATTCGTGGTGATGGCATCCGAAACAAGTCTCGGCGCTGTATGGGCAGGCTGTTTAGCGCGCCGGATAGAGAGAAGGCTGCCGATATCTTCAGGAAGTCGCGCCGGGTAAGCTGATGAGACATATGAATGATTCAATCCTATCTTCACGAAAGCTGCAGGATGTTGCGCACCAGAACTACGATCAAACCCACTGCGCCCAATGGCACATACAGGTATAAAAATGCGGTCATCCGCTCAGCTAACGCAGCGATGATATATTTGAGAAAAGGAATACGCTCAAAAAGAAAAGCAAGCAGCCAAACCAACAAGCCAAGTGCGACCAGGAATATCAGCGGATAAACCAGAATCTGCCAGCTCTCCAGACGGTAAACCAGGTTGATCTTACGTTGCAATAAAACCGCGCTTATACTGGTCAATGCTGCCAAGCTGCTGCCCTGCTGGATGAACTGGTCTTTGAACAGATGTCTTGGAAACAAAAGCGAGAACAGCACTAATAGTCCCACCATGAAAAGGCTCTCAACTAAAGCGAAAGCAAGCACATAAGCTGAAATAGTCAAGACTTTCCAAACATTTAAGTATTCCAGCCAGCTTGGCACATACCAAAACATGCGGTAAAGCGACCAGCTGAATCCAAAGAATACAAATACGGAATAGACTGGAAGAAATTCTTGCCTGGAGGGGAGCCTGGATTGAAGGGTATTCAAAATACGATCACCATCGTTTAATCTGCTGAAGGCTTTTTGCCTGTTGATTATACGGACTAGAGTCAAAACGATATTTTACCATGCCTGCAAATTTGGAAATCAATTGCTGCCGCTATCCAAATCGAATGGGCGTAAGCGCTTCTATACAAACCTCGTCATGTTTTTATACCTTGCATTTCCAATTATTATAACAAGAAGCACATGGCTCGCTATCTGCTGATATGTCGGAACTATAAGCCAGCCCGCTGATTAAATTCGGTATAATACACTTTGTGTTGAATGATCAGTCCAACCCGAATCAAAACCAAGCTATTAAGCTCTGGCGTTCCATTCTGATCCTGGCTTTATTACAATGCCTGGCGGCTGTCATTCTAACCACGGCTATACCGTTCAACCCTGAGAGATCACTCACCCAAACTCATTTTTGGGTCATCGCCGCTCTTTGTATTCTTGCCCTGCCATTGTTCTTATTGCTGATTGAAACCTGGCGGCATCCGCTCCAGTCAACCAGCCGGGTTGAAAAGGTGCTTAATTTTCTGTGGACCTCTCAAAATTCGGCCTGGATGCTCTTGCTCTGCGGGATCATTTTCCTTTCATCAACCTTTATGATCACCCTGACTCCGGAAATCAGCGAGCCATTTACACTGGCGATTTTTTGGCGGTTATTCATTTTCGCTGTATTAGCCGCCGGCTTGAGTTTCGAGACCATTGTGACCATCCTCATGCTACGATATAACCCCCGGGACCGGATCATTCATAGCGAGAAACGGGCCTTTCTTTGGGTAATATCGGTTTTCGCGCTTTCCTTTGCCGTATGGGGTTGGTTAGGCGCTGCGGTGATTCCTCAAGCCAGGTTTGTGGTAGGCTGGAATTATATGGGGGTTCCAGTGATGGAATTACAGCTCTTGCTGGCCTGGCTCGCCGGGATGGGTATGTTAGCCATAACCCACCTGGCAAACACTCGTCCGAACTTCACCTTATGGATCAGTAAAATAAAGCCCTCTCGCCTGGATCTGGCGCTTTCACTGCTGATCTGGTTCGCAGCCGTCCTGATATGGAGCGCCATCCCTGTTCAACCGAACTGGTTTGTGACTAATAAAGTAGCTCCAAATCACGAGTTTTATCCCTCGTCAGATGCCCGAATTTATGACCTGGTGGCTCAATCCGCCCTGGTTGGGAATGGATATCTCTTTGACGGGGATTTTAATATTCGGCGTCCCCTGCACGGGATGTACCTGACAATTCTGCACCTGCTATCGGGTCAGGGTTATGATCGCCTGGTCTCGTTGCAAGTACTTCTGATGGCCTTCTTTCCGGTACTGGTGTATGGGTTGGTCAAAGCGATGCTTGGGCGGGTATCTGCGGTGATCGCAGCGGGGCTGGTCATCTTTCGGGAGGCCAACGCCATCCTGTTATCCGGAAATATCACGACCGCCAATGCAAAACTGTTAATGGTTGACCTGCCCACGGCCATTCTGGTTGTGCTGTTCTTCTTAATAGTGTTTAAGTGGCTCGATCAAACGCCTGCCAACCCTTTGTGGGCATTGGTCTCAGGCCAATCACTTGGAATGGCGATCCTGGTCAGGCCGGAAATCTCCATCCTCTTTTTCGTGCCTGGCCTGATTCTTATATTGCGCTCGCCTGCCAAATCCATTTTATCCAACCTGGGACGACAGTTCATCCCCTTTTTGGTGGGGATGGTTCTTGTGCTCTCTCCCTGGGTGTACCGCAACTGGGCGCATACCGGTCAGATCTATCTCAACGAACCGTATTTCCGCTACGCGCTTATCCTTCAACGCTTCAATCCGGCGGTTTCACAGCCTTTGAACGAGACCATCCAGAACACACCAACGCCTGCCCCGAGGAACGAAGGGCCTGCTCCCGACCCAACTGAAACCACTTCAGCGCCGTCAACTGAGAGCTTACCTTCGAAGAATGCCACAGCAATCGGAACACCTCTGCCTGCAGCGGCTTCGCAGCTTCAAGCCACACCTACACCTGTCTCGCTCACCCCGGTCGAATCCGGGCAAAAAACCGCCCTGGAATTCCTCACCCAATCGATTCAGAACCCCAAGCATTTTGTCGAACTTGCTGCCGCCCACTATTTGAACAGTCAATTCCAACTCTTGCTCATTTTACCCGCCACCTGGCGCGGCTTTGATTCGCTCACTGCATTCCTGGGTCATCGTTCTATAGAACAATTTCAGGGAGATTGCTGTTCGGCAATTGGATATATTCGCCGCCTGCCTTATTGGCCTAAGTGGGCTGGAAATTTCGCGTTCCAATCGCTCATCCCCTTCCTGTTGACCATCTTAATCCTGGCTGTTGGCATCCAAACCACCTGGAACCGGCATCGTTGGCTCGGGTTGTTTCCCCTGTTATCCAGTCTGGTTTATCTGGCTGCCAACGCAGGATTCCGCAATTCCGGGGGCAGATACATCCTCCCGGTAGATTGGGTGGTGCTGGTTTATTTTAGCATCGGGCTGGCGCAGCTATCCATCGCCGTGATTAATCTGCTCAGACGCAGCAAAGTGATCGAGGCATGGACTGCTGATCTGGACCAGTCCGCGCCAGGCCTCGGCGTAAGCGAAAAGAAATGGCTCCCGGTGCTGCTTGCAGGCATTTTCTTCTCGGTTAGCCTTATGATACCGGTTGTTGAAAAGAGCTTTCCCCAGCTTTATCCAAATGAACGACAGGAACGGATGCGAAAGGCTTTTATTGAGTCAGATAATCTATCCCTTGAAGATAGACAACATCTTAGGGCTTTCCTTCAAAACGGTGCGTTTATCACTTCCGGTCGCATCCTATACCCTCAATATTTTCTGGCGGGTATAGGCTCGCTAGGGAAAGAAGATAGCCCCATTGAGCCATTACCCTTTGCCCGCCTGACATTCAAAATCGCGAGTAAAGAACCCTGGGAATTTGTGCTGCCCTCAAAACAAAAACCTGAGCCGCCGGTGCCTAATGCTGTCAGCGGTCTGGTAATCGCCTGCAGAGACGGTACAACACTGGCGCTGGGGATTTATGATTCAAACGACAAGCTGCAAGATATCCTATTATCCGCGCCTTTCCCGTCTCAACACACCTGCCCATTGGATAGCTCTCTGGCTGATTCGCCCTGAGCGTATATGATAGAATATTTTCTATGCAATATCAATCCGAAGAGACCCCATCATGAGAGCTTTGGTTACCGGGATTGAAGGTTTTGTAGGCCCTTACCTTACCAGGGCGCTGTTAGCGCATGGATACCAGGTTACCGGCTTCGTTCACGACCAATTATTTGATCGCTTGCCATCCAGTCTCACGCAGGAAGAATTCCAGGCTGTTGAACTATACCCCTTCAATTTGTCCGATCAAGAAGGAATAAATAAAGGGGTGCAACAAGTTCAGCCCGACATTATTTTTCACCTGGCTGGCTATTCCTCTGTCCGAGGCAGTTTCTTGGAGCCGGGATTGACTTATCAAACCAATTGTCGTGGAATTGAGAATCTTCTTGAGGCCATCCGAAAAGTCCAACCTACCTGTAAATTGATATTTGCAGGATCTGCTGATGAATTTGGCCTTCAGATCGCATCGGAGGCCCATTATCAATGGGCTTTACACCAATTTAAAACAATTTTTCCTCCACCCATCCGGGTCCCCGAAATGCCGATCATTGAGACCAACCCTCTGCGGCCTTTAAGCCCTTACGCTGTCAGTAAAGTCTATGGAGACCATCTGACTCGAAATTACTGGTCTTCATATGGTTTGAACACCATTGTGGCGCGTTTATTCAATCACGAAGGAGCGGGGCGGGCTGAAACCTATGTGACCTCCAGCATCATCCGTCAGTGCATCCAGGTGGTTGAGGGCGAGTTGGATGCCATTCGGATCGGTAATGTCTGTGCTTTTCGAGATTGGAGCCACGTGGAGGATATTGTCGAGGGTTATCTTGCATTGGCCGAGTTTGGAACCCCTGGCGATGTATATGTAATGGGGTCAAGACGCATGCATTCGGTCCTGACGTATCTGCTGTTGGGGTTGAGCGAGTTGGGCTGTCCGGTGCAGGCGCTGGAAACGCTGGATGGGGATAAACGCGTAGAAGCGCCGATGGAAATCGATCTGAAACCATTCTTAGGCCTGGAATTTGAGAAGCTGCGGGTTGACGACTTAATGCTGAACGGCGGTTTATGTTATGACCTTAAAGATAGCGGGCTGATTTTATATACCCCCCAGGGAATGCTCAAAGTGCTGTTCGATCCTGGGCGCTACCGACCGGCGGATGTGCCCTTGCTGATCAGTGACCCTACCAAAGCTGAGAGACTCGGCTATCGGATCACGCGGTCTTTGCAAGATATCATTCACGATCAGGTGATCTATTTTAAAAACCGCACTTCTCCGAAATCTTAAACGGATCCCTGAACAACGTTCTTGGTAATGGAGATGGAGATTGAGGCAGGTCTCGGATCTGATGGATTGAACCTTTATTTTAATACACCCTTGACAGGGTGTTGCAAATCGATATAATTGATAAAGGTTTTCATTATCAAGATGTGCAGCGTGATACTACCTAACCTCGCAGATGATTGGCTCTCCAGCCTGGCAGCCAGCGGCTACCGTTTGACGCAGCCGCTGCATGTGATTGTTAATGTGTTGGTATCCACAGAACGCGCTCTCAGCCCAATAGAGATCTTCGATCTCGGACGTAAAGAGTATCCCAAGATGGGCCTGGTAACTGTATATCGTGCGTTGGAGAAACTAGAAGAATTAGATTTGGTACAGCGTGTCCACCATACTGACGGCTGCCACAGGTATCTGCGCGCCGCCCAAGGTCACGAGCACCTGTTGTTATGCACCTCTTGCGGACGTGCAGTTTACTTTTCTGGCGAAAATTTGAACAATTTCATCCAATCTGTCGCTGCCCATACCGGTTTTGAAATCTGCGAACATTGGTTTCAACTCTTTGGCCTGTGCCAACAATGCCAGGGTAAACAATAATTTTCACATTCGCTTGAACCCAATCCCCTTTGCTCAAATGAGAGAGGGGTCTAAAAGGAACTGGAAGTGAAAAGGATTTTCAATACACTTATTTTGCTATTTGTCTTTGCAAGCATGCCACTCTCGGCCTGCCAATCCGAGGCTGCCTCGCCGGCGAAAGCCACACAATTCGGCGCTGAAGATCAAAACCCGGCTCTTAAGATCCTGGCCGTTGAAACCTTCCTGGCCGATATTGCCCGAAAATATAGTGGGCGACCGTGCGGTCGTAGAAGCCCTCATCCCCTTAGATCTTGATCCACATGCCTTTCAGCCGGTCCCGCAAGACGTGGTAAAAATCGCCAAGAGCAATATGCTCATTCTGAACGGTGGTGGGTTTGAGCAATGGGCTGACAATGTCTTGCAGAATGCCGGCGGGCAGCGGACTATCATCGAAGCCGCCTCCGGCCTCACCAGCCGGGAAGCCCGCGAAGGTGAAGAAGCCGTGATGTCACCTGAAGAAAAGGTCAATCAAATCTGCACCGATCTGGCCGAGAAAACTGCCGGAGAGGAAATTGCAGCGGGTTCCGATTCTGCCAACGCCTCAGCGCTGTACGCCGGGGTTGCAGGTGAGCATCAAACCGAAAGCGAGCATACCCTCGCAGCGGAGTTGATCACACTCAAGCTGAATCAGCAATCCGCGGGTTTCGGCGGCTTTGTACTGCTCGATGCTCATGAAAGCCTCGATTACCTGATTGCAACTACAACAGGGTCAATTCAGGTACTGGCGGAAGACGGCAGACAAATGGAAATCGAAGATACTCTTACCCTTAACTGCATTGGCTTGACTCAGGCGCTGCTCGTAAAGTTGGATCCAGGCCAGTACACCCTGTCTCTCAGTGGTTTTCCTACAGTGACCATTCCCTTCATCGCCGGTCCGGCTGGCGCACATCACCACCGCGAAATTGACCCCCACTTCTGGCTTGATCCAAACCTTGTAATCAAATATGTTGAAAACATCCGGGACGGCTTGATCGCCGCTGATCCCGCTGGAAAAGACCTGTATACCCAGAACGCAACTGCCTACATCACCAAACTTAATGAACTGGATCGCTGGATCAAGCAAGAGGTTTCCACCATTCCAGAAGAACGACGCCTGATCGTCACAAACCACGAAAGCTTTGGCTATTTCGCTGACCGTTATGGTTTCAAGATCATTGGGACCATTATCCCATCCGTCAGCACCGGCGCTTCACCTTCAGCGCAGCAGATGGCCCGCCTGGTAGATCGCATCCGGGAGACCGGCGCCATCGCCATTTTCCTCGAGACCGGCTCCAACCCACAATTGGCTGAGCAAATTGCTCAGGAAACCGGTGTAAAAGTGGTTTCAGAACTGTACACCCACTCGATCACCGAACCTGGCGGCAACGCTCCAACCTATATTGATATGATGAAATTCAACGTCCAGGCGATCGTTCCAGCGCTGAAATGATGATCGAAATGACACCTGGTTCTATTCTTATACTGTAATCGTTCTTCAGGAAACTGGCATTTCGGGGGAAACCAGTAATTTTCTAGTACACCGGCTGGGTGGAATCTGACTTCACGCGCCCAGGCGTTCACGCCCCCTTGCAGGTTTTTGATATTGCGAAAGCCAGCCCCGAGCATTAACTCAAGCGCGCGGGCGGAGCGGATCCCGGTTTTGCAGAAGACCACAATTTCTTCGGCGCTATCCAGCTCTGCCAGGCGGGTCGCCAATTGGCCCAGAGGGATCAACCTGGCACCTTCGATTTGCGAGATTTGCAGTTCGTGCGGCTCACGTACGTCCAGCAGGCAGAGCGGGTCTCCGGATTGCAATCGCCCGGCCAGCTCGCCGGCGCTGATATCCCAACAGCCGCCAACCGAGCCGGAGGGGCGCCCGTTCGAGGCTGCCCCGCAGAAAGCCTCGTAGTCAATCAGGGTGGTCACACTGGGGTTCGGCCCGCAGACTCTGCAATTCGGGTTCTTGCGCAGTCGGACAAATTCGAAAGACATATCCAGGGCGTTGTAGAGCAGCAGCTTACCCACCAGCGAGTTCGCCCATACCGAGCAATAGCTTAATCGCTTCGGTGGCCTGGAGGGTTCCGATCGTACCGGGCAGGATGCCGAGCACGCCGCCCTCGGAGCAGGTTGGGACCAGACCCGGTGGAGGCGGCTCAGGAAACAGGCAGCGATAACAGGGGCCATTGCGGGCATCAAACACGCTCACCTGGCCATCAAAGCGGTAGATAGCGCCGTAGACGTTCGGTTTGCCAGTCAGCACGCACAGGTCGTTGATCAGGTAGCGAGTGGGAAAGTTATCTGTACAGTCGATGATTAAATTGTAAGGGCTGGCGATCTGAAAGGCGCTCACGGATGTGAAAGGTTCATCATAGGCATCGACCTGGATATTTGGGTTGAGGTCGAGCATGCGTTGGCGGGCGGATTTCGACCTTCAGCAAGCCCAGGCTGGATCCACCGTGGATCACCTGGCGCTGTAGGTTAGATAAATCGACCACATCAGGATCAACCAGGCCAATCCGCCCGATCCCGGCTGCGGCAAGGTACAGAGCGACCGGGGAGCCAAGTCCACCGGCGCCGACCACCAGGACCGAGGCGGATTTGAGCTTGCGCTGACCATCCAATCCGACTTCAGGTATGAGCAGATGGCGCGAGTAGCGCAGGATTTCTGAGTGGGTCAGGCCGAGAGGCGGTGTTTCAAGCGGCATTATTCTCCGGATTTTCTGCATCCGCGATTTTCGACTCTCCCGCACCAATGCCGAGAGGCACCCACTTGCGCTCGTCTTTGAGGCGGTGTTGGATGCCGCCGCGGTCGTGCATTTCGTCAAAATTCTGGGGCTTGACCATCATCTCCTCGCCTGAAAGCAGCCCGTGGATGCCAGCCTGACCCGGCTCAGGACGTTTGATGCCTTTATATTTAGCCGCATCGCTGGAATGGTAATCCTCGGGTTCTTCGTAGGTGGTGATCAAGCCTTCGTAATTGCGCAACACAACCTTGTGGTCTGAGTAGCTGAGCAGGTAGTTCGGCGAGACCGGGATTTTACCGCCTCCACCAGGACCGTCAATGATGTACTGATGGACGGCGTACCCGGAGGTGTGACCACGTAAACCCTCCATGATCTCGATCCCTTTACCAACCGGGGTACGGAAGTGACCAGCGCCTTCGACCAGGTCGCATTGATAGAGATAATAAGGGCGGACACGAATGCGGACAAGCTTATGAACCAATTCTCTCTGAATATCGACGTTATCGTTTACTCCCGCGAGCAGGACTGCCTGATTCCCAAGCGGGATACCGGCGCGGGTAAGTTTATCGGCAGCTTCGGCCAACTCTGCAGAGATCTCATTCGGGTGATTGACGTGGATGTTCAGCCAGAGGGGATGATATTTTTGGAGCATATCGGTCAGATTAGAAGTAATGCGCATGGGCATAAATACCGGCACGCGCGAACCAATTCGGACAATTTCGATATGGGGAATTTCACGCAGACGGTAGAGGATCTCTTCCAGGATTTTAGGGGCGAGTACGAGCGGATCGCCGCCGGAGAGGAGGACGTCTCGCACCTGTGGCGTACGCTTCAGATATTCGATCTGCATCTCGAATTCTGCCCGCGAGAATGTAGCAGAAGGATCGCCAACGATACGTGAGCGAGTGCAGTAACGGCAGTAAGAAGCGCACTGGGTTGTGACCAGCATCAAGACCCGGTCTGGATAGCGATGGACAAGCCCAGGGACGGGGGAATGGCGGTCTTCAGAGAGAAGTCTTCCATCATCGAGGTGAAAGGGATCAATTCTTTATCTGTGGGAACAACTTGCCGGCGAACCGGGTCTTGCGGATCATTCGGGTCAATCAGCGAGATGAAGTAAGGGGTAATATCTACTCGGAAAAGGTTGGCCGCGGAAAGGGCTTTGCGCTCGCTCTCGGTAAGCGGTAGTACTTTTTCGAATTCCTCAACGGTATTGATGCGATTGCTGAGCTGCCAACGCCAGTTATTCCATTTATCATCAGGGATATCGGCGTATATTGGAGCACGTTTAGATGTCAAGGGGAGATATGCCATTCACATTTTCCTTTCATTGAACCATCTCAATTTTTCACAGATCAAGTAATAGAATCGAATTGTAAATGAAAAGCCCTAAGGGGTCAAACCCAAGGGGCTAAAAACCGGACATCCACCAAAACCAGTTTTGCCTGATTAGAGGTCAAGGGGCAAGAATCACGTTCAAACTGGTTAGGAATGTGATGTCGGACATCACACCACCTTCCTCATAAACCACAAGCAAGGCATTTATCACTTCTGCCACCGCATAGGGGATCTCGGCCACAAAGACGCCATAATCACCCGGGATGGTGGTGGAGACCCCGGCCAGACGCTGACCCAGGATGCGCCCTTCTTCAGAGACCAGCATCACGCGCAAGGGCTGGTCGCTCGAGGGTCGGACGCGCCCCGAGACGATCAAGCGGCTATTCTGGATCAAAGCTTGCTCTTGCGGTTCCTGGATAATAATGCGCTGTTGGAGGGCGCTGGGTGGGTTCAATTCAGTCATGCCTTGCTTAAGCAAGATGATATTGACCGAATTCACTTCGATCAGCCGCCCATAGGAGTCTTCAACGCTAATCACAAGGCGCCCCAATTCGGCGGCAACGCTGATCTCGAATACGAGCGGCATGCTGATTTGGGCAAACTTCCAGGGGATATTGTGGTAGGTGCGCAAATCCCGAGCCAGCAGCCTACCATCCTCGCCAAAAAGCTCAACCCGAACGACCTTGCCTTCGCCGCTTGTCAGGCGGCTCGAGACATCCACCGGCGAGATCACTTTTGAAAGCTCTCCCAGACGAAAGATTTGGATGCGTGCATCCGGGATGGGTGGACCTGGCGTGAACGCGGCGGTACCCCGCATCGGATCCTCGCCAGAATCAACCGTAGGAGAGATAGCGGACGGGGTCAGGATGATAGTAGCGGCTGGAGCTTGTCTTGACGGAGAAATGGTGGGTGCAAGAGGGGGAATCGTGGCCGACGGCAGATCGGTTGGCGGGAAAGTTGGAGAAGCCTGAGGGGCTGCCTGGGTCGCGGAAGTGGTAAAAATACTCTCCTGCGGTTCGATTGAAGAAGTAGCGCTGATAACAGACGCCAGAGTGGGCGAGGCAGAGGAAGCCCGCGCAGCAAGGGTAAGAGCTGCGGCGGTGGGCAGGAATTCGGTAGGAAGCGCTGTAGATATACTTGGCGGCATCCAACTGGTGCAGGACGCGAGTAGAAATGCGAGGATGAGCAATCCGTATAGGCAGGGCATCCGGTGGGTAAAACGCTTCGGATGCTCTGTCCACGGTAACGTTTTAATGCAGTCAGGTCGGATTTCCATTAATAAATCATAACCCTGAAAACGAATTCTCTCCTTGCCAAGGTAGAGGAGATTAGGAATGATTCTCAGCGCTCAAAGATTATAAATCTGACCAAACTTCGCCTGCAGATAGCGGACATAGGCAGCCGGGTCAATTTTTGAGCCGGTGACGCGTTGGACAAGCTCCTGCGGCTCAAACTTGGCGCCGTGAACGTGGATCTTCTGGCGAAGCCAGGTGAGCAGGGACGAAAATTCGCCCTGGCGGATCTGGTCAGGCAGATCGGGGATATCCCGGTTAATGACTTCCCAGAGCTGGGCAGAAATCAAGTTTCCAAGAGCATAAGTGGAGAAATAACCGATCATGCCGCCGGACCAATGTACATCCTGCAAGACTTCATCGGCGTCGTTGGGGGGAAGGACGCCCAAATATTCCTGCATACGAGCATTCCAGGCTTCAGGCAGATCTTTCACTTCCAGGCTGCCTTCGATGACGGCGATCTCGATCTCGAGCCGGAGCATGATATGCAGGTTATAGGTAGATTCGTCAGCTTCAACCCGGATCAGCGACGGCTGGACCCGATTGATGCCATGATAAAACTGCTGCAACGAGACAGCCTTTAATTGATCCGGGAAGGCTTGCTGCAAGCTGGGGTAGAAATATTCCCAGAAAGGCAGCGAACGCCCAACCAGGTTTTCCCACATGCGCGACTGAGACTCGTGCACAGCGAGAGATGCGCCAGAAGCCAATGGCGAGCGCGCCAGGGCCGGATCGATCCCCATCTCATAGAGCGCATGACCCGCCTCATGCATCGTGCCAAACAGGCCGGTATTCAAGTAATTGGATTTCAGCCGGGTAGTGATGCGCACATCCTGGAGACCGACACTTTGGGTGAATGGGTGGGCAGCCTTGTCCTGGCGTCCATGCTGCCAGTCATATCCAAAACCGCTGATCACCTTAACGCCGAAATCCCATTGCTTTTGGTCGTCATAAGTCAGATTCAGAAAAGAAGAATCAACCTGAGGTTTTTGGGCGATTGCATGAACAAGCGCAACTTGTTGCGGACGGAGCTGGTCAAAGATCGCTTTGACATCACGAGTCTTGAGACCCGGCTCGAAATCGTCCAACAGGGGATCGTAAATATGATCATAAGGGGCAAAAAGAAAGGCATAGCGGCGGCGCAGTTCGACGATCTTTTCCAGGTAGGGCTGAAATATGGAAAATTTGCTCAAGCGGCGGGCTTCCATCCAGACCTGGTGGGCGGAAGTGGTCAGCCTGGCAAACTCCGTGACCATCTCTGAGGGGACTCTGGTTTGTTTTTCAAATTCTCGGCGGGTAACCTTGATCAGGCAGGCGTCATTTGAGGCCGGGTCAAGCTGTTCAGCATAGGGCAGCAGTTCATCTAATAAATTGCCAACCTCTGGAGAGATGAATTTGGTGTGGGCGAGGGTTTCAAGCGTGCTAAGCTGGTAGCCGCGTCCTTCGGCGGCTCCTGGGGGCATATAGGTCTGCTGGTCCCAGCCAAGCAGAGCCGCAGAATTTTGCAGGTCCGCAACTTCAGCAAGCAGCGAACGGAGTTTTTCCAATTTCTGTTCCATAGAAGTCTCTTCTCCTAAATTAAGGTTTCTTTCGCGCAAGCGCTTACGGGGTATCCCAAAACCGGCTCCAGGGAAACGCTTGAGGCTTTTTCTGCTGATCAGCAGCGAGAATCTGTTCTACATCCTTCTTTTCAAGCGGGTTGCAGAAGAGATATCCCTGACCATGATCACAGCCCATCTGGCGCAATTGAGTCAACTGGTCGCTGTTTTCAATGCCTTCTGCGATCGTTTTGATCCCAAGCTCATGAGCCAGTGAGATAATCATGCGCGGGATCTCGGTATTCTTGCCATCATCCGTGATCAATTGAACGAAGGAGCTATCAATTTTCAGGGCATTAATCGGGAGAGCCTTGAGGTAAGGGAGAGAGGAATGGCCCTTACCAAAATCATCAATCTGAACTCCGATCCCAGAATCGCGCAATCTTGAAATAGTCTGACCAAGCGAATCAATATTCGTGGAAACAATGCTTTCAGCGATTTCTAAAACCAGGTTTTGGGGCGAAAAACCGCTTGAACTCGAGGAATTTTTGCATCGATCCAATCATGTCGGCATGCATCAGGATGCTGCTTCCCAGGTTCACATTGGCTGTGAGCGGTTTTTGGATTTTGTATTGGGTTTGCCAGGCTTGAATTTGGGAACAAGCTTCCTCGAATACCCACCAATCAATCGGCAGGATTTGACCGGTTTCATGAGCGAGAGGCAAAAATTCCCCGGCAGACAGCAGGCCATTTTGGGGATGCTGCCAATGCACTAGGGCTTCAAAACCGTTCAGTTCTCCATCCTGCAACGAGATGATGGGCTCGTAGTAAATCTGAAGCTGGTTCTCTGCCAGGGCATGCTGCAAATCAATTTCGAGCGCGATCCGCTTCATAATCTCTGTTCGCATCTGGGGATCGAATAACTGGTATTTCGCCTTGCCCTAACTCTTGGCGGCATACATCGCAATATCGGCGTCTCGGAGAACATCCTCAGGACGCATATAGCCATAAGTGTTCAGCACGATCCCAATGCTGGTCGAGATGGACATATCGTGACGGCCCAGTCTGATTGGCTTTTCAAGAGAAGCTAAAATCTCCTTGGATTTCTCAATCGCATCATTTCCATCGCGGATCCCATCCAGCAACAATACAAACTCATCGCCCCCCAGCCGGGCAACAGTATCTGAACGCCGGAGGGTATCCTTCAAGATTTGAGCAATCGCGATCAAGAGTTTGTCGCCAATCGGGTGGCCCAGGCTGTCATTGATATCCTTGAATTGATCCAGATCCAGGAAGAGCACTGCAAAAGTATAGTCTGCCTGTTGTTGAGAGCGGCGGATAGCTTTCTGCAAATGGTCTAGAAAGAGAGCGCGGTTGGGCAAGCCGGTAAGCTTGTCGTGGAACGCGTCAAACACCAGCCGAGCTTCAACCGCTTTTCTCTCGCTGATGTCCGTTTGTGAGCCGGCAACCCGGACAATGCTGCCTTCTGGTCCCTGCTCTGCAACACCGCGAGTGAGCATCCAATGGTATGAACCATCTTTATGACGGATGCGGTATTCTGCCTCTAATTGTGGAATCCTCTCATTCATGAGAGCGCTCAACACTGTCCTTAGCGATTCGATATCGTCGGGGTGGACACGCCCGAACCACTCGCCAGGGTTGTTCCCGATTTCGTGATCCAGAAAACCAAGCATTTCCTTCCAGCGCGGCGAGAGGTAAAGCGTATTCTTTTTCAGGTTAAAGTCCAGATACCGTCGTTAGCGCCGCGAGCTGCCAGAGCGTAGCGCTCTTCACTTTCACGTAAAGCGGCTTCAATTCGTTTCCGCTCAACGATTTCGTGACGAGCGTGCTCGTAGAGGCTGGCGTTTTCCAGCGCGACGGCAGCATAGTCAGCCAAAGAGATCAACAACACCTCATCCTTTTGCGAGAAAGGTTGATTTTTCTGGCGGTTATCGACTGAAAGTACTCCTAATGGGCGACCCTTAGAATAAATCGGGACATTCAGCAGACTGTTGACCAACAAGCCAGTACCGATTTTGATGAGCCGATCGGACTGCTGGGTAATCTTTCGCATCGGCTTTCCAGTCGTGATCACCTCGCCCAAAAGAGAATCAGCGATGGGAAGGCGAAGCGAACTGGTGATCTGACCATCAATATTCTTCGTCAGCGCGCAGATAAAGGGTGCCGGTCGCGTGATCTAACAGAGCAAGAAAACCTTCGTCTGCCTGTGTCAATTGGACCCCGGCTTCGACAATCCGCCGTAAGACTTCATCCAGGTCAAGTGTGGAAGTAACGCTCTGACCAATCTTTGAGAGAGAAATCAACCGGTTGACCTGGTCATTAAGCTCGGCCATCAGCCTGGCTTTCTCGCGGCGCAGGCGAGTTTGTTCCAAAGCTCGGCCAATAGCTTCTTCCAACTGGTCTGGTTCAACCGGCTTGATCAGGTAATCTTCCACCCCAAGGTGGAATGCTTCGATGGCAACATGTTCAGAGCCGTGGGCTGTAAATAAAATGGTCGGGATCGATATGCCATCCTGATTGATTTGACGAAGCAGGTCCAAGCCGGTAGTATCCTCCAGCTCAAGATCGAGCAGCAAAAGAGATGGCCTAGATTCATGTATTGCTTTGAGCGCGGAAGCGCCATCGTAGACGTTCTAGACTCTCATACCCCAGGCTGGGCAGCAATTTTCCTGAGATGAAATTGCCCAACTGGCGGTTGTCATCTACGACCAGGATCGTTTCTCTCTTCATATCGCCCCTTGTCATTGACTATAGCCTTCTAATATAGGAACATTCACTAATCATTTACCTGCACCTATTACCGTTCTGATTTGGAAAAGTGCAGCATTACGGATGGATATCGACAAAATCCGTTTCGCCAATGATAAGTATAAATAGGGACATTCAAAAAATCAATCACAGAAATCAGCTCTAATAGGTATTCCTAAGCAGCAGGATCATTCATAGCGCAATGCCTCGACCGGCTCCAAACTGGCAGCCCGGTTAGCAGGATATAACCCGAAGAATAAACCAACCGCGGTCGAAAACAGAGTAGCGAGTAGGATTGTATCTATGCCAATTGCCGGGTCAATCATGGTGTTTTGAGCTTCGGCAATTCTTTTCACCACCTCGGCAATGGCAGCGCCAAGCCCGATACCAATTAATCCACCAAACATGCTTAGTAACGAGGATTCGGTCAGGAATTGAACCAGGATATCGATCCGACGAGCTCCAAGCGCTTTTCGCAGGCCGATTTCACGCGTGCGCTCGGTTACGGAGACTAGCATGATGTTCATGATACCAATTCCGCCAACCAGCAGGGAAATTGCAGCGAATTCCTCCGAGAAAGATGGTCAAGACGCCAGTGATGGTGCGGGCAGTGTCAAGGAAATCTTGCTGGGTGAGGACGGTGAAATCATCCGCCCCGATCGCAGTGCGGTGTCTGGAGCGTAATATCTGGGATGCTTCATCACTAGCGCGCGCGACCGCATCCGAACTGATAGCTTGAACCACCAACAGGTCAATCCGATCGCGGGTGGAACGGCGCAGCAGACGGGTTTGAGCAGAAGTGAGGGGGATCAAGATACGATCATCCTGGTTGCTAAAACCAGAACCCCCTTTCGATTCGAGCACGCCGAGCACCCGGAAAGATTGACCTTCGATGCGAACTGTCTCGCCAACCAGACCCGCTTTGCGCCCAAACAAACGATCGGC
The DNA here is from genome assembly GCA_963788145.1 of uncultured Chloroflexia bacterium. Classification (GTDB taxonomy): domain Bacteria; phylum Chloroflexota; class Anaerolineae; order Anaerolineales; family UBA4823; genus UTCFX2. Next base: position 547,960 of record CAWBFQ010000007.1, on the reverse strand, counting down.
AACTTCGGTGCCGAGCAGTACGACCGAGGCGCGTCCGAGGATGTGTTCTTCGGAGATAAAATCTCCCTCGCTGACATTGATGTTACGGACCGAGCTGTATTCAGGGGTAATGCCTTCTAAGGATGTAGTGGTGCTTTCACCGCCAGCAGAAACGGCGGCTTGCCCGCTCAGGACAGGGGCTACCCCAGCAACAGAAGGAGCCTGGAATGGATCTGCAATCGCCGCCGCATCTCCCAGGGTGAGAGGTTGGGGGTTGCGGACTTCTTCAGAGCCGCCTTGGAAGACGAAGAGCAGGTTGGTGCCGATACCCTGGATTGAACCAGTGATGGTGTTTTCAGCTCCGCGACCGATCGAGACAATTGAGATCACAGCGGCGACGCCGATCACAATGCCGATAATGGTGAGACCTGAGCGAAGTTTGTTCGCTGTCAGGCTTTCCAGAGCTTCAAGGATGGATTGAAGGATGATCATGATTTCTGCTCGAGTAGTCCATCACGCAGGTGGATGGTGCGTTGGGTGCGGATTGCAACATCTGGATCGTGTGTGACAATGATAAGCGTTGTGCCGCGGTCCCTATTCAAGTTCAACAACAAATTCATGATCTCATCGCCAGATTTGGAATCCAGGTTTCCGGTGGGTTCGTCTGCCAGCAGGATAGCGGGATCATTAACCAGGGCGCGAGCAATCGCCACTCGCTGCTGCTGTCCGCCGGAAAGCTCACTGGGCCGGTGGTAGATGCGGTCCCCCAAACCGACAGCTTCGAGAGCCTGGCGCGCCCGGTCTTTACGAGCGCGTTGTACACCCGCATAGCGCATCGGTAATTCCACATTGGAGAGAGCGGTAGCACGCGAAAGCAGGTTGAAACTCTGAAAGACAAACCCAACCTTACGATTGCGGATCGAAGCAAGCTGATCATCTTTCATATTGGCAGTTTTTTCGCCATCCAGGATGTAATCTCCTGAGCTGGGCCGGTCAAGACATCCGATGATGTTCATTAAAGTTGATTTTCCAGAGCCGGAAGGGCCCATAATCGCGACCACTTCCCCGGCAGCAATCTGAACGCACAGGCCGCGTAAGGCATGCACCTCGATTTCACCCATCTTATAGACCTTTTTCAGGTCATTCGCTTCAATAACCCAACTGCTCATCACCCCCCTCCTCGGACGAAAGGCGGCGGACCATTAGATTCGAACTCGGTAGGGGAATTCAGGATGATGATATCTCCAACATTTAAATCTCCTTCAAGCACCTGGCTGTCGGTTTCAGAAGAAGCGCCCAGTTGGATAGCAATCGGAACAATCTGGTTATCACGCAACAGGTAAACCACCTGACGTCCATCTTTGAATCGGACAGCCCTATTCGGAACGAGAAGCTCATCCTGAAGCTGGTTGACCACGATATTGACCGCGGCGGTCATCCCTGGTTTAACCTGATGATCAGGATCCGTCAATTCTACAGTCACATTGAAATCAACCACACCCTGATTCGAAACGCCTACCCGATCGACTTCGACCACTGTGCCGTGATATTCTGTGGAACGGATTGCGTCGAATGTCATCACCACGGGCTGTTCAGTCTCGATCTGGTTGATGTCGATTTCAGAAACGGCGAGATCTACCAATAACGTATTGAGATCATCCAGACGAAAAGCCAGTGCGCCAGGCGCAACCTGGTCGCCAGGCTGCGGGATTACCAGGGTGATAATGCCAGCAAAAGGCGACTCAATCCATGCTTGATCCAACGTGGCTTGGACAGCATTGATGCGAGCTTGAGCAGCTGCGACTTCATCTGGCTGAGGGCCATCTTTCCAGCGATCATAATCCTGGCGTGCTTTCTCGAGATTTGCCTGGGCTACCTGGAGAGCATAGACATAATCCAGGCGCTTCACTGCGACATTGAGATCAGCCTGGGCAGTATCAAGTTTTTCCTTAAGGTCCTCGCGAGTGGGATCGGAGGATGGGAAAAACTTGTAGGGTTCAAAGGCGCGTCGAGCCTGGTCGAGGCGTTGATTCATTGTATCAAAGGCTTCTATGGGTGTGAGGCTGGCCTGTTCGGTTGGAACCGAGAAATTATCGAGCTGATATTGGGCTTCCTTGACGGTGCGGGCATAATTCGCGATCGACTGAAGCGCCTGGATCCGGGCATTTTCAGCATTGGTATATAAATCATCGAGCGCCCTCTGGGCGCTTTCAAGGTCGGACTGCGCCAAAATGACGTTTTGGGGAAGGGAAGTTGGCTTCAGCTCAGCTAACTTATCGCCCGCCTTAACCGCCTCGCCTACCCCAAAATGAATTTCGCCGACTGTACCGGAGGTTTTCCAGGCAAGTTGGGCGTTTTGCTTGGAACGCACCTGACCGGTAGCGCCGATCATTGCGATTAATTCACCACGCCCGGCGGGTGTGGTTTGTAAATTACTGAACGTTGTGGTTTTCTGGTTTGCCTGCCAGCGGAAATAACCATAACCGGCTCCCGCCAGAATTACCACGACAATTAAAATATAAATAAACTTCTTCATTCTTATCCTCGGATTTGCATTAATTCCAATCTTGAATTGTACTCTACTTTATCGGAAGATGACTGATCACGAGAACTGCTTTTGTAAGTAGTGGATGAGAAAAGGATTGCGCCAAGTATATGACAACCGTCACTAAAAAACATGACATCTGAGACTGAAGTAAAACCTCTGAAGTCAGTATTATCTGATCTATTGGATCCTTTCATCATTATTGGAGGTTTTCTATGAGGGCAATATCTGGTGATTTTCTGGCAATAGACCGTAAAGAACGCGCGCGTGCACTCTCGCTTGATATCCAAACCCGTCCTGCAGACCAACGGGTTTGCGATTTTGAAGATGTAGTCATTCCATTAGATCCAGAGCTGGCAATGTTTGAAGCCTCACGATGTGTGCAATGCCCGGATCCTGCGCCATGCGTGCTGGCCTGCCCGGCGCATAACGATATTCCATCCGCTATGTGGCTGATTGAACAGGGTAACTTCCTGGAGGCTGCCCAACTCTACCGCCAGACCAGTTCGATGCCTGAAATCTGCGGGCGTGTTTGTCCTCAAGAGCAGCTTTGCCAGGGCTCTTGCTCACGGCTAAAATCCACTACTCCAGTGCTGACCGGGGCTTTGGAAGCCTTTGTAGCCGATTATGAAAGACATCTGAACCAGGGCGTGGACATACCGCTAGGGCCTGCAACGGGCAAGAAAGTGGCGATTGTGGGTGCCGGCCCGGCCGGAATGGCTTGCGCTGAGCAACTTGTTCAAAAAGGTCACCAGGTGACGATTTTTGAGGGAAAGCCAGCGCCGGGTGGATTGCTGACTTATGGTATCCCTGGTTTCAAGCTACCGAACCAGGTGGTATTCTGTCGGTTGGAGGATTTCAAGCGCGCCGGGGTTGAATTTGTGAACGGCGTTTGGATTGGCAAGGATAAGACGATCGACGATCTGTTTGCCGAAGGCTACCAGGCTGTTTTTGTGGGGGTAGGCGCAGAGATCGACGCCCCGATGGAAGTGCCGGGAGAAGATTTGCCCGGTGTTCATAAAGCCACCGAGTTTTTGATGCGTTGTAACGTTGATCCAACGTTGTTGCCGCAGGAACTGCGCTCAAAACCACATATCGGGAAAAAAGTGGCTGTGATTGGCGGCGGAGACACTGCCTCAGACTGTTTGCGCACAGCGCTGCGGATGGGGGCAGATGAAGTGGTCTGTCTATACCGCAGAACCGAAAAAGAGATGCCGGGCGGACGGCACGACCGCGAACTGGCCAGGGAAGAGGGCGCTCGCTATCAGTTCCTGACGCAACCAGTGCGCTTCATTGCAGGTCAGGATGGAGCGCTGGCTCAAATCGAATGCATCCGGATGGAATTGGGTGAACCAGACGCAAAAGGGCGGCGCAGGCCTGTACCCGTAGAAGGCTCCAATTTCATCGTTGATGCTGACAGTGCAGTGCTGGCGTTAGGTTATTGGCCAGATACCACCATCGGTGAATCGACCCCAGACCTGAAAACTCACAAGTATGGCTTGATCGTGGCCGATCGCGAGACTGGCGCGACCTCTCGACCAGGAGTCTATGCTGGAGGAGATGATGTATCCGGTCCAGACCTGGTGGTGACGGCAATGGTAGCCGGGCGAAAAGCGGCGGCGGCGATGGATGCCTACCTGAAAAATCTGAATTAAGATCAAGTTCTTAAAATGATTAGGGCTGTCTGTGACGATCACAGACAGCCCTTATTATTTTCCTGAAGATGGCCGCTGATCGATCAATAAAATCCCCCGAAAACAATTAAATGGAAATTCCAGAATTCTGGGCTCTAGGGTAATCGCATTTCAAACAGACAACACCTTGAGTAGGTAAGCTTCGTCCCAACCGGCCTGCAAACGCTTAGCCTGGATGCCGCCTTTAGCAGTTTTTTCTTGCTTTAGCATATTGACTGCCATGTGACGCAAAACGGCGAAATTTTCTGGGGCATTATCTTTGCGCACCCGGCTCATATCTTCCTGAAAAGCGATATCCAGCACCCAGTGTAGGCGGTTCTCAATGCCCCAATGGCTGCGCTTGGCTTTCAGAAAAGCTTTTGCATTCATGTGCAAGCTAGAGATGAAATAGCGTGTTTTGATTTGCACTTTTTCACCAACCCGCCTTTCAGATCGGATCATAGCTAAAGTTTTCAAGCCTTTCCAATTGTCTCTACCACGCAAGTAGCTCAGATATTCCTCACTAGAAATGGCCCAGCATTCGCGGATTTCCATTCTACCGTGCGCATCGTCCACTTTTCGGGTGTAGGAGTACCCTGGACTGGAAAAACCTTCTTGCTCGTCCATGCTAAAGAGCCGTTCCAGGTCTTCATACAACTGCGGTTGGTTCTCCTTGACAGACAACAAGTAATCGCCTCCCTGATCAATGATCGTTTCTGCAATCTCAATCTGCGTTCCAATTGCATCGATCGTAACCAAACAACCTGTAATATCCAGCAGTTGTAGCAATTTGGGGATTGCAGGTATCTCGTTCGACTTATCATCCACCTTCACTTGCCCCAATACCAGTTCATTGGCCGTTGCCCAGGCGCTTACCATATCAATGGCTGCCTGGTCGTTACTATCGTCTTTGGATCCTCGCAATTGCTTCCCATCAATCGCTATCACTTCCCCTTCCGTTAGCTTCTGAATGGTTTTCACCCAATCTAAAAAGCTGCGTTGAAATTCTTCTGGCTTGATCAGCCCGAATACCCGCCCAAATGTATCATGCGAAGGAATGCCATGGGGTAATTCTAGGAATGTCTTGAACCATTTGAGCTTGCTTTTCCCAAACAACGCTACATCACTCCAACCATCTGCTCCGCAAATTACCGCACAGATTGCGATTACGATTATGTCGATCAATTTGTGCCGCGTCGCATTTCCTATCCGTGGATCACTTACTTTCCCGAAATGTTCCGTTATTCTGCCTATCGCTTTTTCTTCCATTGCTCTACTCTCCTTCGTACGACAATTTTCTCACACCTATCTCAAATGCGATTACCCTAATTCTGGGCTCTGATACGAGCTCCAAAACGAGCGGATAGGGTATAATTAAAGATTGTGCGCTTGACGCACAGCGATTTGGTCTTTCAGGAAAAATGGAGTTCGAGGGATAGTTATGGAAATCGGCGCGGTCCAACAAGTAGACATTGATCAGCAAATGCGGTCAGCCTACCTCGATTACGCGATGAGCGTGATCGTTGCCCGGGCATTACCAGACGCACGCGACGGGCTAAAGCCCGTTCACCGGCGGATTCTATATGCCATGCATGATATGGGGATCAGGACGAATTCAGCCTATAAGAAATCGGCTCGGATTGTGGGTGAAGTGCTGGGTAAATATCATCCGCACGGCGACGCAGCGGTTTATGAAGCAATGGCCCGCTTGGCGCAGGATTTCTCAATGCGTTATCTGCTTGTAGATGGGCAAGGCAACTTCGGCTCGATCGATGGAGATGCTCCAGCAGCGATGCGATATACCGAGGCGCGGCTGGGAAAAATGGCCGAGGAATTGCTGGCGGATATCGAGCGGGATACGGTTAATTTTGTGGATAATTTTGACGGTAGCTTGCAGGAACCGAACGTGTTGCCCAGCCGATTACCTAATTTGCTATTGAATGGCTCAGCGGGAATAGCAGTGGGGATGGCTACCAATATTCCGCCTCATAACCTGAGGGAGCTGACCGCAGCGATCAATTTCCTGATTGATAATTACGACCGATTGGAGGATATCCCAGTTGAAGATCTGATCCAGCGCGTACCGGGGCCAGATTTTCCGACCGGTGGAATTATAGTAGGCGGCGAAGGGATTTCGCAAGCCTACAGCACGGGCAAGGGCAGGATCGTATTACGTGGGATGGCTCAAATCGAAGAGATGGGGACAAACCGACATCGGATCGTGATCACGGAAATCCCCTACCAACTCAATAAAACCAGCCTGATCGAGCGAATTGCAGATCTGGCGCGTTCAGGGAAGCTGGATGATATCTCAGATTTGCGGGATGAATCCGACCGGCGCGGGATGAGCATTGTGATCGAATTGAAACGGGGAGCGCAACCCAAAAAGGTGCTTAACCAGTTATACAAATACACCCCTCTGCAATCTACGTTCGGGGTTCAGATGCTGGCGCTGGTCAATAATGAGCCGCGACTGATCTCTTTAAAAAAGGCATTGGAGCTATTCATCGAGCACCGCATCGTAGTGATCCGGCGACGCTCGGAATTCGAGTTGAAGAAGGCTCGCGAGCGAGCGCACATCCTGGCAGGCCTGTTAATCGCATTACAAAACCTTGACGAGGTAATCTCAACAATCCGAAATTCGCCGGATGCAGACGTGGCAAAAGAACGCCTGATGAGCCGGTTTGCGTTGAGCGAGCGCCAGGCTCAGGCGATCCTGGATATGCAATTGCGGCGACTGGCTGCCCTGGAAAGACAGAAGATCGAAGACGAGCAGAAACAGGTATTGGAACGCATCGCTTACCTGGAGGATTTGCTGGCAAACCCAAAGAAGATCCTGGATGTGATTAGAGAAGATATCAATGATCTAAACGAGAAATATGGCGACGAGCGCCGAACGCGGATTGCAAGCGAGGCAAAGGAGCAATTTCAAGAGGAAGATTTGGTCCAGGATGCAGCGGTTTTAATCAGCATCACCCAGCTCGGTTATGTCAAACGGGTGGCTTCAGCAGTTTTTCGAGCACAAAGCAGGGGCGGCAGAGGCGTCACCGGACATACAACGAAAGAGGAAGATGAGGTTTTAATGATGGTCCCAGCACGCACACTCAACAGCGTGCTGTTCTTCTCGAACCGCGGTAAGGTTTATTCGGAAAAGGCTTATCAAATCCCGGACGCCGAACGAACCGGAAAAGGCATCTCGATTATGAATATCCTGGCGCTCGAGGCGGGTGAGACGATCACGGCCGCTGTGGCTGTGCCGAAGTTTGATGGTCAGCATTTTTGTACGATGGCAACCCGCAACGGGCGGATCAAGCGGATTCCACTATCCGATTTCGCTTCGGTGCGCCCATCCGGGCTGATTGCGATTAATCTTGATACCGGGGATGAGTTGGGCTGGGCCCGCTTAACACGCGGGTCGGACGATGTCATCCTGGTTACCGAGCAAGGCCAGGCCCTCAGGTTTTCCGAGCATGAAGTGCGCCCGATGGGGCGGGGTGCAGCGGGCGTGACCGCGATTAAATTAACCAAGGGCGACCGGGTTACCAGCATGGAAGTGGTTGAAGAGGGCGGGGATTTGTTGGTGATCACTACCCAGGGATATGGGAAGCGGACGCCATTAGACGAGTATCAGACCAAAGGGCGGGCGAATAAGGGCGTGAGGACAATCGATCAAAAAGCGCTGAAGAAAATTGGTCCGATCATCTCAGCGCGAGTGGTGCAGGAAGCAGATGAATTGACCATTATTTCAGCAAACGGGGTGGTGCTGCGGATGAAGGTTTCACAGGTTTCGCAGACTGGGCGGACGACGCGCGGGGTTATGCTGATGCAACCTCAGCCGGGCGATGCAGTTTCTTCCATGGCCAGGGCAGCGGATGCAGAGATACACCAGGCTGAAGCAAAACAATAAGACAAATCCGAATCAATACAGAAACGGCGGTACAACGCGCCCGGTGACCAACAGGCACGAAGCGCTGAGCAGACATGTGATGAAGAGCATCAGCAGGGCAATGAAGAATGTTTGAAAGGGCGTCATGCCCAAGAAGCGAGCCGGACGGGGCGTCGGAGGGGGCGGCAGTTCTTCTTCATCAAAAGTTGAATTCACCTGTTGGCGTAAATCTTCGATCATGATCGATCTCCATTAGCTGTTTGTGCAATTTCAGCGGGGCGCAAGCGCAACTCCCCGGTGAGAAGCGTAAATTCCTGGCCGAGATGATCTTGCAATCTGAGCCGGCCTTGCCCATCCAATCCAATCAGCATCCCCTGGCGGTAGGCAGGATTTGGTAATTCACTATCATGGATGATGTTCATCCATTCGCCCTTGAAGGCAAGGCGCTGATCCCAGGCGTTAATGAAAGCTGGCTCAGCCAGGCGAGTCCGCCAGGCTAGCAAATGTCCCAAAACAAGGCGAAGCAGATCGAAACGGTCCAGCGGACATCCAAGGGCATTTTCAATACAGGTGGCAGGAAAGATCAACGCCGGAATTTGTTCCGACCCGCCTTCCCGCGGCACAGAATTGGATGCAATATTAATGCCAATTCCAAGCACGATGGCATGAAGTTGGTCGCCTTGCCAATGGGCTTCAGCCAGAATCCCGGCAGTTTTTTGGCGTTGGAGCAAAACATCATTCGGCCATTTGATCTGCGCCGGAAGGTCATAATGCGTGCTTAGAGCCTCACACACTGCCAGGGCGCCTAAAGCGGTGATACGCATGATCGATTGAGAGATCGGCGCCTCTTGATCTGGGCCTGCAAAGACGGTTCCAGCCTGGCGCAAGATCAGGCTGAATGCCAGGGCAGAGCCAGCCGGGGTAAACCATTTGCGGCCATGGCGACCTTTGCCGGAGGTTTGTTCATCAGCAGCAACCAGCCCAAGATCAGGCGCGCCGCCATCCACCCAACGAGCAGCCTCCAGATTGGTGGAATCAATCCGATTGAAATAGCGAATTTCTCCTAACGGGAGGCCAGAAAGATATTGTCGCAGTGTTTGGGTATCCATAAGACTGAGACTATTATACTTGAAGCAGGTGAACCTTTTTCAGAGGCTTATTTCAATAAATTGTTTGCCCAAGACCCACTTGACAAAAACTTCCTCCGATAATAAACTTCGGTTCATAATCTTACAGAAAGGCTCATTGCTATGACCCTCGTCGTGTCGAGCAAAATCATTGTTCGTTATTCAATGGCTATGATGTGCAACATGGCCATCTTCTCTCATGCCTGAAAAGGGCAGCCTTTCTGGAGGATAAATTCGAACTGACCATTTTCTTCCAAATCACTGGCAGGCTGTCCAGACATGGGCAGCCTGTTTTATTCTTGTAGAAATTATTAGGAGATCTGAAATGTCAAAAAATATCCTGGTCGCAGTTGCATGGCCATACGCCAATTCCGAAATCCATGTCGGTAATATCACCGGCTCTTACCTGCCGGCAGATATTTTTGCCCGTTATCACCGTCTGGTTGGCGACCGGGTCATCATGGTTTCGGGCTCAGACGCTCATGGCACGCCGGTTACCGTTCGGGCTGACGCCGAAGAAACCACTCCGGTTCTGGTGTATCAAAAGTTCCATGCCGGGTTCATCGACCTCTTTCAAAAGCTCGGCTTGAGCTATGATTTATTCACCAGCACCCACACCAAGAACCACTTTAAGGTATCCCAGGATATTTTCCTGGGCTTACAGAAAAACCATTACCTTTATACCGAGCGCCAGACCCAATGGTACGCCTCCTCTCAGGGACGTTTCCTGCCGGACCGCTATGTCGAAGGGACTTGTTATATCTGTGGTTATGAGAATGCGCGCGGCGATCAATGCGATGGTTGCGGCAGCCTGCTGGATGCCACCCAGTTGATCAACCCACGCTCCAAGATGGATGGCTCCACCCCAGAGTTGCGCGATACCGAGCATTTCTATCTCGACCTGGGCGCCCTCGAACCAGCCATCGTCGAATTTTTGCACCAGCGGGAAGATTATTGGCGGCCCAACGTGCTGCGTCAATCGCTCGGTCAAATCCTGGCAGATGGACTGCACGGACGCGCCATCACCCGCGACCTGGATTGGGGCATCCCTGTCCCCGTTCCCGGTTGGGATGGCAAATGCCTTTATGTCTGGTTCGAAGCGGTGATCGGCTACCTTTCTGCGGCTGTTGAATGGGCCCAAATCAACGACCAACCCGAAGCCTGGCAGGATTGGTGGTTCGACCCGCAAGCCCGCGCCTACTATTTCATCGGCAAAGATAACATCCCCTTCCACGCCGTGATCTGGCCGGCTCAACTGATCGGCGCCGGGCAATGGTTTGGAGAGCTTTTCGCCGGTTGCAGCAACACCCACCTGACCCTGCCGCATGACGTGCCCGCCAATGAATTCATGAACCTGGAAGGCCAGAAAATTTCGGGCAGCCGCAACTGGGCTGTCTGGGGTCAAGATTTTCTCAGCCGCTACGACCCGGATCCCCTCCGATATTACCTGACCGTCAATATGCCCGAGAGCAAAGATACCGATTGGGATTGGAGTGACTTCGTTCGCCGCAACAACGATGAGTTGGTCGCCACCTGGGGCAACCTGGCCAACCGCGTCCTCTCGTTCGCTAACAAGAACTGGGATGGACATGTGCCGCCTGAACCAGGCGAACTGCGACCCGAAGATTTACAAATACTGGAGACGGTTGAGGCGGGTTTCGAGAGCGTGGGGAATTACTTTGAAGCGGTCCACCTGCGCGCCGCCCTGGGTGAAGCGCTCCGCCTGGCTACTGAGGTCAACAAATACCTCGACCATGCCGCTCCCTGGAGTGAGATTAAACGGGATAAGGCTGCCGCAGCCAAGACGATCTATACCGCCTTGCGCGCCATCAACTCGCTTAAGATTTTGTTTGCCCCAATCCTGCCCTTCACCTGCGAGCGCCTGCACACCTTCCTGGGTTACACCGGATCAATCTTCGGGACGCAGTTCGTCGATACCCGCCAGGATGATCTCGGCCAGCATACCGTTTTACGTTACAAACCGGCCCCGCTCCCGACTGCCTGGGAACCGAGCCAATTGCCGCCCGGTCAGGCCCTCAACCAGCCAGAACCGCTCTTCCGTAAGCTAGAGCCATCCGTTGCGGAAGAGGAACGCTCTCGCCTGGGTTAACTAAAAAAGGGGTTTGCCTCCGACCCTAGTGCAAACCCCTTTTCTGTTTATATAATTGTTAGAAAGTCTGCTGCATTCCGCCCGGATCAGGCGAAGCAATACGATAGGCCTGCCCCCACAGGTGAGCATTGATCACCATCGCATAGGCATAGGTGAACACAACGCCGATCACACACAATATAATACCCAGCGATCCAACCAGGCTAGCCACAATACTCCCCAACAGCACAATCAGATAAGCCGCCGGAGCTGCCCGCACCAACGCCAGCACTTCACCAAAGCGGAAAGCTGCGCCCATCTGACCCGTTACCGCAAATCGGGCAAAAGCCGCCGGAATTATGAAGCCGATGAAAATCCCATATAGGATCGTTACGCAGGCAAAGCAGGCAGTGAGAACTGCTAACGCGGTCATCATCGTTTGATCACTTGTGCTGCTATCTTGCATGAAGAACGTAGCGCCTTGCGAACAGGCAGATACCAGGATGAGCGGCAGTGAGTAAACGAAACCAATCACCCACATCTGCAAGCCCTTCATAATATAATCGCCAAAATTGCTCCAATCTGGCATAGGCTGCGGGTCTCTTAGGATGACACGGCGGGTCACCTCGATCGCCCAGCCTGCAACGACCAGAGTGCCCAGGATAGGGACGAGGAGAAGCAACCCAGCAATCCCGAGTTTCTTAATCCAGTCCTGGTCTTCAAATGGGAAAGAAAATGCCTTACCGAACTCCATCACAAACCTCCTTGACAAATTGTTGAAATACCGCTGGTATGCGCCAGCTTTGAAATACAATTAAGGACGTTTTCATTTTACCAGTTTATGACTAGGAAGATAAGACCTTCTTTTCAAATCTTGCATTCCTGTTGAGATACCAGCGCCCTTCTGCTGCTTGAAAAACCAGCTCCAACACATCTCCCGACGGCGCCATCACCAACATATGCCGCCCAGCCTCGTCATCCCAGCGCCGACCCACCGCCTCAATCAGGTAGGTCCCACCATCCCATACAAATTGCAGCGGGTGCGCCTGGCCTTGATCATCAAACCGAGCGATTACATCCACCGGCTCCATCCGTTCACTCATCATGACCTGCCTTCTGTCTCAAGCGCCAAGTAGTCCAACAGCAACCTCAGCGCCTGTTCGGCTGCCTGTTCTTTGATCTGGGTGCGCTCTCCCGAGAAATAATAGGATCGGGCAAACTCCACGCCCGCCGCGCTCAACCCAATCCAGGTGTATCCAACCGGCTTGGTGGGCATACCGCCGCCGGGTCCGGCAATCCCGCTCACAGCAATGCCGATATCCGCCGCCATTACTTCCCGCACACCTGTGGCCATCTCGATCACCGTCTCGCGGCTTACTGCCCCGAATTTCTGCAATGTCTCCCAGCGCACCCCCAACAGCTTCACCTTGGCTTCATAGGCATAAGAAACCACCCCACCCAAGAAATACTCTGAAGAACCGGGGATATTGGTGATCCGGTGCCCAATCAATCCCCCGGTGCACGACTCTGCCGTCGCCAGTTTTAAACCCTTCTGCTTTAACCAGCGCCCAATCTCTGCTTCAACTTTATCTTCTGCCATAAACAGGGTAACCCTCGTCTTGCTTTCAACCGTCTTTCAACGGAGGTTTAAAATTAGCGTGTTTCCGTCACTTTGCGGATCACCCTCGGCGACTCCGCATCGAATCCCTTGGCGCGGGTCAAGTGATAAGCAAATAGTTGGGCCGGCAAAATCGCCGTCAGGGGGGTCAACCACTCAGGGATGCCTGTCGGAAGGCGCAGCGGCGTTTGGGCATAGCTGAGCGCTTGCTCTTGATCCGAAATCACCACCAATTCCGCCGATAGTTCATTCCTCAATCGCTCTAAAAGCGCCAGCCCTTCGGTATAAACCTTTCCGCCAGGGTTCACCGCCAATACCGGAAAGCCCTGATCGATCATTGCAATCGGCCCATGCAGAAAGTCGGCGGATGAATATGGATCTGCCATCACATACGACAATTCCTTGAGCTTGAGCGACCATTCGAATGCTGTTGCATAATTGTATCCCCGCCCGATCACCACACAGCGGCTCATATATCGATAGCGCTCGACCATCTGGGCAATCTGGTCATCTTGATCCAGCGCCTGCGCGGCCCACCCCGGGACATACTCCAGCAAATTGCGCTGCTCTGCATCTCGTTTCAGCGCCGCCGAGAGCATCGCAATCACCATCAGCTCGGCTGTATAGGTTTTCGTCGCCGCTACTGCCTTCTCATCTCCAGCCTGGATATCGATCACAAAATCGGCCACGCCTGCCAGCGGCGAAACCGGATCGTTGGTGATCGCCAGCGTCGCGCAGCCCTGCTTGCGCCCCTCTGCCAGCACGCTGACGATATCCGGCGACTGCCCGGATTGGGATACCCCCACTACCAGCGCTCCCTTCAGCCTGGGCGGTCGTTGAAAGTAAGTAAACAAAGAGGGGGTCGCCAAAGCCACCGGCAAACCATTCATCGATCCCCACAAGTAATTAGCATACCGGCCTGCGTTATCCGAAGTACCCCGCGCCGCCAGGAAGACATACCCCGGCCCGATGCGCTCGATCTGGCGGGCGATTCCGTCAATCAGGATCATCTGGTTATTCAGCAGCCGCGCCAGAACATCCACCTGTTCAAAGATCTCAGCATGTAATGTCATCGATGACCTCCATGGATCTGGTATCCATCATCCATATCCCCCATCATCTGGTTTTGTCTGTGAGCGCGAAGGGGATCGAACCCTTAACCAATGGCTTAAAAGGCCACTGCTCTACCATTGAGCTACGCGCCCATTTTGTTGCGGATTGCATTCTATCATGCGCACTCCCCGGAGTCAACAGAATCTTCAACTCAGCGGATGGTTCACATCCTCCAACCAGAGGAATAAGAAACTCACCAAACTCTCCCAGGATCTATAGCCCCAAATGAGCAAAGAAATGCGGCATCATCTTGCGCCACCATGGCCAATCATGGTTGACATCCTGCCCCCAGATATCGATCCAGGCCGGGATGCCCTTAGCTTCCAGCACGGTCTTTAGGGCCAATGTGTCAGCCAGCATAGCGTCTTCCCAGGCGCCCTGCCCGCAGCAGACGATGATGTTGCTCTGGCGGTACTGGTCGAGATACCAGGGATCGTTCATATTGGGCAGATAAGACAAGGGAGAGTTGAAGTAAACCAGATCATCCATATAATCACCGACGAACATGCCTAACTGGTATAACCCGCTGATCGCGATCACACCGTCAAAGATATCCGGATGGCGGAAGAAGAAATTCGCAGCATGATAGGCGCCCATGCTGCACCCGGTTGTCAGAAATTTGCCCTGGTAATCCCCACACTGCTGGCGAATAAAGGGCGCTAATTCATTGCAGATATAGCGGTCATAGTCTTCATGTCGGCGGGCGCGGTCAGCCGGGTGCGCATCCCAATTCGCCCAGGATTGAGCATCGACGCTATCCACCGCAAACAGCTTGATCTTGCCTGAATCGATCGAACCCTGGATCGCATCGACCATTCCAAAACCTTCATAATCGAAAAAGCGACCACTTTGAGCGGGGAACACAACCACTGGCTTGCCATAGTGGCCGTAGATTTTCAGCTCCATGTCCTGGTTCAGGCTGGGGCTCCACCATTGATGGTGCTCAACGTGCATAAGATATTACTCCATTTGATGAGATGAATTCGGCCATGGCGTGGATCTCGCTCAATTCGGGCGAACGCACCAGGTAGCCGTAATCACCGAGGGCGGCGCTGAAGACGCCGCTGACAGATTCATGGTGGATGATATTACCGCCCAGCTCACGGAGGATTTCTTCATGCAGGTGTGCATAACGGCGGTTGAATTTACGCCCGATATAGGCGCAGTGGTACTTTCGGCTGTATTCCGCCGTAAAACGGTTATGCATGACCACATACGCCCATTCTTTGTAGATATCGATGTCGTTCGCAAAGTTGAACATATCGGTGGTCATACCGCCAGGTGGACGCATGTTCACCTCCAATGCGACAATCTCCTGGTCTTTGAAGGTGCGAAAGAATTCGAAGTGAAAGAACCGCTCGCGCACGCCATAGGCCTTGAGCACCTTGCGCCCGGCACTCTTCCAGGTCTGCGGGGATCTGGCGCAAAGAATAGTAATAAATCAGCAGGTCGTTATTGACCGCTTCCATCACACCTTCACTATATTCGTGAGCGGTGTAGAAGACCAAATTGCCATCCTGGTCGGTCAGCCCGTCAAATGAACAGATTGACCCCTGGATAAATTCTTCCAGGATATAGTCGATGGGTGGTTTGGTTTCAATAAAGGCCTTGAGTTCATCCAAATCATGGATCTTATAGGTCCTGGCAGCGCCTACCCCGATATCTGGTTTGGCAACCAACGGATAACCCGTCTCGTTGACCAGCTTCTTAGCCTGAGACAGCGTATGAACAACCTGACCGCGGGCTGCTTTCACTCCGGCCTGGTTGAATATTTTCTTCATCAGGGATTTTCGCTTGACGCGGGCGATCTCATCGGTTTTTAAACCGGGGATATTGAAATCCGTACGCAAGCTGGCTTCGGTCTCCAGCCAATATTCATTATGCGAATCAATTCGGTCAAGCTTGCCATAGTGGTGGGTGAAATAGCCCAGAGCGCGCACAAGCTCATCGTAATTGTGCATATCGTTCACGCGATAATATTCTGTTAGGGCATGCTGCAACTCTGGACGCAGCAACTCATAAGGCTCATCCGCCAGTCCAAGCACATTCGCCCCAAGGTGATGCAAGTTCAGGCAAAACTGCTGGTAATTCGGTGGGAAATGCGGCGAAAAATAGACAAAGTTCAAACCCGGCTCCTCCTGAATAAATTCTGGTGAAACGACCGTAACCAAGCTAACAGTCGCCCCCCAGCTAAAATTTACCATTTATACGACAAATTGTCATAAATTGCAACCTGGAAAAATCCGCGGCAGCGCACTGGCGCTAGAATACTGGCGTAGTATAATGGACACACAAAACTCCAGAAAAAAGAAGCCAATTTTTATACAGGCGCAGACAGGGTTTCAAATCCATTAAACGGACCGGTTTCTAAGAAGGGATGCCGCCCTATGTCAACCTATAGAACTGCCATCATCGCAGACAGCACCTGTGATATCCCGGAAGCATTGATTGATCAGTATTCAATCTATATCGTCCCACAAATCGTGATCTGGGGAGATCAAGAATATCGAGATCGGGTCACTCTCCAGCCAAAGGATTTTTACGAGCGGTTGCGAACGGACCCGATCCACCCGACCACCGCAATGGCGACTGTGAATGATTTTGAGCAAATGTATCGTCAAACGATCCAAAACGGAGCCAGCGAAATCCTGGTCCTGACGGTCAGCGGGGCAATGAGCGGCACATATCAGAACGCGATCATTGCAGGCGAGAAAGTAGATCTCCCCGTGCGGGTGGTCAATTCGCGCGGACCGACCATGAGCCTGGGCTGGCAGGTGCTGGCTGCGGCCAGGGTTCGGGAGGTAGGCGGGGATATGTCCGCAATAATTGCGAAAACGAGCGAAGTGCGGCAGACATTGACTCAATTCGTAGGGATGGACACAATTGAGTATTTGCAGCGCGGTGGGAGAATTGGCGGCGCAGCCAAGTGGGTCGGGGCGATGCTCCAAATTCGCCCGGTTATCTCAATCAATCACGTGACCGGCCTGGTGGAGCCGTCCGGGATGGCCCGCACACATACAAAAATGGTAGAAATGCTTTATCAGAAGTTCTTCGAAAAGATGGAGCGCGGGCGCAAAATGCATATAGCTGTACTCCACGGGAATGCGCCGGATGAAGCCGCTCAACTGGCCGATCGCATTCGAGGCGAATATTCACCCAGCGAGCTACTGATCAACATCACTGGACCAGTCCTGGGGATAAATACCGGCCCGAACGCGTTGGCTTTGTGTGGCTATATGGAATAGCTTATTCAGAATTTAATGGAGAAAGCTACTCCTGGCTGGATGAACCGCATCTCCCCCTGGTAGTATAAAGTCACCCCCCCCTTACCATAGACCTTCCACAAACCGGTCTGTCCGTCATGGATCATGCCAGTCTGCTCGTCAATTCCAATCAGGATATCATCCGGCAATAAAACCACAAGTTTTTCAGCCCAGCTCTTGCCAAATCTGTTGTGGTGCGGAAGGACGCATACGCCTGCCAACAGGTTCAATCCTTCCATCACTTTGCCTGCATGCGGATCGTAGAAATGCTGGCATAATACCATCGCGCCGGCGCTGCTGCCCGCGATCACTGCTCCAGTCCGATAGGCATGCAGAGCAGCCTGCCAGCCCTGGCTACCGACAAGTGATTGGTACAGATACCCCGGAAAACCGCCCAGCAGATAGATCAAACGCGAGAACCGCAGCGCCCGAACAATCACAGGGTCATCGGCAGAAACCCGGTCAACCAGCGGGAGCACGGCAGGCTGCCGGGCGCCTAGTCGGGTGAACCAGCGCAGCCCGTTCTGACCCGCGCGCTGATCATTACGGTCGGGAGCAGCAGCGGTCGGGATAATCGAGATTGAGGCGTCAAAACCACCCGCTAATTCGATCGCCTTTAAATCTGGCGCGGCCATTTGGCCGCCAAATTCCATCCCGCCTTCCAGGAGCAAATTTCCACCATCAGACATGATCCCATTATAGCGATTTTTCAGCGAGATGGATTGACAACCCATTCCCTTAGATGTAAAGTATTTCAGTACACTTCAAGCTTTTTCATCAAAGGCATTGCAAATCATGGACCAAACGAACCATTCTCTGATCGAAACAGAAAACCTGACCAAAATTTACGGTAGCGGAGAGACTGCTGTGACCGCCCTCAACGGCGTTAATATGAGTGTGAAGGCTGGCGAGCTTCTGGCAGTCATGGGGCCAAGCGGGTGCGGTAAATCTACCCTGCTGTATTTGTTGGGAGGCCTGGATCGCCCAACAAAGGGGCGTGTAATCGTCGATGGTCAAGCCCTGGACGAGCTTTCAGATGACAACCTGACAAAGCTGCGGCGGCGAAAGATCGGTTTTGTTTTTCAGTTCTATAATCTGATCCCGGTGCTCAATGCCACCGAGAACGCGGCCATGCCTGTCACCCTGGATGGGATGAGTGCTGCTAAAGCAAAAGCGCGGGCAACCGAATGGCTGCAGAAAGTGGGCCTGGGAGACCGTTTGAAGAGTAGACCAGACCAACTCTCCGGCGGTCAGCAGCAGCGGGTTGCGGTCGCGCGAGCCCTGGCAGCTGAACCAGACCTGATCCTGGCAGATGAGCCAACTGGAAACCTGGATACCCATTCATCAGACGAAATCTCCAAGTTGCTGCGCCAGGTCGCAAATGAATGGGGACGAGCAGTGGTAATGGTGACACACGATCCAAGAGTTGCCTCCTTTGCGGATCGGATCCTTTTTCTGAAGGATGGCGTCATCGTCAACGAGACTCGACCAGAACCTCACGAGACGAACAACGCCGAAACTGTCGCAGAAAATCTGCGCCAGCTCATCTGAAATTCAGGAAGCAAACAAAGATGTTGACCTTCCAAATAACTTTAGCAAGTCGATATTTGTGGGGGCGCAAGCTAAGAACCTTTCTGACCACGCTGGCGATCCTGTTGGGCACGCTGGTAATCTTTGGCATGGGTATTCTGCTGCCGACCATGATCCAGGCGTTTCAGGCCAATATGCTGGCGGCTTCAGGCCAGGTGGACATCACCATTACTCACGAAAGTGGTGAAGCGTTCTCTGAAAAGACAATCCAGAAAATCCGGGGGATAGAGAATATCCGGGCGATCAGTGGATCGCTGAGCCGCACAATCAACATCCCAGAAAAATACTTTGGCGATGCCAATATCACAGCCCTGACTTTGACTGGGATCGACGCCCGAGCGGCGCAATCTCTACATAACTATCCGGTAAAAGAAGGACGCTTCTTGCGCAGCGCAGATACCACCGCAGCAGTCATCAGCTCCAGCCTGGCGGAAAACCTGGGGCTGAAGATCGGTGACGAGTTGGATCTGCCCACTACCGAAGGAGCGATCTCCCTGCAGATTGTGGGGTTGCTCCCGGCGCGGGCTTTGCCCGGGAACGAGGAAGTGCTGATCACCTTATTTGAGGCGCAAAAACTGCTCGACTTGCCAAACCGGATCAACTCCATCGAAATCAACCTGAACACGACGGATCCTGCGCAGCGCGACATCATTCAGAAATCGATCGAAGGCATCCTGGGAGGTGATTACTCGCTCGGCGCCCTCTCCAGTGGCACGGAGATTTTTGCCAGCCTTCAAATTGGCCAGAAGGCGTTCAGCTTGTTCGGATTCCTGGCGATTTTTATGGGCGGGTTTATCATATTCAACACCTTCCGAACGATCCTGGCAGAGCGCCGGCGGGATATCGGAATGTTGAGAACGATCGGGGCAAGCCGGGCTACCATCGTGGGTTTGATCCTGGTCGAGGGATTATTGCAAGGGGCTGTGGGCACCATGGCCGGAATGTCGCTGGGTTATTTGATGGGCTCCGGGTTGCTTCGTTTGATGTCGCCGATCATGAATTAGTTTCTCCATCTTCACATGGGTCCACCGGTTGTGGAACTGGGATTGATTCTGACCACCATCCTGCTTGGGATCGGAGTGACTTTGCTCGCCGGCCTGCTGCCAGCGCTGAGCGCCAGCCGGGTGACTCCACTTGAAGCCCTCCGACCGGAAATCGGGGATACCCAACAACGAATTCCCCGCACAAGCACGATCGTTGGTGCGGTCTTGATCTTGCTGGCAATTTTTGGACTGATATCTGGCAATGTTGGGGTAACTGCACTGGGAGGATTGCTCTTCCTGATAGGGATCGTGCTTTTTGCGCCTGTGTTGGTCAAACCGATCACGCTGGTTTTTTCTTCCTTAATTGCCACGATTTTCGCCCGCGAAGGGACTGGCGACCTGGCCAAAGGCAACCTGACCCGCCAACCCACACGGGCCGCCATTACCGCCAGCGCGACCATGATCGGCCTGGCAATCATCGTAGCGATGGGCGGTTTGGTTTGGAGCCTGTCAGATGGATTTTTAATGATTCTGCAGAAAAGCCTGGGCAGCGATTATCTGATCATGCCGCCCTCCGTCGGCGTTTGGGGAAGCAATGTGGGCGCTAAAGAAACACTGGCAGACGACTTAAGGGACGTGGCTGGAGTCGAGGCAGTCAGCACATTTCGAGTGGCAGCGACAACCCTGAACGGAAAGGCTCTTTCGGTGCTAGGTATCGACCCGCTGAACTATCCGAAAGTAGCTACGCTAAATTTCCAGGAGGGCAACCGCGAGACAGCTTATGCAGAGCTCAACGGTGAACGCACATTGATTGCCAATGGCGTGCTTGCAGCGCAAGCAGGGGTTAAAATTGGGGACGAAGTGCTGATCTCAACACCCACTGGGGGAAAAATCTACCGCGTCATCGCCATTGCTGGCGATTATCTCAACGCCAAAATAATGACCGCTTACACCTCGCAAGCGAACCTTGAAAGAGATTTTCGAAAAAACGAGGATATATTCATCCAACTGAACCTGGCCCCAGGGGCAGACCCGACAATTGTCGAAACCAAATTAAAATCCATCCTGGAAGACTACCCACAGTTCAAGCTGGTATCGGGGAAGGCCTACTTTGAAGAAAACAAAAAGATCTTCGACTCGATCTTCCTGTTTTATTTCATCCTGTTGGGAGTATTGGCATTGCCGTCATTAATTGCCATGTTGAATACCTTGGCCATCGGCGTGATCGAACGAACACGTGAAATCGGAATGCTGCGCGCCATCGGGGCAACACGTCGGCAAGTTCGGCGGATTGTGGTCGCTGAATCGCTATTACTGGCGGCAATAGGGACAGCTTTTGGGTTATTGGCCGGTCTATATTTGGGGTATGTGATGGTATTAGGTTTGAGCGTTGGCGGCTTTCCGGTCATATATGCTTTCCCATATGCAGGGATTCTGGCGGCTGTCGCTGTGGGCCTGATTTTTGGCGCGATCGCGGGGCTGCTGCCAGCCAGGCAAGCCGCCCGGATGGATATTATTCGAGCGCTGCACTACGAATAAGAACTCGCTTCTTCTCCGCTCAGCGGAAACGATTAGAACTGGCCATAGATAAAAGGTCGCATATCTGACCCTCTGGCAAAGCTCAATATTTGCAGACCAATGAGAACAACCAAAGTTGCTATGATGATGATATAAATCACGGGTCGCATCCACCGGTAAGGTAATGTCAGCCTACTACCCACCACCACATCAATACCAAAGATCAATATAGCCGTCACGACAATAGAAGGCAGTAAATCTACCAACCAAATCATTTGATTAAATGCGACTAGACCCTGAATAAAACGTCCAGCCGCCGCAAATGACTGGCTACGGAACAGCACCCACCCCAAACCTACCAGATGAAAAGTGATCATTCCGGAAAAGGTCGCTGAGATCCGCCGGGATGGTTTCCACCTTATCCAGCTTTCCAGCGAAAGCAAGATCCCATGCCAGAAGTCCCCATGCGACAAAGGTCCATGCCATCCCATGCCACAGGCCAATCAATATCATGGTAAGCAAGTTCGCGCTGATTTGAACAATTCGAGGCTGGCGTCTATGCGTAAAGAATAAGAGGGCGCGACTGAAGGGGAAGAACAGGAACTCTCGAAACCATTGTGTTAGGCTCATATGCCAGCGGTTCCAGAATGAAGTGATCGTGGATGACAGATAGGGTTGCTGAAAATTTTCCGGAAGTGTAAACCCGAGTAAAGCCGCAGAAGCACGAGCAATATCGGTATATCCCGAAAAATCCGCGTAGATTTGGAAGGCGTATAGATAAAACCCTTGGATAAAGATTGGCGATGCGAATTGCATGCCATCAACCGGAAAAGCCGCGGCACGAAACGCGACATCTGCCCGGCCGGCCAAACTATCAGCAATGATCACCTTCTTCGCCAGACCCAACAACAATAGTCCGAGGGCGCTCAAATATTCTTCTTTTGACAACGACGCCTTCGGATGGTAGACCTGGTTTAAGAAAATTGCCGGGCGCACTAATGGGCCAGCTATCAACTTAGGAAAAAATGCCAGGTAAAGGCCAAAGTCCACCAGGCTGCTAGTCGGTTGTATTTTATGTCGATAGATATCGGTCGTGTAAGAGATCGCTTGAAAGGTGTAAAAAGAGATACCCACTGGCAAAAGTAGGGTCAAACCCGGGGAAAAAACATTCAAACCAATGATTTGCAGCATCGATTCCAGGCTGTTGATAAAAAAACCGCTCAACTTAAATATAATCAGCACACAAATATTGATAATCACACTGAGCCAGACGTAACCACGTGGGCTTTTGCCGCGTTCTATGGCCTTGCCAAGAACGAAGGATATCAAAGTGAGAATGAACAATAATAATGCAAAACGCCAATCGAACATTGCATAGAATAAATAACTGGCAACAAGTAAAAATGCCTTCCGCCAGATCAGCCTGGGCAGTAACCAGTAAATTAGGACTACAGCCAAAAGGAAAACCAGATAGAGTGGTGTGTGCAGAAGCATTTTAAGGGCAGGTCGAATGCATGATTAGGTCAGCAACTGCTTTGGCAACGAGCTGATTTCCGGTAAGGCTCCAGTGGGTGTCATAAATCATATAGGGTTGTTGCTGATCCAGAATGGATTGCATCATGGCTTCGGTTGGATCAATCAGCGCAACCCCTGTCTCTTTGGCGAAAGAAGCCAGCAACGACCGGGCAGAGGCTGCATTGGCAACAAGCTGATCTGCAGAACGGAGATGGGCGTGTGTTTGAACAAACTGCATACGATCATCAAGCGCCCAGGTTTGGAGATGATCTAAGACAGGATTAAAAAGTTCAGATTCATCGATCAGCGGAAGATAAACCTCGGATTTCGTCGGTGCGTAAAGAAGGACAACGCAAGCCGCATTCTGCCAGGCTTCTTGAATCAATTCAGTAGCATCTTCTCGAAAATCTTCCCAATTTCGACTGGCCTGCAATGTCTCGTGATCGACAGTCAGGGCAGAGAGATAATAAATAAAATCCGTAAACATCACATCTTGATCATTCAGATTCGCTATGATAGGAAAAACTGGATGGGCTGGTTGCGAGGAAGATGTTGTGCCTACTGCTCGTTGAGCGAAATTTTGGATCAAAGGTAAAGAAATTCCATGGATCATCCAGGCAGGATGCGGCGCATAACCAAGAATATCCATGCTGGGTAATACCTCCAGGATCACCCAGCGAGGTTTCCTGGGTAGACCAAAACGACGGAAATACTCATGCTTTAAATCAATCCCACCTCCAGTTTGAGACAGGTTTAATACCTGCATACCTGTCAGATCCATGAGTTGTCGCGCCCAGGGCTGACTGGATTGGGCTCCCATAGCATAAGAACGGCCCAGGATCACGATATCGACAACTGATGGCGTTGGCGGGCGATTAGGAAATCCAAACTCATCCGTAAAATAGTCCACTTGAGCTTCAAGTCGGTCAGCTTCTGGGGCAACAGGCTGCATCAAATCCGCCTGCCAATAAAATAAATCAGCGTCGGATGTGTAAATATCATAGGAATCTTCTTTTATAGGAGCATCAATTGGAACAAGTACACCCATTCCCCGCAAGGGTAATTCCGGATTAAGGCGTAAGAGCATTTCAAGAGCAATAAACGCCAGCATCAACCCGAAGATCAGTGTAGCAAAAGCTATAACCAGATTACTAATTCGTTGCATTTGATTAAACAAGGCGTTGTCATGATCGAATATGAAGATTGGCTGCTTCTTCAGAAACCATGCCATGTTGCCAATATGGATAAAGGATAGATGATCCGAGAAACAGAAAATGGACCATCTTGCGCTCGCCGCTGCCCAAATTCTGTTTCAATTTTAGCCTGTTTCATTTCCCTTAGCAAACCAAAAAAATCCAGCTCAACAATTCGAGCTTCAAGCAACACCCTTATGGCAAATTTAACCATTTTGTTGTGTATTATCTAAGTAAATTCCTATTTTTTTACTAAATAACTTGACTAACACCAAACCTATTGGTAATCTGTAGCTACATAAAAAAAGGCTACTCACTTTCGGGAAAGACAACCACCATGATGCACGAATCCTGGCGCAATATTGGTCGGAGAATCCGCCAACTCCGCAAAACAAATCACCTGACACTGAAGCAATTAGCGACTGGTTGCGATCTTTCGGCAAACGCAATTAGCTTGGTGGAGCGAGGCGAGGTCGCCCCCAGTGTGGCCACACTCTGCAAAATCGCCACCGCACTGGGAGTATCTGCCAGTTCGCTCTTTCAAGAAGCATGCAATTCGGAGGTCGTGCTCAGGCGGGCAGGCTGTGCAGACCACGAATCCACGATTGAGCAAGCCCTTGAAACGCTCACTTGCAGCCTGACAGAACCTTCATCAATAAAGGTTGCCTCAACCAAAAAGGCCTCCCTCAGCCCACAATCCGAACAAAACCTGACCGCCCGGCAATCGGTGCTATGCCTGTGCGGCCAGATTGTCTTCGAAGCAGATGAGCAGACTTACAACCTTGATCCAGGCGACAACTTGATTTTCAATGGAAACGCCCTTCACCGCATGCAGAATTGCGGCGGGTCTACCAGTGTGGTAATTTTTGTTTTACCCCCAGAAAACGAAACAGAAACAAAGCAGGTGAATGCATGACAGCCATATCATCCGATCCAACTCAAACCCCATCCAGCCCGGGCAAGGCGAATTTCTATCACGTCGACAAATCCCCTGACCTTGAAAATTCCAGAAATCATGGATCGCAGGTGGAAAGATTCTTGACGGCCTTTGCCGTTATCCTGCGTCATAGCAATTATCGATTTCTATTGGACCTGTACAGCCGAACGAGCGCAAAATGCGGGCGCTGCGCATCCAGTTGCCAGGTTTACCAGGCCTCTCACGACTACCGGGACGTCCCCTGCTATCGAACCAGCCTGCTTTTGGATGTCTATAAACGCCATTTCACTTCCTCAGGTCAATTCCGCGCCAAAGTCGTGGGGGATAACACGTTAACCCAGGCCAAAATCGAGGAGATGGCGGAGCTGTTCTACCGCTGCACCGCCTGCCGACGCTGTCACCTGGAATGCCCGCTGGGCATCGATCACGGGTTAGTCACTCATATCGGCCGGTACGCGCTGAGCGAAGCTGGGATCGCCCCAAAAGGGTTAGTGGTTTCGGTTCGTGAACAACTTGAGGGAAAAACGGCGAATACGTCTGCGATTCCATTGCCTGCCTTACTGGATAACCTGGAATTTCTGCAGGAAGAGTTGTCAGAGCTGAAGGGTGTCGAGATCACTTTCCCGGTAGATCAGGAAGGGGCAGAGTACATTTTCTACCCGGCTGTCAGCGATTATCTGATGGAAGCCGACACGCTGATGGGGAATGCGGCCGTACTCAAAGCCACAGGGACATCCTGGACGATCGGCGCTAACTATTTCGATGGGATTAACTACGGTCTTTTTTATAATGACTGGGTGCTGGAGCGCATCATTCATAAGCTGGTCGGAGAAGCCGACCGGCTGAAATCCAGGAAAATCTTGATTGGGGAATGCGGTCATGCAGCCCGCTCAGCGCGCCAGTTTGTGCCTGCCTTTGCCGGCGATCAGCGACTGCCGGTTGTGAGCATCCTCGAGTTTACCCACCAGGCATTGAAAGAAGGCAAACTCCACCTGGATACGGATGCTGTTCCTGAAAAAGTCACTTATCATGACCCGTGCAATATTGCCCGCTCGGGCTGGATCGTGGACCAACCGCGCGAGATCCTACGGAGTTTCGTTAAGGACTTCGTAGAGATGACGCCTAACGGATGTGAGAATTACTGTTGCGGCGGCGGAAGTGGCCTGGTCTCCCTGGATGAGATTTATGATTTCCGCATGCAGGTCTCCGGCAAGACGAAAGCAGAGCAAATCGCGGCTACAGGCGCTCAAATTGTTGCTACCCCGTGCGCTAACTGCAAAAAACAATTGCGCGAGCTTGTGGATTACTGGAAGCTGCCTGTGCAGGTCGTCGGAGTGCATGACTTGGTATTGCGAGCCATTCAACTTTGATCCTGAGTGTCTTTTAGTGGATAGATCCGTGTTTGCAATTTTCAAAATACAGGTGAAAGAAAGGTCAATCAAATGCCAACCTGGCTCATTTTAGCAAAAGGCCCCGTTTTACGATTTACCCTGGCAGTTCTGGTATTGGGTTTACTCCGCCTGATAATCATCAGCATTTGGGAAATGGTTGCAGCCATCCGCCGCGCTGGAGATCAGCGCATCCCTTACCGCCAAATCATTCAGCAGACAATCTCCTGGTTATTTCCAATTCGGCGCCTGGGCAAAGACCGGACCGGATACAGCCTGGCATCTTTTGTACTGCATGCAGGTATTGTGATCGTCGCATTGTTTTTACGCAACCATCTGGACATCCTGCAAGCCAATATTGGTCTGACGTGGCTGGCGATCCCCAAACCCATTCTGGACTGGCTGACTTTAGGCGCAATCTTTGGAGGCAGCTTTCTCTTATTCTATCGGCTGTATGTGCGCAGCTCTCGCAAGCTGAGCAAGTTTGGGGATTACTTCTTATTGGTCCTGATTTTGAACATCTTTTTGTCTGGATTCTTGGCTGGCCAATCCTGGAACCCGATTACGTATGACTCGCTCATGCTATTTCACACCTTGAACGGCATGCTGCTGCTTCTGATCATTCCATTCACAAAAATTGCCCACTGCGTCCTGTTCCCGATCATCCGGCTGTCAACTGAAATCGGCTGGCACATGATCCCACAAGGCGGCAGCAAGACGGTTAAAACACTGTATGGCCCGCAGGAGAGGAAGATATGAGCCTTGCTTACCAGCACATCGGCGTTTTGGTCGATGTCACTCGCTGCACAGGGTGTAACCAATGTGTGCAGGCCTGCGTAACCGCCAACCAGCTTGGCGAGTCCCAGATCAGACCACAACAATCCCCGGATGGGCTATCTGCAAACCGGTTCACAGCTATTGTTGAAAGCCCACAGGGCAGTTTTGTCCGCAAAGTATGCCGGCATTGCCTGGAACCGGCTTGTGTTTCAGTATGTCCGGTTGGAGCGATGTACCAAACACCAGAAGGTGTGGTGCTTTATGACCCCAAAATATGCATGGGCTGTCGTTATTGTATGATGGCCTGTCCATATGGCATCCCGCGATATGAATGGGATACACCAGCGCCATTGGTGCGTAAATGCACCCTGTGCTACGACCGTCTGCAAGCAGGCCAATTACCGGCGTGTGTGGAAGCCTGCCCTGAGAAGGTAATGACCTTTGGAGAGCGGGATGTGTTGCTCGAACAGGCTCACCAGATAATCCAAGCAGAACCCAACCGATATTTACCAATCGTTTATGGAGAGCACGAAGTGGGTGGCACATCGGTGATGTATGTCTCGGATGTTCCACTGGATTTCTTGGGTTTCAAAGGCGCGCCCGGAGACCAGCCATTGCCCGATCTGTCATTGAACTGGCTGGAAAAAGTGCCTGGATTAGCCCTGGCAACTGGCGGTTTAATGACCGGATTATTCTGGATCATCGGAAGACGAATGCAGGTAGAAGAAAAACGAGCCGCTCTCCAGGCCGCTTCGCAGCAGGAGGAATAAATGGGATCGACCTATCGCAATTGGATTAAAGACGGGCTTTGGGCCATCGCATTTGCCGGGCTTGCGGCAGCGATCTTCCGGTTTGGATTTGGGCTGGGGGCGACTACCGGTTTGAACGACGCCACTCCGTGGGGGCTGTGGATTGCCTTTAAGCTTGGGTTTGTGGCCCTGGCTGGCGGTGGTTTCACCCTGGCTGGGATGGTATATATCTTCCATTTGGAAAGCTACCGCCCCATTCTGCGCCGGGCAATTCTGCTGGCTTTACTGGGTTATGGCTCCTTCATTGTGTCGTTAATCTTTGACCTGGGCCTGCCCTGGCATATCTACATGCCTATCATCCACTGGCAGCATCATTCTGTAATGTTTGAGATCGCCTGGTGTGTGATGCTTTATTTCTCGGTGCTGGTATTGGAGTTCTCGCCTGTCATCCTGGAACACCCCTGGTTTCAACATCCGATTTTTCACAGAATTTTACATCTACTGCACCGCGCCACGCCCGCTCTGGTTGTGGCTGGAATTGTGCTGTCCACTTTGCACCAATCCTCCCTGGGATCGCTCTTTCTGATTATGCCGCATCGGGTGCATCCGTTATGGTACAGCCCCTGGATCCCGGTCATGTTCTTCATCTCCGCGATCGCCGCTGGTATGATGGCTTTAGTATTGGAAGGTTTCCTGGCCGAACGCTGGTTTGGGCGCGGGCTGCGCCTGGATTTGCTCAGACGGCTTGGTAAGATAGCCAGTTTTGTGCTGAGCATTTATCTGGCTTTGCGGTTAGGTGATTTATGGGCGCGTGGGGTGCTATCCCAGGCGCTCGACGGCTCCTGGCAAAGCTTCTTATTTGGCGCTGAAATCCTGCTGGGCGGTGTGTTACCGATTGTCCTGCTCAACATCAAGAAAGTGCGCGAAAGCCGCGAAGGCCTGATCACATCTGCGATTCTACTTATCGCCGGGGTGATCAGTCAGCGGATGTCGCTCAGCATGTTCACAATGTGGCATCCGGCAGGGACCAGCTATGCGCCATCATTGCCGGAAGTGATGATCGCCTTTGCGATCCCGGCTGCAGCCATTCTGGTTTATATTTTCTTCTCCGAAAACCTGGCCGTCCTGGAGACAGAGGCGCCTGTCCATCAAACCGATCCATTTGCGCTGCCACAGTTTGACCCCCTGACTCAGGTTCATCAGGATACCAGCCTGAGCAGCTTCATCGCCCGCCGAGCCGGGTTGGCAGTGGTAGCCATTGCCTTGATGTTGGCATTGATGCCCATCCAGTCCGTCACTGGGGGCAGCCTGCCTGACCACCCGGTGATCCCGTCTGCCGGCTGGGAAATTATCCAAATCGATGGGAATGCTTCCGGTTATGTGGTCAAGTTCCCACACACTGCCCACCAGGAGCGTCTGACACAGCTAATGGGATCTGAAACAGCAGCTTGCCAGACCTGCCACCATCTGAATTTTCCAGATGATGATGCAACTGCTTGCTCAAAATGCCACGCAGACAACCAGCAACCCACATCTATCTTCAACCATACCCTGCACCAGCAAGCCCTGGGAGGCAATGCAAGCTGCCTGGAATGTCATATGGGCGACCACACCCGTGAAAGCACAAAGCCCTGCCAGGGGTGTCATGAGACCATGACGCCCAAACCGGGAGAGGCCACATTTAACTATCAGGCGCTGCCTTTCCCGCAAGCCATGCATGGGCGATGCAAGACATGTCATGAGCAAGAAGCAATCGAACAGAATCGACCCGATCTGGCGCTTTGCAGCACATGCCACACAAACCAGGATGGTAATGCTGACCAGCAAGCATTCATGATTATGCTTGATCAATGATGAAACCGATGATTGGGTCGTCGGCGGACACTTTCTGTTTTTTGATATGAAATAGGCTATTCGAAGTGAGTTTCAGCTTCTTGATCAGATAACAAACCGTTCTCGAAATCTCCAAGCGACCTCGAATAAACCCCAAACCGAGGCAAGTGGTTTGTGGAGACGCGTTGCATGCGTTCGCTGCGCGGGCTGAGCATATAGTAACTTCCGTCTCGACGCAAGATGGGGATTCGCCGCCTGATTGTGATGAAATGATCGCGCATCTCTTCCGATTTGATCGCATATCCTTTCAGATCATCGCCCCATTGAGCGAATAAAGCCTGGTAAGTCTGGATGAATTCAGATCGATACGCCTCGGTCACGGCTTCCAGATGGCTGATCACCCAACAGATTGGCTCGAACTCCCATTCGTAGGACAGCCCAATAAAACGCAGATCAGAGGTGATATAAGGAAAAAAAGGGAACTGACGGCAACTGATCGCCCGGAAATCACGCTGGCAGTGGGCTGGCCCTTTACAGGCTAACAACATCATATGATCAGGGGTATCCACCAACAATTCGGTGGGGTCTTGCGGAGCGTCAGTGCATTCATCGCCGTGCCAGACGTGCCAGAGATCCGTGGATTGCCTCAAGTAGTCCCATTCCTGGCGATAGGCAGCCGGAACTGCCTGGCAAATATCGCAGCAGAATGGCTTTCCGGTCGGGTTGTGTGGGGCGCACATCACACCGCAATCTAGATCCACAATCGGGGCATTAAAGCGCTGATAAAGCTGATCGAATTCGCAGATTAAGCTGCATCGCTTTACCTGCTGTGTTCACCTGTTACAAACCGCTTTTCCATCCAAACCAGGGTCTGTTGCTCGCTAAAACCGGCAGCGCGAATCGCGGTCTCATACTGGTGAGCAGGGAAGTCCAGAGCCAGAGCGCGATGGGTGGGAGCGTGATGGAGAATGTATTCAAGCAAGGCGTGCACAAACCCTTCATCCCCTCCCATCGGGGCAGCCAACCAAAGCATATTGGCGTGCGCGCTGCTCGCCTGCCAGGCTGCTGCGGCTTTCAAACGCCCCCCATGGGTGACCCCCCACTGGCGAACATAGGCGTTATAGAGAAAACGCGGAAACCATCCCAACCGGGCCAGGGCGCAAGTTACTGGCGTGAAATGGCAGATGCCAGGATAATTCTGGCGGGTAGCTGTCTTGCAGCCAATCGCTCATCGCCGGCCATGACTGACGACCAGGGGTAATCAGGCGCATCCCGGCAGGTTTCTCCAGCGGTTGAAGAGCTGGATTTCCCAACCAGGTGGTTCGCACTGCTTTTTCTTCAAAACCGAGCTCTTGATACAACTGTCGAGCCGGCTGGTTATCCTCGCGCACATGGAGCCAGGCCGAGGGAGAACCGCGTTCACGCGAAAACCGGATTGCTTTCTCAGTCAATTTACGCGCAATTCCGCGCCGGCGGTAATCCGGATGCACCGCTACATTTGCAATCAAAAAGAAGCGCCGGCTCTTGATATAGTAGGGGATCAAGCTGACATTCCCCACCATTTGCTCCTCTTCCAGCCAGACGAAACCCTCCATCGAGGCGTGAGCCCAACTTTGCGCTGCCCGCAAAATCGAGGCGTTTTTAGCCGCCGAACGCATACGCGCCAGATATTCACGTCCATCCGAATCTAATGTATCCGTGAAGCAAAGCTCCACCAGGTCAGCAACCCGGGTCAGATCGCGCCGGATATCGAATGGGCGTATGGGGTCTTTCTTTGCAACCGATGAGAGCGGCTCTGTGATTACAGCCATTGATACCTCAATAGCAAGAATTTTACCCTAGTTTCCCTTGCGCTGGAGGCTATCAAGCTGTACAATATTCAAAACACTTGTTCTGAGAATGTGGGAGACGGATGGCTATCGACTTTCAGCAGGTGCAGGCGCAGGTCAAAGCGCTGGGCGAGAATGCCAGCCAACACGCGAGCGAATTGGAGGATCAACGCCAAAAAGCATGCGATCTGCTGGATTCAAATGCTCAAGATGCACAGCGATTGATCCAGCGGGCGGAGCGCATTACCCGCCTGTACGATCCCAATCTACGCTGCGCTGTTCCAGCCGTAAATTTGCCCGCCCCTCCCGAGGCGCTCAACCAACGCTCCCCATTGCCTGAACTGCCCTCTCAGATCACCCTGATCGCGGCCGACGGATCTCAGATCTTCCCGGACCGCCACGAACAGGTCAGCTTCAGTCTGATTAACATTGGAGCTATCCAGATGGTTTTGGGAAGCCAGGAGCCGCCCCAGCTAACAGTCGACAGCCGATTGTTATATGACGATCAATTGCATACGCCCACAGGTATCAAAAACGAATCGCAAATCTCCTTAATGCGTGATCTGGAGGAGCGCAAACTGCTTGCACGGTTGGCTGGCGAATCCCCAACCGGCGCGGTCACCTTCACCGACGGACCTATGGAACTTTGGGGGGCTAAAGATACCCAGGATAGCCTCGAATTCCAGCAAAGTTTGGAAAAATATCTTTCTGTACTGCAGGCTTTACATGCCAATGGGGGAACCATCGCAGGATATGTTGATAAACCTACAGCCAATCTGGTAGTGCGCCTTTTGGAGATTGCGCTTCTGGATGAGGCAGATTTAGCGAAAGTGAAGGATTACTACCCACTCCATCGGGTTAGTGATCGATACATCTTTCAGGAACTGCTCAAGCCAGGCGAAAGATCTGCCATATTTGGGATGCAATCCCGCTCTGCCCGACATTACCACAATGAATTGGCGCTGCACTTCTTTTATCTCAATGTTGGCCGCCCTGGAAAACCCTGGCTGGCCCGCATCGAGATCCCCGCCTGGGTTGCCGGCGATCCTGAACGCCTGAATGACCTGCATGCAGTCCTTTACCATCAATGTCAGATCATGGGCAGCCGTCCGTTCCCATACCTGATCCATCGCGCTCACGAAGCGGCTGTGGTCTCTTTTGATGAAAAGAGCCAGGTAACCCAAATGATCGTCAGCGAACTGTACCACCGCCGCATAGGTATAGATGACCTCTCCTATAAACAATCCGCCAAGAACCAATCGGGACGCACTCGTTATGAAAGGTGATCTGCTGATATGAATCATGCCATCCAAATCGGCCGTCTGCTGCGGGCCGGGACATCCGGTTTTGTGGTCGGTTGCCGGGTATCCCAGCTTGAAAGCCCGTCTTTTGGAGCGTTAGTCAAAGCGCGCCTGGACGAAGATTACGAGATTTTTGGCCTGATCACCGACATCCACATCGATGACGATGGGCTGGTGCGCCAGCTCGTCACCGCAGAAGGCGTGGATGAAAGCGTCATCGCCGACAACCGCCTGAACCGCAATATCCCATTGGAGATGAGCGTATTATCCGTAGGGTATCGTAAGGGAGAGCAGATCTATCACATGCTCCCACCTCGCCCGCCGCTCAGCTTGGATCGGATCTACTTATGCGACCCAGACGAACTGCATCGATTCACTACCGTCGGACGGTTCGGTTATTTCCGCCACATCTTGCGCGCCGCCGACCTGCCAATCGACGAGATTCTCGCTGCCCACATCCAACAGACGCAGCTTGTACAGCAGGAATATGGCAATCATGATTGGCTCGACCAGGCTACCCAAGAATTGATTACGTTGTTGCGGGATGATTACCCGACCTTGATGAAAGTACTCAGCGCAGTGAGTGACATTTTTGCGGAATAAAATAAGATGACAGAGCAGAATCAAGCAATAGGTTATATTGTCGGCGGCGGGCTGAAAGAAAACCTTAAAGTGCGGCTAACCATCCCACCCCAGCAGGTACAGGAAGGCGGATTTGTGGTGATCGAAAGCGGCGACTGGCTGTTCTATGGCCTGATCACCGACCTGCAGCTCGGGGCTACCGATCCGCGCTTTGCGGACGAACAAAGCGAGCAGCGCCTGCCGCCCGGGCTGGCCCGCTTGCTGCACGGTCAAACCCTGTACACCAACCTCGAAGTGCTGCCCGCCTTGATGCTCGAACGCGGTCCAGACCTGGATTCACCCAACTACGCCCGTTTTCAGCAAGAGATCGAATTGGGTCTGCGTCCGAAACCACATGCTCTTCCGGTCAAAACCGTACCGCCGCACCATGCCCTCGTCCGCCTGGCCAGCTCAGGCGACATCGCCGAGATTTTCGGTAAAGTAGGTGAAGCCGGTAACTTTGTGATCGGTTACACGCGCGAGCAGGGTCACCCGGTCTGCCTGGATCTGGACCGTTTCGTCCAGCGCTCCTCCGGCATCTTCGGCGCGACCGGCACTGGCAAATCTTTCCTGACCCGCATCATCCTGGCCGGTCTGATCCAGCAAAGCCATACATCTTTGCTGGTATTCGACATGCACAACGAATATGGCTACGATGACATCGCCTCCGATACACAGACCCGAGTCATCGGGTTGAAGACCCGCTTTCCAGCACGGGTTCGGGTCGTGGGCTTGGGCCAGGGAGCGATGATCCGCGGTCAGCCGCCTGACTTCAACCTGGAGATCGCCATGCGCGATATCCAACCTGAAGATATCGAACTGCTCACACGCGAACTGAACCTGAAAGAGACCACCCCAACCACCCTGGATGCGCTTGCCACCACTTTCCGCCAGGATTGGTTTGCCAGCTTCAAGGAAATGCGCCGAAACGCGTTTACGATCGACGATGAAAGCGGCAAAAAAGTCCCTGCAGCCGACAGCGTGGCAGCCTGGGCTACGGAAGCAGGGGTAAACGTGATGGCCGCTGAAGGACTGCACGATAAGCTGCGCCGCCTGTTCAACTGCCCTTATATTGTAGATCATCCCGCCTCAGACGCAGTGACCGAGATCATCAAAGCGCTGGAGAACGGTCAACATGTCATTCTCTCCTTCGGGAACCACGAAAGCGACCTGGATTACCTGCTGGTAAGCAATCTGCTCACTCGTCGGATTCGCCAGGCCTGGGAGCAACATACCAATCAGTACCGCACCCACGGCAAAAAAGAACCTCGTCCGCTGGTGGTGGTGCTGGAAGAAGCCCACAAGTTGCTCAATCGCGAGATGGCTTCTCAAACCACGTTCAGCACCATCGCTCGCGAAATGCGCAAATATTATGTCACTTTGTTGGTCATTGACCAGCGTCCTTCTCAGATATATGATGAGGTGATGTCTCAACTTGGGACGCGCGTCTCCGGCTGGCTTGGTGACGAAGATGATATCCGGGCGGTGCTCTCCGGCCTGGCGGGTCGCGATGCGCTGCGAGGTATGCTCGCCCGGCTGCAACCCAAAGAGGAGGTGCTGCTGCTCGGATGGGGAATCCCTATGCCGCTGCCGGTGCGTTCTCGACGTTACGACGACCATTTCTGGGAAGAGTTGCTGGGCAAATCCGCCAGT
Organism: uncultured Chloroflexia bacterium; assembly: GCA_963788145.1. GTDB lineage: Bacteria > Chloroflexota > Anaerolineae > Anaerolineales > UBA4823 > UTCFX2. The sequence continues at coordinate 512,780 of CAWBFQ010000007.1, read as the reverse complement.
TCCAAACGCAATGAACAAGATATTTTGAAAGAGATTGGATTCTAATATCGTTCCTATATTGTCCAGAAATCATTGTGGTATATTAACCTATGCAATTCAATCTATGAGTTTCTTCATAAACTACCAGATAAACAGATCATTACGTGTATGAATTCAGGAGGAATGAATATGTTAAGTGAACCAGTTTTAAAGTTGATCAACGATCAGATCGAACACGAGCTTTTTTCGGCATACCTGTACCTTTCCATGGCAGCCTATTTCGAATCGCAGAGCCTGCCGGGCTTTGCTCACTGGATGCGCCTGCAGAGCGATGAAGAGCGCGAGCATGCGATGAAATTCTTCGACTATGTCATCGACCGGGGCAGCAAGGTCAGCCTGCACGCCATCTCACAACCCCCATTCGAGTGGCAGTCAGCGCTGGATGTCTTTGAACACGCCTTGCAGCACGAGCAGAAGGTGACCAGCCTGATCCATACCATCTATGAGATCGCGCTCGAAAGAAAAGGATTACCCAACCCAGGTGATGCTGCATTGGTTTATTGATGAGCAGGTCGAAGAAGAGAAGAACGCGGCCCAAATTGTCGATCACCTGCGCATGATGGAAGATCACATGACCGGCCTGATCAACATTGATCATCAAGTAGGCAAACGCGCAGCAGGTTAGTCTCCAGCGCGCGAAGAGTTATTCTACTCCTTTGGCGAGCGCGTTGCGCTCGCCAAAGCTTCATTAGGCCTGATGAACATCCGTAGTGGTGAACACCGGGATTGGGAAGAATGGCTGAGGATGCGCCAGGTCCTTTGGTCAGGCTGTCCAGCGAACCAACACCAACAGGAGATGGACCAGATCCTCCTGCAAGCTGATCGCCTGGCGATTTTCGTTTGTGAAAGCGACGAAAAGGAATTGATCGGTTTCCTAGAAGCCTCGTTGCGGGACCAGGCTGAAGGTTGCGAGACCAGCCCGGTTGGTTATATCGAAGGCTGGTATGTCGATCCTGATTCTCGCAATCAGCACATTGGCTCAGCACTGGTCGCCGCTGCCGAAGAATGGGCAGTATTGAAAGGCTGTAAAGAAATGGCGTCAGACTGTCTGATCGATAATGATGTCAGCCTGACGGCTCATCTCTCGCTCGGATTTGAAGAAGTTGAGCGTGTAATCCTTTTTCGGAAATCCTTGGGCTAGAAAACATAAAATGACACTGACCTTTTTAGAACTAAAAGACATCTCCGAATGGAGCATCGAATTAATCAACCCAACCAGCCCTGAAAAGATCATTAAGATCGGTCAACTGGCCGGCATGCAGCCCGGTAAAAACCTGATCGATTACGGCTGCGGCTATGCCGAGCCGCTGGTGTTGTGGGCGGAGAGTTTTGGAATCTCTGGGGTTGGAATCGACCGACGGCTTAAAACCATTGAACGCGCCCGGCTAAAGATTGAGCAGCATGGTCTATCCGAACAAATCAAAGTGGTGGAGGGCATGGGCGCAGAATACAAATTTGCACCCGGCTCGTTCGATATCGCCGCCTGCATTGGCGCATCCTTCATCTGGGATGGACTTCCCCAGGCGACACAAGCTTTGAAACAGGCGATCCACCCCAACGGGAAAATCATTATTGGAGAGCCCTACTGGCTCAAAGACAGTGTGCCGCCTGATCTGGCTCAAGCGCAGACTGAATTTCATAGCGAAGATTTTTTCCTGCAGACAGTGCGAAAAGCCGGATTGGATCTGGAATATGTGCTCCATTCCAACCTTGACGAATGGGATGCCTACGAAGCCAGCAACTGGTACAGCCTGATCCATTGGATCGATGAGCACCCAAACCACCCAGACTTGCCAGACGTCGTCCAGCACTTGCACGAAAGCCAGAATGAGTACATCCGTTATGGGCGCGAATATTTTGGATGGGCTTTATATCTGCTCAGCCCAGTCAAGTACTCGCTCTAAATTGAAATGGATACCAGAAGCCCCAATCTGAACAGTTGCTCTGAGCTTTCGATCCAGACCAGCGAGCCATTCATCGGCAGCGCTGCCCAAACCAACCGGTTTTTGCTGCTCGAAAATAATGCCGCCTGGGGCGCCAAAGCCCTGGCTGAAAGCAACATCCCAGACTCTGTCAAGCGCGTCCTGATTGATTTTCAAAAGACCAACCCTCTCATAAAAGTGCTTCTCGTTCACCGCCCACAGACGATCGGCTCCAATCAACTGCGCTTATTCATGGTCTCTATTACCGATCAAGCCCAGATCACTCTCGAATTCAGCCTGGATAAATACGAGGATTTGTTAGATCTGGATTTCCTGGATATTTTTGATCACCCTGCTCGATATACCCCAAAGAATTGGGGGGAACCGCTCTTGCTGGTCTGCACAAATGGTCGGCGAGATCCATGTTGTTCCCGCCTGGGTTTACCGGTCTATCTTACTCTCAACGATGCAACAAAAGAAAGTCCAGTACCACTGGTCTGGCAATGTTCACACGTAGGCGGGCATCGTTTTGCCGCCAACCTGCTCGTACTGCCACAGGGCTTGCTGTATGGACGTGTAAACCCCCACAGCGCCCTGAAGATATTGAGAGCAACCCAGGCGGGACAAATTTATCTGCCAAACTTACGCGGTCGGACCGCCTATCCACCCGCCGCTCAAGCCGCCGAGGCAGCTTTGCTACAAACACTCGATCAAACCGCCCTGGATACCCTCCAACTGAAGCAAGTTGAAAGAGTAGATGAACAATCCTGGGTGATCTCATTTCTCGAACGATCATCAGATCAGTTGTTTCACTTGGGGGTCCAGACGAAAACATCTTCTCAAAATATCTTCGAAAGTTGTCAGTTGGATAAAACAACTGCGATAATCAGTTATGTGGTGAGTCAACTATGATCAAAATGACATCCAAGAGACCAAAATGAAACTGGCAACACTTTGTTACTTGCGCCAAGACGGCAAGACCCTGATGGTTCATCGGGTTAAAAAACAAAATGATATCCACGAAGGTAAATGGAACGGGCTGGGCGGAAAGATGGAACCAGGGGAGACGCCTGAGGAATGCGCCCGGCGAGAAATTGAGGAGGAATTGGGATTAATCGCACATGATCTAATCTTGAAGGGTATCTTGACCTTCCCTGCGTTTGCCAATGACGAAGACTGGTATGCTTTCGTATTTGTTGTGAAGGGGTTTGATGGAGATTTGATCGATTCGCCCGAAGGCAACCTGCAATGGATTGAAGATGATCGTCTATTGGGTCTTGAGCTATGGGACGGAGACCGCGTTTTCTTGCCCGTATTGGATCGCCCCGGCTTCTTCTCTGGGAAATTCTCTTACCGGGACGGCGCCTTGATGGATCACTCCATGCTGATCTATGACGCCGCTTTAAGATGACCGAACCACAGATGTTCCTATAGCCATCCATTTTTTATTAATTGCCGTATCTTTGATAGATCCCCAACACCTTATCCGCGTAATAATACCCCACATTCATCGGACCATAAGATTTCAAGGCATCACGCAAATTTCCATTCCTTTTGACTAAACCGGCAAGCATTTTCGTTCCATAAGATATATTGAAAGCCGGATCTTTTAATTCATCCGAATATGGGCGATCATGAAAACATGGGCCATTCGCGCACATGAAAGAAGCAGCTAACCCATCCCTCGGCATGATTTGCATCAAACCAACCGCGCCGCTCTGGGAATAAGCGTTCGGGTTACCACCGCTTTCCTGCCAGATTAAGGCTGCCACCAGGTCTGGCGGCAACCCTCTTTTGTTCGCATTATCTACGATTAAATCACACCATTGACGAATTGAATTCGGGTATCGCTCGCTAACCACGCATTCCAAATTGATAATATTGCCAGATCTCGGCGCCGGATTAGATGCTACGGTTGGAGTAATTTCGATAACCTGGGTAGGCTGGTCAGCTTGTTCACTTATGATCGCCAGGCTGGCTCCAGATGCTTTTCCACTGAATGTGTATTGAGCTAAACCAACAACCGCTATCACGACGGTAATAGCAATAAACATGAATTTTCGCCTTAATTCATACTGAGCATATTCATTTTCAAACACTTGATCCTGGTATTCAAATGGTTCTGGATTTTCATCCCAGGCTTGAGAGCCATCTCCATCTCCAAATTCAATATCCACATCGAACTCTTCAAATTCAATGGGCGCCTCATATTCATCATTTGTGGTATCATAATAGAACATACGTTCCATTTTCCTCTTGACAAAAAGCCGGTTTTGTTCTAAGATATCAATATGGCACAAATGTTCTATAGACAAATGTTCTACATTGTAAGCAAGGCCACGATTTTTGTCAAGACATGGCAAGATCAAGATTCTAAGTAAAGAGCAGGAGGATACGATGAGCGCAAACGTCTCAATAAATAATCAGTTACTGCATCAGATGCGAATCCGGCGTGGGTACATATTCGGATTCATCATCGTTACAGCATTATTTGCTTTCGAGATTTTCAACTATAGCACAACCGAATATGCCCTTTCTGACCTGCTAGGGGGTTTGAAGTTTGCAGGCATTCGCTGGGCCACCATCTTGAGTATCGCTTTCTGCGGTATCGACTTCGCCGGAATTGCCCGTCTATTCACTCCTCAGGAAGACTCCAATAAAGGGGCGCCCGGTCATAACGAGACCTGGTATCTTTTTGGGGCCTGGCTGCTTGCAGCTACCATGAACGCGATGCTGACCTGGTGGGGAGTATCGTTGGCTATTTTAGGCCACGAGACTCTCGGTAACGCAGTCATTGAACGGACGATACTGTTGCGGGTTGTGCCCGTTTTTGTCTCTTTGTTGGTATGGTTGATTCGAGTCCTGATCATTGGAACATTTTCTGTCGCCGGAGACCGTCTCTTTGCCAAGGAGGAGTTTCAGACTGTCAATACCACCCGCAACCAGCAGCGCCCTCCGTTACAGAAACCCTCTTACAGTGGTCGTCCTCAAACCGTACATACCAATATGCAAGCTTCCCCGGCGAATCGCTCAACGCTCAAAAGCAATTCGTCCCAGATAGAGCCTGGTTTTTCGAATCACCCGGAACTAACCTATCACCCACTTCATGCCAGCCCATCCCAAACCACCACCATTCGCACCGACCCGGTCCGCAATGGAGGCCACTATCGCAGTTGAGAACAACAACACAACCCCATGGATCAAAAAGAGCTGCTGAGTGATCTAATCTTGCTCAGCAGCTCTTATGCATAAGACCCCTCATCTGATTTAGGTTTTTTCCCCGTTTAGACAATTCTTGTCATATAATGGCAACCAGATGCGGAATGTTGTTCCGACGCTCTCCGTTGAGGAAACCTCAATTTGACCGTTATGGCTACGCACAATCCAATAAGCGATCGAGAGGCCCAGCCCAAACCCTTTGCCATCTCTGCTGCGAGTTCGCGATTTCTCTCCCCGATAAAACCGCTCAAAAATATAGGGCAGGTCATCCTTTGGAATCCCAGGCCCATTATCGCTGACCGTGATTCTGGCTCGTTGTTTTTCTTTTCCAACCCCTACGATCACTTCACCCCCTGCTGGCGTGTATTTGATCGCATTCCCAATCAGATTAACCATCACCTGTTTCAATCGATCTTGATCGCCGCACACCAGCACTTGGTCAATTTCGCCAATTGTCAGCTTCAATCGATCCTTTGCCAAAACGCTCATCTGGCTCAGCGCTTCCAGGACCAGCGAGTCCATTTCCACCATCGACTTAACTAACGGCAGCTTGCCCGATTCTGCCTGGGCGAGCAGAAGCAAATCCCCTACAAGTCTTGTCAACCGATCGACCTCGCTCGTGATGCTATCCATTGACTCGTCATCGGTACACTGCATCCGGCGCATCAGGTCCACATTCCCGCGAATCACCGTTAGAGGTGTTCTCAATTCGTGTCCAACATCTGCCAAAAACCGGCGCTGAGTGTTGAATAAGTTTTCAAGACGGCTTAATGTCTGGTTGAAAGCATGGATTAGCTGACCGACTTCGTCATCAGGCGGGCCATCATATGGTATCCGCCGAGACAAATCATCCGCCCGCGTGATTTGGAGAGCAGTTCGTGTGACTGCTTCTAAAGGCGTCAGCGCCTGGTTGGTACTGATCCATCCAGCCAGACCTGCAATCAACATCGAAATACCCGCGCCGATAAATAATATATACAACAGGACCCGCTGGGTCGTGGCAACGGTATCCAGTTGAGTTGCTACCTGTAGAATACTGACCAGGCGATTGTTTCCCGATATGGTGAGGGGAACCGTCAGCACTCGCAACTGGTTTGCCCCGATCTGAACATCCCGATATACCGGTTTGCTCTCCTGTAAACTATCAGGATCGAGGGGCAAGAAATACCCGTTGATATTTTGCGACCGAGCTTCGAGTTGACCGTCAATCCCCCATACTTGAATATACACATCTATGAACAGATCGAGCTTGGGCATATTAATATTGCCCGGAGCTCCGGCGCGCATTGAACTCAATCACATTATTGGCAGTCCAAACCAATTTGGCGTCAAGCTGGCTGGTCAATGACGCGCTAACAGAAACGTACACCGCCATGCCAAAAAGAAAAAGAATCCCCCCTACGATCGATGTGTATAAAAGTGCGAGCCTCGCTCGTAATGACATACAGACCGGCTAAGAGGGTTCACGCAGAACATAACCCATTCCCCTGACGGTGTGAATTAAGCGGGGTTCGCTATCTGTCTCTAATTTTTGACGCAGATATCGAATATAGACTTCGATAATATTGCTCTCGCCACCAAAATCATATCCCCAAACCCGGTCAAAAATCATATCTCGCGTGAGTACCTGGCGAGGGTGACGCAAGAACAATTCCAACAACTCATACTCTTTTGCTGTTAACGAAATCACTCGGTCACCGCGTGAAGCCTGTCGGGTTCCGGTATCCAGCGAAAGATCCGCGAAGCGCAGAACTTGCGGTCGGCTGGGTTGAGCGCGGCGTAAAAGCGCACGTATCCGAGCCAATAGCTCATCCAGATTGAATGGTTTGACCATATAATCGTCTGCGCCCATATCCAGACCCTGGATACGGTCATTTACAGTGTCTTTGGCAGTTAAAATCAAGATCGGGACCGAGCCTCCTCCACGCAAACGGCGACAGACCTCGAGCCCATCAATGCCAGGAAGCATGAGATCTAACACCACCAGGTCGGGGGGATTATCCCGCGCCAAAGCCAGTCCAGATTGGCCATCCGTCGCCGTATCAACTTGATAACCTTCATAAGCCAAGCCGCGGCGAAGGAATTTTAGAATCGCTTCATCATCTTCAATAATCAAGATCCTTGCGCTCATAAGCCCTCCATACTTGGTTTTAATATACCACAGGTTAACAAAGAAAAAAGGCCATACTCGATGGCCTTTTCCTTTTCAAGGTACCAATTTTCAGCGATCAGGCAACTTCGACAACTGCGCCGGCTGCTTCCAGCTTGGCCTTGGCATCTGCCGCTGCTTCCTTGCTGACAGCCTCAAGAACCTTGCTTCCAACAGTTTCAGCGACATCCTTGGCCTCTTTCAGACCCAGGTTCGTCAATTGCCGGATGGTCTTGATGACTTCGATCTTCTTCGGGCCAGCATCCTTAATGACAACATCGAACTCGGTCTTCTCTTCGACGGGTTCCGCAGCCGCGGCGCTCGCAGCGCCAACGCCTGCTGCCATCATAGCCATCGGAGCTGCCGCAGAGACGCCCCAGGTTTCTTCAAGCTGCTTGACCAGATCAGCAGCTTCAAGAACGGTGAGCTTGCTCAGCTCATCAACTAACTTCTTAATATCAGCCATTTTTATACTCCTTGTTCCTAATTCCTAATAGATCGGATAATAATCGTCTAGACTCGCAATTGTTCTTCACAGATCAGACCTCCGGGACAGGTGCATCCTTATCGGCATAGGCTTTGATCACAGCTGCAACCTGGCGAGCTGGCTCGGCCAAAGTCCGCACCAGTTTGCTGGCAGGCGCCATAATCACACCCAGTAACTGAGCCCGCATGACTGGCAGCGGCGGCAATTCAGCCAGAGATTTCACGTCTTCAGCGCTGATTACATTTTTGTCCAGATATCCGCCCTTGACCTTCACAAATTCTGAAGTGCGTGCGAACTCATTAATCACTTTCGCCGATTCGGGAGCATCTTTGAATGCAAACAGGATCGCTGAGCTACCCTCCATGAATCGATCTGCGAAGGGCAGTCCGGCTTGTTCGAAGGCCACTTTACCAAGGGTGTTCTTCACTACATGAAACTCTCCGCCCGTTTCGCGCACCTTCGATCGCAGGTCATCGATTTGCTTCATCGACAACCCAAGATACTCGGTGACAAACATCGCGCGGCTCTGGTTTGCCCACTCTACATACTGGCTTACCAGTTCATCTTTACGCTGCTTGGAAATCGCCAATTTAGGTTTACCTCCTTTCAAATAAAAAGTCTTTGCCTCGCTGAGTTGCTGGCAAAGACTCTCCCCCTTTCGGGTATCCGGGGTTTATACCACCGGATCGAAATCTATCAGGAGATGTCCTCACCTCGGCAGGGGATTAAGCTGCCCTTGAGGGGCAGCGCCTGCTGTCTCTGGCGAAGCGCTTAGCGACCTGCGTCGCTGATTAACAGGCTATTCTTGCACTTCCATCGACTGCGACAGGATCGGGTCCAGTTTAATGCCTGGCCCCATTGTGGTCGTCAGCGTAATTCGGCGGATATAGGTGCCTTTCGTTGTTGCCGGACGGGCCTTCTTGACTGCATCCATCAAAGCAGACAGGTTTTCAAATAGTTTCTGCTCTTCGAATGAGACTTTGCCAATCGGGATATGCAGGTTCGCGGTCTTATCCACGCGGAATTCAACCCGCCCTGCTTTTGCCTCGTTCACCACCCGGGCGATATCCTCTGCAGGCACCACAGTGCCGGCTTTTGGACTGGGCATCAAACCACGCGGGCCCAAGACGCGACCCAACCGACCGACCTTACCCATCATATCCGGGGTCGCGACGGCAACATCAAAATCGGTCCAGCCAGCCTGGATCTTGCTCACAATCTCATCATCATCTGCAACATAGTCCGCGCCGGCTTCGCGCGCCATGGTTGCGCCATCGCCCTGAGCGAAAACCAGGACTCGTACAACCTTTCCCAACCCATGAGGCAGCACAACAACATCTCGCACCTGTTGATCGGCATGGCGAGGATCAACCCCCAGGCGGATATGCACTTCTACCGTGCCATCAAATTTCGTTATTGAAGTCTGCCTGGCTAATTTGACGGCTTCCTTCGGGTCATAATTGCGGTCGCGGTCAACCTTGGCCGCAGCCTCCAGATATTTCTTTCCGTGTTTCGACATGCTTTCTCCTTCGTGGTCCATACGGGCATTGGCTCAGGCCATCTGCCCTCCCACCGGGACTTAGTCTACAACCTCCAGCCCCATATTGCGGGCTGTGCCTTCGATTTGGCGCATCGCGCCTTCGATATCGATAGCATTCAGGTCTTTCATCTTCAGTTCAGCAATCTCGCGCACCTGGGCGCGGGTCACTTTGCCGACTCGGGTGCGCGGCGGGGTTGCAGAACCTTTATCGACCCCGGCAGCCTTCTTCAACAGCACTGAGGATGGAGGAGTCTTTAAGATAAATGTGAAAGACCCATCCGTGAAGATACTGATTTCAGCAGGGAGGATTTCGCCAACCCGGCTTGCTGTACGCGGCATTGTATTCTTTGCAGAACGCCATCAGGTTGATCCCATGACCTGCCAGGGCAGGACCAATCGGCGGGGCTGGGTTTGCCTTTCCGGCCTGGATCTGCAGACGAACAATTGTTTTTAACTTCTTTGCCACAATTCATCTCCTTCGTGGTATTAGCGGGTGATTTGGGAACCCTCCCACCATTGCGCTTCCTGATCTCAGGTTGCGCAGCTACGCTTTCTCAACTTGCAAGAAATCTAACTCGACCGGAGTTTCTCGGCCGAAGAAATTCACCATCACGCGCACCTTGGCGCGTTCCATGTCGATCTCCGAAACCGTACCTCGAAAATCGTTGAATGGTCCATCCACAATTCGCACTCGCTCTCCAGATTTGAAGGTAACTTTAATTCGTGGGGCTTCCGCCTCCATCCGTTTAATGATCTGAGCTACCTCTTCCGGTCGTAATGCAGTTGGAGAATTTCCCATTCCGACAAAGCCGGTCACACCAGGGGTATTTCGAACCACATACCACGACTCTTCGGTCATGGTCATGTTCACTAGGATATAACCCGGAAAAACCCGGCGTTCAATTGTCCGGCGTTTGCCCTCTTTGACCTCAATTTCTTCTTCAGTGGGGACAACAACATCAAAGATCTTGTCTTTCATCCCCATGCTCTCGATGCGCTGTTCGAGGTTATGACGCACTTTGTTTTCATAACCCGAATAACAGTGAACAACGTACCAGGCGCGTCCATCTTCGTTTTCAGATTCTAATGTCTCTGCCTCAGCGATGCCAAAATCAAACACATCCGGCAATTCTATTTCCATTGCCAGATCGGAGATCTCCACAGCCCCATCAAGTTGTTCTTCTAACAACTCAGCCTGGTCTTCCAACTCAGCGGCTGTCTCCTCTTCCTGTTTGTTCTGATCATCCAACAAGTCCATATCGCCTACTTCCCAAAAATCAACCGAATAATGGCTATTCTCGGTGTGTCAAAGGCTCTTCCCGAAGATTTATGCAAAAATGAATGCAATAAAGCGAGAGAAAAGATAGTCCGCCAAACCCAGATACAAGCCTACCGCAAGGGTAACCGCCAGCACTATAGCCGTTAAATTCGTAGCCTCCCGGCGGGTAGGCCAGGTCACTTTTCGCAACTCTCCAATCGTTTCGCTGATATAACGCTGGATGAAGTTCGGTTGCTTTACTGCGGTATTCTTTTCATCTTTCTTCGCCATTACATACTCCTTTTGGAGCCGGTCGTCCATACATCAAGTTTGTTGCTACGGTCAAAACGCCGCCCATCAAGACGGCGTTGACCGGAACCAGGCAGGCCAGGCAGGAATCGAACCCACAACCCCCGCTTTTGGAGAGCGGTGCTCTGCCAAATTGAGCTACTGGCCTATGTTAAGTGTATTTGTGTCATGTATCAGTTGCCAGCAATAAAATTGTTTGGTCTTGACACATGACACCCAACATTCCTCGCTATTTCGTCTCGCGATGCGCCGTATGCTTGCGACAGCGCTTACAATATTTCTTCAGCTCAAGCCGACCCGGATCATTACGGCGATTCTTCTGGGAAGTGTAATTGCGTTCCTTACACTCTGTACATGCCAGCGTAATCACCGGCCGAACGTCCTTCTTTGATGCCATTTCTAATCAAACAACCGCAAGATGCGGTTCTCCTTCCTTAATCCAGGATCTTGGTAATCACACCGGCGCCAACCGTCAGGCCGCCTTCGCGGATTGCAAACTTCGAGCCTTGCTCCAGCGCCACCGGCACTATCAGCTCCACTTCCAGGTTCACACTATCCCCTGGCATCACCATCTCTACCCCTTCCGGCAGCTTGATGTTCCCCGTCACATCCATCGTCCGAATGTAGAACTGCGGCCGATACCCCGTGAAGAATGCCTTGTGCCGGCCTCCCTCTTCTCGCCTCAGCACATACACTTCACTCAGGAATTTCTTGTGCGGCGTTATGCTCTTCGGCTTCGCCACCACCATCCCGCGCTCCACGTCCGTCCGCTCTATCCCTCTCAGCAGCAACCCGGCGTTATCTCCCGCCAGCCCCTCATCCAACTGCTTGTGGAACATCTCTACCCCTGTCACCACCGAGGCCATGCTCTTGTCTCTCAATCCTACGATCTCCACGGGCTCCCCTACTTTCACCCGCCCCCTCTCCACACGCCCTGTCACTACCGTCCCGCGCCCTTTGATCGAGAATACATCCTCCACTGGCATCATGAACGCCTTGTCCACATCTCTCACCGGCTCCGGAATGTACTCGTCCACCACTCGCAATAACTCTTTGATGCTCTCGTACTCCGGCGCATCCGGGTCCTTGCTCGTGCTCTCCAACGCCTGCAGCGCACTCCCTCTCACGATCGGCGTGCTGTCTCCCGGAAATCCGTATTCGTTCAGCAACTCCCGCAATTCTAACTCCACCAACTCCAACAACTCCGGGTCGTCCATCATATCCACTTTGTTCAAGTACACCACGATCGCTGGCACTTCCACCTGCCGCGCCAACAACACGTGCTCGCGCGTCTGCGGCATCGGCCCATCCGGCGCTGCTACCACCAGAATCGCCCCATCTACCTGCGCCGCTCCCGTGATCATGTTCTTGATATAGTCCCGGTGCCCAGGCATGTCTACATGCGCATAATGCCGCTTGTCCGTCTGGTATTCTACATGCGCTATATTGATCGTGATCCCGCGCGCTTTCTCTTCCGGCGCATTGTCGATCGTATCGAATGCCCGATATTCGCCCAATCCGCGCAGCGCACACCACTTCGTCATCGCTGCCGTTAACGTCGTTTTCCCGTGGTCGATGTGTCCCATCGTCCCTACGTTCATATGCGGCTTCGAGCGGTCAAATTTTTGCTTTCCCATACGATTTCTTCTCCTTCCAAAACAATTTCGGGCTTTGGCACTTAGAGCCCTCAATGGGATTTGAACCCATGACCCCGTTCTTACCAAGAACGTGCTCTACCGACTGAGCTATGAGGGCCTTTGCCATTCAACTACTTGCTGTCAGGAGGTTTGCACCTTTCAGCCGGTAGACTCAGTGGGCGGTGAAGGATTCGAACCTCCGAAGGCTTTTGCCAACTGATTTACAGTCAGTCCCCGTTGGCCACTTGGGTAACCGCCCGACCCCATCTTCTTTCAAACCGTCACCGGTTCGAGACCAGGGTTGATCTGAATCAACTCTGGTCGCCAACCTTTCACGGAAGCCGACGACGGGAATCGAACCCGTAACCTACCACTTACAAGGCGGTTGCTCTGCCGCTTGAGCTACGTCGGCAATACAATATTAAGGTACACCCTTTTCAGGGCGCAAAGCATTATACCAGACTGCAATTCATGCGGCAAGGTTAATCGGCGTGCGGGGTGGGAGTTTATCAGGATTCCGAATTATCGTCAATAGTTTTGACGAGCAAAAAAAAGATTATTCATCCTGACTCGGCTCATTGAACCCACGGGTCTGCCATATCCAATAGAGGGCTATCGAACCCGCTACCGCTGCGTTAAGCGAATCAATCTGCCCGCGCATCGGCAGACGCGCCAACCCATCACAACTCTCCCGGGTCAGCGAACGCATGCCCTGTCCTTCGTTGCCTACTACCAGAGCGATTGGCCCATCAAATCTCACTTGATCCACCCGCGCTGCACCCATCCTGCCTTCTAAACCGATGACCCAGGCGCCCGCATCTTTTATCTCTTGAATCCCCTGAGCCAGGTTCATCTGAGCAATCAATAAATGTTCACTGGCCCCTGACGAGGCTCCCACAACCGCGGGCGTCACCATAACTGTGTGACGTAGAGGCAATAAGACGCCATGCACACCCACCACCTCCGCAGTCCGAAGCAGTGCGCCCAGGTTCTGAGGATCCTGCAGGGCATCCAATATTAATAAAAATAGTTGCTCATGCCGGTCTTCAGCCAGCGCCAGAATATCTTGCAAGCCGCTGTAAGGATATCCGCTGGTTTCTAATACAACCCCCTGGTGGCTTTCCCCCAACGATTGCATCCTTTGCTTGGAAGCCCTCTCCACCGGTATGCGCCGATGCTCACAAAGCTGTAAAATCTCAACCAAGCGACCTTTTTTCTGTACCCCCTCAGCGATTAACAATCGAAATGACTGTCGACGGCCAGCCCGTAGTACCTCATATACAGGGTTTCTACCACCAATCCATTCACGCATGGGAATTCAGCTGCTCAATCCGCGCGTCTATTCCCTAGACTCTTCAATTCGGGCAAAAATCATTCGCCCGGCCGCTGTTTGCAAGACCTTCGTGACCGTCACATTCGTGCGCGAATTAATCCGTACCCGCCCATCTTCAACCACCACCATGGTCCCATCATCCAGGTACGCAATGCCCTGTCCAACCTCACGTCCTTCCTGAATGATATTGACTGAGATTGCCTCGCCCGGTAGAAAAACTGACTTGACCGCATTCGCAAGCTCATTTACATTCAGAACCGCAACGCCCTGCAACTCCGAAACCCGGTTCAAATTATAGTCATTGGTCAAGATTGGGCAGCGTAACTGGCGCGCCAACACAACCAGCTTATCATCGACCTCGCGTACTCCTTCTACATCGATATCACTGATGCGAACCGGAACAGAAGAATCCTTCTGGAGTTGGCTCAACACTTCCATCCCACGCCGGCCGCGCTGCCGACGCAGCGCATCTGCAAAGTCTGCAATATATTGCAGTTCGTTCAGCACAAACCGTGGAATCAGTAATGTGCCGGACAAAAAACCGGTCCGGGCAATGTCAGCAATCCGACCATCTATGATCACGCTTGTATCCAGCAAAACATTCCTGCTCACCCCAGACCCCAAACCGCCGGCTGTGGTTTCGCCCTCTTCACCCGAATCTGAAGCACGCGCCTGCCAGCGCGAGAAAAAAATGCTGAAGATTTCCTTCTGGCGCATCACAAAAATCACCACCCCAAGATATGCGAAGATGATCACGCCAACAAATGGCAGAATCTCACCAAACGGGCGCGGTAATAATGACAGAGGGAAAGCGAGCAGCGCCGCAATCAGTAAGCCGGATAGCATCCCCACCAGTCCAGACGCAAGGGTTTGAACCGAGAGCTTACTCAACATTGAGACCAGGTAACGTGCTGGTCTGGTGGAAAAGAAAGGCGTCAACACCAATCCCACCAACGCACCCAGCAGAGCCAGGATAATCTGGTATAAGTCCTGCTGCCCACCCATAATCTCCCCTATATCTCGGCCTAAATAAATACCAGCGATGGCAAACAAGATCATGCCGATTATACGAAAAACGAATTCAATTCCAATCATAATAATTCCTCCAAAGAAAAAAGCGCAAACGATTGCGCTCATTCATAGGCGCAGAGAACTGTAATAAGGCAGTACTCAGGCCCTCACACAAGAAAAAACCATAATTGCACAGCGAAGAAAGATTTCTATAGAGCCTGAAATATGGTCTGCCACAATGAGTGCAAAATGATGACTTATAAAATCATAATCAATGATTGCTATATCAACATTATAAATCAATTTCTACTCATCTATGATTTGAGGATTCTCAGAATCATTTTAACCAGCGACGCGATCTATGCCCTGACACGTACAGCCTGTCCGTTGATTTTTGGAATTATTTCCAATCTGCGCCAGTTCTTTAATCTGATTAAGCCAGACAAGCTGGTCAAAATCCACTTAAAACCACTATAATTGTTCTGGTTTAATCGAATCAACCACCGCCATCTTGGACCCAATGGAGTGATTATGACCACAATCGTTGCACCACCCCCATCTCAGGTTAACACCAAAGAATATAAACAGCGCATCTGGGCCTGGACCATGTACGACTGGGCAAACTCAGCCTTCGCCACGACGATTCTGGCAGCGGTATTACCGGTATATTTCAGCCAGGTTGCCGGATCTACCCTCCCCAGCGCCACCGTCGCGACATCCTATTGGAGTTTCGGGCTTTTCCTGTCTTTGTTGATTGTCGCCCTCATCTCACCCATCTTGGGTACAGTCTCGGATATTATGCGCGGCAAGAAACGCTTTCTGGCGATCTTTGCCGGGCTTGGTATCATCAGTACAGCAATGCTCGTGCTGGTAAGCACAGGCGACTGGGTGTTGGCCTCGATCCTGGCAATTATCGGGCGGATCGGCTTCAGTGGCGCCAACACTTTCTACGATTCGCTGCTGCCGCATGTCGCCAGGGAAGAAGACCGCGATGTCGTTTCGGCGCGCGGTTACGCGATGGGGTATCTGGGCGGCGGTCTGCTGCTGGCGGTCAACATCGTAATGATCCAACTCCTGCCAGGCACCTGGGGAGCGCGGCTTTCCTTCTTAAGTGTGGCGATCTGGTGGGCGGTTTTCTCGATCCCCCTCTTTCGACACGTTCCAGAACCGCCGGCTGAAGCAGAGGCTAAAGTTTCATTTGGAGCAGCTGTAAGCGATTCGTTGAAACGCCTGCGCCAGACTATTCGTGACATCAGCCACTACCGCGAGCTTTTTAAATTCCTGGTTGCTTTCCTGATCTACAACGATGGGATTGGTACGATCATCGGGGTAGCCGCAATCTATGGCGCAGAGCTCGGGTTCGGCGCAACAGAGCTTATCCTGGCATTATTGCTGGTTCAATTCGTCGGTATCCCTTATAGCCTGGTCTTTGGAAAACTTCCCAGCCCATCCGAGAAGCGGCGTCCCTTCTTCTTGGCATTTGTCCTGCTCAACATGATTTTCTTGCCCCTCACCGGCGTCCTGGGCGCTCGCCTGCTGCCAGCCGATGTGAGCGGGGCAAAACCAGCGCCCTATGTTTCAAGCGCATCCGCTGTTGGCCAGGGGCTTTATCTTTCCAAGAGCGCCCAAATCCACTATACGGGGGAATGGCAGCCCTATATTCAAACAGATATCACAGGGGCCGAGGCGCTCGTTTCTAGCTCCAATCCATCAGCTGGCTATGCCATCGCTTATAACGGCCAGAATATCAAGCTGGTTTACAGTCAAGGGCCAGACCACGGGATATGGTCTGTACTTTTGGATGGGCAAGCTGTTATAGATGAGGAAACTGGAAAACCGTTGACCATTGATGCTTACAACCGCACGTTACGAGTGGATGCCAGCCAGACCATTCAAGCAGAAATGCCCGGAGAGCACACGTTGGAGTTGATCAATACAAATACGAGCAACCCATCCAGCCAGGGTAACCGAATCTCATTGATCTCGCTGGAAGTTTTGCAGCCAGTTCGACATAGCAACCTGGGATTGATCATCGGGATCATCTTCGGGCTGGAATTAGTAATGCTGCTGATCTCGTTCCTGTTGGGTCCGCTACTGCTTTCAGGCCTGGCCATCCGCTTGAACGTCAAATCCAGCATTCTGCTTGCTCTGGTCATCTACTCGATTGTAGCTGTGTGGGGTTTCTTCCTCGATAGCGTTATCGAGTTCTGGTTCTTGGCCTGGATGGTGGCTGTCGTCCAGGGAGGCAGCCAGGCCCTCAGTCGCAGCCTGTATGCGGCTCTGTCACCCGCAGCCAAGAGCGGTGAATTCTTTGGCCTCTTTGGAATCATGGAGAAATTCTCATCCATTATCGGCCCCATCCTTTTTGCAGCAGCCGGGATCATCTTTGGCAGCAGCCGGCCAGCCGTTTTGAGCCTAATCGTCATCTTTTTCCTTGGCGGTTATTTACTAACCAGAGTGGACATAGAAGAAGGCAAACGCATCGCGCAGATGGAGGATGCACAAATCCTGAAGAGTGATTCTACTGCCTGAGGCGCGAGCATCTATGACGAATCTCACCGGCGCTGAACGGGCGCATTATGTCCAAGAAATGTTTGGACAGATCGCCCCCCAATACGATCTAATGAACCGCCTGATGACCCTTGGACAGGATACTCGCTGGCGTCAGACGGTAATGGTGCGGGCAGCTTTGCCGCCAGATGGCTGGTTGCTCGACCTGGGCGCTGGCACAGGCGATCTGGCTTATCTCGCGCTGCAGAATTATCCAGAGCTACATACCATTGCGGCCGATTTCACATTAGGAATGATGCAATTCGGTAAAAACCGCCTGTCAGAAAGCGCCCCGCTCATCTCAAGACGGTTGAACTGGTCGGGGGCCGATGCGTCTCAATTGCCCTTTCCCGAACAGAGCTTCGACGCAATCGTCTCAGGTTTCCTGCTGCGCAATGTCACAGACTTGCCGCTCTCGTTGAGCGAACAGTATCGTGTGTTAAAACCGGGCGGGCGGCTGGTTGCATTAGATACCAGCCCACCGCCCCGTTCCCCATTAGCGCCCTTTCTGCGCTTTTATCTGCATACTGTGATCCCCAATCTAGGAAAGCTGATCACCGGACAAGAGCAGGCCTACCGATATCTGCCCGATTCCACCGAGACCTTCCTGGAACCAGAGCAGATGGCTGTCCGACTGGAAGAAGCCGGCTTCCTGCGCATTGGATTTGAACGCCGGATGTTTGGGACGATTGCCATCTATTGGGGCATTAAACCATGACCTGTTTGGAGGCTGCAGTCTATGTTGGCGGATAAGGACCATCCCCCAGAAACACGTCGGCTGGTGATCGGCATCAGCGGAGCATCGGGGGCGAGATTGGGAATCCGTCTGCTGGAATATCTGCGTTCAACAGACATAGAAACTCATCTTATCATCTCGCCATCTGCCCAAACTACCATCTCCCAAGAGACGGATTGGAAAGTCAGCGATGTCCTGGCATTGGCAGACTGCAGCTACAAACATGCAGATATTGGAGCAGCCATCGCTTCTGGTTCGTTCCCCGTTCTTGGAACGGTAGTCGTACCCTGTTCGATCAAGACGCTATCGGCAATTGCCAATTGTTATACTGGCGACTTGATCAGCCGCGCTGCCGATGTCGCTCTTAAAGAGGGCCGTCCATTGGTGCTGGTTGTGCGCGAAACCCCCCTCCACCTCGGTCATTTGCGCCTTATGAGGCTGGCAGCCAGATCAGGCGCGGTGATCTTTCCACCTGTACCCACCTTTTACGCTCATCCGCAAACAGCGGAGGAAATCATCGATCAAATTCTCGGGCGCATCTTGCTGCGCCTGGGTATAGAAAACGAGTTATATGCCCGCTGGTCAAACTGAGCCAACCTCAAATAATATGGATAAAGCCGCTCGCTGCGGCGAACCCTCCTATGTCTGGCGCGCCGGGCAGGAACGGCGCCTGAGGCTGATCCTGGATGCCGCAGGCGAACGTGCTGCGGGCAGTGTATTGGAAAACGGTTGCGGGGTGGGGATGTACGTCAGCAGGCTGGCAGCGCATGCTCACACAATCGCTGGACTGGAATACGACTTTCAGCGCGCTCAACAAGCCCGCCAAACGATAGAACTTCATAACAATGCCGCGATATTGTGCGCGGCTGGTGAAGGATTGCCTTTTCCACCAGCCTCTTTTGACCTGATTCTGAGCCACGAAGTGCTTGAACACGTCCAGAACGATCGCCAGGCCGTTGAAGAGATGACACGCACGCTCAAACCGCTGGGGCGGGCAGTGATCTTCGTCCCCAACCGGGGCTACCCCTACGAGACGCATGGCATTTACTGGCAAGGGCGCTACCGATTTGGGAATATCCCCCTGGTGAACTACCTGCCGCGCAAGCTGCGCAATCGCTTAGCGCCGCATGTCCGCATCTACACTTCCCAGGACTTAATTGCGCTCTTTCAAGGCCTGCCCGTCCGCCTCATCGAGCGTAAGATCATCTTTGGCGCTTATGATAATATTATCGCCCGCAGCCCTACCCTGGGGAAAATGCTGCGGGCGATCCTTCAGTTCCTGGAAAAAACCCCTCTGCGACTTTTTGGTTTATCCCATTTCTGGGTTATCGAAAAGCTGGCTCCATCTGATATCTAAACCGACCAGTTATCCCTCCGGCTCGCGGAAGTCATAGATGCCATCGCGGATCTGCCAGCGACGCTTACAAACCCTGCAATCCAGATGATCACTCTCTTCTTGCAGGTCTTCAGATCCACACTCCGGACAGCGAAAGAACCCGGCCCCAATCGACGCAGATGGACCTCCAACGGCCTGTGAGCGAACAAACACACTTGGGGCAAGCTGCCACAAATCGCCAGTCTGCTGAGCAAACGCATCCATCCTCACCAATAATTTCAATGGGATAGTTTTCTTGAGCAGGCTGATCCGGAAATGGGATACCGTTAACTGGCGCTGGATATTGAAGCCAGCATCCGCCAACCATTCACGCACCGCTTTGGGATGGAAATCAAAATTTAACTCAGCGAACTCAACCGGTTCGAGGGTGAATGGGCTCCAGGTCTGTCGCCCCAAAATATAGCGCCCGATCGCCTTCAAATTGCATTTGTTCGCGAATTCTAAAACAAACACAGCGCCCGGCTGGAGAGCATGACGCACCTGCGCTAGAGCAAGCTGCGGCGCAGCCATATGGTGCAGTGTGCGGATCATGGTCGCGCCGTCAAATAAACCAGCAACAAATGGCAGGCGGTAGACATCAGCAGCCACATAAAGATAGCGTTCGTTTCGCCCCAACCGCTTCTGAGCCTGCTGAAGTTGCGTACGCGAATAATCCAGAAGAACCACCCGCTGATAACCGGAATAACGGGGGGTGTTCCGGCCTGCGCCAGCTCCTAATTCGAGCAGCAAATGACCCGAATCGGGCAACAACCGCCGCAGAGCGATCTGCTCTACCTGGTCTTCATATACGCGCGCTCCTTGTTCCCAGAAGCTGTTCTGGTAATCGGAGCCTTCGTAATCGCAGACGGGTGGGCGGTCTAAAGACACAAGTCGATCTTCGTTGATTGGAATGAGTCCAATCTCAACCAGCGGCAAATTTATCGCCGTTATAACCGCGCCCAAGGCCGCGATAGTGATAACCCAGCTTCCTCATCGTTGCTGGATCGTAGATATTACGCCCATCAAAGATCACCGGTTGACGCATCAGATCAATCATGCACGGCAGATCGAGGTTTTTGAATTCATTCCATTCTGTGACGACCATCAGGGCGTCGCAGTCCTCTGCCATCTTATAGGGGTCAGAGAACATCGTAACCGCCGGCAGCAACGGTTGGGCAACCTGCATCGCCACCGGGTCATATGCTCGCACATGCGCTCCTGCCGCAATCAGTGCATTGGCAATATCCACGGCTGGGGCATCCCGCATATCATCTGTATTCGGCTTGAATGAAAGTCCGAGCAATCCAATCGTCTTTCCATTGAGATCACCGATCATCTCTTGCACGCGGTTCACAGCCATAGGACGGCGATCATCATTAATCTCCATCACCGCATTCAAGAGTTGTGGGTGGCGGCCCTTTTCGGCTGCCATATATGCCAGCGCTTTGACATCTTTCGGGAAACAGGATCCGCCATAGCCCAAACCGGCATCCAAAAACATCGGGCCAATCCGTTTATCATAGCCCATCCCGACCGCGACCTCTTTTACATCAGCGCCAAGCGCTTCACAAACATTCGCGATTTCATTGATGAAGGAGATCTTGGTGGCAAGGAACGCATTCGAGGCGTATTTGATCATCTCAGCAGTACGCAGATCAGTGATCACAATCGGAGCGCGCAACGGCAGGTGAAGTTGAGCTACTTTTTCTGCCGCATCCCGATCCAGAGATCCGAGCACTGTGCGGTGCGGCTGCATGAAATCGACAATTGCAGATCCCTCTCGCAAGAATTCGGGGCACGAAACAACCGAGAAGGGGATTGGCTCACGCTGATGTTTGCGAATAATATCCGCAGTCCAATCGCCCGTCCCAACCGGGACAGTTGACTTATTAATAACGATCAAGGGAGCGGTCATATTCTTTGCAATCATCTCGGCCGCTGTCGCGACGTACTGCAAATCCGCTTCGCCATCCACACCGGAAGGAGTACCCACAGCGATAAAAGCAAATTCCGTTCCGCCCAATCCAAATTCATAAGATGTTGTAAATGAAAGGCGATCAGCGCGCATATTGCGCTCAACCAGTTCTTTCAAGCCTGGCTCGTAGATCGGCATCTCGCCACGTTTAAGCCCTTCAATTTTCTCTTCGACGATATCCAGCGCGATTACCCGGTTTCCTAGATCAGCAAAACAGGCCGCAGTTACCAGACCCACATAACCGACGCCAACCACACAGATTTGCTTCATAATACACTCCTGAGACAAGTACGAACTAGTATGAAAATGAGATCCATCCTCGCTATCGAATGCTTATATTACCATATCATATCGGATTTCAAAATTACAGAAACGAAATGCGTCCTGTGTCTAAGATGACAGTCATCTCAGAGGTATGATCTCTGTCACTTGTGAATTGGCCAAAAACAGTCTAAAATATTGTAAATCAAAGACTTTGTTGGATTTGATACTCTCAATTAATGGAGATTCAATATGCAAATCACACGCCAAGCTGATTATGCAATCCGTGCGGTCCTATACCTGGCAGAGATGGGTCCTGAAACGCGTTCTGCCACCAGCCAAATTGCTCATGAACAACAGATTCCACCTTCTTTCCTGGCAAAGATTGTCTCCCAGCTGTCTGTTGCCGGGTTATTGCAGACATCGCGTGGCACACGTGGCGGCGTCTCCCTCGCCCGCCCGCCGGAACAAATCTCCTTACTCGAAGTCGTCGAAGCAATCGACGGGCCAATCCTTCTCAACGAATGCGTGGGCGGGGGCGGCGCCTGCACTTTTGGCGACGACTGCCCGATAAAACCGATCTGGTGCGATGCCCAACTGGAACTGGTGGAGCGTCTGAAAGCAACTACTT
Source organism: uncultured Chloroflexia bacterium (assembly GCA_963788145.1). GTDB lineage: Bacteria > Chloroflexota > Anaerolineae > Anaerolineales > UBA4823 > UTCFX2. The sequence goes on along the minus strand of CAWBFQ010000007.1, from coordinate 490,348 downwards.
TCGACAGTTTTATCAAAGTCGACCATCAAGAAACCGTAATGGCCTAAAAAAGGCGTATCCACTTTACCGACTTGTTTCTTGAGATCCTTTCTCATCCCAAAGGATCTCGCAAACCGAACAACTAAGCCCAGGCCATTTCTTGTGAGAGAGCCTGGGCTTCATCGTTGTTAGCTTAAACGACCCAAAGCCAAGAATTAATTTTTGGTTTGCGCCCTCTTGGCGTATAATCAAAGCGGAGGGGAATCTTTCTTGCTAACACTATCAGGAGGTGAGCATGTCTGTACCACGCACTGTGCGCGCGCCGCGCGGAACGCAATTAACTTGTAAATCCTGGCTCACAGAAGCAGCCTATCGCATGATCCAAAACAACCTCGATCCGGAGGTGGCAGAGCGCCCTATGGATCTGGTAGTTTATGGCGGGCGCGGGCAAGCCGCCCGCAATTGGGAATCCTTCGATGCCATCCTGGATGCGCTGCGCAATCTCGAAGACGAAGAGACTCTTTTGGTCCAATCTGGCAAACCTGTGGTTGTGTTTAAGTCGCACCCAGATGCGCCGCGTGTTCTGATCGCGAATTCCAATCTGGTGCCGCATTGGGCCACTCAGGAACATTTCGATAAGCTGGCTGCTAAAGGGTTGATTATGTTTGGCCAGATGACCGCTGGGTCCTGGATTTATATCGGCACCCAGGGGATTTTGCAGGGCACCTATGAGACGCTCGCATCGCTCGCCAAACTACGTGGCTGGGAATCGTTGAAAGGAAAGTTTGTCCTCACCGCTGGTTTGGGAGGCATGGGCGGCGCCCAACCGTTAGCGATCACCATGAACGAAGGAGTAGGATTGATCGTCGAAGTTGATCCGGAACGCGCCCATCGCCGACGTGAGATTGGCTATGTGGACGTGGTTGTGGATACGCTGGAAGAGGCGATGACCCTGGTTGAAGAGTATAAGGAAAGAAAGCTCCCGCTCTCGATTGGCTTGATCGGTAATGCTGCCGATGTCTATCCTGAGATGGTGATTCGCGGCGTGATCCCCGATGTAGTGACCGACCAGACCCCCGCCCATGACGTGCTGTTCTATGTACCCTCTAGTTTGAGCGTGACTGCAGCCGATGAGTTGCGCCGCTCCGATCCTTTGGATTACGAGCGCCGCTCGATGCAATCGATGGCCCAACATGTTGAAGCCATGCTGGCCTTCCAGCGCGCAGGCGCAGAAGTCTTCGATTATGGCAATAACCTGCGCCAGCGCGCCTTTGATTATGGCGTTTTAGATGCCTTTGAGTTCCCTGGATTTGTCCCCGCTTACATCCGACCGCTGTTCTGTGAAGGCAAAGGACCTTTCCGCTGGGTTGCCCTCTCAGGCGATCCAGAAGATATCTATCGCACCGATGAGGCTGTAGCTGAACTATTTCCTGAAGACGAACATCTGCTGCGCTGGTTGAAAATGGCGCGTCAGAAAGTGCCATTTCAAGGTTTGCCAGCTCGCATCTGCTGGCTGGGTTACGGCGAGCGCGCCAAAGCGGGTTTAAAATTCAACGAATTGGTCGCTCAGGGGATCGTCAAAGCGCCGATCGTGATCGGGCGCGACCATCTGGATGCCGGTTCGGTCGCCTCGCCTAACCGCGAAACAGAAGCCATGCTGGATGGCACGGACGCGATTAGCGATTGGGCGATCTTAAATGCATTGATCAACGCTGTCGGTGGAGCCACCTGGGTCTCTTTCCATCACGGCGGCGGCGTTGGGATTGGCTTCAGCCAGCACGCCGGCCAGGTGATCGTTGCGGACGGCTCGCCAGCCGCAGCCCGTCGATTGGAGCGAGTTCTCACTACCGATCCTGGGATGGGCATCGTCCGCCACGCCGACGCAGGATATGAAATCGCAATCCAGGCCGCTAAACGGCATGGAATCAAGATGCCCATGTTGAAGTAACCGGATTTTGATCAATACAACCATCGCCCAATACCGCCTCGAATCCAGGCTGGGTGAAGGTCGTTTCACCGAGACCTATCACGCATTTGATTTAGTTCGCCGCCGCCCAGTCGCTCTCAAATTGCTCATAACCGATCTGCTCCCGAGCGAAATGTCTTATCGCGACTTTCTGGCCCAAACGCAGCGCGCCGCTGATCTCGTCCATCCACGCATTGCCTGGGTATGGGAGGCAGGTGAAGCAGAAGGAAGATATCTCTGCGCGGAGCGGTATATCAGCGGTGAGACGCTGGCCGCCTATATCGGCCGCTCGGGACCGCTGCCTTGGGACCGGGCGCTTCAAGTGATTGAGCAAATCGCTCAGGCGATCGAATTTGCTGAGGAACACGGTTGGACGCATGGCAGCATCACCCCTCATAACATCCTGCTCGGGGCAGACCTGGGAGCTGTACTGAGCGATTACGGCCTGACCAATGCCATCCGAGCGGCTCTACCAGAATTGACCCCATCTCTCTACAATGCAGCTTACCTGCCGCCAGAAGTATTGATCGGATATCCTGTCACACCGCGCTCCGACCAGTATATGCTGGCTTCTGCTTTGGTCGAAATGCTGACCGGAAAACCGATGTTTTCAACCGATGGCTTAAAGGACGACCACTTTATGGATGAAATCCTGGCGCTAAAAACAGAAACAGCCGGTCGCCAGCCATTTCCTCTGGAAATCATCCCACCAAATGTTGGTCTAGTGATCGAAAGAGCTCTTTCAGCTGAACCATCCAGTCGTTTTGATAATGCACTCGATTTCGTCCAGGCGCTCGAACGCGCCCAAAAATTTGGGCAGACCGATGCGGCTTCCCGCCTTCAATATGAAGAGCAACTGCGCCAGTGGCAAAAAACAGAAGCAGACGCGAAACAGCAGACAGAAGAAATAGAACGCCTGGCCGCCCTGGAACTAGCCCGCCATGAGATCCATGAACGCGCCCGGCTGGAGGCCGAACAAGCCATCCAGATCCAGGATGAACTGCCTGTAACACCCGCGCCTGAGCGCGAGCCGCATAGCATGCCAACACGCCGGCGTCCGCCGAGACGCCCCGTCCTGCGGCGCTTGTGGCCGCTCCTGATCGGCGTCATTCTGATCGCGGCAGCCCTGTTGGGGTACTGGCTGAATCGACAGTCATCCACTAGCGGACAATCCCAACCCAGTCCAACCCCAACTCATCTCGAACTTTCTTCAACCCCACCCGTCTCCCAAACCGCTCGCGAAACGAATGAAGCCTCCGCCACATTCAGCCCCACCCCACCTTCAACGGCAACAATCCGCCCGTCACCTACTCCAACCAACACAGGTGCACCCACCCATACCCTCACTTCTACTGCCAGACCAACCGCGCCCCCACCCCAGACAGCATCACCCACACCCCAGTAGGCAACGTATGAGGAGTGAATCCCCTTCTTGCCGCTCACTTGCGATGACTGATTTGTTTCTGGAGCATCCATCCCCCGTCATATAGTGTAAAATGGGTGCTTATGACCCGATCTCCTTTTATTAAATTGTTGATCTTCCTGGCGCTCGCCGTCGCGTTGACTGCCTTCGCCCCCCTCGAAAAGACCCTGGGAACCAACGCCCGGATTGTCTATTTTCATGGCGCCTGGGTTTGGGCAGCCATGCTGGCTTTCCTGGCGTCTGGACTGACAGGCGCAGCAGGGCTGATCACAAGCGTCGCCATTGCCACACCTGGGCAGCGCTGGCATTTCTGGTCGCAAGCCTTTGGCCGGAGCGGGCTGTGTTTTTGGGTTGCCTTCCTGCCCATGTCGCTCTATGTAATGCAAGCCAACTGGAATGGACTATTTTTAAATGAGCCGCGTTTTCGCATCCCCCTCAATCTGGCCATTGTCGGTTTACTACTTCAGGTTGGGCTTTCGTTTCTGCCAGATGTGCGGTGGACCTCGTTGGCAAACCTGGTTTATGGAATTGCTTTCTTCGTGGGGATGAATAGCGTCCAATCGGTATTACACCCAGACTCCCCCATATTAAATTCAGGCGCCCGGGATATCCAGCTCTTCTTTGCCGGTTTATTCCTGCTGATCGCGCTGGCAATGTTGCAGCTTACGCTTTGGTGGTTAAAACGATCCTTACCAGAAAAAGATTTAATATTATGAAGAATCGAGCTATTCAAGCGAGTCTCTCCCCTTACTTATGGGTGTTGTTGCTGCTGGCGGTCATTGCATTAATCACAGCCTTCGGCCCGCCAGAAAAGTCATTGGGGGAAAATATCCGGGTCGTTTACTTGCACGGAGCCTGGGTGTGGACATCCCTGGCGGTCCTGATCGCATCCGGCGTGATCGGGCTGGCGGCGATTCTCAGAAGGAACCCATCTCTCCATTCCTGGTCGCGCGCTCTTGGTCGAACCGGGCTCTTATTTTGGATCACTTACCTGCCAATCTCGGTTTGGGCGATGCAAACCAATTGGAACGGGCTTTACCTGGCAGAACCTCGCTGGCGGCTGGCGTTGATTTTCGCAATCAGCGGTTTGCTCTTACAGATTGGCTTAACCCTGATCGATCAACCGGAGCTAACCTCGGCTGCCAACCTGGCTTTTATCCTGACTTTATTGCTTTTCCTCTCCGGGACACGCGAAGTGATGCACCCGCGCTCACCCATCCTCTCATCCGATTCTCGCCTGATCCAGATTTATTTTGCAATATTGGTGACAGCCACCTTGCTGGTCGCCTGGCAGATAGCCCGGTGGTGGCAAAGCCTCGACCTTGGATTGAACAAGACCACGAAAGATTAAGAAACGCAGCGACAAGCCATGAAACGCTCACTATTCTTCCAGATTCCCGCTTTTATCGGTGTACGCACGGTGCTCAATACCATGGTGCGTATGGTCTATCCCTTCCTACCGATTCTCGGTCGCGGCCTGGAGGTAGATTTGCGCTTATTGACGCTGGCCATCACTATACGCTCGGCTTCAGGCGTATTGGGGCCGTTTTTAGCCTCAGTAGGCGACAGCCGCGGCCGCAAAACAGGGATGCTTTTCGGGGTCAGCCTGTTCACTGCTGCAGCGGCGATTATGACGGTCTGGCCAACCTACCCGGCCTTCGTGCTATCTCTCGTGCTGGGTATCATGGCTAACTTCGTATTTGTCCCATCAATGCAGGCGTTCCTGGGCGACCGGGTCCCCTACGAGCGGCGCGGACTGGTACTGGGGCTATCGGAATTGGGATGGTCGCTCAGCTTTATTATTGGGGTGCCGATCATTGGCTTGATCATTGATCAGCAGGGCTGGCGTGCTCCCTTTCCCTATTTCACCGGATTGGGCTTGATCGCCATGCTCACCTTGTGGTTGATCTTGCCGAACGATCGCCCGGTTACCTCCGGTCAGCCCGGTATCCTGCAGAACTTGCGCCTGGTCCTCACCAGCATCCCGGCTCTAGCAGGAATCGCATTTGCAATGGGGCTGAGCGCTTCGAACGAACTGGTTAATCTGACCTTCGGCACCTGGTTGGAGCAGGCTTTTGCGGTGAAGATTGCCGCCCTGGCTGCTGCCTCCGCGATTATCGGCGCATCAGAGCTTAGCAGTGAAGTGCTTTCGAGCGCTCTGGTGGACTGGCTTGGGAAGCGCAGAGCCGTCGTGATTGGACTGACGTGCAATGGGCTGGCTGTGCTGGCCTTGCCTTTTCTCGGACGCAGCTTAACTGGCGCTCTGGTGGGACTGTTCTTTATTTATCTTGCCTTCGAATTCACCCTGGTAAGCAGCATCCCTTTGATGACCGAAGTGATGCCCAATGCTCGGGCCACATTCATGTCCGCCTACATCGCCGCGATGGCCTTTGGCCGCGCCCTGGGAGCCATCATCTTGCCAGGCGTATATCATAGCGAATCCCCGCTCCACATCCTTCCAGCCATGCTGATGGCGGCATTCCTGAGCTTTATCGCTTACATTTTCCTAAGGAACGTTAAAACCGTTCCATCCCCTGACAATAGCTCGATCGCAATGTGATCTTAGATCAACGAATGAACCATCAAACCCTACCTCAACAAGAAGGCGCAGCCTGGCCTTTCTCCGGTATAATTTAGAGCGTGATCAACAAATTGAACCACACACTTACCCTGCCTGGGATTGCAATTCTTCTGGCGGCTCTGCTTCTGGTCTGGATGGCGGCAGGCGAAGGTTTCGCCGGCGCGATATCTCCTGCCCTGGCAGCCCCAGCGGCTCAAATTCCGATCTATACGCCTACACCGGGTCCAGATGGGCGCATCATTTATATCGTCCAGCCCAACGACACCCTGCTGGGAATTTCGCTCATCACCGGCGTACCCATTGATAAACTGCGCGGGCTGAATAACCTGTCTAGCGATACGATTTTTGAAGGTCAGGAGTTGCTGCTCGGCCTGGGAGGCCCGACGGAGGTCACGCCGACCGCAGGGCCAACTCCTACGCCCACACCCATTTTGCCTACACCTTCTCCAAAGCCTGGTCAGGGGACGCTCTGTATCCTGCTCTTTAACGATATCAATGGCGATTCAATCCGCCAGGAAGGCGAAGCTTCTATTCCGGATGGGGCGATTAGTTTCGGCAACAGCACAGGTTCCGTCACCGAATCAACAACCACCGGGCTTGGAACAGACCCACAATGCTTCGAACAACTCCCAGAGGGTAATTACACAATTAGCGTGGCTGTACCTGGGGGATATAATCCTACTACGCAAAACAGCTACGAGCTTGCTTTGAATGCTGGGGATATCACCTATGTTAATTTTGGGGCTCAAGCCAACACCCAAACGCTGGCCGAAGCGCCTGCCATTCCGGCGCCAGAGGGAGGCCGATCGCCCCTGCTAGGCATCATCGGGGCGATTTTTCTGATCCTGGGGGCTGGCGTAGCGGTATTAGCCGCCCGCACCTTACGCGGCAGCTAGGCATTGATAGGCATCTGCTAGAGCGCTGGAGAACCCCTGCATGTCAAAACCCAGGGATCGCTGACGTGCTTTCTCAACGAAGCTCTCCGCCAGGCTTTCTTCAACAACCACGGTAATCAAAGCTGCGCCCATAGCCCGGAATCGTTCGCCCGGCTTCTTTTCCAGCGGTACCAGGTAACCTGCCGGGCCAAGGATGAGATCGCTCAAGGGATTCTCCAGGCCAACTACCGGCCGGGCGCTCGCCAGAGCCAGGCGAAGCGAGTTGCCCCAAGCAGCCGTTCCACCTGGCTCAAAGACCACGCTGCTGGCTTGATACAACTGCGCCAATTCCTCGATACTTAATGGGGGTATGCTCCGAACCGTGCGCTCCAGCCCATATTCCGCGGTCAACTGATCCAATCGCGCTTGGTCTGCTGGGCTCATTCCTGCCAGCACCAGCGGATAATTGTCGCCGATCGCAGCCGCTGCCCAACTCCAGGCAAGCATTAGATCGCTCAACCGGCGCTGATCTAGCGAACCATGGTACAACACAAAAGTAGCGGGCAAATCCAACTGAGACAGGTTTCCCTGAGCATTCGACCCTGCTTCCGGTTTGAAGGCCGGGTGAATCGGAACAGGGAGCGCAAGACTCCGGTTTCTGTTCGCCTGGCCAGAGTCCAATTGATCCAGATCGGCCGGCCAGAACAAACCCGCCAACCCGGTTTGCCCACCCTGACCCATTGCATTTCGTAGCCGCTCCGCCAGGCCAGGATATTCTGTCCGCTTCCCAAGCGTGATCGGTCTTTTATCAACGCCTGTCGGGCTGAGCGCAGTAGCGCATTTTCCGAACAGCGCGACCGATTCGAAGGAATGAATCAACCCAGCCCTCAGAGTGTGGGCGAGGTTTGGTATCGTCTGCTGCTCCCAGCGCAGTCTGCCGGATGGGCTGTTCGGAGCTGCAATGACTGATGAGATAACCGTTTCGCCGGTCTCCATCTCCATCGGCAAAGGATGAAAGGAAATACCAGGCAGCCCAATTGCGGCTTGCACACCTTGCGGTTGGCTGGCTAATAGTTCCAGCAAATGGATCGCCGCCGGGCTGTTTGGCTGATAGACCAGATCCCACCCATCGTAAAGCACTCTCACCATCACGACCCGGCTTTCGGAAGCTTCGCCTCCAGGCGTTTCAGGAAACGCTCCACGTCAATCACAACCCGTTGGTGCCGACCTTCGCCTACCTTTTCGATTTCGTCCCAGGCCTCCACCGCGAAATCCACCCGCCTGCCATCCACCGCCGTCACCTCGCATGTCACCCGCACACTGCACCCCACCGGTGTGGCCGCCAGGTGACGCACATCCACCAATACCCCAACACTGGACATACCCGGGTAAAGTTGGTTTTGCATAAAATTAGCTGCAACCCGCTCCATAAAAGCAATCATGCTGGGCGTTGCCAGCACCCGCAGTGAACCACTCCCAATATGTCCGGCGGTATATTTTTCCTCCACCATAAAAGTCTGCTCGGATCGCATTCCGACCATGAACTGCCCATTACCTTCCATCTCTGATCTCCTGGTCATAAATATCGATATGCTTCTTTCTTCAAGCCGCGCCCCGATCAGTAGCTTCAGCCACAGCGCTATCAACAGATAACCAACCCTGTACGAATTGCATCAAGCGATAAACATCATTGAAGTTACTGGCTAATCCAAGTGAGATCCGCACTGCCCCTGAGTTCTTTCCATCGATACATAAGCGAAAATCATCCAGAGTTAATCGGTCAGCCAATGGATTGAAACAAGCTACCAACTCGGGCTTAGAGATTCCCAGGGCGATCTCTCCTGCGCCGGGATTACAAAAACAGCCTGTACGCAGCGAGATATTGGCTTTATTCGCCTCTCTTTCAATCACCCGATGATCGATCGCTTCTCCCGAGGCGGTGTAGAAATTTAACGCCAATGTTCCTCCACGCTGATCCGTTGTCGCCGGTCCATACAGCCGAACGAGCGGCATTCCGTTTGCATACTTTAGCGCGGTCAGGTGATCCAATAACCACCCAACCAGACAACGGACTCGCTCGTGGATGACATCCATCCCAATTGACTGGAGATGTCTCAAACCGATCTCAACGGCTGGGATGCTCAAATAATTCAGCGTGCCTTCTTCGAAAGCCGCTTCACCCGGCGCCAGGTAATACTTATCGCCCATCACAGAGGCCACAGTAATCGTCCCGCCTGCAAACCAGGGTCGATGCAAGTGGGGCAAGGCAGTCTTTCGCGCCAGCAGACAGCCAACCCCGGTGGGGTAACCAAACATCTTATAAAAAGAGATCGGGACAAAATCAGGATGCCAGCGGTTCAAATCCAACCGGTTAGTGGGAGCAAAGGCGGCGCCATCCAACAAAACAACCCAACCCTTATCTTGCGCCCTTTGGATCCAATCCAATGGATGTTGCACACCCGAAAAATTCGATTGAGCCGGGAACGCAAATAAATTATTGCCGCCGGGTCGGGCTAGGTCTAAGAAATCATTCAACTGATCCTCGTCTACCCGCATATCAGGCAGTACAACCGGTACATAAGTGATCTCAGCCTGACGGGAACGAGCAAATTCGCGGATGCCATTTACGGAATTGTGGTTATCAAAAGTGAGGAGGTAGTGATCGCCTTCGCCAAAAGGGAAAAACTCGCCCACCAATTTGAGCGCGCCGCTGGCATTCGCAGTAAAAATCACCACGTATTCTTCCGGCGATCCGTTAAAAAACTCCAGGACCGCCTGCCGGCTGCTCTCAACCAGATGGGTCGCAGCCGAAGAAGTGGGGTTGGAGGAATGCGGATTGCCGTATAAATGATCGCTTAATTGGCTCATATGTTGGCGCAGCTGAGATTTGGCGAATAGTCCGCCGCCCGTGTAATCTAGATAGACATGCCCTTGATCATCGAGACGGGCATACTCTCGAACCCGCAGATCGTCCAGAATGTTTGTTTCTGAATAGGTTGGAAATGCCTCAAGAAACAGCCTGAAATCTTGATCTAATGGATGGACGCTATTACCAGTTACGTCGTTGATCTCGTTCTGCATCATCAGCTCCTATTGATAGAGAATATCTTCCTTTCAAAACCAAATACCTAAACCCAGGTCCACGCCTCGGGGTGCAGAAATCCCTCGGCTACAAACCAGGCTCTCCCTCCCAGCATCAGATGGTTTACCGCATCGCTACGGCCATCAAACGAGATGCTCAACTCACCACCCAGCACTTTAACAGCTACCGGCGATTCCACCATCCCCAGCAAATCGCTGATTATACTCGAAGCCGCAGCGCCTGTGCCGCAAGCCAGCGTTTCAGCCTCCACGCCGCGTTCGTAGGTACGCTGCCACAGACTGTGTCGGTCGATCACCTGAATGAAATTAACATTCGTGCCATCCGGAAAACTTTCGTGATAACGAATAGCTGCGCCCATCCGCTGGATCCATTTTCCAGAAGCGTTCTGCGCATCTTCCAAATATACGACAACGTGTGGAGTCCCAGAAATTTCCACCGTATGCAGAATTAGATTCTCCCCCTGGATGCTCATTTCACGCTTGAGAATGGGTTGAGAGGTGATCTGCAAAAGCACGCGCACAGTTTCCCCCTCGACCCAGGCTATAACCGCTCCTCCCAGGGTGTCAATCGTCATGCATTCACCTGCAATGGCATGGGTATAAGCATAGCGCGCCACGCAGCGGGCTGCATTACCACACATCTTAACTTCGTTCCCATCTGGGTTAAACGTGCGCATACAGAAATCGCCGCCTTTTCTTGGCGCTTCGATGACCATCAACTCATCTCCGCCCAGCGAGACCCGCCGCGCACATACTCGGCGGGCAAATTCGTGGACACCGATCTCATCCAGAATCCCACTGCGATTATCCACAATAATAAAATCATTTCCTACGCCGGACATCTTTGTGAATGGGACAGAATTCATATTATCTCCATACTCAAACAACAACGGGGATGATTTACACAGTCACTCTTGCTGAAATCGTAGTATATCCTCCTGTAAGCCGAATAACAATAGTATCATTCGTCCATCAGATTGGATCATGTCTCTATGATGAATTTTTCATCGGGATAGACCGATTGGAATCTAATATAATAGGGGTTAGAACTAGCGATCTTCCGCTTCCGGTTTCTCGGAGATGCCGGAGACTTGCGGGATCATCAACTCGGTTTTTCAATCAAGGGAGTGGTCATTATGGAGCAAAAAGCGGGCGCCCAAATCAGCACAAAATCCTTCCTCCAATCCGTCTTCATTCTGCTGTTGCTCATGATCTTTGCTGGAATCCTAACTCGCATAATCCCTGCCGGAAGTTTCACCCGGGTTGAAATGGATGGCCGTCAGGTAATCGACCCAACAACTTTTCAGTACATCGATCCCCCCAATTATCCGATCTGGCGTTGGTTCACCGCCCCAATAGAGGTGCTATGGGGACCGAACTCGCTGACCATTATCACGATCATCATCTTCCTGTTGATGGTCGGGGTTTCCTTCGCTGTGCTGGAGAAAAGCGGTCTGCTCAAAGCGGTTGTAGCCCGCATTGTACAGGCGTTCGAAGGCCGGAAATATGTACTGCTGATCGTCATCTCGCTCTTTTTCATGATGATCGGGGCATTTTTCGGCATCTTCGAAGAAGTTGTTCCGCTCGTCCCTCTCATGTTAGCTCTGTCTTATTACCTGGGCTGGGATGCGCTGGTCGGTTTGGGAATGAGCATCCTGGCTGTAAACATGGGATTTTCTGCCGCCATCACCAACCCGTTCACCCTCGGCGTCGCCCAGAAACTGGCAGGACTGCCGCTATTCTCGGGCGCCTGGTTTCGGATCATCATCTTCATTGTCATTTATTCTCTGTTCACTGCTTTTCTGGTGCGCTATGCGCGCCGGATCGATAAGAACCCACAGCTTTCACCGGTATTTAAAGAAGATCAGGCCAACCGCGCCCGTTATAGCCACATCCAAATCGGTTCAGCAGACCCTGCAACCAACCTGGGTAAATCCATTCCCCTCTTCCTGGTTTTCCTGGCTCTCATTCTGATCGTATTGGTGACAGCTCCATTTATCCCGGCAATATCGGATTATTCCATGCCCATTGTCGGTCTGCTATTCTTCATCGGCGGTTTGAGCGCCGGCCTGGTCAGTGGAACACCCAGGCCGCTTGTGCGCAAAGCAGCTTTGGATGGGCTGATTGGCATCGCGCCAGCCATCCCGCTGATTTTAATGGCTGCCAGCATCAAATATATTGTTTCCCAGGGCGGCATCTTGGATACGATCTTGAACACAGCTGCCGAGCCCTTTTCACAGCTCGGCCCATCCACCGCGGTGCTGCTCGTCTATCTATTAACCCTGATGATCGAGTTTTTCGTTGCTTCTGGTTCAGCAAAGGCTTTCTTGTTGATGCCAATCCTGATCCCGTTAGCCGACCTGGTCGGGCTGACACGTCAGGTCACAGTGACATCTTACGTCTTCGGTGATGGATTCTCTAACCTGGCCTACCCCACCAACCCTGTATTGTTAATTTGCCTGGGGTTAAGCGCAGTCAGTTATCCTAAATGGTTGCGCTGGTCTTTCGGCTTGTGGGTGTGGGTATTGTTGGTATCGGTACTGTTCCTGTTGATCGGTGTAGCAATTCAATATGGCCCATTTTAACATCCGTATCCTGTAGAAAATAGAAGGAGGTCTTTATGAGCGCTAAAATCACCTGGTTTGGACATTCTGCCCTATCCATCGAAACAAGCGGCTTTACCATCCTGGTCGATCCATTTTTTACGGATAACCCATCCACGTCCGTATCCCCGGACAAGGTTAATGCCGACTATATTTTATTATCGCATGGCCATTTCGACCACATCGGGGATACCGTCCAGATTGCCAAACGTACCGGAGCTATGGTGATCTCCAATGTCGAGATCGCCAGCTGGTTGAGCAAGAAAGGCTTGCAAACCCACGGCCAGCAACAAGGCGGAGGTTATAAACACCCCTTTGGCTACCTGAAATTGACCCTGGCCGTTCATGGATCGATCCTGCCAGACGGCTCTTACGGTGGAGTCGCTGCTGGTTTCTTATTGACCACTCTTGAAGACAAAAAGATCTACTTGGCCTGCGATACCGGCTTGTTTGGCGATATGGGTTTGATCGGCGAGGAAGGCGTGGAGTTAGCTTTCTTGCCTATCGGAGACAATTTCACCATGGGACCGGATGACGCCCTGCGAGCAGTTAAGTTGCTCACCCCAAAATATGTCGTTCCATATCACTATGATACCTGGGGATTAATCGCCCAGGATCCGGCTGTGTGGGAAAAGCGCGTCGAAACCGAGACCAGCAGCAAGGTCCGGCTGCTCAAGCCTGGAGAGAGCATAGCCATATAAGCACACGAACCACTCATATATTCTCCCGCGCTTTATAATCCCGACCGCCCTTGCCTGATATAATACGCTCTTATACCAGGAGGTATATCTATGATGTTTGATCAATTCTTACGCCGAAAAAAGGATGAGGAGCGGGTCGAAAATGAAGGGCGCCTTCCTCCGGGCCAATCGCTCACTCAAAAATTTCCGGTGCTTCACTATGGTCCGGTTCCGCATTTCAACCCGGCCACATGGGATTTTCGGATTTGGGGTGAGGTAGATCAGGAGGTGCGCTGGACATGGGATGAAATCCAACAACTCCCCCGCACTCAGATCCATATGGATCTGCATTGCGTGACACGCTGGAGCAAATTCGACACAACCTGGGAGGGTATATCCATCCGCACACTGATCGACCAGGGATTGATTAAACTCAAAACCAGCGCTCATTATGTCATGCAGCACGCTGATTATGGTTTCACTGTCAATCTACCGCTGGAAGTGGTTATGCAGGAGAACTTCTTACTGGCGACACATTACAATGGAGAGCCAATTACACCCGATCACGGCTACCCGTTGCGTGGAGTGATCGGGCATATTCCCGGTCGGGATGACCTGAAAAGCCCATACCTCTGGAAAGGAGCTAAGTGGCTGCGGGGGCTCGAGTTTATGGCTCAAGACAGCCTGGGGTTCTGGGAGCAGGCTGGTTATCACAATGAAGCTGATATTTGGAAAGAACAACGCTTGCGCTGATCTATCAAAAAACCGCCCGAAACCGGCTTCTCGTTCAGCTATCCAGTGGATTGACCTGACGAGAGCCGTTTTTTTTATCCACTGGATGATCTTTATCCACCTTGACCATTTCCCCTCGCCGAACCTGGAAATGATCAAAATCGCGAGCCACATAGGCTCCTGGAAAAACTGAGCGAGCCTCCGCCGCCACATCCCGCTCACGATAACGCCTCGAGAGATGGGTCAGGATCAGGTTTGACACCCCGGCTCGTTTTGCCAACTCTGCTGCCCGTCGGGCTGTCAGATGAGCGAAATCATCCGCCATCTGAGTTTCTTCCTCCAGATAGGTAAACTCAATCACCAATGCATCCGCCTCCCGGCAGATCAGCTCCAGTTCTTCCGTTCGGCCAACATCACCGATATGCACCAGACGTGTACCCGCTCGAACAGGCCCCAACACCTGATCTGGCGTGATCCAACGACCATCTGGTAATTGAACAGATTGCCCATTGACTAACTTTCCACGCCAGAGACCGGCTGGGATTTCCAAAGCTTCGGCCCGCTCAGGCAAGAAAGGTCGCCGAGACTTCTCTTCAAACAGAAAGCCAAAACAATCCGGACCGCGATGATAGACCGGAAAAGCCGACACCTGAAAATCTTTCTCATCAAATATCACCCCGGCTTCAATAGCATGCATGCGGATCTCCATGGGAGGTCTGGCGCCTCGCAACACCACCCCATACAACAAATCGCGGATTCGCTCCAACGCCCAGGCGCCAGCATAGATTTCAAGGAATTCAATCGTCTCCCAGCGGGTGAAGGTTGAAAGCAATCCAGCCAACCCCAGAATATGATCCAGATGCCCGTGTGTAATCAGGATCCGGCTCAGCCGCTTAAAACCCAAACCGGACTGCATGATCTGGCGCTGCGTTCCCTCGCCACAGTCGATCAGGAAGCGATACTCATCATGCATCACGATTTGAGCAGAAAGGCCGCGACGAGCAGAAGGCGCCGATGCCGACGTACCAAGGAATACAATCTCGAACAAGGAATACCTTTTCTTTTGAAAGAATAATCTGACCTGGTTGCTCTGTAATTGTACCTCATGTTTGCCTGCCAACATGCCGCACGAGGGGGATTATCTGGCAGACCATATGTGCTATAATTCCTGTTGAATATGGCTGCTCCGAAGAAAACCTCCAAACACCCTCAAAAAACCGCCGTCAAACCTGGCGGGCATACCCCTGCTCCGAAATCGAAAACTGGCAGTTCGAACCGCCAATCCTCCAGCGGCAAAACTGCTCGTAAACCTGCCGCGCCGATAGCGGTTCCGGTCGCCAGCAGGTTGGCAGGGCTACTGAACCCGCAAAAAGCCAACCCCAAAAAGCACAGCCCGCCTCGCCCGGTTCGTGAAGGGCTTTCCCTGGACCGCAAGCTGGATATACTGGGTATTTCCATGACCCTGGTCGGTATGCTCACCCTGCTGAGTATGCTCTCTCCCATCCAGGGTAGCCTGACCAGCGGCTGGACGGATGCGCTGGGCCTGGGTCTGGGATGGGGCATGTATATCTTCCCGTTCATTCTCATCGGCGCCGGGTTGTGGTTTGTATTACGCAACTTTGAACGGATTCCCCAACTGGCAATTGAGCGGTTATTGGGGATGGCATTGCTTTATTTATGTTTACTTGCCGTCTTGCACTTCATCGCAGTTCTATACAGTGGTCAGGACCCATTCAGCCTAGCCCGGATCCCCGCCGGCGGTGGTTACGTCGGAGCAGCAGCAACCGGCTTTTTGCTCCTCACGCTGGGAAAAGGCGGGGCCGCAGTAGCCCTGGCTGCCTGGCTGATCATCGCATTAGCCATCACACTGGATATTACCATTGCTGAAATGTTTAGCGGGCTCATCTCCGTATTTGACCGCCTGCAAGACTGGATCATCGAGATCAGCCAGGAACGCCGGTCGGCCGGCGCAGGTATCCCAGTCCCTCCACCCGACTATATTGAATATTCAACCTCATCAAACCCATCGGCTGCGCCATCCATTCCCCAAGCTGGACCATTCAATCCAGCCTTGATCAATAATCCAACCCATCTGGCAAAAGCTGCTCCTGCGCCTCATTGGGAACTGCCGCCGATTGACCAAATCCTCGACGAAGGCAGCCAGCTCAGCGTCAACGAAGAATCGGACCAGCAGCGCGCCAATGTCATCGAAGAGACCCTCTCCTCCTTCGGCGCTCCAGCCCGGGTTGTGGAAATCAACCGGGGACCAACGATCACGCAATTTGGGGTCGAGCCAGATTTCATCGAATTCCGCGGCGGGCGCATGCGCGTCCGGGTTGGCAAGATCTCCGCCCTGGCAGACGATCTTGCCCTGGCGCTTTCCGCTCGTACTATTCGCGTTCAGGCCCCGGTGCCCGGCAAAGGGTTCGTTGGGATCGAGGTGCCAAATGATGAGGTCTCATTGGTGGCTTTGCGCGATTTACTCACGAGCGAAGCCTTCAATCGCCTGAAAAACCCTCTCCGCTTTGCACTGGGACTAAACGTATCTGGAAATGCGGTTGCAGCCGACTTGAGCAATATGCCTCATCTGCTGGTGGCTGGAGCAACCGGCTCTGGCAAGTCGGTTTGCGTCAATGCGTTGATCTGCGGGCTGCTTTTGAACAACACTCCAGATGACCTGCGCCTTGTGATGGTGGATCCAAAGCGGGTCGAACTGACTGGCTACAACGGAATTCCTCATCTGCTCGCCCCGGTGGTGGTGGATCTGGAGCGAGTAGTAACCGTTCTGCAATGGGTTACCCGCGAAATGGATATGCGCTACAGAAAACTGGCAGAAGCCGGCTGCCGAAACATCCAGGAGTACAATCACAAAATCGTAAGCCGCGGCGAACAAAAGCTGCCCTACCTGGTTGTGATCATCGATGAGTTGGCAGATCTGATGATGCTCGCCCCAGATGAGACCGAGCGCACAATCACCCGTCTGGCCCAACTGGCCCGCGCCACCGGTATTCACCTGGTGATCGCTACCCAGCGTCCCTCCGTTGATGTTGTCACTGGCCTGATTAAAGCCAATTTTCCGGCGCGAATTGCCTTTGCTGTTGCTTCTGGAATAGACAGCCGGGTGATCCTGGACCAGCCGGGCGCCGAACGCCTGCTTGGCCGCGGGGACATGCTCTTTCAAGCCCCAGATGCCCCGGCTCCCGTCCGCTTGCAGGGAGTTTACGTGTCAGAGAGCGAAATCCAACGCCTGGTCGCATACTGGCAAGGCTATGCCGGGCTTTACCAGCCGGCTGCAACTGCCGCTGGTGGTATCGTCGATGCTGCCCCCAGTGGGATCCCGCTCAAACAGATGCCTTTATGGGAGGAAATGAAAGCAGAAGAAGGCGATCCGATGCTAAAGGAGGCGATTGATCTTTCCCGCCGCCAGGGTCGCGGATCGATCTCAATGCTTCAACGCCGCTTACGGATCGGTTACACCCGCGCTGCCCGTTTGATCGAGACTATGGAAGAAAAAGGCATTATCGCGCCGCTTGAACCCGGATCAAACACACGCGAAATCTTGGATTACGGATCCGCTGCCCCCCCTGTCGACGAATCATAAATCATTCACTGCCATGGTCCTACATTCCCGCCCTCGCCGAGCATCGCCGAAAAGGATTTTGTTCATGAATACAATCAGGTCGCGGATTTTGATCCTGACTTTGATTCTTTTGCCTCTATCTTCCTGCCAGAGCTTGCCAACAAAGCCAACTCAGACGCCTTCCAACAGAGAGACTGCGACCAGTTCTCCCGCTGACCCGACCCCGGTTTTCTACCCGCCAACAGCCAGCGCCAGCCCGACTGGGGTAACACCCCGAACAAACACACCGCCGCCAGCCACGACTGCGCCGGATCCAACTCGAACCTCCACGCTGACGGCTACTACGGAACCCATCACCACCACCCTGCTTTTCACGGGCGTGATCGTGCCTGCCCGCTGTGTGCAGGCTGCTCTGGATGCCAGGGACAACCCTGACTACCCTTATGAAGAGGTGCGCAATATCATCAGCAAAGCAGACCGATCCGTCGGGGTATACAACGCCACAATGTCCGATCGAGTTGAGAGCACCGGTTGTATCTGGACGTGGCAGCTAGTCGGCAAGCCGAGCAATGCTGACGCGGCCGCGCGGGCTGGCTTTGACTTGATGAGCGTCGCCACCAACCATATCAAAGATTGCGGGCTGATGAAATCCTGGTGCGACTACGCCTTTTTCGACACCTTGAACAACCTGAAACGGGTTGGCATCCAGCCCGTTGGAGCGGGCAAAAACCTGGCTGAAGCGCTTCAACCGGTTGTCTTCACAATTCATGGTGTCCGCTTTGGGTTTGTCTCGCTGGGCGATAGCAAGATGGATCCAAGCGTGTTTGCTGCTGAAGATCATCCTGGAATTGCCCTGCTAGACGCAGAGAATATTCATACCGCCATCGAGCAAGCCCGGCAGATATCCGATGTGGTGATCGCTTTACCTCATTGGGGTTCAGAGGATATTTCTGTCCCCAATTGGCTGCAAACCCAGCAAGCCAGACAGCTGATCGCAGCCGGGGCTGATCTGGTGGTTGGCAACCACACCCATGTTGTCCAGGCGATTCAGGAGATCGATGGTGTGCCAGTGTTTTACGGCCTGGGAAATTTCGTCTTTGACCAGGGGCTGCGCGATCACCGTCAGGGGATTATCTTAATGGTGAAATTCAAAGGGACAAAATATATTGGTTACGAACTGATCCCCACTCACACAGATGCCGATGGGCGTGTGCATATTGCCGATGCGGAAGAGGCTGCTGAAATCTTGCAGAGCATCGAGCGCTCCAGCCAACTCGTTCGATAACTCTGTCTCACTCAGCGGCTGAGATTATGCCCCAAATTGCGTGTGATATGTGATCGAGGCGACCACCAGGCCAGCCACAGTAATGGCTGTAACAGCCTTTACGGGAATTTGGCGGGAGGCTGCCTCATCCCTGTCAGCTTGGGCTTGTTGTTGGGAGTTGATTTTCACACCCACAGCCAGGGTTGCTGGTATTGCGGCGCAAAATATGCACATCGATTATCCATCCAGATTTTAAAGGGGCGCTGCCGCAGAATCCACCTGTCTGCGGCAGCGTTCTATTAGGCCAATGGCCAGATAAATCATCCAATTTACGGTGCAGCGGTGGCAGCCGGTGCCCCCGGCGTGATTGCAGTCGGCACCACTGTGCCATTCACCTGGAACACAACCGTTGGCGTGATTGTAGAAGTTGGGACCGGCGTGACAAGGTTGACCAGAATGATCAGCACCTGACCGGGAAAGATCTCATTCTCGTTCTCGATATCGTTCTCTTCCTTGATCGACTCAATCGTGCTGTTGAACTGGTTTGCAATCGCCAACAGAGAGTCGCCCAGTTGGACATTGTAACTGATCTTTGTCCCCCGGCTGAGATTGTCCGGCAACGGCGTTGCACTCGGCAATTTCGTATCTGGAGCCGGGATGATCAGCTTATCGCCGACTCGGATGGTCGGGTCCTCCGGATCCAGGTTGTTGACCGTGATCAACACCAGCAGATCCACATTGAACTCCTGGGCTATTGACCAGGCATTGTCGCCATCCTCGACCTGGTAAACGAAAGGCCCAGATTGCGTCGGGGGTAGAGTGGGCGTAAGGGTATCTGTTGGCGTAGGGGTATCGATTGCTGTTGGGCTGGAGGTCAAGGTCGCAGTTGGCGTGGCCGTATTTGTCTGAGTTGGAGTATCCGTTGCAAACAGACCGATCGATAATTTTGGAACGCCAGAACCAAACAACCAAAAAATTAGCAACGCCGCACCCGCAATGATTAATACGGCCGTGACGCCAAAGAGCACCGGCGCTTTTCGGGCTGCCTGCTGTTTTTTGCGGTAGGCCTCGATCACATTTTGGGCACTTTCTTTATCGCTCATTCTTTATTCAAACCTTTTCCTTGTGTTTTAGAACGTGTCTTAACGCTATCCTTTGTGATTGGTGGACTTTCGTCTCTCGATTCTACCCCATTTTTGCCCACTTTGGGGGTTATGGAATCCATTGCGGCTTATACCCATCTTGAACATAACGAACAGCCTCGCTAGAGAGCAGATCAAGCACCCAGATTTCTGGCGGCTCATACAAGACGCTCTGGTTGAAACGGACATACGCCAGTTGATCTCCGCCGAAGCTCCAGGCGAAATCGAAATGATTATACAAGGGAGAATCCGTCAGCGGACGCGCCTCTCGCCCTGCTACCCTGGCAATCCATAACTGGCGACCCGGCGTCCAGCGTTGGACATCGAGATATTTACGAGCAAAAGCCAGATAGTTTCCATCTGGGGAATAGGCCGGAACGGCGTCTTCCACACCCATGCCCGGCGTGATATCCTCCGTCTTGCCGGCGATTAGATCATAAAGAATCAGGCGGCTATCTGCCAGCGACTCGAGATTGGAGAGAGCTGGAGAAATGTTGGCATTCAGATAGAAAATTTCTGCCGCCAGGAATGCCTGGCCGTCTGGTCTCCACGCTCCTTGTTGTCCGGTCTGGTTTGGGAACTTGCCTAGCGTGACGCCCTTCGGTTCAATAAAGAAATAAGCCATCTCATTCGAATCGTAATATGCCAGCAGCCCGTTTTTCGACCAGGCTGGCAGGATCGTTTGATGAACCGGGTCTCCAGCCTGAAAAGGAGGGGGTGGAATTCTGCCCTGGAAGCCCCAAAATCCAAACCTGCGGAAACATCGGACCGCTGTCTCCCGACTGCCCGCTTTGTTCATATGCCAGGTAGAGTCCTTGAGGTCGAGCGCCAATCCCTGGCAAATCGCTTTCATACAATCCAGCACCATCGAGGACTCCAGCGTTCGGGTGGGCGTCATCGTTCTCTCCAAAAGGGTATCCTCGCCAGTATCTACCAGGTCTAATCGATAGATCGCGCTCCCTTCCGATTGTTTTCGTATGCTGTAATACAGAGACTTCCCATCCTGACTGATTGTGAAATCGAGCACGCCGGTAGCGACATCCGTAAGGGCAGTACTTTCAGCGCTGACCGGGTTCAACAAATACATGTTCGCCGGTCCGTTGGCGGGATAGAGATATACAATCCCTTGTTGGCGGATCTTAAACGACCATTCTGCGCCCCCACGCAACGCTAAGGGCGGAAAACCGCTCGCTGGCGCCCCCGATTCAAGCCGCGCTTGCACTGTAACGCCCGCTGGCCAGGGCAGCTCCGGCGTAAAAATGAGTGTGCTCTCTTCCCATCGAAAGCTCCCGCCAATTTCAGGCACAAGAGTCAGTCTGGTCTTCAATTCATCCGTCTGGAGCGGGCGCGAAAAAACAATCCGGATCACAGCGCTGGAAGGAACGCGTTCCGCGCGATCTTCGGGAGAAACCGACAACAGCCTCGGTGTGCCCCAAAGATAGATACCCAGCACACCAAGTGCCAAAAACACCCCTGCAATAAGTCCAATCCTGAGCCGGTTCTGCATGCATGTATTATAACTGACCAGCGACTATCGCCGTTTCGCCTGTGAGCCTCTGCGATTGAGTGGTAGAATGAGCGACGTGAAACGCTGGCAATTCTGGCTCGGCCTGGTGGTAAGCCTGTTATTATTGTATATCGCATTGCGCGGTCTGCACCTGGATGAATTAGGAGAGGCTTTTAGACAAGCCAACTATTGGTGGGTGATTCCAGGCGTGGCAGTCTATTTCGTCGGCGTCTGGGCGCGAGCCTGGCGCTGGCATTACCTGCTCAAACCGTTAAAATCTATCCCCACAGTCCAACTCTTCCCCACAGTCGCAATCGGGTATTTCGGAAACAATATCCTGCCAGCCCGCGCCGGGGAGTTGCTGCGCGGAATTGTCCTGAAGAAGGATGAAGAGGTGCCCATCTCGGCCTCCCTCGCCACAATTATTGTTGAGCGTGTCTTCGATGGTGTGGTGATGTTGGGTTTCATCTTTGTGAACCTGCCGGAGTTAGCCAGCCTGACGTCCAGCTCGGGTTTTGTCGGCGACATCCGCACCCTGGCAATCGCCGGGACGTTTGTCTTCATCGGGGCGCTGCTGGTTTTTCTGGTTGCGGCGATGTTCCCCCAACGTGCTCAGTCGATTGTAGAGATCATCGTCACCCGCCTGCTGCCTGAACGTTTCCGCCAGAAGATTTTAGGGCTCTCCGACCGCTTCCTGGGAGGCTTGGCGGCGCTGCGCTCACCGCGCGGCGCTCTGATGGTTTTTGCGACCTCCGTGGTAATCTGGTTATTAGAAACGGGAAAATACTGGTTCTTAATGCACGCATTCCCATTCCGGGTGAGCTTCTTTGCGCTTATGCTAATGAATGGTATCGTTAACCTGGCTACCACAATCCCCTCAGCGCCTGGTTATGTTGGCACATTTGACGCGCCTGGCATCGCGGTGTTACAAGCCTACGAAGTTTCTCAAGCCACCGCAGCAGCTTATACCCTGTCGCTGCATATCGCATTATGGTTCCCAATCACCGCCCTGGGAGGTTACTATATGTTTAAGAAGGGCATCCATTGGAGTGAAGCAATCGAAGCAGCACGGGCGGAGGCTTAATTGAGCAGAAAAATTGCCATCATCGGCGCAGGTATCGGCGGTATGTCCGCTGCTTTTGATTTGATCCGGGCGTTTCCTGTTTCACAAGGAAATCGCGTGGTCATCTACGAAGCGGGTGACCAGTTTGGCGGATTAGCCGCCGGGTTTAAAGACCCCAACTGGGATTGGACGGTAGAAAAGTTCTATCATCATTGGTTTGCCAGCGACGCCCATATGCTCGGCTTGATTGCAGAGTTGGGCTGGAGCAACCAGGTCATCTTCCGTCGGCCCTTCACGGTGATGTACCACAAGGCGCATTTCTACCCCTTTGACTCCATCATCAAGGCAATCCTGTTCCCTGGCCTGGGCTGGGGCATTCGGAAGGCTCGCTTCGGGCTGGTCGGTCTGTATTTGAGGCTAACGACTAACTGGCGGGAGCTTGAGAAATACACAGTTGACCAGTGGCTGCGCAAATGGGCCGGCGACCAGGTGTATGAGTTAATGTGGGAGCCATTAATGATCGGCAAATTTGGAGAGCGCTACGCCCGCCAGGTAAATATGGCCTGGATGTGGGCCCGCCTCAAAACCCGCACAACCAACCTGGGTACTTTTCAAGGCGGCTTTCAGGCCTTCTCAGACATGTTTGCCCAACGGCTTCAGGAGATGGGCGTCCAAATCCATCTTTCCACCCCTATCAGCCGCATCACCCCACTCTCAGATGGCAACCTGGCTTTGGATACCCCATCCGGCGTAGAATATTACGATCAATGCCTGGTCACAACTTCACCAGCCCTGTTAGCCCGCCTTGCCCCCGATCTACCACCAGCCTACCTGCAAGGTTTGCTTGATTTAAAGAGCATGGGCGCGGTCGTCATGGTATTGGCGCTAAAACACGCCCTCTCCGAAGAAGGCTACTACTGGTACAACATCCCTAAATCAGCCGGATTTCCCTACCTGGCCCTGGTAGAACATACCAACTTTCTCTCGCCAGAGCATTTCGGCGGCGACCATGTGGTTTATATTGGCGATTACCTGGAACCCGACCATGAATATTTCCGTCTGAGCCAGGATGAGTTGCTGAAGCATTTCTTGCCATCCTTCAAACGGATTAACCCGAATTTCGCTCCCGATTGGGTCCGGGCCGCCTGGCTTTTCCGCACCAGTTATGCCCAACCCATCCCTTTGATAAACCATTCTCGCAACATTCCGGATATCCAAACCCCCATTCCTGGACTGTATTTTGCAAGTATGAGCCAGGTCTACCCATGGGACCGTGGGACAAATTTTGCCGTCGAGATTTCCCGCCGGGCAGCAGCAAAACTGGCTTCGCAGGCTGGCGGCGTAACAGGATAAACATGAAACCACAACTCTATGCCCTCCTCACCGCGATAGCCTGGGGCATCGGCGGATACTTCGAAAAAAAAGGGTTGCACCTGGGCAATCTGTCCCCCCAAATGGGAATCACCATCCGAACTGCAGTAGCCCTGGTGATCCTCGCTACGGTCAGCTTTCCGCAATGGAAAAGCCTGCCGCAAGCCAGCAGCAAAGCTTTGCTGATGATGGTGATTGGCGGCGGTGTGATCGCTGGCTCACTCGGAATGCTCAGTTTCTATATGGCTATTAAGGGCGCCCCACTCAGCCGGGTGATGCCGATCGCGTTCACGTCTCCCCTCTTTGGCGCGCTCATGGGCGTTCTGCTCGGCGGCGAGCCGCTCACCTGGAAAACCATCCTCGGAACCATATTGACCGTAGCCGGGATCATTGTGTTGACCATCTGATCCGTTCTCTGATCCATCCAAATAGATAGTGATTTTTATCATAGCACGATCATGACAAATGGTCGTTGACTTGCCATTCCAAAACCTTTACTATTTCAGTAATTATTGATGCTTTCAGTAAAGGTTAAAGGCGCTTATGTTTAAAATCACTCGCCGTACCGACTATGCTGTTCGAGTTATGCTCTGCCTGGCAAGGCGGCCTTCAGGAACGCGCCTGCTAACCCATTTGGTCCAATCCGAAATGCAAATCCCGCGCCCTTTCCTGCAGCGCATCATTGCCGACCTTTCGCGGGTGGGACTGGTCAATACGTTTAGCGGGCCCAATGGCGGCATTGAACTGGCTCAATCTTCCAAAAATATTCATTTACGCTTGATTTGGGAAGCAATCGAAGGACCCATCCTGATCTCAGATTGTTTAGCAGAGGACCAATCCTGTCCGTTGGGATCGGGTTGTCCAGTTCAACATCGCTGGAATCGCTTGCAAAACATGATCTTACGCGAACTAGAATCGATCTCGCTGGAAGAACTGGCAGCAGAGGTGGGCAATCTGCCAGCCGAAATCTCTATTCAGGCGGTGACTGAAAGCCTGTTCATCCCGGTTAATTCCAAATAGGCACTGTCATCACGCCCCAGACCGAATGGTTGGAGGTGAAAAAGCGATCACGAACAAACAAAACACAGAAATAAAATAGCGCTCTTATTAAACTGAAACATCTATATGGGTCGAATTTCAATGCGATTTTTTCGCAGCACTTGCAAGTTTAAGGAGATGAAATAATGGATGCAGTTGCATTGGGACGTCTTCAATTTGCAATAACCACAGTCTACCACTTCTTTTTTGTGCCGCTGACTCTCGGTCTATCGGTGCTGGTAGCTCTGATGGAGACTCTCTATGTCCGTTCCGGCAATGAGGTCTATTTGCGAATGACGAAGTTTTGGGGTAAGCTCTTTTTGATCAATTTTGCGACGGGGGTAGTCACTGGAATTGTGCAGGAATTTCAGTTCGGGATGAACTGGTCAGAATATTCGCGTTTTGTGGGAGATATCTTTGGAGCCCCGCTGGCAATCGAGGCATTGATGGCTTTCTTCCTGGAATCGACCTTCCTGGGCGTCTGGATTTTTGGATGGGATAAGCTATCCAAGGGGACTCACGCAGCCGTGATGTGGTTGGTAGCCATTGGGACGAACGTTTCAGCTTTGTGGATCTTGATCGCCAATTCCTTTATGCAAGAACCGGTCGGTTACATTTTACAGAACGGGCGAGCCGAGATGGTGAATTTCTTTAATCTGATCTTGAATCCCAACATCATGGTGATGTTCCCACATACCGTCATAGCAGGTTTTGCCACCGCCGCATTTTTCGTGATGGGCATCAGCGCTTATCATATCGTCCGTAAGAACGAAGTGGATTTATTCAAGCGCTCCTTCCAGATTGCAGCGGTCATGGCGCTTGGCGCCTCGATCCTGGTAGCGATCAATGGTCATAGCCAGGCGCAGCACATGGTGGCGACACAGCCGATGAAGATGGCCGCCGCAGAGGCTCTCTGGAAGACTGAGTCGCCGGCTTCATTCTCTCTGCTCACCATTGGCGATCTCTCGCAGCGGGAAGAGGTTTTTTCGATCCGTTTGCCGCATGTGTTGTGTTTAATTGCCTACAACCAGCTGGACTGCGAGGTTCAAGGAATTAATAACCTGCAAGCGCAGTTTGAAAACCAATTTGGCCCTGGGAACTACATCCCCCCCGTAGCGATTATCTACTGGAGCTTCCGGTTTATGGTGGGGATTGGGTTCTTGATGATCGCGATGGCGTTTTGGGCTTTGTTCATGGTGATGGGAGATCTGCTCGAGAAGCGAAAACGCGCCTTGCGCTTTTTCATCTGGATGATCCCGTTGCCCTATCTCGCCAATTCTTTTGGCTGGATTCTAACCGAGGTTGGGCGTTTCCCGTGGGTGGTGTATGGCTTGATGAAGCTTGAAGACGGAATCTCTACGGTGGTCCCGGCAGGACAGGTGCTCACAACGCTGATCCTTTACACCCTGGTTTATGGAGCTTTGATGGCGGCCACAATCTTCCTCTTTGTCAAATTCATCAAGGCTGGCCCGGCAGCAGTGACGCTTGGGAGCGATCCCAACGCAAACGAAATGCCATCGCTGGTGGGCGCACAAGATTAGCGGCGATATCAAAAATCGCATAGGAGGCCGACATGTCACTCAACACGTTATGGTTCATTCTAATTGCTGTTCTTTACATCGGTTTTTTTGTACTAGAAGGTTTTGATTTCGGTGTAGGAATTCTGCTTCCCTTCCTGAGCAAAGATCATGATCCCGAAAAACAGGATCTCAAGCGGCGGGTGATGATCAACACGATCGGCCCACACTGGGATGGGAATGAAGTCTGGCTGCTAACCGCAGGAGGCGCAACATTTGCCGCTTTCCCGCAATGGTACGCCACCATGTTCAGCGGCTTCTACCTGGCTCTCTTCCTGCTGTTATTGGTTTTGATCGGTCGAGGCGTAGCCTTTGAATTTCGCAGCAAAGACCAAAACCCGCGCTGGCGCCGGTTATGGGATTGGGCAATTTTCGTAGGTAGCGCGGTTCCGGCTTTGCTGTTGGGAGTAGCTTTTGCTAACCTGGTGCACGGTGTACCGATCGATGCCGAAATGAATTACGTGGGTGGCTTCTTCAACCTGCTTAATCCATATGCATTGCTGGCAGGTGTAAGTACTGTGATCACCTTCACATTGTATGGAGCTGTATTCATCAGCCTGAAAACAGATGGAGAGTTGCGCGAGAAGGCGCACGCGGTGACAGGCAAATTGTGGGTTGTAACCATTGCGACCCTGGCGGCATTACTGATCGCCACTTATTTCGCCACCGACGCCCTGGCAAAACTGGGTGTTAACCCGGGTGTGATCCCGATTGTTGGCTTAGCAGCCACATTAATTGCTGGGTACTTTATCCGCAGGCGTCAAGAAGGCCTGGCTTTCTTGATGGTGGCAATTGGGATCGCCTTTGCACTGGTCTCGTTTTTCTTAATCCTGTATCCACGTGTAATGATCTCCAGCCTGAATCCCGAGTATAGCCTGACCATTACCAATGCGGCTTCAACGCCCTACACCCTCACGGTGATGACCATTGTGGCCTTGATCTTCGTGCCAATAGTTCTGGCGTATCAGGCCTGGAGTTATTGGGTATTCCGCAAGCGCCTGACAACCGAGTCGCATTTAGAGTATTAAATGCATCTGGATAAGCGCCTGCTGAGTCTGGCACGGCAGGAACGATTAGCCTTGCTGCTCACAATAGGGCTGGGCTTCTTGGCAGGCGCTCTTGCCATCCTACAAGCCGAAACCCTCAGTCGGGTCATCAACCGGGTTTTTCTGGAAAAATGGACGCTGGCTGAGGTTTCCGGCTTTCTCTTTTTTCTTTTAGGGGTACTTATCCTGAGATCAATTTTAACCTGGGGAAGCGACCTGACCGCCGCACAGATCTCCCGGCGGATCAAGACCGGGTTACGCAACCGACTGCTGGCTCATATCCGATTGCTTGGACCAGCCTATACCAACGGTGAACAAACCGGCGATCTAACCTATACCCTGGTAGATGGAATCGAAAGCCTGGATGCCTATTACAGCCAATATCTACCCGGGCTGGCGCTGGCTGTATCCATACCTCTGATCATCTTGATCTTTATCTTCCAAATCGATTTGCTATCGGGAGTAGTTTTTCTATTCACGGCGCCATTGATTCCGCTATTTATGGTGTTGATCGGCAGCCTTGCCCAATCCCTCACCCGCCGCCAATGGCAAACACTCAGCCGGCTGAGCGCCTATTTTTTGGACGTGCTGCAAGGGCTGCCAACCTTAAAGATGTATGGACGCAGCAAAAATCAAACAAGCCAGATTGCTAAAGCCAGCGAGTTATTTCGACAGGCTACCATGAATGTGCTGCGGGTGACATTCCTCTCAGCGTTGACCCTGGAAATGGCAGCCACCATCAGCACCGCCGTTGTCGCAGTTCAGGTCGGGCTGCGGCTGATGTATGGTTGGATCACATTTGAGCAGGCTTTCATCGTATTACTGCTCGCACCCGAGTATTACCAACCGCTGCGCATGCTTGGAGCGCGTTTTCATGCCGGCATATCTGGAGTAGAAGCCGCTCAACGGATTTTCCAGGTATTGGAAATACAGCCTGCCAGAAAACCCCCACCCCATACCCCGCAGGATCTCCTACAGACAGGGTCGCTGGCGCCGCCGAAAAACGATCCGCGCTCCGATCCCATTTCCCCACCAAATCTCATCTCGGGCTCAAACCTTGGTTTGACGGACATCCGTTTTGAGGATGTACACCTGAGCTATGAAGTCGGCCGCCCGGCTTTGCAAGGTGTTACTCTGGAAATCCCAAAAGGCCAACGAATAGCTCTGGTTGGACCAAGCGGGAGCGGTAAGAGCACAATCGCCGCGTTGCTTTTACGTTTTTTCGAACCAGACCAGGGGCAAATCTTGTTGGATGGTCGTCCACTGGCAGAAATCCCCCTGGTCGCCTGGCGTGAGCAAGTCGCCTGGGTCTCCCAACAGCCATACCTGTTCAACGATACGATCGAAGCAAATATCCGCCTGGGCCAAAGCGATGCCACCCATCAGGCGATCGAAGAAGCCGCCCGTTTGGCAGAAGCGCACGATTTTATTCAGGCTCTGCCGCATGGATATGCCACCATCGTTGGAGAGCGCGGGGCGCGCCTGAGCGGTGGTCAAATCCAGCGAATCGCCCTGGCGCGCGCGTTCGTCAAAGACGCCAAACTGATCATTCTGGATGAAGCGACCGCCAACCTGGACGCGGAGAATGAGGCCCGGCTGCGAACCGGTATCAAGCGCCTGTTAGAACACCGCACAGCCTTGGTAATCGCCCATCGCTTGAACACCATTCAGAACGCAGATCGGATCATCGTGCTGGAGAGAGGTCAAATCCGCCAGGAAGGAACACACGGGCAGCTCAGTAATCAGGCGGGGCTATATCGCAAATTGTTGCTGTCTCAGCGCGGAACTTTTTTTCCAACCGGGGGCCTTTCTTTGAAAGACAACCTTCCGATCAGCTCGAACGCAGAGAAGGGCGATTTCCCCCCGGGTAATCTTCACAGCGAAGCGCTCGATCCTTTTCCTGACGAACCTCAGCCCACAACGGTCATGGGGGACACCCGCCGC
Source organism: uncultured Chloroflexia bacterium (assembly GCA_963788145.1). Classification (GTDB taxonomy): domain Bacteria; phylum Chloroflexota; class Anaerolineae; order Anaerolineales; family UBA4823; genus UTCFX2. The sequence goes on along the minus strand of CAWBFQ010000007.1, from coordinate 460,875 downwards.
TGGCCGGCGCTTGTTCGGCTTATCCGTCTGGCTGGCGGAATCTGGGATTGGGCTGCCTTATCTGTACTGGCGGGCGCTGCAACCATCGTCAGTGGCGTGGGATTGTTGGCGACATCGGCTTATATCATCAGCATGGCTGCCTTACACCCATCGATTGCTTTGTTGCAGGTCCCCATCGTCGGGGTGCGCTTATTTGGGATCACCCGGGGGATATTTCGCTACTTAGAGCGCTATTTGTCGCACCAGGCAACTTTCCGCTTGCTGGCTAAGCTGCGGGTCTGGTTCTACCAGTCTCTGGAACCGCTGGCGCCAGCCCGCTTGATGCGCTATCGCAGCGGAGATTTGCTCGCTCGCATCCTGGGGGATATCCAATCGCTGGAAAATTTCTATGTGCGCGCCCTATCACCCCCGCTCACTGCATGGGTTGCTTTGGCCGCGATTTTCATATTCATATCGAGATTTGACCCAAGCTTGGGGTTGGCGCTGGCGTTGTTCTGGTTCGCAGCCGGTTTGGGACTGCCAGTTATCGCGGGCACATTGGGGCGAGGCCCAGGGCGAAAATTGATCGAACAGCGGGCTGACTTGAACACAGCAGTTGTAGATTTTATCCAGGGGTTAGCCGATTTACAGGCATTTAACCAGGATGGTCGCCTGGCTGCCGAAATTGAAACCTTCGGCGATGGGCTGGTCCGGGCTGGGCAAAAAATGGCCAACCTGACCAGCTTGCAAAATGCTGTGACGGGCCTTCTATCCGGTCTGGGGATGTGGACAATCCTGACCCTGGCGATCCCGTTCACAACCAGCGGCCAGATCAATGGGGTTTACCTGGCGGTATTAGCCATGACCGCCCTCGCCAGTTTCGAAGCTGTTGCGTCGCTGCCGGTTGCAGCTCAATATATGGGTAGCAATCTACAAGCGGCCGCGCGCTTATTCGCTGTAGTGGATGCCCAACCCGAAATTCAGGACCCACCGCAGCCGTTATCGCCCCCGGATCGACTGGATTTGCAGGTGAGAGATATCTATTTTCGCTACCCTGATGGCGAACAGGCCTTAGACGGAATCTCTTTTGACCTGCCAGCCGGAAAACGAATGGCAATCGTTGGTATGAGTGGGGCAGGAAAATCAACCCTGGTCAACCTGCTGCTGCGCTTTTGGGATTATGAACAAGGCCAAATCCTGTGGAACGGTCAGGATTTGCGCCGTTTCGCCCAGGAACAGGTCCGCAGCCGCCTCAGCGTAGTTCCGCAGCGGGTCTACCTGTTCAGCGCCAACCTGTGGGACAACCTGCGAATTGCTTATCCCCGGGCAAGCGATGATGAGATCATCAACGCAGCCAGGCTGGCAGGCATCCATGACTTCATCATCGGGTTGCCGCAAGGATATGATACCTGGATCGGAGAACAGGGGGTGCGCCTGAGCGGAGGCGAACGCCAGCGGATCGCCATCGCCCGCGCCCTGTTAAAGCCAGCCGACTTGATCATCCTGGATGAGGGAACCACCAACCTGGATGCCCTCGCCGAGCGCCAGGCGCTTCAATCTGTATTAAATGTCACCACGGGGAAGTCCCTATTAGTGATCACCCACCGGCTTGCTGGCATGGAAAACATGGACGAGATCCTGGTGCTTGAGCATGGGAAAGTTATCGAACACGGCCAGCATGCCTCGTTGCTGGCTGCCGCAGGCGCATACCTGCGCTTATGGAGGTCTCAGAACCTGTTAGATATCCCCGGCGATCCATCGTTGGCTGTAGACGCCCGCCTGGATGACGAGAATTTAGCGGCCTAAAACAGCTTTCAACCGATCTGGATAATCCGTAATCAACCCATCCACACCCCACTCGATCAGGCGTAACATATCGACCGTCTCGTTGACCGTCCAGATATGCACTTGCAAGCCGCGGGCGTGGGCGCAGCGAATGAAATCTGATGTAACAATCCGTAAACGGCCAATCGTTTCAGGAATTTGAAAAGCGAACGCAACTGAATTGTAAAACCGGTCCAGGTGCATCTTACTAAGAATGAAGAAGCGGCGAGTCTCACCGGCTCCTGCTGCTGTGTGGACGTGCGGACAGAGTCGGCGGAAGAGGCTTAACTGGTCGTCGTGAAAAGAGCCAACAATGACCTGATCCAACTTGTGCAGATCCTGCAGCATCTCACAAAACTGGTAAACAACTCGCTGCTCCTTTGGTTTGATATCGATGTTGACCAGCGCGTTCGGAAAAGCTTGGAAGACTTCTTCTAGTGTTGGGATGGTGATCCCCTGGCCGCGGTATGGAAAGGACCTTCCGCCGTCATTTGTCCATGTGAAGCCCGCGTCCAGCTTCTTCAAGTCAACCAAGCTGTAGTCGCGGATTGCACCGCTGCCGTCAGTCGTAGAATCGAACGTCGGATCGTGCCGCACAACCAGTACATTATCTGAGGTGCTGTGGATATCGGTTTCCAGCACATCTGCTGAAAGCTCAAGGGATTTATTAAAAGCAAAAAGCGTATTCGACGGCCATAATCCCTCGCCGCCGCGGTGAGCAATCAATAACACACTGGTTTTAGAAGACGAATCGCCCGTTCTTGTAGACCAATTCATGATCCACCAGGATTTCCGAATCTCGGCGAAGATCGCAGATCATATCCCAGTGAATGGCGCTCACATTCTTACTGCCGGTCTCAGGATAGCCTGCGCCCATTGCAACATGGAATGTGCCGCCGATTTTTTCATCCAGCAAGATATTCTTAGAGAACCTGTCAATCTGGTAATTCAGCCCGATAGCAAACTCGCCAAGATAACGGGCGCCTGCGTCAGAATCTAACATGCGAGTTAGAAATTCCTGGTTCTTCGCGGCTGTAGCTTGGACTATTTTCCCCTCGTGGAAATTCAACTCCACGCCTTCAACCAGGGCGCCCAGGTTGACAGCCGGGTAGGCAAAACGCACCCAACCCTCGACCGACTGCTCCACCGGTCCGGTGAAAATTTCCCCATCCGGCATATTGGTTTGACCGCAGGCATTTTCGAAGCGACGTCCCTTGATAGAAAGCTTGAGATCAACATCCGGACCGCGCAATTCGACCAGATCATGCCCGCCCAAAAAGTCAGCATATCGCTGTTGTTCGAGTTTTACAGCTTCCCAATAAGCTACCGGGTCGGGTGTTTCGGCATCGGCATGGCAGGCGCGGAAGAAGAAGTCGGCGAATGCTTCATAGCCCATATCCGCTTCCACTGCGTGAGCATGGGTTGGAAAGATTGTGCTCATCCAACGCAGCGAGCCTTCAGCCCCACGTTTGAACTGAGCTTGCATCAAGGGAATTATTGTCTTTTGATAACGGGACAGACGTTTTGGGTCAATCTGGGAGAGGTAGCGAGTATTTTCGTCGGCAGGTATCTTTAATAAGACATCAAATTCTTCGAAAGCCATCTTATGAAAGATCGGCAGATAGTCCAGGTTTTCCTCACTCGCGTTCGCAAGAAAAAGCTCCATTTGATCGGGTAAATCCAGCAAAATATGCGGGTAGGCGCCGCGGCGCAGGACTTGACAATACAACTCCTGAATCATGGGCACCGCCGCAGTTGAAGAACGAATAGCGACCCGGTCGCCAGGTTTTATTTTGGCTGAATACTCAACGAGAATGCGAGCAAAATTATGATAGCGGATATCCATATGTGCTTATCTTTCTATGATCGGAATTTCGAATGCGGGTGATACCCATTTCAAAGTGTGAACAATACATTGCACACATTATAACATCGGGCAGATTTATGCGCTATAATGCCGCTTGCTAGAAAGAAATGGATTTCATTTTGATGCTAATCTGGTTTCGCCGTAGGATAAAAAATAGATGAAACAATTGATGCAAAATTTGAAAAATGGGGACACAATCGTAACAGACGCGCCCATCCCGAAGCCTCAGCCAGGCGAGGCGTTGGTGCGCACAGCCGCTTCTCTGGTTTCGGCAGGTACAGAGCGGATGGTGGTGGAATTCGCTGAGAAATCTCTGATCGGAAAAGCCCGCTCTCGTCCCGACCTGGTGCGCCAGGTATTTGATAAGGCTCGACGCGAAGGTTTGCTGACCACCCTGGAAGCTGCTTTCGGGCGCCTGGACCAACCCATGCCGCTCGGCTATTCCTCTGCCGGGACGATTGTCGCTCTGGCTGAAGACCCGAAAAACGACCTCGGCCTGGCAGGTTTCCATGCTGGACAACGGGTAGCATGCGCTGGCGGCGGTTTTGCAGTGCATGCCGAGTATGCCTGCGTCCCGCGCAACCTGCTTGCTGCGCTGCCAGATGAAGTTGATTTTGAATCAGCCGCATTCACAACACTCGGCGCGATCGCCTTGCATGGTTTCCGCCTCACCCAAGCCCAGATCGGCGAACGAATAGCCGTAATCGGCTTAGGCTTGCTCGGGCTTCTGGCGGTTGAGATCGCGCAAGCAGCCGGCTGCCGCGTGTTTGGTGTAGATCTGGATCCCGGGCGGGTTTCGCTGGCTGAAAACCTCGGCGCGCAAGCCGTCTTGCGTGAGCAGGCCATTGAAGCCGCATTGGGCTTTTCAGGTGGGCGCGGCTGCGATGCCATCCTGATCTGCGCGGATACCTCTTCGACCGATCCCGTCGAGTTAGCGGGCGCCATCGCCCGTGATAGGGCGCGGGTGGTGGCTGTGGGCGCTGTTGGTTTGCAGTTGCCGCGAAAGATCTATTACGAAAAAGAGCTGACCTTCTTAAATTCACGCTCCTATGGGCCCGGTCGCTACGATCCTACCTATGAGGAAAAAGGGGTGGATTATCCACTCGGTTATGTGCGCTGGAGTGAAGGTCGCAACCTGGAAGCAGTTGTCGACCTGCTGGCTCAAAAACGGCTGGATGTGAAGGCGCTGATCACACACCGTTTTCCAATCGAGGCTGCCCCCCAGGCCTATGAATTGATCACCGGAAAGCGCAAAGAACCCTTCCTGGGGGTATTGCTCACATATCCTCAGTTGAATAGCGAAACGGAAACAAGCCTGATCGCCCAACGATCTGATGTCTTCCGAAATTCAACACCAGCCGAAACGGCCGCTGCTCTGACCCATCCCCAGCCAACACAGCTTAGAGTTGAAACAAGCCAAAGAGTGAGTGTTGGCGTCTTGGGCGCCGGGAATTTCGCCGCCGCCGTGATGCTGCCCGCGCTAAAAGCGATCAGCGAGGTGGATTTGGTGGGTGTTGCATCTGCCTCTGGGATGAACGCCAGTTACGCAGCCGGACGCTTTGGGTTCCATTATGCCTCCAGCGATGAGGTCCAGGTTCTGGAAGACCCACAGATCAACACCATCGCAGTATTAACTCGTCACAACCTGCATGCCCGCCAGGTAATAGCAGCCCTTACCGCCGGGAAGCACGTCTTTTGCGAGAAACCGCTTGCCTTGAACCAGGCGGAGCTGGCCTCAATTCAGCAAGCCCTGGCAAAACCAGGCGCGCCGCTGCTCACAGTCGGTTTCAACCGCCGCTTTGCCCCGCTCGCCCGCAAGATGAAGCAATTTTTAGATGAGCGTAAAGAGCCGCTCTTCGCCCACTATCGGGTAAATGCAGGGTATATCCCCTTGAGTCACTGGACACACGATCCCGAGCAGGGAGGTGGGCGCTTGATTGGGGAGGGCTGCCATTTCATTGATTTCATCACCTACCTGGTGGGCGCCGCGCCGATAAATGTTTCGGTTCGCGGCCTGCCAGATGCAAACCGATACAAAGAGGATAACCTGATGATCTCGCTCGGTTTCCCGGATGGGTCGCTCGGCCTGGTCAGTTATCTGGCTAATGGCGATAAGGCTTTCCCGAAGGAAAGAGTGGAGATATTCAGCGCCGGGCGGGTGGCTGTTCTGGATGATTTTCGCTCAATCGAGTTGGTCTTCAATGGCCGAAGAAAAACCCTCAAATCTCGTCTGCGCCAGGACAAAGGTCATCGCGCCGAATGGCAGGCTTTCTCGACAGCTATCCAGGCTGGCGGGCCTCCATCGATCCCATATGATCACATTTTTGGCGTGATGACGGCTACCTTTGCCTCGGTTCAAGCGCTCAGATCGGGCAAAACCATCTCTATCAAAGCTGAAAGAAATCAGAGCGATTAAAAACTGGGCCAGCTTTTCAACTGGCCCAGGGAATAGGTTACTGCCCTTTCTAACCGGGTTGGATCAATAGATCAGGCGGTTCAGCCAATATCGCTGAAACAGGATACCGTAGATCTTGTTAGGGAATGGCAAGTATTTGCGCATCGAGGGCTCGCCCACTTGTTTGGGGCCGAGAGTGTACGTGCATGGCAGCACAGTTAAGCGAATATTGCGTCTGGCAATCAGACCATTGGGCAGAGGGGTTTCACATTTAAACCCATAAACTGGATCATAAGTCGAGATGTAATAGAGCTGCATCCCGTAAGTATCTTGTTGAATATCAAAAACCTTAACTTCGGGCGTCATTTTATCTCCCGCCGGGACTGGTAGATAATACATCTCGCCTTTGATGATGTCTTTTGAATTGGAGCATTCCCTATCTTCAGAACGGAGTTGAATGGCAATATCCATTTCGGATTTATTAATGACCGTTAGCCGTACGGTATCCATAGGACGGTCTGCTCCGATGAGCAACAGAGTAATCAGGGAGATCAAAGCAAGTATTTTCTTCATAGTCTTCCTCATAACCGGTGTTTCGTACGAGATCCTTTTTTTCCAGATTAAATATATCACGATTTCAATTTGTTGACGATGGATGGAAATGACTCAGGCTAAAGGCTGAGGCCAAACAGCAACATCCAGCCAGCCAGCTAAAACTATGCTATCATCTGTTCATGCATCTCCAGGATCGGGCTGCCGCGATTCCGAAACGATTATATAATCTCTTCAGCGCGTTGCGCGAGCTTGGCCCGCGCCAATTGAGTTGCTTCGCGATTTACCGATTAGGTTTATCCAGCGGATATTTTCGCCGGGCAACCCGCAGCCCTCATGAAGAAACCGATGGAGATTCAGGCGCTCAACTGGCGCGCTTGTTCTTACCGCCAGACCAGGCAATACTCAAGAGCATCCTTGGGGAGCAGGGGCAGCAGCAATTGTTAGCCGCTGCTGAAGAAGTGGTCGCTGGAAAGGTGCGCCTGTTCAGCGGCGATTTCAGTCCTGCTGCAGTTACAACCGCCAGGTGTCTTGCGGCATTGGACAGAATATGAGCTGACAAACGAGATCGATTTAGACACAGGTCAGCACGTTCCAACAGATATCAAATACATTTGGGAGCCCGCCAGGATGGGTTGGGCAATCTTGCTAGGTCGCGCCTATATTCTCGGCGGCGACGAACGCTACCCGGTCGCTTTTTGGGGACGATTGGAAGAATTTCTGGCCGCGAATCCACCCTACCTGGGATTAAACTGGATATCAGCGCAAGAGGTGGCCTTGCGCCTGATCACGCTGGTTTTCTGTTGGCAAATCTTCGCTCTTTCTCCACATTCAACCCCGGAACGAGCATCCAAATTAAAAAGCGCAATTGCCCAACATGCCATGCGCATCCCACCCACATTAGTATATGCCCGCGCACAAAATAATAACCACCTGCTCAGCGAAGCGGCAGGTCTGTACACCGCCGGGCTGGCTTTGCCAGATCACCCGCAAGCGACGTATTGGCGTTCACTGGGTTGGTTCTGGTTTCAGCGAGGGTTGCTGATGCAAATTGCGCCATCTGGCGCCTATATCCAACACAGCATCAACTATCATCGCCTGATGCTCGGCCTGGCTTTATGGATGGATCGGCTGATCCATCTGGATGGGCTGACATTCTCCACCCAAATCCGCCATCTGCTGGGGCAATCGACGCGCTGGCTGCTGGGCTTGCTGGATTCCGCAGACGGAGGCGTGCCCAACCTGGGGCCGAACGACGGGGCGGATATCCTCCCATTTAGCGTGCTGCCCTTTTCGGATTACCGACCGGTCTTAAAAGCTGCTGCATCCACCTTCCTGCAAGAACAAATCTTTGACCACGGTCCATGGGATGAAATGGGATTATGGCTCGCCAACCCCGCCCTACATTCAGCCGAGGAGGGCCGGCTTGTAGCCCCCCCTTTCAGCAGAACGCCACCGGATCAGGCGCCCCATACGCTTCACTCACCGACTGGGGACTCCTGGGCATATCTACGAGTGGCCAGATTCAATTCGCGCCCGGGGCATGCCGATCAACTGCATGTTGACCTGTGGTGGCGCGGTCTGAACGTGGCTTGCGATGCGGGCACATATCTCTACAATGCACCGCCCCCCTGGGACAATAGACTGGCCGGTGCAGATGTACATAACACGCTGACAGTGGACGGACTGGATCAAATGCAGCGGTCTGGCCGATTCTTGTATCTAAAGTGGGCTCAGGCAAGATTAGTGCACATCGAATACAACCAACAAGGTCAGCCACAACGCCTGCTCGCCCAGCACGACGGCTACAACCGGCTTGGCTTAATCCATCAGAGGTCAGTGACCGCTCTCCCCCGCGGAGAAAATCCTACCGGCGATCACTGGCTGATTGAAGACGAGCTTCTCCCCACCCGCTCAACAGCCAACGCAGTCCACCGCGCCTGCCTGCATTGGCTGTTACCAGATTGGCCCTGGAAGATCAGCCATTCACAAGGAGAAGATTTAGATCCTCTCGGCGCTGAAATTCCCGCCCTCCTCATACTCACCCTGACCTCGCCACTAGGGGCGGTCGAATTGAGACTCTCATCAAGATGCCAGCCAAAACACCTTCCATCCGAAAATCCAATGGATGGCGCAGCCGGATTGCAGATCATCCGGGGCGGAGAATTAGTGTTTGGAACAGGCCCATTTCAACCCACCTGGGGTTGGATTTCACCAACTTATGGGAAAAAGATCCCGGGTTTGTCCGTGCGGCTGGCATGCACGGGCGTTTCAAGATACTATTTCCGAAGTGAATGGAGATTGGGTGATCAGCCAACTGGATAGCCGCCGAAACTGATTCCGCAGAGAATCAAATACCGGATTGTCTGAGTCAAACGTTGACTGACGCCCTATTAATTCATGCATATCCTGCTGATTCACCAAGCTTTCGTTGCACTGGATGAACCCGGTGGCACACGCCACCACGAATTAGCTCGCTTCCTGGCGGAGCGAGGCCATCGGGTAACCATCATTGCCAGTTCGATCAGCTACCTCACCGGGCAAGCAAAGCAATCCGGTCCTAGCCGCTGGCAAGATCCCGACGAGCCGCGCATCACCATCCTGCGCGCCTATACCTATTCCGCCCTCCACCGCAGCTTTATCCATCGGGTCCTCAGCTTCTTCACCTTTATGCTCTCATCCTTTTGGGCTGGGCTAAGCGTCAAAGAGGTTGATCTGATCTGGGGAACCTCGCCTCCGATCTTCCAGGGAGCAACTGCCTGGATTCTGGCGCGGCTAAAGCGCAAACCTTTTCTGTTTGAAGTGCGCGATCTGTGGCCGGCTTTTGCAATAGATGTAGGCGTATTAAGAAATCGGTTGTTGATCCACCTCTCGCTCTGGCTGGAACGCTTCCTATATCTCCATGCAGATCGGATCGTGGTCAATTCCCCTGGTTTTGTTGAACATATCCAAAGCCGGGCTGCTACGAAAGGATTTTTACCTGATATTCAGGTAGTCCCAAATGGCGTCGATCCACAAATGTTTGACCCCTACGCCTCCGGGATGGCCTTCCGCCAACAGAATGGTCTGCAGGGCCAATTTATCGCCATGTACGCTGGTGCTCATGGGATGTCCAATGATTTAGGGATCGTGTTGGAAGCGGCCGCGCTGCTTGACAACTATCCAGATATTACCCTTGCTCTGGTTGGGGACGGAAAGGATAAGCCCAGCCTGCAAACACGGGCGGCCCAGATGCAATTGAAAAACATCGCCTTCTTGCCGCCAGTTCCTAAGAGTGAAATGGTAGAGGCTCTTGCAGCAGCAGATGCCTGCTTTGCAATCCTTAAGCCTATCCCAATGTACGCAACAGTATATCCAAACAAAGTTTTTGACTACATGGCTGCCGGACGCCCGGTGATTCTGGCCATCGATGGCGTGATCCGACAAGTGCTGGAGAATGCAGGATGCGGGCTATTCGTTCCACCGGGTGATCCACAGACGCTGGCCGAGGCGATTCATCAGCTGGCAGACAACCCTGAGCGGGCGCGCGCGATGGGGTTGCGCGGACGCGAGTATGTAGAAGCACATTTCGACCGGGCGATATTGGCAGCCCAATTCGCTGAGATCATCGAAACATTAGTTGGGCAACCCTAGGCAGGCACAGGAGAGTTATTCTTCTACAAACCCGCCGATCATCACCCGATCTCGGCCTTGAAGTTTAGCGGTGTACGCTGCGGAGTCGGCGGTCTGCAGCAGGCGTTCGACGGAAGCGCCGTGATCGGGATAGGCTGCGATCCCCAGCGAAAGCGTCAACGGACTGAGCGTGCGACCTTCGTACACAAAATCAGTTCTCTTAAACGTTTCACGGAATTGTTCGGCGCGCCTGAACGCCTCGCTTACACTGGCTTCTGGCAGCACAATCGTGAATTCATCGCCCCCATAGCGGCAAGGCACGTCTTCACCGCGGAAGAACTTGATCAACAAATCCCCCAGGATTTTTAGAACCGCATCACCGGCATCATGACCGTATTTATCGTTGATCTGCTTCAGGCGGTCAATATCAAACATAATCACACTGACAGGCGAGGCGTGCCTGACCGCCCGCCGAATTTCACGCTCCAACGTTTCTTCCATATAGCGACGGTTATATAACCCTGTGAGTGGATCTCGGATTGCCTGGCTGCGTAGTTTATCCCGTAAAGATAAATTGGAGAGCGCTAAGGCGATATGCTCGGCAATCACTTGGCTGACGCGCTGATAATCTTCCAGATGGGCATTAAGACTGGCTGTTTCGCCTTTGGCAGGACGCAAATGGAGCAGACCTATCGTTTCACCTTGCGCGATTAACGGGATGCATAAATACTTAGGCGGCAGAGGTGCCTTCAAGTGGGCGCAGTTCAAATCCTTCCGAGAGTCCTGCACCATGTGAAGTCGACCGCGGCGCAGCGCCCAACATTCGTTGAAAGCCAACTCGGTCTCGACGGGCGCCGGGTCCCCCCAGGCTGCCACACGCTCGACCGGATCTTCCAGATCCCGAACCAGATAAAGCGCCCCTGAGCCCACCGGGACCAATTGTTGAGTATAGCGAGCAATGACCGGGTAAGCCTCGTCAACGGTGCGGCAAACCTGGAGCAAATCACCTAATTCGTTCAACAAGGCATTTTCCAGACCATGCTGCTCAAGGGATGCCAGACGCTTCTGGGCATCTTCTTGCGCATCAATCAATTCTTCAATTGTCTTTCTCCGCTCCAACGCGTTGACCAAAATCTGCCCGGCGGTCCTGAGCAAATCCTGCATTTCGTTGTTCCATACAGGTCGGCCATGGATCGAATCAAGCCAAAGATACCCGATCACCAGCCGGTTTGTTATCAAAGGGACGGCTGTAAAAGACTTGATCCCTTGAGTTTGCATAAATTCAGCCACATCATGCGCATCAGGTGGTAGATACGTCGAGTTAGGAACCTGGAACACTTGCATCTGCACCAAATTAACCCAGGGAGGATTTAAATAGCTCGTCATTTTGGGCTCGCGGTCAGCAACTCCCTTGGCGACCCATTCATGGGCCACATTCAAGCAGCCGGTATTATTATCAAACACCAGGATCTCACATCGATCAACGCCGATATGAGAGCCAATCAAGCGCAAAGAGCGTTGAATATCTTCATTGGCATGCTCAGGGTTTGAAACAATGAAATGACCGGAAATCGAAACCAACAGGCGAGCAAAATTGAGCAGATCCTTCTGAAAGCCGAGCGTCTGCCGTTTATCTTCCAATATTTGCTGCTTCTCGTTGCTCAAGTTTTGGATCAAAAATTTCTGCTCATCGAGCTGACTTTCCAGCCGTTTGCGATCCGTGATGTCGCGACCAAATACCAATACACCAGAGATGCCCCCATTGTTATCCGACACCGGCCGGCGGGTGAGCTCAAGCCACTTCTTCCCGCTCAGACCCATCACCTCTTGCTCATCCACCTGTTCTATTTGCTGTTGAAGGACCTGTTCATCTGAGCGCAAAAAAGCATTCGCCTGCGGCCGCGGAAAAAAATCGCTGTCTTTTTTGCCAAGCATTTCGAGTTCTGTTTTACCAAGAAAGGTGCCATAGCACGGGTTGGCAGCCCGATAGATCATCTCACGATCTTTAAAGACCACCGGGGTGGGAAGATTTTCAATGATCGAGCGGTAGAGCTCCTGTTCTTTGCAGGATTGTTTTTCGGTTTCGACCAAATCCTCAATCCAAGCTTTTATTCTCAAAACAACGACGACAATGAGGATTGAGAAGACCAGGGCTGCAAATCCACTGGCAAGATCATCCCACGCGGCTTCCCTCTTCCATGTCCGGTATGCTAAAACCCCCATCAACAAAATGTAAAAAACCAAGGCCGCGCCGAACATAAGCCAGGCGCGGTTTTCGGAGCCTGTCTTAAACTGGCCGTAGAGGGTGTAAACCCCATAAAGAGCGACCAGACTGGCAAGCACGTAAAAGATGGCGATCCACATAATTCCCGTTCCACGGGCATCCGGTTGGGCAGGATGCTATCTATCCCTTTATTCTATCTGAAATCAGGAGAAATATTAAGAGATATTTACTTTATTTTTACACAACCATACCCAACTCTACCCACCTGGCTTATCGTAATTCGCTCAACGGCCAGTTCGGCAAAATATCAAAATCGAGTGGGTCACGTTGACCAGCAACAAACCGATAATAGCCAGCGCTGGCTATCATGGCTGCGTTATCGGTACAAAGCGCGATCGGCGGGATTTGCACCGGACATGGCGCCTTGGAGTGGAATGCATCCCTCAGCGCCTGGTTCGCTGAGACGCCCCCTGCCACCAGAATCTCGGATGCCCCCAGGCTGTCAGCAGCATGAACCGTTTTACTGACCAATATATCGACCACAGATGCCTGGAAACTGGCAGCCAGATCGGCGACAGGCAGCAAAGACTGCTGTTCCTGTAATTGTCTGACCTCTCGCAACACTGCGGTTTTCACTCCGCTAAAAGAAAAATTCCAGGTTCCTTCCAACCAGGCGCGCGGAAAAGCAAATCGGGTTGGATCCCCATCCATACTGGCTTTTTGAATCGCTGGACCGCCCGGATAACCCAGACCAATCAAGCGAGCGACTTTATCGAAAGCCTCTCCGGCGGCGTCGTCCAGAGTAGCGCCCAACCGCTCATAGCTCAGATGATCCTTCATCAAGATAAGCTCGCTGTGTCCACCGGAAACAATTAATACAATCAGGGGGAAACGCGGTTCGGATTTCGAAGGTACATCCGAGTCGGTTCCAGGCGGCATTGGCGGCCAGCTCATCCAGGCCGAGTAGATATGCGCTTCAAGATGGTTGATCCCGATCAAAGGCAAACCGCTGCTCACTACCAACCCTTTCGCTGCGTTGATCCCAATTACAAGCGAACCTGGCAGGCCAGGACCGCGTGTCACCGCGATCGCGTCCATCTCTCCCAAACCGAGATGGGCTTGTTGAAGGGCAGCATCGATGACGGGATAAATCGAGCGTATGTGCTGGCGGGAGGCGACCTCAGGAAAAACGCCGCCGAATTGGGCATGTAGGTCCACCTGCGACGCCACAACATTAGAGAGAATCCATCTTCCGTTCTCGACGACCGAAGCTGCTGTTTCATCGCAGGAAGATTCGATCCCCAGGATGCGTACTGATGGAAAAATGGGTTGCACTTCGGACGGTTGATTCACGTGACCTATCACTTAATTCGGCTTTTCATGGGCAGCACCAAATCAAGCGGAAAATCCGCCAGGGTCTCAAATATCCCATCGGGGCGCGCCCAAACAGTATCCTCCAGACGGATTCCCATGTTGCGGCTCGGGTAATACAACCCCGGCTCCACCGTGATAACAACGCCCGGGAGCAAGCGCTCTTCATCGGGAGCAGTCAGGCGAAACATCGGCAGCTCATGGACGTGCAAACCCACACCATGACCCAGACTGTGAACGTAACCTTCTGTGGTCGTAGGATGACTGCGAACTGTCGGATGACCTCGCCCTTCAAATAACTCGCACGCCAGAGCCTGGTAATCCCGGCAAGGCCTCCCAAGCTGTAAGGCCTGGCGCAACTCTTGGTAAACATACAGCACGTCCTCATAAAGAGCCAGGGCTTGATCGGTAGCATAACCCAGACACCAGGTGCGGGTGATATCATAGAAATACCCGCCGCCAGCCTCACGTGGAAAGAAATCAAAAACGATCGTCTGGCCCAAACGCAATGGGTCTTCCGCGTTGCCAGTGCTGTGGGGGACCCCTGCATCATAACCTATCGCAAAGATCGTCCCCTCTGGGTTCTCGCCGCCTTTTTCCATCAGCCAGGAATTGATCTGTCTCTTCACGTCGCCAATCCTGAGCGGTGAGCCATCCGGTTTCATCAAGAATTCATCTCGAACAGCACAGGATGTCAGAAATTCTGCTGCCTGCCCAATGACCCCAGTAGCTGCCTGCCCAATCCCACGAATCCGTTCTATCTCATCCCGGCTTTTCGTTGACATCGCGGTAAGCAACATCGATCGGCCCATCTCGCCGACAATTTTAAGATCTGGCAGGTTCTTTTGAAGCTCGCAAAGAATGGCATATGTGCGTCCTGCATCGCCTAACCCATAGATTGCCAAACGCCCGCTTGTCATGCCCAAGTCAGTGAACATCTGGCAATAAAGCGCGCCATATGCCTGGATTAAATCTCCGTTGTGCTCTTTGATCAATTTATCCAAAAAAGAGGCTTCGATCGTGCGCGTGGCTAATCCGGTGCGAGCGGCTTCATCTCTTTCCATCGAGGCATGGAAAAGGATTGGCGGCTCTCCACGCTTCTTGATTAATTCCGCCTGCGTGAGGTGCGCTCCGCCGGTCAGGTAAACCATTGGCGGGTTATGCTGTCCTGGACCGATGACAAGAATTGCGTCCAGATTGTGTGAAACCATCAGTGCGTCAATTTCGGATTTCATAACCTTGTTGAGATCCTTCTTCGGAACCTGGGCCAACTTACTTCCGCTCTAAAAGATCATTAGAAGCAACCTGACATTACATTGGGATCTAATTTTACCCCAGAAATTGCTTTAAACTGGCGAGCAGCGCTTCTTCCTGCTCAGCCAGGACTGTTCGAGGGTCGAGCAAGACCAGATCATTTTCCAGACGGGCGATAATCGGTGGATTCGAACGGCGCAAGTGAGTCAGCAAAAGGTCCGGTTTAGCAGGTTTGAGCGCAAACAGAAAAGTGGGCAGCGTCTCGCCCGGCAGGCTGCCGCCGCCAACGGCGGATTGGCCCGGAACAACCTGTCCCTGACCGCATCTGCGGACCCAACCATCCGCGCGTTGGCGAAGATCATCGCAGGAGGCTGAGATCATCCGCCAAATTGGGATTTCGCCCTCCGCCTCGTCTTTAAGATAATGCAGCAGGGTGGCCGTAAGGGCCGCAAGACAGAGTTTATCGGCTCGAATAGCCCGCGCCAGCGGATGTTTCTTGAGCTTGGCGATCAAATCCAGATTGCCGATGATGATCCCCGCCTGAGGCCCGCCCAGCAACTTATCCCCTGAAAAGCATACCAGGTCTGCGCCAGCCGCAAGCAATTCCTGCACCATCGGCTCATGCCCTAACCCATATCGGGTGGTATCTATTAATGCGCCAGAGCCTAAGTCATCTACAACCGGCACATTTGCGCGATGCGCCAGGTCCGAAATTTGCGCCAGTTCAGGCTCGCTTGTAAAACCAATGATACGGAAATTGCTGCGGTGGGCGCGCAAGATCAATGCCGGAGATTCTTCAAGGGCGGCTTCATAATCTGCCAGGTGGACTCGATTAGTAGTCCCGATCTCCACCAGGCGCGCTCCAGATTGTTTCATCACGTCTGGGATGCGGAACCCCCCCCCAATCTCCACCAGCTGCGAGCGAGCAATCACTACCGCCCGGCGGCGAGCCAGCCCAATCAGCGCCAACAAAACTGCGGCAGCATTATTATTAACAACCAGGGCTGCTTCCGCGCCTGTAATCCGTTGCAGAAGTGTCTCAGCGTGTTCTAAACGTGAGCCACGTTTGCCTTTTGTTAAGTCAAATTCCAGGTTTGAATATCCCAAAGATACGCTCATGGCGGCTTGTAAAGCCGCCTGGCTGAGCGGGGCGCGGCCCAAGTTGGTGTGCAGGACCACCCCCGTAGCGTTAATCACCGGTTCCAGCGTGGGCGCGGTCCAGTCCTGAAGAAGCCTCTGAATTGAATCGATCAACTCGTGCCGGTCCGGAAGCTTATCTTCCAGTCGAAATTGCTCCCGCGCTTGCTTCAGAGCCAGGCGAATCGCCTCAACGGTCAATGGACGACCATATTGGAGGATCCAATCCTGGGCATCTGAAGAGAGAATCAGAGAATCGACGGAGGGGAGGTCCCTCAAACTATTCAACATATTCCCCGATGGGTCAAGCAATCATTCCTAAGAAGGGGATCACACATTCTGCTCTGGTTTCCACTGGCTGCGCTCGCGCAAGCGAAGCAACCATTCGACCAGGATCAGGCCGGCTGCCAGCAGCAGCGCCAGCGACAAATCGAGCACCCGCCCAATCCGCAGCCAGCCCAACGTGGGCAGAAAAATGCCAAACCATGTAGCCTGTCGCAGGATCACTGCATGCGTGGGGCTGGGGGTCGAAGGAAAGCGTCTATTCAAATAAGCCACGATCGGCAGGGCCAACCCGGTCAACCCCAAAACACTGAAGAAAAAGAAAGCCCAGCGCGTTCCACCATTAGGCTCTGTGGTATTGACAATCGCGAATAACCCACCCCAACCCAATAGATTAAGAATCAGTGTGGCTGGGAGAAAGGCTCGCACAGGGGGAGTAGATAATTTTGGTTCCATCGCTTTTCATTGTAAAACAAATCTCAAGCAGGAATTTGTTTTACGTCTTCCTTCATATTCGCTTCTGAGATATTCACTCAGGATGCAATATTTGAACCGATTATACCCAAGATTATGGTCCATTAGGAAAAGAAAACGACCAGGTGTCTCGTTCACACCTGGTCGTCTGGATCATCTGGCGTCTAAGCCTGATGGAATTCGCCTTCGATCACTTCGCCCTCGTCCATTGGGCTTTGGTTTTGAGTTCTTCCGTTGCCGTTGTCGCCAGACTGGGTTTCAGCCGGCTGCTGCTGGGCGTACATTTGCTGGCTGAGGGCATAGAACGCATTCTGCAATTCCTCACTCAACCGCTTAATCTGGTCGATATGTTCCGATTTAATCGCTTCTCGTAGCGCTTCAATTTTATTTTGAATGCTCTGCTGTTCATTAGCCTGAACCTTATCTCCCAATTCCTTCAGAGCTTTTTCGGTCTGGTAAGCCAGGCTGTCGGCGTTGTTCTTCGCCTCTACCATCTCTTTGCGTTTACGGTCTTCAGCCTCATTCTGGCGAGATTGCTGGACCATATGATCGATCTCTTGCTTGCTCAAGTTCGTCGAAGCCGTGATCGTAACCTTCTGTTCTTTTCCAGTAGCCCGGTCGCGGGCAGTTACATTCAAAATACCATTTGCATCGATATCAAAAGTCACTTCCACTTGAGGAATACCGCGCGCTGCAAGGGGGATCCCTTCCAGGCGGAAACGCCCAAGGCTCATATTATCGCTAGCCATCGGCCGCTCTCCCTGCACAACATGGATATCCACTGCAGATTGATTGTCCTCTGCCGTAGAAAAGACTTCGGTCTTCTTCACCGGGATGGTCGTGTTGCGTTCGATCAAGGTGGTCATTACACCACCCAGGGTTTCCAGGCCAAGCGAGAGAGGCGTCACGTCAAGCAACAAGACATCCTTAACTTCCCCGCCCAACACGCCAGCCTGAATGGTTGCCCCCACAGCCACAACTTCATCCGGGTTTACTCCTTTGTGAGGTTCTTTGCCGGTCAGCGAGCGCACCAATTCTTGCACCATCGGCATCCGGGTAGCGCCGCCAACTAGAACAATTTCATCGATCTCTTTGGGCGTCATTCCTGCGTCCTTCAAGGCGGACTTAAAAGGCTTGCGCAATCGCTTCACCAAGTCTTCGGTGAGTTGCTCCAATTTGGAGCGGGTGAGTTTAATCTGCAGATGCTTCGGTCCGGTCGCATCCGCCGTGATATAAGGCAGATTGATTTCCGTTTCCATCACGCTCGACAGTTCGATCTTGGCCTTCTCGGAGGCTTCGCGCAAGCGCTGTAGAGCTTGGCGATCATTGCGCAAATCAAAGCCGTTGTCTCTTTTGAATTCATCGGCAATATAGTTGACAATCGCTTGATCCCAATCGTCGCCGCCCAGGTGCGTGTCGCCATTGGTGGATTTGACTTCGATCACACCATCTCCAACCTCAAGCACACTGACATCAAAGGTGCCGCCGCCCAGGTCAAAAACCAGGATGGTCTCGTTTTCCTTTTTATCCAGCCCATAAGCCAGCGCCGCAGCAGTAGGCTCATTAATGATGCGCATAACCTCAAGACCGGCAATCCTGCCTGCATCTTTGGTGGCCTGGCGTTGACTGTCATTAAAATATGCAGGGACCGTGATGACCGCTTTGGTGACCGGCTCGCCAAGATAAGCCTCGGCGTCTGTTTTGAGTTTCGAAAGAATCATAGCCGAAATCTCTTGCGGGCTATATTCCCGCCCAGTTCCATTAATTTTTACACGAGCGTCTCCCGCTGGGCCTTTCACAACCTGATACGATACCATTTTGCGCTCAGATTCGACCTCATCAAAGTGACGGCCCATAAACCGCTTAATAGAATAAACCGTGTTTTCTGGATTCACCACAGCCTGACGCTTGGCTGTCTGACCTACCAGTCGTTCTCCGTTCTTGTTGAACCCTACAACTGAAGGCAGCAGGCGCGACCCTTCAGCAGTCGATATCACAGTGGGGTCTCCGCCTTCCATCACAGCCACCACACTATTGGTAGTACCCAAATCAATTCCTATGATTTTAGCCATTTGTTTTCCAAGCTCCTTAAATCTCTCGTGATAAATTCACTACGACCAGGTTTAGCGCCATTGATGCCCAATTACTCCGTTCATGCTACCTGATTCGGATCTATCATCTTACTTGCTATAGGATACTTGCGAAATGCAAGAAGAGCGTTAACAAGATGTAGGAAGAATATCAATTTTCGGCTACCGAAGCAGTGACAACCACTTTCAAATATTCTATTTAGGTATGAAAGAATCGGCTTGGGAAGCGAGGTATTCGAGCAAAGTACTTCCGACAAATATAGATAAATTCATCCCCAATTTTTTAAGATTCAAAACCCCATCCATGCTGTGATGGACCGATTTTAGACGATTCAAAGCCAGATATGGGGGTGTCTGCTCGCCTACCCCCTGCTATTAGCCAGTGTTATTAATTTAACTATGCGCCTCTTTTATTAACCAAAAACGTCCTTCTTTTTAACATTGCTTAACCTTAAAGTATTGTGTTTTTTTAGAGAGGCGTAGGGTGAGCGTATTGCATATCTACGGGCTTTTCTGCTAGAATACAGTTGGCTGGGCTGCACAGCGGGGCTAAGCTACTCAACAAGAATACAGAATAAGCAAATCTATGCTATTTATTAACTACCTTCCAGGGTCGATGGCGGGTTTTCAGATTATCTGCTGGTTGTAATTATTGGCATTATCGTCGCGAAATTAATTTCTGCAATTTAGAGGAGGAGCGCTGTCATGAATGCTGAACAGGCCTGGCAAGCCGCAAGTGGCCAAATCCAAACAGATATGCCAAAGGCTGCATTTGATACCTGGGTTCGGGATGCTGAGTTTATCAGCTACGAGGATGGCCTTTTTGTCATCGGAGTCCCAAACGCATATGCGCGTGATTGGCTGCAAAGTCGTCTATCTAGCACGGTAGTCCGGCTTCTAACCGGGATCATGAACCGCACTGTACAGGTGCGCTTTATCGTCTGGCAGAATGGAGGCGAAGCTGGTTTTGCAGGTCATCATCAAGCCGATGATGAAGAACCACTTCACGTAGATGATCAAGAAACCCCTGCCAGCAACCCAAGTTTTAATTCACGTTATACTTTTCAGAATTTTGTGGTTGGCCCCAGCAACCGCCTTGCTCACGCAGCCTCGATGGCTGTCGCCGAAAAGCCAGCCCAGGCCTATAATCCGCTGTTTCTCTATGGCGGTGTGGGATTGGGAAAAACTCACCTGCTGCATGCCATTGGGAACATGTGCAACCGCCGTGGGCTGGAGGTGTTGTACGTATCCTCTGAAGTCTTTACGAACGATTTGATCAATGCGATCCGTTCCCACACCACCCAGGCATTTCGGGATAAATACCGCAGCATCGACGTCTTATTGGTGGATGATATCCAATTTATTGCTGGAAAAGAATCAACCCAGGAAGAATTCTTCCATACATTTAACACGTTGCATGGACAAGACAAACAAATCGTTATTTCCTCCGATCGACCGCCAAAAGCCCTGGTCACTCTCGAAGAACGCCTGTGCTCACGCTTTGAATGGGGCTTGACCGCCGATATCCAACCCCCTGACCTGGAGACACGCCTTGCCATCTTACGCTCCAAGGCGGAACGCCTCGGATGTAGTGTCCCAGACGAATTGATGGAGCTAATCGCTCGAAAAGTGCAATCCAATATCCGTGAGTTGGAAGGAGCATTGACCAGGGTTGCCGCATTTGCAGACCTGAGCGGTTTACGGCTCACCCCTCAGCTTGTCGAAACCGCCCTTGGTGATATGTTGCCGCGCCGAACGCAAGTGGAGACACAGGAAGTGATTCGAAAAGTGGCTGACTCGTTTGGTATCTCCGTTGAGGGGATCTTGAGCAGAGACCGATCGCGCCAATTGGCCCTACCGCGCCAGGTGGCGATGTATCTGCTGCGCGAAGAAGCTAATGTATCCCTGCCCCAAATTGGCGAAGCCCTCGGGGGTAGAGACCATACAACCGTCATGTATGGCTGCGAAAAAATCGGGGAATTGCTGGAACAAGACGACCGATTCCGGCGCAAAGTCTTGGAAATCAAAGAGAGGCTTTATGGACCAGGCGCTTTGAGCGCTTGAAAAACCATCCAGAACCTTCCAATGATGAACACAAAGTGGAGCAGGATTTATCTCGCTCCACTTTGTTTATTGTCTTTGGCGTCCTAAAAAAGCCCAAAAACTTTGCAGAAGCCGCTGCAATCGCACCCAGGGTAGCTCCGGGGGCTTGACCTGGTCTTCAGTAGGTGGAGGCCAGGGAGGCAGATCAAACATCTTTCGCCCAATATAACCACTCAAAAGCACAATCGTAGCCAACACCGGCGCAGCCAGCACCACACCAACCAGCCCAATCAGACGCGCAGCAATAATGGCAGCAACAAGCACACCGGCAGGATGAACCCCAAGCGCCTGCCCCATCACGCGTGGGACAATATAACTATCAAAGATCTGGTCGATCAGAATGCACAAACCAATCACGAGCAGAGTATAGGGCAAAGATTGAAGGCCAAAGTGGTTGCTGACCTGAAAAAATGTCACAATAGCTGTCACCGTCCAGGTCAGAAATGGGCCGATATAAGGGACAAAGCGAGCCAACCCAGCCATCAGAGCGATCACCAAAGACAAGCGCGTCCCCAGGATGGTTAGCAGTAAATAATAGGATACCACCACCATCAAAGAGATCAAAAGTTGCCCACGCAAGAAAGCATTCCAGGTGACTGAAAGCTTGCGTGCCAGAATTTGGATATCCGAGTCGTAACCCGGAATTTCGAAGTGGAGCAGGTTTTTACGCAGTTGCCCCCCTTCAGAAAGCAAGAAATAGGATGTCAAGAGAATGAAAAGCCCCCAGCCCATGAACGAAGCAGCGCTTGTGGCAAACCTGCCCAACAATGCGCCAGCCTGTCCAACCAATGGTTGAACAATATTGAGCAATTGATTGGTCAGGGATTGCAGATCCAATTGAGCAAAATTCAGATCGAATGGTCCGATCGAATAGCTGTGCGTGGAAAGGTCATTGACGATTTTGGGCAGGGTATTGATGAAATTATCCACAAAAGTTATCAGCGTCTGCGCCTGCTGGACGAGCGCCAGTCCGCTGATTGCAATGGTAGTGACCAATACCAACGACAGGAACAGGTAAATCAAATTGACGCTGAACCGCCAGCTCGCATGGATCATCCGGCTCACCCAGGCTGAAACTGGATGGAGCAGGAAAGCCAGGATGAATGCCAACAAAAGTGGTCCGATAATATTGCGAAAATACACAACCAGAGCTGCAATGCATGCCACAATCGCCAGACCAACAACGGTTTTCGTGGTTGATCCCCAATTAGGCGATTCGGGTTGACGATCAGGCAAATCCATCATCAACGTTTCCACCAGCGTGGGTTTGGCATTGGCGGTGTTTGCTCTCCGGTCTCAGGGAAGGGATCCCGGTCAAGAAGATTGGCATAGATGTATCGACCCAGGATACGGGCAGTTGCGATAGTTGGGGCTGCTAAGATCACACCTAACACACCGGCGATGAGAGCGCCTGCAACTATGCCCAGGATGACCACCAACGGTGGGAGATGCACTCTTCGGCCAACCACGCGTGGGATCAGGTAATTTAAATCAAACTGCTGATAAAAAAGGTGCAGCCCTAGGATAATCAGCGCAAAAACCCAGTTCGGGATAGGGAGCCAGGTAGATCCCAGGAAGAGAGCTAACAGAATCGCGGTCGCTAACCAGATACCATGTCCTATGCTTGTCAGTAATTCTAGCAGCCCCGCGAACACGCCCAACGCAAAGGCGAAAGGCAAACCGAGGATAAAGCCAACTAAGGTAAAAATCCCGGCAACCAGCAGCGCCAGGGTAGATTGACCACGCAGGAACGCTGTCCAGACCAGATTGATTTCCTGGCGCAAACGGATGAAGTCTTCTCGATACGCCGGCGGCGCAAGGTTGTCCATCCAGCGGACCAAAGCTGGCGCATCCTTGACCAGATAAAAAGAAATCACCAGGATAAAAATTACCCAAACAAAAGAAGAGATCGCCTCCACTGCAAAACGGAGGGTCTCTCCAAAAACAGGCTCAACCATACCTCGAAGAGCGCCAATCGCTTGCTCGATGGCGACCTTGAAGTCGATAGTATAGCCAACAATTTGATAAGGATTTGCCAGCAAAGCTTCAATTTGAGTGATAAGCTGCTGAAAATTAAAGGTAAGGCCGCTGGATTGAGAAGCGAGGGGTGGAATGATCACCAGTGGAATGACAGCGATCACGACCAGCAAGACCAGATAAGTTAGCAAGGTTGCCAGGGAGCGCCGGATCTTAAAACGCGCTTGAAACCAGCTTACAATTGGAGCCAGAATGAAAGCCAGTAGGATCGCAATGACGCTCGGCGCAATTGCCGAGCGAAAGAGATATAGCAAATAAACGCTCAACCCAAGCAGCAGGAGCGTTATCGTCAGTTTTATGTAAAGCGGCCAGTGCGGTCTCAGATTCTGCATATCCTAATTAGACCACAGTGGAAGAGATTCTGTGAAAATTCTTGGCAGAATCTCTTATCAAACCCGAATTATCGCAGGAAGAAAGCGATGATCACCAGTACAACGAAGAAAGAGCTGGCTAAAATCCCGATCCGCTTCAAATCTTTGATCGTCTGGCTGTAATCCGGATTGAAATCTGCACCAGAACCGCTGCGGGTAAAGGCGGGGGCTTCGCTGGTAGTGCTAGAAGAAACAGAATACCCGCTGGCTGCGCTGACGCCGGATAGTTTGCGGGTTTGTTTTTTCGTCTTTTTCGGCATTCTAAATACTCCTCATAATAGATAATTACTATCCGCTGGTTTGTAAGCGGGCAATAATAACGATGCGTTTGTTATCCTTCAGGTAAGGATAACATGAGATCAATGTCACCGTGGCCTGGGGTGTTGCATCCATCACCTCAACTGCGGTGGGTTCCACGATTTTTGTGTCCACCACGATGTACGTGTAAGAACGCTGGTTGGTGTAAACAACCACCAGGTCGCCTGGGTTCAGGCGATCCAGGTCGCGGAATAGCTCGCCAAAAATATCATTATGCGCCGAGAACACCATATTACCGCGTTCACCGGGGTTAACCGTACCAAAATGCTGGCCAACGCCCTTTTTAACGTTGTTCCCACCCGTCTCCCTGGACGATCGGCGCATCGATCTGGATCGCCGGGATTTGCAGCCGAACGGCCTGTGATGGGCCGGGTGTTGGGATTGGCGCATTGAAGATCGACTGTACGAGCGGGCGTAAATGCTCTGGGATCTCCGCCTCATTGAAACGCGCTCCACCAGGAGAATCCGGCGGTGTGTGCCCCGAAGGCAGCACCACTGCGCCAATCAACGCCGTAGGAGTCAGAGTTGGCTGTTCAATGACCGCCGCAACCTCCCGGTTAAGCTCCTGGATCACGTTCATACCGCTGAAGAGGATATAAATAAATCCCACCACCGCGCTGACCTCGATCAGGAGTAAAAAGCCATCCAGGATGCGCTTACCCAAAGATGGGCCTGGCGCAGGCGAATCCACTTCCTCCAGCGCCTCGCTCCGCCAGCTTTCGAGCATTGAGCCGTCCAGGTCAGGCGCGAGCGTAACAACCCGCCCACTTCGGCGGTAGCGCTCCAGACGAGCCTGGCGAACTGCGCGGCGTTTCTCGACCAACAACCAGCGCAATTCATCAACGCTCAAATCTTTTAGCGACTTTTTCTTCGACACGAAAAATAATTATACCTTAATTCCACGCTTTGGTGATCTGGGGATGAACATCGGGAGTGGCTAAATCAAGGGCTAAACAAACTGAAAAACATGGGCCGGGTAGCTGGGAAAACGCTGCTTCAATAGCTGGCGACGGTTGAAGCAGTAAACAAAGAGTTGCACAGCCCACTCCAAAGCTTCGAGACTTCTTGAAAAACATCGCGAGCGGCGTGCCAGTCGAGCCAGATAGTGACGCAATTCAGCGTTATCACCTTCAACCGAATATGTATCTGTCTTGCCTTCCGATACTTCATAATGACCATAGTGATACCAAAGGCGGTAATAGGCATCAAACCCATCACTGTAATACTGTTTGGCTTTGACAGCTTCATCTACCATATCCTGGATCACCACTTGAGTGCGATCCCAGACGATTTTGTAGCCCAGAAAACAGCGTGTTGCTCGATCTACAAGGGTTATGATGTAGATGCGCTTTTTTTCTCTCCTATGAAGGTGAAAAGCTCGTCCATTTCAGCCTCTTTGACTTCTTCTGGAACGGGTGCTTCGGGTAAGCTAGCCGCCTTCTCTTTGACCCATAATGATATTGTACGATGGTGTGTACCCAGATGACGCGCAATTCGACGCAGATTCATCCCATCCACATACATTTCTATCGCTTTTTGGCGAGTTTGCTCATCATAGACCCATGCTTTCGGTTCAGGCGTGTATTTGATCTGACAATACATGCATCGATAGCGTTGACTACCTGCACCTGTTTTTCCAGCACGGTTTTGTCGTTCTGTTCGTTGGCATTTCGGGCATCTGTTCATCCCCCTATTTTAGCCCATTTTTTACGTTTTCTGCTGATAGCGCCGGTAAGCCTCGCCGTATTCGCGTAGCAGTTTGCGCTCCTCGTAATAGGCGCCGATCACCAGGTAAACACTCAGGCCAACGAAAAACGCCAACAAATTGGAACTCATTATAGGCGAGAGCCAGATGAAAACCAACCCGGCTGTATAGAGCGGATGACGGACCCAGCGATATAGCCCTCCGGTAACCATCACTGCTTTTGTGGAAGATGGGTTTTGCAGCAACTGACCCAGACCGATAAAGTCGAGCAGCCCGGTTTGGATCACACCAATGAATAAAGCCAGCGCTGCCAGCCCCTGGATTGCCAGAGCGAGCAAAGCCCACGGAAAAAGAATTGTATAAAGGTGATGATCGGGCATCCATGCAACCATCACCAGGATCGGCAGCAGGCTGATGGTAGCAAAGATATTAAAAATCAACCGATACCACCGGGTGGCATTCTGGACGCCAAGAACTCGCTCCACCCCTTGCTTAAAAGCCAGCGATGCCATCCATGAATGCGCCCATCCATAAACCAGACAGGCGAACAGGATCGCAAGAACCGAAGAGGAATGGTGTCATCCTGTCTTAATTTTCCTTCGGCCGCCAAAGATTGACTAACCGGGCGCACATTCCAAAGGAAATTTCACTCCAGTGATCAATCGGCAGATCAATCTGAGCCAGGGCTGCAGTAGACATTGATTGGTAACTTCCGGTCAACCCAGTCACCAACTGTTCCATGGCGGGGTTGTGCCCAACCAGCATCACCTGGTCATAGTGGTCAGGCAGGCTTTTCAGGGCATGCAAGAACGCTCCTGGTTCAAAAGCATATAAATCCTCTCGATATTCAATTTTGCCCTGGTAATCGGCTGCTTCACTGGCTAAATCGATCGTTTCGCGCGCCCGTGCCGCCGTAGAACACAAGATCACATCGGGCTGAAGCCCTTCTGAATGCATCCATTCTCCAACCCGCGGCGCGTCCTGCTTGCCGCGCTTATTCAACGGTCGTTCATGGTCGGCCAGGGATTCGTCTTTCCAGCTCGATTTGGCATGGCGTAAGAGAAGAAGGGTTTTCATTATTAGTCAGCACGATAACCGGGCAGTTCTGTGGTCTGCAGGTCTGTCTTAATCACATAATACGGGAACCAGGCCACACCAAAGACTTCCAACTGGATGTCTTTCTTGAGCGGGGTCAACACGACCTCCTCATCCCTGCCGGCGACCTCGCCCCAGCGCGTTTCCACTTCTGCGATAGCCTGGGCTTTCTCCTTCTCCAACCCGGCGATCTGCTTCTCCATATCCGCGATGGCGTCTTTAGATTCTTTGACATCTGCCTTCGCCTGCGCGGTCATCCGCCGTTTGGTCAGCGAACTGGAGATGTTGCGGCTGCTGCTCTTTTTTGCAAACAGGCCAAAAACCGTTTCGGCTGCCTTGCCCATTTCTTCGATCGTGCGTTGAGAAAGCTCGCTTTCATCCTGTTCCAACTCACGCTGTTCGCGCTTCAGTTTGTCCTGAATAGTCGCCAACTTCTTTTCAAAAGCGGCTTCGACTTTGGCAATCTCATCATCGCGCAGTTTACGGGCTGCTCCGGCGCACATTTGGCGAAAATCGGCCTGCGACACGTCCGGTCCGGCATATACTTTCAGGCTCTCATTGGCGCGCACCGTTATGCGGGTGGAACGATAAGCCCATTCGACAAAGTCTTTTTGCAGCGCAGCGAGAAATCTTGGCGTCCGAAAGCGGCGCATCGAGCGAAGAGAAGCGCGCCTGGGGCGTGGGCCGCTCATCCAACCGACGCGCATCGATCGGCGCAGCTGGAAAATCCTCCCAGCGCACTGCGCCGCGCCGGTCGGGATTAACCACAATCGCAGCCTGGGTCAGTTCATAATCCAGGTTGTATTTGCGATTCAGAAACAGAGTTTTGGATTGAGCCAGCAGCGCCGGTCGATAGAGCAGTTCTTGAGATGCGGCGCCGGCCTGCAAACCCGGTCCGCCCGTTTTCAACGCCTCAGAAAAAGTCAGGTTGTTGGGCAGGAAATACTCATTGACCCCGCCTGGGACCGGTGGTCGGGTGGTCGAAGCCTGCACGAGAGCCTCGCCTGAAGCCGCTTTTTGGATCGCAGGCGCGGAGCCCACATCTGTTTTACGATCTGCCGCCGGGCTCGCCTGGCCAGTCTGGCGCTTTGCTCCAACCAACGCGTTCAAGGGTGGGATCTGGGCGCGCGTCAGCGGACCGGCCAGGTAATTCATCACCCAGCGGGTCTGCATTAGCAGCGGCTGTTTGTTGTGAACATTGTGCATCAGGAACACCCGCTTGCCCAGGCTGGAAATCAGCTTATCGTAGGTCGATCGCTGCTGTCCTTCACCCAACACCCCTTCCAGCCCATCCAGCAGGCGCTGTTTATCCTGATCCGTTTGCAGCTTGCCGATGAACCAGGTGCCCGTGTTGGAAATGCCTTTGTAATCCACATCCACCGGGTTCTGCGTGACCAACACCAACCCAACCCCAAAGGCACGCGCTTGCTTGAGCATGCGCAGCATGGGTTGTTTGGAGGGTGGATTGCTGACTGGCGGCAGATAGCCGAAAATCTCATCAAAATAGAGCAAGGCTCGCAGCGTGGTCGTTCCGCTCTGGGAGCGCATCCAGGATTCAAACGCCGAGAACAGCAATGTGACGAAGAACATCCGCTCCGCATCGGAGAGATGCGCGATGTAGAACACACTGTGGCGAGACTTACCGTCTGGAGTGTAGAGCAATGAGGGAATGTCCAGCGGCTCGCCCTCGATCCAGGTCTGGAACGCCGGCGCAGCCAGGATATTGTTCAACAGCATGGCCAGACTGAAGCGATCCTTTTGGGGAAAGAAGATATTCACGTCGAATACGCCCAGTTTCTCAAAGGGCGGGCTTTGGGTTTGCAGGATCAGTTCGCTCAGATCCAGGTCTTTTCCCTGGCTCCATGCGTGCTCAAAAATATTCGAAAGCAGGATATGCTCACGCGATTGGACCGGGTCGATGTCGTTCATCCCAACCAGTCCAAGCAGGGCTGTGACGGTGCTGGAGATTTGCTCACGCAGGGTCTCCCGATTGTCTTCCCACAGAATCTCCGGCGCTTTCAACGAAGCCAGGATGCTGACCGGGATGCCCGCATCCGAGCCGGGGGTGAAGATGGAAAACTGAACCGATTCTTTCAAAGCCTTGATGCGCTCAAGATGGATGTCCCAATCGGCCAGACCCTTCTTCCAATTTGTGGCAGCCTCTTCAGCAGCCTGTTCCAATGTTTGCCCGGCGCGGCGAGCCTGATCGGCGTTGATCCAGGGCTGAAAATCCGCGCGCAGCATGTCTGGGAAATGCAGCAGCAGGTTGGTGATGTCGCCCTTGGGGTCGATCATCAGCGCCGGGATATCATTTAGAGCGGCCTCTTCCAACAATCCGATGCACAACCCGGTCTTGCCCGAACCTGTCATGCCGACCACAAAGGCATGCGTGGTCAGATCGGCCGGGTCATACATTAAGGGTTTATCGGTCATTTTGTTCGTGGCCGGATCAACAATCCGCCCAAGGTAAAATTCACCTTTAGTATCCAGCATCTCATTTTCCTCCATCATAATCAATCCGATAGATCATACCACCACCGTCATCTGAAATCAGCAGACTGCCATTGAGGACAATGACATCCACCGGCCTGCCCCAACTGGACCCATCCGCCAGCCAACCGGTCGCGAAATCCTGAACCGGACCGGGCTGGCCGTTCGAGAAGGGGATAAATACCACTTTATAACCGGTAGGCTGCGAGCGGTTCCATGAGCCATGAAAAGCAACGAACAGCCCGCCCTGATATTCTATCGGAAATTGGGTGCCCTGGTAGAAATTCAGCCCCAAAGGGGCGGAATGAGCCTGCATCTCCACCTGGGGTCGGGCCACCCCTTCGCAGGCGTTTGCTCCGCCGAAATCCGGATCGGAGATGCGCCCGGCGTGACAGCGCGGCCAGCCAAAATCATCGCCCAACTCCACCCGCTGGACGGTCTCCGGCGGCAGATCGTCGCCGAGCATGTCGCGCCCGTTGTTGCTGGCCCATAGCTCTGTTGTGCCGGGGCGAAAAGTGATCCCGACTGCGTTGCGCAGCCCGCGCCCATACACCTCTCCAGCACTCCCATCCGGCTTGTAGCGCATGATCGCCGCCCTGCGCTCGTCCGTCTCTTTGCACACATTGCACGAAGAACCGATCGAGACAAACAGGTATTGCCAATCTGGGCTGAAAAGCAGCGTGCGAGTGTTGTGCCCGCCATCGGGCAGATCGTTGATGATCACATCCATCTGTTGAAAGACCCCCTGCGCGTCCGGCTGGCTCAAGCGCACGACCCGGGTGACCTCGCCGACATACAGCGAGCCGTCTTTATAAAACGCCAAACTGTTCGGGAATTGCAGCCCGCTGAAGACCACGCTGCGCTGCTCTGCCTGGCCGTCGCCATCCAGGTCTTGAAGCCGTACGACTTGTTTGGCGCCGCGCTCGGCCACATAGACACCGCCGTCTGGACCAATCGCCAGCATGCGCGGCCCATCCAGGCCTTGAGCAAATACATGGATCGTAAAACCGGGCGGCAGCGCAATCGCTTTCTTGAGCGGGGTCAGCCCAGGGCGCCTCGACCGGCTCAGCCGTGACCTGGAGCGGGATGGTGGTCGGGGCGGGTAGATCCTTTAATTTCCCAGGCCCTCCCAACCTGAACGTGCAGCCGCCCAGCGCCAGCGAGATAGCCAGCGTTAAAATGAACGCCGGAGCCATTCTGCGGGCTGCTTTCCGCCGCTTCGCTCTGGATGGGCTGTTGCACGCAGCAAGATGAGATCGAACTACCGATTTGTTATTCATTTTGGTTTAATCGACTGGTTAAAAATCCGCTCGAATTCGGCCAGGTACAGGGCGGCGATCTGCGGGTCTTGAATGATCAGCAGGTTTTCATCGTTGCGCGTCTCAGCCGAGAAGGTGAAATTGAACGAACCGACCGCGACAATTTGCCCATCGATCACCATGATTTTCTCATGCATCTGGTTTGGGTTGCTGTCCAGGCGCACATCCAGCCCGGCAGCCAGCATGCGCTCCAGATCCGTGCCGCGATTCGATTGCACCTGCGAGCTTTCCATCACGCCCTCCACCGTCACACCCCGCCGTGAACGCTCGATCAGCGCATCGGCGAGTTCGTCGGAGGTGAAGGAATAGGCCAGGAAAACCACGTTATCCTGGGCGCTTGCAATCGCTTCCACCAGCCGGGCGGTGCAGCCATCATCCGGCGAGAAGCAGATTTCCACCTGTGAACCTTCAATCGTCAACCTCGGGTTGGGTGTGTTCGCCGGCGAGCCAGGGCCAAACCGGTCATCTCGGAACATCTCTTCGAATTCAGCCGTGTAATTCTCAGCCAGCTCCGCCGAGCGGATGCGGATCAGGGTGTTATTGTTGCGGTAGGCCTCGTTGACCGAGAAATTCATCGAGCCGGTCCACACCTCCAGCCGGTCGATCACAACAAATTTATTGTGCATCAGCCCTTCGCGCCGGTCGCCCAGCGCCGGGATGCCCGCCGCGATCAGCTCTTGCACTTCATCTTCGTCCAGATATTCGCTCTCCGTCACCATCCGGACGGTCACCCCGCGCCGGTGGGCTTCCAGCAGGGCGTCCCGAATGCTCCACAGGTTGAGCTGCAGCACCGCTACATCCACGCTGGCGCGGGCAGAGCGGATCGCATCGGCCAGGTAACGGTCGGGGCCGCCGCGCAGGCTCTTGCTGGACGGGTTATCCGGGTCAGTGAAATAGACTGTATACCAGCTGCCGACAGGGTTATTGGCTGGGTCTTGCGTGATGACTGGATCGCCCCGCTCGGGAGCGGGACCGCCCGCCTGCAGCGGCTGGCAGGCCGCCAGGACCAGGGTAAGCGTCAGCAAAAGGCTGACCATCCGCCAGGGTGTAAACACAGAAAGCCGGCCGGGCGCGGTCGAAAATCGCAGCCCATCGCCGCGATCCGGTTCTGCGCCGCACTCGGCCCAATTCAGATTTTTTTCAGGTTGATTGGGTTCCACGGCTCCGATTATAGCAGGTTTGGCGAGTGAATCCACCCACCGGGATGAAATCGGTGGAGCCTCTCGGTCGGTTTCCGGGTGATCATTCCAGGGCGTCGACCTGGCGCATCTGCGGCTGGCAGATGATCGCGATCGGCCGGGCGCGCAGGTGGGTCAGGATCACAGTGCGTTCATCTCCGAAGCCGCGGCTGCCGGGCCTCAGACGCAGGTCGTGGATCAAGTCTTCGGGCTGGATCGGCGAGCCGCGCTTCTTGACGACCAGCGCTTCGATCCGTCGTGCGCGCAGCGTCTGGCGCAGGCGTTTTAAGTTGAAGGGCAGCCAGGCCTCAACCGCGTAAGCGTGAGCGAAAGGCGTCTCCACCAGGCGGTCGCCGGTCAGGTAAGCGATGTCGGGATCGAGTTGGGCAGCCTCCAGTTGAGCGCCGAGCGCCCGCACCAATCCGGCCCGCAGGATGGCCGGGTCCGGCTCGTAGATCAAAGCGAGCGGCTCGCTGAGCGGCAAGTCCAGGGCCGCTGTCGCTCCAGCCGTCCGGAGCACCGGGCTTGCCGGGCTTGCCCCGCTCATCCAGGCTGGCAGCGAGCGTGTGCGCTCCGGGAAGCAGGGTGGCCCTTCTGCGAGCGCTCTTAAGCGGCCCAAACCAGAGCACAGCCTCCTTGAGCTCACCGTTCAATGAAATAAACTCCAGCTCGGCGTCGTATCCGGCCAGCTCGTTTGGATCGATCCCCGGCGAGAGCTTGACCCCCAGCGCCGGAGTGTGCGCCAGCCAGCCCCGGATCACATCCAGCGGCGGCTGGTAATTGCCTGGCGAGTGGATCCGTCTGCCCCGATCGCGGCGGGCCGGATCGAAGAATAACCCCATCCCGGGCGACAACCTGACCGGCAGCGCCCGCCTCAGATCAGCCTGGATGAAATCGACCGGCTGCTCGGGCAGAACGCTTCTCAGGTTGGCCTGAGCGATGGCCAGCCGCAGCGGGTCGAGATCAAGCCCGGTGGTCGGCGCGAGCGCGGCCAGCGCCAGGGTATCCCCGCCGATCGAGCAGCCCAGATCGAGCAGCCGGTTGCAGCCGGAAAAACGAGCGCAGCGGTAAGCGGACACTTCAAAAGCGGTGGCCTGCTCCAACGCCTCACGAGTGAAAACCATAAGGGAGGCCTGCGGAAATTTGGCAGCCGCCTGCCGGCGCAGGATGGCAGTCTCCAGCGCAGCCCGCGCCAGGTCCGCAGGGTAGCTCCGGCTCAGGCGGGTGAAGGCGCGCAAGAAATCCGTCTCGCCCGGCGCGAGCGCCAGGGCTGCCTCCAGAGCTTGTTGGCCGGAAGGGGTGAGCAGGGATCGGAAGGAAGCGAGGTCCACGAGTTGATTGTACCGCGCCGCCAAGGTGTTTAGCAGTTGTATCCGCATTGGGAAATGGATATAATGGTTTTTTGAGCGGCGACTAATAGAGCCGGGCGCATGCTGGGCGTCGAGCGGCCCAACGGGCAACCCGTTTTATTTGGAATTAAAGGAAAAACGACGGCCAATCCGCATAGAAAACTGGCCGATGGTGGGAATTCCAGAAGATGATCTGGTGATCGTCGATGAACTTGCAGCACGCAGGCTGATGAGATATGCCCCCAACTCGGGCATCCTTCTTAGGGATAATATCACTCAACGTTATATTTTCATGGATGTCATTCGTCTGTGGCTGATGCCCAGACGACGGGTGAACCGCAGAGTCACCGATGACGGCCATCTCCTTAAGGGCAAGTGGCTGTTGAATACCCTGGATGGGGTAGTAACGAAGTCAATGGCGACTGTATTTCACGTCATCGAGGAATATAGCCAGGGGTGCGAAAAAGCGGTCGAGAACAAACC
Organism: uncultured Chloroflexia bacterium; assembly: GCA_963788145.1. Lineage (GTDB taxonomy): Bacteria > Chloroflexota > Anaerolineae > Anaerolineales > UBA4823 > UTCFX2. Next base: position 427,366 of record CAWBFQ010000007.1, on the reverse strand, counting down.
CTGCCTGGGGCGATTTGTGGGAGAAGAAGTGCCTTTTGGCGGAGAGGTGCGCACGAGAAAAATGAAGGAATACGACTACCGAGCTACCCGGTGATCTGGGGTTATTGAGCCCAGGAATATGCGCACCAATTTCATCAGTCTGTTTGCAGTCATCCACGTCCTGCAGGATGTGTAGGATGTATATTGCTTTCGTTCTGAGGTATCCTGTTTCTACTCCGCCCTGCTCTTTAAATTATTGGCTGGAGTTGTCTCTCTGTTATGTCACAGAAGTTCTGGCGGCCTTAAACTGTCCGCTGGAACTAACGGGCCGGGAAGCTCTGCTCGCCCCAGGGATAGTAGCCCTGCGTTTGCACTCCCGTCCCGTCGGCGTTGACCATCACGCTCGTGCTGCCCAGGTGGTCGCCCAGCAGCCATCGAGTCCGCACTGTGACGAAATAGGAATCGCCTTCGATTTTAGAACGGCGTTAGATTTCCATGCCTCCGTTCTGATAATGCGTGCCATAAATTGTGGGCCGCTGCCCAACGATTTATGGCGATTGTAAAAATTCTCTTACATCATCCAATTTGATTTAAGTGGCTAACAAAAACTGGACACGAAAAAGGGCAAAAATAAGGTGTAAACTTGGAATATCATGCCCAAACGAAAACACTTTACCACAAATCAAAAGGCGCAAATCGCGCTTGAGATCCTGAAAGAAGAAAAAACGGTCAACCAAATTGCTTCAGAATTTGGTGTTCATCCGAACGTTTTATATCGTTGGAAAAAACAGGCGCTAGAAAATCTACCGAAATTATTCGAAGACGAGACCAAGAGCGAACGCGAACGCCAGGCAGAACACGAGCGCCAAGTCAATGAATTGTACAGCGAAATAGGCCGGTTGACGACCCAGCTCAACTGGCTCAAAAAAAAATCTGGCTACAGTGAGTAGAGCGGAGCGCATGGCCATGTTAGAACTTCGCTCGCTGGAACTATCTCTCAAGGCACAGGCCGAGCTGCTCGGGTTGAGTCGTTCCAGCCTGTATTATCACCCGCTACCGCCTTCTCCTGAAGAAGTAGCTATCAAACATCGTATCGACGCAATCTACACGCGCTGGCCGTTTTATGGCTCCCGCAAGATCACGGTAGTACTGAACCAGGAAGAAATCGCTGTTTCGCGTCCCACCGTGCAGCGTTACATGCGCGAAATGTGCATTTCAGGCATTGCTCCTGGCCCAAATACCAGTAAACCAGCCCCGGAACACAAGATTTACCCCTATTTACTCCGTCACATCAGCGCCAGTTACCCAAATCACGTTTGGGGCATCGATATTACGTATGTTCGTCTGCGGAGTGGCTGGATGTACCTGGTGGCCGTTCTGGATTGGTTCTCTCGTTTTGTGGTCGCCTGGGAGTTGGATCAGACCCTGGAACTCCCTTTCGTTCTGAACGCCGTGGATCGTGCCTTACAACAAGCCACACCCACCATCTGGAACAGTGATCAGGGCAGCCATTTCACCAGTCCGTACTACCTGGATCGTCTGTTGGCTGCCAATGTCCAGATCAGCATGGATGGCCGTGGTCGCGCCGTGGATAATATCTTCACCGAGCGCCACAAGCGCTCGGTGAAGTACGAGGAGGTGTACATCAACGATTATGCTTCTCCCCGCGATGCTCGTTGGGGTCTGGCTCGCTATTTCCGCTTCTACAACTTCGAGCGCCCTCATCAGGCGCTCGGCTACCAAACGCCTGCTCAGGTTTATGCTGTTAAAGATCAGGCCGTGCTATACTCAACCTTAAGAAAGGAGTTTCACCTTACAGTGACCCCTTTTCGTGTCTAAACAATGTTTACCACCCCAGTTATAAGCAGGTTGTGGTTCGTAGATTTCCGTCACTACCTTCACAGAACCGGATAAAATTCCACATTGCTCTCCTGAACAATTACTTTTCCATGTAAGGTTACTAGGAAGCGATGGTAGTGGTTGGGTACATTCACTTGCATCCTTCCCCGCACATCCCACATCGTGCCCACTCGGATCGTTATACCTCACTGGATTATTGTTCATCCCCGCATACCGATCCCACGCCTGCACCCCCTGGCTGGCCAGCGGGATCACGCTATCCGCCTGAGCGAACCGCCCCAAAGAGCTGTCATACCAGCGAGCGCCATAAAAGTACAACCCCAGGCTGCTGGACTTCCCGCTGCCCGGTGTAGCGGAAGGTGGTCGGGAGCGGGCTGGCCCCCGCCGGGAAGCGCTGCTCGCCCCAGGCTTTGTATCCCTGCCGGGTGGCCAAAGAGCCGTCCATGTTCGCCACGGTGCTGGTCGAGCCGAGGTGGTCGCCCAAGAGCCACAGTTGGTCAGCTGTCCCGGTGCGCATCGCCACCCGCTCCGCCCCGGCGTAATAATACTTCACCATCGTGGAGGTGCAGCCCTTCCACTCGAAATAGTTGCCGATGGTTACTGTGGTCGTCCCGTCTTCGACGCCCACCACCCGTGCCCCGTCGCCGTCATAAACGAAGGAGGCCGCCGCCGCCCCGCTGACCGAGGTCATCCGGTTCTCGGCGTCGCATCTTTGCCTGAGCCTTTCTTCGAAAGAGTAGATTATTAGAGAGCAAAAGAGATAAACCCTACGAGTATCCATAATCGGGCTCATTCTGAGAACACAAAATATTTTTAATGTCTAACTTTCCATAAAAGAGATAGAAACCGTATTCGCACAACCAACCACATCATTATTACAACTAAGCCTGGAAACGCAACATTGATAAATGTAGCTTTAGTAAGAGACGATGTGGAGCACACAAATACATTAAATTTTAAATAACAGAAAAATTCTAAATAAGCTCTTGCGAAAATCACCATTAGTGCAAAAGTCACAAATAAGATAAAATCGTTCACAATAGATATTTTCCCTGGAATCAGATATACGAAGCCAACAATAATTCCCCCCATTAATAATCCAATTAACATATTCAGTAATTCGATGATTGGGTTTATGTGTATGAAAGAATTCGTGACTGAGAGGATCGCACTTCCGAATAAAATACAAAATACGCTTAATTTCAGTCTTTTTTGAAATGGTACGATTTGCATTATATTTCGCCCTTGATAACTTTGAAAAGAGCAGCATCAAATAAGAGAATTTTACCGTCCTTGTTTAGAATCATCATCATAAAATTGATCGGCTAGTTGTCTACCAAGTTCTTCTAAGAATTCCTTAAGCAATTTCCACGATCCCTGAGCAATGATGAGGCGTATAAATATTGCATTTGAGTCTGCTCAAGATGCAAACCAGGGCGACCGCTCATCTGAATGTATCCTTCCCCCATGATAAACTTTATTTCGGGTACACCGCCTGGGCTAAATTTGGGGCCTAATATTTGAGATATTTTATTTGAAATAATATTTCCCGCCGCTTTTCCGAGGACAGCAGAGACCGTCCCAGTGCTTCCATCATAAACCATACTGTTTCCATCTAAGAAACCCATTGAGCTTGCATTTTGAATCCAATCATTAACATTAAATCCGTCAATTCCCATAGCCTCATTGACTCCCGCTTCAGCCAGTGCACTAATTTGACCACCTGCCAAACCAGCAAAGAAACCGGAGACAACAGTTGCTCCTAAGCCTGTACCTAATAATGCTGTCCCAACACCCATAGTTAATCCAAAGACAAATCCTCCAGCACCAGCGGCGATAAGTTCAGCCGGATTGACATTTGTTGCTGCAACATTTAAGGCCATACCATTATTCAAATTCCTAATTACCTGCAAAGAATAATCTACAGCTATACCAATACCCGCACCGAAAACAGCTAATCCTAAATTAATAAAATGACCATTAGTATCTACATATCTGATTGGATTATTATTCACATAGCTATAGCGATCGAACGCCTGCACACCCTGGCTGGCCAGTGGGATCACGCTATCCGCCTGAGCGAACCGCCCCAAAGAGCTGTCATACCAGCGTGAATTGTACCAGTCCAGCCCCAGGGAGGCGAGCCGGTACTGACCGGTGTACTGGTACTCCGTCGCCACGCCCCCGAAGCGGGTCTCACCCCAGGGCATGTACCCCTGCGTTTGCAGCCCGCTCCCGTCGGCGTTGACCATTACGCTCGTGCTGCCCAGGTGGTCGCCCAGCAGGTACTTCGGGGCGTCGCTGCCGGTGCGCATGGCGATGCGCTGCAAGCCTGCGTAGTAATACTTCACCGAAGTCGCTGCGCCGCCGCGCCATTCGTAGTAATTGCCGATAAAGGCCGTCGTCACACCCGCCACGGTCGATTTCACCCGCATCCCGTCCCCGTTGTAGACAAAGCTGGCGCTCAACGCCCCGCTGACCGAGGTCATCCGGTTCTCGGCGTCGTAGCCCAGCGTGTAGCTCTGTCCACTCACTGTGCGGGAGGTCATATTCCCATTCGCATCATACCCGTAGCTGTTCCCATTCGAGAGCGAAGTGACCGCGTGCTTGTGGTTCGCATCCCCATAAGTATAATTCACCCCGGCCTTGCTGGACAGGTTGCCGGTGTTTGTAACGCTGAAGAGCGACCGAAGCGTCCGCAAACGATTGTCGACAGGGCAGAGGTGACTTTAACGTCTCACTCTCTGTTCTTTTTTCTCTACCCTGTCTATAGCCAGAAAATCGAAAATTCCAAGACCTCTTTTTTATGGTTGGTTATGATCTATTCCAAAACCCCGTAACATTTTCTTTACGCGTTGGCGTTCCACTTCTCGAATCTGATCCTGCATTGAGAAGTCGCCCAAGATAAGCGGTTTACAAACTCCTTGAAATAGCGAAGTGATATAGATTAGTTGCTCTTCAATGCTTTTATTAAAATTATTCGCCTCTTCAAAGTTAGGATAAAAGAAACGAACGATATCATCAAGATGAAACCATTCATTCTCGGGCCATGATTTCAACCCGATTTGGGTAAGAACCTGGTGGCGATCACAAATAACCAAAATCCCAACAGTTGAAGCTAAATACTTAACAAAAGCATTTCCCATAACTTCTGGAGAGTATTGCTCTCCAACTAAGTCAAAGTTATATTGATCGACTAAAAAACGAAGATGAGATTTTATTTTATCTAGTTGTGTTTCTTTCATTTCGCGAATCCTATCCTATTGAGGAGGAATTAAAAAGTTTCCTCGTGGTGATAAGGTATATCCTACAGAGAAAAGGTAATTTAGTTCTTTGTAAAAGAAGGAATTAGCCGTTGCATCTGCCCATCCTGATGCCAACAAGAATTGATCACCATTGGCAATTGCTTCATCAAGAAAAGATTGATTCTTAGCCCATTGCTCTTCAGGGGTAAGTTTATCAAATACTTCCGCTGGAAGACTAAAAACCTTCCCCCCTACATCTTTAGCTACATCCAGATACTTTGGATAACGGCCCAGCACAACAACGCCTGAGCTTGATGTTGCTGTTGTAGTTGTCACTGCCGAAGTTACGGCTTTTGCTAATGTTGAAGCTGCTCTTCCTGCGCCGCCTACTCCAATCAAAATTTCAATATATGTGAGTGGATCGTGCCAAAAATCAGCAGATTCTGCATTTCCTCCAATCATGAAATCATTGAAACTGCCTTCGTCCCAACCCGCGTTTCCTAAAACTGTTTGTTCCTCTTTGTCTAATGCACCCCAAGATCTCCTCAACCCAGGATCTTTTTGGATACCAATCGCTAATTCAATCGGATCGTATGGGGTGTCGGAACAACCAAAATCACTACACGGTTTATGCCCTGATGGATCATTGTATCTCACCGGATTATTTCGAACATAAGAGTAGCGGTCGTAGTCCAGAGGATTCTGAGGATCGGGTATAATCGTATCCGGGCTGGTCCAGCGGTTAAGATAAGTGTCGTACCAGCGAGCGCCATAAAAGTACAACCCCAGGCTGCTGGACTCGCGCTGCCCGGTGTAGCGGAAGGTGGTCGGGAGCGGGCTGGTCCCCGCCGGGAAGCGCTGCTCGCCCCAGGCTTTGTAGCCCTGCGCGGGTTGCCAAAGAGCCGTCCATGTTCGCCACGGTGCTGGTCGAGCCGAGGTGGTCGCCCAAGAGCCACAAAGGATTAGCTGTCCCGGTGCGCATCGCCACCCGCTCCGCCCCGGCGTAATAATACTTCACCATCGTGGAGGTGCTGCCCTTCCACTCGAAATAGTTGCCTATGTAAACCGTGGTCGTCCCGTCTTCGACACCCAACACCCGCACCCCGTCGCCGTCATAAACGAAAGAGGCCGTCGCCGCCCCGCTGACCGAGGTCATCCGGTTCTCGGCGTCGTAGCCCAGCGTGTAGCTCTGCCCACTCACTGTGCGCGAGGTCATATTCCCATTCGCATCATATCCATAGCTGTTCCCATTCGAGAGCGAGGTCACGGCGTGTTTGTGGTTCGCATCCCCGTAAGTATAATTCACCCCGGCCTTGCTCGCCAGGTTGCCGGTGGTGGCGTTGTAGGTCGTACTGCTCGGGGCCATAATTGCCCTGGGTGCCATTTGCCGCCGAAGCCGAAATCAGCCGGTCGAGGTCGTCGTAAGTGAAGGTCTGCGTTTGCGTGTTGCCCGCATCGAAATAATCCTGGATGTTCAACACGTTGCCCACTGCGCTATAGCTGTATGTAAAGTTCATCAAAGCGGTTGGGGTTGCCAGCGGACCTGCCTGGATGCTCGACAACCGCCCGCCTTGCAAAGCCCAGTCATAATATTGATATACCGTCTGCATGATCGGCTGATTTTGCTCATTGAGACCGAGCTGGCGCAGCCGCACCCGTCCCGCCGCATCGTAAGCAGTGTTGTAGACATAATTCGTGGGCAGTTGGATATTTCCGATCCCCTTCAACGCCATCTGTGGAAGATACGTCGAGTACACCTGCTCGCCTGCATTCCCCTGGTTATCCGCCGGATAGACGATATAGGTTTGCAGGTCGGCCGAGTTGTAGGCCCATTGGGTGCGAAACGAGCCTTGTCCGGTAACAGTCTTGGTCTCGCTGGTGACCCTGCCGCGTTTGTCGAACACCCAGGAGGCGCTGCCCGATCCATCCTCCATCCTGGTGCGCTGGCCTTTGGCGTACGGATTTGTGATCGGGTCGACCTCGTCATACCAGTAGCGAACCGCATAGGTAGCAGGGTTGGTCGGGCAGACATCGCCGGTCTGGTAAATTTTGCCGATCAGGCGATTGAGCGGGTCGTAATACAGGCAGTTCCGCTGGCCTTTGGCGTCGGTCTGCTTGGTCAGGTTGCCGAGCGCGTCGTAGGCATAATTCCAGGTCCCCATATCGGGGTCGGTCATCTGGGTCTTTCTTCCGCCCAGGTCGTAGCTCAGGCTGGTCGTCGCCCCGCCGCGGGTCGCCTGCGTCAGGCGGTCCAATGTGTCATAGTCATAGCTCACCCAGGGTCCGGTCGGCGGGTTGACTTGCTTCGTCCGGCCAAAGCTGTCGCTCAAACTGGTTGTGGTATGGTTCAACGCGTCCGTTTGGGCGGTCTGCGCCTGCCCGGCTACCGCAGTGATGCTGTAGGCAAAGGTTGTGTGGGTATTATCCGTCGCCGTGATCACAGTCGTCCGCCCGAGGACATCGTAGACCGTCTGGGTGGATGGCTGCGTCTGGGGGGTGCGATAGCCTGTTCCGCTCGTCACGGCATACGGAACGCTCTGTTGCCGCAGCCGGCCATAGGCGTCGTAGCTGAAATCGGTGATCACATCCTGCGGATTGGTCCCTTCGAAAAGGGTCGCCCCAATCGTCTGGGATTGGATCAACTGTCCCAGGCCGTTGTAATACTTACGGGCGACGGCGTTTAGGGATGAATCGACCCGCTGGGTCAATTGCACCCAGAATGGGTTGGCGTCATGGTAATCGATCTGCAGGGTTGGGGTGCTTAGGCCGTCATCTGGCCGGATCACTTTGATCAGACGCCCCAGCCCGTCGTATTCCACAGTGATGGTCGTCGGCGACCCATTCGGCCCGGTCATGCTGGCTGGCAGCCCGAGGGGGTAATTGTAGCCGAAGCTGGTTGCCTGGTTGAGCGGGTTGGTCTGCGTCAGCAGGTAGGTATGATAGGTGTTGTCATAAACCGCCGTGGAGACCTGCGGATTGGCAGAAGCCAGTGCGGTCTGTGTGCCTTCGCTGTTATAAACCGTGCTGGAGGATTGATTGCCCCAGGTGTCGTAGGAATAAACTTCGTCCCGGAAGCGCCCGTCGGTATAGTTCGCCCCGGCGAAGCGGGTCTGCGTGCGCCTGCCGGTCAGCTTGCCGGTTGTCGGCGGGGTCGAAAATGAAATACTGCCATCGTAGAGATACCACTCCGAGCTGGTCAACAAATCAGCCGTCAGGCTGGCCGCCATACAGGTTCCGTTGACGCTGCCAGCCGGGCATTTGAATTGGTTGGTATAGCCGGGCAGCCCCACCAGGTAGACGCTGCTGCTGATGGTGGGGTAATAATCACTGCGGATCGCTTTGTGGTTAACCCATTGTGTTCCATTCGAATAGGAAATCACTTCTCGGATTAGATTGGCGTAGCTGTCATAGCTATACTGGTCCAGGGTCGCCAGCCATTCGCTGCCGCCATCGAAGCGAAGTCCCTCCACCCAATCCAGGCGCTTCCACCAGATGGCCTGCCCATTCGGCAGCGCCCCGGAGGGCTGCTGCACTGCCGTATAGGCAGATCTATCCAGAGAATACAGCTTTCCCTCGCTGTAGCTATCCAGGTAGCTGGTCCCGTTTTGAGCACGCAGGGTGAAATGCCAGTTTTGCCCGCTGGCGAAGCCGGCCATATATTGCCCGGCAACGGTAGGGTTATCCCGCTCCCACACCCGGATGAAGAAATTCTGGTCGTCCACAATCAAGACCACCACGTACCAGGCGTCCCGCTTAAAGGTGCCCGGTTGGATCAGAGTCGCAACTTCGCTCGTTGTCGTCCCGACCACGGTTTGGGCGACCAACATCGCCTGGCTGGGGTTGGATGGGTTGGGCTTTGCCAGCACGCCCCAGCGCCTGTAGGAGCCGGTTCCTTCAGTCCCGGTTTCGACTGCCGCCACACCGCGGGCTGTGCCGCCGCTCACCCGGAATTGGGTGATCACCACCTCGCCGTTGCTGATCGAATTGCCGGAGCGGTACACGTTGCGTTCGACGCTATCGCCGGGGAGAACCATGGCGTTATCGCCTTGCACGCGTTGGTGCGAGGGGTTAGAACCGGATGCGGCTGGCCAATTACCTGGATTTCTGCTCAGATCGAAAGTGGAAAGCGAAGAGCATCAGCAAAGGTTCTGGCTTTGTTGGCGCAGGCGTTGGGTGTCACCATCGATGATTTGGTTAGGACGTAAAGTGGAGTAGAATTTTGGACCAGTTGTAGGTTGCGTCGCGCCCACCTTTTTTGAAGTGTCAATATAAGACGGGGTTATCTACACTGGATAGTGGGTCACCAGTGCAAGAATATGATGCACAAACACAAATCCCAACCCGATCAGGATCAACCGATAAATTAAACGAGACTTTTGTCTCACTTGCGCAACCAAGATTCCTACCAGGATCGCTACGATGGGAAAAATCTGGAGTACATAAGTAGCTTTGATCGTATCCCCTTTTCCAATATTCGGGTACAGGATCAGAAACCAAAAATAACCTGCCAGAGTCACGCCGATTAAAAATAGTAAATAAAGATCAGGGATGCTTCGTTGTGCTATGGGTCCATCTTTGGTGCGTAAAGGGAATATTCGCTTTATGGCGAAAAAAAGAGCAACGAGCGCCAGCGTCGATGGAAAGATGGAGACCAGGTTCACCCGGCCCAGGTAGGCGCCCATGGACTTATAATTTGTCTCCAACCAATCCGGGCTGCCCTTAGCGATGATTTGCTCGAGATCCGATCCGGCCACATAGGTCGAATTGCGTGTGTCCCTGCCATAGACCGTGAAGTATCCCCAATAATCTCCCCACAATTCAGAGTAGAAGATCGGCCAGAATTGATTGGGAAAGCTCGGCCGGATGGGCTCATGAAATAACAAATTTGGGCTTAGTTTTACGTAGAATTCCAGGGGTTGATTGCGCAGAGAGAAATGAGAGGCCGGTTCCCGATTGAACGCCGAAAATGAGCCATATTTCATGTATAGTGAACCGTAAAACCAGGCGTTGATGATCACGATCAGCGCCCCTAAAAGGCAGATCATTTTGATGATTTTGAACCGCAGCCCGGGTTCGGGCACCGCCTGATAGATAAAAAGCAAGAAAACCGGGGGGATAAGGAATATCCCCCATTGTCGGGATAATACCGCTAAACCCATCGCCGACCCTAAAATGACAGCATTGACGGTTGTGAACCTTTCTTTATGCAAAAACATCAGCAGGCTGTAGTAAAGCACGACCACCGCGAAGAAGGCCACAAATGGCTCGCCTCTCACAAAAGCGAAGCTCTTATAATATACGGGCAAAATTCCCAAGAAGACAAGCGTGCCAAACTTCAGCGCAGGGGAGTTCGGATCAATCAGCTGGCACACCTTCAACAAATACCAGGTTAATCCGATCGAGAGAAAAACGTTCACAAATTGCGCCAGCTTTGCAGCCAAAAACAGATCCACTTTGGTTAAACCTAAAAATAAAGCCGGGAGGATATAAGGCAAGGGCGGAGAAAAAAACTCGTATGAAATCTTGCGGGGTTACCAGGCGTAATCGCGATAGGGCTTGAATGTAGCTGATGTGATCAGGAGCGTCGTATCCAATGCGCGGGTCATGAAGGCAGGCATTGACCAGCACAAGCCCATTGATCAGCAAAAAAACAACGACCAATCCAATCTCAAATCTACCTCCGGATTGAAATGGCGTTGCCAATGCTCCCAAAAACGCTTTTGCTGGTTTCATCAATTCAGCTACACCGGTTTGATCAACATGCAGACGCAATCTGTCCGCCGAAAGCGGTCGATGGGGTCATAAATTTGGGGGGATGTCGGACCCTCTACGAGCGCCAATACCCATGATTGACCGAGCGCACCGCCTCAGAACTGACAAAAGCCTCTTCGTCAATTTGAGTCACCAGCTGCACCACTTCCGGGGCAAGTTTGCGCTGCACAAAACAAAGCAGCAGGTCCACGCTGCCGTCTTTTCCCCAGGCCGGCGCATCGGTCACCGCATAACCGGCCAGGCGCAGCTTCTCTGCCAGCTCACTGCCCCGCCGGATGCTGACGATCCGCAAAAGTGTAAAGCCCTTCGCCAGGCGCTCCTCCACCAGCATCCCGATCACCATCCCAGTCGCAAAGCCGCCCGCATACGCCAGCACATTACCCCAGTTGCTCACATCCTGGATCACCGGTCGGATCGCGCTGATAAAAATCAGCGATCCGATAAATCCCATCACCCAGACGGCCAGCCGGTAACCGCGCGCCATCAGCATGAAACGCGTGGTTGCCAGCCCCACGTCGATGATCCGCAGAAAGAAGATCAGAACCGCCTGCATCAGCTTAAAATTCATGCCCGCCAGAAACCGCGCCGAACCGGGCGCACATCTTCCACTGTGATAAAAGCGCTCTCGTCTACTTCATTAATAATATGTTGTACCTTGTCGACGTTCTTACGCAGCACACTGCTGCTCAGCAGCGAAACCACCCCATCCTTGCCGCGCGCCGGGATTTCGGTGACCGCATATCCTTCGCTGCGCAATTGCTCGGCGATGGCCGCCCCGCGCCGCGAGCTGATGATGCTCAATTGCACATGACCGATCGCCAGACGCTCTTCGATCAGCATTCCGATCACAATCCCGGTTGCAAAACCGCCGGCATACCCGAGAATATTAAGCGGGTTGCCCAGGTTGCTGAGTACCGAACTGATCGCCAGCACAAAGATCAAAGACTGGAAGAACCCCAACACCCAGGCGATCCCCTTGCGTCCCCGCATCACCACCAGCACCCGCAGGGTGTCCAGGGTCATATCGCTGACACGTAATAAGAAGATCAACCCGGCCGATAACCAGGCCGAAAAAGTTAGAATGTTTTCCATTAGGCGTCCTCTGCCTCTTGTCGTTACCGAATCTCGAGGCGGGTTCGTATCGATCGGCTGGGTGGGGTTGGCCTCCATCTCTGGCAAGTACAGCCGCTCCAGGTATTCCTTCACCATCCGGCGCATGCTGAATTGAGGTCCAATCGTACGGATCGATTCCTTCACCCGCGCGATCCACTCGCCCGGCAGCCCATCGGATGAGCGGGTCTGGTAATACAGCGGCACGATCTCGTTTTCGAGCAGATCGTACAGGCTCTTCGCATCCGCCGCGTCCTGGCGCTCAGGGTCGTCATAATCGATATCCTGGCCGATCGCCCAACCGTTCTGACCGTTATAACCTTCCCGCCACCAGCCATCCAACACAGAGAAATTCAACACACCATTCATGCCCGCTTTCTCGCCGGAAGTGCCAGAAGCCTCATTCGGGCCGGCGCGGCGTGTTCATCCAGACATCCACTCCCTGCACCAGGTAGCGGGCCAGGTTCATATCATAATCTTCCAGGAAGACCAACCGCCCGCCGCTCTCCGATTTCTTCACCATGCGGTAGACATCCTGGATCAGCATCTTACCGCCCTCATGGTCAGGGTGAGACTTACCGGCAAAGATAATCTGCACCGGCCGATCCACATCGTTGATGATCTTTGTCAGGCGTTCGACATCACTCAAGATCAAGTTGGCGCGCTTGTACGGGGCAAACCGGCGGGCAAAGCCGATCGTCAGCGCATATGGGTTCAGCAGCACTCCGGAAGCGACCACCTGGACCGGGTGCCAGCCCCCATTCACCCAGCGCTGGCGGGCGCGCTCACGGATATAGGCCGCCAACTTGCGCTTCAAATGCAGCCGCACGCCCCACAATTGGTCGTCCGGGATATTGCTGACCAGCTCCCATACATCCGGGTCGTCGGCGTGTTCCATCCACTCAGCCCCCAGATAGCGATCGAACAGATGGCGTAAACGACGCGCCAGCCAGGTGCCTACATGCACGCCATTGGTGATATGTGTGATCGGAACTTCATCCTCGGTTTTGGTCGGCCAAAGGTACGCCCACATCTTACGCGCGACCCTTCCATGCAGTTCGGATACCGCATTACGTTTTTCAGACAAACGCAGCGCCAGGGCTGGCATGCTGTACATATCTCCCCAACTCACCTGATGGCGCGCCAGGTCGATAAATTGATCCCGGGTTAACCCCAATTCCGCCCACATGTTGGCGAAATATTTATCCACCAGCCAAAGCGGAAACTCGTCATTTCCGGCTGGCACTGGTGTATGGGTGGTGAACACGTTGCTGGTGCGCACCGCGTCGGAGGCTTCATCAAAAGACAGGCCCTCCTTCAGATATTCGCGGATCCGTTCCAACACCATGAAAGCAGAGTGACCTTCATTCATGTGATAGACGGTAGGATGGTAGCCCAGCTTCCGCAGAGCGCGCACCCCGCCGATTCCGAGCAGGATCTCCTGCGAGATGCGCAAATCCAGGTCGCTGCTATACAGGCGTGCCGTCAATGCCCGGTCGGCTGGCGTGTTCACATCCAGGTTGGCGTCCAGCAAATAGAGCGGCGTCCGGCCCACTCGCACTTCCCACAGGCGCACAGAGACATCCCGTCCCGGCAGCTCAACCGAAACCGTGAACGGCTTGCCGTCTTCATCAAGCACCGGCATCACCGGCAGTTCATCAAAGCTCTGTACGTTATATTGAGCTTCCTGCCAGCCATCCTCGGTAATCCGCTGGGTGAAATAGCCTTCGGTGTAAAAAAACCCGGTCGCCACAAAGGGCAGTCCCAGGTCGCTGGCTTCTTTGGTGTGATCGCCCGACAGCACTCCCAACCCGCCGGCATAAATCGGCAGGGTCTCATGCAGGCCAAATTCCATCGAAAAATAGGCGATCAGGCGGTCATTCAACTCTGGATAGGTCTGCCGAAAACCAGGTGCTCTCAGGCTGCATATACTGTTCGAAAGAGCGCAGCATGCGGTCATAAAACTCGAGGTAATAGCGATTATTCGTCGCAGCGTTCAGGCGGGCGCTGGGACCTGGCGCAAAAAGCGGACCGGGTTGTGATAAGCAATCTCCCACAATTCAGGATCGATGCGTGAGAACAGGCGCTGCACGTCCGGGTTCCAGGTCCACCACAAATTATATGCCAACTCCGAAAGCCCATGAATCCGGCGTGGTAAGCTGAATGAATTTGGGACTTGGGCGCGAAAATTTAACATTTTATTGATTCCTTTGTTTTCATGGCAATGATTGGATCTCCTTAGAGATCTGTCTTGCCGAATTTCAATTCAGGTGCATATCATCAGCACAAGAATCAATAATACCACAAGCCAAACCGGTTTTTCTGCCCCGAATCCCGCCCGAAACCAGTTTCAAGGTTAATGCTTGCGCCAAACCCTCCCCGGCGATACAATCAACCATAACTATGGAGAAGCCCACCGTCCAACTTTTTATCACCTGCCTGTTAGACAGCCTGTACCCTGCCACCGGGGAATCAGTCGTCAGGGTGTTGCAGCGCGCCGGGGTCAGGGTGGAATTTCCGCCCGGGCAGACCTGCTGCGGCCAGCCAGCCTTCAACGCCGGGTTGCGGGAGGAAACTAAACCGATCGCCCGCCATACCATCGAGGTCTTCGAAAAAACCAGCGGCCCAATTGTTGTCCCATCCGGTTCGTGCGCCGCGATGATCCGGATCGGCTACCTGGAGCTGTTTTCCGAAGACCCGCTCTGGCTGCCGCGTGCCAAAGACTGGCCGAGCGCACTTTTGAGTTCACCGAATTCCTGGTCGATTACCTGAGCGTGGTCGACCTGGGAGCCTGCTGGCCTGGCAAACTTACCTACCACTCTTCCTGCCATTTGCTGCGCGAGCTGGGCGTAGATCGTCAGCCGCGCCTGCTGTTGGGGGCAGTCAAAGAAGCGGAACTGGTCGAGTTGCCCTATGGCGCTGATTGCTGCGGTTTCGGCGGGGTTTTCTCGGTTGAACACCCCCAGATCTCCACCGCCATGTTGACCCGCAAGCTGGAGAATATCCGGGTAACCGGCGCGCCGCTGGTGGTGGCCTGCGATGCCGGTTGCATCACCAACATCCAGGGTGGACTGCGCCGCCAGGGACGTCCCGAGCGCGTCGTCCACATCGCTGACATCCTGGCGCATCATGGTTTTACCGACTGACCGCCATGACAGAGCGCATAACCGCACCCCCAACTTTCCACCAGCGCATTCAAACCGCCCTGGCTGACCCCCAGCTTCAATCCGCCCTGGATAACAATGCCGAGCGCCGCCAGAGCGCCTTTACATCCTCCTTCGAATCTTTGCCAGAGGGTCGCCAGGCTTTGCGCAAGCGCCTGCACGCCGTCCGAGCAGAAGTAGTCGCCCATCTTGACCAGTACCTGGATCAATTCACCCGCAACGCTCAGGCAAATGGGATCACAGTCCACTTCGCTGCAGATGGCCCACAAGCGGTCGAGATCGTGCTGCAGATCGCAGCCAGAAGCGAGGCGAAATTAATCGCAAAATCCAAGACCATGGTGGGCGAGGAAATCCACCTCAACCAGCGCCTTGAATCGCACGGGCTGCAGGTCGTAGAGACCGATCTGGGTGAGTACATCATCCAGTTGCGCAACGAACCGCCCGCACACATTATCACTCCGGCTGTGCACCTGACCCGCGCCCAGGTAGCCCAAACCTTTGAAGAGAAGATCGGCTTGCCCTTCACCACCGATATTCCCAGCCTGACCGCGGCTGCCCGCCGCGTGTTGCGCCAGACCTTCCTGGAGGCTGATATCGGCGTCTCTGGAGTCAATTTTGGCGTGGCTGAAACCGGGACAATCACCCTGGTCACAAATGAAGGCAATGGGCGCATGTGCACCACCCTCCCGGCGGTTCACATCGCCCTGATGGGCCTCGAGCGGCTGGTGCCCACCCTGGATGACCTGGCTCTGGCCCTCTCGATGCTGCCCCGCTCCGCTACTGGCCAAAAATTGAGCGTATATACCAACTTGATCCAGAGCCCCCGCCGCCCAGATGAGAACGAAGGTCCATTCGAGCGCCACCTGATCCTGCTTGATAATGGTCGCCGCTCTCTACAGGATACCCCCCTGGCCGAGGCGCTTTTCTGCATCCGCTGTGGAGCCTGCTTAACGCCTGCCCGGTATTTCGTGAGATTGGCGGTCACGCCTACACCGGGATGGATGGACGGCAAACCCCCTATCCAGGTCCAATCGGTTCGATCATTTCACCCGGCCTGTTCGGAGTAGCTGATTTCGGGCATCTGGCGCGCGCCTCCAGCCTGTGCGGCGCATGCAAAGACGCCTGCCCTGCGGATATCGATCTGCCCAAACTGCTCCTGCGGATCCGTGCACAGGGCGCGGACATGACAATGGTAAAACAACCAGCCAGACGTTCACATGTCCCGCTTGGCATGCGCCTGGGATTGGAGATTTTCTCCAGAGTCGCCCGCTCGTCATCCCTGTTCGGGATTGCCCAGCGGCTGGGCGGCTTTTTCTGCCGCCTGATCCCGGCCCCGCAAGGCTGGATGCGCCTGCCCGCTTTCACCGGCTGGGGCTGCCAGCGTGATTTTCCACGCCTGGCGCCCCGTCCCTTCAGCGCTTCCAGGCTGGCTCACGATCTCACCACTGCAGGCTCGCCTTCTGATGGGGCAACCCCGCTTATAAAAACCGCCCTCGCTGGACATGCCATTTCGGCCGCCCCCATCGCAATAGATACCAACCATCCGACCGATAAATTATCCGCCATCCCAGCCAGGAGCGATCTGGTGGAACGCTTCATCGCCGAGTTGGATAGCCTGGGCGGGACGGCGATCCGCTGCCATTCGGAAGATCTGCTCCAGAACATCCTCCAAAGATTGAATGAGGAAGGGGCAATCACCATCCAGACCTGGGAAGCGCCCTATCTGCCTGCTGATCTGCTGGAAGGTTTGACCTCCTCCGGGATTGAGATCCATCATCAGGCTAACCCTGATACCAAGATTGGATTGACAGGCGCATTGGCTGCGATCGCAGAATCTGGCTCGCTGATCTTATCGCATGGCCCCGGGCAACCCGCAACGGCTTCGCTCCTGCCGGAAATCCACCTGGCTGTGCTGCATTGCCAGGATATCCACGAAAGGCTCTCGTCTGCGCTCCAACTGCCAGACGTACGCCAGGCATCTTCCAGCGCGATCATCACCGGCCCTTCCCGCACTGCCGATATCGAGATGACTCTCACTATCGGCGTGCACGGGCCACGCCAACTTGTTGTCTTTCTCGTCGAAGACGACCGAAACTAGTTTCGGTATTAAACCCGGTCAGAAAGGTAGTCGCAGATGACTGTACCGGAACCTGCTCAACCTGAACCTGCCTCGCCAGCAGCCAAACCTGCCCCAACTCGCAGCCAGGAGCGAATCAAAACCCACCGAAAATCGAGCTTTAAGGCCGCTGCAAGTGTTGACATTGCTCTTATTGACTTGTCTGGCGCTGACCTCGATTGGCGTTCTGGTGTTCATTTTGGTTGAGAACGAAACCGAAATTCCTGGTTTACTGCCTCCCGCTGCGCCTTCCACCTCGCTGCCAAGCGCAGCGCCGGTTGAATTGACCGTAATTGAGTTACCTGCCACCTGGACGCCCACACCAAGCCTTCCGCCCAGCCCAACCGAGTTCCGTCCATCCGCCACGCTGCCCCCAATCCCCTCGCCGCTGCCCTCTATCACACCCCTGCGTGCCGAATGGCGGATCATCATTGGTCGCTCAGTCCAGAGCAGGCCGATTGAGGTTTACCGCTTTGGGGCCGGTTCACACGAGCGCATGATCGTAGCAGGGATACATGGCGGCCAAGAAGGCAACACCATCGCCCTGGCAGATCAATTGATTACCCATTTGCAAAACAATTCAGATATCATCCCAGAGGATATTTCATTATTTATTCTACGCTCGCTCAACCCGGATGGCGAAAACCTGGGCATGGATGAGCAAAGCCGTTTCAATGCCAATGGAGTGGATCTGAATTGCAATTTTCCGTCAGGCTGGAAAATCTCCTGGCGCAGCCAGGGTTGCGTCTCAACCGACCCTAAAACTTCTGGTCCCACTCCTGGCTCAGAGCCTGAGACTCAGTCCTTCATGGCTTTCTTGACAAAACAGAGAGTAGAAGCGCTTATCAGCTATCATAGCTCCGACCTGGGCATTTTCCCCGCCGGAGAGCCCGCCGACCCCGAATTGATCAGCCTGGCCCAGGCAATTACCGCAATCAGCCCATACGCTTACCCGCCGGTCGACACGGGTTGTGAATACACCGGCACGCTGGTCGATTTTGCGATCAGCCAGGGCGTACAAGCCGCCGTGGATCTGGAGTTGAACAGCAAACACGACCCGGAACTGGCAGCCAATCTGGAGGTTTTATCGCTGCTGCTGAGGCTGCAATTTGAACTGGCAGAATCCCCCACACCGGCATCCCAACCAACCCAGGCCTCTACGCCTGCTCAATAATCCGCAGACCGGCGCAGACGCTTGACCTCGCTGCGATGGCGCTTGGCCTCCAGCCGGCGCAGTTTCTCCGCCGGCGGCACGCGTCCCTTGCGTCTTTCTTTCGGTTTTTCCGCTGCCCGCCGAATCCACTCCACCAGCCGGTCAATCGCCTCCTGGCGGTTTTGCTCCTGCGTGCGATGCACCCTGGCTTCCAGAATTAGAATCCCCTCTTCTGTTATCCGCTTGCGAGCAATACGCATCAATCGCTCGCGCACATCCTCTGGCAATGCTGCTGAATGGCATACGTCAAAGCGCAGTTGAACCGCCGTGGCAACCTTATTTACGTTTTGACCGCCTGGGCCAGAGGAGCGGACGAAATTAAACTCCAACTCGCTCTCGCTGAGAACAATATCATCTGTTACATCAATACCCGAAACTGTACCCATGAGACAATTTTACCAATTTAAGTCACATCTTGAACCTTACCTGCCGAGTCAGAGAGAAACCCAGAGACAGAAAGAGCCAAAACCGTTGCTGGGTCTATGATGAGATAAATTTCATCAAAAATAGTGTGACTAATAGACCCAATTTCACTTATAATAAATGCGATGGGGATACTAACTTACCCCTGATTTTTTGAGATGATATAGAAATTGGATGCAAAAAAGATTCTCCTCGTAGCCAATACAGATTGGTATCTGTATAACTTCAGGCTTTCGCTGGCGCTTGAATTGAACAGGGAAGGTTATGAGATTGCTTTCATTTGCCCTGAGACGGACTATGCCGCTGAAATCCGTGCAGCGGGTATTCGCCTGATTCCATGGGCATTGCAACGCCAGACTGCGCCAGTTTGGGATGAATTTCAGTCTATTCGTGCTCTCCACAAAATTTATCAGGTAGAAAAACCCGACCTGGTCCATCATTTCACGATCAAACCAGTACTATACGGCTCACTGTCAGCTCGGCTGGCTGGGATACCGGCAGTGGTCAATTCGATCACCGGACGAGGTTATGTATTTCAGGAATTATCTGGTAAAGTTTCTTTTTTAAGATTACTGATTGAAAAGATGTTCATAATCGTATATAAGGGCCTAAACGTAGGGACCACCTTTGAAAATGCATCGGATAAACTTTTCTTCATAGAAAGCGGATTGATCCCAGAGAAAAATTGTTGGCTGGTAAATGGAGTGGGCGTCGATACAGATTGGTTCACCTATACGCCAGAGCCGCCTGCAAAACCAGTATTGATCGTGTTCCCCGGGCGCTTGTTATGGTCAAAGGGTGTAGGCATTCTGGTGGAAGCTGCTCGGATCCTTAAGAAACGATTGCGAGCTCGCGTTGTTTTAATCGGGAAACCAGACCCTGGAAACCCAGAGACTATTGATGAGGTAATTATCCAATCCTGGATAGAGGAAGGCGTTGTTGAATGGTGGGGCTGGCAGACCAACATGAAAGAGATTTACCACCAAAGCCATATTGTGGTGTTGCCTTCGATGGGAGAGGGATTGTCCAAGTCATTGCTGGAGGCTTTATCTTGCGGTCGCCCAATCATTGCGACTGATGTACCGGGCTGTCGAGAAGTAGTGATTCCAGGAGTGACGGGATACCTGGTCCCGAAGAACGACTCGGCAGCCCTGGCAGATAAATTAGAGGAACTGTGCCGCGATTCGGAACTCCGCCATCAGATGGGTTTGGCGGGCCGCCGCCTGGCCAAAGAAGAATTTACAGACGTAAAGATCAATCACGAAATTCGAATGATCTACACATCCATGATCGCGACTGGTCAAAATAAACATCGAGATAGCGCTCGTTCAGGGGGACGCGACCGGAAGGATCCCTCAGCCGGCAGGCGCACTGTTGCAGAAACCGAGTAAAAAACTTGATGCAAGAAGAACATCCTGCAGCCACCCACCGGCGCGTACTGATCTGCCGATCTAATCCGATCGCGCCTGACCCACGCGTCGAAAAAGAAGCCCGCAGCCTGAATAAAGCTGGCTACCAGGTACAGGCGTTGGGCTGGGATAGAAGCCGCGAGCTACCCAAACGATCCGAGATGGGATGGGCGGTCATCCACCGGCGATCGATTCGAGCCGCATATGCCCGGGGGCTGATGAATTTCTTTCCGCTCATTTTCTGGCAAATCGACTTGCTGGGGTGGCTTTTACGCCATCAAGCCGAATTCGATGTGCTGCACGCATGCGATTTTGATACCGTTCTACCGGCAATCGTATGCAGTAAACTGTTCAAGAAAAAGCTTGTTTATGATATTTTCGATTTCTACGCCGATCACCTGCGAAATACACCCGCAAGCGTGAAACGCATCATCCGGGCTGTTGATCTGTGGGCGATTGGTCAGGCAGATGGCCTGATCCTGGTGGACGACAGCCGGATCGAACAAATCAAAGGCGCCAAACCTGAACGGCTTATTGTCATTTATAACTCGCCGGAGGACGCTCCCCATCAGGCGTCGACAAACCCGACGGAAGGCGCGCCAATTCAAATCGCCTACATCGGTTTGTTGCAATTTGAACGTGGTTTGTTGGAGTTGGTGGAGGTGGTCCGGCGCCACCCAGAATGGAAGCTGGATCTAGCCGGTTTTGGCGGCGACGAAGCCCCGATCCTGGATGCCATCCGGGGGTTGAGTAACGTTCATTGGCATGGCAGGGTGCCCTATTCACAAGCCCTGGCGCTGAGCGCGCAGGCCAATGTCCTGGTCGCGCTTTATGATCCGCGCATCCCCAATCATCGTTACGCCAGCCCAAACAAGGTTTTCGAGGCGATGATGCTGGGAAAACCGATCATCGTGGCACGCAATACCAACATGGACCGGTTGATCGAATTTGCCGGGGCTGGTCTTGTGGTTGAATATGGGGATGTGGATAATTTAGAAATTGCCTTGCAGCGTCTGGAAAACGATCCCGGTTTACGAAAAGCGTTGGGGCGCGCTGCCCGCCGGGCTTATGAAGAACAGTATCATTGGGATGTGATGGAAAAAAGGTTAGTTGAACTCTACAATTCTCTATTTGCTGAGATCTAAATAGTTTTCTGTCTGAGTTATCCTGGCATCTGCCATTTCGTGCCAGCAACTTGCAGCCCGGTTCTGGATTTCCCTCCTACCAGTACAATCAGGCCATTCGGGAGGTGGGGTTCACCGGTCAATAAACACAGTTTTCAATCAAAAAGAGGTCATCAACTATTTTCTGCGGATTTGAAAGTAACTCCCAGAAGCCCAATTGCGGCTAGAAGGAAAAAGATGGGGGAATAAGGCATATGATACCTGGCCTGGACTTCAAATACAGCATGGAATAAGATAGCGATCAGAAGGGATGCAATCAGGAAGAGATTCAATGGATTAGAATATTGATTCACGCCAATCCTGATACATCCAAGAATACTGAGGACAAGAATGAATATGTGGAAATATTGAGGAGCAGCTTCGAGATAGATTTTTAGATTCTTAAAGGACTTAAAAGGCGGGCGGGACGGCAATTCCATAGTGCTCCATGAATATCCATATCCTGCATCCCCCCACATTTTCGGAGACCTTCCGCAGCATCAGGGAAATGAATTTCTCGGGATCATTGAAAATACGGTTCTTTGAAATATTCCAGGCGTATGCATTTGCCTGTTCTACGGTATCAAATCTCAAGAAGTCTTCGGAATCTTTCGATGTTCCAGCCGCCAGTCGATTCAAAGTTTGTGCCCGAAAGGAGAGTGGATAAATTGCTGGAAATTGGCAGCACGCCGTAAATCGCCTTTATGCTGCCGTAGAAAATCCCGATCGCGACGGCAAAGGCTATCATCAGAATACTGAGATATACAACCTTGTCCTTCACTTTCAATGGATACAATAGGATCATGATCACTGCCACAGGCAACAGAAGGAACAACCCTGTTCTGGTCAGATAGGTCATCCCAAAAAATATACCAGCCAGAGCGCTGAACCACTTGTTGTGATTTGATTCATAAAGGGCCTTAAATAAAAACCATATTGCGCATAAAATGGTCAACAAGGCGAGATGTTCCGAACCCAAGACACTGGTATATAGGATTTGAGCCGGCCAGATCGCGAAGAATATTGTAGCCGCCCGCCCAATAGTCTCACCAAAAAACTGGCTCAATCGGTAGAACACAAATAAGGCGGCAATACCAAGCAGAATATTTATCATCTTGGCGAGAAGCAGGCTTTGCGTGATGAGAGCGAACCATAATCCGAGGAAAACCGGGTATCCCCAGGTGGACATATTCAAAGAGCGCCAATCGAGATCCGTCAGCGGTTTAAAATCAGCAATCCTTCCAGCCAGTCTGTAATAAAATTCGTAATCCGATATCGGGATTGTCGGCATGATCAAAACCCAGGCGATTCTGACCGCGGCGAATAATAATCCGATCAGGAGTAGGAAACTCCGTTGGGATAGCCCGGTAAGATCATCTTTTTGAGATCGAAGAAACCAGATTGTGACAAAGCTGATGAGTGAAAATAACCAGGCCGAATAGTCTTTTGGAACGATCTCGATAGCGAATAACGAAATGGGAACAAGAATGACCGCCAGACTTAGCGCCAACGCGCTCTCGATACGCCCCAATAATCGAGGAGGAAAGGATCGACCAGTTTTGAATACGTGCATAGAGCTCGTCTCCAAACAATATTGATGGATGCTTTGCATTCCTGATAGAATCCTGACCTCGATAGGCAAAGGTAAGGATCGGGTGAATATTTTCTTGTATTGTAACAGGAGATAGAAGCTGGAAAGCTGTCCGATTGTGCAAGGTTAATTCCTATGATTTGAGTTTTTATTTGAAGAAAGGTTATTACGAGTTTGTCCCATCCCTTTTTTATCTTTCAATTTTTCTAGGGATCATTTATACTATTCGTCAAAGATCGTACAAATCGTTTTTGTTTCTCATACCTTTGATATTTCAAACTTCTTTTCTTTTTTTTGTCACTGCATCACAAGAGACGCGCTTCCAATATCCGGTCTTCTTAATCAGCGTATTTTGTGGCGCTCTGATCTTCACCAAAATTAATCCTCATCGCGAATACGAGGATGCTGAAAAAGCATAAAGTGATGCACCATGCAGTCAATCGGTTCAGATAAAACGGATGCGAGTCAAAGAAAACGCGATCGGCCTCGCATATTGTGCATAGTCGATGGCCCAGATTGGATATTTAAACGCCATGTTCTGGCATTGGAGCGCTATCTGGGAAATGATTTTTGTTTTGTGACCGGCTATCGCGCTGAAGCTTATGTGGAGAGCGATTTTGACTTAATCTATCCGCTTGAATTCAATATGGTGGGACCGGATCAGATCGGTCAACCAAATAAATACCTTACCGGTATTCGCTCTTTTACTTCGTGGGTTGATTGGGATTTTCTTACACTGATTAACTATCTGAACACGCATTTTCGGTCTGTGCATGTTGTTTCCAAAGAACTCTACGATCTGTTTCTGCCATATCTCGCAGGTCTCAGCTATGTAACCCATGGAGTAGACCTGGATCATTTCACCTCCACCAAACCCGTACAAACCGATTCTCAAACGCTGCGTCTAGGATGGGCAGGAAATCGGCAAAACTTTATCAAGGGATTCGATGAATACATCCAACCCATGATTTCTCTGCCCGGGGTCGAGCTGGTGTATTGCGGATATGCAGACCAGAATATCGGGTATGAAGACATGCCCTCCTTCTACGATTCCATTGACGCATATATTTGCGCTTCAAGCTTCGAAGGAAATAATAATTCCTTACTTGAAGCGGCGGCAATGGAGCGAGCAGTGATTACAACATCTTGCGGAACGGTTCCAGAATTCTTGCAGAACAATCACAGCGCCTTGATTGAACCGCGTGATTACTTGAAATTACAACAGGCAGTCCAAAGATTGCTAGCCAATCCAGAACTCAGGATCATGCTGGGGAAAAACGCGCGCAAATCCTTACAAAACGGGGGCTGGGACTGGAAAATAAAAGCGGAGGGTTATCGCGAGTTTTTCGAATCAGCGCTTGATCAACAGCAAAGCATCTCGGAAGACCGGCTCATTATCAACCCGCCCGATTATCAACACTTTGCTTCCGTAATTCAGAAACAATTTGTTTTGGAGCGCGAACTCCGCATCGGCTTTGCTTTGCAGAGTATTGCCACGCGCCAGGAAATGGATCGCCAGATCAATCAACGAGATAATCAAATGATGGAAATCAGGAATTCCGAGACATTCAGGCTGGCGGAATGGTTGAAATCCAGCCGAATTGCCCAGGCATTGATCCGAGCGTATCACCGGCTGAGGGGATAACCCCTTGCCTCTCAGTTGGACCTGGCTTTTTCCTTGCGCTTCTTGCGGAATCCGCTGGTCATATGAAAGATCGGCTCAAATAGGATCACAATATATTTCCGATTGATCTACCTTCACCCAACGTCCGAAAGTTCAGTGAATGCAGGATGGCCATTCCAGCTTCTATTTCAAATTAGAGATTACAATCTCGTTAGAGACGGGGTAGAGCTTCCTCCCAACCTGTTCTCCATAGACATCATAAGCCATGATGGAAATAAAAAGGGTTTCCCCCGCTGGAATAGCGATCTCTACCTGGCCCGATTCTGTCTGGATGAGATCGACGTCGGAAGGTGGAAGCAGATGGAATACATCATACATCTCCGGTTTCCAACCGCCGGGATTGTTCCAATAAGGTCTGGCTTCTTCGGCGCCGAAGAAAGCAGCATAGTCCCAGCCTCTGGATTGGGTGGAAATGAAAACCCGGTAGCCAGCTAAATCGTGATCGGGATCGTTGGCATGAAAAGAGACCGCTGCCAACCCTGAACTTGAATCCATTTCGATCTTATCGATCCACACAACCGAGGGAGCAGCATGTAAATCAAGCGGGCGCAGCGTTCTCTCGGTATCGGTAATGACCTGATACGTGAACCAACCGAAATAGGTCTGATCGAGTTGTTCTTGTTCAAAAGAGGCTGTTTTTACATAAAACAGGGTTTGGGATTTGCTTTCTTCATAGGAAAGAGATGAAAAATAATGATACGCGGCGCCGTACGACTTTCCATCAGCTTTTTTATCGAAACAACTGCGCACGATCAATTGCTCGTAGTAAGTGGGCAGGCTGTCAAGCGGATTGGATTCGAGGCGGCTCAACTCATCAACAGAAGGGATGCTACCATCCGGCATCAAGACGATGTCGCCGCCGCTGAAGAGATCGGCATCAAAATAATGCCAGTCATTGTCATAATAAATCTCGGCAATCTGATGGTTACCTAACTGTACCACCCTACCCGGATAACCGGCGGAAGCGAACAGGTCGATGGCCAGGTGGGCGACATCCCCGCACCACATCTCACCCAATTCGAGATACACCAGCGGATCGTAAACGCTTCGTCCGGTAGAATTGATGGGGGGAAAGTAATTGTGATAGCTGGATTTTTGCAGAAATTGGAGCAGCGCCAGGTGTTTCTCTGTGTTGGTCGCTGCCTCCCGGGTGACGGTGTCAAAGATGTGCTTTAGAGCAAGGTGACGATCCACTCCGGATAGATAAAATCGCGCCCTTGCCAGACGGGCAAAATCATAATCTTTTTGTGGATCGATTTCACTTTTGGGCTTTCCAATTCGTTCGGGGTTGAAGCGTGGGTTGCAGTAATCGCTGCCTCGCCGCTCATAGAAACCGGGGGTGAAGGTCAGAATATAGACCCGGGTGCGCAAATAGGAATAAGCATCCTTCATCTGAGGACGAAGAAACACCCCTGTGATCACCAGCAAACTTAGCCCTACGGCGATCAATGCCAACCTGCGTCTTCGGTGCGGCATCGAAATCCAGAAGACAGCCGAAATCAGCCCGGTTAAAAACATTACCCAGACATAAACGAATATCATCCACGTTTCATCCAGGCTGATCGGCAGGCGAAGCGTGTATTTTCTGCCGTTTGTGCGCGGGTCGCTGTTATCGGATGTGGAGAAATAGAGATTGCCTTTCCAGAAAGAAAACAACCCGCCGCCTTTTGTGCCGATATCCGCATGCAAGGCATTCCCCGGACCGATGGCGCGCCCGTCTTCCAGTAGTATCGCTGGAGATTCAAAAGTTTTCGTTTGGCTCAGGCGGTCGGTTCCTACGGTCAGGCTGTAACTATAAGGTCCGTGCCCGCTAGGTTGAGCAGCCTGCACCTGAATTGGGGTCGATTGATAAAGCCAGGTTACAATCCCATCTATCTGGAGCCAAAGCAATAACAATCCAATTAGCGAAAATAACCAAAGAATGAGAATATACTTTCGCTGGTGAGTGAGGGTAGTTTTGATACGCAAATAAATCTCTTTCTGTTTTCTCTTAAACAAGATGCGAAGCGACTTTCTTGTTTAATGCAGACAGAAACGCTCTTTCGTATTCCGGGATGATTTTATCTATGTCATGGAAGGTTTGAACGTAGTCGATAATATTCGCGCTGAGTGAATCGTAAAGCTCTTGATCTTCCATGACTAGCCGGATATTATCTACCATTAATTCAAACTGGTTGTTACAGAATAAGCCACATCGGTACTTTGTCAGCATGCGATTAGGATCGATATTCAGCGAGATTAGTGGAACGCCATATTTCCCGGCCTGCAAAAAGGTATTGGGGAAACCCTCAAATGAAGACGAATTTACAAACAACCTCGCCTGCGCAAAGTATTTCTCTATTTCATTATATGGAATTCGCGGTAAGACATTGAGGTTAGGGACTGTCTGTGCATGCTGGTAGATTATTTCCATTTGTTCATCAGTCACTGGCGTTACGATCATGATGAACGAATATTCCGGAAGTTCACGAATTGCATTGATCATTAGGCTAGGCTGTTTTACAGATTCATTGCTGTTTCCTACCCAGAGAATCGTCTTGGGGTCATTTTCTTTCGGATAGACTCGCTTCAAGTCCATTGGGTTTGGAATCATAATAGGTGAGCAGCCATAAGTCCTTGCCATTTCAAACTGGCGTTCGTTCTGAACGATATGTATATCTGCATTTTTAATAGTATATAATTTATCGGAATAGAGCGACCCGTATAGATCTGACCCTTCCGGGCTTTCTCTGATGACTGGACTAAAATCGATATCCGATCCAGCGAGCATCACAAATGAACGCTTGCGTTTCTTGCAACTCCAAATTGCTTCTGCAGATATGAAGTTGTTTCCGGGAACGACATAAATATGCGCATCAGCCTCTTCGTAAATCGACACCATATCTTTATAGACGGGCCTATCGGCAATATGCCCTATAGCATTTTTTGCAACCGTGACGGATGGACGGAAATGATCTAGAAAAGTGAACCATGAAATTCTAACCCCATTTATTCCTGATTTTATCCCATCAATGGCTATATGAAGGGCTGCTTTCCAACTGCGATAGAATTGAATAAATCCAGCCTTTATCCCTGTTAGAAAACCTGTTATCAGTATCCTGAGTCGCCAGGGTAATAAACTTTTATAGACTCTCCTAATAATATGGCGTGGACTGGAAGCCGACTCTTTATGATTATTTGTTCTTTCCCTTTCAACAGACGGCTTTTCGTTTTCTGGTTCTATTTTCAGAATTGATATAAAAGTATTCGGATTTTCTTCAGGACTCTTTACCGTGACAGTTGATTGAGCAGGAGCATTAGGGATGATTTCTGGTTCCTTAAGGTTTGCTATCTCTAAAATTGAAGGTTTGTTTTCTTCAGTAGGAATGCCCCAAAAGGGCTTCCCCGTCCAGGTTATGAATTGGATTCCTTCTCGATACTCGATATGTGGTTGAGCCGAATCTGCGATGATAATACTCACGCTGTATTCCGCTTTTCTTGCTAATTTTCTTGCAATTTGAGCAATCCGCACTTCCCAACCGCCAAACATTATTTGGTGTTCGGGATTGAATAGTGGATAACAATAGATGCAGACGAAACAAATTTTTATCTTTTTGTGCATTCGGATCATGTTCGGTTTTTCTTTAGGAGGTATTCCGTATTTGCTGCATGACCATAATTTAAATTAACGATTTCTAGGTTATTTTTCTCAGCCCATTTTCGTACGTCTTCCAGCTTGACAAATTCCATTGGCCATCCTCCCAACCAGTCAACCAGGTCAGTATAAAATGCCATACCTCTTCCTCTCGAGCGAACATGGCGGATGAACTTAGGAAGAGAGCGAATATCTCGATTGAAATCAAATCTCCAAATATACCAAAGCTCCATTTTTCTCCTGGTGAACCACCCACCAGAATTATATTTCTTCTTGATATCTAACCAAAACTCCGGGGTTGGATCTACCTGAACATCATATTCATATAATGCGATAAATATTAATCCATCTGCTTTCATTAATTTTAGGGTGTTCGCAAGCGCATGCCATACATCACCGGTATGATGGAGTACTCCCCAGGCATAGACAATATCCGCTGGTTGTAAAGATTCGACAAAGTCATCATCCAAAATATCACCTTGCCTGACTTCCCAGTAGGATGGATTCCCAAAATGTTGCTTTAACTTATTGCAAGTTATTACAGAATTTTGATCGTAATCAAAACTGACAATCTTGCTTGCTCCAGAACGAAAAGCGGCCAAAGAGGAAAGCCCACTACCGCATCCAACGTCCAGGAAATATTTGCCGGATAGATCCGATACCTGTAGAAAAGCCAATAAATCGGCTTTGGACTGATTCAATCGTTCTTCGTTAAATTAAGTCTTAATAAAATTTGACCAGTTTTCTCCGAAACTAAAACGGGTGTCATCAGCGGACATTTTTTACTCGCTCCTAAGTATACGATCAGAAAGGTTACACTTATTCGGCATCTAAGATCTATGGATAGCTTCGACCGAAATATCATCCTTGGGGATTGGTGGGAAAAGCGATTGGTCGATGAACATCTGGTGCCAGAGCTCCAGCATCAACAGGTTCCAGATCAGGTACTGCCAGGATTCGCCAGCCGAATGACGCTCCAACATATTTTCAACATAGGAGCGCTGAAAATAGCCCCTTTCGATGGCGCGCTGGCTGAGCAGAGTATCAAAAACCATCTCCTTCAGTTCATCGCGGAACCAGTGGTCGATCGGTACACCGAACCCCATCTTCTTGCGGTAAATCACTTCCTCAGGTAAATATGGCTCAACCGCTTTCTTGAAAATATATTTGCTGATCAGGCCGTCTTTGAGCTTCAACCCCGAGGGTATCCGGGCTGCAAATTCGAGGAACTTATGATCCAGAAGCGGCATGCGCGCTTCGAGCGAATGGGTCATCCCGGCGATGTCGGTCTTGGTCATCAAAGTGTCCGGGAGATAGAGGTGGAGATCGGTGTAAAGTGTCGAATCGAGAAAGGCGCTTACACCGGATTGGCGGTATTTTTCGAGCAGAATATCGACAGCAAATTTGCCATCCAGTCTTTGGAAGAACTCCGGTGTATACAACTGCTGTTGATAACCCTCATGAAAGTGCGTAATGCGATAATAGTAGAAGTAACGCAGGCATTTCAAATCCCGCATCCGCTGTAGATCGCGCCAGGTGGTTTTCCCGCGCCCCAAAAATGGCTGCAAGCGGGAGTCCGACGCCGGGTTCAGCAGGCGCTGAAGGACGGTTGGATAGGCCGGACCGAAATCTGGCTCATACTCGCCCTTGAATTGATAGCGCGGGTAACCGGCGAAGTTTTCATCGCCGGCGTCGCCAGTTAAAACCACAGTGACGTGCTCTCGGGCCAGCTTGGAGACGTAATAGGTGGGGATGGCCGATGAATCGGCAAAAGGCTCGTTGTAGTGCCAGATCAACTGCGGGAAGATCGCCCTGGCGTCTGGGGTGACGATGAATTCGTGATGCTCGGTTTGATACCTTTCGGCGACCATCCGGGCGTATGGCAGCTCGTTGTATTCATCTTCTGTAAAGCCAATCGAGAAAGTCTTCACAGGCTGGTCCATCAGCCCGGCCATCAAAGCCACGACGATGGACGAGTCAATCCCGCCGGAGAGGAAAGCGCCCAATGGCACATCGCTGATCAGGCGTATTTTGACCGCCTCCCGCAGCCTCTCGATAATCTCCTCTTGTAGGTCCCTTTGGGCGGCTTCGCTTTCCACGCTCAGTTGATCCCGATAAGAAAGTTTCCAGTAGCGTTTGATCTGGGTTTGCCCGTTTCGGGCGATTAAATAATGCGCCGGAGGCAGCTTTTTGACGCCTTTGAAAGCGCTGTATGGGGAAGGAACCGATTGGTAGGCCAGGTAATAGTGAATCGCTTCCAGGTCAGGCTCAGGTTTAAATTCGGGGTCCTGCAGGATGGCTTTGATCTCGGAGCCAAACACGATCCGGTCTGGCAGGTCGGCGTAAAAGAGCGGTTTTTTGCCCATCCGGTCGCGCGCCAGGAAGAGCGTCTTCTGGCGCTCGTCCCACAAAGCGATTGCAAACATGCCGCGCAAATCTTCCACCAGGTCTGGGCCTTTTTCCTCCCAGAGATGGAGGATCACTTCGCTATCCGTGCGCGAGCGGAATTTGTGCCCCCTGGCCAAAAGCCTCTCCCGGATCTCCGGGAAGTTATAGATTTCACCGTTAAATGTAATCCAGATAGAGCCATCCTCGTTGCACATCGGCTGGTGGCCAAGCGGGCTGAGATCAATAATCGACAGGCGCGCCTGGCCTAAACCGACATTATCTTTCACCCATACGCCGAAATCGTCCGGGCCGCGATGACGCTGGACGTAATTCATCCGCTCGATCAGTTTTTCCGATACTGCCCGGCGGCGATCAGCATAAACAATTCCACAGATACCACACATCGAGATCAGATCCCTCTACTGCGCTGTTTCTGTCGCCTCGACCCGGGTCGGGTCGAGGTAGAGGATGGTATAAGTCCGCTGGTTGCTGTTTGGATCGCTGTTGTCGGAAGCAGAGAAATACAGAAGGTTCAGCCAATGCGAATAGCGACCGCATCCAAGTGTGCGAATATCATCATGCAGGGCATGCGCCGGCCCGAGCAGGGCTTCGCCCTCGAATAATAGCAGAATAGAGCGCTCAGGGAATTGCGTGTTATCCGCCTGGGGTTCAAGGTCGGGCAAAGCGGTTACCCAGCCGTGATCGCCTTCGGGAGTGAATGGGCCGCTGAGAGCGCGTTGGATCATGAAGATGCTGGATTGGATCATCGTATTCAGCGTTTCAAGTTTGTTTTGATACTCAATTTGTTTAGCTAATGAGTCATTTAGTTGTCTTAAGGTATTGTCTTGTTTTATTAATTGTAAAGGAAAAGACAAATCGAGAATTGGTGTTATTTGCCGGGAGACCCTAACTTGGGGTGGTGGATTCCGCCAACCCGAGACGAGGATATATTGCCAAAAATGATCTTTTAGGGGGGGGCTGCTTTGGATTAAGTCATGCCAAAAAGAATACGAATTAAGCGAAAGTTGGAATCCTTCATCAACCAAAGTGTCTACTAAAACACAAAGTGGTTTATATGAGTCTTCCGTTATGTGGCATTCAATGGAAATGTTTTTGACCGATCCAAGCTTCCCTGCCAGGTGAGGGATAACTTTGAACTCAGCGCCTTCGATGTCCATTTTTATCAGGTCGATTTCCTGCTCCAGAAAATGCGCCAGGTCAACGGTTGGGACAATCACACTTTGAGAAATTTCTAAGGAATCCCAAATCAGTCTGCTGCCATCGGTTCCTTCCGAGAACCAGTTTGCTTCTCCATCCGCAATCCAGGCAGCAGCCTCAATTATCTTGACATCGGAAGCTCCGTTTCTACCCAGGTTTCTACGAAGAATGGGTAAGAAAAGTGGATCGGGCTCGAACGCAATAATCCTGGCGGCTGGAAACTGACGTTTGTAACTCAAAACGCTAATGCCGATATTCGCTCCCAGGTCCAGGATAACCGGTGATTCGTTATCAGAGTAGAAATCATTAATTCGTTTTATTATCTGGTATTCGATATTTGTACACAATGCTGACCCAGAGACAAATTCGATATCCCATCCAAATGTCGATATTCTCCCCGGTTTTTCAAGAGGATATCTAGATAGGGATTCTTGAAGTGAGATAAACTCATCAAAAAAATTTCGTTCAATGTTAAAATTTATATCATTAGACATGATTATTCTTTGTTTAATGGCTCTTCCTTGACATCAATTTCGTGCGCCCATTGCACAATCGGGTAATATACTAAACCGTTTAATTCATGGCCGTCTCTAATTATGTTGATACTATAAGCTTCATAACGTTGTTCATAGAAATCTGCAACCAAGGGATTGTTGGAAGCCAATCCCACAGAGACCAGGTAATCACCCTCTGCTAATTGAATCGGGTCAATTGTACATTCAATTCTTCCGGTGCGTCCGGGCTTTTTTCGATATTCAGCGCTTTCATATGAGATAAAGTCCGTGTCTTTTGCCATCCACATTGTGCTGAAGTGACTGATCCTGAGCAAATCGCTCTTCCGATGAATTCCCAAGGCTAATCCTAGTGTATCTTCTGGGAGATCTCCTTCAACGTGATACCAAACACGGATGGTCATTTTACTCCACCTAGTGAATGTCCGGACCTCCTCGGAATCTGAATTAATGAATTGCACCCGATCAATAAATACCGGCCCTTTTACAAATATTGGTTGCGAATCCGGGTAAAATATGTCGGGGTTGATCTCCTTTTTGTAGGGGGAACTTAAGCCATTCTCAACATTTCTCTCATCGATTAAAGATGGTAGGGATTCTTCTTCTCTGAACTCAGTGTTTTGTTGAGACAATTGATCCTGGCTCTCAAAAATCTTGTCCATAGAATCATGGTTTTTCATATCATCGTCAGCGGACGAGATACCAACATCAATAGTTTCAATTCTTCCTAAGTCAAAGCTGAGTTTTTTATGGATTTCATATTCGTACGCTCTTACAATCGGCTGGGTTTTTCCCATTTGGTGAATAGTTCCATTCTCAAGCCAGATGACTTTATCACATAAGCTGGTTATCACACCTGTACTGTGAGACACAAATAAAACGGTACTACCACTCTTACATATTTGGCGTATTCGAGAAAGACTTTTATTGACAAAATATGCATCACCAGCCGCTAAAGCTTCATCAACAATAAAGATGTCTGGATCAATACTGACGGCAGTTGCAAAGGTTAATCTTGCTTGCATACCACTGGAATACGTCTTTAAAGGTTGATCAATGAAATCCCCCAGCTCACTGAAGCGAATAATCCATTCCATTTTTTCATCGACCTGATTAGGGGTCATGCCTAGATAAATACATCCCAGGCGAATGTTTTCCCTTCCATTGTATTCAGGATTGAATCCGGTCCCCAATTCTAAAATTGCAGAGATGCGCCCATCTATCTTAATGTCACCTTCAGTCTTATCGAGTGTTCCAGAAAGAATTCGAAGTAAGGTGCTTTTTCCCGAGCCATTTGGGCCAATTACACCTACAACTTGCCCTTTTTTAATATCAAAGGATATATTTTTTAAAGCCCAAAAAGGTTTGAATAGTGGTTTTCCTCGGAAAATCTCCCAAAACAAATCCGAAGGCCTAGAATAAACCTTATACATTTTTGAGAGATTAGTGACCTGGATAGCAATCTCTTTATCAGTACTCATAAAACATTCCCAAACATTGTCTTCAGTTTCCGGAACAATCGATAGCCAAACAGAAAAACCAGCACGCAGAGCAGGGGGAAGATCACCCAGGCTGAGGGATGTTCAATCCGCCCGAAATATAAAATATCGTGGAAGCAGAAAATCATATAGGTGAACGGGTTGGCGTAGATGATCGGTCGGATCACCTGCGGGATGGCTTCGGGCAAATACAGGATTGGCACAAACCACATACCCAGCGTCAGGAAGACCTGCACAAAATCCTTAGTGTCTCGGACATAAACGCCAATCGAGCTGAGGATATAACTGACCCCGATCATCGCCAGCGCCTGGAAGAAAAGGAGCACCGGCAGCAGCAGGTATGTGATCCATAAGCTGTGGAAAGTGATCAAGGTATACATGCTGATCAGGCCCAGGAAGACCAGCTCGGTGAAAAGCGTAGCCAGCACACCCTTCACCGGCAGCACCTCAACCGGGAAGATCACCTGCTTGACCAGGTTGGCATTATTGAGAATCGAAGTGCTGGCTTTGCCCATGGCGTCTGAAAAGGTGATCCAGGGGATGATCCCGGCCAGGATATAAGCGGTGATATCCAGCGGCATAGCGAGTGTGCCGCCCACTTTCGAAACGAAAACAAAGTTGAAGATGAAAATGTAAACCAGCATCACCATCAATGGATGGACAAAGGTCCAAAACAGACCGAATAATTGGCCTACATAGCGGTCAGACAGCTCTCGGCGGGCCAGCTCGAAGGTCAACAGCCTGTAGCGGGTGAGCAAAGAGATCAGCTCGCTGAACGCTTGCAGATTGGACCTGGGATTGAAAATAGATTTCATCATGATCGTGTCTTATGTAAAAGATGGATTATACCGATTTATCCTCTTTCCGGGGGATAAAAAGCAGATACCCGCTGAAGATGGGGCTGATCAACAGGGTGGGATAAATATACCGCGAGATTTCCCCACCGCTGAAAACTGCAAGCGGTAAGGCATTGAGCAGAAGGGGCGCTAGAAGCAAAGCGTATCTCCAGTTCTTTTGGCGGAGGCAGGCAATTGCCGCAGCAAAGATCATCAGATACATCCAGAAAGCATTCCGCCAGAACAGCCAGTCCAGCTCAGGTTGGCTTGAGAGATGGAATAAATGAGATATTTTCCGCTGAAGCCACGGAAGAATTGAACTCTGTTTAATCCCAAGCGTATTCTCATAGACTGTTAAACCCACATATTCAATGCGCCTGTTTGGCGGCTGCAAGACCTGGAAAATGAATGAAGCCTTCTTCTGGAGAAATTCTATCGTAGGAACAGGGTTTCGCAGCGTCAATTGGATCGCCAGCTCATCAATTTCCTTCGAAAACCTGCCCAGCTCATTGAAATTAATTTCCTGGTCAGGATAAATCTTTTGGATCAGCGCTTCTTCCGTTGGCAGCAGCGCTGTATTCGATTGAGAATGCTGATGCACTACTTGAAATGCAGTCCCTTCAACGCCCAGGTTTTTCCCCAAGGTTTCCTTGTTTGTATTTACACCTGTAAGTTGATACAGAGGGCCTTTTACCAATAATAATAGGATCGACATGAATAAAACAGATGCGCCAACCCTTCGCCATCGCTGTGGATAAGCGATGAGGATGATAAGAAGAGAACCTAAAGAAACCGGCATGCCATTGTGGCGAAACAACGCTACCAGCGCAGATACGAAACCTAACAAAATCCAGGATGGTGGTTCTAATAACCAGCTGCCATCGCTTTGAATGATCTGAAAAATCACAATGGACAAAGCGAATAATGCGATTCCAAAGGCCACATCCTTCCACGGGTTCAGGATAATCAGGCTTGTCCCGGGGGAGAAGGCCAGGAAAATCGCGATAGCCCCCGTCAGCCAGATGGGAGCGCCGCTTTCCTGAACCAGGTACAATCCCCAGCCGATCAGTCCGCTCAAGAACAGGATCTGCAGAATGACAACAGGCGCAGGAGAAAGCCAGAAATGTGTCATCACGGAAAGTATGAGCGTATGTATAGCCGGGTGCCAGTCAGTTATCTTCCCCTGGGCAATTTGTTCAAACTGGTAAACCGAATCTGGGGATAGGAAGCCCGGCCAATATGCGAACAAATAGACCGACCATACGAACAAGGATGGAATCCCAAATACATACCACCCAACCGATTTTCGTGGCGAGTCTCGGGTCGAATCTGATGGTCTGGCGACCAACCAGACACTACAAACAAATAACCCCAATCCAATCAATGAACCATAAACCAGGAAAAGGGCGACCATTGCAGCTTTCGTTTTCCAGCCTCTCATGATCGGAATTTTTAGTTCCTGGATATCCCCGCTGGATGAGTAAAGATCATACCGATAGGTCTGATCCGCGAAAGTCAAAACCATTTTCCCCGCCCAGGGATGCATTCCAAATGAAACTTCAATTTGATCCTCATCCGTCCACAATGAACACACTAATGTCGATGGTTGATTTTGCGATGACACCAGTAAACCATCGATTTCCACCCAGTCTCCTTTGCAGATGCTGTTAATTTCCCGAGGCGGAGTTCGAAGTTCTGCAGATACATCTTTTAGCCAGACTTCGCTGCCCTTTGCAGCCGCGTATTGCTCACCGGTGGCAGTAATTTTGATGACCTGTTTTTCGGGGCTGACCGTGATAGGAATAGTGTAAACAAAATAGAAACCCGCAAAGATGCACACCATGAACCAGACCATCCGCAACCTGGTGTCGATGTGTTCTAATTTCAACCAGTCTATCATCCGGCGAGCAACCATTATCGCTTAATTATCCTAATGGATCGCAATCGATTTATGACAGACAATAACCTTTCACCTAGAAAGCCGCCGTTTCGGAGCTGGTTCAACAAGTGATCGCGCCAATTTGACCTGACAATAAATGATGGTCCTGAGCTGATCGAACGAAAAATTCCTCCTGTTCCACTCTTTTCAGCCCAGAATTTTTGTAATGGCAATAGCCGAGAAGGGGAGACATTGATGCTCATTGCCAGGTAGCGCGCCAGTCGAGCAGATCGCTCAGCAGAAGAATTTTTTAAAATAAGGTACGAAAGAGCGTTTCTTGAATGGCCTGATAGCGCCTCAGGTTGAATTCATACTAAAGGCTCTGGTATCTGAATTCCACATTCGTGTTCATTATCGATTTTCCAGATGTAATCCACTTCTCCCAGGACTTCCGCTCGCCTATCGAAAAGGTCAACCAGTAAGGTATTCCCGGGTGTGCGCATGATACAGCGGTTAAAAACTGACTGAAATTCAAAAGCAGCAATCTCAGGCATGATTTCCATAGGGTATGTTTGCAGCCAGGGGCTGTCATCTTTCCGAATCCATTTCCAGCAATTGACATAGGATACTTCAGGCTGATTGGAAAGAATTTGGAGACCTAATTGAATAAATTTTGGATCCAGAATATCGCCAGCTCTTAGTATCAGCAGCGCATCTGATGTGCACATATCAACGAAGGAAATCGGTTGATTGTCCCGATCACTGCATTGATATTTTCCCCCCATAAACCATGCCGCGCCGGCCGAATTACTATTCCTGATTTCTTCAAATATGAGGATACGAATACGAATGTCAGGGATTGATTTCAAGCACGCCGCTGTTCGTTGGACAGCGCCTTGGTTGACTTCATGATCATCCGACTTGATAATACAAACCAGGATCTCCCATTGTTTTTCGCGCCGCGACGAGATCATCCAACTTCGGTTTGGAATGGATTGATAAGTATCAATGGCGATCTGGGGTCTGATATCTCCTGGCGAAGACATCTCCAGCAAGAGCGACTTATCCTTCTCCAGACGTAATATCTGTTCAGTGAGATGGCTTACAGTTCCGTTGAAAAAGATCGCATCCTTCTCTGAAATGAAACTCTCCCTGAACGCGGGTATATCTGAGACAATTAACGGGATACCAGCCTGCTTTAACTCATTTGCGGCGAAACCAAATGTCTCGTAATAACTGGGAAATACCGCAAATTTTACCCGGTTTAAGAGTATTGCCAAATCCCTATGGGACAAGTGTCCAGTAAAAACGAACCGGTTGCGAAACTCGTTGGGAATTTTCTGCAATAGATAATCCTGGTAACTTCTCGGCCCTTCGACGGGAACTTCTGGCGAATCTTCCCCAACCAGATAGAACTCCAGATCAGTCTCCGGATTGGTTTCGAGTACTTTAACGGCGCTGTCAACCAATAAATCCACTGCCTTAACAGGGTATAACCGTCCCAAGAAAAGGACGACATTCGCATCAGGTCTGATTTCATCTCTGTTTGGATAACTCACAATAGGGGGAGGTGAATGTACGGCGCCGCCAAACCGACGAGACTTATCATGAGCGCCATGTTCAGCCAGAAATACACCTGGATAGAGCACATTTTCCGCCAGGCGCATTGCACTTTGCTCCAACGCATAGATCGTGTAGCGATCAAAATCAATTTTCTTACCCCCGGCGTATCGATCAATTTCTTCGATAGCGCCATGAACTCGGACAACCATTCTTGAATCCAGATAAGATAAATTGCTTACCTTGGCGCACAAAGCAAAATAAGCGGGACCGCAATAATCAACAAATTCGATCAGGTCGGGTTTTTCGAACTGGTGAACCTGACGGCAGGCGAAATCATAACGATAAGATTCCCACAGATAGCGACTGAGAAAATCTTTTTCCCTGTATGGTATTTGGGAACACAGACTGTCAACATGGTAGGCCCGACAATATTCGTGGTTGGGCATTTTCAGCCGGTCAACGGTGTTAAATTGTTGAAATGATTTCGCTGGAATATCCAGCAGAAATATGACCTCATCCTTATTAGAGAGAAAAGTGAGGCCCAAATTATAAATTAATGAGCCTGCGCCTCCAGGCTTCGTTGGGTGGATTTCGTTACTGACGAAGCAGATTTTTTTCATAAGCCAAAAGATGTTGAATCACTCGGTTTCTACGTAGATGAAGATACCAGCTGTCTTTTTTAAAACACGTTTCAACCAGGGTAGTTGATCAATCCATTTTAATACACCCACACGGCCTAAAAACTCGATGAGAATCCACAAATAGTACCCCAGAATATCCCTGGGTTTCTCAGGAAAAGTATCATTTGAGACGCGTTGTTTTCGCAGAGTTTTTCGCCTGTTGGCAAGGCTCA
Organism: uncultured Chloroflexia bacterium; assembly: GCA_963788145.1. Lineage (GTDB taxonomy): Bacteria > Chloroflexota > Anaerolineae > Anaerolineales > UBA4823 > UTCFX2. Next base: position 388,255 of record CAWBFQ010000007.1, on the reverse strand, counting down.
GGAGCAGCCTGGTAAGCCGTTTCTTTCTCCACGGGTTATTATCCCGGATAAGCAAATAGTCGAATAAATCAGTTTTTAGAATTGAAGACCTGTCCCGAGAATATGAAACCAATTCTTTCGGAATGATGATCCCACACGAAGCATCATTATCCATCTCCCAGAGATACGCAAATTCTCCCAGTTCGGCAGCGCGCGGATCGAACAAATCAATCAATAATTTTCCCGGGCCAGTCCGCATGATGAAGCGGCTGAAGATGGATGATTGGAAGAGAGGCAATAATTCTAAAGCAGCATCGAATGGAAACATCTCGATTTTAGATTTGACCCGGTGTTGCAATCTCTTCCAACAACCAACAAATGCGATTTGAGGCTGCCGTTGCAATACTTCCAACCCCAAATCAACATACTCTGCGTTTATGTTATCGCCTGCTTTTAGAATAAGCAGCGCATCCTCTGTGAAGATTTGGGTTGGATTGAGCGTTTGCTTCTGGTCATCTTCAAATGTATATAAGTCGCCAAGAAACCAGGCGATCGGTTTACCAGGTGTATCATCCTGGTTAGGATTTAGAATGATGAACCGGATCCGATCCGATTGGACAGAAAGAATTGGACTAAGCGTCAAATCCAGTTTGTCAGGTCGGTCATTGATGATGCAAACAAGGATAGTTGAAATTCCATCGTTATTCTTATGTCTTATCCAACTGGAATGGTCAGATAAGGAATAAAAATCACCCAGAGGGTCAGGTGTGATCGTATAAGGATGGGTGATTTTCTGGCGGAGATCCAGGTTGCTGCTGAGCAGTGTGATTTGGCGGGCTAGATCATTGACTGTGCCATCAAAGAGGAGTGCATTTTCTCGATGATGAAAATAATCCTGGAAAGCGGGGATACTGTTGACGATCAATGGTATTCTGGCTTCATACAGTTCATGAGCCGCATAACAGAAGGATTCAAAATAACTGGGAACAACCGCAAAAGACACTTTCGGTAAAAACTCTTGAAATTCCATTCTGCTTAAATAGCCTGTAAAAATAAAGGAATCTTGAAATTCGGAAGGGATTTTCTGGCGCAAGTATGCCTGATAACTGCTTTTCATTCCAGGCGGTAAATACGAATCATAACCGGCCATGTAGAACCGCAGCCGCGGCAGAGCTGGGTCGCTCAGATACATAATAGCGGCGTCAACAAAGAGATCAATCCCTTTAATCCCAACAAGCCGACCGTAGAATAAGACAATATCCGAATTATCAACCGGGAAGACGCTTTCCGGGACATCCAGGAGAGGCGGCGCGGAATTTATCTTTTCACCAAACCAGGGCTCATAATTTGGAAAATAAGCGTTTTCGAGAAAGTTTTGGGATGGATAGAGAACAGTTTCTGCCAGACGCAGAGCATGGTGCTCTAGCCCGTACATAATATATCGATCAATTCCGTGATAGTTCCCGGTTTGCTGGCGGTCGATTAGTTCCAGTGAGCCATGAAGCCTTACAGCCAGATGCGAATCGGGATAATTTAACCCAAGCGCCTTAGAGTTCAATGCATAGTATCCTACACCGCAATAATCAAAAAACTCAATAATATCCGGTTTTTCAAGTTCAGATACTTTACTCAATGCAATCTGGAATCGATAAGATCGATATTCAAAAATCGATTTGAAATCGCGAATGCTCAATCCAATATCGAATGTCATGGCTTGAACATGATAAGCCCGGCAATGATCAGGATTGGGCAGGTTTAACCGATCTACCTGGTTGAATTGATTAAATTCTTTTTTCGATACGTCTAACAAGAAAACCACTTCAAATCCCCTGGTCAAAAGGATTTGAGCCGCATTATTTAAAAAGACTCCACATCCCCCTTTCACAGTTGGATAAATCTCGAAAGACACAAAGCAGATTTTTTTCATTCGAGATCTGCCAGTTGACATTCAAGAAACGCAGCAAGCGTATTCAATGCTCGCTGATTATATTCTGGCGCGTATTGTTTATATGCAGAAATAATTTCGTCACGAGCTTCAATTGCCGCCATTGCATACCTGGCTATGATTTCTGGATTGTCTGGAAATTGGACAATCAGGTTTTTGAATAAGAAATCGTTATCCAGAAAATAATGCGATGTAGGCCCTATCAGGCAAGGTGATCCAACTGATAGAGACTCCAATGGAAGCATCGGGGCGCATTCTGTCAGGCTCACATATAGATTGACATGCATTTGAGCCAACTTTCTTAATACTTCCGCATGGGGAATGGGGTTCACATGATAATCCGCATCGATTTGCATGGATCCCCCAAATTCCTGAGTTCTCGGGCTGACATTATAAACATGTCCAATACTGTCCGGGATTAACTTCAACGAGGCCAGCATTGCATAGGGGAGTTTCTTCCAGCCCCAGTCGGGTTCGGCCCAAATTCCAACATGTGTTTTCGGGGAAAGCGAGGTGGATGGGTTGTCTGGAATATGACGGTTCAAATTCATGATAAAGTGGGCATTCATTCCAGTCTTTGACATCACTTCCGCCAGACCCGCTTTTACAAACCCCACCTTTCGGAAGTCTCCTTCCTCGAACAGAGATTTCATCAGAGAGAAAGCCTTCCAATCGTAGTCCTCCTTTGTATACAGCAGGTTTCCATGCCATATGATATACAGGGGAATATTCGGCGCAATTTCTCTCACTGCCTTGACCAGGTGATAATAAGTTATCGGAAATCCCTGGATCGTTATCGAAGGAGGCGCTGCTTCTCGGAGCAATCTTGCATAATAAATAGCGCTTTCACTCGTTACCTCATCAGGGATCAAGTAAACATTTTGAAAAAGCTCCCTTGAGGATGCCAGTATCCCCCTCCATTCGGGGTGGTTAATCGAGACGGGTTTTGGTTTTTGTAATTGTCTTTCAACCCATTCTAAATCGCTGGCTCGTTGTGGGCTTGAGATTCGATTTCTCTGTGTTGCCGGCTGTTTAATGGCTTCGTTTTGTTGTTGTGGAGTCAATACCCGGTCTAGGGGGGGGTTTATGTTCGGGTTAAGTTGTTGTTCAGGATCATTTTCAGGCAATAATAATTTCCCCAATCTGACCCATAAATGGCTCAATGGGGTTTTCTTAATTGCCTCGATGAAACGATAGCTTCGGGACTGCTTGAGAAAATCCAACTCTTGGATGAGTTCCTGATTTCTGATCTCGAGAGCGTGTATGTATTTTCGCTCGGAGTCATCTCGGCATTTCTCTTCATCTACATCGGTAAATACTTCATTGTGTTCGTTTGTCATAGTGTTATCTTTCAAACACGTAATGAAACGCTCGGCTGTTTGATTGAATGATCGTGCAGTTTTCATTCATGATAAAAAGTGCGCCAGAAATTGTCATTCATTTGTTCGAAAAATAAGCGCGGCCAGGCTTTCAAAAAACAGAAGATTTCGACCATCCTCGCTTTTCTCTGTTGAATGGGCAGGGAAAAGATTTGCGAAAACCGATGAATAAAGTTGCGAACCCCTCTCAAATTGTGAGCCATGCTCACATTTTTCGGGAGATACAAATCTCGAGACATTCGATAATTAATAATGGATTGGGCTGCTATGGTGTTGCAAAGGTAGCGAAAAGTGTAACGACCAGGATCTGGGCAATGATCAACGATTGCATTGGGGAGGATAGCAATAGAATATCCTAGTTTTTTTGCCAGGCTGGCGGCAATGATTTCTTCCCCGCCGCTGAAATCTTTTTTCGTTCTGCCATATTGGGTACGAAAGCCGCCGATCTCGTAGAGCGCTTCCCTGCGCGCGCACCAATTTGCTCCCCAGGGAAACTCCAACCAATTGCTCACTTCCGTATAATCTTGATAAGATGTCTGGAAATGGGTCCAATAGCGTTCTAATCCTTCAAGCAGTATTTTTGGGCGCGGTTCTACATATTTCAATAGAATATGCCCACCAATCACCCCGGTTTCTGGATGTGCAGAGAAGGCATCAATAACATGTTCCAGCCAAGGTTCACGCGCCATTGCATCATCATCCAGGAAGCAAATGATTTCCCCGGACGCTGCGGAGAGTCCCGCATTGCGCGCATGGGATAGACCCGGTATTACACAATTAATCTGGCGTATTATTTCAGGACGCAAGGACTTTTCTGCCGTGATCTCCTCGATCACCATACAGACACCCTGGTCTTGTGGGTCATTGTTGACTACAATGATTTCAAAATCTCTTTTTGGAAAGGTTTGCTCAACAGCCGAGCTTAGCGCATGCCGTAATGCGCTTGTTCGCCGATAGGTTGTAATGATGATTGATGCTCGTAATGTGAGAGTTTCTTTCTGCTTGATTGCATCTTCCAGCCTCTTCAAATGGTAAAGATGCGCACGTGCATCCATAAAACTCAGCGCTGACAACACATCTTGAATACCAATCCAGCCTTGAAACGCCCCGTCCATATCTGGCAGGTCCGCTAAATTTCGGCCAAAGATGAAACCTGCATTCCATTCCTTAGATACTGAATTGGGTGGGTTGTGAATGGCGCAACAGATTAAACCAACAAAAGCATTTTTGGATAACTCTCTCAATTCAGGATAAGAGGCTCCAGGGTCATCCGTGATCACTAGGATTGTCCTGGATGTCCATAACGCAGGCAATCCATCGGATGGAGGATTGTCGGCATTGTCAAAGCAGTTGCCGGTTTTAACAATTGCATTCTTTAACTGTTGCGATAACCGGATTGAACATTGGCTTGTTCCTTTTTCAATAATCCGAAATACACCTGGAGATAACAAGAAATCTTGTCTATAATCGGTTTCTACCTCATTTTCATCAACTGGATTGTTAGGCTCTCTGCCTCTATTAGGGTCTTCTAAAGATCCATCTGCCAGGGCGCTATGACCCCAGGAATGATTGTTTAGCATCAAATCCGTATGGCGCCAAAACGTGGTCCATTCTGAAATAAGATTTGACCTGGGGATATACCCTAGAAGCCATGCTACAAGACTCCTCATCATAAAAGGATTTCTGAACGATGTATTCTGTTTATCGAAATTTGCATTAACTATATGAAGCGCAGGATTGTCTCGAAGTTTTGCGACATTATGATCGAAAAAATCCGGAGCCAGTAAGGAGCTTGGATCGAGCCATGTCAGAAACTCCCCATGAGGATTGGCGCAACATGATTCTTCATCCTCGGAAAGAACAGTAATGATTCGAATCCGTTCTTGGAGCTCCGCAGGAATTTGGGAGCTGAGATCATCAAGTATCTGATCGTCCTTGAAGATGATCCATAACTCAAAAATCATGTAGGTTTGATTCAAAAGTTGATTAATAACGTTTCTGAAACCATCTATATCTGTATCGACAACAAAAAACAATACAGAAATGAGACCATTCTGAAACGGATAGATCAGCTTCTTGAAATCGCCTTTATATTTCCGGCCCCGGTGTTTCATGAAACGATATTTTTTATATGCATCCCAACTCATTGTAACTGGGCGAATTATGCTCGATAGCTTCATTTCTTGAGGCTTCTTTTTTTCGGTAGCTCAATTGTAGAGATCGTTCTTCCTTTCTTGAATGCTCTCTCGATGCCCAGTGTTTAATTTGGATTCTTAAGGCAAACTGGCTATTCCTCGATTCCCAATAGCTTGTTCAACTTATCCATATCGAAATTGACCACTACCGTCCCCTTGACTTTGAATGTAGGCGTGGTCTCATATCCGCCCGTCCAGGCGCGAACTTCGGCAGCTGCCTGGCGATCACGTGAGATATTCACTTCCTGAAATGACACATTGTTCATTTTCAGATAGGCGCGCGCCCTGCGGCAGGCCGGGCACCAATCCGTGCAATACATGGTGACTACAGGCTCTTGCTCCACCGATTCAATCGGCGCTGCAGGGGTCGGTTTTGGAGCAGGCGTGGGTTTAATGATCTCCTGCGGCACCGGCACACCCTCCATCGCCGCCAGTTCCCGGAACAATACCTCGTTGTCCGGCTGCTCGTCGATGTCATGCACATCCACATAACGAATAACCCCGGTCCGATCCATCACAAAGATCGCTCGTTCGCTCTTACCTTCTGGGCGCAGCACCCCATACTTCTGCGCTACACCGCCATGCGGCCAGAAATCCGACAACAACGGATAGGTAATTCCTCCCAGGCTTTCTGCCCAGGCTCGCAAACTATCTTGACTGTCGACGCTGATACCCAGAACCTGGGTATTTACCCGCTCGAACCGGTCCAAAGCGACCTGATACGAGGGGATCTGCGCCGTTCAGATTGGTGTCCAGGCCAATGGAAAAAAAGCCAGGACCACATTTTTTTTACCGAGATAATCGCTCAAGCGAGTTTTTCCGCCCAGGTGATTTTCCAGCGTGAAATCAGGGGCATATTGACCAATTCTTAACGCCATGCTGTACTCCCTTTTTTTGATGAATATTATGCGAGGATATCAGAGAATCGCCCGCCGGACAAGTGACTATTCGAACCTCAAGACAATAGCGAATCGGCGGTTTTTTCGCCCAACAAGGGGACCATTCGCAGCAAGATTTGCTCCGCAACTTCGGTCTTATTCATTAAAGGCAGATCCTCCCTGCGTCCGTCTGCATAAAGCAGGGTGACCCGGTTGGTTTCTACTCCAAAACCGGCATCCTGGGCGCGGATATCATTCGCCGCGATCATATCCAGATGCTTCTCAGCTAATTTCACCTGTGCGTTCTCAATGAGCTGCTGTGACTTTGCTGCAAACCCGATCGTTATCCTCGGCCAACCCTCTCTCACCTTGAATTTGGCAACTTCCTTCAGAATGTCCGCTGTATTTTGCAGCAAAATTTTCGGCGCACCCTGTTCTTTCTTAATCTTCTCAGAGGCTATTGCGCTCGGGCGAAAATCAGCCACAGCCGCCGCCATCACCAGCGCATCCGTTCCAGGAAGCGCGCTCAACACCGCCTGCAGCATTTGCTCCGCCGTCTCAACATCCACCCGCTGTGCGCCAACTGGCGTCGGCAAGGCTGCTGGCCCACTGATCAGAACTACCTCGGCCCCCAGATCGAGGGCAGCCTGAGCCAGCGCAAAACCCTGCTTCCCCGACGATCGGTTAGCGATCACCCGAACCGGGTCAATCGGCTCATGCGTTCCGCCCGCCGTGACCACAACTTTCTTCCCTGCCAGCAATCCGCCGCGTGCCAGTGCCAGCCGCACATGCCCTAGTAATTCCAGCGGCTCTACCATTCGCCCCTTCCCCAGCAATCCAGAAGCCAGATGACCTTCAGCCGGACCGATGACCTGCACACCCCGCTCTTGCAGAATGCTCAGATTTTTCTGGGTAGCCGGATGCGCAAACATCCCACCATCCATCGCCGGTGCAACCAGCAGCGGACATTGCAGCGCTAACGCAGTCACCGTTAGCAGGTTATCCGCCAGACCATGCGCCAGCTTCGCCATCGTATTCGCCGAAGCGGGTGCAATCAGCATCAGGTCGGCGTTATGAGCCAGTCCGATATGCTGGATATGACCTTGCGATCCCCACAAATCCTCATCCTGATAGGCTCGTCGTCCAACCACTGATTGGAACGACAGGGCGGATACAAAATGGGTTGCCGCTGCAGTCAGGATCGGATCCACCTGCCCACCCGCCTGCGCCAGCCTGGAAGCCAGTTCCACCGCCTTATACGCCGCGATCGAGCCGGTCACACCCAGGAGAATACGTTTGCCTGTAATCGGATTCATCTCAACCAACCCCTCAATCCATACACAAAAAGACCAAGATATTCTTTCAACATTAACGAAGTCAGGTTCAGACTGCTCACGCTGGGAAACAGACTCAACAAGAAGGATCTGGCGTCGGCATGCACCATCTGATCCCAGTCCTGATATGTCAGATTATAATCGGTCGGAAGCGGAATCGCCTCCAGACCTTGAGCTTCGAACAGTTTTAATCGAGCGCGGCATATGCCAGGCCGATGTCACCAACAAGATCTTTTTCACCCCTTTTTCCTTCAAAATACCAGCCGAGAATAGCGCATCTTCATAAGTATTGGCCGATTCCCCCTGCACCAGAATCGCCTCCGGCGGGACGCCCATCCACTCCAGCAGCGTTGCCATATCCTGGGCTGGCGATGTGGCGCGTTGATCCCAATCCAGTGTTCCTCCACTGACCAGGATGGTCTTTGCCTTCCCTGCCCGGTATAACCAGGCAGCATAGATCACCCGGTCGCCGGATCCGTTCACCTCCACGATCGGTCGAGGTGGTTCCGCCGGGCTTGTGCCGCCACCCAATACGACCAATACCTCTGCCTCAGGGATCGGGTCTGGAGCAGTATAACGCCATTCAAGCGATCTTGCCAACCCGGCTGCCGTCCAGCGGCTGCCGCCAACCCACAACAGCGCCAGCGCCAGGATCAATATGACCCGCTGTACTCGCGCTCGCCGCGGCAGCAACAGAGCCATAAGAATCAAAACACAGGCCAACCCAAGCGGGTAGACCAGGCTTGGCAACAGCTTTGAAAAGAAAACAAACACTTCTAATCTACCTCCTGCAAGGGCAAAACAAAGCCCAATTGTGGCGCCTTGTTTTGCCCCCACAACTGGTCATTTATTGTGCTTGAGCCACGAAGTTGAAAGCCAGTTTAACCTCATCTTCTGTATTGAGCATGCCTGCAATCGAGATCGGCCCCACATTGAATTGGCTCATCAAGATCGTGGTCGTCGCGTTCCCACTCAGCACACCGGCTTCGATTTTAGCAGTCACATCGAAAGTCACCGGCTGGGTGGTCTGCTTGACCGTCAGATCGCCGGTTACTTTAAAGGTAATCTCCTGACCCTCTACATAAGTCTCCGGTAACCCTTCAATCTGAGTTGGCTTAAAGACTGCGATCGGATAAGTGCTACTTTGCAAGAATCGATCTCTGATCGCTCCATCCCTCCGGCCGCTGTCCGATTTGAACTGGCTGAGATCCACCTGGATCTCACCGATCACCGCTGTTTGCGGATGGGCTGGGTCGAGCTGGATCTCGCCGCTCACTTGCGGTGTGACGCCAATCGCAACCGCAAATCGGTTATTCTGGCTCAGGAAAGTTTCACCCACTTCGTAACTGACCTGTGACTCTGCTGGAACGATCTGGTATAAGATCATCCCACCTTCTGGGGCGCTGCTCTCAGCCTCTGTCGATACGGTCGGTTCCGGCGGCATTGTGGCAGTCGCCGCTTCGGTCGGCATAGCTGTTGGCGCCGACAGAGTGACCTCAGTTAAAACAGCCGTTGGGAGTTCCGTCACTGCTGTCGTTGGCGCAGCCGGTGGTTGAGCGCAGGCTGCCAACACGATCGTCAAAAGGGTTAAGATGAGAAATTGTCTTACGCATGATATTCTCCTTTGGTGTAACATTAAATTGGATCTACGGATAAACACTCAAACTGAATTCTCACCAGCCGGTCTCTACCCGCCAGGTCGGGCAAAACCGTCAGTATCAGCCGTCGGAAATCTCGCCCTGACCAGGGCTTCAGCCGCCTGTCCTTGCTCGAGCCTCAATTTCCAATAAAATCAATCCACCCGGCGCCAGCTTGGCGGGGATTTGATCCAGCAATCGCTCGATCAGGCGCAGGCCATCCGGCCCGCCATCCAGCGCCAGTGATGGCTCCCACTTGCCCACTGTCAATGATTCCAGCGTGCGGGTGGAGATATATGGCAGGTTCGCGCAGATCAGATCAAATGGACGTGTCACCCCTGGCAGTAAGTCTGCTTGCACGAATTGAATATTTCGAACCAGGTCATATCGGCTCGCGTTCTGATACGCAATCTGCAGCGCATCCAGCGAAAGATCGCTCGCCAGCACGATTCAAATCAGCGATCTGATATGCCAGCGATACAGCAATGCAGCCGCTCCCGGTCCCCACGTCTGCTGCCCAGCGCCGACCCGGGTGCAATTGAAGCCAATCCAGAGCCTGCTCCACCAACAGCTCGGTCTCCGGGCGCGGGATCAACACCGCCGGGCTGAGGTGAAGGTTCAGGCCATAGAACTCCCACTCCCCCAGCACATAGGGCAGCGGCTCACCCTGCGCCAGTCGAGCGATTTTTGCGCTCAGTTCGCCTTCCTGCTTTCGGTTTAGCTCCACCTCAGGATGAGCCAGCACCCAGGCGCGCGGACATCCTAGCACCCGGCTTAATAACACCTGCGCATCCAGACTGGCCGTCTCGCTGACGCCCGCCAGTCGGCGTCGTATCTGCTCAATCCACGGGGTCGCTTGCAATACAATTACCAGATAACTATCCGATCAAGCCTAATCCACCGCCGCAGCCAGGCGTTCCGCCTCATCCCGCTGCGCCAGTTCATCGATGAACTCATCGATATGACCTTCCATGAAGATAGGCAGGTTAAAAGTTCGAGAGGTTGATCCGGTGGTCGGTCACCCGCGACTGCGGGTAGTTATAGGTGCGGATTTTCTCAGAGCGCTCGCCCGTGCCAACCTGAGAGCGCCGCGCCGCTTCCCGCTCCTGGCGCGCCTTTTCCTGCTCCATCTCGTACAAACGCGCCCGCAGAATGCTCATCGCCCGCAAGCGGTTCTGGAGCTGCGAGCGCTCATCCTGGCAGGCTACCACGATCCCGGTCGGGCAGGTGAGTAATCCGCACAGCCGTAGCGTTCTTCTGCACGTTCTGGCCTCCCGCGCCAGCCGATTTATAGACATCCGTCCGGATATCGCCTTCCGGTATATCCACCTCCACCTCATCCACTTCAGCCAGCACAGCCACGGTCGCGGTTGAGGTATGAATGCGCCCAGAAGCCTCGGTCGCTGGTACGCGCTGGACGCGGTGGACTCCCGATTCGTACTTCAGGCGCGAATAAGCGCCCCGTCCTTTAACCATAAAGATAATCTCTTTATAGCCGCCGATCCCGATCTCGTTTGCCGAAAGCACATCCACTTCCCAGCGCTGGCGCTCGGCAAAGCGGCTGTACATGCGGAACAAATCGGCTGCAAACAGAGCCGCCTCGTCGCCGCCAGTTCCACCCCGGATTTCGACAATCACATTGCGTTGGTCACGGGCATCCTTCGGGACCAGTAGGGCTTTGATCTCCGCCTCCAAAACTTCCATTCGGGGTTGGATTTCAGCGATCTCAACCTCAGCAAGCTGGTGGAAATCTTCTTCCTCGCCATCTAGCAAACCCTGCGCTTGCTCTAGTTGTTCCAGCGCAGCCCGGTACTGACGCGCTTTCTCCACAATCGGCTCAATCTCAGCCCGTTCCATCCCCAGCGCAGCCGCCCGTTGATAATCGTTGCCAACCTCTATCAACGCCTGGCTGATCTCGTCATATCGCTCTTCAATCGCCTTAATCTTATTCAGCATATTCCCTTAGTCTCAAACCTGCCGGTCTTTGGAGACCCGGCAGGTTTCTTTCTTTTCTCGATTCAACGAGATCATTATACCAAAGAAACGAGGCCCTGCTTTTTTTGCAGGGCCTCGCCGTTTTTACTTGTCTAGCTCAACAGTTCAGATTTAGTACTGATACCGCCAGGCGCAACCAATGGGGGTCTTGTAGGTGCCGAACCACCAACCGATGGTGCCGCAGCCATAGTTCCAGTAACCATCATAAGTGGAACCCCAGTAGGGAACTTCCCAGCCAATGTACTTCCAGTAGGTAACCTTTTCCATCCGAGGCTCGCCAGCCAACCGGTGGGTCTTGAGAACCAAGACATCCAGGTCCTTGTGGCATCCCCACAGTTGTTTGGTTACAGCAGTCCAACCACAAAGTCTTTCACCGCAGGGGGTGAAGGTCAGGCGGGTGTTGCCGTCAACCAAAAGCGTGCCCTTGCTCTGCAGACCGCCGCACAGCCAGGTGGTGCGGGTGTAGTAGTCCATCATGACTGTGAAGACCTTGATGGTCGGCTCATCGCGAGTGCCAGCGGGGACGGTCAGATAATAGAACGCCTCGGTGACGGCGGAGCCTTCGAGCTTCATATAAACATCATATTCGGACTTGTTGATCATGGTCAGGCGGACCATAGTGGTCGGGATCGCTGCCATCATCAGAGCGGAGGCCACAATGGCCAACAAAACGAGCAAAGAAACTTTCTTCATCTGTAATTCTCCTTTTTGTGAGGCTTGCAAGGTTTGCAAGGCTTGCCCATATTCAGGGTGTCGCAAGTATAGCACAGCACTTAATAGGAGTCAATAGTATTCGTAACCAATTTAACCCAATCACTTAACCTTTTCTTAAGATACACCAGCGTCTGGCTGACTCCATCAAATCACTCTTCATACAAAAGAAACGAGACCCTGCTTTTTTTGCAGGGTCTCGCCATTTTACTTATCTAGCTCAACAGTTCAGGTTTAGTACTGATACCGCCAGGCGCAACCAATGGGGGTCTTGTAGGTGCCGAACCACCAACCGATGGTGCCGCAGCCATAGTTCCAGTAGCCATCATAAGTGGAACCCCAGTAGGGAACTTCCCAGCCAACGTACTTCCAGTAGGTAACCTTTTCCATCCGAGGCTCGCCAGCCAACCGGTGGGTCTTGAGAACCAAGACATCCAGGTCCTTGTGGCATCCCCACAGTTGTTCGGTTACAGCAGTCCAACCACAAAGTCTTTCACCGCAGGGGGTGAAGGTCAGGCGGGTGTTGCCGTCAACCAAAAGCGTGCCCTTGCTCTGCAGACCGCCGCACAGCCAGGTGGTGCGGGTGTAGTAGTCCATCATGACTGTGAAGACCTTGATGGTCGGCTCATCGCGAGTGCCAGCGGGGACGGTCAGATAATAGAACGCCTCGGTGACGGCGGAGCCTTCGAGCTTCATATAAACATCATATTCGGACTTGTTGATCATGGTCAGGCGGACCATAGTGGTCGGGATCGCTGCCATCATCAGAGCGGAGGCCACAATGGCCAACAAAACGAGCAAAGAAACTTTCTTCATCTGTAATTCTCCTTTTTGTAAAGTTTGCAAGGCTTTCCCATATTCAGGGTATTGCAAGTATAGCACAGCACTTAATAGGAGTCAATAGTATTCGTAACCAATTTAACCCAATCACTTAACCTTTTCTTAAGATACACCAGCCAGATGGAATCGCCTGGGCTCTTTTCTTGATCCGCACAGCACAAGTCCTTCATTATATATGTAGAAAAAATCTACTAAAGAATAAACCTGCCAAATCGATGGATGGACGACCGGGTCCGGGATAGATTAAAAAGTGGAAAGGGGCTGAAAATGCTCCTCTCCACTCTAAAAACGCCTGGAAAAATCGTTTCTGTTCAATCCAGCGGCGTCGGCGTCGCTCCAGGTGTGGGGGTAGGTGTCCTTGGCATTTCGGTCAACATCTGTTCCGCCAATTTCTTCATATCTTCATCCTCGCCGATTTCCAACACCTTGCCTGCGTCGCTTAACGCCTGCTCTAAAGATGCCAACACCGGGAAAAGCGAAGCGCGGGCAAAGTAATAGACCGCCTGCCCTCCATCCAACTCGATAGCCTTTGAGAAATCTTCCAGAGCGCGCACATAATTGCCTTTGGCTTGTTGACAACTGCCCCGGTTGTAAAAGCTCTCCGGGTTCTGCGGATCGAATACGAGCGCCTGATTGAAATCGGCGACACACAGGTCAACATAAGACAAGAAGGTTGCTTCATCCTCAGCAGAAAGTAGGGCGGTTTTATACGCCTGGCCGCGGTTGAAATAGGCTTCAGCGTCGTCCGGCTTCAGCTCAATCACCTTGCTGAAATCCACCAAAGACTCGCTCGGTTTTTGCTGCAGCATCAAAGCAATCGCCCGGTTGGTAAATGCCTTGGCGAAATCCGGGACCAATTCGATCGCTTTGGTGTAATCCTTGATTGCCTGGCTGTATTCATCTTTATTGACCCAGGCTATTCCACGGGCGTTGTACGCCTCCGCCGAGGATGGGTCATAATTGATCGCGAAGTTGAAGTCCGTGATCGCCTCGTCTTGTTTGCCGGTGATGCTGTAAGTAATTCCGCGTTGTATATATCCTTCTATCTTGGTCGGGTCCATCTGGATTGCTTCGGCGAACTTGGCAATCGCCGCATCAAATTGTTCCTCGATCCGTAATTGCACTCCCTCAAAAATCAGGCTGTCATACGGGTTGAGTGTATTCGTCGGTGTAGGCGCTTCCGTCGAACTCAACTACCGGCTCCGGGGTCGCAGTCGATGTCGGGACAGGGCGCAGAGTCGGAGTTGGGATGGACGTGCCTTCAACCCCTGTCTGCCCTTCATTTGGATCGATAATGATCTCTTTTTCCGTAGGTTTCGCTCCGGGCCCCCCCGAACAAGCCGAGATTAACAGGCTCACCAAGATCAAAAGGAAGGCCAGCCTGGATTGGGTATTCTTCATCATGTTATCGTTACTCCTCATACCTTTGAAATATCTTTGTTCATTCGGCGCGTTTTTTCAGCCGCCGCGCCGTTCTTCGATCAACGGACTGCTAATTATGCCATCTTTTGGAATGGATAGCAAGGGCAATAAAATTACGCTCAGGACATTCTTAATAATTCAAATTGGAGATACAAATGTCTCTACGACGAACGCCCTCCAGGCCCGACGAAGCAACCTTTTCCTGGGCAGGAGGGGCTCTTCTTTCCTTCAAGGCGCCATTCATGATCCCGCAAAACCGCGTCCAATATTTGGATGATTATATTCGTAGCCCAGATCAACTACATCAATTTGATTACGGCCTGGGTAGCCAGATAAATCAATGGGGCCGCGAAAATGCTCAACGCCACCACCCCAACAGCGCTGCCATAAGCCACCGCCTGCAGCCAGGGTTCGGAGCGCACTTCTGGCTCTCCATCCCGCATATACATAATCACCACAACCCGCAAATAGTAATAAGCCGAGACCAGCGAAGTCAGCACGCCAATCAGCGCCAGGCCCACATAGCCGCCTTCCATCACCGTGCGGAATAGGAAAAACTTACCCACGAAACCAAGCGTCGGTGGCACGCCAGTGAACGAGAGCATCGCCACCGCCATCACCGCCGCCAGAGCCGGGTGCTTTCGCCCCAACCCGGCGTAATCATCCAGGTTCAGGCCGCCCTCATTTGCCCGCTCCATCGAGATCACCACCGCCCAGGCTGCAAAATTGGTAAAGGCGTAAGCTACCAGGTAAAACAAGCCCGAGGCGATCGAATCGGCCGAGACCCCCTGCTGTCCGTATGGTACAAGCGCCATCAAGATGTATCCGGCATGAGCAATACTGGAATAAGCCAACAGACGCTTGATATTCTTCTGCGCAATCGCAACAAAATTCCCCAGGATCATCGTCAATGCCGCCAACCCCCACATCACTGGGGCGATATCGATAGACAAAGTCGGGAAAGCCAGCCCGAACACCCGCAGTAAAGCCGCAAAACCAGCCGCCTTTGCCCCTACTGCCATAAATGCAGTCACCGCGCTGGGAGCGCCCTGGTAAACATCGGGAGTCCACATATGGAATGGCACAACCGCCACCTTGAACCCCAACCCGACCAGGATCAAAGCCGCCCCGATCAGCATCAAAACTGGGTCATATTGGTTCGCCTGGATCGCCGTCACGATCGCCTGCAGCGAAGTTGAACCATTCGCTCCATAAACCAGAGCTGTTCCAAACAACAAAAAGCCGGAGGCATAGGCGCCTAACAAGAAATATTTAATCGCGGCTTCTTCAGAGCTTTCACGCGGAACAGCAATCCCGGCCAGCACATACAGCGGGATCGAGAGCAATTCCAACGACAAGAAGATCATGATCAAGTCGGAGGACATCCCCATCAGCATCATCCCGCTGATCGAGAACAATAACAGGATATAATACTCGCCGCCTTCAACGCCGGTGCGCTTCAGGTAGTCATAAGATAACCCAATCCCAACCAACCCGCTGCCGAGCACCAGCAGAGATACAAAATTCGAGAAACCATCGACGACCACCATCCCGCCGAAAGCGCCTGGCGACGTTGCGCCCGAGCTGGATTTGGAGGCGATCACAAACGCGGCGCTCACGACCAAGCCAAGCGCTGCCAGGGCGGCTGTGATCCCCGGGGCGCGGCCCTGCTCTTTCGGGATGAACAGGTCCACCAGAAGCAGCAAACAACTCCAGCCCGCCAGTACAATGACCGGCAGGATTGCTCCAATAGATACGATCAGATCATTCGGCATAATTACACTCCGCGCCCAGGCCATACCAGCCAGATAGATTGCTTCGTTCCTCGCAATGACACCTCACTGCGAGCCGTACTCTGGCGAAGCAGTCTCCCGGTCGGGAAGCAGGCCAGGCAGATTGCTTCGTTCCTCACAATGACATGTCACTGCGAGCCGTACTCTGGCGAAGCAGTCTCCCGGTCGGGAAGCAGGCCAGGCAGATTACTTCGTTCCTCACAATGACATGTCATGGGATCATTGCCACAGCCGCAGCGCTCTGGATCAGCGCAACCAGTTTATCCACCGCTGGAGCCATCAGCATAAAAAATGGCTTCGGATACAGACCAATCCAGAAGATCAGCACAATCAACGGGGCCAATGTAGCGATCTCGCGCCAGTTCAAATCCAACAGCACCCGGTTTTCCTCTTTTGTCACCGGCCCTAGGAAGAGCTTCTGGAACATCAGCAGGATATAGACCGCCGCCAGGATCACGCCGATCGCGGCCAGCCCGGCAAACCAGACCGACCCCAGGGCTGCCCCAGGTTGGCCGGCGCCCCATGCGCCCAGCAGGATCGTAAATTCACCCACAAATCCGTTCAGACCGGGCAACCCCATCGATGAGAGCGCCACGATGAGCGTGAGCGCGCCATAGACCGGCATCACCTTCCACAAACCGCCAAAAGCTTCCATATCGCGTGTGTGGCGCCGTTCGTAGATCATCCCGACAATCAAGAACAATGCTCCCGTGCTCAAGCCGTGATTGATCATTTGCAGGATCCCGCCTTGGATTCCGATCGGATTCAATGCGAAAAGTCCTAACATGACAAAGCCCAGGTGACTGACGGAGGAATAAGCTACCAGCTTCTTTACATCCTTCTGAGCGTACGACACCGCTGCGCCGTAGAGTATCCCAATCACCGCCAGGCCTGCCATCCAGGGCGCTAATTTCAGCGCAGCCTGAGGAAAGAGCGGCAGGTTGAAGCGCAAAAACCCATACGTGCCCATCTTGAGCAACACGCCCGCCAGAATGACCGACCCGGCCGTCGGCGCTTCGACGTGCGCATCCGGCAGCCAGGAGTGCAGCGGCCACATCGGCACCTTGATCGCAAAGGCGGCCGCGAAAGCCAGAAACAGCCAGAATTGGATATTTGCCGGGATGCCTCCCTTGAGGACCAGATCGGGGACCTGGAAGCTGCCCTGGTAGATCCCCAGCCACAGGATCGCCAACAGCATCAGGATCGACCCGGCCATGGTATACAGGAAGAATTTCACCGCAGCATACATCCGCCGCGCCCCGCCCCAAATGCCGATCAGGAAATACATCGGCACCAATGTAAATTCCCAAAAGATGTAGAAGAGGAACAGGTCTTGGGCCAGGAAAACGCCGATCATCCCGACCTCCAACAGCAGAAAGAACATCATGAAGTCTTTCACGCGCTCTTCTACCGCCGTCCAGGTCGAGAGAATCGAGATCGGCGCCAGCAGGGTGGTCAGCAATACCAGCAGAATACTCAGCCCATCCACTCCGAGATAGTAGTGGATCTGCCAGCTTGCAACCGGGATCCAGGGCAGATTCACCACCAGTTGCAAATCTGGGTTGGCCGGATTGAACTGGGCCAGCACCGCCAGCGAGATGCCAAAATTAATCAGCGCCGTGATCAGTCCCACCCAACGCGCCGCGTTCTTTTGTTCGGGGCGCAGGAAGAGCAGGATGATCACGCCAACCAGCGGGAAGAAAGTGACCAGGGTCAAAGGATGTAAGAGATAGATCATTGTCATTTACCTCAATAGCAGATATCCCAGAATAATGACCACGCCGAAAAAGATCGACAGGGCATAATTTCTGACGTAACCGGTCTGCAACCGCTGCAGAACCGCCGCAGAGCGCTGAGCAAGAACGCCCAGCCCATTCGCAACCCCATCGATCACGCCCAGGTCGATCCGAACTGCCAGCAGCCGGGTGAGCAGGTTGTAGCCGCCCAACAACACCTTATCGTGGAACCAATCGTGCCAGAAGCGCCAATCGACAACATCCGCCAGAAAGCGAGAAAGGCTAATATACGGGTTGAGAACTACCGTCCAATAAAGTTCATCCACCCAATACTTATTCTTGAATAACTCAAAAACCGGGCCGATCACGCTGCGCAATGGATCATCCGGGCGTTTGGCGGCTGGGATGGCCCAAAATTCTTCGAAGCGGCGCGGGTTATACAGCCACCAGCCTGCTCCAATCGCGATCAGCGCCAGCACGGTGCTGATTGCAGCCACCAGGATGACAAACTCGCCTTCATGGATCACATGCCCCAGGGTGTGCTCGAGCCATTTTGTCAGCGTGTGGACAGCTGGCAGGTTCAGCATGCCGCCCAATACAGATAACGCCGCCAGTACCATCAGCGGAATGGTCATCACCGGCGGGCTTTCCTGGGCGTGCTCCGCCGCAACGCTGCGCGCTTTCCCGAAGAACACCATCAACATCTGGCGGGTCATATAGAACGTGGTGAACACCGCCGCAATCGTCAACATAATGTAGGCGCTGCGATTGAGTATGCTGGCTTCTGCCAGAATTTCATCCTTGGACCAAAAACCCGCCAGCGGCGGTAAACCCGCCAGCGTCACTGCGCCGATCAGATAGACCCAGAAAGTAGCCGGCATACGTGTGCGCAGCCCGCCCATATTGCGCATATCTTGCGGATCGAGAGTGTGCCCTTTGGCGTGCTTTTTCAGTTTCGGATCATGCTCCAAATGGTGTTCGCCCCGCTCAACCCCCTGGATCACCGATCCAGCCGAGAGGAACAACAGCGCTTTGAAAAAGGCATGCGTTGCCAGATGGAAAATCCCGGCTACAAACGCCCCCATTCCAACCGCCGCCACCATAAAGCCGAGTTGGCTGATGGTGGAATAAGCCAACACCTTCTTAATATCGAACTGTCCGACCGCGATCGTCGCGGCGAAAAGCGCCGTCAATGCGCCTACCACCGCTACCAGCGTTTGAGCCTGCGGCGCCAGCACATAGAGTTCAGCCGAGCGCGCTATCAAATACACACCTGCGGTCACCATCGTCGCAGCATGGATCAACGCTGAAACCGGTGTGGGACCAGCCATCGCATCCGGCAGCCAGACATATAACGGAAGCTGAGCGGATTTACCCGTCACCCCGATAAACATAAACAGCGTGATCATGAGTAAAATCGCCGGCGAAGCTGCCGCCACTTCGGGGGCCTTCTCGAAAACAGTGTGGAAATCCAGCGTGCCGAAAGCCCAAAACATCACAAAAACCGCGATCAGCAGGCCGAAGTCGCCGATCCGGTTGGTCACCATAGCCTTTTTGGCCGCCAGGGCGTTGCCGATCCCATCTTTACCTTTGTCATACCAGAAACCGATCAACAGGTACGAACACAGACCGACGCCTTCCCACCCGACGAAAAGCATCAGGTAGTTATCGCTGCTGACCAGGATCATCATCGCGGCGATAAACAGGTTCATGAAGACAAAAAAGCGCGCATAACGACCCGGATCGCCGTTGTGGCGCACATCTTCATGCATATACCCGATTGCATAGATATGGATCAATGTGCCGACCCCGGCCACCACCAGCATCATCACCACAGACAGGGTATCCACCTGGAACGCCCAGCGCACGTTAAATTCGCCGCCGCTCGTTCCAATCGAGATCCAATCTGCCAGCGGTACCACCATGCCCTCGGGATGCCCGACCAGCGAGATGGCTTGCAGCACGGCGACAACGAAGGCCAGACCGGAGGCTGCGCTGGCAATCCAGCCCACAATCAACTCACCTGCGCCGCGCATTCTGCGCCCGCTTACTGCGCTCCAGGATCATGCCCCCAAAGGCGATATTGAATAGAAGGCCAATGATCGGGAGGAAAACGATCCACGGCGCCAGGGAGAAGAACTGGGATGTTTCAGCGATGTTCTTGATCATCGCTAAAACCATTTTCAAAGCTTCGCTCTCACTTAATAATTCAAGGAACATCGTCACCCCTGCATATTGTTCAATTGATCGATATTGATGTTATGCTTGGTGTGAAAAATCGCTACAATCAGCGCCAGTCCCACCGCCACTTCCGCCGCCGCCACTGCCATTACAAAGAAAACGAACACCTGGCCGTTCATCGCCTGATATGAGCGCGAAAAGGCGACAAAAGCCAGGTTGGCAGAATTCAACATCAGCTCAACCGACATGAAGATCACAATCGCGTTGCGCCGGACTAACACTCCTAATGCCCCAAGGGTAAAAAGAATGATCGACAGGCCGGTATAGTATTGAACAGGTAACATACAATCTCCTCCGAAAGAAGGGCCGAGGCGCCCAACCCCTTCTATCTATCTTTTATGCGATGATCTTCTCAGACCACCCTTGATCGTTAATACAATCGCGCCGACCATTGCCGCTAGCAACAAAATCGAGATGACTTCAAATGGCAGCAGATAAGTACTGAACAGCAAATCACCCAGCATCTCCGCCGAACCAAAGCCTGGCGGTAACGCTCCACCTGCCGATTGGGCTCCCAATGAGTTGGAGCCGAAGCGGAAGATAACCAGATACACTGCCTCGACGATCAGAATCCCACCCAAAATAAACGCCAATGGCCGCTGCCAGGGCAGGTCTGCACTGGCTTCAAGCCGCTCTGCACCCAACAGCATGATCACAAACAGAAATAACACCATAATCGCGCCAGCGTAAACAGCAACCTGTGTCACCGCGATGAAAGGTGCATTGAGCAGCAGATAAAAGATCGCCACGGCGGTGAAGTTAAGGATCAGGTTCAGCGCAGCATAAACTGCATTTTTGCTCAGCAGCAATCCGATCGCAGATGCAACCGCCACAATGGCCAGGCCAAAAAACAGGATGAGATCAGGCGTCATTAGCAAACTCCATCTGGTCGAAACCGGTTTCGGTGAAAACTGGTTTCGGTATTAATCCTCAGGGTTTTTCATCACCGGTATCGAGCGTGTAAATACACCCGGCTCCACCTTCTGTGGGGTGGTTTTGCCGCCATCCGGAACCGGTTCGATGAGCATGGTTTTATCATAGATCGAACTGCGCCGATCATAGAAAGAAAGCTCATAATTATCGCCCAGCACAATCGCTTCAGTCGGGCAGGCGTCTTCACAGTATCCACAGTAAATACAGCGCATCATGTTGATCTCATACACCCTGGCGTAGCGCTCCCCTGGAGAATAGCGTTCATCGTCGCTGTTGTCCGCCGCTTCAACGAAAATTGCATCCGCCGGGCAGGCTGCCGAACAGAGCGAACAACCGATGCACTTCTCCAATCCGTTCTCGTAGCGCTTCAGTACATGTCGGCCCTTGAATCGCGGCCTAACCGGGCGTTTTTCCTCCGGATACTGAATTGTGACCGGCTTGGAAATCAATTCTCGGAATGTTGTCGCCAGACCACGCGCAATTTCTTTTGCAAACATCGAATACCTCCAAAACAAGGGTCAGGGCTGTCTGCTGTCATTCACTGAAACCAGTTACGAACCTGATCCATTAGACCAGACCGAACACAAACATCACCACAGCCGTCAAGAAGACATTAATGATCGCCAACGGCAGCATGATCTTCCAACCCAACTGCATCAATTGATCATATCGCACTCGCGGCAGGGTAGCCCGAACCCAGATAATACCAAAAAGCAAAATAAATATCTTGGCGAACAAGACCACCGGCCCCAACCAGGGCCAACGGTCTGTGATAAATGGGAATTGATACCCTCCCAGAAAGAGTGTGGCCGCGATCCCGCTGACCACAATCATCTTGGTGTATTCGGTCAGCATGAACAGAGCGAATTTCATCCCGGAATATTCCACGTGATAACCAGCTGTGAGCTCCTGTTCCGCTTCAGGCATATCGAAAGGCGAGCGATTGATCTCCGCCAGGGCTGCGATCAAGAAGATCACAAACCCTATCGGCTGAAAAATCGCAAACCACCCGATCTTAGATTGAGCCTCAACAATCTTAGCCAGGCTAAGCGAGCTGGCCATCATCACCGGCCCAATAAACGCCAGACCCAACGACAATTCATAACTGATCATCTGAGCAGTGGAACGAATCCCCCCCAATGTGGCATATTTGTTGTTCGATGACCAGCCTGCCAGAACGATCCCATATACCGAAATGGATGTCACCGCGCTGATATACAACACACCCACGTTCAGATCGCCCGCCACAGACAGATCATACGTATGTCCAAATAAGCTCAGCGAACCAAGCGGCATCACGCCCAGGATCACCCAGGCAGGAACAGCCGTCATGATCGGAGCAATGATAAATATCAGCTTATCTGCCTGCGCCGGGATCAATTCTTCCTTGAAAATCAGCTTGACGCCATCCGCCACAGGTTGAAGCAAACCAAGCGGCCCTGCCCGATTCGGTCCATAACGGCTCTGGAACCTGGCCAGGAACTTGCGCTCCATATAGGTCAGATAAGCAAAGCCTGCCAGCAATGCCACGATCAAGATGAGCGACTTGATAATCCATTCTATCCACAAAGCAAGGTTCATATTTAATCTCCGAAACTAGTTTCGGCGTTCTTTCAGCCAGCCGGCTTGATCTCGACGACCACAGGACCGCTGATCGGCAGGCCGAAACTGCGCGGCGCAAGCACTACTCGCTCCGGCAGTTCATCATCCAACCAAACCTGAACGATTGCACTCTGACCCGAATCATTGAAAGTAATCCGCGCCATTCCGCCATCGCTTACTTTCAACCTTCCAGCATCAGCGGCATTCATCCAGATAACAGGCTCGCCAATACGCTGGTGCAGGATTTTTGAGTGCATCAACGTGGAGCCTTGATCATACAGGCGCGTTACCGGGAAAGCCATCATGCCCAGGACGGGCAGCTTGAAATCCGGCAGTTTCGGCCAGGCCAACAGCGCTGAAACCGGCGCCATCGTTCCTCCAGCGGGGCTAGTCTCCCCGGTCAGTTCAAGCTGCACTCCCAAACCCTGGGTATTTTCGTACCCTGTCCCGCCAAAATACAAATCTGAGCGGCCGATGATCGGCCACTGCTCGTGCACCTCTGCCAGTTTTTGATAGCTAAGACCCGCGAAGACCTGAAGCGCCGTCAGAACCGGCCTCGCCCGCCAGTCGGGCAAAAACAGCCGCCGCGCCTGCCCCGAAGAATGAAGGGCTCGCCCCTGCCAGGTCGGGCTTGCCCAATTTCTCCGCGATCTTATCGCCAATCATGGCCGGAATTGCATAATCGGCTTGCGGGCCGTCCAATATCGGATACGAACGGGTTAACACCTGCGCCTGACGCGTTCCAGGCGCTTCCATCTTCTTCGGCGTAGCCGTTGTAGACTGGACGGCCGGGTAGAAACGCTGCACCCGCCGCTCACCAGAGGTGTAACTGCCCTCGCGCTCGATCCACGATTGAGCAGGCAGCACCACGTCAGCCAGCCGGGCTGTTTGCGAGAGGAACAGGTCTTGCACCACCACAAATTTATCGCCTCCAAAAACGGACTGGAATGCCGGGTCATCGCTCACCGGGTCTGCTCCGACAATATATAGAACCTCGGCCTGGCTCAAACCGACCCGCAAATTCTCATCCGGTCTCCAACCCAGTTCCCATGCGCCCTGATCGTTGGCTCTTGGCCAGGCGCCCACCAGGCCGTTGTTCGCCCGCCCGACATGCCCGGTTGCCAGCAGCAAGTTGGCGCAAGCCTGGGCCAGCGCTCCAGATTCAGCCAATCCCATCCCCTCGCTGCCATAAATAATCAGCGCATTTCTCGCCTCGCCAAACGCTTTTGCCGCCGCTCTCAAATCCGCGCTGTGCGCGAGTTCATGTACTGCGGTGGGCAACTCAGGCCGTTTCGACGATAGGATATTGACCATGGCCAACACTGCCGCGGCAGCCTGGCCAAACGGATAACGGAGGATGGTATCGGCTGCCCGGTCCAGCTTGGTCCGGCGCGGATTGAGAACAATCAGGCTCGCCCCGCGCTCGCTGGCCTGCTTCACTCGCAACCACCATATCGGCGCTTCTTCTTCCAAATCGCACCCCACCACCAGGATCGCATCCGCCTGGAGGTCAGACGGAAAAGCCTGATTCTGCGTATCCGGTTTTGCTGAAACTTGTTTCGCCGAAACTTGGATCGGACCTTTTCCCATCTCGCCCAGATTGGACCCCGCTGGAAGACCGATGCGGGTTGTCAACTCTCCACCACCCATAGTCGTGTAAAGGACCGGTTTTCCACCCAGGTCGAGGGTCATTTTGCGCAGATTGAAAAGGTCTTCGTTGCTCAACCGTCCACTACCCAATGTTAGCAGCCCGCCGTTACCTTCCGCGGTTTGCCCCCCGTTTACGACTCTTCCAAAACGCTCAGCCACCAGTTCAAGCGCCTCCGACCATGAAGCCGGCTCCAGCGCCCCGTTTTTGCGCACCATCGGCTGATTTAATCTCTCAGCGCCAGCCGAAGCAAAATGGTATCCGAGTCGTCCTTTATCACAAATCCAGATCTCATTCACCCCCTCGTTCTGGCGTGGCATCACCCGTTTGACCACCCAATTACCGCCAGAAACCGCCTCTCTGCGCACATTCAAGGTCAGGTTGCAGCCAACTGAACAGTGATTGCAGATCGAAGCCGCCGAGCGCAGTTCCCACGGGCGAGATCTGAAGCGGAAATCGACCGATGTCAGCGCCCCAACCGGGCAGATATCCGTGGTGTTGCCCGACCAATAGGAATTAAAACCCGGCTCTGAAAATGTAACGATTTCCAGTGATCGACCGCGTTGCGAAAAACCGATCACCGGGTCATCAGCAATCGAATCCTGGAAACGTACGCAGCGCCCGCATTGAATGCAGCGCTCACGGTCCAGCATGATCAAATCGCCTAAGGGGTGATGCTTAGCCAGATGCTTTTTCTCATCATACAGATAGCGGCTTTGCCCAGGACCGAACTCCATCGTCAAATTTTGCAGCGGGCACTCGCCCCCTTTATCACAAACCGGGCAATCCAAAGGGTGGGAGGTCAATAAGAACTCAACGATATCTTCACGCCCGGCTTTCACTTTTTCAGTAGCGCCCAGCACCACCATCCCTGGCGATACAGGCGTTGTGCAGGCCGTTTCCAGCTTAGAGCCAAATTGGACCTTTGGAGATCCGTCTTGTTCAAGGACCGGCTGTCCGCTAGCGCGATCAATCACTGGGCGACCAATTTCGACCAGACACATTCGGCACATTCCCACCGGCTCCATCTTTGGATGGTAGCAAAAGACCGGGATATCCACCCCCACTTGCTTCGCCGCATCCACAACCAATGTCCCTTCAGGCACTTCTACCGGGATGCCATCAATCGTCAAATTGACTGTCTTTGCCATCGTCATCCTTCGTCCCTAATCTGCAACGCCGACGCTCGTTTCGGCTGCCTGGGTCTCTTTGACCGCAGCATCGAAATCGCTGCGAAACCGCTCTAAACCGGAAAGAACTGCTTCAATCGAAAATTCACCCAGCGCGCACAGGCATTTGCCGCGCACCTGGTTAGCCACATCTTCCAATAACTGGACATCCTCGATGCTCGCCTTGCCATGACCGAAACCGGTTTCGGCGCTGATGCGCTCCGTCAGATGCGCCATCCAGAATGTCCCCTCCCGGCAGGGTGTGCACTTTCCACACGATTCGTGTCTGAAGAAATGCATGGTCTTATTGATTAACCACGGGATGCTGACCGAATCATCGATCACAATCACTGAGGCGCTGCCCAGTTGACCGCCAACATTCGGCACGCTCTCATAATCCATCGGCGTATCGAGCGCCTGATCATCGGCCACAATCAAAGCCGAGCTTGCCCCGGCAGACATGATAGCCTTGATCTTGCGACCAGCTGGAACGCCTCCGCCGTGCTCAAAGATCAGCTCGCGAAAAGGCGTCCCAAGCGGAAGCTCGTAATTTCCTGGCTTATTGACGCATCCCGAAAGCGAAAACACCTTTACCCCCGGACTTTTTTCGGTGCCAAAAGAACGGTACCACTCTGCCCCGTTCGCAATGATCATCGGTAGGTTCGCCAGAGTTTCCACATTATTGACAATGGTCGGCTTGCCATACAAGCCAAATGATGGTGGAAATGGCGGGCGTAAGCGAGGTTGACCCAATTTACCCTCGAGCGACTCTAACATGGCCGTTTCTTCGCCACAGATATAGGCTCCTGCCCCAAGATGGGTATGGATGCGCAGCCCATACTCGCTCCCGAACAAATTCTCTCCCAACAACCCGGCTGTTTCCATCGCCGCAATCTGTTGATCCATTCGCTCTGCCAATTGCCAGAACTCGCCCCGCAGATAGACATAAGCCTCGTGCGCCTGCACAGCGTAAGCGCAGATCGCAACCCCTTCCAGGAATTGGTAAGGATTACCTTCCATGATCTCCCGATCCTTGAAGGTGCCAGGCTCCGACTCATCCGCGTTTGCCACCACATAATGGGGCCAGTTCTTGTTATCGATAAATGACCATTTCATCCCGGTCGGAAATCCTGCCCCACCCCGGCCGCGTAGACCTGAAGCTTTGACGACATCGGTTACTTCACCAGGCTTCATCTGCGTCACTGCTTTTTGGAAAGCTTCAAAGCCGCCGTGTGAGCGGTAAACGTCCAGGTTATCCAGATCCTGGATTTCCCTATGGCGCAACAGCACAGTTCCGTTCTTAGCCATGCCCGTTCCTCCCTGCCATCGTTTGCGCCATTGGCTTGCGGGACAATGGACCCGAATCTGCGCGAAGCTGGTCAATTAATGCCAGTGTATTTTCCACCCGCTGATGGATATCACCGGTCTGTTTATCGACATACTCCAGCCCTGCCGCAGATTGCACCTGGAACATGGGCGCTTTATCACACGCCGCCAGGCACATCACCGCTTCTACCGTGATCATCCCATCCGGTGTGGTCTCTCCAGGCTTGATCCCCAGCCGGCTGCATAACTCTTGCAAGAACTGATCTGCTCCACGCAGTGCGCAAGATAGGTCGGTGCAGACCTGGATATGGTATTTGCCTTTTGGTTGGTCGTAATACAGGCTGTAAAAACCAACGATGGATGCCACATCCGTCGTGCTCATCCCCAGGATCTGGCCAACTTCGGCCATATCTTCCCGGCTGACGAACATCTTCTCGCGTTGGGCCAGGTATAACATGGGCATCACCGCCGAACGGCGATTCTCAGGTGGATATTTCTTAAGGATGGCTTGTATCTCTTGTGCGTATTTTTCAGCCAGCATAGTTCTCTCCGCCGCGCAATCCGAGACTTATCTCGGCCTTGTTGCGCCCGCTACCGGTCTACATCTCCCAGGACAATGTCCACAGTCCCGATGATTAAAACCAAATCCGCCACCAGGTGACCCTTTGCCAGCACGGGCAGGATTTGCATATTTGTAAATGAAGGCGTCCGCCAATGGACCCGGTAGGGCTTTGGGCCCCCATCGCTCTCCAGGTAGACCCCCAACTCGCCGCGCGGCGATTCAGTCGCCGCGTAGACAGACCCTTTCGGCGGGCAAAAACCCTCCGTCCAGAGCTTAAAATGGTGGATCACCGCTTCCATGCTGGAGCTAAGTTCGCTGCGCGGTGGGGGGACATATTTGCGATTATTACTGCGCACCGGGCCAAGCGGCAACTTGTTCAATGCCTGCTCCACAATCCGCAGCGATTGGCGCATCTCTTCCATCCGCACAAGATAGCGGGCATAAGTGTCTCCACTCGCGAATGTGGGTATATCAAAATCGTACAGTTCATACCCTGAATAGGGCTGGGCTTTCCTTAAGTCATGCGGTATGCCGGAAGCGCGCAACATCGGTCCGGTGACGCCATATTGCAGCGCCACTTCGGGTTTTAGTACTCCGATCTCTTGTGTTCGCCGTATGAAGATCGGGTTCTTCGTCAGAAGGCGGTCATATTCATTCACTCGTTCCGGGAAATTCTTAATGAAATTGCGAACAGCCGCCTCAAACTCTACCGGGGCATCCCGCCACAAACCTCCGGGTCGTAAGTAGGTCGTCATCATGCGCTGACCGCTAACCAGCTCAAAAATATCCAGGATCACCTCGCGTTCGCGAAAACAATAGAGGAAAACCGACATCGCCGCAGCGTCCAAAGCATGCGTCCCCAGCCAGATCAAATGCGAAGAAATTCGTTGTAGTTCAACCAGGATCACCCGAATGGCTTGCGCACGGGGAGGCGCATCCAACCCGGTTAATTTCTCGATCGCCAGGCAGTAGGTCAGATTGTTGCCCAGATTATTCAGATAATCCAGGCGATCGGTCATCACCTCTGCCTTTTCGTACGTCTTTGCTTCCATATTTTTCTCAATACCGGTATGCAGGAAACCGACGTCTGGGATACAGTTGATCACATCTTCGCCGTCCAATTCCAATAAAAGCCGCAGTACCCCATGCGTGCTGGGATGCTGCGGACCCATATTCAACAACACCGTCTCACCCTGGATGGCGCGATCAGAAATGAGATGCTTAATCTCTTCCAGGGTTGCAGGCGTCAGCGTGACATCTAAATTGGTTTCCATTCGTCTCTCACCTTCTTAAGCGCCGGCAGGCATTGGGGCAATCCTCATTCCTGGGCGTACGGCTTGCGCAGGTCGATCTCATCGAAGTTGAACGTGAACTGGACTTCTTCATAGCCTAACGGATAATCCTTTCGCAGTGGATGCCCAACCCAATCGGCCGGCATCACCACCCGCCGCAAATCCGGATGATTCTCAAATCGTATCCCGAACATATCCCAAAGCTCGCGTTCAAACCAGTTTGCATTTGCATACACACCGGTCAGAGATGGCATCAGCGGAGCATTGCCATCCAACGGCACACGCATTCCGATGATCAGGTTACGCTTCAAGGATCGCAGTCGGAAAACGATATGAAAGCGCGGTTTTTGCTCCGGCCAATAATCCACTGCCGTCTGCTCCGTCAACATCTCAAAATCAAATTCGTCTCGCAACACCTTGAATACCGCCACCACGTCTTCAGGTTTCAGGATCAGACTTTCTTCGTCGCCAAACGTGTAAGTCTCTGTAGCGAAACGTCCTCTTAGATTCTCAATAATTGGTTGAAGTTCTGCTTTCATCGTCACCGCTCTATTTTTCCTGAACTCAATAGCGAAGTGCTGCCAGGCAAACATGACAGCGCGCTTAAATCAGCTATTTCCAGTGATTCAGCTTCTCACTCTTGATTTTTTCATTCAGTGTGATGATCCCATGGATCAAGGCCTCTGGGCGAGGCGGGCAACCAGCCACGTAGATATCCACCGGAACTACTTCGTCAACCCCCTGAACGATGGCATAGTTATTAAAAATGCCTCCACACGAAGCGCAATCACCCATCGAGATGACCCACTTCGGATCTGGCATCTGGTCATACAGCCGGCGCAGCACCGGCGCCATTTTTCGTGAAACCCTGCCGGCGACGATCATTAAGTCCGATTGGCGCGGACTGGCCCGCATCAATTCCATTCCAAACCGACTCAAGTCATAATGCGAAGCCTGAGCAGCCATCATCTCAATCGCACAACAGGCCAGGCCAAATAACATTGGCCACAGAGCGTTGGTGCGTGACCAGTTCACCACATCCTCCAGCTTCATGGTCACAACGCCCATATTGCCCAGTTTCTGCTCTAATCCCATTCGAATGCTCCTTTCTTCCAGGCATACACATACCCAATAAACAAAATAACGATAAAAATGAGCATTTCTATCAGACCAAACAACCCTAACTTCTTGAAAACCACTGCCCAGGGTAAGAAGAATATAATTTCGATATCAAAAAGGATGAAAAGCACAGCCACCAGGTAAAAATGCACTGGCATGCGCCGGGCGCCTGGACCAATCGGCCTCATTCCCGATTCGTACGGCTGGCTTTTCCGAACAGTGGGACGTCGTGGTCCAAATAAATGCCCAATTGAAACCACTAAACCTGCCAGCCCGGTTGCGATTGTTATCAAGACAGCGATCGGAAGAAAGTCTTGCGCCATATTCGCCTCGCCTATGAAATTTTCCAACAAAAAACTAAATGGTAATCTACAGAATTGTCACGGATCACCGTGTTTTCAGAGATAGTTTATCATATCCAACTAAGAGTGTCAAATTTCACAAGCTAGAATCAACTCAAGAAATCACGCAGGAAGCGGCTGCGAGTCGGGTGGCGCAGCTTACGCAGCGCTTTGGATTCGATCTGGCGGATCCGTTCGCGGGTGACATTAAAATATTGACCAACTTCTTCCAGAGTATGATCCTTACCATCTACAAGTCCAAAACGCAACTCCAACACCTGCCGCTCCCGATCGGATAAAACCGCCAAAGCGTTCTTCACCGACTCGCGCAGCATCTCGCGCGCCGCTGCATCCATCGGTTCTTGCGCATCCTCATCCTCAATAAAATCACCTAGCTGGCTGCTATCGCCCGAACCGACCGGGCTGTCGAGCGACATAGGCTCTTCCATCGCCCGTAAGATCCGATTCACCTTGGCTGACGCTCGATTCCAGCGCCGGCGAACATCCGCCTCCACCGGTTTAAATTCCTCCATCGATCGTAAGATCGCCTGGCGGTCTTTTTGCTCCAGGTAGCCCGCTTCCAGAGCAATGTCATCAACTGTCGGTTCGCGCCCCAGCTTCTGGATTAGATCGCGTTGGATCCGCAGCAATCTGTTTAATGATTCAAAGATGTGGACCGGTATCCGGATCGTACGCGCTTGATCAGCAATCGATCGACTGATCGACTGGCGAATCCACCAGGTAGCGTAGGTGCTGAATTTATACCCCCGGGTCGGATCGAACTTGGAAACCGCCCTCAATAACCCAATATTTCCCTCCTGGATCAAATCCAGGAGCGAACTGCCGCGCCCGATATAGCGCTTGGCAACGCTCACCACCAAACGCAAGTTAGCCCGGATAATGGCATTTTGAGCCTCATCGCTGCGTTCTCTGATTCGCGCCAGTTCCTCAAGCAACACCTTGTTTTCAGGTAAATGCCTCATAAACGTGGCTTCGCGCGGAAAACCACCCTGCTTAGCAATAAATTTATTCAGCGGCGCATTTGCGCTTTCCGGAAGCATGTAGAGATACAGGAATACTGTGAAGGCAGGTCTTGCAATCTCATTCCATAGAGGATCGCTGCCCCAAAGCCCATTATCCAGGTAAGCCCGTAGATATGAAGGAGCGGTGCTCTGCCATGTCGTCCGCAACATCTGCCCTTCCCCGAAGATCAAAGACAGATCGGGACGGTCAAAACCCAATCGTTGTGTATCTTGTACCACCCGTGACCATGATGTGGTCAGGTCCTCATAAAGCGCTCGATAGATTCCGCTGACGATCTCAGCCTCGCCTGACGATTTAGCTACTCCACCTTCCCCCCTGGCCAGAGGATGCAACCGGCTGAGAACATCCAATCGCCGGGCGGCCTCCAGGCGAGTCGCCAGCCAAAATTCCTGGTCTGGCACCAGCAATTCAATATTCCCGATTTCTTTAAGGTATAAGCGAACAGGGTCTTCGTTGATTTCTGACACAACCCTGGGATCTCGCAGTAATTCCAATGGTTCCTCTTTTGTCAGCGCTTCCAGGTCATCCGATTCGATCAATATGTTTTCGTTATCAATATCTTCCCCAGGGGCCAGAGGATCAATCGCTCCCATCAGATCATCGATATCATCCAGAAGCAACGGCTCGTCTTGCTCAAACGCATTCCGCTCCACCTCATCCGAATCTCCGAGGCTGGAGAGTGAGTTCGCAGTTGAATCGGAAATACTGGGTCTCGCAGGCATTTTTATTCACGCCCAACCAACGACCGGCTGGTAAACCGTTTCATCAGCGCGGTCAATACGCCGTTTTGCTTCTGCTAGTTGTACCATATATTGCAGGTGTTGTGAGGCTTTAATATCTCCCTGGCTTTGGGATTCTTCAAACAAATATCGCTGATATTCGATTTCCTGATGGAGCTTACGACTTCTCAAATCTAATAACCCCCGCATCAAATCCTCCATCACACGTTCCTCATTTTGATCTAGCACAGCAGTCCGCTCCAACAAATCATCCGCCAGGTCCATCATCGGGAGCGAAAGGCTGTTAAAGACAAAATTCTGCGGCTCAGCCAGATCTTGATCTACTGAATCCTGGAACAAACGCATAATGGCCTGATGATCCGCATGGTCGAAATCCTCTATACTCAACCGCGCCAGCCCCTCCAGTTGGAGCTGACGATCCACCTGATAGAGCAATGCCGGTCTGCGCAACAAGATCCCCAGGCAGTGCATCTCCAGTGTGTAACCATTCAGCGTGGAGGTCTTCAGCGATTCTGACTGGCGCGGCGGAACCGGTTCAACGGGTTGGCGCCCTCCAGCAGCTCGGCGTTGGGCTGGCCTTGAAATGGTTTGATCCAACGAACGCTCGCTCACCCGCAGCAATCGAGCCAGTCGTTGCCGGTAAGTATCTCGTTCAATCAAGCTGGGCACATCCTGTATAAGCGGGATCACCTGGGCTGCAATAGCGCTTTTGGTCTTTGGGTCATCCAGGTCCTGCCCTGCTGCCAGCGTCTCCATTACATAGATCACAACCGGACGCGCCTCTTCTACCAATCGCTGCCATTCTTGCGGATCGCGTCAGGACCACCTCATCCGGGTCCATTCCCATTGGCAATGTCGCTATGCGGATATCCGCCTGCAAGCGCGCTTCATACCCCAACAGACCACGCGCATCAAACACCGGATCTTGCTCATGGTCCATCGCCTGGCGAGCGATTTGCAAGCCGCGCAGGGTTGCCTTATCCCCGGCAGCATCCGGGTCAAGCGCCATTACAATCCTGCGGCTGAAACGCTTCAGCAGAAAAAGCTGATGCTCTGATAGCGCCGTTCCCATTGGAGAAACGACGTTTTCATAACCTGCCTGGTGCAGAGCAATGACATCCAGGTAACCCTCCACAATCACAGCCTGATCCGCCGCCCGAATCGCTTTGCGCCCTCGATCCAGCCCATATAACAAATGCCCTTTGTCAAAAATAGGAGTTTGGGGCGAATTGAGGAATTTTGGAAAATCGTCCGGGTTGAGGATACGCGCCCCAAATCCAGCCATGCGCCCCTGCATATCTCGGATCGGGAAGAGAACTCGGTTGCGGAAGCGATCGTAAAAATCCGCTTTTTGCATGCCGCCAGGTTTCTTTTCACTGCTGCCTGGCTCGCGCTCTGTGATCAGACCAGCCGCCAGCAAATCCTCCAGCGGGTGACCTTTTTCCAAGAAATGCGAGAGCGCTCCGTCCCAGGATTGAGGCGCATATCCCAGACCAAAAGCCTCCAGGGTCTCGTCTCGCAAAGAACGCTTCGAATGTAAGTATTCAAGAGCTGCTTTCCCCGCGTTTGTGTTGTGCAATTGGTGATGATAATAGATAACCGCGTCTTCCAGCAGCGACCGCAATTGGTCATGCTCTTCAACCGCAGCCTGTTCCTCTGCTGTCTGTGCTTTCAGTTGGATGCCAGCCCGCTCTGCCAGAAAGCGCAGCGCCTCGCTGAAATCCCAGCCTTCCTTTTTCATCACAAAGCGGAAAATATCCCCCCCCTCGTTGCATTGTCCAAAACAGCGCCAGGTTCCGGTATCATGGAAGACTACAAATGCCGGCGTCCTCTGGTTCTGATGAAACGGGCAAAAGCCGGTATAGTTCTTACCCGATCGACGCAACTGGACCGTCTCAGAAACCAGGTCAACGATATCGATTCTAGATTTAATTTCATCAATGACCGACATACACTCCGGCGCTCCATCCTCTGGCTACGAAAAATTATACCTGATCATTGCTTCGCATTTGCTCCCCCTGGATCATTTCGAACAAGACCAGATTAAACTTGATTGACCGGCAACCAGACCCGAAATGTCGTCCCCTTCCCGGGGTCGCTCTGCACTTCGATTTGTCCCCCATGAAAATCCACAATTTCCTTAACGATTGCAAGGCCTAAGCCTGTTCCATGCATCTCGGATTGGCGCACATTCTGCCCACGAAAAAAACGCTCATAAATGTGAGGAATATCCTGTGGATCGATCCCAATCCCGGTATCTTGAACAATCAGACATATCCCCTCATGCTCGACAGTGGTGATCACCTTCACCTGGCCATTTGGTGTGTAACGAATCGCATTGGTCACCAGGTTTGTAATCATCCGGGCAATCTGATTCTGCTCCACATAGATCGGAAGCAGATCAGGGGCTGGAATCAAGCTCAATGTCAAGCCAGACACATCTGCCAGAGGTTTGTAGGCAGTCAACACCTGTTCGGCGAGTTGATTAATATCCGCCTTAATAAAGGTTACTGGCCTGGTTTTTGTTGCCGTCAGGCGGGATAAATCCAGGATATCTTCAACCAGCTTGGTTAGCACTTCACTCTGTTCTTTCACTACATTCAAATAGCGTGCATACCTTTCTATCGGAGCGCTCTTGAGTAACTCAACATACAGGCTGATATTGGTGATAGGCGTACGCAGCTCGTGCGATACATCTGAGATAAATGTATCTTTCATTCGATCCAGTTCTTTTTGGCGCGTGATATCCGTTTGGCTGCCCACATACCCCACCGACTGTCCGTGCCGGTCATGGATGGTCGCTATCGTAAATTGGATGTTGTATTGACCGCCATCCTTGCGCCTTCCCACCAGTTCATCGCTCCAGATATCTCCTCCACGCAGCGAATCCCGCATAGCCATGATTCGGGTAAACCCATTCTCCGCTGCCAGTATCTGAAATAGATTGGCTCCGCGCATCTCTAGCGCCGAAAAACCGGAAAGCCGCTCGAAAGCCCGGTTCACCGTTTGAATGCGCCCATCCAGGTCAACTACAACCACACCATCACCAACGCTGGCAAGCACAGTTTCTACTCGCTCTTTCGCATCATAAAGCTCAATCGTTCGCTCTTCGACCCGCTTTTCCAATTCATTCGCATGGTCTTTCAAATCCATTAAAAGGTGAATATTTTCAATCACCGGGCTGAGTTGCTGCACCAATACCCGCAGAATATCCATATCTTCCGCGCTGAACACATCTCCGCCCATCTTTGGCCCCAAAGCCAGCAGCCCCTGGATTTGCCCGTGCCCGATCACTGGCACCCACAGATGGATCTGCTCGGTTCGCAACAACTGTACTTCTTGCGGCGTGAGGGTGACCTGGGAGATCTCTTGCATCAGAGCAGTCCGCTCCGATGCGCCTATCTTCAACAAATAAGTCAGGCTCGAACGTGGCAGCACCGGAAAACTCATCTTCTGCCGGTCTTTTGTGCTGCCGCTGAATGACGCCTCAACAACCGAAAAATCGCCGCTCTGATCTCGCAGGAAAACAACCGCTTCCTCAAGCCGCAAGGTTTTCGTCAGCCGTTCACTGACCGTCTTCGAAAGGTTTTCCAGATCCGTAATCTGTGACAAATTCTCAGTGATTAAGCGAACCCCGGTCCGGTAATCATACCAGCCGCCGTAAAAGACCCTGTCCACCATCCGCTGCGACCAGCGGTGTAGTGGGATGAAAGCGCTTGCCAACGCCAACACCAGCATTGTATTGATCAATGGCGTCGGCTGGATGTTGCCAGGTATCCAGCGATCTAGAATTGCATAAAGAATCAGATAAAAACCGCCTAATGTGGAATAAACCAGCAGATAAGTCGCGCCGCGGTTGATCTGCTGGTCAATCTCGATCAAATGGAATCGGAAAATTGCAAAGCCATAGGTCAACGGCAACAGCGCCAATAAAAGAAAAGCGCTTGAATAAGGGATGAGCGGCTGGTTGAATAAAACTTCGGGCAAGATCGTTAACATCACAAAGGGTACAGCCACCAGCACACCCCCAAACATCACCAGACGGATCCTGCCGCGCACACCCGGCGTTTCAGCATTCCGATAGCTGTAAAACAAAAGCCCAACCACAATGATCAAATTGAGAGCGAGAAATAATTTGCTTGCTGAGAGATAGCTTGAATACCATGCAAAGGATTCGAGCCGAGTCGGTCCAAACAAAAAAAATGGCGCGATTCCAAGCAGTGTAATCAAATAGAGAAAGACCAATAATCCCCGGTTTTCTTTACGGACAACCGGTTGAGGAAAAAACATGTGAAAATGGACCGACAACGAGCCGAGCAGCCATAACAAGCTATAAAACAGCACGGTAGCCCATCCAATCCTCATCGTGGATGCCGCCCCATTGGTCAATGTCAGTGCGCATGTGTAAAACCAGAGCGAGAAAATACCGCTGCCTTTATCCGTAGGCTTGAAAGCGTCAATCCCCAGCCCAATCCCCCAAAAAATCAAGGCCACAAAGATCGCCACCAACCGGCTAAACAGCAATTCGCGAGATGGAGGCGCCAGTGCAAATATCACATTTACCCGAGCGCCATCTCGAGAGACCTCAAAAACAACGCTTTTTCCGACCGATTTATCCAGGTCAATATAATTAAGCGTTGTATATGGAATCCCATCAACAGAAAGGATGACATCTCCCTCTTGCAATTTCCCATAGGATGGGCCGTTCAGGTCCAGTAATACAACCTCGCCATTGTCGCTCAGGCTATCGATGCCATCATCGGGAAAGGAAATCAACTGGATCGTCGTAAAGACCATGAAAATAAATACAACCAACGCAACTATAAATGGGGCAAACGCCGCCAACCGTTTCAATTTGTGAACCAAGGAGAGGCGCGAACTATCCAGCATAGCGATTAATTCTAGCACAAAGAGGCTGAATTCCGAGCTAATATTATATTCATTTATTGGAACAATGAATTGATGCGAATTGGAAAACGCTAAATGGGTACGTACAAGAGATCCACCAGGGCTGCCAACAACTCTTTGGCAGGTGAGCGCGCCTGCGCCTGTTCCAAACCATCCAGAGCCAGTTGACGATGGCGATCCAGTTCGGTCAGCAGAAAGAACCCGCCCCCATTGCGCTCAATTGTCTGGGTAATTGCAACCAAATCTTCAGATTGTGGATTTGTTTTTTCAAGAAGTTCAAGCAAAGCGTTTCTCTCTGAATCCGCGCATACTTCCAAAACAAATACGACCGGCAAGCTGCGCTTCAGCCCGTTGAGATCCAGATCAGGCTTTCGCTCATCCAACCATTGCATATCTTTGAGATCATCGAGCATCTGAATCATCAGCCCCACTTGCCGCCCATATTGCTGAAAACCCTGCAGCACTTCAGGCTGGTGACTGGCCAGGCGCGCCCCAGCCCAACACGCCATCTCAAAGAAAGCTCCCGATTTTGCCTGAGCAATCCACCAGTACTGATCCAACGATGGCTGCGGCACGCTCAGGTCAAGATGCTGCCCGCTGCTCATTTCAAGAAAACGTCTCAGCATACCATCCCGGATCTGGTGAGATCGAACCGGATCACCCAACGTCAGGTCTAGCTGGTTTATCGCCAGGCTGGCGGTGAAATACAGCCCTGTCGCAGCGCTGATCGCCCGGGCAGGCCCGCTCGCTGCCCACCAATCATCGGGGTCATCCCGGTCCTCCACGCTATCCATGATCCTTGCGGCTGCGTAAAATGTTAACCACGCAGCCGCAATTGAATCTGCATCACCCTCATTTCCACCGGCAGCCTGGCAGCATAATCCTGGCAGTGAAGCCCAGGCTTGATTACTGGCCTTTCCCAACAGCGTGTTTAAAGAAAAGCGCATCGCCTGGATAAATTCAGGCCATGCGCCAGTTTCATTCCAAATTGGATCGATGAACGCCTGGACGGGTTTCAGTCAGCTTCTCCAGACAAACAATAGTCAATCAAGCCCAATCGCGTGCTTTATACAGAAGATCCGAAAGGCGGACCTCGTTCACATCGCGGCGCTTCAATCCTGTCTTCAGAAACGCCAATTCTTCAGTTGTGAGCCTAAGCCCTCGACGTGCCAGGGTTCCCTCTGGATCTGTCTTCCATTGCGAGGCAAAATCATTGTCGGTTGAAAGTTGATGGACTACTTTTGCGAGAGACATGTGATCCTCCTTGTTGCAGGCATTCCCAGCGCCTGCATGAACGAATGTATTCATTTTTGATCGGTGACTTTGCAAATTTGTTAGGTGCTTGATGGGCGATAAGATATCACGCTTTTTTTGACCTGTCAAGACCTGTCACAAATTTGGTGGTTAATCCCAGATAGCCCCATATACATTAAAAAAGGTTAAACAACCCCCAGGTCTGGGGGGTTATTTAACCTTTTTTATGACTTCGTAACTGTAAACGTAACCCGATCTAGCGATGATTTAAAATGCGCTAGAACCCTTCCAACCGCGAGAGATCAGCCACACCATTCGCCAGTGCGGCAATACGCTGCAGCAAGCCCAATCGATTCTGGCGCAATTCAGGTTGATCGGCCATCACCAGCACCACTTCAAAGAAGCGGGTCACGATCGGGATCATGGGTAGGAACGCGTTCAAGAAATCATCTACCGACCCTGGCCTCTTTTCGATTTCCTCGGCCTTTAATAACGCTGAGAATAGCTCTTTTTCGGCTTCTTCCCGGAAGGCAACTGAAGTCACTTCAAAGTGCTCAGTCAGATCGCGCGTAATCCGTACGCAGCGGGAATAAGCCGGTAAGATCGTATGCCAATCTGCGTGTCTGGACCATGCCTCCAACTCAACGACTGCCCGGGCGGCCGTCGCTGGCAGAGCGCCCTGCACAGCCAGAACAGCATCCACCGCATCATAACGCCTACCCTGTTCGAGCAGCACGTTGCGCAACCGCTCGATGATAAATTCAAGCACCGCCTGCTGGCTCTCCGGGCTGGCTTTGATTGGCAAATGAGCAGCAGCAGCCTGCAATCCATCCCGCAAATCAAAAACCAAATTCCAGGCGATCAGATTTTGCACCAGCCCCAGCGCCGCCCGGCGTTGACCAAATGGGTCTTTATTCCCACTTGGCGCCAGATTGGCTGCAAACAGCCCGGATAATGTATCCAGCCGATCGGCCAACCCCACCACGAATCCAGACAGGCTGCCAGCTGCCTGATCCCCAGCTGAGCGGGGCAGGTAGTGATCAAAAATTGCCTGCGCCACAGCCTGCGGCTCTCCAGAGCGCAGCGCATAATAGCGCCCCATTTGACCCTGCAGCGAGGTCATCTCCACCACCATTTTAGTCGCCAGGTCAGCCTTGCACAACCACGCCGCCCGACGCGCCGTCTGCAGTTCGGGCTCGCTCAATCCGATCAGCCCGGCCAAATCTTCCACCAAAGCCTGGATACGCTGCACTTTGTCCATCATTGTGCCTAATTTCCACTGGAATGTCAGTGTAGCCAAGCGCGGCAGGTATCCTTCAAGCGGTTTCTTCAAATCATCCCGCACAAAGAAATTTGCATCCGCAAAGCGCGCCCGGATCACATGCTCATTGCCCTCGGCAACCACATCCAGCCACTCGCCATCGCCATTTCGTACCGCGATAAAGTGCGCCAGCAATGCCCCCTCCTCCGCCCCGGATCCCCTTGCTGCTTTGATTACCGGGAAGTAGCGCTGGTGCTTCTTCATCACAGAAATCAACACCTCCCGCGGCAATTCCAGGTAAACTGGGTCGAATGAGCCCCGTAATGCCGTCGGCGCTTCCACCAGGTTCGCCACTTCCGCCAATAAAGACTGGTCTTCTATCGTGACACCGCCAATTTGCTCCGCAAGCTGCTCAACTTGCTTCCGTACACTCGCCTGTCGTTCCAAAGATTCCAATACAATTCCTTGACCTCCCAGGAACTCAAAATATTCCTGCGGAGAACTCACAGATTGCTCCTCCGGTTGGCGAAAACGCAGCCCGCGCGTCCGTTCCCCGGATTGCAATCCGGCATATTCGAACGGGATCACCTGCGAAACGTCGGCGCAGTAAAGCGCCAACAACCAGCGGATCGGGCGGGAAAACGATACATTGCTGCTGTTCCAACGCATCGGCTTTTCGAAGCGCACGGCTGCGATCAAG
This sequence comes from uncultured Chloroflexia bacterium, assembly GCA_963788145.1. Taxonomy (GTDB): domain Bacteria; phylum Chloroflexota; class Anaerolineae; order Anaerolineales; family UBA4823; genus UTCFX2. Next base: position 348,271 of record CAWBFQ010000007.1, on the reverse strand, counting down.
CCAGGTAGGGCTTCAGCCAATACTTCAACCGCCGGGCGGCCTTTCTGCCGCACCAGCGCCGCGACATACCTTCCCCCATCAATCTCTCGCACCTGTAAATCGGCCAGGGCCACGCCCTTACTGCGGGCAAACCCTTCGGCAGCCTGGGTCGGCGCGCCGTCTGGGCCAAAAGCGCGTCCTGCCGGCGGCCCCTTGATCACCTGCTCCAAATCGGTCTGACGGGGAGCAACCCGATCGACCAACACGACCAATCGGCGTGGAGTTCCATATATATGTACATCTTGATAGGTCAGGCGCAGGTTCTCCAGCATATCGGGTACTTGCTCTTGCAATTGCGCCAGAGCGGAATCCAGGTCACCCGCCGGCAACTCTTCTGTCCCGATCTCCACCAACAACGACGCAGGCTCTTGCTTCCCCATCCGATCCAGCAGAACAGGCTCGGCTTTCATTTCTACTTCGGCTTTCTGCGTTACATCCGCCTGGTCTAACCAGGGGAATTCCAATCGCTGGCGCTGTTCCAAGTAAGCCTCAGCCACAGCCCGCGCCAAATCTCGCATCCGGCCAAACAGCGCCTGGCGCTCGGTAACGCCGACCGCGCCGCGCGTATCCAGTACGTTGAACGTGTGCGAGCATTTCAAGAGATAATCGTGCGCCGGCAGTACCAGCCCTTGCTTCAAACAGGCATCAGCTTCTTTCTCAAACAGGTCATACATCTGGCGCAATCGTTCCACATCCGCCACTTCGAAGTAATACTTACTATGCTCTTGCTCGGACTGCAAGTTCACATCCCCATCGGTCAGCGAGGGACTCCATTGAATCTCGCGAAAGCTGCTCACTTTCTGCAAAGCGATTGCGATGCGCTCTAGCCCGTAGGTGATCTCCACCGAAACCGGGTCAAGCTGGATACCGCCTGCCTGTTGGAAATAGGTGAACTGGGTGATCTCTTGCCCATCCAGCCAGACCTCCCAACCCAGACCCCATGCGCCTAAGGCTGGCAACTCCCAGTTGTCTTCCACAAAGCGGATATCATGCTGGCGTGGGTCGATCCCAAGCGCTTGCAAAGATTGTAGATATATCTCCTGCGGGTTGCCCGGATCCGGCTTGAGAATCACCTGGAACTGGTAATGCATCTGCAGCCGGTTCGGGTTTTCGCCATAGCGCCCATCATCCGGACGAACCGAAGGCTCAACATAACCGACATTCCACGGCTCCGGCCCCAGTACACGCAAGTAGGTGGCCGGGTTATAGGTGCCTGCTCCAACCTGGGTGTAATAAGGCTGCCAAATCAGGCAGCCCTTGCCAGCCCAAAAATTCTGCAAGGTCATGATGATCGATTGAAAGTTCATGGGTTCATTCATAATATCAAGAAGCCTTCCAATAATATAATAGATTCGCGCCGCAAGCGTCGGCTAACCCGACCCGTATAAACGCCTAAAATCCTCCAGCCGCCAGCCGTTACGCCGGGCCAGGGGAACCAAATATCATATATAACAAGATCAGCAGTACGAAAAACAACGCGACCATCATCAGGAAAAAGACGATCTTAACTGAATCACGCGGTTTTTCCCCGGTCACTTTACCGGTTTGTCCATTGACCAGCACACGATAAGCCTTTCCCTGAAACTGGTATTCGCCGGTCCACAGCGGCAGCAGGATGTGCTTGAACGTTAACCCGCTCCATTGACTGCCCCCAATACGAACATTTCGTTTCTCACGCCCGACTTCGATCAATCCATAAAGTTGCGGTTCAATTTCCTTTAAGACCTGATCGCGACCAACCAGCGAAGAATCCGATAACGAGCGGTCATATAAAACCGCCGGCCAGCCCGCCAGGTAATCCGGGTTAAACGCTTCGAGATTTTCCAGGTCAAACGGCGCCAGCCTGTTTACGTCTTCCATGTGCAGCGCTTTCACACCCGACACCAGCACATCGTTGAAAAAACGCGTTTCCGCCCCATTTACCGTATGCCATTGCTGGTAATTGCCGCTCCCTTCGGCCACTTCACAAGTCCAACTAATTTCAACAGTACCATCAAAAGTCCAGAACGAATAATAACCTGGACGCAGGCGCAGAGTGACACTCGATGAGATCAGGTTATCCGGTGAGAAAAAGCCCCTCCCAAGCCAACGATGCACCAGAAGGTTAGCCTTCTGCGCATCCACCTTCATCACTGCCAGCAACTGCGGCTCCACCAGATCTTCCTTCGCAGTGGATTTCAGGATTTGGTTCGATCCGCAATAAGGGCACTGATTGGTTTTTTGCCCCGCCGGGAGCAGACTGTGCGCCCCGCAGCGACTGCATATCAGTTGGTGCTGAGACAGCGCCCACTGATGACCCGTGGTAGTTGGCATCACAAAATCGAGCACCTGTTCGGAATCATCCGCCAGCGCGTGTAGCTCTTCGATCCGCGCCTCATCCGCATCCTGCTCTTCGTAATAACCGCAATATTCACACGTCAGTTGCCCGCTCAATATCGAGAACGCCATTCGCCCACCACAGCGCGGGCACAGATATGTTTCGCCTTCTGCTTCCACATCCCCATCAATCGGTCTGACAACCCTTTCTTCCCCCTCCGGGATCAATTTGGCCGAATCGATCATCCCCTTTAGCACAGCCAGACCGCGCCGGGCGGTGTTGTTGGTCGGATCAAGCGTGACCGCTTTTTCCAGATAATCGATTTGCTCGCGGGGTCATCGGAGACCGCCGAAAGCCATAAATAAGGCCGAGAATCTGCGCTGTTTAAAAACAGCGCCCGGTTCAGCAGCGACTGTGCCAGTTTATTTTGTCCAGACTTTGCAGCGGTTATCCCATCCTTCAGGTATTCGTTGAACTGGCGCTCGCGGTCGTTGAATGAGTGGTTCATAAGAAAGAAGTTTACCCGTCTCCCCCTATTCTGTCAATTAAGTTAACTGCTCAGGCCTGAGCCTGAGCAGTTGCACCAGTCAAACGAAAAGCATCCGTGATAATTTTCGACGCTGCAAGCTCGGTTTCCTCGCAGCCAATGATTTGAAGCGGCGCACGGCCGTTCAGCGTGATATCCCTCAGCCGCCTACCGGGCTGCATGACGCAGAGGAACTGGAACCCAGCGAGAAGCTCCCGCTCCCCACCGTTCTGGATGCAAAGGTTGAGATTTTCTTACTGATGTTATTACTGCCGCAGATTGGGCAGATCACTTCACCAATCGCGCTCGAACTGCGCACCAGTTCCTCAAAAGGCTGGCTGCACTCACTACATACGAATTCAAACAAAGGCATATGCTGCTCCTGTTTTGCAAAATACAAGCTGATTACTAGAATTTAGATGCAGCCTCGCCAGAAAAGTTACAACCAGATGACATAAACCATCAATCTCCACAACTCTCAGCCTGCGCCCCGCCCAACCCCGGCGACTGGTTGACCACAACCGCTCCATCCCCCTCAATCCCCACAATTGCCGGGATCAACAACGCGCCAACGCCCAGTAAGGCAGTCACTACCCCGCCTACCACAAACCAAACCCTTACCCCAAACGCATCTGCCAGAGGCCCGGCCACGATCAAACCCAGCGGCGACATCGCTCCCGCCATGCTGGAGATCAGCGTGAACACCCGCCCCTGCATCTCCGGCTTAACCACCGCCTGCATCACTGCAAACAAAGGCCCATCCACCATCGGGTTGCTGAAACCCACCACGAACATACATCCCACCGCCATCCAAAAACCCTGCGCCGGGACCAAACCCAGCGCGGCGACGCTGGCGCCCAACACGAACAGCCCAACCAGTGAAGTCAGCACCCGCCGCTTAAAACCGCCCCAGGCGCTCAGCGTCAGCCCACCAGCCACAACACCAAAACCCCAGGCCGATTCCAGCCAGGCCAGGTGGAACGCCTGCCCTTTGAAGTGTTCCGTCACCAGGATCGGTTGGAGTGCACTGGTAGGGACCAAAACCAGGTTAACCACCGTTGCCATCACCGCGATCATCAGCAGCCCCGGCCAGGCCCACAGATAACGGAACCCCGCCGCCATCTCTGCCGATATTGAGCTGCTTTTTGTTTCGCTTGCAGCGCTCCGTTCCGGCTGTGGAATCCCCACGAACAGTAATGGAACGATTGCCAGCAGCGCCGTACCCACATCCACCGCCAGCACGCCCTGCATCGGGAGCAGCCCGAGCAGCAGCGCGCCCAGCGGCGCCGCGCCAATATTCATCAATCCAGCCAGCATCCGGTTCAATCCCTGGATGCGCGCCAGGTATTCCTTCGGCGCCATCAGCGAGGTCGAAGCCTCCATCGCCGGCCACTGCAGACCGCCCATTGCAGAACGGAAGAACATCAGCACATACACATGCCAGTACTGGATTTCGCCGCTCCAAAACAACGCCGCCAGTACAACGGTCGCCAGGGCTGTCAGCCCATCCGCCCCAAGGATCACTCGCCGCCGGTCCCAACGATCCACCAGCACGCCCGACAACGGTCCCAGCAGGATGCGCGGCAGCATCGCTGCCAGCGTCGCAGTCGCCAGCACTGTCGCCGAACCGGTCTCCTGCGTTAGCCACCAAACCAGCGCAAATTGCACCAACTGACTTCCCAATAGCGACAGGGCCTGCCCGCTCCAGATCGCAAAGAAAGGCTTCATCCAGCCTTGTTTTTCCGTTTTCATCACAGATGGTTCGTCCATTTAGACCTCCTTGACACAATAAAAATTATTATAATAAAATATTTTATTTTGTCAATACATATATTAATTATTTTTATATTAATATCAATATATTTGATATTGTGTGTATTCTTTCGAGAATCCAGCTCCCAGTCAATGAAGGTATAATTTCCTCTCAATGAATTCCTCTTCTGACACCCCCTTCATCCACCCACGTTGGCAGCGCACGCTGTACATCCTCCTCACCGGCCAGCTTTTCACCGCCGTCGGCTTCTCCAGCATCTTCCCCTTTCTCCCTCTTTACGTCAAAGAGCTTGGTTCGGCCAGCGGTTTCAACATCGAGTTCCTGGCCGGGATGGTCTACTCCGGACAGGCAATTACGATGATGATCGCCTCACCCATCTGGGGCGTGATCGCCGACCGTTATGGCCGCAAATTGATGGTCGAGCGGTCCATGTTCGGCGGTGCGCTGATCTTACTCCTGATGGCCTTTGCCCGCTCCGCCGAAGAACTGGTGCTGCTGCGCATGGTGCAGGGCTTAATCACCGGAACGATCGCCGCCGCCAATGCGATGGCCGCCTCAATGGTTCCACGCCAGCGCCTGGGCTACGCGATGGGCCTGCTGCAGGTCGGGATGGGCGCAGGCGTAGCCCTTGGTCCGCTGATCGGCGGCGCCATCGCCGACGCATTCGACTACAACGCCGCTTTTTACGTCACCTCCGCCCTGCTCTTCATCTCCGGTGTGTTGGTCTGGTGGGGCGCAGAAGAACATTTTGAGCCGCGCCTGGCCTCCGGTAACGCGCTGGCCGGGTTTCTCTCCCATTGGCGGCACGTGCTCGCCTCACCGGGCGTCCCGCTCACCTTTTCCTTGCGCTTTCTCAGCCAGCTCGGCCGATCCACCATTCTGCCAATCGCCCCGCTCTTCATCGCAGTCCTGCTGGTTGACCAGGCCTACCTGAACACCTTCACCGGGCTGGTAGTGGGCATCGCCGCCCTCACCACAACCTTGAGCGCCGGCTACCTGGGCCGCCTGGGCGACCGCGCCGGGCACCAGCGCATCATCATGATCAGCGCCCTTTTCGCAGCCTTCTTTTACTTCCTGCAAAGCCGGGTCAACGCCGCCTGGCAGATCCTGGCTCTGCAGGCCCTGGTTGGGGTCGCCCTCGGCGGGATCATCCCTGCCATCAGCGCCCTGCTGGCCCGCTTTACCGACCCCGATGAAGCCGGCGCAGTTTACGGCCTCGATAACTCCATCGACGCCGCCGGGCGCGCCATCGCGCCGATACTTGGCTCTGCCGCCGCAATCTGGCTGGGCCTGCGAGCCGCTTTCACGGTCACAGCCGGGCTGTTCTTGCTCCTCAGCCTGCTCGCAGCCACCCGCCTGCCAAAAAATATCGGCCAGCAGAACCCCTAACGACCGAGAAGTTGGATCATCTCCCAATTCCCCATCCAAAACCATTTCAGATAGGATAAAATCATTTTGCCACATCCATCCTGATCGCAGTTCGAGGCCTTGATGACTCTCTCCAGACGCGCCAAGTGGATCTACGGGTTTGGCGATATCTCTTTCAGCCTGACCAACACCATCCTGGCGGTATATTTCGCCATCTTCCTGACGGACGTAGTCGGCTTGCCGGCCGGCCTGGCTGCCATCGCAATTTTCATCGGGCGCAGTTGGGATTACATCAACGACCCCCTCATCGGCCACCTCTCCGACCGCACTCGCACCCGTTGGGGCCGCCGGCGGCCATACCTGTTGCTGGGCGCGCTGCCGTTCGCCCTCTGTTTCATCTTGCTGTGGGTCCGCCCCCCCTGGGAGAATCAAATCCTGCTGGCCGCTTATTACGCCCTGGCCTATCTGCTCTTCGACGCGACCTTCACCCTGACCAACATGCCCTATGCCGCCCTGACCCCCGAGTTGACCGCCGACTACGATGAGCGCACCAGCCTGACCTCTTACCGCATGTTCTTCTCCATTGCCGGCAGCCTGATCGCGTTCACCATTCCGCTCGCCATCATCGGATCGCTCGTCCCGCAAAACGCCGGTCGGGTGTTCGAGATGGCAGTCCTGTTCGGGCTGGCCAGTATGCTGCCCGTCGTGCTGGTCTTCTTCAACACTCGCGAGCGCCCGGATTTGATGAGCGCTGAGCAGCCGCGCCTGCTTCAATCTCTGCGGGCAGCCCTTAAAAACCGACCCTTCATCTTTGGAGCGGGCATCTATCTGCTCACCTGGGTTTCGGTGGACATCCTGCAAACCTCGCTCCTGTTTTTTATCAAATATGTCTTGCTGCGCGAAGCCCAAAGCGACTTGATCATGGGCGTGATCTTCGTCACCGCCCTTTTCGCCCTGCCCTTGTGGAACTGGGCCTCCCGCCGCTGGAACAAGCGCATCGCTTATATCGCCGGGATCGCCTTCTGGGCGGTCGTCCAGCTGGCGATGGTCTCGCTCAACCCGGCCAGCAGCCTGACCTGGCTGATCACGCTCTGCGTGCTGGCAGGTATCGGGGTGAGCGCCGCCCACGTGCTGCCCTGGTCGATCATCCCCGATGCGATCGAGTGGGACGAACTGCAGACCGGCGAGCGCCATGAAGGCATGTTCTACAGCCTGATCTCGCTCACCCAGAAAGTGGCCTCCTCGATCGCCATCCCGCTGATCCTGCTGCTGCTCGATTGGACCGGCTACTCGCCCAATCTGGCCGCCCAACAGCCCAGCGCCTTGCTCGGCATTCGTTTGGTGGTCGGCCCCATCCCGGCGGTGCTGCTGTGCGCTGGCATCCTGTTCGCCTACCTGTACCCGCTCGACCGCAGCGAGCACACCCACCTGGTAGCTGAACTGGAACAGCGCCGCCTCTCCACCCTCCCCGAACCGCCGGAGCCGCTATGAACGAAATCCAGGTCCGCCCGATCCAAACCCAGGCCGAACGGCGCATCTTCCTGCAGTTCCCCTGGCGCATCTACCGGGCGTAGCCCCTGCGACCCGCTCTGGGTGCCGCCGCTGCTGCCCGAGCGAGCAGAGCGGATCGACCCACGAGCGCGGCGTCTTCTTCCAGCGCGGCCAGGCCGAGTTCTTCATCGCCTGGCGCGGCGATCAGCCCGTCGGAACGATCTCCGCCGCCGAAGACCGGGCCGTCAACGCCCAGCGCGGCCTGAAGGACTGCATGTTTGGCTTCTTCGAGTGCATCCCGGACTACGCTGTGGCCTGCGCCCTCTTCGATTGCGCCGCGGCCTGGGCTGGCGAACACGACCTCGAGACCCTCTACGGCCCCTTCAACCTGGATTACGAGGACAGCTACGGCATTCTGATCGATGGTCGCGACCGCCCGCCGGCCTTATTGTGCGGGCACACGCCGCCCTACTATCAAGACTTCGTCGAGCGCTACGGCTTCCTGCCCGCCCGCGGTGATAACCTGGCCTTTGCCTACAATCTAAACTACGACACCCCCGAAATGGAACATTTACACCGCCTGGCCGACCGCTTACGCCAGCGCGGCCGCATCCAGATCCGTGGTGCCCGCCTCGACCATTGGGAAGAAGAGGTGGATGCGGTGCTGACGCTGCTCAACCAGGCCACCGCCCACCTGGTAGATTTCATCCCCTGGCAGCGCGCCGCCCTGCAAGACATGCTCGCCCAATTCCGCCAGATCGCCGATCCCGAACTGATCCTGTTCGCCGAAGTGGACGGCACGCCCGGTCGGCTGGTTCCCAGCCCTGCCCAATCTGAACGAAGCCTTTCAACACGTGGACGGCCTGCGCCATCCGTGGGACTACCTCAAGCTGGCCTGGTGGATGCGCCGCCGGCCCAAATGCCTGACCATCAAGAGCGTGCTGGTGCTGCCCGAATACTGGAACCGCGGCGTGGGCGTGCTGCTCTTCGACGAAATGGCCCGCCGGGTGCAGGGCAAAGGCTACACCTGGGTGGACCTCTCCCTCACCAGCGCCGACAACCCCGCCACCCCCGGCCTGGCCGAGCGCATGGGCGCGAAGATCTACAAGCGCTACCGGGTCTATCGCAAGCCGCTTTGATGTCGCTGCGAGGAGCGGTTTTTGCGACGAAGCAGCCCTTTAGTCGCCAGGACGTTCAATTTCGCTGCTCGGGCCTGGCGGCAAAAGAATTGGGGAGCAAACATGCCATTGGGGATTCCGAGCGCATCTGTTTGCTTGTGCGGCACGATGATTAAGGCCCAGTTAAGCCTTACCAGGCTTACCTACAATCACGCTGGATACGCGCCACATGCTAATCAACTATGTTTATAAAAGAACGAATTGATCTCCAGCATTGGATCCTTTTTCTGTGTCATCCTTTGGTATAGGTAAAACAGACAGATTTGAAATTATTACTTCTCTAACTCTTTGTCGTTCAGGCATAATTGCAACACTATAGTAAAAATCGATATGATCATGATTTGTGCCATTTGTCTCTTTATTCATCACGTCGCCATAAAGCTGTTCAACCTGTGGAGCTGTATCGTAACTCAAGAGCCATTTGTCTTCAAGAGTGAGTAGAAAGTCGCGAAGGTGTTTATGATCGTCTTCTCTAAAAGAATAACGATATAGTTGATCGGCTTTTGCAAAGAAAGGAGGATCTAAATAGAAAAATATATCCTCACTTGGGAGTCTTGCCTTGCTGCTGTTCAACTCGATAGCGATTAATTCCATCTTCCCAACTGCAATTCCAAACACCGAAAATTTTATCGCGATGACGAGCTGCATTCAAAACACGTTGAATGAGGATTTCTCGTGGAAAGCGGCAATCTATTTTATATTTAGATTTTTGCTCTCTACCTCCTAAAGGACCGGCTTTTTTCTCAAGAATACCCGAAAAACTTGTGCGATTTAGAAATAAACAAGTTAAGGCCTGTGTGCGTTTATCTTGCAAATCTCCACTTTTAAACCTATACCATGATTCTAAAGTTACTTGCACATTTCTAATTTGATCAATTAACCAATCTGTATCAAAGAAAAGCACATCCCAAAAGCTTGCAATCCAAGGATCGACATCCATAAGAATTACCTTCTCTACAAGTCTGTCTTCCATTAGCTGCAATGCAATGCTGGCCCCACCTACAAACGGCTCAATATAAAGTTGTGGCGTCAATTTATTTAGCATCAGTGCCTTTTGTACATAACTTACTAATCTACGCTTTGAACCTGGGTAGCGAAGAGGGCTAATAAGTGATTTTCCCATGAATACTTTTTCCTACCTCAATATAAATTGCTTTTGATTTCATATAATAAAACACGAGCTATCATGCTTTTTTTTGATAATTATAATACTTTTACTCAATTGGAGCTTTCTTATACAGTGAAATGTAAAATGCTTTCCCCCTTTGGGATGCTTCATTATTGGACCCCAATAGAATCACAACAAAGGATTGAGGAATGTATCCCTTTCTTGCGTTCACAAGATAAAGGAATTGAATGAAGTATAATTCTCCTCAAATAAAACAGGGTATCAACCCCTTTTTAAAAATGTTACCATGAGATATCGAATTGATGAAGAATGTACAGATTCTTTTGACGAGATACCAGACTTAGTTTCTCTCTATGCGTCTGATCTAAGGCAATTTCAACCCCTATCAGATTCCCAGCAATTTTGGCTAGGTATTGCTATTGATTCAGGAAGAATGTTGGAAAGGATTCTTAAGGACAAAAACCCGAATGACAAAAAGGTTTGCGAATATATATATATTGGTATTATTAATAAAATTCGAGAAACACATGATCTGTTAGCAAATTCCACGAAATTTAGATCTAAAAAAACAACTTCCTTCGATGATTATATTGTAGAAATAATCACTGAAATAATTGAATTCAAAACAACAACTGTGCCAGTAAAACGGACTGTACTTAATTCTTTATTCAATACCCTACCGGATCAATCTAACACATTTATATTCGACTTAATTGAATATATTTTTCTTTTGCCACCTACCCTGTTAGACTATTACCAAATCGAAATCATTCAAACAAAGAAGATACCTTCAATTGCTCACGCTTTAAATGTCTTAAATCCATTGCATAGTGTTGAAGAAATCATAACGATTCGTGATCGGATCCGTTTTGCAAAAGAAATGCTTATTGAGGGATTTTTAAAAAATGTCAAGTATTCTGCCTATAAATTTAGGAATAGGGGATTGGATTTTGAAGATGTTATTCAGGAGGGAAATATAGGGTTAATCACGGCTATTGATAAATATGATGTCCGAAAGGGTGTTAAATTTAATACTTATGCACATTGGTGGGTAAGACAGAGGATCACACGAGCAATTGCCAATGATTCAAGAACCATTCGTTTCCCAGTCCATTTACATGATGAGCTTGCGAGATGATCGGATGTCTATAGAAATTACCAAATCAGTAATATTGATGAACCATCAATTTTAGATTTAGCAGAAATGAGTGATATAAAGGCAGAACGTGTTTCAAGATTGATTGACTTAGATACAACCGCTAATCTCGCTAGAAAATCTTGAATTATGCGAAAACAGTCTGATGAGGAATTACATATCATGTGATTATGACCCAAGATTATTATTATGTCCAAGTTGCCCTTTGGCCCAAGAAGAAGCGGTCTCTTTTGAAGATATGATGTTAGATGATCTTTTTACTCCATTCTGTTTGGAAAAAAATATTTTAAAGATCATATGAGCAAGTCTGATCGTGCAAATAAATTATTGAAGGAAATTACTGATAACAGTAATGAAGACGAATTAAAAAGTGTTCAAATGGAGATTCTAAGGACCATTCTCAATTCGGAATTTGAACATCTTTCCCCCAGATACTACAAATTACTTGAATTGCGTTATGGTCTCAAAGATGGAGAAACTATGACGTTAGATGAAGTAGGGCAGAAACTAGGAGTGACGCGTGAAAGAATACGTCAAATCGAATCCAGCGCATTAGACAGTCTGCGAAGATCTTCTTCTCTGAATAGATATAAGAGAGTAAAAAAGAAATTGGAATAAAACTCCATTATGCCTAATCTCAAATCATTGCAATTATTGTTCATAATAAAAATCATTTAATGATTCTTCAATGATGGTGTCCCACTCGTGATCAATATATTCAAAACTCTCTCTCACATTCTTCCCCTTGTCGTACGCTGATTTACATAAAAATGAATGAATATTCTTGATATCTGCCTTGGATTCGATCTTGCTATAAATGATCGAAAATAGGAATATAAGCTTAATCTTTTGTTCTTTACCTGTAGAATTCATGTCCAAGTAATATCGGCTGTTTCCTGCAAACTCAAAAACATGTTTTGTCTTCTGGGGTAGATCCTGTGCCCTTCTCATTATATAATTAATAGGATGTTCGTTGCCCGCTCCAAGTGGTATCCAATCCAATTTTCCTATAATACCTTTGAATTTAGTTGCTCAAGCCATTTCATTGAAGATATCGATCCAATCATCACTTTTGCCCATTTCGCTGAGGTTCATTGCAGCATCTGATGAAAAATTCCGCATAGCAATCATTGATAAGAGTATGATTTTTTCTTTAGAATCTAATGGTTTCTCACTTATATCCGAAGAATACTTATAGTTTTGATAAAATTCCAATAATTTTAATATGTCAACTTTCCCCAATTGCGTCTCGATGATCCATATACCCAATGCTGTGATGTTATATTCATGCCTTTTTTCAATATTATTCGCTTCACAAATAAATCCGCCTTTCAAGAGTTCTCTTAGATCAGCTTCGAAAAAAGCTTGATTACTTAGGCAGAATCAGACATCAGTTTGGATATTTTGTTGGTAGGTAGTTTGATGATTGTGATGAATATTGAATCTTTGATAAGTTTTATTTTCGCACCCGAAGCAACTTTAATTAATTTATTGTAGAAATGTTTTAGTTCGTTGGTTAATTTTTCATTTAGCTCAGGAATCATAGTATTTCCTCTACTATTACATCATTACTTTTCTGAACAATCATGGCCATGAGAAGCTTCTTCTCGTTATACAAATCTCTTAATTTATTCATGATAGGTTTTAGAGTTTGTTCATCCATCATCGCTACTTCATCAAACAATGCGATAATTTTTTTGTTTTCACTCATACTAAGCAGAGTCTCGAGATAGGCTGCCTGCCCTTGACCGGTTCCTAGATCGGAGAAATGAATTATGGTTCCTTGCTCTGTTATGAGTTTCTTTGATATAACATCAATACTCTTTACGTCATAGGTTTCTGGAATATGCTTGATCCTTCCAATTTTCTTTGCCAGATACTGACCTATAAGTTCTATATAAGTAGTTTCCTCTTTTGATAATTTCTTTAGCTTCTCTGGGTTCGCGATGATTCTAGACAACCAAGAATCATAGGAATGAAACAATCTTTCCAGGTTCTGGACATGGTTCAAAATTTTATTTATTACTGAGAATTTGTCTTGGTATTTATGAGGTTTTTTGGATTTCGAGGGTAGCTAATTCATCCTTTTCGTCCACCAATCTTCTTTCTAGATTGCCAGTCTTTGCTCGTTGTTCAGTGAACTTTAATTTTAGTTCATTTACCCTTTCTTTTATTTGATTTTCGGGAAAAGTCTCGTAGAAATTTACATCCGAGTCTTTTATGAGATCCTTATAGATATTTTCATGACCATCCAGATTGACATCTTCCTTTGTCGCTGCCTTTACGCAACTCTTTTATTTTCTCCCTGTAACCCTTAAGTCTATTATTTAGATCCTCAAGTTCTTGCAAATGAGACATCTCTTCAAGCTCTTCTTCACCAAAATCCTTACTATGTTTTATTTGGTTTGCTGTTTCGATCCCATCATCGAGTTGTTTGACTAAACTCTCCAACGATTGTGCACATTGTTCGACATTGTCAAGCTGCGCAGTGATTGCTTCCAATCGTTCTAGATTATTTACTAAAGTATCGATAAATTCTGCTATTGGTAGATTCACTCCAGGTATGGTTATTTCATTATCTTTATAATCTAGTAATATAGCCACCAAAGTCTTGAATAGATTTTTCTTTTCCAAATCCTGAGATATCTTGCTTCGTTCATCCAGTACCTTATCTCTTAAATATTTGGCAAAATAATCCGATTCCTTCTTCAATGAATTGTAAATATCTGGATGGAAAATTTCATCTCGGATATTGGCATTCTTCCAAAGATTGTATCTTTGTTTTTGGTCTTTATCGATCAATTTTGGTAATACCGGTTTGATTTCCTCCTCTACAAGCTCTTCCGATCTTCTGATAATCTTCCCTAAATACTGGGTGAGCTCCATATACGTTTTGTAGTTCTTGCTTTGTTTTCTCTTCTCCCGATTAATATGTTTCTTTATTTCCTCGATGCGTATTTCAGTATCCCTCTCTTGGTTTAGATAATGAGTTAAGAATTCTCCATAATAATATTCCTGCATTCTCCGATATTTCTTTTCCTGCTCAATTTCCATCTTTTTATTTTCTTCATAGGAAATTTCGTTCTCATTTAATTTTTTCTTTCATTCTCTTTATCTGTTCAGGATCTTTGCCTACCTTAATTTCATCAATAATATTTCTTATACTTTCACGCAGATTCGATATATCTGCACCAACATCCTTCTGCTGATCCCTCAATGTATATAGAAGTAATGGCAATCTTCCAAGTGGGTCATTTGGGATATCATAAATTAATTTGTATTCTCTTTTGAATGCATCTTCACTAATTGGAATGTCTTTACCATCCGCAATCTTTCTAACCAACGATTGTCTTTTTGTCTAGTTCTTTCTTTTCCGAAATAAATTTCACGCCCAGCTTTTCATTTTCTACTTCGATTTTAAATTTCACGTTTTGATGGCTTGAATTTACTAAAGCTTCTACTCTTTCTTGTAGATCTGGATTTAATTCTTCATTTGATAAATTATTCCCCCAAAAAGCAAGTGCAATTATATTTAGAAGCGTACTTTTTCCAGATGCATTTGGTCCTTGAATATATGAAAGAATTGGTAGATCAGTCGGGATTCTATCAGGCTGAAATTCAGTGAATTTATTGCCCTCATCTCTTCTAATCAAATAATCAATCTTGATCATCACCTATCTCCATATGCATCGATCAACTTTTCAAGTCATCTTCATCATCATTGCTCTCAGAAAAAATGATCTTGAATATTTCATTCTCTGTCTTCGTCATTAATCAAGTCTGAAAATAAATCTAATAAATCTTGATCTTGCACTTTGTTAGGTACCATTCTTACTCCTCCTCAATCACACCAGAAAAAGACAATGGGAATTTCATAATTCTTAATTGTGACATATTGTGAATATTAGCTACTGCAAAACCCGGTCGTAATGTTTGAATTTCATCGCTTGAAACACCATATAAATTTCCTGAAATCCCATCTGACTTGAAGAATATCTTTGTATTGATAACATTAGATAAGCCTCTTGGAATATCATTCTGATTTTGAGATGCAAAAATTACCCCAATTTTCTGACTTCTTCCTGTTCTGCAGATCGTATCTAGGTCTCCCAGTGCTTCCCGAGAACTTTCGGTATTATAAAATTGATGGACTTCATCAATGACAACTAAGATTGGAGTATCACTTATTCTTTGGCTTTTTGCCATAACAATTCTTTTTAATAAATGGCGTAATAAAATTGAACCAAATTGAATTCCTTTTTCCCCAGCAACATTGATCACTGATAACTTGCCAGGGTAAAGAATATCCCCAAAATCAATGGTATTAGCATCTTCGTTATCGAAAAATTCCAATGAATTATTTAAATTTCGAGCAATATTGTCAAAAGTAGCCTCTATGTAAAGTAACAGATGATATATCCCCTCGAGAATTTAGGGTTTGAAATGTAGGATTTGATGTGCACCATTTTGAAAGTATCTAACAAAATCACTAAACGTATTCTTCCTTTTTCATCTCGTATTGTTGCCAGTATCGAAATATATCGGGGAAGTTTTGGGCTCCAATCTCGGATAATATTCTGTAATAATCCAGTAAGTGCTTCTGGCTCAATCGTCTTAACATTGAGAGTAATTTTTTGGGCAATTTCATAATTCATTCCAATAGTACGATTCAATGGTTGTGTTTGCTGGATAATAAATTGTACAATTTCCAATTCCATGAGGATTTTCGCCCAGAGTTTTCCATTCAGCTGTGGATTGAATGTTTTTTGTTTTTGATGGTTGGTCCATCCTAAGAAAATCAATATCTTTGACATTAATGGTAAGAACCGCACCTTCTAAGTGTTCGATGAAATATTGAACTAGATATTTCATGGCCACAGTCTTGCCACTTCCTGTTTTTCCACATATAAGCATCTGATGAAAAACATCATCCTCTGGAAGATTTGCAGTAATAAATTTTTATTTTCATCAAATAACAGTTGGTTCTGCCCACTATGGATAGTTGCTAAAAATACCTTTGGACCTGTATGTGCTTGAACCAAATGCAATATCGATTTCCTCTTGGGTTGATCTTCTGGCGATAGATTGCGGAGGAATAAAATCAATTTTTCCATCATCTCTATTTGTAATATCTTTTATTCTGATAAGCAAGAATAATATTTTGGCATTTGGTATCACCATATAATCCTTCAAGATCCATATCAACAATTAAAGGGGAAGGTTTATATGGTTCATTCTGAATGCTGTCATCTACTCTTAGGATAAACTTTGAACCCGCTTCTTTATTTTCAATAGTAAGATACGAACCTTTCGGTAATAGACCAGGTTTCTCATTTGGACTATGAGATTTTAGAAACAAGTTTTATTTTTCCATTTTCTTCACCCAAAACAATCCATGCCATGTTAACCTCCAAATCGTTCCTGATCTATGGTTGAAACTAAACTGGTATTTTTTAAAAGTGATCGAATATTTACAGTCTTTATCATTTCACGCGCATATTTTTCAGCAATTGCAATAGGACGGATCTGGGGATTTGATCTATCGCCTTGAACAAGCATCAGATAATAAATTAGATCAAAGAACTCATCTATATAATCTTTATAAAGTCACCAATGTTTCAGGGTGAATTTCTATTCTTTGGGGACTTGTATGATCAAAAGGTTTAATATAACAAAACAGTTTTGTATTTTTGCGATTCACTTTATCGGTATATAGGAAGAAATTTGTTCTCTCCCCGGGTTTTAGAAAGTTATAAGACCAATGTAAATCAGAATTATATTTATTTTTTATTGATGAAAGATTATCAACAACTAAGATTACTATCGCTATTCTTTACAAAAAAAACCGGTATTACATTTTTATTGTGAAGGTTCATCAATTAATCTCAAAGAATAACGCTGATAATTGCCACCGATCAATGGTCCATCAATAAAAAGAATTGAATTTTCCAAGGACATTGATCTTGGATTAAGAAGTTCCGATCTTCTGCATAATCCCGATTTGAATCAGCTTCTGCATTTAGTGAATATTTTACGTATTCTGATTTTTGAACTATTTCATTTGATCGTGTATAAAAATACACAGTAATATAGCCGATGGGGATAAACTCTCCTTGTAACTTCCACCAAGGAATGGCTTGTAATATTGACTATCCCTTCCAAAGTAACAAATTGAAGTTTTGATTCATCATACCCCCCAAAGATAACATTCTTCGAAAATTGTTGTCCATTTTGGGGATCTAGTGGTATTTTCTTGACCGCATCAATTACTTTGAGTGCACTGTTGGTAGCAGACAGTGTATCGATGATGTTGATATCCCCTTGCGTAGGCTTCTGCGTAACGGTATAATTTTAATCTTCCGACAGCAGTAAGTTTCTGTGTTAGGAAACCTTCCTGTAAAATAAACCTATTCAATTTGCTTAAACTCTCTGGATTAATACTGGCTTCTAATATTCTTCTAGCCATGTTTTAGTATTTCCTTTTCCAGAATTTTTTCTCCCCTATCACTCTATACTACAAACCTAAGCAACATTCGCATAACACATTGTCCCCGCAGTATAGTAGCCGAAAACTCCACCACTATCAGCTTGCAATGATCCTCAGCAACTTATCTAACACCTTAATAACGAAAGCCAATCGTTACTGAAATTTGAATTAAATTATTCAAAAAAAAGTTCAATAATAGTATACCTATATATTATCCAAATGGTCTCTTAAGATACGATCCAGTCGTCACCAGCCTTGATCCATAAAATTGTCTTTAAGCCCTTGTATTATCGCCTTGGCTACTTCCTTTTCTGATAAACAAAGCCTGCTTAAAATCTCTTTCAGCTATTTCTGCAGCGATGTCCATGGGATTGTGTGGTTCATTATTTACCTTCGGAATTTCCTCTGATTGACAATCAGAATCTGAGAGAATAAACTCTCAGGGATACGGATTGCTAAATGAGAGGCGATCACCCAATA
This sequence comes from uncultured Chloroflexia bacterium, assembly GCA_963788145.1. GTDB lineage: Bacteria > Chloroflexota > Anaerolineae > Anaerolineales > UBA4823 > UTCFX2. Next base: position 330,326 of record CAWBFQ010000007.1, on the reverse strand, counting down.
TTCTCTCATACCTAATTATAAGCCTATTTCTTGCAGTTGATGTTTTTAGTGACTGTTCCAAAATTGGTAAACATTGTTTGCGCTCCCGGAAAGTGGGGCAAAATTGCTCCGAACATACGCCGTACGGCGGTTCGTTTCCATATAGTTGTGCATTTTAGGCTCGAAGTGGGAGAAATTGTTCGCCACTGTAAAACTTTACCAAATTTGGAACGATCACTGTTTTTAATCAAGTGCTTATATCCATCTGTAAAGAAAGCAGTCAACCTAATGTTCATTTTCCACGCATGGTTTCTTGCCCTTACCTTTCTATTCGTATTCTGAAACATCCTAATTTTTCTCCGCCCTGTACCCTAAATTATTGTCCGGAGTTGTCTCACTATAATAGTCTCCGGCCACCCTTTTTTTCCTCCCCAGCTTGACAAAATAGAACATATATTCTAGAATACATCCATCAGACCTCCTCCACCAGACCCTCGACCAGATGATCCGATGGACCTTACCGACGAACAATGGGCGCTCATCAAGCCCTTCCTTCCTCCCCCCTCCCCTGCCTTGCGCGGTCGTCCACCCATCGACGAACGCCGCGTCCTCGATGGCATCCTCTGGAAAATCCGCACCGCCAACCCCTGGTACCACCTCCCCCCCGCTTACCCTTCCTACCAGACCTGTTACCGCCGTTACGTCCGTTGGCAGCGAAACGGCCTCATGGAAAAAATATATGATCTTCTCTTCCAGCACCTTGAGCAAAAAAGCGGCTACAGTTTTCGCGAATTGATCTTGCTGGGGCTGATCAACATGAAAGAGCAGGGCTATCGATACGAGGTGCACGTCAAAATGCCTCTGACAGAAGATTGGCAGATCTCCACCGGCCAGATCTTGATAGCCTGGTTCGTAAATCGCCTTAATCGAAGAATCGCCCAGGTCAGAAATAGTATTGGCCCCGCGCTATTCCGGATCAGCAACGAAAATGAAATCGATCCTCCGCTGCATTGACCCTATAAAGATCCCATCTTTAGCCTTATCTCATTCGATCGCTCTTAATTGGTTCCTCATGGTTTTTCAAAATTTTTTACTCAAAAATACCTCCGCCAGCGCCATCAACCGGATTGCTTTTTTCCATAGCGGGTGGGGTGCCTTGCCCCTGCCCGCCCCCGGCGTTATAATGACCCTACCTTTAGAAAGGCGGCAGAAATGGATCAGCAGGTAACGATTAGAACCGAAGACCGCAAAATCTTAAAACCATTACTCGAGTCTGCAATAGATAACGAGAAGAAAATGGTTCGATTGGGGCTGGACCGCACGCTCTCCCGCATCAAGGAATTCGAACTGCAATATCAGATGTCCTCCAATGAGTTCGAGCGCCATTTGAACGCCTCAGAATTGGAAGAGACGGTCGATTTCAGCGATTGGCGTATGGAAATTGGTATGCTCAAACTATTAGAACGCCAATACAAGACACTTGAAGATGCCCAACTTGATTGAAGATTATGTCCAGTCATTATTGAGAGCCGCTGCGACCTCTCCTTTGATCAGCGCTTCAAATATTATTTTAGATAAGCGCACAAACCGTTCTGGTCTGATCCGTGGCGACCTGTATTTTCTAGATGGATCACGTTTATATTTTCGAGAACTTGTAGATATCCAAGAAACGATTGTCCGTCTGATGTACAGTTATCATTATCAAGCCAGCGATCAACGGATGATATTTCGCTATGATGACACACCCCATCACCCAGAACTGACAGGCTTTCCCCACCACAAGCATAATGATTTGGAGACAAATGTTACAGCATCTGCACCGCCCAATTTTATCCAGGTGCTTGCCGAAATCGAACGCATTTTCCCACTCAGAGAATAGTAGGGCATCTTCGAATCAGGAAAATTGCTGAAAGTAATTAGGAGTATCAATGACCCGTCAAAATCGATCCAACATCGGGCTGGGCCTGCTGCTGATCCTGGTCGGCGGCTGGTTTCTCGCCCAACAATTCTACCCACAGCTCCGCATCTGGGAATATTTCAACTTTAGCTGGCCCTGGTATGTGATCGGGACCGGGCTGGGGCTGCTGCTGCTCGCCCTGGCGCTCGGATCGCCCTGGTTAGCCGTCCCGGCAATAATCGTCGCCGGCATCGGCGGAATCCTCTACTGGCAAAACGAGACCGGCAACTGGGATAGCTGGGCCTACGCCTGGACGCTCATCCCCGGCTTTGTCGGGCTGGGCATCCTGCTGGCGGAATTCCTGAGCGGCAACTTCCGCAACGGATTGCGCAACGCCGGCCCGCTGATCCTGATCAGCCTGATCCTGTTCGTGATCTTCAGCGTGTTCCTGGGCAACCTGAGCTTCCTCACCGCCTACTGGCCGGTATTGTTGATCCTGCTCGGCGCCTGGCTGCTCATCCAACCCCTGCTGAAGCGGAAACCGAAAAACGGATGATCCTTGCGTTGATATTCGATTTCGACGGCTTGATCCTTGAGACCGAGCTGCCGATCTTTCAATCCTGGCAGGAGCTTTTCCGAGACTATCAATTAGACCTGCCATTTGAAACATGGGCTCACAACATCGGCACCGCCGAGGAAGTCTACGACCCGGTCTTTGAGCTGTCCCAACATGCCGGCCCAGCCGTTAACCTGACGCCGGAATTCGAGCGCCGCCGCGAGCGCGAGCTGGAATTAATCGGCGATCAGCCGCCGCTGCCGGGCGTGATCGACTACCTCCAGGATGCACGTGCGATCGGGCTGAAAATCGGGCTGGCCTCCAGCTCGTCCTGCCATTGGGTCGAAGGCCACCTGACCCGCCTGGGATTGAGGGGGTATTTCGACTGCATCCGGGCGAGAGATGACGTCGGTCTGACCAAACCCGACCCGGCCCTCTATCGCTCAGCGGTGGAGATGCTGGGCGTACGACCCGAACAGGCTATCGCCTTTGAAGATTCGCCCAACGGCATCCTGGCCGCCAAAAGAGCCGGGATGTATTGCGTGGCCGTACCGAACGCCCTCACCCGCCAGATGGATACCAGCCAGGCTGACCTCACCCTGCATTCGCTATCCGATATACCTCTGAAAGACCTGATCAAAGCGATCGAATGCAGCCCGGATAAAAAAATAGCTCCATACAGATGAACTTCTACCGTTCTTCCGCCCAAATCTTCATTCCAACCGGTCATGCTCCGCAGCTTGCCTTTGAACGTATCACCCACCTGGCAATCGGCGCGCATCCAGACGATGTTGAACTCATGGCCATCGACGGCATCCTGCAGTGCTACCGGCAGCCCCAAAAAGGTTTCAGCGCCGTGATCCTGACGAATGGCGCTGGCTCGCCGCGCCTGGGCAGATACCAGGACTATAGCGGTGAGCAGATGCGCCAGATGCGCATCGAAGAACAGAAGAAAGCCGCCGCGCTGGGCGAATACGCCGCCCTGGTCATGCTGGATTACCCCAGCCTCATCCTGCAAGACTTCCGGGATCAAAACCCCACCACCGACCTGGTCCAAATCCTGCAAGCCGCCCATCCCTCCACACTCTATATCCACAACCCCGCCGACCGCCATCCCACCCACGTGGCTGCCGCGCTGCGCGCCATCCAGGCTGTCCGCAAGCTGCCGGCCGCCCTTCGCCCGGAGCATCTTTACGGCTGCGAGGTCTGGCGCGACCTGGACTGGCTGCCCGAAGACGAGCGGATCATCTTTGACGTCTCACTCCATCCCGAACTTCAAGCGGACCTGCTGGCGGTCTTTGAATCACAAATTGGCGGCGGCAAGCGCTACGATCTCGCCGCCCTGGGCCGCCGTCGCAGCCACGCCACATTCAGCGCATCGCATGCGGTGGATCATTCCGAAGGCGCGGCCTTTGCGCTGGATCTCACAGCGCTTATTCACAATCCCAATATGAATATCCAGGAATTCGTGCTGGAGAAAATCGACCGTTTTGCCCACCAGGTCAGCGGTGCACTCGACCGGTTTCTGATTGAATCGGATTAAGGGATCAGCGCCGCTGGAACCCAGAAGTCCCCGTACCCAAGCAGCGAGAGCACAATTGATCCACCTAAAAGCAAGACGCCAAAACCGATCCATAAATAATCATAGCGATGGTATTGGAGCTGCTCGATCCAGGTGCGCTTGTGCAGCCCAAAACAGCGCAGATCCATCGCATTGGCGTAATCCTCGCCGCTCAGGATCGCATTCATTGTGACCGGCACCACCAGCGGCGCCATCTTGCGGATCTGGGCGAACAGTCCGCCTTCCACTTTTTCCACCTCATACCCCCGCGCCCGCTGGGCGTCCAAAGTTAGTTGGAAATCGCGCCCCAGCGTGGGCACAAAACGGAATGCCAGATCGAGCGTGTATGCCAGCCGGTCGGGAATTCCCATCCCGCGGAAGGTCGCCCCATATTGGCGCGGGTCCATCGTAAACGGGATCACAATAAACAGCGCCGAGATCGACAGGATCCGCACCACCTGGGTCAGCGCAAACCACAGCCGCTCAACGGTCAGGTTAAAATGATATACCCAGCCAACAACCGGGATCGTGGTCTTGAATTGGACAACGGTATGCGTGCCGCGCATCACATCCCCGATCGTGCCGCTGCTGGTGAAGAGCGTATTTACAACCACCATCATACTCATCAGGAAGATCACAAACATCCAGGCCCGACGGGTTTCCCGCCAGGTCAGGCGCGCCAGCGCATACTGGCTCAATGTCAAAACCAGGAAAAACAGCAGGAAGCGGATATCCCAGAACAGCGTGATCGAAAACAAGACCAGAATAGAGAAAAACCAGCGGGCGCGCGGGTCAAATCGCTCCAGCAGGCTGCTTCGATTGCGATAATTAAAACTGACGATCACGTCGATTTGAAGCCGGTGGAGCGCAACCCGTCCATGGCGGGTTGCGCTCCACAAACATGAATGCTAACGTCCTGACCGCCCGCGGATAGCCGCATAAGCGATCATCAAAATAGGCACCAGGATCAACCCATTCACGACGTTTGAGATAAATGATGGGACAAAATTGGTCGCCATAGCCGTGGTGAAATCGATCCCCGAGACCCAGATCTCGCTAAACGAAGCCACAAACATACCAACCGCTGCGCCCACGATGACCATGACCTCAGCTTTGACCAAGTCGCCAACCGAGCGGAAATCGGTCATCATCAGGTAAATCAATCCGGGGACAAAACCCATCAGACCATTGCCCAGGTCCCACCAGGGCCAGAACCCATAGCCCGAAACCAGGTCGCTGATCAAATTGCCGACAAAACCGGTGATCAACCCAACCCAAGGCCCAAATGCCAGGCCAAAGAACATCGGGATGGCGACTGCCGGGCGGATTGAAACATTCGCCGCAGCCGGGATCTGCAGGAAGTTGGTCGCCACTGAGAGGACAGCATAAAGGGCTGCCCCGATCGCCGCGTACACCACTTCACGCGTCCCAAAAGCCCACAAAGATTTCTTTTCCATAATTATCCTCCTCATTTTATGAAACAAGATCACGGGTATTTCTGCTAATCAAAACACATTTCTTGAGCTTTCGTTTCTACTTTCTACAATTTGTTCTGAGAACAGGATTCGCACAGCCAGATAAATTTGTGCGTTGAATGAACGCTCTCTTTCGCACCTCCTTTTAGTTATCGACATATTGGGCCAGAGACTTCAGCCCGCATAAAACGACCTGTTTTCGGAAAAAATTGCAGATTCAATTCCAAAAGCGAAGTCGGCAATACACGACATGCTCGCAATTGTTCCTCGTCTCTCAAAACATCGTGAGGCGGACCATCTGCGACCAGTTCGCCGTTATACACCAGCAAAATCCGATTGGCATAGATCACCGCCAGATCCACATCATGGGTGATAAACAACACCGCATCAAAACCCGGCATCTGCAAGATGGCATCCATAAAGGAGCGATAATTCCAATAATCCTGACCCGCGGTCGGCTCATCCATCATCAGGATGCGCGAACGCATGGCCAACACCGCGGCGATGCTGACCCGCTTCTGTTGGCCAAAAGAAAGCGCCAGCGGCGGGGTCTGAATCTCCGATTCCAGGTTCACTGAATGAACAGCCCACTGTACATCTTGCTGAATCGCCTCCGCCGGATGCTTGAGGTTTTGCGGACCAAATGCCAGTTCTTCTTCCACGCTGCCCGCAAACAGCATCTGAGTGGGGCTTTGAAAGACATACCCCACAATGTGGGCAGCCTGGGCGACAGTCATCTTGCGGGTATCATTTTCCTCCAACAGCACCCGCCCGCGCGTCGGCTTGAGCAGGCCTAACGCGTGTTTGACCAGCGTGGTTTTGCCAGCGCCATTGTGCCCTAATATGGCGATCACATCCCCTGGATAGACCTTGAAGTTAATGTCCTTCAGCGCTTCCGGCAGATCGGGTTGATAGCGAAAACCGACCTGCTCAAAGTGAACCAGCGCCCGCTCAGAATGTGGTGGCAGCGCCAGCTTGATTTCATCCGGCGGCGTTTCTTTTCTAGCCCGCTCGAGGACCGTTTGAGCGGGCAATTTCACCCGCCGATAATCAACCACATCTAAAATCCCTTTTGAATCTCCTAAATAGACCTGGCGACCGTTTTCCATGTAAAGCACCCGGTCAGGCTGTATAGCCCAGACGTCATCCACCCGGTGCTCCACCAGCAGGATCGAGATCCCATCTTCCGCCAGGCGACGGAAAAGCAGCAGCGCTTCTCTGGCCGAGACCGGATCCAGGCTGGCAAGCGGTTCATCCAAAAGCAAGATGCGCGGTTCCATCACCAACACCCCTGCCAGAGCGATCTTCTGTTTTTCGCCACCAGAGATGTTAAACACTTCCCGCTCGCGCAGATGAGTGATTCCCAGGTATTCCAGCGTCTGGTTCACCCGTCTCAGGATTTCGCTGCGCGGAATGCCCAGGTTTTCTAACCCAAAGGCGACCTCATTGAGCACATAACTGGCGACGATCTGCCGCTCCGGGTCCTGCAACACGGTTCCAACTTTTTGGGAAAGCTCAGCCATGCTCAATTCACGCACCGGCGTGCCATATAGGCAAATTTGACCATCAAGTGAGCCGCGATAAACCCGTGGGATCAAACCGTTGATACAGCGCATCAATGTGGTCTTGCCGCAGCCGCTCGCCCCGGCGAGCAGTACAATCTCGCCAGGCTGGATGCTCAAATTAATATCCTGGATGGCTGGTTTGTTCCGGCTGTGATAGCGGAAGGTCAGTCCCTCAATTTCCAGCGGGATATTGGTATCCCTATCCAAGCCTCACCTCGACAAGATCGCCAACCGCGGCGCCCAGGTATTCGGCGGCATTCCCATTAACAAGGCACACGCACAATTTGCCCGAGCTATCTATAAGTGCAGCCAGGTCGCCTGGTTTTGCATCTCCAAAGGTGCGTATCAGACCTAGAATCTGGGCTGAGCGCACGCGAACTGTGACCTTTACAGTCTTATCCAAATGATTCTGTTCCAGATTGGTGGAAAGGTTGCCAAATGCATCGATATGCATCACATAACCACGCCAGCCATTCTGGATGCATTCTGGCTCGGGGATATTCAGCAGAAGCGGGTCATCAATCGCCTCGCCCACATCAGCGAGGGGGATTTCCGCAGCCAAGTGTCCGGCGACACTCGCAAATATATCCCGTCCGTGGAAGATCGCACTCACCTCTGGCTGCCAGAAGCGCGGCCGGTTGAGGTGTACAATCTCTATCGCTGCATTCTGCAATACCGCCCGGGCGTGCAAGCGCGTGATCAGGCCATTATCTGGGCCGACAAACCATTGTTCACCCAGCCGGGCCGCGATTGATCGCCTCTTTGTACCCACACCGGGATCGACGACAACGACATGAATTGTATTCGGCGGGAAATACGGTGTACAGCGCTCAAGCATTAACGCCGCTTCGAGCACATTATGCCGGGCGATCTCATGGCTGAGGTCGGTCAGGCGCGCCTGCGACGCAATACTCCAGATCACGCCTCGCAAGACGCCCACATCGTAGTCGCCCTGGCCAAAATCAGTAGTCAATGTCACAATCCGAGACATATCATCCTGGTAAGACTTGCACAGTCTCTGCTACCCGCACACCCAAATATTCGGCGGCATTCCCGTTCACAACCGCAATCACGAGATCACCTGCTTCCCCTAACAACGCCACCAGTTCGCCGGGCCTGGCATCTCCAAATGTCTTCACCAACCCGTGTATCTCTTTTCCGCCAATCCGGATCGTGACTTGCTCCATCTCCCCAATATGATCCCTGGTCAAGTTGGTGGACAGGTTGCCAAAATGATCGATGAGGATCACCTGACCATACCATCCATTTTCTTTAATCTCAGGAGCGGGAATATTTAATAAGACCGGGTCAAGGATGGGTGTACCCAGCTCGGAAAGCGGCGTTCCATTCGCCAGGTAAGCAGCCGCCGGGGCAAAGATATCCCGTCCATGAAACACATTGCTTACCTCCGCCAGCCAGAATTGCGGGCGATCCAAATGGATAAATTCCACTTTCCCGCCCTCTGTACGCGCCAGCGCTGTCAGCGTTGTGCACAATCCATTATCTGGACCAACAAAAAACCGATCACCTAAACAGGCGGCGATCGGTCGCCGCTTCGTCCCAACTCCAGGGTCTACAACCCCAACATGGATTGTTCCAGGAGGAAAGTACGAAGCCACCCGGCTATAAGCCAGAGCCCCTTCAAGGACATTTTGCGGTTGGATTTGGTGGGTGATATCCGCGATCTGGGTTTGCGGTGCAATCCCCCAAATCACGCCCTTCATCACACCCACATAACCATCCCGAATTCCAAAGTCAGTCAACAGGGTGATTAATCGCATAGTACTTGGACTATAGCACGAGGTTTTCCTTCCGTCAATGCGAGGTGAAACCAGTTTCGCCATGATACAATTCTTTTCTCATTATTCTTCTCACCCTTTTCCCACACGTTGAAAAGGTGTGACTTTTTTGACCCGGAAGCATCTAAATGAATAGAGAAAATAGAAAAGTAGAGGATTTTTCATTAGAAGCATTGCGAGCCGGCGACCGATCTGAGTTTGCTAGGTTGGTTGAAACGTACTCTGCCGTGATCTATCGTCTGGCGGTAAAAATGCTCGATGACGACCAGGACGCTGAAGATGTACTGCAGGAGACTTTTATCAAAGCCTTCCGCCATCTAAAAAATTTTGACGGTCGTTCCAGCCTTTCTACCTGGCTGTATCGCATTGCAACTAACGAAGCGCTGATGCTGATCCGCAAACGGAAGAACATCCCGGTACCGATCGGTGAGCAATCTGACCCAGATACCCTGATTGGCGAGCCTGCTCAGATCGTTGATTGGTGTTGTTTACCCGAAGAAGAATTGATGTCGGCTGAAGCACGCCAATATATGGATCAAGCCGTAGAACAACTGCCCCCGACCCTACGAGCAGTGTTTGTTTTGAGAGATATTGAAGGTCTTTCCACTGAGGAGACCAGTAGTGTGCTCAATTTGAGCGAGGCCGCAGTCAAGACACGCCTCTCGCGAGCCCGCATGCGTTTGCGGGAATTGCTCACGGTTTATTTTGGAACCAGGATGGCCTCTCAGCCGCTGGCTGAAAGCTCCAGCCTTGATGCTGGTGGATCAGCCGGATTAATTCGGCCGATCCAAGGAGAAGAAACATAATGGACCACGACACTTGCCGCTCTTTATTAGAACTCGCTGTCCGATTATGTGGATGGACAGCTTGGAAGCGAATTGTGCGCTGAAATCGACCGCCATCTGCAACATTGTGAAAATTGCCGGGTCGTGATCGATTCGCTCCGTAAGACTGTTTATCTGTATCATGTAACGACGGAATCGCCAACTGTTCCGAATGACGTGCGCGAAAGGCTGTTTACCCGTCTCAATCTGGACGAGTTCCTGGATCGGACCTAGCAAAACCGGTTTCGCTGATCTTGTTATGAGCAGGTTAAAATTGATTTGTAACTTTCAAATGGATGAGCGCATCTAAGCAGTACAATCCACGCTACACCACGCCGAGGCAAGGACTTGAGGTCCAATTTAACCTGGAGCCGATCCCCCAGACTTTGAAAACAAAGGGCCTGCGGGCTGGAAGTCTGTGTCCGGCTTGCGAAACCGGGATATTGGATTACGATGGGTTATTGAATCTAACCTGCCCAAAATGCGGTTTCTCAGGCGGCGGTGGGTGCCATACTTGATAAGAAATTTCGACCGTCCTGTAAGGACGAAAAGGAGCGCCGAATGACTGAACAACTGCTAGATGAAAACATCCGCCAACAGGTGCGCGAGGTATTTCAACAATTTGAATCACCTGTACATGTTCTATTCTTCCAATCTAACAACGACTGCGAATATTGCGATGAAACCTTTAAGTTGGTTGAAGAAGTCGCCAGCCTTTCAGATTTAATCCAGTTGAGCACTCACGACCTGGATCAAGAGAGCGAGCTTGCCAGCCATTACAAGATCGACAAAGCCCCCACGCTTGTCATCGCTGCTCAAGATGGCGACCAGATCGTAGATTATGGCGTGCGCTTTGCTGGCATCCCGGCGGGACACGAATTCAGCTCGCTCATACACGTGCTCGTCATGGTTTCCAAACGCGATTCAGACCTAGAGGAGGCCACCCGCACGGCTCTAAGCCAGTTAACCGAGCCAGTTCTGTTGCAGGTCTTTGTCACACCAACCTGCCCATATTGCCCCAGAGCCGTGGTGGTTGCACACCAAATGGCGCTCGAAAGCCCATACGTCCAAGCCGAGATGGTGGAAGCAACGGAGTTTCCGGATCTGGCAAACCGCTACAACGTGAGCGGCGTCCCGCAGACCACCATCAATTATGGCGCTGGAACCATCGTAGGCGCCGTCCCCGAGCAAGATCTGCTGGCGGAGATTCAGAGCGCACTGATAAGTCATTAATCCACCCGGACGATTCTCAATCGTTTTCAGAAAGCCTATATGACTCACAAGCATAAGACCAAACACAAACACCAAAAACCATCTAAACCCGTGGCTCTGGCTTTTATGGGGGTGGGTTTGCTCATTCTGGGTGGATTGGCATTGGCGCTATTAACCCGCCCAAGCGCAGCAGAGGTGCGAGAGGAAACATCTGGATTTGAGCCAGCGACCCCTCAGCAAGTGAATTTTCCTGCTCCAGAGGTTGGACTAACGGATATCGACGGAAATCTAGTTAACTTTTCCAGCTATGGGGGCAAGGTCATCCTGGTGAATAATTGGGCGATTTGGTGTCCTCCCTGCCGGGCCGAATTGCCCGAACTGCAGGCTTATTTCTATGACCATCAAAATGAAAACTTTACCATCATTGGGATCGAAGCTGGCAGTGATAAAGAAGATGTGCTCTATCATGTCGATCTCTTTCAACTTCACTTCCCTATCTGGCTGGACCCAAAGACCGAGGCCTTACAGGCTTTTCGGAACGGCAGCCTACCTAGTTCCTATGTCATTGATGGAAACGGGATCGTCCGGTTAGCCTGGACTGGCCCCATCAACCAGGCGATGCTCGAGAAATACGTTACCCCATTGCTTAAGGAGTGATGAAAAATGGATGCAAATGTGATCTGGCATTCCGGTTTAAATTTCACTGCCAGGGCAGACTCCGGGCGTGAACTCGAATTGGGGGCTGAAGATGAGGGCTTTAGACCCATGGAAATGTTTGCAATTGGGTTGGCTGGCTGCACTGCGATGGATGTGATCTCTATTATGGAGAAAAAACGCCAGAAAGTGAGCCACTTTGAAGTTAAAGTTCACGCCGACCGGGCTGAGAATCATCCAAAAGTTTTCACCCGCGCCCGGATTGAGTATCTGATCAGCGGACATGCCATTGACAAAGACGCCTTACTGCGATCCATTGAGCTATCCGCGGCGCGTTACTGCCCGGCTCAGGCCATGTTCGAAAAAGTCTTTCCGATTGATCTGGTTTATACAATTTTTGAAGATCAAGAGAATGGAGAGCGCGTCCTGGTGAAAAACGGTGTTTACGAGCGGGATGAGGCTGCAAACAACCTGAGTTAGTCTATTGCAACCACACCGAGGTCGCTCGCCAGGACGATCTCATCTTCTGGCATCCGCGTTTCTACCCCACGCACAATCGGGAACAAATAACCGCCAAACCCAATAATTGCCATTGCCAGGCTTGTCGCAACAATAATCAACGCCATACCTGCTCCAGGACCCACACCCACAATGGACCCAAAGATTGGGGCCAGGCTGCCTCCCACATCCATCGCCGGTTCCATCACATAATCTGCCAGCGGCCCAGCAACCAGCGTAGCCAGCGGCATGCTCACCCAGGCGATCAAACGACGAGTTGAGAATACTCTTCCCTGCACATCTGGCGCGACCCTGGTCTGCCAGATGGACTGGTTGGAGGCGTTGACAACCGGCCCTATCAGCGTTCCCAAAAAGCGCGCCGTTGTCCACACTAATGGGATCTGGCCAATGCCCATCAACACCCCAAAAACTCCAGAGAAACCCCAACCCATCAAGACGCCATGTATCTTGCGACGGGCGCCGCCCCAGGCGCTCATCAAGACGCCGCCAACCACCCCGCCTATCGCGCCGATCGAGTTGACCGTTCCCAGGATCAATTCGTTATTTGCAGTGCGGGCCAAGATCATCGGCGCCACTAAAGTAAAACTGATTGTGCTGAAAAAATTTCCAAGCAAAAACACGGTCTGCAAACTCAACAAACCGGGACGCTTGAGAATATATACGAATCCATAAATCGATTCTTTCCACAGACTGCCCCGGCTGGCAATCCCTACCTGGGTGGCCTGAGGCTGCGGGATGCGGACAATCAACAATGAACAGATTGCCAGCACCAGTGTAGCCAGATCCATCATCAGAATTCCTCCTAACCCAAGCAAACCAAGCATCCCGGCAGCCAGGATGGGCGCGATGATATCCGTCCCGGTCTCAGCCAGGGATATCAGCCCGTTCGCTCGCCCGTATTGATCCTTCGGGACCAGGGTCGTGATGGCAGCTGAATAAGCCGGCCACTGAAAGGCCTGCCCAATGCCGATCAAAACGCTTGAGGCATAAAAGTGCCAGATTTCCAGCCTGCCAGTCAGGTAAAGCGCCAACAAGATGCCAGAAACCAGACCGGAGGCCAGGTCGCTGACCATCATCATCAGCTTACGGTTCATCCGGTCAACCAGCGCTCCTGCCAAGGGACTGACAATCAGCATGGGTGTAACCAGGAAAAAGGTGATCAGGGAGAGGACCGTGGCAGAGCCGGTCTTCTGATAAGCCCAAACAGTGACACCGAAAGCGGAGATATTCGTCCCTAAAAGCGAAAAAACCTGACCAGTCCAGATCAATGCGAATTTGCGCATACTTTTATTCAATAAAGATTTCGACGTGCTCGCCATCTACTTCATCATATACATCAATAATTTTGCCTTGAGCGCCGGCATTGATCGCTTCAACCAACTCGTCAAATGCAACTTCAGGGGCGTATTTTGAGGCAATATTCAAACCAGCATCCACCAGGCCAAGCGGAAGGTTCACCGTCGCCTTAGCTTTTCCGGTCACCATATCTGTAACACGCACCTTCAACCAGCGCGCCCCGCTGCTTGAGGTCGTCAACGAAGGCTTTTTTACAGCCTTACGGCTCTCACTCAACGTTGCGAGCAGCCTGGTCCCCTCTTCTGCTGTGATCTTTCCTTCATCAATCATCCTGAGAATCTTCATTCGATCTTCATTGGTTGCCATTCTTCGGTCCTCCTCCGAAATTCATTTCGCCATTTTCGAGCGCTAATCTACTGAAACACGCCAAGAGAGGATCGCTTCAGTGCTTCTCATGGAGCGATCCTCCAGATCATACCAAAAATTACACGGCGCTTATCCGATATAGATCTCCACTTTCTCGCCACCTTCAGCGCCATCCACCTGGATTATGATTGGATGATCCGGGTTTGCTTGCTCACCTACTGCCAGGATCACCTGATCCCAGGCTTTTTCTCCCGCTCCCGGAATCCAACGGCTAAAGGTGCGCAGAAACCAGGCCGCCGATTGAACCGGAAGAGGAAAACTGAAAGCTATCTGTTGAGGTGATTTTCCTGGCGGTTGCCGTACGCGCAGATGCAACCAGGGAGCAGTGCGGCTCTGCCAGGCCAGCACTATCACGACAAGACCCAGGGCAAACGGGATCGAGGCGCAAACAAACCAGAAGCCGATCCCGGAGGATTGTTGAGCCAGGTACATAAATAAGCCGCCAAAGACAGTGATCGTTACGCCAATCCAAAGTGGGATCATCCACCAACGCTTCCACTTTTGAATGGCGGGTTCAGTGATGGTTTCAGGAATAGCCTGATCGGGCTCAAAAGTGGTCTGGGCGCGGGTGGGTTCCGGATCGTTCTCAATCGCTTCATCGCCTGAGGGTGCGGATAGCGTCTCAATGGGTAATCCTGTCGAATCGAAAACAGGTGCAAAACCAGGTGTATCCGCGCCGCTCTCGGCGGCCTTCAACGCCTGGAGCAATCCAAGACCTTCGTCGGCTGAGATACGGCCATCTTCGATCATCTGCAGGATGAGCTTACGTTCATTGGTCGATCTCATCAAAAGGCCTCCGATCCTAAAGTTCCAGATGTAACAAATTTCGTCATTCGTCTCCGCCTTCCAGAGCTGAAAGCAGCCTGTCCGCTTCTTCCAGGCTGATCTTCTTCTGCTCGAGCATGCGCAAGATCATCAGGCGCTCCTCTTCCGAAACCGGACCAGGGGCTGCAGGCGGCGGTGAAGCCGAAGGGGCAGTGGAAACGCCGCGTCCCCAGGTATGACGCCGAGCGCGCCCAGGGGCTGCGCTCCTCAGCGCGCGCTTTCTGATCTGCGCGGCGCTGGGCTTCTTCCAGCTTACGTTCCAGCTTTTCCTGAGCACGGCGCATTTTTTCCTGAGCACGCGCGGTTTCACGCTCGCTGGCGCGCATGGCTTGTTCAACAACTCGGTGGGCTTCATCCGGAGACATTCCAGCCCGGTTAAGCGTCTCGGACAGTCGACCCATTTGCTCCTGCACTCGCCGGGTCACTTCCTCCATCTGTTGACCGATCTGAGATTCCACCTGGCGGGTGATCTGCTCACTGAAATCAGTCATATAGGGCGTCGAGCCTTCCCAATCGCTCACCTCTGTTGATAGCTTAATATCACCGCCTGCCTCAATCGCCAGGCCGACTTCGCCATCGCCCACTTCCAGGTCTACTTGTTCCTGTTGATAGCTTTGGTTATGCTCTGGTAAGCGCACCTTGATCGACTGGGCTGCGCTCAAAAGGTGCAGCCGCAAACCAGCTTCTGGCGACACCCCGATAGAGACATCTCCATCTGCTTGTACCATGTAGCTCTCACCTTGCAGCAAGGATAATTTAATCCTGGCATTACCCTGCGTCACGGCATGCAGGTCTCCTCGAATATTTTGCAGTACTAGATCCCCCAGCACTTCGCGCAGGTTACAAGCGCCCTCCACCTGACGAATATCTGCGTCCCCAAGCGCCTGCTGGACTTCCAGGTCGCCAGTGATGCTGCGAGCAGAGAGGTCGCCATTGACGATTCCAACCATGACTCCAGCAACGTTACGCAAACTCAGGGAGCCATGAACCTGGTTAATTTTTATGTTTTCATCAAGCAGCTTGATCTGGGAATCCCCTTGAACGGCGTCGATCTCCACAACAGAGCCATGCGGCAGGCGGACCTCAAGGTCACCCTGACAATCCAGATGCACAGTGTCTTCTTCTTCACGAAGCTGCAAAATAGAGGGGTCTGCATCAACAGCGATCTGGGGCAGATCCCAACCCTTGATACGCAGGTCGCCCGCCACCTGACCGATGATACAATCTGGGGCCAGACTGGTATGGATCACTTGACGGGCCATCTCATACCTCCTCTTCTTTTAGAAGGCGCATCGCTTCTTCGGCGCTAATCTTGCCCTTATCCAGGTCTTCCAGGATGCGCTGGCGGTCTTGTTCGGAAAGGCCAGCAGGCTCATCGCCTGCACCTGGTTCGAAACCGAGGGCGCGGATCACCTCGTGCAACCGGTTGCGAATGGTGGGGTAAGACAGCTTGATCTCATCCTCCATGCGGGTAATTTTTCCTTCACAGCGCACAAAGGTGATCATGAAATTAAGCTGTTCTTGAGTCAGGTTGCCAAACGGACCGCTTGAAAAACGCCCTTCATAAGTTGTATCGCAGTCGCGGCAGTAAATACGGGTTACGGTCAACTCACCGCCGCAGAGCGGGCAACGAGTGGGTATTGATTGCATGGGGACCTCGCTATCTGTCTTCTTTCATTTTGCTTATTATAATACTCACCTTGAAAATGTCAAGATTATATTCAATATTATTAATTATAATTTTTATATTATTGATATAGTGCCTGAGAGAACGTGCTGTGTTCAGCCTACGAGCGCCTTTATTTTCACTATTTATGGCTGCACTTGATTACCGACCGATATTCCTGTATACTTATTTTAAGTATAAACAAAATACATCCTAAACAGACAAAAACCGGTCACCAGTCTTTCCTTTCGGTGAGGAGAATCCATAGATTCATCAAGATAACAAACCAAATCCCCCAATTTCAACATTCATTATTGCGTTCATAGTCATCCTCAGCATCGTATCCTCCGCATGCGATTTTAGCCTGCTGAAAAGCACACCTGTTATGGATGAAACAGACATTGCCCGAGCTGTGGACGAGACGCTCCAGGCTGAAGGAGGCGCAACCCTGGCTTCAGTCGTTACAGAGCCTGCTCCAGCAACGAATACCCCCCTACCACCACCTGCAAACCTTCCACCCACACTCTCCGTTGCGACGGATACCCCCATCGCTGCTGACACCGATACACCGCTGCCCCCAACCGAGGAACCAGCCAGTAGTTTGCCAACCGAAATTACTGAATGGCAGCCATTGTACTGGGTGCCGCTATCCTCAGGCTGCACAGAAGCCAAATCGCTATGCTGGAAATTAAACGATGATTTCAAAACCGTCGGGGGTCAAAACACGGCTTACCTGACCAGCAAACAAGAAGTGTACATCGAGGAAAGTTGGGCAAACCCTGCGCTGGTGTATTGGAACAAGCGAGATCTAAAGGATCAGGCAATGCTCAGCCTGGTAGTCGATGGACGGCTTTCCAACGTTCGGGTTATCCCAACCGGGGTTGCCCAACTGTGGAAGGTCGAATCCTTTGATCTCAGCGATTATAGAGGCAAAACAATCAAAATCCAGTTCTCTTGCCCGGTCGGCATGAGGCGCGTAAATTCTTGGTTCATCCACAACGTTCAAATCGTACCTGACTACACGGATTGAAAAGGGGACGCGCCTGCTTCAAGCTGTTCTAACCATCAACTATCTAAAAAATCACCCCTCGCGAATATTACTATTCGCTATTGGCTCGCGCCAGGTGTCCCAAAAATCTCTGGCGTTGGCGTCCTGAGCGGCATCCGATCGCTCCTCACCCAACTGGCAGCATTCGAGCAGGTGCAAGCAGTCACCACCTGGGAATGACGGGTAAGCGTACCCAGGTAGATTTGGCTGCCATTATGAGCAACCCAACCCTCCATATTGAAAGCCAGGACCCCACCGAAACCCTCCGCTGGCATCCATTCGCCATTGTACTTGCGCACAATATGGATATGTGTGCCGGTGGCGGAACCGCCTTCGCAAGATGGATGCCCAATTCGATCACCCTGCTTCAGGAAAGCGCCTAATGGGGCGCGTCGGTCACTGCCGATATGCAGGTAAAAAATATTCCAACCGGTCCGCTCGTCGCCATCACCATCCAGATCGAGCATCACCTGTCCGTCTCCAGAGCGAACAACCAACCCATCCGCTACCGCCGTCGCCCAACGATCGCTAAAGACACATCCAGAAGTCTTGGAGGGTGGGGCAAAATCGAGGGCAGCTAACGGCTCGCCAGTACCCCAACCAGCGTGCGGACCTCCGGTAAGCGCCCAGACATCGCCCGGTTCGAAAGGTAACAGAAAAGCGGGCTGGGTCAAGCTACCAGGGATATGGGGGGCAGCACTCCAAGGATCACCGAATAAATCCTGGTAAGTCGCAGCCAACCCATCCGGAGAAATAGCCAGAGCATAGCGGTCATACTCAAAGATGGTATTAAAATATTGGTGCAGGCTGACGCTGGCAGCATTCTGCCATGGGTCGACCCGCTCCAGTCGCTCATCCTTGAGCATGATCTCAGTCAGGCGACCAGACCGATAGCGATAATAACCATCGTTGAGCAAGTTCGCCGCCCAGGCAAGCTGTAGAAACAAGCCTTTGTGATCCCAGCGGCGTGAGCCTAGCGGGTAGTCCTCGTCTTCGGTCTCCAGAATTGGCCTGGAAAGCGCCCCGGATTGATATTCCAGCAAAGCCAGGAGCAGTCGCGGGCTAAGGCTGTAATTATAAGCAACAAGATCAACGATCTCAGCCCCGCTGCGATTATTATCCGACACATAGGAAGAATATTCGCGCAACCAACCCTGATGAGAAGCGACAAATTTCTGAGTATCAAAACCCACCTGAGCCGGCCCATTGACAAACAGGCTATCAGAGATGATCTGGTAAGGCGAGCCCCACAACGGCAGATAGTATATCGGAATCTTCATCGGCATACCGGGAGGCATGGTGGTGGCATCTTTGGGAATGAAAGGGTTTGTTTCTTGAATCTCGGCAACACTGCTATTAAAGCGAACCGCCAATACCGCCAAAGTATCGCCGGATTGGGCAATGTAATCGACCTGTTCTCCAGGAGCATAGCGTGGTCGGCTGGGGTAGAACGAAGTGGGTGAAGGTAGCAGTTCCCCTTCGGGTGTGGCTCCGCTGGAAAATGGCGGGCTAGGCGGCGCTGTTCCAGAGGCGGGAACACTTGGCCCACAGGCGCTCACTAAAAGAAGAACCAGGCTGATCCAGACGATTGCTTTATTGATAAGACTGAAGCGAGGAAACTTGGGCATGCTTACGGGTCTGAATCGGTCCGAGTAATAAAAGTCTTATAATTGCTGCAAGTACAGGCCTCCAACGTGACATCATCGCGAGTCAACGTGCCTTTGTAGGCCAGCGGTCCAGCATGAGCGATCCAACCGCCCAGATTGAATGGTAAAGCGCCATCAGCAGGAACCCATTCCCCATTAAATTTACGGGCGAAGTGTAGGTGGGTGCCGGTTGAAACACCGCCTTCACAAGAAGGATGCCCTAGTGGTTCGCCAGCCGCCACCCATGCACCTTGCTTGACGCGCCCCTTTTCGGCCAGGTGCAAATAGATCAGCACCCAGCCAGTCTGTTCATGACCGTCACCGTCCAGATCAAGCACAACTAATCCCGGTCCAGTGCGAACCACCAGACCAGCCGCTGCAGCAACAGCCCAGGCCTGCGTTTCAACGCAACCCGATTCAGCCGCGCCTGGAGCAAAGTCGAGGGCAGCATAGGCGCCTTCGTGCTCCCATGCGCCATGCGGCCCGCCAGTATAGCTCCAGGTCCAGTTGCGCCCAAATGGCAGGGTGAGAGGCGGCTGGGTGATTCCGGGCGGGAAAAGCGGCTCAACCATGCGGGCGCGCTCCCAAGGGTTGCCAAACATCAAGGCATGTAGTGCAGGGAGACCATTCTCGGGGTCCAAGGCTTCGAGCCAACGAGTGCTATCATAAATTTGGGCAAAATAATATTGCAAGGCGGCTGTACCAGCATTCAGGTCGGGGGCCAGACGGGTCTTGGCGCCATCGGAGAAGCGGATATCGGTCAGGCGTCCTTCACGATAGGCATAATATCCAATCGAAAGCTGGTTGACCGTCCAGATGAGCTGGTTATACAACCCTTTTTCTTTCAAATCTACCCGTCCGAGAGGGTATTCCTTCTGGCTCAGGCTTTCAGGTTGGCCATAGACCCAGTGGCTATGATATTCAAGCAGGGCGAGCAGCAAGCGCGGGTTGACCGAGTTTTCAATTGCCACACGCATAACGATCTCGGCGCCAGACCTGTTACCGGTGCTCTTATGCCACTCGTCAAATCTACTCAGATAGCCGCCAGCCTGATCTGCAAACGTGACAGCGTCAAAGTTCACTGCTGAAGGCGAGTAGACCACCTCACTGTCTGGCATCAATTGGCGAGAAGCGCTGGTATTGGCCAGCCGTCGGGGGATGATCAATAACTGACCCGGGTTAATGAAGCCCGTCTCTGGAATCGGTTCGGGTGAAGTGATCTCGTCCTGGACAACGCTAAAACGGACTGCGACCACGCGTTTGGTGTCAGCGGCCTGAGCATAGTAAAGGATTGGGGCAGTGTCAACAACATAGATCTCAGGTGTTGCGCTGGGATTAAGGGCAGAAAGCAGTTCAGTGATTTGCAAATCAGGGGTCGGTGGTCCGGCCAACTGGGTTACCAGTGGAAGTAAGGCCTGGATAGGAGCGGAATCTGTCGGCTGACCGGGTTCAATCTCAACCGACGGATCAGCGCCAGCCTGGGTGGGCATCGGCTGGGAAGCAGGCGGGATGAAAAGAGGTTGGGTAGGTGGTGCGCTGGGTGGAATCCAATAACCGCCGCTCACACCGCAGGACGTGAGCAGGAGCATACCAACGATTAGAGGCGAAACAAGTCTCAAAAAAAACAGTCTCGACGGATTAAATTTCACAATAATACGACCTATTCGATCGGCGAAACAGGTATCACCCTTGGTTTCATCCATCAGCGCTGGATTTGATTGATTTCTGAGTTCCCGGCGTAAGCTTCGATATTCTTACCGCCGCGGTTGAGGTAGCCATCATATTCTTTGCCCAGGCCGCTGGATACCCATCCATCTAGAATAAAGGGGATTTCCTGGTCAGCAGCGATCCATTCACCATTATACCGCCGCGCCAGATGCAAGTGAGTGCCGCTGGAAACACCGCCTTCGCAGGATGGATGACCGATCCTATCGCCGGCTTTGACAAAGACCCCCGGCTGCACCCGGTCAACTTGATCCACGTGCATATAGAGCACCACCCAACCGGTCTGTTCAAGACCATCACCATCGCTATCCTGGATAACAACGCCATCACCTGTGCGTAAGATCAAACCATCCGCCACGGCTGTTACCCAGGCTTCGCTTGGGACGCAACCCATAGCCTGTCCTGGCGGACCGAAGTCGAGAGCAGCCCAGGCCGAGCCATCACCCCAACCGCCATGCGGGCCGCCGGTGAAAGACCAGACCGCACCTGGCTCGAAGGGCAACTGCATGACCGGCTGGTTCAGGTCTCGCGGCACGATGGGATCGAAGGCATAATCAAATGGGTAGCCAAAGAGGGCATTGTAAACCGCGAACAGTCCTTCGGATGAAACAGCTGTCTCCCATTTCTGCCGATTATACAGGAATGCGTACATTTGCTGCACAGCAGCTGTGCCAGCGTTGATGGTTGGGTCGATCGGGACTATGTCCCCATCGCTCAGCAGCCAGGAGCCGATCGCGCCAGCCCGCCAGAGGTAGTAACCGCGGTTCAGATTGTTGGCAGCCCAGTTTAGCTGGCGGTAAAGGCCTTTACGTTGTGGGTCAGCCCAGCCGATCGGATAATCGCGCCCGTTTACGCCGCTCTTCTTCGGACTTTTCTCGGTCACCCAGCCGCTTTGGTACTGAAGGACAGCCAACAGCAGGCGCGGGTTGATTGAATAGTCTTCAGCAACCCGCTGGACGATTTGAGCGCCGCTCCAGGAAACATCACCGATTTCTTCTTTGTAGGTGGACAGAAAACCTGCTTGTTTTTGGATAAATTCTTCAACATTAAAGAGGGCGCTATAGGGACCATACACCAATTCGGAGTCAGGGATGATTTTGAAAGACAGGCCCGGGTTTTGTGGAGTTGGCGCTGGCACGGTCAGAATCTGACCAACCTCGAGCAGGTTCGGGTTGACAAGCTGGTTCGCCTCGCCTAGCTGTTCCAAGCTGATGCCGTAGCTGGAGGCAATCAGTCCAAGCGTATCGCCGGGTTGAACCTGATAAACATCCGGGTCTGTGCGGATGGCAGGGAGAGGATGTGGATCGTCTGGGGTGGGGGTCAAGATCGGCGCACCGGGAGAACGCTTCGGGGCAAGTCCCCAGGCAGGTTCAAGGGCGGTTTGTTCAGTAGAAGCAGCGAGGGGAAAACTCTTCCCGGATATGCTCCAAATCGAAGAACTGCCGGTGTCCAGGCTGCGGGCGCAGGCGAGAGAGGCGAACAGCAGGATTGCGAGGAAGAGTGCTATCCGCCAATCGGGTGATGAGCGAGAATTTCTCATATCGGTAATATGTTGCAAGAATTCTACCATATCGAGAGAACTGGCAGCATTATGGGTCCAGGTGGGAGTGGCTAAATCAAGGGCTAAACAAACTGAAAAACATGGGCCGGGTAGCTGGGAAAACGCTGCTTCAATAGCTGGCGACGGTTGAAGCAGTAAACAAAGAGTCGCACAGCCCACTCCAAAGCTTCGAGACTTCTTGAAAAACATCGCGAGCGGCGTGCCAGTCGAGCCAGATAGTGACGCAATTCAGCGTTATCACCTTCAACCGAATAAGTATCTGTCTTGCCTTCCGATACTTCATAATGACCATAGTGATACCAAAGGCGGTAATAGGCATCAAACCCATCACTGTAATACTGTTTGGCTTTGACAGCTTCATCTACCATATCCTGGATCACCACTTGAGTGCGATCCCAGACGATTTTGTAGCCCAGAAAACAGCGTGTTGCTCGATCTACAAGGGTTATGATGTAGATGCGCTTTTTTTCTCTCCTATGAAGGTGAAAAGCTCGTCCATTTCAGCCTCTTTGACTTCTTCTGGAACGGGTGCTTCGGGTAAGCTAGCCGCCTTCTCTTTGACCCATAATGATATTGTACGATGGTGTGTACCCAGATGACGCGCAATTCGACGCAAATTCATCCCATCCACATACATTTCTATCGCTTTTTGGCGAGTTTGCTCATCATAGACCCATGCTTTCGGTTCAGGCGTGTATTTGATCTGACAATACATGCATCGATAGCGTTGACTACCTGCACCTGTTTTTCCAGCACGGTTTTGTCGTTCTGTTCGTTGGCATTTCGGGCATCTGTTCATCCCCCTATTTTAGCCCATTTTTTAGCCACTCTCTCCAGGTGATTACCCGCCTGTGGCATAAATTTGATCAGGTCAGCCAGACAATCTCGCCCTGCACGTCGCCCCCACTGCGAATATGTAAAAAACCGACGCTGGGTATGATATTCTTTCTCGTCGGAAAATGAGGGGAACCCGGGTTGAAATACAGCCGACCGTCAATCCGTTGATTGAGCGATAGATGCCCATGTCCAAATACGATGACATCCGCCTGCGGGAATAGACAGTTTAGGCGCGGCAGCAATCGCTCGTGATAATACCCCTTCAGCATAAAGATTGGACGATCGCCCAGGTAATTTAACCAGCCTCCGTGACCATGCGCCATACCGATCTTGATCCCATCAAACTCCAGCAGCAGGCCAGAGGGCAAGTCGCGCAGCCAAAACCAGTCCCGATTACCGCGCACGGCATAAACCGGAGCGACTTGTCTGAGCTCATCCAGTACATAGGGCGCTGAGACATCCCCGGCATGTAAAATTGCCCGAACCCCACCTGCCTGCATAAGTGGTAGGATGCGCGGATCCAAATTGGGCCTGCGATCAGGGATATGCGTATCGGCAATTACGCCCAGGGTGATCTCAGCAGCATCAGACATCCCATCATTTTACCCCTTTGCCATTCAAAACAACCAGACTGATAGGTTGCTCATGATACAATCTTGTCACTGCTTGAAAACCCTGTTCCTGGACGCATGATGAATAACGAGAATATGTATTTTAAACATGGGCATAATCTGGCTGTCTACCGTCAGATCGAGGAACTGCAAGGATATTGGGAGCGGCGCTGGAGCAGCACAAATTTAGGATCTCTGCTTAATAATGCTCGTCTCGGCAATCTTGCGGAGTTGGAATATCCCTTTTCCAGGTACCTGCCTAAGGATGGTCCTATCCTAGAAGCCGGGTGTGGGACTGGACGGATCGTTTGCGCCCTGCAAGAGTCGCGGGTACAAAGTCGAAGGGATTGATTACGCCAGCGAGACTATTGCCCGCGTCCGCAAAATTGACCCCAGCCTGGACGTGCATGTCGGCGACATCTTTGCCGTAGATCGTCCGGATGGCTACTATGCAGCCTACATCTCGTTGGGGGTGTTGGAACATTATGCAGATGGGCCAGAGGCAGGGCTGATCGAAGCCTGGCGCATTCTTCGCACTGGCAGCATCGCCTTAATCATGATTCCCTATTTGAACCAGGCCCGCACCCGGATCTATACTCATGCTCCCGAATTTGACCCGCAGTCCCAACCTACAGGCTTACAATTCTACCAATATCAGTTTGATGAAGATGATTTTGCCCGGCGCATCAGCGCAACTGGCTTTGAAATCCGAGATCGCCTGCCTCTCCAGCTTTTCGAAGGGCTGATGAGCGATTCCCCCCTTGGACGCAGCTTACACAAAAATCATTTCTATTCCTGGAAGCTTAACCAGTGGCTTAAACGATTGAGCGAGCGCATGCCAAACAACCTGAAACAGCGCCATTCACATATGTTGATGTACATCGCTCTAAAAACAGGCTGATCTTCACACGACTAAAACCGGGCATTTCCCCAACGTAATAATCTTATGAATCGGGTCATCCACCAAATAACGCTGGAAACCAGTGACCTGCGGCGTGCCGAGTACGATCACGTCGTAATTTCCCTCTTCCGCCTCCGCCAAAATCTCTTCCACAACCACGCCATGTCGTACCTTCACCGTCACATGAACCCCTAATGGGGTAAGCGCCGACAGGTCGTATTCAAGCCGCTCCCCTTCTGGCGTATGTTGCCCAATCAATTCTTCTGCGTCTGCCCTCAATTCCCAGCCTCTCACTCCTGGCATGGCTGTGATTTGCGACATCACATGCAACAGCACAATTTCATCAGCTTTCTGCATCAGCGGCTTCAGCCTGCCGGTGATCGCTGGCAACAGCTTGACCGATTGACCACCCTCACAAACCAGGAACCGGCGCAAAGGCCCATTATGATCTCGGGCAACCAACACCGGGCAGGTCATTTCTTTAATCACCTGCTCGGCAGTATGCGGGAATAACTGCTTGAACAGTCCTTTCTTTGGCCGCTTACCCATCACCATCAGGTCATATTCCCCACTGGCAGATTCTCTTCCGATCTCTTCTGAAGCTTTTCCTACCCGGACCAGCAATCTGGCAGGATTGGGCGCGAGGATTAGTTCCAGTTTCTTAAGAATAGCTTCCGCCTTCTTGCGCCTGGATAGATCGGGAACAACCATCAACAATGTTGCCATTCCACCAGTGGATCTTAAGATCGAGGCAGCCATCCGAAAAATGGATTCGGTATAAGATTCCTCCTTGGCAGCCACTAGCAGATGTAAGTTTGCCGGATCATCCTCGACTCGATGTTCGTTCTTGCCAGGCGATTGCGATCGCCGAGATCCTTTATCATCAACCATCCCAATTCTCCTTTTGCGATGCGCATCGTTCACATTAATAACAGGATCAACGGAACAAATAATATAAATACCATAAATAGCGCCAATTGCATTTTCCCCCCGATCACCCAACGCACAAACACCAACATCCAGTGCTGGTAACGCTCATACCCCAGGATTAATATGACCAATGATACGACCATGATACTGATCATCTGCACCAAAACAATCGTGAACGCAATCGGATTATTCACCAGTACCGCCGCAAGCAACGTGTCAATAAACGTGGTTACATTTGCACCCATGATATAAGGGATCACATTCTCGCGGTGTACAAAACCACGCTGAGAGAGCGGCACCAGGATCGCTAACGAGACGCTAACGGACATCGATATTAATGTCACGAGTGCGCCAAGAGCAAACATCACCCACGGGCGGTAAACAAAGAACCCGACCCGTCCCACCTGGCTCTCACTCAAAGTCATCTGAGGGATAGCTTTATCAAAAAGGCTAAAACTGACGATGATGAAACCTAATCCAACAAAAAACAGCGACCATTGCGGCAGCAGATCAAGAAAAAGCCGGCTGATCGGTCCAAAGATCAGATCCAATATCGAATTTAATTGCACCCCTGTCTGCAATTGGACATCATTTAATATCCCACTTTCCAACAGACGCACACCCACCGGCAGCGCAAATAAATATGTACTTCCAGTGACCACCAGCGAAAGCATTCCCATCCCCAGGCTATTCGCTCGACTGCGCCCGCGCCGGACATAGATAAAACCGATGAAAAGCACGATGAAGCTTGCTCCTAACCGGCTGCCAGTAATCATAAAGAAAGTGCTCAGTTCGTTCAATATCCCGGCATCAAAAAATGTCAACGCAGCGGCTGCAACTGGAGAGCCGCTCATCAGCAAATAGGCAAAGATCCAACCAAAACCCAAGCTGTTTGACGGGGTATTGATTAATAAATGTTCTTCAATCAGAGGCGATAACGCCCCTGCTCCATGCTTCATCAATATTAAGGAAAAGATAAACAGAAAAAGGCTGATCATAAAAAGGCTGATTTTGTCCAGCCCCCACCGCTTCCAGGCTGGCAGACTGCTCAACACTTTTTTGGCCTCCAACTCGGACATTTTCGCGTCAAAGGGTTGGGGGTCCGATTGCTTGGTTTTGGTTTCTTTATCGCTTTCCATCCGATATCCTCTGGCGACATGAGTTTTTTTTCGGCGGCTATCAGCACCGAAACCAGCTTCGGAGTTCCGGTTCTTAGATTATACCCGCGGATAGCATCTATCGCTCCAGATCGAGGTCTAACTCTTATTCATATTGTCTTCTGTGGGAAGGGTTTCCGACGCTTCTGCCCGATCCTCACCGAGACCAGTATCATAGCGCATGGCCAGTCGATACAGCCATAACACTGGCGTAAAAATTACACTGGATGTCAACAGCGCTGCACGTATCGAGATCAGATTCCCGATCAAACCAACCGCTGGCCCGCCTGCGATCTGCCCGATCGCATCAACCTGGCTGCTCATCGAGATCACTGTCGCTCGCACGCGCGAATCCAACCGCTGATTCACCCATGTCAGATAAACCGGCCCGGTTACATTCCGAGTGATGTGCACAACAATATAAGCGATCACTGCGATGGCAAACACCCCGGACAGTGTGAATGTAAACATTCCCACCGCCAGTAAAATGCTGATCAGGAACAGCGACTGTGCGATTTGTCTGTAGCTGCCCGTATCCACATTGCGGGTAACCACCTCGGTCGCACCCACTGCCAATAGCAAACTCACTGCCTTCATCGCTCCGATCCAGAATACCGGTTGTACCAGACCCACCCATGGAAGACCGATACTTATTTCAGCGCTGAATTGATCCAACACGTGTTTCGTCCATAACCGGTCAAAACCTTCACTGAATAGCCCATACATCAATCCGATGCTCAAGATCGTCATTAGCGCAGGCCGTCTGCGCACCATCCCAAGCCCATCCAGGAAGGTGTGTTTCATGTCTCCCCAAGAGCTTCGCTCCACAGACCGGTTGGGTTTAAAACCGGTTTCAGGCATTTTCCAGGCAAGGAATAAACCCAGCAATACTAAACCTGCCCCGCCAAGCTGGATCGGCAGATTCACTTGCTGATTGCCGATGAACATTCCAGCCACGATTCCAACCAGAGCTGTCATGTTTCCGACCTGGTTGGATCGCATGAAAGCCCGCCCTGCAGCCTCCTCGCCAATTTCGTCGCTGATCCAGGCCTGGGTCGCACCACTGGTGAAGGTATATCCCAGCCCCCACAACATCTGTGCAAACAAGATCGGCCAAAAAAACGGGATGGAACCCTCCACAAGAAAACCGGCTCCGATCAGGAACAACCCAATCACTACTGAGAGCCGCCGGCTGTAGACATCAGCCACTACACCGGTAGGCACCTCAAACAAGAATGCGGCGACTTCCAGCGCAGTTCCCACCAACACCAGTTGCAACGCGTTCAGCCCCACCACCGTCACCTGGTAAACCGAGCTGACTGTAAAGATCATCGACATCAAGAAGGCCAAACCGCCTTCCAGTACCAGGTAAATCCAGAATGCGTCCTGATGCGAATTTTCCCGAATATTCATCACAGCTTCGGCTCATGCAAATGCCAGTTTGTGGCGCATTCAAACGTATGCGCCGCCCGCAGCAGCCTGGCTTCCGCCCATGGCCGGGCAACAATTTGCATCCCTACAGGTAGCCCGGCAGACGTAAACCCACATGGGATTGAAACTGCTGGCAACCCGGTCAGATTAAACGGAGCGGTAAAACGGGTCAGTTTTCCAGCCACATCCAAAGCATCTGGTCCATCGATGGGGGGAGCAGTGATGGGCGTTGTCGGCATGATCAAAAGATCATACGAATCGAAGAAGGTCTCAAACTGTCTGCGCAGCAATGTCTGCGTGCGTCGAGCCTGGATATAATCGCTCAACCCAAGCGCGGCGCCATTCTTCAAACGCTGGCGAACATCCAAACCAAAATCCTCCGGCAGCGACTGCATCCGCTCGCGGTGGAAAACCGCTGCATCTGCGATAACCATTTGCCCATTTGCGATTGCAGCCTGGAAAGCGCCCGGGAATGGCCGCGCTTCCAGACTACCGCCCAAATCAACAAAAACCCTGGCTGCCGCGCCCACCAACTGCTGGATTTCCGGATCCGAATTCTCGAAATACTCGTCCTGCGCCAGGGCGACCCGCCAACCGCGTACACCTTGCTCGATCTCAGATTGATAGTCATCCACCGGCATCTGGGCAGAATAAGCATCCTCAGGATCGTAGCCCGCGATCACTTGCAGCAGGATCGCCAGGTCCAGCGTTCGGCGCGCCATCGGCCCGGCGTGATCCAGGTTCCAGCTCAACGGGATCACTCCACGCAGGCTGACCCTACCGAAAGTGGGTTTCAGCCCGGCTACCCCGCACAGCGCGGCTGGGACGCGAATGGATCCACCTGTATCGCTTCCCAGGGAGCCAAAACACAAACGAGCCGCCAGCGCCGCCGCCGAACCGCCGGAGGACCCACCGGCTATCCTCTGCAAAGACCAGGGATTATGCACCGGCCCGTAATGGGGATTAACGCTGGTCAGCCCAAGAGCAATCTCATGCAGGTTGGTCTTGCCAATCAGGATCGCGCCGGCACAGCGCAGTTTGCGTACGGCCTCGCCATCTTCGCCGGGCATGTATTCAGCAAAGAATTTTGATCCCGCTGTCGTCCGCACTCCTTGCGTTTCAAACAAGTCTTTTAACGCTAAAGGGACTCCATGAAGCAAGCCTACGGAGGCGTCGCTCAGAATCTCGGCCTCCGCCCGTCGCGCCTGTTCAAGCGCTTCTTCAGCCACAACCGTGATAAAGCTGTTCAGTTGCCCATCCAGCGCCTCGATCCGTTCAAGACAAGCCCGAGTTAATTCTATCGGCGACACCTGCTTGAGGCGGATCAGCTGAGCGGCTTCAGCCAGGGTTAAGGAAGTTAGCGTACCATCACTCACATCCAGCTCCCACTCAGAAGCTTTTCTAGCTCCAGCCGCGCCTGTTCTGGTTGTATAAACTGGATGGCATACATCCCGACCTGACGGGCAGCTTCCACATTGACTGGCAGATCATCGATAAACACAGCCTGACCTGCATCCGCCTCAAACTTCTCAAGCGCCAGCCGATAGATAGATGGATTTGGCTTAACCAATCCCACTTCCGCCGAGATCACCATCTGGTCGAAAGCATCTGCGATCTTCCACGCTGAGGTAAGAACCTCCCGCAGATCGGAGAAAGCATTGCTCAATAGACCAGTCTTATAGCGTTTTCTTAGCGAACGGATATAGTCGACAAGCTCAAAATCGACGCGATCTCCACCCCAAAAGAGGCTCTGGAATTCCTCTTTTTCCTCATCCTCCAGGCTTGTCAGGCAAATTACATTCTTCCAATGTTCCTCCGTGCTGATCTGGCCAAGTTGCGCCATATCGCCCGAAACGCCGCCAAAGACCATCTCCTCCAGTTCCATGCGCTCCATCTTAAGCCGGTCTGCCAGTTGCTGGCGCGGGCGGCTATCCTCGGTCCGCACCAGCACACCTCCCACATCCCAAATCACGGTTGTAATCGTCATCACGCCTCCATATTGAACATGGATTATTGTACTTGCAATCGATCAATCACATCTCAACCGTTTGAGCACGGCTTTCACAAGAAAGGAGTTCCAGAAGATAAAATCAGTTGGAGAGCCTGAGCGGGCTTGGCATCGAATAAGCGACGAGCTTTGGCGAGATTATGGAAGCCATTCTGGAGACAAAGTCCGATGATGAGATTATTCAAGATAGCCATATTATGACCGGAGTTGGCAACCATCAGTCGGGTAGCATCTTCATGCAGGGTAACGTCTCTGCGATAGTGTAATCCGCTCTCGATACCCCAGTAATGACGGACTAAAAAGAGCAATCTCTCTGGAGAAGCTTCCTGAGGTGAAAGGCTGGTCAAACCATAAACGACATGACGGGTTCTACCCTTGTATGTTTCGTGCCAGATGTTTCTTTCGATGCGGAAAACCTGGGCTACGTAAGGCCAATCCAGATAATCATTCAATTCAGTACTGACCATGATAGTGCGCTTTTCAATTCTCCCATGCCCTTTATTGACCTGTGTGAACATCTGGCAATGCTTCGATAGTGGAGCACCTTGGCGAAGATTGCACACTTCATGCACGAACAACTTTTCAATTGCCCAGTGAGTACGAGGTTGATTGCCTTTGATGGTCCAAATAAAATCTCCGCCGGCATCAGCAATCTGTGTCGAGGCTTCTCGTTGGGCATGCATTGCATCTCCGATTACGATTGTTCCGCTCAAGTTCACCTGTCTAAGAATTTTGGGAGCTGCCACAATCTCGTTTTCCTTACGATCCACCTCAACTTCTGCCAATACTAGGCCTTGATCGGGTACGTAAATGCTCAACAAGTGCAAGCCTCGCACTTCCCCAGCCGGAATTGTCCCTTTGAGAGCTTTTCCGTCAATGGTGAATACAATCTCTGTGCTTTCTTCCAGGCGACCTTTATGAAAATCTTGGGCTACCTTTTCAAATTCGTCTGGTTCGATCGTGTCCTGCAATATCCGTCTATAGGTCATATGACACGGGACTTTCTCCTGTTGTATTACCTTCAGTTCATGCAACACTTCAACTCGATTTGCCACCCAATCGGCGATACCGCTGGCGTTGTCTTCACCCCCCAGCTTAGCCAGCATCATCAGCAACAACAGCATTGCCAGCGGATACCGTTTCCCTTTGGCTTTGCGGGTATCACTCACTTGTTGAAAGTATGCATACAGACTGCCGATATCAAATATCAATCCATTTTCATTGATATCTTGCTGGGGTTCTAGATTGATATAATCCATTTGGGTCTTCTCCGGTTCTTGATGTTTGGTTACAACAAGTTTACCGAAGAAGATCCTTTATTCTGTCAAGCTACTTTGTGAAAGCCGTGACCGTTTGAGTGCTCAGTTCAATCCCGGGCCGCAGCTCTTTCTCATAAAGGCTCCATTGCCAGGCCGGGTCGGGTTGCATGCCGGCTTTCTCATAAAGCCGGGTTGCGCCGGTCAGGCTTTCAGCATCGACGCCAAGTCCAATCCGCTTCTTCCCTTTTCGTTGGAATTCGCGAAATGAATGGCGCAATAAAGCCAGTCCCAACCCCTTTCGGCGCCAGGGTCGGAGCACGCCTAGCGTACCAACCCATCCCATCTCGGGGTCTTCTTGCACTTTCTTATGACAGAGCGATATCCCGGCTACCTGCCCGCCATCCATTGCCAGAAAAACCAACGCGGGATCAAAATCTTCATCTGTCTTCCAGAAATGGCGATAGCGCTCTAACTCGGACTCGAATGGATGCTGAACAAAACCCCAATGATCACTGAAAGAGTCTCGTACAGCCTGAACAGTGATCTCGTCATCCTCACCCAGCATAAATGGGTGCACGACGATTCCTATAGGCCATTCCGGGTCTGGAATCGATTCATCCAATTCAATCACCATTCGCAATGAATAACGCACAAGCTGAAACCCGGCATCTCGGTAAAGCGGCACAGCTTTTTGATTGACCGTCAGGGTGTTCGCGACCAACGCCACCCGCGCATCATCAGGCGCTTTGGAAATTGAACAACGGGCGCGTTCTTCTGCCCAAGCTAGTAACGCTGATCCAAGACCTTTGCCGGTATGATCAGGATGCACTTGCCCAAAACAATAAATCCGGACGTGGGGTGCATCCAGATCAAACACATCTTCATACCCGACCAACTTTCCATCCGGATTAAGTACCACCTGAGTATCATTTCCTAATTCGAGCCCAGGCATCTCCCAATCCAGCGCAAGCTCGCTGGTTGAAAACTTCCCTGCCCCAACCAGACTGGTCGTGGCGGCATTCAACAGTTCCACTACTGCTTCCAGGTCCTCTTTCCTGGCCGAACGCATCGTGTAACCTTGCTGCAGCAGCATACTCCAATCAACTGGCTTAGTCATTCGCAAATCCTTCTCAATATGGATATCCATTTCCATTAACCTTTCAACGTATCAGATGCATTTCTTGCCAGCCATTCATCACGCAAAATCCCCATGAATATCAAATCATAACGTTGTCCATCTCGGTAGAGCAGACCCCTCATCCGCCCCTCATGAACAAAGCCCACTTTTTCGTAAGAACTGATCGCACGCGGGTTGTATTCAAAGACATCCAGAGACACTCGCTGAAGGTTCAGTTCGCTAAAGGCAAATCTCAAGATCACCTGCATGGCATCTGTCCCAAAACCTTTGCCCCATAAATCACGCTCCCCAACCCCAATCCCTATGAAGGTCTCCCCCTGGCTCCATTTCACGCCATCCAGCCCAATCTCGCCGATCAATCGGTCGTCCGCCAGGGTCCGGATCGTAAAAATGAAATTCTCTGGCGGATCTTTCTCTCGCTCTTTTTCGACCCACTCCTTTGTCGATTTAATGGAACGCGGATAGGAAGGATCCGTATCTAATAATCGCTGATATTCAGAGTCGCGCGACCAGCGGCTAAACGCCTCTGCCATCGTTTGAGCTTCATCAACTGCAAGCCTTACCAAATCACCTTGGAACAAGTTATCATCGTTCGGATGCTCTTTATCCGCCATTTTGGTCCCTTTCTTTCATAAAGCGCGCCAACCATTCATCCCGCAAGATACCCATGATCAGCGCATCATATCGAACACCATCCTTGTTCGCCGCCTGCCGCTCAGCGCCCTCAACCACAAAACCTGCTTTTTCATAGGCTCGAATGGCGCGCGGGTTATAAGCGAGCACACCCAGCGAAACCCGGTGCAGATTGAGTTCTTCAAAAGCGTAATACAAAATGAGTTCCATTGCATCCGTCCCATAGCCTTTACCCCAATATTCACGCTCGCCTATACTAATCCCAACCCAGGCGTCTCCCTGGGAGATCCACTCGAGGTAAAGCATAACAAACCCAATCAGACTATTTTCAGCCAGGGTTTGTACATCGAAAAGAAATCGTCGTGCTCCCGGACGATCATCATCTTCCTTGATCCATTCTTCATACCTCTTCTGCGACCACAATTGCACTGCCCGCTCATGCCGATAGCGGCGATATTCCGAATTGTGGTCCCAAAGCGCATAGGCTTTACTCACCTTTTCCGGTTCGCTTCGAACCAGCCGGACCTTCTTTCCTACAAACAACTCGTTTGTCATTCTATCCACTCCTTTCCCAGGCGGGATCAGCTATTCGCAATGAGCAACTCCTGGGATTGTCCTGCAACACCCGTTCAGGCAATGGCAGCCCATTCATATTTCAGCAGCCCCAGGTGGATCATATCCCATCGCCGCAATTGAAAGCTGACAGCCTCTCGTCGGCGCACTTCTTGGACAAATCCAAATTTCCTGAACAGGCTCAAACCTCCTGCGTTGAATTCTGGGATCACAGCTGTCAGGCGGTACAGGTTCAATTCACCGAAGGCAAAACGCAGCATCAGCCGAAACGTCTCGCTCCCAAAACCTCGCCGCCGATCTTGAGATGCCCCGATTCCAAGCTGGATGAAGCATCCTCCGTTTGACCAATCGATCCACTCGATTTTTGCAAAACCGATCAAGCGATCATCCTGGCGCATCCGGATCGTAAAATAATACAGGTTGCCTTTCTCTTCCTGCTCTTTTTCTATCGCTTCGTAGCGCTTCTTGATTTGTGCTACCGTCAGCGGCATTGCCGGGTCCTGTCTGATCATGCGCAAGAAGGACGCATCCTGTGTCCAACTTGCCTCGATAGGCGGGTCTTTTTCATAGTCAATCGGACCCAGACATATATTCTGCTCCACAAACAATGGATCACTGATTTTCATCTCAAAACACTCCTCCTAAATTAAATAGGTACTTTCAAAACAATCTGCTATCCACTCATCGCAATCGACTGGACGAACTCTGCCGTCGAGTGTGGCGGAATTTCATCATTCAATAAGTCAGCCAGATCAGTGGAACATGGCAAATCGAAATTTTCCAGCTTACCGGCTTCCAGCTGAGCGACATGATCACACAGAGCAACAGCTTCCTGGAGGTCCTGTGTGGCGTATATCACAGTGACTCCGTTCTCGACCTGGATCTCCCGAATCAGTTGATGAACGACCTTCTTTGAATCCGTGTCCAGCCCGCGGGTCACATCATCCAGAAGCAGCAAACGCGGCCGCCTCAACAGCGCACGCGCCGCCGCCACTTTCTGCTGCAAAGTGATCGTCAGTTTTTCCATTGGGATATGCATGGATGCGCGGTCGATCCCCAGGCGGGACAATAGCCCAATCGCCTGTTCAAATAATTCGGATTGGATCGCGATCGATGAACGGCCTGCGCCCAGTAAATTCTCCAACGCCGAAAGTTGCTTGAAGAAACTGGCCTCGACGCCCACCCGGTTAATCCAGCGTTGCACCTGAATTGGCTGGCGGATCGCGTCCAGCCCAAAAATGCGGATCTCACCTTCGTCCGGTCGCAATACAGTTCCAATCATGTTGATCAAGGTCGATTTACCTGCGCCTTTTTGCCCAAACAATCCAAAAACTTCACCTTCTTCCACCGAGAGTGAAACCTGGTCCAGGGCAATCAATTCATCCATCCGGTGGATGAATCCCAATCCATCGGAGTGACCCCTGCCCGCGCGCAGTTTCCACTCCCGGCGTGGCAGGGCAGGCCGACTGAATTTCTTTGATAAGTTGGATACATGGACTGCGATAGACATCTCATACTCCCAGGTTTCAAACCAGCTAATAAATAAAACCAGCCGCAGGTCAAACCCGTGGCTGGCATTGGCGAATCTGGGCGTTTAAACAAATCAGCCACGGGCTTTGGAGCGCACCGTGGCTGTCAATTTCTTCAGCAGACCATGCTATTGGTCAACAGGCGCACTCCGAGAAGGAAAGGCAACAGCACCGCTCAAAGCGGCTAAACTGCTGCAAAAAGTTTGGGGTTTCATGCTATCCATTCGTTCGGGTGTCCCTTTCGTTAAAGTTTGGTTAAGCGATGAGAGTCTATCATAAACCGCTAAAACCTGTCAAGATCATTTTATTTTGCGATCTGGTATTTATCGACTAATTCACCGGTTCGGATATAGAACTCGAAAGTCATTTGAAATGCATCGGCGGTTACGAACAGCGCGCCATAGTCATTGTTAAATCGAAACTGGCTGCCCTCAGCCAGACCCGGTATCGGATAGATCGGTCCACCGCCAACGCCATCGATAAAATAAGGTATCCCATCAATCATCAACCGTTCATAATGGTGGTCGTGTCCACTTAAAACGACCGAGGCCCCCCAGTTGGTAAAATCCCAGCGCATCCATTCCACCGATCCGTGAGTCCCGGAAGAATAGGGCGCATGATGAAAATAGACCACCTTCCAGAGAGCATTGGATTCCATCAGGCGGGCTTGCGCCCATTGAGCCTGAGGGGAGATCGGCGAGACCCCATCTGGTTCGCGCGAATCGCTATCCAGAGCCACAAAATAGACTGGCCCCCAACTGAAATCATAATAACGCTCATTTCCGGGCAACTCGAAATACTCCAAATACGGTTGAGCGCCGGGTGTATCCCAATCGTGGTTTCCCAGGGTAGGAAAAAATCGAATGCTCTCCGCTCCAGGACCATAACCTCCATGATATGGGTAGATAAATTCGTGATAATACTGACCGACTCGCTGATCAATGGTCTCGAACGAACCGGATGGATAATTGTTATCTCCCACAGTAATGATAAAATCCGGGTTCCAGCTTTTGATTAAAGTTGCCACATCCATTTCCCCCTGGCTTTCTTCGCCATAGTCTCCAATCACCGCAAATCGAACGACTTCTAGCGCGGTTGGGCTGGGTGGATTTGTTATCGTTGGGCTCAGATCTTGCGTTAGGATCGATGTCGGTGGGTCGTTAACTACCGCCAGGGTCGCCTGCAAAGCAGCTGGCTGGGTCTAAATCGGCGCAGTCGTTGCGGGAGGCGCGGGCAGGCTGGTCAATGGCTCACAGCGCGCGAGCCCCAGGCAAGACAAGGCAACAAAAATCAGCGGCAACGACTTTTTGTAAAGTATTCCCATGATTTTCATCATTGCTTCTTATATAACCATTGTTGGTAAAAGGTATCCAGATTACGGCCGGCTGCATTTTCAAAAGCATCCAGTAAATCAGCCGCCTGTGCAATCTGGAAATATCGCAACTGATAATAATCTTGCAAACCCTGGAAAAAGGCTTGGTCGCCAATTTCCGCCCGCAGCGCTTTGAAGAAAAGCGCTCCTTTGACATATACAATCGCTCCATAGATGGATGGCCGGTTTAAGCTCTCAAAATATTCAAGACCATTGGTGACAATTTCATCGCCTGTCTCCTCCCGCTGGCGGTCATAGCGATTTTGCCAGTATTGTTCCAATCCAGCCTGGTATTGCGGTCCAAAAGTAAATTCATAGTATAGACCCGAGCTATAGGTTACAAGCGCCTCATCCAGCCAGGGTTCATCAAACACATCATTCCCAACCACGCTGTACCACCACTGATGGGCAACTTCGTGGGCTACTGTAACCTCAAAGTCCGGTTTCTCGGGCAATTCATACAGGCTCTCGGCAATGACCACAATCCCCGGGTATTCCACCCCCAATGCGTTCCGCATCGGTGCTGCGACAACATCAAATTCTCCAAAAGGATAGGGGCCAAACTTTTCATTAAAGATTTTAAGTGAATCGGATGCTATTGAAAGCGCTTTCATTCCAGCAGCTTCATGACCAGAGAAAAAATAAGAGTTAACCTTGGTTTCGCCTACCATTCGGCTAGCCATTTGATAATCGGCGCTGGCGACCAAAAAGAAATCACGCTCTGGTCCGCTCTCAAAATGCATTCGCTGCTTCCCATCTCCGTGCTGCTCGCTGACCTTCACACCTGTTGCTGCAACCATCAGGCCCTCCGGGGCGCTGAGATCAACCGAATAGAACCCGACATCGCTGTAAACCGAATCACCGATCTGTGAAGGCTGATCCAGATTCCAGCCCTGATCGTCGTAAACTGCCAGGATCGGATACCAACCAGACAGGGCCAGCACCCCATTCGAAAGATTATAGATGCCATAGCCCGCCGGGGTCGCCTCGCCTCCAAAGTCTTTTGGCACTTCGCCCTGGAACTCGAATTCGAGCAAAACCTTCTCCCCCGGCTGCAGGGTTTCAGTCAGCGGAACCTTCAAGACCGTATCTTCAACCAAGAGCGCCGTGGATGCCTCTCGACCATCCTGGCTCGTCCGGGTAACCCGCAGTGAACCATCTCCGTAGCTTCCTTTTCCGTTCGGTAATAACCGGAAGTAGAGTACATCCAGCGGGACGGTTTCAGCATTCGTCACTTCGACCGTGGCTGACCCATTAAACCCTAGCAGGTCTTCATTAATATCCACAACGATTGTATAACGTGGTGCATTCTGCAAAACAGCCAAACCTAAAACCGATGGGTCGCTCAAAGCCGCCTGTGGACCGGCTTGAACCTCCTGGATTGGCATCACGGTTGGCGTTGGAGTTGGAACCAGGCGAGTGGGAGTCGGCAAAATCGGCATGATATCAAACGCTTTTCCGTTCACCGGCTGACAAGATTCCAGGTAAACCGCATCCAATTCGCGATAATTACACTTCACCTGATCGCCCTCTGCATCTGCTGCCATAACCAGCACTTGCGTGCCGCGCTGCCCCAGTATGCCATATTCCAATGGCTCTGCATCCAATTTCGCAAACACATCCATCTGCACCGGTTCAGCACCGGGGAGAGTCTTTATCTTACATTTCTGCGCGGTCCCCCCCTCTACCAGGCATGCCAGACTGCGCAGATATCGTTCCGAACTGAGCCAACACACCATCGGCCGGTTGACCAGCACGGAACATCCACCCCATTCGCCCGAAAAATCTACATATACATGGATTTCATCTAACATGATGGGGTCATATTTTCCAAGGATAATCCGATATGGACGATTGATCCGGTCTCCAAATATTCTGATCGCCCGTACTCCCATCTCTCGCTGCGTCTCTTTCGAGACTGTCTGATTCTGCAATCCCACCCCAAACTGGATCAACTCGTTCATTCCCGCAATCGGTTCGCGCAGCGTTCGATTGATCAAATCATCTACCATCATCCCGAGCGGGATATACAGAATAAAGCAAATCAGCAGCGCAAAGAAACGGCCAAACTGACCAGAAGAACGAGTAGCAGATTCAACAAAGAACAGTTCAAAACCCCCAAAAATTGCCATGAGCAATCCTACGACCAGGTATAACAAGCTCATCCGGATGACAATACTCTCTACAAATGGATAGAGCTCCAACCCGGCGAAGTCCAAATCCAACAATCCCAAAGCGATCGATTGCCCCTGAAATGGTACGTGGCTGCAAATCCAAATATAAGCGATCCCGGTAGCCAGCCAGATCAGCGCCCCCAAGAAAGAATTATCGAATCTAGCTGTGAGCCACCCGGCGACTCCGCCGAGGAAGATCAGGAACGGCGCGCCTATTGCGAACTTCAGCCAGGTAAAATCCCCATTTGCCTGTTGGAGGAGCCAGGCATCTAAGGCCCAAACCCCCAGGCTAAACCAAAAACCAGCGATCAGCCCATAGATTAACCCATTGATCCGCTTTTCGCCTTGGAAACGTCGAACTCGTTCAGCAAACTTTTCATCCATAATGGTTACTTCGCTGCTAGCTGGTATATTAACCCGGCCTGGTCTACTGAGAAAGACCTCGCCTGATTCATCTTCTCCAAAAGCCGTTATGCGGCTCATATTCTCAAATGATATTCGCTTCTGCCAGTTTCCTTCCGAAGTCCGCCACAATCCCCACACTCGCCCGCTGCAATAATCCCCAAACAGGTATATCCCCTGCAAATCCGAAAGCTGGCTGCCCCGGTAGACCACTCCGCCGGTCACCGAGCAACCCAAGGTATGGTCATACTCCGCAACTGGCGGGATGATTGCCAGGCCGAGAGGTGGGTCACCCTGGAATACATGCGTTCCCTCGCTATAATTCCAGCCGAAATTGAACGCCTGAAGTCTACCGATCTGCAAGACAGCCTCGGCAGGTAAAAAGTTGATCTCTTCCCACTGATTCTGCCCCACATCTCCAATATATAGATCGCCGGTGAGCGCATCAAACGCCATCCGCCATGGGTTGCGTAATCCATTAGCCCAGATTTCAGCCCGTCCACCATCATGTACATACGGATTGCCTTTTGGGATCCCATACGGCTGACCCTGATCTACATCGACCCGCAGGATCTTGCCAAGCAGCGTGTCCAAAGATTGGGCGTTGTTGTGCGGATCTCCAGCCGATCCACCATCCCCCAAGCCGATATAGAGATAACCATCCGGTCCAAAGAGTACCGCTCCACCATTATGATTCTCGTAGGGCTGCTCTACCAGAAGAAGACGCATTTCCGAATCTGCCCTGGCGATGTTGGGGTCGGTTTGCGAGACCTGAAAGCGGGCAATCACCGTGTCTCCTTGCAAATCAGTGTAATTCACATAAAAATAACCATTCTCGCGGTAATTCGGGTGAAATGCCAGCCCCAACAAACCTTGTTCGAGCCCGCTGCTTCCCACCCGATCGGTCAGGTCAAGGAAAGGTGGCTCGATCAGATTCCCAGCCTGAAGAATCCGGATTAAACCGGCTTGCTCTAACAAAAATAACCTGCTAGAGCCATCGCCTGCGTTTTCTAAACCAAGCGGTTTTCGCAGGCCGTTGATGATTGGCTTCCAGGTAAAAATCGATAGGTCAGCAGCTTCCCTTGACGGTGCAGGGATATCCGTCTCGACTGCAATCGTAGGTATGCTGGTTGTGCTCGAGGTTGGTTGATCAACTGATTCCAGGGAAGCTGAAGGCGTAGATGCTGCAGAAGTCTGAACAGGCAGATTGGCTGGCGACTCTAACTCAACAGGAGATGTCGCTTCGAGGCTTTCTCGACCACCCCCATTGCACGCTGTGACAACAAGTAAGGCCAGAAAGGCTATCCAACGCATGATAAGAATACTAATTGAGAACAGCTTGTGTTCAAATAATCAAGGGGGAATTATACCTTCACTCCCTCTTCTCCCAGAACTCACCCTCAATCACTTCGTCCTCAGGCCCCCTTGGCTCATTCCAGTTCCCTGGAATCATCCGGGCAAGCGCTTCTTTATGCTCTTGTACGATCTCAAGAGGGCACAGTTCAACGAAGAGATAGCTCCCAAGCCAAACAACAGCTACATCATCGATCGGTCCAATCACCAGGTCGGGGATAAGGAAATAGAGCAGAGAACCAAATGGTAGCAGCTTAAGCAGTGGATTGACCCGTCGATCGCCAATCAGACGGATCACCAGTTTGATGCGCGTTGCCAGATCATTAAATATTCCCCCATTAGATGGTATGATCTTTCGATCTTTTTCTTCAGACATACAACCTCCAACCTTGAGGCATTATACTATACCGTCTGATAAAGCAGT
This sequence comes from uncultured Chloroflexia bacterium, assembly GCA_963788145.1. GTDB lineage: Bacteria > Chloroflexota > Anaerolineae > Anaerolineales > UBA4823 > UTCFX2. The sequence continues at coordinate 289,360 of CAWBFQ010000007.1, read as the reverse complement.
ACAATTCTTCAACAGCCATCATTCATCAAGGAATAAGAAACGGGATGGCGAACTGTCATCCAAAAACGCCATCCCGCTGTGTGATTTAGGGGAGAAGTTTTATTCCGCTTGTGCGGTTTTTGCCAAAGCCACAACAGCTGAAAATGCCTGCGGGTCGCGCACAGCCAGATCGGCCAGGATCTTCCGATTGAGTGCAATCCGGGTGTCCTTCATATTATGGATCAAGCGGCTATACGTTGTTCCGTTTAGCCTTGCCGCTGCATTGATGCGTGCAATCCATAGACGACGCAGGTCACGCTTGCGCGTTCGTCGATCTCGATATGCATACCATAAGCTCTTCAGCATAGCCTCATTGGCCCGCCGGAACAGGCGATGGCGGGTCCCAAATTGGCCTTTCGTTATTTTTAGGACCTTCTTATGATGTTGACGACGATACGGTCCAGTCTTTACACGAGCCATTTTATACCTCCTGCGATCCCCTGGGCGCCGGTAACGATTTTACCAGTTGAATGCACCCAACAGTCGCAATTCTCTAGGGTTAATCAGAATGGGCTTGGCCTGTTTGGCCAGAAAGCCCTGCTACTTCTTCACTCAAAGGCTCTCGGCGAATGCCTAGCCCTTCTTGTCCAGGTAGGGCGCTAATCGGTGAACAGTCTTAACAATTCCGCGCCCCTTGACCGGCTGCATCTCCATAAAAAGGCGCGAGACGCGCTTTGGGGTGCGACGGCGCAGGTGGCTTTTGCCGATCTTCGTCCGCATGAGTTTTCCCGAACCGGTTACGCGAAAACGCTTCGAAGTAGCCTTATGCGTCTTGATTTTATACTTACCAACCGTTTGCTTGCGTGGCACAGCAATTCTCCTTTCACACAAAATTCCGCGGATTCTGTTGACATCCGCGGATGTTGACCTAACCCTTGACTAAAAAATCAGCGCAATGAAACTATTTCTTTTTTGCCGCTTTACCGGGCGCCAGCACCATCAACATCGTTCGGCCTTCCAATGCGGGCACCTGCTCCACAATGGCAACATCTGACAGATCTTCGGCCACTTCTTTGAGGTCATTCAAGGCGATTTCAGGATAACTGATCTCTCGACCACGGAAACGAATCCTGACTTTTACCTTCATCCCGCCTTCCAGCCATCGCCGGGCATCCCGCACTTTCAGATCGCGATGATGTTCATTGGTTTTGGGTCGTAAGCGGATCTCTTTAACCTCAATTTTTGTTTGTGCTTTTTTCGCTTCGCGTTCCTTTTTAGCTCTCTCGTATATGAACTTCCCAAAATCCATCACCCTGCAAACAGGCGGATCAGCTGCTGGGGCTACTTCAACCAAATCGAGCTCAGCATCCCTGGCGATCCGTTGGGCTTCATCAATTGAGACAACCCCAACATTCTCGCCTTTCGGTCCAATGAGACGCACTTGAGGAACACGAACTGCTTCGTTTACCCGATAGTTAATTGCGCTGATAATCTACTCCTCTCGCAAATACTTATTTATTACAACACCTTCTTTTGATAATCCTAGTAGGATACCGAAAGAGAGTGGGCGGAATAGGGCTCGAACCTACGACCTCTGCGATGTCAACGCAGTGCTCTAACCAACTGAGCTATCCGCCCAGACGTCAGATGATTATACCCAAACTGACCCGAATCGGCAAGATGCTTTTTATAGATGTTTAATCCCGTTCAAGAAATTGAACAGTGTATCCGCCACAGATCGCGGTTTTTCGATCTGCACCATATGCCCGGCATCTGGAATCACTCTCAATTGCGCCTCAGCGATCTGCTTTTCCAGGTATTGAGAGTAGCGCAGCGGCGTCATTTTATCTTCTGCCCCACATACTATCAGCGTTGGTCGGCGAATCTCGCCCAACCGGTCAGTGACATCAAAATGACTACATGCCCGAAAGTCACTATGCAGAACACTGGGCCTGGTTTCCATCATCCGTTTGGTCACCAAATCTATTAAGCGGGGAGAAGTATCTGCGCCAAAAGACCAATCAATCATCATCTTAACCGCATTAAGGTATGTGGTTGAGCTTTCCGTAAACTCCAAAAGCTGTGCGGCTACTTTTAAACGCGCTCCACCTGCAACCAGCGCCAGGCCGGTTACGTGCTCAGGGTGATCCAAAGCCAGACATAGCGTAATCGCGCTGCCCATCGAATGGCCCACAAATACTGCACTGTGAATCCCAAGAGCAGCCAGCCACTCTAAAATTGATTCTGCATATCCGGAGATCGTCTGCCTTCCACGTCCATCGGTTTTTCCATGCCCGGCCAAATCTGGCGCATACACCCGAAAACCCGCTAAACGGCGCACTTCGGCAGGCCAATACAGGTGATTTCCTCCCGCTCCATGAATCAGAACCACCGTTGGCTTTTGCCCCAGATTGCTTCCTGCATAGAGATGATAATAAACACCTGCAATAACTGGCATGGATCGTTCTCTTCACTGCCCACGTCGGATCCGGTCGGCCGCTTCCTCTGTCAGCGGGATCAGTACCTGCACCTTGGTGCCACGCCCTTTGACCGAATCGATCCTCAATACCCCGTTTACCAGCTCCGTCCGCTCCCGTAAGTTGATCATCCCCAGGCTACCTCTGCTCTCATAGGAAGCATCCACTTCATGAACGTCAAATCCCGCGCCATCATCCTCGACCTCCAGAAAACTCAAGCCATCCCGCATAAGTTTCAAGCGCACCCAAACATGCCCTGCCTCGGCATGTTTACGGGCATTATTGACAGCTTCTTCAGCGATATAAAACACTACCGCCTGTTTGCTGGACTCGAGCATCTCCACTACTCGTGGATCAACCTGGATGATTACTCCCTGGTTATAGGTCTCGCCCATTTTATCCGCCATCGACTCAAGCGCCGCCTCCAAGCCTTGCGATTTAAGCACCAAAGGCCGCAGCGTAAAGAGCATATGGCGGATTTCTTTTGTCGTCCGGCGGGCAAGTTCTTCAATTTTAAAAAGCTCCTCCGATGCAGATTTAGCATCGCGATCCATCAAACGGCGTGCAAAATTAACCCGCATAGCAATTGCCGAGATGGATTGAGTAGGGCCATCATGGAGGTCGCGCGCCAATTTGGTGCGCGATTCCTCCTGAATTTCCATCATCCGGTTTTTCTCTTGTTCCAGGGCTTGATACAGGCGAGCGTTCTGGATTGCAATCGTCGATTGGTTTCGAACGATCTCAAGCACTTCGATTAGGTCAGGTGAAAAGAAATCGGGGTCGAGGTGCGCAAAAAGCAGTATGCCATAGGCATCCAAACCTGTACGAAGAGGTAACACATGCGCCGAACGACACTCGTGCAATGAGATGATCTGACTTAATTCTGGATCATTTTTGGGATCTTTCGTTGAAACCGGGCTACCAGTTTCAATTACGTGCGCAATCACTCCGCGGATACCCGGCAAAGTCAGATTCTTATCCTGCATCAGAAAACGCCGAGCAGTTGCAACATTCAGTTCTGGCGATTTTGGGTTCTGGCCAGTGAAAAGCATTACCGCGCTCACCAATCTGTCCACAGGCGCGCCGAGTTCTGCCAGGGCGGTTGTTGCCAGATCCAGTGATGTTTCCAGCACTTTCTGATAATTCAATGTTGCGCTTAGCTCTGAAATCAATCCATAGACCGTCTGTCGTTGTTTCAACTCCTGATGAGTAATCGGTTTTCTAAATGGTCGTCGTACCCTTTTGGGAAATTGAACCCCAAGATCCAAGCGCGTTCTCCAAATACACCAGTCCCAACCCTACCAGGATGTTCAGAGGCAACATAATCCCAACCAACAGCAGCACATCTTCCATTGGAGCAAAAGGAAAAGCCAGTGCGCCAAGCAAAAGCGTGTTCGCCAGGGTGCAAGAAATTGCCCCAAATAATTGAAAAAACAGGGCAGCCGAAATCAAAGGTAAAAATACAGGCCAGGCAAGATCACGCCCTGTGCCTATCGTCAGAAAGAACAAGATATGAGCGAAGACTAAGTCCCCAACACTGCAAATCACCCTGAATGCGAATGACGCGCGCTTGACAGCAACAATAACTGTCGCAGCGATATTCCCCGCTGCCGCCAGAATGATCACCGTCAAAACTGCCCAATCCACGCCATCCCCGAATACCAGCCACAGGCTGACTGCCATCAGAAAAACCCATCGGACCGAGAGCGACACCCAATCAGGCAGGATTGGAGTACTATTTTCTTTCATATACCTTATCATATCTCATACTTCATTTTCCGCAAGGTATCCTTAAATTTTTGAGAGGTATTTCTCGATCAAAGGCATGGCAGCTTGCACTGCCTGCGCCCGATGACTAAGACGGTTCTTTTCTTGCATGCTCAACTCAGCCAGCGTCTTTCCAATCTCTGGAATGAGAAAAATCGGGTCATAACCAAATCCATTTTCCCCGCGTTGATTTCGGGATAATCTCACCCTCACAAATTCCTTCAGCATAATTCACCTCCCCCGGCGAGCCTACCAGAGCTACCACGCAACGGAAGCGCGCCCGCCAAGGTCGCATTTTCCCTTGCAAAGCGCCCACCAATTTCTCTCGCCGGTCGGCATCACTGGCTCCTGCTCGCTGAACAAACCGGGCTGAATGTAAGCCCGGTGCGCCATCCAGCGCATCCACCTCCAGACCAGAATCATCCGCCAGGGTCAGCATACCGCAAGCTTCCCAGAAAGCCCAAGCTTTGATCGCCGCATTTTCCGCATAACTGCTGCCGGTCTCTACCACTTCTAGCTCCAGGCCGATATATGCTGGTGTAACCAATTCTAATTTCGACCTGATCAGTAATGACCGAATCTCTTTTATCTTCCCCGGGTTATTTGTCGCAATCATTAGTTTCAACACGGCTCCTCCGAAACATTCATATCTATCCGCAGTGTGACCGTTCCAAAATTGGTAAAAGATACGTTGGTAAACAGCATTGACGGCAAAACCGGCGAATAATATTCTGGTTATGCCATCAAATCTGCTAAACGCAAACCACGAGCCAGGTTGTTCCCGGCAAAGGCGATCAGGCGGCTAATGCCAAGAGCAGATTGCTTCTGTTTGTAGCCGCGCATGGGGCGGTAACGCTCTTTGATCCACCAACCAATGGCGCGTTCACAATGGTTATTCGTGCCGTCTAAGATCTCATTTTCGAATTCATCCTTCCAAGTACGATAGAAAGTCAGGCGAGGCCAGAGGTTCCAGCGATCCATAAACAAATTACGCATCCGGTAGGCAATATCATGTTTCTTTGCCTTACCGGGTTTGCGAGCGTTGGCATAGCGTAGATAGATTACTTCAAGGTGTGGCTGTTCTTCTGGGCGGCGGGAGTGGATCATCTCCTTTAGTGAAGCCAGGTCTTCCAAGGCCTGTTCGGGAGTAATATGAATGGCTTCCAGAGAATGATCCTGTCCTGCGTCAATCATTGCTGAGAGTTCTTCAACAAGAGCTTCTGTGTTTCGAACCACATGGCTTTTGCACACTTGCTGCGAGCGTCCGGTCTGATCACTAACATTCTTGAAGGCGTCTGCATCATCACTCACCACAACATCTGCGTCTACCGCATCCAGGATTGGTTCCAACCAGGTTTGCAGTTGTTCGGCATCCTCACCCGGTAGTTCGTCGATGCTCAAGACCATCCCGTTCACTGCATCTACGGCGATCCCGACTGTAACCCACTTCCCGTTACAACGTACACTGGTTACATCTGCTCCAACTGCTTTTGTCCGGTAGCCTCCCAGCAGCTTCTCGCACTTCAGTCCAGGCACTTGCTTTGTAACTGCTTGAACTGCCCGATAGACACTCGTTTTTCCTATCCCCATCCCAAGGCTGTTCAATACAATTTCTACAGCCCCGTAGCTTAATCCCAGAACGTACATCATCACTGCCATACCATTCACACGTTTCGATATTTGCTTCTGACTGACCCCTTTCGGGTATACGCGGAATACATGCCCGCATTGGATGCATTCACATCTCCAGGCCGTTACCTCAGGATGCTGTGCATCCACTATCTTCTTGCTCACTTCCTGCCGTGGGATAAATCGCATTCCCGAGCATCCTTTCTGGGGGCATTTCTTTGGAAATTCAAATTGGTTCGGTTCAACTTTTGGTAAAATCAGGTTCAGGCGCATGTCAGTGTGCCTCTTTGTTCGTGGGTTGTGGGGCGGTTGTCCGACTGCCTCACAACCATTTAACCACGCTTTTACCAGCTTTGGAACGGAGAGTGGCTAAAAAATGGGCTAAAATAGGGGGATGAACAGATGCCCGAAATGCCAACGAACAGAACGACAAAACCGTGCTGGAAAAACAGGTGCAGGTAGTCAACGCTATCGATGCATGTATTGTCAGATCAAATACACGCCTGAACCGAAAGCATGGGTCTATGATGAGCAAACTCGCCAAAAAGCGATAGAAATGTATGTGGATGGGATGAATCTGCGTCGAATTGCGCGTCATCTGGGTACACACCATCGTACAATATCATTATGGGTCAAAGAGAAGGCGGCTAGCTTACCCGAAGCACCCGTTCCAGAAGAAGTCAAAGAGGCTGAAATGGACGAGCTTTTCACCTTCATAGGAGAGAAAAAAAGCGCATCTACATCATAACCCTTGTAGATCGAGCAACACGCTGTTTTCTGGGCTACAAAATCGTCTGGGATCGCACTCAAGTGGTGATCCAGGATATGGTAGATGAAGCTGTCAAAGCCAAACAGTATTACAGTGATGGGTTTGATGCCTATTACCGCCTTTGGTATCACTATGGTCATTATGAAGTATCGGAAGGCAAGACAGATACTTATTCGGTTGAAGGTGATAACGCTGAACTGCGTCACTATCTGGCTCGACTGGCACGCCGCTCGCGATGTTTTTCAAGAAGTCTCGAAGCTTTGGAGTGGGCTGTGCGACTCTTTGTTTACTGCTTCAACCGTCGCCAGCTATTGAAGCAGCGTTTTCCCAGCTACCCGGCCCATGTTTTTCAGTTTGTTTAGCCCTTGATTTAGCCACTCCCTGGAACGATCACATCCGCAGTCCATCCTACGGTATGTTATAATCTAAATCATATCATCCGGATCTCTCTTTCTGCGTTCTTTTGGGGTCCGACGCGCCATTCTTTTGTTTCCTCCAAATATGAATAACTCTGATAACGCTGGTGTCTGACTCGAATAAACCCTTTCTTATAAATATTGGATTTATTGTCCACCAAACGGTCGGTTTCAGCCGCGAATTTCCGTTTGATTATCCATCTGTATTTCTGCCTCCCGACACAGAACTGGTCAACCTGACCGGAAACGCTCGTGTAACGCGCACCGCCCAGGGTTTGCTTGTTCAGGTGCAGATGGAAGCCAACACACCCGTAGAGTGCGCCCGTTGTCTCACCGAGTTTTCGCAACATTTGCAAACTGACTTTACTGAATTGTACGCCTTCAATGCGAACTCAATCACGGAATTGGGCTTAATCTTACCGGAGAATGGTAAGATTGATCTTTCACCCATCATCCGAGATGAAATGTTGCTAGCGATCCCCATTAACCCAGTTTGTAAACCAGACTGTAAGGGGCTATGCCCTATCTGCGGTGAAAATCTGAATGAAAAGAGTTGTGAACATTCTGCGGATAATACCAATTCCTGGCAGGATTTGTCCGAATGATGATCGAAGATTTTACAAAACGGTTCGCCTGTCTCAAAATAGCTGCAAATGAGTTTCGCCTGCTCCAGGAGGGCATTCATTGGTTCTGATAGGCGATCAATATCGGAAAAATACACCCATATGGTCACGCAAGCCGTAGAAAAAAGAAACATACCATCTCCAGAACTCCAGGGTAGCGACGATTCGGTTAGTCTCTATCTGCATGAAATGTCCCTCACCCCTTTACTTTCGATGGAAGATGAGCGTGGCCTGGCAATCAAGATTGAACTCGCCGAACAGTCCCGGCGGGAACTTACTCTTCCCAACAGATTTAACCCGGAACAACGCCTCAATCATGAATCCGCTGTCCATGAGGGTCGAATAGCGCGCGAAGCCCTGATCAAGGCGAATACGCGCCTGGTTGTCAGCATCGCCCGACGCTACCTTGGTCACGGCGTTCCCTTTCTGGACCTGATCCAGGAGGGAAACCTGGGGTTGATGAAAGCCGTAGAGAAATTTGAATACCGCCGGGGGTTCCGTTTTTCCACCTACGCCACCTGGTGGATCCGTCAAAGCATCATTCGCGCCATCGCCGACCAGGGACGAACCATCCGGGTTCCTGTTCACATGGTAGATCGTCTGCGGCAGATCTACAAAGCCACCCAGTCCTTGGAGCAAGATCTTGGCCGATCTCCGACGCCACAGGAGCTTGCTTCTCATCTACACCTGGATAGCAATAAATTGCATTGGATCCTTCAAGTCTCCCAACCTCCCATCTCGCTCGAAAGCCCAATTGGCGAGGGCGAAGACTCCGAGTTAGGTATGTATATCGAGGACAAAAACTCCCCCAGCCCAATTCAGATCACCTATGAAAACATGCTGCGCGAGCGGGTGGAAGAAGTACTTTCGACCCTCACTCCCCGAGAAGCCTGCGTCATCCGTCTGCGATTTGGGCTTGGTCACGAACGCTCTTACACTCTTGAAGAAGTGGGACAAAAATTCGGTCTGACCCGCGAACGCATCCGCCAGATTGAAGGCAAAGCCCTGCGTCGACTGCGCCAACCAGGTCGATCCCGTTTATTACAAGAGTTTCCCTGAAACCCAATTTTCTTTACAAAACTCTGGACGATTCTTAGCCTCTCTGTGATATACTCGCATGCGCTCCCGCCTCAGGCGGGAGATGTTATGCTTGTATCACTGCCCATAACAAGGGCAACCATCTCACACGCTTCCCGACCTGGCTGGGCGTGCCGGTTTCCGGTGCTGGCCAGGGACGAAGGAAGCGGAGGTCAAACGCAAAGGAGAATAAGAATGACCATTATTTCTATGAAAGCGCTTCTTGAAAGCGGCGTGCATTTTGGGCACAGGACACATAAATGGCACCCCGCAATGAAACCCTATATTTTCACCGAACGTAACAGCATCCATATCATTGACCTTCAGAAGACCGTCAAGTCCCTGCAACAAGCTTATAACTTGGTGCGAGACACAGTATCTGAGGGTGGAAACATACTGTTTGTTGGCACAAAACGCCAGGCGCAGGAGACAATCCAGGAAGAAGCCACTCGAGCCGGAATGCCGTACGTAACTATCCGCTGGCTAGGTGGGATGTTAACCAATTGGCGCACAATCCGAGCGCGGATAAATGAGCTTGAACGATTGGAGCGGATGCGCGACCGGGGTGATTTTGGGCGGATCACCAAGAAGGAAGCTTTAATCTTATCGCGCGAAATTGAGCGGTTGGAGTTGCTCTTGGGCGGTATCCGACATATGAATGACCTGCCTGAGCTGCTATTTGTAGTGGATGTCCGCCGTGAAGAAACAGCCATCCATGAGGCGAATTTGCTGAATATCCCCGTCATCGCCCTGGTTGACACCAATTGCGATCCACGTAATGTGGATTTTGTGATCCCATCCAATGATGACGCAATCCGGGCCATTAAGCTTCTGGTCTCCAAGATTGCGGACGCTGCGATCGAGGGCAAAGCACTGCGCAAAGATCTGCCCGAAGAGGAGGCAGCTCCCAGTAAAGCAGCCATGCCGAGCGCCGAGGAACCTGAACTTTCTGATGAGGAGTTGTTGGGAGCAGCAACATTGGCCAAGATTTCTTCTCATCTATTGGTCGGTGACGAAGATATCGTCGCTGTAGAAGATGAGGCAGAAACCCTCGAGGATGAAGTTATTGAACTAATTGAAGAAGAGATCGAAGAAGAGCTTGAAGAAGTCGAAGTCATTGACGAGGAAGAGGTTTAAACATGGCGGTCACAACGGCACAGATTAAAGAATTGCGTGAAGCCACCGGCGCAGGTGTGTTAGATTGCCGAAAGGCGCTTGAGCAAGCGAACGGCGATTTTGACAAAGCGGTTGATTTCTTGCGTGAAAAAGGGCTGGCTACTGCAGCAAAACGGGCTGATCGGGAGGCATCTGAAGGGGTAGTCGAGTTATATTCGCATGGCAACGGCCGCGTGGGCGTGATGGTTGAGGTCAATTGTGAGACTGATTTTGTGGCTCGATCCGAGGCATTTCGGACCTTTGCCCATGAAGTAGCGTTACAGATCGCAGCCGCTGCGCCGCGTTATGTCCACATGGAGCAGATTCCAGAAGATGTCTTCACACATGAGCGCGAGATCGCTCGAAACCGGGCACGCGAAGAAGGTAAACCAGAAGCGATCCTGGAAAAGATTGTGGATGGACGGGTCGAGAAATTCAAGGATGAGGTTTGCCTGCTGCGGCAGCCTTATATCCGCGACGAATCGATCACCATTGAGCAGCTCTTGCTCCAAAATGTAGCTGCAATTGGCGAGAATATGGTCATCCGGCGCTTTGCCCGCTGGGAATTGGGCGAAGGCATCGAGCCGTAAAAAAACAAAGGCCAACCAAACCGGTTGGCCTTTTTATTCCCCACAGGAGGCGTCTATGGAAAATGGATTAAAGTACCGGCGAATATTACTCAAATTAAGCGGCGAGGCATTAGCAGGCGATAATGGCTATGGGATCGATCCAGAGCGAGCCGAAAATATTTCTCACCGGGTAAAACTGATCCACGAGATGGGTGTGGATGTAGCGATTGTGATTGGGGGCGGAAACCTGTGGCGCGGACGGAGCGGCCTGGATCGAGGCATGGATCGGGCAACTGCGGATTACATGGGCATGCTGGCAACCATGATGAACGCACTGGCATTGATGGACGCTATGGAGCGCATCGGGTTATACACCCGGGTTCAGTCGGCAGTAGAGATGCATGCAGTTGCAGAGCCATATATCCGCCGCAGAGCGATCCGCCATTTGGAAAAAGGGCGGGTGGTCATCTTAGGGGGCGGCACCGGTAACCCCTACTTTTCCACGGACACCGCAGCAGCGCTGCGAGCGATGGAAATTGGGGCGGATGTGCTGATCAAGGAAACCAAGGTCGATGGTATTTACGACTCTGATCCGATGACCCATCCGGATGCTGTTCGCTTTGACCACCTGACTTATATCGAATTCCTGAACCGGCGGCTGACTGTGATGGACAGCACAGCCATTTCGCTATGTATGGATAACAATTTGCCGGTTCTGGTGCTTAATCTATGGAACCCAGACAATCTGCGCCTGGCTTTATATGGGGAAAAAGTTGGAACTTTGGTGACTGCCTGAGAATTTACCCTTTCCTCTCTTCAGTTTTTCGAGTATCCTATATTGGTGGAAAAATATACGACTGTAAACCGATGGAGGCACCGATGCTGAAGGAAGTTTTCAAAGAAGCTGAAGACCGCATGAAAGGCGCGATCCTGGTTCTTGAGGAAGACCTGGCTGGCATCCGGACAGGTCGGGCTCACCCGGCATTAGTAGAGAAGTTGCCAGTGGAATACTATGGCGTCTCGACGCCGCTGGTGCAATTAGCAACAATCAGCGTGCCAGAGCCGAGATCCATTTTGATCCGTCCTTTTGATGGAACCACTCTTAAAACAATCGAGCGCAGTATTTTAGCATCCGACCTGGGCCTGACACCAAACAACGACGGAAAGCAAATCCGGTTGAATTTGCCTCCGTTGACAGAAGAGCGGCGGCGAGACCTTGTTAAGCTGGTTCATAACCGGCTGGAAGAAGGACGAATCGCTATCCGCAATGTGCGCCGGGATATGATCAAAGACCTGCGTGAGTTTGAACAGGAAAAGATGATCTCCGAAGATGAATTGAAAAAAGGTGAAGAGGAACTGCAAAAAATCACCGATCGTTTAATTCAGGAGATCAACACCGTTGGCGAAAAGAAAGAGAAAGAGATCCTGGAAGTTTAATATGGGCTTCCGCGAATTCTATATGGAGTCAAACGGAACCACCGAATTGCCTGAAATTATTCCCACCCATATTGCAATTATTATGGATGGGAATGGACGCTGGGCGCTGGCGCGAGGTTTGCCGCGCCTAGCAGGTCACCGGGCAGGTACAGAAAATTTACGCCGGGTAATCGAAGCCTGCATCGAGTTTGGAATCCAATATCTGACAATCTACGCCTTTTCGACTGAGAATTGGGGCAGACCACAAGAAGAAGTGCAAGGCTTGATGAAGATATTCGAGGATGTGATAGACCACGAATTACAAGAGTTGCATGACCAGGGAATCCAGCTCCGTCATATCGGGCGGCTGGATCGGCTCGACCCGGCATTTCAAAAGAAAGTATTAAAGGCGCTGGATTTTACCCGTCACAATAACCGCCTGGTATTGAGTGTGGCGATGAACTATGGCGGGAGAGATGAGATCGTGAGTGCAATCCAGCGGATGATCCAGGATGAAGCAACCCCCGATGATGTGACCATCGATCTGGTCAGCCAATATCTCTTTACAGCCGGTGTACCGGATCCAGACCTGATCATCCGGACTTCGGGTGAATTGCGGGGCAGTAATTTCCTGATCTGGCAGGGAGCCTATTCAGAATGGTATTTCCCGCCAGTTTACTGGCCAGATTTTGATAAAGAACAACTACGACTTGCGCTGGAGGAATACGGCCATCGAGAGAGACGATATGGTAGAGTATCAGCCGCAAAAAACGGCCAACTCTGACAAGCTATCCAATCGTATTGGTGTTGTAATCATTCTGCTCCCGGTTGGTTTGGTTGCAAACTACCTGGGCGGTAGGTTTTTTGGCTTGCTAATCGCGATCGTCCTGGGGATCGCGGTTTATGAATACGTTTTATTGTTCCAGGCCGGGGGGCTACAACCCTCTATACACATCGCTGTAGGGGCTACCGTTGTCATTGTGGCCAGCCGGGTAGCTTTGGGGGTGGAGACACAAGCGGGTCTATTCAGCCTGATCATTTTATTCGCCCTGACTTTTCACTTATTTGAGTTTGAGCACGGGCACGAAAAAGCAGGGACCGATTTTGCGGTAACCATTTCAGGGATCGCGTATGTCGGTTGGTTGGGAAGCTATCTGGTTTCACTCCGGATGCTGCCAGACGGGATGTGGTGGGTGTTGGTTGTACTGCCGGCAATCTGGTTAGCCGATACAGCCGCTTATATGGTAGGCAGCCGGATCGGAAAACATAAGATGACGGTACGATTAAGCCCGAAGAAATCCTGGGAAGGTTACTTGGCCGGTATCATTGTGGCGATCCCAGGAACTATGCTCCTGGCAATATTATGGGGCGCACTTGGAGCAGGACCAGTTATCACACCGTTCCGGGCCGGTTTTGTAGCGGCTGTGCTGGCTGCAGTGACAACCCTGGGAGACCTGGGGGAAAGCATGATTAAGAGGCAAGTAGGGATGAAGGATTCAAGCCAACTTCTGCCCGGACATGGGGGGGTATTTGATCGAATCGATTCCTGGTTATGGGGCGGCGTAGTTGGTTATATCATCATCACGCTTTTTTTTATTTAGCCTCGATAGGCTTCGGTTGTATTTGACATCCGGTTATACTCATGGTATCATCCGATTCACAAATTAAAATAGCCCCTAAACGGCACTCTTATCCAGAGAGGTGGAGGGAACGGCCCTGTGAAGCCTCGGCAACCGAGTTGGTAATCAGAGATTTCGATCTCGAATACCCGCTATTGGTGCCAATTCCGACAGATGGATGTTCTGGAAGATGAGAGGGCAACTGTGCTAATACGTATGTATTGCCCTTTCTGTACCAGATGGGGCAATCTTTTTTTTAATATGGAGGATCTTTGTTCGTATGAGTACAACATTTATGAATTCACCTAGCTTGATGTTTACGTCCGAGTCGGTAACGGAAGGGCATCCAGATAAGGTTTGCGACCAGATCAGCGATGCAGTTGTGGATGCCTGCCTGGAGCAAGATCCGGCTTCACGGGTGGCTTGCGAAGCTGCCGCCAAGACCGGATTCGTGCTCCTGCTCGGAGAGATCACCACTCAGGCTCAGATCAATTTTGATGAACTGGCGCGCCGGGTGATTGTGGAGATCGGTTACGACTCCAGCGAGAAAGGGATGGATGGAAATACCTGTGGTGTGCTGACAGCCCTGGCGAAACAATCTGGTGATATCGCTCTGGGGGTGAATAAGGCGCTGGAGGCTAAACGAGGGGAACTCAGCGATGCCGAAGTGGAAACGATAGGGGCTGGCGACCAGGGGATGATGTTCGGTTATGCTTGCGATGAGACGCCAACCTTGATGCCCATGCCGATCTACCTGGCTCATAATATGGCTCGCCGGTTGAGCGAGGCGAGGAAGAACGGCGCCTTACCTTGGCTGCGACCAGATGGCAAGACCCAGGTGACAGTAGAGTACAGCTACGGGCGCCCCAAACGGATTGATACTGTGCTGGTAAGCGCTCAACATGCGCCGGAAATCAGTCAAGAGCAGATCCGGGAGGCATTGATCGAGCACGTCATCATGCCGGTTTTACCTATTGAGATGGTAGATCAAGATTTAAAGATTTTTGTGAATCCGACCGGCCGATTTGTGATCGGTGGACCGCAAGGCGACGCGGGGGTGACCGGGCGAAAAATCATTGTGGATTCCTATGGCGGGATGGGCCGCCACGGCGGCGGCGCTTTTAGTGGGAAAGACCCCACAAAGGTAGATCGCTCAGCTGCTTATGCGGCCCGTTGGGCAGCTAAGAACATCGTTGCAGCCGGACTGGCCCAACGATGCGAGATTCAGGTAGCATATGCCATCGGTGTAGCGCAACCCCTGAGCATCAACGTAGAGACTTTTGGTACGGGGATCATCCCGGATGATGAGATTGCCCACTTGATCATGGAGCATTTCGACCTGCGCCCAGGCGCGATTATCCGCGATCTGAATCTGCGGCGGCCGATTTATCGCCAGGTGGCATCTTATGGTCACTTTGGGCGGGATGACCTGGATCTGCCCTGGGAGCGAACGGATCGAGCCGAACAACTGCGCCAGGCAGTTGGAATGGTCGTACAAGGGATGGTAGCGGCAGATTAGAACGCTCTTCTCAGGGCTTCTCCAGCCCGTGAGCGTTCAAGAGAGCCTCATCCTGCATAAGCTGGTCGGTTGGGCCGTCAGCCACAACCTGACCATCGTCCATGATGATCATGCGCGGGAAAATTTCCTGAACCATGTGCATGTCATGGGACGAGACCAGCATTGTCATCGGCAGCTCATCCAATAAACGGATTAGAGATCGGCGAGCGCGCGGGTCTAGTCCGGCTGTTGGTTCATCTAAAACCAGAATTTCAGGTTTCATCGATAGCACCGTGGCGATGGCGATCCGTTTTTTTTCTCCGGCGCTGAGATGGTGGGAAACCCGCTGGACATAATCGCTCATGTTCACAACAGCAAGCGCCTCCTTTACCCGGAGGCGCATTTCTTCCAATGGTAAACCCTGGTGGAGCGGACCAAAGGCGACATCCTCGTATACTGTGGGAGAGAAAAGCTGGTCATCGGGGTTCTGAAAGACCAGACCTACCCTGGAACGGATTTTTGCGATGTTCTCTTTACTCACCGGCAAACCGGCGATGCAGAGACTTCCCTGCCCGGTCAGGATTCCATTCAGGTGCAGGATCAGAGTAGATTTACCGGCGCCGTTTGGCCCTACCAGGGCGACCTTTTCACATGGCTGAATGTGCAAGGAAACCCGTCTGAGAGCCGAATGACCGTCGGGATAGGTAAAAGAGAGATTGTCGATCTCGATTGAATGATGCATTTTTTACCGTTCTAAGCCCAGAATGCCAAGCCAAAGATCAGAAGCAACAGCATTAGAACCAGGCTGATCGCCAGGATAAGCCAATTCGAGCTGGAAATTTTGGGAAGCGCTTGGCCGCGCGCCTCGCCATCGTAACCACGTGATAACATCGCCACATAGATCCGGTCACTGCGCTCGAAAGCACGCAGAAAAAGGCTGCCAGCCATACCACCTGCAATGCGGGCTCGCCAGATCAGGCTGCCCCCTGGTTTCAGTCCAGGAAGGTCTGAGACCCCGCTGCGAGACTGGCGGGCGCGCATCAGGCGTATCGCCTCATCGGCCAGGACGAACAAATAACGCCACATCAGGCCAAATATGGACACCAGCAGGCGCGGGATGCGCACTGCCCGCATGGCTACCATCAAATCTGGAAAATTAGTGGTGGTCGCTAATAATATCGCGGCCTGCATGGAGATCCAGGACTTTAAGGCGATGCTGATGAAACGTTCCGAACCGGGGAGCGAAGCGTGTAACGTCCAGGAACCGATCGGCAAGCTGAACAGAACCTGCCCAGGGATCGTGAAGATGACCGGAAAAGCCGCCAGAATAAAAGGAACCGCCAGCAGCGCTCTCTTGAGAACATAACCCACACCCAGTTCGGATAGGATCTCTACCGATAACACCAGAGCAAAGAGCAAAATATAAACCGGCCAGGCCGCAACAGGCGTGAGGGCGACCGTAAAAATGAAAGCCAGGATCAAGATAAATTTGACCCGTGCATCCATAGTATGGATCAGGCTACGACCAGGCCGGTAAGGATCTAGAAAATGAATATGCATCAATCAGGCATCAAGCGAGCGGTTACGGCGCGCATATGCGACCGTCAATGCAACGCCAAAAACAATGATTGTGCCAATGACGCCAGCTATGATGGTAGCAAGCGCTTCATTAGGAATGCCTGGAAAAACATAGTCCGGGATGATTTTGTACAGCGGCCCCTGGGCGGTTTCGAGGAAGCCCTTTTGTTCGGCTACCCATTCGAGACCGTCTGGGTGAGAAGACGCAAGTGGAGACAAGATCGTCAGAGCCAGTGCGATGAGCAAACCCACTGCCCAGACAGCTAATCCACCAGCAGACCGCGTTTGCCCCACTTTGAGCAGGTCAGGGCGGGCCGCATAGATCAACGCCAGCGCGCCCACGGTGATCAACCCTTCGCCAATACCGATCAAGGCATGAATCCCCCCCATTGCTGGAATAGCAATGTTAGCGGGGGAAGTGCCGGAAATGGCCAATTGCAACCCAACGCCGAGGGCAGCGACTTCAATCGAGGTCCAGGCTGCCAGAAAGCCGCCGACAAAAATGCCCCAACGCTGGCCGCGCGCCAGGCGTTGAATGGTCTGATAAACGAAATATGAAACAGCGACGCCGACCACGCCCATGTTAAAGATGTTCGCTCCCAGTACGAGCAAACCGCCATCCTGAAAGAGGATGGCCTGGACGCCGACCACGGTAGTGAGGACAAGGGCAGCAGCCCAGGGACCGAGTAAGATCGTGGCGATTGCTGCGCCCATCAGGTGTCCAGAAGTGCCGCCAGCGACAGTGAAGTTGAGCATTTGACCAGCGAAGATCGCAGAGGCAAGCACGCCCATCATCGGGACCTGGCGTTCGCCCAGGTCCTTGTTCACCCGGTGCAATGAGTAGGCAATGGCTGCAATCGAGACAATCCACAAGACAATCGATACCGAGACAGATAAGAAACCATCTGGGATATGCATAGGTTGTGGGGCAAATAGATTTGCGAATGGCATGATAACCTCCAATTGATCCTAAGAAAGGCGAAGATAAGATTGCGCTTCTTGACAGCCTGGGCATAATCCAAAGAAAGTGACATGCATGCTGTCGATTTGGAAACCAGTTTGTTCTTTTAGCTGCTGGTAGAGGGATTTAAGCAGATCATGACCGATCTCATAAGTCTCCCCACATTTCCGACAGATCAAATGATGATGAGCGCGCTGAGCAATTTCGTAAACAAGCTGCCCACCCCCGATATGGGCAGCAAGGGCCAGGTTTTGCTCGCTCAAGAATGTGAGGGTGCGGTAAACAGTAGCTTCGGTGAGACCGGGCAAGATTTGTTGGGCGCGCTGATAAACCTCGATAGGGGTCAAGTGGCTATCCGCCTCGCTCAACGTGCGCAGGATGGCCATCCGTTGCAGGGTGGAGCGGAAGCCCTTGGCGTTCAGGACGGATTTAATCGAGTAATCCATTAGGAAGCATCTCTTATTGCAAATAGTCGCAATAATTTATTGTACATGAATTTTCAAAAATATGGGTTAATATTTCTTAAACTTGGGGGGAAAGGTGAAAAACAAAAACGGGTGAATTTTCAATCCACCCGCAATCCTGGCGTCATATCGAAGAATCGATGCTCAGCTCAGGTGTGATTTGAATTTTGTCTGCAAACGATCTTTGGGCATAAAGCCGACGATGCGCTCAACAGGCTGGCCGGCTTTGAAAAGCATTAAAGTTGGCACACCCATCACCTGGTAATCCATTGCAAGTTGGGGGTTGTCGTCGACATCCAGCTTATAGACTTTGACCTTGCCTTCCCATTCCTCCGCCAATTGCTTAACGACCGGGTCAAGCATCTTACATGGTTGGCACCAAACCGCAGTGAAATCTACCAATACAGGTGTGGTCGCTTCCAGCACTTCATTTTGAAAGGTTGACTCGCTTGTCTTCTGAATTTCTACCATTTTCATCTCCTACCTAAGATTGCATTTCTGGGTAATCGTCCCCAAACAAATGGTAACAAGGCCCGCAGTAAAAGTCAAGATGCCAAATTGTTCTCGGTTTCAACGTCAGACCTTGAGAATTGTCGAGTATACTTCATTTCATTAAGATTCAAGCAAATCCGATCTCAAGCCAACACCTGAGCCGTGTGTCGGCAATGATCTGCTTGGATTTTGTTCACCATAAAAGATGTCAGGCTGCCATGTCCTTTCGTGATTATCTCTCTCGATTAGAAAATCGCCGCGAGCTGCTCAAGATCCACACACCGATCTCAAAGCATTACGAGATTGCCGGGGTGTTGAAGGAGCTCGAGCCAAAGCCCGTCATGTTTGAGAACGTGGTTGGCTCGCCATTTCGTTTGGTGGGTAACTTGTTTTGTGGAAAGGCGACCTTTGCCGATTATTTTGGCATCTCAATCTCAGAGATCATTCCAACAATGACCCGGGCGATCGAGAACCGCTCACCGTACCAGATCGTTCAGACTGCCCCTTGCCAGGAGATCGTTCTTTCCAACCCGGATCTGGATCGGTTGCCGATCCTGCGCCATTGCGTGATGGACGGCGGGAATTACATCTCGTCCGGAGTAGTGATTGCTCGCCATCCGGTTTATGGCCAGAACGCCGATTTCCACCGTTGCATGCAATTTTCGCAAACCGAGTTTGCCATGCGTATCGTTCGTTCGCGCCATTTCGATACCTTCTTGCGCGACCAGAAAACCCTGGACGTGGCAGTCTGCATTGGTAACTCATTGAGCGTACTGGCAGCTGCCGCCACCTCGGTTGAGATTGGGGTGGATGAAATGCAGATCGCCAACGCGCTGGAGCCGCTCACGATGGTTCCTGCCATGTCTGTCGATCTGCTCGTACCCGCCGAATTGGAATTCATCCTGGAAGGTACGGTCAACCTGGATCGCCTGCATGCCGAGGGTCCCTTTGTCGATCTGACCGAAACCTATGATGTGGTTCGCCAGGAGCCGGTCTTCGAAGTGAACATGATCACCCACCGCGAGGATGCCATCTGGCATGCCTTGCTGCCCGGCGCGTTGGAACATAAGCTGCTGATGGGGATGCCGCGCGAGCCTACCATCTTCCGCAAAGTCAACGAAGTGGTCCGCTGTCTGGATGTCAACGTCAATCCGGGCGGTTGTTCCTGGCTGCATGCCATTATACAAATCGAAAAACACTCCGAAGAGGATGGGATGAAAGCCATCCAGGCCGCCTTTGCTGGGCATCATTCTTGTAAGCACGTCTTTATCGTCGACCCCGATATCAACATCTATGATCCGCTGGCGGTCGAGTGGGCAATGGCGACTCGTTTTCAGGGCGACCGGCGCATGCTGGTCATGGAACGCTCGCCTGGCTCCAGCCTGGACCCCAGCGCTGATCCTGACAATCATGCCACTACCAGGGTCGGTTTTGATCTCACCAAACCGTTAAGCGCCGGGGGAAAAGATTTTTCCCGAGCTGCCTTTCCCAAGGTCGATTTAGGTCGGTTCCTTTCAGACCAGGAGCGTTGAATGCGCCTGACACCTGAAGAAAAGAAGATGCTGGAAGATCGCCCAAGTGAAGCCGAAGAAAGCGCTACTGGAGATAGCATTACCTCCTGCGCTGAGATTTCCCCCGGCTATGCGGTTCGGAAAGCGATGGAGATCCTGGTCGCACTGGGCGAGATTTACGGAGCACAACGCCTGATCCCGGTCACTTCGGTGCAAATCTCCGGCGTCAGCTATGATAACCTCGGCGAGGCTGGCCTGCAATTCCTCGAATCGATGGCATCTGGAGGTGGAAATAGCTGCGTCCTGACGACCCTCAATCCGGCTGGGATGGATGTAGAAAACTGGGAGGCGCTTGGCATCAGTCCTGGCTTCGCTCGCAACCAGCAGCGCGTCATCGACGCCTTCGCCCGGATGAACGTGATTACCACCTGCACCTGTACTCCCTATCTTTCCGGCAACCTGCCTTTATTTGGCCAGCATATCGCCTGGGCCGAGAGCAGCGCAGTCTGCTTTGCCAACTCGGTGATCGGGGCGCGCACCAATCGTGAAGGCGGACCCAGCGCGTTGGCTGCATCCCTAACCGGGCGCACCCCCGAATATGGTTATCATCTGGATAAAAACCGGCGCCCGAATGGTTTGGTTGAAGTTCAAACGCCGGTCGCCGGCACGCACCATTTCGGTGCGCTTGGCAAGGCAATCGGCGAACAGATGGCAAAACGGGAATTGCATGCTGCTCCTTTGCGCGTTCCCTACATTATCGGCGTTGAAACCGCCTCGCTGGAAGAATTGAAATCGTTCTGTGCCAGCCTGGCGACTTACGGCGGCGCAGCCCTTTTTCATATGGAAGGAATCACACCGGAAGCAGGGGAAATGCGCCATCTGATGAACGACGATCCGGACATCACCGCTCTCAGGGTCACAGCAGAAGACTTGCGACAGGCGCTCGCCAGTCTGAGCGACGCCCAGCCAAACGAAGTCGATTTTGTCAGTCTGGGCTGCCCCCACCTGACCATCCAGGAAATAGCCCGGATCGCTGGGCTATTAGAAGGACGCACAGTCCAGCGCGAGTTCTGGATCACTACAGCCCGGCCCACAAAGCAAATCGCTGACCAAATGGGGTACACCCGCGTGATTGAAGCAAGCGGGGCTAAATTCGCAGTGGATACATGCTGCGTGGTCGCCCCGATCAGAGGACGGTTTCATGCGCTTGCGACCGATAGCGCCAAGGCCTGCTATTATGCTTACGCTAAGAATTGGTTCAAGACCCTGTTCAAACCCTTCGATGAGGTTGTTTTGGAAGCATTGAGAGATTGATGGTCTCCCTGGTGATATGAAATGAAACTTCAAGGTCGAAAAATCTATCCCGGCATCGCCCGGGGAGAAGCACTGGTCACCTCACAGGGGATTTCTTTTTTTGGCGGCGTCGATCCAGAGAGCGGGGTGGTGGTCGAGCGCGGCCACGAGCTAGAAGGCCATTCGATCGCCGGTAAAATTCTGGTCTTTCCAACCGGCAAGGGTTCAACAGTTGGCTCATATACCCTCTATCGCTTGAAGGCCAATCGGATTGCGCCGTTGGCCATCCTTAATGCCGAATGCGAGCCGATTACCGCTGTTGGATGTATCATCGGCGAGATACCGTGCATCGATCAGATCGATCTGCAGCGCCTGAAATCGGGACAACAACTGCTCGTGGACGGCGCGGCCGGCATTGTTGAGATCCTTGCTCCAGCCAATGCTCCCGCGATGCTTGTGGGTAGCGAGCCAGACTCCTTTGCCAAATACACCATGAGCTCGCGCCTGCCTGCGATCGCCCGTCGAGTAGCGCAGCAAGAGTGTTGGTCTCCTCAGGCTCACTCTCGATTAGAAGCGCTGGCAGACGAGATGCCCCACGGGCGCATCCGCCCGATCCAGGACAACGATGCCCCTGATTTCGACCTGTGGCAGGGCTGGACGAAACCTTATCTCGGTCAAACCTGGCTCGAAGCCCCCTGGTTCCCGGCAGAGACTTATTTCTTCCGTCGCATCCTTGAAGCTTCTGGTTATTTCCAGAATGGCCCAGATCAAGGGATCGATCCTTACCAGGTCGAGAAATCTGAGGGGATGGAATTGGTCATTTCCCAAATAGAGGCGGTTTGGAGTGGCTTGCAACAAGCTGCCGACGGTGACGAAAGCGACCTGCTGAAGAAATTGCTCCACGCTGTGATCTGGGGCAACCAGGCCGACCTGAGCATCTGGCCAGCCGGAGGCGCTTCTCCTACCGCGATGTTCTGGATGGATAACCATTCCGGCGAAGAGGTCCGCCTGGCTCATCTTTTAGCCGATCACGCCGGGGCGATTGCCGATACTATCACCTGCTCGCCCCATCCTTTGGAGCGCGTTGATTTCATCCTCGACAATGTTGGCTTAGAGTTAGCCTCCGACCTTTTGCTGGCTGATTTCTTGCTTTCCAATCAATGGGTGCACTCCATTCGTTTCTATGCGAAGCCTTTCCCTACTTATGTATCGGATGCGACCATCCCGGATGTCTTATCGCTGGTAGCCTCTCTTGCCAGGGCAGATGCTCCAGGCGTTCAGCTTCTCGGACAGAGGTTGCGCTCCTACCTTGAAGAACAGCGCTTGCAACTGCATACCCATCTTTATTGGATCTCTCCTTTAGCCGGCTGGGAAATACCGGAAGACCTGCGTGCCGAACTGGGAGAGACCAGCCTGATCATCAGCAAGGGCGACGCAAACTACCGCCGCTGGCTGGGAGACCGACATTGGTCCTTTGCGGCTCCAATTGACGAAATCCTGGCCTACCACCCGGCTCCCCTGTTATTGTTAAGAGTCTTAAAATCTGAAATCATCGCAGGGCTGCGACCTGGTCAGGCTGACGAGATGTTCTCAAAAGATCCAAAGTGGATGTTTGACGGAAATTGGGGTGTCATCCAGTTTATCCCATAAATAAAAAGGGGCGCCTTACAGCGCCTCTCTTAATTCGGCATGCTTCCACCTTTGGAGTTTTCAGGAGAGGGTCTCTCTTATTGCGACCATTCCGTCGGCATGCGATCCCAGCGGTGAGAGCGCAGCTGCTGATGCAAATCTTCGGGCAGCGGACCTGCGTCACTCGCGGCAATATTGGAGCGCACATGACGCGCTTTGCGCATTCCAGGGATGATGGTGCTGATCATTGGCTCATTCAGGATGAAGCGCAGCGCCATCTCCGCCATGGTCATCCCAGGCGGAATAAGCGGACGCAACGCTTCGGCATGTTCCACACTGGATTTCAGGTTTTCAGCTACAAAATAGGTGTTGCGCCAGTCTCCTGCTGGCCATTTGCTCTGCAGGGTGAGATTGCCGGTCAGTGTGCCCTCATCCAAAGGTACTCGCGCAATCACCGCCACATCCATTTCCCGACACGCTGGGAAAAGTTCGTCTTCCGGGTTTTGGTCGAAGATATTGTAGATTACCTGGACCACGTCAATCAGCCCACTGCGCACTGCCGCAACGCCGTTCCACGGCTCCCATCGATTGATGCTGATCCCAACCGCTCCGATTAAACCCTGACTGCGCAGCTCGTCCAGCTTTTTCGCCCAGCGATCATCCGCCACCCAGCCATCCTCCCAGGTGTGGAACTGGATCAGGTCCAGCGATTTAAGCCCGGCGTTTTTTAGACTCTTGTGGATGTAAGCTTCAATGTGATCGGGTGGGAAACAATCCTCCAGGCTGAAACCCCGTTGGCTGGGCCATTTAAAATTCTTTGGCGGGATTTTAGAAGCCGTGTAGAGTTTCTTGCCCGGGTTGGCGCGCACAATCTGGCCAAGCAGACCTTCGCTGTGACCATTGCCATACGCCCAGGCAGTATCGAAGAAATTGCAGCCCAACTCTACAGAGAGCTGCAATGACGCCAGCGATTCGGTGTCATCCGACTCTTTCCAGCCGCCCATTCCCCACATCCCATAACCAACCTCGCTTACCATCCAATCAGTTCGTCCAAAGCGTCGATAGTTCATTCGATATCCTCCGAGATTCATAATACAAGAATTTTTATTGCATGGCTCGATATCCCGATACATCATCAAACAGGACTTTTATTCCGCCCGGCTGTGCATCTTGCCAGCCCATGATGGCAAGCAACATCTCCGCAGGCTGCACGGGCATGTTGACCTCGATCTCCTGAGACAACTGACCATTGACATAAACCGCTATCAGGCCAGGCGTGCAATCCACCGCGTACCGTTGCGATCCAGACGGCTTATTGAATTTCACCGGATCAATTAAATCGTTCCAAACGCCATTTTCGATAAAACCGATGTAAAAGATATTGTCATACAGATCGAAATAGATATAGTGGTGATTATCGAAGTCTTTCCAATAACAAACCACCCCGAAGGCCCCGTTTGCTGCTCCAGATACGACTTCAGCAGAAAAATCGAGATGAGTCAAATACTTCACCGGCGTATAAACCAGATGGCGGTAGTCGGGCACTTTCACTTCCATAAAATACTTGCCGTCCTCATAACCCACCGCGGAACTGGCATCATCCTCCTGACTCCAATTCAGTTCATTTGAGGAGAAATCATCAAAGAATTCCGTATCGCTCAGCCGCTGTTGACCAGTCAGACCGGGTTTTGCCTGGGTTGGCTCAACAGGTGGAGCAGTTGGTTTTACTGGCGCATGGGTTGCTGATGGCGGCGCAGAAGTGGCTGTTGGGTTGCTGAATAAACTGCTGATCGAATTGGAATCATCATTATAAAAGACCAACCCTGCAACCCCAAGCGCCCCAACCAGCGCGCAGCAAGCCAGCATCCCCAGCACACCCCCAAGGACATAGATATTTCGTTTAGGTTTTGGCGCAGGGGTTTCCCCATATCCGGCGAAATCTGCAGTTCCCATGGAGGGATACTGTGGATAATCATTCACTTTCTGGGTGGGTGGGATGGGTATATTGCCGCCCACAGCCTGCCCCCAACGCAAATCATCCTCCACAGAAACCCCACATTCAGGGCAGTATCGCGCATTCGCATCCATTCGTGCGCCACATTGTTTGCAATAGTTGACTGCATTCATGGTGTAATCTCCTGCAGATTTATTCTGTTTTTAGGATAATGCGAAAATTTCTCAACCTATTTTACCAAATGGATTTCCGATTGTCTGGATTCTGGATGATACCCAAGACAGAGATTGACGTTTTCAGCCGCAGGGGATATGATTCGCCCCATCCAGGGCGCAGGAGTGTGAACATGAAACGTGCGGTTTCAGTCAGTTTGGGAAGCCCCAGCCGAGACAAAAAAGTGATGGTAAATCTGAAAGGGACCGATGGAAAATCGGTTGAAATCAGCGTCGAGCGGATCGGGACTGGCGGCGATGCTCAAGCGGCTCGCCGTTTATATGCGGAGCTGGACGGCAAAGTGGACGCCCTCAGCGTTGGAGGAATTGACCTGTACGTTCATCTAGATGGGCGCGATTACCCCATCCGGGCGGCGCTTAAGCTGGTTCAGGATGTCCATATCACCCCGCTGGTGGATGGTCGCATGCTAAAATACGCATTGGAAGGTCGCATTGTAGAACTCGCTCGACCGCTCATCGGTGAATGGCCGCATTTCCGGCGCGCATTCGTCCCATTTGGAACCGACCGGATCGGGCTGATCAGCGCAGTCAGCACAATCGCAGATCAGGTCTGGATTGGCGATCTGATGTTCATGTTCGGCATACCTTATCCAATCCGCGGCCTGAAACAATTCAAAAGGCTGGCGCGACTGTTATTACCTGCAGTGGGTTATTTACCTCTATCGGTCCTCTTTCCACCGGGGGCGAAAGATGAAACGTCTCACCCGAAGTTCGAAGATATCTGGCGCGAATCGGACTTGATTGCCGGAGATATGCACTATATTCGCAAGTACTCGCCCCAAGATTTGGGCGGCAAGATCGTCATCACCAATACAACGACCGAAGAAAACCTGGAGATGCTCCGCCAACGCGGTGTAAGTAAGGTGCTGACAACCACACCTCGCTATGATGGGCGCTCCTTTGGGGTGAATATGATGGAAGCAGTCCTCACCGCCTACGCTGACAAGAGGCGACCTCTGACGATAGCCGAATTGAACGGATTGATCGACGAGTTAGAGATGCGCCCAAATCTGGAAATCTTAAATTGACGCTGAAAAAAGTTGCAGACCACTATGGGTGAAAGAATCGCACGCTTCCTTCTGAATATCGTTATCAGCCTGACAGCTTCCCTGGAAGTGCACGGCATCGAGCATATGCAAGGGTTGCAAAGCTACATTCTGGCTTCCAACCATATCGGTCGATTGGATGCGATCTTGATTTATCGTTTTTCGAACCGGCGAGATATTATCATGTTAGTGGCCGAAAAATATCGTCAGAGCCCGCTGGCGCGCTGGTTTGTGCGCCAGCTCGACGGAATCTTCGTGGACCGATTTAATGCTGATTTCACCGTTTTACGCCAGGTTCTCAACCGGCTGAAAAAGGGCGGTGTATTGGTGCTTGCGCCAGAAGGGACCCGCAGCCCAAACGCACAGTTACAGGAAGCCTGGCCTGGGGCAAGTTTCCTGGCTGCCAAAGCTGGCGTGCCAGTCCTCCCGGTCGGTCTGGCTGGCTCAGAGGATGTCCTCTTTTTCCATAATCTGAAGCGCCTGCGTCGTACAAAGGTGATCGTTCGGGCCGGCGCGCCGTTCACCCTACCGCCGATCGATGGCCAGGCCCGCGAAGCTGGCTTGAAAAAGAATACCGATGAGATCATGTGCCAGATCGCAGCTCTGCTGCCGCCGCCCTATCGTGGCGTCTATGCCGATCACCCGCGTCTGAAAGAGCTGCTTGGCGATTCCTAACCTGCCAGTTGGCGCTCTTGATCTGCCCGATCGGCCATTTGCCCGCGTAACATCTGGATATCCTGCGGCACCACTTTGGCCACCAGGGCAAAGAAAATTCCGCACAAAATCCAGGTGGAGACGCAAATCAGCAAGAAAGCGCTTTTCAACGAGGTCTGATCAGCGATCAAGCCGGCGATGCCAGGCGCCAGGGCAGCTCCAGATGATTCGATCAAATATTGGATCGAAAGAGCTGTGCTGCGCACTTCCGGCAAGGTGATGTCATATACCGTTGCGATCACATTTGGCGCAGCGAAGGGGATGAACAAAGCGGTAAATCCCAGCATGACCATGAAAAGCCCTTGATTTTCGTGGGGAATCGCCAGCGTGATGGTGAGCAGTACTGCGCCAGTTAAAACGCCCGTCATCGCTACCAGCGCCCGGCCTCGTGGCGTGCGCTTAAAAAAGTAATCACCCAAGGCGCCGCCAACCGGGTAGCCTGCTGCCAGCACCAACACAGCAACTACCATCGTCATGAAGACCGCATTCTGGTCGTAACCGCGCTCGGTTTCGAGATAGTTGAAAAACCAATAGGTGATCACGTTCCAGGGAAAAACCCCGAAGAACCCCTGCACAAACAGGATGCGCAGGCTGGGTTTTTTAAAAAGATTGCGCGCCGTCTGCCAGTTGAATTTATAGGTGGTGAACTGCTCCAGATCAGCCATCTCTGGCTCACTCCCGCCTCGAGCTGGCTCACGCACTCCAAAAAAGATCACAATCGAAAGTAATATCCCCATTCCACCAGTAATGTAGAAAACCCCTCGCCATCCGATCACCCCCCCCAGAAACAATCCCAGGATCATTCCCAACAGGTAACCGATCGGCATGGTCAATTCAAGCAAGCCATAGATCTTTCCGCGCACATTCGGCACAAAGTAATCCGAAATCAGGCTGTATAGCCCAGGGTAGCTAGAATCATCAATGCCAGTAGTTGCTCGGGTTACGACAAAAGTTGGATAGGTGGGCGCAACTGCACTCAGCCAGGTTGTCGATCCCCAAATGAGAGAAGCCAGCGCAAGCAGCTTGGATCGGGCATAGCGGTCGTATAGATAGCCCCACAATGGGTAAAAAATAGCTCCCACGATCAGCGCCCCGGTCGTGATGAAACCCATCCTGGCCCGGTTGATCCCGAATTCTTCCATAATCGGGGTGGTGAGCGGGCCTATCAGCAACTTATCGCTCTGGTGTAAGAGCATGAACAGGAAAAAAATACCCACTACAAACCAACGATATCTGGACTGTGTCTTCATGAGCCCTCCTGCCAAGTGGATTGTTGTCAACTTCGAGCATAAACGATTTTGCCAGATTCTGCAAAGTGATTTTAGGCCCGAATTACGACGAAATACTTAATGTTATTCTCATGATATAATCCGCTGCGTTTGGTTACAATTTGATATTATATTTGACCCTTGGAAGATAAGCAGTAATGCGTATTGATTGGCTGCATTAGAGCGGAGGTTCACAAATGGAAATTGCCACTACCCAATATAAGCATTGTGATATGGTTACACCGAATGGTCGCATTGACAGCGCTACAGCGCCTCAATTAGCCAAGGCTTTAGATGAGATCACAGACGCAGGTCGGTTTAAGATTATTTTAGACCTTGAACAGGTCGATTTTATGTCCAGCGCCGGTTTGCGGGTTTTGATCAGCACTCAAAAGACCTGTAAGCGCTATAACCGGGGAGAGGTGGTGCTGGCCTCGGTTCCCAAGCGCATCCACGACGCCTTGGATCTGGCTGGTTTCATTCCCCTATTCAAATTTTTCAATACTGCTCTGGATGCTGTAGGCGCGATGTAGGGCCAGTTCTTACCTCCAAAAACTAGAGGCTGGATGTGTAGCAATCCATCAGCCTCTAGTTTTCATCATATTAGGAATTCCCCATTTATATGTCCGATCCCATCCACCAATCCCTCCCAGAGCAGATTCCTCCCTTATCAGTGAATGCTGGGGAGATAATACAATCGGTAAGCTACACCGCCCAGTTTGAAAACCTGGATCACGTGCGCGAATTTGTCGGTCAGGCTGCCCAAAGTAGTGGGTTGAATAACGCCGCCGTTTATGCTGTACAGTTAGCAGTCGATGAAGCATTTAGCAATATCATCGATCATGCTTACGATGGGGAGTGCGCAGAAAAAATCGAGTGTACTTGCCAGATCTTCGATTTCGGCCTAGTCATAACGCTGCGAGATTGTGGAAAACCGTTTGACCCAACCGCCATCCCAGACCCAGATCTGGATGTGGAGCTCGAAAATCGGGATATTGGCGGATTGGGACTTTATTTCATCCGCAATTTGATGGACGAAGTGAGTTTTTCCTTTTCACTGGAAGCCGACACGGGTAAACAGTGCAATGTCCTGCGCATGATCAAGCGCAGGTGAGCAGCTCAAGGAGAGCTGAAATGGCTACCGGACAGCCAGCAAAACGTTCGCCTTCCAAGCCCGCGCTGCAACTCGTACTGGAGTTGGGCGAGGATTTGCTTTGCATTGCCCAGAATGCCTATTCTGCCGAAGCATCCACTTCTGATGTCCTGCTAAACCAGTGTGATCGGATCACCCAGGCTGCATCTCAGCTATTGGGCGGCAAATCCGCACTCTGGTTATCCAAAGATGTGCTGCGCAGTTTTTTTGGAAAATATCCAGACCCTTCACCCAATCATCTAACAGGGTTGACTCTCGATCAGAGCACCCCACTCATGCAAACCTGCGCTGAGTCGCAGCAGGTTTGCGCGGCTGAGAGCAGCCAGCAACCGGCTACCTGGAGATCATTCGGGCCTTATCCCACAGGTAAGGTCCGCGCCGTCGCTGCTCCGCTTTTAGTCCATGACCGCATCGGACAGACCTCCAGCCTGCTGGGAGTCCTCCAACTCGAGCGACCAGCAGGCCACAGCCTGAGACATTCCGAGGTCGAGTTCTTCGAAGCCATTGCTGTGCAATCCGCCCTGGCTCTCCAATCCAATCTGCATTTGGGCAGCGAACGTTGGCGGCGTGAGCAGCTCAACCTGGTCCGGGATGTGAGCATCCAGATCGCCAAGCTGCGCGACCTGGATGAAATTGCCCGTCAGGTGACCAGGTTGATTTTGCAAACATTCAATTATTATTATGTCGCAATATTCACTCTTGAAGCCGATCGAGATATACTGAATTTCCGCGCCAACGCAGGCCCTCGACCGCTGCACTCAGAAGATGATCCCACGTTTGCTTCGCCCGATATACCCGAGGTGATTTACGCCCCGGTAGAGTTGGGCCAGGGTATCATCGGGCACGCTGCCCAAACCGGCCAGGAGTATCTTGCCGATAACGTCCAGGATGAGCCTCGATACCGTCACCTTGACCTGCTCCCACACACCCGTTCCGAGATCGCCCTGCCCTTGATCACTCAGAACCGCCTGCTGGGCGTGATGGATATTCAAAGCGACCAACCGAATGATTTTGATGAGATTGATTTACTCGTCTTACGACTATTGGCGGGCAGCATCGCCAACGCCATAGAAGATGCCCAACTATACGCGGATTTGCGTCGTCACGCGGTCCAATTACAAACGGTTTATGAAGTCAGCAGCGCAATTGCCTCCATTTTGGATCAGGAAGAACTGCTGAGTCAAGTCGTCAGCCTTATCCAGGAACGCTTCGGTTATTCTTATGTCCATCTATTCAGCGTCCACCCCGGCCGCCGTAAGATTTTCTACGAGGCTGGTAGTGGATTGCGCAACCAGGTGGAGAAAAAGGAGGATTACACCTATCAGCTTGATGATTCACTTGGCTTGATCCCCTGGGTGGCTCGCAATGGCAGTACAGCACTGGTGAACGATGTGCGCAAGGAACCGCGTTATCGCCCTTCCATTCTTCCACCGGACGAGACTCTTTCCGAGCTGACTCTGCCGCTTATCTTTGGGGGCAATGTGCTGGGTGTCCTGGATATTCAGAGCGACCAGTTGAACGCTTTTAGCCAGGATGATCGCTTCCTTTTCGAAGCCCTGGCAGATCATATTGCAATTGCGCTCCGCAATGCCTATCTCTATCGTTCAGAAGTTTGGCGCAGAGGCGTCGCGGATAGTTTGCGCGAGGTAGCCGGTATTCTTTCAGCCGATGTTGACCTGGACCAGGTCCTTGAAGCGATCCTGACCGAGCTGGAGCACACCCTTCCGCTCGACGCAGCTGCTATCTGGTTGTTAGATCAATCCATCCTGGAGGGGACCGCCGAACAACCATCCGATCTCCACCTGGCCGCAATGTGCGGCGAGGGTACCTCCAACCTTTATTTAGAGATTGGCTCGCAGCCAGAAGAAGTGCTGGAGTATAACCTGGATGATCCATCCCGCCAGGAAATAAAACAAGCCTCCACATGGTTGATGGAAGCCCTCCAATCCGATGCGCCGGTTATCCGTTCGGCTGGTTCCCCCTTCGAGCCGCTCAGCACAGCCCTCGGTTTCCCCAAAGATTATTCAGCCATTGCCGCTCCCCTGCGTAGCGGCGAGCATCTCCTGGGCGTCCTCAGCTTGTCTCACCGTACCCCAGGTCGCTATGGCAGCGAAGCCCAGGCGATGGCAGCCGCTTTCGCCAGTTATGCCTCCGTAGCGATTGAGAACACGCGCCTTTATGAAGATGCCCATGAGCAAGCTTGGATCTCAACGGTACTGCTCCGGGTAGCGAATGCCACCCAGTCTGTGGACAACCTGCCCGAATTGCTCGATACGGTCATCCATATCACCCCAATGTTAACCGGCGTCAAGGCCTGCCTGCTATATATCCTAGATGAAGATGGCTCCTTTGTCCCTGCCGCCGCGAGCGGGTTGACTTACGAACAACAGACCGAATTCGAACGCTGGCGTTTCGCGGCTGGCGATGTACCAGCGCTTGACCGTTTGGTTGCAGAGCGCCGACCGGTCATTCTGCACAGCGGCGAAGAAGACCAACGCCTATCGAGTATCCTTGCAGCCGGTTTGCCGAGTGAGAAGCAAGTGGATATCGGTTTTCCAGTCCTTGTCCCACTCCAGGCTCGCGGAGAGGCGCTAGGAGCTTTTCTGGTGAATTACAGCGCTGCTTTGCCTGTGTTGAGCCTCGGAAAATCATTCGAAGCCTATTTCGATGAGCGTCTTGCCATTTTGCAGGGCATTGCCCACCAGACGGCTGTCGCCATGGACAATATTCGTCTGCTCAAAGCTCAGAAAGAAGAAGCCTACGTTTCAGTTGCTTTGCTCCAGGTTGCCCAGGCAGTCGTCAGTTCAAATGACCTGGACGAATCGCTTGGCTCCATCGTCCGGATCACCCCAATCCTGGTAGGCGTAAAGCGAACAGGCATTTTCCTGTGGGACGAATCGCAAAGCCTCTTCCGCCTCTCACAATCCTACGGACTGCTCCACCCATCCGAAACGCCCACCTACAAACTAAGGGAGTTTCCACTCCTGGACGCGGTATTGGTAGAGAATTGCGTGCTGGCCTGCCCCTTGCAGACCGACCAGATGAACACAAATGCACCTCAGGCATGGACTCATCTGCCTGTTCCTGACTTGCAAGATGTAGATCGCCTTCTGAATGAAGAAGAAGGTCTGTTAATCGCCTTTCCACTGGCGGTGAAGGGCAAAATATTGGGTGTTTTTATAGTCGAAGAGCCAGATCCTATCCTCGGAGATACTTATAGCGTAGGAAATCCCAACCGTCGCCTGCGCCCCAAACGCATGGAGATCATCACCGGGATCTCGCAGCAAGCCGCTCTCGCCATTCAGAATGATCTGCTCCAGAAAGAGACCGTCGAGCGCGAGCGTCTGGAGCGCGAGATGCAGCTTGCCCGCCAGATCCAAACCGCATTCCTGCCGCATAACATCCCTGTACTGCCAGGTTGGGATTTGCAGGTATATTGGCGACCAGCGCGCGAGGTTGGCGGCGATTTCTACGATTTCTTCGAACTGCCAGGTGATCGACTTGGAATGGTCATCGCCGATGTAGCCGATAAAGGTATGCCAGCCGCCTTATTTATGACTCTTGTCCGCACACTGGTGCGGGCAACCGTCGAGGTTCTGAATTCACCCGCCGATGTCGTTGCTCGCGTCAACGATCTGTTGTTTCCCGACGCAATGAGTGGCATGTTTGTAACCCTGGTGTACGCGGTCTTGGATCTCAACACCGGCGAGCTAAAAACCACCAATGCCGGTCACAACCCGCCGCTTGTACTTCACCAACCTTGCCGATTCGAGCGGGTTCAAAGAGATGGCATGGCTTTAGGCGTGACCGAACACACACCTTTTCATTCACATAGTTATCAGATCGAGCCGGGCGATTTACTGGTAATGTATACCGACGGTGTAACCAAGTCCTTCGCTCTCGATGGGAAGATGTTTGGGGAGGAGCGGCTATTGGAAACAATCGAACAAGCGGCGCATTACGAGGATGATGGCGATGGCTTATCCGCTCAGGCAATTCTACAAGCCATCGATGGGAGGGTCCTCGAGTTCTCCGGTGATGAGGCTCCTTCAGATGATTTGACACTGGTCGTTTTAAAGCGATCGCCGGACGTAGGGGGGGTACGCCCGGCAATCTAAGGAGGGCCACCGGAGGCACAACACGGGGGGACGTGCTGAAAGATTCATCCGGTGACACGACACCTGGATATACCAGTAAAAGGGAGGGCAGGTGTCGGCTATTGAAATATACACTAAATTGGTCTAATTACGATTAGAATTAAATTAGAATACAAGACTAAGTTTATCCAAAATTACCGTCTTCGGATTTTCTGAGCGGCTTACAATGCGCTCAGCCTTCACCCTGCTCGCCAAACAATCTGAGCCAGTCATCCAACTCCTGCGAGTCCATTTTTGTATCCGCTTGCGCCCCCTGGTCCCGGCGGTTCTCATCCAGCGCCGCCAGAAGCGTCCTGGCGAATTCATCTGATGAGATCACCCTGGCATGCGCAGCCCGCGCTTCGGTTTGCACCGCCTGGTCCGAACTGACCACTGTCCAATTGCGGGCAGACCGACCCAATCGTACCAACCGCTGGTGGATGGCCTGATCGGCGGTGGATCCTTGGCGCACAAAACGGGCGATTACTGACCCATAATTCCGCGCGGGCACACCTCCAGTAGCGGCTTTGTCAAAGTATACTTCCACCTGCTTACGCTGCAAGCGGCAAAATTCTTGCAACAGTTCGATCAGTTGATTCTCGTCATCCATCGCGCGCAAGCTAAGCCCTGGGATTTTCGGGATCAGGTTGTGACCATCAATCAGAAAAGCCATACTTGGATTGTATGTGCAAACTGGATACCCGTCAATCAATATTTTGTGCTATCATTTTTGACATAATCCACCTTTCTGGTTCAATGTTTGACAGACAGATGAAATGATGAAATCCTGGAAGAGACTGCTTTTCTATATGGTTCTAAATATCTTTGTTTCAGCCTGCACTGTGATCGTTGTGTTGTTTGCCTGGGATCAGCTTTCCGGACCGATGCCGCGCGGTCTGCTCCCGAAAGCTTTGGAGCGTTTCTCTCTGTCCGCCACCCCAACCCGGCCTCCGGTTGCATCTGGAGAACCGGCTATCCAACCCACCCCCACAGATGAATACGTGATCTACCAGGTTCAATCCGGTGATACCTTTGAGAGCCTGGCGGAGAGATATGGTATCGGCGTCGATGAATTGATCGCAGTGAATGGCTTTACTCGTTCGCAGCCACTTGGAGAAGGCGAAGTATTGCGCATCCCCACCCGATTGTCAGCCAGCGTAGCTATCGACAGTGTGATCGGCGCCGGCGACCTGGATTCCGAAAGGGTGATGCTCAAACAGCGCGGCGAGGGAGAGCTTTCCTTGGTCGGCTGGCGGCTGGAGGATGACCAGGGGAATATTTTCATCTTCCCCCAATTCCCACAGTTGATCCTTTATAAGAATGGTGCAGTCAACATTTACACCAAAGCCGGCAGCAATACCGTCGTTGATCTCTTTTGGGGGTTGGATCACCCGGTCTGGCAATCCGGCGATACCGTCGTTCTTAAAGATCCACAAGGGGACGAACGCGCCAGCTACTCGATACCATGACAATACCCAATACTGAAGTTTTATGCAAAACCGCGCTTTGCCAGACATTGACCACAACCAGCCTCTTTGATACACTCTAAACATGGCTCAAGCCCTCTACCGAAAATGGCGTCCTCAGAGTTGGGAATCCGTGGTCGGACAGCAGCATATTGTGCAAACCTTGCGCAACTCGCTGACTGCCGATCGGGTTGCCCATGCCTACCTGTTTGCCGGGCCACGCGGCACTGGTAAGACCACCACTGCCCGGCTGCTCGCTAAGGCAGTCAACTGTCTTGCAGATGATCTGTCTCACCGACCGTGCGGTCAATGTGAGCGTTGCCAGGCTGTCAATGAGGGTCGTTTCCTGGACCTGATCGAAATCGACGCAGCCTCCAACACCAGTGTGGATGATGTGCGCGACCTGCGTGATAAGATCAACTTCTCCCCCAACCAGGGCCGTTATAAGGTTTATATCATTGATGAAGTCCACATGCTCTCGACAGCGGCCTTCAACGCGCTTTTAAAGACCCTGGAAGAGCCGCCTAGCCATGCGATCTTCATCCTTGCCACTACCGAAGTACATAAAATCCCAGCCACTGTGCTCTCACGCTGCCAGCGGCACGAGTTTAGACGCATACCAGTAGCAGACATCGTCGCCTACTTGAAGAAAATGGCTCAGGATGAAGGCATCCGGGTTGAGCCAGATGCGCTCACCTTAATTGCCCGCCAGTCCACCGGAGCCATGCGGGACGCTATCTCGCTGCTTGATCAACTCTCTTCTCCCGGACAGATAATCGACCTCGCTCTGGTGCAACAGGTTCTAGGTACTGCTGCCAGCCAGTCTGTGCTCGACCTGATTGAGGCATGGACGAAAAAAGACTCCGCCTGCGGATTGGATTGCATCCATGCCGCGCTGGATGGCGGAAGCGACCCGCGCCAGCTCGCCCGTCAGGTGGTCGATTACCTGCGCGACCTGCTCATGATGCGAATGGGCAATGCCGCCCAAATTGAAGCCACCCCTGAATTCCGCGTCCAGATGATCCGGCATGCCCAGGCTTTCACTCCTGCAGAGCTGCTACGGGTGATGCGCGCATTCAATAGCGCTGCAGTGGAAGGGCGGGGCGCCTGGATGCCATCTTTGCCGCTTGAGATGGCTTTTGTCGAAACGTTGGCTGAGCTTGTTGATGTTTCGCCTGTCAAAGGACCTGCTCTCGATTCACTTACAGCAGCCCCTCTACCAGAAGCGCCTGCGCAGAAGGAACCCCACAAACAAGCCAGCGCAGTTCAGCCGCACACCCCCACCAAACAACCGCCGAAAGAGATTTCTTCAGCGCCTAAGGAAGAATCCAGCCTAAGCCCAGACGACCAACAAGCCGATAAAGACCTGGCAGCCAGATGGGACAAGAGTTTGGCTTTGATCCGCCAGCAGAATGGCCTTATGTACTCGTTGATCAGCTCTTGCAAATCGCGCTTCATACACGGCGACCAGATATTAATCGGTTTTGCCAGCGATGTGCTAAAAGATAAAATGGAAAAAGCGGATGGGCTGGAATTGGCGCAACAAGTGTTTTCCCAGGTATTAGGGCGCCCGATCGTCATCCGCTGCTATGTCGATACCCATCAGCGCAGCGCCATCCCATCCGGTGTAGATCAAGATGGCATGGTCGCATCCGCTATTCGCGAGCTGGGGGGCGAATTGGTAGATATGAATTAGAACCGATCCTGGCGAGATGGCAATCTGAAATACTACCCTCGGTCAGGTCATAAAATTGGAGGCAACATGGCGAAAGGTTTCAAAAGTCCAAAGATGCAGAACCCGATGGGCATGATGGGCTCACTTCAAAAACTGCAAGAACAGATCCAACAAGTACAAGCCGAGCTGGCCAATGAAACGGTTACGGCGACAGCCGGCGGCGGAGCGATCCAAATCACCGTGACTGGTGATCAGCAGTGCCGGGCGGTCGAAATTGACCCGGAGGTGCTGAAAGATGCCGATGTGGAGATGCTCCAGGACCTGATCCTGACCGCCTTCAATTCGGCTCTGGAAGCCTCGCGCCAACATGCAGCCGATCGCCTGGGTCCGCTGGCTGGCGGATTGCCGTTCTAACTCTCGATTTCTGCGATGCTGCTGCCAGAATCCATCCAAAACCTGATCGATGCTTTCTCGCGCTTGCCGGGTGTGGGGCCAAAAACTGCCTCACGCCTGACATTTTATTTATTACGCGCACCCGAAGATGCGGCACACGACCTATCTGAAGCGCTGGCTAACTTAAAAACCGGCACAACTTACTGTCAGACTTGCTATAACATCACTGACGCCGGACGGATCGAATGCGAGATTTGCAGCAGTTCCAGCCGAGACCCAGCCATGGTTTGCGTGGTTGAGGAGCCGCTGGACGTACTCGCCCTGGAACGCACCGGGGGTTTTCCGGGGCGCTATCATGTCTTACATGGCGCCTTATCCCCAATTGAGGGGATTGGCCCGGATCAGCTCAAAATCCGCGAACTGGTTGAGCGATTGCGCTCAGGTGAAGTTCGGGAAGTGATCCTGGCAACCAACCCCAGCCTGGAAGGGGATTACACCGCGGCTTACCTGCGCCAGCAGATCCAGCCGCTGGGCATCCGTCTAACTCGCCTGGCGCGCGGGTTGCCTGTCGGTGGCGACCTTGAATACGCTGATCAGAATACCTTGTTGCGAGCCCTATCGGGGCGCCAAGAAATGGAAGCGTAAATCGCTACAGGTGCAGTTCATCCCCGGTGTGGTCAAATTCGTAGCCCCCTAATTGCCTCACCATCCGTCGAAACCGATTGCTGTTTATGAAATCGAGCATCACCGTGAAAAGCGGGTTATCCATTTGCTCCTCAGGAAAGACCAAATCAAAGCGCTCGTGAAAGAGCGGCACAAAATCGAGTTGATATTTTTGGGCTGCCGCCAGCAGCCCCAAACCGCTATTGGCTTTTCCGTCCCGGATCGCTTCAGCAACGGCGGTATGAGTGCGGACTTCTAGGTGATAACCGCGCAGCGCCTGAGCCGGAAGGGAGCGAAGTTCCAGTTGGCGGTCCAACCAAAGCCGCGTACCTGAGCCCTGGTTGCGGTTGACCATACACACTTCCGTCCGCGCCAGATCATCCAGGCTGCAGATCGCTAACGGATTGCCCGGCGCCACCATCAGCCCTTGCTCACGGTAAGCCAGAGTGATCATTCGCATTGCCCGGTCTGGGAACAAGTGGCGGATAAAAGGCAGATTGTATTCTCCGCTTTCCACATCCAACAGATGACAGCCGGCGATCTGGGCAATCCCCTGGCGCAGAGCGATTAACCCATCCAGGCTGCCGACCGGAAGCACATACAACCCGAATGGATGCGACTTCAGTTGGTGCAGTTGGGTTGCCATCGCCTCCAGCGCCAGGTCGTGACTGCCCAAGAAAGTAATCGAAATCTTCATCTCCCGGGTCGGGCAGGATGATCTCCTGGAGCAAAAAGGCGCGCGCCCTGGCACGGTAATACTTCTCGGTGAAACCGCGCACCACCCGCTGGTCCACCATCTCCACCAACCCGGCGCTCTCCAACAACTTCAGATGGTGGCGGACACGCGCTGGATGCTCGCCGAGCGCCTCTCCCAACTGGGTCAGACTCGCTGGGGCAACGATCAGCATCCGCAAGATGGACAGACGCCGCCCGTCGCTCAAGATTTTGATGTGTTCCAGATTATGGACTCGTTTCAGATGTTCCATCCCAGATTACCTGTAAAAATAAATCTAACGATAAAAGAAGTTTATCACGACATGTGGATTGCTGGAGAGGCGTTGCTCGATTGCCGCGCACGAGAATATCCGCTGCACAGCAGTTTAATATCACCCGAAAACCTCAGTATATTTTATCCTCATTACCCCTAAAAGATGATGGCGCTGCCGTTATTTGGGTCTGTTTCAGCAATGCAAATAACGTTGCGGCAAACCATCATCTCGATTCCATCCTGGATGGGAGAGCATATCACGAAACGACAACAGGGTGTATGGCTGATATTGGCTGCAGGTAAGTTCGTCGCGATCGGCAGACGCGCCGGTGCTGGCCGGCGGGCTGGCATGGCTGTGGTTAGCTGCGGGCTGCTGGCCTTCACAAAAGGAGGGGTGACTTTTCGAGCCTGGGGGATCTTGCTGGCTTTAGTCGCCGGGGGATGTTATGCCATCTACGCCCTGGCAAGCAAACGTCTATTGAGGGATTACCCACCTGAGGCAGCGATGGCGGTCCTTTTTTATGCAGGGGCGTTGATCCTTTCGCCGTTTCTGTGGTTCGTCGATTTGGGTCGGTTATTGCATCCGAATGGATTGGCAGGCGCTTTACACCTGGGCATTGTGACAACTACCGTGGCCTATACCTTGTTCGGGCGGGGCTTGAAAACGGTCCCTGCGGCTACCGCGGTGACCCATTCATTAGCCGAACGCCTA
Source organism: uncultured Chloroflexia bacterium (assembly GCA_963788145.1). Classification (GTDB taxonomy): domain Bacteria; phylum Chloroflexota; class Anaerolineae; order Anaerolineales; family UBA4823; genus UTCFX2. The sequence goes on along the minus strand of CAWBFQ010000007.1, from coordinate 250,037 downwards.
ACAGCCGGGCTGCTGGGCTTGTTCCTGCTGAATGAGCAACTCACCCCAAGCGCCTGGTTTGGGATTGGATTGTTGTTTGGAGCTCTGGGATTACTATCGTTTTAATCCTGGGAATCTAAAAAGAGCGACATCCATGGAGAGGTCGCTCTTTTTAGAGACTGATGAATGGGCTAGCCAGCTTTTTAGCCAGCTTTGACGCTGATCTTGCGGGTGCGGGCGTCGCCTGCTTTGGGCAGGTACAGCCGTAGCACGCCGTCTTTTACTTTTGCGTCGATTTTTTCGCGATCAATCTCATTCGAGAGGCGGAAGCTGCGCTGATAATCGCCGATTTCATATTCGGCAAACGCCAGGGCGTACCCTTCCGGCGTTTTCGGCTCGACAAAAGCGTTGATGGTCAACACATTCTTCTCGAGGGTGATATCAATCGAGCTTTCATCGGCGCCCGGAACATCCGCCACGATAATGATCTGGTCGTCCATTTCATAGATATCGGCGCGCATCACGAAACAACACACATCACGGGTCCGCTCGGTATCTTCGGTTGTGGTAATCTCTTCTTTTTCCACTTGCATAGTCTGTGAATTAGCCATTTTGATTCCTCCGGATTATTTCTGCGTTCAAACCGCTAATCTCTGCATTAATCACGCGCTCTTGACAGCGATCTTGCGCGGCTTATCTTCTTCCGCCCGCGGCATCACAATATTCAGGACGCCATTGCGGAAAGTAGCTTCCACTTTGTCAACGATGACTGGGAAGGGCAACTGAATTGCGCGGGTGAAATTGCCATAGCCGCGTTCCTGGCGGTGGTATCGAGCGCCTTCACTCAACTCGTCCGGTTTTCGGATGCCGCTCAAGGTGAGAGTCTCACCTACAACACTGATGTCGATGTCGCCCGGGCTGACGCCAGGCACCTCTGCCGTGACGATCAAGCTGTCGCTGCTGGTCCAAATATTCATCGCCGGGTAAGATGGAGCGCGGCGCAGACGCCCGGGGTACTGATCTTCGAACAAGCGATTCATCTCACGCTGTAAGCGATCAATTTCTCGCCAAGAGTTGGGGAAACGATATTGACGATACATTTTTTCAAAACCTCCTGTAGTTCATGTGGGTGGATGTTACATACGGCCTTGTGTTATTCGCAATTAACCTTATCCATTCTATCGCCCTCTACTATATCGTTTGAATATAAGAACAATGCATACACAGTATATGAGGTTTATAAAAAACTATGACTGGCGAAACAAAAACTTTTTTTTAGCGTACAATAGGAAAAAGAAGGTGGTTGCCTATCGCCTGCGAAACCCGTTTCGCCAGTTGGAGAACTCTTTATGGAATATAAAGACTACTATCAGACCCTGGGTGTCAGTAAGAACGCCAGTAAAGATGAAATCAAGAAGGCCTATCGTAAAATGGCTCGCCAATATCACCCGGATTTAAACCAGGGCGATAAAAAAGCCGAAGAGAAATTTAAGGAAGTGAATGAGGCTTACGAAGTGCTTTCGGATCCATCCAAGCGAGAAAAATACGACCAGTTCGGAGCTTCATGGCAGCAATACGAGCGCACTGGCGGACGCCCAGAAGACTTTGACTGGGGCCAATGGGGTGGCTATCCAGGCGGACAAACACGTACCCGCACTCTAACGCCCGAGGAATTGGAACAAATGATGGGGCAAGGGTTCGGAGGCGGCATGGGCGGTTTTTCGGATTTCTTTGAAACCCTGTTTGGAAACATGGGTGGGCGACCGAGTGCAGGGCGCCAGCGCACCCAAACCAGTCAACGCCCGCAACGTGGGCGCGATCTCGAACAAGCCGTGCAGATCTCGTTGGAAGACGCCTGGCGCGGGACAACACTCAACCTGCAATGGGAAGGTGGTCGCCAAATCGAGGCTAAGATCCCGCCAGGAGTGAAATCTGGCTCCAAGGTCCGTTTGAGTGGGCAGGGAGGAGGCAGCGCGATGGGCGGAAAAGCCGGGGACCTGTATCTTAAAATTGAGGTACGACCGCATCCGCTCTTTACGCGCGATGGCGATGATCTGCGGGTAAATGTGCCGGTGGATCTCTATTCGGTGATCCTGGGCGGTAAAGTGAGTGTACCGACTTTAGAGCGACCTGTCGAGTTAACCATCCCACCCGAGACAGCGAATGGCAAAGTCTTCCGGCTGCGCGGTCTGGGGATGCCAAATTTAAAGGATCCAAAAGCGCATGGTAATTTGTATGCTATCGTCCAGGTGCAGATCCCAAGCAACCTGAACCAGGAAGAGAAAAACCTGTTCGAAAAGCTGCGCTTGCTGCGAAAAGCATAAATCCATTGAACCAAGGGAGCAAAATGTCCACCTCAATCGTTGAATGTATCGCCAATTATTCTGAAGCCCGCCGCCCAGAAGTAGTGGAAGCCATCATGCAAGCGATTCTGTCCGTACCCGAGATCAGCCTGCTCGATCGACATTCCGACCTGGATCACAACCGGACTGTGCTGACCTTTGTCGGCCCTGCGGAACAGGTAGAAGAGGCTGCTTTCCGATCAATCGCGGAAGCTGCCGAACAGATCAACCTGGATCAGCATACAGGCGAGCATCCCCGGATCGGAGCTACGGATGTTGTGCCGTTCGTCCCGATTCGCAACATCAGCATGCCAGAATGCGTACAGATGGCCCGCCGGGTGGGGAAACGGGTGGGAGAAGAACTGGGCATCCCTGTTTATCTTTACGAAGAGGCAGCCTCTCGACCGGAGCGCAAGAACCTGGAGAACGTCCGGCGCGGTCAGTACGAAGCCCTGAAAGAGGAAATGGGTGTGAACCCGGAACGCGATCCAGATTTTGGCCCAAACAAGGTCGGTCCGGCCGGCGCAACCGTGATCGGCGCCCGCCAACCCCTGATTGCTTTTAATGTGTATCTGACGACCGATGACGTGAGCATCGCCAAGAAGATCGCCAAAGCCGTGCGCCACTCTTCGGGCGGGCTGCGATATGTAAAAGGGCTCGGTTTGCTGGTTGAAGGTCGGGCACAGGTCTCAATGAACCTGACCAATTTCCGCTCCACACCGGTGGCGCGGGTGGTCGAATTGATCCGGCGGGAAGCCGCCCGCTACGGGGTGGGAATTCATCACAGCGAACTGGTCGGGTTGATCCCGCAGGAGGCGCTGGTCGAAGCAGCCCGCTGGCATTTACAGCTCGACCAATTCGAACCTGAACAGATCTTGGAATACCGGCTGGCATCAGCCCAACAAGAATTGAGCAGCGCGGCTTCGCAGGATTTCCTGGATGCCCTGGCCGAAGGTACGCCAGCGCCCGGCGGCGGATCGGCAGCCGCCTATGCGGGGGCAGCCGGGGCTGCGCTGACGGCAATGGTGGCCCGCCTGACCCTGGGAAAGAAGAAATATACTACCGTTGAATCCAAAATGTATGCTCTGCTCGATGAGGCGGAAAATTTAAGGGCGGAGTTGAAACAAGCCATTGAAAAAGATGCGCAGGCATTTGAGGCTGTGATGGCATCTTTCAAGCTGCCCCGTGATACAGACGAGGAAGCTGCTCTCCGCCAGAAAGCCATTGACCGCGCCACGCTCGTAGCGGCGCAAGTGCCGCTGCAGACCGCCCAGATGGCGGTGAGCGTGATGAGGCTGGCCGCCCAGGCTGTGAGCGAAGGCAACCTGAACGCGATCAGCGACGGCGCAACCGGAACAGCCCTGGCGCGGGCCTCACTGACCGGAGCCGGATATAATGTACGCATCAACGTCGCCAGCCTGAGCGACCCTTCTCAGGGCGAAGCGCTGATCACTGCGATCCGAGAGCTGGAAGCCCAGGCCGACGAGATCGAGGCGCAGGTTCGCCAGGCGATGATTGCACGAGGGGGTATCCCGCTGCCATGAGCAGTCTCCCAGGTCAGTCGAAACGGACTGCCAGGCCGGGTATGGGGCGCATCCAGACGGTACTGGTCTGTGGTTTGCTGCTTTTGAGCGCCTGTTCCCCGGCCGCTGCGCAGGTTGAATCCGCTGTTCCGACAGAAACGCGAACTGCCAGAGCGACCACCACCAAACCAGCAGTCCCTACAGCCGCCCTCCTCCCGCCGATATTGACTGCGACCCTTGCCTTGCCAGAGCGCGCACCAGAAACGGCAACCGCCGCGCCGGTTGTTCCCTGCGAACAGGATTTGTGCTATATACCAGGCGCGTTGTTCTTGCGCCGGCCTATCAGGGTCGAAACCAGTTTCGGCGAAACAAATTCCGGATCGTCTGGCAATGACGTAGTGGATGCAACCTATCCATTCGGCAGCACCCAGTCGGGAATGCGCGACCCGCATCATGGGGTTGAGTTCCTGAACCGCTTTGGTACACCGGTGCTCGCTGCAGGCGATGGGGTAGTGGTAACCGCCGGGACAGACATCGATCCCACCTCAGAGCGGGGGGTCTGGCCAATCACATTCTATGGACCTTATTCGAATTTTTATGGCAACCTGGTTGTGATCGAGCACAGCCTGCCTGAAGCGCTGCAGGCTGCTTTCCCCGATCTGAATGGTCCAATCTACAGCCTGTATGGACATCTCTCTGAAATCGGGGTGCATGTCGGACAGCAGGTGCAGACTGGCGAACCCATCGGGAAGGTGGGCATGGCCGGAATCGCAACCGGCAGTCATTTGCACTTTGAAGTACGGGTTGGCGAGAACAGTTATAAAGCTTCGCGCAACCCGGAGTTATGGCTCGCCCCACACACGGGAGAAGGGCGATCAGAACCATCGCACGGACAACTTAACGGAGCGATCGGAGGGCGTTTCCTGGATTCCTTCGGCAACCCGCTCGAAATGCCCAGCATCGTACTTCAACACCTGCCGCAAGGACAAGATGGGCCGAGCGATTTCCAGGTTTCGCTGATCACCTATGAGGAGAAGGGATTAATCGGGCAGCCACCGTTTCAAGAGAGCTTCGGGGTGGGTGATCTGCCGCCTGGCCTTTACCGAATCTCTTTTCCGATGGGCGGGCTGCGTCAGGAGTTGGTCCAGATTTTCCCCGATCAGCTCACATTGGTGACGTTCCGCTCAAAAGAATGAGCGGTTCAACAGTTTGAGTGGGTAGGATGACGAATTTTATTCTTTCAGGAGGTTTGGAATGGGATTAAAGCCCGACAATTGGATCCGTAAGATGGCGCGCGAACAACGCATGATCGAGCCATTTGCCGAAAACCAGGTTCGCAATGGTGTGATCTCTTATGGGGTTTCCTCTTATGGATATGATATCCGTGTGGCGGATGAATTTATGATTTTCACCAATGTCTTTTCAGCGGTGGTTGATCCGAAGCATTTCGATCCCAAGTCGATGGTCGATTACAAAGGGGATGTGTGCGTGATCCCGCCCAATTCGTTTGCGCTGGCGCGCACGGTGGAATATTTCCGAATCCCGCGCAGCACGCTCACCGTCTGCGTAGGGAAATCCACCTATGCTCGCTGCGGGATTATCGTCAATGTAACCCCCTTCGAGCCAGAATGGGAAGGGTATGTCACACTGGAAATCTCGAATACCACACCGCTGCCAGCGCGCATCTACGCCAACGAGGGCATCGCCCAGGTACTTTTCTTTGAGGCGGACGAGGAATGCGAGACTTCCTACGCCGATAAGAAGGGGAAATACCAGAAGCAGCAATCGATCGTATTACCGAAACTTTAATCGGTGGGTTTGAACAACGCCTTCAACCTGGGTTTGATCGCCTGCCAGACCGGGCAGCGGTCGTGGACCGCGCTGAAGAAGGCCAGGCCAGCCAACCCGGCAATCAAAAGGAAGATACCCTTGAAATCGCCCGAATATGCCAGGAAAAGCAGGGCTGCCCCAATCGCGATCCGAAGCACCCGGTCAATCAAGGTCAGCGGGACCGATGCTGGCGGCGTATGCTCGCCAAGGATCGCCGCATCAAATAAACCAACCAACCCGGCATAATGGGCTGCGCCGGTCTGACGCACGACCTCCTGACCATCCTTGAAGCTGATCACAGTGGGAATGCCATAGATTTTCAACTGGCGCAGCACTTCGGGCTGTTCGTCGGCGTTGACCTTCCAGACATCGACGCGCCCTTCATATTCAGCCCCCAGTTTCTTCAAGTGCGGGTCAATCATTTTACATGGTCCGCACCAGGGCGCCCAGAAATCAACCACCACCGGGCGTGGGTTGGTTTTCAAGCGATCGAAGAAGTTGCCGTTTGCGTTTTCCATTTTTATACTCCTTAACAATCAGAGCGCCTTGCGGGCGCCCTGACACCAACTTATGAAGATGTTCTTTGCTCATCTACCACATTAGATGCGTGAACGGTCAGAAGGTTACAAGCCTGAGTTCTCCCGCTGAGGTTATCTTCTCCCGATCTTCAGCGCGGTACTGGTGCAAAAAGCGCGTTACCCGCTGCCGTATAAACAATCGAACTCATCATGGCTCAACCACCTCACCGATGATCACCGGTATGAACGTCAACCCATCCTCGCCGCGATCTACCCGGATGATCGTCCCTTCATCGAACTCTCCGGACAGGATCTTAAGCGCCAATGGGTCTTGCAGTTCTCTCTGGATCGCCCGTTTGAGCGGGCGCGCCCCGAAGTCTGGGTCATAACCGATCTCAGCCAGGTATTCACGGGCAGCCTGACTCACTTCGAGCGGGTGGCCGCGCTCAGCCAGCAGTTGAGTTACCCGGCGGAGTTGAATTTCAACAATGGCTGCCAGGTGGCTGCGCTGGAGCGGGTGGAAGATCACAATCTCATCAATCCGGTTGAGGAATTCCGGCCGGAAATGGGCCTGCAGCACACGGGTGATGATGTCGCGGGTTACTTCTTCGTGCTCGCCCATCCATAATTCGTTGCCCAGGTTGGAGGTCATGATCACGACTGTGTTGCGGAAGTCAACCGTGCGACCCTGGCCGTCGGTCAGGCGACCATCGTCCAGCAGTTGCAGCAGCACATTGAAGACCTCGCTGTGAGCTTTCTCGATTTCATCAAAAAGCACCACGCTGTAAGGTCGCCGCCGCACCGCTTCGGTGAGCTGCCCGCCTTCCTCATAGCCAATGTACCCCGGAGGCGCGCCGACCAGGCGTGAGACGGTGTGCTTTTCTTGATACTCGCTCATATCGATCCGGATCATAGCCCGCTCGTCATCGAAAAGAAATTCGGCCAGGGCGCGGGCCAGTTCGGTCTTGCCAACCCCGGTTGGTCCCAGAAAGATGAACGAACCGATCGGCTTATCCGGGTCTTGCAACCCGGCCCGCGAGCGACGGACGGCATTCGCCACCGCCCGCAGGGCGTCCTCCTGCCCAACCACGCGCTGACGCAAGCGATCCTCCATATGGACCAGCTTTTCCATTTCTCCTTCCATCAGGCGCGAGACCGGGATGCCCGTCCAGCGCGAGACCACGCTGGCAATTTCTTCGGCGTCCACTTCTTCTTTGAGCATCGCCCCTTCGGCCTGGATGTCTTTCAAGCGCTGTTCATCTACAGCCAGCTTTCCCTCCAGATCGGACAATACACCGTAGCGCAGCCGGGCAGCTGCCTCATAGTTATTCTGGCGCTCAGCCTGCTCCATCTCTACCCGGGTCTGCTCAATCTTTTCCTTGGTCGTGCGCAGGTTGGAGATGGCGTCTTTCTCGGTCTGCCAGCGAGCATGCAACTGGCTGGATCGCTCTTTCAGATCGGCCAACTCTTTTTCAATCCGCTCCAGGCGTTCTTTGGAGGCTTTATCACGCTCCTTCTTAAGGGCCTCACGCTCAATCTGAAGCTGCATGATCTGGCGGTCAACTTCGTCGAGGGCCTGGGGTTTCGAGTTCGATCTCGGTGCGCAGCCGGGCAGCCGCCTCGTCGATCAAGTCGATTGCCTTATCCGGCAGGTGACGGTCGGCGATATAACGGCTGGAGAGCGTGGCTGCCGCGATCGTAGCCGGGTCGGTAATGCGCACGCCATGATGGACCTCATAACGTTCCTTCAACCCGCGCAGAATGCTGATGGTCTCCTCCACGCTAGGCTCCTCCACCAGCACCGGCTGGAAGCGACGCTCCAGAGCCGGGTCTTTCTCGACATATTTGCGGTATTCATCCAGCGTGGTCGCGCCAATCAGGTGCAATTCACCGCGAGCAAGCATGGGCTTGAGCATGTTGCCGGCATCCATCGCGCCTTCCGCCGCGCCCGCGCCGACTACGGTATGCATCTCGTCCACAAATAGAATGATCTCGCCGGCTGCGTCGGTAATCTCTTTCAATACTGCCTTCAGGCGCTCCTCAAACTCGCCGCGATATTTAGCGCCAGCCACCAGTGCGCCCATATCGAGCTGCACCAAACGCTTGTGCTTCAGACCTTCCGGCACATCGCCGTTGACAATACGCTGGGCCAGCCCTTCGACAATGGCGGTTTTGCCAACACCGGGTTCGCCGATCAGCGCAGGATTGTTCTTGGTGCGACGGGAAAGGATCTGAACCACACGCCGAATCTCTTCGTCGCGCCCAATGACCGGGTCCATCTTGCCCTGGCGAGCCAAGGCAGTCAGGTCGCGACCGTATTTCTCCAGAGCCTGGTAGGTATCCTCTGGGGTTTGGGAAGCAACCCGCTGCGAGCCGCGCACACTGACAAGCGCCTTCAGGATAGCATCCTTGGTCAGCCCGTACTGGCTCAACCGCTTCGACTCGGGGCTGTCGGTCAGCGCCAGCAAGATATGCTCGGTGGAAACATATTCATCTTGCATGCCTTTGGCATAACGTCCTGCACCCTCTAACACCTCCGAAGCCGGTCGGGAAAGCCCCACCTGAGTGCTGGCGCCATATACCTTGGGGTGTTTTTCAAGCTCTTGCTGGATATCATCTCGCAGAGCGGCGACGCTGCCGGCTACTTTTGTCACCAAAGCCGGCGCTACGCCTTGATCCTGACGGAGCAATGCCAGCAGTAAATGAACCGGTTCGATCGTCTGATGGTTCATCTCTTCGGCAATATGTTGGGCGCTCAAGACAGCTTCCTGTGACATTTGGGTAAATTTATCTAGATTCATGTGAATTTCTCCAATAAGCAAATCGCAGCCAACCCATTCCAGCGATTTTTCACTGTTCAGCCCGGACCCATTGTGGGCTCTCCCACAAGATCAGGCCAGATCGATCGCGATTGTTGCAGACTTCATTTTATTCAGATTTCCAAAAAAATCAAAAAAGGCCTTTTGCATACCATACTTACGTTTGATCAGACTATTTACCTGCTCAGCGATCGGGCCATCCACCAGGCGAGCACTAGCCTCCATCCAATCTGCATACAGGTTGCCCATTCGGTCACAAGGGGCTACCCGCACCTGGCTTTGATTGCGAACGCGCTTCACTTTGCCTGATTCGGCCCCGGTGCGCACATACAATATGCCATCAAGTTCAACAAACCAGATCGGTGTTGGCACACCTTGACCATTCTTCCGAAAGGTTTCCAGATTCAGGTATTTCTGGCTGACAAAAGATGCTAGTTTTGATGTCTCCACAGCTCATCTCCCATTCATAGCCGTAACTGGTTTTGTTACGCTTTTGACAGATTTCTGTAGTTAATTATAGATTGGAATTGTTGGATTGATATAAACGCTTTGTCAACAGCGCATAAAAATCAGAATGGACTCGGCGCGGTTATACTATGGATATGCCTGAAATCTGCGTGGTACACCGGATTGGAACCGTCCCCTATCAGCAAGCCTGGGATCTGCAAAATGTTCTTGCTGCCCAGATCGCTCAAGGCGAGCGATACCAAACCTTGCTGCTGCTAGAACACCCGCACGTTTTCACCTTTGGGCGGCGTTCAAGAACTTCACCGCTAGACCAGGCGGAGAACCTTTTATGGGACGATCAGGAGCTTGAGCGTTGGGGAGTGCAGACGCTTTGGGTAGACCGCGGCGGGGATGTAACTTACCACGGCCCCGGCCAATTGGTCGGCTATCCGCTGCTCCGCTTAACTCCAGGAGGATTATATGCTGGAACGAAAAACCAGCCAGGATCGTCTTTACAGAACAACCTGCCAAAAGCCGATTATATCGGTTACCTGCGAAAGCTGGAGCAGACCCTGATCCGGGCTCTCGCCCATTTCGGGATTGACTGCTTTCAACTGGAAGGGAAGACCGGCGTTTGGGTTGAGCGAGGCGCTGATCATACTGCCCAGCCTCTGACGGATGTTGGAGAACCATTCGGGTCGAAAATAGCCGCCATTGGCGTCAAAGTGGACGCCCAGGGCGTTTCTCGGCATGGGTTTGCCTTAAACGTTGATCCAGATATGCATTATTGGGATGGCATCATCGCCTGTGGACTGGTGGGGTATCCCGCCGTCAGCCTGGCGGATCTGGTTCAGCCCATTCCAACCATGAAAGACGTGGAAGATGCTGTGATTTAATCCTTTCAGGAAGTATTTGGATTTGCTATGGTCGAAGCGCAACTTGATACAAAGGGGCAATCCAGAACATCGCTTGGAGGAATCGAACGATGAAACAAGCTCAGACGAAAATGACAAAGCGGAGTTTTGTCTTTAAAATTCTGCTCAGCCTGTGCCTGCTGTTAGGTTCTCAATCAATGGCGATACAGGACATCACTGCAATCCAGCGCGCTTCTGCCCAGGATGCGGAGGCGGTCGCATTGGTTCGGATCGACCTTGGCAAGGCGGAAAGCTTTGACCGACTGGTCGAGTTCGACCTAACCCTATATGAGACTGGCTATACAGCGGAGGGCGAGCCTTTCCGGATCGCAATGGCTGATCCAGCAACCCAGATGCAGGCCGCCGGCCTGGGCTTCAAGATAACTATATTGGATTCGGACACAGAAGGCGCCAGTTATTGGCTGGTATACGGCGCGCCAGAAGACCTGGAGCGAGCCAGTACATTGGCGCGGGTCCTGATGATCGAAGGGCGCATTGGACTGGTGCGAACGACTTCCGAACAGCAACAATCCTCGCTCGCCGGTTTGATCGACCTCGGGCTGAAAGCGGCTCCGCTTGCGCCTCGCCCGCTCGTCGCCCTGGAAACGCCGCAGAACCAACCGGCCAACTTGCCGCAGGCGATCACTCCCAATCCGCAGGTCGCGTCCATGATTGCCGAGATGAATGCCTCTGATATCTACAACCTGGTGGGCGGGCTCAGCGGTGAGTGGGCCGTGACGGTGGATGGATCACCCTACACCATCCTGACGCGCTACACCTATTCCGGTCAGCCCATCAAGAAAGCCACCCGCTATGCCTATGAATTTTTCCTATCGCAGGGGCTGGCAGCCTGGTACGACTATTACACCTTATCGGGGTCCGAAGTGCGGAATGTGATCGCCCAGCAAACCGGCCTGACCAACCCGGAAAATGTTTACATGCTGATCGCTCATCTGGACTCCACCTCCCACGTGAATGGCAATCCGTACAACTATGCCCCTGGGGCAGATGATAACGCCAGCGGATCAGCGGCATTGATGCGGATTGCCGAAATATTCTCGCAATACAATTTTGGCTGCACATTACGCTATGCTCTGTTCACGGGCGAGGAGCAAGGTTTGTATGGCAGCAAAGCCTATGCAGCCGATATCTACTCGCACGGAGAAAATCTGCAGAGTGTGTTGAATTTGGATATGCTTGGCTACAGCACGCCTGGCAGCCCCTCGGTGATCGAGCTGCATACCCGCCCTGGCAATCTAAACGACCTGGCCATCGCCCGCCTGTTCCGGGATGCGATTTCAGCATATGGCATCCAGCTTTCTCCGTCCATCCTGCAAGACGGCGAATCTTTCAGCGACCATTCTTCGTTCTGGACCTACAATTATCCAGCAATCCTGGCAATCGAGGATTGGAGCGATCATACCCCCTATTACCATCAGACCGGCGACCAGCTTGAGACGCTCAACCTGACCTACTATACCCAGTTCGCCAAAGCCGCCCTGGCTACCTTCGCTCATATGGGCTGCCTGCTGGACGGTCAGCTATCGGGCATAATCCGGGACAGCGCTACGAGCGCCCCAATCGAAGGCGCCATCATTGAAGCCTGGCAAGATAGTCAAAAGGCAGCGGAAACATCCTCTCAGGTGGACGGCAGCTACCAGCTTTCGCTGCCTCCAGGGAGCTACACGATCATCATCTCAGCGCCAGATCATCTCAGCGCTTCATATCCCAATACCACGATCGCCTATGGACAAACCACCAGCCTGGACTCAACCCTGACCGCCTGTATTTTCGTCAACCAGGTCGAGATCGAATCCAATCCACTGGCTGCAGACATTGGAGAGACCGTCACCTTTACGGCGACAGTCGGCAGGGGCGACCCACCCATCAGTTTAAGCTGGGATTTTGGCGACGGCGGCGCTGCCAACGGCGAGACGGTCACCCATGCCTATTCGGCCCGGGGAGGCTATTCAGTCGAGCTGACCGCAAATAACAGTTGCGGCGTCCCCCAAACCGTGCTGTCGCCTGTATTTGTCGAAGTGGAGTTGCTCTTCCTTCCACTGGTAAACCATTGAAAAACAAATCAGATCGACAATGCCGCGATACTAAACATCGCAGGAAAACTGTTTGACATTTCAAGGGAATATTATTACACTATACCAAGCCGGAAAAAGGTCCTGACCGGACAAATGAATAATCTTATGTCGGGTGAAACAAACTCGCAAGGAGGCAGATCATGGCTTCACAAACCTACCAATTGGTGATGCATAAAGGTCCCAATCCAGGCAAGATCTTTGAGATTGTCCAGGATGAGATCACCATCGGCAGGGATATCACTAACCGGGTCGTGATCAATGACCCGGAACTCTCCCGGAAACACTGCCGCCTTGCGCTGCAATCCGGGGCTTATATTATCGAAGATCTCGGATCGACCAATGGCACCTTTGTGGATGGCCAACGCCTGATTGGACCGCATATGCTCCGCCCAGGCGAGACCATCATGTTAGGCGAAAAGGTCAGTCTGGAATATGAGGTGCTTGGCTTTGACCCAAATGCCACCCTGGTCAGCGGATCCGGCCCACAAGCCCAGCCAGCCTCGTCCCGAGACACCTATCGAGTGGAGCCGCAGGATTACGGTTACCAACCTGCCAGCCCGGCTCAACCAGAGTATTACCAACAGCCACCCCAACCGGCATACGCCCCTCCAGCCCAGACCCCGGTCTATAGCGGAAATGTCCCGCCAGGGCCATCTGAACATTACGCCCCATCAAATGAAGCGTATGATGTGGGGCTGGAAGAAGAAACGCCCAAACGCTCACGCACCTGGATATACATCGGATGCGGGGCTCTGCTGGTGATTTTGTGCTGTGTGGTAACCGGGGCGTTCGCTTTTGACTATTTGGACCTGTACTGCACCGCCCCCTTCGACGCGATCTTTTCTTGCCCCTGATCCATTACTCAAATCGCGGTTCATTTCCTACCCCTGGCAATGCATGAAATTGCCAGGGGTTCATGCTGAGGGCTGTTAGAGGTATCCAATCGTCCTTAGATTGTTGATAAGACAGTTCGATCAAACTCAAACCCGAACTGATCGCCCAAACTCGGGCGGAGTTCCCCTCAATTTGCACCCGCTGAGGCTGGTAGCCAAGGCTGAGGGCATCCAACACCAGGGCGTAATAATCCGCGGCGAGTGGGTCGCTTCCAAAACCACCTGCGCCATCCAGCACGACGCCGATTGCGTCCAATAATCTGGCACCCTGGATATAATCTCCAAGACGCAATCCAGCTTCCGCTGAGACCAACAAAGCTTCGAGGGCGAGGTTTTCAGGTTTGGAGGGACCGCGTAAATAGTCTGCTACAATGTCGCGCTCTCGCATCTTATCGCCATCCGGCAACCAGGCGTATAGGAAATAAGCAGATGGATCGTAAAGCAACTGATAGCAACGCACCCGGTCATAGAATAATACGCTCAAGCGCACATCTTCGACCCATCCCTGTTCCAGTGGCTGCGCCTCCAGAGCCTGCACGAAGCGTTGTTCCATTTGATCCAGACCCAACCCAAAATGTTGCTCCAAGCCGGCTCCAATCGTCTGCGAGAATGAGGCCCCATCCCCTCCCCGCTTTGCCTTCTCTGGGATATCCCGGTAAAAAGCCGAAAAAGCCTGCCAACCGTAAGTCTCAACCAGGTATTGGGTGAACGCGCCGGCTTGAAGATAACCGATCTCGTGCTGGGATTGATAAAACTGGTCCATCAATTCACTGAGGGGGATATACAGTCCTAATCCACATGGCTGTGATCCTGGTAAACCGCAGCCCGGTTCTGGCGGCAACAAGGCGGCCGCGCGCTTCAACAGCGGCTCTGGCTTGAAGTGCCCGCCTGAAAGATAGACCGCATAGCCCTCCACAAGGAATGGCGGGCGCAAACCGCCGCCCAGGCGAGCATCCAAGATATGGACCAACTCGTGATGGAAGATGATTGCATTCTCCCCTCCGGCATAGTCGCGATCCAGGTAAGAGATCGTGATTCCGCCGCTGGCAAAACCGCCGTGCCCGACGATGCGCGGCAACAAAGTCACTTCAACTGGATCACTCAAAGCAACGCCCACTTTTTGAGACGCCAGGGCTGACTGCTCAGCCAACATAGTCATGATGGCTGGAAGATCACGCTCTGCTGCTGTGTGAGTGAGGTAATGCACCCTACAACAGTCGCTGCTCTGCATGGCCCAGCGCGCCTGGCTCTCTGCTGAAGGCGCCTGACCGCGCGGAGACAACCAGACTTGCTCGTTCCAAACCAGCCCATCCGGCTGCAAGACAAAAGTGAGAGTATGCTCACCGGCTGGCAAGTCTGAGGTATCCCAAACCCACAGCAAAGTTGCCTGCCGGCGCCCACCCAACCCAAAGGGGCTGAAAGATCCTTGCCCTAGCAAAGTCCCAGAAGACCCTCCCAAATAAACCATTGCTGTAAGCCCTTTGACGGGAAACCCCTCCGGCGGCACAACCTCGATGCTGACCCGATCACCGACATATAAGCTTCCGGCGGGCAGAAAGCGGGCTTCAAAGGCAGTCCTTCGCTTGGATGGCCGGCAGCTTTTACTGTTAACCACCGGAAGTTCTTCCAGCGCGTCAAGATCAGAGGTTGGGGAGGGTGTAACGATTGGAATTGGAGTAGACCAGGCGTCAGAAGGGATGGACAGAAGTCCAGCGGCTTCCGGTGTTGGATCCGCATAAACCAGGGTTGGCAGATCAGAGACCGGGGCGTCCGTCAGTTGCAAATCCGAAACTGGGCCGACCGAACGACAGGAGATCAGGATCAGAACGATCAGAGTCAAAACGAGTTTTGGCGGTAAGGTTCGGCGCATGGTATCTCCATTATAGCAGTCAAAATCACACCATTTCGAATGTCAAGACTGCCAGCCATTTCAAGCTGGTAAAATACATGGGCAGCACCTATTCGAATTGAGGAACTGTATGCCCGATATCTTTGAAGTTACTGCTACTACTCATGCTTATGGCGGCGAGGTCATTGCTCGTCTGCCGGACGGACGGCTTGTCTTCACACCCTTTGGTCTGCCCGGCGAGCGCCTGCGGGTAGAACTGGTCGAGGAAAAACGCGGCTTCGCCCGAGCCCGCTTGCTGGAGGTGCTTGAGCCTTCGCCCAAACGTATCGCCCCACGCTGCGCCCATTTCGGAGAATGCGGCGGCTGCCATTATCAACATATACCCTATCAAGAGCAGCTTGCAGCCAAGGCAGCCATCCTCAGCGAACAGATCGAGCGAATTGGCGGAATGACCGCCCCACCAATTCAGCAGATCTCACCATCTCCAAACGAGTTTTTTTATCGCAATCACATCCAATTCCATCTCTCACCCCAGGGGTTATTGGGCTTTCACAAAGCTCGCTCCGAAGAAGTACTAGAGGTGGTCGAATGCCACCTGCCTGAAGCGGCGATCTCGGCAGTCTGGCCACAACTCCAGTTTGAGCCCGGGTTAGATATCAGGCGGATCGGTCTGCGATGCGGAACCGACGATGATCTGCAAATCAACCTCGAAAGCGACCAGCCACCCGAACTCAGCGTGGAAGACCTGCCGGTCTCCGTCATCCATCTCGGCCCATCCGGGTCACTGGTGTTAGCTGGAAGCCTGGCGGTCGAAATTGAAGTACTTGAGCGCCGCTTCCAGGTCTCAGCCGGTTCATTCT
This sequence comes from uncultured Chloroflexia bacterium, assembly GCA_963788145.1. Classification (GTDB taxonomy): domain Bacteria; phylum Chloroflexota; class Anaerolineae; order Anaerolineales; family UBA4823; genus UTCFX2. Next base: position 233,967 of record CAWBFQ010000007.1, on the reverse strand, counting down.
TTCAAACCAACACCCCGGTAGCAGCGATGATGGTGTTGAAAGTGCTTGAACTGCTGAACAAGCGCTCAGCGCTGCAGCCAGAAGCAACCATTTTGGACGTATATTGCGGTGTTGGTCTTTTCAGCGCCTTCCTGGCTGGTCGAGTCGGGCGCTTGATCGGGATTGAATCATCATCACAGGCTGTGGAGGATTTCGCTCACAATCTGGATGAGTTCGAAAATGTCGAGATCTATGAAGCGCCAGTCGAGATTGCATTACCGGCGCTTCATCTGCGTCCAGACGTAGCCGGAAGGATCACATCCGTTTTGGTTGATCCGCCGCGCGAAGGGCTGGATCGGCATGCCCTGGATTCTCTGCTGAAATTGGATCCACCGCTGCTGGTCTATGTTTCATGCGACCCCGCTACACTCGGGAGAGACGCGAAACGCCTGGCGACGGGCGGCTATCAGTTGGAAGAGATTTCGCTATTCGACCTGTTCCCGCAAACGTATCATATCGAAAGTATCAGCCTGTGGGCTAAGAAATAGAACTCCAAACAATTCAAAAACCTATTTCGATGTTAGTCTGATTAAGAATTCCATCCAAAAACATGAATGGAGGGCTTTCCATGAAAGTGTTGATCGCAAACCAGGATGTGGTATCCAAGCTTCTCTCAATGGAAGAATGTATCGAAGTCATGACCGAGGCATTGAAGATGCTGGCTGGCGGCGATGTGATGCTGCCACTGCGCAGCATGCTGATCCTGCCTGGTGGGGAAAATTTGATGGGGCTGATGCCATCCTATTTGGGAGGTATCCAATCGGTGGGGGTAAAAGTGATCGCGGCCTTCCCAAGCAACTTCGGCAGCGAATACGACACCCACCAGGGTGTTGTGATTTTGTTTGACACCCAGCACGGCCTGTTGAGAGCGATTGTGGATGGGACATCGATTACTGCCATCCGCACAGCGGCAGTGAGCGGGGTGGCTACGCGATTACTGGCTCGTCCAGAAGCAGGCGACCTGGCAATCATTGGAGCGGGAACCCAGGCTCACACGCACCTGCAAGCGATGAAAATCGTGCGTCCGCTGCGCCGCGTGCGGGTCTTCAGCCTGCCGCTGGAAGGGGCATACGCATTCGCAAAGCGCGAAACCGACCGGCATGGCATCCCAATTGAAGTGAAAGAGACGGCTCAAGAAGCTGTAGAGGGGGCTGACTTGATCTGCACCACCACAACCGCAACCAAACCAATCCTCCAGGGAGCCTGGATCAGTCCAGGGGCGCATATCAATGCGGTTGGCGCCTTTCAACCAACCACGCGCGAGTTGGATAGCGCAGCGGTGGTTAAAGCGCGCTTATTCGTCGACCGGAAGGAGTCAACTTTGAAAGAGGCCGGAGAGTTCCTGATTCCAAAGGGAGAAGGGTTGATCGGCGATGACCATATTGTGGCTGAATTAGGCGAACTGCTGACCGAAAAAAAACCTGGCAGACTGTCTTCTTCCGAAATAACCCTGTTTAAGTCCCTGGGAATCGCAATCGAAGACCTGGCTGCAGCCCATTATGTGCTCCAAAAAGCAAGCGCACAGCAATCTGGGGCCTGGGTGGAGATCGGCGGACGCCATTTTGGCAGCGCCTGAACGATCCCAGAGAAGAAACTATGGAGACCACCCTTTACCCTGAATTCTTCAATGATGTGTTCGGTCCGGTAATGCAGCCTGGATCCAGCTCACACACTGCCGGACCCTGCCGGCTGGGTTACCTGGCTCACAGCCTTTTGGGTGAGAATCCACGCCGGATCCAGGTCATCCTGGATCAACATAGCTCATTTGCCGGGACGTTTGGGCTGATGGCGGAGGATAGCGCCATGATCGCGGGGGCGTTGGGGATGTTGCCCGATGACCCGCGCTTGTACCAGGCGCGGTCTATTGCCCGCGAGTTTGGAATCGACTATTCTTTTGTCTTCACCCAAATGAAAGAGAGTGACCATCCTAACGCAGTCAAATTTATCCTCAGCGGGGAGAGCGGACGGGAAATCACGCTGGTGGGCGACTCCACCGGCGGCGGAATGGTGGAGACCAGGAGAGTAGGGATTGGAAGCCAGACCGCAAGCTTCCCATTACGCGTCAAAGGGGACAGCTACGTGACTGTGATCTGCGATCTTTTCGAGAACATTCAAGAAGATGAACTGGAGAGATCTAAATCCGATCTGGTCGGGCTGGTGAAAATGGGGCGCAGCCCAGAATCCGGCAACGGTTGTCTATATTATTTCTGCAGCGCCGAACCGCCAAATATGAACGAATTCCAAATGCGCTTTGTGGGAAAACCGGCGACATCCGTATTGGTCGGTTTGCTCAACCCCGTACTGCCGGTTATCACCCGCCCGGAGCGCAAGCCGCAGCTTTTCAACAGCATGACCGGCTGGCGAAAGATCGCCCAGGAGCGCAATCTGCCGCTTTGGGAAATCGCTGTGCAATATGAGATGGACGCCTCAAGTTGGACGCGCCAGCAAGTGATCGACTTCATGCGGATGATTGCAGCCAAGATGCACCGCCAAACTCACGCCCCATATGAAAAAGGGGCGGACGGTGTGAGCTTGCAAGCGCCCTCTAGCCCGTTCAAGCCGGATATGGCCGGCGATTGGGCCAGGTATCAACAAAGCGGTCGCCTGTTGACGGATGATTTAACCTCGCATACCATCCGGCTGGCTTATGGGGCAGGAGCGGGCATCCCTGGGGTGGAAGTTGTGGCAGGACCGATGGGAAGCGGCGGAGGATATATTTACGCTGCGCTATACGCAGTCCAACAAGCGTCGAATCGCGTTTCGCCGGGGTTCAGCGAACAGGATTTGCTGCGCGGGTTGTTTATCGCGGCCGGGATTGGGGCAATCGCGTTTACCCGGACCGAACCCACCGGCGAGCGGACGGGCTGCACCGGCGAGTGCGGAATATGTGGGGCAATGGCAGCCGCGGCAATTGTTGAGATGGCGGGAGGAACACCAGAACAGGTGGAGAACGCAGCTTCCCTCTCCTTGCAATCCGCGACCGGTATTCCCTGCGACCCGATCCCTGGCGGTTTTGGGCAGCCCTGCCGCAGCCGGATTATTACCGCCACCTGTATGGCAAGCGTGTTTGCAGATCTGGCTCTTTCCGGGCGGAACGCAGTACTGCCATTGCACGAAGCGATCGATGTAGCGGACGCGGTGGGCCGGCGCCTGCCGCCAGAACTGCTGTGCACCTCCCTAGGCGGCGCGGCTCAGGCTCCATCCGCCAGAAAGCAGGCTCTGGAATTTCGCGCCTGGTATGATCAGACCGAGCAGGAGGGGACGCTACGACCGCCAGGAAATTTGATTTAATCGGGAATCTGCTTTCAGCGTTGAATCCGAGCCGACCCGCCAGCGGCAAACGCCTGCACCTGTTCTAAAGTTGCCATAGTCGTATCGCCTGGGAAAGTAGTCAAAAGCGCGCCGTGCGCCCACCCCAGCTTGATGGCGTCTTCGGGCGATTGGCCAGTGAGCAGTGCATAGAAAAAACCGGAAGCGAACCCATCTCCACCACCAACGCGGTCATACACATCGAGATCACAGATTGGCGAAATATAGGTCTTGCCATCGATCCATGCCACCGCGCCCCAACTGTGCCGGTTGGTCGAGTGGACTTCTCGCAAAGTCGTCGCAACAATCTTTACATGCGGGTAAAGCTTCACCACTTCATCGATCATGCCGAAGAATGTGCTGGGGTCTAATTTAGATTTGGCTGCGCGATGTTCTGTATCGCCGCGATGTTCTGTATCGCCAACGTTTGGCCCTGGAATTCCAAGCCCCATTTGCAAATCTTCCTCATTGCCGACAAGCACATCCACATTTTCCACAATCCGTTTTACCACGGATGAGGCGCGTTCATTTCCACCCCAAATGTTCCACAGCTTAGCGCGATAATTCAAGTCAAATGAAGTGACCACGCCGAAAGCCTTAGCCGCTTTCATCCCTTCGACGATCAATTCACCCGTTGTCTCAGACAAGGCGGCGAAAATTCCGCCGCTGTGAAACCAACGCACACCGCTCGAAAAAATGGCTTCCCAATCGAAGTCTCCTGGCTTGAGTTGGGCAGCCGCTTCGTTCGAACGGTTATAAAACACAACCGGCGGGCGAACCCCAAAGCCTCGATCACTATAGACCGTTGCCATATTGGGGCCATTGACGCCGTTGTGCTTGAAACGCCTGTAAAAAGCTTTCACGCCCATCGCTTTGACACGCTCGGCGATCAGGTCCCCGACCGGATAATCCACCATCGCCGAGCTGATCCCCGTCTTCAGACGAAAGCAATCGGCCAGATTGGCAGCCACATTAAACTCGCCTCCACTGACATGGATTTGACATTCAGTCGCTTTGCGAAAGGGAACAATTCCAGTATCCAAACGATGAACTAACGCGCCTAGCGAGAGCAAATCCAATGCGCCATCTTTACGGATATTCAATCCATTCGCGAAGCTGGTTTCGTCGATACTTTTTTCGGCTTTCATGGGTAATCTCCTTGGGAAAAGCTGGTAGCCTGTCCTATGAATGATAGGCGATACAGAACATCGCAACGAGTATTCATCTCGTCTGGGCAGGTCATTCTTCAATCCAGCGGGTATGAAAAACGCCTTCGCGATCAATGCGGCGATACGTGTGGGCGCCGAAATAATCCCGTTGGGCCTGGGTCAAATTGGCTGGCAGGCGGCGGCTGCGATAGGCGTCGTAATACGCCAAAGCCGAGCTAAAAGCCAGAGCCGGGAGGCCATTTTCGGCTGCCAGCACAACCACCTGGCGCAAGGCTGGCTGGCGCGCATTCATCTCACGCGAGAAATTTGGATCTATCATTAGATTTGTAAGATCGAGATCACGCCTAAAAGCCTGGCTGACATCGTTCAAGAAACTGGCCCGGATAATACAACCGGCGCGCCAGATTTGAGCTATCTCGGCATAATTAAGGTTGTAGTCATATTCCTTACTGGCTAGGCGGAGTAAGGCAAATCCCTGGGCATACGAGCAAATCTTGGCGGCATAGAGGCCATCACGTACCCAGCCAATCACTTCCGAAATTCGTTCTGGCTGGGAGTCTCTATCGATTTGCGGAGTAGGACCGGTCAGCATCGTTGATGCGACAATCCGCTCATTTTTGTAAGCTGAGAGAATTCGCGATTCAACCGCTGCACTGATGGTAGGGATCGGAGCGCCCAGATCGAGCGCATTCTGGGAGGTCCATTTACCCGTTCCCTTTTGCTGAGCCTCATCCAGAATTAGATCTACCACTGCCTGATGGGTTTCAGCGTCAACCCTGGTGAAAATATGGGCGCTGATTTCGATCAAGTAAGATTTTAACTCGCCTTGATTCCATTCATCAAAAACCGCGTTTAATTGGGAATTGCTCAACCCGAGGCCGCGATGCAGGATATCATAGGCTTCAGCAATTAACTGCATGTCGCCATACTCAATTCCGTTATGAACCATCTTGACGTAGTGACCGGCTCCACGTGGTCCCATATAGGCGACGCAGGGTTGGCCATCATCGGCCTTGGCAGCAATTGCCCGAAAAATCGGTTCCAGCGCATGCCATGCTTCTGGTTGGCCGGCGGGCATGATGCTGGGCCCCCACAGGGCGCCCTCTTCCCCGCCGGAAACGCCAGTTCCAATATAGTTTAAGCCTTCCATCTCCAGCGCCTTGCTGCGGCGTTCTGTATCCATAAAAAATGAGTTGCCCGCATCAATCAGGATATCCCCCGGTTCGAGATGCGGCTTCAGATGGGCTATAGCGCTGTCCACTGGCGCGCCTGCGGGAACCATCATCAGGATTTGGCGGGGTTTTTCCAGCACGGACATCAATTCTTCCGGCGATTTTACGCCCAGGATGTTTTTACCTGCGGCTGGCCCTCGCAGGAATGCCATCATTTTTGTGATGTCCAGGTCGTAACCAGCAACTACAAATCCATTTCTTTCGATATTTAATGCCAGGTTAGACCCCATCACCCCCAGACCGATAATCCCGATGTTGGCGTTTCCCATATTTCTATATCTCCTTTAGACAGACTGTTCGGTTGTCATCGATTGACAGTCTGGCGCCTGTTTCGGCGCCGACCATCTCACTGCCTACTCATAGGCATTAAAAACTACTTCAGCCGATATAAAATTTCACCGGCATGCGGAACAAGTAGAATGCCCTCCGATTCGCGATCTGCCCATTCCTCTAAACGGATTGATTCGGGGGAACGGTACCCTAAATTGACAGCCCGACACTCTTCTTCAGAAATCGCGGTTGCAAGCGTGACCTGGACGCGCGGACGTTCAATGCCATCTTGATACTCGCCGATTCCGCGCAGGTGGGTGGAATGCGCCAGGACGCCCCAGGGATATTGAGAGAAACGTTCCCATTGCTTGACAAAATAATCGCGGACATGATAGCCAATCTGTCGGATGACCGGGCCATGCACAATACTAAAGTCGTGGATATGCGGAGCATAGATGATCAACTCCCCGCCATCGGCCACCACAGGCTCCAGTTTATACATCCCCTTTGCGCCCGTCCAGATCTCGCTATACATCTCAGGGAGAACGGAAAGCACCTTTTGAAAAGGAACTCGTCCTGTTTCTCGGTCCATCCAACGAATATGGACCTGGGCGGACAGGTCCGCTGCGGATGAAAAGGCCTGCTCCGGCCCACCAACGAAAAGGCCATGCAACCCATCTGTTGTCAGCACCGAGCACAGGGCATGTCTTGGCCTAGGGATAAAGGACGCAGCCCGGTTGATCACCTGCCTTACAGGGGAATCCTTGACGCCGATGAGCGAATAGGATGTAATGAGAGCGCCTAACCAATGCGTAAAATCTATGATCTCTCTACCGGCAATGCCAGGGAAGAAATATTTATTTCCGCCGGAGAAACCAACCACCTCATGCGGAAAAACCGGACCACAGATCAGAAGATGATCATATTCGAGTATCAGTCGGTTCAGTTGGACTGGAACGTCAACTGCGAGCTTGCCTTGCGAAATCTCCCACATTTCATCCTTCGAAATTACCCCCAGCGTAGTGAGAGCCTGTGGGTCATCCCAGGCATGGTTGAATAAATGGATATGGCGATAGGGGCCTGCTTTTTGTTGCGCGGTTATCCCGACCAGACGGAGCAATTCCGTCTCTGACAGAGGCGGATGGGTCCCCAAAGCGACCAAATAATCCAGCGCAGCAACCCGCCCGGAGAGTATCCTGGCCAGCAAGCGAAAGAACAGCGGCATGGGCATCGTGCGGGTCAGATCGGGAATGAGCACCAATACCTTGCCTCCATCCAACTTCATGCCTTCCAATCCTGCTGCCAGGATGGCCTCAACTTCTGCTTCAGTCAAAAATTTGTGGGGGTTTCCAAACCCAATCACACTCATAAGAACCTGCCTATACACCGCTATAAGCGGAAAAACCGCCATCAATCGGGATAATAATCCCTGTAATCGCGCTTGCGCCCGGCGAGATCAGCCATACAACCGTGCTCAGCAATTCTTCAGGTGTTTGAAAACGACCCAGCGGAGTATGATCGATGATTTTTTGGCCGCGCGGGGTCAGCCCACCAGTCTCAGCGTCTGTGACCAGAAATCGATTCTGCTCAGTAATCAAAAAACCTGGAGCAATCGCATTGACGCGAATTTTGGGAGAATATTCCTGGGCGATATGCACAGCCAGCCATTGGGTGAAATTGCTCACCGCCGCTTTTGCCGCTGAATAAGCCGGCACGCGCGTCAATGGCCGATAAGCGTTCATCGATGAAATATTGAGGATCACACCATGGCCTTGACCCGCCATGATTTTCCCAAACACCTGGCTGGGCAACAGTGTACCTATGATATTCAGGTTAAAAACCCATTGGACTGCATCTGCGGGGATATCAAAGAAACTCATCTCAGCGCTGGTTGTGGCTTGCTTTTTATTCCCGCCAGCGCCATTGATCAGGATATCGACATGATCGAATGCTTCTATAATAGTGCCAGCAGCCTGCTCGACGCTCGTCTTATCCAGTACATCGCAATGCACAGCAATTGCCGCGCCGCCAGCCGCTCGGATTTCATCCGCAACGACCTGAGCCGCATCCAAAGAAATATCCAGTACGGCTGTCTTCACACCCACAGAAGCCAGCATCCGGGCTATTTCCGAACATAATACACCACCGCCGCCGGTCACAACAGCAACCTGGCCAGAGATATTGAATAATTCTTGGAGAATATCTTTTTTCATTAGTTCTTCCTGCTCAATTAGTTTTTGCTCTCATTTCTTATCATCTCCTTGTTTGATCAGTAGTCAGCACGATTGACCGTACAAAGAAATTTGTCTCAGGTTGACCGAAATGGGGCGAGATGTCTATCAAAATGACGCCTCAAGGTGTCATCATATAACTCTTGATTTGATTTTAGAATTTGCTTCAATTCGTCTCCAAAATCATCCAGGGCAGAACCATAAGCAACATGCAGCACCTGGCGAGCGTGGAAATCATCCAGTAAACCAGGAAGATCGGCATCTGCAAGCGATGCTGATGCGGGGACCCTAGCCAATTCAGCCGAGACATGATAGGTGGCCCGATCGGTTTCATAGCGCTGGCGACTGAAATCCAAAATTTGACGGAAAAGAGGCGGCTCAGCTTGCGCCAAAACCCGCAATGCTTCCAGATATGATGTACCAGCGGTTTTCACATGGATCAGTCCATCAGTCGCAGCTTGTGCTAATGGATAGATGCTGAATTTGTCCGAACCGGAATGCAGGCTGATCTTATAAGGACCCAACGCACGCGCCAGGTCTGCATGTTTCTGCACATCCTCAGCAAATTCATCCAAGGACCCGATATAGTCGACGCCTTTCTCAAACCGGCCAACAAAACGCGGAGCCAGGCTGACCCAGTGCACATCTAAGCGATGGAGTTGGTGAGCAATCCAAAAATGCTCATAGATCGATGTGGGCGTGTCCGTTTCGTCGACCGAGATCTCGACATCAAAAGGCAACTCCCCGCCGAAAGGAGTATCGGAAGATTTTTCCAGATGACGATACAAGTCTGCAGCCTGAGCTACTGCGCGCCCATATTTTGCAGCCGCTCGCAGAAGGATCGTTTCACTAAATTCTAACCCGCCTGGCTCAAACCGGACTCCCAGGAATTCACGAATCATCTCTTCGGGCGAACTATGCAGTCTAATCCAAGGCAACTCAGAGACCTTGGAGCGCAGCACCTCGAGCGAATCGGTATCCGCAGCGCTATCCACGTATGCACCCGGATCAAAAGTGATGAAGGTGTAACCTGCCGCCAGAAAGACATCGATATCCTGAATGGTTTTCAAATGATCGGCGTCAGCTCCCCAGGCAAAACGCCAGCCCTTCTCAAAGACGCCCCACATGGCATCATCAAGAACCGATTGGGGTGTACGGCCGGTGCGAGCGTTTTCACGCACCGATTGCTGAGCAAAGATGGGCAAAATAGAACTTCGCGGTGACACTGTATCTTCCAGCGCAGCAATGTGTCCGGGAGTCGCCAGGCCCAAACGATCTCCAAAACCGAAAGATGTCTGGAGGCCCAATTTAGATGGTCGCAGCCAGGGAAGGGCAGCCCGAAGCAAAGCCGCATTATGCGCTGTCGTCGGGCAATGCCAGACCGATTCGAGTTCCGATCCACATCCGTCAAATGGGAGAGCGCCTTCAAATTGGGTTGGCACGCTGCTGAGGCTGGTGGGAGATTCGGGATATCGCTCGGTGATGATCAATCTCTTCTCACCCGAATCTAACTGGCATAATTGGAATATCCTGCCATCGACTTCTATCTTTGAAGCCAGGTATAAATTTAGAAATGAGTTTGGATTCATGCGATCACTCCTCAGGGCGTCTCAACGAGACGGTAGGCTTTGCGGGCTAGGCCGGTGGACAATTCATGGATCATCAGACTGGCATCTTGCTCGTCTATCACGCCACGCAAGACCAAATTAGCCAACCAGTTTGCGCTGGCGCGCCGCCAGACATCGTGACGTGCCGGGATGGAGGGAAAAGCACGCGTATCGTCATTAAAGCCGGCCGTATTGTACAGACCGGCGGTCTCGACGACAAGGTCAAAATAGCGCCGCATACCGTTCAAACTGTCATAAAACCACCAGGGTGGTCCAATCAACAAGCTGGGATAAAAGCCAGCCAGCGGAGCCAGATCGCGGGCATAGGTAGCCTCATCGAGTGTGAACAGGATCAGGCGCAGGCGCGCGTCGCATCCATATTTTGACAACAGCGGCTGCAGCGAACGGGTAAATTCATGCGCGATCGGGATATCCGCGCCTTTATCGCGCCCAAAACGCTCAAAGAAGGCGTGATCATAATCGCGCAGCGATCCGGGATGAAGCTGCATCACCAGCCCATCCTCTATGCTCATGCGAGCCATCTCCATCAGCATATGGCCGGTAAATTGCTCGCTGTCGCCCGCCTGTAACTGGCCCTGTAAGGCGCGCTGAAAGATGGTTTCAGCCTGGTCGGCAGTCAATTCCTGGGTAAACGAAGTCAGGGCAGCGTGATCCGTCGCCTTCGCTCCCAGCGCTTTAAAGTATGCCCGCTGCAACTCTAATGCTTGAATAAGAGCTTTATACGATCCAATTCCGATCCCGGTGGCGTCTTCGAGTTTGTGGATGTTCGTAAGCCAGCCAGGGAAATCCAGGTTGACCACTCCATCAGGTCTGAATGTGGGGCAGACCTGGGCTTTCCACTCTGAGGCAAGCAATGCCTGGTGCTGTTCCAAACGATCCCAGGCCGGGTCGGTGGTGCATAACACGGCGATATTCATCCGCTCATACATGCGGCGCGGGCTAAATTCGGGCGAAGCCAGGCAATCTGAGATCTGGTCGTAGACTTCCTGGGCGGTATCGCCGCTCAATTTCTTCTGCACACCAAACACTTCTATTAGCTCATGCGCCAGCCAGAGGCCAGTGGGCGTTCCACGAAACAGGTAAAAATTCTCGCCGAAGAGTTGCCAGATCTTACGATGATCGGCAGAACTGGTTTCAGGTCCCACGGCGCCCCTCTCCGAAGTCGGGATTCCCAGCGCCTCCAGGGGGATGCCCTGCGAGTGCAACGTACGAAATACATAGTGATCCGGGATAATCAACAATTCAGTCGGCGATCCGTAGCTGGCATCCGGGTCCGCCAGCAATCTGATATCGATATGTCCATGCGGGCTGATAATTGGCTCATTCGCCACCGTACGATACAATTGGCGAGCCAGATTGCGCACCGAGGGATCAGGATCAAATAAGCGATCAGGCGAAAGATGCCATGCGATGTGATGTTCTGTATCGCCGTTCTGCATTTCTGTTTGTGAGGGGTTCATTTTTGTTTCCAATCCTTTGTGGCTTGAATGAGGGCATGAATGTTTTCGGGAGGCGTGCCGGGGGAGACGCCGCCGCCAAACGATAGAATCATACCGCCTCCAGGGGCCGCCTGGTCCATACAGTTCATCGCTGCGGCATACACTTGATCGGCCGAGCCGCGCACACCCAGATCAAGCGGAGCGACATTGCCCATCAGAGCGCTGCGATGGCCCAACTTAGTTTTTACCTCTGCGATATCCATCTGGTGGCTGAAGTTGAACACATCAAAGCCAGCCTCAGCCAATGGCTCCAACAAATGTTTACAGGGGGTGTCATTATGATAAATCCGCACCAGCCCGCTGAAGGTACCAAAAATCCGCTGGAGGTGCGGCGCAACCATCTCTTGATACGTCCGACGAGAAACCATGCCCACCAGATCATCCAGCAGTAAGATCCCCTCAGGTTGAACTCAAGCAAGACAGTTGAGCCTCCAGCCAGCGGATAATGGTGGTTGTAACCGTCTCCAGCAAGCGGTTGACCTGCTCTGGCTGGTTGAGCATGCCTTCCATCAACTGGCCGATGCCTACCAACCAGGAAGCCGTTGTTAACGGACCGCGAGCCGCGACCATATGAATCGCCAGCCCCTGTGCTGCCAGGCGCTCATCCATCCGCTGGTACTGGCGCAGTATCAACGGCATCAGCCCATCCTGTTCGGGGTTTGTAGGTGCTATCTCAGCCCAAAAAGACAGGCTCTCGCATACTGGCTCGATGGATGGCGGTCGATCGCTGTAGAAATGCATTCGACAACCAAAAGCGGATGGTTCGGCTGCCATACCATATTCCACCCAAAAACCCGGTATCCACGCCACATCCGGGAATTGCTGCAACAAATTCAGGTTAATCTGCAGCCATTCTTCAAGATTGAGATAATAATCGAGGGTATTGATACCGGCAAAACCAGGCAACCAGGGGCTATCCACAATAAGCGCGACAGGAACCTGGTTGGGTTGACCGAGGTGGGCGGCGGTTAAGAAACTCTCCCAGGGTGTTGTCATTTGAGCAACTCGGCGGCTTGATAAATACCCAGAGCCATAGCTAAACTGCGGCGGCCTTCCTGTCCATCGATTAATGGAGGTCGATTTTCCTGGATCGCCGACACGAAATCACCAATGAGAGCAATGTGGCCTGCATAAGAAATGCCGCGCGGGTCTGCGCCAGCGCCAGCGTCCACCGGCAAACCGGCGGAAATATTCTGATCAAAAGAGCCAACCCTGGCTGCACCCGGGCTCTGCAAACACCAACGAATCTGTTGGTCGCCTTCCACCTGGACTCCCCCTGACGCGCCAAAGATTTCCAGGCGGGGTGGAAAACCGGGTGCTGCGGTGGTTGTCGCGTCGATCGCAACCTGCGCTCCAGTCGGGAATTCCAAACTGGCGCTGAGCGTGTCTTCGACTTCTATATCGCGCTGTAACGTACTCGCAGAGGCATGGGTCTTCGATGGGTCGCCAAAATACCAGACCAACAAATCGAGTTGGTGAATACCCTGGTTCATTAAAACGCCGCCGCCATCCATCCGCCATGTCCCCCGCCAGTCAGCCTGGTCGTAGTAGCTTTGCGGCCGGTAATACGGCAAGCTAAGCATACCCAGGGTCAGCTCGCCCAGATCGCCGGCTTGAATTGCCGCATGGATATGCTTAAAGATTGGTTTTGTCCGGCTCTGATAGGCAACCCCCAGCAACACACCGGCTTGCTGGCAGGCAGCAATCATCGCATCGGCTTCATCCAGGCTGATCGCCATCGGTTTTTCAACCAATACATGCTTTCCAGCTCGAGCCGCGGCGATAGCCTGTTGGGCGTGCTGCCCACTTGGCGTGCAGATGCATACAGCGTCCACCTGAGGATCTGCAAGCAGATCCGTTTCTTCCCGGCAAGGCGCCCCATAACGGCTTTCAATCTCTGCAAAGCGGAGGGGGTCATAATGCCCAACTGCGATCAAGCTGGCCCCACGATCTGCGTTAGCAGTTATGCTTTTGGCATGATATTCGGCGATCATGCCCGCGCCCAACAAGGCAAAACCGATTTTCTTTGGATGGCTCATGCGGAATAGACTCCATACTCGGCCAGAGCTTCAAACATGGCTAACAAGTTCTCAGCCGGAACATCAGACTGGATATTATGGACGGTATTAAAGACAAATCCTCCACCGGGGGCAAGGGTTTCAATATTCCGGCGAATATCGTCTTTTACCTCTTGGGGCGAGCCATTGGGCAGTACGCCTTGCGTATCCACCCCGCCGCCCCAGAAAACCAGAGAGTCGCCGAAATCGCGCTTTAGCCGAGATGGTTCCATCCCGGCAGCACGAATATGGACGGGGTTAAGGATTTGAGTTCCTAGCTCAATGTAATCGGGGATCAATGGGCGAACATTACCGCAGGAATGAAAGAAGCGCCAGGCAGAGGGCGCAAGCTGGCGGATTCGATCGAAGATCACCTGCCAGCGCGGTTTGAGCTGCTTGCGAAACATCGCTGGCGAGATGAGCTGGGACGTCTGGGTGCCGTAATCATCTGCTTGACTGATGATATCCACAACATCCGCCAACTCCGGCAGCGCCATCTCCCAAAAATTCAGCTTGAGTTCGACCAGCTTATCAAATAATGCACCTGACAGAAGCGGCTCTTCAGCCATCATCACCATTAAGCGCTCCATTCCTACGATACGTTGCGCCATTTCAAACAATCCGGCGAAAGAATCTTTGAGCATCACTGCGTAACCGGCCTTGTGATATGCTTCGGCCTGCTGGCGCAAACCAGCAATGCGCTGCGGATCATCCAGGGAGGGCCAATTGTGGGAGCGGATATCGCTTGCAGTCAGCCCAGGTCGGTCTAGCGGGGCCTGCCAAAGGCTGTAATACAATCCGTCCGGACGCGGCTTACGATGGGTGATCCCCCATTCATCATAATAACTCCAATAATCGCCCTGCTCTTGCTGCACTACCTTCCAGTTGTGACTGTTGAGGGGGAACAGGCCGCGCACGTCCACACCCAGACGTTCAATTAGATCGGTATCCGGCAGCGCCAGACCCTGAATGGTATCCGAAATTTGCGGTTGCACAAGCGGGAGCCCAAGCGTCTGGCGCAAACGCTGATAGGCAATGACATGAATGCCGGTGACCTGGGTGCTGCCAAGATCAAGCGGGATCCGGTCAGGCTCATGATGCGCCAAGGCAGTGAAAAGGCGTTCGCGGGAGTTCAATGGGGTATTGATTTTTAATTGTTCCATATCATTATCCAAACCGCCAATACTAGTATCGGCGATATGCCTCTACCACTTCAAACATGGCAAAAATATTCTCATCCGGGGTTCCATAGTCCATATTGATACAACAAACACCTGCCAGTTCGAGTGGAGCGGCGGCTTCGAGCAATTTCCGGGTATCCGAAGCGATTTCCTGCGGAGAACAAGTCAACATGCGGATCGGGCTTAAGCGCAAATTCAGAAAAACTTGCGGCAGCGCCCGCCGACATTCTGCCACTTCCGAACCCCAGCCAACATCCATAAACGTCAAAGGAAGGTGGGCGTAGGCTTTGGCGTGAAGATGTAGGTTGTCGCCGCAGTGATGGATACCGTAGGGTTGGATGCGCCGGGTCATTTTCTGCTCGATCGGGAGCTGCATTTCCCGATAACTACGCGGCGATATCATTTGGACCGAACAGTTGGCATGCAAAAAGGTGCTGCGGTCAATACACTCGACCATGCGGTTGACAGAGATCGAGCAACTGCCCGTGCGCTGGCGGATGTATAAGGCCACATCCACGATCAACTCGCCGATCAGATCAAGAAAGCGCCGAACTCGTTCAGGCGAGTTATAGAAATCCGTAAACAAATCAGCCCCATAAAAATGATAGGCCGCGTTAAGCAGGCCATCCGTATTCAGGTCGCCCACCAGGTATCCGTACTCAGCTTCCAGGGCGTCCATCTGTTCGATCAACTCCTTCATCGGCCAGAGATTTCGGAAGTCGGGTTTCTGCCAGCTTTCGATCTGCTGGCTGGTCCATTGGAGAGATTTGGGCTGAGGAGCGGCGTCCGGCGCAAAGAGTATCTCAACGCGCTGTTCTTTATCGCCGCCCATTAGAGCGGGGATCACAAATCCACCGGCAACGAAGGGCGAGCCAATGATCGGGCGCGGCTGTGGGTCCGATTCCCCCAAACCCAGGTCGCCAAAGCGCTCATAAAGCACCCTCCGCATAACCAGATCGTTCTGGATGCGGACAGATGGATCGAGATAGAAAGATGAGTCGAAAGAGATGCCTGCGGTGTGATACCACCAGTTTGGGTTGAACACCAACTCAACTGGTAAGAATCGACAGCAGGTGTTGGATGATCCAGATCGTTGCACGGACATCGTTGGACTTGGCTGCCGGGGATGGTTGCCTGGATGCAATTTCTTATGCAAAGTTTTCAGCCTCTGAGAAAGTCTGCGCAGCGGAGTCGCGGTCCAGGTACAGGTGGGTATGTGATGTTTGGCGTAAAATGCTCGCCGGGCATTCTTCACTGATCGGACCCAAGAGCGAACGCTTAACCGCCGGCGCCTTGCGCCCTTCAGGGACAATGGCTAAAACTTTTCGAGCAACCAGCAAAGCCGGGATTGTGAAAGTCAGGGCATGGGTGGGAACGGACTGCAAATCGGGAAAGTGACCTTCGCCAACTTGCTGACGACGTGAAGCCTCATCTAATTCAACCACCTTCATCCAGACTGGGTCCTGAAAGTTGGCATATGGCGGATCATTAAAGGCCAGATGTCCGTTTTCGCCGATCCCTAAGGCGCATAAATCAGGCGGGTGACTGCGCAACAGGGCTTCGTAATCAGCGCAAACCTGCTCAGAGTCGGGATTCTGACCGACAACCGGGAAGAAAGCCCCGATTGGAGGCTGTAAATGGTTAAGAAAATGGACCCGCAGAAAGTGGGGGAAACTAGCCGGATGGTTGGAGTCCAGACCCAGGTATTCGTCCATATGGAAAACAGATACTTTGCGCCAATCCAGTCCCGGCATCACCCGCAATGCTTCCAGGAAAGTGAGTTGCGAATTCCCGGTTGCCAGAATGATGTTGGCCTGACCGCGCGCCTGCACAGTCTCTTGCAGGAAGATGGCCGCATCAGCGGCGGCAGCCAGACCGACCTGCTGGTTGCTCTCAAAAACGCTGACTGACAGCATTTCTATCGTTGTCGTAAATGTTGGTTTTGGTGTCATAAGAATCTCCTAATTGACTGCCCATTCTCCGCCAATCAACACACCCCAGGCGCTGAAGTCGGGATTGAAGATGGCAATGTCGGCGTCTTTTCCAACTTCCAGGCTACCTTTGCGATCCTCTATACCCAAAATACGAGCGGGATTCAAGCTGGTCATCTGGATTGCATCGAGTAAAGATATACCCACCACTTGCGTGAGCACCGGGATCATCTGGTTAAGCAGCGTGGTGCTGCCAGCAAAAGCGCTGCGATCAAACATCATCCCAACCCCATCAGCTACTTCATAGGTCATCTGTCCCATCCGGAAATGGGACCCTTCAGGCAAGCCTGCCCCACTGGTAGCATCCGAAATGACACATAAGCGATCAGGGCCAATACATTTGTAAGCCAGCTTCATCAAAGTGGCTGGGAGATGTTTGTTATCCGCGATCATTTCAACATTCAGATTTTCATTAACCAGAGCGGTCTCCAGCAAACCGGGCTTTCGCCAAGGACCTTCACGGATGGTGGTTGACATTGCGCTGAACAGGTGTGTGACATGATGCAATCCAGCTTGGATGGCAGCTAACACATCGCTTTCGCGGGCCATGCTATGCCCGGCGGCAGGAATGATGCCCTTGTCTGACAGTTGAGCGACAAGCTCTATTGCGCCGGGAAGCTCAGGGGCTAGCACAAAAATGCGGAGCACATCGGCATATTCCAGGAAATCAACCGCCTCTGCATCGGTTGGTGAACGCAGGTTGCCCGGGTCTAACGCTCCGGATTGAGCAGGATGAATATAGGGGCTTTCCAGGTGGGCCCCCAATACTTGCGCATTCGTGGGCCGCGGCGAAGATTTGATCCAGAAGCGGATGAATTCCAGCGCCTGGCGCAAATCCTCCATCGGGGCAGTTGCTAATGTCGCCAGCAACCCGGTAACGCCCCGTCTGGCGTTTTCCTGCAAGATGGTCGAAAAAGCTTGCTCATCTGGTTCGTTGAAGGTATGACCTAAAGCGCCGTGGGTGTGCAGGTCAATCAAACCTGGGGTAATCCAGCGACCGCCCACATCGATTATTTCAATTCCAGGCGGTATTTGCTCATCTACCAGGATGGCGGCAATGCTTTTTCCATCGACCAGGAGAGACATCCCGGCTGCAATTCGATCAGGAAGAATCAGCGAGCCATTCACAAGCGCAAAGCGCTGCGCAAGATCGCCGGTTTGCTCTAAATTCTGAGGAAAAGTTAGTTTGGCTTTCATTCATACCTCGTCACGAGAAGCGCCCAAGGCTAGACTGTGTTGTCCTGGATCGAGTATCCTGCGGCCCAACTGGAGCAAAACGAAACATGGGGTATTCCGCCTCAGTCATGTTGTAATCATTTGTGGAATGCATCACCTGCCACATACGCACAGACATTTCCTCAATCAAGGGACGCATTTGCGGATCACTAGCCCGGTTATCCATTTCATCTGGGTCGCTGGATAGATCATAGAACTCGTCCAGATCAAAACCATTAAATACATACTTGTACTGCTCCCACCACAAAATACGCTGGGTGTAAAAGAAGCGTTGTCCATGACATTCCGCGAAGTGCTGCGAGGACCAGGGCGGAGATACAAAACCTAGCTGTCCTAATGGCTCATCCTTAAGCAGCGGGACAAGCGACCGCCCCTGGCAAGCAAACGGCTCTCCACTGGTCAGCGGCAGAATCGTCGCAGCCAGGTCAAGATGACTGACACGCTGCGTGATACTCCTGGCGCGCGGCACACCCGGTCCATTCAGGATCAAAGGGACGCGATAAGCCTGGTCAAACGCCGGAATTCCTTTGAGCATCAGACGATGAGCACCCATATAGTCGCCATGATCGGATACATAAACGATCAAGGTATTTTCCGCCTGGCCAGTAGCGTGCAATGCCTCCAACACCCGACCGACCTGATCATCGACAAGCGTACAAAAGGCATAATAGCTGGCGATTGCCTGGGCAAAATGCTCCCATTCCATCCCTTTCCAGACTTGTTGAATCCGGCGATAGATCGCTGGACAGTTCATCATCTCATCATTGAAGCTGGCAGGTTGGGGAATATCTAACCCGCGATAACGCTCAAAGAGTTCGGATGGGATGATATAAGGATCGTGCGGCGCGAGCGTTGAGAGAAACAAAGCCCAGGGTTTAGCGGAGCTTTGGTCTGCCTGTTGTTGAATAAACTGGATCCCGCGCGAATAAATATAATATTCCAGGGTGGCTTCAACCGGTTCCTGCCGGACTCCAGCCAGGACAAAGGTTTTGTAGCCTGGCTGCTCCACTTGAATGGTGTTTACTGCAGGGGAGGGTTTGTCGGGCAGACCCTGTTGGGAGCGATAGGAGCGGTAGCCATGATATGAATCTTGTTCCGTATCGTATTCAGTAAAGCCGAAGTTCTTGAGATGAAGGCTGCGGTCAACGTGCCATTTTCCAAAGTAGCCTGTATGATAGCCCGCTTTCTGCAAATCAACCGTCCAAAATGGCAAATCATCTTTCAGGTTTGCGCGGTACGCCTCGACGGTATGTGGGTTATCCACCATGCCATGGTTATGGGGCAGCAAACCGGTGAGCATGCTGGCGCGCGACGGCGCGCAGATTGGATTGGGCGCATAACAGCGCTCAAAGCGTGTGCCGGTTGCCGCCAGACGGCTGACATTTGGCATCTGACAAGGTGAGCCAGGCGCCACAGTGCCGGCTTGTTGCTGATCCGTGATCAGAAAAAGCAGGTTCGGTAGAATATTCGACACGGGCTTAGATTCCTGCCAGATTCAACTCTTCGGCGCGATGGCAGCTCACAAAATGATCGGGCGTAATCTCGCGCAGTTGAGGCGCCTGTGTGCGGCAGATGTCTGTAGCAAATTCACAGCGTGGGTGGAAATAGCAACCCGATGGCGGATCGGCCGGGTTGGCAACCTCGCCAGGAAGATCCTGGATGATATGGCGCTTTTTGGGGTCTGGAACTGGCACAGCGATCATCAAAGCTGCGGTGTACGGGTGGCGCGGCGCCTGGAACAGTTCAAGCGTGGAAGCGGTCTCAACGATCTTGCCAACATACATCACAGATACCCGATCACAGATATGCTTCACCACGCTCAAATCATGAGCCACAAAAAGATAGGTCAGATGCAGCTTTTCCTGCAGATCGAGCATCAGGTTCAGCACCTGAGCCTGGACGGAAACATCCAGGGCCGAAACAGGTTCATCGGCTACGACCAATCGCGGATGCGAAGCCAGCGCTCGCGCAATCCCAATTCGCTGGCGCTGGCCGCCGCTGAATGCGTGCGGGTAGCGCTGCATATACTCGGGCCGCATGCCAACCAGTTTGAGTATTTCGGCGACCTGATCATTACGCTCATTGCGGTTGCGCACACCATTTACATACAACGGCTCACCAACAATATCAAAGATCGTCATACGTGGGTTGAGCGATCCAAATGGATCCTGAAAAATCATCTGCATCTGCGGGCGAAAACGACTCAATTCCTGGCGATTGAGGTTGACCAGATCGGTCACTTGATCATTGGCTTCACGGAACAAAACTTCACCGCTGGTGGGAGTGAGCGCCCGCAGAATACAGCGCGAGGCGGTGGTTTTTCCGCAACCGCTCTCGCCTACTAACCCCAATGTCTCACCTTCGCGCACAAAAAAGCTGATATCGTCTACTGCGCGCACGTAATTCACCACTTTTCGCATCATCCCTTGTCGGATCGGGAAATACTTCTGTAAATTATGCACTTGTAGAATGGGGGCAGGTCCCTTTTTCGAGACATAAGGAGGTTGTGAAGTGAAAGCAGGCATTGAAACATCCTGGCTCATGCTGGCTTCTCCATTTCAGCCAGGTTTTTTTCTGGCGGGACTTCTCCATAGAGGAAACAACTGGAAAAGTGGTTTTCCCCAACGGGCACTAATGTGGGTTGGTTGATTTCGCATTTTCCGCGCATAAAATAGCTACAGCGCGGATGAAATGGGCAACCCGATGGCCGATTAAATGGGTGGGCGATTGAACCGGCAATTGTTGGCAGTTTGACGCGTGGCATAGATTGCACACTGGGGATAGATCGTAATAAAGCCTGGGTGTAGGGGTGGCGGGCGTTTGCAAAAATTTCTGTCACCGGACCCTCTTCCATTACCTGCCCCAGGTACATCACCACAACGTAATCCGCCATCTGAGCAATTACTCCCAGGTCGTGGGTAATAAAGATAATTGAAACATTCTTTTCCATTTGCAAGTTGCGCAACAGTGTCAGGATCTGGGCCTGGGTCGTCACATCGATTGCGGTAGTCGGCTCATCTGCAATCAGTAAACGCGGGTTGCAACTCAGCGCCATGGCAATAATCGCCCGCTGACGCAAACCGCCAGAGAGTTCCCACGAGTACGAATCGATCCGCTGTTCCGGCATTGAGATGCCCACAGCTTGAAATACATCCAGGGCGATTTGGCGAGCCTGTTGCTTGGAGACGTCCTGGTGCAGCAAAATCGTTTCGATAATCTGATTCCCAACTGTGTGCACGGGACTGAATGCCGCCATCGGCTCCTGGGGGATTAAGGCGATCTCTGCGCCCCGAATCCGTCGAATTTGTTTGCTGTTCGGATGGAGGCTGGTAAGCTCGATGAGTTCATCCTGGCTATTGGGATCTAGTGGATCAATCCGGCTGCGGAGCGTAACCTTGCCCGAGACAATTTTTGCAGAAGGTTCCAATATTTGCAGGACCGCCTTCATTGTGACGCTTTTACCACAGCCACTTTCACCCACTATCCCTACAACCTGGCCGGGATACACATCAAAACTGACGCCATCGACCGCTTTTACAGTACCTTCATCCATGAAGAAATAAGCTTTTAAATCTTCAACTCTGAGCAGCGGCTGACGATATAAAACATCGCCCTGCGTATTATTCTCAGGCGAGTGGATGCTGGATTGCATTTCGATGAGATGTTTTGGATCGCTATTCTTTTCCATCGGTGTTTCAATTGACATCTGGTTTGGCCCTCGATTAGTGACTGTATGGGTCAGCGGCGTCTCGCAGACCGTCGCCAACCAGATTGAAAGCCAACACGGATATGATCACGCCCAATCCGGGGATGAGCAGCCAAGGAGCAAGCGCAAGAGTCTGGATATTCTGGGCTTCCTGAAGCATCACGCCCCAACTGATGGCTGGAGGCCGCAACCCCAGACCGAGGAAACTCAAAGATGTTTCAGTAACGATCATAACGGGAATTGCCAGGGTGCTGGTAGCAATAATATGGCTGGTGAAAGTAGGGATCATATGTACCATGATGATGCGAGCGCGGCTGCAGCCAGCTAATTCTGCCGCCAGGACGAAATCTTCCTCACGCAACGAAAGGAAACGACCGCGTACTTCGCGCCCCAGGGTGGTCCAACCGCGTAACGCCAGGATGATGGTGATGGCGAAGAACACTTTTTCAGGCGACCAGGTGCGCGGTAAGGCAGCAGTCAGAGCCAGCCAGATCGGGATCGTGGGTAATGATTGCAGCAATTCTATCAGGCGCTGGATGATCATATCCGGCAAACCGCCAAAATAACCGGAAATGCCGCCCAACAGCAGACCTAACACCACACTCAGAAAGACCGAGACCATCCCGATGGTCATAGAGATGCGTGTTGCATACGCCATGCGCGACCACTGGTCACGCCCAAGGCGGTCGGTGCCGAGCAAATGGATTTTATCGGCATCCTCCATATTCACAGTAGCGACCAGGTGAAGATCAGTTTCAAACACGCCCAAAAGTTTATAAGAATACCCTGCGCCGAAAAACCTTAAATATATTTTCTGACTTTCGTCTGCTGTCCAGATCATCTTGAG
Source organism: uncultured Chloroflexia bacterium (assembly GCA_963788145.1). Taxonomy (GTDB): domain Bacteria; phylum Chloroflexota; class Anaerolineae; order Anaerolineales; family UBA4823; genus UTCFX2. The sequence goes on along the minus strand of CAWBFQ010000007.1, from coordinate 211,572 downwards.
GGTAACTGGATCGCGCTTGCCAACCATAGCTGGCAACCACGGTTTCAAACGACCTTCATCCATCCAGCGCATGGATTGGATGGGGATAAAAGCCAGCTTGGCATCGGTCTTCTCTGGGTCGCGAGTGGCAAAGAAGTCGGGGGCAAGCACAACAATTGCAAAAAAGCATAGAATCACCGTACTAGCCACCGCCAGCTTATTCTTGCGAAAGCGCCACCAAACCAAAGTCCAGTTCGAAGCGACTGAAATACGCTCTTCATCCTTAGTGGCTCCGATCAGATCCTCGGTAACAGATAAGGTCATATCCTCTATTTCCGAAACAGGCTCCGCCAAATCCTCAACGCTATCTGATTGTATTGCGTCGTTGCGATCTTCTGGATCGCTGCGATGTTTTGTATCGCCATTCATGTTCAGCTCTTTTCCATCCGGATCCGCGGATCCAGCCAAACCAGGAGGATGTCAGAAATCAGGGTGCCGATAATTGCCAGAAAACAGTAGATCATCAGAATCCCACCAGCCAGATACATATCCTGGCTAATCAGGGATCGCAACAAGAGTGGTCCAATATTCTGCAGGTTCATCACCGTGGCGACGATCAGGCTGCCCGAGAAGAGTTCCGGCAAATACCAGCCGATGGTGCTGGCCAGGGGATTAATCGCCAGGCGAACAGGGTATTTCATCACCAAACGCCACTCCGAGAGACCACGCGCCCGTCCAGAGATCATATACGGCTTGTTCAGTTCATCCAGAAGATTGGCCCGCATGATGCGGGTCAGACGCGCCGTGCCGGCGATCCCGATGATAATCATCGGCAGCCAGATGTGCTTGAGCAGATCGATCGCTTTTGCGATGCTCCATGGCGCCTGTTCAAAATCACGTGAGAATAAGCCAGTGATGCTGAAATCAAAATACGAATAGACCAACCACATCAAAATAAGGGCCAGCATGAAGTTAGGTATCGCGACGCCGATATAATTCATCACCGTAACCAGGTAATCTAACAAAGAATTACGATGCGTCGCAGAATAGATCCCTATTGGGATGGCTACAATCCAGGTAAAAATGAAGGCTAAAATGGCCAAAAGCAAGGTCAACATCAGGCGCTCGCCGATCAATTCTGCATTCGGGCGTTGATATTCGAGCGATAATCCCAGATTGCCTCGCAGCAAGTTCTGCATCCATCTCAAGTATTGGATATGGACCGGCTGGTCCAATCCATACTGCTGTTTTAGCATTTCAATCTCTTCTTTTTCGAGCGATGAGCCTGAAGCAGACAGCGTGGCGATATAGCTGGTAAGAAAATCCCCCGGCGGGGCCTGTACCAGCGCGAAGACAATAACAGAGAACAAAAAAAGGAGAACTGGAATCAGAAGCAGGCGCTGAAGGATATAGCGTAACATGGAATCCGGGCCTATCCTTTCTTGCAACGGCAAGCGATGAAAAGCATCGCGGCGAGAGAAGATATTGCGGCGATAAGAACGTCGCAGAATTTGATTGTGGTAATGATTTCCTGCGAGCTGCACAATGCAGCTCGCAGGAAAAAGGTAATCAGGGTTTACTGTTCGAAGTAGAACTGTTCCGGATTGGCATTGCCAGGTGTGCGCAGAGGCCAATCATTACCCAGGGATGTGGGGACGTTTTTCAGGCTGTTATTAATCACAACCACGCCTTGAACCAGCGGAGTGAGACCAACAGTCCCGATCTCATAGCATTGATCCACCCAGAGGGCAAACAGCTCATGAGCCAATTTGATCTGATCTTCGATGCCGACCCGCTTGCCCATATCGATGATTTCGACGATCCTCTTGATCTCAGGGGTAGGTTCGACGCCTTCTTTTCCATCCGTCTGCAGCCATTGGCGCATCAAGGGCGCAAAGGCCAGCCCGGGTTGGCTGCGCGGGTCAAATTTCGGCGCGCCAGTGAAGGGGAAGCCGGTGGTGTCTTCGTTCCAGATCTCGGTGACGATTTCGTTAGCGTCGCGCATTTCAAAGTGCGCCGCGCGCTCGCGCACCTGGACGATCGTGCGAACACCCACTTCTTGCCAGTTCGCAGCGACTAGTTGAGCTACATCGGGCCAGTTGGCGAAGGCCGGAACAACCGAAAGCTCGATGCTGAACGGCTTGCCATCCTTGTTCAGGCGGAAGCCATCGGCGTCGCGTTCGGTTAACCCGATCCCATCCAGTAACTCATTCGCTTTTGCCTGATCGAATTCAGTGTATTTCTGAGCGTATTCATCACCTGGATAGTAGGGATGCCAGGGCGCCGGGACGGGCTGGCGAGCTTCTCCCAAACCCAGGAACACCGATTCTTTGATCTGCTCGCGATCGATAGCATAGGACATCGCGATGCGGAAATCACGCGTCTGCAGCAGTTCGGCTACAACCGGGTCTTTGTCGTAGGTCTGGTTGAACATGATAATCGCGTCGGATCCACCGAAGGTCGGCCAGGTGATCACGCGATATTTACCAGCCAGCTCATTCTCTTTGAAGACCGGGTAGTTGCCCATGATGATATGGCGTTCTTGCATGTCCAGATCGCCAGCAATGGCAGCCAGATTCAGCGCCTGGCTATCCTGGAAGAACTTGAACTGGATTTCATCAATGTAGGGCAGTTGGTTGCCTTCGGAATCCACACCGACAAAGTAGGGATTGCGTTTGAGCACCAGGATATCATCACTGACCCGTGTAGCAGGCTGCCAGGCAGCCATCACCGGGCGATCCGGGTTCTCGGCGGGGTTCTTCCTGGTGGCAAAAAGTTCACCCCAGGTCTTGAATTCGGCCTCAGCGACCATCTTGTTCAATTCTGCTTCGTCGGCATATTTGGCGTGGAATTGCTTGAGGTAGTGGGCCGGCAAGAACACAGCATAGGACTTGTCGCCGCCATCTTTGTTAGCCAATTCCATCATCAGAGTGGTATTTGCTTCGGCATAGGTCCATGTGACGGTATAGTCATCGACCTTTGCGACCACAGCAGCCGACCCGTCGCCATTCTTCATCCAGCCAGGCAAGCTGGGTGTCAGGTCGGTATTGAGCAACACATCTTCGTACCAGAACATGATGTCATCAGCGGTGAAAGGCTGCCCATCCGACCATTTCGCGCCAGAGCGCATATGGATGGTCCAGACCTTGTAGTCAGCGGATGACTCCCATGATTCGATCAGGCGGGGCTCAACTTTGCTGCCATCGGGCGAGAAGCGCACCAATCCATCATAGACCACACGGACATAGTTGTTATAGTCGGATGGTCCAAGGAATCCACGGCGCCATACGCCGCCATACTGGCCAACGCTATCTACTACCGGGATGACCAACGGAACCTCAGGTAGACGCTCTTCGACCGCAGGCAGCTCGCCTTTGTCAACCATTTCTTTCAACATAGGCGCTTCATTATATTTTGGTTTCTCAGGTTCAGGCGGGGTAGTGGGAGCAACAACGGGTTCTTCTTTAGGGGCTGCTGTGGGAGGAACCGCAGTCGGCTCCACCTTGGGCGCCTCGGTAGCTACTACTACAGCAGTGGGCTCTGCGGGTGCGGCAGTGGGCGCTGGTGGCTGGCAGGCGCCCAATACAAGCGAAAGCGCCAGCAGCAATCCCAGCAATGCATTTGCACGTAAGAACTTATTTGCGAACATTATTCTTCTCCTGGGTTGTATTCTCATTATTAGGCCGAAAACCGGGACTTTTAACCGGTACCGAAAAGCGGCGAAAGTGGTTTCGTCAGGTTTCGGATTCGGAAACCCATATTCCGGGAATGTGTGTGGTGCAAAAACGTGTCACTCTGGCATACTATCTTAGAAGCCATTTCTCCTTTTCCGGGATTATTCTCCTTTCTGCACAAATTGCAAGTCTGATTTAGATTCAAAGCGATTCTTGTTGGCTGTCTAGATGCTCCTCAGGTCAAACGGAAAAAGATCCGCTACACAACGGGCAAGAGGCACCAGCAAACTATCACAGGAATTCATGAGGAGTGCTCGTGAATGTGTGATGGACGCTGAAGTATTGCCTATTTAATCATAGTAGTATTCTCGTGCCGTGTCAACCATAGCACGAATATTGTCTAATGGGATAGCAGAATGGATCTCGGTTGAGGAACCCACCATATAACCAGGCCCAACTGCCTCGATCGTGCGGTTCACCACACTGGCGACTTCCTGAGGCGTTGCAAAAGGCAAAAGCTGAGAGCAGTCAATCCCACCAACCAATACTAAGCGTGGATAGCGTCGACGCAACTCGGTTGGATCCATACCCGCCAATACTTCGATCGGGTTCAAGCCATCAATACCCAGAGCAATCAGGTCGTCGATGATGCGCCATAGGTTCCCGTCGGAGTGAAACACCACCGGAATTCCGCGCTGATGATAGACGGTTATTAATCGCTCAATGCGCGGAAAGACCACCCGACGCAAAAACGTGGGAGAGAAGAGAGGGCCACTCTTGTAGGCCAAATCAACTCCGTAGAACACTGCGGGAATCTGATCAGTGTTCACTAATGAGTTAATCCAACGTTCCGATCTCTCTACATGCAGATCCAGATACTGGCCTAACAAATCAGGGTAATCTACCGCTAGATAGGACAACATCTCCAGACCAATCAACTCATAGAAATTGTGGAAACCCTCGGTTGCTCCAATCTCCAGAAGCAGTGCACCACCCGTGCCAAGACACTTACGCTGATAATCGACTTCCCCCTGGCGCGCATATTCCACTGGGTCGCCGAAAAAGGCTTCTGGATCATCAAGGATATTACGCAAATAGGAAGCCACTTCATCAGAATTATTAAATGGCAGGGGCTCATCCCAATAGGTCCATCGCTGATGGGAGCGGATGCGCCCATCGGGGAGCACTTCTACCCTTGGTGTTTCAGGGAAGCGGATGAACTGCTTTGTGGCATCTAACGCCTCTCCAATGGCGGATAAAACAACAGCGTCGCGGTTTGCATCACTTATCTGCTTCCCTGCATAAAACTCGATAGCCTCATCGTTTCGCAGCAGATCGTATAACGGCGGGCGATCAGGGATATCACCACGCAACACACAGCGAACCCGTTCGGTAGATTCCATGGCTAATCTGTTACCGCTCCCATCGTCAGACCGCGTACCAAGTAACGCTGGATATAGAAAATAGAGAGCAACATCGGCAACATGCCTATGACCCCACCAGCAGCGGCAATCCCCCAGGAAGTGCCGCGCTCTACCTGGATAAAACTGGTGGTAAAAACCGGGAAGGTCTGCGAACGAGCCGAATTCGTCAGGGCATTGGCAATAAGCAGTTCATTCCAGGAGTTGAGGAATGAGATCACAAAGACTGCTACCAAACCGGGGGCTACAAGTGGTAGAGCAATTCTAAAAAAGGCTCCAATATGAGTCAGACCTTCTAATCGCGCTGCGTCAACCAAATCGTTTGGAACATCGCTGAAAAAACCAACTAGCAGCAAGGCCGCAAAAGGAAGAGATACCAATAGGTGAGCAATCGATAATCCCATCCATGAATCCACCAGGTGGACGGTGCGAAACACGAGAAAAAGCGGGATAGCGATCACCACAGGATGAACCATACGAAGACTGAGTATCCACGAATACAACCGACTACGGCCCACGTGGAAGCGAACAATCCCATAAGCCAGCGAGGCGCCCAGCAGAATTCCTAGAAGGCTTGAAACCACCCCCACCACCAAGCTGTTCAACAAGTAAGGTGAGACAGACTGGTAGAACGAGCGACCTGCATACTCTGCGGTGTTCCATACCGGTCCGGCGTAACCAAATAATAGACGAAAGTTATCCACCGTTGTGCGAGTAGGAAACCAGACCACTGGACTGGAGGTCACATCGCCCGGAAATTTGAAAGCCGTAATAAACAGCCAATAGATCGGGAAAAGGAAAAACAACATCGCCAAAGCCAGTAATACATAGCGCAGGGAAGTTGTCAGGATTCGAATAATTTTGCCACGGGTATTGATGTTCATTTTTCACCCCATTCCAGGCGCTTTTCCAGATTCATAACCCGGAGGATGCCCCACACAACCACAATACTGAACAACATCAAGACCACGCCCATTGCCGAAGCATAGCCTAGCTGACCAAAACGAAAGGCAGTGCGGTAGACATACAGAGAGATTACTTCGGTAGCATCTGCTGGCCCGCCGGATGTCAGCATATAAATGATATCGAACAATTTGAGCGCATCCACAAACCGGAACGTGAGCGCCACAGAAACCGAAGGGATAATCATCGGCCAGATCACATGTCGCATGAGCTGCCAAGCGGACGCGCCATCCACCCGGGCAGCATCCAACAATTGGGTGGGTATGGCATTCAGCGCTGCCAGTATGATAATGAATATGAATGGACTCCACTGCCAGACATCTGTCATAATCACAGACATTCGCGCATTGAAAGGTACTCCTAACCAGTCAATAACTGGCAGGTGTAGTAATTGCAGCAATCCATTGAGCGGGCCAAAAGCATCCAGGATCAGGCGAAAATTCAAACCCACAACCACCGGGGGAATCATCATAGGAATGATGATGATCGGCTTGACCAAGAACGAGCCACGCAGCGGTTCATATAGCAACAATGCTAACCCCAGACCGAGCATGAACTCAATAATCACCGCTCCCAGCGATAGATAGAATGTGTTCTTCACTGCAGTCAGGAAGGATGCATCGGAGAACATCTTGACAAAATTGCGCAAGCCGATGAATTCTGGGTCCATCATGAAAGCCATATCGTAGCGCGAAAGCGCCAACCGGTAGAGGTATATCGTTGGATAGATGATCAGCACTAGCAGAATCAGAATCGGCGGGCCAACAAAAAACCAGGGAGCTTTACGCTCAGCCAGGTATGTCCAAATACGTTCAATAGCGCTTTGCATGCGCTTATAAATTAATAACAATCTTGTCATTTGCACACAGCCTTAATAATAACTTCAAAGGCATGTTGACAGCAGCTGTGCTGCTGTCAACATGCTAAATAAGGATTACGACAAACCAGCATCTGCGATGATCTTAGTCCAGTCCGCAGCTTGTTGTTTCAGAGCTTCTTCAGGTGTGAGCCCACCCGTCCACACCTGGCCCAGGATCGTGCCCATAGAGTGTTCCATCTGCGGTAGTACCGGCAGTTTAGGTCGAGTGCTACACACTTCGAGCGATGGTGCCATCACCCATAGATCCGGATTCTTCGCCTTCAATTCGGAGTCATTCATCGTCGACAACCGGGTAGGTGTCTCGGTGAATGTATCATAAAGCATCTTGCAGTTCTCTTTGTTGGTGAGTAATTGAATGAACTGGTATGCCTGCTTGGGATTCTTAGTCGTTTTATTGATCGCTACATTCCAGCCCCCGAGGTGAGGCATGGGCAGCGCTGCAACTTGTACCTTGCCATGCACTGGCGAATTGGCTCCGGTGATTGAAGGCCAGTAGCCTCCCCAACCAGCAAACATCGCAGAGATGCCAGCTCGGAACGGCTCAGAACTGGTGGTCCAGTCCAGGTTAGCAGGGTTCGGCGAGAATTCACCCAATTCCAAATAATAGTTGAGCGCCTTTAACCCCATGTCTGAGATCGCCGGATCAAAGGCCACTTTATGATCCTTGGTGAAGTAATCACCCCAGTCTGGATCCACTTCTCCATAAACTTTCACGCCTTCGGGTGAGCGGCGCCAATCGCCAAAAATGGAACAGAAGGTCGCCAGCAATGGATCACCGATTTTAGCCGGTACACAGATGCCATACTGCTCACCATCGCGCCATTTGACACCTGTAGTGAAGAACTCAGCAAAGTCTTTTAGCTGGGCAAAGGTGATCTTAAAGCTGTCACCATCCTTGGGCATCTTGAGATCATAACCGTACTTGGCCTTGAATTGGCTCATATAGTCGGCGTTCTCAAACAAGTCACCCCGATAGAAGAGGGTAAGTGTGCCATCTACGAACGGTAGTCCGATGTTTTTACCCTTGAAGGTTGCATAGGTATCCCACAGAACCTTAGGAAAGTCGGCTTGGTCGTAATTTGGATCGACGATATCTGGGTACTGCTTGCGCAAATCGTCCAAGTCCGCCAGATAGTTGCCCACCGTGCCAATCCAGTGATAACCTACCGAGTAGATATCAAAGGAGTTCGATCCAGTTGTAAAATCCTGAAGCATCTTATCGAGCAGGGTTTCAAAACCGATCGCAGTAATCTCAGCTTTGTGGGGCGCGAATTTCTCATTGAACTGCTTAGCAATTTCTTCAGCGCTATCCGACATACCGTGCGCTGACATGATCCCGACCTTAATCAGCACTGGGGTTTCTTCCACAGGAGCGGCTGGGGCTTCGGTCTTTGTACTGCCTGCCGGGGCGGGTGCCTGCGTGGCAGCAGGCGCGCAGGAAGCTAAAGCAGCACCTGCCATGACAACACCGGCGCTCTTTAGAAAATCACTGCGGGTAACCTGACTCTTCTTGGTCATCTTTAACTCCTTTTTTAACAATTCTTAAGTATAGAAAGATTATCAACTTACTAGGAATGGTCCACGATACAGTATTTTATATGAATGCTCCACCTCCTTACTTCATCCAAGCAATTTAACCCATCATGTTGTCTTTAGCCATTGATTTAGAATGTCGGGGGTGACATTACAATGTAGTTGCGCATTATCGGACCGTAATTGCAGAATACGACGTGCTTCTCCTACTTCAAGTGGCTGCAGGCGGGCGTCTATCGATTGGGTAATCAATAACTCTCTCGGCGCGATCATTTCTACCACAGCAGGAATATCGCTGATTTTGAGAATGCCAAAAACATATGCGGTTATTGGGAATACCTGATCATCCTCTTCAACGAGCAGACGATAACTGGGTAACAAACGATCTACCCAAATGGTAGCAATGGTATCTTCTAGCGCCGCAGCAAATAAAGCAGCCAAAGCCATTCGCGGCCCAGAACCAGCTAACATGGTTGGCACACCTGGAAACAATAACTGAGCATAACGTACAGCGTACAACAGATCGCTAACCTGCTGGCCTAGCAACGAACGACCCAGCATCAGAGCATCAGTAGCAGACTCATACTCCAGCGTGAAGCCGGGTGTGAAGGGGAATTCAGCAATTTTGCCATCCAGGGTTGAGAATGTCATCGGGCGGGATGGTAAAGGCGTCGTTTCGCCAATCCCGCGCGGGTCCACGGCAAGGACTGCCGCCTGCATTTGCGGGGCAATAGAAAAAAGAGTGTGGCTATGTTCCGCTAATTTACCTTCATCGCAAGCGTAGACTATCAGGCGCTGTGGAGTAGTACCACACAAAGTAAATGCAGGCATTAGAATGCCTGGCTCGGGATGCAACAGGTGACGTTGTAAATGGACATCATCCAGATCTATCGAGGACTGGATGGTATCCATCACTGCCATTTGATCAACAGGTGTTTGGACTCCCAAACAATTTTTTAGACGGCTTAACAAAGTTAATTTGGAATCAGTTGCAAATTCACGCCGCAGACGTAATTGTTCTTCCATCGTCCTAGAGAACAATCGCAAAGCTGGACCAGAACTAATCGATGATGCTCCTAAAAAGCATTTCATCACCTGGGATTCGGGCGATTCTGTGGTGAGCGACGGTTCAGGCAACGGTCTGCCATCGCCAAGACCTTGCAACCAGTATTTGAACCAACCATATGCTGCTTCACGCATTTGCTGATTGTAACCGTGGTCAGAATCAATTGCTGTTAGTTGCAAACGCTGGGCATCAACTTGTTCATAAATTTCTTTTATTTGATCTACTACTTCCTGTGCACCGATTACAGGAAACTGTGGATCAAGCCAACCATTGATCACCAAAAGCGGGCGTGGGTGAATCAATCCACATAAACCAGCCATATCTGCATCCCGAATAACATTTGGAACTTGGTTGCATAGATCGTTGGCATTGTTCCAATTCAAGTCGCGGATGGCACGAAAAAAACGACTAAAAGATGTAACGTAGCATACCGGTACTACAACCGAAATGCGTTCATCAGCTGCCGAAGTGTATATCGTGTTCAATCCACCACCCGAAGCGCCTGTCATGCCGATACGATTTCCATCGACCTCGGGGCGAGTGAGTAAATAATCGATTGCGCACATACTTTCCCAGACCATTAGACCTTCTTGAGAGATGCCTAAGAGGAGAAAATCGCGACGACTATGATCAGCAAAGGATGCACCGCGTTCCCCTTGTCCGATTGGATCAAAAACCAAAACGACAAATCCTAGTTTTGCCAAACCAATGCAACATGCCTGAATATCAGGTTCGGTCTTCCCGTTTATCATCCAATGACCCGGAGCATAAAGAATCGCAGGGGCAGGGAAGAGAACTCCATTGGGCACATAGAGATGAATTGGCATAAGGAAGTGTGGGCGCGGTTCCAAAATTAGACGTTCAATGGTGTAGCCATCACGTTCTACTTTCCCGATTAAGCGTGGTGGAGTATTTGAAATACGTTGTGGCAGGGGATCCAATCCAAGATTTTGATACAGGTTTCGACGAGCCTCCAATCGAGCTGGGGGCCAGGTATAAGCTGTCAATTTGGCGACAACCTCTCTGCTGACTTCATCAACCGCGTTTTCCATCCAATCTAACAGGAGACTATGATATGGTTTTTCTTGAGGAGCGGACGCCTCCTGATTTGTGCACCAATCCCAAAAAGGTTGTCGTGGAATTTCCATATCTAGAATTGCTCTCCTTTCCGCTATCTCAATACGTCTAACAAGAAATAATTACTTGGATCACGGCGCACTCTGACGAATAACAAGCTCAGGCTGAAAATTGACATTGCTGCAGCCATTTGAGCATCCATTCATGCGATCAATCAGCGCATGCACAGCCTGAGCGCCCATTTCATAGCTGGGCACACGACAGGTGGTCAGGCTGGGTGTGACCAGGGCTGCCAGTGAGATGTCGTCGAAGCCGGTGATGGCAATATCCTGCGGAACTCGTTTGCCAAGCTCAGCGCAGGCTTGCAAAGCGCCAACCGCTACCAGATCGTTGTAACAAAAAAGAGCGGTCAATTGCGGGGTTTTACTGAGCAGATTTTTTGCGCCTTCATACCCTCCAGCCACGGTCGGTTTGCAGTGGATACTCCAACTCGGGTCAACGGACAAACCGGCCGATTGAAGCGCCGTCTCGTAACCCTGGCCGCGTTTTCGGGAACTATAGGAAGTGGGCAAACCGGCCGCGAATCCGATGGCGGTGTGTCCGCTGGAGAGCAAGTGATTAAGGATCATCTCACCCCCCATCTGGTCATTCACAATGATACTGTCTAAGTCATCATTGTCAGCATCCGCATTTTCCAAACGGCGATTGATGAGCACCACAGCCGGGAGCAGGGAAAGCTGTTCAACCAGCGTTTCCTCATCCAGGCGCGAGCTACATAGAATCATCCCATCGACCCATTTTTCCTGAAGCGATGTGATCACTCCTAATTCTCGCTCGGGGTCTTCTTCTGCATTGCACAAAAAGACGTTATATCCCTCTGCATAAGCCAGGTGCTCAACGCCGCGCGTGACCCTGGCGAAGAAAGGATTGCTCACATCCGGAACTACCAGACCTATGGTGCGCGTTTTTTGAGTGACGAGGCTGCGGGCAATGCCGCTCGGGCGATATCCCAGTTGCTGGATGATTTGCTCAATCTGTTGGCGCGTATCGGCATGCACTTCCCCCTTTTTATTCACCACCCGCGAGACCGTCATCAAAGAGACACCAGCCTGTTTTGCGATATCACTCATCGTCACACGTTGAGACAAATCCGCCTCCCGGATGTTAGCGCTAACGTTAGCGTTAACAAAATATTATCATATATTAATCTCAAAGTCAATAGATTTTCATTTCATAAAAATGGATCGACGGTGCCAAAATCCCATCCGGGGTAGATGTTCAGCCCTTGAAACTGGTTATAATGGATCAATAATCGCATCTCTCAATTATCGGTGGTGAATGATGGTTTCAAATCGCAGGTATATTCTGTTTGTCTTTCTGACCGCCGGGCTGGGCTTAATGGTCATCTTTTCACAGATTAAATCCAACCCTGCGTCCGCTTCTGCATTACAACCGGGCGCGAAAAAACCAGTTGCTCCGTACGATGTCCAGATCACAATCGACCAGGTGATCGCATCTGGGTTCAGTTCACCTGTCCAGGTCACCAATGCAGCAGATGGTTCGGACCGCCTGTTTGTTGTTGAGCAAACCGGAAAAATCCGCATCATTCAAAACGGCCAGGTGCTGGCGCCCCCCTTCATTGATTTGACCTCTCTGATCGCTTGCTGCGGTGAGCGCGGTTTATTAGGGTTGGCTTTCCACCCGAACTACGCTGTAAACGGATATTTTTACGTGAATTACACCCGCGCCGGGGATGGCGCAACCGTGATTGCCCGTTATAGCGTCTCGGCTAATCCAAACCTGGCCAATCCAGCCAGCGCCCAGACGTTGTTAACCATTCCACAACCCTATTCAAACCACAACGGCGGGCAGGTGATGTTTGGGCCAGACGGTTATCTCTATATCGGTATGGGCGACGGCGGGAGCGCGGGCGACCCACAGAACAATGCCCAAAACATCGAGAGCTTACTGGGCAAGCTATTGCGTCTGGATGTGAACGGTGGAATCCCATATGCCAACCCGTCTGATAACCCATACGTGGGTAGCGCCGGGCGAGATGAAATCTGGGCGATCGGTTTGCGCAATCCCTGGCGTTTCAGCTTTGACCGGTTGACCGGCGATTTGTATATTGGAGATGTCGGTCAGAACTTATGGGAGGAGATCGATTTCCAGGCTGCTAACACCCCGGGCGGCGTGAATTTTGGCTGGCGTTGCCGCGAAGGCTCCTCTAATTACAACTTTACCGGGGCATGCCTGAGCGCTATTCTGACCGATCCCATCGCCGAATACAGTCATTCCGAAGGGCATTCGGTCAGTGCAGGTTTCGTCTATCGCGGTAGTGATTTTTACTCTCTAAACGGGCGTTATTTTTATGCTGATTACGTTGACGGCAAACTCTGGAGTATCTATCAGACCAGCAAGAATCCAGTCACATGGTCCACCCCTGAATTGGAGCTTTCAACCGGATTAAACATCAGCGCGTTTGGCGAGGATGAAAACGGAGAGCTATATGTGGTGGATTACAGCGGAAAGATCCGCCGGTTAGCCGACATAAACGGACCTTCGCCTCGCCTGACCAGCTCAAACAAGCAGGTCTCCACTCCCAGCGCTGATCCATTCGAAGTGGTCACTTATACCATCCGGCTGACCAACACCGGTGGGTTGGCAGATCGACCGATCTATCTGACGGATACCATCCCGGCAGGTTTGGCCTTTATCCCCGGATCACTGCGCGCCAGTTCTGGCGTCTGGAGCGAAACAAGCAGCCCGACATTAACCTGGCGGGGCAACCTGGCTGCCAGCCCATCTTTCACGATCACCTACCAGGCAATAGCGACCGGTCAGGTCACTGGTAGTATTGTCAACCAGGCCCAGGTGCTGGCTCCACCGGATATATCTTTTACGCTTGGCCAGTCGCTCTCAACGCCCCGCTCTGTGCTCACGACCACTATTCAAGATTTCTTATTGCCCGGAACTCAACCCAACAGCCTGAGCGCAGCGATCCCCAATTCCGTAGACTGCGATACTTGCCACAGCCAACCGATCTATGATCTTTGGCGCGGCAGTATGATGAGCCAGGCCGGGCGCGACCCGTTGATGTGGGCGGCATTGCATGTGGCGAACATCGACGCCCCCAACTCGGGCGAATTCTGCCTGCGCTGTCACACCGCCAAAGGCTGGCTGGACGGGCGCAGCCATCCCTCCGACGGTTCAGCCTTGTTGGAGAGCGATCTGAGCAATGGCGTGGGCTGCGCTTTATGCCATCGCCTGGTAGACCCGGTTTCCTCAGCAGAGGGTGAAACAGCCAGCATTGACGCAGAAATACGGAGTGCTCTCATTTATCCAATTCCGGCCGGGTTCACCGGCAGCGCCTCTCTGGTAGTAGACCCGCAAGACCGGCGGCGCGGCCCGTTCTCATTCGGATTAGGGCTGGCCTATCACAGCGCATACCAGACAGACTTCCTGGGGCAGAGCGGTAATGCCGTGACCCGCGCACGCATGTGCGGATCATGCCATAATGTGCACAATCCGGTCCTCTCCTGGGATGCTGATCGGGGCCAATTCTGGCCTAACACGATGAATGCCGCTGCCCCAGATTATGATGAAGGAGCTCTCTTCCCGATTGAAACGACCTTTGACGAATGGTCTTACAGCGATTTTGCATCCGGCGGGGTCTTCCTACCCCAATTGGCCGCACAAAAACCTGGCGGGGTGGTGGAAACCTGCCAGGACTGCCACATGCCCCGCAGGACCGGCAGCGCAGCCGACCCGGCCTTCAATCCGATCTACCGGGACTGCCAGACTAATGGATGCCTGCCTGAGCATTCCTTTGCGGGAGCCAACACCTGGACACCGCAATTACTCCTGCATGAAGATTGGCGCTTAAACGCTCTTGGCGAAAGCAGTCCCTTGCAGAACGCGGTCACTCAATCCAGGTGGATGCTCCGCCAATCCGCTTTCATCACAGTCACGCTGACCGACAATGGAGCTAATAAACTCGCTGCTGTGCGGGTGATCAATAATACCGGCCATAAACTACCAACTGGTTATCCAGAAGGGCGCCAAATGTGGATCAATCTGAAAGCATATGACAGCTTTGGAACACTCATCTACGAGTCTGGAGTTTTTGACACTTTGTCTGGCCAGCTCCAACGCGATGCGGCCATCAAAGTGTATGAAGCCAAACAAGGCATAACCCCTGAACTGGCGAGCGTCCTGGGTTTACCGGCGGGGGAAAGCTTTCATTTTGTTCTGAACAACAGCGTGGTCAAGGACAACCGCATCCCGCCGCGTGGTGTAACCCAGGCCGAATATGACCACCCTGGGCTGCGCCCGGTTGGAGCTACTTATCAGAGCGGTCAATATTGGGATGACAGCCTTTACACCTTGCCTGGCGAGACCGAAAAGGTGCTGGCCACATTGTATTACCAGACTTCTTCAAAGGAATATATTGATTTTCTGCGCCAGAACGGTGGTTTGGATGGACTGGCAGTAGGTTTGCTCTGGGACGGTCTGAAAAGTCCGCCAGAGGTTGTAGCCTGGGCAATGGTTCCGGGGATTTTCCACTTTTTTCCGCTGGTTGCCCGGTAAGGTCTACAGCGGCAATTTGAAAGCGAGCAGAACAAACTCCGCTTCTTCTGCTTTGGTATAGATCATGCACCATACCGAGGCGGAATTCTTTTTACAATAGAACTCGCTCAGTCGCACGGAGGCCATGCATGTCGATTCTGGAAGAAGCCAAGATAGCCAAGTCAACCTACCAAACCGAGATCCTTTCACGCCCAAATGTGGTCGGTTTGGGGGTTGGTTATAAAGTCAGCGGGAAGCGGGTCACAGATGAGCTGAGCGTGGTCGTAATGGTACGTGAAAAGCTGCCGCTGATAAGCCTGAGGGCGAGCGACTGGATACCACAAGAGGTCGCGGGCGTCCGTACGGATGTGGTGGAAGTCGGCGAGTTGCGCCCATTGGAGAGCCACACAGCTCGCATCCGCCCAGCCCCTGGCGGGGTGAGCATCGGGCACCACCTGATCACCGCCGGCACTCTGGGATGCGTGGTGCGCGACCGGAAAAGCGGAGCACGCCTGATTCTATCGAATAATCATGTGCTGGCCAATCGCAATGAAGCCAGCCAGGGCGATCCGATCTTGCAGCCTGGCCCGGCAGACGGCGGAACTCCGGAACGTGACACCATCGCTCTGTTGGAACGCTTCGAGCCAATCCTTTATAACCAGGAGCCAGCTGCATGCAGCGTGGCCAGCTCTTATGCCTATCTTGGCAACAAGCTGGCGAGTTTTTTTGGCTCGCAGCACCGGCTGGAAGTTCACCAGTTCCGCCCATATGCTGCCAACCTGATCGATGCCGCCCTTGCCCGCCCGATCTTGGAGAGTGAGGTGTCCGACGAGATTATGGGAATTGGCGAGATCGCGGGAGTAAGCCTCGCCAGCCTGGGAATGGATGTGATGAAATCAGGACGGACGACCGCCTTCACAAATGGGACAATCAACATCCTGGATGCTACAGTGACCGTGAATTATGGCGGCGACCGAACGGCTACCTTTAACCATCAAATCGTCTCTTCGCCGATGTCACAGGGCGGCGATTCGGGCTCGCTGCTGGTGGAGAAAGCGAGTAAGCAGGCACTTGGGCTGCTATTTGCAGGTTCCAGCCAGGCAACGCTGTTCAACCCGATCCAGTCTGTCTTGAGTTTGCTGAAGGTTGACCTCATCACATCTGGACCCAAATCTATTAATGGACGAAGATCTGAGATCGAAAAAGTGCAGGCAGTGAAAGAATCTTACCAGGATTTACTGATGTCTAAGCCGAATGTGGTGGGTGTAGGGATTGGCTTACGGCAAGCAGGCGGCAAGCGGACCGACCAACTGGGGTTGGTGGTAATGGTGCAGCGCAAGTTGCCAGCCGCTCAATTGAAGCCGGATGAAATATTACCTGCTCAGATCGATGGGGTTCCAGTAGATGTACAAGAGGTTGGGCAGTTCAGCCCATTTTAAACGCACTGACGTATGGTAGCAGCAAACATGGGCGGACACGCGTGTTCGCCCATGTTTGTTTGCAGGATTGTAGAGTCAAAACCCTGCCAACGTTAGTTATAATAATCTATAGGTGAAAACCGCGCTTTGCGGTCTGTGTTTAAAATAGCCCGCGAGAGGACAGAATAATATGTTTAAGCCAATGGAATTTCTCCAGATGAAAAATCTGAATCACTATGCAAGCGCCTTAACCCGTTTTGCCCTGGTTGGCCTGACCAGTTTTGCATTCAGCCCGTTTGCCATCCACCAGGCCAAGATCAGCAGCCAGGCCATCCACCCAGCAGCCGTGGTACATGCCCCAACGGAAAGCGTGATCTACGTTGACAAAGCTGCAACCGGCAGCGGCAATGGCAGCTCATGGGACAACGCTTACACTTCTCTGCAGGACGGCCTCAATCATGCCGGAACTGACGACCAAATTTGGGTAGCGCAAGGAATTTATACCCCAACCGTTGAGACAAGTCCAGGCGACCCACGCAGTGTAAGTTTCACTCTAGTCAACGGCGTAGAAATCTACGGTGGGTTCAGCGGAGAAGAATCTCTGCTGAATCAGCGCGATCTCGAGACATACGAAACCATCCTGAGCGGCGACTTGAATGGAGACGACGATGGCTTGAATAACAGAAACGAAAACTGCTACCATGTCGTTTCTAGCGGGACCGGTATCGCCGAAGACACCGTTCTGGATGGTTTCACCATTCGGAATGGCAACTCAAATGGGTCGGGCGGCGGTGTTTACAACAACTCGGGCAGCCCCTGGATGGCGAATTTATTGATCACTTCCAATACCGCAATTATCAAGGGCGGTGGGATGTACAACTATTCTAGCGAACCGGTTTTATTCAATGTAAAATTCTACGCCAACATTTCCAATAGTTCTGGCGGCGCGATGTATAACCAGAACAGCGATCCCTACGTAGCTAGCGGGGCATTCTTTGGCAACACAGCCCAGAACGGCGCCGGAATCTATAACGAGAACAGCCACCCATCGCTCATGAACTGTCTGTTCAGCGGGAATATAGCCACAAATGGCGGCGGTATATACAATGCGTCTTCCAGTATCTTGAATGTAGTCAACGCGACCTTCAGTCATAATCTCGCTTCGAATGGAGGCGGTATTTACAATGATAATAGCGTTTCAACGGTTAGAAACAGCATCTTATGGGGCAATTCAAGCGGACAGATCACTCATATTTCGGGAAGTTTTAACCTTCAGCAAAGCTTGATCCAGAACGACTGCCCTACTGGCGTTATTTGCGCACCGCGAATCATTACAACCGATCCGTTTTTCGTCGATCCGGATGGCCCAGACAACACCTTTGGCACCCTCGACGACAACCTTCATCTAAAATTCTCCTCGCCAGCGATTGACGCCGGCGATAACCTTAAAGTCGAGGCAGATTATAAGGATCTGAATGAGAACGGCAATACAGCCGAAAAAGTCCCCTTCGATCTCGATCAACGACCAAGGTTTGTGGATATCGTCTTTGTCACAGATTACGGCGTTGGGTCATCTCCGTTTGTCGATATCGGAGCGATCGAAACACGGGTGGTTTACGTGAAAACCAACACATCGGGTGACGATGATGGAAGAAATTGGGCAAATGCTTATCGCACACTATCCAAGGCTTTGGAATATTCCATTGGCGGCGATGAACTCTGGGTCGCCCAAGGCGTCTATACACCCACCTTGCCGGGCGCTTCAACCACCCTCTCAGACACTTTCAAGATCAAGCAAGGCCTTGTGCTGTATGCTGGATTTACAGGAAATGAGATCAGCCGTGCTCAGCGCAATCCTCGATCCCACATCACCACCTTGAGCGGCGACCTGGATGGCGATGATGATGGGTTCAGCAATAATGGAGATAACTGCTACCACGTTGTGACCATGACGAATGTGGATTCGAGTACGATTCTGGATGGGTTTACCATCCAGGGCGGCAATGCTACTGAACGCGAAGCGAGCGCCCAACAGGCGACCTTCCTGGAAGGCTTAGACTCGCCCTGGCTGATGTTCGTTTCGGATAGGTTCCAACCTGCGCCGGACGATCATGCACCGGTAGATGTAGACCCCATTTTACAATACCGCGGCGGTGGAATGTATCTGAATAGAAGTAGCCCCTTGCTGATTGGCTTGTCTTTTATTAAGAACTACGGTTTGAATGGCGGTGGTTTATATAATTACTTTAGCGACCCAATCATGATCAATTGCACCTGGATTGAGAATAAAGCCGAGAACGGCGCTGGTTTGCGCACTAACAATTCTTATCCACTGATCGTGAATGCGCTCTTCCTCGGCAACAAAGCCGCTCTTAACGGAGGCGGGATATGGAACTCATGCGGCAGTCCGACAATCATCAATTCAACTTTTTACTATAATACCGTCGAAAATCTATCCGTAAATCGAGGAGATGCGATCGTAAGCGATCGATTCGGATGCGCAGAAACCGTCAGCCATCCAGAGCTCACAAACACCATCATGTGGAATAACGGATTAATTCCCATTCGCCTGAACGATGGGAGCGAGATTGACTTCAATTACAGCCTTTTAGAATTCGGCTGCCCAACCGGTGGTGCAACCTGCTCGAATTTGTTATCCAGCGATCCACTCTTCTTTGACCCCATAGGCCCCGACTTGATCCCTGGAACGCTGGATGACGACCTGCACCTTGCGATTGGTTCGCCGGCCATGGATACTGGGGACAACGCTGCAGTACCGGATGATCTTTTTGATATCGACGAGAACAACATCAGCGCGGAGAAATTGCCATACGACCTGCTTTACCACCCCCGTTTTCAGGGTGTCAATGTCCCACCGATTGTGGATCGGGGTGCATATGAAACCAGGCCAAAATCCATTTTCCTGCCGGTGATCATGCGCTAACCCGCCCTGGGTAGTATGTGGGCAGGGTATTTATGGTCTTTCAACTCCGAAACTTGTTTCGGTATCAATGCTGAATTGAATACCATCGGTGCTAAGATGGATCCAGCCATTATGGTCGGTCCTTAACACCGGGAGGTCCTGCAAAGCTGCAAGCGTTTCAGGATGCGGCAGCCCTTCTTGATCTCCAGCCGCCACACTCAACAGAACCACCTGTGGGTTCCAGTGGGCGAGCCACTCCGGGGGATTGAGCGGCGCATACCCGCCTTCCGCCAACAGCAAAGCGGTCACACCCAGTGAATGGGTGGAATCATGCAACAATTCCTGCATACTCTCGAAATCCAATCCAACTGGCATCAAAAGGCGGAACGATTGCCATTCCAGCAACAAAATCGCGCCGTGCCGGCTTACGTTCAACACTTCCAGTCGGGCGCCATTTCCTAATTCCAACACATGCCCCTTTTGTGCGGATATCATTGGGATTTGCTCTTCCGCCAACCGTTTTTGCAATTCTCGAGAGCTATAATTACCCGCTTGCGGCCCAGCCCACAACACATTTTTTACCTGGAAACGATCCAGGCCGTGCGGCAAAGCCGCCACCTGCTGCTCACCTACAGCAGCAACCACAAGATAATCCATCACCCGATTCCCAAATGGGAGCCGCCTGCCAATCGCATCTGCAAGCGCATTCGGGCTAAGGCCGCCATCGATCAGGACATTACGTCCTGTCGGTGTCTGGATCAGAAGTGCGTCACCGCTGCCAACATCGAAGACCGTCAGGTGCAAACGCCCATCCGGGAGAGCAAAGACCTGCTGCCAGGCGACCGCTACCAACAAGGCCAACCCCAGATTGAGCCACCAACCCAGTCGGTAGATATGCGGACCAGAGATACGGCCTATCAGTGACTTCAATTGAGAATGCCACAACGTACAGGCAAACAACAGCAAGTAAAAACCAACAACCACCCAAAGGCTGGTCGGCCCTGTGACAAAGGTGGCATTTCGGACCTGCGCCAGCAATTCCACCACCCGGATGGTATAAGCAAGCCATGGCCAGGCAAAGACGGCAGACACCTGGCCGAGCATCTGAGAAACCATCCCGAGCAGGGTTGCCAACCCTCCCAGCAACATCAACGGTGGTTGGGCTGGCAGGATCAGCGGGTTTGCCAAAAGGGAGACCAAAGAGGTTTGGCGAAAATAATAGATGATGAGCGGCAAGGTAGTCAGTTGGGCCGCCAGTGTGAAGAGTAAATATTCACTGACGGGTCCCGCCAGGTTATTCACCGTTTCCTGCGAAAATCGGGAAGATGCCAAGGAAATGAATCCTTTCTTCAGAGGATCTGCATACAGGATTAAGCCAAGGGTAGCCATAAACGAAAGCTGAAAACTGATATCCCACAGGACATGAGGGTCGAAAAGCGCCATTACGACAGCAACAAATGCCAGGGTATTCAGCCCGCTCGAACGGCGTCCGATGCGTAGAGCAAAAATGGAAAAGCTGCCCATAATCGCCGCTCGAACCACACCGGCGCTTGCACCCGCCAACACGGCGTAGAAGGCGATCCCCAACCAGGCAGCTGGCAGACTGCGCCAGCGCCCAAGCAAACGCCCAAATACTGCGATAAAAATCGCCGAAATGATGGTGAAATTGTATCCACTGATGGCGATGATATGGGTTGTGCCAGTCTGGCGGAAGGCCTTCATTACATCATCCGGGATATTCGTCTCAATTCCCAATAGAATTCCAGCTAAAAGACCGGATTCTGGCTCAGGGAACATGGCTTCAATCGTCCTCAGCGCCTTTCGGCGTAGTGAATAGATTGCGCCCTTCACGCTCGTTGCCTGGGCATGCTTGATCAGCCAGGCACATTCGTCTGGCTGGCTTTCCTTACAGGTTGGGCAATATGAGCTGGTGTCTTGCATCCAACAAGACAAGGTGGTGTAGATGCCGTGATGGGACAGGTAGGTCTGATAAGAAAACTCATCGGTTTCAAATGGCGTCCTGAGGCGACCTGCTAGCTTCACTCGATCTCCGTAACGCCAATCTCCGCCTGGCGGCAGTCTGGCCTGCAAATCGCCTTTTACCGGAAAAAACCCCAGAAAATCGGGACCTGCGTTCAACTGGTCCACCGATACCCGCAACAGGGTATATGTGTCTCGCAGATCCGGATCCGCCTCGACGATGCCTTCGAGGATGTAGCGTGGATCGCTTTCGTTATACCATGAAAGATCACCTGGCGTCAGCTGCGGCAAGGTCGCCTGATAACGGAATGCCCCCAACAACATCACAATCGGCAAACAGGGAAGGATAAAACCCGGCAGAAGCTCCTCGTGATCGGGCGGCCAATGACGGGATAACCAGCCGAAAACTGTACCGCCGCCCAGCCGCCTGAGGCGAGGATTTTTTAGATGCGCCAAGAGGTATACAAAGCATAATCCAACTGTTGCAATCAGAGCAAGCGCGATAAATCCGCTCGGGAGCGGAGCTGTTCTCGTTATTGATCCCCCGAGCCGCCATCCTGCAAGAATGCCGCAGATAAAAGCCAGCGACAGCCAAAAGAGCGGCATATCGATATTGTAACAGATTGATCCAAGATCGTAGCCAAATTAAAACATCCTTAAGACCTTAACATCTGGGTATTATTTGGCTATACTATACGATGGAATCTTTTAGGAAACCGAACGCAGGATTTAATTATCTCATTCCAAGACGACGAATGGTTCAGGAGGCCCGCTGTGACGCTTATATTGCTCGTAGATGACGAACAACTGATCACCGACTCACTTTCCTACAGCCTGAAACGCGAGGGTTTTGATGTCGTAACCGTTGCCGACGGCATCTCGGCAATTACTGCAGTGGAGGAACGAGGCCCAGATCTGGTTGTGTTGGACCTGATGCTGCCGGATATCAGCGGCTTCGAGGTCTGCCGGAGGCTGCGCACTTTTACAACCACACCGGTGATTATGCTGACTGCACGCGGCGAGGAGATTGACCGGGTGCTTGGGCTGGAAGTGGGCGCGGATGATTATCTGGCGAAGCCATTTTCATTTCGAGAGCTGCTGGCGCGTATCCAGGCAATGCTGCGCAGGGTACAACTGGATCGGCAGGCAACTCAACCTCAACCAACGTCCACCGGGCATCTCAGCCTGGACCCGGTTGCCCGGCGGATATTCAAAGGCGAACAGGAGCTTCAATTATCGGCTCGCGAATTCGACCTGCTGACGATTATGATGAAGAATGCCGGGCGGGCGATGAGCCGCGATGATTTAATCAAACAGGTTTGGGGAGATGATTGGGTTGGCGATCCACGGACGCTCGATGTCCACGTACGTTGGTTGCGCCTGAAGATTGAAGAGGATCCAGCCAGTCCTCAATACATCCAAACAGTTCGAGGATATGGGTATCGATTTGCAGGACCAGAAGAACTTGCCTAACAATAAACGGTATAGTACATCACTCGGCGAACAACTCGTCAAAATCTATCACAAACTGAGCAATTCGCTCAATTCACGCCTGATTATTTCGCACTTGTTGGTATCGCTGGTCAGCATTGTATTGATGGCGATCTTCACTGGCCAGTTTATTTTCCGAGCAGCCAACTATGAATTAGAACATAATTTACAGGACCTGGCTTTCGCAGCCAGCAACGCGATCGAACTTCCCATCCAGGAAGTGCAGGAAGGGCGGGTTGAACCAACATTCATCCGTGAGATGCTCACCCGGTTGTTTGCCGATAACGCCAATATCCATTTCACAGTTTATTATCCAGATGGAAAACCTCTGATTGGGAGTGGAGCCGATCAGCCTCCACGCGCCACCCGCAACAACGCTCCCGAAGTGATGGATGCCCTGCAGAGCGACATCGGTCGAGGTATTAACGTGCGCAAGAATAGTCAGGGAGAGCAATACATGTATATGGCCGTCCTGGTGCAGCGCGAGATCGAAGTGATTGGGATACTGCGCCTAGCTGTGCCGCTCGAACCCACTTTGCAAGCTGCTCGGCAGTCATTTCTGATCATGCTGTTGGTGGCGATATTGATCGCAAGCGGTGTGAGCTTTTTTGGCTGGGTGCTGGCAAACAACCTGACCCGCCCGATTCAGGTGCTGACTCGAGCAGCCGAAAACATGGAGCACGGTGATTTGGGGGTGCGGGTTAAGCCCTCCGGGCCGCAAGAATTGCACCGTCTTTCCGAAGCCTTCAACAGTATGGCCAGCAAGCTGCAATCGAATGTTAACGAGTTACGCGCCTTTGTGGCGAATGCCAGTCACGAGCTACGGACTCCGCTGACTGTGGTCAAATTGCGAGCGGAAGCCTTGCGTGAAGGTGCATTAGAAGACACAGAAGTAGCTGAACGATTTCTTGGAGAGATCGAAACTGAGATCGACCGGCTGGTGCGAATGGTGAACGATTTGCTGGATCTGTCTCGCATGGAGGCAGGCCTGGAGGCAGGCAAACGCATACCAGTTAATCTCAAATCGATCGCTTATGAGGTCTACGAGACATTTAAGATCCGGGCAGCCCGGGCAGAGGTGGATCTGAAACTGGAGGTTGAGCCGGGGCTGCCCTCTGTGATGGGAAATGAGGACCAAATGCGGCGGGTTTTCTATAACCTGCTTGAGAATGCTATCAAATATACCCCCTGTAATGGTCAGACGGAAATGCTTCTGCGCCCCGGGCCTAACCCGAATACGGTGCGCTTGCTGGTGCGGGATACCGGCCCGGGCATCCCTCCTGAACATTTAACCCATGTATTCGAACGATTTTATCGAGCTGAGACAAATCCACAGCGACCTGGCATGCCACGCGGCAGCGGTCTTGGCCTTGCAATAGCAAAATCGATCGTGGAAAGCCACGGCGGCGAGATGGGGGTGAGCAGCCAGGTTGGCAACGGGACTACTTTTTGGGCAGACCTACCGAGTAATTGATTCTTTCTCCTCGTAGCGCCTGCCATCTGCCAGTATAGCGCCGGTCAGTATGGCCCGATCCATGTTTGCGTCGGTCAATTCAGCTCCCTGCAGATTGGCGTCGCTCAGGTCCGCCTGAACCAGGTTGGCTGCGGTTAGATCTGCCTTGCTCAGGTTTGCGCCGCGCAGACTGGCCCCGCTCAGATTTGCCTCAAAAAGGTTGGCATTCGATAGATCCACGCCATTCAAGTTCGCGCTGGACAGATTTGCTTTGCTTAGATCAGCCCGGGTCATAATCGAATTGTTTAGATTGGAGCGGATCAGGGTGGCCTTGCTCAAGCTTGCCCGACTGAGATTGGCCTCGACAATGACGGCATCCACCAGATCCGCTTTCCCAAGATCTGCTCGGGTCAGGTTTGCGCGGCTAAGGTTGGCCTCTGTGAAATTGGCGCGTTGTAAATGAGCCTCAAAGAGGTTCGCCATACTCAGGTCTGCTCTGCGCAGGTCTGCCCCGGCAAGGTTAGACCAGGGCAGGTCAGCCCGGCTGAGATTAGCCATCCCCAATTTACACTCGCTGAGATCCACCCAGAACAAGGCAGCGGCGCTCAGATCGATTTTGACTAACCAGAGCGGCTTTGGGCGATTGACCAGATCGAAAATTTGAAATGGACTCAGGGTTGTCATACATCACCTCCCAAACCAGTGTGATTCCTGGCGAAATTAATTCCGCCTCGCAATCATGCTTCTCTGTAATGAGTTTGCGCCGTCCGGATAAGCATCCATGTGCTTTCGTACAGCCTCACAACGCTCACAGTAACTTCGGTCACAAAGAAGGGCAAATGGATCCATCTGCAGCCGTCTGCAGACCAAATCTACAAGGCCTTCCAGGGGAATGGCCTGAATTAAACCGGACTCAACCCGTTGCATACGCGTTATTGGCTTTAAACTGGCTGCCAAAACACCAAAGCCATCTGAACAACCCGGAAAACCCGGACACTCCTGGATGCGTTTTGGGGTGAGAGCCCAACGGATGAATTGTTTGCGTCCTGCCTGGCGCTCAGCATAGTGGATGCTGGTATTCACTTCCTGGCCAACCCCCAACAACAGCACCCAACCGCCTCGATCCAACAATTGCTCAATCGGTTTTAATGGTTCAGCAATTGTCTGGCTCTCGAGGATTGTCTCTGCATGGATACCTGCAAAGGATAGGATGGGGTGTGCAGAGCGGGCAGAGCCTGGATGTCGGCGTAGTGCCTCGGGGATGACTCCCATGAGTCGATCAACTGGCATGTTGCGCCGGAAGAAAGCAGATGGGTCATATCCTACCGCCATCAGACTCGCCCCCCGGCCAGCGGCATAAGTAATCCCATTATTTTCTGGACCGCTCTCGGGGGTAATCATGGTTTTATAGGTAAACGCAGGCACGATGAGGGTGTTATAGACAACCAGCAGAGACCCCAGCAGCGCATCCGCACCTCCCTGAACCTTTCCAAATGCGGAAAGCGAGGCATGGGCGATCACAGGCGCGTTTGGCGGAAGTCCCAGTTTCCGGAATGCAACAACAAAATCGTGGAAACCGATCATTCCCCCTTCCATTCTGGCTTGCGTTTTTCGACAAAAGCGCTCATCCCCTCCTTTTGATCCTGCGTGCTGAAAAGAAAATAGAAAGACCGGCGCTCATCAGCAATACCAACTGTCAATGAAGTCTCGAAGGCATTATTGACAGCCTCTTTTGCCAAACGAACCGCTAGAGGGGCGCGGGAGGCAATCTCTTCTGCCAGGCTGATCGCATCTTCCAGATAGCGTTCGACCGGCGCCACTCTATTGACCAGCCCAAAATTCAGGGCTTCCTGCGCAGAGAGTATCCGATTATTCAACACCATTTCCATCGCGAGCGGTTTACCAAGAACCCGGGTCAGGCGCTGAGTGCCGCCAGCCCCAGGGATTACCCCTATGGTGATTTCTGGCTGGCCAAAGCGGGCCGTTTCAGAGGCGACGATCATATCACATGAAAGCGCCAACTCGTTGCCACCCCCCAGACACCAACCAGACACAGCCGCAATGACAGGTTTTTTTATCGAGCGGATCCGGTCGAAGAGAGAGACCCTGTCGCTCATGAGCATTTGGACCGGCGATGCTTCAAGCATATCTTTAATGTCTGCTCCAGCGGCAAACGCGCGGTCGTTTCCCACAATCACGATCGCCCCTATTTGATCATCCGAATCAAACCCCGCTAATCCATCCATCAATTCCAACAACAACGGATGGCTCAAGGCGTTCAGTGCATCGGGACGGTTTAGAATAATCAACCCAACCCTGCCTCGCTTTTCTTTCAGTACCAACCCTTGCGCACTCATATCAGCCTCCTCCTGCAAATTTCAAGTGAAGTAATGGCGATACATAACATCGCAGCAACAAAGAACACAGCGACGATTTAAAACAGCGCACATTTAACGATCCGTGCTTTGTGCAGGCAAATTGATCACCAATCCATTGAGATGAGCTGCTGCCTGGCCAGCCAGGAAGAGGATCAATTCGACCAGCGGTTCATAAACGGTTTCTTCAGGATCATTGGTCTGCTCTTTTCCAGCCGGGGACAGGGCCACAGGACAGACTGCATGGATACGAATGTTGTATTGAGCCAGTTCTTCAACAGCAGACCGCACCAACCCGGTGACCGCAGCTCTACGGATGACCTGGGCAGACTGACCCGCTTTCGGGCTGGAGGCGCTCTCGCTGGCAAGATGGATGATCACACCACCCTGAATCCGCATCGATTTTGCTGCCATTTGAGTCATAAAGAATGCGCCATTTAAATTGACATCGATCGCCCGCCGCCACTGCCACTCATCAAAATCCAGGATCAAAACTTGTGGGTGAACACTGGCGCAATTCACCAGGATATCGATCTGGCCCCAATCTGCCAGGATTTGATCCAGCATCATTTGAGCCGGCATGGTTTTCGAGATATCCGCGATATAATCCCTGGCCTGGCCTCCCTTTTCCTGGATTTGATGGAGAGTAAGATCCAGATTTATCGGTGTGATGTCATTCGCAGCAACGGTTGCGCCGCTGATTGCAAACGCCTTGGCAACAGCCCGGCCCAGACCACGCCCGGCGCCAGTTACCAGGACCACTTTACCGTCAAAAAGCGCCTGTTTGCTCATCTGTCTATTCTTTGACTCCGATCATGGCGTTATTGTGCGCATTGCGGGATCTGATCTGTGATCTGATTGGCATTCAGAGGCAATCCCAGGTAAGCAGATGGATCGAGCGTATTCTCGATCTCCAGTTCGTTTAAATAACGCCCCCGACCATCATCCAGAACGATAGAGAAATGGAGATGGACGCCAACCGGGGTTCCAGGATTGCCAGAGTAGTTTCCTTGATAGCCTAAGAGGGCGCCAGCCTCAACAAAGACTTCCTGAATACCGAGGGGGAAATCTGCGACAATATATGATTCCCCTTGCGGTCCGGCCATATGGGTGTAATAGGTCCAAATCTGCCTGCCCGGATGGAGCGGATCGTCTGGAATACGCATGATCAAAGAGGCCTTCCAATCAGGCCCGCGTGTCAGATAACCTGGATACGCCGCATATACCGCAGTGATATCCACATCGCTGCCCGCAAAGATATCGATTCCCTGGTGGCGGTGCCCGGGGCGAAACGAGTCATCCCACAGATAACCGATATAACCATCGGTCGGTATGATGAAAGGCGCCTGCCCACATTTCTCCTTCGCCTTAACGACCCAATCAGTATGCTCCTGGGGATTTCTCAAATAGGAGATGACTTTGTTCGTCCGTCCGGCATCATCGCGCAGGTTCTTATATATCCAGTAGCCAGTTGCAAGAATGACTATCGCCGGGAACAATATCAGCATACGATATCCAAAGCGCAACAAAGATAGCCTCTGGGTCATTGTGGGTCGAGAACATCCGGCGGATCCATTACACTCGTTGTTTTTTGATCTGCCAGCGTGTACTTGCGGATATTTTCCATCTCATCTTCCTTATGATCTGCAATGAAAAGTGTCATCCGCCCACCCGTAATTTGCTGGAGCAGCTTGCCCGTTGCCTGGCCCTGCGGAGAAGCCAGCGCATTCTCAACATCTGCCAGCGTATTGAAGAATAACTCATGCATTTGCCCACATCGGCAATCTCCATAGAGCAGATGATCCACTCGACTGGTCGCTTCCCGCTGAAGGCCCGGCATAGCTTCCGCGAGCCTCAAAAAGGCAGGCCATTGGGTTTCAAGATGCAGTCCATCTTGCTGTTCAATCAAAATGACTACTTTATACATTCTAATCCTTTCTTAACTGAATTATACACTCAGCAACCGGATTCCATCATCTTCGTGGGTTTGTTTATGGTATGATTCGCTGCGTTAAAATGGTGAATGGAGCATAATGGGATGGAAGATAAAATCACAATTATCGAGGGTCCCCCACCTACGTTTGAGATGGTAAATGAAGGGTGGGTGCTGGGACTTAATCAGAAGTCCGCTGCTCTTTAACATCGGCCTGACACGCCTGCGCACATTCAATGGGCCCAGCCTGATTGAGCGATGCCACCGCGCCTGGCGGCATAATCAAACGATCCATCTTGAATACCGCGACCCAAGCGGTCTGGAAAATCAAGCCCCGATCCTGGCGGCTCGAGCGCTCGATCGCGATGAAGGCCAGATGTTGTTATTATGGGTTCGGCAGGAAATCGACCTGGATGAGATTGATCCAGACCTGGACGATCTCGGAGATGATGACGATCCCGGATCCTCCACCGATTGGGACCTCCCCAATCACTAGATCAAACGATACTGTTCAAAAGAAACACCCCGAATTCGAAGTCCGGGGTGTTTTTTGTTTCTATTCACTAAAATCAGCACAATTATGTTTCGAATGAGCGCGGTGATGATTTCAGAATGCCAGAAAAATCTTCAGACCGGCCAGAATGGCAAACAAGCCACCGACCAGCGTCCCGGCGCGCAGGGCGTCCCCAGAATCTCTGGTATCCACCACCCCGGTAGGATAGAGTTGAGATTGGCGCTCAAAGCGCGGGCCGGCTAACCAGGCGAACAAAGCCCCGCCAACCAGGCCGCCTAAATGGCCCCAATTATCAATGCCAGGAGACATGCCGATAACCAGGTTAATCAGGGCGATTGTAATCACATTGGTCAGCGAACGGCGCGCCATCGCGCCAAAAATCTCTCTGTTTTGATAAAAGAATACACCTTCGGCGGCCAGAAGACCAAAAACGGCCGTGGAGGCTCCAAGAGAAGGGGCTGTCGAAAAAAGGAACGAGGCCACATTTCCAGAGAAACCAGCCAATAGGTATAACACCAGGTAGCGCCTAAGACCATAGAAACGCTCTAGCCCGACCCCTAACACATAAAGGGCATACATATTAAAACCGATATGGAGAATAGAAGCATGCAAAAACATGGGGGTAAACAAACGCCAGAATTGACCCTGGAGAATCAAGCTGTTCACTTTCATTCCATATGCAGCTAACAGATCATCGCCAAATACAAACTGAGTTATCATCTGAAGCAGATATGCGCCAATTGTAATTGCCATAAGCGCCTGGGTAACAACAGGCCGCCAGGTCGTACGTCCTGGCATGCCAGTTGGCGCCGGGCCAGATTGGAAAGAGCCAGGAGATTGATCGAAATTGGGGACAGTCATAAAAAAACCTTTCTAAATTGCACCCGGTGATGCTCTGCTTTAATAATTGCCTGGATGGTATCCACCGTTTCATCCAGATGATTTTCCCGGTTGACTACAACATAATCAAACCGGTCAATATGGCGCAACTCCTGACGGGCAGTTGCAATGCGAAGGTTGAGGCCTTCGGCATCCTCGCTCTTGCGATCTTTCAACCGACGGACAAGTTCGTCTTCATCCTGGGTGGTTAAAAAGATCAGAAGGGCCTCCGGAGCCAGTTTGCGGACCGATTCGGCGCCCTGAACATCGAGGCGCATGAGAACGTCTTTGCCACTGGATAGCGCTTCGCGCACCTGCTGTTTGGGAACTCCCTTGAAATCGTTATAAACGATCGCATATTCCAGTAGTTCTTCCTGTTCAATCATTTCGGCAAATTCATCTTTCGTTAGAAAGAAGTAATCCTCTCCGTGAACTTCTGAGGTACGCGGGGGCGCGTGGTAGCCGTCACCACGAAATGGAATGGTAAGCCTCGCTGACGCATACACTCAATTACGGTATCTTTGCCAACTCCAGATGGTCCTGAGATAACGATCAGAAGAGGAGCGGAGAAAGACCACCCGTTCGGGGCTCCGAAAGAAAATTCATCGCATGAAGTCACGCTATCCTCTTTCCATATTTTGAATGTCTTGATTATAATTTCAATATCTCAAAATCGTTCATAACGGAGGTATTATGCCCTTTTATCCTTATCGCTGCCTGGATTGTAAAAAGCGGTTCGAGCTTTTCTTATCCTACAGCGAATATGACAATACCCAGGTTAGTTGCCTGCACTGCGGCAGTCAGAACATCCAGCGCCGGATCAGCCGGATCCGGATTGCAAAGTCTGAAGAAAGCCGTCTGGAAGGCATGGCTGATATGGATAATTTTGACGGCCTTGATGAGGACCCCCGCGCTCTGGGCAAAATGATGCGCAAGATGAGCAACGAAATGGGCGAGGAAATGGGTCCTGAATTTAACGAAGTGATCGACCGATTGGAATCCGGCCAGAGTCCAGAAGATATCGAGGCGGCGATACCCGATCTTGGGGCAGGCGCCGACGGCATGGCAGACAGCATGATGGGCGGGATGGGACTCCGCGGTGGGATAGATGACTTCTAACCAACTGCTATCCAATGCCAGATAATCGGGCAAGCACAACTCGCCGAATCTCCGTCTGAACTATTTGGATCGGCTGGCTGGCGTCAATCACCTGCCACCTGTCCGGCGAGGATCGAGCCATCTGCAAGAAACCTTGCCGTACGCGCTGATGAAAGGAACAATCATAGGCATCCAGTCGGTTCCATCCGCCTTGTTGCATCCGCCGCTGCAAGCCGATTTCGACATCCACATCTAATAACAGGGTCAAGTCGGGAACCAAACCGCCCGTTGCAAAAGTGATCAACGGTTTTAATTCTTCAATTGAGAATTGCTGATAACCATATCCCTGGTAAGCCAAGGTGGAATCGGCATAACGATCCGAAAGGATGACATCCCCTTGCGCCAGATGAGGCAGGATCAGTTGTTCCACAAGCTGGGATCGCGACGCCTGGAACAATAAGATCTCCGTTCGGGGTCGCATATCCGTATTTTTCAGCCCCATCAGCACTGTACGGATCTCATCGCCGATTGGCGTGCCCCCTGGTTCACGCGTGGTAAGGACAGGATAATTCTGGGTCCGCAGATATTCAGCCAATGATGCAAGGTGAGTGGTTTTGCCACTCCCCTCTGGCCCTTCAAAGGTGATGAATATCCCTTTTTTATCCACTCGGGTCCTTTTGAAATCAGGATTCG
Source organism: uncultured Chloroflexia bacterium (assembly GCA_963788145.1). Lineage (GTDB taxonomy): Bacteria > Chloroflexota > Anaerolineae > Anaerolineales > UBA4823 > UTCFX2. The sequence goes on along the minus strand of CAWBFQ010000007.1, from coordinate 179,653 downwards.
CGAAAAATCCTGACACGCCGGTTTGGCTCTTTTCCATAAGAATGGGAAATCAGGTTAGCTTCGCGCGCCATTTGATGCTGCAGACGTCGGACGGAAGAACCGGCTGGCTGCAATTCAACCCAACGTTCACCATTCATCACCGCGTAGATCGCAGAACGGGTCTCTTCAAGAACCGAATCCATCCCGGCGTTGCTCAATTCGTCTGTGTACAGGTTGAACAAATCTCCCAGGAATTGCTGCATCTGATTGACGGTATTGGAGCGCAACACGTAAATCGGGACGTTGCGGGTTTCAGCTTCTGTGATCGTGCGCTGGCGTTTGCGGTAATAAGAGCGTAAAGTTACCAGAACGTCGGCTTCACCTGGTTGGTCCACAATGATGACGGGTACGCTAAGCCGGCGTGAAGCCTGGTTTAATCGGTTGCGGGCCACACCGTAAGGATAAACGCGCATCGGCTGCATATTATTACGGTCTCGTGGAGCCTGTACCGGTTCCTGGAAACGGTCAGCGGTGGTGTCTTCGGGAAACTCAGACCGCTGGGGATAGCGTTCCTGAGGAGCATCCTGGCTCTGGCGGCGATATCCCTGCTGGCTTGTAGTTTGGGGGCGATTGGGGGCGGGAGCGTGTTCAATCCTGATATCTCCATCAATCCTGGAGCGAATTTCTGCTGGCAAAGGATAGCCGCGCAGGAGAGAATCCACCGCGGCGGCAACATCCGGATGGACAGCAACTCGATCCCTGGTCTGGATTTCAATCAGCACATCGAAAGTGGGCGGCGAACGGCGTTCTAATACGGTTTTTTGAGTCCCACGGCGGCGCGCTTCTTCGTCGGAGAGGGTGACCGACTCGATTCCTCCCACCAGATCTGCAAGGGTCGGGTTGAGTAGTAAATTCTCCAGCGAGTTGCCGTGAGCAGTGCCAATGAGCTGAACGCCGCGCTCGGCAATGGTGCGGGCTGCCGCGGCTTCCAGTTCGCGCCCAATTTCATCGATCACAATAGCCTCTGGATTGTGGTTCTCAACTGCTTCAATCATTACTTCATGCTGCAACGAAGGAGCCGCAACCTGCATCCGGCGCGCTCGTCCGACGGCAGGATGAGGAACATCTCCATCTCCGCCAATTTCATTGGATGTATCAACGATCACGACCCGTTTAGATTTCTGCCAGGATTCGGGCGGCTTCGCGCAGCATAGTGGTTTTGCCCACCCCTGGGCGGCCTAATATCAACAGGCTTTTGCCGCTCTCAATCAAATCTTTGATAATATCGGTTGTACCATAAACCGCCCGACCAACCCGGCAGGTTAATCCAACAATGTAACCGCGCCGATTGCGGATGGCTGAGATGCGGTGCAGGGTCCTCTCCAACCCAGCCCGGTTATCCGCATCGAATTCTCCGATTCGTTCAACCACGAAATCGATGTCTTCATGGGCCACATCCACCTGGCTGAGCACCACCTCCCTGTCCACGAATCGGGCTGTCGGCAACCGGCCAAGATCCAGGATCACTTCCAGCAGATTGTCGCTATCATCCGCCACTTTGACCGATTGTGCGACGATCTGTGGCAAGACAGACATAAGCGCATGTAAATCGTCGGTTATCTTCTTTTGTTGCATATTGATCATTTATTCCCCAGCCGTGCAATCGGGGCTGAAATTTCCGTCTGGCCGCCTTCTAATGCCGGAATGGCAAAAGGTCGGGTTACTTTTTGTGGCGTGATCAATTGTCTGACCATTACAGCCTGACGTTGACCAGCCTGAGCTCCCATATCCTCAATTGCTGGCTCTAACCAGGATTGATAAGAACGAACACAAATATAGATCGGTCGATTTCGGCGGCCAGATACTTGACGAATAAAATCCAATAGATGGTCTGGCACATCTTCGGCATCGGGGTGGATAAATGGCTGAACCCAAATCCCGCGGTGCCCAAGTTTTAGATCGAGATAGGCCAATAATTCACCTTTTTGATAATAAACCATCCCGCGCGGACGTTGTAGGGGAAATGGCTCAATTTGCTGAACCAGCCCGGGGACCAGGTTGTTATACAGGTTCCGGACCGAGATCACATCCTGATCGGTTGCAATCCGCCAGGCATGCCCAGGTAAGCGGCTGTTGCTCTTCTGGGGCATGAAACGCCAGATGCGCTGGCGATTATAGATGGCAAACCCACACTTGCGCAATGTTTCAAAAACTTGAGATTGTTCATCTGCATCAGCCAGCAAGCGCATTGCCCCGCGCTCGCCAGAGACAGTGATCATATATTCTAACAATTCGCAAACGATCCGCGAATCCAGAGACCGATTGGGGGCGAGGAATGTCAGGTGAGAGATAGCATTGCCAGGCAGATGAATGAATTGCCCCATCAGGTATGTCCCGTCTTGGTGAGATTCTCCCGCGACGCAGGTAAATATACCCATCGTGGGCGCCAGGTATGAGATCAAAACACCAGGGACAAGGAGCTGCCCGCGTGTCAACAAAAGCTCGCTATCGAGAAAAACACTCTCGTCTCGATAGCGCTGCAAAACTGCCAGATCTCTCCAATCAAACAGCCGTGCGCCCATTCATATTCATCCAGTTCAATCTTTGATCCACCATTGTGACGAAATAGCGGTGAAAACGATCATCTTGGGTGAGCTCCGGATGAAAAGAAGTCGCAAGAAGATGGTTTTGCTGGGCAGCAACGATTCGACCATCAGGCAACACGGCCAGGACTTGAGCATCTGCTGATACCGATTCAATCAACGGAGCGCGGATAAAGATCGCATGAAAGGGTCCGCTCCCTGGCTCTAAATCTTCCAGTACCGGTACGACGATTTCCGTTTCGAAGCTGGCAACCTGACGACCAAAAGCATTTCTCTCCACCTGAATGTCCATCAATTCAAGCAATGGTTGACTTCGATGGGCATCCTTGGATAGAAAGATCGTGCCAGCGCAGGTCCCCCAAATTGCCTTTTCCATCCCAAACTGGCGCAAAGGCTTCATCAGTTTGTAGGCCATAGCAAGCTTACCGATAGTGGTTGATTCTCCGCCTGGGATGATCAGCCCATCGATCTGGTCAAGATGCTCTGGTAGACGGACTTCCAGAGTGGAGACATCCATCCGTTGAAGAATCTCACGATGTTCGATGAAGTCGCCTTGTAAGGCGAGTACGCCGATTTTCATATGGTGATCGTTCGGTAATTACCAACCTCTTCCAGCAATCAATTCCGCTTCAGGGATCGCCGATATTTGTCGTCCGACCATCGGCTCACCCAAATTACGGCTGACTTCTGCCAGAATATAGGGATCGTTGAAGTGCGTGACTGCTTTAACAATGGCGGTCGCACGCCGAGCCGGGTCCCCAGATTTGAAGATTCCTGATCCCACGAAGACTCCATCCACGCCCAGCTGCATCATTAAAGCCGCGTCGGCTGGGGTAGCAATACCGCCAGCGGCGAAGTTAACGACGGGCAGGCGACCTAACGAGCGGGTTTCCAACAATAGACCATATGGAGCGCCGATCTCCTTCGCATAGCTCATCACTTCTTCTTCAGGCATATTCTGTATTCGGCGGATCTCACCAAGGACAGAGCGAGCATGCCGAACTGCTTCAACGACATCTCCTGTCCCAGCTTCTCCCTTTGTGCGGATCATTGCAGCTCCTTCGCCAATTCGGCGGAGAGCTTCGCCCAGGTTTCTGCAGCCACAAACGAAGGGCGCCTTGAAAATTGTGTTTATTGATGTGATGTTGCTCATCCGCCGGGGTGAGAACCTCTAACTCGTCAATGTAATCCACACCAATTGCTTCCAGGATTTGAGCCTCAACAAAGTGACCAATCCGACATTTTGCCATGACGGGGATGGAGACTGTGTCCATGATTTGCAAAATCAACTCTGGATCGCTCATCCGAGCAACCCCTCCATGTGCACGAATATCCGCAGGAACTCGCTCGAGGGCCATTACGGCCACCGCGCCAGCATCTTCTGCAATTCGAGCGTGTTCTGGCGTGACCACGTCCATGATAACTCCACCCTTGAGCATTTGAGCCAGGCCCTTTTTCACCGTAAAGGTACCTATTTCTTGCTCCATCGCTTACCTCCAAATCAAAACCGACTTACCGTCGGCGGGATATCATGCAAATAGCGCATCTGAATGAATATATCTCTTGAATCATTCTACCATGCGCATGTTTGCATTGCAACAGTGCAGTCATTTGCTAGCCCTGGTGGAACAGTTTTCTAACAAAGAATTAACATGCCTATTGATGGATTAATTTGAGCGCCCATTAGATAGCGCAGCCTCAAGCGATTATCGCTCAAAGCCGCGTTGTAACTCAATTCACTGCAACATCGACCAATCAGGCTGGGGTAATCACCTCTTCAGAAGATACATTCGGGCCGGGTTGGGATTCGCCGCGGCGCAAGACAACCTGATCTCCATCCAGATCAATCAAGATCTCGATGCAGTCCTGGAAAGTATCTGCCAATAACGAGTCGGAGAGAGGGTCTTCGACAGTATGCTGGATCACACGGCGAAGTGGGCGAGCGCCCATTTCAGGGTCGTAGCCCATATCAGCCAGTTTTTCGAGAGCTGCTGGGGTCGCTTTCAGTTCGATCGCATATTCCTTCAATCGCACAGCCACCTTTTGCAACTCAAGTTCCACGATCTTGGTAATATCTTCCCGGCTTAGCGAGCGGAAGACAATGACCAAGTCCAGGCGGTTGATGAACTCGGGACGGAAGACCCGCCGCAGAGATTCCATCAACTTCTTCCGCATCTCTTCATAGGCCAGACGTTCTTCCGAGGCTTCATTATGCTTCAGAGCAAACCCCAAGGTTGACTGACGTTTGATCATGTCTGCGCCGACATTGGATGTCATCACGATGATGGCATTTCGGAAATCTACTTTACGGCCTTTTGCATCCGAAAGATGTCCTTCTTCCATGATCTGAAGGAGCATATTATGGGCTTCTGGGTGAGCCTTTTCGATCTCATCAAAGACCACAATCGAGTACGGTCTGCGCCGCAGGGCTTCGGTCAACTGGCCGGCTTCATCGTAACCAACATAACCAGGAGGTGCGCCAACAAGTCGGCTGACGGTATGGCGCTCCATAAATTCCGACATATCCAGTTGGATGAGGGCATCTTCGCTGCCGAACATGAAGCGGGCTAGAGCCTTTGTCAACTCGGTTTTCCCAACGCCAGTTGGGCCAAGAAACATGAACGACCCGATCGGGCGACGGGGGTCTTTCAACCCAGCCCTGGCCCGGCGAACAGCTTTTGCGATTGCCTGAATGGCCTCTTCCTGACCGATTATGTGTGAGCGCAGATCTTCTTCCATGTGAAGGAGTCTTTGTGACTCCTCCTGAGCAATCTGCATCACAGGAACGCCGGTCCACATCGAGACGACTTCGGCAATATCCTGAGCCGTCACGACCGGGCTGTTTGCCCGATCCCAACCGGAGCGTAAGCGATCCAATTGGATCTCAATTGCCTCCTGTCGAGTGAGGTAATCCTGGGCATCATCATTGCGTCCATCTTCCTGAGCTAAAGCATAATTCTGGCGCGTTTCACGCAATTGAGACATCAGATCTTTGGCTTCTTGCGCCGATGAGCTTTTATACATGCGGACGCGCGAGGAAAATTCGTCGATCAAGTCAATCGCTTTATCCGGCAAGAAGCGCTCAGTCACATAACGGGATGAGAGTTGAGCGGCTGCATCTAGAGCTTCATCGGAGATCTTAAGGCGATGATGTTCCTCATAGGCTCCCCGAACACCCTTCAAAATCTCGATTGTCTCGTCAACAGATGGTTCTTCCACAATAACAGGCTGGAAGCGGCGCTCTAAGGCAGCATCACTTTCAATGTGCTTGCGGTATTCATTCAGGGTTGTGGCGCCTATGACCTGCAGTTCGCCGCGCGAGAGCGCAGGCTTCAAGATATTGGCAGCATCTACGGATGAACCAGCAGCGCCAGCGCCAACCAGCATATGAACTTCATCAATAAAAAGGATCGAGCCAGAGGCTTTCAACTCATCAATCACACGTTTTAAGCGCTCTTCAAACTGACCTCGATACATGGTGCCTGCGACCAAAGACCCAACGTCCAATTGCAAAACACGTTTGTCCAGTAAGGGGGCAGGAACATCCCCTTCGATGATCCGTTGGGCCAAACCTTCAACAATAGCCGTCTTGCCAACACCCGGCTCGCCGATCAGAGCCGGATTGTTCTTGGTCCGGCGAGCGAGGATTTGGATTACACGCTCAATCTCCATCTGACGACCAATCACCGGATCCAGTTTACCTTCCTCAGCCAACGAAGTCAGGTCGGTGGCAAGCTGATCCACCATCGGCGTTTTAGCCTTGCTTTGCTCTTGGCGAGCGGGCTTGCGTTCTGCCGCGGCAGCAGGCGCGCCAGTTCGCTGGGAAGAGCTGCTCTCTTGCAAAACACGCCGTGTTTGGCGACGAATCTGTTCTGCAGAGACGCCCATTTTTCGAAGAACATCCATGGCGATCCCTTCGCCATGCTGAACCAGACCGAGAAGAAGATGTTCAGTTCCAATATAGTGGTGCCCCATTCGACGGGCTTCATCCACTGCAAATTCCAATACCTGTTGCGTTCCTGGAGAAAGGTCCAATTTGCCGCCGCTATACTGTCCCGGTCCTGCCAACCGTTCGACAATTTCTTGTACGCGATCTGCCTCAAGCCCCAGTTCTCGTAAAACGCGTCCAGCAACACCCCCCTCCTCCTGGATTAATCCCAGGAGCAGGTGTTCTGTTCCGATATAACTATGGCGCATGCGCTCAGCTTCCTGATGGGCCAGACTGAGTACCCGTCGCGCCCTTTGCGTAAAGCGCTCCATGCCAGACACGGCATTCCTCCTGATTTATGAACCGATATTTCTGATCTCGCTATTAATAACGATCCGAATTTGATTATGAGACATATTGTCCGATTGGATTCTACCAGAGTTTACAAGAGGAGCGACTTATTCAGTTCTCAAAGCCCCATAAGTTTAACGAAACTCTTAGGTAAATGTAAGGGCGCACCCCTGAATAGGGGTGCGCCACATGCTATTTTGTCAAAGATAGGTGAATCGGGCAGGGATCTTTGCGGGCCTTGCTATTCTTCCAAATCTGCCTGGTCGGATTGATCTTCTTCAATTTCGTAATCTAGTTGATCTTCGCTTTCGGACTCGGATTGAGATTTATCAACTTCATCAGAGAGAGCCATCTTCCAATCCAGGTCTGCAAACACGGGCGAGTCAACCTTGCGTCGGCTGAGGCCAATCCGGTGACGTTCTTCATCAATCTTAATCACTCGCAGAGTGATCATATCTCCTTCACGCACCACCTCTTTCGGATGGGTAATGCGCTGGTCGCTCAACTCAGATACATGGATCAGACCTTCGAGATCTTCGCCAATTTTCGCGAACGCGCCAAATTTCGTCAGGTGAGTGATTTTCCCCTCTACCAGCATGCCTTCTTTGATCTCGCCCACTCGTTCCATCCAGGGATCACGCTGGAGTTGGCGGATTGAGAGTCCAATTCGTTTTCGGTCGCGATCTACGCTGATGACCTTGACGTCAACTTCGTCTCCTATATTGAGAACCTCATTGGGATGTTGGATCCGATCCCAAGAGATTTCGGAGAGGTGGACCAGACCATCTGCCCCATCAATATTCACAAATGCACCAAACTCAGCCAAACTGGTTACGCGACCGGTGCGAACATCGCCATCTTGCAGTTCGTCCAGTAAGCGATCCTTGAGGGTCTCGCGGGTTTCCTGCAACGCAAGCCTCTCTGATAGGATTAAACGCCGGCGATTGCGGTCGACTTCAATCACCCGGACACTAATCGATTCTCCGACCAAACTCCCATATCGCTGCTCGGGGTTTTCACCACTACCTGGTCGGCGGACCAGACTAATTTGAGAGGCTGGAACGAAGCCGCGTAAAGTTCCAATCGGGACGATCAAACCTCCCTTGTTATACCCTATGATGCTGCTCTCGAACTCTTCGTTCGTCTCGAGCAAGGCTTCCACATCGCTCCAGTCTTTCTCTTCTCGAGCGCGGACATAGGACAGAACGACATTCCCATTAGGATCTTCGGGAGAGAGCACAAAAACCGGGATATTTTGTCCAACCCGGAATTCCTCCCTTTCTTCATCAGGGATTTGTTCCAATTCCCGGCCAGAAATTACACCTTCCGATTTTGTGCCAATGCTGACAAGGATTTCATTCTCACGAATGGTTGCAATGGTTCCTGTACGTATCTCGCCTTGATTCGGAAGATCCAGGCTTAGACCTTCATCCAGAAGAGACTGCATCGACATCTTTTCCTTGTCATCAGCCCCACCCTCATGCCCAAACAGGGCTCCGTCTTGTTCCATATTCTTACTCGCTCCGGTTGATCAATAATTTAGATGTGTATTATAAAGGTGAAAAGGCAACTTGACAACCTCTATAATAAGGATAGAATTCATACCAGCCTGCACAACAATCCATGTGAGCGACTTCTTCCATTGCTATTTTTATGGAAGAAAATGATGGCCGCCCACATTTCGAGGAGTACATGCCACCTATTTATCCATTTACGGCCATCGTCGGCCAGGAGCGGATGAAACGCGCCCTGGTTTTAAATGCGGTAAACCCCCGAATTGGGGGTGTCTTGATCCGAGGCGAGCGGGGAACAGCAAAATCTACCGCGGCGCGCGCCATGGCGGCGTTGTTACCAAAAATCGAAGTTTTTTGCAACTCTCCTTTCAATGACGATCCGAATAATCCCAGTACCTGGTCAGATTGGGTGAAAGAACGGATAGCCGAGGGAGCAAGCATGAATATCGGCACCCGCCAGATTCGATTTGTCGATTTGCCTGTAAGCGCCACAGAGGACCGGGTCGTAGGCACCCTGGACATTGAGAAGGCGATCCAGAAAGGCGAACGACGGTTTGAGCCTGGTGTTCTGGCAGCCGCCAACCGGGGGTTGTTGTATATCGATGAGGTCAATCTTTTGGATGACCATGTGGTCGATCTGCTGCTTGACTCTGCTGCGATGGGGGTGAACATCGTCGAGCGCGAAGGAATTTCTTTCTCCCACCCTGCTCGCTTTATCCTTGTTGGGACGATGAACCCGGAGGAAGGCGATCTGCGACCACAGCTCTTAGATCGCTTCGCCCTCTCGGTTGAGATTCACGGGATTCGAGACGCCCGCGAACGCGTGCTGATCATGCAGCGCAACCTGGCTTTCGAGGAAAACCCGGAAGCTTTTTATGAACAATGGATGCCACGCGAACAAGAGGTGTCGCATCAGATTGAACAAGCCCGGATACTGCTTGAGAATGTCACTTTCTCTAACCGAGATTTGATCGCAATTGCTTCCCTCACATCTTCATTAAACGTTGATGGGCATCGTTCGGACCTGGTGATCTTAAAAACCGCCCGCGCCCATGCCGCTTTTGAGGGTCGTCAACAAATTACTGAAAGAGATATTGCCCTCGCGGCTGAGTTGACGCTGCCGCATCGGATTAAGCGCGGCCCTTTCCATCAAACGGAAATGTCTATGGAAGATCTACAGGAACGGATCGAACAGTTGCAAGGATCCATGCCCGATCAATCTGAACCCGATTTGTCGCCAAACGAAGAGCAGACCAAAGAAAAAAAAAAGAACCCGTGACAGCTGAACTCTCGGATGAGGAGTCTAAGCATGCCCCATCCGAGCCCGCCCGCCAAAACGTTTTTGATCAGATTAGCTCCAATTGGTGGGAAGGAGGGGAGAAAGTTAAGATCGGTCAGCCGTTCTTACCTCGTAAGATTCAAAATCCTCTAGATCGGATTACACGCCGCTACGGCGGGAAGAGATCGCGCACCCGCACAGAAAGAAAAAGGGGCAGGTACATTCAATCCCGCCCCGCCAATGGGAAGACAGACGATCTTGCTTTCGACGCCACATTACGCGCAGCAGCACCTTTCCAGAAAGACCGAACCGAACAGCGCAAGAAGGTTCTCTTCGCCATCCAAAAGTCAGATTTCCAGCGGAAGGTGAGGGTCAAGAAGGCTTCTAACCTGATCCTGTTTGTAGTGGACGCCTCCTGGTCAATGGCTGTCGCCGAGCGTATGGCTGCCACTAAAGGAGCAATCCTTTCTCTACTCACCGATGCCTATCAGCGACGCGACCGGGTCGGATTGGTTGTATTCCAGAAGAACAGGGCAACTTTAATCCTGCCTCCCACCAACTCTGTTCAACTGGCTCAACGCGCATTGGCAGATATCCCTGTCGGTGGAAAGACCCCTCTCTCAGCGGGTCTATTGATGGCTCATGAGGTTGTTCAGAAGGAACGCATTTTGCATCCGGATGTGAATCCACTCATCATTTTATTAACCGACGGGGCTGGAAATGTCTCCATGACCAACCTGCCGCCGCTGGAAGAGACCAAGCGCCTGGCAGAACGGGTAGCAGATGACGAAATTCGCAGCGTGGTGATCAATATGGAGCATGCAGCCTTTGACCAGGGACTTGCGCAAAGCCTTGCTGAATATCTAAAAGCCCCCTGCTATACATTAAGCGAGCTAAAGGCAGATGTGTTGTACCGAAAAGTGCGCGAAGAAATGAATGGATAAATCTATCATGATGAAAAAGGCTTTACAAGCAAAAAAGAACTTCATAATTGTGATCATGATCGTCCTGGCTACCATCGCATGCACTAATATGCCATCGATCCCAAATATCGGCTTATCCATTAAGACCCCAGTCTCTGAATTCCAATCATCGTCCCCTGAATTTGCTCTATCCGATTGCAACGATCCGGTTTGTGCAGGACTGGCCCCAGGTACGTATTGGGTGAAGAATCCTAACAGAGGCTGCCCGTTTAATGACGCGAGTTATCACCCCGCCAGATGGTATTACTCCGACTACTGAAACCTTGATTCTTGTTCCGGGAGGAATCGGGACAATAGCCCCTAAGAAAGCTCGCCGGCTAGCAGATTTTGGTTACCGAGTGGTCTTTTTCGATCCAGATGGTCGTGGTTCCAGCGAGGGGGAAGAAGATTTTGATGGTTCGGTTCATCAAGACGGGTTAGCAGCTGTAATTCAGGCTGTGGCTTCTTTTCCTGATGTGAATCCTGAAAAGATTGGCTTAATTTCATATTCCTATGGGATCACAATGGCTAGCGGCGCCCTGGCGCGTCACCCTTACTTACCAATTCGTTTTCTGATCGATTGGGAAGGGCCGGCTAATCGAATGGATACCACAACTGGATGCGGACAAAATCAGAGGATCGATTGGCCACCCTGCAGCGACTCTCAAGCCTGGCTGCAAAGAGAGGCGGTCACATTTATTTCAAGGATTAAGGTTCCTTATCAACGTCTGCAATCCGAAAAAGATCATGTGCAACCCGATGTAAATCATGCGACCGAGATGGTTAATGCTGCGATGCAAGGTGGCGTCGAATGGGTTCGTTTGAACGATAACCCGATTAATCAAGCTTATCAGGTAGGTGCACTCCCGAAGCTGCTGCCGGAAAAATCGGATAGCGAATTGGAGCTATTGATTGCCCGATATGCACACGATCTGTTTGATGGACTTTAAAGATATCCCCATATATCTTTGTAATAGATTCCTCGTAGTTGTAGTAGGGGGTGTGGATATGTGGAGAAATCCTATTGAAGTCCAATTTACCTGCACCTGTGGGGTCTGATTTCTAAGACGGCCCTAAATATGGTGAATAACGGGTTGAAATCTATCCACCTGGTAAAGGGGATTAGATTCGGTTATTTCGAATACTTTTCCGTCATCAGGACGAGATTCGAATATCTGGGAGATAGCCAAGTGTACCCGCCATATATGGGGGTACCAGGGTGATCAATGAAATCGAACAAATATGCGAATTCTCCCCAACTGGGTGGTTTTATCCACAGTTTTCCACCACTTATCCACAATTCTCTCGAATTCTTATCGTCAGGATCATTGGCCGGGCAGGAATCACACCCGGCATATGTGGGGTATTCCAATCCGTGTTGTCCGCTGTATTGGGTGTAACCAACTACCGGGCAATGCATCTAACAATGAGAATGAGAATGAACAGAGATTGATAACTGAGATCGATATTAAGGAGATTAGCTAATGGAAATGGTTATTGACTTCCCAGGTGGAGCTCAGGTGGATGCTCATTTTGGAAAATTTACGGTACACACCGATCAACCTCCATCTGCAATTGCACCTACCCCATTTGCCACTTTTCTGGCTTCGATAGGTACATGTGCTGGAATTTATGTGTTGGGTTTTTGTCAGCAAAGAGGGTTACCCACAGAAGGTATCCGCATCGTTCAGAGGATGCATTCCAATCCATTCAGCGGACTGGTTGGAAAGATTGAATTGGAGATTCAAACGCCTCCGAGTTTTCCGGAAAAATACCTGCCAGCGTTGATAAAGAGCGCAGAGTTGTGCGCAGTGAAGAAACATTTCGAGCAGCCGCCACAATTTGATGTTTTTACCAGAGTGGTTGAAACCGTCCCTGCATAATTTTCTAGAGAGAGAAAAAACGGACGAAAATTCTTCGTCCGTTTTTTCTCTCTAAATTCTTAATAGAGCAGTTATTATGCTTCGTCGGGCCCAATATATGTGCCGGGGAATAGAGTGGTGCTCTTCGGGATAACAACAATTCCATCCCGAACATACCAGTTCTTTTCATCAATCTCTGTACCCGCAAGGAAAGGTTTTATTTCCACGCCTTCACCAATGCGTGCGTTCTTATCCAGGATAGCGCCTTCGATCTTGCAGTTTGGGCCAATCCCTAGGGCTATCTTACCAGACGCGACAGGATCTGGCGGGTCATAATAATCGGCGCCCATCATGATCGTCCGTTTCATGACTACCCCATTTGAAATCTGGCTGCGTAATCCAACCACGCACTCATCGAGAGTAGCCTGGTGAATCTGGCACCCCTCAGCCAGGAGCACATTGGTCAGGGTTGCTCCAGCAACTACCGAGCCAGGAAGAAAACGGGCATGGGTGTAGATGGGGCGGTCAGGGTAATAAATCTTGAAGGGGCTATCCGGGCGGGCGAGCATTAAGTTGGTCTCAAAGAAGGACCGGATTGTCCCGATATCTTCCCAATAACCATCAAAGTCGAAACCAAATACCTTTTTTGTGCTCAAGGCCTGGGGGATGATCTGCCCACCAAAGTCGTCAAAGGTGCTATTTTCGAGCAGCTCTATTAGCACATCAGTCTTGAAGAGATAAATCCCCATAGAGCCCAAAAACGGGCGATCAGGTTCGCCCCGACTGACGAACTGGGCCAGCACATCGGGGTCGCGCGGCTTTTCGACAAAAGCGCGGATGCGCTGCTCTGCGTCCCTCTTCAACAGCCCAAATCGATGGGCATCTTTCGCCATGACGGGCTGGACAGCGACGGTGATATCAGCATCATAGTCCCAATGGAATTGGGCCATAGGTGCATAGTCCATCCTGTACAGGTGATCTCCTGCCAGGATCAGGACATAATCAGCCTTTGTCGCGCGAATCTCGAATAGTTGTTTACGCACGGCATCTGCCGTACCCATATACCATTCTTTGCTGGTGGGGGTTTGTTCGGCTGCCAGGATTTCGACCCAGCCGGCATGAAATGTGTCAAAATGATAGGTCTGGGTGATATGGCGGTGTAGCGACACCGAATTGAATTGAGTGAGAACTTCAATTCGATAGATGCCAGAATTGATGCAATTGCTGATGGGGATATCAATCAGACGGTATTTACCAGCCATTGGAACAGCTGGCTTCGACCGCTGTTTGGTGAGAGGATAGAGCCTTTTTCCGACTCCGCCTCCAAGAATGACAGCCAGAACGTTATCTAGTGTTGGCATATTCACGTAATTGTGCCGAAGGTGGGAATCGAACCCACACTCCCGAGGGAACACGATTTTGAGTCGTGCGCGTCTGCCAGTTCCGCCACTCCGGCCAATCTGTAAGCCATAGTATATCGAAGTCTTGGAGATAGGTCAAGGCAACAAGAAAGCGAATCGGTTATAATAATTTGTCTGATTTTCATTAAGAACAGGAGTTATTTCACCCTCATGAGATTAGGTATTATTGGCTTACCGCAATCCGGTAAGACTACCATATTCAACGCCCTAACGCGCGGCAACCAACCCATTACAATGAGCGGCGGGCGAATTGAGGTCCGTACGGCTGTGGTGGATGTGCCTGACCCGCGCATCCCCGCTCTAGCGGAGATGTTTCATCCCCAAAAGGCGACCTATGCAAAGGTTACTTACGCGGATATTGCTGGGCTTGAAGGCAAGATTGGCCAGGAGAGCGCTAAGGGGGGCATCTCTGGGCAGTTACTTAACCAACTCAGCCAGATGGACGGTTTTGTCCAAGTTGTGCGCTGCTTTGAGAACAGCAATGTCCCCCATCCCTCCGGGAGCATCGATCCTGGGCGTGATATTGCTTCGATGGATTCGGAGCTCTTGTTGAATGACCTGATCTCCGTCGAGCGCAAGCTGGAGCGATTGGCCGACGAGAAGAAGAAGGGCGGCGGTCGTGATAAAGCGCTGGTTGAGCGCGAGATGATCCTGTTCGGGCGGTTGAGAGAAACGCTATCAAATGATATTCCATTGCGTGACCAGAAGATTGAGCCGGAAGAGGAAAAGATGCTTTCTGGTTTTGGCCTGCTCACGCTTAAACCGATATTGGTATTGCTCAATTTGGCGGACGGGCAAACTGCACCTGATCTAAATTATCCTCACCAACATAGCGCCTTGTTGCCGCTCCAGGGACGCCTGGAGATGGACCTAGTCCAGCTTTCTCCAGAAGAAGCGGAAATCTTTATGGCGGAATATGGAGTTGAGGAGCTTGGTTTGGAGCGGGTGATTCATAAATCCTATGACTTGCTTGGATTGCAGTCGTTCTTTACCGTTGGCGAAGACGAGGTACGCGCCTGGACTGTACGACGAGGAGCTTCTGCATGGGAGGCTGCCGGAGAAATCCATACCGATCTTCAAAAGGGCTTCATCCGGGCTGAGATTGTGGAATACGCTACATTGATCTCGCTGGGGGGGCTGTCAGAGGCGCGCTCGCATGGAAAGCTGCGGCTGGAAGGGAAAGATTATATCCTCCACGATGGTGAAATTATGCACGTGCGGTTTAATTTATAACTGGATCGAAAGGGAAATTGATCATGCAAACTTACACCCAATCACGCTGGAGTTTAGAGGACCTGTTTACCTCAAGCGATAGCGCCGAAATGAAAGACGCTCTTGCCAGGCTAGATGATCTGACAAGTCAATTTGAGAAGCGTAAAGAACAACTTTCAGTGGATATACCTCTCGCCGATTTTCTTCAGATTATTGGTGAAATCGAATCTCTTACGAAGCTGGCATCCCGTATCTATGATTTCGCCCAGTTGAATTTTTCCGCCGATACCCAGGATCAGGGTCACCAGGCCTTTTTAAGCCAGATTCAACAGCTTTTCGCCGGCATTGAAAACCGAACCCTGTTTTTTAGCCTGTGGTGGAAAGATTTGGACGACGAGCCAGCTCAACGGCTTTTAGCAGGCTCGGGAGACTATCGCTACTGGTTGGATCAGATGCGTCTTTTCAAACCGCATACTCTCAGCGAAGCCGAAGAGAAAATCGTCAATATCAAAAATACCACCGGCGCAAGCGCATTGCATACCCTGTATGATGCAATCACCAATCGTTATGAATTTCATTTGACCATTGATGGCGAAGAAAAGCAGTTAACTCGCGGCGAAGTGATGATGTATGCGCGCGGACATGATCCCAATTTACGTGAAGCGGCATATCGTGAGCTTTACCGGGTATATGGAAATGATGGGCCAGTTCTGGGCCAGATTTATCAGACCCTGGTGCGTGATTGGAAGAACGAACAAGTAGATTTGCGTCACTTCACAGCCCCTATTGCTGCCCGAAACCTGGTTAATGATATCCCGGATGTGGTAGTAGAGACATTGTTGGATGTCTGTCAGCGCAATGCGGTTTTATTCCAGCGATTCTTCCGCCTGAAGGCGCGCATAATCGGGATGGATCGCTTAAGCAGGTACGATATTTACGCTCCGGTGGCAAAATCTGGAAAGAGCTATGATTTTGGGGTTGGAGCGGAGATGGTGTTGGATTCCTTTCGGCGATTTGATCCTCAGCTCGAAAAGCTGGCCCAGCGAGTGTTTGACGATCATCATCTAGACAGCGAAGTAAGAAAGGGGAAGCGGGGAGGAGCGTTTTGTTCAACGGTTAGCCCGGATTTAACTCCCTGGGTGTTGGTGAACTTCCAGAGCCGGGCAGAGGATGTGTCTACGCTGGCGCACGAATTGGGGCATGCGATTCATTCGATGTTGGCTGAACATCACAGCATTTTCACGCAACACTCCTCGCTGCCGCTGGCGGAAACCGCATCCACATTTGGCGAGATGATGTTGGTGGATCAATTGCTGCAGCAAGAGACGGACGATGCCGTCCGGCGGGATATGCTTTTCCGTCAGGTGGATGATTCCTACGCGACAATCATGCGCCAGGCATTCTTCGCCTTGTTTGAGCGTCAGGCGCATGAAATGATCCAGCAGGGCGCCTCGGTGGACGATCTGGCGGATGCTTATCTGAAAAATCTTGAAACTCAGTTTGGCGATGCAGTGAACATCGCTGACGAGTTCCGCTGGGAATGGGTCTCCATTCCACATTTTTATCAGGTGCCCTTTTATGTGTATGCTTATACGTTCGGTCAATTGCTGGTGCTGGCGCTTTATCGGCAATACAAGGCAGAGGGAGAATCGTTCAAGCCGCGCTACCTGAGGATCCTTTCCGCAGGCGGCTCTGAATCTCCGCTAAATATCCTGACGGATGCCGGGATTGACATTTATCAAGCGGAGTTCTGGCAGGGCGGATTCGATGTGATCTCCAACTTGATCGAGCAACTCGAAACTCTTTCGCCTTTATGAACCGGATAGAAAGCTCTTCAGAGAGCCAGTTTACAAAAAGCAAGCTGGCTCCGCTTTTCGAAGCGGTCCGTATCACCCTGTTACAGAATCGCCTGGAACTGAACCAGGCGGATAAGATTAATGGAAATCACGGCGACCATATGGTCGAGGTATTCCAAATTGCCACACAGTCCGCGCAAGAGAAGCAAGATGAAGATCTGGCGGAGGCAATGCTATTTACCGCCAGCGCGCTGAGAAGGATTGACCCATAATGGCACAGCCCGGGTTTATGCGAGCGGGCTACGGCAGATGGGTGGACAGATGGGTCGGCGGGAAGTGACGCTTGATGAATTGATCGCTTCGGTGCGGGGAATTTCTAAAACGGAAGAGCAGACAGTTGAAAGCCAACAGATGATTTCAGCATCTCGTTCCGGTGAAGTTTTGAAGGCGTTGCTTGCTGGATTGGCAGGGTGGAATCTGATAGAAGAGGGGAAACCGGGTTCAGAAACCCCGCTCGATATCGGGGCAATGTTCGAATTTGGGATGGCTTATTTGCAGGCTAAACAGCGGAATACAGAGCGAATCGATGCGCTGGCCGATGCAGCCGCTTCAGCCAGTCCGTTGAGCAAAGTCCCTCACCGCCTTCGTTCAGGAGTGATAGCGATTCGGGCTCTGCTTCAAGCCATGCAAAGAATCTGAAGCTCGTTGAGTCTCTCTCTAGAAAGGAAATTCCTCATTTTCTGTGGGTGGAGCGACCGGCGGCTCATGTTCGCCAGATTTTCGATCCAGCATCTGCATTTGAGATGCAATCACTTTGGTGATGTAGCGTTTCTCACCGTCTTTTTCGTACTGGTCGGTTTGCAGCCGGCCTTCGATGAATACCAGGCTGCCTTTGGTGAGGTATTCTTGACAAATTTCGCCTAATCGCCCCCAAGCTTCAATATTGAACCAGTCTGTCGCCTCTTTTGCATCTCCTTCGGCGTTGGTCCAGCGCCGATTTACTGCGACGCTGAAATGACAGTTTTTACTGCCTTTTGGAGTGTAGCGAGTCTCTGGATCTTTTCCAAGGTTTCCGATCAACTGTACCCGGTTGAGCGCTGGCATATTTTCCTCCTGCCTAACGAATATTTCTACTATAAGAGAATTGTCTATGATTAGTTTAGCGGTAGTTATCTATTTGTCAAGTGATAGATTACTTTTCGATGATCGTTGCAATATGATGCAAACGCTGGTATCCTTGGGGGAGAGAAAAGAAAACAGGGAAAAAATAAGCAATAATAATAGGATAAAATAAATAAATAGCCAAATATATTGTGGAACAAAGATATGTACATTGCTATTGAGGGAGTGATCGGTGTAGGTAAAACCACTCTGGCGCGCTTATTGCAGCCGGCGTTTCAATCTGGGCTTCTATTAGAAGTGTTTGAACAGAATCCATTCTTGTCTGATTTTTATGCCGATCGGGCCAGATTTGCTTTTCAAACTCAGATTTTCTTCTTGTTGAGTTGTTATCATCAACAGCGCCGGACGGTTTCTGATTTGCTGCTGCAGCACGACCATCTGGTGGCTGATTACACATTTGAGAAAGATGCTTTGTTTGCTCAAATCAATTTGAGCGGCGATGAACTGGATATGTATTACCGGGTTCACGAAGCTTTGGCAGAAAAGATCGTCCCCCCTGACTTGATCGTGTACTTACGAGCTGATACGGATGTACTTATGCAGCGCATCGCTTTCCGAGATCGTCCTTATGAGCGGAACATGGATCGCTCGTATATACAAGATTTGGGTCAGGCTTATGATGGTTTCTTTTCAGACCACGAATCCCGTCGTTCGCCGGTGTTAGTGATCGATACCAACCAGTTAGATTATGTTCATGTTTCTGAAGATCTGGCTTTGGTTGAAAACCGGATTCGGCAAACCTTAAAGATGACGCCCTTTCAGACGGAGTTACCGTTTCATCTTGATGGGTGATCTACGGATTGGAACGGAAAGGATGATGGGCTGACCAGATCGCCAGGGAAAAAGAGATGCGGATTACCCCAGAATTTATCCTGAAATTCATTCATGAGACGATTGATCGGCGCGTACATTCAGGCCGCGATCTTTTAGCGGTTTACCTGTGTGGATCATTCCTGGATCAAGATTATCTCATTGGCGGCGCCGGGGATGTAGACCTATTCATAATCCACAACGATTCGTCAGAAGCCACCCGAGAGATCGTTCGCTTGACCGACAATATCCATTTGGATATCGCCCATCACAACCAGCGAATTTACCGAAATACGCGACGGTTGCGTGTGGACCCATGGATTGGCCCGGCGCTCAACGCGTGCAAGGTGATTTACGACCCTCAACACTTTCTGGATTTTATCCAAGCCAGCGTACGCGGACAATATGATCGTCCGGATCATATCTATGAACGGGCGCGCTCTCAGGCGGATCAAGCGCGCGAAAACTGGTTTCAACTGCAAGCACAACCCGCGGACCAGGATGTACGCAATACGCAAACATACCTGGATGCGATATGTAAGGCAGCGAATGCTATTGCCAGCTTGAGTGGACATCCATTAGCCGAGAGACGTCTCTTATTGGAATTCATGCCAAGGGCAGAGGCTGTTGGTCGAAGCGGGCTTTATCACGGCTTACTGGGGCTTCTGGGTACGCCGAACCTGGATCAAACCCTACTTAATGAATGGATAATCCAATGGAAGAGCGCCTACCTATCACTACCAAAAAGGGATGATCTGATTCGCTTTCATCCGGCTCGATTGAATTATTTTCTCTTTGCATTCCAGGATTTGATTGCGAGTGAGCGTCCGTTAAATGTTCTTTGGCCATTGATTAATACATGGACGGACATTGTTGCTTATTTACCCGAGAATTCAGCAAAACTATCTGATTGGAAACAAACCGTTGAGCTGCTTGGGTTATCGAATCAGGGGTTGTTGGAGAAAATCAAAGCCCTGGATGCATATCTAGACCTGGTTGAAGAATCGTTGGAAACCTGGGCGCGAGCCAACGGCGCCTGGGAGTCAGTTTGAGCATCTGTTTCACGTGAAACGTCTTTCAATAAGAAGAAGGCGCCTGTTGTCAGGCGCCTTTATTGTTTCACGTGAAACAGTAGAGTTTCAAATTTCAAGATTGATCACAGATTCTGTTTGAGATGGGTCTGCTGCTTGCTCCTGCCCCTTTACGGGCAACCTGCCGCGCCAGATCAGCCAGCCAATAAATGCGATCATCGGGATCCAACCGACCAGGCTGGTTAGAGTCCCGCCGAAAGCCATATTCACAGTGGGCATGAATAACAATGGCAACCCGGCAACTGCGTTCAGGCTTCCATGTCCCAGAGCGGGAGCCCAGGGGCTGCCAGTGCGCAAATAGACCCAACTCAGGATCGTTCCAAACAATACACAGAACCCAATCATCAAGAATACACCTGCGACGGGAGCTTGCGGGTAGTTGTGCCCTTGCAAAATAACCGGCATGTGCCATATCCCCCAGATGGCTCCGCTGATCAGAATCGCCCGCCATTGACCCAGGGGAAGCAGTTTAACGAGCAGATACCCACGCCAGCCTAACTCTTCGCCCAGCGCAAACAAGGTGTTAAATAATGGGCCAATCGTTAAAGCTACCAGGGATTGCAAACCAATGATCAGGATTGGAGGAATTTCTGGTCCATTTGCCTGAGTCATAGCCTGCCGGATCTGACTGAACTCAAGGTCCAGTTTTCCTATTCCGAAAAGATAGGTAAGAACACCGGCGACGATGGTCAAGAAAAAGGGCAGCAACCAGGCCCACGCATAGGGGCGCCAATTGCCCAATTTTTGCAGATTTAACGTGCTTAAAGGCTTTTTATCAACAAACCGCGTAATCAACACGGCAGCAAGACCTGGGGCCCACATCGCGATGGACCAGAGTATGAGCGTAGATGTCTGGCGGGCTGGAGTGCCGGGGGCGCCAGTCAGAATAGGAACCAGGAAAAGAATCCAGGCCAGCGAGAAAGTGATTATAAGAAACCAGATCAAGTTCTTTTGTTTGAAGATTTGTGTCACCATTTGATACCTCTCTCAGAATTATAACGGTATATTGAAGACCTGCCGGGTACCGTTTTCCCGGCAGGTTATTTGTTGAATGTATTCAGCGTGCATCTCCTTGGATAGGATCAAGGCCACCCAGTATGTTTCTTTACAGGAGATGCCAATGGACGTTTCGCTGCCAGGCGGATCTTTTCACTGTTTTGGACGGGAGCCAGCGAGAATACTTCCCAACCCTGTTCGCCAAGCTCATTGAGTATAGCTGCCAGGTTCTCGTCTTTCGGCCCTTTCCAGATCGAGCCTAGCGTTTCAACGTAATATTCCCATTGCCGGGAGGTTGACATCATTTACTCATCTCCAGGTGCTGACTTGGCTGTCTGACTGAGGGCAACCATACCGCTTATACCGCCGAGGTTCATCGTGTCCACCGCGCTGCTGGGGACAATCACCAACGCTCCCTTTTCTTTCAGCCCTTCGAATAACATGTTCATTGCCCGCAAGTGTAGGGCGGTCGGATTGTTGATATAAGCCTGCGATGCATCTGCAAAGGAACTGGCGATTTGTTTTTCGGATTCGCCCAAGATAACGCGCGCCTGGCGTTCGCGTTCAGCCTGCGCCTGACGGCTCATCGCGTCTTCGAGGTCCTGCGGAATGACGACATCCCTGATTTCAACAGATTGAACCGAAACACCCCAGGGGTTTGTTCGTTCGTCAATGATCTTCTGAAGATCGGAGTCCATTTTCGCCCGGCCAATCAGAATATCTGCCAGGTACATTTGCCCAATAATCTCTCGCAGTGCGGTCTGGGCGGCCCAGGAGATCGCTGCCCGATAGTCGTTCACTTCCAAGGCTGCTTTCTCAGCATCCCAAACCATCCAGAATAACACCGCGTCCACATTGACCGGAACGGTATCTTTCGTCAGCGCTTTTTCGGCATTGAATGGCGTGACCATCACGCGGTGATCGATCCAGGTTGGGGTGGAATCGATCACCGGGACGATCCAGAAAAGACCGGGCCCGCGCAAGCCGTGAAATCGCCCCAACCGTAACAGGACTGCTTTTTCCCATTGCTGGGCCACTTTGAGCGCAAAAAGAATATAGAACGCTATCAACAGAATGACTCCAACAACGATGCTAATCCAAATGTCGGATATTTCTGCTTGATCCATACTAATCGCAGTGATTACTCCGATAATAGCCAGTATAAAGTAGATCATCAGCGCAAAACTGCTGATATGGATGTTATCCGCCTTCTCGGGGCGGTTTTTCTCTGTTGCTTGACGGGTGTTCTTCACTCATTCCTCACTTTCTGTGACTCGAAACAATTTTGAATAGCGGTCTGTATTTCCGGCAATTGATAACCTATCCGAAGAAGCTCTTGAATAAAAGAATCTACTTGTTCGCCCAGGGTTTGATTTCGCAGCAGGTTAGCAGCCTCTTCCGTTGGCGTATTCCAGACATATGTTCCGCGCCCATGTTGGGTTGAAATTAAACCTGCTTCGTCTAGCAGACGATATGCCCTGGCCACGGTGTTGAAGTTCACTCTCAGATCGGCGGCAAGCTGGCGCACTGTTGGGAGCTGATCGCCCTCTTTAAGGTTGCCATTTGCTACCAGCATCCGAACTTGTTCCACAATCTGGGCATAGATGGGTTGTCTGCTGCGAAAATCGATTTCAATATCCATGATCCGATAAGTTCTCTCCTAATTGTATTATTGTATTATTGAACTAATTGTATATCAATTGCGAGATTCTGTCAAGATATATCGATGATAGAATACGACCATGATCATCAGTGCAAGCCGTCGCACGGATATCCCCGCGTTCTATGCGCGCTGGTTTATCAACCGGATTCGATCTGGATCTTGCACAACGCCCAATCCGTTAAATCCCAAACAGGTATCGGTTGTCTCCCTGGCGCCAGAAGATGTGGATGTGATTGTGTTTTGGACGCGCAGCCCGCGCCCGCTCTTCCCCTATTTACAAGAACTGGATGAGCGTGGGTATCGTTATATCTTTCAATTTACGCTGTTGAATAACCCACGGTTAATCGACCCATACTCCCCGGAAATTGCGCGGTCATTGGATACCTTCCGCTGGTTGGCAGATAGGATCGGGCCGGATCGGCTTGTTTGGCGGTACGATCCTATTGTCCTGAGTGAAATAACCTCGCCCGATTTTCATAGGGAGAATTACACCCACTTGTGCCAGGAACTGCACGGATATGTGCACCGTTCGGTCATCAGCTTTCTGGATATCTATGCTGGGGCGCGCAAAAGGTTGGCTGAGATCGAGCATAAAGGCGCTCGCTTGGTCGATTTCCATGATGCCAATTTACCCCCAAGCTCATCTGTTCCACAGACAATAGGGAAATTGACAGCCGAGCTTGCAAAGATCGCCAGTGATCATCAGATCGAAATCCAGAGTTGCGCGGAAGTTATAGATTTGGGGGTTTTTGGTGTGCGGGCTGGCAAGTGTATCGATGATGAACATATGCTGAAAGTGTTTGGGTTGGATGTTTCTCACACCAAGGACCCTGGTCAACGAACTGCTTGTGGGTGTGTGAAAAGCAAAGATATTGGGATGTATGATTCTTGCCTGTTTGGCTGCCGTTATTGTTACGCGACCAGAAGTTTTGAGCGAGCCTGGGAGAATTATCGTCGCCACAACCCGGAGGCGCCTTCGCTTTATGAACTGCATCCCCATCCAAAATCATCTGAAGAAAAAGGATAAACAGGGCGAGGAGTCAGTCTCCTCGCCCTGTTGGGTAGTATATTTAAATGCAATCTCGTAAATGATTAAATTGCACGTGTCAGTCGTCTCATCCCAACTTGCAGATCATGCTCGATGTGAAAGCGCAGGACCTCCCGATGATTGTCGAGCAAGGCTTGCCGGTCCCCCAGGGATTGGGCGGTCTCGAGCACTTTGAAGCTGACAGATGATTTTTGTTTGCCGGCTTCATCCGGGATTGGCGCATCTTCCAACTCATCGCAGGTAATCTGGACGAACAACCCTTTGCCGGCATCCCCTTTGTGGAGTTGCCCGGTCGAATGCAAGAAACGCGGTCCATAGCCGCTGGTGACAGCCAGTCCAGTCCGAGCGCGCAACTCCGTCCGTAAAGCCAGCAGGGATGCATCGCTGGCAGCAGATGGAGGAATATACGCTTGAATAGCGATATAAGCCCCGGGCTGCGCTCTTGCCAGGAAATTGTTCCAGATATCGTTCAACGCTTTGCCTTGTATATCTGCGTAGACCTTCATGCCATCTGTCTGCAAAACCGGGATCAAATCAGGGAGCTTGCCCTGTTCCTGGTAGGCAGCGATCATCTTGCGCGCCTGCACTTTTGCGGATTCCACGTTCGGTTGGTCGAATGGTTGGATTCTGAGCAAACTGCTGGCGATGGCGGTGGCAAATTCCCATAAAAAGAATTGCGCGCCCAGATCATCGAAATCTTCGATTCCGATTTGAATAACCGGGTGTCCGGATTTTTCGAACTCCAGAATCTGGACGTCAAAGTCGTGGTTCTCTGACAGATGAAGATAGACAAAGAAACGATCATTGCCATAGACATCGGGTTCCGCCGTCACTTCCCCGACGACCGGCAGGATGCCCTGGCCATCCTTACCTGTGCTTTCGGCGACAAGCTGTTCTACCCAATCACCAAAAGTGCAGATCTGCGAGGATGTGATCAGAGTGAGCTTGTCTCGTCCGGAGCGCGCCATTTCTGCCATGATGGCTCCCAGTCTGGCGCCATTATTCCTGGCGGCAGGGAGATTGGTGCAATGATCGGCCATTCCCATTGCCCGCTGAAGCATAACGCTCAGATCAATACCTACCAAGGCGGCAGGCACAAGGCCAAAATAGGACAATGCCGAATACCGACCGCCAATATTGGGATCATTCAAAAACGTGGCTCGAAAGTTGAGCTTAGAAGCGGTTTGAGCTACCTGGCTGCCGGGGTCGGTGATGGCGATAAAATGGGCGCCGGCTTGTTCAGCCCCTAAACTCTGGACGGCTAGAGTATAGAAATATTTGAAGAATGAGGCTGTTTCGACAGTTCCGCCGGATTTGGTGGAGACGATGTAGAGTGTTTTCGCTGGATCAAGTCGGCTGGAATATTCCAGAACTGCTTCCGGGTCGGTGCTGTCTAACACCGCTAAATCCAGATAACCCGGTTGGACGCTAAAGGTCTTGCGCATCACCTCCGGCGCGAGGCTGGAGCCCCCCATTCCAAGCAGCAAGGCATTTGTGTACCCATCGTTGCGGACAGCATCGACCAGAGCATTGATCTGGCTGATTGACCCCGGCATGGTTTCGTCGATCCGCAACCAACCTAATCGATTGGTAATCTCGGTTGGGTCGGGTTTCCAGACGGTGTGATCTCCTTCCCAAATCCGCTCGATTAGTTTCTGTTCATCCATCCGGAGGAGAGCGGAGTCCACCTGATTTTGAATCTGACCGAGGGAAGCGGAAAAGGATAATTCGCTGGCCCGAATTTTCTCGCGTTTACGGGAGATGCCTTCCATCAGCGAATCAAAGGATTTTTGGAAGGCAGCCACCCCATCCTGCTGAAGTTTTTGGGTGACAGATTCAAGATCGATTCTCAACGAATCCAGCCGCGCAATCTGGTTGCGAGTTTTCTCAATATCTCTGTCAATGCTGCGTTCAACCTGACCATGATCCAGGGCTGCCTGGATGGTCGCGAAGGGCAGGGTATTGACGGTGTCTGGCCCGATCAATTCGTCCACATAAAGGGTGTCCGGGTAGGCCGGGTTCTTTGTGCTGGTGCTGGCCCACAATGGGCGCTGGACGCGAGCGCCCCTGGCAGCCAGCCTTTGCCAACGAGCGCTGCAATAGAGTTCTTTAAAGCGGGCGTAAGCTACCCGGCAGTTAGCAATGGCGATCTTTCCCAGGAGCGCTTTTTCTGCACTGGATTCGAGCAGAACGTCCACCGCATTATCCACCCGACTGACAAAGAAAGACGCCACAGAGTCTACCTTGCTGATATCCTCCCCGGAGCCCAGGCGCTGTTCCAGCCCGGCCAGGTGAGCCTGGGCAACAGCCTCGTACTGAGATAGTGAAAAGATGAGGGTCGCATTGACATTGACACCCTGAAAGATTACGGTCTGGATGGCCTTGATTCCGGCGGGAGTGGCCGGGATTTTAATCATCAGATTGGGGCGGTCCACTTTGTTAAAAAGGCGAATAGCTTCTTGAGTGGTTCCGGCGGCATCATTTGCAAGGTTTGGGCTGACTTCCAGGCTGACGAACCCGTCGGTCCCACCGCTCTCGTTGTACACGGAATGCAACCCATCTGCGGCGCGGCGGATGTCGTCGATTGTCAACGCCTCATAAATTTCCTGGATGGATTTGCCCTGCTGCACCAGCCTGATCAGATCGGCGTCGTAATCGCTGCTGCCGGCGATTGCTTTTTCAAAGATGCTTGGGTTGGAGGTGAGACCGCGCAGGCCTAGACTGACCAACCGGTTTAGCTCACCCGTTGTAAAATAGGATCGGCGGATATCATCCAGCCAGATCGATTGCCCTTGATCCAAATAGTCAAATAGCTGTGTCATTTTCTGCTCTCCTGCCGAAACCAGAATCAGCGCTGAACCTGAATTATAATACCCTGCATGCCTAAGACACGCACACATTTTGTTTGCCAGGAGTGCGGCCGTATTTCGGCGCGCGAAATGGGGCGCTGCCCGCAATGCAACGCCTGGAATAGCTTTGTGGAGGAGACGATCGCAGAGCCGACGGCTGCCTCTGGACGGGTTGTACGCGGAGTTGGTGGGCGCTCGTCGCCGCGCCGATTGAGAGAGATCGGTGGAGACGCGGATGAGCGCATGCTGCTTTCAATTGGCGAGTTTGCCCGAGTGTTGGGCGGTGGAGTGGTGCCTGGTTCCGTCATCCTGGTTGGCGGCGATCCAGGGATTGGGAAATCCACTTTGCTGCTTCAGGTGGCGTTGGAGATGTCTCTCAGAGGCGTGGTTTTATATGTCTCTGGGGAAGAATCCGAGCGACAGATCAAGATGCGAGCCAATCGTTTGCTGCGCCATATCCAGAATGATGGCGAGATGGAAGCAATCCCGGAAGAACTCTTTCTGGTCACGGAGACGAATCTGGGGGTGATCCTGGATCATATTGCCGAAGTGAAACCACAAATATTGATCCTGGACTCGGTCCAGACCACCTATATCCCGGAGATGGATAGCTCGGCTGGTTCGGTCAGTCAGGTTCGGGAGACGGCCTCGCGCTTGCGCGAATTGGCTAAATCGAGCGGTCTGGCCGTTTTTCTGATCGGTCACGTCACCAAAGAAGGCGCAATCGCAGGGCCACGAGTTTTAGAGCATATTGTCGATACGGTGCTTTACTTGGAAGGCGACCGCTTTCAGTCTTACCGCTTGTTGCGCTCGGTGAAAAATCGGTTTGGCGCGACCTCGGAGGTGGGGGTATTCGAAATGCGCGAGCGCGGCATGGTAGAGATCACCAACCCGTCCGAGGCGTTCCTGGCGGAGCGGATGGTAAATGCCCCAGGGTCCGCGATTGTTGTGACGATGGAAGGGACGCGCCCTCTGCTGGTTGAAATCCAGGGGTTGACCAGTCCGACCTCGTTTGGCAACCCGCGCCGGACTCCTAACGGGGTCGATTTCAATCGGCTGCTGCTCACTGCGGCAGTGCTGACGCGCCGGGTGGGATTGCATCTGGGCGAGCAAGATATTTTTGTTAACGTTGTGGGTGGAATCTCGATTAACGAGCCGGCAGCCGATCTGGCGGTGGCGACTGCAATCGCCTCGTCGCTGCGAGGGATGGCTGTGCGAGCAGATACCGTCCTGATCGGGGAAGTGGGCTTATCCGGTGAGCTGCGCATGGTGGGACAAATGTCTGCCCGCTTACGCGAGGCTGCGAAGTTGGGTTTCAAGAGTGCTATTGTCCCGCGCCGCGTGCGACATTTTGAACCCTGGCCGGATGAAATTCGGATCATCGAAACGCGCTCCTTACGGCAGGCGCTTGAGGCGGCTCTGCTTGAGCAAAAGTCGGAGGAATGACTTTATCCAGCATGCAAAATACATTGGAGATTTCCCCGCTTTTGCCAGAACAGGATAAACCTTCCTTTTTTGTCAAAGACGTTCCCGTTTATGGCGATCTGGTTCTCGCGCCGATGGACGGCTACTCCGACCAGCCCTTCCGCTCTTTGAGCCGATCCTTAGGCTCGGCGATGAGTTATACCGAATTCATCAATGCCCTGGATGTTTTGCATGGTCACCCCCGTTTGGCCTCCAGATTGATGTTTTTAGAGCAGGAGCGGCCGGTTGTTTACCAGATCTTTGACAACGAGCCAGTCCGTCTTCTAGAGGCTGCTTTGCGTCTGCGAGCCAAGGGACCAGATATTATCGACATCAATATGGGCTGCTCGGCGCGGACTGTCTCGGCGCGCGGTGCAGGGGCTGGTTTACTGCGCGATCCGCACAAGGTGGGTCAGGTAGTCGCTTTGTTGTCGCGCTCGCTGGATATCCCGGTAACCGCTAAAATCCGCCTGGGATGGAATGATGACGAACGTAATTACCTGGCAGTTGCCCGGGAGATCGAAGAAAATGGGGGCGCTTTGATCGCTGTCCACGGGCGCACCAAGGCGCAGGCCTATCTGGGAGCGGCAGATTGGGATGCGATTGCTGAGATTAAGCAAGCTGTTTCGATCCCGGTGGTTGCGAATGGCGATGTTTGCACAGTCGCAGATATTGACCGAATTCGCGCTCACACCCAATGCGATGCGGTGATGATCGGGCGGGCTGCAGTTCGCAACCCGTGGATTTTTGCTCGCATGGATCGAGAGCAAGTTCCCGAAGCGTTGCTGCGCCAAACAATGCTGCGCCATCTGGATAGTATGCTTTCTTTTTATGGAGAACCGAGTGGATTGGTCCTTTTTCGGAAATACGCCAGCCGCTATCTCAGTCCATTGGGGCTTTCTCCCGATCAGCGTAAGCGTCTGCTCACAGCCGAGCATCCGTCAGAATTCCTGGAAGTGTTCGCAACTCTTTATCTCTAACTCATCTAATACTATATAGAATCTAAGTAAATCTACATTGACTGGGTATAGAATCCTGGTAAATTTAAGTTCCGAAGCTGGTTTTAGTTGTTATCTCCTAAAAATCTGTCAAGGTAGATATCTGATGATCCTTAAACGCATTCAACTTGGCTTGATCCACGTTGCGGTTGCCATGACCCTGGTTCCAATCAACAGCACTCTGAACCGGGTGATGATCAAAGAATTGGCGATTTCGGCTACGCTGGTGGCAGTCCTGGCATCCCTCCCCTATTTGTTCTCGCCGATTCAAGTGGCGATTGGATCGTTCTCTGACCGCCATCCATTATTCGGCTATCGGCGTAGCCCATATATTGTCCTCGGGTTGGCGCTGTGTGTTTTTGGTCTGGTTCTTTCCCCTCAGGTTGCATTTCAAATGGATGAAAATCTACCCTTTGGAGCGCTGCTCGGTATGCTGGCGTTTGGATCCTGGGGGATGGGTTTCAATCTGGCGACGGTTTCGTATCTTTCGCTCGCTTCCGAAATCTCGGGCGAAGGCGGGCGCGGTCGTACGATTGCGGTGATGTGGTTCATGATGATCGCAAGTATTATCATCACCGCCATTGGATTAAGCCAGATGGTCAATCCATATACCCCGCAGGCGCTGATCCGGGCTTTCTGGGTGGTGGGGCTGGCGGCATGGGTCATCGGGTTGATCGGTCTGGTTAAGCTTGAAAAACGGTCCAAAGACTTGCATGTCGGAGAGGGGAATTATTCCTGGGGCGTGCTCAGCCGCTTCATCCTCAAAAACCGCCAGGCCAAGTTATTCTTCATCTATCTGGTGATCTTGCTGGCGGCTTTATTGGGGCAGGATATCCTGCTGGAGCCGTTTGGGGGAGAGGCATTTGGGCTGACTGTACAGCAGACCACCCGGATCACGTCCATTTGGGGTGGTTGTGTGCTGGTCGCGTTATTGGCTGCCGGTGCGCTTGAGACGCGCCTTGCCAAACGAACAGTCGCCTGGATCGGGGGATGGGGAGCGCTGCTCGGTTTTGTGTTTATAGCGGTTAGTGGTTGGCTGTTGAACACAAGCGTGTTTTACAGCGGAGTAATCCTTCTTGGCCTGGGCACCGGTCTTTCGACGGTATCCAATCTTTCGCTGATGCTGGATATGACCACGGCTGATAAAGTTGGTTTGTTTATTGGGGCTTGGGGGATGGCAAACGCGATCTCCAGGCTGCTTGGCTCTGTGATCGGCGGAGCGGTGCGTGATCTGGTCGCCCGGCGGAGCGGCGACGCGGTGCTGAGTTACGTGGTCGTTTTTGAATTGATGGCGGGGATCTTGTTGATCTCGCTGGTTATGTTGCGTAATATCGACGTGGGCGCTTTCCAGAAACAAGCAAAAGAAACCCCTTCAGTGATTGAGCGAGCCGCAATAGCAGGTGATGCTGGATGATCGCCGAAATAAATCTCAGTCCGATATTGGTTTCGGATGGATAAGGACTATCGGATGCGGACAGGAAAAGGGATGCAGAATGAGTGGTTGACCCTGGGTGATGTAGCTCGAGTGCTTGGCGTCCATCCCAGCACGGTGCGGAGTTGGTCGGATCAAGGGTTGCTGCCTGTGCATCGCACGAATGGCGGCCACCGGCGTTACCTGCACAGCGAGATTGATTTGTGGGTGCAGTCTCAGCGCCAGGGCGGCGCTGATGACGCCAATATGATCATCCAGAACGCGCTGCGTACCACCCGCTTTCAAATCAGCCTGGGCCGGTTGGAGCAGGAGCACTGGTATCTCATGCTCGATGAAGATGCTCGCGAGCAGTATCGGATCAGCGGGCGGGCATTGCTGCAGGGATTGATCAATTATTTGAATTATCAGGGCGTTAAGGCAGAGGCGGAGGCGGAAACTCTGGGATATGAATATGCCTCACGCGGTCGGCGTTATGGGCTGAACAGCGTTGACGCTACCCACGCTTTCCTCTTTTTTCGTAATACACTGCTCGAATCGATGCTCAACGTGTATGAATCTGCTGTCGTACGCTCGCCGCACGCCTGGAGCGACATGTTGCGCAAGATCAATGAATTCACAGATGTGATCCTGATCACAATCATGGAAACCTATGAATCCTATCAAAGGTCAAGTTGATGAGCGGCGATAGAGATCATCGCGGCAGTAGCAAACGTTTTGCGCCCTCGCAATGGACAACCCGACTGATTCCTGTTTTATTGGTGATCTTGTTGTTTGGTCTATTTACAACGCTGGCGGTTGTGATTTTATCCATTATTGGGATCACGCCCGGTTTCTAGGGCCTGAAAATTCTGCGAAATCTTGTTTCGCCAATGATCTGGAGGTGTAGACGTGCATTTGATCCCATTTTTCTCAACAATGGTCACCTTTATCTTCGCAGCGGCAGTATTCCAACGCTGGCATTATAAAAAGCCTCACCATCTGTTGTTGTGGGGGATTGGGCTGATCTGGTTTGGGTTGGGAACGCTCTCGGAGGTGGTTCTGGGGTTCACCTTCAGCCCATTGATGTTGCGGATCTGGTATTTGAGCGGGGCGATGCTGACGGCAGCCTGGCTGGGACAGGGGACGGTCTACCTGTTGGTTCGCAAGCGCGGCGTAGCCAATGGGCTGATGGTATTGCTGGGGGTTGCCAGTCTGGTGGCTATTGGATTAATTATTGCTGCGCCGCTGGACACAACTGCCGCGTTCGATATCACCCGCCCGATCTCCATCCAATATAAAGATATCCTGACCCGCAGCGGCCCGATGATTATGCTCACCGTCTTGCTCAATGTTTACGGCACGATCACCCTGGTTGGCGGGGCTATCTATTCGGCTTTTCTGTTCTGGCGCAAAAATATTCTGATCAACCGCATGTTGGGGAATGTGCTGATCGCGGCTGGAGCGCTCGCGCCGGCGATGGCAGGCTCTCTGGTCAAAGCCGGATTGGTGGACCTGCTTTACCTGAGCGAGCTTGTGGGGGTGGTGTTGATGTACAGCGGATTTATGCTGGCAACCGCCAGGCAAACATCCGAGCGGATGGTCTCTGTGGTAGCCGATTGATCTAAATATGGCGGGCAGGAAGGCCGGGCGGGGAATGCTGGTCTGAAAACTGTTAAGACATCGGAGGTCGCCGAGACTCTCGATGTCTTTTCGTATTTGGCTCGAAAGGGGTAGAATAATGGGGGTAATAGTCCGATCATTCTTTTCTATGGAGTTGAGATGTCCGAATTGGTACGTTCATTTGAAGGTGTTTTGGAGATTGCGCCTGTGTCACGCATCCGGCGCAACCATGGCTTGGAACACGCTACATTGCATTTGCTGGGAGAGCGTTTCCCTGGCCGTCCGATGGCGGGGCATTCCGATCTGGGCGGCTTCTGGATTGTGGGTAATCTATCGCTTGAAGAGGTCGGCTCGGCGGTGGAAGCTGCGCTGGCACGCTTGCAGGCTGGGGAAAGTAAGCTGGCGGTGCATCCAAACTGCGGGACCAATTTCGCCGCCGCCGGGATTATGGCTGGGCTGGCCGCCGGTTTGGTGATGTTTGGGGTGGGCAAGCGCCTGCGTGATAACCTGGACCGCCTCCCGACCGCGATCTTATTTGCCACCCTGGCGTTGATTGTGGCCCAACCGGTGGGGTTGCTGCTCCAGGAGCATGTGACCACCTCCGGCGAGCCGGGAGACTTGCGGGTGGTGGAGATCCAGCCGCGCAGACAGGGCAATTTGACCGTGCACCGGGTGGTCACGGAGGGGTGAGTATGGCGGATAAAAAACATCCGGCGGATAAAAAACATCCGGCGGATAAAAAACATCCGGCGGCAAGCGAAGCGGATTTCGCAGAACAATCGACGGATAAGCCCCCGATTGTCTATATCCTGCATGGAGAGGACGAATTCAAGATCGCCCAATCGTTGGCAGAGATGGAAGAGCGTCTGGGTGATCCGGCGACCGCGACCTTGAATACGACCCGGTTGGATGGTAACACCTTCCAACTCGAACAATTGTTGTCCGTGGCTGGGGCGATGCCCTTTCTGGCCAAACGTCGTTTAGTGATCTTGATCCATCCGCTGGCAAAACTGAGCCAGAAGCAGGCTCAGGAAAAGTTCATTCAGCAGCTCGAGCAAATCCCGCCAACCACGGCGATGATCCTGGTAGAACAGCGGATGTTGACTTCCGACAGCGACCGGCGGAAACGCAAGGTTCATTGGCTTGAGCGTTGGGCAGTCAGCCAGCCGGAGCGCGCCTGGATCAAGGAATTTCCGCTTCCGAAGGGGGCCGAGTGGAATAAACGTATTTTAGAGATGGCGAAAATGACCGGGGGTCAGGTTATGCCGGATGCGGCGGAAATGCTGTATGGCTTGTTAGATGGCGACCTGCGCCTGGCAAATCAGGAGGTCGAGAAGCTGTTGGCTTACGTAAATTATCGCCGCCCGGTGGAGATGGATGATGTGGAGGCTGTGACGGCGGACGTGGGCCAGGGAGATATCTTCGCGATGGTGGACGCGTTGGGGAGCAAGGATGGGCGCAAAGCGATGAGCGTATTGCGTCGTCTGCTGGAATATCAGGATTACTACGCTATCTTTGGAATGGTGGTGCGCCAGTTTCGGCTGTTGGTGCAGACGCGCGAGATCCTGGATAATGGCGGCGGGCGTAATGAAGTCGTTGCGGGATTGAAGCTGGGGAACCGGGTATTCATTGCCGATCGGATGATCCCTCAGGCGCGCCATTTTTCGATGGCGGACCTCAAGCGGATTTATCAGCAACTGCTGCAGGTGGACGAAGCGGTGAAGACTAGCCAGATGGATGGGGAATTGGCTCTCGAGAACTCTCGCAGCGGCATTGACGACTGGCGCCGAAACAAATATCAACTGAGACGAGTTTCAGCAACGAAACCCATCTCAGTGAAAGGGAAATGGTCAGGACTGACCGTTGACGCCGATCCAGAAGTGATTTGGCAGCACAGATTGGTTGGAGCGGACTTCGATCCCGCAAGCGGCGTAGCTTTTATCGGGGGAAGGTTCGCTGCCCCCGTTTCCGTTAGATGGCTCGTTTTTGACCTTGCCATTTTTCAACATGCTGGGGTGAACAAAACATAGTGTGGGTGCGCGCCCATATTTTGTGCGGTAGTATGCAGCGGCGCGTTCAATCTTGAAGTCAATGTTCGACTTCGGGTCATTGTCAAACCACAACATACCAATGTTCATGCCCGCCTCCTTCAAATTCGAAATCTAAATCTTCTGGGGTAGATTGGTCGGCGAAACCAGTCTCGTCGCAAATCCAGAAACGCAGCCATTCATTGCTGTAAGGGACGAAGAATTGGCGACCTTTCTCCAGATCACATGCGGCGATCGAATCATCGTTTGCCAAACGGCAGGCCAGGTGTTCGTCGCGCATATAACCGAACAGTCGGGTGCGGAAAGCGGTCAGGAAGCGCGGCTCGACCTGTTAAGTCTGGGCGGAGGGCAGGGCCGCGATCGTCCAGATCATGTAGCGCGGCCCGTGGCGGATGAGCCAGTACAGGCTGCTGAACGCTTCTTCGCTCAGGAAGGGCAGCAATGACGCCAGATCGTCGATCGCCAGCAGGATGGCAGGATCGACCGGGCCGGTTTTTTTGCGTTTTTCGGCCAGACGGATCAGGCGTCCGATCAACTCACCTACGCCGCGGTCTTCGACCGGCAAAATCGAGCGGCAATGGGGTGTGGATTCGATCGATTGGTACTCATCGGGTTGGGCGGCGATCAAGTCAAAAGAAACCCGTTCGGGCGGGTTCATCTGGCTGGCAGAGGACAGAATCGAGCGGATCAGGGCGGTTTTACCGCCGCCGGAATCGCTGGTAATCAGCAGCGCGCCGGGCGCCGGATTAGCCAGGTCAAGCAGGAAAGGCAGGCTGTCATCGCATGAACCGAGCAGGGCGGCGTGTTCGGGCAGGTCGTCGTCGTCCAGCATGTCGATGACCTCATCCAGACTGAGCTGTCCGGTCTGGATGAGGAGCAATTCATCATCCAAGGCGGAGGAGATATCCAGGGGTGCGGGGTGTGGACGAGCAGGGCGAGATATTCGGCGACCTGTCCGGTCATGCATGCGCGGCAGCCAGCGATCGATATTTTTCAAACGGTTGATAAGGGTTGATTGTTGGATAGACATAGGTTCTCCTGTCACTAATCCGAACATATGTTCTATTATAGCAAGAAACGGATGAGAGTCAAGGGTGGATTTTGGGATTGGACTGGTACAATTTAAGCTATATGGCAACTCATTTAGTGCACCGCAGGCGCACCATTAACATTCAACATTGTATCTACAACAGGGTATTCTGCTGCTGCTCTAGGACGAATGGATTTCATGAATAGATATATGGGACTGTGGGTTAATACCATGGTTTTGCGTTGATATCATCGAGATGTTGAATATGAAAATTCGCCTGACCATACAACAAATCCAATGGCTGAGTGTTATCGCGTTGATAATATCAGGGGCATGTAAATCCACTGGGCATCAACCACTAGCCACTACATCAGTAGCTCGAATTACGTCTACATTACGACCCACAAGCACACACACGGCTACAGTTATTCCTTCCATGACACCAACAATTCCGCCTACATCTACGCCAACATACACGCCGACTTCTACGTTTACTCTCACACCCAGTTGGACACCAAAATATACATTGGAACCCACACAAGCCCTGGAGTTGGCCGAATCACTTCTTGAGACCAACAACGGTTGTCTGCTGCCATGTTGGTGGGGCTTCACTCCGGGCAAGACAAAATGGAGCGAGGCACAGCAATTTCTGGAGACATTCGCATCCGTTCATTTGTATGAAAACCAAGGCGAAGTCGTTGGCGCTGAAGTGGATTTGTGGGTATCGAAGAGGTTAGCAAGCGCTTATTTACCTCAAATCTATCATATTGAAAATGGTGTTATTCAATCGATGGAAGTTAGCCCAGGTTTTAGCCCCTTATTTCAATTTCATCCTTTCGTACGACAATATGGAAAGCCTGATGGTATTTGGATCGGGACATACCAGAATGAAAGTCCTTTTGGTGTACCTTTTCTTCTTTACCTTTTTTTCCCTAGTAGAGGAATTCTTGCCGTCTATGGGGCCGACGCAAAAGTATCGGGAGATCGAGTAAGAGGTTGTATTGGAGGCGATTACCCTAAACTAGGTCTTTGGGCCCCCGAACTTATGTTGAGCTTCGATGAGGTTTACGAGTTGTTCCGTTTAGACGCTCCCTATTGGGAAGTCCACCCGATAGAAAAGGTAAGCGACTGGAATGTCGATACTTTCTATCAGGCAGTATTGGACTCGGGAGTATGCATCGATACACCAGCCCATTTGTGGCCCATACAGTAGCAAATCGACTGGTAATTGGGCAACCTCAAATCGGTATCCCGGAATTAGAACATTGATCATCGCTGGGTTGATATTGATGCGGAAAGGTGCATCACTGGCGCATACGACAACTTCCATATCAAAAATTGAGTATTTAGGGTCTAGGTTTTGAGGAATACAATTATGGCACCCCTAAATAAATGGATGCTTTTACTATTCGAACTTGCGATCGGTCTTTAAGTCCTAATCAATGGCTGGCTCATTTTCAAACACCATCTGCTCCGCCTAGATCCACCTGGCCAGGATCTCAACCAGCAATTGGGCCATTAAAATCTTGAAGATCAACGCGACCGGATACACGCTGGCATAGGATAGCGTGGGCAGGTCGCTTTCGGTTTGGGCGTTCGCCGCTCCCAGCCCGGGTGGATTGGTCATGCAGGCGGTCAGCGCTCCCATTGTGGCGAGCAGGTTCATCCGGTAAACCCAATGCATCAGGATCAGTCCGCAGGCGAGCGAAACCAGCGTGATCATCGCCCCACCGATCAACAGGCCAGGTCCTTGTTGTCCAAGGATCTCGACAAAATGGGACCCGGCGTTCACGCCCGCGCCGGCCAGGAAGAGGATCAAACCGAGTTCGCGCGACAGGTTTTTAGCGGCCGCCGGGACGTACAGGCGCAGCGGGCCGACGCCGCCAAAATGACCGACCACCAGGCTGACCAGGAACGCTCCGCCTGCGCTGCCCAGGCGCACCTGCAGCCCGCCCGACAGGTTGATCGGGATCGCTCCCAACAAAATTCCGATCAACAGCCCGGCCAGGAAGGGCAGCATATTGGTCTCTTCCGCCTTGCGTGGGTGACCATGCACCAGCTCGACGAAGCTCGCGACCGCTCGTTTGTCGCCCACCACACGCAAGTTGTCGCCCATCTCCAGGGTCACGTTGCCGGATGGGGCGATTTCCAGCCCCTGGCGGCGGATGCGGGTGATCACGACCGTGTACTGCTCCCACAGGCGCATCTCGCCCAGCCGTTTGCCGGTGAGCGAATCCTCGGTGACTTCGACATCCACGCTGAGCACGTCGGCGTTCACGTCCATGCGCTCATGGGTCTCTTCGCCCAATAAAAAGCGCATTTTATCCAGCTCTTCGGGCTGCCCAACCACCATCACAACATCATCCAGATATAGGATGTGATCCGGCGTGGCGGCGGAGACCCGTTCGCCGTGTTTGACGCGTGAGATATTGGCCTGGATCATGCGATGCGGGTTGATCTGGCTGACTCTTTGGCCGTCAACGTTCGGGTTGGCGACCTTGAACTGGCGCGACTGCAAACCAGGGGATTCGCTCTCTTTCTCTGCATTCCAGCGGGCTTCTTCGGCTGGCAGAGGGCGGCGAAGCAGGCGCGGCAGGAACTGGATCAGCAGCACCACGCTGATCATGCTGAATGGGTAAGCGATGCCATAGCCCACCGATACCGCGCCGCTTGAAGCAGGGGACAAACGGGCCGCCGCGTCGATAGCCGCTGCTAAAGCGGGCGTACAGGTCAACGCGCCGGTGTACAGACCGGCTGCCAGGTCGAACGGCAGCCGGAGCCATTGTTGCACCGCAATGGTTGCCAGCGCGCCGCTTCCCACAGTCACCAGGGCGATGAAGACATAACGCATCCCGTGCCGACGGAAGGTGCGAAAGAAGCGCGGCCCGGCCTGTAAGCCGACCGAATAGACGAACAGCAATAAACCCAGCTCCATCACAGGCTGGGGGACGCTCAGGCCAAAATGGCCGAAGACCAGGGCAGTGAACAACACGCCGGCCGAGCCCAGCGAGACGCCGCGCAGAGACAACTCGCCAAGCCAGGTGCCAATAGCCAGGATGGCGAACAAGACCAACATTTCCTGGGCCAGCAAAGTATTCATTGGCCGATAGTATATCATTATGCGGCCGGGAGAGGCTCGCCGCAGGTTTTCAAGTAAAATTAATCGCAATCATTCCCGGACAAGTCTAGAAAATTGCTATCCAACGGATGAGTTTAAGGTTAGAATTCAACCTATGAGCGAGAAAAGCGCCATTCGGCTGATTACTGTGGACGATCTTCCGCTAATGCGCAGCGGATTGCGTGCTTTCCTGACCGCCTACGACGAATTCAGCCTGGTCGGCGAGGCCAGCAACGGCGAGGAAGCGATCCAGCTTTGCGAACTGCTTTCCCCGGATATCGTTTTAATGGATCTAAAGATGCCGGTGATGGATGGCGTTTCTGCGACGCGTCAGATTCGTCAACGCTGGCCGCAAATCAAAGTGCTGGCATTGATCAGCTACCGTGACAAAGATCTAATCGATCAGGCGCTTGCGGCCGGGGTATCGGGATATGCGCTGAAGGATGTGACCGCCGATGAACTGGCCGAGACGATTCGGCGCGTCCAGCGCGGACGGCGTGCGACTGCTGCCAGATCGCGCCCAAGCCCGGCGCAGGCAGACCTGCTCGAGCAATTGGCCCAAGCGATCGACCTGGTTTCTGCCGACCGGACCCGCCTGGCAGGGCTGCTGCGCAGCCAGCTCCCATCCTTGTTCCCCGGCTGCCAGATTGAAGTGCGCCTCTTGCCCAACCAGAGCCTGTTTTGTTACCCCGCCGAACGGCTGGATACGTTCCCCGAAGCGGTCTGGCTTTGGCTGCATTCCCGCCTGGAATCGCAAGTCTTTTCATTGGACGAAGCGGCCCCTTGGGGAGAGGCGCTGATTGGAGAAGGTCAGATCATGCTCGCCCCGCTGATATCCCCCTCTGGTAAGCCGCTGGGTGGGATTGGGATCTTACAGCATGGCGTTGAGAGCGATCTTTGGGAGCATCTGGCTTTTATCAAAGAGTTAGCCGGGCGGATCTCCCAGGCGGTTGAGAAAAGCAACTGGATGGACCAGCCAATCCGCGGCCAGTTATTGGATCAGGAACTGGTAAACGCGGGCAAGATTCAATCCGGTATCTTGCCTGAAAAACCGCCTCAATTACGCGGCTGGGAGCTGGCATCCCAATTGGATCCGGCGCTGCAAACCTCCGGCGATTTCTTTGATTTCATCCCGCTCACGAACAACCATTGGGGATTTCTGATCGCGGATGTCTCAGATAAAGGAATGGGCGCGGCGCTTTTCATGGCGTTGAGCAGCACCCTGTTCCGGACGTATGCCACCCAATATGCGACCTTGCCTGCTTTTGCCCTCAGCCAGGTGAATGAACGCATACTTTCCGACACACGCAGCGAGATGTTTGTCACCGCCTTCTACGCGGTCTTGGACCCGGAGACCGGCCGGATGCGTTATGTGAACGCCGGGCACAATCCTCCTTACCTGGTCAGCAGCCAGAAAGGAAAGCCGTTCGATCAGTTACGCGCCACCGGGATGGCGTTAGGTGTGATGGGGGATGTGGTCTGGGGGCAGAAGGTGATCCGATTGCTGCCAGGAGATTTGTTGCTGCTCTATACAGACGGCATTACCGAAGCGCAGGACCGGATGGGGCGCTTTTATGGTGAGCAGCGGTTGCAGAATGTGCTCCGCTCGCTTGGCGGACGCTCAGCCCAGGAGGTGATGGAGGCGGTGCTGGAGGACCTGGCCCGCTTTACCGGCGGCGCTGCCCAGCAGGACGATGTCACGATGATTGTGATCCGGCGTAAGCCGGAATAATAAAATCTAGTCCGGCTCTCACTTTTGAACATCGCACCAGCTCTACCACAATCGACTGGGAGCGATGAACGGATGAAGTATCAATCTGTATTCAGAGCAGGTGAAAAATTGCTCATCAAATTTATGCTTGAAATCAATATCAAGTGTTGAAGATAGCATTTGCTCAGTTTTATCAAATGACTTTTTGAATAGCGATTCTTTGGACCCAAATCTCTAGAATTGACATTGTTAGAACCCCCAGTGCCTGGCAGCGAACTGTTTGATCAGTGAATGTGCAGCGATGAAATCGCTGCAAGATGCGGCTTCAGCAATCTTTAGCAACCTTGTTAAGCATAGCATTGATCTGAAAGTACATTATTACCGCAATCTGAACACATATCTCAATAGGTTTTGTCGCTGGCGTTGCGCTACTCTTGATCGTTTTCAATAAGGAAATCGACCTAATCGCAATGGTTGGCAACATTCTCCATGTTTTTTACCACTCCGTGAGGCTAATAATGCCCACTAGTGTCCATTGACACCTTAGGGTTTGTGTAGTGAGTGCAACCCGGATTGTTGATTATGGGATCCTTAATTTAGAAATAAAGACGTGGGGTGCATCGATGTTATTATTGAAATTACAAGCTGACGATAGACATACCTTTTTATTATTTACAGTTGTCCCAAGTTTATCTCCCTTGATGGTTACTGGATACGTGTCGGGATTTTCGGGATCCATTCCTACATACTGACTATTCCCATTTTGACTTAGTCGGATAGAGAAGATGAACCATGCTATTTCAATAGTATCTCCCGATGAGGCTTCGATATGTTGTGGAAGAATAAAATCACGTCTGGCGCGAAAATCGGGTTGTCCTACCCAACAATGAGCTGGTGCTCGAACACCTGTATTCAGGTTACGGATTTGTTGGCAGTGTGCGCCAAAATATACATTAGCACCAGTAGGATATACTTCGTATCGTGTACGCAATTTATAATGATTTCCTGATTTTGATAATATGTAGTTACCACACATGAATTTGTCGCCAAAAGTGACGCTGTCAAGAACCTCTGGTGCAATTAGCTTCTTACAATACTCATTTTCGTTTTGAACAATAGGTGGCGGAGGATTAGAGGGAGGTTTAACCATAGGCTCTTCAGTTTCGCTAGGATGAGCTACACCATTGTTATTTTTCTGATTGTCCTTGGTTACTGGAGGCTTGCACTTATTTTCGGTAGTGATCTCCGCCAAGCCTCGATCTTTGACGGTAATATATAGAATTTCATATGGGCATTCTCCTTTCCAATCTGCGACATTATAGAAGGCAGGCACCGAGTTCTCGTAATAATTACCTTTTATTCTGCTAAGCCGAAAGGTCTTAGGAGTTCCATAATTGCCAATACCTTGCACAAAATTTGTAAAATTAGAGGTCACTTCTCCCCTGCTCCAATCATGATTATATTTAACTTGTAGCGAGGCAGTCAAAGCTTCAGGATAATCGGATCCTGAATAATTCAAAAGAGTTGCTTGAATTGTTATTTCTCCGTTGAGATGTAAAGCATGATCAACTCGAATTAATTTGGTTTTTGTTTTTGTGGGAGTAGAAAAAACATTACACCCCATCAGGATTACAAGTATGACAATGGACATAAGCAACTTTTTCAGTGTGTTTTGTCTCATCATTTAATTTCTCCTCTTTTTAATTATTAGAGATTAGACTACTTTGAACAAATTGGCAGGGCTTATCTAAACGAATTGAAAAATACCATAAAATAGAACTCGACGTCAACATAGCGAGTAGTCGCGGCGAGACCAATCCAGCGAGTACCCAGAGCGGCCTTATTACGAAACCGGAAATGACGTTTAGGTCGCCTTTCAGGGCCTTGTCCAATGTCGTGGCAGGACAGTGTCAATGTCAATGTTCTGAGTAGTTCTCTGGCCCTTGCCCCCCTGAACTTCGATCCCACGCATGCTTCCATCGGTGGTCGGCATAACTGTCGGGATTAAAATGGTGGTGGTACAACCAGACTGTGCAATTCCTCCCCCATCGCGATTGAGAAATCCAATAGGAAAAGGGTAATCTTTTCCGAGAGCAGCGCGCCAGGCATCCATTAAGCCGGTAGTTCGATAATGAAGGTGGTTCCCTCCCCAAACTTGCTTTCCACCTCGATCTTGCCGCCATGCGCCTGAACAAGCTGGCGGGTGATCGCCAGTCCCAGTCCGCTGCCGGTGCCTTGCTGACGGGAGCGGGCCGGGTCGCCTTTCCAGAACCGGTCAAAGATAAACGGCAGGTCTTCGGCTGCGATCCCGGCGCCATTATCCTGGACGATCAGTCTCACCTCTCCCTGTGTAGAAGCGGCGGAAAGGCGGATCCATCCTCCCGGCGGGGTGTGGCGCAGGGCGTTGGCAAGCAGGTTTTTCAGAGCCTGGCTGATGCGGTCTGGGTCGGCTTCGATTTCTAATTTGTTCGCATCAGCATCCAGACTCAAGATCCAGGGTCAGGCCATTCTCGGCGGCTTGAACTTTGAAGCTGGCAGCGGTTTCATTCAATAGCTCGGCAACCGAAAAACGGGTTTTGTGCAGGGTAAGCTGATTCGCTTCGGCCAGGGTCAGCGTTTGCAGATCGTTCACCAGGCGGGCGAGCAATTGGGTTTCTTCCAGCGTGGATGTGATGATCGGTTCGGAAGGTGGATAAACGCCATCCAGGATGCCCTCCAGGTTGCCCTGGATGATGTGCAGAGGGGTGCGTAATTCGTGGGCGACATCCGCAGTCAGATTGCGGCGCTGCTGCTCGGCCCGCTCCAACTCACCGGTCATGCGATTGAAGCTGACAGCCAGCCGGCCGATTTCGCCAGGAGCGGCTTCGCTGACCCGCACGCTGAGATCGCCGGAGGCGACCGCATCGGCGGCAGCCATCACATCTGCCAGCGGCGCGCCAAAGCGGCGGAAGACCCAGCCGCCGAAAAGACCGGAGAGCAGGAGGAACCCGAACGGTACGCCGCAGATCAGCAGCAACAGGCGGCCTTCGTGCGGCGCAAATTCACGAAAAGGACCGAAGATCATCCCGCCAATCACGCCCAGCGCTGCCAGGAAGAAGAAAATCATAACCCCAAAGATAAAGGCGAAGCGCCCAAATAAGAAGCGCTGTTTGTGCGATCGGTCAGGATGCCAATGCGGATGGTGGGGTTTCCAGTGCGGCGGATGGCGCATAGTTATTCCGAGGGGGTAAAGCGGTAGCCAATCCCGTAGACCGTCTCGATCAGGCGCGGGCTTTGCGGATGAACCTCCAGTTTGCGGCGCAGGTTTTTGATATGCGAGTCGATGCTGCGATCAAAGCTGGGGAAGGCGACTCCGTGGAGGTGTTCCAAAAGCTGCTCCCGGCTGAGGGTCTGGTTGGGATGGCGGGCGAAGACAGCCAGCAGCTTAAACTCGAACGGGGTAAGCTGGAGCGCGCGACCATCCAGGGTAGCCTGATAGGCGCTCAGGTCGATCTCCAGCTTTCCAGCCCGGATGACCTCGGGAGCTTGCACCTGACCCTGGGTCCGGCGGAGCATGGCTCGCACGCGGGCGGTGAGGGCGCGCGGCGAGAAGGGTTTGATCACGTAATCATCGGCGCCCAACTCCAAACCGAGGACCTGGTCGGCCTCTTCCGCTCGGGCAGTGAGCATGATGATGGGCACATCGCTCTCTCGGCGCAGCGATTTGCAGACCTCCCAGCCGTTCATGCCGGGAAGCATCAAATCCAAGACGATCAGGTCGGGCTTTTCGCGGCGGGCTATCGCCAGGGCAGTGGGACCGTCTCCGGCGCTCAGCACTCGAAAGCCGTCTTTTTCGAGGTAATCGTGTGCCAGGCGCACGATCTTTGGCTCGTCGTCCACTACCAGGATAAGGTCTTGCATAACGATAAGTGTATCAGATTTCCTGTATGTCTCAGGCCGTGCTGACCGAATCCCATTCTCAATCTGCAAACGGTTCATGTTTAAAGCCACCGGCGGGTGGTGAATTTGTAATCCAGCCACTTGCTGCCGAACTTCTCCATCATCGATTGTTCCTCAACACGGATGTAGGCTTGATCCATCCATACGAAAAAGGGGACAATTACCAGAAATGGGGTCAGCGAGCCCAGCAGGATGGCTACTCCGATCAGGATCAGGACAAAGCCCAGGTACATCGGATTTCGGCTGACCTGGAACACGCCGCTGGTTGCCAGCGCAGCAGGTTTTTCGAACGGATTGACGCTTGTGCTCAGTTGATGAAAGACCCAATCCGCAATCAGGTTGATCGCGACGCCCAGGATGAGCGGGATCAAACCAAACAGACTCCAGGCCGCTGGAATGATCGCTGCAATGGGCAGGGCGAGATGCAGCCCGATCATCAGCAGGATCGAAATCAATAACCAGGTTGGGGGTAGGATCCGCTTGGACATCATTTTCTCTCCAGGTGGTTGCAAAGGTACAAGGGCGAAAAGGGGATCCGGGGCGGGCTGTGTTCCACCCCGGATCCCTAGACTGGTTCGCCACGCTGCGTGGGCGATTATGATTCGTCCGCGGGCGGAGCGGCGGGTGTTTTCTCGCCGGTCCCTCCGCTTTCAGCGTGGGGCTGACCCTGCATCCAGGGCGGCGGTCCGC
This sequence comes from uncultured Chloroflexia bacterium, assembly GCA_963788145.1. Taxonomy (GTDB): domain Bacteria; phylum Chloroflexota; class Anaerolineae; order Anaerolineales; family UBA4823; genus UTCFX2. The sequence goes on along the minus strand of CAWBFQ010000007.1, from coordinate 135,078 downwards.
AGAAATGTGGGTGCGCATGCCAGCCGGGATTCGGACCGGCCATATTTGGGTAGCCCCAATGGCGCGGACCAAAGAGCAGGCGCAGGGCAAACAGGAACAGCAAGACGCCAAAGATCAAGCCGAAGAACCCGCCAAAGATCGGACGGTGGAACGTGTGCGGATAATAATACCCACCCTCTGGGCGATAACTCGGCGCAGGCGGAACCAGCGGCGCCGCGCCAGGGGCGGCTTCAACCGGCGCGCTGAAGTACTGCGCCGTCCGATAACCCTGCATCTGGCCGGCTCGGAAGAGCATCACCCCGCCGCCAGCCAGCAGACCCACCAGGATCAGAAATCCCAGCAGGCGCAGCAAAAAAGAACTTGTTCGAGACATCATAGACCTCCGTAAATAAGGTTGATTGGCTTACTGTCTTCAGTATGCCAACCAATTGTGGAGGAATTATGGATATCCGCAGGAGAGATGATGGAGAAAGTTTAGCCGAGGAATATGAGGGAGACAACACACGACTCATCAAGAAGTCGAGATGAGTCGTGCTTGTATTGATACAGGTGGGCCCGGCAGGGATCGAACCTGCGACCAAGCGGTTATGAGCCGCGCGCTCTGCCACTGAGCTACGGGCCCCTGGTTAAAGGGCGACGTGTTCTGGCGTCAGGTGTCACATGGGGCCTGGCATATGAACCAGAACACGCTTCAGAGCGGGCGATGGGACTCGAACCCACGAATATCAGCTTGGAAGGCTGATGCCTTACCACTTGGCGACGCCCGCAAGTCCCCTGATTGTACTCATTTTTGAGACTCTTGACAAGTCTCGCCGGATTCCATTTTGCCCTGCCTTTTTCAAGTATTTCAAGCGCCAGGGCGGCTTGCTTGTTCTATTTTTCACAAATACTTGACATCCTGTCCCTTTTATTGTAAGATACGAGTGAAACAATAAAGCCGATAGAGACAATAGGCTTTGTCGGCTCGAATGCGAGATTGGAAGGTACGGATGCGTTTATCCAAACGTGGCGAATACGGCCTGCGGGCGATGATTGATCTGGCTACTCAATTGCGCTTGCGCGAAGGTCCGAGCAATGGCAATGGCAATGGTATTGTTGTGATCCAGATTAAGGAAATTGCCGAGCGACAGCATATCCCGGCCAAGTTTCTGGAGCAAATCCTGCTCACCCTGAAAAACAACGGTCTACTGCACAGCCGCATGGGCGTGGGCGGCGGCTATTACCTGGCCCGCCCGGCCAGCGAGATCAGCCTGGGTCATATCGTGCGCGTGTTAGACGGCCCGCTGGCGCCGATCGGCTGTGTCAGCCAGATGGCTTACGAGTTCGTGCGGCTGCCCGGACGAACGGAGCTGCGGCCTGCGGCTGGTCATGCTGGATGTGCGCAACGCGATCTCGAGCATCCTGGATAACACCATGCTGACGGATGTGCTGGAACGGGTCGATCAGGCCCAATCCGAGTTGGTTGAGTTGTTGGTCCCTGACTGATCGGTTCAGATCAGAGGGTGTTCAGGGATGTTTTTATTTTGGAATAAACCATAGTAAAAGACTAGACTATATATACTAAGCTTATTATCGATCTGTTTGAAGGAATATCTGGAGGCTGCGATGAAAAAAAAGACCCGTATTTTGATTTTGTTAAGCATGATTTCGGTTCTGCTCCTCGTTCCAGCTGGCTGCGGCGGAAAATCAGAGACAATCAGCGTGTCTGGGGCCTTCGCCCTCTATCCGATGATGAACCGCTGGGCGGAGGAATACCAGAAGGTCAACCCGGGTGTGCAGTTCGATGTTTCGGCTGGCGGAGCCGGCAAAGGCATGGCGGATGTGTTGAGCGATGCAGTCGATATCGGCATGGTCTCACGGGATATTACGCCCGAAGAGGAAGCCAAAGGCGCATTTTACGTTGCGGTGACCAAAGACGCGGTCTTCCCGGTGATCAACCAGAATAACCCGGTTTTGGCGGAGTTGCTCAAACAGGGCGTCAAAGAAGAGGCGCTCGAGGCGATATATATCACCGGCGCGATTAAGACCTGGGGCGAGGTGGTTGGCAAGCCAGAGATCACCGACACGATCAACATCTATACCCGCTCCGACGCGGCAGGCGCCCCGGAAGTGTGGGCCAAATACCTGGGCAATAAAAAACAAGAGGATCTGCTGGGAGTGGGGGTGTTTGGCGACCCAGGGCTGCTGGAAGCGGTGATCCAGGACCCGCTCGGAATTGGCTATAACAATCTGGGTTACGCCTACGACAACGCCAGCGGGCTGCCTGTTGCCGGCGCACTCACCCTGCCGATCGATACCAATGGGAATGGGCAGGCAGACCCGCAAGAACTGCTGGAGACCAAAGCCGAGGCGGTGGAGATGGTGGCCCTGGGGAAATACCCATCTCCTCCGGCGCGCGCTCTCAACCTGGTCACCAGGGGCAAACCATCCGGGGTTGTGCTGGCATTCATTCAATGGATCATCACCGACGGGCAGCAGTTTGTGAGCGAAGCCGGCTATGTTCAATTGCCCCAAGAGCAGTTGGATGCCGGGCTGCAGAAGATAAAGTGATCTATCGCTTCTATGGTGAACCAACGTGAGTAGTAAACGCAAGCCCCAACCCCTGTCGCCCGAAACAGACTTCGATGTGGATCGAAACCAACCCCGGCGACCCATGATCCAGCTGTTCGAGCGGCGCGCCCAGGATAGACTGGCGAAGCGGGGCTTCTTCTTGCTTTCGACTCTGCCCTTCATCCTGATCGTCCTGATCTTAACCGCTTTGCTGCGCCGCTTCTGGCCGATCCTGAACGAGACCCCATTGTGGCTGTTGCTGACCGGTCAAATCTGGAAACCACTCCAGGGATTGTTTGGTTTCTACCCCTTCATCATGGGCACGATTTGGGTCACAACGGTCGCCATGATCCTGGCTGCGCCGCCCTGCCTGTTGGCGGCGATCTATCTGGTCGAATATGCCGGTTCGAGATTCAAAGCAGTCGTCAAGCCTTTGCTGGATTTGCTGGCGGCGATCCCGTCCGTTGTGTATGGCGTTTGGGGGTTGGCGGCCATCGTCCCGTGGGTGAAGGGTTCCCTGGCGCCGTTTTGCCAGCGCTGGCTGGGCTTTATCCCGCTTTTCCGCTCAGAGAACCCGACCGGTTATAGCGTGATCGCCGGCAGCCTGACACTAGCGGTGATGGTGGCGCCTTTCATCATTGCGATGACCTACGAGGTGCTGCACACGGTCCCGGATGGAATGCGCCAGGCCTCGCTTGCGGTTGGGGCGACGCGCTGGCAAACCGTGCGCTACGCGCTGCTGCCGCACAGCATGGCGGGGATCATTGCCAGCATCGTGTTGGGATCCTCACGCGCCCTGGGAGAGACCATGGCCGTCTTGATGGTAGTGGGCAATGTCGCCAAAGTTCCCAGTTCGATTCTCGACCCGGCTTACCCCTTGCCGGCGTTAATTGCTAACAATTATGGAGAAATGATGTCGATTCCGCTGTACGACTCTGCCCTGCTTGGGGCTGCTCTGATTTTGTTGGTGATGGTCCTGATATTTAACATCGCCTCCACCCTGGTATTACGTCGGATCCTGCGCGGGAGGAAGTCATGAAACGCCGTCATGTCGAAGAAATCTTCTTCAAAATCCTGATGTTGTTTTCGCTCGCCCTGGTGACGGGCAGCCTGGGGTTTATCCTGGCCACAGTGATCATTAAAGGTCTGCCAGCCCTGGATCTGGCGATGCTGACCCAGACTCCAAAGGGAGGTTTCTACCTGGGTAAGGAGGGCGGCGTGTTGAACGCCATCATCGGGTCGCTCTACCTGGCTGGCGGGGCGACGATCCTGGCTTTGATCGTCAGCCTGCCCCTGGCGCTGTACCTGCAAGCCTACGCCCGCCGTACTCTGTGGGCCGACCTGGTGCGGCTTTCGCTGGACGTCTTATGGGGTATCCCGTCGATAGTGTACGGCGCGTTTGGGTTCACGATTATGCTGGCGTTGGGGATGCGCGCTTCACTATTGGGCGGCATTCTGACCCTGGCCATTCTGGAATTGCCGATCATGACCCGGGCCATGGACGAGGTGATCCGGACGATGGCGGCTGAACTGGCTCAGGCATCGCTGGCGCTTGGCTCCACCCGCTTGGAAATGGCTTTGCATGTGGTCACGCGCCAGATGCTGCCGGGCATTCTGACCGCGGTTTTGCTGGCGTTTGGGCGCGGGATAGGCGACGCCGCCTCGGTGCTGTTCACGGCGGGATATACCGATCGCATCCCCACCTCACTGTTCAGCCCGGCTGCATCGCTGCCATTGGCGGTGTTCTTCCAACTTGGCACCCCCTTCCCTGAAGTGCAGCAGCGCGCCTACGCTTCTGCGCTGATCCTGACGGTGATCGTCCTGGTGATCAGTTTGGGCTCGCGTTGGGCGGCAGGGCGCCTGGGTCGATTTATCATACACTAGGAGATGGTTCATTGGAAACACACATTCGCATTCACAACCTGGAGGCGCGCTATGGCGGCATGCCCGCCTTAAAAAACGTCAACCTGGAGATCCCCAAGAACCAGATCACGGTGATTATGGGACCTTCTGGATGCGGGAAAACGACGTTGTTGAAGACCCTCAATCGTTTCCTGGAATTGACAGACGATACCAAGCTAAGCGGCGAGGTCTTTATCGATGGAGAGGATATCTACACGCCTGGGATGGATGTCACCGAAATCCGTAAAAAAACTGGCCTGCTGGCGCAGCGACCCTATCCCCTCCCGATGTCCATTTATGACAATGTGGCATATGGCCTGCGCATCCACAATATGTGCGGAAAAGGCGCGGAGATGGATCGGCGAGTGCGGCACTACCTGGAGATGGCGGGATTATGGGATGAGGTGAAGGATCGCCTGCATGCCCCGGCGACCGGCCTCTCGATCGGGCAGCAGCAGCGTTTATGCCTGGCGCGTGGGCTGGCGGTGGAGCCGGAAATCCTGCTCGGTGATGAGCCGACCTCGGCGCTTGACCCGATCTCAGCCCAGCACATTGAGGGGCGTTTGACGGAATTAAAGGACGACTACACCATCGTATTGGTTACCCACATCCTGCGTCAGGCGCGCCGTCTGGCGGATTATGTCGTTTTTATGTACATGGGCGAAGTGGTGGAATGCGGCCCGGCTCAGCAGGTGTTTGACCATCCCGCTCAGGAACGGACGCGCGCTTACCTGGCCGGACAGTTCTAGCAGAAGCGGGTGGGTTGCTCGCCCTTCCGCTCTGCGGAATGCTATAATACCCATTATGAAAAAGACAACCCGCTGGATATTGCTGGTCCTGTTCTCTTTGGCGTTGACCAGCGCGGCTGCAGCTCGACAGGACGGGCCGTTGGCGCTGCTCTTGAACGCGGATGGTCCGGTTGCGCCGCCGATGGTGGCCTATATCGAACGCGGTTTGAAGATTGCTGAGCAGCGCCGGGCAGACCTGGTGGTTCTACAACTCAACACACCGGGTGGCAGCGTGGACGCGATGAACGACGTCGTCCAGGCGATCCGCTTGAGCGACATACCGGTGGTGGTCTACGTGGCGCCGCGCGGGGCAATGGCGGGCAGCGCCGGGACGGTGATCGTGCTGGCGGGGCACGCCGCTGCGATGGCTCCGGAGACGGCGATTGGGGCGGCCAGCCCGGTTGGCAGCCAGGGCGAGGATTTGGGCGAGACCATGCAGGCCAAATCCAAGAATATCCTGAAAGCCACGGTGCGGGCCTTAGCCAAAGACCGCGGCGAGCGAGCGATCCAACTGGCCGAGGAGACGATTGAATCTGCCCAGGCGGTATCGGCAGACGAAGCCCTGGAAGCCGGGATGATTGACTTCATTGCTACAGATGTAGATGATCTGCTGCGCCAACTGGATGAATTCACGGTGCGGGTAAACACACAGGAACGCATCATTTTGACTGCCGGGGCGCAGGTACAGCCCGTCAGCCAGACGTTTATCGAGACATTGCTGGCGGTGCTGACCAATCCGGCGATTGTATTCTTGTTGATCACGATAGGGGTGCAGGCGATACTGATCGAAATCTCCAGCCCCGGAGGCTGGGCTGCTGGGACGATTGGGGTGGTCTGCCTGGCGCTGGCGGGTTATGGGTTGGGTGTCTTGCCGGTGAACTGGTTTGGGGTGATATTCTTGATCCTGGCGTTTGTGCTGTTTCTATTGGATATTAAAGCGCCCACACATGGCGCTTTGACCGTAGCCGGTGTGATTTCATTGATCACAGGCGCATTGGTGATGTTTAACTCGCCCAGCGTGCCGGATTTCATGCGCGTACCGGTGCCCTTGGTGGTGGGTACTTCTGTGGCGAGTGGAGCGATCTTCTTTGTGATCATGATTTTCGCCGTGCGAGCGCAACGCAGCCCGGTGCGGATGGGGGCGGAAAGCCTGGTCGGAAAGGTGGGGACGGTGCGGATTAAGCTTGCCCCGGTTGGCCAGATCCAACTTGGCGGTGAACAGTGGACGGCGGAGTTGGCGGATCGGGGGAAAAAAGCCCCGCCTGGAACCCGGGTGGAGGTGATTGGTGTGGAGGGTTTGCGTCTGGTTGTACGGCGGGCTGACGGCGATGCCGGTTTCGCAGCGGATCAGGCGGGTCGGGATTCATAAGGTTGAATGTGGGTACAACCGCTTACCGCTATCCAAATGAACATTTGATCCTGGCAGCCACAATTGGCTTGGTGCTGTTTGTGATCGCCCTGACGGCGACAGCCACCGTCTGCGCCAGCGTGATCTTTATCTTCCTCTTTGTCATTTTCGCTTATAACATGAGCCTGACTCACCACCGGGAGCTTGTCAGGGCGGCTCGCCCGATCACCCCGCAGCAGACGCCGGACCTGGCGGAACTGGTTAGGTGCGGCGTGGATCGGATCCAACCTGGAGCGGTAGAAGTCTATTTGCTCGCAAGCCGCGAGATGAACGCCTACACGTTCGGCCTTGGCTCCCCGAAAGTGGTGGTATTGTATTCGGCCTTGTTCCAAACGATGGATGAGGATGAAATCTTGTTCATCCTGGGGCATGAATTGGCTCATGTTGCGTTAGGGCATACTTGGCTGAATTCACTGGTTGGCGGCATGGCGGGTATTCCCAGTTCGATCTCGGTAGCGGCAGTGCTGACGATCGCTTTTCTGTGGTGGAACCGGGCTTGTGAATACTCTGCCGATCGGGGCGGTTTGCTGGCGTGCGAAAAACCAGAGAAGGCGATTTCGGCGTTGGTGAAGCTGGGGGCCGGTCCCCAGGCACGAGACCAGCGCAGCCTAGCTCAAGCCTACCAGCAGATCGACGCCGAGGATGATACACTGATGGGGAGTTTGAATGAGGCTCTCGCTACCCATCCGATGTTGATCCGCCGGATTGAGCGTTTGCGCGAGTATGCGGCTTCGCCCCAATACCAGCGTTTGAAAAGCCAAATGGACCGCAGGCATGGATAAGATGGATTAACCCGGAATCGACCAAATTATTACGGGTTAACATCAAATTTAGCAGAGATAGAGGCTAAAAATACAGTCATAAGTCGTATTGCCAAAGGATAAAAACCCATTAAAATAATGGTTGTAATCAGTCTACAAAACCAGACTATTTCACCTGTAGAAAAGGAGATAAATCATGAACGTTCGTACAGATATGAAGTCAGGAGCCGCTTGCTATACCGTGCAGCAGAATGACAATTTGAGCCGGATCGCCCAGCGCTTCTTCGGTAATATGGGAGCCGACAATGTCAACAGAATCTACTTCTCTAACCTGAATACAATCGGCCCGAACCCGAACCTGATCTTCCCCGGACAGAAGCTGTACATCCCGGACTAGTCTTTCAGGCAGCCGAGAGAGATTATCGGAGGCATGTGAAAGCAAAGGAGATCAAATCCATGATGAATGAACAGTATATTCCCCAAATGCAAGTGCGCTCGGACGTAAAAGCCGGCGCCACTGGCGGCGGGTATGTCAATGGAGTGTGGTATCCCGATCGCAGCGGCGTCTGCGGCGGCGTAACACCCCCGACTCCCATTCCGCCTGTCCCAACCCCAACACCCCCAACGCCCCCCAGCGGCGGCGGTTTTATCGGAGGGGTATGGTATCCCGATCGCAGCGGTGTTTGCGGCTAATCGAGCATCGCAACTAAAGACTGTGAGAGGAGTTAACGAATGAATGCAAATATCCAGACCAGTCAGAAGACAATCATGCCATCGCGCGTCCAACAGATACGAGTGCGGTGTGATGTACGCGCCGGTGATGACCTGGCTACCTGCCAGTGGAATGTAAACAAGTGGCGCGACCGTTATCAGCAAGCCTACAATCAAGCCAAGCAGCGCGGTTGTATCTAGGCAGAGGAAGGCTATAATGAAAACACGCACAGATATTCACGCAGGAGCAAATGAGGTAGGAATCCCCAATCCGTTGGCCGTCTGCAAACAGCAGAAAGAGTACTGGATCAATCAGTACAATTACATGCAAAACGTGCTGGCGAACTGCCACCCGTCCCCCCCGCCCGTTCCTCCGTCCCCAACCCCAGTTCCAGGTCCAAGCGGCGGTGGTTGGGTTGGCGGCAAGTGGTATGCCGACCGGAGCGGAATCTGCGGATAACTGCCCAAAGCCGGCGGATACAGAACAGCGTGCAATTTCGCCGGTAATTGAGCAGCCCAGAAATGGAGAACCCAACATGAAAGTACAAACCGATCTGAAGGCAGGCGCCTTTTTGGAAGATGTTGCTGGAACAGTCACCGATACCGCGAACCAGGTAACGACGGTCTTCACCAATGCAGGTGAACAGGCTGCTGGTTTAACGGATAAAATGGTCACCAAAGCAACAGCAGTCTGGAACGCCCTGGTCAGCTAAACCCTGCGGGGCAGAAACCAATCCTGCGAAACTGGCTATCATAGGCCATCTTTCACTCTCAAAATAAAACAGGACTGATGCGTGTGATGACTCGGGCTTAAACCTGAGTAGTCACTGGCATCGGACCTGTTTTGTTTTTGATAGGCAATCAAGCCTGTACTGAAGCGCTCATCCATCATTTATAGTACGCGGCCTCGAATCAGGGTAAAATTTATCTCTCAAGGAGAATCAAATGCCGTTTACACCGACGCGGGATCGTGTCAAGACAGACCAATTGGATACCCAACCCAAACGCCGTCCTGAATGGATCAAAGTGCGCGCCCCTTCTGGGGAAACTTATGAGTGGCTGCAAGGATTAATGCGGAGCAAAGACCTGCATACGGTTTGCGAAGAGGCGATGTGCCCGAATATGGGCGAGTGTTGGGGTTCTGGGACAGCGACGTTTTTAATGTTGGGAGATGTCTGCACCCGCACCTGCGGGTTTTGCGATATCAAGCGCGGGCAGCCTGGTCCGCTCGACTGGCAGGAGCCAGAAAGGGTGGCGCAGGCGGTTAAGGCGATGGATTTGAAACACGCCGTGATTACCAGCGTCAACCGGGATGATCGCAAAGATGGCGGCGCTACAATTTTTGGGATGGTGATCCGGCGCATCCGCCAAATCCATCCGGGCTGTTCGATCGAGGTGCTGATTCCTGACTTTAAGGGTAGTGTGGAGGCTTTGAGGATTGTGATGGAGGCGCGCCCCGAGATACTCAACCACAATGTCGAGACTGTGCCGCGCCTGTTCAAGCAGGTGCAACCTCAGGATCACTACGAATGGGCGGCGGCGACGCTCACGAACGCCAAGAAACTTGACCCAGACGTGCTCACCAAGTCTGGCATCATGGTAGGTCTTGGCGAAACAATGGAAGAGATTAAGCAGGTGATGCGCGATCAGCGCACCTGGGGGGTGGACATCCTGACGATTGGGCAGTATTTACAGCCCAGCAAGAAACACCTGCCGATTGAACGATATTACACGATGGATGAATTCGCCGAATTGAGAGAATTTGGCTTATCGATTGGATTCCAATGGGTGGAATCTGGCCCGTTGGTGCGCTCGTCTTACCATGCAGCGGAACAGGTGCGGGCGCTGAGTGTAGTTCATCGTAAGTTGTATGGCGAGAACTCGAACTGGCCAATAGCTTAACCACTCAGGCGAAAGCCTGAGCAGCTACTGGCAAAAACAGTCTTGCTGGAGGTTGATTTGAAACCATTATTAAAGATTGGCGTCTTGCTTGGCGCCCTGTCCATTTTTCTGACGGCTTGCGGCTCAGCTGATTCAAGCGATCCAGCTACTCCTGCCCCAGAAGCGGTGTTTACCTCAGCCGCTCAGACGGCCGAGGCCCGCCGGGTTGAGCGTTTTGCTCAAACGGCCACCCTTCCAGCCGAATCCCTGATCGAGACATCTGCTTTTTCTACCTCCACACCCACTGTGGGGGTGATGGATACAGTGATGGCCTCTCCGAGCGCGGCTGGATTGGAGGCCACCCAACCGGCTGCCGGAGGTGACCGGGCCGAATATGTGGCGGATGTGACGATACCCGATGGTACCATCTTTGCTCCAAACCAGGCTTTTCAAAAGACCTGGCGAATCGCAAATACAGGCCAGACAACCTGGACCGTCGATTATTCATTGGTTTTCATCGATGGGGCGCTGATGGGGGCCCAGCCATCTGTGCAGCTGCCGGCCGACGTGGCGCCGGGTGGGAAGGTGGACATCACGGTAGATATGGTTGCCCCGCCCGATAAGGGACCTTATCGCGGCTATTGGGAACTGCGCAACGCGACCGGGCAGATCTTCGGTTTTGGCGCCGACGCAAACGAATCGATCTGGGTGGACATCGTTGTGGACAGCGAAGCGACGACCGGTTTAGCAACCAGCACATCGGTTGCGGTGAGTGGGCCGGTATCAGCGGTGGTTCTGAGCGTAGACAATCTTGAGGCGAGCGGTTCCTGCCCGCATACGTTTGTTTTTACTGCCAGGATTTCCTTAGTTCAGCCGGCCAAGCTCAATTATATTCTGGAGGCTGGCTCAATCTCTGGGGAGGCCATCCGGGTCCCGCTGCCGGCTACGCAGAATTTGGGAGCAGGCGACCATTCGGTAGTGTATGAACTGACAATCCCAACAGATACCGTAGCCTGGGCTCGCTTGCATATCACCCAACCGGTCGAAGCCTTTTCTAATCAAGTGGATTTTTCATTGATCTGTGGTTGATTCAACAGGCGCGGATACAAAATCTCCGTTGGAATTTTCTTCTGCAAGTTCCAAAGACCTGCGCCGGGCGATTGAAGAACAGGCTTTTTTGTTGGGTTTTGAATTGTTCGGCGTGACCACCCCGGATCCGCCTCCGCATTTCGATGAGTACCTCAAATGGCTGGAGGTCGGTCGGCATGGGGAGATGGGTTACCTGGCCAGAGAGGAAGCGGTGCGGCGCCGGGCTGACCCGGGCGCCATTCTGCCTGAATGCCGCTCGATCCTGGTGCTGGGAATGCGCTATCCCTCCAGATTAGGAAAATCTCTGGCTGGAGCGGAAATGTACTCCACCCGCGGGCGAGTGGCATCTTACGCGTGGGGTGAGGATTATCATGAAATCATCCCACCGCGGTTGAAGGCTTTGATCGGTTTTATCGAGGGTCTGCTGCAGGCTTCGGTGCCCCATCGCTGGTATACAGATACAGGGCCGCTGCTTGAGCGTGAGTTGGCCCAGCGAGCCGGGTTAGGTTGGATTGGCAAGAACACCTGTCTGATTAATCCGCAACAAGGTTCTTATTTCTTGCTGGCTGAGATTTTACTGGGGATCTTCCTGGAACCAGACCCTCCATTTCAGGCAGATCGATGCGGTGTATGCACACGCTGCCTGGAGGCCTGCCCAACCGGTTGTATTTCGTCTGATCGCACGATTGACGCCCGGCGGTGTATCTCGTATTTGACGATCGAGCTAAAAGGCGCAATTCCGCTTGATCTGCGCCCGAAACTGGGTGAATGGGTGTTTGGTTGCGATATCTGCCAGGAAGTTTGTCCATGGAACAAGCGTTTTGGCCGTCTGGATGGTTTCCCGGCATTTGCGCCCAGGCCTGGCATTCCAGCGCCGGATCTGATTCAAGAGTTGGCACTGACAGCACAGCAATTCAATCAGAAATTTCGCCAAAACCCTGTCAGACGCGCCAAGCGCAGAGGTTATCTGCGCAACGCAGCGGTCTCTTTGGGTAGTCGTCCCGATCCACGGTCGATCCCTGCCCTACAGGCTGCGCTAAGCGATGAGGATGCATTGGTGCGCCAGCATGCAGCCTGGGCGCTGGCCGAAATCAAGGCTGCTCTGGATGAGGTTGACCTCCAGGCGAGTAAAAAAGGTTCTGCAAGCAAGGCTAGCGGCAATGCATAAAGCTTTGACGGCAGTTCTTTTCTGCCATTTTGCGATGATATAATCCCCGAACATGCGTAAACGGAACCTGGTGTTTCTTTTAATCGTCCTGGTAGGGGGATGCCTGGTATGCCTGGCTGGAGCGCTGGCGTACCAGTTCCCACCGATCCAGGAACGGCTGGTCTGGCGGGTGGAAAATTTGACCGCGCAAGTGCGCCGGATGATCCATCCACCGGAGCAGGTGATCTTTGTCCCGGTCGGCACCGGTCAGGTCGGCGTTGGCCCTACCTCCACCGAGGCCGCTCAGTTAGCGCCACCTGTAGTGACGGCGCTACCGGCGGCAACTTTGAGCCTGACTGTGGACGCGCCAACCGTCACCTCCACATTGACGCCAGTCCCAACCATCACCTCGACGCCTCTGCCGGGGAACTGTGTTGCTTGCCGGGGTGATCCACGAGTATCAACAGTTTAACAACTGTGGTCCGGCGAACCTGGCGATGGCGTTATCGTATTGGGGTTGGCAGGGAGATCAACGGGATACGCGTAGCTTTTTACGTCCAAACCTGAAGGTGGACGACAAGAATGTCAACCCGGCAGAAATGGTGGCTTATGTGGAAGGATATGCTGGAATGCAAGCCGTGGCGCGGGTAGGCGGCGATTTAGACCTGCTGCGAGGATTGCTTGCAGCCGGTTTTCCGGTATTGGTCGAAGCGGGTCATCATCCGCCAAAAGACTGGTGGATGGGACATTACCTGGTCATCAACGGGTACGACGATAAGGCCCAAACCTTCACAGTTCAGGATTCTCTGCAAAACCCCGATGTATCCATGCGCTATGATGATCTGGTGGGTCATTGGTGGCGAGACTTTAATAATGTCTATATCGTCATCTATCCTGCTGAGCGGCAAGAGCAGATCATCCAGGCCCTGGGTTCACGAATGGACGAGGCTTTCAGCTATCAGCTTGCAGCCCAGAAGGCGATTGATGAAATCCCGAATCTGGAAGGGCGGGATCAGTTCTTTACCTGGTTTAACCTGGGCTCGAGCCAGGTAGGATTGCAGGATTATTCTGGGGCGGCGCAGGCTTATGACCGGGCCTTTGAGCTGTACCAGACCCTCTCGGAAGAGATGCGCCCTTATCGGCTGATGTGGTATGTTGATGGACCGTATAAGGCGTATTATTATGCCGGGCGTTATCAGGATGTGGTCAGTCTGGCGAATACCACTTTTGCCTGGGTAGGCCGACAGGTGCTGGAAGAGAGCTACTATTGGCGGGGGATGGCTTACCTGGCGCTCGGCAAACAGAATAACGCGATTTCTGATTTTCAAAAAGCTGCCGGACTGAACCCAAATTACGCGCCGCCGCGCGAACAGCTTATGCAATTAAACGTAGCACTCCCGTAAATGTTGATGGTTGAATGATCATGCGCAAAAAAGTGTTATTGTCGGTGGTTACAATACTGTTTATTTGTCTTGGACTGGTGGGAGTGGTTTTCTTGCCTCCGGTGCATGACCGCCTGGCATGGCGGATGGAAGAATGGTCGCTTCGCCTGGGTTATCTGGTGAACCCGCCCGCAAAAGCTGTTTTTGCGCCTACCGAGCAAGGTCTGCTTGTTCCACAAGTGACGAACACCTCGGTGGCAAGCCCGACCGCGGCTGCCATTGCGACTCCCACAATCGAGACCGCAGTCGTCATACCTTCGCCGACGATCGGGGTAATAAGCCCAACAGTTACACCACTCCCGGGAAAAGCAACTTTGACGGGTGTGGTGTACGAAGATCAACACGGGCGCTGGAATTATTGCGCTCCGGCAAATCTGGCTATGGCGCTTTCCTTTTGGGGCTGGCAAGGAAACCGGGATGTGGTGGGACCGGCGCTCAAGCCGGACGAAAAAGATAAGAATGTGATGCCCTATGAGATGGTGGACTACATCGAAAACCAGACCCAATTGCGAGCTGCTCTGCGGGTGGGCGGCGATCTGGATTTGCTGCGTCGTTTTTTGGCGGCCGGCTACCCGGTGCTGATAGAGAAGGGAACCTACCTGCGCGACCTGACCGGTTTGGTGAGCTGGATGGGACATTACCAGGTGGTAACCGGCTATAATGACGGCGGATCCGAAACATCCGGCGGCTATTTCATCACCCAGGATTCGTTCGTGGAGGCTGACCATCAGGTGTCTTTTGATGAGATGGAAAGCGGCTGGCGGGCATTCAATTACACCTATATTATTGTCTATCCAGCGGAACGAGAGGCAGAGGTGATGGTTCTGCTTGGTTCGGACGCGGATGAGACTGTGAACTTTCAGAACGCAGCCTTAAAGGCTTCAAACGAGATCTATGGTTTGTCCGGAATCGATCAATATTTTGCCTGGTTCAATCGTGGTTCCAGCCTGGTCGCCTTGCAGGATTACGGCGGCGCTGCGATTGCTTTTGATGAAACGTTTAAGGTTTATAACGACATCCCAGAGAGTGAGCGCCCCTGGCGCATGTTATGGTACCAAACCAGCCCTTACTTTGCCTATTACGGTGTGGGACGCTATTATGATCTGCTCTACCTGGCGGATGGCACATTACAGGCGATGCAGGGGGATAAGAACCTGGAAGAGAGCTACTATTGGCGCGGCATGGCCAGAGCCGCGACGGGCGACCAGGCCGGAGCAATCGAAGATTTCCGCACCTGCCTGCTCTACCATCCTGGATTCGAACCTGCCCTATACCAGCTCAGGCTGCTTGACGTAGAATAAACCAACATCCAATGACCCTTGACCACCTTTGAACGAGAATGAACTTATGCGTAAAACGCTCCAATTTCTATTGATAGTGATCATCGTGATCGGCATCTGGGCGGGGATCTTGTTCCTGCTCTCGTCCGAAAGCCTGAATTGGCGGATTTCGACGCTGCTGGCGGAGATCCAATATGCTCTAAAACCACCTGAACAGGCGGTGTTTGTTCCCGTTTCTCAACCTACCAGCAGCCCGACCGCGCTGGAGGTGGTTATCCCAACCCCAACTGCAACGATCGTGTTGAACACCCCAACCCCTGAGACGGAGCAGACCTCTGTACCCACCCATCCGGCTCCGACTGCGACGCTGATCCCCACTCCGCTGCCTGTTAAAGCCAGTCTGGAAGGGGTGTTGCATCAATTCCAGATGTGGAACAACTGCGGCCCGGCGAATTTAGCGATGGCGCTTTCCTATTGGGGCTGGAAAGGGGATCAACGTGATACGGCGGCTTTTCTAAAACCCAATGCTCGGGATAAGAACGTCATGCCATATGAAATGGAGACCTTTGTGGAGCAAGAGGCCGGGCTGGAAGCGTCTGTGCGGGTGGGAGGCGACCTGACGATGATCAAGGCGTTGGTTTCGGCTGGCTTCCCGGTAATTGTGGAAAAGGGCTTTGAAGGGGTAGGGTTCGACGGTTGGATGGGACATTACCAGGTTGTTACTGGGTATGATGATGGCATAGGAAAGTTCACTATCCAGGATTCGTATAAAGGACCAGATATCCTGGTGCCATACGATTCATTTCTGTCCGATTGGCGTGCTTTCAACGATACGTATTTAGTGATCTACCCGTTGGAGCGGCGCCAACAGGTGCTGGATATCCTCGGCTTGCAAGCATATGATAATTTCAACCATCGATCAGCGTTGCAAAAAGCTGAAATGGAGACCATTCGGCTATCCGGGAGAGATTTATTTTTCAGCCTGTTCAATCAAGGAACGAACCTGGTTGCCGTGCAGGATTACAGCGCGGCGGCTGCAGCGTATGATGCGGCGTTTGCAAATTACGGCGAGCTTCCGGATGAAGTACGTCCCTGGCGGATGATGTGGTATCAGACCGGTCCCTATTTTGCCTATTATTTCACCGGCCGCTACCAGGATGTGATCAACCTGGCGACGCAAACCCTGGATGGCATGAGCGAACCAATCCTTGAGGAAAGCTTTTACTGGCGCGCTCGGGCATACCTGGCAATCGGCGAGGCTGAAATGGCCCAAAGAGACCTGGAAACCTGCCTGGACGCTCACCCGGGCTTCGAGCCATGCATACAGGAGTTGCTCAAGATGGGGATCGAACCGCCGAAATAACTGCGCCGCAAAGGGGGGGATTATGTTGCCCAGGGGCGACGTAATCCAAATAATTGGGTCGGGAACCCCGACCTTTACGCTATAAGGATGGGAAGGCTCATGCCAAAGATCTTACATTTCGCCGACGCTCACATCGATATGGCTAATTATGGCCGGCACGATGCACAAACCGGTCTGCCCATGCGGGTGATGGATTTCCTCAAGTCGCTGGATGAGATTGTAGATTCCGCGATCTCTGAAAGGGTGGACCTGGTGGTTTTTGCCGGCGATGCATTTAAAGATCGTATGCCGCAACCCACTTTTCAACGCGAGTGGGGGCGCAGGATCATGCGGCTTTCACGTGCTGAGATTCCCACTCTCTTGCTTGTCGGCAATCATGATCTCTCACCGGCTTTGGGGCGGGCGCATGCTCTGGAGAGCTTCGACACGCTTGAGGTCCCCTATGTGCGAGTGATTGATCGGCCGATGCTGCTTCGTCCACAGGATTTGCATTCGGTTCCTGTGCAGGTCATTGCTCTGCCGTGGATATCTCGATCGGGGATTATGGCTGCCTTGAGTCCTGCCCCGGCTCAGGGTTCGGATGCGGGCGGGGACAATCCGATCATAGACATATTTCAACGGAACCGCTCAAGCTCGAGCCTGGTTAATTATTATGAAGAACTGGGCGAACGCCTGATCGAACTGGTTCGACTTTGGTTGGCAGAAGCCATAGATCCGTCTTTGCCGGTTATCCTGACAGCCCATTGTTCGGTACAAGGGGCTACATATGGCGGCGAGCGTACGGTGATGCTGGGCAATGACCTGGTGCTGCCGGGTTCGCTGGTGAAAGACCCGCGCCTGGATTATGTTGCCCTGGGGCATATTCATAAGCCGCAGGATCTGAATGATGGCTTTCATCCGCCGGCGATCTACCCCGGCTCGATTGAGAGGGTTGATTTTGGAGAAGCTAATGATGAAAAGTTCTTCATCATTGCCCAGGTTGGGCGCGGCAAGACAAAGGTGGAGTGGCGCAAGCTGGAAAATCTGCGCCCATTTGTGGACCGGACGATCTGCCTGGATGGCGAGGCTCCAGAATTTGCTCAAGCAGGGGTGACGGATCAACTACGAGCCGCCCTTCCATCGGCGGATCTTCTGACTGGGGCGATTGTGCGGCTTGTGATAGAATATCCGCGTGATTGGGAAGCCTTAATTGACGAAGCAGCGTTGCGTGAAACTGCTGCAGAAGCATTTGAGTTCCATCTGGTTAAGCGTCCCCAGGCAGAGACCCGTATTCGCCTGGCTGGCGACCAGGCCATTGGCAGCCTGGCCTCATTGGAGTTGCTGGATCTTTACTGGAGATCCAATCATGTCGACTCAAAACACCTGCTGGAATTGAGCCAGTTAGCTGCTCAGGTGATCAGCGAAATGAATTTCACAGCAGGCTCCAGATGAGTCGGGCTTAACAGGTTTTGCAGTCCATCATCACCGAAATTCATTTCGGCAAGGATCAATCAAACAACCAGGAGGAATATATGTTCGTTCGGTCGTATATGTCGGTTGACCCGGTTTGTGTCTCACCGGATGACAATTTTCATGACGCGATGCACGAATTGCGCAAGCTGGGTGTTCGCCATCTACCCGTATTGGACAAAGATCGATTGGTAGGGATTCTAGTCGAAAAAGACCTGCTTTCGAACCAACCGTCGCGTGCTACCACCCTCAGCCTTTATGAAATCTATTCTTTGCTTGAAACCTTGCGTGTCCGTCAGATCATGAGCTGCCCGGTGGTCACAGTGGAGGGGAATTGTCCCCTGGAGGAGGCCGCCCGGATTATGGTAGAGAACAAGATCAGTTGTTTACCCGTGATGGATGGCAAGAAGCTGGTGGGGATCATCACCGAGACGGATGTGTTTCAGGCGCTGGTGGAGGTGCTTGGGGGCGAATCTGAGGGGCTACGCTTTGTTTTACGGGTGCCCGAGAAAGTCGGGCAGCTTGCATTGATCTCCAATCGGATTGCGGAAGCTGGCGGGAATATTCTTGCTGTCACGACCTCTAACCTGCGAGAGGATGGCTATCGCGATGTGATGATCAAAGAGACCGGCGCGCGTCGTGAAGCTTTGTTGCGTCTGGAGCAAGGTACAGAGGTAGATGTGTTGGATATCCGCCCAACCGGGAAGTATGAACCGGTTCTGTTCGAATAGCAAAATCTGAGGACGGATTCAGCGCATTTGCCAGAATTCGATATAATGAATGCTATGGATACCAAGGCCAAACTTGAAAACGATCTGAAAGATGCGATGCGTGCAGGAGATGCCCTGCGAAAGCGCACGTTGCGGATGGCCCTGTCTGCAATTCGGCTGGCCGAGGTGGAGAAGGGTGGCCCATTGGATGAGAATGCGGTCCTGGCGATTATTCAAAAGGAAGTAAAGTCTCATCAGGAATCGATTGAAGACGCCCAGCGAGCAGGGCGATCCGACCTGGAGCAGGCCGCATTGGCAGAAATCGAAATACTAGATCCGTATTTACCGCGCCAGCTTACTCCAGAAGAGTTGGAGGCTCTGGCGAGGCAGGTTATCTCCGAAGTCGGAGCGACCACCCCGGGCGATATGGGTAAAGTGATGAAGAACTTGATGCCGCGATTGCAAGGGCGCGCAACGGGTGATCAGGCCAGTCAGATGGTTCGTAAGCTGGTCGGGAAATCCGGCCCCACCGGGGAATGAAAGCGATCTCTGTTTTTGAGCAGCACAGGTTCTACCATGTGTTGCTGCTGATTGTGAGCGCATTGTTGAGTCTGGCGGCTGTCCTGGCGCCGCTCATGCAAAATTCGCTCACGCCCGTCCCGCGTGAAGACGAAATTGCCACGCGGGATTATCGCTCTTTGCAATCTGTTACGTTCACCAGTGAAGTGCTAACCCAACAACGCCGCGAGATTGCGGATCGGGCGGTTTCTCCGATTTATACCTCCCCCGACACGCGGGTCGCCCGCCGCCAATTGGAACAACTTCGCTCGGCTGTGGCATATATCAACACTGTGCGGGCAGACGCCTTTGCGACGCTGGAACAAAAGTTGAGCGATTTGGCGGCGCTTGATGATATCAGTCTGAGGCCCGAAACGATCGAGAATATCCTCGTCATGCCGGATAACCGCTGGCAGGAGGTCCAATCCGAGGCGATCAATGTTCTGGAACGGGTGATGAGCAGTTCTATCCGCCCGGAGACGCTGGCGGATGCGCGTAATCGGCTGCCAGCGTTGGTTTCTCTTTCTCTGCCAGAGGAACATGCCGCGATAGTGGCAGAGCTAGCTGCCACCTATGTCGCTCCGAATAGTGAGTATTCCGAAAGCTTAACCCAGGCTGCCCGCGAGGCTGCCCGCGATTCAATTGAACCGGTTGCGCGCTCGTTCGCTGCCGGGCAAACTGTAGCGCTGCAGGGAGAATTATTGAGCGCTGAAGATATCGAAGCGCTGCAATTCCTGGGGTTGACTGACCCAGAGCGGGATATGTGGGATCTCGCCGGCGCGACAGTGCTCACCTTGTTGATGGTAGTGTTTCTGGTGGTTTACATTCGCCGAAAGCAGATTCTGATGGCAGGTGAGGTTCGCAACCTGGCTGTGATGGCAGCTTTGCAGTTGATTTTTCTGGCGACCGCCAGGATGGTAGTCCCGACAAACCCACTGATCGCTTATGCCTTTCCACTGGCGACCTGTGGTTTATTGACTGCTGCTTTGTTTGGTACGGAACTGGCGCTGGTCACTTCCATTCCGCTCTCGATCTTGACGGCGTATGGTTTTCCAAATCCGCTGGAAATGACGTTCTTTTACTTGATCAGCAGCCTGTTTGGAGTGCTGGCTTTAGGACGCGCTCGCCGGTTGATCACATTTTTGTGGGCGGGGTTGGCTGTGGCGATATCTGGCGCGGTGGTTGTCGTGGTATTCCATCTACCAACGCCAACTTCGAATTCACAAAGCCTGCTGACACTGGGATCGGCCGCCTTCTTTAACGGCTTGGTATCAGCAAGTATTTCGATCTTCTTGCATTCTGTGTTGGCTCCCTTGTTGGGAATGCTATCGCCGGTGCAACTGCTGGATTTAACTCGCCCGGATCATCCAGTGCTGGGATTATTACTGCGAGACGCTCCCGGCACTTATCAGCACAGTTTGCAAGTGGCTAACCTGGCAGAGCAAGCCGCCGAGCGAATTGGAGTGGATCCGCTTTTGATTCGGGCAGGGGCGTTGTATCATGACATTGGCAAGACGAATTCCCCGGCATTTTTTATTGAGAACCAACCACCCGGATTTGAAAACCCGCATGATAGCATGAAACCGGAAGAGAGCGCCAAGTTGATTATCTCCCATGTCTCGGATGGGCTGAAGTTGGCGCGTAAATATCACATGCCGAGCCGGGTTCAGGATTTCATTGCGGAGCATCATGGGACGACTCTCACAAGTTATCAGTATTACAAAGCCGTCAAGGCTGCGGGTGGCGACGAAAGCCTGGTTGATAAGACACCTTTTCTTTATCCAGGCCCACGCCCTCAAAGCCGTGAGACGGCAGTGTTGATGTTGGCGGATGCGTGCGAGGCGCGTGTTCGGGCAGAGAGACCGATGGATGATGAGACATTACGGAGCTTGATCAAGAATGTGGTCTCTACCCGTTCGTCGAGCGGCCAACTGGATGACACCCGGCTGTCACTAAAAGACCTGCATGAAATTGTAAATTCATTCACAGCAACACTCCGCGGCGTGTATCACCCGCGCATCCATTATCCCAACCAGGAAAACCCGGTTGCATATGACGCAATTACGATCCCAGTCCCCCGAAAAATCGACGCCCCGGCGGATCTTGAACGACGTTGAAATGGAGCGCAGCAGGTGAGCGGGTGATGATCCATCTCCAGGTTTCTGAATTACTGAAAAAAAATAAGACTGCGCCGGCTGAGTTGCAGGATCTGCTTGTGCGGACTGCCGAAAAGGCGCTGAGGCATGCAGGCCAGCCACGAACCTGGGGCAACCAGCCGGATGCAGATGTGGCTTTGCTCTTGACGGATGACGCGCAACTACGTGACCTAAACCGTACATATCTGGGTGTGGATGCTCCTACCGATGTACTGGCGTTCCCGGGCGGCGATATCGATCCGGAATCGGAGCGTTACTACCTGGGGGATGTGGTGATCTCCGTTGAACGCGCAACCGAACAAGCGCAGGCTGGTGGTCATCTGCTGTCAGCGGAGCTGCAATTATTGGTGGTGCACGGAATGCTGCACCTATGTGGTTATGATCATGCTGATCCACAAGAGAAGGCAGAGATGTGGGAGAGGCAGGCCGAAATTCTGCGTCAATTGGATTGCCCGATCCACGGTCCATACCCGGAAATCGAAGCTTAACCAGCAAAAATAGTTGCCTGGAGTAGATCTGTACGATGGCTTTTTGGAGATCGCGCGCTCAATCTTTCCGTTATGCCTTTGCTGGCTGGTGGTTTGTGCTGCGGACTCAGCGGAATGCCTGGATCCACATGGTTGTGAGCGTTTGCGTTTTTGTGGTAGGGATTTGGCTGAACCTGGACAGGCGAGATTGGGCGATCATTGTGTTCGCGATCGCCCTGGTTTGGACTTCTGAATTCATCAATACGGCTCTGGAAGCGGTTGTAGACCTGGCCAGCCCGCAGCAACATCAACTTGCCCGGGTCGGTAAGGACGTGGGAGCGGCGGCTGTGCTAATCGCTGCGATCAGTTCTGCATTGATCGGATTGTTGATCCTTGGCCCACCCCTGTGGGAGCGGGTACTCGAGTGGTTTATTTCTCCGTAAGCGTTCTGTATGGGGGCTAATCGTATTCATAACGAGGTGTGCATGCTGGATCCAGCCTTTAGATTTGGTACTGTTGGTACGCCCCTCTCTACACCCAAGAAACCGGGTGGGAGTGTGGGAGCGATTTTACGCTTGAATGAGTTGGGATTGGACGCGCTGGAGCTGGGGTGGGTGCGAGCGGTGCGGGTAAGCCCGGAGACTTGCGCCCAGATTCAGAAAACAGCCGAAGAAAGGGGCGTGCAGATCAGCGTCCACGCACCCTATTATATTAATCTGAATGCAGACGACGCAGAATGGCCTAAATCACGCCAGCGATTGATGGATGCTGCTCATTACGGTAATCTGGCTGGAGCGACGGATATCATTTTTCATCCCGGCTCTTATTTCGAGAAACCGGCGCCGGAGGTGTTGCCGCTGGCAATTGAACGTCTGGCTGGGTGTGTTTCCGATTTGAGAGCAGCCGATAATCCGGTTTTCCTGAGACCAGAGACAATGGGTAAATCGGCGATGATCGGTTCAGTAGAGGATGTGCTGGAGATGAGCCGGGAAATAAAGGGCGTCAAACCTTGTATGGATTTTGCACACCTGCACGCCCGGCCTGGCGATGGCTCGATGAATACCTATGATGAATGGGCGCGCGTTTTGGAAGTTTACGGAAAGAGTTTAGGGGAACAGGCGCTGCAGGAACTTCATATCCACGTTTCCGGGATCCAATATGGTCCTAAGGGCGAAAAAGAACATTTGAAATTTGAGCAGGCGGACCTGGATCTGGCCGGGCTGTTGCGTGCGCTGCGCGATTTTCAGTGCCGCGGCCGAATGCTGTGCGAAAGCCCGGTGATGGAAGATGACACACTGGTGTTGAAAAAGGCCTGGCAGGAGATTGCAGGATAAAGGTTATTTCCGAACCTGGACGAAGTCGATGATGATCAGGTTCTGCTCACAACTTTCGTAAGTTTCGAAATATACCTGTTCGGAGAGCGGCCCACCTTCCTGGTTGAGCAATTGGATCCAGAGCTGTCCACGCGAGGCGATTGGACGATCTGCAATCTTGAACTCATAACCGGAGCGCCCATAGCTGAGGGCTAATCCGGTCAGGCTGATCAAATCCTCCGGGATGGTGACGCCCGTCAGTCGCCCGCCCAGCCGAATGATAAGCCCGATTACCGGTGCGTTGCTCATGTCGATCACCTGCCCCCCAACTCCCATCCAGTCACAGCCCAATTCTGGGTGATAGATATTCGGGATGGCTTTAGGATTTCCTGTGCGAACCTGGAAAGGATACCCCTCAGGTGGTGGGGTTGGGCTAAGAGTGGGAGAGGGCGTAATGGTAACCGGCGTCGGCGTAGGCGGCAAGGTCGGAGTTGAGGATGGGGTCTCGCTGGGCAGAGGCTCGATCGTAAACGTCGCCGTCCAGGTAGCGGGGAGGCTGTAGACCACGTCTGTTGGCGTTTCGGATGGGAGCATTAAAGGGGGCGGCAGCGTGGGAGGTGGAAATGGATTGAAGGCGGTAGTGGGGTCTGTATAGATGATTAAGAAAACTGCGCTCACGCAGAGCACGCCCAACAGAATAAGCGCGGTTAGAATGCCCCAGATCATCCCGGCTGGATTGCGTGGTGGACTGTAATCGTTATAATCGTATTTTTTCATGGTGTCCTAGCGCATTCTGTCTGTTTCAGCTAAATATATTGAATCCGGTTTTGCCCGATTTATTTTACCCCTTTTAACCGCTCTGGTCAGGATATGGAAAGCGTTCACCATCTGGCTATCAGGGAACCTCTGCCAGGATTTCAATCTGGCTTTCACCGCGGGTTTGTGCAATCCAATCGAGCAAAGCCTGGTTTTGAAGAACCAGGCGGGCATTTGGAGAGAGCGGTCTCTGTGGATCCAACTCGAGGACCTGGATGATATGAAAACCGGCAGGGGATTCGATAATCTGGCTGTATTCCTCCGGCTGCAGGTTAAAGGCGGCCTGTTCGATTTCAACCGAAGGCAGGTAGCCGCGTGGGAACCAGCCCAGGTCGCCACCGGTCAATGGATCGTATTTCAAAGCCAGATTTCGGAAAGAGTTGCCGGATTGGAGTTGCTGATAGATCTCGGTGGCTTGTTCCTGGTTATAGAGCAGGATTTGGCGGACATGTACCTGTTCTGCGATTTCTGGGACGCTTTCTGCAATTTGGTCGCGCATCCAGGCGGCTGTGATCGATCGCTTCAAAGAAAGGCGGAAGGTCTGCTGATCGAACTGATATGTAGAAAGCCAACTGGTAAATGCCTGTTCGTTACCCAATTGCATGATCAACTGCTGTATCCGTTCCTCTAAAGTTGTCTCATCAACCACAAACCCGTTTTTTTCGGCTGCTCCAGCAAGTAAGGCCTGGTCAATTAAGCCATTGAGCACGCTGGTCTTATCATCTGGTGCAAGTTCTGTACCTTTGTCAGCCTGGAACATCGCCAGTTCGGAATGGTACTCAGCCAGCGAGATGGGGTTGCCATTGACCCTGGCTACCAGGGGAACCTCGGTTGGTGTCAGGGTAGGGCTAGTATCCGGCGAGGTCAGGGTGGCGTCCCACGTTGGGGATGGTTGGGGATCGCTGATATTGGGGGTGGGCCCGCCTGGTTTGCAACTTGTCAGCAAGAGGGCGGGTACCATCCATACCATCAACATGACCCACCGAATCAGCTCGCTGGTGTAATATAATCGTTGTTTGAGCATCTTAAGAAAACCTGTCATTTATTTCGGCTGAAACTATTTTGGCATTATAAGGTGGAAGAGAGAATAGCGCAATGATGCGTTCATTCCTGCACTCGCTGATCCGATTCCTGTTTACAGTGCTGGCGCGGGTGTGCGCAGATGGTTTGGAGAATATCCCCGGGCAGGGGCCGGGAATTTTGGCTGCTAACCACCTGAGCCGCCTGGATTCACCGTTGATCTTCAGCCTGGTTGACCGAACAGATCTAACCGCACTGGTGGCAGATGAGTACCAGAAGGTATTCTTCACCCATTGGCTGGTCAATGCAGTGAATGGGATTTGGATTAACCGCGAGCAGGCTGATTTGAGGGCGCTACGGGTGGCGTGTAGCTTTTTGGAACAGGGTGGATTGTTGGGGATCGCGCCAGAGGGGACGCGCAGTAAGACCGGGGCTTTAATGCAGGCCAAGACTGGGCGTGGCTTACCTGGCCGAGCGCAGCCAGGTTCCGGTGATCCCGGTGGCGATCTGGGGCAGCGAGACGGCTATCAGCCAATTAGCACGCTTACGCCGACCCGAGTTGCACATCCATTTTGGCGAGCCGTTTTTGCTGCCCACGCTCGAGCGTGGCAAGCGCAGCGCCGGTTTGCTGCGAAATACCGACGAAATTATGCGCAGGATTGCGGTGATGCTCCCGCCGGCCTATCGCGGAGTCTATGCGGATCGCCCACGCTGAAAAGCGTTGAAAACAGGTCAAAATCATTATCAGCGCAGCATAAGTGAAAAAGAGAATAAAGATCCTTTGAGTTGATAGGCGCAGAACACACCTTGACATCCGTTTCCCCTCAGGTATAATGCAGGCATTCTAGTCAAAAAAGGTCAGCGCGGAGACGAGTAGGCCATGGATCATTTCAGAGAGCTGCCGGGAGTGCGAGGCGGCAGGTCAATGGCGCGAAATCCACTCCGCCGGCTCAGGTATGGGTCAGATGCGCCCGCAGGGACAGAGTTGGTTGTATTAATAGCTCCACCAAATCAGTCGTAAGGGCGCCGGGTTCGCCCGTTAGCGCGATGATGAGGTCGCTTTTTGGTGGAAATCGGTTGTATCCATCCGAGTTGAGCGACGAATGCAGGTGGCACCGCGAGCGTCCCCTCGTCCTGCGAGTGAGGGGGACGATTTGATTCTGGGATCGAAAATGATTTCGCAGGAGGCGCTGAAATGTTAGACATCAATTTGGTGCGAGAACATCCCGAGGTTGTGCGTAAGTCGTTGATGGACCGCCAGATGGAGTCCGGGTCTGTAGATGAGATCCTGTCTCTGGACGAGCAACGCCGCAGCCTGATCCAGCAGGTGGAGAGCTTAAAAGCAGAGCGCAATGCTGTCTCAAAAGAAATTGGGAGGCTGAAAGATCCGGCTGATAGACAGGCTAAAATCGAGGCAATGCGCACGGTTGGAGATCAGATCGGCCAGTTAGATGACCACCTGCGCCAAGTCGATGAACTGCTCACCATGGCTCTGGCTGGTATTCCGAATATTCCAGATAGGCGCTCGCCTTATGGAAAGGACGACAGTGAAAATATTGTCTTGCGTACACATGGCGAGTTGCCGCAATTTGACTTTACCCCGAAACCACATTGGGATCTGGGTCCGGAGCTGGGGATTATCGATTTTGAGCGCGGAGTCAAGATCACTGGATCGCGCTTTTATGTGCTGAGCGGGGCCGGGGCGCGCTTGCAGCGAGCTTTGATCGCCTTTATGCTCGATTTGCATATCCGCCAGGGGTACACAGAAAAATATCCGCCTTTCATGGTAAAGGAGAAAACTCTCTTCAGCGCTGGGCAACTGCCCAAGTTCATGGATAACCTGTACCGAGACCATGAGGAGGATTTATGGATGGTCCCGACAGCTGAAGTACCTTTGACCGGCCTGCATATGGATGAGATCATCGAAGAAGCGGACCTGCCGTTTTTATATACCGCCTACACACCCTGTTTCCGGCGGGAGAAGATGAGCGCCGGACGGGATGTGCGCGGCATCAAGCGCGGCCACCAATTCGATAAAGTAGAGATGTATATTTATTGCAGACCGGAGGAGTCGGAAAGCATGTTGCAGAAGATGCTCGCGGACGCCGAAGAAACCTGTCGGTTGCTGGGTTTGCCCTACCGGGTGAAACAGCAATGCACCGGGGATTTGGGGTTTGGCGCGGCAATCACGTATGATCTCGAGGTGTGGGCTGCCGGCTGCCAGGAGTGGCTGGAGGTATCTTCGGTTTCAGATGTGACCGATTTCCAGGCGCGGCGGGCGAATATAAAATACCGACCGGCAGATGGAGGGCACGTCCGCTTCCTGCATACGCTGAACGGCTCCGGTTTGGGGATGCCGCGCACGCTGATCGCCGTTTTGGAAAATAACCAACTATCCGATGGAACGGTAGCGCTGCCTGAAGTGTTGCGCCCATGGATGGGCGGGATCAAAGCAATTCGACCATGATGAATTTGTTGAATGCGACGATTCTTTGGATCAGCCTGTTTTTTATGCTGTTGGGTTTATTCAGCCTGGTGGTTCCGATTTTACCCGGTCTTGTGATTATGTGGCTGGCGGCGCTGGCTTATGGGATTGTGAACGGTTTCAATACATTTGGGGTTATTGTGATGATCATCATCACGATTCTGGTTATCAGCGGCTCGCTGGCGGACAACCTGTTCATGGGAGTTGGGGCGCATAAAAGCGGCGCTTCCTGGTGGACGATTGTGGTTGCTTTGTTGGCAGGGATCGCTGGAACGCTGATCTTTCCGCCTTTGGGTGGTTTTATTGCCGCGCCAGCCGCCATCCTACTGCTGGAATACATTCGCTTGCGCGATTGGAGAAAGGCCTGGGAAGCGCTGCGCGGCCTGGCTACCGGTTTTGGGGCAAGCATCGTGGTCCGATTTTTGCTGGGGATTATTGTATTAGGTCTATGGCTGGTCTGGGTCTGGAAAGGTTAGGGCTGAAAGAAGGTCATCCCAACGCCCATCCGTTCCAATCCCTGGTTAGCCCAATATTCGATGATCATCGAGTTATCATCCAGCGCTTCAAAGAGAGCTGGAATGCTGCTCTGGTCGCCAATTTGAGCCAAAGCCCGGATAGCAAGCAGTCGCGCTGTTTGCGGGCCGGACTGGAGAATTTGGAGCAGAGGCTGCACGGCTCGCTCGTCAAGGGCTGCGAGGGCGTCCGAAGCCAACCGTTGCGAGAGAGGATCTGAAATCCAGCAAGATATCCACCAGGATGCTCAGCGCTGCGGGGTCGGGGCGCAGTCGAAAAGCGATGGCCGCGCATTGACGGACTTCCGGCTGAGGATCTTGGAGCGCAGAGATCAGGCTGGCGAGATTGGTTTCGGATGGCAAGACGCTCCATGCCCGCACAGCCCACCAGCGGCGGTCTGGATCGGGGTCTTTGAGCAACTCATTTAAGCTGGCAATGGCTTCGGGATGACGTTCAGGTGGAAGCGAAGCCAATCCGGCGATTGCCCACTCGGCTTGAGAGTCGTCTGCGCTGGTCAGGGCTGCCAGATAACGTTGCAGCATATCGACGGATGGGGGGAAACCGGTTATGCAGGCGGTGGAACTTGTAAATCTTCCACTTTGACCTTCACCCACTTGTCGCCTTCATCAATTAGCATCACCGGGATATCATCGCGAATCGGGTATTTGCGGTCGCAGTCCCGGCAGACCAGCCAGGAATCCTGGATCAGGTCTAGCAGCCCGTCTTTTTCACGTACACAGGCCGGACAACGCAGAATTTCAAGCAGATCTTTGCTGACCATAGATCCTCCTAATGGATCGTTGTAGTTTGTAAAAACCCAGACTTAAGCCTGATTGGTTACGATTTTACCCCTATCTTAGTGAACTGGGATCAGAGAAGGCAACTTAATATTCTTCTTAATCCATTTTTCAATATTGGTACCTGGTCCATATTGATAGATGTCTGCCCAGGGCAGGTAATGAGTGATGAAAGAATCGCTGAAGATCGCCTGCCCGTCCCGGTAGACCGTACGGATGACAGTCACATCTGCGCCTTCTGCAGCCCAATCCACTTGTTTTACCTCTCCCTGGGTTAGCTCGGAGTTTTCTTCAAAGACCGGGTCCGGTGGCTCAACGACGTTTTGCGGCCCGCTGGTTTCCCATTCCACTGTGCGACCATCGGAGGTGGAATAGAATTTCCAGGTGAGGCTGCGCGAATTGGGGTAAAAATACGTTTCCATCAGCAGCCAATGGGGGCTGTCGTTGACGAATTGAAAATCGACCATAGGCACGAATACGGTAGCGTCCAACCCGGCCAGGTCTGGATCGTAGCCGGAAGCGGTCTGCTCATAATATCCAACTCGATAGGCATGTGGGTGGCGCTCGACGATCGGAAAACCCGCCATGAAAGCCGCTCTGAACAGGGTAGTGCTGACCTGGCAAACTCCACCGCCAACCCCCTTGATCGTGCGGTCGCCGAAAATAATCCATGCCTCGGCATAACCGGTATCCAGGCTGACATTACCCATCACACTCGCCATCGAGAAGGTAGCCCCGGGTGGGACAAGCAGGCCGTGAAAATTGGCGGCGGCGATTTTGATATTCTGAAGTCTTTCGGAAGATGAGCCCCGAAAATATGAAGTGTAGGCGACTACATTTTCAGTGATCCCCAATTGCTCGCCAGTAGCGTCATCTCCAACAGCCGGTTGGATGGTGACCAGGGTGAGTGGGGCGGTGTGTTGTCCATTTGCTAGAGCCTGATGGATGGCTGTAATGGTCGCTGGAATGTCCAGGCTGTGTCCAATCACGGCGTGTTGGAGCAAGTCGAGCAGGCGGGTATCATCATTGAAAATGAAGCGGGCATTTGCAGGATCGCGGTTGATGTCGCCGCTCAGCGCGCTCAGATAGGTGGTCATGGCTTGTTCGCTCAGGCTGACCTGGATCTGGGGGCCTTGAGCGGAGGCGCTGCGCTCGATTTTTAGCATTTCAGCGAGCTGTGAGGGGGGAATGATCCAGGGGCCGGGATCGCCTTCTTTCCAATCGGGGATGGTCAAAGTCAGAGGTTGGCCGAGGATCTGGCGGGCTGCCTCGGCCTGCTGGCTGGCGTCGATGATCTCTGGAGGCGTCTCCTCAATCTCCAATGGAATAACTCCATCCGAGAGAGCCTGGATTTGGATTTTTAGTTTTTCGAGAGAAGCCTGGACATCCAATTTTCGGCCAATCTGGCCTGGAATTGCGACCACTTGCACCCCTTCCAGCCTCAAGGATGCTTCCACGGTCGGGCGATCCACCTGCTCAGCAATGCGGTTGAGATAGTTCAGAGCGATTTGTTCATCGTAGGTCAGGGATGGCGCCAGGTCCACGCCGTTGCTCCAAGTTTGAAGCTGGCTGGAAATGCGTTTCAATGGGTTTCCGCTCCGTCCATATTGATATGCAGTCTGGGCATTGGCTTGATAATCCAGTTTCAGGCCGAGGTCTGTCGGGGCAGCTACCCAAATCTGGGCTCCGTCTTCAAAGACGATCTTGCCAGTTTGAGGAAAGAGCAGATTGCGGGCAAGGTGATCTGTGGCTTGTTCGGGGGTGAGCCCCGCTAATTCGACGCCTGCCATCGAGATTCCAGGGTAGATTTTGCCGCGCTGGAAGGCATTGAAGCCGGTCAACAGCGCCAAGGTGATGAGGAAAAATAGAATCAAACCGCCGATGCTCGCAGCGATCCATTGCTGCAACATAGAGGTTGAATGGAAATTCGATTTTGAGATCGTAGTAGATGTACTCATGCGAATATTTTGTTCATCCATCCAGCAGCGATTTCGCCGCGTGGATTTTTAAGTCTGTCGGGCGGGTATAGCCGGAACCAGTTTTGTCGGATAATTTTACCAGAGGATTAGCGAATGAACTCGAGGCGCGAAGCGCACGCCCGCCGCCCGCTTAGACAGGGTTCTGTACGTTATAATGAGAGCCTGATGGAACCTGGCTGGTATAATTTTCGTCTCAGAACCAATTAGGAGCGATGATGTCCATTCAATACTACCACATGCTGACCAGGGTCAGGAAACCTGACTCCGGCTTTCGTCCCGTTGTTCTCCTGTCTGCATTTGCCATTTTAATGGTTAGCCTGGCGTGTGGGTTGCCTTTTGGGGGCGATCCAACGCCGCGCGTCCCGGAAGTGATCCCTTCTCCAACGCTTCCGCCCTTACCAACGGCAACCCCCAAACCCTTGCCGCCCGGACTGGTGGAGAGTGATCCACCGATCAGTGCGGAAGTGCCCGTGAATGGGCCGATCACGCTATTTTTTAACCAACCCATGGATCGGGATTCAGTAGAAGCCACCCTGACGAGCCAGATGGAGCAGCAATTGACTTTCACCTGGGTGGATGATACGACCGTGATTGTTTACTTAAGCCATGATCTTGCGCCGGAGACTGCGCTGGCGTTTGAGCTTGGCAAAGATGTTCGCTCTCGCCAGGGGCTGTCGCTGACCCAGCCCATCAGCCTGAATTATCGAGCAGCAGGTTATTTGCAATTGGTTCAATTTCTACCCGAAAATAATTCCAGCGAGGTTGATCCCTCTACTGCGGTGGTGGCCTCTTTTAATCGACCGGTTGTCCCGTTGGGAACTGATCCAACAAGCCTACCGGCTGGCTTCACGCTCGAGCCTGCCGCCTCGGGCAACGGGGTCTGGCTGAACACCAGCACGTTTGTGTTCTATCCAGAACCTGCCCTGGCGGGAGGGGTTACATACACGGCCTCAATCAATCCAGATTTGAGGAGCACCGATGGCACGCCGGTGCAGGAGGCATTCAAGTGGAGCTTCACCACGTCCGCGCCGGAGATCTTGAGCCTGGAGCCATCCTCCGAAATTACCTGGCCATTGGATCCCAAAATCAGCCTGACCTTTAATCAACCGATGGATCGAGCAAGTGTGGAAGCCCGATTTAGCTTCACTTTACCGGATGGCCGTCCGGTCAGCGGGAAATTTGCCTGGGAGGAAGACGATACCCGCATGATTTTTACGCCGGATGCCCCTTTAACGCGCAATACTACGTTCAATCTGTCTCTGGATGGGCAGACTCAGGCGTTGGGCGGCTCGCAGCTCGTCACGCCTCTTTCGATGATGGTCATGACTGTACCGGAATTGCGTGTCTCTAATACTGATCCAGAGCAAAGTGGCGCGATGGCCTCCAATTCAAGCCTTGTACTCTATTTCACTTCCCCGCTCCCCCCAACGCTGGATATCCTGCCGTATGTCACTTTGGAGCCGGATGTGAGAGATTTGCGATTTTCGCTTGACCAGCAGACTGTCCACTTGTTTGGGAGTTTTGCCGCCAGCACAGATTACCTGCTCAAGGTATCGCCCACTCTAACGGATCTTTGGGGCGGCTCTTTGGGAGAGGAATTCCAGCTCTCCTTCAGAACCGACCCTCTTCCGCCGAGTTTATCCATCCTGACAGGCGCAGATGCGATCTTCCTGACGCCTCAAGATATCAGCCTGATTGTGCAGGCGGCTAATATCTCTGAAGTCCCGCTGACCATAGGGGGTGTGCCGCTAAATGATCTGTTCGTCTTGTTAGGGCCAAATGGATACGAACTGCGTCAAAACTATCAGAGCGTGAATCAGGTTTCCTTCACCCAGCCGATTGATCTGCCGCCAGATCAAAACCAGACGGTGCAAGTGTTCCTGTCTCCCGATCAGCAAGCCCTGACCCCAGGGATTTATGATGTCAGGCTGGATTTCCCGCAATACGCGGATAGCTCTTTGAGGAACATCTATCCAGGCCCTTATCTGGTTGTCGTTAGCAATGTGCAGTTGACCTTCAAATTGAGTGCAAGCGATGGTCTGGTTTGGGCTGTCGATTTGCGAACTGGAGCCGCTCTACCGGACGCGCCGATCAATCTATATGGCGAAGATGGCA
This sequence comes from uncultured Chloroflexia bacterium, assembly GCA_963788145.1. GTDB lineage: Bacteria > Chloroflexota > Anaerolineae > Anaerolineales > UBA4823 > UTCFX2. The sequence continues at coordinate 102,378 of CAWBFQ010000007.1, read as the reverse complement.
GCCTGATTGCCGCCGGGCAGACGGATGCGCAAGGGATCTTCCGGGCGACTTTTGAGACACGGGCTGACCCTTACAGCACAGTTTATGCCGTGCTTGGTCAGCCTGGGCAAGAAACATTTGGGATGGCTTTCTCGAGTTGGACTTCGGGTATTGAGCCGTGGGATTTTGATATTGACTTTGAGGCGCAGACGCCTGGCGTGAGCATTTATCTCTACACGGATCGTCCAATCTACCGTCCAGGACAGACGGTCTATTTCCGGGCTATCGCACGCAAAGCTTACAATGGGCGCTATGCGCCGCCAGATATTCCCAACCTGCCAATCGTGATTTATGGCGCAGAAGGCCGCGAATTAACAAAGATGGAGCTTCCGCTGACTGCTTTTGGCAGCGCTCATGGGCAATTTAATCTGCCCAGTGATGCCCAACCGGGTTATTACTCGATTGGCGTTGAAGCGGGTTTTAACAATTCCACCGCGCCGACCACCTACCTGGGTTTCCAGGTGGCTAATTATCGCAAGCCGGAGATCAACCTTTCCGTTCAATTCTCACAAGAGCAGACCCAGGCTGGCGGGCAGCTCAATGCGTCGATCCTGGCGCGCTACTTTTTCGATGCGCCGGCTGGAAACCTGCCGGTGCGTTGGGCTTTGTATGCAAAAAGCGATTATTTCAATTTGCCCGCTTATCAAGTGGGACCGGAGGATACCAGCTGGCTGAATGCTTTCCGTATCCCCGATTTTCAACCGCCATTGGGGTCGTTAGTTTCTCAGGGGGAGGCGATGACCAATCCGGATGGTAGCCTCTCGCTGGATTTTACGGCTGACCCAGATGATTTGCGCCAGATCTACACGCTTGAAGCAACGATTACAGATGAGAGTGGATTATCGGTCTCCGGTCGCGGCAGCATTTTGGTAAACCCGGATAGCTTCTATATTGGTGTGCGCCCAGATATGTGGGTTGGGGAAGCAGGCAAACAGATTGGATTTGATGTGCAGAGCGTCGATTGGGAAAAAGCCCCGGCTGCGAATATCTCGCTGCGGGCTGAGTTTCAGGAGGTGACCTTTGAGCGCTCGGATCCTGCTCCTGATGATCCCCTCCAGATGCCGAGCTTTACGCCGCGTTATTCACCGGTTGGGAGCGTTGATTTTATAACCAGTGCGGAGGAAGGTTTAGCTCGGGTCGCCTTTACACCTGTAGAACCGGGAACATATATGCTGGATGTTTACAATCCGGCTCTTCCGCAGGGAGAGGGTTCACGCACCCAGATCTTAATCTGGGTAGGCGGTGCGGGGCAGGTGACCTGGCCAAACCTGCCAAACTCACGCTTGCGCCTGACTTCCGACCAGGATTCTTATCAACCAGGCGATACAGCGCAGATCTTTATCCCGAATCCCTATGGTTCACAAATCTCGGCGCTCTTGACGGTGGAGCGCAGCGTGATTATGGATTATCAGATCGTCCAAATCGGTTCGGGAGGCCAGACTTTTAACTTGCCACTGACCGACGATGAAGCCCCGAACGTGGTGGTATCAGTGACCCTTCTTGGGCGAAATGACCGTGGTAATCCGGATTTTCGGCAGGGATATATCAATCTGCAGGTTGAGCCGGTGGAACAACAACTGAATGTGACGTTATTAACCCAGCCCGAACGGACTGGTCCTGGCGAGGACGTGCAGTTTGAAATCTTAGTCAGTGATCGATCTGGCAACCCGGTGCAGGGAGAGTTCTCGCTCTCCGTTGTGGACCTGGCTGTGCTTGCTCTGGCAGATCCAAATTCGAAAGATATCCTGTCGGCTTTCTATGGACAGCAGCCCGTAGGAGTGCGCACCAGCCTGAGCCTGGCGGTTTACAACCGGCGTATGCTGGATTTGCCTCTTGGGTTGGGCGGTGGAGGTGGAGGTGAAGCGCCTTCGGTGGTGCGTGAGCGCTTCCCGGATACCGCTTATTGGAATGCCGAAATTGTGACCGATGCGGATGGCAAAGCGATTGTATCCATCACGTTGCCCGATACACTAACCACCTGGCAGGTGGATTCGCGTGGGTTGACTTTGGATACCCGGGTTGGCCAGACCCAGTCGCAGATTGTGACGACAAAGGACTTGCTGATCAGACCAGTGGTCTCCCGCTTCTTCGTCGCGAACGATCATGTCCAGGTTGCAAGCGTAGCGCAGAATAACACTTCCGTTGATCTGCAAGTGCAGGTTTCGCTGCAGGCGAATGGTTTTGTGCTGGATAACCTGGCTCAGAAAACGCAGTCCATTGATCTGCCTGCTGGCGGGCGGGCTCGAGTGGAGTGGTGGGGAACGGTGCAAGATGTCACTGAAGTGGATCTGGTTTTCTCTGTTGATGGAACGGACGCGTTGGGAAACCATTATGATGATTCAGCCCGACCTGCTCTGGGCATCCTGCCGGTGCTGCGTTATTACACTCCACAGACCTTTCGTACAGCTGGGATGCTGGAAGGAGCGAACCAGGTCACGGAGCTGGTAAGTTTGCCAAGATCGTTTGATCCAAACAGCGGGGAACTGAGCCTGGAGCTTTCCCCATCGCTGGCTGCCGCGATGATCCGGGCGATGGAAGCGCTCGAAAGCGCTCCTTTTGAAAGCACTGAGCAAATTCTCTCGAATTTTCTGCCCAATCTGGAAACTTACCGCACTTTGCAGGAATATGGGATCCAGGATGATGGATTGAAGGCGCGTCTGGACCGTACTTTGAACGATGGTCTGGTGCGGTTGTTGGCCCGCCAAAATGTTGACGGCGGCTGGTCGTGGTGGCAGGATGGCGCGATAAGCGCAACATCAACCTCCGATCCTTATATCACAGCCTACGTGCTTTTTGGCTTGCAGCGGGCGCGCCTGGCCGGGGTCTCGATCAATCAGTATGCGATCGATCAGGGGCTGAATTACATGAAGGAGACTTCACCGCAACCTCCCCTGGCGAGTGCGCCCTTTTCGGGAAAAGCAGGTTTATCCAGCCTGTCACAGACCAACCGTGGGGAAGCTCAGCGTGGCGGAGGCTGGCCAGAGTTTGCCTGGGAATGGGATCGCCAGGCTTTCCAACAGTTTGTATTGGCGCAATGGGATTCGGCCGACCCGCTGATGGTGGAACAAGTCTTTCAGATGCGCACAAAACTCAGCCCGTGGGCCCAGGCTTTGCTGGTTCTTACCGAGGAAGCTCTCAAGCCAGGGAGCGATGAGGCCCGGGCTCTGTTAACTACCTTGCAAGATCAAGCGAACCGCTTGGCGACGGGCGCCTATTGGCAGTTCAGCCAGGATCAAGAAGGTCTGCTGGCCTCCAGTTTGAATATGCATACCAACCTTTCCAATAGTGCGATTGTGCTGTATGTATTGGCGCAGCGTGACCCGGGCTCTCCTCTGGTAACCGACACGGTGCGATACTTGATGGCCAATCGCGAGGCGGATGGCGCCTGGGCGACTACCTATACCACCGCCTGGACGCTGATTGGTCTGGACCAGGTGCTGAAAGGCACGGGCGAATTGGGTGGTGATTTTGCCTTTGGGGCCTCGCTCAACAATAACCCGATTGCAGATGGCGTGGCTGGCGGGGTGGATCAGCTTACAGCCGTGACGGCCGATGTGCCTGTGCAACGTATGTATGCCGATTATCCAAACGCCCTCACCATCGAGCGGGAAGGCGGGCAAGGTCGTCTGTATTATACGGCTGGCCTGAATGTCAGCCGCCCTGTGGCAGAGGTGACCCCGCTCTCTCAAGGGCTGACAATTGAGCGGACATTCAATCCCTTTGGCGCAAAATGCCAGAACAGCCGTGATTCCAACTCCGCCTGTGATCCGATTCAATTTGCGAAGGCGGGTGAAAAGGTTACGGTTCGATTGACCCTCACCGTGCCGAAAGATGTCTATTTTCTTGCTGTGACGGATTATATCCCGGCTGGAGCAGAGATTCTGGATACCAGCTTGAAGACCTCCGAAAACAGTTACAACGCTGAAATTGGCGTGGATGGCGAGCCCGTGATTGGACCATTGTTTAACCCGCGCCGCCCGTTTGCCGATGGTTGGGGTTGGTGGTTGTTCAGCCAGCCGCAAATTTATGACGATCACATCGCCTGGACTGTGAACGACCTGCCAGCCGGCACTTACGAACTGACCTACACCCTGATGCTGTTGCAGCCGGGGCAGTTCCGCGTGCTGCCGGCGCGAGCCTGGCAGCTTTATTTCCCAGAAGTACAGGCCAATAGCGCTGGAGCAGTGTTTGAAATCAAGCCGTGAATGACGGATTCTATCGGATGTTTTCTATCCGCCGGATGTACTTTTTCCGCCAGATCTAACCTGCGAGCTGGAAAACTTCTCCAGCTCGCTTTGGCGCTGGTCTTCTGCGTGACGGAATCAAGTCCAGCGGGTTTAATCACTAGAATAGTCTGATAGTGATGAAAATGGTTAAAGAATATTTGTTGGGAAACGCTTACCCTGACTGGAGGAATCGATGGGATTATTAGATGGTAAAACCGCGCTGATTTTTGGGCTGGCAAACGATCGCTCGATCGCCTGGGGGATCACGAAAGCCTTCCATGAACAGGGGGCGCAGATTGGCTTAAGTTACGCCGGAGAAGTACTGGAGAGGCGGGTGCGTCCACTCGCCGCCAGTATTGGATGCACGTTTGTTGAAGAATGCGATGTAGCTTCCGATGAGCAAATCCAGGCTGTGGCGAAGAAGGCTAAAGCGGCATTTGGATCAGTCGATATCCTGGTACACTCGATTGGTTTTGCCAACCGGGATGAATTGAATGGCCCGTATTACAACACCAGCCGGGAGGGTTTCCGGATGGCGATGGATATCAGTGTGTACTCGTTCACGGCGATGGCAAAGGCGTTCCAGCCCATTTTGAATAAGGGTGGAGCGTTGTTGACGCTGACGTATTACGGGGCTGAGAAGGTCGCTCCGCATTACAATGTGATGGGGGTCGCTAAAGCTGCTTTGGAAGCCTCGGTGCGATATCTGGCATATGATTTCGGACAGCAAGGGGTGCGCGTGAACGCGATCTCAGCTGGCCCGATCCGGACGCTGGCGGCTGCGGGCGTATCAGGGTTCAAATCGATGTACCGTCATTTCAGCGATTTTGCCCCATTGAGGCAAAATGTCAGCATTGAGGATGTAGGAAATGCGGCTGTATTTCTTTGTTCGGATATGGCAGCCCGCACAACCGGGCAGGTGTTATTCGTCGACTCCGGGTACAATATTATGGGAATACCAGAGGATCTCCATGTTTCGTAAAAAAGAGACGAAAAGCAGCCTGACAGCGCCGCTCACCCCGGTTGAGCGGGTCACCTCTGTGTTGGGGCCTGGGACTGTCTGGAAAGGCAGCTTGAGTGGAAGCGGCGGTGTTCGGATCGAGGGAGCATTTGAAGGCGAGATTGGATTGCGCGGGATGCTTGTGATTGGGGCAACTGGCAGAGTGACCTGCCCGCACTTACGCGCCAATACGGTGATCATTGCCGGGGCGGTGCGGGGAGATATCACTGCCGAGCGAGTAGAAATCCGTTCATCTGGACGGGTGTGGGGAGATGTTGTGACCGCCGCTTTTTCAACCGAAGATGGCGCTTTCTTGCGTGGCCAAATCCAGATGGAGGATAAAGTGGATATTGGGGTTGCTATTACAGAAAAACCCGAACATGAACCGGCTGCAGAGGCAGAAGATCCAGCTCAATCAGACGAACCAGAGAATTAAGGCGTGGCGCTCAACGTCGCAACCGGCGAAGGTTTGGGTGTTCGGGTAGGACGAGCGCCAGGAATGGGTGTGTTGGTGGGGGTGATAAAAATTTCTTCAAGATCGGTTCCGATGTGCAGGTCGGCAGCGAAGGCGTCCAGATAGTCAAGCAGTACGGGGATCTGGTCAGCAGTAAAATAAGAGCGGAAGAGTTGAGTGGCTGCATCATTTAAGGAACGGCGTACGTTGCCCCAGGATGCGAAGGATGGCTCAATCCGGGCGTATTTAAGCCATTCCACTGCGCTTGCCCATTGTGGATAGTTCTTTCCATAGGCCTCCAGGTATTTCAAAGAAGAGACCTGGACTGGAAATGCCCCAATCGAGGCAACCAGGCGGGCGTGATGTTCGGGGGTGGACAACCAGCGCACAAAGAGCCAGGCAGCAAGCTGCGCCTCTGGGGAAGAATGCGGAATAAAAAAGGACGGGCCGTAGATATCAATCACGGGTTGGAGAGAAGGGGAAGGGTAAGGAATAACTGTCCATTGATCTTGATTGCCGGAGGACCTGAATACCTCGGACTGATAGGGGGTATCCAGGATGCTGCTGGAGGCAAATAATCCCAGGCGGCTGGAAAACGCGACATGGGGCAGCGGATCTTCGGACTGCCAGGCGCAGCCTGTATCATACATCTGGCGTAGAAAGGTGAGCGCCTGTTCGCTTTCTGGGGTGTTGAATTGGTAGACGCTCTGGCCCGGCCCTGGCTCTGGCGATTTGAGCACCTCGCCGCCAAAGGCGTATATCCAGCTCAATATGGCGGTCCCATCGGTGGATACGATCCAGCCGCCAGTGCCATCATTATCGGGCGAATCATCCCGCTGGTTTGCCTGGGCAGCAGCACAGGCTTGCTGGCGGAACTGCTCAGGCGTAGCCGGAGGTAACTGAAACCCCAGTTCTTTCGCCCATGTCTGGTTATAGAAAAGGGCTTGACCCGATCGGAAAGCTGGGATCCCCAGCCGGCGACCATCCAGCACGTCTTGCTCCCAAATGAGTGGATAAAAAGCTGATTGTTCGCCCAGGCTGTGTCCCCATTGTGGGTCTGCAACATAGGGTTGCAGGTCGATCCACCCCAATCTCTTTTCCATGGCAAGCGCCTGATGTAAAAATAAGGCTACCACCTGTGGGCTTTCGTTTGGCGAAACTAAGGACTGCAATGCTGATTCCAAACCATCATAACCGGGGTGGGATACCTGCGTCACTTGTATTCCCCAGGGGTTATTCAGATTGAACTCTTCAGCAAGCAGTTTAATTTCCTGACCCAGAGAGCCAGACCAGGGATGCCAGAAGCGCACAATCTGCCCATCTAAATCCTCAATTTTGACATCCAGCGTGCTGATGGGTGTGATTTGCGCAGTAGGCGAGGCAGCCGGATTTGAGGTAGCAGTGGGCGCTTCCGGTTCAATCGAACCAGTAGGGGATGGCGGAATGGGTGTACTCGGCAGGAAGGGCAGGATCGAATTGCAGGCTGCCAGCAGAATGGATGCACCCATCACTAACCAGAGAATAGTTGACAGCTTGAATGTAAGATGGGTTCTAAATAGCATCCTTCAGGTTCCGGCGGGCAGGTTTCATAGGCAGAAGCGGATAGTCGGAAACCGCCATTCATAGTTTGAGCAGATAAGAAATATCCGCCCGGATAGTTTATCATCTCTCAGGAGAAATGATGATAGAATTGAAAAAAGAAAATATCTGTCATGAGCACAAGATTTTTCACCCGCTTGATCGTACTTTTTTCTGACGATGTTATTTTACTTAATGCCGGTTGTGGCATAAAGCTCTTTCACTTGCTATAATTTGTGATCTGCATTATGATTATTCCGGGGAGACCACACAGTCCAATAATTTTTAGCGATCTGATTTTCTTTTTGGAAAGTTGAAACCTTGAAGGAGGTGGTTGAAAACAGAAGAAACCGTCAAAATAGACCTCTCAAATCAGTATGATCCGATGTACGGAATAAACCACTCAAAGTATGGAGGAGAAATTTCGCTATGAACAGAAGAATTTTTATCAGCCTGATCTCACTGCTGGCAGTGTTTTCGATGATCCTGGCGGCATGTGCGCCAGCTGCGACGCCGGCGCCAGTGGAGACCGCCGCGCCAGTAGAGACCGGCAGCGCCAGTAGAGCCGGCAGCACCAGCAGAGCCAGTTGAGGCGAAGTTCAAAGCCTGCCAGGTGACGGACACGGGCGGGATCGACGACAAGTCGTTCAATGCGACTGCCTGGAAGGGTGTGGAAGATGCGATCAAGGAGCTGGGGATCGAGGGCAAGTACCTCGAATCGCAGCAGCAGACCGATTACGAGAAGAACATCAATGCCTTCATAGAAGAAGGCTGCGGCATCATCATCACGGTAGGTTTCCTGCTGGGAGATGGGACGAAAGCAGCGGCGGAGAACGAACCCGGAGCAGAAGTTCTCGATCGTGGACTATGCCTATGATCCGACGATCCCGAACGTACTGGGGCAGGTATTCTCGACGGACCAGGCCGGATTCCTGGCGGGGTATCTGGCAGCTGGGGTGACGAAGACCGGGAAAGTCGGGACCTTTGGAGGCATCCAGATCCCGACGGTGACGGTGTTCATGGACGGATATGCGCTGGGCGTGAAGCACTACAACGAGGAGCAGGGGACGAAAGTAGAAGTGCTGGGCTGGGATCCGGTAGACGCAGACAGGGCTTGTTCACCGGCAACTTTGAAAGCACCGATGACGGGCGCACGATGGGCGAGACGCTGATGGACGAAGGCGCCGACATCATCATGCCGGTAGCTGGACCGGTAGGATTGGGGACAGCAGCGGCGTCGAAGGAACGCGGGAATGCCTACATCGATCGGAGTAGACTCATGACTGGTATCTGACGAACGCCGGACTATGCAGACATCATCCTGACGTCGGTGATTGAAGAACATGGACATCACCACCATCGGCGCAATCAAAGTCGGCGATGGATGGCACCTTTGAAGGCGGCGTAACCGTTGGTACGTTGGAGAACGGCGGCGTTGGCCTGGCGCCGTTCCACGATCTGGATGCGATGGTCCCCGCAGAACTGAAGGCGGAGCTGGAGACAGTCAAAGCCGACGTTATCGCTGGCAAGCTGTCTGCTGTGCCCGTCCCGGCGGCTGAACCGGCGCCGACTGAAATCGGGACAGCCGATCACCCGATCAAGGTCTTGTTTGTCCCGTCGGTGGACGCGAATGTGATCACCTCGGGCGGCGATATCATGGCTGCGGCATTGAAGGAAGCCACTGGCCTGGAGTTCAAGGTCAGCGTCCCGACTTCTTATGCAGCTACCATCGAAGAAATCTGCGCCTCCCCGACCGATACAATGGCCTTCATCCCTGCTCAAGGTTACGTGATCGCCAATCAGCTCTGCGGCGTCGATGTGGCTTTCAAAGCCGTCCGCCGTGGTTGGGGTGTGTATTGGACCATGTTCATTGTCCCACGCGATTCGAAGGCACAGACCCTGGCAGATCTGGAAGGCTTGAAATGGGCATATCCGGATGCTGCATCGACCTCAGGCTACCTGTTCCCACAGGTGGCTTTGAACAATGCCGGCGTCACACCGGGTGAGACCCTCGAAGCTGGTGGTCATCCAGAAGTCATTCGGGCGGTCTACAACGGTGAAGCCGATTTTGGAACGGCCTTCTACAGCGCCCCGCTCAAGCCCGAAGGCGAAGATCCCTGGAAAGTCGGCGATGATCCTGATGTCCCGGCCGACCTGGTCGAATCCTGCGCCCCGAGCGCGGACGGCGAAGCCCTGATGTGCGGCGACTTGCGTGTATTGGACGCTCGCGCAAACCTGCGCACAGAGGCCCCGGATGTAATCCAGAAGGTGCGCATCCTGACGCTGACTGATGCAATCCCGAACGATACGCTCTCCTTTGGGCCGGATTTCCCGCCCGAACTGCGCGCAAAGATCGAAGAAGCCCTGCTTGCTTTCGCTCAGACCGAAGCCTGGGGGCAATCGATCGGGAGCGAGGACTTCTACGGCTGGTCAGGTCTGGAACCTGCGCTGGACGAGGAATATGATCCTGTCCGCAAGCTGGTAGAATTCCTGGGTATCACCATCGAGAAATTCAGATAAAACCGTTTGTTTCTAAGATAAGCCCCGGACAGGGATCCCTGCCCGGGGCTTAAGTTAGGTGAGGTTATGTTAAAAATCATCGAACTGGTAAAAATCTATGAGGGCGGTGTTCTGGCGTTGGATAAAGTCAGTTTTGAGGTTCCAGAAGGTCAGTTTGTGGCTGTCATCGGGCTGAGCGGATCTGGGAAATCCACCTTGCTACGTTGTATCAACCGCTTGATCGAGCCAACCGCCGGGCAGGTGCTCTGGAATGATGTCGATGTTACAAAAGCCAGCGATGAGGACCTGCGCCGCATCCGACGCAAGATCGGCATGGTTTTTCAACATTTCAACCTGGTGCATCGTTCGAGTGTGCTGACCAATGTGCTGGCGGGACGCCTGGGCTATGTCAATCCGGCCTGGAGCATCCTGAACCGGTTCCCCAAAGAAGACATTGACAAAGCGATCCATCAACTGGAACGGGTTGGAATTGCGGATAAGGCTCATAGCCGGGCGGATGAATTGAGCGGCGGTCAACAGCAGCGAGTAGGCCTGGCGCGGGCGTTGATGCAGGACCCGGAGATGATTCTGGCGGATGAGCCGGTGGCCAGTCTGGATCCAGTGCTGGCGCACAGCGCAATGCAGTACCTGGAGAAAATCAATCAAGAAGACAAAGTGACTGTGTTATGCAGTCTGCATTTTCTGGATCTGGTGCATCGCTATGCCGACCGGGTTGTGGCGCTCAACGAGGGAAAACTGGTATTCGATGGCCTGCCGCATGAGATCGATGACGATCGTTTTAAAGAAATTTACGGAAAAGAAGCCGAACGGGTGGGGTAAGTAGGTCAGCATGAAGAAAACAAATCCATTATTCAAATCATTAAGGCTGGCTGCGCTCATTATTTTTGGGGTGATCATTTATGCTTATGGATTTCAGGTGACCCAGGTCAGTTTTGATGAAATTAGTTCTCCCAGACGGCAAGAGAGCCTGACGCGGGTGATTCGGGCTTTGTTTCATCCGGATATCCTGAAATATGATCAGGTAGAAACTCTCATCAATGCACCGTTTTATACGCCATGTCCGAGCCAACCTGTTGATAGCCCTGAGTTGGATAAGAGCGAGAGCTATCTGGTGGTTACTCCATACTGCGCTGAACCGCGTACGGAGGTCATAGTCGAGGGTTTTAATCTCGTTCCCAACCAGCGCGGGCAATTGTATTTCATTCCTCCGAGCGAAGTCTCCCTGGGTCTGGGCGCTTATGAGGCGGATAAGGATGGTTATTTTAAGATCACCGTCAAAATTCCTCCCCGGGCTAGCGATCAGATCCAGCATATTCGCACCGTCTCAATGAAGAATGTAGGCAAACCGCGTCTATCGCAATCTGCCATCGATACATGGGAAAAGATCGTCGAGACGGTGTTCCTGGCGCTGCTGGCGACCACTTTTGGCATCCTTTTTGCGGTTCCAATCAGCTTCTTTGCCGCCCGAAATCTCATGCGAGATATCACCTTGCCGGTCAGCAGCTTATCTCTGACCATCCTGGGCTGGCCTTTGGGAATCGCTCTTGGAGGGCTGACGGCGGACTGGTTGGGGAAGCAAAGCCAGCTCTTGACGGGCAGCCTCGTCTTAAGCCTGGTTGGGTTCGCAGTGAGCCTCGCCTTGATCTGGCTGATCATGCGCTTCGCGCTGCCTCAAGAAGATGAAATGCCTCCAGACCTTCCGATTCGAATTGCACGCATCGTAGGACTGCTCATCGCAACCATGCTGATTGTGCTTTCGCTCTACTTAATTGCCAGTTTGGCGGTCACATCAGGGAAAACATTTGTGAAACAACCTGGATTTATTGGGATGTTGGCAAGTTTCCTGATGAACCTGGGTGAGATCATGCAGCTTCTGATTGCAATTTTTACGGCAATTGCCGGTGGGGCGGTTGTCAGTAATGTTTTTGCCCGCTTGGGTAGGAAGTATATTTTCCCGCTTCCAGAATCCACCAAGAAGCTAGCAGATTTCATCCTGGGCGGACTGGCAGGTGCGATGGTTGGGATCTTGATCGGGGCTGGCGTGGATTGGATTTATCAGATTGGTAAGCCGATCAGTGTAATCTGGGGGCCGGTGATCGTTGGCGCAGCGTTGGGAATTATTACAGTGAAATATAACCGTACGAAGGATTCCCTGCCGATCGGTTTGACAATGTATACAGTTTCGCGCACGATCTTGAACGGGCTGCGCGCCATCGAGGCTCTGATCTGGGTAATCATCTTCGTGGTTTGGGTCGGGATCGGGCCGTTTGCAGGAATGTTGGCGTTGGCGCTACATACGATTGCTACATTGGCGAAGCTTTATTCCGAACAGGTGGAGAGTATCATGCCCGGCCCACTGGAGGCAGTGAAAGCAACCGGGGCAACCCGGCTTCAGGTGATCATTTATAGTGTGATCCCGCAAATTATCCCGCCGTATATCTCATTTTCGATGTATCGCTGGGATATCAATGTGCGTATGTCCACGATTATTGGCTTTGCTGGCGGCGGTGGGATCGGTTTCCTTTTACTCCAGAACATTAACCTGCTGAACTATCGCGCTGCCAGCACCCAAATGATAGCGATCGCGGTCGTGGTGGCGGCGATGGATTACCTCAGCTCGTATATGCGCGAGAAGGTCGTATAAAGGCGGATCGTCGTCTGGATATCGTTCTTTTTGGACAATCCCTAATTGTGATTTTGATGGAGGCGCTGGCCCATCACTGCCTGCTGCACTGGTTGGGTGATGGTCCAGCGCCGAACTGGTAGGATCGGGCTTCTTGATTCTAGTTTGGCAGATAATCGTGGGGGTTGACGCGCAAGCCGTTAATCATCATTTCAAAATGCAGATGCGCGCCGGTTGAGTTGCCGGTGCTGCCAATTGCGCCGATGGTGTTGCCCTGATAGATAAACTGGCCGCAACTGACGTAATAGGCGCTCAGATGGGCGTAGAGCGTCTGCCAGCCATTGGCGTGGTTGATCACAATCACATTGCCGTAGCCCCAATTATTCCAGCCGGCGTAAACCACGATTCCGTTATCGGCTGCGTAAACCGGGTTGCCCTCGTCGCCGTCAATGTCGATGGCAGGATGGTTCGCCTCTGGCTCGTAGTCATAACCAGATAAAAAATGGTGATCTGCTGGCCAAATAAAGACGCCTGTACCGACCACACCACCCTGAACGTTTTCGCATGCGCCTGGACCGAGCACTTTGGCGACCCCTGGATCGTCGAGAGGGATGGCTGGCGCGCTCCAACTGACGAACTCGCGCCGTCCACCGGGGATGACCAGCCATTGCCCAGGTTCGATGGTTGGGTTAGCCGGGTCGGCGATCTTATCCGCGCCTAGCTGGTTTGCGGGATAAGTGAGGATGCTTTCGGGGGCCACTCCGAAGAAGCTTGCTACCCCATTGATACCGTCTCCGGCAGACCAGCGGTAATAAGCCCCGTCAACCGGTAAGATGGTTAACTCCTGTCCCGGGCGCAGGCTGTGTGGATTATCCGCCAGTACCAATTGGTTTGACCAGAGCAAGGTCTCCGGCTTTAAACCAAATTTGTCAGCGATGCCAAAGAGAGTATCTCCTTCTTTTACAATATATAAAGATACTTCTTCACGTGGGCGGGAAGGGACATCGGTATGCAGGCGTGAGTAACGCGGCACGCCTTGTATGGATGGGTTTAGGGAAGGAAAAGCAGGAAGCTCCACTAAAGGTTGGACGGGTGTTGGAGAAGAAGGCACCGCTGCAAGAGCACCCTGCCCGGTTTGGGGTGGGCCGGCAAGTAAATAAAATTCTCTCAGTCCCCACGCAACCAACAAAATGAGCGCAACCAGCAAGGCGTGCGTGCCGAAGCGTATAAAAGTTCTATTCACTGTTGTGATCATAACATCTTCAGCCGGATGCCGTCAACTTAAGGGTTGGTTAAGCTGGTAGCAGCCGTCTGGGCAGCCGAGACCGGGTCTGCCTGACCTTTAATGATGGATAAAGTAGCCAGTTGGAGAGGCGCCTTCAGGCTTGAAACGATGTCTGTGGGCGGCAGCAGGCGCGCTGCAGCTGCAATCAAGCCGATATCGGGCTTCAGGTCTTGATCTGGCCAGAAGGAAAGTGAGCTGGGGCGGGTGGGTAGGAAGCCGGCAGCCAGCGACCAATCCGCCAGGAAGTGACTGTCGGTTAAGTATTCAGCCAGATCGACTGCCAGACGGCGTTTTTCTTCATCCCGTCCAACTAACGCCCAAACCCAGCCTGTTGCGAGGCTAAATGGCTTTCCGCGCGGAGTGGGGATTTGAGCGATTGCGGTCTCATTATTCGGATTGCTCAGATAGCGGGATGTCCAGATAATCGCCAGATCAGCCTGGTTTTGGGTGAAAGCATCCCAAACCTGATCGTCGTTTTGAAGTTGGGCGAGCAGCGCTTCGGATATAACCCCATTCTGGGTCAGGGTCTGGTAGAACGCGAGCACCTCGCCAAGCTCAATGGCACTGAGAGATGGTCGGCCCAGATCATCAAGCACCTGGCCCTCATTGGCCTGGTATTGGGCCAGGGTGAAAAGGGAACTTTCGGAACCTGCCGCAAAAGCCAGCGGGCGGCCAGCTTTGATCACGCTTGTCCAACTGGTGAGCGGCTTTGTTATGGTTTCAGTATGGTAGATCTGAACCAGAGAGTCTCCGGCGAATGGAAAGCCATACACATTATTCTGCAAATGAGCCAATTCGATGGCGTAAGGATACCAGTCCGGGTCGTTGAGCGCAGCGGTCAGGTTGTCTAATGGCAGGAGCAATCCTTTCAGGGCTGCGGCTTCGAGCAAGTGGCGCGGCAAGGCGACCAGATCAGGCAAGGCAGCCGGGGCTGCTGCACTGGCAGTGGTGAGCGAGTCGAGCAAACCACCAGGGCCTTCGACGGCTTTCACTCTGGTTTCGATGATGACCTCGAGATTGCGGTTTTGAAATTCCTCCAAGCGTTTTTGAAGCAAGCTGCCAGCCGGATCATCGGAGATGGGGCTAAGGGTGGGGGGCAGCCAGATGGTCAGCTTGACCGGACCCTCGGGCAACGGCGTAGGGGTGAATTCTAACCGAGCGCTGGTGGTCGGCTCGATTTGTTCAGTGGATGGGGATGGGTCAACAGTGGATGTGGCTGGCGGTTGGGTAAAATTGCTGCAGCTTGTCAGGAGCAGGATGATAAGAAGAAAGATGCGTTTCAATGAAGATGCCATCACGCCAGCGCTACCGGCTTACGAATCAGTTCAACCAGCAAATGCAGGGCATGCTGTAGGTCATTGCTATCAATCATCTCAGAGGTGGTATGGATATACCTGGAAGGGATTGAAAGCCCGCCGACAGGCACTCCGGAGCGCGTCAGTTGGATCACATGGGCATCTGTGAAGCCTGTTTCCAGGATCTCCAACTGGTGGGGCAAACCAGCCTGTTGGGCGGTGCGTATCATCCAGTCGACAATGCGTGGGTCTGAGAGCGTGTACTGGTCGCGCACCTTGATTGCAGGGCCTTTTCCAAGCTCAACAGCCATCTTGATCCCTTTGGGGGTACCGCTGCTGGCGGTTAGATCGATCGCCAGACCAAGATCAGGATTGATGCCATAGGCTGCGACTGCGGCGCCACGCGATCCGATCTCCTCCTGAGCGCTGAAGACAAAATAAATCTCGTGGGGTGATACGATTCCCTGTTCACTCCATTCTTTAATAGTCTGTATCAGCAGGGCCACTCCAACGCGGTCATCCAGGGCCTTACCGACCAGGCGGTTTCCCATATCCAGAAAGGATCGTTCAAATACGGCCACATCTCCAACCTGCACCGGGCTTTCCTTACGACTGGCGACGCCCATGTCGATGAACATCTCGTTGATGGCAGGGGCGGAGCCTGGATCGGTAAGGAGTTCCGAGCCGATCACGCCCAAGGCGCCATTCAGGAACTGAACCCTGCCTGCCAGCGTGGCTGCCCGGCGCAAGGTTCCAACAGGGGCGAAACGGGCAAACCCTGCTTCGTCGATGTGAGTGACCATCAAGCTGATCTCGTCCATGTGGGCGGCAAGCATGATTTTTAGCCCCCCGGTGGAGCGCTGGCCTTTTCGTGCGATCAGGTTTCCCAGGTTGTCGATGTGGAGATCGTCGACCTGAGTTGAAATCTCATCCTGGATCAATGATCTGACTTGCTGCTCGAATCCGGATGGTCCGGCGGTTTCCACGAGCTTTTTTAGCAAAGATTTCATCAAGCGGCTCCTGATGTAATGCAATACGACGTATAGAGAGTCGATTTTCTGATGGATTCAGCGGTCGACATGGAGGACATCCGGGGTCATACGTTCAAGAGCGTGGTATACCAGGCGGAATGTGTGTTTCCAATCTTCGCTGCGGATGATCGTCGCCCCGGTGTGGATATAGCGGCCTGGGACTGAGACCGAGATGCTGGGGATACCGAGACGCTGTGTGTGGATTGCGCCGGCGTCCGTCCCTCCACTCCCTGGCTGGCGGAACTGGTAGGGGATGGCGAGATCATCACCTGTTTGGGTCAGGTGGCGGACCAGGCGCGGGTCAGAGATGGTGGAGCGATCAGCAATGTAGATCGCGGGACCACCTCCCAGACGAGTGTTGTAATGGATATTTTCCTGGTTAAAATGATTAAAATCATCACTTTCAAATATGGGAAGATCGCGGGCGGGAGTGCAATCCAGCACGATAGCCAGATCGGGGTTCAAAGCGTAGGCGGCTACCCGCGCGCCGCGCAGTCCGATCTCTTCTTGAACAGTGAAAGCGGCCAACAGGTCAATGTGCGGTGGGGCGGAACGCAGAAGCTCAATCAGAGACGCCACTCCAATTCGGTCGTCAAGCGCCCTGGACCGGATGGAAGGGCCGATCCGATTGAAGCAGGTCCCAAAGGTCGCCCGGTCGCCAATCTTCACTTTCTTCGCCTGATCCGGGCTGACGTCGATGCGTAAGCTATCCAGGGCAATGGCGCGGCGGCGATCCTCGCGCGCAGCCAGGTGGATCGGTTTTACGCCAATCACCCCGGGGAAGCGCTCGCGACCAACCCAAACGGATTTGCCTGGAAGGAAGTACGGATCAATGCTGCCGACGATATGAAAGCGGAAAATACCATCGCCTTCTTCGCGTGTGATCATCATGCCAACTTCATCCATATGAGCTGCGATCATGACGCGCAAACGCTGGCTATCGGATTGGTTTTCCTGGCTGCCTCCGTTGCGGATTGCCAGGATATTACCGAGCGCGTCGACTTTCAATTCATCCGAAAATGGGCGGATTTTTTCTAAGATAATTCTGCGCACCTGCCCTTCATCTCCAGAGACCCCAATGGCGTTGCACAAGTTCTCCAGTAAGCGGATTTGGGCAGCGCCAATCTGGGGTACTGAAGAGTGGACTGGGGTTGAGCCGGGTTTCGGATTTGGGTTTTTGCTCATCTCTTGTCTTGCCTCTAGTTCATTCGTCCCAGGACAGATGATCCATAAAGGCGCCGTCTAGTCCGGCGGCGAACTCGGTTAGCAACCGGCCGGCGCGTTGGATATCTTTGAGAGACACCATCTCAACCGGGGTGTGCATATAACGCAGCGGGATTTCGATCAGCATGGTGGGGATACCTTCGGCGGAGATTTGCAAAGCGACAGCGTCGGTTGCTGAACTCTCAGGGATTGGCTCCAATCGGTAGGGGATTTCTAATCTGTCGGCCAGATCTTTGAATGTCTTGAAAAGACCCGGATGGATGTTGGGTCCCCAGCTCAGCATGGGCCCTTTACCGAGCGGGAATGTTTCATGACTGGGCGAATTGGGGCCTTCACCAAAGGTCACATCGAGAGCCACTGCCAGGGTTGGACGTATTTGAAATGCGGAAGTCATCGCGCCGCCCAGAGTTTCCTCTTCCTGCGATGTGGCTACTGTCCAGACGTCCCAAGATGTTTGACGACCCTGCAACTGCTGGAGGCAGATGGTGAGCGCAGCAACAGAAGCGCGATTATCCAGTGAGTGCCCCGCCAGGTATTCATCGCTCAACTGTAATGGCGGTTGGGCAAACGAGACCAGGTCCCCTACGCGCACCAGACGTTCAACCTCACTTGCAAGCAGGCCGAGATCAATCAGCAGGTAATTCAGGCTCATCCTTCCCCGGCTGGCATCTTCCGGTAAGAGATGGTCGGGGGGGCGGACGATCACTCCTGCCAAATCCTGGCGACCGTGGACAACGACCAGTTGCCCAGGCAATACGCGTGGATCAAGACCGCCGACCTCAGTGACGCGCAGGAATCCATCTATCAGACCGGAAACCATCAAGCCGATCGCGTCCATATGCGCTGCGATCATTAACCCGGGGCGCGGTTCGGGACCTACGCCGCGCCGCAGGGCATGCAGGCTTCCCAAACGACTGAGGTGGATTTCATCGGTCAATGGCCTCCATACTTCTTCGACCAGATCACGCACGGGCGATTCGTATCCCGACAGCCCTGGAACGGAAATCAGTTGTTTTAGGAATGGCATCAATTCTGGTGTGGGTGTATTTCCGCTCATCTTTCTCCATAAATTCGAGTTGGAATAATAGATTATAGTGTAGGTTGAGCTAATTTGCGGAGATTATTTAGCTGTTGGCGGAATCGAAACCAATGGATAGATTTCTGGTCGACTCATGGACCTGTGCTTTCTGTTGGCGCCGGATATGGGGAAGCAAGCCCGGTGGAGGTTGGGAGTTCAGGCGTATCGCTAGGTGGATGCGGTGTGTCACTGGGCGGTGGTTGGGTATCCGTTGGGATATTGGTCTGGCTTGGGATGAATGTGGCGCTGGGAGGCGGCGTATTTGAAGGGGTCCAGGTGAAGAACTGGGTAGGAGACGGGGAGGCGGTGAAAGTGGGCATTTGCGGGACGGGGGTGGCGCTTGGGGGCAGACTTCGGGTGAAGCTGGGGGTAAGCGAAGGGATGGCTGTAAAGGTAGCTGTAAGGGTGGGGGTTTTCGTCGGATGTGAAACCAGGCCATCCGAAACACGAACCAGAAGATAGCCGGTGCAGTAACAAGGCACAGTTGCCAGGATTATTAGAGAGAGGATGATACGAATTCGAAGCCGCTGCTCCCGGTGCATTGTCTCACTCTTTTCGATGAGTAGATGATAACACCACGCCCAAGCTGTGGCAAGGACGTTCGCGCTTGGGGTCTGGCACACGCTATTGGGGTTTTGTGGTAAAAGTAGTGGAGTATGAACCGGGTTTATCTTTCCCCTCATTTTGATGATGCCATATTTTCGTGCGGGGGCTTGATATGGGAGCAGGTTCAATCGGGAGAAAATGTGCAAATCTGGACGATCTGCGCCGGAGAGATACCCCCTGGTGATCTGTCTACCTTTGCAGATTCGCTTCATCAGCGCTGGCAGACCGGGCGAGAAGCCATCTCTATCCGTAAAATAGAAGACATGCGGGCTTGTAAGCAGGTTGGCGCTGACTATCGCCATTTTCCTTTTCCAGATTGTATTTATCGGAGAGCAACGCCGGCTGAAATTGGTAATGAATCTGATCCAGAGGCTGCGCTCGGGGCTTTTGGGAACCATCTGTATCTCTCGGACGAGGACCTATTTGGGCCGCTGAATCCGCTGGAGGCCAGCTTGATCCAGGTACTGGCTGATCGGCTGGCTGCTTCGTTGCCTTGGCAGGTTGAGTTGATCTGTCCACTGGCAATCGGTGGGCATGTGGATCATCGGCTGACGCGTGCAGCGGCTGAGAGGCTGGGAACGCGGCTGTGGTATTATGCGGATCTGCCATATGTGCTGGAAGAAACTCTTCCGCTGGAGGAGCTTTTACTCCAGGGATGGAAGAGCAAGAGGTTTGAAATCACAGCAGAAGCATCAACAGCCTGGTATGAAGCCGCCGCGCTGTATGAGTTCTCAAATTAGCACGTTTTGGTCCGATCTGGTAGATTTGCGGGCATCTCTGCAAGCGTACCAGGCTCAATCTGGTGGGGCTCTGCTTTGGGTGCAGCCGTTGAATGAGAGATGAACTTTTGAGAGTGGCTAAAAAATGGGCTAAAATAGGGGGATGAACAGATGCCCGAAATGCCAACGAACAGAACGACAAAACCGTGCTGGAAAAACAGGTGCAGGTAGTCAACGCTATCGATGCATGTATTGTCAGATCAAATACACGCCTGAACCGAAAGCATGGGTCTATGATGAGCAAACTCGCCAAAAAGCGATAGAAATGTATGTGGATGGGATGAATTTGCGTCGAATTGCGCGTCATCTGGGTACACACCATCGTACAATATCATTATGGGTCAAAGAGAAGGCGGCTAGCTTACCCGAAGCACCCGTTCCAGAAGAAGTCAAAGAGGCTGAAATGGACGAGCTTTTCACCTTCATAGGAGAGAAAAAAAGCGCATCTACATCATAACCCTTGTAGATCGAGCAACACGCTGTTTTCTGGGCTACAAAATCGTCTGGGATCGCACTCAAGTGGTGATCCAGGATATGGTAGATGAAGCTGTCAAAGCCAAACAGTATTACAGTGATGGGTTTGATGCCTATTACCGCCTTTGGTATCACTATGGTCATTATGAAGTATCGGAAGGCAAGACAGATACTTATTCGGTTGAAGGTGATAACGCTGAACTGCGTCACTATCTGGCTCGACTGGCACGCCGCTCGCGATGTTTTTCAAGAAGTCTCGAAGCTTTGGAGTGGGCTGTGCGACTCTTTGTTTACTGCTTCAACCGTCGCCAGCTATTGAAGCAGCGTTTTCCCAGCTACCCGGCCCATGTTTTTCAGTTTGTTTAGCCCTTGATTTAGCCACTCCCGAACTTTTCGGACGCTTGACAATCATCTGACATGTGAGTAAAATAGTGGGGCTCTTTAAAAGGGATCAATGATTTTGGCCGAGTTAGCTCAGTTGGTAGAGCACATGACTGAAAATCATGGTGTCGCCAGTCCGATTTTGGCACTCGGCACTCTCGGCCTGATAAAAAGGTCGGTACTGCGGGCATAGTTCAGTTGGTAGAACACCTCCTTGCCAAGGAGAAGGTCACGGGTTCGAGTCCCGTTGCCCGCTTTTTCTGTCTTATATGGCGACGTGGCCAAGTGGTAAGGCAAGGGTCTGCAAAACCCTGATCACGGGTTCAAATCCCGTCGTCGCCTCTCTCAACAACCAGCTTTCCTCTGCGCTGGTTTTTTTGTTTATCATCTGTTGGATGCAGGAGATTAACGAATGAAACCGATGGAATTTGCCATGAAAAGAAGAATCGACCCCGCCTGGCAGGGCTGTGCTCCCTGGATCGTCGAGATTGATGGCTCTCCGACGATTACCCTGCTGGTCGAAGTGCCCATTGAATCTCTCCTGCCCGGCTTGAAGACATTAGCGGAGAATTCTGAAAACTTGCGTATTACGCGCATATCTAGCGTAAAGGCAATCCCGCCCCAATTCATCCCGCTGGAATCTTTTCTTGAGGAACTGCAAAAGCTGCAAAGCGAGCAGACCGCCGATCTTAGCGTGAACTTTGAGATCAGCAGGGATGCGTTCGATCTGGATCTGCACATGGTGATCCATCCGGTAAAAGAAGGCAAGGCTGCCCTGGAATTAGCCTGGTGGAGCGACCAGGTCTTCTCAGCAGAAGCTGACAGCCTGGCCCAGTTTCAGGCGTTGGCGAGTTATTTTATTGAATTACAGGGTGTGTTTGGTGCTGGCGGCCTTTTTATCAGTCCGGAGAGCGGGTTGGCGAGCGAAGAATCCTGGGTGGAATTATAGGGTTGCCAGAGTTTTCTTCTTGCGTGCTGTCTTGGCTCGGTTAACCCTCGCGGCTGATCGTATACCCATAACCGGGGACTGTCTGTAGAAAACGTGGTAAACGAGGATCCTCTTCGATCCGCTCGCGTAAGTTCTTGATATGAACTCGCACTAAATCCGGGCTGCCAGTATCCGATGGATAATCCCAAACCTCATCAAGCAGCCGGCTCGGAGAAAAGATCTCTCCAGGGTGGCACATCAAATGATGGATTAACTCAAACTGCACAGGCGTCAGGCGGATTTTTCCCCGCGCTGGTGTAGTTAACTCATAGGTGCGCGTATCCAGGATGAACTCTCCAATCACGATCTGATGCCTTTCATCCATATGCCGCCGGTTCTCGGGGAGGCTGGCGGGATCGCGCATTGAGCCGGGATCGGCGATTCTTACCCTACCTCTCTCATCGGCTTGGTGCAAGCTGGCTTGCCGCCTTGCCCGCCGCAGGATTGCTCGCAGACGCAGGATCAGCTCATCGATATTGAATGGTTTGCACAAGTAATCATCGGCGCCCGCGTTGAAACCAGTGATCTTGTCATCATCCTTGATCTTGGCGGTCAGGAACAAGATCGGTGTTTCAGCCAATAGAGGGTCAGATCGCATCTCACGACAGACTGCATATCCATCCATGCCGGGCATGATGATATCGAGAATCACCAGGTCGGGCGGGCGCCTCCGGGCGGCTTTTAAACCCTCCACACCGCTGTTAGCCAGCACAACCCGGAATTCATCCCCACGCAGACTGCGCTCGATGGTTCGAGCCACAATATCATCGTCTTCAATAACCAGGATGTAGGCCGGTTCCATGATCTATCCTTTCAGGCGCTTGTAAAACTGGGCAAAAAGCGTATCCTGAAACCAGAGTTATCATAAGCCTGCTTATATAAAAACTCCATAAAGTATTTGTAAAAGAATTCTGACCCTTACCTGATAATCCCGCCTTCGGTCAGCCGGCGCATATCGCTCAATGCCCTCTCAATCTCCACCGGGGTCACATCTCGCTCTTCGTTCTGATGGTGTAATTCGCCTGCCGCAGCCCGCTTAATCATTGTTATTGAATAGATGAATGCCCGCCATGGGCGCATTCCTGAAATTGGGAAATTCAACACCGCGCACGGGGTTTGCACCCCGTAAAGCGCATTTTTTGGGACCTGGAGTTCACCCAGAGAGTTCGCGTTCGATCCGGTATTCCATCGATTGATTACCTCCAATTTGAATTATACTTTTTTTGTCATAGTTGCAATCACTCCTGAGCTGTCCGTGTTGATCATGGAAGGAATGGTAAAATGGAATGAAAGCCATCACACCATCTCAAATCGATTGATTCAGAAGAAACCGGGTTTCTCATGCTTATCCATTCAGCTTCTCAATTGCTTACCCTTGCAGGCGGACCACAGCGCGGCGAAGATCTCGGCAACCTGTCCATTATTCCAAACGGCGCCATCCTGATCCAGAACGAAAGGATTATTGCGCTGGGTTCAACCGACGAGATGCTCGCAGCTTTCCCAGACGAGTTCGCGCATCGATGCTGGCGGCAAGGTCGTAATGCCCGGTTTTGTCGATCCACACACCCACGCTATCTGGGCTGGTGACCGTTCAGCCGAATTCGAGTTGCGTTTGCAGGGAAAAACCTATTTAGAAATCCTGGCTTCTGGCGGCGGGATCATCTCTACAGTGCGCGCCACCCGCACCAGTTCGCTCGAGACATTGATGAACCAGACCCGGCCGCGGTTGTGGAGCATGTTCAACTATGGGACTACAACCGCCGAGGTCAAAACCGGATACGGGCTGCGCACGGCTGCCGAGTTGCGGATGTTGCAGGCTTTGATCGCATTGAATAAAGAAGGCCCGCTAGAGATCGTCCCGACTTTTTTGGGGGCGCATGCCATTGCCCCCGAATATCGCGACCGTCCGGATGATTACACTGCCTTGATCCGCAATACAATGCTACCGGTGTTAAAAGAATGGTGGGAACACCAGGCGCCTTTTCTGGACCCGCCCTTTGTGGATGTGTTCTGCGAGACGGGAGCATTCACCCTGGAACAGTCCCGCCAGATCCTGACCTGCGCCAAAGAATTGGGCTTTCTGCTCAAAATCCACGCCGATGAATTCGATAACCTGGGAGGCGCGCGCGCATGGCAGCTGAGTTGGGAGCAGCCTCTGCGGACCATCTGGTGAAGACCTCACCAGAGGATATTTATGCCCTGGCGCACAGCAGCACCGTTGCGGTCTCGCTTCCGTGCACGCCCTTCGGGCTGGCAGAGCCGCAATACACGCCAGCCCGCGAAATCCTTGCAGAAGGCGGCTTGCTGGCAATCGCGACCGATCTGAACCCGGGAACAGCCTGGTGCGAGAGCATGCAATTCGCAATCGCATTAGCCTGCCGCTACCTGCGTCTGACGCCTGCTCAGGCGATTGCAGCGGCTACCATCAATGCCGCCGCCGCGATTCGGCGCGCTGACCTGGTAGGCTCACTTGAGCCAGGTAAGCAAGCTGACCTGCTGATCCTTTCTGCTCCCGATTATCGCCATTTGGGGTATCGTTTTGGGATCAACCTTGTCCAAACGGTGGTCAAAAAGGGGCGCCTGTTTCCAGTGCAGTAAAAAACAATGCTCTCATTCGAACAGGCTCGCAGTTGGTATCCGCAAGACGACCCCGTGCACGGGTTTGACCATGTTGTTCGGGTCTACCGGTTGGCGGAACAATTGGCGCAATCTGAAGGCGCTGATTGGCAGGTTGTAAAGGCAGCGGTATTGCTGCACGATGCTCAGATGAACGAAACCGGTGCAACGGTCGATTCGGATGCGGATAACGCCCATCTCAATAGGCGCGACACCCACCACCTCCATTCCACCGAACTGGCTGCGAGGATTCTGAAGGCGGAAGGCTGGTCTCCAGAAAAGATTTCCGCTGTTCAACACTGTATCCGTGCCCATCGTTTTCGAGACGATTCCGCTTCTCCCCAAACCCTGGAAGCCAGGGTGTTGTTTGACGCAGATAAGTTGGATGCGATCGGCGCAATTGGAGTTGCCAGAGCAATTGCCTATGCTGTGCGTGCCGGGTGTCCTTTTTATCATCCTCCCTCTGCCACGTTTCTGGAAACCGGCTGGCTTGAGCCGGATGAGCCGCACAGCGCCTATCACGAATACCTTTTTAAGCTGGTCAAGATCAAAGATCGCCTGACAACCGAAAGCGGGAAACGATTGGCAGTAGACCGCCAGCTCCGGATGGTAGATTTCTTTGAGGGACTGGCAGATGAAATGGGGGGGGTAATCTCTCCCATATAATCCTTTCAAAAATGGGTATTGCCCTTCCTACTCAAGCAGACTACAATTCATACTATGAACATCCCATACGGTCCTATCCTTGTTGTTGAAGATATCCCCAATATCCTCGACTTGTTGGATGCTACGTTGCGCTTCAAAGGTTATCCAACGGTTCTGGCTCGAAACGGGCAGGAAGCTTTGGAAAGTATTGCCCAAGAACGGCCAGCTCTTTTGATCACGGATATCTTGATGCCTCGCCTGGATGGCTTTGCTCTGGCGCATCGCCTGCGGAGCAACCCGCTGACCAGCGGCATCCCGATCATCTTCTTGTCTGCTACCTATGTCACGCCAGAAGACAAAGCTTTTGCGATGAGCCTGGGAGCAACCCGTTTTCTGGAGAAGCCAGTGGATACTGAGGAGTTTTTGCTCACTGTGGCGGAGGTGCTCACGGCTGGGCCATCCACCGCGCCAAGACCGCTTGGCAACCGGGAGTTTTATCGTGGATACCGAGAGCGATTAGAATACAAACTGCGCCACAAGTTGAGCCAGATCCAGAGGACAGAGAGGTTATTGGAAAGCCTGCCAGCAGAGCAAAAACCCGCTTTCCAAACTTTACTTGCCGAGGCTTACCATCAACGCGACGAAATCCAGGGTGAACTGGAAGATCTCCACAACCTGGAAGAAAAATACACCAGTCGCAATTGAACACGCCTACAATCGTCGAATTGGAAAGCCTGACAAGACAGGCCGGCGCGATCCTGCGCGCCGGTTTTTTTCGCGAAAAGCGGATCACATTTAAAAGCGCTATCGACCTGGTTACCGATGCGGATCATCAGGCTGAGGATTTCTTGATCCGCTCTATTCACCAACGTTACGCCGGTCACAGTATCGTGGCCGAAGAAAGTGGTCAAATACCCGGAACGGAAAATTCCACCTGGTTTATCGATCCGATGGATGGGACAGTCAACTTCGCCCATGGTTTCCCGGTTTTCGCGGTATCGATCGGGTATGCCCAGAATGGGCTGATGCAGGCAGGTGTGGTATACGATCCCATTCGCGAGGAGTGCTTCAGCGCGGAGCGAGAGCACGGTGCATGGCTGAATGGAGAGCCCATCCGGGTCTCAGCGGTTGACGAACTGAATACCAGCATGCTGGTGACTGAATTTGGGTACGATATTCGCTCCCATCCGCAGAACAACCTGGATCTGTATGCCTATTTCGCCTTGCACACCCAGGGGGTGCGCCGGATTGGCTCAGCCGCATTGGACCTGTGTTATGTGGCTTGCGGTCGTTTTGACGGGTATTGGGAACTGCGGGTTAAACCATGGGATCTGGCCGCAGGCGGGTTAATCTGAAGAGGCTGGCGCGCTCGTCAGCAAGACGGATGGAAGCCCGGACTACGTCCAGCCGCCTTGTTCGATCCTGGCGGCTTCGCCGCGGTTGCACCCGCAGATGCTGGAAATATTGACCAGGCCAGATTAGCCAGCCCGTAAAATCCTATCCAGATCCGAGAGATCGATGCGGGAGGTCATATCCAGGCTGAGCGGGGTGACCGCAACCCAGCGCCGGATTCTGACAGCATAGACGTCCGATTGGGGGTCATCCTTATCCAGGTCGTCCATCACCCGGTAGCCCACCCGGGCAGGCGCATTCCAGGAGGATCGCACTGGGGGTGTGGGGATGAAGTAGCGCTGGTGCGATAAGCGCGTAACCGCCCAGGGCGTATCGGGAGTAGCATCGCAGGGAACTTCAATTTTAAGAACCTGTACATCGGCAGGCATTCTCTTTTCGAGCATCAAGCGGCTGAAATAAGCCGTAAAATATGCAGCGGCATTAAAATCCACTTCATCTGAATGTGAGAGATGGTGGCGCGGCTCGGTCTCCAGCGAAACCGCAATAGCCGGGACGCCCAGCGCAGCTGCTTCGAGCGCAGCGCCGACTGTGCCTGAAACGGTCACGCCGCTGCCCAGGTTTTCGCCATAATTTATCCCGGCCACCACTAGGTGTGGTCGCTCTGGCAAGATCTCCATGATGGCATGCAGCACAGTCTGGGCGGGTGTGCCTCCAACCGCGTGCACTGTCCACTCCTTGTTGTTGACTGTCACCTGACGCACGTGGATTAAGCCATCGGATGTGGATGGTAGACTGCGGCCTGCTCCGGAGGATTGATCACGCGGCGCGGCGACGTGCACAAATCCAAGCTCAGAGAGGGTTTCTGCCGCCGCCCATAAACCGGGGGATTCGATGCCGTCATCGTTGGATAGTAATATCTGGGGTTTATTCAAAGTGACCTCTTTCAAGATGATGTTCGTTTTCAATAAATTACGCAACGAAATGCAGTCATCCAGAGCATAGCAAAAGGACCAGCCCGGACCTTAAGCATCGATGGCCTGGAAAGGACGCTTGTCCTCGTGGCAGATCTGCATCACTGCGTTTCTGCCAGACATAGCCACAATAGGGACGCTCCCCCCCGGCTCGACCCATTGACCGACCATGTGCAGGTTTTTTAGCCCTGGCAGGTTTTTTTGCATTCCGTTGATCATCATCAGCATGGTGTCTTTGGTCAGCAGCCAGCCGCAGCTCGAGCCCTTCCAGTTTCCGGTGTAACGCTCGTAACTCAATGGCGTGGCGACATCCATCACCTCAATTTTCGATTTGACCCCAGGATGGATGGTTTCCAAACAATCAATCAGGATATCCGCTTCCTGGATTTGCTCTTCGCCGTAAATCCGCCGGCCGTAGATACGCTGCCAGTAATCATATTCGGTGGTCAGCATGATGATCACGGTTGATTTGCCAGGAGGGGCAAGGCCCGGATCAAAGCAATAGTGTTTGACGCCGACTTCATACCTGTCCTCGCCGGCGATCCGGACGGGCTTATCCAATAGATAGGTTGCCCAGTGGGGTTGGTCGGAGAAATCCTGGTCCACGCCTAACGAGACCTGGATTTGCGAATGGATCGGCAGGTGACCATCGTATAGTTTGCGGATCGAGCGGTTGATATATTTCTCATCCAGAAGATTGAAGATGGTTGAGCGTCCATCGCAGGCAGAGATCACCCGTTCGGCGAAATATTCGCTATTGTCGTATAAACGAATGCCGATAGCCCGATCGTTCTTGGTTAAGATTCTTTCGACCTGCGCCTTATAATGGATTTTCCCGCCCAAATCCAGATATCGTTTTTCGATTGCGTGGGCAAAGTCCAAGGAGCCGCCAATGGGGAAACCGGCGTTTCGGTTGTGCATAGACGCCAATAATGACATTCCAACCATTGTCGGGATGCTGGTCCAGGCGAACATTTGAGGGATGGCTTTGCGCAGAAATGGATCCTCGAACTGATTGGCAAATTCATCCGCTGACAATAATCCCCATTTTGCCAGAGGCAGAGCAAAAGGCGCCATCTTCTGGCCGAATTCAGCCCAATCTTGAGCGCTCATCATGGGTTTCGGTTTTTCCTGCAAAGCCGACATATCGAACTGGGTGAATGTACGCACGCCCTGGCAAAACGCCTGGATCAGGGATCGGTCGGCTGGGGAAAGTTGAATGAGATGATCTTCCAGTTGGTCGGGGTCGCTGTAGACCGTCAGCGTTTTGCCGGCTGGATCGATGATGCGCATGAATTCAGCATGATCCATAAATTTTCGACCCTCCAGCGCGCCTAACTCTTGCCAAAGCGAGTGGAACGGCTGGCCTTCTCCTGAACCGAACAGATAATGAATACAGCCATCGAAGATGTAATTTTTACGTTCCCAGGCGGTGCATAAACCTCCTGGCAGATCATGCAGCTCGAAGATTTCCGTGCTGTAGCCATTCATCTGCGCGTAGCATCCTGCTGATAAACCGGCAACGCCGGCCCCGATGATGATGATCGTATCTTTCATTTTCTTATATCCATTGGTTATTGGGCTTGTCGTTGGCTCCTCTGGAAAGGAGGACACATCATCTTACCATAGCATCTCAGGCATACTCCGATCATTTCCAGGTGCTTTTGGAAAAATGACCGAGTTCTTAATCCAAAATCTGCCATTTCTGGCAGATTTTCTGGCGCCCGTGCGCGACTCGAACGCGCGACCCTTTGCTCCGCAAGCAAATGCTCTATCCACTGAGCTACGCGGGCCTGAAAGAGCGTCACCAATTCTACCACTTTCCACTAAATCTGCAAGCGCAATTTTATTGGGAGTAGGGTAATCGCATTTGAGATAGGTGTGAGAAAATTGTCGTACGAAGGAGAGTACGGCAATGGAAGAAAAAGCGATAGGCAGAATAACGGAACATTTCGGGAAAGTAAGTGATCCACGGATAGGAAATGCGACGCGGCACAAATTGATCGACATAATCGTAATCGCAATCTGTGCGGTAATTTGCGGAGCAGATGGTTGGAGTGATGTAGCGTTGTTTGGGAAAAGCAAGCTCAAATGGTTCAAGACATTCCTAGAATTACCCCATGGCATTCCTTCGCATGATACATTTGGGCGGGTATTCGGGCTGATCAAGCCAGAAGAATTTCAACGCAGCTTTTTAGATTGGGTGAAAACCATTCAGAAGCTAACGGAAGGGGAAGTGATAGCGATTGATGGGAAGCAATTGCGAGGATCCAAAGACGATAGTAACGACCAGGCAGCCATTGATATGGTAAGCGCCTGGGCAACGGCCAATGAACTGGTATTGGGGCAAGTGAAGGTGGATGATAAGTCGAACGAGATACCTGCAATCCCCAAATTGCTACAACTGCTGGATATTACAGGTTGTTTGGTTACGATCGATGCAATTGGAACGCAGATTGAGATTGCGGAAACGATCATTGATCAGGGAGGCGATTACTTGTTGTCTGTCAAGGAGAACCAACCGCAGTTGTATGAAGACCTGGAACGGCTCTTTAGCATGGACGAGCAAGAAGGTTTTTCCAGTCCAGGGTACTCCTACACCCGAAAAGTGGACGATGCGCACGGTAGAATGGAAATCCGCGAATGCTGGGCCATTTCTAGTGAGGAATATCTGAGCTACTTGCGTGGTAGAGACAATTGGAAAGGCTTGAAAACTTTAGCTATGATCCGATCTGAAAGGCGGGTTGGTGAAAAAGTGCAAATCAAAACACGCTATTTCATCTCTAGCTTGCACATGAATGCAAAAGCTTTTCTGAAAGCCAAGCGCAGCCATTGGGGCATTGAGAACCGCCTACACTGGGTGCTGGATATCGCTTTTCAGGAAGATATGAGCCGGGTGCGCAAAGATAATGCCCCAGAAAATTTCGCCGTTTTGCGTCACATGGCAGTCAATATGCTAAAGCAAGAAAAAACTGCTAAAGGCGGCATCCAGGCTAAGCGTTTGCAGGCCGGTTGGGACGAAGCTTACCTACTCAAGGTGTTGTCTGTTTGAAATGCGATTACCCTACTATTGGGAGTGGCTAAATCAAGGGCTAAACAAACTGAAAAACATGGGCCGGGTAGCTGGGAAAACGCTGCTTCAATAGCTGGCGACGGTTGAAGCAGTAAACAAAGAGTCGCACAGCCCACTCCAAAGCTTCGAGACTTCTTGAAAAACATCGCGAGCGGCGTGCCAGTCGAGCCAGATAGTGACGCAATTCAGCGTTATCACCTTCAACCGAATAAGTATCTGTCTTGCCTTCCGATACTTCATAATGACCATAGTGATACCAAAGGCGGTAATAGGCATCAAACCCATCACTGTAATACTGTTTGGCTTTGACAGCTTCATCTACCATATCCTGGATCACCACTTGAGTGCGATCCCAGACGATTTTGTAGCCCAGAAAACAGCGTGTTGCTCGATCTACAAGGGTTATGATGTAGATGCGCTTTTTTTCTCTCCTATGAAGGTGAAAAGCTCGTCCATTTCAGCCTCTTTGACTTCTTCTGGAACGGGTGCTTCGGGTAAGCTAGCCGCCTTCTCTTTGACCCATAATGATATTGTACGATGGTGTGTACCCAGATGACGCGCAATTCGACGCAAATTCATCCCATCCACATACATTTCTATCGCTTTTTGGCGAGTTTGCTCATCATAGACCCATGCTTTCGGTTCAGGCGTGTATTTGATCTGACAATACATGCATCGATAGCGTTGACTACCTGCACCTGTTTTTCCAGCACGGTTTTGTCGTTCTGTTCGTTGGCATTTCGGGCATCTGTTCATCCCCCTATTTTAGCCCATTTTTTAGCCACTCTCTTCTATTCGCGCTCGGATTGGCGTCGGCGGGTTACTCGCCCGGAGGCATCCAGGGCATGATCTTCATCCAGGGCGACCTGATAATAGCGCGCCCGCCGTTGAAGCGCCTTCATCTGCTGGATGACCCCATCATAATCCAGCGCGTTTGCCAGGTAATCCGACTCAATCTGGTTCATTTGCTCGTCCAGGGTGTCGAGCAACTCGCGGATTTCTGCGCTGGCAGTGGGGTTATCCTGATACGCGCGCCAGAAGTTGCTCCCACGGCTCTGCCTGGTCGGCGAGAGCGTCTTCAAGCTGTTCGACCTGGCTTTGTTCTTGCTGACGGCGCGCTGCGCTCTGGCGAACCCGTTCGGCCAAATTCTGATAACGAGAGGCCAGACTGCTGTATTGGGCCACAAGCGAGATAGCCTTGCCGGAGCGCTCGTTGAGATTATTCCACTCCTTGTCCAGAACCTCTAAATCGCGCTGCTCGAATTCCAGGTGGGTCGCGATAGGCGGCCAGGTGCGCTTGCGCTGGCGTTCGGCGGAGGTCTGGTCGTGCGCCTGGTTGCGCTGGTAGCTGGCTTCGCGATAGGTCTCGACAAGCTGATGGACATTTGCCAGGGAGTGCTGGGAGGCTGTGAATTCCTGCCACAGGCTGCTGCAGCGTTTGAATTCCAGGATCAGATCCCCCCAGGCGAGGCGGTTCTTACCAGCCTGGGAAGCCGTGCTGAAGGACTGTTCAGAAGAGAGCAGGCGCTGTGCTTCCAACACGCTGGCATCTTCCAACCTTGCGATAGCTTCCAGCTCATGCATCGTTTGGGATAATTCCTTAAACAGAGTTTGGATTTCCTTTTTCAATTGCTCCAACCAGCCTTGGGCGGATTCCAGGGAGCGTTCTTTCAGGGTATCCGCCTGGCGAACTTTCTTCTCCACGGCGCCGCGCTGCGGCTGAGCGAGTTCTCCTCTTAAATCCTGGCAGCTTTTCAGCAGGCGCTCGATCTCCTGTGAGGCGACGCCAGCCAGAAATGGGTTGGAATTGGAAATCAACTGCGCCTGGCTCAGCGATTTTTGCAGATCTTCGATTTCAGCGCCAGCCTGGATTTCTCTGCGCTGCAAGTCCTGCCAGCGCGTTCGAACGGCCTCGACCCGCTGCGCCAGGCGGCGGTAATCATCGCCAAGTTGGCGGGTTTGATCCAGGCGTTTGATCACCTGCAGCTCAGAGAGTTCACCTGAAGCATCCCCCGAAAGCAGGATTTCGATTTGCCCCGACAGCTCGTCCAGGTCGGCTTTCAATTTCGCCAGATCTTCCAGGCGGGTCCAGTTTTCTGGGGCATAGACGCCTGCCTGAGCGATAAAAGAGCGGGCTTTCTGCGCCCAATCCGGCATTTGAGTGAACTCCGGTTCTGCCAATAAGGTGACAAGCTCAGCATGAGCATCTTCGATTTCTTGAATATAACCTCCAAGTTGTTTTTGCTGGAGGTCGAATTCGGTTGCGGCTAGCAGGTCTTTGTTGACTTGAGTTGGAGTGCGCTGTTTGCCCGCATCGCCCAATTCATTTGTCTGGCGGTTGAGCTTAGCCAGCAGTTCCAGGCTGACCTCCCAGTGGATGGGGTGGGTGCTGCGCGCTCCCAGCGTGGCCAGTCGGAGCGAAAGATCGCGAAAACCGGCAGACAGCTCTTCGAGCAGCCCAGCCAACCTTTCAGCCTCGCTGCGCGCCTGTCGAAGACGCTGGCTGTTCTCACGTGCGTGCTCACCCACACGATCAGCCTCTTGCCCGACAAGATCGATGCTCTCTACTTCTAATCGGGCGGCAGACGAGTGCAGGTTTTGGGCGACCTCTTCCAGGCGGCGAACGGAGACCTGCTCCTCGCCGGTATTCAGGTTGGCGGGCAGGCTGGTCAGGATCTCTTCCAGCTCATCCAGGGCTTTGCGCATCGCCGCCACTTTCTGGGCAGTCAACTGGCTGGCGGTCTCCCAATCGCGGCTTTGAATAAGCAGATTATCCAGATCGGGCTGGTTTGCCTGGACAAGCGCAAAAACCAGAGCGGTGTCTTCTTTGGAAGCGGATTGGAGAAGCTGCTGCTCGTGGCCATCCAGGAACAAGGCTGGGGCTTGAGCCAGCGCGACTTGAGCCTGGCGCTCAACCCGGGCAGCGGCTTCGAAGGTATCTCCGTACAAGCCGCTTTGGCGCAATTGGCCAAGCCTCTGGCTGAGGGTCTGGAGATCGCGGCGCAATTCGCGCGCCTGTTGGGCTACCTGCCACGGAAGCCGCTCGAGTTTGATTTGGAATTCGGTTGCCAGGCGCAGATTAGATTGGACGTTTGCCAGATCGGCCAGCAGGCGGGCTGCATCCTGGCGGACAAGCCTCCAAAGAACGGGGGCGCCGAACAGCGTTCGCAAGCGGTCGTGCTTGAGATTGGCATTGCGCTCGTTTAGCCTGACCGTCGCACGCTCAATCTCTTCCAGTTGATAGCGGACTGCGGCCAGCGTTTCTCGAAACTCGGTTGCCGCGGCGCGATAGGGCTGCGGGTCTCGCAGGCTGTAAGCCTGACCTTTGAGCTCCAACTGCTTGCGCTCGGATTGTGACCGGCGCAGCCCAAGGCGCAGGTCTTTCAATGATTGTTCAGCTTTTTGCTGGAAGCGGCGCCCGAGCAAGAGGTAAACTGCGATGGTGGCCAGTAAGAGCAGCGGGATGAGCCACAGGACAACGGGCAGCAGGTCAGTCATCGCCAAAGGCAAGCCGGGACGGGTTACGGCCGGATTGCAGCCTCCATCAATTTTTGGATGCGCTCAATCATTCCAGCCGGATCTGGGTGCAGCCCCTCGATCAACAGAGCATCCTCAAAGATTTGCTCGATGAGGAGATCGCCTAATGGGTCACTGGCAGGCACGCCCTTTAATCCCAGCAGAATGGGGTGACGCGGGTTCAGTTCGAGCACTTTCTTGGGAGGCTCAAACTCCCGATTCAGCATGCGGTAGACACGCTGGATTTCCTGATCCGGCGCGCCTTGCGGGTCCACCAGGCGGGCAGGGGATTCGCTCAGACGATCGCTGATGCGCACATCACTGACTCGCTCGCCCAGACGGGATTTGAAGCGATCGATCAGCGAGGTGGTTTCTTCAGCATCCAGGGCCGGTTTTTCGGCCTGGTCGGCGGATTCGGCGGGCAGTTCCAGGTTGGCGGAGGCGACATTTGCAAGGGGCTTCTCTTGTATTCCTTCAGCCGGGTGAGCATAAAGGCATCCAGCGGGTCGGTCATCAGCAAAACCGGGAATGCGCGCTGGCGAACGGCGTCCAGGTGGGGACTGTGCTGGACAGAGCGCTCGTCGTCGCCCAGGATGTAGTAGATCTGCTCCTGTTCGGGCGGCATTGAGGCGATGTAATCATCGAGGGACAGCCATTTCGAGGTTTCTTTGGTGGTGTGGAAACGCAGCAAAGGATAGAGGGCTTCCGGCTCAACCTGTTCGATGGCGACGCCCTGCTTGATGAAGCGGGAGAACCCCTGCCAAAAACGGTTGTATTTCTCTGGATCGTCCTGGCCGAGCTTCTTCAGGCTGTCAATCAGCTTGGATACGAGCAGTTTCTTCAGTTGGGCCATCAGGCGGTTCGATTGGATCGATTCGCGGGATACGTTCAGCGGGATATCCTCCGAATCCACCACGCCCTGGACAAACCAGAGATATTCGGGCAGCAGATCGCGGTGATATTCCTGGATCAGCACTTTGCGGGCATAGAGCTTCAGTCCATCCTCCTTGCGCAAGGCAAAGATGCCGCGTTCGGGTTTGGCCGGGATGTAGAGCAAGGCGTACATTTGCACCGGGGCGTCCACCACCATGTGGATGTGGGTGATGGGCGGCTCGAAGTCCAGGGTGAGCTGTTGGTAGAATTCGTCATAGTCCTTCTGCTCGACTTCGCGAGGCGACTGGCGCCAGATGGCGGTCTGCCGGTTGGTTTGTTCTTCTGCATCGCCGATGAAGATGGGGTAGGGGACGAAGTCGGAATGCTTGCGGATGATCTCGCGCAGTTGGTTTTCTTGGGTGAATTCGGCGGCGTCTTCTTTCAGCTTGATGACGACCGAGGTGCCGCGGCTTTCCCGCTCGGCTTCTTCGACGGTGTAGGTGTCCGCGCCGGTGCAGAACCAGACGGCGGCCTGGGCGTCTTTTTGGTAGGAACGGGAGGTCACCCGGATCCATTCGGCCACCATGAAGGCGGAATAGAAGCCGACCCCGAACTGACCGATCAGGTCGGAGGCGCTTTTGCCGCTCTGTTTGAGGGCCTGGAAGAAATCGTGCGCCCCGGAGTGGGCGATGGTGCCCAGGTTCTCGATCATCTCCGCGGCGGTCATGCCGATGCCGGTATCTTCGATGGTGAGGGTATTCGCTGCGGCGTCGGCGCGGATGCGGATGGTGAGCGGCAAGTCCGGGTCAAGCACATCCCGATTGGTGAGCAGCTCGAAATCGAGGCGGGTGAGGGCGTCGGAGGCGTTAGAGATTAATTCGCGCAGGAAGATCGCTTGCTCCGAATAGAGCGAGTGGATCAGGATATCTAATAGCTGGCGGGTTTCGGCTTTGAAAGCCATCGGTTGAGTGGGTTCGGTTGGCATGGTTTTATCCTTATTTCTTATTCATTCTCTAATAAGGTCAATTATACATAAAAGCATCCTGCATGAAGGCGCAGTCCAGGGTATTTTTGAGTAAAAAATATTGAAAACAATGAGGAACAATCCAGTGTGGTTGATCGAGATAAGGGCAGGGAAAGATTATTCGAGGGGAGTATCCAGCGGGTGAGCGGTTTCATCGTATGGCATCGTCGAAAGACAGGTTGGAAGTGTTTGGCAATTATATTTTAGAACAAAAGTTCTTATTTGTCAAATTACTGACGATGGAGGGATACCAACAGGATTTTTAGAGGATTGGACGGAATTTTGGCTGGTTTGTTCAGTTTTAGGATTTTGTTATGTGTTATGACATTGGAGCAGGAGAGTTTTTTTACAAACCCAATATCCGCATAGATTTTTGGTTCAATGGGCAGATCATCACGCCCTCTAGCTTTCCTGGTTTACGCTCAAAATGTAGGCGGGAATGCTGGAGGTTCTTGGGTTGCTGCAGGGCGAGCCGTCTAATTGGGGGAGTCAAAGAATCGACCCAGTGGTACTTCATCCCCACCGGGCAGCTGTACGCTACACGACCCGAAGCTGGCATCGGCGGGGACTTCATAATGCACCTGCCAACTTTGTAGCAAGCCTTTATCGAATTCGATCGTGATCGTGTCTCTTGCTTTGTAGGTCTCATTGTCGCACAGTACAGGTACGTTGAGGGCAATCCAGTTGATCGCATCCAGCGAGCCTTCTAAGGATAATTTCAGGCTCAGGAAGATATCGCCTTTCGCCTCTGGCAGGATGGACTCGTCGCCTGACTTCAGACTTTCCCGCGTGACAGCGTTCAATATCTTCATTCCAATATCCACAGTTTCTGTAAGGCCAAGCGAATTTTTGATGCTCACGTTCTTTATAGTGATGGGCATATCGATCCCTGGTATGGGCGCTGAAGTCGGCGCCGAGGTCACTGTCGGCAACTGAGGGGCTGGGGTAGCAGTGGGCGCGATGATCGTAAGCGGGGCATAGGTCATCGATTGCCAGCGCGCCTCAAGGGGATCCTCAACCAGTTCGTACCGCATTTCAACTGCCCGTCCATCTCGCTGGGTAATATAGACTTTGTAAATCCCGACTGCCTGGCTTCCATCGGTTTGGACTCGCAGTTTCCCGTTTTCAAACCAGCTTTTACTCTGGTCCTGGTAGCCTTGATTGGCGCCGCTGAGAATGGTGAAAATGGTGATACCATCTGGCTTGATTTCAATCTGTGCAGAACCGCCAGCATATTTTTCAAGCCAGATGCCAACGATATCTTCGACCTTATTCGCCTGGATCTCTTGGTCATCTATTGCTTGAGTAATAGAAGGCGGCAAGCTTATGGAAGTTGTAGTAGAGGCGGGTGGCGGATAAGTGGCAGGCGGTGTCTGTGTGGAGTCTTCGAGGGGAGAAGGCTGAAAGAGTTTACAGGCAAGAACCAGGGGTACCAGCGCCAGCAGCCCGACAGCTTTATTGATGAATGAGTTGTGGGTCATTATTACCTCTTGACAGTGATATCGCCAACATCCACGGTTTGAGCGTCCATTAGATGGATGGATATATTTCCATTCTCGTTCTTTAGCATGGTGACAGGCGACAAAGAACCGGTAGAAAACTTCGCCTCCAATAAATAACATCCAGGTGGAGCATTCTCAATTAGAAAAGCGCCATTAGCGTCTGTCTTGGTCTCGATTTTAGAATCTTCGATCTGCACCCAACCATTTGTGTCTGTTGGACATTCTGCATGACCGACTCTCCAAAGTCTCAGGATGACCCCTTGAGTGGGTCGCCCATCGCTCTCTATCAACCTGCCGGTGATCTTGCCGGGCGCAGGGGTGGGTGATGATTTAGGAACGGGGGTGGCTTTTGGA
Organism: uncultured Chloroflexia bacterium; assembly: GCA_963788145.1. Classification (GTDB taxonomy): domain Bacteria; phylum Chloroflexota; class Anaerolineae; order Anaerolineales; family UBA4823; genus UTCFX2. The sequence continues at coordinate 64,870 of CAWBFQ010000007.1, read as the reverse complement.
GTTGTTGCTTGTGTAAGGAAGTTGCAAGAAATGGAGAAAAGCAGAATGACCGTCAAAAGCATGGATCTCATAAGCCGGGATTGATTTAACCAAGACATGTTCGATCCTCCAATTTTCAATATCTGCAAGACGGGTGGCAATACAACGAAAAGAATCTCCCTGGCGAACACTCGGAGCAGTCGAGCGACAAAAAAACCGCTGAATAGAATCAGCGGCAGTAGAAATAAACGCAGTTTATTTCGAGTTATTGAGCTATCCGCGCGCGGTGCAAAACAAAATGATTATAGATCGTCTAATGTCTAATAATATTTTACAATATCACATCGGCGGAGTCAATGGATTTTTGGTTGAAGCATCTCGCCATCTTTTTTCCTGATGGCTGCCGGGTCAGCGATGCCACTACCCCTATGAGCAGATCATTCCCCTGTTGGCGCACTCTATTGCTTTCGTTTGAGGATTCGATCACTGATCCACTGTCCGAAATCCCGGACGCCAAACTATCGAACGACGCCTCTCTTTCCTCTCTCCTCTTAAATATAATGTTCACAGGCGCGCGAGGGCGCGCGACACGATCCGGAATTTCGGATGACGGGGGATTGATTAATAGCCAAATGGCGACTCCGTTTTGCTGCTGAAGCACTTGGGAAATTTCTGCTTGACGATCTGTGACTGTGAGGGTATGCTACTGCCGGACTAAAAACGCAGCCGGACGATTGCGTCTTTAGAATCCGACAACTCTCCATATTGAAGGTGATCTCTTGATTGGGTATATTCTCCTGTTTGGAATTGGTGTGGGAATATTCATCCTGGCGACCTGGCTTTGGCGTCCTGCGCCGTTAAAGTTGGACTCGTTGCAGGCGAACCCGGCGCAGTCTTACGAAGAAGCGCTGGAACGAATTGGCAAAGTTCAGGCCAAGGAAGCAAGCCTGCCTTTGAACCCGGTTTGCGCAAGCAAGCTGCTGACTTCATGGAGGGCGCAGCGAGCACGCGCTGCTGATCTTCCATGGGTACGGCAATTGCCCGGAACAGTTCGTGCAGCTTGCGCAGCGTTTCTTTGAGCTGGGCTATAACGTGTACCTGCCGCGCATGCCCCATCATGGGATGGCTGACCGGATGAGCGACGATTTGTGCAATCTGACGGCTGAAGAGATGGTTGCTTATGCCAATACATCTTTTGATATCGCCCGCGGTCTCGGCGCAGAGCTGACGCTGTTAGGGATATCCGCCGGCGGGACGCTGGTGAACTGGCTGGCGCAATACCACGATCCAGATTATGCCGCTACGGTTTCGGCTTTTCATGGGATCAATATCATCCCTGCTTTTTTGACCCGGCCATTTATCCATGTTTTCCTCGCCCTGCCGATTTTTTACATCTGGTGGGATCCGCGCACCGGCCTGAAGAATCCCTATGCTATTGAGTATTCATACCCGCGTTATGCCCTGCAAAACCTGGCGCATGTGCTGCGAATCGCTGGCAATTTGGAAGAGGGCGTTCACAAAAAAGCGCCGGGAGTAAAAAAATATACGATGATGATCAATGATTACGATCCAGGGGTCAGCCGTCCAAAGCTGTTAGAATTAACCAGGCTCTGGCAGCAGTGGATCGGATCGCGCGTGGTGGAAATGCATTTTGAGAGCGAACTCAAGATGCTGCACGACATCATCACCCCTGGCTTGCCCAACGACCCGACGCCGATTGTGTATCCGCGCATTGTTCAAGCCATTCAGGAGATGCACGCCCAGGGCTTCCAACACGCCGGGAGAGAGTGAATCCCGCTTATTTTTGGGATGAGGCAATATGTATGAGATAGATGTCTCTACAATCTTCGCTTTTGTGCAAACCATGTTCCGGCTGGTGGGCGGCGCAATGCGCCTGGATCCAGCCGCATACCGGGCAGTATTCGGGTTAACCAACGACCCAACCCGGATGGTGTTGTGGATCGTGTTGATTGCCGGGTTGGCGCGCATGATCGGACAAAGCGTGGTCTTGTTTGCCAACCGTGTTCAGCCGAAGCGCTTTGTCCTCAGCCTGATGTGGGGAGCCGTGAAATTCCTGCTGGACGTGATGGTGGTTGTGACGATTATCTGGGCGATCGCCAATTTAATTGGGACGCGCTCGTGGAATTATGCCCAGGTGGCGCGCGGCATCGCTCTGGCTGCCGCGCCTTACTGGCTGAGTTTTCTAATCTTGATCCCATATCTGGGCATGATCGTCGAGCGTTTCTTGAAGGTTTATATCTTTATGGCGTTGGTGGTTTCCATTCAAGCTGTCTTTGGGATCGCATTTTGGAACGCATTGTGGGCCGGCGCGCTCGCGCTGGCGCTCTCTGCAGTGGTTGACCTGATCTTTGGCCGGTTGTTGGCCCCTCTGGACCGGCGGATGAACCGGTTGGTGATGGGCGACCGGGACGTTGTTTTACAGAACTCGCGTGAGATTTACGAAATGTTTGCCCAACGCGATCAACTGATTCAGCGTTAGAGGCGCAGAGATGACCTGGCTTATAGAACAAGTCTTCAGTTTGATCGGAATTACGCTGTTGTTCCTGCTGATTGCAGCCGTGATCGCGCCGCTCGAATCGCTGGGGTGGTTTGCCGGCTGGGGCGGAAAGCCGCCTCGATTGGGCGATTTCCTGAATCGCGATCCAAATCAGCTCCAGGTTAAAAAAGAACTGACCCAGGAAGCGGATGCTTTTCTGCTCTATTTGTCCGGGGTTGGACAATCCACCGACCAGCTCGGGCCGGACGAGATGGATTTCATCCACCAGCTCCAAAAGGCGATGCCGGGGGCGGCGGTCATCACGGATGTCTTTCCCTATTCTGTAAGCAATAATCCGCTGACCGGAGAGCGCGCCCTGAGCCCGCTTTGGCGCAAGCTGAACGATATGCAGAGGAAGAATCCGAACAGCCTGCCGGCGCTGTTGATGATCAACGTGCGAAATTTTCTGCAGGTAGCGGTCTCAGCCGACCCACGCTATGGCCCGATCTATTCGCTGGGTGTGGCGAATGAGATTGCGCGCAGCCTGGCCCGGCACGGCTATCGCCTGGGGAGCGTGGAGCCGGTGTTCTTGATCGGCTACAGCGGCGGAGCGCAGGTATCGGTGGGCGTGGCGCCTTATCTGACAGCTATGCTTGATGCCTCGGTTTACGTGATCTCCATTGGCGGTTTGATTTCGGATGACCCCGGTATTGGCCAGGTGGCCCGTTTATCGCAAAATACTGGCACAAAAGACCCACTGTATAAAATCGGCGACTATTTCTATCTTGGGCGTTGGCCGTTTGTCAAAAATTCAGATTGGAACCGAGCGGTCAGCGGCTGGCGCGGTTTCCTTTCACAATCTTGGACCGATGGCGCATAATGGCAGCAAGCATTATTATGATATCCATGCAAAGCTGCCCGATGGGCGATCTTACTGCGACGCCACGGTTGCCACGGTGACCCAAATGGTACAGACGGCTCAAGAAGGCGTTCCTGCCGAAAAGGGACGCGGATTTTCATCTTCGGGAGGTTAGTGATGTCTCAATCGATCTGGATGGCGCTATTTGCAATGTTGATTGGAACTGCGCTTACGTTCGCAGGATATCGTTTCTTTCGGTTCCTGATGGCCTTTTGGGGATTTTTCATCGGGATGATTGTCGGTGGAGAAGCAGCGCGGGCGATTCTTGGAACGGGTTTCTTTGGCAACGCAACCGGGATTATTACAGGCCTGGTGGTGGGGATCATTTTCGCCGGGCTGGCTTATTTTCTATATAAAGCGGCGATCATTTTATTGGGGGCGTCGATAGGCTACTCGCTGGGGGTCGGGTTTATGGGGGTGATCGGGTTCAATTCCGGGATCCTTGCGTGGGCGGTCGGTTTGAGTTTTGCGGTGATGTTGGGGATTATGATGATCCTGCTGAATGTGGCTAAAACCCTAATTGTGTTGCTCACCGCGGCAGGAGGCGCCAGTGCGCTGTTGGTGGGTATTCTGCTGCTCTTGGGCCGTATTCCATTGAGCGCCCTGGGCAGCGGGTTGATCAGCGCGATGGTGAACGAATCTGGGTTCTGGTTTTTGGCCTGGGTGGTATTGGCGGCGGTTGGTATATTATATCAACTGCGCAGACGCGCATGACTACGAACTCCAATCCTACTGATCCGTCATTGTAAAACCATAATCGCCAACGCTACAGTAGATATTCATTTTGGCGCTCAGTTTCTTCATAGCTTCCGATTTGGATTGCAGCTCAATCGAACTCCCAGGGGGCTGTCCCGGCTTTTGAGCCATCCAGCGAGGCCAGGATTTCACCGCTCAGTTCAGGCAGCACATCGGCGACAGCCGCCAGCAGACCGAAGCAGCCGGAGATCATCATATCGCCGAAAGGGACGGCAAAATAGGGGCGCAGGATCGAGCCGCGCATCAGGCTGCGGCGTGGGCCGGTGACGACCACGCCAAAACCTTGACCATCCAGAAGCAGCGGGTCGGGATGGATGACCAGCGCCCCATGACCGTGATCGCCAAACACATCGGCATGGGTGAGGTCGCCGCTGGCAAGGGAGCAGAGCAAGCCCTCAAGTTTGGATCGATCCAGGAAGCCGGTGTGATGCTCGAAAACGCCTTCAATCCCGGATGGACCCAGGCGGAAAGCGAGGGTATGAAAGTTGCCGATATTGGTGATCAATACTCTCGGACGCGCTCTTACCGCTGGATCACAGGTCGCTCCCAACACCGCGGCCGGGGCGGTATCCATCACCACCAGGGGGATATCTCCGAGAGCCGGTAGGGCGGTGGCGCGGGCGGACTGGGCAACAGCTTGCAGGCGGGTCATGATGGGCGGGATCTGGTCGGAGGGGAAGGCGAATGCGCTCAGGCGATTTTTAGCCCGAATGCGTTCATCCAGGTAATCGAAGCGAAACTGGCGGTCGCTGACATCTGGCGGGGCGTCTCCGTGATCAAATACGGCGACTGCTAACGCCTCCAATCCATCGAGAGAGACCCCAAACTGACGGAAGGCGGCGGCGATCGCGGCAAAATCGAAATCACGCAGTTCAATGCGCTGAACATGCTCTGGGAGTGACTCGGCCTCAGCCTGATCAACGATTTGGACGCCCATCTGCTGAACCTTTTCCAGATCGTCATTGAAGGAGCGGGCAGCCGGAGGGGTGGCGTAGAGCTTCAGACCGGCGGCGATATGGACGTCGGCTGCCCAGGCGCTCGGTCCACCGCCCATGGTTACGCCATGCAGCAGGATGGGCTGGCCGCGGCGGGTGGCTTGTTTGATCTCCCGGTGGACGATCATGGTGGGGGAAGGGACAACCAATTTGAAGCCGTTCTCCAATTCGAGCTGGGAGTCATAAAGGAAAATGTCCTGGGTGCCGGTGCCGACATCGACGGCAAGAATTTTCATGGCAGGTTTCTCTCAGATGCTATTGGGTTAATATCCTTCCAAAAGTTTACCATTGAAAGCCGGATTGGGAAGCAAAGGGGGCGGTTCCGTTGCCGAGAAAAAGAGGAAATCTCTCTTTCGGGTGCGAAAGAGTTGAGTTATACTCACCGGCGAGCCCCATAATAGAAATGATTGGAAGGTTTCCATGATTGACGATCTTGAACATCGTGACGATAAAGTCGGCAATAAGACATCCGGTCGCGACGAGAAAAACCCTGAACTGGAGAATGAGCGGAAGCACTGGGAGGCCACACTCGGTCCTGTGCTGAAAAAATACCCTGAACGAAAAACGGAATTTGAGACCTGCTCGAATATTCCCCTGCCGCGGCTGTTGACGCCCGAAGACCCTGACCCGGATTATCTGGAAAAGCTGGGGTTCCCCGGTGAGTATCCCTTCACGCGGGGTGTGCAACCCGGTATGTATCGCAGCCGCTTCTGGACGATGCGGCAGTACGCCGGCTATGCCAGCGCGGAAGAGTTGAATCAACGCTACCGCTACCTGCTTGAACAGGGCCAGACCGGATTGTCGGTGGCTTTCGATCTACCCACGCAGATCGGTTATGACGCTGACGACCCGATTGCAGTGGGCGAGGTGGGCAAGGTGGGCGTCTCGATCTCTTCGCTGGAGGATATGGCTACGCTCTTCCAGGAGATCCCGCTGGGTAAAGTCTCGACCAGCATGACGATCAACTCGCCGGCGGCGGTATTATTAGCCATGTACATTGCTGTTGCAAAGCGGCAGGGGGTCGATGCGCGCCAACTGCGCGGCACGATCCAGAATGATATTCTGAAAGAATACGTCGCCCGCGGCACCTATATTTTTCCACCCGCTCCATCGATGCGGTTGATCACAGATATCTTCCGCTACTGTGAAGCTGAAGCGCCGCATTGGAACACGATCAGCATCTCAGGGTATCATATTCGTGAGGCTGGATCGACCGCAGCCCAGGAGGTGGCTTTCACGCTTGCGAATGGGATCGCCTATGTGCAAGCTGCGATCCAGGCCGGGCTGGATGTGGATGGATTTGCCAGCCAGCTCTCTTTCTCTTTAACGCCCATAATAATTTCTTGGAAGAGGTTGCCAAATTCCGGGCAGCCCGGAGAATGTGGGCGCGCATCATGCGCGAGCGCTTCGGGGCAAAGGATCCGCGTTCGTGGATGCTGCGCTTCCATACTCAGACCGCCGGCTCAACCCTGACGGCTCAACAGCCGGAGAATAATGTGGTCCGGGTGGCTTTGCAGGCTCTGGCAGCGGTGATGGGAGGAACGCAATCACTGCATACCAACTCGATGGACGAGGCGCTGTGGCTGCCGACTGAGCGGTCCGTGCGGGTGGCGCTGCGGACCCAGCAGATTATCGCCAATGAATCTGGCGTGGCCGATTCGGTTGACCCTTTAGCAGGTTCTTACCTGGTGGAATACCTGACAGACGAGATCGAACGGCGCGCCCTGGATACCATCCAAAAGATCGATGAGATGGGCGGCGCGCTCGCGGCGATCGAGAACGGTTTTGTGCAGGTGGAGATCCAGAATGCAGCCTATGCCTATCAGCAGGCACTGGAAAACGGAAAAGATGTGGTGGTTGGCGTGAATGCTTTCCAGGTGGAGGAAAAGGTTGAGTTGGAGCGGTTAAGAGTGGATCCATCCATCGAGCAAGCCCAATGTGAACGATTGAAAACGCTGCGAGCCAGGCGCGACCCAGCCAAAGTGAGCGCATTGATGAACCGCCTGGGAACAGCCGCCCGTGGCAGCGATAACTTAATCCCGATTTTTATCGAGTGTGTAGAAAGCGACATTACCCTGGGCGAGATTTGCAACCTGCTGCGTAAATTATGGGGTGAATATACGCCCCCAGCCTGGGTTTAGAACTGAGGAGAAGAAAATGGCTATCGTCAAGCGGATTGATCACGTCGCCGTGTTGGTAGATGATTTGGAAAAGGCGCTGGCATTCTGGCAGGATGGATTGGGGATTGTGTTGAGCCACGTTGAGGATGCGCCGGCTGAGAAGTCGATGGTGGCCTTTTTACCTGTTGGGGGCAGTGAAGTAGAACTGGTGAGGCCAACAACAGACGATTCTGGTCTGGCGCGCTACCTGGAAAAACGTGGACCGGGCATGCACCATCTCTGCCTGGAAGTGGATGATATCGATGGGATGCTGGCGCATCTGAAGGAGAAAGGAATTCAACTGATTAACGAAGCGCCCGTAACCGGCTCGGGCGGTAAGCGCTACGCCTTCATCCATCCGAAAAGCGCCAACGGCGTAATGGTGGAGCTTTACGAGTTGCCCAAAGCCTGACTGAAGCGATGTGGACTTAAGTCTACGCTGCTTAAGCGATTTTCAAACAACGCAGCAAAACCTGGCGGCGGTGAGCGTGGGCGCGATGCTCGAAAAGATAGATCCCCTGCCAGGTACCCAGGCTCAATTTATTTTGATCAATCGGGATGCTCAGACTGGTGTGGGTCAGCATGGCCCGCATGTGCGAGGGGGAGTCGTCGCGGCCTTCGAGGGTATGCTCATACCAGGGCTGACCTTCGGGGGCCAGATGTTCCATGAATTCCTCCAGGTCGGCCTTTGCAGTGGGATCGTAATTTTCGCTCACTACCAATGATGCGCTGGTATGAGGGATGAACAAAAAGCACATCCCCTCCTGAATTTCCCAGGCATGGATGCGATTTTGCACGGCGGAAGTGAAATCGTACAGCCCCTTCGCCCGCGTTTGAACAATCAAAGTCTCTTTGAACCAAATCATCGCTGAAACCCGTTTCGCAGGCGATTATATCACGCCTAAAAAAGACGCCATTGGCCGCAACTTGTCAGAAAATTGGTAGAATCCCTATTGACATCATCCAAAGAATTTGCCAAAATAGAACAGGAGGCGTATTGAAGAAGGGACTGGATAATCAGGATTTTTAGAAGGAAATGGATCATTGACCTTGGATTCACTCCGAAAGGAGGTGATGTGCGGCTCGTCAAGACTTTTGGTTCAAAATAAGATCGGTGATTTGCATAAACCTGCGAAATACGTTTCGCCTGTTCAAGACCTAAAGGAGAGAGCTATGAAGAAAGGATTGCTGCTTTTCAGTCTGTTGGTCGCTCTGAGTTTGCTGGTTTCGGCTTGTGGTGGTGGAGCCAGTGGCGGGGATGTGATCAAAGTGGGCGGGATCGGTGAGTTAACCGGCGATATTCCGGCAGTGGGCGCATCGTTCAAGAATGCAGCCCAAATGGCTGTTCAAGAGATCAATGACGCCGGTGGACTTGAGGTAGGGGGCAAAAAATATAAGATCGAACTCATCATTGAAGACAACGCAGGCAAAGCGGACCAATCCGCCTCCGCAGCCCAGAAACTAATCACTCAAGATAATGTGGTCGCCATTATCGGCCCGAATGCCAGCCGCTATGCGATCCCGGCGTCGGAAATAGCCGAAAGCTCGAAAGTCGTCCTGATCTCGCCCTGGTCAACCAACCCAAAGACCACCCTGGATGCGAAAACTGATCTGCCGAAATCCTATGTATTTCGGGCGTGTTTCATCGATCCCTTCCAGGGCCGGGTTGTGGCAAAGTTTGCCATGGAGAACCTGGGCGCTAAGAAGGCGGCTGTCCTTTACGATGTCGCCTCTGACTATAATAAAGGAATTGCCGAATTCTTCAAGCAGACCTTTGAGGAGATCGGCGGGCAGGTGGTGGCTTTCGAGACCTATACCACCGGCGATAAGGACTTCACCGCCCAGCTTACCAAGATCAAAGACACCGCTCCTGATGTAATTTTCCTGCCTAACTATTACAGCGAGGTTCCGCTTCAAATCCAGCAGGCTCACCGGCTGGGGATCACCGTCCCGTTTCTGGGGAGTGATTCGTGGGGCAGCTCGGAGTTGGTAACGCTTTGCGGCGCAGACTGCGAAGGCTATTACTTCAGCACGCACTATGCCGCCGACAACGCTTCACCCGTAGCCAAGAAGATGATCGAAGCCTACAAAGCCAAGTATGGCAATACGCCGGACGATGTGGCAGCGCTCACGTACGATGCCTTCGGTCTGCTGTGGCAGGCGCTTCAGAGCGCCGGCAAGGTAGATCGCCAGGCGGTGCGCGATGCGCTCGCCAAGATCCCGAACTATGAAGGCGTCACCGGCGTGATGAAATTCCAGGAGGGCTCCGGCGACCCGATCAAAAGCGCGGTGATCTTGCAGGTGAAGGGCGGCAGCTTTGTGTTCTTCGCCAATGCCAACCCATAATTTCTTGGGTGCTTGTTTCTGCTCCCATCGTTGAGGAATGCAGATTTCAGTCATGTGTATGATCTGAAAGGGTGATGTACTGTCCGGCAGGCACGTCATTCCTGCCTGCCGGACAGCCAAAGGATCAGAATCCTCGAACCATAATTGCAGGGGCTGGGTGTACCAGCCCCCACATCGAAAGGGCAGCCCTATGACCTATTTTCTCCAGCAGTCTTTGAACACGCTGCAGCTGGGCAGCATTTATGCTTTAATCGCCCTGGGATATACGATGGTTTATGGCATCTTGACAATGATTAATTTTGCCCATGGCGATCTGTTCATGGTTGGAGCCTTCTTCTGTTTCATAACCGCCTCGGTGTTAAAGCTCCCCTTTGTCCCAACGATGTTGATCTCCATGATCGGGGTGGCTTTGCTGGGAGTGGTGATCGAGCGGGTGGCTTACCGTCCACTGCGCCAGGCGCCACGCGTCTCGGCCGTTATCACCGCCCTGGCTGTAGGCATACTCCTCGAGAGTGTGATGTTGGTGATTTTCCCTTACCCGCAGTCCGTACCCCATCCTTCTGCCGGAGATCTCCTGGACGATCGGCGGGGTGACGGTTTCGTTGCTGCAGATCATCATCATCTTGCTTTCGTTAGGTCTGATGCTGCTGCTGGACTTCATTGTGCGGCGGACGATGGTTGGGATGGCGATGCGGGCGATCTCATGGGATAAAACGATCGTGCCGCTGATGGGGGTGCCGCTGAACCTGGTGATCTCGGTTACTTTTGCCCTGGGCACCGGTCTGGGGGCAGCCGCCGGGGTGATGTACAGCCAGGCTTTCCCGGTGATTGACCCATACATGGGCGTGCTGATCGGGTGGAAAGCTTTCATTTCAGCCGTTGTTGGCGGGATCGGGAATATCCGCGGAGCGATGATCGGCGGTTTCATCCTGGGGGGGGTGGAGATTATGGTCGCAGCATTCCTGCCATCCACGTACCGCGATTTCGTCGCTTTCACCCTGCTGTTGGCCTTGTTAATCTTCCGCCCCTATGGCATCCTGGGCAAGCCGCGCCCTCAAAAGGTGTGACCTATGTCTACGCAAACTGCACATTCCTCAAACTGGCGTAAGCGCATCTCTGAAGGCTGGGAGAATATCGTTCGCAGGCGCTGGCTGATGCCTGTTATTGTTGCGATCGGTTTTTTGCTTTCATTTCTGATCCCACAATTCAACCTGATCAACCCTTATCTGCAGCTTATCGTGATGTATATCGGGATCAACATCATCCTGACCATCAGCCTGAACCTGGTCAATGGATATATGGGGGAGTTTTCGGTCGGGCACGCCGGCTTTATGGCGGTTGGCGCTTATATCAGCGCCTTGTTGACGATGAACGTTCATCCCGGAAAGCCTGTCTGCTGGCTTTTCCCGCTAACGGTAATCCTGGGCGGGATCGGGGCGGCGTTGATTGGGCTGCTGGTCGCGATACCATCCTTCAAAACTCGCGGCGACTATCTTGCGATCGTAACCCTGGCTTTCAATATGATCGTCAAATCGGTGATTGAGAATATTGATGCATTCGGCGGGCCACGCGGCATTCCGGGCATCGACAAACTCACCACATTGCCGTGGGTGTTTTTCTGGACGGTGCTGGCATTATGGATGATCCGCAATTTTGTCTATTCAAACTACGGGCGAGGTGTGCTTTCGGTCCGCGAAGATGAGATTGCCAGCGATCTGATGAGCGTCAACACCCGTCAGGTGAAAATGCTGACTTTTATGATCTCGTCCTTCTTCGCTGGTGTGGCTGGCGCCCTCTTTGCCCACCTGCTCCAATTTATCAGCCCGCGCGTGTTTGATATCCTGAAATCAACCGATATCCTGATCATGGTCTACCTGGGGGGCATCGGATCGATTGCCGGGTCTATTCTGGGGGCGACGATCTTCACGATCTTACTGGAGGTATTGCGCCCATTGGGATATTTCCGCTTTGTCTTGATGCCGCTGTTGCTGATCTTCTTGATGCTCTATCGGCCGCAAGGGATTCTTGGGCTGCGTGAATTTCGTTGGTTCATCCCAGGGTACGAGCTGCTGGCCAGCAAAATCTGGCGGCAGAAAAAGGAGGCGCCAGATGCTCCTGCAAGCTAAAGGCGTTACCCATTATTTTGGCGGGTTGTGTGCGGTATCGAATTTCAACCTGGATTTGGAGGAAGGCGAGCTGGTTGGCGTGATTGGCCCCAATGGAGCCGGTAAAACCACAGTCTTCAATCTGATCACCGGGGTTTATAAGGCCACAAAAGGCAGCATCCTTTTTCAAAACACCGAGTTGGTCGGGAAGCGGTCGAACCAGATCACTTCGATGGGAATCGCCCGCACCTTCCAGAACATCCGACTTTTTAGAGAGTTGAGTGTACTGGATAACGTTCGCATTGCAGCTTTTAACCAGGTCCATTACAATCCGATTGAAGCGCTTTTCCACCTGGGACGTTTTGGAAGGGAAGAACAACGCAACATCAGCGACGCGTTGGATTTGCTGGCTGTCTTCAAGATGGAAGATTTTGCTGATGAAACCTCCAAAAACTTGCCTTATGGTTTGCAGCGCAGGCTGGAAATTGCCGCGTGCGATGGCGACCCGGCCAAAAGTGTTGTTACTGGACGAGCCAGCCGCCGGGATAAACCCGAACGAGATCGTCAAGCTGATGGAATTCATTCAATGGATCCGGAAGGAATTCGCCCTGACCATTATCCTGATTGAGCACCAGATGCGACTTGTGATGAATATTTGCGAGCGCATCAAGGTGCTGGATTTTGGGGCAACCATCGCGGAAGGCGTACCAGCCGAGATCCAAAAGAACCCCAAAGTGCTGGAAGCTTATCTGGGCGAGGGAGGTGATCTGTGATGGCGAAACCAGTTTCGCAGACCGAATCCGTCTTGCTGTCTGTAGAAGACCTGACCATCTCCTATGGAAATATCAAAGCCGTCAAGGGAATCTCTTTCGAGGTAAGAGAAGGCGAGATTGTGACGTTGATCGGCTCGAATGGAGCCGGCAAGTCCTCGACGTTGCGCGGTATTTCCGGGATCGTACCATTTAAAGGGAAAATCAAATATCGTGGGAAAGACCTGCACGGCACCGATCCGGCGAATATCGTTGGGCTTGGAATTGCCCAGGTGCCCGAAGGGCGCGGCATTTTCGGCAGCCTGACAGTGCATGAAAATCTGAAGTTGGCTACTTGGCAGCGCAAAGATAAAGCCGAAGTGGAGCGAGATTACGAGCGGGTGTTTACGATCTTCCCGCGTCTGAAAGAGCGCATCGGTCAATTGGGCGGCACGCTCTCTGGCGGTGAGCAGCAAATGTTGGCTGTCGGGCGGGCTTTAATGAGCGTTGACAAAAAACATCAAGGTCAGATGATGCTGCTTGACGAGCCTTCTATGGGATTGGCGCCGGTGTTGGTGCGTGAGATCTTCCAGGTGTTGCGGGAGATCAATGCGACCGGAATGACGATCTTACTGGTGGAGCAGAACGCCAATATGGCCCTGCGGGTGGCCTCGCGCGGTTATGTGCTTGAAACGGGATTGATCACAATAAGCGGAACAGGAAAAGAGCTGCTGGGAAACCCAATGATCATGGAAGCCTATCTAGGCAGCTAACAGGAAAGATACTGTATGCTGGAAGGGATCGTCACGTGGGCCGAGATAGATCTGGATGCCATTGCGCATAACGTGCGCATGTTTAAGCGCCATGTGGGGGAAAGGGTCAAACTGATCGCGGTGGTTAAGGCGAATGCTTATGGGCATGGCGCGGCCCAGGTAGCTCGGACGGCGTTGGATGCGGGCGCTGAGATGCTGGCTGTTAACCGCCTGTCTGAGGGGGTGGAACTGCGCGAAGCTGGCGTCCAGGCGCCCATCCTGGTGATGGGCTACACCCCTGCGGACGGCGCTGAGATAGTGGCAGCTTGGAAATTGACGCCCAGCCTGATGACGATCGATCTCGCCACGGCTCTTTCGCAGCGCGCCGTGGCGTCTGGCGTCACCATCCCTGTCCACGTGAAGGTGGATAGCGGGATGAGCCGCTATGGCCTGATGCCTGATGAGACGCTGGATTTTCTTAGAGCAATTTCGAGGCTGGCGGGGATCCGCCTGGAAGGTCTGTTCACCCATTTTGCCACTGCTGATTGGTTGGGACAGACCTTCACCCGGCAACAATTGGCAAAATTTCTGGAAGTGCGAGATGCAGCGCGCCAGGCGGGGTTTTATTTCCCGATGGTGCACGCGGCGAACAGCGCGGCGACCATGCGCCTGCCTGAGTCTCACCTGGACGCAGTCCGCCCTGGGATCGCACTCTATGGGTTGGATCCGTCTAGCGAGTGGTCGCCGAAACAAGTTTCATCAGTTTTCGAAATGCGCCCGGCTCTGGCGCTGAAAAGCCGAGTTGGGCGCGTGCGCTGGCTTGATCCTGGCGCTGGCGTGAGTTACGGCAGGACTTACCTCGTCACTCATCCCACGCGGGCAGCTCTGATTCCAACCGGTTATGGGGATGGCTACCACCGGGTTTTATCCGGTCAAGGGTCGGTATTGATTCGCGGGCAAAGAGCGCCGATCATCGGGCGGGTTTGCATGGATCAATTTGTGGTCGATGTCACCCAGATCTCGGAGGTAGGGCAGGATGATGAAGTGGTATTGATCGGCGAACAGGGAGATGCCATCATTCGTGCGGAGGAAGTGGCCGCGCTGGCCGGGACGATTAATTATGAGGTCACGACCGCGCTATTACCGCGGGTCGTCCGGGTTTATTTAAGAAGTGGGGGCAATGAAAAAAACCCGCAATCATAATAACTAAAAGTTGAGAAGTTAAACAGAAAGGGGCTGTCCATAAACAAAGCGTGGACAGCCCCTGGTTGCGAGAAGATGGGATCAGCTTTTCAGCTTGACTTTCGGTTTTGCGGCGGTCGATTGGGAGCGCAGCTTGACGCCGCTGCTGCTTTTCTTGCCGCTTTTGCTGTTTTTATCCCCGTTTGTTTTTGGCAGCAGGATTTGGATCAAGAACGGAACAAAGAGCAGCAGCACCAGCAAAGCGATCAAGCCCAGGAAGAGCCAGAACGAGGCCGGCTGCGAGACCTCCGGCACCAGGCCGCCCGGGTTGTACGAGATGGGCGCCTCGATCGAGCCAAGCACGCCGGCGGAATCTTCCACCGAGGCGCTCAGGGCGCGGTTGACCCCATCCCGCAACTTGGAGGGCGAGGTGTAGGTGACCACATATTCGCTTTGCATGGCGCGGCCGTATTTCTCGTAGAGGGCGGTCAGCGAGGCGGCGTCATTGGCGTAACCATAAGCGCCGCCAGCCTGTTCCGCCAGGGCGGTCAGGGCGGGTTCGTCCAGGCTGGTCGATCGCGCCGGTGCTGTGGGTTGGATCGCCCAGGCCGATGACCGAGATCGAGAAGTCCTTGCGGCCCGATCAGTTGCAGCACTTGCTGCGGGCTCATCTTGCTGCGGTTATCCAGCCCGTCGGTCATCACGATGATCGCTTTACGCCCAGCCACCGACTCCAGAATGTCGATCCCTTCGGCCAGGGCGTCATACATGGCGGTGTCTTCTTCGGCTTGCAGGCCTTTGATGGCCTGGATCATCTTTCGCCGGTCGCTGGTGAGGGGTTGCTCGTACTTGATCTCGGTATTGAAGGTCACCAGACCGATTTGGTCGGAGGTGCGGGCCTGATCGACATAGGCTTGGGCGGCTGCCTGAGCGGCTTTGAGCTTGCCGCCGTGGTTCATACTGCCGGAGATATCGATCACCAGCAGCGTTGCTAAAGGACCGATGTCGTCCGCTCCGCCGACATTGTCAATCGCCATTTCCTCGCCGTTTTCCATAATGACGATCTGGTTGGGGTTGACTGGGACCGGCTCGCCGTTCGCATCTGTAACTGAGACGTAGACGGTCACTACCGGAAATTGGGATGTATCCACCTGGGTAATCGTCGCCAGTGGAGAACCCGCCTGGGTTTCGATGCCAGCTTCAGGAGTTGTCTGCGGAGCAGGGCCAAAGCCAGTCTGGGTGAAAAGCATCACCAGCGTCAGACAGGCGGCAATCCACGGCGAGATTCGTTTTGTTCGATTGAGCTGCTTGTTCATTGCTCACCTCTTTTCATGGTAGACCAACTGGGTATTGCCTACCCGGATGGTCTGGCGGTTCTTAAGGATGGCTTGCTCGATCTGCTGGTTGTTGATGAAGGTCCCTTTCAGGCTCATATCTTTGAGATTGAAATGGGTTCCAGCGCCCTTGAGCATGGCGTGTTGAGGCGCCACGTCGGGATCGGGCAGAACGATATCGGATTTCAGGGCGTCGCTGCCGATGAACGCCGAAGGGCCTTCCTGGCGCAAGAATTTATCCAGGATAAACTCGGTCCCCTTCAGCTTACCGGAGGCCACCTCCAGCCAGGCGCGCGAGAGCAGGAAAACGATCAGGGCGATGAACGTCCCGACGGAAGCGCCGAGCAGCAGCAGACCGGCAGCCTTGCCCAGCAGTGGGTCCTGCAGCCAGGAGCGGGCTGCATCCAACAGCAGGCTTCCGAGCATCCCCCCCAACACACCGCCCAAAGCGCCTTTCCAGATCTGGCTGCCGCTGGTTGCGCTGGCAGCCAGCCCGATCAGCAGGCCGAAGATGCCCCAGCCCACTGCCCGCGCCCAGGCTTGCCCGCCAAGCAACTGGAACAATCCTTCGGCAAGCGGCAACCCAATCGCGCCGCCTGCCAGCCCCAAAAGCCCGCTGAACAGTGCGCCGCGCCCGGCCAGGATCAGGTTGCGGGTGAGCAGTCCTTCGGCAAGGCCGATCATCAGACCAATGCACAGCCCGATGATGGCGCCGACCACGATCTCGCTCAGGTAGACGCTGCCAGTAAAGGAAAGTCCGAGCAAATTGCTGGCCTGCCAGCCGATCACACCCCCGATCGCGCCAAGCACGCCGTAGTAGTAAAGTCTCATGCTTCGATTCATATTTGAATCTCCTTACGATGTTCTAAATCTTCATTCAGTCAGGGGCGTCTGGGGGAAGACGTTCCGCCAGTGCACCACACTGCGCCGATTGCGATGATGTAATTCGTAGAAACCAAAGTAACTGCGCGGGTCGAGCGTCCCATCCGCCTGGCGGATGAAGAAACCGCCGGTTGCAGAATAGGGTTCCACCACAAGGGCAACCTGATACGGCTCCGGGAAGAAATTGCGGTGCAGCCAGGTGTCATATTCAGATAGGAAGATGCCCATGCGCGGGTGGGTGTGGTACCATCCAATCAGGTCTTTTGTCGGATAGCGCTCTATTAGTTCCTCATGCAAAGCCACCTGGGTGTCTTGGGTGAAGGTCAGATAGGCGCTGCCATGGCGGACATGCGGAGCGGGTAGGATGGCTTCCACAACGATGAATGGCTGGGCTGTCTTGACATCCGAGCGCCATTTTCCGACCAGCCATCCGCCGACTTCATTGTGCAGGTCGCTTCCCGCATGGGCGCAAATGCGCACATAGGCACGCTGGGTGACAAAGACGGCGACACCCGGTGTCAGCGTGTCATCTTCGACCAGAGAGCGCCAGCGCCACGCCTGCTGGCATGGGATATGTGAGCGGCGCGCTCGCGGCGGATTAGAAGGCAGAAGGCGAATGGATGGATCAGTCATTCGTGGTAGAATCTCCATATCACGTTTGGAAGAGGCCAGGCGGCAGTCTGTCGGGACATGCCACCTGGCCGAACCTTTATCCTGCCGTGATGTCGGCAGTGATCAGCAGACGGTCATCTTGCGGGACGCCGGCGGTATTGAGCGTCTCTTCGTCCTGAAGTTCGCGCCCGAGCGCTTTGCTGTCGAGGCGGTAGTTGATTGGACGACCATCTGGTCCAGTGGTGGGCAGTTCCAGCGAAGTGGTCAGTTCAGGGATCAATTCCTTCACGGGTACATCATCGGGAACTTCCGCTGTGCGGGTGCCTCCTGCTGGAAGCACAAGGGTCACATTTTGATCTGCCATATTTATCCTCCATACGTTGAAAAGAATTTTTGAATAGGTCCTCTGTCGAAACAGGGTTGATTGCGAGCTGCATGGGCTAACTCGCTGCGAAAGCATCACTTCAGCCGGATGCGTTTCTTCTCTTGAGAAGCGGCCTGGGGTTTGTGGATTTTCACTTTTTCGGGCCGCAGCAACTCACGCTTATCCACCGGGAAGATTTCGGGGTGTTCCTGGCGGTAGAGGCGGCTCCAGCGGGCAGCCTCCGGGTCCCAGGGGAATGGCGGTTTGGTGGGATCATCGTGGAAATTCTTGTATTGCACCATCTCGCCGATCATAATCACCAGGCGATCCAGCGAGCGGCTGGCGGTCCACCAGGCTGCATCGATGCAAACCGTGCCGTTCAGGTGATTGATATTGGGATGCCAGACCGAGGTCAGCCATTTCATCCCCGGCCAGCGCTGGGGATACTGGTTATGTAAATAGATCTCGACCTGATGCCGGTTTCCAAATTTTGGACGCCCTTGCCGGTCGACGCTGAGAATGCCCTTGCACGTATAGGTGACGATATAAGTTTCGGGGGGCAGCCCCGGGCGGACCGATTTGGAGGTGAACTCGATCAGGTCGCTGCGAGCGGCGAGATCCTGCATCAGTTTGTAATCAGCCCACAGACGGCGCATGCGCGGGCTTTGCTCGGTGGTCATCGCGCCAGCGGTGATATCGGCGGTCAGGATTAAACGATCATTCTGCGGGACCCTGGCTTTTGAGAGGGTTTCTTCCTCGCTCAGCTCTCTCCCAAGCGCTTTGCTATCCAGGCGGTAGCCCATCGGGCGACCATCCGGTCCAATTGTTGGGAGCTGAAGCAAACCAACCAGCTCCGGCGTCAGATCGCGGATAGCCACATCATCCGGTATTTCAGCCTGGCGGGCGCCGCCATTGGGTAAAACAATCGTCACAAGAATATCGGTCATACTTTGCTCCAATCCAATTATTCGTGAATATGCGGGACCTGGCAGACGCCGGTCACGTCCCAACAATCCGCATGATGCTGCGTGTGACAAACCGGGCAGGTCTTGACGCCGCGCGGGTCGTTTGGGACGACTTCTTGCAGGCAAAATGGGCAGCGGTGCTCTTCTTTGCCGACCAGCCGCACTGCGGAATCCTGCGGTTTTGGAGAAGCCATTCGACGGGCGCGCCTGACCTGAACCCGGACAGCCGGTTTTTTGGGGCTATCGATTCTCGGGAAGTGCAGCTCTGTCTGGGTGGGCGATGTGGGGATACCCTGATCCCACCAGCGGCGCAGCTTGACATGCAGCTTCTCCCAACTTTGGGTCCAATATTCGGGCCGGGCGATGGCCGGCAACTCCGGCTTTGGCTGGGACGGCGGGCGCTGAGGCTGGCGCGCCGGGCGGTTCTTTTTGAACCGACCAGGACGAGTTTTCTTTGACCTGGAGCTGGTCGAACGCCCTTGCCCGTTAGAGCGGCTGGGGTGGGCGTGCAGCTGCGAGTTCTTTGAGCGCGGCTGAGATGAGATTCTCCAGGCGGTCAGCGAAAGCCAGGCTACCACACTCGCCAAAATAAACTGACCAAGCCAGCCCAGGTTTAGCCCTGTCTGCCCGTTTTTGGGGGTTTGCGCACCTAAAATGCCGCGCGAGACCAGCCCAAGAAATACCAGACCGATCAACAAGGCCAGAAAAACTGTGATCAGGCGCAATATCAAAGTCCTGCCGGATAAATAATATCGCCCGGCGAAACCGGCTGTCAGCCCAATCGCCCCAGTCAGCACCCATTGCAGAACGGCGGGGACGATCCCGCGGTTTGCCAGGTATACCAGATAAGCCAGGCCGGAAACGACCAAGGTCGCCAGGATGACTGCGATGATGCGCCCTGGAAGGCTTTCACTAAATTTCGGCATCGTAGCGGGTCTGTGTCTTGGCATGGTATGTGAGCGGGTGGTCATGTTGGGCCTCAGTCACGCAAGATGACCTTAGGACGTCTATTCTTTTCGCTGTCATCCGCCAATTCGACCACGTCCCCCAGGCGGATGCGCTTGCGAATCGCTTCTTTGATGGTGGGGGAAGGCTCTTCAAAATCGCTGAAATGGAGAGCTTCGTTCAGATCGCCGGTCATCTCATAGAAGCGGTATTCCTGGGTATTGATGGCTCGCAGGATGTGGAGCGGCGGGACGCCGACGCTGAACAGACTGTGGTTCAAAAAAGGCTCCGCGCCGGTGATCGAATGGGTCATCTCGGTTTCGCGCATTGCACCGCATGAGGGGCAATGCGCGGCTTCAAAACTGACCTGTGAGATGGGTTTGAATACCTGTTCCACCGATTGACAGCGTGGGCATTTGAGGGAAAGGATCAGCTCTTGGTCCAGTTCGACGACCGTATCAGGACCAAGGTCGGCTCGGGCTATTTTCAACAGATCCGCCAGGGTGGTGGTATGGACGCTGGTTGGCATCTCGGTGATTTCGCCGTAGGTCCAATGGCTTTCACAATCCTCACGCGGGTTATAGGCGGTGGTGTGCATCTCGTTGATCATGCCGTTAAAATGGATCACCTTGCCAGGCTCGACCGGCATCCCGTGCAGCAGCTTGAGGGCTTCCTGAGATTGCATGGCTCCAATGATCGAGGCGATTGTGGGCGTGGTAGGAACCTTGCCCAGCAGGATATTCTGACGGGCAAGGAGCGGGCAGGAATAGCGCACCGCCAGGTCGCGGCGGGCCTGTTCGTTCAAGGTACATTCAAAGCAGGCGCCCTGACCGGGGATGAATACTCGCACCAGCCCGAGCAGTTCCTGGATCGCGCCATCCACCCAGGGTTTATTCATCCAATACGCAAAACGATTGATGCCAAGACGAGCTTCGCGGTTATCCAGGCAGCCGATAATCACATCCATGCGGCGGATGACACCCAGCCCCAACTGGGTAGTTACATCGCCGTGCAGGTACTGGACGTGCACATCTGGATTCAGCTCCTTTGCCCGGGCCGCGGCCACCTCGGCCTTGCGCCGGCCGTTATCGCTCTCGCGGAAAAGCGGCGAGCGGCTCAAGTTAGCGGCTTCGATGGTGTCGAAATCAACAATAAACAGATTGCCAGCGCCCATCAAAGCCAGATTCTTGATCACTTCATTGCCGAGGGCGCCAGCGCCAACAATCAGAATTTTTGCCTGTTCGACCTTTTTGCGTTCCCACCAGGAGATGAAGTCGAAAGTCCCAAGGCGGTCGGTGCGCAGGTTTGGGATACGCAAGGGCTTTTCAGGGGCTACAGGCAGACGGCGCGGGCCAGTGGGGATATCGCTGGCCGCCGGCCGGGTGAGCGGGCGTGAATCGGCGCGCTCGATTTGGGATAACTCACGCGCCCGGGTAAAATTGGATTGGTCGATCTTGCAGACGAACCAACCGACGCCTGGGCGGGGATCAATCAGATGGTTGTCGCCAAGCACTTTCAAGGCTTCGCGCACGGTGGAACGGCTGACGGTGAGCTGCTTCATCAACTCGCGCTCTGGTGGAAGCTGGCTTCCTGTTTTGAGGGTTCCATTGAGGATGGATGCTGCCAGCTTTCCGGCAACAACGTCAGCGAGGGTTCTTCGGGAGATGGGATCAATCGACATTTTTTGCTTCTCTCTGGTATCTTGGTCAGACCACTATACCAAGTTTAAAGCAAAAAAGGGCTTTGTAAATAGGTCTTAGGTACTATTTTAGGGGGGATTTTGGAAATTTAGGCAGAAATGTCGGTCAGGCCTGGTATGCGATCAGCGTCACCCCCAGTTCTTTTTCAAGAATCTGGAGCTTTTGGACCTGATCTTCGCTCAGATCTGCCAGGGGATGTTGGGGTTCCAGGGCGAGGATCAACGAACCAAACGCATCTTCCATCCGCTTCAGTTTTTCAAGGCTGGCGTCATCCAAATTCGCGATTTTCATTCGAGGTGTGGTCATGGGAAATCTCCTTTTGTGAAGAACAGACTTGCTGAAAACGAACCCCTCAGCCTTTAATTGACCATCTCGCATAAAACTTCATAGATGATCTGGGTTCCCAGGCGCAGATTTTCGGTCGAGATGCGCTCATCGATGCCATGAAAACGGGTCAACTCGCCCGGAGTAATGATCGCCGGGAATAATCCGTAGCAGTTGATGTCTTTGCGGCGAAAGAAACACGAGTCGGTCGTACCTGGAGACAGCATGGGTGTGGTGATGCTCCCAGGAGCCAGATTGTGGATGACATTGGTCAGCGCCTGGAAGAATTCAGACTTAAAGTCCGAGGTGGCGGCTGGCTCGGGGGCTTGAACAATCTCGATTCTAACACGTTCATCCGCGATGAGCTGTTTCAATTGCTCCAAGAAGGTTTGCGGGGCGCAGTCTGGTAGCAGGCGAATATCCAGGCTCGCCTCGGCGTGATCGGGGATGACGTTCTCTTTCTCGCCGGCGCGTAAAACGGTAATGCTGAGGGTGTTTTTCAGCATCGCGGCGATGGTCGGATCGGACGCCAAAGCGGGTTGGATCATCCTGAAGATGAGCGGGTTGTCCAGATGTTTCAGCAAAAAAGACCTGGGAAATGGCATGATTTTGCCAATCTGCTGGAACATGACCGTTGTGACCGGATTGAGTTGGAATTGGTTATTCAAAGCCAACACACGCTCCAACGCGCGCAGCAAAATGTTGGCTGCGTTATTGGCGTGCGGCATACCGCTGTGTCCCGGCTCTCCACTGGCGACCAGCTTGATCCATAAATTCTTTTTCTCGGCAACAGATACACTGAATACCGGGGTTGGCCCGAAGAAATCTTGTAATCCGAAACTGCCCTCGTCCCAGACATATTCAGCCTGGATCTCGGGCCAATGATGTTCGATCATCCATTGGGTGCCATATTCGCCCCCGGTTTCCTCATCCGCCACGGCTAATAACAGGATATCGCGCTTGCGATCTTTTTGGAAACGTCGGATTAAATCCAGGGCAAGCAACTGCATAACCCCCATGCCCTTCATATCAATTGCGCCGCGCCCCCAGACGAAGCCATCCCGTATTTCCCCGCCGAATGGATCGCAAGACCAGCGTTCCGGGTCCGCCAGGACCACATCCATGTGGTGCAGCAGCAGGATCGGTTTCTTGCTGCCGTCGCCTGGCAAGCGGGCTAAAAGGTTGACTCTGTTCGGGGCGGATGGATAGATTTGGGCTTCCAGGCCGCGTTCCTGGAGCAATTTCGATAGATATTCGGCAGTACCTCGCTCGTCGCCGGGTGGGTTCACCGACTTGATTTTCAGGTAGCCGCTTAAGATTTGGGCGGCTTCATCGCCTACAGCATTCCATTCAATCATTTCAACTGCAATCCTAGCCCGGGTTTGTCAGAAACACCGGCTTGAAACGTGGTGAAATCGACTTGATAGCCAGTGGCAGGGTCATTGTTTATGAATAACGGCCCGATGCATTCGCAGGCAATGATGGCAGGTCTGGCGATCGCCAGATGCAACCCGGCCACACTGCCGATGGTGCTCTCTCCCATTGAGCCAAGAATACAGGGCAGACCAGCAGCCTCGGCTACTGCCAGGGTCTTCATCGCCTGATACAGGCCGCCGCATTTCATCAGCTTGATATTGATCATATCTGCCGCCTGCAAACAGGCAATTTTCAACACATCCACCGGGTTATGGCAACTTTCGTCGGCCATGATCGGGATGTCCGTCGCGGCCGTCACTTGCCCCAGGCCGGGCAGGTCGTTCGCCGCAACCGGCTGCTCAATCCATTCGATGTTATATTTCTTGAGCGCCCGGATGGTCTGGATGGAGGTGTGCGCGTCTTTCCAGCCCTGGTTGATATCCAACCGGAGACTAACCTCGCTGCCCACTGCGTTTGTAATGGATGCCAGGCGAGCTAAATCTTCTTCCGGGCTGGAGCCAAGCTTGATTTTCAGAATCCTCAAGCCCATCTCGCAAAAATTGCGGCTGAAGCCTGCCATGACGGCTGGCTCGTCCATCGGGATGACCGGATAGAGCTGGATCGCCGGCCGGCTTTTTCCGCCCAGCAGCTGGTACACGGGCGCATTCAATGTCTGCCCGACCAAATCATACAGCGCCATATCCACTGCTGCCCAGGCCGCCGGGAAACCAGGGGTTTGCTCCCGGCACAGGTGGAGGATATTCTCGATCTCGAATGGATCGTTCCCCACCAGGAAGGCAGAGGCTTGTTGGAGCGCCCGGATCACATCAGCCTGCGTTTCGCCGGTTACTTCTGGGTCGGGTGAAGCTTCGCCAAGCCCCATGCGCCCATCGTCGCAAAACACTTTTAGCAAGGCGTAGTTTAGCTCCGGATAACTGCCATAGGCCACAGTCAAAGGGGTCTGGAGCTGGAGGTCAAGCGGCGTAATTTCGACGGCGGAGATCTTCACTCAAACCCCCGCCATAAACGGTTTCTTCAAACGGAAGATTGCGAACACGACAGGCAGAGCTAGCAGATGAACTGCTGCGAAAATGGCGAACATTGGTCGGAAGCCGAGTGAATCAACCAGGGTTCCCGCCAGTGGTTGACCCACGCCGATGCCGATATTGCCAACTGCCATGATGAATGCAAACATGAAGGCGGCAATGCGTGGATCGGAAAAGTCCATGCCCATCGCGAAATAGACGGTTTCATAATAGCCGAAGGCGAACCCAAACAGGAATACTATCGCCCAGGTAATTCCCCCGGATGGCGCAAGCGCCAGCGCAAAGGTCACCGCTGAGGTCACCAACATGGCAGCCAATACGCTCGCCTTTTGCCCGATTTTCTTCATCAACGGCCCACCGATCAAGCCACCGAAAATGGTGCCTACCCCAAAGGTCGAGGTATATAAACCCACGATCCCTAAAGATATGCCCAACTCTTCATTCAGAAATGCGCCCACCATCCCCTGGGCGCTGTATAGAGCCAGTGGATAGATCAAGCCCAGCGCCAAAAAAAGGAGGAAAGACTTATTTCCGAAGGAACGAAAAGCTGCTTTTGAAAACTGCATCTCTGCGGGGCGCTCTTTTTTATCCTGCACCGGTAACGCCAGCAATAAGGTCAGTAATCCAAAGCCAGCAATCAGGATAAAAACCAGCGGCCATTGGCCGCGCTCTGACAAAAAACCGATCAATGCGGCTGTAATCACTGCGCTCAGCGCCCGGCCTCCGACCATAATCCCTTGAACCAGGCCGCGGTCTTCTTGTGGGGTGGTATCGATGGAGAGGCCGTCGGTGGCCGTATCATAAGTGGACATACCCAACGCGGCCAGGATCATCAGGGTGAGAAAGAGATTGAACTGGCTGACCGGGGATACCCACGGGATCAGCAGAAAAGCCACGGATTGCAGCGCCAGCCCCAGCAGGATATAGGGTTTACGATGGCCGAGCTTAAATAAACTGACCCGGTCACTGAGAAGCCCCAGAAATATTTTCAGGACGAAAGGGATCAGCAGAATCCCGCCAATGATACCGATCATTGAGAAGGACAGGTCAAAGCTACGCAAATAGATCACATTGAAAGCGGTGAAATAGGTGAGCACTGCGCCTTCAACAAAATAGACGGCTCCGAAGAGTAGCAAACGTTGCAGACGATTTTTCGAGTCAGGCATGGGAATATTCCTTTTTATTGAGATGCATTCGAAAAGTCGATCTGGAATTTGAGCTAAACCCCAAAGGCTTTTTTCAACGCTTCCCGCATCACGTTTTCAGGAGCTTTCAAGCCGGTCCACATTTCAAACCCGATTGCTCCCTGGTACACCAACATGGCCAGGCCATTCAAGATCGGCATACCTTTCGCTTGAGCCAGACGCAGCAGGGGCGTCTCTGGCGGATTGGGGATCACGTCACAGACCAGTAAATCGGGGCGGGCGGCGCTCAGGTCTACAGCAGGAATTGCCTCAACATCCGGGTAAAGGCCGATCGAGGTGGCGTTCACCAGGATATCGCTCCCTGCATCAACCGAATAGGTATTCACCCAAGGGATAAAGGAAGCATTCGCATTGACTCGCTCGCGCAGGTCTTTGACCAGGTGCTCGCCACGGGTAACAGTCCGGTTGATCACCAGTATTTCTGCTGCTCCGGCCAATGCCAATTCGGTGGCGACTGCACGGGCAGCGCCTCCAGCGCCGAACACAACGACCTGCTTGCCGATTGGATCGATGCGGGCATCTTGAGTCAGGCCGCGTAAGAAGCCTTTTCCATCGGTATTCTCGCCGATCAGCCGCGCGCCTTCCCGGCGGACGGTATTGACCGCGCCGATCAGCGCGGCGTCGGGCGCAATCTCGTCCAGCAGATTCATCACGGCGACCTTGTGCGGAATTGTCAGGTTGATGCCTTGCATGCCAAAGGCGCGTACGCCCTGCATAGCTGCGGCGAGATCGTTTGGCTGCACTTCGATGGTCAGGTAACGCCAGTTTAATCCCAGGGCGCTGAAAGCAGCTTCTTGCATCACACAGGTGGGGTTTTCGGCGACGGGAAATCCCAGCACACCGACCAGTTCTGATTTGTAATTGACGGGCATTGGCGTTTCTCCACATGTTTGGATAAGGGAAGGCTAGCCATTTTTTACCATGAATTTCAAGGAATGGGTATGACCAAATTTACAGAACGGATCGTATTAGGATATAATAGGTGGACAATCTCTTATTGCAGTTCCTACAGATGAGATTATGATTTCCGATTCAATTATGAGGCGGTCAGAATGAATGTTCGTCGCGTTGCTCAAATTATTGAACCAAAACAGGTGATTGAGGGGGCCGGGGTTTTACTGCGCCGCTCGATCTCACCCAGCCGAGCCAATCCATGCGATCCTTTCTTGCTTTTCGATCATTTTGCTTTTAATGACCCGATTGAAGGACCGCTGCGCGGCTTCCCGATGCACCCTCATCGTGGTATTGAGACGGTGACTTATATGTTGGAAGGTTCGGTATATCACCGGGATAGTCTGGGGAATGCCGGTCTGATTGAGCCGGGAGATGTGCAGTGGATGACCTCTGGGCGCGGAATTTTGCATGAAGAAATGCCCCGCAGAAGCGCAAATGGCCATATCTACGGTTTTCAATTGTGGGTTAACCTGCCGGCCAAGCTTAAAATGAGCCTACCGCGCTATCAAGAAGTTGCAGCTGAGTCGATCCCGAGTATCCAGCAGGATGGTGCTGTGATCCGGATCGTGGCCGGGGTGGTGAATGGGGTTGGCGGACCGGTGACAGAGATCGCGGCGAACCCGATTTATATGGATGTGCAGCTTGATCCGGGATCTCGCTTTGTGCAACCCGTCCCCGCAGGACACACCGTTATGGCTTATGTCTTTGATGGTCGCGGAAATTTTGGTGTAGATTCAGAAGGAGGCGGGGAGAACGTCGCAGCGACCCATCTGGTTGTATTTGGGGATGGGGACCAGATTACGGTTCAAACCGCGCCTGATGCAGGGGTCCGTTTTATGTTCATAGCAGGAGCGCCATTCAACGAACCGATTGTGCCTTATGGACCGTTTGTGATGAATACGGCGGAAGAAATCCATCAGGCTCTCGACGATTTACGCAATGGGGCGTTTGTGCAAAATTGATCAGGGCAGGGTATGGCTAGGTTAATCGCGCTGTGACCGACCGGGATCATCAGCACAGATTTTGCTCATTGCGCGTTCTGCTAATGCAGTGATTGTAAGGCTTGGGTTTACTCCCACGTTAGCCGGGATTGCAGACCCATCCACAACATACAGCCCCGGATAACCAAAAACCTGATGATCGGTGTCCACTACTCCCTGGCGAGCATTCGCTCCGATGGTGCAGCCGCCCAGGATATGAGCGGTAACCGACATATTCAGCACGCTTTCGATTGAGGAATTGTGGGGGATGCCGCCTGAGATCTGAGCAAATATCCTGGCGGCTTGATTCGCTTCGCGAATATAAGTCGGCGCCTGCCTGGAACGCTCCATTTTGGATTGAAGACCGAGCTTGAAACCATTCCACAGACTGCGCCCCCAGGCGATTGCGATCTGGTTATCCAGGTTTTGCATGGTCGAAATCAATGTGATACGCTTATGCCAATCGCGGCGCACTCGCAGCGAGGCGGTGGCTTCCAGCGGATGAAGGATCGACAGCGCCAATGTCTTGAGCGCTCGCATCCAAGGATTAATCCCATCGACCAACGGGCTGGCATACAATTTCATAAACCAGTAGCTGGGCGGAACCCGGTTCTGGGTAACATGGGTGTATTCGTTGGGATGGAAGTCGGATGAGATCGCCGGTCCTTCGCTCAAGTCGATGGAGGTACCCCTGGATAAAACCGCGGTAATTGCCTCTGAGTTTGTACGCACACGCTGACCCAGCATAGGGGATAGCGCTTCGAGCGCTCCTGCTTTGCGGCTGCGAAAAAGCAGCTCAAGCGTGCCAAGCACACCCGCCGCCAGAAACACCTTCGGGGCAGTGAGCGGTGGATAGGTCTGGTGGGCATCGAGTGGATGGATCATTTCAACCTGATAACCACCCTCAATCGGTCGAATGCTAATGGCCTTGCGTAACGGCAGGATGACGGCGCCTTTTTGCTCAGCCAGATACAGATAATTCCGATCGAGGGTATTCTTGGCATCATATGCACAAGCCGCCAGGCATGCGCCGCATTTCACACAGCCGTGGCGCATGGGGCCTTCTCCACCGAAATAGGGATCAGGAACATCCTCTTCTGGGCCAAAAAAAATGCCTAATGGGACCGGGCTGTAGCTTTCCCCGACGCCCATCGCCTGAGCAGTCTGCTTCAGCCATTGATCTTGCATGTGACTGGTAGGACAGGTTGCCCTGCCTAACATGCGCGCGGCCAACTGGTAATAAGGTTGCAAATCCGCCTGCCAATCGACGCCCAGATCAGCCCAGGCTGGATCACGATAAAAGGGCTGTTTTGGCTCCAGTAAAACGGCGGCATAAACCAGGCTGCCTCCACCCACACCCACGCCTCCAACGATGTTGACATGCTGAAAGAAACGCTGGGTGAATAGGCCTTTCAATCCCAGGGCTGGCATCCAAAAAAGGTCGCGCATGGATTGGCGAGCTTTTTCCAAATCGTCTTTCTCAAACCGGCGGCCCTGCTCTAATACCGCCACACGATAGCCTTTTTCGCTCAAACGCAGAGCGGCAACACTGCCGCCAAAGCCCGAGCCAATTACAATTGCATCATAGGGATGTTGTTTATCGCCGCGCTGTCCGTTATCGCCCCTCATCGACTGCCTCCCAACTCTGCAAAACAAAAGGAAACGCGGCTTTCCTGAATGGGCCAACATCCATCAACGTCATCCCCAGTAATAGACCGGCATCGATCTGGCGCATCTCGTCAAGAATGTACGGCCAGGGGAAAGGCGTATCAGACCGGTAGCGCAAGGCTAACCCGGGCCGGCGATCGAGATAGGAGATTTGTTCAACGGCAGCCATCGGGAAGCGGCGTTCAAAGCGCCCCTGATGGAAAGTTAAATTGACCGCGTTTCCCGGCGAGTTGAATTCTTTTCCCCACCAGCCGCCCAGGCCGGTCAGCGTCAATAATGGATCCCACATGCGCCTAAGCATGCCCGGACCGACAAAGAAACCCTGGAAAACCCCGATTAATACGCTCTCCGGCGGCGGCTCAAGGCTAGAAAACAGCTTGCGGATGTCCCGTAAAGACATCTGATTGAGAGAATCAACCGTTTGGACCATGAAAGCTCCGCGTTGTTAGAAGACTTATTCGGATTATACTTTGTAAAAATCATAACCCCACTCAATAAGGTTTGTTGCTCCTATGACTCCACAGAAAGACAAAATCACAGAAACTCTTTCGTTCTCTGACGAAGAAAAACTGCGCTATGCCCTGGCTTATGAGAGTAATGCCGCTGCTTTTGCGGAGGCGCTGGCAGGGGCCGGCGGCGGGGTTGTTCAGCGTGAACCGGATTATCTGCTGACGATCTTTCCTTTTCCGCACTCGATTAATGGCGTTTTCTTGCCCCGATTCGATCCAATAACCTGCACAGAGCGGATCGAAGTCATCCTGGAAATTGCCCGGCAACGCAAGACAAAAATCCGCTTTCGCCTGGGTCCTTCTCATCAACCCTCCAATCTGGCTGAGTTGTTGATCGAGCGAGGGGTGCGTAAGTCGGTCACCCAGAAATTGATGGCGGTCTCGCTGGAGGATGACTCTCCTCTGTTGCGGCGAAGCAGCGAAACCAGAGTTCTGCCAGGTTTAAGTATTTATCCGATCGAGGATTATGCAATCCTGGCTCAAAAAAAACACCCGCGACTGGGCAAGATCAACACTCCGTATAAGCGCGCCCTGGTGAAAGCCTACCAGGTGTTAGCAGATGAGTCGCCGCGCCGTCACTGGACTTTCATCGCCGAGTTCAATCATCAGATCGTCGCTTCGGTCGGACTATTCTTTCACCAGGAAAGCGTGGTTGGCTATGATTTGATCGTGTTGAAAGAATATCGCCGCATGGGGATCGGGACTGCCATGCTGGGCCAGATTGGCAGCCTCGCCCCGGGTTTGGGTGCGTCCAGAGCGGCGCTGGCGAGCAGCGTGCAGGGAGTGCGCTTCTATCCGGTATTGGGGATCCGTCCTGTGGGGGGATATCCGATTTACAGCTATGCGCCTTGACTGTTGGATAATTGAATGCAATGAGCTTCAGCATTGAATGTTATAGACAACAGAAAGTCGCTTTTTTTTCTGACTTTAGCCGATGTGCTATTCAAATTTAGCAAAGCGAAGCCTAGCAAAAGTATAACAGAGATGCTATCTATATTATGCAGAACGCCAAGCTTATCACCAGGTCTTACATTCTCGTCATCATCCTAATAAAATACTCCACCAAGTCTCCCCCGCTGGCTGTTGCTGCCCTGAGCAAATCTGTCTTTGATGCCAATTGGAACATCACACCGCAGATGGCGCATTGTTGCGATTGATGCGCCTGGCGCTTGCCGCTCAGGTCATTGTCAATGCGGTCAAGGCGTGCCGGAGTACCGCAGGATAGGCAATCAATAGAGATCGGCGCAATTCCTGTTCCTGACCTTTATTGATAAAAATCCGCCAAACTCTAATCTACCAGACCTGAATACCCTAATACCTGGTCTGACCATTTCTTGGCCTGCACGGAAAGGATGATCCGCTGGGTTCGAAAAGTCTGCGCTTCAGGCCAGGCCTTGCGCCAGAGAGCCACCATGCGCTCGATATCGACCAATTCCGCTGCGATCTCCGGCTCAGCTTCGGCGGCGGTCCACTCAATATAATATTGGCTTTCTTCGAGCATAGCAGCAACGCTTTCTGCGCCAGAATCGTGACGAGCGGAGGAGGAGACGCGCGCCAGGTCAGCCGCAAGACCAGCCAATCGCACAGGTAGGGGGTCACGCAGAAAACGTGTTCGTTTCCGCTCTTTAGATATCATCCGATCTCTCCTAGAATGCTTTTTGTGATCGCTTCCACAGCACTTCTGATTTCCTGGCTTTGGATCACCATTGCGCGGTTCCCAAGTTTAGGTCGAATGTTGATTAATGCTTCAAATTCAATTCGTTGCTCAACTGGATACCAGTTTGCTCCCCAGATATCGTCTTGTTCACTCCCATTCTCCAGTAAAACCTGTTCACAATCAGCATACATTTCGCCTCCCCCAACCAAGATTTTTCGACGTATGTCTAGTGCGATTTTTATCATTGAATCATATTCTTCCAACATCTCTTGGATCTGATTGGATCGGGCTTTTTCGTTCAACAAATAGATCATGAGTTTCCTCCTATCCCGCATCCATCAACCGTGGTCGGTACTGCAGCGCCTCAGCCAGGTGCTGCGGCGCGATCGTTTCGCTGCCGGCCAGGTCGGCGATGGTGCGGGCCAGTTTGAGCACGCGGTGATAGGCGCGAGCGGTGAGCTGCAACTGGTTCATGGCGGATTTCATCAGAGATCGTCCGGCGTCATCCAGGGTACAGAACTTGCGCACCTCCGCCGGGCGCATATCGGCGTTGCAAGCCAGGCCGTCTTGCTGGAAACGCTCGCGCTGGATTTGGCGGGCGGCTTCCACCCGCTGGCGGATATTTTCAGAGGTCTCTCCCAGGCGCTGATCGCTCAGCTTTTCGTAGTCCACCCTGGGCACTTCGATATGAATGTCGATCCGGTCTAACAAGGGACCAGAGATGCGTTTTTGATATTTTGTGACGATCGCGTTGGAACAGGTGCATTGCTTGACCGGGTCGCTGTAATAACCGCACGGGCAGGGATTCATCGCCCCGATCATCATAAAATTGGCTGGAAAAGTCAGCGTGCCCTGGGCGCGGCTGATCGTGACCACTTTATCCTCGATCGGCTGACGCAGCACCTCCAGGACTTCGCATCCCGAATTCGGGCAGCTCGTCCAGAAAGAGCACGCCGCGGTGCGCCAGCGAGATTTCGCCGGGGTGGGGCTGATTGCCGCCGCCGACCAACCCGGCATGACTGATGGTGTGGTGTGGGGAACGGAACGGGCGGTTGCGGATTAACGGCACGTCCTGCGGGAGTTGGTCGGCAACCGAGTAGATCCGGGTTACATCCAGGGCTTCGTCGATGGTCATGCGCGGCAGGATGCTTGGGATCGAGCGCGCTAATAAGGTTTTCCCGGCTCCGGGTGATCCAATCATCAGCACGTTGTGTCCGCCCGCGGCAGCCACTTCCAGGGCTCGTTTGACATGCTCTTGCCCTTTGATCTCGCTGAAGTCTGTCTGGACATAGACCGGCAGTTCCTCCGGTTGGATGGTTGTCTGTGGCTGGATGGGCAGCGCGCCCATCAGATGAGCCACCAACGCGGTGAGCGATGACACCGGCAGCACTTCCAGGTCGGGAATCAGAGCGGCTTCGAGGGCATCCACGCTGGGGGTGTAGATGCGTTTGAAACCCTGCTGGCGGGCAAGGGCTGCCATCGGAAGCACGCCGCGCACATGGCGCACACTCCCATCCAGTGAAAGCTCACCGATCACCAGTGCATCTTGAATACATTCGGACGGCAGTTGCTCGCTGGCGATAAGCGCACCCAGGGCGATTGGGAGGTCATAGGCGGGGCCTTCCTTGCGCACCGCAGCTGGGGCCAGGTTAACGGTCAGGCGCTTGCGTGGGAAATATAACCCGGCGTTTTTAATGGCCGATTGGACTCGCTCACGGCTTTCCTGGACCGCTGCATCGGGAAGCCCAACAATGACAACCGCCGGAAGACCTTCGCCCGTGTCCACTTCCACTTCGACGACGACGCCCTCCAAACCGATGACCGCGCAAGAAAAAACCCGAGCCAGCATGATCCTATTTTCAGTTTGATAGTTGCTTTTGTCAATAGGGATCGCTGGAAATCCCCTCAAACATGCAAATGATTCCCTAGATTCTCTCGATCAGAAATGCGCCAGATTGACAGAAATGAATCATCATCAGAATTACGCCAATACCGGGCGGCTGGTTTCCATTTCTGCTGCCCAGGTGAAATGGATGCAGTGAAGGCAGGCGGATGGGTTCGTAACGGATGAAGGCCTCTTCCAAAGCATCGGCCATATTTAGAGCGTCTTCGATTAAAACCAGGCGGGGCTGACCTTCCCAATATTCTCCAACCCAGGCGATGCCGTCGATTTGAAAAAAACCGGCTAGCTCCAACCTGTCCGGAGTGACCGTGCCGCGCGGGGTCCAGCCGTACGCTTCGGCCAGCTCCAGAATGCCAAACCAGGCCCAGTTGTTCATCCGGATGGTTTGAGCAGGGTCGTTCTGGTTTCTTAGTCGAAAACCCACAAATTTACTCCTATTAATCGCTTGTATAAGTAATCGTCCTCTTTTTTGTTATAATTTAATTGTAACAGATCGAGCCGGAAAACCCCTGAACGTTCCAGGAGGATGGATGAAAGCCGCGAACACGAGTTCCTGGTTGATAGGAATATTTCCAAATTTCGGGTAAAATTGGTTAAGGGTGGAAGAGGTCTGGCGCGCTGAACGCGATACCTGGCGCTGGAAATTGTTGGCAACTATTATTTCCCCCCAAGGAGAAACTCAAAATGGGAGAGCTACCTCGTGATATAGAGCGTGTGTTAATCAACGCCGATGAGATTCAAAAACGAGTGCAAGAGCTTGCTGACCAAATATCGAATGATTACCGCGGGCAGCGGCTCTATATGGTTGGTATCTTAAAAGGCGCCTTCATCTTTATGGCAGACCTGACGCGGGCCCTATCTATCCCACATATTGTTGATTTCATGGCCTTGTCCAGCTACGGCAAGAGCACTGAATCCGGCGCAGTGCGGATTTTGATGGATCTGCGTGAGCCGATCGAGAACCAGCATGTTCTGATCATCGAAGATATCGTTGACACCGGTCATACCCTCAAATATCTGCATCAGGTTTTGCAAGGTCGCTCACCGGCCTCGCTGCGCACCTGTGCATTGGTGCGGAAGGAGCGCAACCTGGTTGATACACCGCTGGATTACCTCGGCTTTGAAATTCCGGATGTGTGGGTGGTCGGTTATGGATTAGATTTTGCCGACCGTTTCCGAACCTTGCCTTACGTGGCCCAATTAAGAAAAGAAGCATATTCGAAATAAGACTGTTATTCGGGATGAACCATGCTAAAATAGAATCCATGGACGACTCTACTCCCCAATATCTGGACGAGCGCAACCCGATCACCCACTTGCGTCACCGCAAAGAGACGCTCTGGCAAATCAGCGTTCCGATTGCGGTTGGCAGTTTGATTCTTTTGGTGCTTTCACTGCTCTCAACCCAGATGATATCGGATGAAGCCAGTCGTTGGGCGGATATCTCGTTGATCTGGTTGATTATGCCGATGATGTTGGTTATCCTGATTTCGCTGGCAACCTTGATCTTGAGCATCTACGCAACGGTGAAGCTGATCCAGGCGCTGCCCATTTATGCATTTCGATTTCATCGCAGTCTGATGCTGATCGGGGCATACCTGCACAATGCTAGTGACCGCATGGTCGAGCCTTTCTTGCGCGTGAAATCCTTCTCGGCTTCGGCAAAAACCCTGAGACAGCAGATTTTCAGAAAATAACCTGGATTTGATTCGCCTTAATGGGCGGTGGGTGGTCCCATCTGATCCAATATTCAGAAAATGCAATT
Source organism: uncultured Chloroflexia bacterium (assembly GCA_963788145.1). Lineage (GTDB taxonomy): Bacteria > Chloroflexota > Anaerolineae > Anaerolineales > UBA4823 > UTCFX2. Next base: position 30,202 of record CAWBFQ010000007.1, on the reverse strand, counting down.
CTGCCTGACTCGGGCAGACAGATCGCTTAGAGAAAAATTGAAGGAAGGTCAAGCATGAGCGCAGAGCCAGGCGAAATCGTGACGATAGAAAATTGGAAACCCAAAGCAATTCTCATTGGCGGAGTAGTTGGCGCAGTGGTGGGTGTGGCGGCGACCTATCTACTGATCCAGCGTAATGACGAGAACCAACCGATCAAATTTTCAGTCGGTGAAGGAGTAAAGATCGGGGTGTTGGTCTTCAGCCTGCTGCGCAGCATTGCCAATCTTTAGGTTGATACTGACTCAAACGCCCCTGACGGACTCCCCCTGCTATCCGCAGGAGATCAGTAGAAAGGTTTAATTTCATCCCGGTGCTTTCTTTCGCTAACTGGGTAGAAGATATTGCCAATAGAGCTATCGAGAATTTTTTTCTCGATAGCTTTTTTTGTCCCTTGACAATATTCTTGATATATGGAAGAATATGAACGAACGTTCGTTCATATTGAGAGAGATTGTTATGACAGATCATAGTCTTCGGCGTGGCGAACAAACCAGAAAAACGATCATTGAGGCAGCCCACGATCTTTTTGTCCAGCAAGGGTATCATGGTACATCGATGCGCCAGATCGCTCAACGAGCCGGCATTGCCCTGGGGGGATTGTACAACCATTTCGAAAGCAAAGAAAAAGTCTTTGAGTCGGTTTTTTTGGAATACCATCCTTACCTGCTAGTCATCCCGGTAATGTTAGCTGTTCGTCACGAAAGCATCGAGGCATTCGCTCAAGATGCCCTTCGCCAGATGATTGTGGCTATGGAAGAACGTCCTGATTTTATAGAGTCTGATGTTTATCGAGCTGGTGGAATTGAACAGTGTTCATGTGGGTGAGTTGTTCACGTCCCTGATGCCTAAGATCGCCAGTATTGTGCACGGAGTGGTCGAATCTAACCAGGATCGTTTACGTCCCATCCCCCCGATGATGTTAATGCGTTTTTATTTTGGGATGTTTTTTTCTTATTTTTTGACCGAAAAGATTTTCGCAAAGTATGCGCCGCCTGAATTCCAGGATGGCGCGATGGATTATTTTATAGACATCTTTTTACATGGTGTGACGGGCGACGAAACGGCAGATGTGTAAATATCTGGCGACGGAAACAAGTCTTGACTGTCGGCAGAAAACCCCGATCTTTTGATGCCCGTTCATATTTGGAGGCAAGATGGTTAATTCTCGTTTAGCTGCCCTGATCCGAAAAGAGTTTATCCAGATCCTGCGCGATCCGCGCACGCTGGCGCTGATCTTGATTATGCCTATCATGCAGCTCTTCCTGCTCGGATATGCTGCGACGAATGATGTGCGTAATGTGCCCATGGCGGTTTTTGACCAGGACCGCGGCGCGGCAGCCCGTAAATTGCTGGATGCCTACCGGTCGGCAGATTATTTTCGGATCGCTTATGATGTAGGCTCGGAAGCAGAACTGCGCGGGCTGATTGACAGCGGAAAAGCGCGCGTAGGAATGATCATCCCCTCGAATTACAGCGATCAAGTACAGGGCAGCGGCTCAGCACAGGTGGTCTTCATCTTGGATGGGAGCGATCCAACTGTCGCCCAAACTGCTTTGTCCTCTGCCCAATTGATTGGGCAGACACATGCAACTCAGATCAATGTCGAGCGCCTGCAACGCCAGGGTCGTTCAGTCTCGCTTACACCCCCGGTAGAGGTGCTGACTCAGGTCTGGTATAACCCGGATCTGATCAGCGCTTATTATATGATCCCTGGCGTTATCGCGATGATCCTCTTTTTCTCACCTCCATCCTGACCGCGACAGCCGTAGTGCGCGAGCGCGAACGCGGCACGATTGAGCAGTTAATTGTCACACCCATCCGTCCATGGGAGTTGATGGTTGGAAAGATTCTGCCTTATGTTATCCTGGCTTTCTTGAATATGATTGAGGTGCTATCCATCGGGCACTTCTGGTTTGGGGTTCCGATGCGGGGGAATTTGTTCCTGATTCTGGCCCTTTCGGGGTTATTCTTGCTCTCCAGCCTGGGGATTGGGTTGCTGGCTTCCACATTTGCCAATACCCAACAAGAAGCAATGCTGGTGGTTTGGATGACGCTGCTGCCTGCTCTTTTTCTCTCCGGCTTTTTCTATCCTTTAGAAGCCATGCCAAAAGTCTTACAGTGGGTGTCCATCTTCTTTCCGCTTCGTTATTACCTGGTGATCATCCGCTCGCTGTTGCTCAAGGGGACGGATTTTACTGCTCTTATGTCTAATATCCTGGCGTTGGCTATCTTCGGGCTGGCGTTACTTACAGCGGCTTCGCTGCGCTTCCGTAAGCGATTGGATTAAGTAGATCAAAAAATCTTTGGAGGAATGCAATGCATAAATCGAAACGGATTCTCATTCCTGTGATTGTACTGGTTGTGGTGGCAATTGTTGCAATCGTTTTGTATTTTGGGCAAGACTCCCGATCGTCGTCGGGTGGGGCGATAGAGGCCTCGGGCACGGTCGAGGCAGTTGAAATCACTATTGCCTCAGAAATGAGCGGTCGGGTGGTCGAAGTCAACGCGGCAAAAGGCCAGACGGTTGAGGCTGGCGATATCCTGCTCCGTCTGGATGATGAGATATTAAAATCGCAACGGCAAAAGGCAGAACAGGCATTCAAAGCATCCGAGGCCAGCCTGAAGACTGCCAGAGCGGGCCTGGACCTGGCTCAAGCCACCCTGGTTTCGGCCCAAGCTGGACTGGACGCGGCCCAGGCGAATTCTCAGGCAGAATTGATCGTGGCCGAACGATCCCTGAACGAACTGTATCAAAATGCTGAAGTAGGCAGAACACGCGCTCAGGATGTGTTGGCTGCTGCGAATCGGGCGCTGCGGGACGCGACTTACCAGTTGGATAATTTCACAGTCCCCTCCAACCAAAAGCATTTGACCACCATGGAGGCGATCGATATGATGAAAGCGCGCCTGGATGCGGCTCGCCTGACATTTGAGCCTTATCGCTATGAGGACAGCAGCAATGATACGCGCGAAGATTTGAAAGAGAAGCTGGATGAAGCCCAGGCGGATTATGACGCTGCTATCAAACGTTTGGAATACGAGACAGCTGTTGTCAAGGCCGAAGCAGCGCTGGAAAAAGCGCTGAAGGACCTGGAAAAATTGCAGGACGGTCCAGACCCGGAGGACATCGCCGCGCTGGAAGCCCGCATCGCAGCCATTCGGATTGCACCCGAACAAGCCAAAGCAGCCGTCGAGCAAGCTCGCGTGGGTGTGGAGCAGGCGCAAGCGCGGGTGGAACAATCACAAGATGCAGATGCTCAGGCTCAGGCTGAGTTAGACCTGATCGATGTCCAGATCAAGAAGCTGGTTGTGACCGCTCCGCGGGCAGGGATTATCCTCAGCCGCAGTGTTGAGCCGGGAGAGGTGATCCAGGCCGGTTCGCCATTGATGACGCTTGGACAATTAAGCGATCTGAAAGTCACTGTCTATATTCCGGAGGACCAATATGGTCGGGTGAATCTTGGCGACTCGGTTAAAATCTCCCTGGACTCGTTCCCTGGGAAGTCCTTCGAGGGTAATGTCAGCTATATAGCCGATCAAGCTGAATTTACACCTCGCAATGTCCAAACATCTGAAGGAAGGCGGACAACGGTCTTTGCGATCGAGGTGACAGTCAATAACCCCCAGGGTGAATTGAAGCCGGGTATGCCAGCGGATGTGTGTTTTGGCTGCCGTTAAGAGGCTGAAATTCGTATCGGACAGGTTGCGATGATGCGATTAATCGAGGCATCTCACCTGAACCGCAGCTACGGGGAGACCGCAGCCGTCCGGGATATCTCGCTGCAAGTGAACGCCGGAGAGATATATGGACTGGTCGGGCCGGATGGAGCAGGCAAGACGACGACCATACGGCTGCTGTGTGGGGCATTGAGACCCACCCCCATTCCTGGAGCAGAGCACGATCCTGATCTGGCAGTTCAAATTCAGATAGCTGGTTACGACCTGGCGCGTCAAACCGAGCAGGCCCGCTCTCAGATCGGATACTTACCGCAGCGTTTTTCTCTTTATGAAGACCTGACGGTGATGGAAAACATCCGCTTTCTTGCCGAAACCCGTGGGCTTTCCGCCCAGGAATGGAAACCGCGTTGTTTGGAAATCCTGGGGTTCGTGGGGTTAAACGAATTCCTGGATCGGCGGGCTGGATACCTCTCCGGAGGGATGAAGCAGAAACTGGGATTGGCGGCCGCTTTGGTTCATCGCCCTCGTGTCCTTTTGCTGGATGAACCCACTACAGGCGTTGATCCGGTCACTCGTCAGGATTTCTGGCAACTCATCATCCGGTTGGTGGCTCAACGGAACGGCAACCCGGGTTCTAGCGACCCATCGAATGCCGAAACTGGCGTCGGACATGGGCAGCAAGGGACGGCGGTGCTGATCAGTACCCCCTATATGGACGAGGCATCACGTTGCACGCGGATTGGGTTTATCAACGCAGGCAAGATCATCCACTCAGGTACGCCGACCGAAATGCGATCCCTTTTGAGTGGGCGAGTGTTAGAGCTGGCTGGCGCCCCATTGGCTACCCTGCGCCGTATTGCTCAGGCAGACCCACAAGTGGAGGATGTCCAGATGTTTGGCGACCGGCTGCATCTGCGGCTGTGCGCTGCAAATGCAGAGCCTGACTTGCTTGCGGCAGTGATCGGGCGTTTGGAACAAAGCATTACAGAACAGGGTTTGAAAATAGAGCGCTTACGCCCCATACCTCCGCAACTGGAAGATGTCTTTATGAGTTTATTGGAGGCAGAATGACCGACCAGGCGATGACAGAACCCGTCATCCAGGCGGAAGGGTTGACCCGCTATTTTGGGGAATTCTTGGCGGTGGATCATATCGCCTTCCAGGTGCAGGCTGGAGAGGTGGTGGGGTACCTGGGTCCAAACGGTTCCGGCAAGACCACTACCATCCGGATGCTGCTGGGTTTGCTGATCCCTTCGGCAGGGTCTGCTCGTGTGCTTGGTTATGATGTTGTCCGTCAATCCGAACAGGTGCGGGCGCGAGTTGGATATATGTCGCAGAAATTTGGCCTTTATTCTGACCTGACTGTCCGCGAGAATCTGGCATTTTATGCCGGGGTTTATGGAATCCGCGACCCGGCTCGCCTTGAACAGGTGCTGGAATTGGTTGGATTAAGCGAGCAGACAAATCTGCGGGTGAGCAGTCTTTCCACCGGTTGGCGGCAACGCCTGGCATTAGGGACCGCCATTGTGCACAAGCCCAGGCTGCTTTTCCTGGACGAGCCAACCAGTGGAGTCGATCCGCAGGCCAGGCGCACCTTCTGGGAATTGATCTATCAGTTTGTCGACGAAGGGATCACTGCGCTTGTGACCACCCATTATATGGATGAAGCCGAGTACTGCGGCAGGGTGGGAATTATGCGGGACGGGCGCTTGTTGGCGATGGATGCGCCATCGGCTTTGAAAGCCAATGCCCTGCCAGGGCTGGCCTGGGATGTCATTCCTGATGTGCCTGAGCAAGATGGACTGGATGGCGCATCGCCAGCGATGGCGTCGCCATTGCTGGATTTGCTTAATGCTTTACAATCCTGCTCTTGTGTATCCCGGGCCGGGCTTACGAATGATCATCTGCGGGCGATTACCCCAAAAGATATGACGGAAGAGACATTCCGGGATGCCCTGAAACAGATTGGGGTGAGCCGCGTACGAATCGAGCTTGTCGAGCCGACTTTGGAGGATATTTTCCTGGCGCTGGCTGATTGGCGGACCGCGGATAAAAAGCAGCCGTAGGTTCTGCAAAACAAGATTCGGGCAAACCTTGTTTCACACAGTATAATTCCCCACATGGAAAAGCAGACACCCCGTTTTCTGGTATTGGGACGCCTGATGCGTGATTATGTGCTTCTTCCCGATGGAGCGCCCTTGCTGGATATCCCCGGCGGCAGCGCTTTGTACGCATCGGTGGGTCTGGCAGTCTGGGAGCCAAAGCCGCCGCCAGCTATCATTGCTCGTGTGGGTGAGGATTACCCACAGGAATGGTTGGATGACTTCGAGCGCTGCGGTCTGGATGTGGGAGGCATACGGGTGCTGCCTGAAACGGTTGATCTGCGCCATTTCACCGCGATTGTTGATCGCTATACCCGCGCTTATGATGACCCTGTCGCTCATTTCGCCCGCCATGGATTAGCCTTCCCAAAGGCATTGTTAGGGTATCGCTCACACAACAACTCTCAGATCGATAGCCGCACTCAGATGTTACCGATCTCTTTACGCCAGGCCGATATCCCAGCGGCCTACATGGATGCTAACGCAGCCCATCTCTGTCCTTTGGATTACTTAACCCACAGCTTGCTGCCTGCGCTGCTCCGCCAGGCTGAGTTCACAACGGTCACTCTCGATCCATCGCCGGGATATATGAATCCGGCCTATTGGGGAGATATCCCCGCGCTGCTGACAGGCTTAACTGCGTTCCTGCCCGCCGAAGAGGAAGCACGTCTGCTCTTCCAAAACCGCAGCAACGATTTATGGGAAATAGCAGAGGCGTTGTCGGCTTATGGCTGCGAGATTATTGTGATCAAATGCGGTGAGCGCGGCCAGATCCTGTACGACTCCGCTACTCGCTCCCGCTGGGAAGTGCCGCCTTATCCAGCCCGCTTTGCCAACCCAATCGGCGCCGGCGATGCATTTTGCGGCGGTTTTTTGGCTGGATACCGCCGTACCTATGACCCGCTGGAGGCTGTGCTGTATGGCAACATCGCCGCTTCTTTGGTGGTGGAAGGTAATCTGCCTACCTTTGCCCTGGATGCGCTGCCCGGGTTGCCCCTGGCGCGGTTGAAATCCTTGCGACAATCAATCCGAAAGGTGTGATTTATGGAAATTGACCCGTTGTTTTCGATCGGCGCTTCTCTGACTGCAAGAGTCCTTGACCTGGCTGTGACCATCCAGCAGATCGCTGCTCCACCTTTTGGGGAGGAACAGCGAGCCATGTTTATCCGTGACCGCTTCGAAGTCGAAGGCCTTTGCGACGTCTCGATGGATGAGCTGGGGAATGTATTCGGGCGTTTGCCAGGCAGAGCAGATAAAAATCCACCGTGCGAGAACGAGACCAATAGAGATTCGCGCCCATTGATCATCTCAGCTCACCTGGACACGGTTTTCCCATTTGACACTGATCTGAGAGTGCGGCGTGAAACCGATAAAATCTTTGGGCCGGGGATTGGCGACAACTCACTCGGTTTGGCGGGATTGTTTGGGTTGATTTGGGGATTGCGCCAGGAGCGCGCCCAAAACCGCATTTTACCCGGCGATGTGTGGCTGGTTGCCAACGTCGGTGAAGAAGGTCTGGGTGATTTGCGCGGTATGCGCAAGGTGGTTGACCGCTTTGGCGATGGAGCGCTGGCTTACCTGGTCCTGGAAGGGATGGCGCTTGGGCAAATTTATCATCGCGCCCTTGGCGTTCAGCGCTTCCGGATTACGGCCCGCGGCCCAGGCGGACATTCCTGGGTGGATTATGGGCGTCCATCGGCGATCCACGAATTGGCTGCACTGGTGACGCGCCTGACGGCCATTCCGGTTCCGACGCGGCCGCGCTCTTCGCTCAATGTGGGTGTGATCTCAGGTGGCACCAGTGTGAACACGATTGCACCGGAAGCGCATCTTGAATTGGATCTGCGCTCGGAAGGTGCTGGCGCGCTGGATGGGTTGGTACGACAGGTTCAGCAAATGGTGGCAGCATTTGAGAAACCTGGCGTCAGGTTGTCGATCGAGTTGATTGGTCAGCGCCCGGCGGGCAAGCTGACATCCAATCACCCGCTTGTCCGGGTGGCTAAAAGCGCCCTGCAAAAACGCGGCCTGCAGCCCCACTTGACAATCGGATCGACGGATGCGAATATCCCACTCAGTCGTGGCCTGCCGGCGATCACGATCGGGATTTCCACTGGTTTTGGAGCCCACACGGTGAATGAATATATCAACACGCAGCCAGTTGCCCAGGGATTGGGACAACTGCTGGAGGTTGTGGAGAGAGCGTTTGGGGAGATGGGGTGATCAACCTATCGATAGGAGCGGGTCAGTTCATCCAAACGCGCCAATTCCTCATCCGTGAGCCGGAATCGCATTGCACCGGCGTTATCTCGGGCTTGCTGCACTTTTGTGGCTCCCGGGATGGTCACTACTGTATCTCCTGCAAACGTGATGACCCAATTCAGCGCAACTTGTGCAATGGTGGCTTCATGCCGCTCGGCAATCTCCTGCATTGCGGCGATTAACGGCTTGCTCGCTTCATAAGCGCGCCGCATCCGCATTTTGCGAAACCAGGGTTGGCGCGCAAAGCTCTCAGGGTTCTGGTGATATTTACCACTCAATAACCCCAACTCAAGCGGGGTATAGGCGATGATGGTCACGCCCAGTTCTTTGGCTGTTTCCAACACCCCATTGGTTTCGATCTCGCGGTGAAGCAGGCTGTAGTGGACCTGGTTGACTGCCAGCGGTAAGCCTCGTTTTTGAAGCTGTTTGTGCGCCCGGCGCATCCGATCGGCGTCAAAATTGCTTATTCCAACGGATCGGATCTTCCCGGCTTCCACCAGATCGGACATCGCGTTCATCTCATCTTCGGGCGAAGAGAAGCCATAGGGCTGATGAACCATATACAGGTCAATGCTGTAGCCATCGAGGAAGCGAATCCGGTCCTGGATTGTGCGTGGGATATTAGCCGCGGTCCTGAAAATCGGGAACCACTTGGTTGCCACCACCACCTCGCCATCTGACAGACCAGCGGCTTTCAACGCTATCGCCAGTGAGCGCTCCGATACACCTGATCCGTAAAGCTCGGCGGTATCGAACCAGTTCATGCCTCCGTCGAGGGCAGCTTGAACGATGGCGTTTTTCTCTTCTTGCGGGATGATAGGAAATACATGCCCCAGCAGCCCGCCGCCGCCGGCGAATTCCATCACGCCCAGGCCGATGGGTGAGACTTCAATGCCTGTGTTTCCGAGGGGTCGTTTAGAGTAGATGGATGTTGATATCATAGAGGATGATTCGATGAGAGTGAATGTATTTTTCTGGATGGATTAGTTTCAATTTTTGAGGATTGTATCACGGCGCTAACCAGAATAGATCAAGGCCGGTCGTTTTGAATTCAAGATCGCCTGGCTGAAGTTCCCTGGCATGTATTTCTCCAACGATTTGGCCAATTCATCTAACGCAGCCTGGATTTCGCCTTCACCTTCCTGGTGCTGCGCTTCGGTGGTGATGATCACATCGCGCGTGTCCAGGCTGACCGTGCTCTCGGCGGACTGCTTCCAGCACCAGCGCCGGGCGACGACCAGCCCAGCCTCGTCAACGAAAACCACCTCGCCGGTCTCAGGATGCTCCGGCTCGGGCGAATCGTGGGCGATGAATGTTTCGTCGCCTGCGGCAAACTGGACAGTGATTAGCCCGTTTACCTGGCGCAGATCGAAGGCGGCTACTGGCAGGGCGTAGCGGATGCTGATCAAGTTGCACAGATCCACCAGGGCGTTGATGGAGGGGATATCGCCCTTTTTGGTGAGGCGACGCAGCAGCGATTCGGCCGCGCTGCGGTATTTGGTTGGGTCCACCCCGAATTGGCGGAAAGCGGCCCGCCAGCCAGCGAGAGAAACGATCTCACTGAGCGGTTGAGCGCCGATTTTTTCGATCACGGCGTGCTGCTCACCCAGGTACGCCTCCAGTAAGCCGGATGGTGTGGGGCCGTTGGCAAAACCGCGCAGCAAGATTACGCCGCCGCAAATGTGAGGGAAGTGAGCGAGAATGTCAGGATGATATTCGAAGCCGAGTGATGTCATCTGGATTAGGCCAATCGGGCGCGCACGTCGAGGGCGATCGCACCCTCGCCCACGGCGAGCACGCGCAGGGGGTTGAATCTCGATCTCAGCCAACTCCGGAAAATCCGCAGCCAGGCAAGCGAAACGCTGCAAAACCTGGATGACTGCCTCGCTATCGGTAGGCGGCAGGTTGCGGTAGCCTTTCAGCTTGCGGCCAGCCCAGGTACTTTCCAGCAGAAATCGAGCTTCTTCTTTACTCAACGGCGCCAGGGCGAAGGCAACATCCTTCAGCTCTTCCGCCTCCACGCCGCCGGCGCCGAACATCACCAATGGACCGAACTGCGGATCCTGTAATGCCCCAATAATTACATCCTGACCCGGCGGCAGCATATGCTGGACCGTGACGCCCTCGATCCGCGCCTGTGGTCTGGCCGAGCGGGCGTTTTCGATCACCTGGGCGAACCCCTGGATTGCAGCAGGTTTGCTCCACAGGTTGAGCAGCACGCCGTTTACATCGGATTTATGCGAGATGTCGGGTGAGGCGACCTTAAGCACTACCGGAAAACCGGCCTGAGATGCCAGCTCGCCGGCTTGCTCGGCTGAGCTGGCCTGCGATTGGGTTGAGATCGAAATATCATAATATTTCAGCAACTTTTCGATCAATCCAGATGGCAGCCATTTGCCGGATCGGTCGGGGGAATTCAAGTATTCATCAAATATCAGACGAGCGCTGGCAGACTGGCATTCCTGGGGTTGAGTCTGCACGCCGCATCGGGCGATATATTCGGCCCGCTCGGCCAGGGCCGCCAGCGCGGAGGCAGCCCGCTCTGGGAAACGGTATTCTGGCACGTGGGCAGCCCGCAGATGCTCCACCGCTTCCTGGATCAGGCGTTCTCCCATCAACGCCACCACAACCGGCTTCCCGGACGGGTGAATAACCGGGATGATCGCCTTTGCCACCGCTCCGGCGGTATACATCGGCGGAGGCGGCAAGATCACCATCACCCCATCCACCTCTGGATCCTTCAGCAGGATCTGCAGGCAGCTTGCATATTGTTCGGGTGAAGCCGAGGCAAGCATATCCACCGGGTCATTCAAACTTGCCGCTGGCGGCAAGATGGCAGCCAGAGCCTGGCGAGTAGCTTTGCTCAAATTTGCCAATCGCATCTCATGCGAATTCCAGGGCGTCTGCGGCGGTGACGCCCGGCCCCCCGGCGTTGGTTAACACCGCGATATTGCGCCCGGCCGGCGGCGGACACCAAGCCAGCGCTCGGGCCCAGTCGAACATCTCCTCGCTGGTTTCCGCCCGGATCACCCCGGCGCGGCGGAAGGCGGCATTATAGGCGCTTTCCTGCCCGGCCAGTGCGCCGGTGTGGGAGGCAACTGCCCGCCTTCCGCCGGCAAAGCGGCCAACTTTGAGGGCGATGATTGGCTTGTGGCAGGTGATGCGCCCAGCTTCACGGGTGAAGCGCCGTCCGTCTCGGATGCCCTCCAGATAGAGTGTGATCACCTTCGTGAACGGGTCCTCAGCCACGGGATCAAGCACATCGGTCTCGTTTACATCGGCCTGGTTGCCCAGGCTGACCAACAGCGAAAGCCCAAAGCTGTGCCCGCGCGCCCAGTCAATCACTGCCGCGCAAATTGCCCCGGAATGAGAAACAAAAGCCACGTCTCCCGGCAGCGGTCCAGGCGGAGGCAGGAAGGTTGCATCCATTGGCTTGTGTGTATCCAACAAACCAATGCAGTTCGGGCCGATCAAGCGCATCTGGTGCGATTGGGCGATCCGCAAGCATTGGTCTTCCAGAGCTATTCCCTCCGCTCCGGTTTCGCGGAACCCGCCCGATCCGATGATGGCAGCCTTCAAGCCGCGCTGGCCGCATTCCTGCAACGCCTGTGGGACAGAACTCGCCGGGATTAATAAGATCGCCAGGTCAAGCGGATCGGGCGCATCCAGGATGTTGGCATAGACCGGTTGACCGAATAGTTTTCCGCCTTTCGGGTTGATGAAATGTAACCCACCTTGATAGTTGCTATAGATCAGGTTGCGCGCCAGACCATACCCTAACTTGGTTGGGTCATGCGAGGCGCCAATTACCGCTACGCCACGCGGGTGGAAGAAGGGAATCAATGAAGCTGAAGATGTGTTCATTTGTTAATACATTACAGGAAGAATCACCGTAAATGTGCTGCCTTCGCCGGGCTGGCTTTCCACCCGGAAAAGGCCGCCGTGTTGTTTGATGATGCGCTGGCTGACCGAAAGTCCAAGCCCGGTGCCGCGCCCTGGGGCTTTGGTGGTGTAGAACGGCTCAAAAACGCGGCTCAGATCCTCGTTCAGGATACCCTTGCCATTGTCAGCGACTGAAATCAGCAGATCGTTTTCAATTTGGAGTGATGCAACCCGAATCTTGCCGGGCAGTTTGTCCAGCGAATCGATCGCATTCATTAACAGATTGAGCCAGACGCTCTGCAAGTGATCAGCGCTCGCCAGGATGGCGGGCAGATCGGGGTCCAGATCCAGGCTTAACTGCACTGCGCGCGCGCCGATTTCGTGCTGAACCAGTTCGACCACGCGTTCGATGGTCTCATTCACATCCGTCAGCCCGAGATAATATTCTTCTCTCCGGGCGAAGTCAAGCAAGTTGCGCATCACCTGAGCTGCCCTGGCCCCGGCTCGGGCGATCAAATCCACCGATACCTGCATGTCGGAATTCGGCGGCAGCTCGCGCTGCAAGATTTGAGCATTGGCGATGATGGCGGTCAAAGGATTGTTGATTTCGTGTGCGATACCTGCTGCAAGCTGCCCAACCGCGGCCAGCTTCTCCGATTGGGTCAGGACCGCCTCCAGGCGGCGTTTTTCAGTCACATCTTGCTCCAGCAAGATCGCTTGAACGGTTCCCGGTGATCGTTCGAATCGTTGTGGAAGGACGGCATTGTCCGGTGAACCCGTCTCGATGTCTAGAATGGGATAGCTGCTGATCTCCCAATCCGAGATACCCTCGCCCTCGCCGAGGCGACCCAATTCCTGGCGGCGTTCGTTGCGCCGAGTGACCCGGCTCTTGTTCAGCGTCTTGTGGACCAGGCATTTTGGACAGGGTGTGTCCCTCCCAAAAAGCGCCTGGTGGCACTTCTTACCGATCATTTCGCCATACGGTCTGCCCTGGGCGCGGCTCTTATTCAACGCCAGAAGGCGGTAGTCCTGATCGATGACATACAGGTGAGCCGGTAAATAATCGAAGATGGCGCGCAGGCAATTGCGCGATTCGAGCAACTCCAAGCGGTTGGCCTCCAGGTCCTGAGAAACAGGCATATTCTTCCCGGAATGGAGGGAGAAAGGATTTTCTAATGGAGGGCGTTTATCCGCCGAGGTTGGTTGATCTGGCGACATGTTTTATTTTAACCGCATTCTCTAAGTAGGCAGGAATCTCAAAGATTTCCTACCGTATATCCCTTGCCAGGGACGGTGCGCAAGAAGCGCGGCGTGGCAGGGTCTTTTTCGATCCGCTCGCGCAGAGTCTTGATGTGGACGCGCACAAGGTCTGGGCTGCCTTTGCCAGATGGAAAATCCCAAACCTCATCAAGCAGCCGACTGGGAGAAAATGGCTCACCCGGATGAGTCATCAAATGATAGAGCAGGTCATATTGGAGCGGGGTGAGCCGGATTTTCTCTCCCAGGGGTATCTGCAATTCAAATGAGCGTGTATCGAGAATGTAATCATCCAACACCAGGCAATGAGCCGTATCGCGTAGGACGGGGCCAGTTTCGGATGAGTGGGATATATCCACCGGATGAGGTTTATCCGCCAGTATGTTTCTGTCTAGCCCACGTGTGCGCCTCAGGATTGCCCGGACGCGCAAAATCAACTCATTTACGTTAAAGGGCTTGCACAGATAATCGTCAGCGCCCATATTAAACCCGGTAATCCTATCCTGCGGCTTTACTTTAGCAGTTAAAAGAGGATCGGGATTTCTTTTAGTTGCAAATCAGCCCGCATTGCCTGGCAGACCTGGTAACCGTCCATATCTGGCATGATAATGTCCAGAATGATCAGGTCTGGCTGATCGTGGTGGGCGATAAAAATGCCTTTCTCACCGCGACTGGCCAGCGTGATGCGGAATTCATCCCCACCCAGGCTGCGCTCGATGGTCCTGGCGACCAGGTAATCATCTTCGATCACCAGGATATGCGATTGGGTATTTTTATATGCCGGATGGTTTTTATCCGCCTCGACACTGGTTCCAGACATTATATTCGCACTCCTGAAGGCCTTGTATCATCGTTGGTCCCATCGTCCAGTCTCGCTGGTAAGGTAATTCTAAAAACCGTCTGTGGGCGACTGCCCTGGAGTGAACCTGAGCAGTTCGGGGTGTCAACCTTCTCTTGGGCGGTTTCGTTGCTGCGCGGCGCATGCGTCCCAGCAAAGCTCTCCACCGTGATCTGCCCGCCGTGCTGGCGAACGATCTCGCGACAGATGCTGAATTCAATCCCGCTTCCCCGGCCGCTTTCAGCAGCCACAAAATTTGGCTCAAAGATCCCTGGAAGTTGATCGGCAGGGATCGGGGCGCCGTCGTCGCATATTTCCACAATTGTATCAGGGCCGCCGCTGGTAGCGACACGGATACAGTGGCTGCTGCCCTGCTCCCCTGCGTCCCTGGCAAGCAAGAGCAGGTTCACCCACAAAGCTTCCAATTGACCCCGGTTCCCCTGGATGGCGGGCAGTTGATCGTCCAGGGCAAGCTCCATTCGAAACCCTGCTGTTTCCAGATTAGCAATCACCAGAGAGATCGCTGTCTGGATTGTAGCCGCGACCGAGACCGGCTCGTAAGCTTCATCGACCGGGCGCGAAAATTCCATCAGGCGTTGAACAACCTGCTGCAACCGCCAGCCAGCCTGCTCAATGGCTTCAGCCGAATCACGCCCTGGCTGGTCCGCGGGCAGGTTGCGCAATAAGATCTGAGCATCTGCAATGATCGTTGTCAATGGATTGTAGATCTGGTGAGCGACTCCAGAGGCGACCTCGCCGATCGTCGACATCCGTGCGGCCTGGATCAAATGCGCCTGGGCAGCCCGCACCTGGGCTTCCATCATTTTGTGATCGGTGATGTCTCGTCCAACGGATTGGAATTCAAAAATCCGTCCACGCGCATCGAAAATTGCCCGGTCAGTGCGCTGCATCCAGCGCAGCCCCTGACCCGGCAACGCCACCTGGTGGTTGAGCGCAGCCACATTTTTATTGCGCCCAAATGAGACCAAATGCTGGATCAGTTTCGGACGCTCACTTTCTGGGACAAAATACAAGAAATTCATCCCCAGCAGTTGCTCGCGTTCAAGACCAAAATAGCGGCAGTACACTTCGTTGACAAATGTAAGCGTACCATTCGGTTTAAACCGGCAGATTAATTCGGTCTGATAATCCTCAACAATCGCCCGGTAGCGGGCTTCGCTCTCGCGCAATGCCTGTTCGGCCTCCACGCTCCGGCTGATATCGTGGCTGACATCCATATAGCCGATCAGGCGGTTGTGTTGTTTTTCGTCGCGCAGAGCGGTCAGGCGCGAGCTAACCCAAATCGTTTTAGCTGCCCGGGCGAATCCAACCTCGCCCGCCAGACCTGCGCCGCCGATGAATTTGCGTACAATGTGGGTGCTTTCGATACCCGTTTCGGCGCTGAATTCAGCAGGGTTGGTTACACCAACCCCCAGGTTTTTATCCACGATGCGGTTTGTAACCCGGCCTGCGTCGTTTGGCAAGGTGATGGGCGGATTGAAGGATGACAGGTAAACCTGAGCCACCGGCTGACCGATCCGTTCTTCCGGACCAATCCCGAATAAGTCTGTAGCAGCCGGATTCCAGTAGGTGATCCGTCCAGCCAGGTCCCAAACGACGATGGCGTCGCGCACATTGTTGATTAACATAGCTTGATAGCGGATTTGGTCCAGCGATTTTTGGATGGATAATTTCAGGCGATTTGCCTGGATGGATTTATGGATCAGCGCCGGGAGTGAGATGAGATAATCCCCGCTTTTAAGCAGGTAATCGGATGCGCCTTGCAATATCGCCTGGGCTGCAATGCGTTCATTTCCTTGTCCGGTAACCATAATGACCGGGATCTGGTATTTGCGCCTGGCTAATTGCTCGAGCAGATTCAGCCCAGTGCCATCCGGAAGGCGGTAGTCGAGTAAGATGATGTCGTATCGTGGCGTGAACTTCGTAGAGACAGGCATTACCCCCGGATCACCCTGGCTGAACCCCATTTTCTCCCAAAAATCGCGAATGTTAGCGGCGCGGTCAATTTCCTTGAAACCCGAGATATGTAAGAACTCTCTTACCATCTCGGCCTGGGCAAGGTCATCATCCACGATCAATATGCGATAAGCGGTTTCGGCCCGATGTTGTGCTTCCGCTTGATGTTGGGTATCGGTATCCATGCCTGGTCTCCGGTACCAGGGCGCAATGCTTGCGCCTGTATGAAACTGGTTCCAGCCGAAATTATTCCCAACTGGAATCATTTCCGGTTGAGATGTATCCCGGCCCGATGTTGGGAATCGGCGCTCATGGTTGAGGATAATCTCTGGCGTGGTTAAAATCCATAAAAATACTGTAAAGGTCGCAGGTTCAATTTGGCGGGCGCGCTTCGTTGAAAAGGATGTATGGCTGCTCGGTCGGGTAATAATGATAGATGGTTCGTTCCGGATAATGAGCGCCAAGCAGCGTATCCACCTCTGGGCCACGCGAATACACAAAAATGAAGGGGGTGTTCAGGAAAGGCGTTTCCAACTCCAGGAGCGTGCCATATTCGATCCAGCTATGGGTGGTATGGACGATAATCAGCGCCGGGGAGAGCGACTGGGCGCTGGCGGTTTGGAAAGCCCGCATCGCGGCTTGATTCACCCCATACAGCCCGCGCAACATTTCTAACCTCCCCGGAACGTAAAAGATCAGGTTCATCGCCATGAGGATGCTTACTCCTGCGGTTACAAGCAGTGGGCGCAGTTTCCTCCAACCGTGAAGCTTGGGATTCAAGACATCCTCTGGGAAAGCAACCGGTCCAGTTTTGGGATCTATGTGGGTGGACCAACCCGCCAGCAAAGCGATCCCGGCTGCGCTCAGAAGCGTCAGGCTGAAGAGACCTTCATAATAATAGCGTGGCCCGAATATCCAGGCCCCAATCCAATAGGCCTGATAAAACACAAACAAGCTGGCGAACACACTGGTCGGCAGCAGGGCGCGCCAGTTACGATCTCGCAGGATCGCCAGCAAACCGACCGGCAGGAAGATCCATGAGAATCGAGCCCAACCAAACAGGTCATGCCGTCCAATAAAGATGTTGAAGCGGGTGTTTACCCAGGCCTGATTCAGCGTGTGCCCTCCAGATATGCGCCCGACCCCAGGCCCAAAACCAACTTTATCGTATTTCCACCAGAGGGTATAAGGGTTGAGCAGAGCATCACCTGTAACTGCATATTGCCAGAGAAAGTAAAGAGTACCAATGGCTAAAGCGACCAGGGCCATGAGGATCAATCGCCGTCGGATGACTGCTCCGCCACGCGCCAGCAAATATAATCCATGCAAACCAAATGGAAATACAACACTCAGCGCTGTGAAAGGCCGGGAGATCGCCAGCAATCCGAGTGCGCCTCCTCCTGCCAGAACCGGCAGCAGACTGCCCAGACCGGATGGCGAGGCAGAATTTTGGGCGGGCGTTGAGGTAAATGAGTCGATCCAGGCCAGCGTAAAAGCCGCGCTTAACACCAACCCAAGCGGGTGTGAGAGGAGTGAGCCCGAATTTATCAGGAAGAATGGAGAAGTGAGGGTCAGTCCGGCGGCCAGCAACCCCACCGTTTCGCTGAACAATCGCTTACCCAGCAGGTAGATCAACCAAATTCCAAAGCCCGCCAGCAGCGGGTTCACCAGAAAACGCACCCCCAGTACCTCGCCCAGCGCCAGCACAACTGGCCACCCCAAAGGATATTTGCCAAAGCGTTGACTTCCGGAACCGGTTCCGGCATCGTAATCCACCACGAATGGGTAGAGGAAACTCTTCGGTGAAGGAGGCGTCGGCAGAGTCAACTCTCCGCCAGCAATAACCTGCGCCTGCCAAAGGTAGGCCATTTCATCCTCAAGGTGCGCCAGGCGCTCGAATATCCGGTCGTGTACCAGGAACGCTGCCAGGACTGCCAGCAGGCTGAACAGCAATGCGATTCGGTCAGATCTTGACATAGAGGCTACCGGGTGCTGGGACTCGTTTCGGATGAAAGGAGTTCCAGAGTGTTAAGCCCCAATCATCCTTAGGGCTTCCAATGCGGGTGCATGGAGTGTGCCATTTGAGGCCAGGATGCCGCGGTTATAAAGCAGCGTCCTGCCTGCGCTGAAATCCAGTTTTTTTCCATCCAGGTCGGTGATTTGCCCTCCAGCTTCTTCTAAGACCAGGGCGCCAGCTGCCTGATCCCATATTTTTTCGCGATAATCCAGTTGCGAGGCGGAAAGCAGCCGCAAAAGCACGTCCCCACCTCCGGCAGCTAACACGCTGTATTTGGCCTGACTGTCCATCATCACCGGTTTGGCTTGAATGCCCATCGCCTGGGCAAATAAATCGATCTGGCTCACATTGGTATGACCTGACTCCACCGAGCGCAACAATCTCGCCAGCGCCGGATCTGAACACGCAGAGACATGCAGCGCTTTCATCTCTGGAAGCATACTTTCTTGCAGGCGGTATTCTGAATCCACCGGTTGGTTTGCTTCTGCCGATATCGCCCAAGCGCCTTGCCCGCGGGCGGCGATGATGATTGACCCGGCGCCATCCATAGAGGGGGTGATTCCTTCAGCCAGGTTCGGACAGCCCAGCACGCCGATCTGAACTTCATCTCCCTGGACCAGCGCCAATGCCACTGCGTATTGGTCCCGGCGCAAGAATCCTTTTGTGCCGTCGATTGGGTCCAGCACCCAGAAACGCTGTGGATGGCTTGTATCCGCCAGATGGGGTTTATCCGCCTCTATTGGCGCGCCTTCGACAGGGGGTTCACCGGCATAGCTGATTTCCGATGTTTTGGATCGACCCCGGTCAATCCAGGCGCAAACCTGGTCCGAGGTAGATGAGCCGAAATACTGGTTGAAGAAACGGGTAATCTGTTCCAGAGTCTGTTCGGCTGCCGGTTCTCTTAATGCCTGGGCGTTCTCCTCAGCAACGAGCGCATCGGATGGAAAAGATTCCGCCAGCATGCGCGCAATCAGAGCCTGCGTAGAATAATCTGCTATTGTGACCGGAGAGCGGTCTTCTTTGAGCAGAGCAGGTATGACCAATTCCGCCTGGATCTGGCGCGCCAGTCGGGTGGCTTGCTGAACCGATTCAATGGCAAATCGGATTTCTGGGGTGTCTAATTGAAGCATATGGCTTTCCTTTGCATCATACAGAATAGGTTCACTGCCGGGATTGGTTGCGGGTATTTTCATCCACTCCGGTCAGGTCATAGGTCATGGCGCCTGTTATCCGGACAGGAACGATCTGACCGACAGGCAACCGCCCCTCGACGATTACCAGTCCGTCAATCTCTGGAGCATCCCGATAGGACCGACCCAGAGATAAGCCAGCCGATTTCTTCCTTCCGCCGCCATATCCTTCGATCAGTACATCGAGCATACTGCCGACCAGAGCCTGGTTCTTTTGAAGCGAGATGGATGTCTGGCGCTCCATTAACCGTTCGTAGCGCTCCTGCTTGACTTCTGCAGGGATCGGATCCCCGAGCGGCTCACTGGTTGTTCCCGGTTCGAATGAGAATTGGAATGCACCCAGGCGGTCGAAACGTATTTCTTCGATGAAATCGAGCAGGGTTTGAAATTCTGCTTCCGTCTCGCCCGGATACCCAACGATGAAGGTGGAGCGTAAAGCCAGATTGGGTATCGCCTGACGCATTTTTTGTAATGTGCTGTATACCCAATCGAGGTTGGCCGGGCGGCGCATCCGCTGCAAGACGTTGGGGTGGGCATGTTGGAGAGGCATGTCCAGGTAGGGCAGAATCTTCGGTTGAGATGCGATCACATCGATCAGGCGGTCGGTTACATAACCGGGGTAAGCGTACATCACCCGGATCCAGTCCATAGCCGGGACAGCCGCGCAGATTTTCTCCAGTAAAATTGCCAGACCGTCTTGCATACCCAGGTCATGCCCGTAATCGGTGGTATCCTGGGCGATCAGGATCAGTTCGCGCAGCCCCTGCTCTTGCAGAAAAAGCGCCTCCTCGAGGATGGTCTCTAATGGTCGACTGACCAGCCCGCCTTTGATTAGCGGGATGGCGCAGAAAGCGCATGGACGGCGGCATCCATCTGCAATTTTCAAGTATGCGCTGGCGCCCTGGATAGCTACCAGCCGCGCCTGCTGTTTCAGCATGCGTTGTTCGGGGGCATCCCCTGGAAGATGGTAGAGCGGCTGGGGCTGGTTTATTCTTCGCGGCGAACTGTCGTTGCGGGTGTTCTGTGCGACGTCACCCAGGGGAGACGTGTCTTCTCGCAGCGTCTGGACAAGATCCACAATCTCCATCCAATTCCGTGTCCCCAGAATCCCATCGATCCCTGGAACCTGGCGGGCTACTTCCATCCCATAACGCTGAGTCAGGCATCCGGCGGCAATCAAGAGCTGATCTTTGCGTTTGTGCGAGGCCAACTCGCCTAGCACCTCCAGCGACTCCGCTTTGGCCGGGCCGATGAAACCACAGGTGTTGACAATGAGGATAGCGGCTTTTTCCGGCTTGTCGCTGAACTGGTATCCCGATCCGTTCATCAATTGGGTCATAGCACTGGTATCGACTGTATTCTTTGCACAACCAAGTGAGATCATGTGAAAAGTCTTTGGATTCATGGTTACCTGTAAAATTAGTTTCGTCTGAAGTTCATTCTATTTCGCCAGTTAAGGTGCAGGGGTTTGGGCGAATGGGGTTGCGGTAATGGGTAGGGTCTGGGTTGGAGTAGGCGTGACCGTTGGCGTGGGAGCAGAGACACCTTGGGTTGTATAGATCTGATGCGAAATCTGACCGGGTTCGCCCATCACCCCAAGGTCGGCGCCGTTATAAAACACCTGCAATGCGGCGCCATTGCCGGTCAGCACTTCCACCTGAGAATCGCCTATGAATGGATAAGCGCTGCCCGGTATCACCCGTCCCTCAAACTGGATTTCTCCATCGACAGTCACCCGCATCCAGGCTCGCTGCTGGATGGTTAAGTAAACCTGCACAGACGGCCCAGCGGCGCCCGATTCTGACGGCGCGCCTTCCTGGAGCGCGCCAGTAGCGATTGGCAAGGTCGGAAAAAGTTGAGACAGGGGCGGGCTGGTGGGGGTAAAAGGTTCTGGGGTCGGCGTCTCGGAAGGTGTGGCTGTAGCCAGTAATACCTCTGCAATCGACGGGGCGGTGGGAGATGGTTCAATATTCGAGAGCATTGAGAAGATGCGAATAACACCCCAAAAAAGAAAACCAATCAAGAAGATCGCGAGAAGACTTCCAATCAGGAAATCCGAAGAGAAAAACCGGCGCGCCCGCTTCGTTGGCGCTGATTGGAAGCCTTCGGATGGATTTGAACCATCTGAATGACTGGCTCCAGGCAGAACCGCCCGGCGAGATTTGAGCTGGGTTTGCAATCCCTCTGCAAACTGGAGCAACAACGCATCCGGATTCAGTCCAAGGAAGTTGGCGTAATTGCTGAGCATCCCGCGCCCCTGGACCGGGGATGGCAGCCCTTCTAGATCGCCGACTTCCAAAGCGACCAGATAATGTTGGCGCAGATGGGTGTGGCGTTCCACATCCTCCAATGAAAGCCCCAACAGCTCGCGTTGACGCTTGAGCTGCTGCCCAATATCGATGAAGATTGCCCTGGCTTTTTGCTGCAAGCGCCGAGCAACCTGCTGAGCGCTTTCCGGCTTCTTATCGTCCTGCGCCGCTTCTTGTGCGCCTGATTCCGTCTGTAAAAGGCTTGCGGCAGGTTCTGCGCTCAGGGTGGAATCCGTTTCGGCGATATTTGATTCGCCGCTGATCAGCGCTTCACCGTCCAGACCGAGATACTCGGCGTACGCCCGAATAAAGCCGCGCTTGTGGACCGCCGAGGGCAGCAGTTCGAACTGGTTCGATTCGATCGCTTGCAAATAATGGGCGCGGATTCGGGTGGCGGAGACCGCCTGTTCGATTGTGAGCTTGCGTTCTTCGCGCGCTTGGCGGAGTTGTTGTCCAAGGGTCGTGGATATCGGATATCCAGGCGAATTATGATCTGGGTTCATTGAGTGGGTTTGATGAGGCGAAAGGCAGGCGAAATAAGAACTCGCGGCGAGACCATGTTTTGCCGCGAGTTCTTATTTCGTTCAAAACTGTGTTTTGCCATCCAACGCTTGCTCCGCTTTTTCGAAGCGGCTTGACGTTCTTTAAGCAGTTTCTTCAGCGACGATTGTCTCGATCGGGTTCTCAACCTCAGGCTGATCTGTTTCCTCTTGCGCCTCGTTGACCGGAGCGGCCTGAGCGGCTTGAGCGGCCTGGATCACCTCGCCTTCGCGATGGACGATCACGGTTACTTCCGGGATCAGGTCGACGGTCAAGCGGGTGCGTACGATGTGGGACCCGAGCGTGCGAATCGGTTCGAAGTCCAAATGGCGTCGGTCAATATCGATCCCGGATTTCTGCTTAATCGAATCCGCGATCATGGCAGGTGTGATCGAGCCATATAGTTTGCCGGTCTCGCCGGCTTTGGCTGGGAAGGACAAGGTGAGCTTAGAAAGGATCTCGGCCACTCCGCTCATCTCGTTGTTCAAGACCGCACGGCGAGCATTCGCCTGGGTGCGGATATTATCCACCCGGGCCATTGCCCCCGCAGTTGCCAGCACCGCCAAACCTTGGGGAAGTAAGAAGTTGCGTCCGTAACCATCGGCTACTTTCTTGATATCCCCTGCTCGGCCCAATTTATAGACGTCCTTAATCAATAATACTTTCATTTTTCAAGCCCTTTCAGACAAAAATGTCTCTGAACGAAGGGTACTACGTTCAGAGCGTAACAGTTCGAGCCTAAGCCAGAACTATTACGATGATTTTACCAGGGATGGCGAGAATCCGCAACCAACAGATGCTTACTCAAACAGGTCCTTACTCAAACAGGTCCTTCTCGTTAATCCCTTCTGCGCTTCGGGATAGGCGCGGATAAAATGTTCCTTCGCGCCAATCCAGCGCCAGATCCAACCGATCAGGCCGCGCCGCGGCGGGCCGCCCTCGAGCTGGCTGGCATGACAGGCGGCGGCTGCAGCGCGGGCTTCGATTGCCGGTTTGATATCGATCCGGGCATGGGTAGGAAAATTGCCCTGATCCACCAGCGCTTTAAAGTCGATATCTCCATTCCGCCCAAATTTGCGCGGGTCGCGTCCAAACAGCGGCATCAGGTTCACCGCCAGACGCAGCGCGCCTTTTGGAAAGACATGGTAATACAGCTTGTCTGGTTGAAAAGCGCCCAATCCGTCTGGATCCTGGTAATTTGGGTCGCCAGCCAGGTGGAAAGCCTGGGTGGTCGCTCGCTGGATGGCGATGTGGTCAGGGTGCATATACCCGCCAATTGGGTCGAAGGTGACCACTACCTGCGGTCGCAAGCGGCGGATGTAGGTGACCACCTTCCCAACCACCTGTTCGAGCGGAGCATTGATCAATGCCTGCGGATTTTGATTGTCCTTCGATCCGCTCATCCCAGAATCGCGGTAACCCAAGTAATAGACGCCGGCCAGGCCCAATATCCCGGCCGCACAGCGCAGTTCGGATACCCGCCGGTCGGCTATCGAATCAAAGCCTTCAAGACACTCGGCGCTTACTTCGCCCGCCTCGCCGCGGGTTGCACAGACCAGGTGCACCTGGACGCCACGATGGGAATATATTGCTAAAGTGCCTCCCATCCCAAACGATTCGTCATCTGGATGGGCCAGGACGGCTAATAGAATTTTATCCATCTTGACCTACGCGTTTCTTTCGGGGGACTTCAACCGCCCGGCGAACTTCTGGCGAAACTTGGCTACTTTCGGAGCAACCACCGCCTGGCAGTAGCCCTGGTAGGGGTTGTTCTTGAAATATTCCTGGTGGTAGGCTTCTGCCATGTAAAAAACATCCAACGGCGTCACCTGTGTCACGATCTTCGCCTCCCAGATGCCGACCGCCTCGATTTGCTCGATCACCTGCTGGGCGGTCTCTTTCTGCTGCTCGTCCAGGTAAAAAATCGCCGAGCGGTATTGCGTTCCCACATCCGCTCCCTGGCGGTCTGGCGTGGTGGGGTTGTGGATGGTGAAGAAAATTTCGAGGATTTCTTGATAGGAGATCACCGCCGGGTTAAAGGTTACCCGCACCACTTCGGCGTGCCCGGTCGTCCCGCTGCACACCTGCTGATAGCCCGGGTTGAGCGCATGCCCGCCGGAATAGCCGGATTCCACGCTCAATACCCCCATGACGTCATCGTACACCGCTTCTAAACACCAGAAACAACCGCCAGCCAACACCGCGATCTCTAGTTTTCCTGGTTCCAAACCGTGCTTATCATCACCAATATTGCTCATTCCAATACCTCCAAAATACCTGTTTCTGTTGAGTCAAGGTTATTCGATTGCCTGATCCAAACATTGATGGATCAACCAAGCGCTTTCCTTTTCAAACCACCCTGACTGTACTTCCATGCTCAGTTTTCTCCACCTCTATCCGGGAGGGGAAAGCGTCTTTCAATTCCTCGATGTGGGTGATCACCAAGATTTTGGCGAAGTCGCTGCGCACCAGGTTGATCGCCTCGATCAGGCGCTGACGGCCCTGGGCGTCCTGGCTGCCAAAGCCCTCATCGATGACCAGGGTTTGCAGGCGCGCCCCGGCTCGCTGAGCCAGCACTTCCGAGAGCGCCAGGCGGATGGCAAAATTGACCCGGAAGGCTTCTCCGCCGGAGAACATCTCGTAATCCCGCCGACCGGCGCCATCGCTGATCTGGATATCGAGCGTCTCTTTCAAGTCCTCCCGGCCCTTTTCTTTATATTTGGCCTGGGTCACAAATTGGACCGACATCCCGCCGCCGCTCAGCCGCTCGAGGGTCTGGTTGGCCCGGCTCTCGATCTCGGGCAGGGCCTGCTCAATCAGCAAGGCCGGCACACCATCTTTGCCAAAGGCGCGCTCGAGCTGCTTGTAGAGCTGCACCTGATGGGCGCTGGCTTCGCGCTGGGCTTCGAGTGCGCCGCGCCGCTCCTTCAGCGTATCCAACACCTGCACCCGCTGTCGGGCGCTGCCCATCTCCATGCGCAGACGGTTCTCCTGCTCCTGAAAATCCAGCAAGCGGCTTTCGGCTTCATCTAGGTCTGGAGCCTGGGCTTGAGCTTCGGCCAGAGCCTGGGCGGCCTTGTCGTAGTCCTGCTTGATTCGTCCGGTCTCGTCCTGGGTCTGACGGCGCTGTTCTTGCAGATCGGCGATCTCGCGATCCAGCGGAGCGAGGGCGGCGCTGGCCCGCGTCAATTCGTTCAGGGCAGCTTCGCTGGCTCGACCGGCTTGCTCGGCCTGGCGCAGGCGGTCGTGAGCAGCGGCGTCATAGCCGATTTTCTTCAGTTCAGCGTCCACTTCGGCCAACTTGCGGCGGGCCTCCAGCGCATAGCTCTCCTGCTCCAGGCTTTGCTGCAGTTCAGCCAGGCGGGGCGCAGTCTGTATTTGCCATTCGGCGCTCCGGCGGGTGTGCGTCTCGATTTGCTGCTCCAATTGAGCGATCCGGGCGGTATGCTGGCGGATTTCGTTTTTAGCCAGGTTGAGCTGGTTGATTTGCGTTTCCAGCCGGGTCAATTCGTCATCGATCTGCTGCAGGCGGGTCTTATTATCTCGGAAGCGGTCGCCCATCTCGCTCCCGTCGGCGTTCAGGCGCTCGATCAGCGCCAGGCGCTCCTCTGCTTTCAGCGGCTGACCGCACAGCGGGCATTCGGCCGAGCGATGTTCTTTATCGCCGCGATATTCTTTATCGCCGCCTTGCTCGCTCAATTCAAGCCGTTTGATCCGGTCTTTCAATTTGTCCATCTCTGGTTTCAGGCTGGCGTTTTCCGCCCGCAGGTCGGCCTGTTGCTGGCGGGTCGTCAAGCGGTGCTGCTCTAACTGCGCGCTTTGCTCTAGCTTGTTTTCTGCCAGCGCAAGTTCGGCTTCGACCATATCGAGCAGTCCTTTCAAACCCTCGGTTTGGCTCAAGCCGGCCTGCATTTGTTCTTTTTCGCTAAGCAGCCCTTTCAGTTCCTGATCCAAACGCGCTTTTTCGGCCTGGATGTGCAGGCGCGGCTCCTGGCGCTGCTTTTCAAAATCGCGGAACTGCTCGGCTACCTGCTCGATCTGGGCCAACTCAGCTTTGATACCCTGCCAGGCGGCGTGATCTTTTTCGATTTGATCCGCCCGCTCAATGATAGCCTTGAAGGTCTGCTGTTCCTGGCGGCGGCTCTCCAGGCGGGCGATGATCTGCTCCAGGCGGCGCTCACTGGCCTCAAGCTGGCGGGCGAAAGCGTCCACCAGCCGGCCCTGTTCGTGCAGCCGGGTCGCATCCTGTTGGGCGGTCTTGACGAGCTTTTCCTGGTCTTGGCGCAGTCCCTCCAGCCGCTTCAGATCGGCCTGCAATTCTTTCAACCGGCTGAGGCGGGTCTGTTCTTCGGCCAACTCGGCTGCGATCTCGCGCATCTGGCCATCCAGCCCGGCGATCTCGCCCTCGACGGTCCTGCGCCGCTCGCCCGCTTGCTGGCGGTAGCTCTCCCAGATTTCCAGCCCGAGGATGCTGCTCAGGATGCGCTTGCGGTCTCCCGGGCGCTGCTGAGTGAACTGATCGGCTTTGCCCTGCAGGAAGAAGGAGGCGTTGGTGAAAGTCTCGTAATCCATGCGCAGGGTGTGCTGGATTTTGGTTTCGGTCTCTCGCAGGGTGTGTTCTGTCAGCGGCTTCCAGGTTTGATCTTGCTGTAAGATCTGGAATTCGAGCGCCATGGTTTTATCGCGCGGCTTGATCCGCCGCACCTGGTAGGTATTGCCCTCATAGGAGAACACCAGCCCCACTTCCGCCTGGGACGAGCGGGTGTGGATCAGCGAATCGTTCGCGCTTGCGGGCCTGTCCGAACAGCGCCCAGGTGATCGCGTCGAGCAGCGAGGACTTCCCGGCCCCGTTCGGCCCGGCGATGCAGGCCAGGTCGAAGCCAGTGAAATCCAACTCCACCGGCTCGCGGTAAGAGAGAAAACCAGCGATGGATAAGTGGATTGGGATCATGAAGATGGTCTTCTTGTAAACCTTTTGATGTGCGCAAACAAGCTATGATTGCCGTTGAACGAAACTTATCTTACCAGATTTCCCTGTGTGTTCTCATTTGTGAGTTATTTTTTATCCAAAAGCCTGTCGCCGGAAAGTCTGCAGGTGGGATTGAGTCGACCAATCGCCTGTTCATCTTCTTACCTCCCGCCCGCACACCCATTCCATCAGGACGTCCTCCTGCTCATTGCGGGCGCTCTGGGCGGTCACGGCGGACAGGGTATGCGGGTCGCGGCGGGCCAGTTTCCAGACCATCCGCCAGCGTTTGACGAGCAAATCCTTCCAGCGGATGGGGTAGTACAGGTCAGATTTGCCAGGAATCCGGGCGCACCGGCGGGTAACAGGTCGCCAGTACTTCCCTGGGTAGGAAGAAATAGCGCCCGATCACGTCCAGCCTGGCGCGCAAACCGGGCTTCTGGACCAGTTCGGCCACGCTGGTGGGGAAGGTCGCTGTTTCGATTGAAGGCGGCGTGACCAACTGCAGCGCCCACAGCGCAGGCATTCTAGACCGATATCAGCCCCCAGGCGGTAGATTTTCCAATCGTAGCTGCCGCAAGGGTGGGGTTTGCGCAGCCGGACCACATCTTCCAGGTTCAGGTCGGGCAACATAAACGGCATTATAACACGCGTAGGAAAAGGGATTCACAATCGTAAGATAAAAAACCGAAAGGCGCCGGCTGGGATATTTGCCCAGCCGACGCCCTGGTAAGAAGCCGATCAATACGAACGATGGAAGTTCACCCACCCATCACGCGATTCAAGTCACTGACGAACGACTCCATCACCAAAAATACAATTATTATAAATTAACCACCAGCCATCCGGAAATTCGAAGAAGTCTGGTTCGCCAATGTAGGTGATTCCAGGATAGGCTCTGTCAATGCGAACACCCTCTTCAGGCCATTTCCAATCAGCGAAGGGGAAGACGATCGTGCGCACATCTCCATTCCCTATGTTATAACGATCCCTGGCGGACGGGATCACTCGCAGATAAGGCTCAAAGAATAATCCCTCGCCATGGGGACCAAAGTCAGTTAGCGTGAACAGGAAAGGTGTATCAAATTGAATGGTAAAACTCGCAATCTGTTGTGCCTGGGTAAATTCCACCCCTTCGATGATATTAACCCCCGCGCTGGCTGGTGGAAGAGCATCCGATGTCAAATCGAATACCTTATAATCATTCAGTTGGGAAGCGATGAACGCAGTCTGTTCGTTCTTCAGGATATTCCCAACCGGATCCACAACCTGAAGAGTAGCAATACCGTTGCTAGCAAAGGTATTGGGGGGGAGGCTGAAGTGAAATTCGTGAGGCAGCAGGGCGCCCGCGCCTGCGGTGTGATCTGGAAGGCGACCTGGCTGATATCGATCGTTTCCTGTGCAAAACTGCTGTAGGTGAAATCGGTATTCACCCTGACCACCCAGTCGTTATAGTCAAAGTCATTGCTCTGAACGAGCCGCAAATCTTCATAACCGATGGATACATCAAACTTGATAATGCCCGAATCAACGATGATTGGCATATATAATTCGTAATTATCATCGATTTCCACTGTGGATGGGTCATTATCGGTCACAGTCAGATCGCCATTTTCACCTGATACGGTCGCGATGTTTGTGAAACCTGCGGTGACGTTCTCCACTGTGCAGGAGTAGCTGGTTTCCTGCCCTACCAACAAACTTTCGATCACACGATCACAATCCGGCGCCAAAGGATCGCTGACTTCGATGTTTGTCAAATCCACATCGCCGGTGTTCGTCACAACGATGTCGAACGTCACATCCGACCCGCTGGCAACCGTGCGTGTGTCGGCCCCTTCCGCCTGCTTGCGGATATCGATAGCGGGGATTTTAACCGTCGATGGATCATCATCGGTCACGGTCAGATCGCCATAATCGCCGGTAACGGTCGCGATGTTTGTGAAACCTGCGGTGACGTTCTCCATTGTGCAGGAGTAGCTGGTTTCCTGCCCTACCAACAAACTTTCGATCACACGATCACAATCCGGCGCCAAAGGATCGCTGACTTCGATGTTCGTCAAATCCACATCGCCGCTGTTCGTGACCACGATATCGAATGTCACATCCGACCCGCTGGCCACCGTGCGTGTGTCTGCCCCTTCCGCTTGTTTGCGGATATCAATGGCTGGTACTTTAACCGTGGAAGGGTCGTTATCCGAAAGAATCAAACCGCTTACCGAGGTTGTCGCAGTGACCACATTTGTAAAACCTGCTGTCACGGCATCTTCCGTGCAATCGTACGTAGTATGTTGACCTACCGGCAATGAAGCAATCTCATGGACGCAGCTCGGTACAAGCGGATCGCTGACAGTAATATTGGTTAGATCGATCTCGCCAGTGTTGGTGACAACAATCGTAAAGGTGACATCATCTCCGGATGAAAAAACGCGGCTATCTTCGCCTTTTTCCTGCTTGCTGACCGCGAGCCCCGCGAGATTTACTGTCGAGGTATCCAGGTTGTTTACATCACCGCAACTGGACGCCGCGGTCACTTTGGCAACATTTTGGAAACCCTGCGTAACAGCGGTTGCTGTACAAGAATAATTGATGGTTCCTCCGATTGCCAGACTTGCAAAGGAACGTTCGCAATCTGAGACTCGTGGGTCGGAAACATGCAAATTTGTTAAATCTACATTTCCCGTGTTTTGAATGGTGATTTCAAAACTCACATCTGACCCGACTGGAAATATCCGCAGATCATCGCCTTTCACTTCCTTGGATATAAGAACACCGGGCGTACACTGTTGAGCGTTTACAACCAAGCTGGGTTGAGTCGACTCAAAAAAGAAAAAAGAGAAAATGAAAGCGCTCACAAGAAACGTTGCGTATACAAGCTTACGAATGGTCATCTTAACAATCCTCCATGATTTCGAACAAATCACTAGATACTGATATTAAAATCGCATAGATCGATCTAATATTATACATAATTTACTATATAATACCTTAATTGTCCCAGTTGATCGGTGACTACTTCCTCTCACAAGAAAAGCCCGCCTATCGAAAGTGAAGAAGAAATAAAAAAACCGACCAAAAAAATGGCCGGTTTCGCTCTAGGCTCCCTGGAAAATTCATCAAATATTGTCAATTTGATAAGCGACCAAT
>CAWBFQ010000006.1:0-1159432 GCA_963788145.1 uncultured Chloroflexia bacterium | reverse complement strand
CTGAAAGATATCCTAACCCGCTGGCTGCCGGTTCAAGAGACCGAGCCGGCTGTACAGGCTGCACAAGCGGTACAGGCAGTACAAATTGAAATACAGCCGGAGGAACCCATGCACGAAGCGATCCATTTTGACACACTTCAGGAAATCCGTAAATTGCAGGGGGACGTTGGAGGCGGATTGTTGGTCGAGTTAATTGATCTGTATCTGCAAGAATCGCCTGGTTTAATGGATAAGCTCAGCCAGGCCATTTTGAGTAAAGATGCCGCGGCGGTGCAGTTCGCCGCGCACCGCTTGAAAGGCAGCAGCGCTTACCTGGGTTTACAGTACGTCACCGAAATTTGCCAGAAATTAGAAGGCGACGCACGTGAAGGCAACCTGGAGACAGCCCCACAGGATTTCAAAAAGCTGCATGCCGAAAACGAACTGGCTGCGAAAGCCTTGCAGCATGAGAAGGAGGTTGAGTTATCGTGAAAGCATCTCAAAATCACGGGGATGAAAGTGGTCAAGGGCTGGTAGAGTTTGCCTTGATCCTGGTGTTAGTTGTCGGGCTGGGTTTGCTCTCGCTTAATCTTATGGGGGTATCCCTAAAGGATGTATATCAGCAAATTGTGGATGCTTTTGGCGGAACCAGCAGCCAGAGCGGAGAGGCCCAATCTGCCTGTAAGAATTATTACCAGTCCGGGTTTGACGATTCCCTGGAGGATTGGGACGATATCGAGTCCAAATCCTGGAAAGGGGAGTGGGATGTCGAGGATGGGCAATTGGTAGGTTCAAACCTGGGCGCCATCTTGTACGGCGGGCTGGATGACCAGGATTACTCGGTATCATTGAACGGCGCCCATTTGACTCCCACCAGTTCCAAGAATCCTACATATCAGGGGTATGGAGTGATCTTTCGGGCTGAAACGGTCAAAGGCAATTTGAACGGGTATATGTTTGAAGTCGAAAAGAAGAATAAAAACGACCCCGGAACGATGTACTTCAGCCAGTGGATCAATGGGAATCAAATTAATCCAGCGCTCGCTTCGATGCCGGTTCCAGCTAATTTCGACTGGTCAAACCCGGGGAATATGAGCGTGAGCGCGGTAGGCGACACCTTTACAGCCTATCTCAACGGTCAGCCGATCTTGACCGCCAAAGATGACCTGTACGCAAGCGGCCAGGCCGGGGCGGCAGTGAACCGAGGCTCGACCCTGCGGTTGGATGATTTCTCGGTCGATTCTCCACAATGTCAGGAGCAATGAGATGAGCCTGGAAGATTCTCCCTCTTTAGATGAATATCAAGATGGAATGCCTGCAAAACTGGCGGATCCGGGTCGAAACCGGCGCGTCACCCGGCTGGTGATCCTGGGGCTTTTGATTGGGGTGCTTTTCCTGGCTGGCTTGAACTGGCTGCAAAGCCAGGAAGCCGGGCTGCTGACCGGGCGAGGCGACCTGCGCGGCGTGGTGGTAGATCTGTACAACCGCCCGGTTGCGGCGGAGGTGTTTCTGGTCGGCGTCGAAAAATCTATCGTCGCTGGCGCAGATGGCCGTTTCGAATTGAAAAACATGCCCGCAGGCGAGCAAACCCTGGTGGTGGCTTATCAATCCAGCGGGCAGAAATACCCTTGCGTGGTGCTGCCCGGCGCGCAGGTCGATCTGGGGACGCTGGGTGCCCCGCCGGCGGGAAAATTCGGCGAGGAATGATCAGGAGAATATCTGAGCTTCTGATCCCTATCGAGTTCAATTCCAGAGATGCTATATTGACAGAATTGTAAGCAGATTTCTTGTAGGAAAATGCCTTAACTTTCGGATAGTCCGAAAATCATCAATATAATGAAATGATTGGCAGGATCCGCTCAATTCAAAAGAGGGTTTTGTAAACCCTGGGGCGGAAACTGCATACAAAGCAGGTACGGGTGGATAATTCAAGATTAGCCGAGCTATTAAAGTGGGGGGCTTGCCGCGGCCGGGGTGAAGATGAAGATCTGCGCAGTCTGCTGTTATGTTATTTATTGTGCGCAATGCTGGGCAGCATTATCCTCCTGGCGCTGGTTAATGCGGCTCGTTATTATTTCTATGCTCAACGCCAGGATGCTATCTATTTCGGGTGGGATCTGGTCGCGATTATATTTTTGATTGGGGCGACCCTTCTCAACCGCCAGGGATATCCATTGTTGGCTGCGGGTGGATTCGTGATCTTGTCCTGGTTATCGATTTCCTTCTTGTTTCCAGTGGATATGAATGACCATACCAAGGTCATGCTGGCGGCTCCAATTGTCATCAGCAGTTTTGTTCTCTGGCCAAGATGTTCTTTTGTGATGGCCGGGTTATCGGTTCTGAGTTATACCATCCGTTTTTTTTATGATCCCAGCGGGTATCGTTATAGTGTCCTGGGGGTTCTTTATTTTTTTCTACTGGCTTTAATTTCCTACCTAATCGCGGATCAATTGCAAAAGGCGAAGGCTAGCAGCCGGGCAATGCAGTATGAGCTGCACCTGAGCCAGGCAAACTTGCAGGCGATGGTTGAAAACACAGATGGGATGCTTTGGACGACTGATCGCGAGTATCGTCTAATCATTGCCAACCAAAACTTTCATCGCTATGCCCAGAAGATTTTGCATACGAAATTCTCAACCGGGGATAGCATTCTTGTGGATCAGAACTATGATTCAGGCCCATTTCAGATGGAATGGAAAGATTACTACGACCGGTCGCTGCGGGGTGAGGCATGGCTGCTTGAAGCCAAGACAAGGACGATCCAGCCAGAAAACTATGTGGAATATTATTTCAATCCAATCGTCGCTGGAGACGGAGAGGTCACGGGCGTCAGGGTATTGGGGCGGGATATCACCTACCGCAAACAAACCGAAGAGCGCCTGAAAAACGCACTGGCTGAAAAAGATGTCCTCTTGCGTGAAGTCTATCACCGCACCAAGAACAATCTGCAGGTGGTGAGCTCGCTGCTGGAACTGCAAGCCAGCTCGATCCAGAACGAACAGGCTGTGCTAGCCCTACATGAATTAACTGAAAAGATTCACTCGATGGCGCTGGTGCATGAAAAGCTGTATCAATCGCAAACCCTGTCCAGAATCGACCTGAAAGCATATATCGCCGACCTGATGGAGTTGATTCAGCAAGGCTACCTGGGATTATCCGAACGGATCCAGGTGATCCTGGATACCGAGAGCGTGCTGGTCCCGCTCGGAGATGCGGTCCCGTGCGGAATAATCCTGACTGAGCTGGCGATCAACAGCTTGAAGCATGCCTTCCCCGGTGATCGCAAAGGTGAAATCCGAATCACCCTGCGATACCGGTCTGATGGTCAGGTGATTCTGCGAGTGGCCGATAACGGTGTTGGAGTCCCGCCCGGCTTTGATTTTGAGCGCCAAAAAAGCCTGGGGTTACAGACTGTCCGATCCCTGGTAGAGCGCCAACTGGGCGCCAAGGTAACATTCTCGAATGGGGGTGGTGTGGTTTGCGAAATCGTTTGCCAACTCGGCGAACACCCTCCAGAAAAAAAATAGCAATGATCATTAATGTTAGATCAAATCACACCCGGTTTGCCACTTGACAGGTCTTCGGGCGAATGATAATATCACGCCCAATATGCGCAAGCCGACCGAACTGATCCTCCGCTCTCGTCGTACCCAACCACCGCCCACCAGCCAGGTTGGGATTTTGCGCATGCACCCGTAACACAGAGACCCCGGATGTTCAACTGCAGCCCTCCTTGCTGGAGGGCTGTTTTTATTTATCCATCCTGGAGTTGGGACGTTAATTAGGACACACCCCAATGCGCCCCTGCCCAAAATAAACCTGAAAGGAAAAATACGATGTCTCATCCCTATCCCCCGATCAATAAAGTTGTCCTGGCCTACTCCGGCGGGCTGGACACCAGCGTGATTGTGCCCTGGCTGGTGGAGAATTATGGCTGCGAGGTGGTCTGCTTCACGGCGGATGTCGGCCAGGCTGAGGAGTTGGACGGGCTGGAAGCCAAAGCCATGGCCAGCGGGGCCAGCCAGATCATCATCAAGGACCTGCGCGAGGAGTTCGCCAGCGACTATATCTTCCCGGTCTTGAAAGCCGGGGCGGTCTACGAGCGCAAATACTTGCTCGGCACCTCGATGGCCCGTCCGGTGATCGCCAAACATATGGTGGAAGCGGCTCACCAGGTGGGAGCGGACGCAATCGCCCACGGCGCCACCGGCAAAGGCAACGACCAGGTCCGTTTTGAATTGACCGTAATGGCGCTCGACCCGCGTTTGAAGATCATCGCACCCTGGCGTGAATGGGATATCCGCTCGCGTGAGGACGCAATCACCTACGCCCAGGCGCACAACGTCCCGATCACGGCCACGCTGAAATCGATCTACAGCCGTGACCGCAACCTGTGGCATCTTTCGCACGAAGGCGGTGAGCTGGAAGACCCCTGGCAGGAGCCAGCTGAAAGTATGTATATGCTGGGCGTCTCGCCCCAGCAGGCTCCGGATCAGCCCGAAATGGTCGAGATTGCGTTCGATTCGGGCAACCCAACCACGTTGAATGGGGTAAAGCTCTCCCCGGCGGAGATGGTGGAAGCGCTCAACCAAATCGGCGGCAAACACGCCATCGGGCGGGTGGATATGGTGGAAGGGCGGCTGGTTGGGATGAAGTCG
The DNA here is from genome assembly GCA_963788145.1 of uncultured Chloroflexia bacterium. Taxonomy (GTDB): domain Bacteria; phylum Chloroflexota; class Anaerolineae; order Anaerolineales; family UBA4823; genus UTCFX2. The sequence goes on along the minus strand of CAWBFQ010000006.1, from coordinate 1,154,795 downwards.
CGCGGGGTCTATGAGACGCCCGGCGGCACGATCCTGCTGGCAGCCCACCGTGAGCTGGAATCGCTGGTGCTGGATCGGGAGACGCTGGCCTTTAAAGACCTGGTCGCGCTGAAATACGCCGAGCTGGTCTATAATGGGATGTGGTTTGCGCCGCTGCGCGAATCGCTGGCTGCGTTTGTGGACAGCACTCAGGGACCTGTCACCGGCGTGGTGAAATTGAAGCTTTATAAAGGCAACCTGATCACAGCCGGACGAAAAAGCCCGTTCAGCCTGTACCGGGAGGACTTCGCTACCTTTGGGCAGGAGGATGTGTACGATCAGATGGATGCGCGCGGCTTTATCCGCCTGTACGGTTTGCCGCTAAAAGTGCGGGCTTTGAATGGGCTGCCGGTATCCGGGTTGGAGATGCCCCAGCCGGATTACTCACGCTTCAAACGCGATTAAGTTGGGCGAAAGCCCCTGGAGGCGTTATGACATTGTGGAGTGGACGTTTCGAAGGTGGACTGGACCCGCTGGCCTGGGAGCTGAACGCATCCCTGCCGATTGACCGGCGGATGGCCTCGCAGGATGTGCGCGCCAGCCTGGCCTGGTCGGCCGCGTTGGCCCAGGCGGGTGTGTTGAGCGCATCCGAAGCAGGTGATATCCAGGGCGGGTTGGAGCAAATCCTGGCTGAATTCGATCAGGACAGCTTTGTTTTCCAACCCCAGGATGAAGACATCCACTCCGCAGTGGAGCGGCGGCTGGTGGAGCTGATCGGCCCGACCGGCGGACGGCTGCATACCGGGCGCAGCCGCAACGACCAGGTAGCAACCGATTTCCGCCTGTGGCTGCTCGAAAACCTGCCTTTGCTGGAAGCCGGAATCGAGCGCATGCAGGCAGCCCTGCTCTTGCGCGCCCAGGCCGACCTTCCCATCCTGATGCCCGGCTACACCCACATGCAGCGCGCCCAGCCGATCTTGCTTTCGCACTGGTGGCTATCGCATTTCTGGCCGCTGCAGCGCGATCGCGAGCGGCTGAGGCAGCTTGGCGGGCGGGTGCGGGTGCTGCCGCTCGGATCGGGGGCGTTGGCCGGGACGGCTTATCCGATCGACCGCGCTGCCCTGGCCAAATCGTTGGGTTTTGATGCGCCCTGCCCGAACAGCCTGGACGGAGTATCCGACCGGGATTTTGCGGCCGAGTTCCTATTCTGCGCGGCGCTGTGTGGGGTGCATCTCAGCCGGCTGTGCGAGGCGCTGGCATTGTTCGCCACTGCCGAGTTCGGTTTCTTCGAGCTGCCAGAAGCATACGCCACCGGCTCGAGCCTGATGCCGCAGAAGAAGAACCCCGATCTTTTCGAGCTTGGGCGCGGCCAGTCCGGGCGGCTGATCGGGCTGCTTACCGGGCTGCTGACCACCCTGAAGGGCCTGCCTTCAGCCTATGATAAAGATTTACAGGAGGATAAGGCGCCTGTCTTTGCAGCCTTTGACACGCTGCAGCGGCTGCTGCCGGTATTGAGCGGGGCGGTATCTGAGATGCAAGCCCGCCCAGACAATATGCGAGCTGCGATCGACGCCGGGATGATGGCGACCGACCTGGCGGATTACCTGGTTGGGCGCGGCGTGCCATTCCGCGAGGCGCATGGATTGGCCGCAAAAATGGTGCGGATCGCCATCGCGAGCGGCGTGGGTCTGGAGGCGCTGCCGCTGGAAACCTATCACGCAGTCAGCGCAGCCTTTGCCGAAGACCTGTACGCCGTGTTTACGCCCGAAAACAGCCTGGCTCAGCGCTCGGCTTACGGTGGAACTGCGTTGGAGGCAGTGCGGGAGCAGATTGGGATTGCTTCGCAAAGTACGCTCGCAATGACATGACGATCGGTGATCGCAATGACATGACGATCGGTGATCGCGATGACATGACGATAGACCATCGCAACGACATGACGATAGACCATTGAACCGCAACGACATGACGATCGGTGATCGCGATGACATCGGGTTATCGGCGGGTGATTAAGCGGGTATAATTTATGCACAAAAATACAGGCGCTTATGTCCCTCCAATTCTCACGCTCACTCCGCTCACTCAGCGTTGACTCCTTCCGGGCATCCCGGATCGGCATGCTCCTGGCGATCCTGTTGATGGGAGTCCTGCTGGCCTGGTTCTTCCTGGCAAAAGTGACCATGTACGAAAACAGCCAGACGCTGAAGTTTGGCGAGGATGGGCGCGTGTTCGCCACATTCAGCGCCGAAGGCCAGCGCCGTCTGCGCCAGGGCCAATCGGTCATCTTGCGCCTGGATATAGGCCCCGACCAGCCCGCCCTGACCCTGCCGGGCATGGTCTATGACCTGCAATCCGACACCAACCAGGTGGAATTGATCATCCTGTCCGATCAGATCCCGCCCGAACTGCAGAACGGCAAGATTTAACGGGCGAGCTGAGGTGGAGGTCGAATACGTCACCCCGGTCCAACTGCTGGTGCGCGCTACCGGAAAATTGCTGGTGGGGAATGAGATCCCGGTCAGCCCGCAAAACCTGCAGCCGGCCCAGCCCACCCAGCCTCAGAGCAGCAATTGAACGCTCTCGTCGATCTCATCTTGACCGGCCGCAGCCAACAGACCGGCGAACGCTTTCTGGCGCCAGAGGTCGTCCAGACCTCAGCGATGGACTGCGGCCCAGCCGCCCTGAAATCCCTGCTGGAAGGTTTTAATATCCCGGTCAGTTACGGTCGCCTGCGCGAAGCCTGCCAGACAGACGTGGACGGCACATCGATTAATACCATCGAGGACATCGCCATCCAGCTCGGCTTGCAGGCTGAACAGGTGATGCTGCCCGCCGATCACTTGATCCTACCCGAAGCGCAAGCCCTGCCTGCAATTGTGGTCGTCCAGCGCCCCAGCGGGCTGACCCACTTTCTGGTGATTTGGAACCGGGTGGGCAATTTGCTCCAGGTGATGGACCCGGCCACCGGCCGCCGCTGGCCGACCTGGAAGAGCCTGCGCAGCGAAATCTACATCCATACCTTCCCGGTCCCGGTGGAAGCCTGGCGCGAATGGGCCGGCTCGGAGGGCTTGATCACGCCGTTGCGCCGCAGAATGAGGGATCTGAAGATCAAAGAGGTCAAAATCGATGGGCTGCTGAACGAAGCCCAGTCCGACCCGGGCTGGCGCTCGCTGGCCACCCTGGACGCAGCCACCCGCATGACCGCCGCGCTGGTCTCAGCCAGGGGCCTCGAAGCTGGCGAACAAGCCGCGGCGGTTTTGGAGCGGTTCTACCGCCTGAATCTGCAAGGCCCGCTGCCCAAGATCGAGCAAACAAAACCAACCCACAAAAGCAGCCCTGCCGAAAGGGATTCCAACGCCCAACCCAAAGCGCAAGCAGACCAGCTTGCCCCGCAGGGGTTACTGATCCCCGCCGCGTATTGGTCTGTGCTGCCCTCCCTCAAACGCGAAAGCGAATTGGAACACGAAGGACGTGAAAGCGAGGGTGAAGAAGGAGAGCCTGGCAAGGATGGGAGCGAAGGCCGCGACTTTGCGGAAGAAAGTGCGCAGCCGCAGCAGTTGTTATTGCGCGGGGCGGTGCTGGTGCGCATCCTGGGCGTGCAGAAACCCGCCGCCTGGGCGGAAACCGGACCTGCGCAGAGCGAAGATGGAACAGCCCCCGAAATAGCTGAAGGGCAGATCGAAGGTGAAACACCACCTGCCCCAGGGGGTGAAGGACCTGCCCGTCCACTCCCGCCCGACCTGCAAGCTGCCCTCAGCGAGACCGCCGTCCGTCCGGAGCAAGAGATCATCAAAGCCCTGCGCATGGATGGGCTGCTGACGCCATCCGTGCTGGCTTTCGCCCTGCTGCTCTCCACCGTCGGCGTCACGCTCGAAGCCCTGCTCTTCCAGGGCATGATCCGCCTGGCTCAGGTTTTCAGCCTGACCTCCCAGCGCCTGCTGGCGGGGCTGGCGGTGGTAGCTTTTGTGGTCAGCTTGCTGCTGCTCGAAGCGCCGATCAGCAACACCGTGCAGCGCATGGGCCGCCGCCTGGAAGTGCGCCTGCGGATCGCCTTTCTCGAAAAGCTGCCCCGCCTGGGCGACCGCTATTTTCGCAGCCGACTGGCCTCCGACATGACTCAGCGCGCCCACGACCTGCGCAGCCTGCGCATGCTGCCCGGCCTGGGCGTTTCGCTCTTACGCACTGGCTTTCAAATCCTGCTGACTTCGCTTGGGGTGATCTGGCTCGACCCGATCAGCGCCCCGCTCGCCATCATGGGGACTGTCTTCTTTGTGGGGCTGACTCTGCTCACCCGCCCGGCGCTCGAAGAGCGCGATCTGCGCCTGCGCACCCACACCGGCGCCCTCAGCCGCTTCTACCTGGACGCGCTGCTCGGGCTGGTGCCGATGAAGACCCACGGGGCCGAGCGAGCCATGCTGCGCCAGCATGAAACCCAACTCTATGAATGGGTGCGGTCCGGGCGCGAATATTACAATGTCTCCTCATTGCTGCAATCCTTTGGGTCGCTGCTCTACACCGGCTTTGCCATCCTGATCATGCTGAACTACATCAGCCGCGGCGGCGAGGTCGGCGAAATCCTGCTGTTGTTTTATTGGACCCTCAACCTGCCCGCCCTGGGACAATCCTTCGCCGATCTGATCCAGCAGTACCCGATGCAGCACAACCGGGTGCTGCGCCTGCTCGAGCCGCTCGGCGCTCCCGACGAAGAAGAGAGTTGGCAATCCACCAGCGCTCCGGACGGAAAGCAGACCGCCCAACCATCCTCCCACGTTGAAGATCAAAGGGACGAAACCTCAGTCTCGGTCGACATCCAGGATGTGCGCTTGCAGGCTGGCGGGCACGTGATATTAGATGAAGTAAACCTCAAGATCGAGCCGGGCGAGCATATCGCCATCGTCGGACCGTCCGGCGCGGGCAAGTCCAGCCTGGTAGGGCTGCTGCTCGGCTGGCACCGACCCTCCAACGGCCAGATCCGCGTCGATGACGAAGAGTTGGATGGGGCTAAGGTGCAAACCCTGCGCCGCGAGATCGCCTGGGTGGACCCGGCTGTGCAGCTTTGGAACCGCTCGCTGTACGAGAACCTGCGCTATGGCATCGAGCACTCAGAAGGCATGCCGCTTGGCGAAGTCATCCAACGGGCTGATCTGTTCGAAGTGATGGAGCGGCTGCCGGACGGGCTGAAGACCGTGTTGGGCGAATCTGGCGGGCTGGTCTCGGGCGGCGAAGGTCAGCGGGTGCGCCTGGGCCGGGCGATGCTGCGCCAGGGAGTGCGCCTGGTGGTGCTGGACGAGCCATTCCGCGGCCTGGACCGGGCCAAACGACGCAACCTGCTGGCGGAAGCCCGCCGCCTGTGGGATGGCATCACCTTGCTCTGCATCACCCACGACGTGGGCGAAACGCTTGCCTTCCCGCGCGTGCTGGTGATCGAAAACGGGCATCTGATCGAGGACGGCGACCCATCCAGGTTGGCTGGGCAGCCAGAACTCGCGCTACCATCAACTGCTGCAGGCTGAAGAGGCCGTCCGCAGCAACCTGTGGGCCAACGTGAACTGGCGCCGGATGAATATGGAAAAAGGTCACCTGAAGGTAGATGATCTGTAAGGGCGAAGCGGCGCTGCGAAAACCATCCACATATTAAAACAGGAATAAACGAATACCTGCCAACCTCTCGTGCATCCATGTTTCATTCGTGGATCGTATCCTTGCTGCTATCCAACCCTGGTACTAACAGTTCCTCCACTTGACAAAACCGTAAGCGCCATTTCCAAGAATATATCTATAATAAACCTATGCAATGCTCGCATCGGGTCAAAACGGTCCAACTGAGGTGATGGATGTCGATTTCAGAAAAGAAAGCTTTCTCCCGCAAGATGGCTAATCTGGTCTGGTTATGGTTATTTTTTATCATCGCCTTGTTCATAGGCCTGGTCAGCAATTACACCTATCAATTTTTCAGACGCAACTACCGCGCCCAGGTCGAAAACCAGCTCTCTTCGATTGGCATGCTTAAAGTGAGGGAGCTGACCCACTGGCGTGACGAGCGGCTCGGCGACGCCAGGCTGTTCTATCAGAATCCGGTCTTCACCAACCTGGCGCGCCGCTACCTGGACGAGCCGTCCGACCCGCAAGCCAAAAATGACCTGCGCGTCTGGATGCGCCAGGTGCAGACCTCTTATGGTTACGAGCGCGTCATGCTGCTTGACGACCAGTACAAGAAGCGCCTGATCTACCCGGACCAATATACCAGCGAGATTTCATATATCTCGCCGGCAGCGGATCTGACCCTAAAGGCTGGACAGATCGCCTTCGAAGATTTCTATCTAGATGAAGAAAACCAGCAAATCTATTTGAAGCTGCTTGTGCCGCTGATGGATGACCAGAACTCAGGCAAATTATTAGGCGTTCTAGCGCTGCGGATCCAACCGTACAGCACCCTCTATCCGGTGATCAACGAGTGGCCAATTCCAAACAAAACCGCCGAGACCATGCTGGTGCGGCGCGACGGCGACGACGCCCTGGTGCTGAACGAGCTGGTGCATCAACACAACACCGCTCTGAAAAGCCGCATCCCACTCTCGATGGGAGATGTTCCGGCGGTGCGGGCCGCCCTGGGTGAAGAGGGGGTGGTGGAGGGGATCGACTGCCGCGGCATCCTGGCGGTGGCAGACGTGCGAGACGTGCCCGGTACTCCCTGGTTCCTGGTCTCCAGGATCGATTATGATGAAGTGTATGCCCCGGTGCGCGAGCGCTTGTGGATTCAAATCATCTCTGCTCTCGCCTTGATCGCGGCGGTCGGCGCTCTGATGGCAGTCTATTGGCGCCAGAGCTCCGCCAGCTTTTATAAAGAGCAATACAGAATTGGCCCGCGAACTGCGAACAAGTCAGGCCAGTCTGCACACCATCACCAACGCCGCCCAGGACGCCATTCTGATGATGAACTCGCACGGGGCGATCACCTTCTGGAACCCGGCTGCCGAGCGTCTGTTCGGTTATACTCAGGAGGAGGCAATCGGCAAAAACCTGCACACCTTCATCGTCCCGGATCGTTTTCATGCCGCCCACATGGCTGCCATGCCCGAATTTCAGCGCATCGGACAGGGCGCGGCAGTCGGCAAGACGCTCGAACTGCAAGCTCTCCGCATGGACGGAGAAGAGATCGACGTCGATCTCTCACTTTCCTCCGTCTGGTTGGATGACCAGTGGTGCGCGGTGGGCATCTTGCGTGATATCAGAGAGCGCAAGCAAGAAGATGAAAAGAAGCGCCAGATGATGGAAGAGCTGGAGCTGGTCAATACCCGCCTGGAGGAAGCCATCCAGAAATCGAGCCAGGCCGCCATCGAAGCCCAGGCCGCCAATATCGCCAAAAGCCAGTTCCTGGCCAATATGAGCCACGAAATCCGCACCCCGATGAACGGGGTAATCGGGATGACCGGGCTGCTGCTTGGCACCGAGCTGAACGAGGAGCAGCGCCGTTTTACAGAGATCATCCAGACCAGCGGAGAATCGCTGCTGCATGTGATCAACGATATCCTTGACTTTTCAAAGATCGACGCGGGAAAGCTGGACATCGAAATACTCGATTTCGATCTGCGCGCCACCCTGGAGGATACCGCCGAGATGCTGGCTCTGCGAGCGCAGGAAAAAGGGCTGGAATTTGCCTTGCGCATCGATCCAAGCGTGAAAAACCGCCTGCGCGGCGACCCCGGCAGGCTGCGCCAGATCCTGGTAAACCTGGGCGGCAACGCGATCAAATTTACCAGTCAGGGCGAGGTATCGATCCGGGTGATCCCTGAAGCAGAAACGGATCAAAAGATCAAGCTGCGTTTTGAGATGCACGACACCGGCATCGGAATCCCGTCTGACAAGATCGGCTCGCTCTTCACTGCATTCCAACAAGTGGACGCCTCAACCACACGCCGCTATGGCGGAACCGGATTGGGGCTGGCAATTTCACGCCACCTGGCGCGCTTGATGGGCGGCGACGCCGGGGCAGAGAGTGAAGAGGGGCGCGGCTCGACCTTCTGGTTCAACGCCGAATTCGAGAAACAGACCACACCAGAGCCATTCCGCCTGCACGCCAGCGCCAGCATCCAGGGCATGCACATGCTGGTGGTGGATGACAACGCCACCAATCGGATGATCCTGGCCGAACAGCTTGAGTCGTGGGGTGTGCGTCATCTCGAGGTCGAGAGCGCCGCCCACGCCCGTCTGGCATTGAGCGCGGCTATCAACCGGGGCGACCCATTCCGGGTGGTGATCAGCGATATGCAGATGCCGGACGAGGACGGCGAATCATTCGGGATATGGCTGCGAGCCAATCCGGATTATGACCACGTCCGCCTGGTGATCATGACCTCGCTCGGTCAGCGCGGCGACGCCAAACGGCTGGAAGCAGCCGGTTTCGATGCTTACCTGACCAAGCCGGTCAAACAATCCTATCTGTATGACTGCCTGGCGGCTGTGCTGGGCAAGGAGAACTCCGATCCAAAAACACCGGCTGCGGGATTGGTCACCCGCCACCTGCTCAACGAAGCCCAGCGCAAGAAAGTGCGCATCCTGCTGGCTGAAGACAGCAATATCAACCAGATCGTCGCACTGCGCATGCTGGAGAAGCTGGGCTACCACGCCGATGCGGTCTCGAACGGAGGCGAAGCCGTGGAAGCCCTGACCCGCATGCCCTTCGACCTGGTGTTGATGGATGTGCAGATGCCCATCATGGACGGCTTTGAAGCCACGGCAGCCATCCGCGCCGCCGGAACGTCCATCCCGAACCCGGCCATCCCGATCATCGCGATGACCGCCAATGCGATGAAAGGCGACCGCGAGCGCTGCCTGGAAGCTGGCATGAACGATTACATCTCTAAGCCGGTGAAACTGCAGGAACTGGAGGATGCGCTTGAAAAGTGGCTGAACTAATATGTGGCAGCGACATGTGGCAGCCACATGTCGCTGCGAGGAGCTTCTTTGCGACGAAGCAGCCTGGATTGCTTCGCACAGTACGCTCGCAATGACATGACGGCGCAATACGCTCGCAATGACATGGAGTAAATGGATGGATTATTCACAACTTTGGATTAAAATAGTACTAATCACATCATCTCGATCTTGATGGATATTCAACCAATGAACAAAAAGGGTGGGCTTTGACTGTAAATAAGAATGCCGATCCACCCGCTTCCAAAAGCCCCGCCTCCATCGCGGGTTTGTTCTCGTTTCCGGCGCTGGTGATCCTGCTCTTCACGCTGGGCGTGGTGGTAATTGGTTGGCTCTATTTCCACAATTATGAAAGCGATTACCGCGCTGAGGTGGATCGGCAACTGCTGGCGATCGCCAATCTGAAGATCGACGATATCGAACGCTGGCGCGACGAACGAATGGGGAATGCGATAGCGACCTACCGCAACCACGCCTTCAGCGATCTGACGCGGCGCTTTCTGAGCAATCCATCTGATCTGGACGCCCAGCTTGAGTTACAGAACTGGCTGACCAACCTGCAATCTTTTTACCATTACGAGCGGGTTTATCTGGTCGACCCCGAAGGGAACGAACGCCTCTCGGTTCCATTTGCGTTTCCGGCGCAGGCAGCGCCACACCTGCTGGCTGAGCTTCCATCTGTGATTGAAAGCAAGCAGGTGCAGTTCTGGGGTTTTCATCAGGATTTTCCAGACAAACCGCCCCACCTGGGATTGCTGATCCCGATCCTGGACGAGCAGCTTAGCAATCAAGTATTAGGGGTGCTGGTCTTGCGCATCAACCCGGACAATTCCCTATTCCCCACCATCCGGAGCTGGCCGATCCCCAGCCAGAGCGGAGAAGCGCTGCTAATCCGGCGCGAGGGCGACGAAGTGATCCTTCTGAGCGACCTGCGGTTCAGCAACAACGCTCCGGTCAATCTGCATCATCCGCTCGCTCGCCTCGATCTGGTCTGCGTCCAGGCTGTGCTGGGCAGGCGCGGCGTCATCGAGGGGCTTGATTATCGCGACCAGCAGGTGATTGCGGCGGTTCAACCGGTCCCGGGGACCGACTGGCTGCTGGTCGCCAAAATCAACCGGGCGGAAGTGTATTCGACCATTGAAAACCGGCTGTGGCCGGCTTTGATCGGGATGGGCGTGCTCTTCTTGCTGGCAGGGCTGGGGTTGGGGCGCTTCTGGCGCCATCGTCAGTTGGATCACATGCAAGAGCTCCTGGATGCGGCCGCAACCCTGCGGCAGAGCGAGCGCCGACTGCGGAATGCTCAACAGATCGCCCAGATCGGCGACTGGGAAATTGATCTGCAGAACGACGGGACCTACTGGTCGGACGAAATCTACCGCTGCTTCGGTCTGGAGCCTGGTGAGATCGAGCCGAATTTCGAAAAAATGAGTGAACTGACCCACCCGGATGATCGGGCGAAATTGGCTATGGCCATCCAACAGGCCATCCAGCAAGATGACGCCTTCAGCCTGGATTATCGCGTGGCCCACAAGAACGGGCAGGTCTTCTGGGTCCATAATGAAGCCGAGCTGACCCGCGATGCCAGCGGTCAGCCCTTAAAATTGATTGGTACGATCCAGGATATCAGCGAGCGTAAAGAGAGAGAAGATACCCTGCGCGAGAGCGAAGCATTGCTGCGCGAGATCGCGGCGCATTTCCCACATTCCTACATTTCAATCATCGATAATGACTTGACGGTTGGCTTTACTTCCGGCCAGGAATTCAGCCGCCTAAATCTCAACCCGAAGGATTATGTTGGGCTGACGCTGGAGCAGGTCTTTGGAGAATATACCGCCCTGATTAAAGAATATTACCTGCGCACTTTCCAGGGCGAAGAGACCGAGTTCGAGCTGTTCTTCAACGACCAACACCAGTTGTACCGCACCATCCCGATTTATGATCCTATGGGAAGGGTCAACCGGATCATGGCGGTGGTTGAAAATATCAGCGAGCGCAAACAAGCCGAACAATCCTTGCTCAAAAATATCGAGCGAATGCAAAGCCTGATGAATATCCTCCAATTCGATGCGAAGGATATGCAGGAGCTGCTGGATTTTGGGCTGGATGAAGCCGTTCGCCTGACCGGCAGCCAACTGGGTTTTATCGATACGTACGATGAGGAACAGCAGGAATTCAGGATGAAATCCTGGTCAAAGGAAGTGATGGCCGAATGCGCCATTCCCGGAGCAGCAATGGTCTTCCAGCTTGAAAAAGCCGGGCTGTGGGGCGAGGCCATCCGCCAGCGCAAACCGGTGCTGCTGAATGATTACGGGGCAGATCACCCCCATAAGAAAGGCTATCCCGACGGGCATGTCCATCTGAAGAATTTCATCTCCACGCCCGTATTCGTGAACGACCGGATCACCGCGGTGATCGGGGTGGCCAATAAAGAGGGCGATTACGACCAGACCGACATCCTGCAGCTCGAATTGCTGATGGATGCGGTCTGGAAAATAGTCCAAAAACGGCAGACCGAAGAAGATCTGCGCCGCGCCAGGGATGAATGGGAGCGCACCTTTGACACGATCCCCGACCTGATTGCGCTGATCGACAGCGACCACCGCTTTTTGCGGGTGAACAAGGCGATGGCAGAACGGCTGGGAGTCCCCGCCCAGGAGCTGGCAGGCGCAACCTGCTATGAGGCCGTACACTGTCAGAACAATCCGCCCTATTTTTGCCCGCTCGCCAGAACGCTGATCAGCGGCGAAGAAGAGCGAGCTGAGGTCGATGAGCCAATGTTGGGCGGTCTCTTCGACATCACCACCACCCCACTGCACGATGAGAAAGGTGAATTGATCGGCTGCGTGCATGTCGCCCGTGATATCAGCGCCAGCAAGCGCGCCGAAGAGATGCTGCGCGAGAGCGAGGAGCGGCTGCGCATGGCGCTGAACGCCACCAATGACGTGGTCTGGGACTGGGATGTCATTCACAACACCCAACAATGGAATGAAGCTGGAACGGTCGTCTTCGGCTGGACCGAAATTGTTGAGCAACCTCAGGATGCAGGCTGGTGGGTCGAGCGGGTTCATCCGGACGACCGCCAGAGGGTAAACGATGGGTTATTCTCTATTGTGGAGAATCCAACCAGCTACCATTGGCAGGATGAATACCGTTTCCTCAAAACCGACGGCAGTTATGCCCAAGTATTGGATCGAGCCTATGTGCTGCGCAACGCCGAGGGAGTAGCAGTGCGCATGATCGGCGCCATGCTCGACATCACCGAGCGCAAACTTGCTGAAGAAGAAATCCGCAAGGCGTTAGCCGATAACCAGACCCTGCTGCGCGAGCTTTACCACCGCACCAAGAACAATATGTATGTGATCAGTTCAATGCTGGCCTACCAGGGCGCGATTCTGCCGGATGAGCGCTTTCAGCAGGTGATCCTGGAGACTGAAAACCGGATCCGGGCAATGGCGCTGGTGCACGAGATGCTCTACAAAACTCAAAGCCTTTCGCGCATCGATTTCAGCGCCTATCTGCATGAACTGGTGGGCTATCTGCTGGAAAGCTACGATGCCGCTTCCAGAAAGATCACAGTCGATTGGATGTTGGCGCCGGTCGAGTTGGTGATCGATAGCGCCGTGCCGTGTGGATTGGTGGTCAACGAACTGGTGACCAACGCGATCAAACACGCTTTCCCGGATGGTCGCTCTGGCCAGATCAACATCAGTCTGGCCAGCATCGGTAAGAACGAGGTGGAAATCGAGATCTGGGACGACGGCGCGGGCTTTCCAGCCGGTTTTGATCCGAAAAAAGCCACCACGATGGGCTTGCAGATCGTGCGCCGCACGGTGGAACACCAGCTAAGCGGAAAGCTGGATTTCCGTCCAACCAATGGCGTGCATTGCCGCATCCGCTTCAGGGATATTACAAATCATGAACCCATCGGATCATGACTGCGCCCGCCGCCTGGAAGCTATCCAACGCCTTGCCCACATTGGGGTGTGGGAGTGGGACTTGCAGACGGATGAATCCTACTGGTCGGATGAAACATTTCGCCTGTTTGGGCTGGAACCGGGCGAGATCAGGCCGTGCTACGAGGCAATTCGCCCCCTGATCCACCCGGATGATCTCGAAAAATGGGAGGCTGCCATCCGACTGACCGTCCAAACCGGCGATCATTACAGCCTGGATTTCCGGTTGAGGCGCGCAGACGAGGAAGTGATCTGGATCCACGACGAAGCCGACGTGCTGCGCGATGAAACCGACAAAGCCCTGAAATTCAGCGGCATCGCCCAGGACATCACTGAACGGGTGCAAACCGTTGAAGCGCTGGCAATAAGCGAGGAGCGCTTTCGTTTTGTGTTTGAACATTCCCCGATAGGCAAATCGATGACCATCCCGCCGGTACCGTCTGCCCGAACCAGGCTTTCCTGGATCTGCTCGGCTATTCGGCAGATGAAGCTTTCGGTTTGAACTGGCGCGAGCTGACCCACCCGGACGACCTGGAAGAAAACCGGGTGATCGTGCAATCGATCCTGGACGGCGAGCGTGCACTCGGCTTGCTGGGAGAAACGCTATCTGCATAAAGATGGGCATGTGATCCCGGTGGAGATCCACACATACTTGCAGCGCGACCCACAGGGCATGCCGCAGTTTTTCATCTCCACAGTGGTCGATCTGAGCGCCCGCAAACAGGCTGAAGCCCGCTTGCTGGAGGCGCTGGAAGCAAAAGAAATTTTATTGAAAGAGTTACATCATCGAACCAAGAACAATATGCAGGTGATCAGCTCGATGCTTGCTTTTCAGGCCTCGGCCTCCAGCGACCCTGCCCTGAAGCAGGTTTTAAACGAAAATATCTTCCGCATCTGGGCGATGGCGTTGGTACACCAGAAGCTGTACCAGGCCAGCAACCTGTCTCGGATTCAGTTTGGCGATTACTTGCAGGAACTGGTCCCGCTGCTGATTTCCGGTTATCATCTGGGCGCCGAAAGAGTAAGCGTGCTGTATGACCTGGATCCGGTCGAGCTGGATCTAGAGCTGGCGATGTCAGCCGGACTGGCGGTGAATGAGATGCTCAACAATGCGCTGAAATACGCCTTTCCGGACGAGCGACCCGGCCAGATCCAGATCGGCTTGCACCGCAACCCAGACGGCGAGATCGAATTGATCATCGCCGATAACGGGGTGGGATTTGCAGCCGATTTTAATCCCGCCCAGGCGGCAACGCTCGGCTTGAAACTGGTTGAGAAGACGGTCAAGCTGCAACTGAAAGGTCGGATGGAGATTCACACCCATCCGGGAGTAAAATACAGTATATTCTTTAAGGAGACACCATCCGATGCTTGAGCTCGATAGCAATGCAGAATTTAGAATCATGATCGTTGAGGACGAAGCGATCACCGCCATCATGCTGGAGGCGCAGTTACCCTGCCACGGCTACCAGGTTTTCGAGACCGTCCCAAGCGGCGCGCAGGCGATCACGCAGGCCGAACTGCTTCACCCGGACCTGGTGTTGATGGATATCCGCCTGTCTGGTCCGATTGACGGGATCGAAGCAGCCCGCCAGATCATGGCGCGATCAGATACACAGGTGATCTTCCTGACCGGCTACTCGAATGACAGCATCATGCAGCAGGCGCTGGCGCTCAAGCCAGCCGGCTACCTGGTGAAACCGGTGATGTTCGAGGAAATTGCCGCCGCGATCGAGAAAGTGCGCCTGCAGCGGATGCCAACTCATCCGTTATCGCTTGACAAAAGAAAAACAGACAACCCAAATGATCCTCGACCCAGAACCTCAAATCTGTAAGATTCTGCTGGTGGAAGACGAGGCCATCCCGGCTATGATGATCGAGATGGGATTGTCTGGATTCGGTTATGAGATGTGCCCGACCGCTGCCAGCGGGGAGGATGCCAGTCCTCGCGGCCGGGCAGCTCTGCCCCGATCTGATCCTGATGGACATCCATCTGTCCGGCGTGTTGGACGGGATCGAAGCCGCCGAGCAGATCATCGCTCGGTACAATATCCCGATCGTCTTCCTGACTGGCTACACTGACCCGGAGACGGCTGAGCGCGCCAGACGCCTTAATCCGGTGGGCTTCTACATTAAGCCGGTCTCGCTGCGTGAAATTCAAAAAATCATCCTGGATTGGCAGCAGGCAAATCGCTTCCCACTGTCATGATATAATCTTTAAAACCATTCTCTCATTCACATTGGAGGTAAACCATGCAACTCGTCGTATTGCTCGTCCTGGCATTGGTCGTCGGATATTTCGTCGGAAAACAGCGCAAATCCTGACCCGGAGACGGCTATGGATCTCTTAATTCTGATTTTGATTTTCACCGGGCTGGGTTATTTGCTCGGTTTGACCCAGCCAGGAGGCAAACGCAAGCCTGAAAAAGCCGCCCCGGTCGAGGCGAAAGGCTGGTCTCATCGATTGGAAGATGGCTGGAAATCGCTGGTGGATCCCGGGTTCTTCCCGCGCCGGGTGCGAGCCTGGGTCAGCGGGCCGGGCGCTAACCTTTTCCCGGAGGATTTCCGCAGTTGGCTGGGTGGTTTATCTGAAAGCGAGCTGACCGATTTCGTCAAGGCGCTGGATGGGGTCTCGAACAGTCTGGGCTATAACCTGGGTCAACTGGTGGATGGCGGGTTGGATCACGACCCGCGCATGCGCCAGGTCTTCGTCGAGGCCATCACGGTCTACAGTTCAGCCTATCGCAAGGCCCGCCAAGCCCGCCAGGCTCCGGAAAGCGCCCAGTCTGCCTCGGCCAAGCAGCCTTCTGACAATGGCAAACCCGCCGCTGAGAAAACCCCCAGCCGGCGGAAACCCGGCATATCGAACGGCGCGGTCGAAGTCGCTTCAACGGATTAAAAAAGCCGTCCACGAATAAAAGCCGCGAATATACGAATGGAAGGCGAGCATTCGCTTATTCGTGCTTCATTCGTGGACTGTTTCTCCGCAGCGGATTGCTTCGCACAGCACGCTCGCAATGACATGTCCGGGCCACATGTCGCTGCGAGGAACGAAGCAGCCTGGGATTGCTTCGCACTGTGCGCTCGCAATGATGTTCGCACTGTGCGCTCGCAATGACATTTCGCAGAGGGCGCTCGCAAGGACAGCGGTGAATGGATGGACACAAAATTAGCCAGCAAAGCGATCCTCAATCAACAAACCAGGTTCGCAGAAGACATCGTCCGGCGCTATTTCTTGGATCAGGACAGCAGTGGAGCGCCGTTCGAGCCATCTGAGCATTCAAAGAGCATCCGCGACGCCGGTTACCATCTCACCTATCTGGCCGAAGCCCTCGCGCTGCAAGATCCCACCCTGTTCAGCGAATACATCCTGTGGGTGCGCAGCCTGTTCGAGGCCCTCCAATTCCAGCCGGACTTATTATCCGACACTTTGGACTGTACCCTTGGGGTGTTGCGCGATGCATTACCCCCCGAAGCCTACCAGCCGGTTGAAGAAACCATGCGTCTTGCCCGCCAGCGTTTGCAGCACGTTCCAGCCGGAGTAGCATCCTTTATTGAAGCTGATAACCCGCAGGCTGAATTAGCGCATCAATTCCTGGATTTGCTGCTTAAAGGGAATCAGCGCAGCGCCGGCGCGCTCATTTTGGATGCATACCGGCACAAGAACGTCAGCATCCACGATCTCTACCTGCATGTCTTTCAGGTCACGCAACGCGAGATCGGGCGTTTGTGGCAATTGAACCTGATCAGCGTGGCAAAAGAACATTATTGCACCGCCGCCACCCAGTTAATCATGGGGCAGCTCTATCCCTATCTCTTCAAAGGAAATCTGTCGGATAAGAAAGTGATCGTCTCCTGCGCCCAGGGAGAACTGCACGAAGTTGGGGCCAGGATGGTAGCTGATTTCTTCGAACTGGATGGTTGGGATTCGCATTTCCTGGGAGCGAACACACCCACGGATGCGATCCTGGATACGATCGCAGAAATCGAGCCGCAGGTGCTCGCCCTCTCCGCTACCATGACCTTCCACGTCCACGAAGTGGCTGAATTGATTCGCCAGGTGAAAACCCTGCCCAGAGTCCCGAAAATTCTGGTGGGCGGCTATCCGTTCAATCTGTCGCCAGCCCTATGGCAAAAAATCGGCGCGGATGGCTATGCCGCCGACGCCAGCCAGGCTGTGCTGACGGCCAACCAGTGGGAACTACGTCATTAAGCCCTTCCCTTCACAATGAATCTCTTTTCGAAGACCAGCGGGATCGCATTATTAGTAGATCGCCAGGGGATCATCGAAAGGATTCTGTTTGATGATCTTGGGATCAGCCAGACCATCGCTCCCGGCGAGTTGGTCATCCACCTGGTTGATCGCAGCAGTCTTTCCAGGGCTTTCAGCATGTTGGCTGAACTGCAAACGCGGGGGGTATTGTTCGATTGGGAGATGAATGTCCCCATCGGCGAGCGGATCAGCCCCCTCCATTTCGCCGGCGGGGCGATAGGCAACCATTACCTGATTGTAGCCGCCACAAATGGCAAGAATGTGACGGATTTATATGAAGAGATGGTGCGGATCAACAACGAATTGACCAGTCTGATCCGCCAGGTGGCCAAAGGCGAACCGCTGCCCGCAACGATCTCGAGGGCCGATTCCGCTTTGTATGATGAGATCAGCCTGCTGAACAACCAGCTCATCGCGGCCCAGCGCGATCTGACCAAGAAAAACGCCGAGTTGGAGCGGCTGAACCAGCTCAAGAACCAGTTTCTGGGCATGGCGGCGCACGACCTGCGCAGCCCGCTGCAGTATATCCTGGCCTGCAGCGAATATTTGATCCATACCGCCAGCGATCAACTGGCTCCACAGCAAAATATGATGTTAGCCACCATCAAAGAATTCGACCACATTCATGGCGAACCTGATCACCGACCTGCTCGACGTTTCGCAGATCGAATCCGGAAAACTCACTCTGGCTTTCGAACCACTCGATCTGCAGATCATGCTGCAGGCGAATGTCAAGCGCAACCGCTGGATCGCCGAAATGAAGGGCATGCAGATCGAGCTGGTCGATACACCCGTGCCCGTCATTCAGGCCGACCCGGTCAAAATCGACCAGGTCTTGAATAACCTGATCGGCAATGCGATCAAGTATTCACCGGCTGGCAACATCATCCAGGTGATCCTGGCTGCGGAGCAAGACAGCATCTTGCTCCGTATCCAGGATCATGGGATCGGCATTCCAGCGGGTGAAATGGCGCTCCTTTTCAAGCCATTTGGCAAGACCAGCGGAAAAAGCCCGACCGGGGAAAAATCGGTCGGCTTAGGGCTGTACATCTGCCAGCGCATCATCAGCGGGCACGGCGGTCGCATCTGGCTGGAGAGCACCCCGGGCGAAGGCACGACCTCGTTCGTCAGTTTACCGGTGCGCTAAGTCATCCGCCTATCTCAGGATTTCACAATTTCACCGCCCACGAATACTCGAATGCCTGCCGTCCGTTGATGGTTTCGTGGTCATATTCATGGACGGTTTCTCCTTAGCGACACCCCAGATTGCTTCGCAGAGTGCGCTCGCAATGACATCTCGTCCGTATGTCGCTGCGAGGAACGAAGCAGCCTGGGATTGCTTCGCTCAGTACGCTCGCAATGACATCTCGTCCGCATGTCGCTGCGAGGAACGAAGCAGCCTGGCGATTGCTTCGCTCAGTACGCTCGCAAGGACATCTCGTCCGCATGTCGCTGCGAGGAACGAAGCAGCCCGGTCTCTCTGCGACACCCCAGATTGCTTCGCAGAGTGCGCTCGCAATGACATCTCGTCCGTATGTCGCTGCGAGGAACGAAGCAGCCCGGTCTCTCTGCGACACCCCAGATTGCTTCGCAGAGTACGCTCGCAATGACATCTCGTCCGTATGTCGCTGCGAGGAACGAAGCAGCCTGGGATTGCTTCGCTCAGTACGCTCGCAATGACATCTCGTCCGCATGTCGCTGCGAGGAATGAAGCAGTCCGGTCTCTCTGCGACACCCCGGATTGCTTCGCAGAGTGCGCTCGCAATGACAGGTTGGGATTTATGATTCTTCCAAAAATCATGTAAAATATTATATGAGTATTCCTAATCGCTGGATCGAGGACAATTCTTCATGAATGATCAGGATCATCTTAAGAGTTCCTTCGGCGCCACGAAAAACCTGCCTCAACCCTCCGGGGCTCAGACCTCTGGCAGAACCATAAGCCCCGTAAAAATCATCATCGCCTGGCTGACCGAGCCGGTCATATCGCCTCCTGAGGGGCATCACCGCCAGGCGCGTTTTTTAGCATGGATCCTGTGCGCCCTGCTGTTATCGGCATTCATAGCCTTTTGGGTCGCAGTACGCGACAATCCGGCCGGCACACCGCTGAGGCTGTCATACACCGCCCTGATAGCAGTGGTGTTTGTCCTGCTGCTGGTCGCCTTTCTGTTCAATCGCTACGGGCGCTACCAAATCGCGGCCGGGCTGACCGTCTTGTGCGGCGTACTCGGTCCGTGGGGCTCGGCATTGTTGGATCAGAGCGTGTTGAGGGAGAACTATGTTCCTTTGATTTACACCGTAATGGCGGTGTTCTTGTCCAGCATCTTATTATCAGCCATAACGACGACCCTGTTGGCGCTCAGCCAACTCCTGATTCTGATTTACTTCTCATTGTTTTTTCCAGCGACCAGAGCGATTAACTGGCCCAGCCTGCTTATATTTCTGTTGATGATGTATTCGATGAGCATTCTGATCAACATACTCCGCCAGCAAGACCAGCAACAAATCGATTTGCAGACGCGCCAATTAGCCGAAAGCGAAACCCGCCTGCGCGAGCAATCCATCCGAGACCCACTCACCGGGTTGTATAACAGGCGTTCCCTGGACGAGACCTTCGACCGTGAGATACTTCAGGCAGCCCGGCTGCAGACCGGGTTGGGTGTGCTGATGATTGATATCGATAACTTGAAGAAGATCAATGACCGCTATGGTCATGAAGCTGGCGATCTGGTCTTATGCAGATTAAGCCAAAACCTGCAGCAGGAAACTCGCCGTTCAGATATCGCTTACCGGCTGGGCGGGGATGAGTTCCTGCTGATCTTGCCGGAATCTACGCTCGTAGCTACGCTTGCGATCGCGAACCGCCTGTTGGAAGAGACTCGCCGAATGCAGATCGAACAGGATGGTCAGATTCTCGTTCCGGTGTCTTTATCGATCGGCGCAGCCATTTTCCCTGAACACGGTGAAAGCAGTTCAGCGTTAATCCGCGCTGCGGATCAAGCCCTGTACCACGCCAAGCGCCTGGGACGCAATCGGGTGGCTGTAATCAATGAACCGTCTGCGGCTTAATCCGCCGGAACATCCTGATTTTCTGCATTACAATACTTCCATGCCCGCTCATCCGAAATCCACGCATGCTTTGCTGATCCTGCAAGATCGGCGGGTGGTCTTTGCAAATCGGCGCGCCGCCGAAATCCTGGGAGTGCAACCTAAGCAAATGCTCCGTTTTAGCCTGGAACGGCTGCTGCTTTCCTTCTCCCCTTCCGACGCCAATAGAATCTCCCGTTTGGTGGGGCGGGTGGAAGGCGGCGAGATCAGCGACCCGGAGGCTGGTCTGTGTCTGCAAGGGGGTCAGGGCGGCTGCACCTGGATCGACCTGCTGGTGACACGCACCATCTTCCGCGAACAAGCCGCTTTGCAGATGACCTGGATCGACAACTCGCCGCGCCTGTCTGCCGAAGAACAGCTCCAGCAGAACATCTGGCGTTTACAAATCCTGCACGACATCGACCATGCCATGCTGGCAGTGCAAGACGAGAACGAGACAGCCGCGGTCGCCCTGCGCCATATCTCCTACCTGGTTCCGGATTACCATTCCAGCAGCGCTTACCGCCTCGACCGGCGCGCCCGGCAAGCCGAATTGCTCGCCTGCGATGGGCAGGCCGCTGAAATTCTCGCTTCGGACGAAATCCCTACCTGGACCGAGCTGACCGGCAACGGACAAGCCTTGCAAGAGGGACTGCCGGATGTGATCCCCGACCTGACCCAGATTGAGAAGCCCAACCAACTGCAGCGCGCCTTGCTGGAAAATGGGGTGCGGGCCTGCCTGCACGTCCCGCTGCGTTGGGATGGCGAATTGCAGGGCGCCCTCAACCTATATTCGAGCGCGCCGACCGCCTTCAGCGCCGAGCGGGTGCAGATCGCCCAGGAGATCGCAAATTTGCTTGCCGTCGCCCTGCAACAAGCCCATCTGAAGCAGCTCGAGAGCCAGCGCCGCCAGGAAGCCGAGATGATGCGGGATATGATGGCTTCGCTGGCTTCCGCTACAGATCTTAACCAAACCCTTGAAGCTATTCTGCTCAACCTGCACAACGTGATCGATTACGACCGGGCCAGCCTGTACCTGGTGGACGAAAACCAGCGCTTTGTGGTCGCCAAAAAAGAAGTGCAGGAACAGCAGATCAGCGGGCGGGCGTTTCACGAAAACAACCCGCTGGTTGATCAGATGCGCCTGACCCGCAAACCGATCATCGTTGCCGATATCCAGAGCGACGCGCGCTTTCACGATTGGCCGGAGGTGGAAACTGTGCACGGCTGGCTGGGCGCGCCGCTTTTTGTCGGCGAAGAGATGCTCGGCTTCATCTCCCTAGGCTCGCTGCAGGCAAACTCGTTCAGCCCGGAGCAAGCCGAGCGGCTGCAGGTCTTTGCAGACCAGGCAGCCCTGGTGATGGAGCGCCTGTGGCAGACCGAACAGACCGAGCGCAGGCGGGAGGAGTTGGAGGTACTCTCCTCAATCACCCTGGCGCTTGGCCAGGTGGAATCGGGCGAGAACAGCCTGTCGGCGGTGCTGAACCAGATCACCCATTTTTCGGGCGCGCAGGGCGGCGCGTTCCTCTTTCCCGACCGGCTGGAGACTGCCCTGGTGGTCAAGGCCAGCCTGGATGAAGAGGCGCTCGGGCGCAGATTTCCAGCCCGCTGGGACCCGTTCTGGAGTGTCTATGTGCGCGGCGAGACGCATGTGATCGATGACCTGGCTGCTCTACCGGATGACGAACCCTCGCACGACTGCCAGCGCCTGTTCGGCGAGGCCAGTTCGGCCGTGCTGGCGCCGGTCAAGCTCGGCGGAAACACCTTTGGGGTGTTGGTTTTTGGTTTCGACAGCCAGCACAGCCCGGCAAGCGATAACCTGCACATGTGCGTTGCCGTCGCCGAGATTGCAGCGGCTTCCTTACGCCGCTCGGTGGTGCTCGAATCGCTCGAAAAACAGGTGGATGTGCGCACGCAGCATCTTTCGACATTGTATGAGATCAACGCGATCGCCTCGGATTCGCTCGAGCTGCCGGTAGTTTTGGAGCGGGTGCTGGGCATCACGCTCGAATCGCTGACCGGGCAGGTGGGGTTGATCCATTTCCGGCAAGAGAAAGAAGCAGCCTTCCGCCTGGCGGTGCAGATCGGACTGCAAGGGCCGGCCCTGGCAAGTCTGCAATCCTTGTCGGCGAATGGCGGCTTCTGGGAGAGGCTGGCTCAATCATCCAACCCGGTGCTGATCAATGACACCGCCAGCGAACCGAACCTGCCTGCCGAATTCACCGAATTGCGCCGCCTGGCGCCCCATCCAGGCGATTATTCGGCTTTCATCGGAGCGCCCATCCGGGCTAAGGGCCAGGCGCTCGGCTTGCTCAGCCTGTTCGACCGTTCCATCCTGGATTACACCATCGAGGAGATCACCCTGTTTATGACCATCGCCGACCAGATCGGCGGGTTGGTGGAGCGGGCGCGCCTGATGCGCCAGGCTGAGATCGCGGCGGTGGTGCAGGAGCGCCAGCGACTGGCGCGCGAACTGCATGATTCGGTCACCCAATTATTGTACAGCCAGGTGCTTTTTGCCGGGGCGGGGCTGAAGGTATTGAGCCAGGGCGACCTGGCGATGGCGCAAGGTCACCTGAACAGCCTCGACCAGGGCGCCCAGCAAGCCCTGAAAGAGATGCGCTTGCTGGTTTATCAGTTGCGCCCGTCCGATTATCTAGATGAAGGATTGGTGGGGGCGCTCACCCGCCGGCTGGATTCGGTCGAGAAACGGACCGGGATCAATGCCCGCCTGGTGGTTGAAGGATCGCTCAGACTGGATGAATTGCTCGAGATGGCTCTCTACCGCATCGCTGAGGAGGCGCTGAACAATACCCTCAAACATGCCCAGGCCAGCGCGGTCACAATCACGTTGCGTGCTTTGGAAGGCCGTGTTATATTGGAGATAGCCGATAACGGGATCGGCTTTAATCCACAGCAGCCTGCCCACCAGGGCGGGATGGGATTGGATAATATGCGCGAACGCGCCGAGGATCTCGGCGGGCAGATCGAGTTTGACTCTCAGCCTGGAAAAGGCGCACAAATCAGGATCGAAATCGAGGTAGCCCAATGAGCCGAGTGATCAGCATTCTCATCGTGGATGATCATACCGTAGTGCGGGATGGGCTGAACGCCCTGTTATCCGCCGAGCCGGGGATGAAGGTGGTCGGGATGTGCGGGGATGGGCAGCAAGCCGTCCAGATGGCCGCCGATCTGCGCCCGGATGTGATCTTGCTGGACCTGGTGATGCCAAAGATGGACGGCGTGCAGGCCACGATCGAAATCCGCAAAGCCTTCCCAGCCGCCCGCATCCTGGTGTTGACCAGCTTTGCCGAAAACCACCAGGTCTTTTCGGCCATCAAGGCTGGAGCGACCGGCTATCTGATGAAGGATACTTCATCTGAAGAGTTGATCCAGGCCATTCGGGATACCTACGCCAACCGTCCGGCGCTCGGCCCGGACATCGCCCGCAAGCTGATGTTGGATATCCAGAACCAGGACGCAACTACCTGGGACGAGATCAACCTGACCGAGCGGGAGGTCGAGATCTTGCAGCACATGGCGCTTGGCCAGACCAACCAGGAGATCGCGGACGAGTTATTCCTGAGCGAGCGCACCGTGCGCACGCATGTGACGAATATCCTGGCGAAGCTCAATCTGAACAACCGCACCCAGGCGGTGCTGCACGCATTGAAAGAGGGCATCGCCCATATCGATTACACCAAGGAAGACTGAACCCCCTGTTCCGCTCAGAATCCATCACAATCCGATAAGATCTTCCAGCCGGAATTGTTCGAGCGATTTCAAGACCAGGTCGGCGCGAGCCAGCACCTGTGCATCGGCGGCAAAGCGCTCATCCGGCACGGCGATCAACTTCATCCCGGCAGCCAGACCAGCCAGCATGCCATTCTTCGAGTTTTCCAGGCAGACGCAGTTTGTCGGGGGGACGCCTAACCGGCGAGCCGCTTCAAGGTAGACATCCGGGGCAGGTTTGCCGTGTGGCATATCATCGGCGCAGACCACAGCCTGGAATTTGCCTCCCATGGGCGGATCGCTCAGCACAGCCTCGATCAGGCTGATATGCGAGCCGGAGGCCAGGCCGGTCGGGTAACGGGACGCCGCCAGCTCCACCGCCTGGATTGCGCCGGGCAGGTAGGGCACGCGCTCGCGGTAGAGCGCCTGCATATAGGCCAGAATGCGGGTTTGCACCTCTTGCGGGGTCATCTCCAGGCCCATGCGCTGGATCATATAATCCGCCCAGCGCGCTGTGTTCGAGCCCATCACGGCGATTTGATCTTCCAGACCCCAGGGTTTATCCAGCTCGGAGGCTAAAATCTGGCGCGCTTGCTCCCAATACGGCTCGGAGTTGACCAGCAGGCCGTCCATGTCAAAGATGATCGCTTCGATGGTCATGAGAAGTTCGTTCCCCCGCCTATTCGTTCAGGCTGGCGTCTTTTGTGCCGTAGCGATGCTGGTAGCGGTCGTAATTGGCCTGCACTTCCAGCGCCGGAAGCTCATCCGGCTGACCGATCTGCAATGCCAGCCAGACCGTCCGGGCGACGTCCTCGACCATCACCGCCGCTTTCAGGGCAGCCTGGACCGACTTGCCAATAGTGAACACACCATGATTTTTAAGCAAGATCGCGGCCGAGTTCCCGATCGAGCGCAGGATTTCCTCGCCGATCTGCCTGCCGCCAATGCGGGCATAGCCGCCGCATGGGATCGGGCCGCCGAACTCATCCGCGATCGCGGTCAGCACCACCGGGATCGGTTTGCCAACTGCGGCGAAGGCGGTGGCGTAATTTGAATGGGTATGGACAACGCCCATCACGTCCGGGCGGTGTTGGTAGATGTACACATGTGATGCTGTGTCCGAGGAGGCGCCCAGGCTGCCTTCGACCACCCGCCCATCCAGGTCCACCACCACCATCTTTGCCGGGGTCAGATCTTCGAAAAGCACTCCGCTCGGTTTGATCACCACCAGGTTGGCGGCGGGGTCGCGCCCGCTGACATTGCCGCTCGTCCAGCTAACCAGTCCATTGGCCGGCAGAGCCTGGTTGGCCTTGCAGACTTCTACACGCAGTTCTTCCAGAATCAATTTTGCCCATCCCTATTCCAGCGTCACTTCCAGCCGCCGTCCATCCTCCTCGACCTGGCCGGGATCGCTGGCTTCACTCCCACGCGCGATCATCTCGCGCAGGCGGTCGGTGGCGCTTTCATCCAGGTCGGGCGAAAGCATTCCGCCGACGTACATCACCGTGTTCACCAACCCAACCGGCAGACGCAGATCCACCTTCATCAAGCCGGTGTTCAGGTCGCTCACCCGGATGCGCATCTTGCGCGGCTCGGTCGGGGCTTCGTGCGGCGCCAGGCGCGCCCAGGCCCCCTGCCCCAGGCTTTCCAGCATCTGGCTGGCAGACTCGGCCGAAATCTCGCCTTCTTCCAACCGCTCCATGATGCGCAGACGCTGATCGACAATGTCATAGCGTGAGCGGCTGACGCGCAGCTCCAGCAGATAATAACCAGCCGCGGCGACCAGGCCCAACCCGCCGGAAACATACCAGAGCAGATTCGGATCCAGGTTATCCAGCACCAGACCGGCCAGCAAGGGACCGACCGCAAACGGGATCACCCAACTGAAGCCGAAGACGGCCATATAGCGCCCGCGCATCTCCTCCGGCGCCAGCCTCGAGACGATGGCCTGGCCGATCGGGCTGACGAACATCTCGCCAACCGTGATGATCACCATCGCAACCAGAAACAGCCAGAAAGCGCCCACAAAGCCGTACATGGCGAAACCGAGCGCGTACAGCAGCGTGCCAACCGCCATCACCAGCAACGGGCGGTATTTTTCGATCCAGCGCGTGATCGGGAACTGAAACAGCACCACCATCCCGGCGTTCAGGCTGAGGATGTAGCTGAAGCCGCGCTCATCCACCCCATGGACATCCCGTAAATAGACCGCCAGGGTGGTGTTCATTTGAATATAGACCAGCACCATCAGGGCGGAGGTGAGCAGGAACCAGGTGAAAGCCGAATCGCGCAGCACTTTGCCATAGTCTTTGAAGGTCTGCGCCATTGATTCTTGCGGCTTGCCTTCCTCGATCTTGGGCTTCCAGGTCTCTTGCAGAGCGAAATAGACCACCGCGGCGGTGATCAGGCTGGTGACCGCATCGGCGATGAACAGCAGCAGGTAGGACTGCACCGCCAGCAGCCCGCCGATGAGCGGGCCGATTACCACCGCCAGGTTGAAGATCACCCGCAAAATGCCGAACCCGGAGGCGCGCTTCTCTTCTGGCAGCAGGTCGGCTACCAGGGCTTGTTGAGCCGGACCGGCAGCATCCGCCATCACGCCCACCAGCACCGCCGCCAGCACGAACAGGGTGATGTCGTTCAGCACGCCCATCAGCAGGCTGGTCAGGGCGCTCATTACCAACCCGAACAGCAGCATGCGCTTGCGTCCCAGCCGGTCGGTCAGTGCGCCGCCCACCATCGAGCCCAAGAAGCTCGATAGTGAGAAGGCCATGAAGATCACCCCCACCGTGGTCATGTTGATCCCGAATTTGCGGGTCAGGTAGAGGGTGAAGAATGGGAAAAGCATCGCCCCGCCCAGCCGGTCGATAAATGAGGCGCCAACCACCAGCCAAAACTGGTTGGGGTAATCGTTGTAGACGGATTGGATGCGCTCAATCCATCCGGGGTTTGGGGTGTTGAGGTTTTGTGGAGGTGTCATCGCAGCCTGTTATGGTAGTCTGAATTTGGATGAGGGTCTTATTTTACCGCGCTTTCAAGTTTGTAAGCCCATTCCGTACCGGCGAATACTATAATTTGGACCAATCTATCCGGTTTTTAGCTCGCTGTAGATGATGGGAGGGCAGTCAAATTTGGGTCGCAAGGGATTGTTGGCGCTGATCAGCCTTGCACTGGTTGTTGTGGCCGGGGCTGTTTTCTTGATCCAAAGGCCGCCGTTTAAGCTGGATGGGGGCGCGATCCGGCCGAGGGTGCTGGTGATCAGCATGTTCCAGTTGGGCGACCCGCTCGACCCCAGCAGCCCAGGCGAGGCCACCCCCTGGGTGCAGCAGCACCAGCTCACCCAGGTCATCGCCATCCCTGGGGCGTATGCGCCGCTGTACTGCAATGCCAGCCACGAGCTGTGCCTGGCGATCACCGGGGTGGGCGAGGTCAACGCCGCGATGAGCATGATGGCGCTGGGGCTTTCCGAGCAGCTCGATCTGAGCCAGACTTATCTCTTGATGGCCGGGATCGCCGGGGTCAACCCGAATGTCGCCACGGTGGAGAGCGTTGCCTGGGCGGACTGGGTTGTGGATTCTTCCATCAGCGGCGAGTACGACAGCCGCGAGATGCCGCCTGATTTCGAGTTTCCCCGTTTTCCTTATGGCTGCGCCGAACCAAACTGCCCAGAGCCCTATCGCATGGGGAGCGAGGTCTATCAATTGGACCCGCTGTTGTTGGAATGGGGCTACCGCCTGACCAAGGACCTGGCGCTGGAGGAGAGCGCGGCGGCCAAAGCCAAGAAGCAGCCTTACGAGCAAGCGGCGGCGCGCGGCGCTCCAACGGTGCTGACATGCAGCATGTCCGGCGGGAATACCTGGTGGCACGGTAAGCTGATCTCGGATTGGGCCACCGAATGGGTGAGGGACCTGACCGGCGGCAAAGGCGTGCTGTGCATGACTGCGGTGGAGGAACCGGCCGTGCTGGCGGCGGTGGAGAACCTGGGCAAGCAGGGGCGCTTCGACCCGAAACGGATGATGTTAATCCGGGTTGGGAGCAATTTCGACCAGCCTCATCCCGGCCAGACGCCGCAGGAATTGCTGAACGCGGCTGTGCATGAAGTCAACGTGGCGACCGGGATGCACAATCTGCATCTGGTGGGCTGGACGGTGGCGGAGACCATCTTGACGAACTGGGAAGCATGGCGAGATGGCCCGCCAAAGCTGCCGTAAGCGGACGGCAGGCGGTTGAGTGAAACTATTTTGCATTATCAGGAACAAATGTAAGATGAGATGAAAATTACGACATTTAGCTTATGGACATTTCCGCTAATGTTCGCTATGATTTAGATGAAAGTGTAAGGATCACATGGGTTCAATTTGGATAGCCCGCAGGGGCTGTCCATCAAAATCTCAAACAGGAGAACAAGCAATGGAAAAAGAAAAGCAACCCACCACCCGGCGCGTTCCCCAGCTGAAGATCCGCACCAGCCTGGTTGCGGGCGGAAGCCTGGATAATTGCCAGCAAAACTTGAGCTACTGGCAGAAGCGCTACAACCAGATGTGCAGGCTGAAATAGCCCTGAGCGTCCTGGGACCGAATCGAGCAAAATAGGAGCATATGACCATGAAAATTCAATCTGATCTGCACGCTGGAATGACTTTCCAGGAATGCGACACGCAGCGCAACTGGTTCAAGAATCATGTCCGCGCCGGCACCTGCAGCGGGACCCCGACCGCGCCTGTGGGCGCCTGCCATAAGGTGTTCGACAGCAAAGGAACCTGCCTGTATAAGGAATGCCCGTACCCGCCCTTCCAGCAGTCCTGCTATTAATTCTTACCAGGTTTCGAAATCAAACACACCCCAAGGGTCTTGTAGACCCCTGGGGTGTTGCATTTGGGGGATAACGCCCCTCACCGTAGATCTCTCCCCGAAGGGGAAAGAGGACGCTCCATCTTCTCAAATGATCATATCCACCCATTTCAAAATGGGATAAAATGAACAGGCACGGGCAGTTCTTTCTGATCATCTCCCCTTGCGCCTGATAGAATTGAGGCCAGCATGCCCCTCAAACCGATTGACCAAATCCGTTACGATACAGGCAGATTAATCGAAGATTTCCCCCCTCGCTGGCAGCATGAAAACAAAAAGAGCGTTTTCGAGATTGCCTGTTCTTCTGGATTTCCTTTTCAAGGCGAAATTGATTATGCCCGCTGGGGCGCAATCCCATTACCTGAGCGCGTGGAAATGTACAGCCATTTCAGCGTGGTTCCAGGTTATTTCAATTACTTCCCACCGGCGGCTGAGATCGTGGAATGGCATCTCAACTTCGCCGACCGCCATTTGTTCGTGGCGTATCGCTCGGCGCTGATGGCTCAGGACGAACTGCAGGTAGCCGAACATCCGATCCTCGGCTCACTGCGTGAAGCGTTGATCTCACAAGGTAGAACTCCAGAGACGCTCGACGATCAAGGCGCTCCAACACCCATAACGATCACGGGCGTTCAACGCAGGTGCAGCATCGATACCAGCCCAGACTCGCAAGCGGGTCGACCGGATGGCCTGTATGGGAATGCCTTCGCCCGCGCTTCCAGAGATCAAGTGATCGCGGCAACTCGCCCGATCTCTCCGCCGACGATCAGCAATATCCTGGCAATGGCTGCTCCTGCCTATGGCAGCGGGCGCTACCGCCTGGATCAAATCCAGCAAATCACGCAGAACGCCTACACCGGCTATATGGCGGCGCGGGCGGAAAGCGCCCGGATCGAACCGGCAGCCCGGCGCGCTTTGATCCATACCGGTTTTTGGGGCTGCGGAGCATTCGGGGGCAATCGCACTTTGATGACCATCCTGCAAGCTTTAGCATCTGACCTTGCCGGAGTGGATATTGTGTTTCACGCATTTGATGAAGCGGGGGTTGCCAGCGCCAGACAGGCGCTGGAAAAGTATCAGCGAATGCGCGCTTCAAACGCGTCCGTCGCGCAGATATTGGACAAGGTCAATCAACAGGCTTTCCAGTGGGGGGTATCGGATGGGAATTAGGAACAGCGCCTGAATGCAGATCTGCGCCAGAGGATAATGCAAGAGATTGGCAAAACCGGGCTGACCTCAAGGTGAATCCATTAAGATTTTGTACCCTATCCTCGAACCTATCTCTGGATTGGCGACAGGTTGAGCTCCAGATGTTACGCGTGGGCGAGGCGATTTAATTTCCGCAGCGCGAGCGGGTTCTTACAATCAGTGCGGTTTTCGTGATCGTCATCGGCGCTGCCAATCGTCTTCGTAGTCTATCCAGTCGTCGTATTCATCGGCGTCCTGCCAGGATGATTCTTGCTGGAGCTGGCGGCGGCGCTCGTTCTCGGCATGGAGCATGAAGAGGTCAACCTCGTTCAGCCCGCTGGCCTGCATAAAGAATGTGACCAGCCAGTCATTCACGCCAGTAAAGACGCTCCACAGCAGAGCCAGGAACTCTTTCATATCCCGTTTCTTTTCTCTTTGACGCTCTCGTATTTTTCGTAGCTCACATATGGATCGGCGGCCCGGAAAATCAGGGCGTGCTCAAACCCGCCGATAAAAACAGAAAAGCCGATCTGGCGGGGCTGTCTCTCTATTCTGAAAAGCGGCTGATAGATCGGCGACACTGTACCGGTCGTCGTATTGATATCGATCTCCTGCAAGCGCAAGAAAAATAAATCCTGGTATTGGGGCATTCGATTCTTGAAGCTCGCAAGTTCTTTTCCGTTTACGTTTATTTTGATCATTCCATTCCCCTTTCTTTGATGCGTCTGTAACGAATTGTGTGTTTAACAAACAGAGTTGCGTTTCCACGGGGTCTTTCCACCGCCGGCGACGATCCGTGAAAACTACCCACCAGATTGGAACTAAGACCCCGCAGGTCTCAGAGGACGGCGAGGTCTGGTCTTAATACCCTTGCGGGCATTTGGGGATTCGTACCCCGCTCAGGGTGAGCTGAACGACATTGTTGTAGCTCAGGTCTTAATACCCTTGCGGGCATTTGGGGATTCGTACAGATCGAGAAGCAGGCCAATGGCTGCCATATCGAGTGTCTTAATACCCTTGCGGGCATTTGGGGATTCGTACGATCTAAGTAGGCTCATTTCCACATGCACCGTAAAAGCCCGTCTTAATACCCTTGCGGGCATTTGGGGATTCGTACAACGAGTATCATGCAGTTCAGTTTGCTGCCGAAGAATCGGTCTTAATACCCTTGCGGGCATTTGGGGATTCGTACCCTGTGTTACTGCCGCTTGTGACAGAACAATTGCAGTCTTAATACCCTTGCGGGCATTTGGGGATTTGTACCTACTGTGTTTGCTGTCTGGCCAGAAGGCGATCATGTACATGTCTTAATACCCTTGCGGGCATTTGGGGATTCGTACAGTCATAAGGAAATTGTTATGAATACTCCATGATAGGGTCTTAATACCCTTGCGGGCATTTGGGGATTCGTACGTTGCTTTAACTGCAAGGTGGCTCGAATGGACTGACTTGCGTCTTAATACCCTTGCGGGCATTTGGGGATTCGTACAGAGTATCATGGACGTGGCATTGCAGGAAGACTGCATGAGTCTTAATACCCTTGCGGGCATTTGGGGATTCGTACGATAAAGAAGATTATGTAACGGCAATAGAGGTTGATGGTCTTAATACCCTTGCGGGCATTTGGGGATTCGTACCGTTGTGGTTGGCCTAGCTTGATGGCTAGGATTGTGCAATCGGTCTTAATACCCTTGCGGGCATTTGGGGATTCGTACGCTTGTCGTTGGCCTGCTCATGGCTGGATTGTGCAACTGGTCTTAATACCCTTGCGGGCATTTGGGGATTCGTACGCATCATCGGTAGTAGGTGTGATTGTGAACTCAGACCTACGTCTTAATACCCTTGCGGGCATTTGGGGATTCGTACTATCCCGAAGGTGGATGACAAGAAGAAAATTATCTGGTCTTAATACCCTTGCGGGCATTTGGGGATTCGTACCTACGAGCAATCCGGGCTGAAATGAGCTAAGTAGGGTCTTAATACCCTTGCGGGCATTTGGGGATTCGTACATAAACAGATTCACAGGAATGATGTCATTGGGCTGATCGGTCTTAATACCCTTGCGGGCATTTGGGGATTCGTACTCATGTACGTGAAGGACGGTCATGCCTACCACAGGCTTCAGTCTTAATACCCTTGCGGGCATTTGGGGATTCGTACAAAATGGTTGTCATGGCTGCGGCGCAGGCATCAAAAAGCGTCTTAATACCCTTGCGGGCATTTGGGGATTCGTACAAACTGCTAAACTTGAGCTCGGCAGTTTTAAAAGACAGTTGGTCTTAATACCCTTGCGGGCATTTGGGGATTCGTACTAAAATGAAACTGTCATGTTATAGTCTGCATGTCGAAGATCTGTCTTAATACCCTTGCGGGCATTTGGGGATTCGTACCCGCGCTGATCTGCTCGGAAGCGTACTGGCGCAGATCCGTCTTAATACCCTTGCGGGCATTTGGGGATTCGTACCGATTGCGAGCAGTATCCGCATGCTGTATGCGTAGCACGCAGTGTCTTAATACCCTTGCGGGCATTTGGGGATTCGTACAAAAACCAGGATGCGTTTATGGATTACATTTGGCGAGCGTCTTAATACCCTTGCGGGCATTTGGGGATTCTGTACCAATGATGAGACAAGCGAATGACGGCGCAGTCATGATCGTCTTAATACCCTTGCGGGCATTTGGGGATTCGTACAAAAACAAGTGCTCGGCGCAGGTCGGACCGATCGATGGTCTTAATACCCTTGCGGGCATTTGGGGATTTGTACCCTCCGTTGGTCGCGTAGTAATAGGGGCGTTAACCATGAAGTCTTAATACCCTTGCGGGCATTTGGGGATTCGTACCATACGCTTGCAACTCCGCCCGCCCAACATCATCCGGTCTTAATACCCTTGCGGGCATTTGGGGATTCGTACCACATCCTACAAATGATGATTGGACTACTTGGAGTAATCTGTCTTAATACCCTTGCGGGCATTTGGGGATTCGTACACAGTCTGCATTCCCGAAGGGTCGGTATGACGACGCAGGTCGGGTCTTAATACCCTTGCGGGCATTTGGGGATTCGTACTGCGGTTTTATCTTACCATTTTTCTCCCATTCTGCAAGCGGTTTGCGGGGATTGAGGGGCTTAGTTGGCTGGCGTCTTCCCATTTCGATCCTTTCTGCTCGCTTTGAAGCGAGTTCTATTCCCACTTCCACAATCGCTGCGCATCCCCCTCCCAAAATGGGCGTTTTTAGGCTGTTCTTCAAGGGGGGGTGCGCAAAATAGATCATACGATGGTCACCCCCGGCGGCTCGGTCAGTTTTCCCAGCCCGCGGGCGGCGGCTTTCTTGCGGCAGGCTTCGCACAGCACGTAGATGCGCAGGCTGTCTTCTTGGGGGTTCATGATTTTATCCGTTTTTTTGAGCAATTGCTTCAGCTCCGCTTCGCTGAAATAGGCTTCGAATACGCTGTATTGCACCCGCTCGGCCACCGCCTGGCAGCATTTGGCGATCTTCTGGCGGCGTTTATCGTTGGCGATATCATAGGCAAGCACGTAAAAGGTTCGATCCATTCTGGCGTTGACAGATTTTTATTTGAAACCCATCCCGCAAAAATCCGGCTGGCCGCGCTGGATGCAGTGGGCCACCTGGCGGGCCTGTTCGAGCAGGCACTGGCGCATGCTGAGCTGCTCGCCGCGCAGCGGGTGGGTGTAGCGCTGCTCCATGCGGGTTTCATAGGCCTGGATGAATTTCTTCGAACCGGCCTCGCTCAAGATCACCGGGCGCTCGGATGGACCGGGGCTGAAATCGGCCGGGCTGAGCTGACCGCCGCGGCAGCACCACAAGGCAACGCCGTCGATCACCGGTCTGAATTCTTCCATCAAATCCAACCCCAAAGCCGGGCGGTTGTAAGCCACCTCGTGCAAGAAACCGGCGTAAGGATCCAGCCCAACGGTTTGAACGGCGCTGCTGGCAAGCTCGGCCAGCAGGGTGTAGCCAAAGGAGAGCAGCACGTTCACCGGGTCGCGCGGCGGGCGGCGGTTGCGGTCATCGAAGCGCCATTCGGGGGCGAAAAGGCGCCGGAAGCCGCGGAAATAGGCGGCGGTAGCCGAGCCTTCTGCGCCCATCAAGCCGGAGAGGGCTGTCCGGCGGGGGATGCTCTCGACGGCCTGGGCGATCTGCAGCACGACCGCTGCGATCTCGGGGTCGTTCTGCTCGCGGTTGTGGCGCAGCAGCAGGGCGCGCTGGTGTTTCAATTTTGCGCCCACAAAGGCTTTGGCCATTTCCAGCCCAAAGTCGGCTTCCGCCAGGCGGGCGTATTGGGCCCGGCGCAGCGGCACGTGCGGGGTCAGGCTGCCCACCAGCCGGCCGCGGTATTCGCCGCGCTGGGTCAGGAAAACCACTTCTGTGTTTTGAGCCAGCAGCGCGTCGATGGCCGGGGTGGTCAGGCCGATGTTGCCAAACAGGACCACTTCCGAAACCTGCGAAAGCGGCAGGCTGGCGAGCTGTTCGCCCTCGCGCTCGACCTGCAGGCGCCGGTTCTGGATGCGCAGCTTGGCGTTCTGCTGGGTCACGTAGAGCGGCGGCATTGGCCCAACCCCATGCTGGTTCCAGCCCCCAGCCCGGCGTAGAAGGCGAAATCGGCTAACGCGCAGATCAGGCTCAGCCAGTAGCGGTCATAGTTCAGGGTGGTGAAGGCCACTTCGCCGACCGCGCCAATGCGCAAACCGCCGCCTTTGAGCGGGATGGCGCGCGTGCTCAGGCGGTAGCGCCCGATGGCCAGGCATTCGGCCGCGTAGCGCTTCAGCTCGGGCGGAAAGCTGACCGGGGCGAAGGCATTCCAGCGCTCCAGCAGGCTGCCAAAGACCAGCTCCGGCAGCGGGACCGGCACGTGCTTTCCGCCAGATTTGAAGGTGGTGGGGCTTTCCAGCCGCAGGCGCACCTGGCGCGGCGGGGGATGTTTTTGCCAGCAGGTAGGGCGCCGAAAGCCCGGCGTAGCTGTCTTGCTGCAGATCGCCCTGCCCTCCATTCGCCGCTTCGATGGCGAAGGGCAAATAATCCAGCTCGATCTGCTGGCCGGGCGAAAGCGGGCCTTCGGCTGCCGCCCGCTCCAGGATTTCGGCCAGCGGCTGCGAGAAGGCGCTCAGGCGCAGGCTGTAGCTGGCCTGCGGATCGAGCGCGCCGTGCGGCGTGGGTCCACGCAGGTTGGAGACGGTGAACGGGCGGATGGCATTATCGGCGTGCAGGCTCTCGGCCAGGGCGGGATCGGCGGCGCGCGCCACATTCAGCAGCAGGGCATGGGCGGCGCGGCCCCACCATTCCGGCAGGGGCGCGGTCGGGTCGGGCGCGGGCAGCGGGCGCAGGGTGAGGCTGAGCGAGAGCAGGTCCATCAATACCTGGCCTTTCGGGCGTGGTCACGGGTCTGCTGCAGGTTGAGGATTTCGGCCACTTCATAGCGCGGCGGCAGGCTGGCGGAGGCCGGGCGGGTGCGCAGGATGGGCGGGAAGTAGCCCATCCGACCATGCAGCTCGGCGATCACCAGCCCGGTGATGAAATTCAGCGCAGGCGGGTTGAGCAGGATGGCCGCGTTCTGCCAGGTCTGGGCGTCGAGCGGGATCTGCTCGATCAGCGCCTGAAGCTGGGGCAGGAAGGGCTGCTCGTTATCAAACTGCACGGCCAGCTCGATGGTCTGTTCGACCGGCTGATGGGCCAGAGCCTCGACCTGGGCGATCATTGCGGCGGTGAGCGGGTGGGAGAAGTTGAGCAGGATCATGAGGGGCCATCTTCTTCGGGTTGTGCGTCCAAAAAAAACGCTCCGATCTGAGCCAATTCGATATTAAGCTGCTCCATTTTCTGTTTGAGCAAGGAGGCAGGTTCTGGCGCAATCCGCATACCGACATGAGCAATGTCGTTGCGGATGGCGCTCATTTGATTCCAGATGCGGATCAGATCACCCAGTTTTGGGTGGGAAGCCAGGCGCGCATCATAATCACTCACATGGGCGATTGGGCGCGGATAGGGCTTTTTTAATTCCACCGCATTGTTCAAAGCCCATTCCAACTGCTCCCGCCCGCGCTTGTATTGGAACATCGGCGCGCCAAAATCCAGCGCCAACAAAGAAACCACCCACTCACGCGCAAGAGTTGCAGCCTGGACAATCTGACGACGACGAATATACCAATCGATTAATTTGAGTTGCAAACGAAGTCCTTCTCTCAAATTTTCGTCATCATCCGTATCTTCTAAGGCGAATTGCCCATATTCCTGCACCAGGCTGTTGACTAACAGAGCAAATGGCTTTGCTCGCTGCTGAATACCCGGCATCGAGCGGTTAAGGGTGGATTCCAATTGGGCTGCGGATTGCATGGTCTCGATGGGTCGCGCCAGGCGGAGCGCTAAGGATATGGATTCAATCGATTCTGCCGCTAAACGCAGGTTTTTGCCGAGCGAGCGCGAGGCCAGGTCTTCTTTCATTAAAACCGCGCTCGGCATGCCTGCCCGCAGAAGCGCCGCCAACGCAACCCCATCGCCGCTTTCGACAAAGCGACTGGTTGCCGTCAGCCAATCCAACAGGCTGGCAAAAGGCGTCAAATCGAAAACCGGCGAGAGGTTGGTCTGCTGATCGCGCGCATCGAATGCGCCATAAAATACACGCTCCACCTGAACGCTCTTGGCGGCTTTCAGAAAAGCCACAGCCAGGAATACCAGCATAGGCAGCGATCGAAAGGAGTGGGTCACATCGAATACCACCGTTTCCCCTTCATCGACTGCCATGGTGATCTCGTCGAAAATTTGCCAGAGCTCCGCCTCGCTGCGCCCTTCGGGGATATCCAGCGGCGCCCAGGAGATCCCCTGAGCATCCAGTTCCGCGCCCAAATCGCTCAGATTGGCATGTACTTTTACAGTGGGAGTGACGCAGACATACAATTCATCCGGGTGGACGAAAAAGGCTGCCGCCGCCGGGAAGAAGCGGGTGGAATATTGCTGCCCCTGATAAACATAGGTTGTCTCTTTATATGGGGAGTTCCCCAGAAAACTGATTACCTTAGTCATTTTTTCAACTCCAACAACACCCAACCGAAGGGGGCGGCGGCGCGCGCGACTCTTTCTCGAATGAGCATCGCAGCCCGCTTGGAGCGCGGGAAGGGGTCGCCGGCTTTGCGCGGCGGCGAATTGCGCCCGGCGCGGTGCAGATTGAAATCACGCACCAATTGCTCAAAAAGAAGTGGGTCGGCCTGCAGGCGGGTCCAAAAGGTCTTGCCATCCCAACCGGCCCCCCAGCCGATCTGGAGCAAGGCCTGGTTCGGACCGGGTTTGGCCGCGGCCAGCTTGCGGTAAAAGCGGGCCACATCCTCGCAGTTATCGGCGCGCTCAAACCACTCAGCCAGTTGCAGGATGCGGGCTTTGCTGTGCGCCTGGGCGCGCTGGGTCAGCTCGTCCAGCCAGTGACGGCGGTTGGAAAAGCCCAGTTCCCTTTCGGCGAAGGCTGAGAACAACACGTCATCTACTGTGATGGTTCCGCTGAAAGCGTTGTCCCCTGCCAGCGCTTCCAGTTCAACCGGCGAACCGGCGCTGCGCTTGGTGAGCACCTGAGCATTGGCGATCAGCAAGCCCTGGCCCGGCTGCTGCGGCCCGCTCAGGTCGGAGACATGCAGGGCGCGCAGCAGGTCGTGGTTGGGGTCCTTGCCAAACAGCTTCTTCTCCAGTGGTTGCCCGGCCCAGGATTTGGAGCGACCGATCGTGTTGCGATCCGAGGGTGAGTTTGACCTCCGGCCAACCCGTCCAGGCCAGAGCGGTGCGCAGCGCACCTTTCAGCGAGGAGCCGGGGATATAAGGGCGGTCGTACACATCCTTGATAAAGGATTTCATACGCGCGTCGACCTGCCGGGAGCGCGGCGCTCCCGACAGCACATAGCGAAACAGATCGGCGTTCTGATAATCGCTCTCCTGCAGCAATTTCCCCGGCGCTGGATAATGCCCATCCCGACCCGGATGGAGCGCGGCCGGTTTAGCCAGCAGGATGGCGTCCTCGTTCAGGCGGTAGGTGCGCCCGCGGAAGACGGCGAAGTCGAAATCTTGATGCAACTCAACCCCGTCCCCGATATGGAGCGGGGTGAGGGTGTGCAGCGTGATGGAATAGACGGTCATGAGCGGCCTTCCTTTGCGCCTGCCAATTGCAGGCCGACTGGAAACGCCAGCCCGGAGCGATAGACCGGGTGGCCGAGTGGGTCTGGATCGGTCTTGTATTTCGGGCGGATATCCAGCACCAGACCAGGAGCGGCGCGTTCGAGCGGCCCGAGGATTGCGCCTTCGGTGATCAGGTTGATCGTCCGTCGGCGCTGCCCGCTGCGAACCGGCGAGGTGAGCCAACCGCCCACCCGTTTCAGGCTATAGGCTGCCCCCGGCGCACGCAGGCAGGCGCTTTCTGCCTGATCGCGCGGCAGATAGCGGCTGAGGCTGGTCCAGTAGCCGCCATTCGGATCCGGCAAATCAAACGGCTCGCCTGGTTCGATCTTGCAGTTGCCAAAGCCGGATTTGCGCTCCGCCCCCAACCCGGAGATGGAAAGCTCATCAAAAAGACTGGATAGCAATGCTTCCAGGCTTAGGTCAGATCGCAGCCAGCGCACCCCGAACCACAAACCGCACTCCTGGGCAAAGCCGACCCTGCCGGTGAAATAGATGGCGGAATTCTGCACCCCCCGGCCAAGCGTAACGCGCGGGCGCTGCTCGACCTGCCAGATGCGATCGTCTTCTTCGTTCCTGAATCTGTTTTGGCAAAAGGCCGCGCTCGGCCTGGCTCGCCAGCACCAGACCGCCTTGCAGCGGGAGCGCACGTGGATAGACCTCGGCCAGGGCTGCGCCGGCCAGCATTTCTTTGAAGATGGCCGCTGAGACATAGCGGATTGTTTTTAATTTCTTCAAGTTGGCGGATGGGCGCTCTTTTTCGGCCTGACCGCCGCCCATTTCCGGGCGCGGGAAAAAGCGCACGCCGCCCGCGTATGGAAAGGTGGATGTGATCAAGAACGGTGGGCTACCATCCAGAAAAGGCTGGATAAAAGCCGGCACAGCCGCCTGGCCTTCGTATTCGACCAGCGCGGCAATCAACGCCGCGAACAGGCTATCGGAGTGGAAAGCAACCGAAGTCTCTTCCTGCTCGAGGCCATGCTCGCCAAAGTGAAAGCCGCCGCCGTGGATTTTCCAGGACTGGACATGCATTGGTTCACTCCATCCGGATGATGGTGCGCAGCCATCCGCTCAAGTTATTGAATGCGTCCGAAACTTGCTGAACGCTTTCGAAGTGGAAAGTTTCACCCTGGTAATAATATTGCTTGCCGTATTCAACCCGGTTGCGAGCTAAGATCTGGATTTGCGAGAAACGGACCTTTCCGCTGCCGCGCGAACCGGCCCCGCCAAGGTAATCGTCCTCCACCAGTTGGAGCGCGTTCACGACCACTTTGATACGCTCAAAATCCGCCTCTTCGTAAATCGCAAAGACCAGCTCGGCTGGGTCGAAGACCGTCCCAGCCGGGACGCGCTCCAGTGTGCGCGGCGTGGCCGCGCTGGTGACCCGGTCGATGGCGACTTCGGTCTTCAATTCGGCGTAGCTCAATTCGGTGTGGGCTTTGTCTAACTTCTTCACGCTGTCATCACTCATGCGGTGTATCGCGCACGGCCAGGCGGGTTGGGCCGGAATAATCGATCTTCGCGCGGGACGCCGAACACATGACAGACCGGGCAGCCACCATTGCGGTTGTAGTCATCCGCCTGGTCTTGCAGGTATGGATCGTGACCTGGCCGATTTTGTTGTTCTGGGCAAGCCCAAGCACTTTCTCGGTCTGCGAGCGCATCTTGCCGCGCAGGCTCGATCCGGGGATATAGGGTATCCCGCTAAGCGGGTTGCGGATCACCGCCTTATCCACCCCGCCGATTTCCAGTCCGGCGCTGGAGCCGCCGATATGCAGGCCGGTAACAGCCTCGATCTGAGCAGTGATCAATACACGTCCGTACAGGTTAATCTCGGTCATTTCTTTTTTGCCTCCCATTCCTTAGCTTCTGCCACCCTTGGCGCGGTGATAAGCCAGGATTGCTTCGAATAAATCCATGAACTTCTGAAAACGCAGGTTGCGCTCGTCGCCTTCCGCCGCGTTTATCTCATCAATCGCCTTCCCCAGCACATCCCGCAGCAGTTGCACCGAGCTATTGCGAGCCGTTGCATAATCCAGCTTTGGCTTGAGCATATTCAGCCGGCGCAGGGCTTCCTCCTGGCGGTTATCCCAGAGCGCTTCGATCTTGCGCACCTCGGTGAAGATGTTGCGGATTTGGGCACGACGTCAGGTTGTTGCGCACTAATTGATCGGCGGTTTGTTCGGCGAACTTCACCAGTTCCGCCCCGCTTGGATCGCGTTTCATAATTGTGGCTATATCTGACATTGGTTTACACTCCTATTCTTGATGAAAGGGTAGGTCTCCCTTGATCTGAAAACAATTGATCAAGCATATTCAGGACCATTTTGGTCGATTCTGATTGTAAGTCGTGTCGTTTCATTCCTCGAACAATTTCGTTATTTTCGAGATCGAAACCGAAGTCGGCGATAAAATATTTGTGTAGAAGTGAGCTGATGAATTGGTGTCTTTTCCCGTCTAAGGATTCGAGAAAACCGATATCTTCATTACAAGCGAGGCTATCGCTCTTAATCTGCTTCCTTCGGATGCATATGAATGAGTTGAAATCCGTTATTTCCCAATTTTCTTTCCACGCGATATAGGCGAGTTCATTCCTGGCAGTATTCACTGCATGTTTCTCTTTCTTTCCCCAATCCTCACGACGGGCTTCTTCTTTTTTATAAAGGTATCCGACCACGTACCTGGTCATCCCTGCCAGTGATGGAAAAGAAAAAGTCTCTGATTCATCAATCTCTACTTCATCAGTTTCCGATTCATCGGTCTCTGATTCCGTATTACCTTGACTTTCGTTTCCTAGAGTATCATCGCTGGATGTTAATATATCGGATCCTTCGTTTTGAGAATTGATGTCCTCTTGTTGAATTATGTCTGCTTGAATATCTAAATCACTGATGATCTCATCATGCGTAATGAATGGCATATCTCCGATTTCAATCGAATGATTAACATCTATGTCGTTATCATAGGGAATGCTATCGTGAACCATGACAATCTCGCTTACCCGGTCAATGACTGGATCAAGCGCGCTACCAGATTCCGGTAACCAAAGCTCAATCAATCCATCAATAGCTCGTTGATTAATTAGAAATCCAGATAATTCAGTCAAACTCGACAAGTCATCGAGCGTTTTCTCCGTAGGGAAAGCAATACCTCTTTCATCGCAAGTTGCCCCAATTTTTCCCTTTAGTAAGCGACGGATTTCCTCAGGTTTCAGTTGATCAATCTCTAGAAACCGATAACGCCCGTCTTGCTCGCTCAGCCCATAACCTGGCCTGGAGGTCAAAACGACTTGCACGTTAGCCGGTAATTCGTTCACCCAAGTCCTCAATTTTGGCGCCGATGTTTCCCTATTTCGGATCTCATCAATTCCATCCAATAAGATAATCCATCGAGAACCAGGGATCGAGAATAGACTTTCAAGAGTTTGTATTTCTTCATTCCCAATATGTTCCTTAATAAGACCTCAACAGGCTATTTTTGAATTGATCAATATTGTCAAAAGCAATTCGCAACTCAAAGAAAATTGGGATTGGAAAACTCGGAAGCATCTCTAGATCGATTGGGTTCACAAATTCCAGTTCGGAAATTGATACCATCGTCGATGGCTCGTTTTCACCTCCGTAATAATCCTGGCGAGTAATTAAGTCAATATTGTGACGGTGGGCCAGTTGATACGAAATTCGATGTAATATCGTTGTTTTTCCCATACCGGCTGGAGCAACAATGGTGATTATTTTCCTGCCATTATCCAACTCATCAATCACTGCTTGCTCTATTTCATCCTGGCTTCCCTTTACGTGCGAATGGAAATTCGGTGGTAGCTCATTTGCCTTTAGAAAAACATCTGAAAGATGAGCCATTATCAAATCCTTCCATTCTTGCTTTTTCAGGTAACTTGCCTGGCAGACAGTTAATAAATGTTTTTCATCTTCCTTTCGTACGTAGCATGTAGAGGATGTTTTCCGGACAAAAACTGAGCCTTTATCATACTTTCGCTCCTTTCCGTCCTTGTCAAATATGATCTCTTTCCGCAAATGGAAGGGTTCCACCGAATCATTTGGAGAAATTTCAAGATAAGAAACAAAATGATCATCCAGAAAACCAAATTCAAGTTCGATCTCCGGCTCAGGTTCAATCCATTCTTTGGCAATCTCTCGAAGTACTTTTTCTACGCCATCAGATTGCTTTGAAAGAAGGGATGCCGATGGGTTATCCCATCCTTTTGGTTTATGCTTACCAGGATATTCTTGGATAAGGGTATGAGATAGCTTTCTTGTTAGATCATCTACTCCAAATACAATCCAGCAAAGTTTTCCAATTCTTCGGGAGACATTTGCAAATGCGATGATATCGCTGGCGAAATCGAATTGTGACCTGGCTGAATCCAGTTTATAGAGCATTGATTTAAAATCTAATCTAGGCCCCTCTGTCCAACTATCGATCATGTTTCTGAGATGTTTTACAGAAAACCGATCTGAGTTAATCATTACTCTCCTTTTACCGCAGGAAGAGTTGAGCCCAGCGAGCTGCTGCGCCCCACTGTTGAATGGTCTGGTAATTATCGAGGGCCAGCTCATCCCGAATGGACAGCAGTTCTGCCGCCAGCTCGGGTTTGGAGCGCTGGTAACGCTCGGCCATGCGGGTGAGCTGATACGCGCCGCGCCAGACCCACGGTCCCCACACTGGACGACCTTTCGATTTCTTCGCCCGTGCAGCCGCCTCGCCGGCGAGCTGGCGCAGCACATGCAGCAGCGCCTGTGGGCCGCCCAGGTTTTCCGGATCAAATCCCGGACCCGTAACGATCTTGAGCAGACGTGCTTGCTTGGCGGCGAGGGAAGAAAACACCTCCCATTGCCAGGGTTCTCCCAGGAAGGCGAAGGCATTCTTGCCATCCACTCCCTTGGCTAAGTCCAGCGCATCGAAGGCGTCATCGGCGGCCTGGTAGACCGGGTATTTCCCGCCGATGAATGCCAGCCCAGCGCTCAGGTGGATGGCTGGGTGACCGGCCGTATAAGCGCCGAAATCATCCCGGATGGTCTGGGCAAGCTCAGGCATCCGATCCCATGGGCCGATTAAGAAGAGGTCATCGCCGCCCGCATAGACCGCA
Organism: uncultured Chloroflexia bacterium; assembly: GCA_963788145.1. Classification (GTDB taxonomy): domain Bacteria; phylum Chloroflexota; class Anaerolineae; order Anaerolineales; family UBA4823; genus UTCFX2. Next base: position 1,111,525 of record CAWBFQ010000006.1, on the reverse strand, counting down.
TAAATCAGGTTTTGATAGGCTGTGCTCTCGCAAATCTGCTTGACCCAGCCTTCAAAGAACAGGGACATTTGCAGGCTAAGGGTGGAGAGGCGGGCGAGTGAATCCGCGCCGGCCAGACCATGCTTGAAGACCTCGCCCAGATTATCTACATCCATCCTCAGCACGCCTAGGCGTTTGAAGCCGCCCACCGCTTTATCTTGAAGCTCATCAAAAGTCACCGGCGGGATCTGCTTGACCATATAATGCAGCCAATTGACGACCGGGTTTATATCGGCTTGCGGCCAGCGCCCGTCCTTGGGATCGCTCAAAGCCCAAACCACCGGCTGTGGCACAGACACAGATTCCTGAACATTTTTCAGGAATTGAACCTGCATGCCAAAACCGGCCAGCGCGTCGAGCGCATCGCCGGGCGGCAACTCGGAGGGTGTGGTAAAACCCAGAGCGATGAATGTCGATCCGGGCAGCGGTTTTCCCAATTTTTCGGCGAACGAGCGGCAGAGCGGGCAAATATCCACTTCTTGATCCTGGTCCCAGCGACTGGTTTTGCGACCATCTTCGCCGCATACGTCGCACACATCCTCCGGATTGCCACCCCATTCCGGCAATTCGAAAATGCGCTGATAGAGTTCTTCACCTAATTCCAGGTAGCGCCGCTGTTTGGCTTCAGCCAGGTTGCGATGCATGCAATCCCAGGAATGGCGAAAATGATCGATCTTGAAGCCATTCGCCGGGACAGCGCAGTATCCCATAGCCAGATACAGGCTCGCGCCGTGATGGCGAAGCAATTTCTGGCTGACAGTGCGTTGGATTTCAGCGAGCTTTTCCGCTGCAGAGATCGGCGCAAGCAGAAAATAATGCCCGCCGCCAGAATAGATCACATTGGTGTAGGGCAAACCCAGTTCTGAGAGGGTAAAGCGCAATACTGCCTCGTTCAACAGTTGCAGATATAACGAGCGCCCACGCAGCGTCATAGCTGCGCCCTTAGACGATACTGTGTAAATGAAATCCTGGATGCCGGAGATATCGCCTCCAACCAGCAAAGCCACTGGCGTCTGCAGAAGTTTCTCGTCCTGCTCAGTTGGTTTGTTTTCAAAATTACGGCGCACTGCCCCAAGCAAACCGGATACGAAAGTCGGCTCTAGGTCGGCCATACAGGCTGCTAAGGCGGCGGTCATACGGCTGTGATCGTAGAGCGACACATCCGGCAGCGAGTGATAATAAGCCGATGGCGCGCACCAGGCAGATCGCTGCATAGCGGCGAGCAAGTTTTCGAGATAGCTTGCCCCGTCAGGGAAGTCTTGGCGTGCGGCGGACCGTAGATCTTCTACAAGATCTTCATATGCGTTCACATCTTCCTTGACTGCCAATGCCTCACCTGGGAAAAGAGCATCTCTCTCTAATAGCAGTGGTTTCAGCGGGAGATAATGCCAATCGCCCTGCTTGCCCACATCTTCTAACACGACCCGGTCAAAGATCGTCACCATCTGGCGGGGTGGGCGTGTGTCATCTTTCGGCAGGTCGGCTCGCTCACCTGCGCTCAATTTATCCGCAAGGGCAACCAGCTCGCTCAGGTGGATGTCCGCGGCGGGCGAACGCTCCGGCGTGTGGTGGTAAGCTCCAGCCAAAACAGCTGGACGATACGCCGCCGGGACATTATTTTGGATGAAGTAGGTGGTCCAGGTGGCATGTACGGGCTGACCTTCCCGGTCAATACCAGGCGCTGGGTCCCAGGGTTTATCCCTGGCGCGCTGTTCCAACTTCCCCACATCATGCAGCAATCCAGCCAGGGCTGCGTTCAAAACTTCCGTTTTTATTTCCATCTGCCCTCCCATTTTTCTGATTGTCCGCTCCTCCAGGTTTTTTCCCCCGAGCCCCCTGTCCTACCTGGAGGATGCAGACGAGTTTAGTGTAGTCGATCTACTTAACCTTGTGATCCGGGAAATCACGTATTTTTTATTTGTCCTCTGCCGCTTGATGGTATCCGAAAGTGTAATACAGCCCGACTAGGTTCACAAGTTGGGCGCGTGTGACCGTATCGATGTCCCAATGAGCAACCGCTTTTTGATAGGCTGAATGGAGGTGCTGCTCGACCGTGCGGGGCGAAAGCGTCAGGCGTGTGGCGATCTGTTGATCTGTCAGACCCTCGCAAGCCAATAAACCCACCACGCGCGCTTCCGCCGGAGTGAGAGCGCCGAGCAAATACGAACGGATGTGGGTGATCTTCTCGTTTAACTGCAAATCACGGATGCGGCTCAGCGCTTCGAAGGGGTCTTCGACCTCGGACAACCCGCTCAATACCGGCGAAGCCACACTCCAGAAGATGAAGGGGATTTCAACCAGGTGGGTTTGATCGCCGGGTTGCGGATGAAAGCGTTTGCTGGTCAGGAATTCGCCGCTGGAGAACAAATGCCAGAGGTGATCATTCTCGTCACAGAGCATCTGAGCGGCTGCCAGGGCATAGAGCGACATCGTTTTACGTCCGCCAGCGATGCATAGATGCACTCGGCGGCCCTCTCGCTTCGCCTGCAAAATTTGACGATAAATCGTCCGGAAAGCCCATTCCGAACTGGAAGGGGAATCAACATCGGCGACCGGCCTGCTCGAAGCATCCAGGATCGCAACCAGGTCCAGGCGGATGCGCCTACTGTAAGGTGGATCTGTAAAGGCTTGCTGCAGCCGATCTACAGCCGCGACTACCGGGGAGCCTGGCGCAAATGTGTGGATGACCTGGACCGCTGCAATCGATTCGCCCTGGGCGAGCAATAAATCCAGCACAGCAGTCACCACCTGGGCTTCGCTGCCGAGAGTGGCGATCAGAATGCAGGATTCATTTTGCGGAAAGGTTCGTCCCACTTGAATGATCTACTTTCCCCGATGTGGTGAGAAGACATTGGGCGACGATCTGGGAAAACAATGAGGCCGTACTTCCATTATCATTGTACTTAGAAAACCCCAAAATGTATAGATTTTGCTCACATTCCTGAAAACCGTCCCCAAGAAGCGATTTTGCAAGTGGGAGCAAAAGCGCCACCCGGACGAATAGAAAGGATAGCGGTGGGAAATCAACCGCCATCCACAGAAAAATTCAGCCGTAAAACCCTTCCATTATGGGAAAAAATGGTGAAATAAATTCAGGGTACGAAATGACATTCGAGATAAGCTGATCCAGAATCTGAAATCCAGGGGTTTGGAACTGCCTAACCAGTAGCTTTTTAAAACTGCTCTTATAATAATCTTTTTCGGGAAATCCGCATATTCACCGCTATTGGCATAATGTGCTGCATAATTGCAGTAGAAACATTTGTTGGGCGGCCCCTCGCAGTATCAAAGAACACTGCTTATTCGTCGCGGAGAATCTACATAGGAGAATAATCAATGGAGAGTTCTATCAAAACAAACCGCCTGGCAATCTTTAGTTTTGCAAGCGGACTTATAGCCATCCTCAGTATTGGCCTCGTTTTCATAAGACTGTTAAGGTACGAAATTATGAGACCCTACACCCGAACTCAGGTAATTTAAGTGTGGATCGGCGGAACGGAGTGTGGATTTAATTGAACTATTGGAATTTACACTCATCTATGGAAAGTCGATAGACTTCTTTCCACGCTGGTTCCTTCTCACATAAGGTCAGTGAAGACCGCCTGAAAGATATCGACTGCCAGGTCTATCTCTTCATGAGAGATAACCAGAGGTGGAGCCACGCGAATGATATTGCCGAACTGCCCTACTTTGCCAAGCAGCATACCGCGCTCGGCTGCAGCCATGATGATGCGTCGAGTGAGGGCTGGCGAGGGTTGGATGCCATTGCGAGGGTCGATAATCTCCAATCCAATCACCAGGCCGCGACCGCGGATATCTCCCAGGAACGGGAAGCTTCTCTGCAGTTTAAGCAAGCGTTGCATCAGGTATTCACCCTTCTCCAGGGCTTTCTGAGCAATTTGCCCGGTTTCCATTGCGTCTAAAACAGCCAGAACTGCCGCGCTGGCGAGCGGGTTGCCGCCCCAGGTGCTGGAAAGCTCGCCCGGCGCCATGCATTCAAAAATGCGCGCTTCTGCTGCCACAGCCGAAGCTGGGACCCCACAGCCCATTCCTTTGCCCAGGCAAAGCATATTCGGCGCGATGCCTTCCCATTCGATGGCGTACATCTTTCCTGTGCGGCCAAAACTGGACTGAACTTCATCGACAATCAGGAGGAGATCATGATGACGCGCCCACTCGGCTAATGCTGGCAGCCATCCTTCGGGTGGAAAGATGAAACCCGCCGCGCCCTGATATGGTTCGACGATCACTGCACCCAAATTGCCGGAAGAGGAACACTCGACGATTTGTTCAATCGCCTTGATGCAAAATAAATCACAATCCGGGAAGTGTTTATCATAGAAACATCGATAACAATAGCCATAGGGCGCCATAATTCCGCCTGGCACGGGCGTACCGAACTGGCGTCTGATGCCTTTGCTGCCAGCTACTCCCATAGCTCCATAAGTTCGGCCGTGGAAACCACCGAAGAAGGAGAGAACCTCCTGCTTAGCGGTAAAACGGCGGGCGATTTGCAAGGCAGCTTCAGTCACCTCCGCGCCAGTGCTGAGCATAAAAATCCGATCGAGATTCTTCGGTAAGGTTTTCAGCAAACGCGCCGAGGCGGTGATCCTCTCCGGAGTTGGGAATGAGTACGTATTCGTCAGGCGCGGCGCCTGAGACTGGATCGCTTGCACCAACCCAGGGTGACTATGACCCAGGTTTGTCACCAAAACACCTGAAGTAAAATCGATGTATTGGTTGTTATCTACATCCCACACCCAAACGCCTTCCCCATGGTCCCAAACGATGGGGGTCTGGTCTGCGGCGCAAGAGGGTTCACAGGTTTTCGCCAGATCCAAATATGATTTTGATTTCTCGCCAGGTATTTTGCGCAGAGGCAGTGTTTTCATCGCATTCTCTCCATAACCGTCCTCTCAGCGCTGAACGCGACCGGAGGCGTCACCTTTCATCAATTTCTCCACTTCTGTAATACTGACCCTGTTAAAAATCTCCAGGGATCGAATGCTTCAAGCATGAAGCCGCGACCGCGAATTCCAGCGCGCTTTGATCAGACATCCCGGCGACCAGACCGTGGATCAATCCACCTGCAAATGCATCCCCACCGCCGACGCGATCGACGATATTCCTGATGTCATAATTGCGGCTGACCATGAACTCAACACCATTGTACAAACAGGCTGACCAGCCATTATGATATGCGCTGTAACTCTGCCGAAGTGTTATCGCTTGTTTTTTCAGGTTCGGGAAAGTCTCCAACATTTTTTCAGCGAGACGCTGATAATGCGCCAAATTTAGATCGCCGGCTGTGATCTCTTTGTCTAGACAATCATTATCAACCAGCTTCACACCCAAGGATTTCTGACAGTCTTCTTCATTCGCAATGCCGATATCAACATAGCGAACGATTTCCTGCATTACATCGGGCGCTTTCTTTCCATATTTCCATAAGTTTTTGCGGTAGTTGTAATCGCAGGATACTGTCACCCCGTTCTCTTTGGCGGTTTGAACCGCGAGCAGGGTGAGATCGGCAGCGCTCTGGCTGAGCGCAGGAGTGATGCCCGTCACATGGAACCACCCTGCACCAGCAAAAATCTGCGGCCAATCAAACGAATCCGGCTTTGCCACGGCGATCGAAGAGTTCGCTCGATCATAAACGACAATGGAAGGGCGTTGGTTTGCCCCAGGTTCGAGGTAATAAACACCCAACCGGTCGCCGCCGGTTGCTATCCAGCAAGTATCTACTCCGAAACGGCGCAGCTCTGATCTGCACGCTTCACCGATAGGATTTTTGGGGAGAACGGTAATATAAGCGACATCGTCTCCGTAATTCGCAAGCGAGATCGCTACATTCGCCTCCCCGCCGCCAAAAGTAGCCTCTAAAACTGGTGATTGAAACAGCCGCTCAAAACCGGGCGCTTTCAAGCGCAGCATGATCTCACCAAATGCAACCACTGTCTTTCCCATAGGGATTACTCCTTCTCACCACATGACTGGCGAATCCAGCGAACGACTTCTGCTGTTTTCTGCTGGATAGACGAATAATCCTTCCCTTTCAGCCATTCCTTGCGGATAAGATTAGATCCAATTCCCACAGCTGCGACGCCAGCTCTGAACCAGGCCTCGATGCTTTCCTGAGTTGTTTCGACACCCCCGGTAGGCATAATGCGAGTCCAAGGCATCGGTCCCCGGATGGATTTCACAAAGTTCGGACCACCGATAGAATCGCCGGGGAAGATTTTTACAATTTCAGCGCCTAACTCTTCAGCTTGCATGATTTCGGTAGCGCTTCCACACCCCGGACTGTAGGAAACCTTGCGGCGATTGCAGACGCGAGCCACCTCAGGATTCAAAGTGGGACCAACCACAAAATTGGCTCCACTATCGATATAGAGCGCAGCAGTCCCCGGATCGATCACCGAGCCCACTCCCAGAATGGCGTCCGGGATTTCCACGGCGCTGTACTGAACCAGATCCGAGAAAACGCGATAGGCGTTGTCACCTCGATTGGTGAATTCAATCAAGCGTGCGCCGCCCAGAACGCAGGCATTGATAACCTGCTTAGCCACTTCCAGATCTGGCTCATAAAATACTGGAATCAAGCCGATCCTGACAATTTCATTGAGTACTTCGAGACGTTGAAAACGGGCCATCTGATCCTTCCTTCACTTAAAGATCGTTCTGTGCGTTACCGATCATTCCGTTGGCGTCGCACCGTATGTCTGACAAAAATCAAAGAGGATTTCGGCTGCTATAAGGACTTCATCGAGATGAATATATTCATATTTAGAATGCGCTACCGAGAGAGAGCCAGGTCCAAAGACTAATGTGGGAATTCCTGCCTGATTCTGGTAGCGCCAGGCGTCACAAGCGGCAGTCATCGCTCGAATACGCGCCGGAATTCCAACTCTGGATACCGAATTCAGCAGCCCTACTACCAAAGGGTGATCATCAGGTAGAGAGTTTCCATCGTTATTCAACATCGGGAAAGTTAGTTCGAAATGTTCGCGAAGCCAATCATCTCCTTGATCCACCAAGGCTTGGCGAAGCTCAGCCTGGATCTGATGGCGGTTCCGGTTGGGAAGAAATCCGATCAAGCCTTTAAGCGCAGCCTCCGCAGGGACGCTGGCAGGCCAATTTCCAGCCTCGCACTGCCCAATCGTGAGAGGCATTGGATCGGGATAAAGGTCAAACAATGGAATCCCGCGCGATGCGCTCAACAGGCGATCATGATAATCCCTCAGGATTTGTATCGCTTCGAAAGCCTTGTCCAAGGCGCTGATACGCCCAGTAACATTGCCGCTGTGCATCGCCCGCCCGAATACCTTCAACTCGAACCAGACCGCGCCGCGCACTGCCGGGATTACATACAGCTCGGATGGCTCCAGGACGATAGCCGCATCCGCCTGGACGCCCCTTCGGATCATAGCCAGGGTTCCATTGCCGCCATTTTCCTCCTCCACAACAAAATGAAACAGCAAGCTGGCAGGCGGCTGCAAACCGCGGGTCTTGTATAAGGAAGCCAGAGCAAATAAAACTGCAGCCTGGCCTTTTGCATCGCACGCCCCGCGCCCATAAATCTTGCTGTCAGTTTCGATGGGGTTAAAAGCCTGCTCCTGGCCTTCACTCGGAGGCACCACATCCAGGTGAGTGTTGAAGACGATCCGCCTGCCAGCCGTTGAACCGAGCAACTCGCATTCAAGATTGGGTGTATTTGCGTACGTAAAGCCAGGCAGCTTAAATGCGTAATCAGGGTCATCTATGAGGTCATCCTGGATGGGGATGAGCTCTGATCTGTCTACTAATCGGGTCATGGACTGATGGACGAACCGGCTGGCAGGACCTTCATTGCCGCGAGTTGAAGGTATGGCAATTAGATCAGACAGAAAACGTCTGGTTTCACGACGAACGATATCAGGTATGGTCATCGATGACCTCATTCACGGGATGATTAATGCTTTCAACCCCCGTCCGTTGGCGATCGCCTCAAATGCCAGCGGCCATTCTGCCAAAGGTACGCGCTGGGTGATGAGCTTTGAAACATCAATCTTCTTTGAAGCCACGAGTCCGATCGCACGATCCCAACAGGTGAAGCCGGTGCTCAGGTTGAAGAAAATCGTGCATACCTTCCACGAAGCAGCATCCCAGGGAAAGCTGACCTCGCTGCGTCCGGTGAGACCGATTTGGGCGATACGGCCCATCCGACGGACCATGCCAACCGTCGAGGCTACAGCAAGCGGCGCGCCAGAAGCTTCAACCACAAGATCGGCGCCGCGGCCGTTCGTTATGCGCATGACCGCTTCAACAGGATCGTCCTCTCCTGCTACGACAATTTCATCTGCGCCAATGTCTTTAGCCAACGGCAGGCGCTCATCTCTATCCTGCAAGGCGCCAACAACAATCACCCTGCCCGCGCCAACGGCGCGCGCCGCCATGAGCGACAGTAGGCCAATCGTCCCGGGTCCGATAATGACAACCGTATCGTTTGGCTCGACCCTGGCGCGTTCCAGGACATCCTGAACGACGTTCGCGGTCGGTTCGACAACCGCTGCATCTTCATACGAAAGATGATCTGGGATCCGGTGGAGCAGGTGATCTGGCATAACCAGGTAGCGGGCAAAGGCGCCGTTGATCCCCCAACCAGGCGAGCGTTTCTGGGAGCAAATCTGGATATTCCCCGTACGGCAAAGCTCGCAGTGCCCACATGCCTTGGTATGCGGTTCGCCGACCACCCGATCGCCAATGTGAAAGCCGGTTACCTTGCTGCCAATCTGGACGATCTGACCGGAAAATTCATGCCCCATGATGACCGGAGGCCAGTAGGGAAATTCATCCCGCATGATGTGGATATCTGTCCCGCAAATCCCGGCTGCTTTGATTTCTAAAAGGACTTCATTCGGCTGAGGCTCGGGAACTGAGGTCTCCCTCAATTCCATATTGCCAGGACCCTTTGCAGTTTTGAACAAACCTTGCATCATAATCATATTCAGAAGCGCTTTCTAATTAAAATTGTCCCTTTTCTAACAGCGTGGGGTTCAACGGATTTAACAGGGGTTTCCCATCGAGGAAACGTCGGACCTCGTCGAGAATCTTCCGGCGGATATTCTCCCCGGATTCTTCAGAGAGCCAGGATAGATGCGGGGTGCAGATGGCGCGCTCGTTTTTGACCAGCAACATGTCCGCGGGAGGAGGTTCCACTTCGTAGACATCGATACCAGCAAAAGCGATTTCCCCCGTACACAGCGCCTGATCGAGAGCATCGAGGTTGACTATCGCTCCCCGGGCAGTATTGATCAGGATGGCATTCTTCTTCATGATCCGGAACTGAGGCGCATCGAACATGTGGTAGGTCTCGTCCCAGTGGAGCGGGCAGTGGATCGTGACAATATCCGCGCCTCTGAGCAAGTCGTCCAAGGAACATGTCTCTATCCCATAGGCTGCCTTGCGTTCCTCGGTAAGATAGGGGTCGCAGATCAGGAACTTCACATCGAATCCCTGCAGCATCCGAAACACAGTCCCGCCGATTTGCCCCAGACCAACTATTCCGACCGTCTTCGCATGAAGCCGGTAAATTGGGTAGACAGGATCAAAGATCCACTTGCCGCTTTCAGCGGAAAGCGCCATGGAGTGCAGTTGTGTCGTGAGCTTGCGCTGGCAGGCCAACATAAGCATCATGGCTTGCTCGGCTACTTCCAGCACGCAGTAATCGGGGATATTGACAACCAGGATCCCTTTACGCGTGGCTGCCTCCACATCCACATTATCATAACCAATCCCATGGCGGATGATCAATTGAGTCCGATCAAGAGCTGCGATCAAGGCCGCATCGAATGGAGCCATATTGACAATGATGACATCCGCATCGTGAATAGCTGCCAGCAGATCCTCTCTTGAGGCATGCTTCAGTTGGTAGTAGGCGAAATCAACGCCCCAGTCTCCGCAAACCTGCGCTTCCCAATTCAAATCCTGTTCGATGTAATCGGTGACTACTACCTTTATTTTATTCATGAGATATGCTCCAGTAGATGAATTCGATCGTGCATCATTGAGCTGAAAAGTGGCCTCGGGAGACTGAAACGGCCAGGTTGGTGCATACGATCCGGATATGCTGTAGCTTTCGATAATCCATAGATTTCGAACGCAATGGTGCGCCCATCGATCCTTTCAACAGAAGGAACGAATGCGCAAAGGTCTGCTGCCTGCGGCAGGACGAATTCGATCTCCATTCGAAAATGTTCGGGGAGTTCTTGAGGGGCCACCTGGCCGCTGCGCCCCACCGCGCTTTTCGCATTCTCCAGGACCAGTTTGCGCGCCTCTTGCATGGGGAGGTGGCGAGCGGAGAACTGCGACAGCCCTTCTTTCACCACCGCGGTGGCAATTCCAGGAACGACAGCGCTGGCCTCCTCACAAAAGGATTTATCCCCAACAGCCAGCAGGACTGGCACGCCATGGTACGCAGCCCATAAGGCAGACATACCAAACTCGCCAATCGAATCCCCGTTCAGGCGGATATCGATCACATCGCGCATCACATAGGTATGCGCCAGGACTCCTTTCGGGGCGCCTGCGCGGGCATGGCCAAGGATGAAAGCCCCGACAAAGGAGGAATCCAGACCCTCCATCTGGTTATCGATTTTGACGTATCCGGATATCAAGCTGGCTCTGGGATGCAGACGTTCAGGATCAATGTAGTTCATTTCTGCATGAGCTTCATTGACGAGGACCTGCTCCGCGCCGCCCAAGAAGGCGCCTTCCACCGCCGCGTTGATCTCTCCGATCCACAGCCTTTTCCCCAGCTCGAACCAGGGATGGCCGGATGAACACTGGCGAGGATCAACTATCCCCTGGACACCCTCAAAATCGGCAGAGATATAGATCTTTTTCATAATAAGCAGTTATCGCCCGTTATCTTCTCGAAATAGTGAGCGGATTCTGGATTGAAGGTCACGCCGACGATCTCACCCTCCCTGACGAGCAAATCGGGACCGACCAGGCTTGTCATATTGAGGTTCTTCTCAGAACGCATTCGAACGAAGTTGCTCTGACCGAAGGGCTCAATGGTGATGACTTCGAAAGGTAGCGCCTCGGGACCCGAAAGGCTGCCCAGGTTTACGGACTCGGGGCGCACACCCAGCACTGCCTCAGAAGTTTCCTGCCCAAGACGCTTGAAAGCCTCTACGCCTTTGAGCCCGGTCTTGAATCGAAGCCCTTGAGATTCGAAATTCGCAGACCCGGCGCTGCTTGTTAGAATTCCTTCGATCAAGTTCATCTCTGGGCTGCCAACGAAAGCGGCCACAAACAGGTTGTTTGGCTTACTGTAAAGTTCCTTGGGCGGAGAAAATTGGACGACTCTACCTTGAAAGATAACCGCCACACGGGTTCCAAGGGTCATGGCTTCAATCTGATCGTGGGTGACATAGATAAATGTGCCCATATCTTCCAATTCATTCAGACTGCGATGCAGCAGCTTGAATTCTGAGCGCATCCCTGCCCTGAGCTTGGCATCCAACGCGGCCAGAGGCTCATCCAATAAAAAGACTTTAGGGCTGCGGACCAGAGCCCGCGCCAGCGCCACTCGCTGCCGCTGACCTCCACTCAGCTGGTTGGGACGTCGTTCCAAGAGTTCCTCGATCTGGACTCGTTTGGCAGCATTGCGAACATGCTCTTCGATTTCATCCTTAGGAGTTCGCATATTTTTAAGATAAAACGAGATGTTCTCATAAACGCTCATATGGGGATAAAGGGCCAGGTTTTGGAAAACCATCGCCATATCTCGCCTTTCTGGCGGCGTATCAGACACATCTTTACCATCCAGCACGACCTTTCCCGAAGTCTGGATTTCCAGCCCGGCAATGATACGAAGGGTGGTGGTCTTCCCGCATCCAGAAGGTCCAAGCAGCACGATGAATTCTCCCTGGTCCACGTTGAGGTCTAACTCATCCACGGCTTTACATCCCGGGAAATTTTTGGTGATCTTCTCAAGGCTCAAATATGACACGCTTACCTCCACTCGACACTCAACTTAGATAGTACCCAACTTTGAAGTCAGACCGTCAATGATTTGCTTACGGAAGATAATTGCCAACAGCACTGGAGGAAGGATCGCCAGGACAGAGGCGGCTGAAATCATTCCGCGGCTGACTGTGATGCCAGAGGCCAGGTTGGCCAATACTGCCGTCTGTGTTTTCGATGCCATCGTCCGTGTCAGGATCGTGGCGAAGATGAATTCGCCGTAGGAAGTCATAAACGCGAAAATGCCGGCTGCGACGATTCCCGGTCTGGCAATGGGAAGGACGACTTTCACCAAGGAGCGCAAATACGTGCAGCCATCCATTCGAGCAGCTTCTTCATACTCGACAGGCAGGTTTTTAAAATAGGAGCTCAAAATCCAGATCGTGAACGGGATCGTGATCGCCGAGTAAATCCCGATCAGGCCGGTTTTTGTGTCGATAAGGTCGTACTTCGACATCAGAATATACATTGGGATGACGAGGGAGATCGAGGGCAGAAGGCGCGTGGCAACCATGATTCCAAACACCTTTTTATCTCCCCAGAAGCGGTAGCGCGAAAAGATATGACCGGCAGGAAAACCAATGAGGATATTGATCGCGGTAACAGCCAGGGCGATGATCAGACTGTTGATAATCGAAGGGTAGACCAGGGTCCCGCTCATCGTATATTGCGCCTGGAGCATCACCGTCGAGCCTTCTGGAACCACTCCTGTGAAGAGAAATGAGTAGTGGTCCAGGGTAAACGATTCCGAGTTTGGAAAGAAAATCGGAGGTCTGTTGTTCAGCGCGGCTTCCTTCTGGAAGCTGGACACCAGAACCCAGTAAATTGGAGCCAGGACATAAAAAAGGACTAGTAAGCTGGCCAGAAAAATGACCACCTTTCGTCTGCGGAGCCGCCCCGAAATGGTGTTTGTAAACATCAAGAATGTCCTTTCCGCTCAATCATATTTAGTGCTGCCTTTTTTGTCGATCGGGGTTGAGCAAAACCAGATAGATGTAAATAAACACGATCATTATCAGGGAAAGGATGATCGCCATCGCAGATCCACGCCCAAAGCGGGTGTATGTAAACGATTCTTGATAGATCAGCCAGGGCAGGGTGCGTGTGGCTTCACCCGGACCGCCTCCCGTCATCACAAAGACGAGACCGAAGTGAAGCAAGAGAGCAAAGATCGTTTGGACCACCAGCGCCAGTTGGAGCACCGGCACGAGTAGCGGGAGTGTAATTTTGAAAAATGTACGGAATGCATTGCTCCGGTCCATGCGGGCTGCTTCATAAACGGTAGACGGGATGGTCGAAAGTCCGGCAGACAGCAAGAAGGAGCTGTAAGGGACCATCTTCCAAACATAGGCAAACCAGATCGCCCAAAGCGCCAGGTTCTTGTCTGATAGGATCGTCAAATAGGAATCGATAATGCCCAGTTTATAGAGCAGACCACTCAAGACCCCGAAGTTTGCATCATAAATCCAGTTCCAGATTACTGCGCTGGCGATACCCGGAATTGCGTAGGGAAGCAGAAGGGCAACCTTGATCAAACCGCTCCCCCGAAAATTCTCGTTGATCAAAAATGCGATCCCCAAGGAGAAGAGGATCACAGCTGCAACGGCTGCCACTGTAAACTTCAATGTGAGTTGCAACGAGTTGTAGAAACTAGGAGCAACAGTAGATTTGGTGAAAATATCGATGAAGTTCTTAAAACCTATGAACTCCCCGGTTGCAACACCATACTTGAAGTCCTGAAAAGCCAACGAGACAGAGTAAAACATGGGGAAAGCGATGAACACTACGATAAAGAGGATAGACGGCAGGATCATCTTGTAAGCGAAGGTCGTGGTCTGCCTGAACCGCTTCTCCTCGTAAGGCGACTTTTCCCATACGACCTGTTTTTGCAAGGCTGTTGTTTCCATAACACCTCGTTATCTATTAAACCTGGCCCGAAAAAAATGCAGGAGTGGGGAGATCCCCCACCCCTGCATTTTCATGTCGTTATTCTTGACTCAGATCGATCCACTGCTGTTTTATGGTTTCGAGGACATCGGCGGTCGGCGCATCGCCAAGCAGAGCTTTCTGGACTTCAGTGCGCACTAAACCAATCCATTCCGCAAACCAGGGGGCCTGCATGCCATCTTTCGAGCGGGCGAGCCCTTTTTGCTTGGCCAGGATGTTTGGATCTGCCATGGCGGAGAAGACTTTCTCGATTTCAGCATCCTTCCACAGAGATTTGGCCGAAAAGCCCAATCTGTTTTCGACTGCCCATCGTCTTGCAGTATGGTAGGCCGTCTCGCCATCGAGCGTGGTCTCGCCGCCCAGGAATTCGATCAATGCAATTGATGCGGCAAGCCTGGTATCATCTTCCACCGCGCCGCTGCCCAAAAGGTACAAGCGGGTGAAGCCGTTCGTTTCGTGAGTGGCGCCAGGCATCATCGAGATCTTGGCGCTTCCGGCGATCTTCGAGAGACCCGGTGTATTGAATTCCGCCATCATATAGCCGGGAACGATGACGAAAGCAGCGTCTCCATTCTTGAAGGCTTCTTGAACGTCCGGCGCGGCCATTTCCAACACCTTGGCAGGCATGATCTCGGTCTCGTAGATCGATTTGGTGAGCCACTCAATCATGTTGAAGAGCGGACCCTGGGTGGTTTCAAAGACCGGAACCATATCATCATCGAAGAAATCTGTGCCTTCTGAGTAAGCCAGGGCGAAGAACGCCTCATCGAACCAGGAGCCGGCTTTCAGACCAAACATGACAGGGGTTTCGGTGATCCCTTTTTCCTTCAGGAGCAAAGACTGCTGGGTGACCTCATCCCAGGTAGTGGGAGGAGCTACAATCCCTGCGGTTTGGAGCATATTGGCGTTGTAGACAAAATACATCACATCGGAGTAATATGGTAAACCGTAGACTTTGCCCTTGTAAGTAAGTGCATTTGCCGAGAAATCTGACATATCCTTCATGTAATCTCTGGCTTTGGGGAAATAGTCCTCCAACGGAAGGACCCAACCGGCTTCCGCCCACTTTGCCAACCAGTGGTCGGAGCTGTAGAGCACATCGTACACCCCACCGCCGGCATAATTCGTGGTGATGAATGTGTCGTATTCGCCATATCCGGTGTCTGCCATCGTCACGGTTGCATTGATGAGGGGATCATGCTGGGCGCTGACCCACCGTTCGTAAGTGGCGAGGATATCGTGCGCCTTGGCGCTGTCGTAGTTCCAGCCAGCAAAGCGCAGATCAACAGGACCCAGCGGGGCAACCGGTTCGGGGGGAGCCGCTTCAGTTGGCTCTTCCACCACTGGGGCTGCTGGCGGCGCCTCGGTCGGCGCTGGCGCAGTCGGCTCCTGCACAGGCGCGCTCGTCGGCGGGACGCTGGTCGGCGCAGGTGTTGCAGCCGGGGCGCAGCCTGCAGATAAAATGAGGGTGGTGAGTACCAGGGCGAGCAGTAGCTTTTTCATTAGGCAATCCTCCATTTTGAATTTAGAACTATTTATTTCTTGGATCCTTTTGGGCATCCAATTCCATGATCCTTTACAGATCTTTTCTTCCAGTCTTTTCTGATGCAATTTCTGCCGATACGCCCTCCTTGAGCAAACCCCGCGTGATTGTCTCCATCTCACTGGTTCGCTCTGCTTCAATGAGTATTTCTTCAGCTATATCTTGTGGGATGACGAGCACACCATCGCTATCGCCTACCATAAAATCGCCCGGATTGATGCGGACACCATTGAACCAGATCGGCACCTGCCAGGCATGCAATCGCGAACGATAAAACCCATCCACGGGACTGGAGAACTTGCAAAATATCGGAAAACCCATCTTCTTCACAAAACCAGTATCTTTTGCGCCGCCATTGATTACGGCGCCGCGCACCCCATTCTTCAGGCAGATCGTGGTCGCAAGTTCACCCCAGAAACCTGAAATCTGGTCGGCGCCGGTATCTACGACGATGATTGAATCTTCCGGATAAGACTGAACCATCTTGGCTGCTGGTTTATCGCGTTCGTCTGGAAGCGGATTGTGAATCCACTGCACGGTAAAGGCAAAACCAGCTACAACTTCCCGTTCGAGGTTTTTTGTGATGCATTTGATGTCTGAACCCAGCCATTGGTTGTGGTATCCACGAGCCTGGAAAATGTCATTAATTGCTGCCGTATAGTTCCTTTCGAATCTTGCCACCATCTCTTTGATGGGTATCGTGTAATGGTATAGCTTATTGTCCATGCTCTACTCCATTTACCAAATTTATAGGGTTACAATTGCCAGACTAGGCCTGTCAAATTTCCGCAAGCTCAACAGGGCGATTCTCATTTATGCTCATCTGGACAGCTTCTGCGGTCAAGGTCGCCCATAATCCATCCCGTCCCGATGGGTAGCGACCATCCAATTGCTCAAGCTCGCCTCCAGACTTCAAGAAACTGACGTTCGTCAAAAATTCTTTGATTGGGTCAACATAGTATCCAGAGACAGATCGATAGCCTAGAAGGTGATCCTGGCTGACCAATGCCCCCAGGTTGGGAGTAAGTGTCCCAGCCTGCGTTGAGCAGTATCGAAGACCTCGATCTTGACCATCCAATTCGACAATCCCATCGCTGCCAACAATACGCAATCCTTGATTGACGAGAGCTTCAAATTGGTTGGGAATGATCCAGTTCACATCGATCGTACAGATGAAATCCCCTTCAAACCTGATCCTGGCGCTGACAGAGTTGAAGGTATCAATACCTTGTGCTTGCAGCTTTCCTTTGCGTCCGGTTGCGATCACACTGATTGGATTTAGCCCCGTCACCCAGCGTACAAGATCCAGCTTGTGAACTCCGATGAACCAGAATGGCGAGCTGTGACCAGCCCAATTTCGCAGCATGTTCAATGGGACGCTGATCTTGTCTTCCATATAGGCATAGGCGTGATACGGTATTCCGATCTGCCCGCTGCGCACCTTCTGCATCACATCCATGTTGTAAGGATCATACCTTTTATGGAAATCCACCATTAACAACGATTTTCCGGCCTGCGTGGCCTCAACCATCTCCCGGCAGCCGGAGGTCGTTAAATCCAACGGCTTTTCGACCAGCACGTGCATACCGTTCTGCATCGCATATAGGACTATGGTTCGGTGTAGATGGTCCGGGGTGGCGATGGTGACAGCATCCAGCGCTTCGTTTTGAATCATTTCTCGATAATCTGTGTATTTTTTGATGCCGAACGCTTTGGCCTGCTTCTCAGCGGTTTCCCCGTACTCATCTGCGATTGCGACGAGCATAGCTTTGCCCTCGGCTTCCATCTGGCGGGCAGCCAACAGATGATAATTCCCCCAGGTACCGCCCCCAATGACTCCTACACGGACTTTTTTGGTTTCCATTCTTCCTTCCTCGTCGGTTATGCCGCCTTTTCGCTGGCCTCGCTGCAATGGATTCTTTTGGTTGGAATGCAGCGCAGGCATCCTTGCCGGTGATTATGCGATATAGTTCTGGTTTATTTTTGAGGCCGTATTCAGTACGAGTTCTAACAGGAGACTATCCATCCCTTTTTGACGCATGCGTGAGGCAGGACCAGATACAGATATCGCCGCGATCACTTTGCCTTCCAATCCAATAATAGGCGCTGCGACACAACAGATACCTGATTTAGCCTCTTCCTGGTCGAATGCATACCCTTTCGTCCGGATTCCGTCCAACTCGACTCGCAACTCATCCGAAGTGGAAAGGGTATTTTCAGTCAATTGGGGGTAAGTCTTCCTGTTTAGGAAAATGTTTAGCTCATGCACGTCAAGATTGGCAAGTAATACCTTTCCCAATGAAGTGCAATGGGCATATTGTCTGCGACCTATCTGCGGCGTCATGCGCAGGGCGTGGTCGAGGGAGTCGACATGATCGACATAAACAAGCTCAAAGTTGTCGAGGATGCCCATAAAAGCGGTTTCGCCAACTCCCTTGGAGAGCTCACCTAAGAAGGGATGCGCCCTTTGGACAAAATTGAATTGATCAATTACGGCTTTACCATACAGCAGCATCGAAGGAGCAAGACCATAATGGTGGGTCTGTGGGTCCTGACGGACAGCTCTTACCGATACTAAAGACTTAAGCAGGCGGTGAACAGTGGTGACATTTAAATCCACCAGTTTTGCGATCTCATGAACCCCCATGTCACGCCGATTGTCGCGCAGCAACTCAAGTATCGAGAATGCTCGCTGAATTGATTGGACAGAATTGTTGTCAGTTGCCATTTTTTGTTTCACATTATGGAATAGCGTTCCGTATTATGAAAATTATAGCATATTTTATATTAGAAGTAAAGACTTTCACACTCTTCTTAATTTATTTGTCCTCAAGATTGGTTTGAGGTCAACGCTGTTCTTTTTTCAGATGCCCAATCAATCCGTCGATCCAAGCGCTCTGAAAATAATTAATCCCAGGGAGATCACCATGAACAAAGTTCACTTATCGACGTCTTTGATATTAGCAATGACACTAATCGAATTGCCCAGTTTGTAAATTTAAGGTATCATCAGAAGTAATTGAACCTTGTTTGATCGCAACCAGCAGGGTACGCGCTTCGATGCAGTGGTATGCTATAGTGATGGGAATGTAAACCGAATACCGCGCGCATTCCAATAATTTGCATCTTTAAGAAGTTACAAAAGTTGCCCGATGCCTACACCAGAACAACTTGCCCGCCAAAATATTGACTCTCAGCTTGCCGCCTGCGGTTGGATTGTTCAAGATCGTCAACAGATGAACCTGTATGCCGGGCGCGGGGTGGCGGTGCGTGAGTTCCCGCTGGAAAGCGGTTATGCAGATTACTTGTTGTTTATCGACCAGCGCGCTGCGGGCGTCCTGGAAGCCAAGGCGGAAGGGATACCCCTCTCAGCAGTATCCGAGCAGGCTGGCGTTTATGCGATCGGCTTGCCGGACAATATTCCCCACGTCAGCTTTCCTTTGCCATTTCTGTACGAGAGCACCGGGGTAGAAACGTTTTTCAAAGATGATCGCGACCCGGAGCCGCGCTCACGGCGGGTCTTTGCTTTCCACCGCCCAGAGACCTTAGCTGCCTGGCTCGCTCAGCCCGACACATTGCGCGCTCGTCTGCGCACGCTCTCTGAGCGTCATCCTCTCCTCACTGCCAACCTGTGGCCCGCCCAGGTGGAAGCTATCGCCCACCTGGAAGCCTCTTTCGCTCGCGATTGTCCTCGCTCCCTGATCCAGATGGCCACCGGCAGCGGCAAGACTTTCACCGCGGTCAATTTCGTCTACCGCCTGATCAAGCACGCCAGGGCGAAACGGGTGCTCTTCCTGGTCGACCGCAATAACCTGGGCAGGCAGACTTTCAAGGAGTTCGACCAGTTCGTTACCCCCGATGACGGGCGCAAGTTCACTGAGCTTTACAATGTCCAGCATCTGCAATCCAATGTTCTGGACGATGTCAGCCAGGTGCATATCACCACCATCCAGCGTCTGTACTCGATGCTGTGCGGCGAAGCGGAGTTCGACCCCGCCAATGAGGAGACCTCGCTCTGGGAAGCGGAAGGCGCGCTGGAGAATCAGTCCGAGAAGGAAGTTCGCTACAACCCGCGCCAGCCGATCGAGTATTACGACTTTATTGTCACCGACGAGTGCCACCGTTCGATCTATAAGCTCTGGCGGCAGGCGCTCGAATATTTCGACGCTGCCATCATCGGGCTGACCGCCACCCCCAGCAAGCAGACTTTCGGCTTTTTCAACCAGAACCTGGTGATGGAATACCCGCGCCAGCGGGCTGTGGCGGATGGGGTCAATGTGGACGGTGAAGTCTACCGCATCCGCACTCGCATCACCGAGCAAGGCAGCCTCATCGAGAAGGGCTGGTGGGTCGGCCGGCGGGATAAGCGCACCCGCCGCGAGCGTTGGGAGCAGCTTGACGAAGATTTCTCGTACAACCCGCACGAGTTGGATCGCCAGGTGACCTCCCGCAGCCAGATCCGCGCCATCCTGAGCGCCTACCGTGACAGCCTGACGGAGCTTTTCCCCGGGCGTCAGGAAGTCCCCAAGACGCTCGTCTTTGCCAAGGACGACAACCACGCCGAGGAAATTGTGCGCATGAACTCGTGAGCTGTTCGGCAAAGGCGATGACTTTTGCCAGAAGATCACCTACCGGTCGGCTGGCTCTGCCGAGAATCTGATCAGCGCTTTTCGCACTTCCTATAACCCGCGGCATCGCGGTTACGGTGGATATGATTGCCACCGGCACCGACATCAAGCCGTTGGAAGCGCTGCTCTTTATGCGGGCAGTGCGCTCGCGGCGTCCTCTTTGAGCAGATGCTCGGACGCGGGACGCGCGTGATTAGCGAGACCGATTTCCAGTCGGTCACCACCACGCCCAATGCCCGTAAGACCCGCTTCGTGATTGTGGACGCGGTGGGCGTCACCGAGATGGAGATGAATGACCCGCTGACGGTCGAGCGCAAGCGTTCCACTCCGCTGAAGAGCCTGCTGGAAGCGGTCGCAGTCGGCGCTATCGATGACGACCTGCTGGCCTCGCTGGCGCGGCGGCTGGCGCTGCTGGAGAAGCGCCTGAGCGGCGCTCAACGCCAGGAAGTGGAGAGCTTGCTGGACGTGCCGGCCGCCCCGGAGCATTTCAGCAGTCTGCGCGACCTTGCGAATGCGCTTTTGGACGCGACCGACCCGGATCGGATCCAGGAGCGGGCTATCGCGGACGGCGCGGACCCCGCCGCCGGTCCATCCGCTGAGGAAACTGAAGCCGCCCGCCAGCGATTGGTCGAACGGGCGGTCATCCCGCTGGCTGCCAGCCCGGCGCTGCGCAGTTTCCTGCTCGAGCGCGAGATCCTGATCGACGAGACCAGCCAGGATCAGGTGCTTGCGGCGGGGTTCGACAGCGACGCGACTGCGCACGCGCGCCAGCTGGTCGAGTTCTTCCAGCAGTTCATCCACGACAACCAGGACGAGATCAGCGCCCTGCAAATCCTGTTCAACCGCCCCTACGCCCGGCGCCATTTGGACTTCGCCCAGTTGCGCCAACTGGCGGAGCAGTTGAACGCGGCCCTGCGCCAGCCCGACCCGCTCTACCTGACCGAGGCGCTCTGGCAGGCGTATGCCCGGCTTGAAAAAGACCGGGTGCGCGGTTCCGCTCAGCCGCGCCTGCTGTCCGATCTGATCTCGCTGGTGCGGCATGCCGCCCTGGACGAGGCGCTGGAGCCGTACTCCGAGCGCGTCCAGCAGCGCTACCAGGAATGGCTGGCCGCCCAGACTGCGGATGAGAAGCAATTCACAGAGCAGCAGCTTTGGTGGCTGGACGAGATCGCCCGCCACATCGGGATCAACCTGGCGATCAGCCTGGAGGATTTGAATTCCTTCGCCTTCCAGTCGCGCGGCGGACAGGTAGCGGCGATGAAGCTATTTGGGCGCGCCTGCCGACGCTGCTTGAAGATCTAAACTCAAGCTTATCAGAGTAGAAGTAAGATAATAAAGAGTATGAGAGTTCCTGAAACCTGGTCATTTACTACAATAAGCGAAATAGCTAACACAACAAGTGGTGGTACTCCCTTACGAAGCCATACCGAATATTTTACTGGAGATATTCCGTGGGTGAAGTCCGGAGAATTGAGAGATAGCATCATCAGTGATGCTGAAGAATCGCATTTCTGAATTGGGATTAAAAAATTCCAGCGCAAAAATCTTTCCGAAAGGCACGGTTGTTGTTGCTTTATATGATGCGACAGTTGGCAGAACAGGTGTTTCCTGGCATGGATGCCACTACAAATCAAGCAGTTTGTGGCATTTTCCCCCACAATAACTCCTTTATCCCCAAGTATATGTTCTACTGGCTTCAATCACAACGGCAACATCTCATCAAGATAAGCGCAGGCGGGGCACAACCAAATATTAGCCAGGGCATAATTCGCTCCCTTGCCTTCCCTCTCGCTCCCATCCCCGAGCAAGAGCGCATCGTCGCCAAAATCGAGAGCCTGTTCACCCAGCTCGATGCCGGGGTGGCGGGCTTGAAGCGGGCGCAGGTCACGCTCAAGCGCTACAGGGCCAGCGTGCTCAAGGCGGCCTGCGAAGGGAGACTGGTTCCGCAGGATCCGAATGATGAGCCGGCGGAGGAGCTATTGCTCCAGTTGGCAGAGACTCCGTTGAAGTGACAATGGCTTACAAAGGTCTACCTAAGGGATGGTGTTGGGTAAGAGTGGGTGATATCAAGTAAGCAGAAGTCAATATGGAACTTCCGAAAAAGCTAAAATACTTGATACCTCTGATATCCCGGTCTGTACGAATGGGTAATATTCAAGATGGGAAATTAGATTTCGGTAACCTCAAATACTTACCAGCAAAGTTGCCAGAACTGGAAAACCTAATTCTCGAAGATGGGGATTTCAATTTTCAATCGCACCAACTAGCGCTGAATTGGTGGGGAAAATCTGCAATTTATAGGAAACACCACCCACGTGCAACTTTTGCATCTTATCTCATACGTGTCAAATTACAGGGGCATATGTTTATCGGATTACGTCAGTGATTTGATTTACATTCCTTGTACGGAAGGAAATATATTTCTTCTAGATCGTCTCACAACAAGTTGGGCAAGCCGAATGTAATTGGCACAAAATTAGCCAATATGCCTCTTCCTCTTCCCCCACTCTTGAGCAACACCGCATTGTTGCAGAAGTCGATCGACGGCTATCTGTGGTGCAGGAGATGGAGCAGGCCATCTCCGCCAACCTGAAACGCGCCGCCCGCCTGCGCCAGTCGATACTCAAGCGGGCGTTTGAGGGGAAGTTGGTCTGAGTAGATTAGCAGCCATGCCAGGAATTTTTTCATTGACGCATTCCAGTTTCATCGGTAAGATATAACTATGGTTGGCGTCCGAACTTTTACGTTACCCCAGATTCAATCTGATTTCCAGGGCTTTGAATGCCTGATTGGCCTGGGTCAGAATTTACACGAACTGACTTACACGCAAATTTCACTGGACATGAGGCAGGTTACCTGGTTTGACGCCAATATGTGCGCTCCGCTAGGCGCAATCCTGTATCAGGCTAGCCGCCGGCTGAACACGGTGCGCTTCGTCAGGCTCTCATCGAGTGTGCAGAAAATTCTCTCGAAGAATGGGTTTCTGAGCAACTATGGATACCCCCGTATTGCCGATACATACAACACAACCATACAATATAGTCGTTTTGAGCCTAAGGA
The DNA here is from genome assembly GCA_963788145.1 of uncultured Chloroflexia bacterium. Taxonomy (GTDB): domain Bacteria; phylum Chloroflexota; class Anaerolineae; order Anaerolineales; family UBA4823; genus UTCFX2. Next base: position 1,088,296 of record CAWBFQ010000006.1, on the reverse strand, counting down.
TGATCGCTATTTCGGAGCGTATATTGCAAGGCACTTTAAAGCCCGAGCAATCCCTCAGATGTCCAATGAACTGCGTAAGAAGTTCTGGGAAAGCATCTTCGAGATCTTCAGCAACGCCGTGATCCATTCGGAAACCCAGATGGGTATATTTTCTTGTGGGCAATTCTACCCAAACAAGAACCGTCTCGATTTTTGCATCGCTGACCTGGGGATTGGTATTGGCCGAAACCTCTTGAAAAAACGAGGCATGAACCTGCCGCCCGATGAGGCGATCCAATGGGCGATGGAAGGCCGCAACACAACCAAATCCGGTCCGATCCCAGGTGGGTTGGGCCTCAAGCTGTTGCGCGAGTTTATTCGCCTCAACCAGGGTCGCATCCAGATCGTGTCTGGGCGGGGTTATTGGGAACAGCGACAAGATAACCAGGTCGTACGAAAGCTCTTTTCATCGCCATTTCCCGGTACGGTCGTGAATATCGAGATAAACACAGCGGATACGCGCTCCTACCGGTTGGCCGATGAACCAACCACAGCAGACATTTTTTAGCGAGGACATGAGGACACAATGAGCGAGCAGGTTACCTTGCAATTGACCGAGATCGTTGGCAGTACGTTATGCGTCGCATCCGAAGACGGTCAAAGAGTTTATAAACAAATTGCACAAGCATTACTCGATAAACAGCAGGTCAGGTTATCATTTTTGAATGTAGAAAGCCTGACATCAGCTTTCTTGAATGCTGCCATCGGCCGGCTTTACGGAGAGTTTTCCGAGGAACAGTTAAGAACCAGTCTTTCTGTTTCTGATATCGAACCGGACGACTTAGCGCTCTTGAAACGAGTGATCTACACGGCAAAATTATATTTCTCCAATCCACAAGCGCTCGACGCTGCCAGACAGCATGTCCTGAGGGAGGGCGATGATGAAGAATACAGCGCTTGATGTTCAGAAACACGCGTTTTCTGCCGCCGATCGGCTTCTTTTCGATGCAAATATCTGGATGTACATTTTTGGCCCCCAAGGAAATCCGGCAGACTGGAAAACAAATATTTATTCTAAGGCTTTAGCCGACTTGCTCCGAGTCGGCAGTGAAATCTTTCTCGATGTTCTCGTTCTATCAGAATTTATCAATCGTTGTGCTCGCCTGGAACATCAGATATTGGCAAACTCAGGCCAGGCATCTCAGGACTTCAAGAGTTTTCGCGATAGTCCCGATTTCGAGCCTGTTGCCAAAAGTATTCGCTCCAACGTTCAGCGCATATTAAAGCATTGCACCCGAATCGAAAGCGATTTCGTCCCCCTGGATATCCGCGCGACCATGGATGAATATGAATCGAACTCGTCAGATTTCAATGACCTTGTCCTGGCGGCATTGTGTCGTTCCCATGGTCTCGCTTTAGTGACTCATGACGCCGATTTCATCAATCATGGCCTGACAGTGATATCGGCAAACAACCGTTTATTACGCTCATAAAATGTCCAACGAATCCTCGACCATCGTCCAACGCCTCTGGAATTACTGCAACGTTTTACGCGACGACGGCATGTCCTATGGCGACTATGTCGAGCAGCTCACCTACCTGCTCTTTCTCAAGATGGACGACGAGAACGTCCATGTGCTGGGCAAACCCAGCGCCCTGCCGGCCGCCTACAACTGGGCCAGCCTGCGCAGCCTGTCCGGCGACGAGCTGGAAACCCATTATCGCCAGATCCTGGCTGCCCTCGGGGTGGGTTCGGGACTCATCCCGGTCATCTTCCGCAAAGCCCAGAACAAGATCCAGGACCCCGCCAAGCTGCAGCGCCTGCTCGAGCTGATCGACGGCGAGACCTGGATTGGGCTGGACATCGATATCAAGGGCGAGATCTACGAGGGCTTGCTCGAAAAGAACGCCCAGGATACCAAGAGCGGGGCGGGTCAGTACTTCACCCCGCGCCCGCTGATTAAGGCCATTGTCGATGTGATGCGCCCCGAACCGGGCAAATCCATCTGCGACCCGGCCTGCGGCACCGGCGGCTTTCTGCTGGCTGCGCATGACTACATTGCCCACAACTACCCGCTCGACCGTGACCAGTGGCAGCAGCTCGACCACGAGGCGCTGCACGGCTGGGAGATCGTCGACAACGCCGCCCGCCTGTGCGTGATGAACCTGTACCTGCGCGGCATCGGCGCGAATGGCGGAGGAGATGGCATGGGCCAATCGCCTATCCGCGTCGCGGACAGCCTGGCCGCCCACCCCGGCCAGTTTTTCGACATGGTGCTGACCAACCCGCCTTTCGGTAAGAAAAGCAGCGTCACCTTTGTCACCGATGAGGGCGAGATGCGCCGCGAGACACAGAACATCGTCCGCAATGACTTCTGGACATCCACCAGCAACAAACAGCTCAATTTCGTCCAGCACGTGCGCAGCATCTTGCAGCAACACGGGCGCGCAGCCGTCGTCGTACCGGATAACGTGCTCTTCGAAGGCGGGGCGGGCGAGGTCGTCCGTCGGCGCCTGCTCGAAGCGTGCGATGTGCATACCCTGCTGCGCCTGCCGACCGGTCTCTTCTATGCCCAGGGCGTCAAGGCCAACGTGCTGTTCTTCGACCGTAAGCCCGCCAGCGAAACCCCCTGGACGAAAACTTTGTGGATTTATGACTTGCGCACCAACCAGAACTTCACTCTCAAGACCAACCAGCTTGCCCGTGAGGACCTGGATGAGTTTGTCGCCTGCTACAATCCGGCTAACCGCCACGACCGCCAGCCGACCTGGTCCGACTCCAACCCGCAGGGTCGCTGGCGCTCATACACCTACGAAGAGCTGATGGCGCGCGATAAAGTAAACCTGGACATCTTCTGGCTGCGCGATGAATTGTTGGAAGACTCCGCCAACCTTCCCGATCCGGATATCCTGGCTGCCGAGATTGTGGAGGATTTGCGAGCGGCATTGGAACAATTTGAGGGAATTCTCGAGTTGCTCGACTGAGAGAAATTCTAGCCTCGGTTCAATTCAAACTGCTGGACCCGACAATGGATGCCCGCAGACTGCATATTTTGGTCATGGCGACTGGGTAGAACGGAGTATGCCGATCGCGGTGGAAGTGTTTTGATCAATTGTGATTCTGCATTCAATGAGAAAAATCTCTTTTCATCCCAAACCCCACCCCTCGTATCGACGCTCATAATATATGGGTATAGGATCGACTTAATAATGAACATGGGAAGCCCCCAGGAAGAATTATCTCAAATGGTTCATCCAGGTGCAATCTAACAACCAGCCCCAAAATACAGCAGGCCAGCCTCTCGGCTGGCCCTATATATTGGGGTGGGCGATGGGGGTCGAACCCACAACCACCTGATCCACAGTCAGGTGCTCCACCATTGAGCTACGCCCACCATAGCGAGTAAAGATTCTATCACGAAGGGGAGTGCGCTGCAAGGTTCAGCCGATCAACCTGCACACCGCCTCCACCAACTCCTTCTGTGGGATCAGGACTTGCTTGCCGCTGCGCAGGTCTTTCAATCCGACCTGACCATTGGCCTGTTCATCCGGGCCGAGCACCAGCGCGGCAGGCATCCCCATCCGGTCGCCGTATTTGAATTGGCGCGCCAGCTTGGTTGCCTCCGGGTAGACCGCCGTGTTGATTCCGGCTGCGCGGCAGGCGGGCAGCCAGCTGAAACGAGCCTTCCAGGGTGGTCGAGTTGAACACAGTCACCAACACTTTGGCAGGAGAGGCGCTCAGATCTTTGGGCAGAGCCCCAAAATGGGCAAGCACCAGACTCACCACCAGATCGCCCATCGCAAACCCAACCGCCGGCAGTGGATCGCCGCCGACATCTGAGACCAGATTATCGTACCGTCCGCCGCCCAAGATGGCGCGGAACTCGCCCTGCTCATCCCAAGCCTCGAACACCGTGCCGGTATAATAATCCAGCCCTCGGATAATGTGTGGTGCGAAACGCACGTAATCTTGCAGGCCCAACGAGGTGATCAAACCAAAGCAGGCGCTCAATTCGGGTGATTTGCGCCACAATTCCTGGTCGGCCAACAGCGCTTTTAGCCCATCCACCTGGGCCGTGTTCAGACCGGTGTCGCGGGCATAGGTCTCCCAATCTGCTGCTGAAAGCTTATCTCGCCGGTCGATTACCCGAAAGACATCCTTGCGCAGTTCGGGCGAAATATAGAGCGCGGCCAGCTCTGCGTTCATCAATTTGCGGTTATTTACCAGCACCTTCACCTGATCCGGCTTCAGCCCGGCCTCACGCAGGAACGCGGCCGCAATCGCCACCATCTCGGCATCCGCTTCGGGTGTATCCACCCCAATCAGATCGATGTTCCATTGGAAGAACTCACGCGTCCGACCCTTCTGCGGGCGTTCATAACGCCAGAAAGGACCCCACGACCACCAGCGCAGTGGATAGACTAACTGTCTCTGGCGCTGCGCCACTAAGCGGGCCAGGCTGGGTGTCAGCTCTGGGCGCAACGTGATCAGGTCGCCGCCCCGGTCCGGAAAGACGAAGGCTTGCTCCTTCACCAATTCCTCGCCAGATTTGGCCGCGTACAGTTCGATGGTCTCAAGGAAGGGGGAGTCCCACTCCTGGTAACCGAATAATTCGGATACTTTGCGGGCGGCAGCGTAGAGGAAATTGCGCACTGCCATCTCCTCGGGATAATAGTCGCGTGTACCTTTGACGGATTGGATGGATGGTTTCATAAATCATTCCTGCTTAAAATGAGATGGGCCAGCTTCACAGAGATTGGTGTGCAGCTATTAAGTACCTCAATGATGAAGAAAGATTTTAGCATAAAATTCAGCCGCATTGGTAGATTTACTCGTATTCTTAATCCTAAATAATTGATATTTTTGCTAAAATGAAGTATATAAATGGTGAATACCAACTTTTGTAGCAGAATCGAATAGGTAATTGAATGCATGCAACCCAATATCTACATAAGAGCAAGTGGATTATTCTGATCGGTGTGCTAGGCGCAGCTGGTCTGCTCATGACAAGTCTGTGGCTCTCCATCCTGACGCCATCCAACGCCTCAGCCGCCACCCCGATCTATGTCCGACCAGATGGGTCTGACACCCTGTGCAACGGGACGGTGGACACTGATGCCAGCCACTCACCGGACTGCGCCTTTCGGACCATCTCAAAAGGGATCAGCGATGTGAACCTGGACGGAACTGTGAACGTAGCCGCCGGGCTGTATAACGAATTGGTTGAATTAAACCGGGTGGTCACCGTGACCATGAGCGGCAATATTACGGTCACCGGAAACCTGTCGCTCACCGAAGGCGCATTGAATGCCCCGTCCGGGATCCTGACCCTGCAGGGTGATTACGAACGCGATATCAACGGCCAATTCCGCCGCAATTCCGGCACTCTGAAACTCAACGGCGCGGCAGCGCAAACCTTGAAGGGCAATTGGGTGACCGGTTTCTGGAATTTGACGATCGATAACCCCCATGGGGTTTTCCTGGGTTTCAACCAGTCGGTGGACGCCAACCTGAGCCTGGTCAACGGGAATTTATATCTGGGAGCTTACACACTCATCATGGGGCCAAGCGGCGCGGTGGTCGGGTCTTTTTCGGCCTCGAAAATGATCGTTACCAACGGGAGCGGTGAATTGTGCAAGGGGTACACCAATTCAATCGCGCCCCCCATCTCATCTTTTTTATTTCCAATTGGGGATGCCAGCGGGACAAGTGAATACTCTCCGATGACGGTCTCGTACTCTGCGGGGGTATTTGGGATCGCCCCGAAGGTTTGCGGGCGGGTAGTTAACGTGCGACACCCCGATAACTACTTCCCAATCCACATCAGGCGTTATTGGATGCTGGATAGCGAGAACATCAGCAGCTACAGCGCCGATCTTACTTTTCAATATGTGGACGCAGATGTGGAAGGATATGAAACCAATCTGCTGACACTTCGTAAGACCACAACGGGATGGAATGTCGGCAGCGCAGCCAACACAGCTACCAACATCCTGACGATGACTGGGGTGTCCACGCTGACCGCCTTCACCGGCGGAGGAAATGAGAGCACGATCGAGATTGATTCCTATCAGGCTTCCCGCACGAATATTGGCATCCGGCTTGACTGGGATACCACTTATGAGAACAACATCACCGGTTTCTATCTTTATCGGGATGTCGGAACCACACAACCGACGAATCCGATCAACACGACCATTATCCCATCTTACTTCTCGCTCAGTCTGCCGCCTGGAGCTTATGTCTATACGGATACCCAAGCAGCGCCGGGCATCTATCAGAACTATTGGCTGGAATATGTCACAAACCTGGCGCGCGCGAGGCATTCGGTCCGGTCTCTTCGATCTGGTATTCATACACCATCCAGGCAAACCCGGCTTCGAATGGCAACCTGCTCGAATGGAGCTCGGACAATCAAACCGATGTGAGCGGTTTCAACCTCTATCGCAGCACCGGTATGGTCCGCCCGGGGGTTCCCCTGAACGGCGTCACGCTGATCCCGATCCACGCCTCCCCATTCGATTATGAGTATCTCGATACCACCGCCGCACCCGGCGTGACCTATTATTATTGGCTTGGAATAGTCCCTGCCTCCGGCTCATCCCAATATTTCGGCCCAGATTCTGCTGTCTGGTACCACTACATCCACCTGCCAGTTGTCAGGAATCCTTGACCTTCAACGCAAGAGCAGCGCGGTTTGCGGCAAGCCGAGAAATTCCGCCCCGTTCTCCGTGACGATCACATCCTCTTCGATCCCAATATAACCGAACCCGGGGACTTCCAACCCGGGTTCAATCGTATAGACCTGGCCCAGCTCCAGCGGGTAATTGGGTGAATTGCCGTAGCGTTCCCACTCTGGCCCCAAAAGCCCGGCGCCATCGTGCGCCAGCCGGCCCAGGTGATGACCGGTCCCATACATATATTCCGGATAGCCAGCCGAGGTGACCACCTCGCGCGCAACTGCGTCCACTTGCTTGCCCAAAATGCCGGGCTTCATCACCGCTGCTGCCGCCTGGATCGCCCGCACAATCACATCGAAACCGCGCTGCACCGGCTGCGGCGCCTGGCTTTCGCCCGATCGCAGAAAATACATGACCCGCTGGATATCGGCGCAATATTCCTGCTGGCGCACCCCAAAATCGAAATGCAGGATATGCCCCCTCTCCAGGCGAATGTCGGAAGGGCCGATATGCCCCATCAGCGATTTGGGTCCGGCGTTTACCGCCGGGCAGTTGTTTAGCTCCCAGGCCGGATCCAGCCCCTGGGCCAGCATTTGTTCGTGCATAAACCCGGCAATCTGCTTTTCGCTCATGCCCACCTGCACAAAGTCAAATGTGCGCTGATAGATTTCAGCCGTAGTGCGCACTGCCTGGCGGATGCGGGCTACCTCAGTCGGAGTTTTGCGCCCGCGCAGCGCAGCAATGACCTGTTCAGCCGAGATTAAGCGTTCAACCCAGGGCGTCCCCTCCAGCAGATCAAGCAGAACCAGGTACAGACCGTGGTCCAACCCATCCGCCAGCACATCGTTCTTGGAATAGTTGATCGCGATCGTCTCCGGCTGAAGGAGGTCGAGTACAGTCAGTAGATCCGGCCGGACCGACTTATGATAGGGGATCACAGTTGGATAAGCGCCGGTCTGGTGAACCGTCTCGGCTTCGTATTGGCCGATGATCGCGATCCGCTCGCCTGAGCGAGTCAGGATGATGGCGCTCTGCCAGGTCAGTTCATGCCCATAGATCAATGGGAGAACCGGGTCGCCGCTGGCTGGCGTCTCGCGCACAAACGTCATCCAGGCATCTATCCTCAGCTCTTGCAAAATCCCGATCGCCTGCTCCACTTTTTCTTGAACAATACTTGCCATACGATTTACTCCAATCAGGTTATGCTGTCAATTCGACTTCCCGATCAATCGATCCAGCCCGCTCGCTTTTGATGAGCAGTTTCACTTTAGCGCCCGGCTTGCTCTGCACCACCCACTCAGTCCAGGCGCGGTTGTCGGTCGGGGAGACGCCCCACAAGCCATCCGGATCAAGCTTGTTGCTGCGCCCTTCCAGATGTCCCAACTCCACCCGCGGCTTGCCATGCAGCAAGTGGACGCCTGCTGGAGGCTCGATCTCGACCCGCACCGGACGGACCGCTTTGCGCTTCTTACCCTGTTCGCTGGTATACGTCGGCAGGAAGCCGCTGTTTTCCACCGCCAGCCGGATCGAATAGGTTTGATCTCCCAACGGTTCGACCTTCAGCGAGTGCACTTCCAACCTGGGCAGCAGATCACCCAGGGTGATCGCAAAACGGGTGTTGCGCTCTGCCTCCGCTCCCATCAGGTGCACAGGCGGGTTGCGCCAGGTGTACATTTGATCCCATCCGCCCAATTCCACCTTGCCAAGCTGGGGATGGTCAAAGGCATACCAGTCCACAAAACCGGTCCGGTCGGTGTGTACGTCCACCCATTCCAGGATCTTCAAGTCGTCTGTATGGGGGTGGTCGCGGTACCATTCGATGAATTTACGCTCCTTGATCCCGGCTTCATCCGGCAAGTCCCATAATTCGATCGTAAAGGCATACATGCCCAGATGGTCGTAAAGCCAATCGTCAAAACCGCCAGTAGTGACCTCTTTTGGATGATATTTGAAATCATGGAAGGTGGATACACAGCGATAGCCGGTCAGTTCCGTACCGATCTGCCCGATCTTCTTATAGACCCACAGGTCATCGGTCTCCAGGGTGTCGTCCGCTTTGGTGCTGAAACAGCGCAGAATCACCCGGCTGAAGGTGTGGTATGTGATTGCTATGTTGATATTCGGGTGGCGCACGATGAAATCGACCAACGCCCTGGTTTCGGATTCTGATGTCGGGAAAGGACCGGCGCCTTCCTGCTCGCCTTCGCCGCGCCATTCAAACGGGAAATTGCGGTTGAAGTCCAATCCTTCGGGTTGGGCGGCAATCTTAACTGTGACGCCATCGAACTGCTCAATCCGCCCTTCAGGCAGCAAGCGGTAATAGACGCCAGCCTGTTCGGCCGGGCCGCGCTTTTCGAGCAGGCGTGGGTTAAGTGTGCTGATCTTCCAATCCCCGTTCGGGTCCTGAACGCGCATTTGCAAGATGCGCCCGTCCTGGTCGATATCCTCTTCGTGCAATCCATGATCGACTTCCGGCCAGGGATATGGGCGCACTCCGGAGCGGATGAAGCGCGGCTTATCCGCCAGCGCCAGAGCTGCGCCATCCGGATTAACGCGCGGAACAATATAATAAACCGCCTGATCCAGGATGCGCGTAGCTTGCGGATCCTGCCCATAACCGCTCAATAAGGTGTGAGCGATCCGCAGCAGGGTGGTTGTGCCGGCAACCTCGGTGGCGTGTATGTTGGCATCCAACCAGACTGCCGGCTTTTCATCATCCGATCCGGTTTGATGATTGGTCAGGGTGATGAGCCAAATAGGCTTTTTTTCAAAACTTTCCCCGATCGCCTGGACTGTTACCAGGTTCGGGTAGGTCTGAACCCAGTTCTGCAGGATTTGATCCAGCTCCGGGTTGGTGAAATAGTGGGAAAAACTTAGTTCTGTGTTCAGGTTCATAATGGTATCTCAATCTCAAGATGTTCAAAAGGTGGCAGCCAGGCCCACGGGCAAGAACAGTTTTGGCCTGGCTTGTAAGGATGATTAGAAGGGATTTGAAGCGGAGAACCATCCACTTCAGCCAGATAATCGGCCGAACCGGATGGAATCCCGTGCAGGTGGAGCTGAATGCGTGGATAAGGGAATGGAAAGGCGCCTTCATTGCGCCAATCGAGGTCGGTCTGGTTGTTCTTTCGCTGGATCTGGAAACGGTCCAGGCGCCAATCACCAAAACCATCACCGCTGTCGCTGTAAAGGACTTGCTGGGACACTCGTCCAACTTCGGGTGGATAAAGATGCAGCGCCAACCCGGCGCTCTCTCCTGCGCCAGCCGGGATTTGGAGCGGCAGCAGGCTGCCTGAGCGCACGAAGACCGGGATATCTCCTAACCCGCCCGTTTCAGCCGGCTCGCTGGAACATTGCACCGTCTGACCTCCTGGGTAGATCTGATCCGTCCACAGGTCAACCCATTCGCCTTTCGGCAGATATATGCTTCGGTTGGATCGCCCTTCCTCCATCAGCGGAGCCACCAGCAACGCCTCGCCGAGCAGGAATTGATCGTCAATCTGCCACAATTGCGGATCGTGCGGGTTTTCCCAGAAGAGCGGACGGATGAGCGGGTGGCCGGTCTGGCTGGCATGCCAGGCCAGGGTATACAGATAGGGCAGCAGGCGGTAACGAAATTGAATATAGCGCCGAATCAGGCTGGTATACGGCTCTCCAAAAACCCATGGCTCACGCGGCGGGGCGCCTTGCACTGAGTGGGTGCGGAAGAAGGGCATGAAAGCCGCCATCTGCAGCCAACGGGTGTACAATTCGGCAGAGGGCAAGCCGCTAAAACCGCCGATATCCGGCCCGTTATAGGGCTGTCCGGAAAGCCCGCTTCCCAAAACCAGCGGGATGGTCAGGCGCAGGCTCTCCCAACTGGTGCGGGTATCTCCAGTCCAGTTCCAGGAATAACGCTGCTGCGAGACCCAACCAGCGCGCGAGATCAACCAGGGTCTTTTTTCAGGGACGGATTGGCGCAGGCTTTCATAACCAGCCCGGTTCATCTGCAGAGCGTACAGGTTATGACCGGCGCGGTGATCACCGCCCTGTCCCTCCATATCGTGGCGTGTCTCGAGCGGCAGGAATGGATGTGAGATGGCAAATGAGGTCGGCTCGTTCATATCATGCCAAAAACCGGCGATGCCTTGATCGAGCAGCCGTTGGTAGGCTCGGCCCCACCATTGACGCGCCGCCGGTTTCGAGAAATCGGGATAGACTGTCACCCCTGGCCAGACCACTCCTTCCAGCGTGCGCCCATCGGCCAGTTTTAGGAAGGCGTCCTCACGTACGCCTTCCTGGTAGAAGAAATAATGCGGGTCGCGCTTCACGCCGGGGTCGAGGACGGCTACCAGCTTAATCCCCTCGGACTGCAGTTCACGCGCCAACCCGCCCAGGTCTGGGAACCGCTCTGGATCGACCGTGAAGACACGAAAACCGTCCATATAGTCGATATCCAGATGGATTGCGCTCAGGGGCATATCCTGCTGGCGGAAACCCTGGGCCACAGCCCGGATATCTTCGGCCCGCTTATAACCCCAACGCGACTGGTGATACCCCAGGCTCCACAGCGGAGGCAGATTTGGGCGTCCGGTCAGATCGCTGAAGCGCTCCATCACCCGCTTCAAATCGCCGCTGATCAGGTAATAACGCAATGCTCCGGCCTCAAAAGCGAAACGAGCGAGCGGGCCGGGATCCTTTTTCCCTAATGGGTCAAACTCAAAAAGCGCCGGGTGGTAATTCTCATAAAACACCAGGTAGCTGCCCTGGATATGCAAACCGAGATAAACCGGCATGGGCATATAAATCGGGTCATCCCCAAAACCATAAGCGCCGTAAGGATCGGTATTCCACATTCTAGCCTGCGCGCCGCGCCGGTTCAAATTCCAGGTTTGCTCTCCCAAGCCGTAAATGCATTCTTCCGGCGCTAACTCGGCAACAGCTGTCCAGGCTGGCGATTGGGGATCGCCCTGCCAGGCTGGCGGGCGTTGGGCATGGATCATGCGCCCGTCCGGGTAAGTGAAGCGAAGCGCCCCATCCGACTTGACCTCGATTTTCAAGCCCGGGCTGGAAAGCATCCACTGCTGTCCATGCCGGGAAAGGTTTGCAGCCGCTCCCATCCATTCCGTCCGTCTCAGACCATAGGGCAGCGGCAAAGAGCCGGGCGTCCAGGTCAGCCGGGTTACTCCCTCCGCCAGGAACTGGACCTCCAGGCTGGCTTTATCAAAGTCGAACTGAGCCCCATTGGAGATCTCGCTGGCCTGTACCAGGTTTCCCGGTTCAGTCGCAGGCTGCTGAGCAGCCCTCTGCAGCAGACGGCGGTAGCGCCGATCCCTCCCTTCACGAAAAATGGAATAGCGAGACATCAAATAAACTTTTCGGATCCCGAATATTTTGGCAGTGTTCAATAACTCGGCAATGCTAGCCATACTTTCTCCAGAGATTAATCCACAAAGTAGTTGCGGCAGGCTTCGTCGATCAAATCGGGGGTCAGGCGCAGTGGGCTGTCCTCATATTCCGACAACGCCACAGCTATGCGCAGTAAATCGCGCGGGTGAACGGCCTGGTAAGGTCGCCCGGTCTCGCGGTACCAATGCTGGAGCAGGTGCAAGAAAGTTTCTTTACTAAATGGGATGTTGAGCTGTTTTGCCACGGTTGCGAAGATCTGGAAGAACAGACGCTCATCTGGCGCGGCAATGTTGATCTTGATATGGATGCGGCGCAGGAAAGCATCATCCACCAGTTCGCGCGGTTCCAGGTTGGTGCTGAACACGGTAAGCTGGCGAAATGGTACGACGATGGTCTGGCCACTCTGCATTCGCAGGAAATCGATCATGCCCTCCAGCGGCACAATCCAGCGGTTGAGCAGGTCAGACGTGCTGACCTGCTGTCGGCCAAAGTCGTCAATCAGGAACATCCCCCCATTCGCCTTCAACTGCAATGGGGCTTCATAGAATTTCGAGATCGGATCAAAGCGCAGGTCGAGCGATTCCATTTTCAGTTCGCCGCCCGCGGTCACCGCCGGTCGCTCTATCAATGCCCAGCGTTGATCGATTTGCCCCAGCTCCGCGGTCTTACCTTGATTGCCGCCGACTTGTTTATGCACCAGCCGGTCATGAATCTGGATCACCTGGCCGCCAGCGGTGATGGCGTACGGAACCCAAATCGGGTCAGATCCAGAGATTAACTTCCCAACCGCCTGGGCGATCGTGGTTTTACCGTTGCCAGGAGGCCCATATAAGAACAGCGAGGTGCCATAATTGACAGCCGGACCAAGCTGGCGATGGAAGTTCTCCGGCAAGATCAGGTGGCTGATCGCCTGCTTTACCTGTTCTGGAGAAACTTTCACCCGCTGGCGAGTTTGTAATTCCATCCCACGGGTGTAATACGCAATTGCCACCGGCACCGGGCCGACGTACAGGCTGCGATCCAGGGCAGCCCTGGCGCGCAATTCACCCGCATCCGTCAGCGTATAGACGTTCCCCAATCGGCCCAGTTGCACGCTGGCCTTTGAAACCTCCACCAGGTGTTCTTTCTGCATCCAAAGCAGGATCTCATCAATGATCGCTTTGGGGATTTTCAATACTTCGGTAAAACGCGTAAGAGCGACATTGCCCTCATTGTATAACAAGCGAAAAATGAGATCGATCACCAAATTCTGGGGAATATGAAGTTCTTCAATCGTACGCGGTTCAGCCAGGATCTGTTTCAAGTTGGTTTCCTGGGTCACATCAACCTCCGTTCATTTTTTTTTACCAGTCGTGCGTTGAATTGGCGCGCCCAATGTGTCTCAATCATCGATCGCTTCTTTTTCTTCCTGATCACTGTGGAAAGAGAACAAACCCCCAATGGATTGACGGGTGGAGTTTCTCCAGATCGCCTCGCCGAAGACCGGTGCAACCGAGATGATTTCCAATTTCGGATCGTCTTTCTGCACCGGGACCGTGTCCGTCGTGATGATCTTAATGATCTGGGGGAATTCTACCAGTCTGGGCAGCGCCTGACCAGCAAAAAGTCCATGGGTACAAATCACATAAATTTCCTCAACCCCATAATCGACCAGCAGCTTGCACAACTCAATGACGGACGTGCCGGTCACAATTTCATCATCATAGATTAATGCTCGCCGGAAACCGCGAATCTGGCGCTCCAGTGTGTCCCCGATGTGGACTTCATAATCCGAAATGCGCTCTTTCTGGGCTGCGGCCATGGCAAAACCAAGCTGCCTGGAAAAACGGGCAGCCGATTTGGCCCGCCCCATATCCGGCGAGACCACCACAGTTTCTTCTTTGAGAAAGTTGGCTTTTCGGAAATAACGCATAAACAAGTGCCGGGCGGTAAGCGGATCCGTGGGAACGCTGAAAAAACCATGAACCTGGGGCGAATGCAGCGTCATGGTCATGAAATGGGTCATCCCGGCGGTTTGCAACAGGTCGGCCACCAGCCTGGATGTGATCGAGATGCGCGGGGCGTCTTTTTTGTCCGAGCGGGCGTAGGAATAATACGGGATGATGGCATGAATTTGAGCCGCGCCGGCGCCGTGAGCGATATCCAGCATCATCAATAATTCCACCAAATGATCGCTGACCGGCGGGATCAACGATTGCAGGATATAGACATTCCGCCCGCGCACGCTGGCCCCCAATTGTACGTAAATGTTATCATTGCTGAAGCGGTCGAAATGGGTTGGATCAAGCGGGATACCCAGATAGGATGCAATCCCTGCTGCTAATTTCGGGTGGGATTGACCACTAAAAAAACGGACATCATTGCGATTTAGTGCGCCCATTGGACCCTCCTTGACCGTTGTGATGGAATACAGCAGGATGAGTGCATTGCACGTAATTATACCCCCGCCTCCGCTCATTGCGCCGAAGTAATCCCGCGCTCGCGCGCCCCAGGTGATTATGGTCTTTTAACCGACGTAATGGGAGAGGAACTGGCGCGTAAGGTGTATGGAGAATCCGGCCATGCAAAATGAACCGATCGAAGTCACGCTTAAAGTCAGCGAAGATTTCAAGCGTCTTGACATATCGTATCGCATGGGCGGCGAAGTATCAGAGCGTCAATGGCGCGATATTCTTGGCGTGCTCAAAACCAGAGCGGGGAATTGGATTTGACTTACCTGAACAAATGGGCGGGTGAACTCAATGTCGGTGATTTGCTAGAGCGCGCCTTGCTGGAAACCTTATAAGCCTCTTCAACGAAGAAGCCCCGGAAAACGCCGTTATGAATGTTTCACTGCTCAGGTAGCTTCGCAAAGGATGCTCGCAACGACAATCTGCAACGCCCTTGCCCGGTTTGCGGATTCTGGTCAAATATGCTATGATTGACCCATAACCTGTTGATTATGAAGTGGAGCTGATCCTGTTCGGATTATGAGTTCGAGTTTTCAGCGAAGAGATTTCCTCAAATTGTTCGGAGCCGCCGCCATCGGGTGGGGCTTTCGAGATTTTCCCCCAGGCGGCGACCCTGCTGCGAAAAGACCTCCCTCTTTTACGTTAGGCCGGACGGTCTATTCCCTCCGATACTACGAACAGCCCTCCATCTCCAGCCCGGAGTTGGGGTATTATGTCACGGATGCAGTAGTGGATATCCTGGAGGAGAAAGTCGGCGATCCAACACCCACCCACAACCCGATCTGGCTGCGCACACCGGATGGCTGGCTGCATTTCCTCTTTTGTTCAGCCCGTCCAGCGCATCCTGAGCCAACCCGTCGACACAATCCCAAACGGCGGCTTGCTGTGTGAGGTCAGCGTCCCTTTTAGCGACGCATGGTCTGTGACCGAGCGCGGCCGCAAGCGGGCCTTCCGCTGCTACTATAGCAGCACCTATTGGGTTCAGCATGTCTTCACAGGCGTGAATGGGGTAATCTGGTACCGCATCTATGATGAACGTTATCGCCAGCAATTCAACGTAGAAGCGGCTCATCTGCGCCCGCTCACGGCCAACGAGCTGACCCCCATCTCCCCAAATGCAGCGGATAAACGGATCGAGATTGATTTAACCCGCCAGCGCCTGACGGCAATCGCGGCTGGTCGGCCGGTCTTCAGCACCCGCACCGCGACAGGCTATTTTGAAGGCGATACACCCATTGGCGAATTCAGGGTGGAGCGAAAACAGCCCACCCGCCACATGGCTTCCGACCTGCAGGGCAACGATTTCGACCTTCCAGGTGTGCCCTGGGTGTGTTATATTTCCTGGACTGGCGTTTCGTTCCACGGCACCTATTGGCACAATAACTATGGAACCCCTCAAAGCCATGGGTGCATTAACCTGACCCCCGAAGCCGCCCGCTGGATCTACCGCTGGACGGACCCGTATGTTCCGCCGGACGAAGATTACATCGAGAGCGGTAGTGGGACGCCGGTTATCATTTATCAAAGTTGAGTTCCAACCGGGACCAACCATAAACCAGTTTAAACCTAGATAGAAGGATTTGGTAACCTGTGAAGGATTGCGAAAAGAGAATCGCTGAGAGAAAGAATGTTTGGATGCAGCCCGCGCGCCTGCTCCTGCCGGTCGGGATTGCGATCTCAATGCTGCTATCTGCCTGCATTCAGGTGGTAGCCCCGACCTCACTGCCCAGCGCCACTGTTCCAGTGCTGGTGATCACCCAGGTGATCACAGAGATCATTCCCCCTACACCGATCCCTGTGACGCCAACCATGACAAAGACATTCACTCCTGAGCCGCCTACCCCTACCGCGACCTGGAACCCGTTGAATGCGCCAATTTATTATCCACTTAAAGATTGCGTGGCTTCCCGTTTATATATCGGGGATCTGGCAATGGTCTCACTGCAAGGCGGCGCGAATGGAATCCGCTATGGGCGCGACCTTTATTACGACACGATTATCGGATATGCCCAACCCGGAGCGGTATTGGAGATCCTGAATGGACCATGGTGCAGCCACGGCTGGATCGTCTGGCTGGTGCGGATGAAAGATGGGACAACCGGGTACACGCCCGAAGGAGATGGAGATTCCTACTGGCTGCTACCCATGCCTCGTTAGAATACCTATACAGATAGTGAGAATAAGGAGAGTATAGAGCATGTCTCAAAATCAAAAGAAAAGCGCTGAGAAGCGTTTAAGCCTCTGGATCGGAATTTTACTGGTGCTGACTCTTGTGGTTTCGGCCTGCGCGGTGGAGGAACCCCAAACCGATCAGGCAGCCCAGAGCGCCAATCCGTTGGTGTTGGTCACCAACATAGTCGTTCAGATTGTCGCGACGCCGACGGTCACCCCGGTCCCGCCGCCTGAAGAGGAGACCATCCCGGTGGTGAATTCGATCTCCAACGGTGGTTGGGATCCTTTCGCGGTCCCGATCTATTATCCACTGCGGGGATGCGCCGCTTCCCGACTGCATCCGAAAGACGTCGCCTTTGTTGGGGGTGGCGCTGGTGTGATCGGCATCCATTACTCCAGTGAAATCGGCTATGCGCCAATCTTCCGCCACCTGCAGCCGGGCGAGGTGATCGATATCGTCGCCGGACCCTGGTGCGAAAATGGCACAGTAGTTTGGAAGGTAGCCACATCTGATAAGTATGTCGGTTATACACCAGAGGGCGACGGATCGACTTATTGGCTGCTGCCCATGCCGCCAACAACTGATTCAGTGCTCACCAAGGAAGAATTGAAAATTAGCGAGTTTATTCGCCCCGGAGAGACCGTCTCAACTCCTAAGAAATCCTGCCGCTAGAACAGGTTGTTCACCCGAATCGGGGCTCAAACAAAGCCCCGATTTCGATTTTTAATCGCTGGCATGCGACAGCCAGAGAATGCTCAACCAGAGCGCGACCAGGCTGAAGAGCAAGTAAACCAGGGTATAGATGATCCAGGGGGAGGGCAATAGAAGGGTCGCGCCATCCGAAAGGGGGATATGCGCCAGCAACAGGTTGTGCTGGTCCAGAAAGATCACTTCTGTTCCAATCATTGCTCCCAATGGCGTGACGCAAATCAATATCCAACCAAACAATATCATGGCTGCTTCAACCCGCGCCGGTATCTGGCCCAGATCATCCGCAAATGCGGTCCCAAACAGAAAGAGGAAGATCAGCGCAATGATCGGGATGCCAAAAACCAGAAAAGTGGTGGCAGCGTAGGAAAGCGTGGCTGCGACCATCGTGCGTCGAACCAGGCTGGAAAGCAGCAGACCAAGGGCAGTAAAGGCGATGGCGGTAATCATCAGCAGCAGAAATGCCAGCAGGATTTCCTGCCAAAGCACCCCGCCGATCAGGTTGGCCGGCCCTTGCATTGGGATCGAGCTGAGCAGCAGCAGGAAAAGAAAACCCAGCCCAGGCAGATATTTGCCAAAGACGAGCTGGCTGGGAGGGAGCAAAGTGACCCGCAGCAGGTCCAGAGTTTGGCGCTCGCGCTCGGAGGCGATCGCCCCACTGGTCAGAGCTGGAGCGACAAAACTGACCATCACCAGTTCGATCCAAACCAGCAAGCCAAAAATCGATTTACCGAAGATACGGCGTTCTTCCAGGTTGCCGGTGCTGGTGAGGGTGGATCGAAAGACCAGGTATGCGCCCGCAACTGCGATCGCCAGTACGATCAAATCCGCGCTGAGCAGGATGAAAGTCCGCCGGGCGCGCATGCGTGTGCGGATTTCCTTGATCACAACCGGGTTACGCCAGGGGCTGGTCAGCCAACTGCGCCAGAGGCGAGCGTTTTTTTGAGTGTTTTTTTGAGCGATTTCATGAGCGATTTCATGAGCGGTTTCATGAGCGGTTTCCTGATCCGGTTTCATGAAATGATCCCCCGGGTGGTCTGAAGGAAGACCTCTTCTAGAGCGCTGCCTTCTTCACTAAAGTGGAGGATCGGGGTCTCAGCCAGGACGAAGCGGCGCAGCAGGTCGCTCAAGGCGGCGTCGTCGCCGGCAAAATCGAAGAGCACCCGCAAGCGACCCGAGAAACGGGCTTCTCCCGGGCTTTCGTCTTGCAGCGGCTCGATCTCGCTGACCTGTTCGTCCGCTTTGAGGATAGCCAGGGCTTGCTCGAGCCGATCGAGCAAAGTCACCTGAATCCTGCGCCGGTTCAGGTGCTGTAATCGCAAGTCTTCAATCCGCCCGGCAGCCACAATTTGACCGGCTTCAAGGATGGCAACCCGGTTGCAGATTTCGGCGACATCCGAAAGGATGTGGGTGGAAAAGAAAATGGTCTTGCCCATCCGTGATAGCTCGAGCAATAGAAGGCGGATCTCGATGCGAGCGCGCGGATCGAGGCCGGCGGCTGGCTCATCCAGAATCAGCACATGCGGATCGTGGATCAGGGTGCGAGCCAGACTGAGGCGCTGCTTCAAGCCACGTGACAGGCGGTCCACCTGGTCATCCCGACGCTGAGACAAGTCTACCAGGTCGAGCAATTCAGCTACCAGGTTGGCCCGGCGAGCCGGCGGGATGTCATAGCAGGCGCTGAAGAAATCCAGGTATTCCCAAACTTTCAAGTCGGGGTAGACCCCAAAATCGTCGGGCATATAACCGATTCGGCGCTTGATCTCATAGGGGGCGGTGCGAGCCGAGAAGCCCTCGACGAAAGCTTGCCCGCTGGTTGGACGCAGCAGCCCGGCGATCATGCGGATGGTGGTGGTTTTGCCGGAGCCATTTGGGCCAACGAAACCGAAGATATCGGCCGGAAAGACCTGCAGATTCAGGCGCAAGACGGCTGTACGTGGGCCGTATTGTTTGCCCAGGTCAATCAGCTCGATGGCAGGCGGGGTTGTTTGATTTATGAGGATATTATAAGGCCTGAACGGCTGGTTGCTTCGCCGATGGTGTTAGAACTGGCTTAGTTGGTCTATTCCCTGGCCGAACGCAACTTACGACAGGTACATAAGCAATTGAGGATTATTCTGACAAAACCTCTCCCGGAGCCAAAGGTTCGAATTCTAATCTTAACTGGCGCACCCAGACCCTTTTTCCCCGGCACAATCGGACCAACTCTGTGGAAGAAATCGACGCTGGATCACGGGCGAAATTCATTTCGCCGGCGAGGATCACACCGGCGATCTGGTGGCTTTCCAGCAAGCGATCCAATTCACCCGGACGCCCCAAGACCTTGATGCCGTGAATCACCCGTCCGGTGAGCAATGGATCATCGTCGATGAAACCAACCGGGCGCATTTTGAATTGCGGGTTGAGCAGCAGCCAGCGCAGGGCGATCTCGCCTGCATCTCCAGCCCCAATGATCAGGACCTGCTGTTCATCCGGGCGGACGCGCTGCTGGATCAGGGTATCCAGAATTCGAAACGAGGAGCGTGAGAGGCCAATCCAACCATCAAGAAAACGCCAAAATAAACGAAAATCAACGCCGGCAGGGTCGAGGCCCAGTCGGCGAAACCCAGCGTGCTGAAGATAAAGAGCAGGGCTGCCAGCAGAATAACACCGCCGAGCGAGGCCTGGAAATAGCGGATCAGGTCATCAAAGCCGACATAGCGCCAGATCACCCGATACACCCCGAAAAGATAAAAGGACAGGTAGGCGCTGGCAAAGGCAAATGGCAGGCCGTTCAAAAAACTAACCAGCGGAGCAATGCTGCCTTGCTGGTTGAGCTGTCCGTTATAACCCACAAAAAATGCCAGGTAAAAACAGATCGCGATCAGGAAAAAGTCCAGGATCACCTCCGGCGCAACGCCGGCGGAAGGTCAGATCGGTCATCCAGCGGGCAATATTCTGCGCCCGTGGGGAGGCGGCTGGGGTATCCACCATCTTCAAGCGACCGAGATAGGCGGTCATCAGCGCCAGGATAAGGATCAAAAGCGGGGCTAGCACCAGGCTGAGCCAGTAATTGAGCGATTTCAGCGTGGCAGCCATAACCGCCGAGAGCAGGGCGATGCTGTACAAAATCAATAAGGCCTGACGCTCGCTCAAACCAAAGGCCACCAGGCGATGAGAGGTATGGTCGCTCCCACCCTGCACCGGCGACTGGCCGCGCATCAGGCGGGTGAATGTCACCAGGGCGGTGTCCAGGATTGGAAGCATGAAAATCAGGGTAGGCACGCCGATCACGGCGAATACATTCGAGGCCTGCTGCTGGTGAGCGATAGCCAATGCGGCCAGGGTAAAACCGAGAAACAAGCTACCGCTATCGCCCATGAAGATTTTTGCAGGAGGGAAATTGAATACCAAAAAGCCAACCAGGCTTCCAACCAGAGCGAGGGCAATCCAGAATAACTGCAAATTTTCGCCTTGCCAAAAAAAGTATGCCAAAATACCGGCGGTGATCAGGGCAATCCCGCCTGCCAGCCCATCCATATTATCCAACAGGTTGATTGCGTTGCTGATACCCACAAGCCAGATGTAGGTCAGCAGGATGTTGAAGAGCTGCGCCAGGGCAGCGCCTATTTCAGAATTCCCGGAAAATCGGGGGGTGAAAAAGGTGCTTGTCGTCCCAAGCCCAATGACCAGGGTAGCCGCCAGGATCTGAGCCACCAGCTTGGCGATCGGCGAGAGGGGCCGGAATTCATCATACAGCCCGACCAGGAAAACCAGGAGCGAGCCGCTCAAAAAACCCCACCCGGCTGGAAGCTGCACGCCAAAAACCGACTTGCTGATCCACAGCGCCAACCCGAAAGAGATAAAAATACCCACCCCGCCAAGCGTGGGGGTGGGTTTCTTGTGCCAGCGGTCCGCTCGCGGTTGGGCCACCCGGCCAAGCTTGAATCCGACCACCCGGACAAGCGGGGTGAGCGCCAGGTTCAAGACCAGCGCCAGGGCAAAAGGCAACAGGACCGGCGGAGATATCAAGGCTGTCCACCCCACTGTGAGATCAAGGCGGAGATGGCAGGCTTTTGATCTTCGGGCGCGCCCACTAATGCGGCTTGCGCATACTCCAGCGCCCTGGGCAGATCGCCCAGGTTGGCCAGGATTTGGGCCAGGGTGATCTGCACCCGCCAACGATCGGAGGATTCGGGTAGAATTGCTAGCGCTCTTTCATAAGACAGGACTGCCTGATCCATCTGACCTAGTCGGGAATAAATGCCACCCAGGGCAATGGCATAGTTATACAGCAGGGACGCTCCGGCGGAATCTTTGCCAATTTCCAGGGCCTGAGTGTAATTTTCCGCCGCTTTCTGCAGCGCGGCAGTCTTCTCCTCAGCGGAGATTGAAGGCTGTTCAGCTATGAACTGGCTGTAGTAATCTCCCAACAAGGCATATGTCCAATCATAGAACGGATCAATTAAAAGGGCTTGTTCAAGTTTCTGGCGCGCATTTTCGGGTTGGTCGAGCAAGTTCAGATAAAGCACCGCCCACTCATCCCAAAGACGAGCACTGTTTGGGCTGAGCATCACCGCCTTTTCAAATAATCCTTCCGAAAGGCGGGCGCGCTCGTCCCGCAGCTCGGGGTCATCGGTGTAGGTCGCCCAGAGCGAGTGCAGCCGGGCCAGGTTGGCGGTGTGATCGGTGTTGAGCGGGTTGATCTCCTGGGCTTTGCGCAGATCTCTGGCTGCCTGTTCGATCAAACGGTCCCGCTCAGTGGGATCTGAGAGAGTCTTTGCATATTCCAGATAAGCCCTCCCAAGAAAGAGATAATAATAGTCCTCGTTTGGCGCCAGGTCATTGGCATGGTTGTAGATCGCGATGGCAGCCGGCCAGCTTTCCGGGCGGGCGAACAAATCGCCGGTCTTGAAAGCAATATCAGCCTGGATCACGCGCAGGTTGGCATAAGCAGAGAAAGCAAAAGCCGCTCCGAGCAAACCGGTTGCCAGCAGCGGGCTGAAGACCGGCTGGCGCATCTGCATAGCAGGCCAATCCACCGGCAGAAATGCGGCGGCTGCAAACAGGATCAAAAATACCTGGATGGTATAGGTGGTCAGGATGCCTTCTGAACGCTGCACCTGACCCAGGATGTCGGCGACGGTTTGGGCGGTTTCGCGGCTGAGAGCGACCAACCCGGAGGCGTTCCAAAGCCAGAAGAGATAGGCTACTATCAACGAGATCGCCGCACCCAGGCCAATGATTTTCAACCATTCGCTGTTGACAGAGCGAATATTCTGGGCGGAAAGGCGGACGCTTTCGGAGGAGAGCAAGACCACCCCAATTAACCAGGTGGTCACAAGGAGCGGGAGCACGCCATTCCGCCCGCCAGGGCGCGCCCGGCTTGTCAACGAAGCCCAGACCAACCCGATTGCAGAGGGTTCGTGGCTGGCGTTTGAGATGAATTCATAGCCCAGAGTGGTGAGCAGCAGCCCGACAATGCAAGCCACAATCAGCGCAGAGCGGATCCATGAAGCAGCGAGGAGAGGCGCAGCGCCTGCGCCTTCTGTGCCTCTGCGAGCGCTCCGGCTGCGAGAGCTTTGTTTTCGGCGAGACTGGGGGGAGCTGTTTTTCTTCTGTGAAAAGCTGCTAGCCGCTTTTGTTTGGGATTTTACCTCGCCAGTTTCAGCAGAGCCGTCCTGGGGTGTGAGGTTATCCGCGCTGTCCTTGAAAAGCTCGCCGTGCAGCGGCAAAATTGCGCCCACCAGCAGCAGCAGCCCGGCGTATGCCCAGAAATAGGTGCGGGTGGCGGCTATGGCGATCCCGAAGTTGATCTCGACAAAGTGGGCGATCACACCAGCCAGCAGCCCAAGCATCACATAAGCTCGCAGACGCTGAGTCTCAGAAACGCTGGCCTGGACATGCCCAAACAGCGAGACAAGGATCATGTAGAGGGTGACGCCCAAAACCATACCAAATGGAAGCGCCACTCCCAGAAATTTCAGACCGCCCCACCAAACAAAAGCGATGGCGCTCAGCGCGCCGCCGGCCAGGTAGAGCGCCAGGTAGAGGTTGCGCTGCCTTGCTGCCGGGAACCAGACCCAGCCATTTCAAACCATAATAGAGCACCGAGCCAAACAGGGTCAGATAAGCCGACCAGTCCCAGCACCCCGGTGATCACCAGCGAATCCCAGGTTTCGTTGTGCGAGCGATCGGGGGAAGCGTTGCGCTTTTCCACCTGGGTCAGCTCGGGTGGGTAGAAGCGGTTATAGGCCACGTACATGCTTTCCGGGCCATAGCCGATCAACGGGCGCAGGAAGTTGAATGGGTCTTCGCGCCCATCCGGGAATTCGCAGCGGCTCATGCGGGCTGACCAGTTCGGAAGCGCCCTGCCAGATCAGGGTACGCACCTCGCCCGGTGCGGCTTTCGGCATCCAGCAGCTGCCCCAGGCGGCCAAATTCCGGGCGGACTGCGCAGGCTTTCCAGCGGGCCATTGGGAATGTTCAGCAGGATCAGGAAGATCGCCGCCAGCTGAACGCCAGCACCACCCCGCTGATGGTCAGCCAACGTTTGCGCCAGATCAGTGAAAGCCCCAGCCAGACGAAGCACCAGACTGGCACGCCCAAACCCAGCCAGGGGCCACGGCTGCCGCTGAAATAGAGCGCGATCAGCTGCAAAGCCAGATAAACACATAAGCGGTGGCGCGGGCGAAGTTCGGCCAGAGCCGGCCGCGGTCAACTGCAGCATGGCTTCGAAGGACTCAATCGTGCGCATCAATGTGAGCGGGAAGACCATGATCAGGTAAGCCGCCACGAAGATCGAGTTGCCCATATTCGCAGCGATCCGCCCGCTGGTATCGCCGCCCCACGGGATCGGGTCAGCGCTGATAGCGCTGCAAGATGCCATACAGGCTGACCGGCAGGCTGGTCAGGATGGCCACCGTGATCAGGCGCTCCACCTGCCCGCGCCGGCGCAGGTTGGCTACCAGCGAAGCAAAAACAACCAGATAAGAAAAGGTGGTGTAGCGTGCCCTGCAGGCGCTGGTAGGAACCCCACAAGCTGGTATAAGGCGTGACCGAAAAGATCGTGGAGACGATATAGATCAGCGCCAGCGCCAATACCGGCAGGATCAATGGGATGCGCGGCGAGCGATTTGCAACGGGCCGCCATCCTGCGGGATACGTTCCCAGCGGAATCCGCCCTCCTCGAACAGCTTGACCAGCCAGGCGACCAGGATCACCAGGGCCAGGGTGCGCAGCAGCGTGATTTTATCCGGCTCGAAAATACGGCTGGAATAGATGTTGAAAAATACCGGCGTGAGTAAGATCGCGCCCAGCCAGGCGGCCTCCATCACTCCTTCGGCGTAACGGCTTAACTTGGTCGGCAATGGACTCCTCCAGATGGCAGCAAGCGGTTTTCCGCCCGGCCAATGTTGTCCCAATTATATCGTAAGGAGATGTCGCTGCAATAGACCATCCACTGATGAAGCACGAATACTCAAATGCCTACCGTCCGTTCGTTTATTCGCGATTCGTTCGTAGAGGGTTTCTCCTTCGCGCCACTAATGAGGTACCTTGCAGCCTCTGGTTTGCTTCGCACAGTACGCTCGCAAAGACATACGGTCAGAGTATGTCGCTGCGAGGAGCGGTTTGTGCAACAATGCAGCCTCTGGTTTGCTTCGCACAGTACACTCGCAAAGACATACGGTCAGAGTATGTCGCTGCGAGGAGCGGTTTGTGCAACAATGCAGCCTCTGGTTTGCTTCGCACAGTACACTCGCAAAGACATACGGTCAGAGTATGTCGCTGCGAGGAACGGTTTGTGCAACGATGCAGCCCCTGGTTTGCTTCGCACAGTACGCTCGCCAAGACATACGGTCAGAGTATGTCGCTGCGAGGAGCGGTTTGTGCAACGATGCAGCCCCTGGTTTGCTTCGCACAGTACGCTCGCCAAGACATACGGTCAGAGTATGTCGCTGCGAGGAGCGGTTTGTGCAACGATGCAGCTCTCAGATTGCTTCGCACAGTACGCTCGCAAAGACATACGGTCAGAGTTTGTCGCTGCGAGGAGCGGTTTGTGCAACGATGCAGCCCTCAGATTGCTTCGCACAGTACGCTCGCAATGACATGCTGTTTTCAAGCTCGCAATGTCAGGTCGCGATAGCTAGCTTTTCCGGCCCGGCCTGCTCAAATGCGCCAGAGCCAGAGCCAGCCAGCGGCGGTCAAAAACGCAGAGCGGATCATTTTGGAGAGCTTTCCAAAACCAATAAGCGGCGCGCTCCCAATGTCGGATTTTATATTCACCGTAAAATGCCTGCAGGCAGAACCGGGCGCGCGGTCGTCTTCACTCGATGCCTGATTTCGGCCTGGGTCAGATCCAATTGCTGCGCTAAATCTGAGATAGCAGCGGTCTTTTCGAATACCTCCAGCAGTTCGCCAGCCTGGGTTGCGGTTTGGCCTACCGTCTTCGAGCTACGACTGAGGCGGAATCGGGCGACCACTTGCGGCAGATGCTTGAATTGCGCCCCAAGCAGGGCTAATCGAAGCCAATATTCGTAATCCAGCGCGTAGCGCAAATTTTCATCCAGCAATCCAGCCCGATCCATGATCGAACGCCGCCAGAATGCGCCGGGCTGGTTGACCACACATTCGCCCAAGACCAGTTCTTTTGAGAATTCGACCCGATCTTTGGGCAGGATAGGGGTGGGCAATAACTGCCCATTTTCATCGATCCGCTCCAGGCGACCATAGACCACATCCACAGCCGGGTTTTCGGCAAAGGTCTGAACCACCAGGCTGACTGCTCCCGGCAATAAGAGATCATCCGAGTTAAGCCAGCCGATGATTTGACCGCGTGCCCGGAGCAACCCTTTGTTGATGGCATGCGCCTGGCCGCGGTCGGGCTGCGATTCCCAGGCAGCAAAACGGTGGGCATATTTTTGGATCACTGTCAGGCTCTGATCCGTCGAGCCGCCATCCATCAAGATTACTTCGATCTGCGGGTAATCCTGAGCGAAAACCGATTGGATCGTGGCTTCGAGAAAGTCACCCTGGTTAAAGGAGGGGATGATGATAGTGACGAGGAGAATATCGGTCATGACACGCTCGCATGTGCGTTGTCTGCCAGTGAACGATACACTTGCAGGGTTTCGCTGGCGGTTTTATCCCATGAAAACTGCTGGACGCGCTGCAATCCAGCCTGGGAGCGAGCCGAGTCCCGCCCCTCTGCTATCAGCCGGTCCAGAGCGGGGATCAAAGTGCTCGGATCAGCCGGATCGAAATAGATTGGCACATCAGCAGCCACTTCGAGCGTGGACGGGATCGCGGATGCCACGATCGGGCAGCCACAAGCCATTGCCTCCAGCAACGGGATGCCGAATCCTTCCGCCAGGGAAGGAAAAACCAATCCAGCCGCCTGGTTATAAGCCCGGCACAGGTCGGCGTCCTTCAGGTATCCCAGGTGAACCAGGCGCGAGGTAAGGCCATCCCTGTCTAGCTGGTCCTGCTCGGCGGCAGTCCAGGGCGACCCAACCACGGCGAGGCGGATATTCGAGCGCTGTCCCCAGGCCCGGTAAGCCTGCAACAAGCTCGCAAAATTTTTATAAAGAGCGCGGCCGCCAACATAAAGCAAGAAAGGCTGGTCTGACATTTCGATGAATGGAAAGAGCAGATCGGCTTGATTGGAGGTTTCCAATAGACGAAAAACACTACTATACCCATTTTTGACGATAAAAATCTGCTTATCCACATCCGGATAAATGCGCCTAAAATCATCCCGTGTTGCCTGCGAGACGCAGATCAGCGCCCGGGCTTGCTGAACCGCTTTCAGTTTTTGCCTGCGACCGAGATGGTCCATCGGATCATTTAATTGATCAGGAAAGCGCTCCGGGATCAGGTCATGCAGGGTAACCACCTGCGGGCCCTTCCAGGCAGCCGGCGTGGTGTAGAAAGTGGAATGCCAGATGGCCTCCGTCTCACCGCTCAACCAGAGCTGACGCAGGTTATTCCAGGCGAAGCCACCCAAGCGCCGCAACGGGTAGAATAACTGCCGCGAGAGGCCTTTCGGGCGAAATGTACGGTGGACGGCTGGCGCCTGGCGCAGATGAATTTGGGGATGATGCGGGATTTCGGCAAGCACAGGTCCATCAGTGAATAAAGTGACCTGCAATTGCGGCTCTTGTTCACACATGCGCGGCAGGATTTCACGGAAATATCGGGCGATCCCGCCATGCGGATCCTTCTGGAAGATCAAGCCATCCACCACCAGGCGCATTATTCTTTCCATAAAACCGGAGTTAGGGCGTAAGTATCGCTTGAAGCTTGAGGCAAAACCCTGAATGGGCCTCGGGTAGGACCATCCAGGCAATTCCACTCGATCCTTACACCAGATAGCCTCGATAGAATCTGATCAAATTCTTCGAAGGTCCATTCGCGGAAATGCCAGGGATTACGCGGTCGTCCATTCGGACGGGTAAATTCCGGGCGGCGGTTCGGCGTGGAGACCAGCACCAGCCGGCGAGCCACCCGCAGCATTTCAAGCAGCAAGGCGCGCTCATCCGGCACATGTTCGATGACATCCACGCATACAACCACATCAAAAGCCTGATCCGCAAAAGGGAACTGCAGACCGTCATAAACCTGCGCAGATTGCAGACCTGGGATCGACGCCGCTTGCCTTTGAAGAAAGTCAGTCACCGCGCGGTGGTCAATCTCCACCCCGGTCAGCTGACGACCTGCGCCAGCCATGATCTTCAATCCATACCCCAGCCCAAAACCAACATCCAATATACTGTCATCGGGTTTCAAATACCGATCCGCCGCCAGACGATAAGCCGCTTCTTGGACCGGTACGCGCTGCGGGTCATCCAGAGTGGAATATAAAGACGGAAACCGACCCGGGAAAATACGAGCAATCGCTTTACGAGTTCTGCGATCCAAAGATTTAATAAGATCTGGCATAGGTTTTTTTACAATGCTCCGTTTTATTGAGGCTTGAAAAGCAACTCATCAGGCGGGATGATTTGGTAGAGCGCTTTCATCAGGTTCTTTCTAAAGTGTTGTTCAGAATAGGCTTCTGCTATTGCCGCACGGGCTTGCCTCGACCGCTGGAGCCACTCATCGTGGCTCATCTTTGAGAGCGCCAAAGACAACCATCGGATCATTTCGATGCTGACGGGTTCTATGTAGAATCCAAAATTGCCCATATCCACCCCGGCCATACGGCTGACCAGCGGCACCAGACCCTGGTTCATGGCCTCCAATACAGATTGCGACTGGCCCTCGCTGCATGACGGCAGGATACAGAAAGCGCATTGTCGCATCACGCGGTAGAAAGCGGGTGAGCGTGGTTGCACCCACCCCAAACGATGGATATTGGACTGATGCTCCAATTCCCGCCGATAACGCGCTCAAATTCTTTTTCTAAAGGCGCCATCACCCATAAGTGCTGTTCCAGCCCGATGAAGGCTTCTAACGCCAGGTCCAGGCCTTTGTGAACACTTCCTTTTGAACCATAAAATAAGAAATGCTGGCAATTACCCTGATCATTTTTGGATTGCCAATCATAGGTGGCATCTTCCAGTGAGGCGCCGTTGATCATCACCACCGGATCAAATCCGGCATAGGTGGCGCGCGTAAATGAATTGCCGATCCCAATGATCCCATCTGCGGCGTGCAATGCACCCTCTTCTGATTGTCGAATGGGGCGATCCAGTGGAATTTCAACCTGACGCCTGTTCTTCAGATCGGCAAAACGATCCTGCTCGGCTCGATTGTGAAATTTCCAATAGCTGCCGGTGGCAAGAATAGATCTTTCGGGTATTCGCCGGCAAGCGGGCGGCGATCTTCTCAAAGTTGATCCCGGCGTGACCAATAAACACATCATAGGATCGGGTTGGGGAGAAATCTTGATCGCGATAATCCATTGCATCCACTCGATAACCCATCTGGTTAAGCGTTCGAACGAACTCGATCGCATGCCAGATATTAATGTGACGGATAAAGCGCGGGTCATCGCGCGGGATGGTGAAAGGGTAAACGAGATAAGACAATAAAGCCCGTTTTACGAGCGGTAAATGAGCCGTCTCTAGCAGGTCCAAATCCTCGAAACGCTCGCCGCCAGGAAGGAGATACCGGCGGGCGAGTGTTTTCAGGCGCATCCACCAGCGTCGGATGGAGGCATTCCTCATTCGAAAGATATAGTGACGATAAGCGGCGGCATATTCACAATCCAGATCGACAACCTGCGGCCAATCCAGGCTGACAGGCAACTGGCGGTTGAGGTTGCGGTTCTGAAAGAACAGGTCACGGACCACAGCCGAAAGGCTGCCGTTGATACCGCTTTGGTCCAAACCGATATTGCGCACCAGCCCCCTGCTTGCGAGCAGGTGAATTTTGCGCTGATGCAGACAAGCGATCGCTACTTTGATATCCCAACTTGCAGGGATATCACCCACTGCCATTCTGCGAGCCATCGCCGGAAGATCGCTCCCTGCGATATCCGGGATATGAGACAGGTTATCGAAAAGGGTGATGTAACGCTGCAAATCTGGACGTAATGCTTCCCAACGATCACGCCAGCAGGCCCAACCCCAACAAGTGAAACGAGGGCCGGCAGCAACCGCCTGGTTTTTTGAGTCGAATAAGCCAGGCGGCAGCGGTTGATAGCCGCCAATAGAGAAAACCTGCTTTTGATTGGCGTAATGCTCCAGGGCGAGGCGCATGAAAGCATAGAAGCCGGGCATGGGCAGGCAATCGTCCGCGACAAAAACCGCCCTGGGGAAACGCTCGAAGACCAGGTGGATATTTTGCTCCAAACCAGCCAGTCCATGATTATCATCCGAAAAAACCAGCTCTTTTGGCGCCCAGTCCACCTGGCGAGCCAACGCGCGGCAGGCTTCCACCCCGGATCTGTCGGCCTGCGAGCGCGGACCGTCGATGAAGATGAGCAATCGCTCAATATCCTGCCGGCTCAGGGCGTTAAGCACCCGCCTAAAATGGTGCGGGCGATTGAAACCAAATACGACGACGGGCAAACCAGGATCAGCGCTCATTTTCGAGGGATTAAGTGGTGAAAGAGAATACGGGTTTTATTAGCCAGGGATCGAAAATCCAGGGCTTCATCCAACGATCGAAGAATATCGCGGCCTTCTAACCCGAATAAAAGCGTACTATAACCGGCTATAAACAGGATGGTTTTTGCCCCGGCGACAAGCCAATCTGATCCAGATGATACGATCATGGGGACAGTCAGAGCGCTCAACCCGATCCCTGCCGCCAACGCCAGAACTGGAACGGCAAATAAACGCCTGAGAGAGACATCCACATAAGCTCGGACATAATACAATGAAAGCAGCGTGCCAGCAACGATCATCAAGTTCATCGCCACAGCGACCCCAGATATTTGAAAGCGAAAACCCAAAAAGAAGAGCGCGATCACCAGGATCACAATCTGGGTCAAGCGGACGGCTAAAATCTTCTCTGGTTTACCGACCGCAAGCAGCACATTTGCAATGCTGACTTTAATCGGGTCGAGCAAGGCAAAAACAAGCATTAAGCGAAAAGCAGCCAGCATCGGCAGCCACTTTTCTCCAATTAATAAACGAATGAATTCCGGCGCAATCAGCGCCAACCAACCTGCAAACAAGAAACCCGTCCGAATCAGCAGGGCATTGGTTTGAAAGAAAGCCCGTGACAGGCGATGGCGGTCATATTTCAGGGCGGAATAAGTCCCAATGACAACCGAATTGACCGGTGTGGAGAGCACCAGGCGCGGGTATGTGGCGAATTTAAAGGCTCGCGAATAGAAACCTAACAGCAGATCACCCAGAAAAAAGTTCGTCCATAGATTATCCAGATTATCCAGGGCAGAATCAAGCACATTATTCAGCAGGTTCTTCGATCCAAACCACAGAAAGTAGCGCATCACAGCCCGATCCCAAAGAAGGCGCGGTTTCCAAAAAGGTTTCCAGAAATAAAGCCCGCCAACGCTGAAAACGATGGAAACGACAGAAGATACCAGTAAAGCCCATATCGAGCGCGTGCTCCATGCAATCAAGACGGAAAGTACCGCCGAAGTCATATTCGCGCCAAGATCGAGCATCGCCATCCGGCGGTGCGCCACCCGGCGAACGAGCAGAACGCGCGGGACAGTGGTCAGACGCAGCAGGTATGAAGTCAACACCAGAAAGAGCAGGACCAGGCGGCGTAAATCCGTGAATAGAAACCACCCAGCCCCGACCAGGCTCAGCGCCCAGATGGTTTGGAAAATCAGATTCAGGGTGAAATATGCTGCGCTGGCGGTTGCTTCATCTTCGGTTTCGGCGGAGCGATGCAAGAACGCGTTGGCAAATCCGAACTCAAAAATAGTGCTGCTGATTAAGATCAGAGAAGTCATCCCTGCAAAGATCCCAAAATACTCCACCGGCAGCAGGCGAGCCAGAAAAACCGATTGGATGAAAGTGACCGGCAGGGCAACCAGGGTGGATAGGGTGGTCCAACTGATCGAACGAACGCTGCGCTGCGCCAACGGATGTCTTTTATCCGTCTGATGTTCTTGATCCGCCCGAGGTTCATTATCTGGACTCATGGCAGGTTACCTATCAACAAACCCGGCTGGAGGGAATAGGATGACAACCCAGGGAGACACACTGGCATAAGTATAGCATGAGAATCTTTCTGGAATGGGTCATTGGAAACCATCCCGATCGCCGGGTGAATCAGCTAAGAACCAATCCAAAAATTAAACCTGTCGATGCGAGGAGAGTGCTGTCCCCGAGAGAGCAATCTCCAAGAAACGGTTTTGCCCGATTAAGAGGAGATTGCTTCGCAGCCAAAGAACAAAATCGGCGGCTCGCAATGACATGAATGGTGAGATGTTTGAATTCTATGATAGACACGAAGACAACCCGAATATATCCGAACGAATTTATACAATCCTATAGTTGGGATACAATAGGCGCGTGAAAGCGCTCTTTATCACCCCTCATCGAATCGACGCCGCCAGCAGTCGCTACCGGGTCTACCAGTACCTGCCCTATCTGCAGAGCCATGGGGTGGAAATCGAGGTGCGCCCCTTCGTGGATAGTGCAGAGTTCTTTGACCTGGTCTATCGCGCGGGGCACGTCGGTCGCAAGGCTCTCTACACCCTGCGCAGCTACGCCCGGCGCTGGCTTGACCTGATTGACCTGAAGGATTTTGACCTGGTTTTCGTTCATAAAGAAAGCTTGCCTTACGGTCCGGCGATCTTTGAGCGAGCGGCAGCCGCCCGCCTTCCACTGGTCTTCGATTTTGACGATGCCATTTACCTGCCCAATACCAGCCAGGCTAACCGCTGGTTAAGCTGGCTGAAACAGCCCGGCAAAACTGCCGAGATCATTCACCTTTCCAGAGCGGTGATCGCGGGCAACGCTGTCTTGCAATCCTACGCTTTCCAGTTCAACCCTGTTGTCCATGTCATCCCTACTCCGATTGATACGACCCTTTACACTCCTCGACCTACGCCGAGAGCCCAATCCGAGATCGTGATTGGTTGGATGGGCAGTCATTCCACTCAACCCTACCTGCATTTGCTGGATGGCGCTCTGCAAACTCTTCATCAGCGCTACAAGCTCCAGGTGCGGGTCATCGGGGGTGAGTATGCTCTGCCCGGCGTGAACGTGGTTTGTCGACCCTGGCAACTGGAGAATGAGCTATCCGATTTGCACGGCTTCGACATCGGGGTGATGCCCATGCCGGATAACCCCTGGACTCAGTCCAAATGCGGCTTTAAGGCGCTCCAGTATATGGCCGCCGGACTGCCCGCAGCGGCTTCTCCGGTGGGCGTCAACCGCGAGATCATCCAGGACGGGCAGAATGGCTTGCTGGCAAACAGTGAAGCCGAGTGGGTCGCAGCCCTGACGGAACTGATCGAAAACCCGTCCCGCCGCCAGGCGCTGGGTGAGTCCGGGCGGGCGACGGTCGAAGCGCGCTATTCTTTGAATATCCATGCGCCTCGCATGCTGGAAATCTTGCAGGCAGCCCGGCGCGCCAATTGAGGCAACATGACCATTTCCGTTATCCATCCAATCACCCGCCTGATTGTGGGCGGCGCCCAGGAAAACACGCTCTA
Source organism: uncultured Chloroflexia bacterium (assembly GCA_963788145.1). Taxonomy (GTDB): domain Bacteria; phylum Chloroflexota; class Anaerolineae; order Anaerolineales; family UBA4823; genus UTCFX2. The sequence continues at coordinate 1,054,848 of CAWBFQ010000006.1, read as the reverse complement.
CACCGCCGCCCTGCTTGACCCGGGACGCTACCAGGTGGAGGTGCTTTCCGGTCCGCAAACCGGCAGCGAAGGCAGCCTGATCGAAGAAGCCCGCCAACGAGGAATTTCGTTGACCATCCTGCCAGACCTGCTGCGCCAGATCAGCCCGCTGCACGACCTGCGCGCCCTGGCGCAGTTGCGTAAGATCATCCGGGACGGAGGCTACGACATCGTTCATACCCACAGCTCAAAAGCCGGGATTATTGGGCGGCTGGCTGCCCGCCTGGCCGGCGCGCCTGTGATCGTGCACACCGTGCACGGCTGGAGCTTTCACGATTTCATGCCCGCCAGCACACGCCAGGTGTATATCGGTTTGGAAAGATGGATGGCGCATTTCAGCGATGCACTGATCGTGGTTACCAAGCGGGATATCGACAAAGGGCTGCAAGCCGGGATTGGGCGCGCCGAGCAATATCACCTGATCCGCAGCGCCATCCCGCTGGAGGAGTTTCAACCCGGACTGTACGACCGCACCGCGGAGCGGGCTGCATTGGGACTGCCCATCGAGGCGGTGGTGATTGGCAATGTAGGGCGTTTTTCGGCTCAAAAGAACCCAATCGATTGGGTCAAGGTCGCCGGATTGGTTGGGCAGGCTTGTCCGCAGGTATTTTTCATGCTGGTGGGAGACGGCCCGCTAAGAGGCGAAGTGGAGGCAGAGATTCAAAAGCAGGGCTTGAGCAAGCGCATCCTGTTAACCGGGCTGCGGAGGGATGCCGCCCGCATGCTGGCGGCGATGGATATCTTCTTATTATCATCGCTTTGGGAAGGGCTGCCGCGGGTGATCCCGCAGGCGATGGCGATGAAGCTGCCGGTGGTCGCAAACCTGGCGGATGGCGTGGCTGAAGCGGTTCAGGATGGGATCAACGGGTATTTGTGCACCCCCGGAGACCTGCCGCAGATGGCCGGGCGGGGGATCGAGCTTGTGAACCATCCGCTCAAACGGCTTGAAATGGGCGAAAATGGGCGGGAAATCGCGGTTAAAGAGTACGACTTGAAAACGATGGTCGCGAATATCGACCAGCTATACACCCAACTGCTCCAGCGCTAATCAGATTGGCGACTCTGGGGGGGGTGCGTTCTTCAGCTTCTCGACCACATCGGCTTTGAGCAGATGACGGTAGACTTTCCCCGGCACGGTCTTTGTGAAGGACAGGAATTTGATATCCCAGGGCGGCTCCACAAGGACCAATAAAAGCGAGCGATCAATTTGAAGAGCGGTTTCCAGTTCCTTTAGGAATTCATTTGAGAAGCCCAGATCGACGCCGCCCGCAACCGCTCCACCGGTAGCCGCGCCGAGCGCGCCGCCTACCACTGCTCCGGCTGGACCGGCTAACAGTCCAACCAACGCTCCAGCGACCAGTCCGAACAATGAGCCGCGCCAGCCGCTGACATCGTGAATTTCATTGATCTTCGCGTTTCCGTCCGGGTCTTTCAAAATCACCGCCGCGTTGATCAGGCGCAGGTCGCCCTGTGAGATGCGGAGGCGGGCAGCCTCCAAAGCCTGTCCGGCCTGTTTGGATGTGTCAAACAGGAGCAGGATTAATTCGATCTGACCGGAAGGATTGGTCATGACAGCCTGATTAATGCTTGCAGGTGGCGCAGGAGCTGCTGCTGCATGTGGCGCAGCCGGAGTTGCCGCCAGCAAGGACTCTTCCGCCGCTGGAAGCAAAGAAGACCGATAGCATGCGGGAAGTATGCTGGCTTGCGCACTTTTGACAGGCGGTCGGTTCGTCGGCGTCTTTCATCGAGCGCATCAACTCGAATTGATCGCCGCAATCCAGACAAACATATTCGTATATGGGCATTCATCACCTCGCTAAAACGGTATTGCAGGGTTTCTGTTCTATTTTAAACCCGCCCCGATCTCAGGTCAATATCGGGCTGGCTGCTATAACAGAATGATCGGCCGATGTTATTGCGAGCGCAGCAATCCAGGCTGCTTCGTCCCTCGCAGCGACAAGTGAACCGCAGCATGTTATTGCGAGCGCAGCGCAGCAATCCAGGCTGCTTTGTCCCTCGCAGCGACATGTGAGCCGCAGCATGTCATTGCGAGAGCAGCAATCCAGGCTGCTTCGTCCCTCGCAGCGACATGTGAGCCGCAGCATGTCATTGCGAGAGCAGCAATCCAGGCTGCTTCGTCCCTCGCAGCGACATGTGAACCGCAGCATATCATTACGAGCGCAGCAATCCAGGCTGCTTCGTCCCTCGCAGCGAAGCAATCCAGAAGAACCATCCACGAATCAGGACACGAATACCTGAATGGATGGCGGGCATGTGCGTATTCGTGCTTCTTATTCGTGGATGGTTTTTTACAATTCCCCCAAATATGTGACAAATGTCACTTGCAACCATTCGAATAATTCGATATGCTATAAAAAATTCGTCGGAATACGCCAAAAGAACGAGAGTTTATGTACGAAACAGACACTATTGACCTGCAAATCATTGATCTCTTAATTGAGGATGGGCGTATGCCAGCGGCTGAAATTTCCCGCCGAATCGGGAGCGTTTCCGAGCGGGCAGTGCGCTACCGGGTTGAGCGGATGGTATCGGATGGGTTGATCAAGGTCAGCGCGATCGTCAATCCGCGCAAGTTTGGATATCCACTGGTTGCGGATATTGTTATTGAAGTAGAAACCAGCCAGATTCAAGCTGTGGGCGAAGTCCTGGCCTTGAATGAATCCGTCACCTACGTTGCCTGCTCCATCGGGGAAAAGGACCTGAGCGTGCAGATGGTCGCAAATAATACCGAAGAAATCTACCATTTCACCACCCAGGTGATCGGTAAAATCCCTGGGGTGATCAAAACGACAACCTCCATTGTGCCGATGGTATTGAAGGATGTTTACCAATGGCGCATCCCCCACCAGACCTGATCAAGGTGACGGTCAAAAGACCGATCATCTGATGATCCTGTTCCCACTCAAACATCGGGTTCAGCCCGGCTATCACTGAAAAGAAGGTTAAATATGCCCCAAAATTTTGACTCGGCCCGTGGGTACTCCCAAAAATGGATCGATCTCATTCACAAAACGGAAGTACCTGAAGCTGAAGGGCGTTGGATTGTTGAAGAGTCGCAGCAGAATTTCGCTAAATATTATAACAAAGGCTGGCTGGAGTACCGCAAATCTGTCACCGAGGCCGGAGACTGGGCAGCGACGGAATGGCAAGGCGAAGGAGCGCTCTGCCGGGATGTGCTTGGGCGCGAGTTCATTGACTGCCTGGGCGGATACGGTTTGCTGGATCTGGGCTGGTCGCATCCAGAAGTGATCGATGCAGTCCGGGCGCAATTGCTGCGCACACCGATGCCCAGCCAGGAATTGATCGACCCACTGCGGGGCGTGCTTGCGCGCCTTTTGGCCGATGTCACTCCCGGCGATATCCGCTATTCCTTCTTCGCCGCCAGCGGGACCGAAGCGATCGAAGGGGCTATTAAGCTGGCCAAAATGTACACCCAAAAACCGGCCTTCGTTGTGGCGACCAAAGCCTTCCACGGTAAGACGATGGGATCGCTTTCAATGATAGGTAAAGCGGATTACCGCACCCCATTGGGGATGTTGTATGGCGGGCCAGTTTACCACGTCCCATACGGCGATGCAGACGCAGTGGAACGCCAGCTCGATATCTGCAAGAAAATCGGGGTGGGCGTGGCGGCCTGCCTGTTTGAGCCGATCCAGGGCGAGGCTGGGGCGATTGTGCCGCCGGATGATTTCTGGCCGCGCGTGCGAGCCGCCACCCAACATTACGGCGCGCTGCTGATTGCAGATGAAGTGCAGACAGGGATGGGACGCACCGGCAAGTTCTGGGGGGTTGAACATTGGGAGGTTGAGCCAGATATCCTGGCGGCTGGCAAATCACTGGGCGGCGGCGTGATGCCGGTCAGCGCTTTTTGCTCCACCGAGGAGATCTGGCAGGTGATGATGTACCCGAACCCGTTCATTCACACCTCCACCACCGGCGGCGGTGCATTGGCCTGTTCAGCAGCCATCGCTGCAATCAACGTCACGCTGCGCGAACGGTTGTGGGAGCAGGCAGCGGCCAAGGGCGATTATATGATCCCAAAGCTCAAGGCGCTGGCCGAGAAGTATCCCCAGATCTACGAGGCGATCACTGGAAAAGGGCTGTTGATCGGACAGCATTTCCACAACCCGGAGGTGGGCTATAAAGTGGCTGCCGGGTTATTCAAGCGCGGCGTGCTTGTGGCAGGGACACTGACCAGCGCCCACACTATCAGGATCGAGCCGCCTTTGGTGATCACCTATGCGCAAATTGATGAAGTGCTCAACCGGCTGGAAGATACTTGTATGGAGATCGCCAGATTATCTGATTGACGGATTGCCCGATTGACCTGGTGCACAATTGCCCGGTATAATCAAGAGATGAGCACGGCGCGAGAATCCCTGGAACAGATTTGCGAGCAATATGAACTCGCCCTGCTGTATGCATTCGGCAGCCGGGCGAAGGAGGCGCTGCGCCTGTTTGAGGAGGATGTCCCGCTGGAGGTCAAGCCGAACGACCTGGACATCGGCGTGCTACCGCTCCAGCCGCTCTCGGTGCGCCAGAAGGTGACGCTGACGCTGGCGCTGGAAGATTTGTGCGCGGTTACCAGAGTAGATCTGGTGGTCATCTCGGATGTAAACCCATTCCTGGCGGCGAACATCATCCGGGGGGAATGCCTGTACGCCCGCAGTCAACGACAGGCAGACGATTATGAGCTGTATATCCTGCGGCGAGCAGGCGATCTGGCGCCGCTCGAACGTGAACGGATCGAGTTAATCCTAGGGAAGAGGAAATGAACCCAAAACCACTTTCCCGCGACGTCATTGCAGATCGAATCGGCTGGATTGAACAAATGCTGGCCGACTTGCGCAAACTGCCCATCCATTCCAAGGAGGGCTTCTTTGCCGATTGGCGCAATTCGGGATCTGCTGAGTCCTGCCTGCGCCGGGCGCTGGAGGCGTTATTTGATCTGGGGCGACACCTGCTTGCGAAAGGCTTCGCGGTGGGCGTGAGCGAGTATATAGAGATCGCCCAGGAAATGGCCGAACAGCACATCCTAACGAAAGAAGAATCCGCCATGCTGAAAACCCTGGGCGGCTATCGCAACCGATTGGTTCACTTCTATCACGAAGTCAGCCCGGAAGAACTGTTTGATATCTGTGCGACCCAATTGGGGGATGTTGAGTTCGTTCTGGCAGGAATTCAACGCTGGCTGGCGCAGAACCAGCATCTGTTGGATGATCGGTTATAGCATTATTTCAGCCAGGCTGAGAGATAATCTACCCCTTTGTTCAGCCAGGGCAGCCGCCAGACCAACTGGGTGACCAGACCCCACAGCAGCGCGACCGCCCAGACAATCAAGTAGTCTTGCAGCGAGGCCAGCGGGGCAACGGAGATGTAGCGCTGAACGATGGACAGCCAGACAAAGATATTCCATAATACAAACAATATCGCTGCGACCAGCACCGGGCGGCGGTCGTGGGTTAACCGATCGCCGGCTGCCAACCATTTCACGGGTGGGCGGATGAAGACCACCAGCAGCAATCCCATACAGACCAGCGCATGGGTGACCACGTGCTGGGTGTAGAGTAAGCCGCGTCTGGCCAGGATAAACTGCCAGAATAATATGAAAATCGTTATGGCGATCGTGACAGCCGGTGGGAGGATAAAGCGGGTCAAATACAGACGCATTGCGCCCTCGTTCACCGGACTTTTCCGAGCCCACAGGGTGAGAAAAATTGCCGGCAGGGTGATCGTGAATAATCCCACCATGCCGCCTTGCGAGCCGTTGTAGGCGAAGCGATTTTCCTTCAGCAGGAACATGATGGTGAGAAGCAGCAGGACATAACCGATCTGGACCATGCTGAGCTTGATGACATCCAGAGTGCCCTGTACGATCTTCTGACCGCTCTCCAGGGTGAATTTCAACACATTCTTCTCATCTTTCAATAACACGATATCGGCGCGGGTCAATAATGCCTGCGCGCTGCCTTGATTGACGATAGCCAGGTTGGCCTGCTGCATCGACTGGATGTCTTGAACTGAATTACCCAGCACGCCCACAAATTCGCCTGCCCGGCGGAGGGTGCGGACCACCCGGCTCATCGCAGCGCTGCTGAACGAGTCGAACAAATGGGCCTGCTTCACCGCCTGTTTCACCTGGGTGGTGTCCATCTGATCCAGTTGATCTGCGCTGACCAGCGCTAGCGGATCGTCCGGATCGTATAATCCCAGTTTCGCAGCCTGAGCCAGTTGGCCATCCGTCGCATGCTGGGCGAAGAACTTGATCGAGATGCCCTGGTCTCGAAGGGATTTCAGGATGCTCTCCAGATCCACCCAGGATTGCTCCATCAAGCGCAACTGGCAGACCGGGATCAACTCCTGCGGGCAGACCGCGATCCCATTTGAGTCGAACAACGGAGTCGGCTCTGGAAGATAGGCAAAAACCAAGTCGAGTGCGCGCCTTTGCTCGGCCAGTACCGGCGCTGCTTTGCGGTTGGCGGGGGAGATTTTTTTTGCCCAGCCCTTGACGGTTGCGCCAACCCTGGAAAACAGCTTTTTTGGAGGCGCTTGCTGGTCGTCAGTTAGCGCTCCGATTTCGTCCGCTTCCTGCTCAGGGTTATCTGAATGGGTCTGCGATTCTAGAATTGAAGGAGCGCCTTGGTCTGGCTCTGGCTGCCTGGGTGAAAATTTGAGGCGCTTGCGAATCCGGCCAAAGAACGAACCGGCGGGCTGGCTTTGCTCCCCGTCTTCGGTTTGGGCGGGATCATCCTCTAAAGCTGGTTTAAGCAGGTAGCGATCCAAAATTTGCGAGAAACCGATCACAAAGGTACCACGCAGATCGGGCTGGGTGAAGGTCGCCGCGCCCCAACCATTCTGGGAAAGGAAAAAAGCCTCTTGTTGAAGCGGGCGCGGCTGGCCATCGAATTCATCGCGCAGAGCGGTCAGTACGATGTGGGTGGCTGATACGCTTCGAGCAAGATCGCCCAGGGCGCGCAGGGCGTAATTTTCGGCCAATGCAGGGCCATCCGCTCTGGCAGGGATCATTTCGATTTGCACATCCAGGCTGGAAAAGGCGGAGCGCTCATGGATGCATAGAGTGGTGATCTGGGCGAGCGTCTCGATAGCGCGAGTGTCCCGGATCAACGCGCCCTGGCGGGCGATATCGAAAGCGCCTTTGGCGTAATTGACGATGACCATCAGGAAGAAACCGGTCGGCGCAAGGCCAAAGACGATCCCCATCACATCCCGAGTCAGGCGCATATGATCGGCGTCGATCAACTCAATTCTGAATAGTTGGGATAGCAGCAGCAGATAGAATACGGCCGAGATCGCCAGAAGGATGGTTAACACCCGCAGCAGGATGACCTCGAGGTGAGTCTTCTTTTTGGCAGGTAAATCAGCCCCATACGTGAAAGAAGCGTTGGTGGCAACCGCCGGAATCTGCACGATCCGAAAGACTGCCTGGCCGCCTTCGCAGATGCTGCCAGCCCGGAGCTGCGCTCCATTCCGTTTTTCAACCCGGGCCTCGCCTTGATTGCGCACATCATTGATGATAAGACCCTGGCTCTCCAGCACGATCCCATCCGCCAGGATTTCATCCCCCGGACCGATCGCCAGCACGTCGCCTATCACAATCTCATCCACAGACAGGCTGCTCAATCGCCCAGAGCGGATAACGGTTGCGAACGGTTGAGCTTGCTGGGCGATCTGACGGACTCTGCGGACGGCGAAGTTCTGTTGAACGGCATTCAAAGTGATATTTAAAGTTAGCACCCCCAGGGTGGTTAAAGCGCCAAGCGGATCGCTCAAAAAGAACTGTGAGATTGCCATGACCAGCATGGTAAGATTGAAAACGGACAGAATGCTCCCACGCCAAATTTCGCGTTTAGCGATTTGTTCCTGCAGCTGGCGTTCGATTTGGCGGTCATTCGAGCGGCGTTGAGCGGCTTCATCCTCGCTGAGGCCGTCCACCGCCGGTCTGAATGGCGAGACGCCGGGGAGGAGCGGCTTTCTTTTGGGATAAAAACGGCGGAACACCCAGACCAACGCCAGCAAACCGCTGCCAACACCGGCCAGCGCGGCTAATATTCGCAAGAAATGGGAGGGGCGTCTTTCTTTTCGCATCGATGGGTATTCCAGCAATGATCTATTTTACCTTTGTTGGTTCATTTCGGAAGAAATTGAGCCTGCAAGCCGGCTTTTTCCTTTTTATAAATATAAATAGACGGACGGAAAATTGATATAATTCTATGATCAATCGAACGCGCAGAAACGCTGGCAAATAGTGGAGGAAAAAAACTGAGAGAAGCAAAAAAAACAAATCTTCAGTAAGATCCAATTGGAGTGAATCCTGACAATAAAACAAGGAGATGAATATGGAGCACAAACTTTGGATTGATGGGAAATGGGTGGATAGCAAGGGCAGCGGTAAGATGAGTGTCGAAAACCCGGCAACGCGAGAGATCATTGCCGAGGTGGTGGATGCCTGCCCTGAGGATGTAGACCTGGCTGTACAGGCGGCTAAGCGGGCTTTTTATGATGGCCGCTGGTCTGGGTTGGTTCCATCTGAACGCTCGAAGGCTCTCTGGAAGTTAGCCGATTTGCTCGAAAAACACGCCGAAGAATTTGCCCGTTTGGAAACAAAGAATACCGGCAAGCCGTATCAATTTGTCAGCCTGGGCGCAGACTTAATGTTTTCTATCGATAACCTGCGTTTCTTCGCCGGCGCAGCGCGCGACACACACGGATCACATGCCGGTGAATATTGGCCGGGTTACACTTCCCTTTATCGGCGTGACCCGGTTGGGGTGGTCGGCCAGATTGCGCCGTGGAATTATCCGCTGATGATGGGGGTATGGAAAATCGGTCCCGCCCTGGCAGCTGGCTGCACCACCGTTTTCAAGCCCGCCTCGGTAACGCCGCTTACCAGCCTGATGCTGGCGGATATCATCCAGGAAGCAGGCATCCCGGATGGGGTGGTCAACATCATCACCGGGCGCAGCGCGGGCAGATTGCTGGTGGAGCATCCGGATGTGCGCATGATCAGCGTGACAGGCTCCACAGAAGTGGGTCAATCCATCATGCGCAATGCCGCGAATACGATCAAGCGGGTCCACCTGGAGTTGGGCGGCAAAGCCCCGGTATTGGTATTCGAGGACGCCGATGTCGATCTGGTAGCAGAGAAGGTCGCCCTGGCAGGGACCATTAACACCGGCCAGGATTGTACGGCTGCCACGCGGGTCTATGTTGCTGAGAGTTTGCGCAAACAAGTCGAACAGGCCCTGGTGGCAGCTATCGAGGCGACCAAGATCGGCGATCCATTCGATGACGATACCTTGATCGGGCCGTTGATTTCTGCCAACCAGCGCGAATCGGTGATGGGTTTTGTGGAACGGGCCAAGGCGGATGGCGCTAAAATCCTGACCGGCGGACGAATCCCGAAAGACTTCCCCCAGGGATATTATTATGAACCAACCGTGATCGCGGACGCAGATCAGAAATCCGAGATTATCCAGTGCGAGGTCTTCGGACCGGTCATCACAATCAATTCCTTTAAAGATGAAGAAGATGCGATTTATCTTGGCAATGATGTTGTCTTTGGGCTGGCCTCCTCGGTGTTCACCAAAGACGTCGGGCGAGCGATGCGTGTTTCCCAGAAGCTTGAATTTGGGACCGTTTGGGTCAATGATCATATCCCGCTGGCCTCCGAAACGCCGCATGGCGGTTTCAAGCAGTCTGGCTTTGGCAAAGATCTATCGACCGAGGCGGTCGGCGATTATCTGGTCACAAAGCATGTCATGATTGCGCGCTGAAGCGTTTTCAGGAGTACCGGATCAACAGGAATCGTTTCCAGTGTTGGTCTGGTACTCCTGTTTTACACCCGGACAACCCTAGCAAGAACTCGATCCCATTCACCGGTTTAGGGTCCCAACGCTGTTCCAAATCGACCGGCAAAGAATGGATCAAGCAGACCTCCTAAATTGCGAACGAGTTCGCCCATCATCTTTAAGATGACCTGGCTACAGGTGGATCATTCGAAACTGGCTCAGCGGAAGTACAGGACAACCAATAATGGAGATATCTGAAATCGATCTGCGCCTGGCAAAACTGCGCTCCAATTATCCTTACTGGGAAAAAACAAAAGACCTGGTCGATCAATTGATTGATATCAGTTTGAATTACCGCCAGAGCGGGCATCCGGGCGGCTCACGCTCGAAAGTACATGTATTATTGGCAACCTTATTAAGTGGGGCGATGCGTTGGGATATTCGCCATCCTGAAAAACGGTTTGGAGACCGTTTTGTACTGGTGGCCGGGCATACCATCCCGCTGATCTACTGCACATTGGCTGTATTGAATGAAGCCTTGCGGGTGAAATACCGCCAGACCGGCGCCGAACGCTATGCTGTGCCTTTTTTCGAAGAGCGGGCGCTGATCTGGGAAGACCTGCTCACATTCCGTCATCGAGGTGGGCTGCCCGGGCATGCCGAGATGGCCAAAAAGACGTTATTCCTTAAATTCAATACCGGGCCATCTGGTCATGGCGGCCCGGCTGCGGCTGGCGAAGCCCTGGCGCTCAAGCGGGCTGGCGCGAACGGGGTCAAGGTGTTTGCGATCGAAGGCGAAGGCGGCCTGACGACCGGCGCATCACATGAGATGATGAATACCGCCTGGGGATTGGCGCTGGATAACCTGTATTTCTTGCTGGACTGGAACGATTTTGGGATTGACGCCCATACCGTCAGCAGCATGACCTATGGCTCGCCGGTTGAGTGGTTTGGATCGCACGGTTGGCGGGTTTTTGGAGCGGATTCCGGCAGCGAATGGGAGCCGGTCACGCAGGCGATCATCCGCATGACGCTGGAACCCAACCCACAGCGCGTTCCTTCGGCGGCATGGGTGAAGACCCGCAAAGGGCGCGGCTATCTCAAATACGACCACGAATCCCACGGCGTTCCCCATCTGATCAACAGCCCGATTTTTTGGGATACCAAGCGCCCATTCGCCCAACGTTACGGTGTCCAATTTGAAAATATGGATGGGCCCGCTCCTGCTGATCCTGAAGCCCTGCGGGCAGAGTTCCGGGCTAACCTGCAAGCTGTGATCAGCGTGCTGCATTCCGATCAGGCTTTGGTCGACTACCTGGCGGACACCCTGGTCACGCTAGGCGATTCAGTCCCGGACGAAATACCAGGATTGCGGCTGGGGAAAAACGGAAATCCCTTTGAGGACGAGCGACTGTACGATTACAGGCACTATCCAGCCGGGCTGTATGCAAAACCGGGCGAAAAAGCAGCCAACCGCAGCGCCCTGGCAAAATGGGGCGCATGGGTGAACGCCTTTGGCGCACAGAATTATGACCAGCCGATCTTCATCGCCAGTTCGGCTGACCTGGCTGGTTCGACCAATCTGAGCGGCTTCAGCGCCGAATTTGGCGACTTTAAAGGATACGGCTGGTACGAGCGAGTGGGCGACGACCAGGGCGCATTGCTGCCCACCAAAATCACCGAATTCACAAACGCCGGGTTGATGACCGGGCTGGCCAGTGTCAACTTCTCCCCGGACCCGGAGCGCACATTCGCCGGGTATTGGGGCGCTTGTTCGACCTACGGCTCGTTCTCCTATCTCAAATATGGCCTGATGCGCCTGTTCAGCCAGTTGGCTCAGGATTGCGATCTGAAGGTCGGCAAGGTGCTGTGGATCGCCGGTCATTCCGGCCCGGAGACCGCCGAGGACAGCCGCACCCACTTCGGCATTTTCTCGCCAGTAGTGACTTAACTGTTCCCTGAGAACCACATCATCGATCTGCACCCATGGGAACACAACGAAGTTCCGGTGGTGTTGGGGGCGGCGCTGCGGTCCCCCGCGCCGATCATCGCGTTGCACCTGACCCGACCACCGATCGAAATCCCGGATCGGGCAAAATTAGGAATACCCTCCCATTTTGCAGCCGCCCAGGGAGCATATATTGTGCGGGATTATCAGGTCGGAAAACCAAGGGATGGCGCGATTATCGTGCAGGGTACCAGCGCGATGGTGGGGATCATCCAGCTATTACCGGATTTAGAAAAAATTGGATTGAACGTCAAGATCATCTGTGCAGTCAGTTCGCAGCTATTTCGCGCTCAATCCGAAGCCTACCGTCGGGCCGTCATCTCTCCAGGAGATCAGGCAAATTCGACTGTAATTTCCACTCAATCTCGGTTTGGCATGCATCACTGGATGTTTAATAAGATTTCCGAGCAGTATGCCATGACTGCCGATTGGGATAACCGCTGGCGCACAGGCGGGACTGTGGATGAGGTGCTCGATGAAGGGCGCCTGACCCCCAAACATCTGCTGGAAGGGATCCGTAAGTTTGCGCTGGATAAAGCTGTTCGAATGAAAACGCTGCGAGATCAAATCGATGCTGCATAATCCCAAACAGAGGTAAACATGACCCAAGAACCCCACCTGATTCGAAAGACGGACGGGCTGTCCACATTTCACGAGATCGACCCAAAAGAACTGGGTGAAAACATCTTTGCGCTGATCGGCGATGAATGGATGCTGGTCACCGCCGGAGATCTGGAGCACTACAACACCATGACCGCCAACTGGGGCGGTTTTGGCATTCTTTGGAACCGCAAAGTCTGCTGGTGCGTGGTGCGCCCAACCCGCCACACCTACCGGTTCATCGAGCAAGCCGACGCGTTCACGCTCTCGTTCTTTGAGCGCAAGTATCGCCCGGCGTTAGAATTCTGCGGTACAAAATCCGGTCGGGATGTGGATAAAGCCGCCGCAACCGGGTTGATACCGATCGAAACCAGCCCGGGATTGGTCGGCTTTGAGCAAGCCCGGTTGGTGATTGAATGTCGCAAGCTGTATACCCAGGATATCGATCCGGTCCGCTTTATCGAGCCGGCGATCGCCGACAGCTACCCGCAAAAGGATTATCACCGCATGTATTTTGGCGAGGCGCTGCGCTGCTTGTCGAAATAGGATGTTCTCAGCCACCCGAGCGCAGGCGATCGATACCGGATTGCAGGGCTATTTTGGCCAGCTCGGCCGGGCCCAACAGGCCGCGCACGTGCGCCAGACGCAGATATAACTCAACGGTGTTCTTCGGGATGTAGGGGCGCTGGTCTTCGGGCTTGCGCTCCAGGCGCATCGCATCCGATGGGCAGGTGGTGACGCACAACCCGCAGCCGATGCAGCGCTCCAGTCGATCACGGCCGTACCGATATCGATCTGGATGGCTTCCATCTGGCAGCGCTCCAGGCAGTCGCCGCAGCCGGCGCACAGTTGATCGTCCACCACGGCGTAAAAAGCGGACGAAAGGATCTCGGCCGGGCGCGGATGCAGTTTGGCGTTGCGCAGCACCCCGCAGCAATCCCCGCAGCAGCAGCAGATAAAGCTGGCGTCCTGGGTGTTGCCGGGCTGCAGCACCAGCCCTTCACGGTTGGCGGTCTCCAGGATTTGCAAGACTTCCTCTTTGCTGATGTAGCGGCCGCGGTTGTGGCGGACGTAGAAATCCGCAGCCCCACCCATCGAAAGGCATGTCTCCAGCGTCTTGCCGCAGCCTTCGTCGAGCAGGTTTTTCTCCTCCCGGCATATGCACGGCGCGACTGCGAAGCGGTCGTAGGGTTCCAGCATCTGCTCGGCGCTTTCGTAGGTCAGCACTTCGGAAGGCGTTTCCAGGCTGGCCCCAATCGGGATGGTGCGAATTGGGGCGCTTTTTGCCAGGTCTGTGGGTTGAAGGCTATCTTGAGATACTCGCCCATCATCTCGGCCAATTCCTGATCCAGGCGCTTGACCTGATATTCCCAGATGCCGATCACAAACTGGGCGGCCATATAGCGCGCCGGGTGCGCGCTGCCGTCCTCCTTTTTGCGGGCGACCATATCCACCAGCAATCCTTTCGCAGCCATCTCCGCCAGCATTGGCTCGACCTGCGCCAACGGTATTCCAGCCCGTTTGGCGATCACTGCGGCTCGTTCCGGGATCAAAGTCAGATGAAGCGCCAGTTCTGCTTCTGCGGGCGTGAACAGGCGCCGCAGGATGCGCAATTCCAGCCCATCGGGAGTGGGTGGGTACCCGCCGGGGAGCTGGTCGAGATGCTTTGCGAGTTTGGGATAAATTTCGTTGTGATCTGTTTCGGGAACCATGCCTACCTCCGTGGGGGAACCTGTAAAAAAAGCCATTCAACGCTGATCAGCGTGATTTTATCATACCGGCGGGCGGGGTGGGCGGCTTCGTGCGCAGCGACATTGGGGCGGCGGACCGTCCACGAATAGGAGGCACGAATACGCGAATGGAGGGCATGGCTTAATCCTTTGACATCTCTTTCTTTCTGGATTGCCGGCGTTTTTGGTTTCTCTGATTTCTTTGTTCACCCAAATTTTTCAAATCCATGCCCAGGTCGCTACCTTTTTTGATCTCATCTTTTGCGATCAGACCTAAGAAAAGCAGCTCTCGAATTTGCTCTCCTTTGCGATGCCAGCGCAGACGATTACAGCGGGTGCAAGCCGGTAAACTGTTTTCTATTCCGCCTGCGCCCCCTTTGCCTCGTTGGATCACATGATCGATCTCCCAATAACCGGTTAAGTCGACCTCTACCCATCCCCTTTTTTCAAATTGGATCGGGTCGCCGCAAAAGTGGCAATGCCCGCCGGTCTTATCAAAGATGGCTCGTAGCTGATTTTCTGCTGTCATTTGTCATCCAACCATAAGGTCATGACACCTTGATCTTCGAGGACTTATTCGCATCCCTGGCGATTTTCACTGCCATTTCAAACTGATCAAAAGAAAATTCCAGCAAGCATTCTCGTTTTAGAGAAGCCAGCGAGATCGAATGTTGGCTTCTTTTTCGTTGATCCAAAAAAGTTGTCGGGACGACGTAAAATTCCCATTGGCTGAGATCCAGTGGATCCACGCTGGATTTGTCTTTGTGTTTGAGCAAGGCAAATACATAGACATCAGCCTGGCGCCTGGCTTCTTTCGCTTGTTGATTTAAATCTGGATCCCACGCCAACGTCTTCGGGGTTTGGAATTCGATGACGGATTCTCTGCGCTGCTGCCAGCTTTGCAGATACGCTGCAGATTTGACCTCAATCTTGATGCCGTCTCTCGTTTCCAGGTCATAGGCGCCCCACTCATCTCGCACGGTATTCTCCAGGGGGAGATGCAGCCCAAGAGCAACAATAAATTCGGCCAAGCGGCCTCGGGTGGCATTGCTTACCAGGTCAGAGACGCTCCAACGCCAGAAAGCAGCCAGGTCATAACCTAAACCTCTATCACCTATGCGAAAGGGTTCTGTTCCTGTTTTCACTTGGGGTATCGTGCGAGGAAGTGGTTCGTTCATCAGAGCTTATTGATAGGAAAACGATATCCAAATATTAGCTACTCATAAATTATATCTTCACCCTGATCCTTAACCCAACATGAAAGATTTATTAATAATCTATTAACCTTGATTAGCATTCCAGGTGGTAAACTTGCGCCTAATACCGTGATAACGATTACATTTTTGATGAGGTTATTCAAAAACTAATGTCCTTTTCGCTGATCGCTATTCTGAGCCTATCCCTTATTTTGGTTCTCGTTATTCTTGAGAGCCAGTCTACGGTTGGGCAGGCGGCGGTCAGGGTCTGGGAATAGGTCAAAAACCAGGTCGAAAAGACCAGAATAAGCCGGAAACAAGCAAAAGCTGCCCAACCAATGGGCAGCTTTTTTTTTGGAGGAGAAATCAATGCGCGGCGAAAACAAGTTTCGTTCGAATCAAGTCAAAAAAGGCGTTGAACGCGCCCCTCACCGCTCGCTGCTCAAGGCCACTGGCGTCACTGACGCCGATATGGGCAAGCCCTTTATTGCAATCGTCAATTCATATATCGATATCGTCCCAGGTCACATTCACTTACAGGCGTTCGGCCGGCTGGTCAAAGATGCAGTCCGGACAGCCGGCGGGGTGCCATTCGAATTCAACACCATCGGCGTGGATGACGGGATAGCGATGGGACATGCCGGGATGCGCTACTCACTGCCCTCGCGCGAGTTGATCGCCGACTGCGTCGAGACCATGATCGAGGCGCACTGCTTTGATGGCATGGTCTGCATCCCGAACTGCGACAAGATTGTGCCGGGGATGGCGATGGCCGCCATGCGCACCAACGTGCCGACCATCTTTGTCTCGGGCGGACCAATGGCAGCCGGGCGCACCCCGCAGGGCGAGGTCATCGACTTGATCTCGGTCTTCGAAGGGGTGGGCGCCTACACAAGCGGCAAGATCGACGAGGCCCGGCTGAAAACATTGGAAGATTACGCCTGCCCGGGCTGCGGCTCATGCTCGGGGATGTTTACCGCCAACAGCATGAACTGCCTGATGGAAGCGATCGGGCTGGCGCTGCCTTTCAACGGCTCCGCCCTGGCAGAGACCGCCGAACGTGAAAAGCTGGCCCGCCAGGCCGGCGCGAAGATCATAGAGTTGGTTGAGCGCAACATCAAACCGCGCGATATCGTCACGCCAGAGGCGCTCGATGATGCCTTCGCCCTGGATATGGCGATGGGCGGTTCGACCAACACCGTGTTGCACGCCCTTGCAATTGCTAACGAAGGCCAAATCAGCTATCCACTCGAGCGGATCAACGCAGTCGCCGAGCGGGTGCCACACCTGGTCAAAGTCAGCCCCTCCGGCAAATGGCACATGGAAGACGTCCATCGGGCTGGCGGCATCCCGGCCATCCTGAGTGAGATCAATCGGTTGGATGGCGGGCTGCATCCAGACCGGATTACTGTGACTGGGACGACTTTGCAAGAATCGCTCAAGAGCGCAGATATCCTGGACACAGAGGTAATCCACCCGCTCGAACAGGCTCACAGCCCGCACGGCGGGTTGGCGATTCTGTTCGGCAACCTGGCGCCGCATGGCGCGGTGATCAAGAGCGGCGGTGTGGCGGCATCGATGCGCAAGTTCGCTGGCCCGGCCCACGTCTACGAATCACACGACTCGGCGATGAAAGGCATTCTGGCTGGCGAAGTGCTGGAGGGCGAAGTGGTCGTGATCCGCTACGAAGGTCCGCGCGGTGGACCCGGCATGATGGAAATGCTCAGCCCCACCAGCGCGATCATGGGGATGGGATTGGGCGAGAAAGTAGCCTTGATCACCGATGGGCGTTTCTCTGGTGGGACGCGCGGCGCGTGCATCGGGCATGTCTCACCTGAAGCAGCCGCCCACGGCCCGATCGCGGCCTTGCAGCCCGGCGACATCATCGAGATCGACCTGGAACAGCGCACGCTGAACGTGCGCCTGGATCAAAGCGAGATCGAGCGGCGCCTGAGCGCTTTGCCGCCGTTCGTTTCACAGGCGCAAAGCAAATGGCTGCGCCGCTACGCCCATTTCGTCACCAGTGCGGATACGGGAGCGGTGTTAGTGGAAGATTAGGAACCAGGTAATCGGGCGACCAGTGCATCAGGCGCTGATGGACTAATCGATTGGTTGCCGAATTGAAAAAATCGATTAAAGGAGTAGAACCAAGATGACAAAATATACAGGTGCACAAATTGTTTGGGAGTGTCTTGTTCGCGAAGGTGTAGACACCATCTTCGGCTATCCTGGCGGGGCTAACCTGCCGCTTTATGACGCCCTGCTAGATTACCCAATTCGGCATATTCTTGTTCGCCATGAGCAGGGTGCAGCCCACGCCGCGGATGGATATGCCCGCGCCAGCGGAAAAGTGGGCGTAGCTGTAGCCACGTCCGGGCCAGGAGCGACCAACCTGGTGACCGGGATCGCGACCGCATTCTATGATTCATCCCCGATAGTTTGCATCACCGGGCAGGTGACGAGCAAATTCATCGGTTACGATGCCTTTCAGGAGACCGATATCACCGGGATCACCCTGCCGATCACCAAGCACAATTACCTGGTGACGGATGTGCACGACATTTCTCAGGTGGTCCGGGAAGCCTTCTTCATCGCCCGCTCTGGCCGACCCGGTCCGGTGCTGGTGGATATCGCCAAAGATGCCCAACAGGCCTCGATTGAGTGGGAATACGAAGATACACCCATCCAACTGCCAGGTTATCGCCCATTTCCGCACCCCAAACAGGCGGATGTAAAGAAAGCGCTGGAGATGATCCAGAACGCCAAACGGCCTGTGATCCTGGCCGGGCGCGGCGTGATGCTGTCTGGGGCGATGTCCACCCTGCGAGAATTCGCCGAAAAGACGCGTACGCCGGTGGCAATGACCCTGCTGGGGATTGGCGGCTTGCCCGCAGATCACCCGCTCAACCTGGGCATGATGGGCATGCACGGCGAATCATGGGTCAACCACGCCATTCAGCAGGCAGACCTGCTAATCGCGATGGGGATGCGCTTTGACGACCGGGTGACCGGCAACCTGAAGAATTACGCCCTCGATGCAAAGAAAATCCATTTCGAGATCGACGCATCCGAAGTCAACAAGAATGTCCCGGTTGACCTGGCGTTGATCGGCGACCTGGGCGAGAACCTGCGCCAGATCATGCCGCAGATCGCGCCTTGCGATCACACGGATTGGTTGGAAAACATCGATGAGATGCGCGGCGACAGCGCGGTGCGCGATATCCAGAACCTGCCCGATAACGGTCACCTGTACGCACCCCATGCTGTCAACGACCTGTGGCGGTTGACGGAGGGACAAGCACTGGTGGTTTCGGACGTCGGTCAGAACCAGATGTGGACAGCCCAATATTACAAGCACAACCAGCCGTTCACCTACCATCACCTCCGGCGGGCTTGGGACGATGGGTTTTGCCCTGCCAGCCGCGATCGGAGCCAAATGCGCCCGACCAGAGATGGAAGTCTGGGCGATCGCCGGGGATGGCGGTTTCCAAATGACACAGGCTGAGCTGGCGACCGCCGCCCAGGAAGACATTAAAGTGAACATCGCCATCCTGAACAACGGCTACTTGGGGATGGTGCGCCAATGGCAGGAGTTCTTCTATGAGCGCCGCTACTCTGCCACGCCAATCAAATCGCCCGATTTCGTCAAGATCGCCGAAGCTCACGGGCTGACCGGCATCCGGGTTACCAAACGCTCCGAGGTTGAGGCCGCGGTGCGAATGGCCGAGCAAACTCCCGGCACGGTGGTGGTCGAATTTGTGGTCGAACAGGAAGATAGCGTCTATCCAATGGTGCCAGCCGGAGCCGACCTGCATGAAATGATCCGCAGGCCTATGCCCGGCAAGCTGGTAGAAACAGGGGAATCGGAATTTTAGTGAGGAGAATCAACATGCAACATACTTTAGTCGCTCTAGTAGAAGATAAACCCGGCGTTTTGAACCGGGTGGCCTCCCTTTTCCGCCGGCGGGCATTCAACATCGAATCGCTCACTGTTGGCCATACCGAACAACCCGGCATCTCACGCATGACAATTGTGGTGGATAGCAACCAGACCAACGCCGAGCGCGTCACAGCCAACCTTTACAAATTGGTCAATGTAATCCAGATTCGCGACCTGGCCGAACTTCCGACCGTCAGCCGGGACCTGGCCTTGATCAAAGTGTCCGCCAACCCCGAGCGGCGCAGCGAGATCATGCAACTGGTTGAAGTCTATCGCTCGCGCATCGTGGATGTAGGCAACAACTCGCTCATCATCGAGATCACCGGGGACGAAGAGAAAATCAACAGTTTCGTTGATGTGCTGCGCCCATTCGGGATCCTAGAAATGGTGCGCACCGGGACGGTTGCGATGGCGCGCGGGGTAACCTCGGTCGAGACGAACGGCAACGGCTATCATTCAAATCACCTGGAATCGGTCAATCGGGCAAATGATCAAACAGGAATCAGGCAGCCAGTGGACCAGGCAACCAGTCTCTGATTCTCTGATCGTTGGATTAATAAATCATCTTTTTTAGGAGAGAGGTATATGGCTCAAATCAATTTTGGCGGCGTGGTGGAAGATGTGGTGATGCGAACAGAGTTCCCGCTTGAAAAAGCGCGCCAGGTATTAAAAGACGAAACAGTCGCAGTGCTTGGGTACGGAGTTCAAGGCCCTGCCCAGGCCCTGAATATGAAAGAAAATGGGATCCGAGTGATCATCGGGCAGCAAAAAGAAAATGGCAATTATTGGGAAAAGGCGCTGACGGATGGCTGGGTGCCGGGAGAGACGCTCTTCTCCATCGAGGAAGCAGTTCAGCGCGGCACGGTGATCCAATACCTGGTCTCGGATGCCGCCCAGATGCTGCTCTGGCCAGCGGTTAAAGCGAACCTGAAAAAAGGTGATGCGCTCTACTTCTCGCATGGCTTCTCGATAGTCTATCATGACCAGACCGGCGTGATGCCGCCTGAATATGTGGATGTGATCCTGGTCGCCCCCAAGGGCTCTGGCACCAGCGTGCGGGCCAATTTCCTGGCTGGCAGCGGGATCAACGCCAGCTACGCCGTCCACCAGGACTACACCGGGCGGGCGGTCGAGCGGACGTTGGCGCTCGGGATCGCAATTGGATCGGGCTACCTGTTCCCTACCACCTTCCAGGCGGAAGTGTACAGCGACCTGACCGGGGAGCGAGGTATCTTGATGGGCGCCCTGGCGGGCGTGATGGAAGCTCAATACAATGTGCTGCGCAAACACGGACATTCCCCCAGCGAAGCCTTCAACGAAACGGTTGAAGAATTGACCCAAAGCCTGATCCGGCTGGTGGATAAGAACGGGATGGACTGGATGTATGCCAACTGCTCGGCCACCGCCCAACGCGGCGCGCTCGATTGGCGGCATGAATTCCGCCAGGCAGTCTCCCCGGTATTTGACCGTTTATATGAAAGCGTCGCCAATGGCGAGCAGACTGAAATCGTGCTGCGAGTGAACAGCGCCCCGGACTACAAGGAAAAGCTGGACGCCGAGTTGAAAAGAATGCGCGAATCAGAGATGTGGCAAGCTGGCGCGGCAGTGCGCGCCTTGCGTCCCGAAAACTGGAATGTGTAGAAACGCAGTAAAGGTGCGATGCTTGCGTACCTCAATCTCGCAACCTTTTATTGTTTGAACCTGTAGCGGAGATCAATCGATGCCTACTGACTATGTCACTATTTTTGACACCACCTTGCGCGATGGAGAGCAGTCGCCAGGAGCCTCGCTGACCTCGGCTGAAAAGCTGGAAGTCGCCCGCGGGTTGGGCCGCCTGGGCGTGGATGTGATCGAGGCCGGCTTCCCGGCTGCCTCGCCCGATGACCTGGAGGCGGTGCGCCGGATCGCGCTGGAAGTGGGTAATTCCAAACCGGGAGATGAGTTTGCCTCGGTCGCGGTGCTGCCGCCGGTGATCTGCGGTCTGGCGCGCACCACTCGCAATGACATCGACAAAGCCTGGGAAGCAGTCCGTCTCGCAGCCCGGCCGCGCATCCACACATTCCTGGCCACATCTGATATTCACCTGGAGCACAAACTGCGTATGACCCGCCAGCAGGTGCTGGATACGATCGCCGAGCAGGTGGCTTATGCTCGCAGCTTATGCGAAGATATCGAATTCAGCCCAGAAGACGCCGGGCGATCCGATCCGGAATTCTTATACCAGGCGCTGGCGGTCGCAATCCAGGCTGGCGCGACCACGCTGAACATCCCCGACACGGTCGGCTATACCACGCCCGATGAGTTTGGCAAGCTGATCGCCGGGATTATCGCGAATACCCCAGGCTTGCGAGACAGAAACGGTCAATCCGCAATCGTCTCGGTTCACTGCCACGATGACCTGGGATTGGCTACCGCCAACACCCTGGCCGGCATCCTGGCCGGCGCCCGCCAGGCGGAAGTCACCATCAATGGGATTGGCGAACGGGCTGGCAATACCTCGCTTGAAGAGATCGTGATGGCCTTGCATACCCGCCGCCCGTTCTTCCAGCTTTCCACCGGGGTGGATACCACCCAGACTCTCCCGGATGAGCAAACTGGTGAGCAACTACACCGGCATCATGGTCCAGCCGAACAAGGCCATTGTCGGGGCAAATGCCTTTGCTCACGAGGCCGGCATCCACCAGGATGGTCTGCTGAAAAATCAGATGACATATGAAATCATGCGCCCCGAGACGGTGGGTGTTACCCAAAGCCGATTGGTGTTGGGCAAGCATTCTGGTCGGCATGCCTTAAGAATCCGCTTGAACGAGCTGGGGTTTTTGCTGAGCGAAGAAGATCTGGAGAAGGCATTCAACCGTTTCAAAAACCTGGCTGATAAAAAGAAGACCATCACCGATGCGGACCTGGAAGCGCTGGTTGCGGACGAAATTTATCAGCCGCGCGAAGTCTATTCATTGAACGGCTTACAGGTCGCCTGCGGGACGATGGGAATGCCCACTGCCACGGTGCGCCTGTGCGGGCCAGATGGAGCGCTGCATATCCAAGCCGCGATTGGAACCGGGCCGGTCGACGCAGTCTATAAAGCGATTGATGCAATCGTGCTGACCCCGAATATCCTGCTGGAATTCGCCGTGCACGCCATCACTGAAGGGATTGACGCTCTCGGCGAGGTGACCGTGCGCATCCAGGGGACGAACGGGAACAAACCCAAAATCGCCCCAACATTGAACGCCCAGATGGAAATCGAACACCCGCGCACATTCGGCGGGCATGGCGCCGATACAGACATCATCGTCGCCAGCGCCAAGGCATACCTGGCTGCCCTGAATAAGCTGCTGGTCGCATATGGCGTTGAAGGCAGCCAACCAGAACAAGCGGCGAAACTCGTTTCGATTGGATCAACAAAGGAACACGAATATGAATCCTGAAAAGCAAGACCCCAACCAAGACAACCCGCCCTCACTGTTCGAGCCATTCCCTAAAGTGAACACCTATCCGAGTGGCTGGAATGTGGACCACATTCTAGAAAATTCCGGGCAGAGCGGGAAGCCCAAAGCCGGGATACAGGCTTCCCAACCAGAAATTGAGCCTCTCCCGGATTGGTACGAAAAATTCCACGAACCGCGCACCTGCCCTCCAGGATGGGATTTTTCATAAATTGTAAGGATGATGTTGGGGTGCGGCGTCGGGGCGCAGCTGGCGGAAAGCAATCCCGCTTTTCTGGACAGCATCCACTCTGCCAGTTGCGCCTCTGCCATCATGAATTTGCCGCCGAAAGGAAGTAACGAAACGCGCCATGCCAAAAACACTCTTCGAGAAAATCTGGGATCAACACGTGGTTGTTCCGGAACAGGCTGGACCCGGATCTGAGCAGACGCCAGCCATCCTTTATATTGATCTGCACCTGATCCATGAAGTAACCTCACCCCAGGCTTTCAGCAGTCTGCGCAGTCGTGGATTGCGAGTCCGCCGCCCGGATCGAACGGTGGCAACTGCGGATCACAGCACGCCGACCTACAACGGATTTGCAAGCGGGTCAGAAAACCCTACCGCTGCAACCTCCACCACGGGCGTTAGCCATGATCCACAAGCCGCCAAACAGGTGAGCATGCTGGAAGCGAATTGCCATGAATTCGGCATCCCGGTCTATGGAATGGATCACCCGCAGCGCGGGATTGTGCATGTGATCGGCCCGGAACTCGGCTTGACCCAACCCGGCATGACCATCGTCTGCGGTGACAGCCACACAGCCACCCATGGCGCAGTCGGGGCGCTTGCTTTTGGGATCGGAACCAGTGAAGTAGAACATGTGCTGGCGACCCAATGCCTGCTCCAACGCAAACCAAAGACCTTCGAGGTTCGCATGGATGGGGCCTTGAAACCAGGGGTGACTTCCAAAGACCTGATCCTGGCCCTGATCGGCCAGATCGGGATTGGCGGCGCAACCGGGCATGTGTTTGAATATCGGGGCGAGGCGATCCGCAATCTCCCAATGGAAGCCCGCATGACCTTGTGTAATATGTCGATCGAAGCCGGGGCGCGGGCAGGGATGATTGCGCCGGACGAAATTACCTTCGAATACCTGGCAGGGCGTCCGCTCGCCCCACATGGCAAGGATTGGGATCAAGCCGTGAGCGCCTGGCGCCAGCTTCCAAGTGATGAGGATGCCGTTTTTGACCGGTCGATCACGTTGGACACAAACACCCTGCAGCCGATGATCACCTATGGGACCAATCCCGGCATGGTTATCCCGATCGATGGACGCGTCCCTGACCCCGATCATTTATCTGATGGGCGCGAAAAAGCGGCTGTAGCGAAAGCGTTAGCCTATATGGGTTTAACAGCGGGACAACCTCTGCTGGGAAAGCCGATTAACGTGGTTTTCCTGGGAAGCTGCACAAACGGCAGGATTTCTGATCTGCGCCAGGCGGCGATGATCTTGCGCGGCCGAAAAGTGGCTCCGGGGGTGCATATGCTGGTTGTGCCGGGCAGCGGAGAGGTCAAACGCCAGGCGGAAGCCGAAGGATTGGATCAAATCTTCAAACAGGCCGGAGCCGATTGGCGCACTGCCGGATGTTCCATGTGTATCGCGATGAACGGCGATATGTTGCAGCCAGGCCAATACGCGGTCAGCACCAGCAACCGTAATTTCGAAGGCCGCCAGGGACCCGGCGGACGCACCTTCCTCGCCAGCCCCTTAACCGCCGCAGCCAGCGCGATCTATGGCGCGATTACCGATGCACGCAACATGCTTTAACCCCAGGAAATCTCATGCCAGAATTTACAGCGCTTACATCTACTGTCTTTGTCCTACCGATTGACAATATCGATACCGACCAGATCATCCCGGCTCGTTTCCTCAAGGCGACTGATAAAAACGGGATGGGGGCAGCTTTGTTCTCCGATTGGCGTTATCTGCCGGACGGCTCGCCTCGACCTGACTTCGCCTTGAACCAGGCAGGCCTGCAGGGTTCTGAAATCCTGCTGGCAGGCGATAACTTTGGCTGCGGCTCATCCCGTGAACATGCGCCCTGGGCTTTAACCGGGTTTGGACTGCGGGCGGTTCTCTCCACATCCTTTGCGGATATCTTCCGCAACAATGCACTGAAGAATGGTTTATTGCCCGTCACGTTGCAGTTCGAGACCTATCGCCGGCTGTTGGAATGGCTGAAAAAAGACCCACACGCCCGCCTGACCATCCGCCTGGAAGACCAGACCCTACATCTACCAGATGGCAGCCAGGTCACTTTCCCGATTGATCCCTTCGCCCGCGCCTGCCTGCTAAAGGGGGTGGACGAATTGGGTTATTTGCTGGGATTCGCTGAACAAATCGCGGCTTATGAGAGCCGCAACTGATTTTGGATCATTAATAAGCAAAAAGAGGTATGGATGCATATTCAAATCTACGATACAACATTGCGCGATGGAACTCAACGCGAGGGCATGTCTTTATCCAGTATCGACAAAATGCGCATCGCCCGGCGTTTAGATATACTGGGAGTAGATTTTATTGAAGGCGGCTGGCCAGGCTCAAACCCCAAAGATGTAGAATTCTTCGAGCGCGCCCGTGATATCCATTGGGAACATGCTCAAATTTGCGCGTTTGGCTCCACCTGCCGTGTGAATGGCGCTCCCCAGGACGACCCGAACATCCAGGCATTGATCAACTCTGGCGCCAATATTTGCACCGTGGTCGGAAAAACCTGGACGCTGCATGTAACCGAAGTATTGCGCGCCAGCCTTGAAGAAAACCTGCGCATCATCGAAGAAAGCCTGGCTTACCTGGTCGCCCAGGGCAAGCGAGTTTTCTACGATGCGGAGCATTTCTTCGATGGCTACTTAGCCGATCCGCAATATTCGATTGAGACATTGCGAGCAGCCCTGCGCGGCGGCGCCGAGATGCTTGTCCTGTGCGACACCAACGGCGGCTCGCTGCCAGCCCAGGTCGGTCAGGTAGTGCGGGAGGTCAAAGCGGTGTTGGAACAACCACGGTATGACCCCCGGAGTGAGGCAATCCAGGCTGCTTCGTACCTCGCAGCGACATCGGGCAGCGTCGTACCTCGCAGCGACATGGGATTCGGGGCGGTTGCGCTCGGCATCCACGCCCATAACGACGGCGAATGCGCGGTAGCGAATTCGCTTGAGGCGGTTCTGGCCGGAGCGGTGCAAGTGCAAGGCACAATCAATGGTTATGGCGAACGCTGCGGGAATGCTAACTTGTGTTCGGTCATCCCCAACCTGGAATTAAAACTCAATCAGCAAGCGCTGCCAGAAGGCGGGCTGGTCAAGCTGGCGGAACTCTCCCACTTCGTTGCTGAGGTCGCCAACCTATCCCCCGACGAACACTTACCTTTTGTTGGAAAATCGGCCTTTGCCCACAAAGGCGGGCTGCATGTCGCTGGCATGCGCCGTTCCAGCCGGTCTTACCAGCATATTGACCCCGGACAGGTTGGCAACACAATGCGAGTGGTGGTCTCCGAACTATCCGGAAGGGGCAATTTACTCAGCAAAGCCGAGGAATATGGATTGATGATGGCCGGAAACGAGGATGTGGTTGAGATTCTAAACGACATCAAGGCGCTTGAATCACAGGGATTCTCGTTCGAAGCCGCTGAAGCCTCGATCGCGATGATGTTTAAGCGTCAGCAGCCGGATTACATCCCGCCATTTGAGTTGATCGACTTTCTGGTCAACGTTGAACATCGCCAGGGACGCGGCATATTTGCTGAGGCGATGGTCAAGGTGATGGTCAATAATGAAGTGCTGCATACCGCCTCTGAAGGCAACGGCCCAGTCAACGCCCTCGATACCGCTTTGCGTAAAGCCCTGCTGCCGATCTACCCACGCCTGGGCGAGTTTCACCTGGCCGATTATAAAGTCCGCATCCTGGATGGAGAGAACGGCACCCGCGCCACAACCCGGGTGCTCATCGACACTCAGAATGGGGTCAAACGATGGAGCACGGTCGGCGCCAGCTCGAATATCATTGAGGCCAGTTGGAGAGCCTTAGCCGATTCGGTCGAATACGGCCTGACCATTGCCGAGCCTGAAGCCGCAATCCCGGCAATCGTGGATATGGCAAAGCAGGAGGCCAGATGAGCCAGTCTATGATGGAACAAGCGGCGCTTGAATTGGCGCTTAGGGAGTCGCAGGAAGGGCACGCGCGCAAAGATTGTCTTGCTGCCCGGGGATGGAATCGGGCCTGAGGTGACCACGGCGGCTATGCAGGCGCTGCAGGCAGCGGCAAACTTATTCGGCCATCAATTTGCATTTGAAGAGCACGCCATCGGCGGCTGCGCGATTGATCAATATGGGGTCGCCCTTACCGATGAAACTCTGGAAGCCTGCCAATCAGCGGATGCAGTGCTGCTTGGGGCGGTGGGTGGCCCTAAATGGGATGATCCGCTTGCCAAAGTCCGCCCGGAGCAGGGTTTGCTGCGCCTGCGCAAAGGGATGGGTGTTTTCGCCAACCTGCGCCCAATCCACCTGCATCCCAACCTGGTGGACGCCTCTCCGCTCAAACCGGAGAAATTAAAGGGCGTAGATTTGCTGGTTGTGCGTGAACTGACAGGCGGGTTGTATTTTGGACAGCCCAAAGAACGGCGAAGCGCCGTCTCGCACACCGGTCAGAATATGCGCCAGGCTGTCGATACCATGCTCTACTCTGATTATGAAATCCAGCGAGTGGTGGACCTGGCTTTCCGTCTGGCGCGCGGCCGGCGCAAGAAGCTTACCTCGGTGGATAAAGCCAATGTGCTCGAGACATCCCGGCTGTGGCGGCAGATCGCGAACGAAGTTGCAGCGGACTACCCCGATGTAGCTTTGGAACACGTGTTAGTCGATACGGCTTCGATGCGCTTGATCACAAACCCGGCCTCCTTCGACGTGATGGTGACTGAGAACACCTTTGGCGATATCTTGACCGATGAGGCTTCAGTGTTGGTCGGGTCAATGGGGTTGCTGCCATCTGCATCGCTGGGTGATTTCGGGCCTGGACTGTACGAGCCGATCCACGGCTCCGCCCCAGACATCGCCGGCAAAGGGATTGCCAACCCGGTCGGCGCCATTCTGAGCGCAGCGATGCTCTTGCGCCACTCGCTCAAGCTGGAGCGAGAGGCTATCGCGGTCGAGGTGGCAGTCGAACGGGTATTGTCCGCAGGGATATTATCTGCCGACCTGGGCGGCTCTGCTACCACCGCGCAAATGACTAAGGCGATCATATCCAACCTTCACAAAGAAATGTAGCAGGAGCTGCCATTGTTACAAGAGCGATCTTCCATTAGCGTTGCTTTCCAGGGTGAACCGGGCGCTTATTCCGAGGCTGCCGCCCTGGCGCATTTCGGCCTGGAGGCTCAAACAAAGCCGTGTGAAACTTTCGACCAGATCTTCAAATCGGTTGAGTCTGGCCAGGTCCACTTCGGCATGATCCCGATCGAAAACTCGCTGGCAGGCAGCATCCACCGCAATTATGACCTGTTGATGCGCCATTCGCTCAGCATCATCGGCGAGCACTTTCTGCGTGTGCGTCACTGCCTGATCGCCAAACCTGGCGTGGAAATCAGCCAGATCCGTCAGGTGATCAGCCACCCGCAAGCGCTTGCTCAATGCGAAGGATATCTGCAGAAAGCCGGATTTTGCACCAACGCCGCCCACGATACGGCTGGCAGTGTGCGGCTGTTAGCAGAAAGCGATCAACGCGATCTTGCTGCGATCGCCTCGCGCCGCGCCGCCGAGGTTTATCAGATGAATATCCTGGACGAAGGGATTGAGGATGATCCCGCCAATTACACCCGCTTTCTGGCGATCTCGCCTGAAGCGGCTGACCCAAAAGGGGAGGCCAAGACCTCAATCGTATTTACTCTGCAAAACCAACCTGGAGCGTTGTTCAAGGCGCTCAGCGTGTTTGCCCTGCGGGACATTGATCTGACCAAGATCGAATCACGCCCATTGGTAGGCCGGTTGTGGGAATATTTATTCTATATCGATTTTGCGGCTGCGGTCAGTGATGCGCGGGCGGCTCACGCCTTGGAACATCTGGGGGAATATGCGCCCCTACTGCGCGTGCTCGGCTCATACCAGCGCAGCCGACCACAAGAATTTGAGCAGACTGAAACCAATATCAGCGGCGCCCCTGAAACCGAAACGCTGCACGACTGGCGACCCTGAGCTGCTATAAAATAAGGAGAAACAAAATGGGTTATGAATCAAAATACATTTGGATGAACGGCGAATTGGTCGAATACGAAAAGGCCCAGGTTCATTTTATGTCGCCTGTGATGCATTATGGAATTGGCGTATTTGAGGGTGTGCGCTGTTACAACACCGAGCGCGGCCCGGCGGTCTTCCGCCTGCGCGAGCACATGGAGCGGCTGGTCGACTCGGCTCATATCTTTGGCTTCCGCGACCTGCCCTACAGCGCCGACGACCTGGCCGAGGCCGTCCGGATCACTGTCTCAGCCAACGGCTATCCCGAATGCTATATCCGTCCGCTGATCTACCTGACTGGCGGCGGTTGGAATCTGAACCTGGATGGAGGCGTCGCAGCGGCCGGGATCGCGGTTTGGGAATGGACCAATTATCTGGGTGAGGAGTCCTTGCGGAAGGGCGTGCGCGCCAACGTCAGTTCTTTCACCCGCCACCACCCGAATGTTATGATGACCAAAGCCAAAATCGTCGGGAATTACGCCAACAGCGCCCTGGCAAAGACGGAATCGGTCCGGCTGGGTTTTGACGAAGCCATCATGCTCGACCCACAGGGGTACGTGGCTGAATGTACCGGAGAAAACCTGTTTATCGTCCGGAATGGGAAAATCTATACCTCTCCGACAACCGCCATCCTGGAAGGCATCACTCGCGCCTCGCTGATCACACTGGCGAATGACCTGGGTTTCGAAGTGATCGAACAGGCGATCTCGCGTGATCAGCTTTATATCGCCGATGAAGTCTTCGTCAGCGGCACGGCAGCGGAATGCATTGGATTAAGCGAAATTGATTTTCGGGTGATTGGGCCAGGCGTCACCGGCCCGGTCACGCGCCAGATTCAACAAGTTTATCATGATACCATCCGCGGGCGCGGCCGGCGCTCTTCCGAATGGCTGGATTACGTCAGCGCAACGCGCTCCCCCGCAGTGGCCTCTGCAGCGCCTGTGCTGGGAGACTGACTGCAGGGGGTAAGTTCCCCCAGAACGTGGATGATCTTCATGCCAGGCGCAAACTGGCAGCGGATTGGTTCGGTATGGAACATCAACGCCGTCTTGCGGGCGACGCCAATCCATCCTATCGGGCGGTGTCTTCTTCGATAATCTCCAGGAATGCTTCCACTACTTTGGGATCGAAAAAGGCGCCGCTTTCCATCTGGATATAGGCCACTGCCTGCTCCTCAGACCAGGCATTCAGATATGGCCGGTCATGCAGCACAGCGTCCCATACATCGACGACCGAAAAGATGCGAGCGACCAGAGGGATTTCTTCCCCTTCGATACCGCGCGGATAGCCGCTGCCATCCCATTTTTCGTGGTGGCAGTATGGGATATCGATCGAGGAGCGCAGGTATGCAATTGGATAAAGCAGATCGTAAGCGTATTGAGGATGTTTGCGCATCTCAATCCACTCTTCCGGGCTAAGCGGACCGGGCTTTCTCAAGATAGCATCCGACACCCCCATCTTGCCAATATCGTGCAGCAACACCCCGCGCCGAATGGCGGTGATCTCCGACTCGGGGATTCCCATCTTGCGCGCCAGCCTTAAGGTTAGCTCCGTCACCCGGCGGGTATGACCATGCGTTTCCTTGTCTCGCATTTCCAGAGCTCGCCCCCAACCCTCCAGGGTGATGTCATACGCCAGAGATAATTCCAGGTTCGATAGCTGCAAATCATCCAGCAGGCGCGCGTTTTCCATCCGGCGGCGCTGCTCAGATTCGTACAGGCGTGCGTTTTCAATTGCCATCGCCGCCTGGTTGGCAAGGGTTTGAGCCAGTTCGCCATGATGTTCGCCGAAACCGCCCACTGTGCGGCTATCCAAGCCGATATGGCCGATCACCCGGTTATAAGCGATCAGCGGTATGCCAATCCATCCACGGATATAATCCGTGCCTTCCCACCGTTCGAATTCAGCTTCGGTCTGGGCATCCGTAAAAATAATCGGTTTTTGCAGTGTTATTGGCGAGGCTAAATTATCTGAATGCCTGAAACGTCTTCCAATCAGAGGATATCCATCTGGAAGCCCGCGCCCGCAAACAATCTCCAGCTCGTATTGGTCTCCCATGGCGATAGAGGCGCTATCATAGGGAACGATCTTGGCCATATAATCCAGGATGGTCTCCAGACGGCTTTTCAAATCCAAAGGACCGGTCAGGGCGACAGAGGCTTCGCGCAGGATTTCTGAACTCACGCAGGCGCTCCTTTTCGGTATTTAATAAACGGATCTTTTCGATCGCGGTCGCCAGGCTATCGGCAATAGTGGTCAGCAGACGCACATCTTGTTCCGAAAAATCATCCATTTGGCGGCTTTCTGCATTGACTACTCCATATACGCTGCCATTAACCAGGATCGGAACCGAGATTTCGGATAAAATGCCAGGTGTAGCCTCCATATATTCTGGGTGTTTGCGGATATCTCCGATCCGAATGATGTTGCCGGTTTCGGCGGAGATTCCAGAAATTCCAACCCCAAGAGGATAGTATTTTTTTAGTTTCTCGGCGCTGATCCCATGATAAGAAGGATGAGGCCGCCAGGTGCGTTCGACCGGGTTGACGATTACGATACCGCAATTATCCGGATAGAGCATGTCACTGATGACCTGTGTCGCTTGTGCAATCAGTTCGTCCAGGTCAATGGATTTGGTTGCAACCGCGGCGACAGCATTCAGCGCGGTCATTTCTTTGAGCTGACGCTGGAGAGCATCATGGGCCAGCTTGCGTTCCGTGATATCCTGGATGATGGATTGGATCGCTGGTTTGCCATCGTACATAAATGCCATTGAAACCACTTCGACATCGATGATCTTACCATCCAGGCGGATAAATTTTTCCTCTTGCACTGGCAGCGGCATGGCTCGGACGGTGGCGTCCTGGATACGCTGCACGACAACAGGTCGGAAATCTGGATGGATAAAATCGAGGACAGGTTTCCCAATCACATCTAAAGTAGAATCCGCTGCGATCAATCTCAATAAGCTTGGGTTGGCGTACAGAATCTCCCCATCGCTGTGGACCGCGATCGGCTGCGGTGAAAAATCCACCAGGCGGCGGAAGCGCCGCTCGCTTTCCACCAGCGCGGATTCCGCCCGTTTACGCTCAATTGCCAGGGCAACCTGATACGAGACGAAGCTCAGGATGTCCCGCTCAGCCTCGCGGTAGCGAGTGCCCTCGACGTAAGATTGGATCACCATCACACCGATGGTGCGGTCTTCGATCCGGAGGGGAACCCCCAACCAGTCAATCAAGTCTACCCCGATCCTTTCCACTTCGCCGCGCTCGAGCAACTCAGTAAAGACCTCGGGGGTGGCTAATAAAGGTTTCTCAGTTCGTAAGACATACTCCGTTAATCCACGCCCTGGGGGCATCGGCGCTGACGGCTCATCCAACTGATCGATAAAATATGGAAAAGTCAACAGATCGCTGGTCGGGTCATACAACGCGATGTAGAAATTCTCGGCCGGCAGGATGCCAGCCAGGGTAAGATGAATGAATTCGTACAGTTCATCCAGCGTCCGGGTGGAGATGGCCGCCCGGGCGATTTGATAAATCGCATCCTGGATACGGTCGGATTGCTTGCGCTCGCTGATATCGATAATCACTCCCTGCCAGATATTGAACTGGGCTATTGGAAAGGTCACCAGTAGCGCCCGATCCTGAACCCAGACGATGTGACCATCGCGAGCGATCATACGATATTCGCTATCGAGGGGTTCCCCGGTCTGCTGGGCATGGTGATAATCTTTCAGCACGCGCTCTTGGTCGGCGGGATGAACGATATTGATCCACAAGCTGGGTTCAGCGATCCATTCTTCTGGGCTGTATCCAACCATCACCTGGATTTGCGGGCTGATGTAGAGCGTAGGCCCACCGAGGGAATTTTCGTCAACATCTGGCGAGTCGATATACACCACCGCCGGGATCTGTTCCACCAGAGCGCGGTAACGGCTTTCGGCTGCCAGCAGCGCTTCCTCCGCCTGTTTTTGCTTACTGATATCCTGGATAAAGCCCTCATAGTAACGCACATTTCCTTGCATATCGCGCGCAACCCTGGCGGTTGTTGATGTCGAAATGATCGAACCATCCCGGCGCAGATTATGCCCGATAAAACCTTCGACGACTCCATCTCGTAGTAAGAGTTCGGAAAATTCTTCCCTTTCTTCTGCGTGCACGTAGATCTGACGGCTGATATCGCTAATCTCATCTACCATCTGTTCAGGATCAGCATAGCCAAAAATTTTAGCCATCGCCCGGTTGACGCGCACAAAACGCCCGCCTGGGGTGGATTGAAAAATCCCCTCAGCCGCATGCTCGAAAATATTCTGGTATTCATCCTGAGCCTGGCTGCGAGTTTGAGATTCACGTCCGAGCAGCAGAAATAAGATCGTGCCTGTTACCAGGATGAAACCCCAGGCCTTAAAAGACTGCATTTGGGTGATATAGACTGGATCGGAAGAAAAGAGCGCTAACAGGCGATCGGAGAAAAGGATATACACCCCACTTGTCATGATATATATCATTGCCACTTTGCTAGCAAATGAAATCTGAAAACGCCTCATTCGTCGCCTTGTCGTACGGATGGAATATTAAATTATATCCTATTAGAGGCGAAATTCGGAATTATAAGCCACCCCAGGTTCAGGGATAAATTTCCTCCTGATCGATCCCACACATACGCTCCGAAAGCTGCCACAACCGGCGGGCATCATCCTGATTATGAGCGGCGAGGCTGGCCGGTTTTGGCTGCTTGGCCTTCCAATATATCTCCTGGGGGGTCTTTAACTCCGCCTCGCAGGCAAGATAAACGATCGTTTCTGCGCCTTTTTCTGGGCTATCCCCTTTCGAGCGCCGCCAATTCCAGAACCAACGGGATAGTCCATCGGTTCTTTTCAACCCAATCTCGGTGTTGACTAACCCGGGGTCGATCGCGTAGGCTCGCAGAGGGGAATCGTGATTGATGCGGCGGTTAAATTCGGCCGTAAAAAGTACATTTGCCAGCTTGGATTGCTTATAGACGATCAAGGTGTTATAGCCATTCCGATACATCAGGTCGGACCAATGCATACGGATATGGTAGTGCGACATCGAGCTGACTGTCAACACCCGCCCGGAATCTGCCGCCTGCAAGAGCGGCAGCAATTCGTGGGTGAGCAAAAACGGCGCCAGGTGGTTGACCGCGAACTGAAACTCGATCCCATCCTCAGTTTCGGAATACTTGCTTGCAACCGCCCCGGCATTATTGACCAAGACATCCAGCCGGCCCTGCCTGTGCTCCTCTATCAGCCGGCGCGCCTGCACAGCAAGGTTTCTGACCTGGCGTTGAGAGGATAAATCGGCTAACAAAAAAATAATCTGCGCACCCGGAGAAGCAGCCCGGATATCTTTTTCCGCCTGGGCGCATTTTGTTTGCGAGCGCCCCACCCCAATCACGAAAGCGCCGCGCCCGGCGAGCGCTTTTGCAGCTGCCAAACCGATCCCGGAGGTGGCCCCTGTAATGATGACTGTTTTATCGATCCGTGTCAAGAAACCATTCAATGCAATCACCTTCATTCCATGCAATTTTCTGTCAGCGGTAATTAAAACACAACTTTGCATCCTCTGCATAACCTGGTTTTGAATTCAATTATTGTTGAAATGTCAGCCGTTTTCCTACAGACATGCACAGAATTATGGGTATAATTTCTGGCTAGATCATATCCACTGATTGGAACCAGAGACCTTATGCCCAAAAAGTGGTCTGGATACATCCGGAATATGCCTATCGGTGTAATGGTGAACATCGCCAGCGCGATTGCTTTTGTGATTTTTGGACTGGTCACCATTCCACTTGTAAACAGGATGATGCGCCACCAGGCGTTGTACGAAGCTGAGAAAAAATCGCTGATCTTGCTCGACCACAACCTGGCCACCCATCACTATTTCTCCACCCAACTCAAACCCAATGTATTTGAATTGATCGAAGGCTTGCAATCGGCGGATTATTTCGATCCGGTCTGGATGTCTTCGACATACGCTGTGCGCGGGATTGAAAACAACTTCAAAGGGTTGAGCGAGATCGGTTATTACTATAAAGAAAGCGCCATTAACGCTCGTTATCCCGACAACGAGGCAGATGAATTTGAACGAGCTTTTATCCAAGAGCTGAATGAAAATCCAGAACTGCAAAACCGTTCCGAAATTCGCAACATCGATGGCGAGCCTTATTTCGTGACGCTTCGGCGGGGCGAAATGATGGATGAATCCTGCCTGCGCTGCCATTCCGAACCAGAGGTAGCACCGGGCGAGATGGTCGCTTTTTACGGCGGTGAACGCAGCTTTCACCGTCAGGCGGGGGAGGCTGTTTCAGCCATTTCTATTCGGATCCCTTTAGCGCAAGCCTATTACGAAGCTGACCGCTTATCATTCTATCTGATACTCCTTCTGCTGGCTGCACTGGGGGTGCTTTTCTTTGCTCAATCACAATTCGTGAACAGGTTGATGATGCAACCGCTGGAGTTTGTACGGGCGAAGGCGATCCAAATCACTTCAGACCAAGACCGCCTGGGCGAGACCATTCCGCTCCCTGCGGGACGGGAACTTGAAGAGCTGACCCAGGCTTTTAACACCATGTCGCTTGAATTACGTTCCGAGCGAGACGGCCTTGAAATGCGCATTCAGGAAAGGACTGCCAGGCTAGATCTGCTCAATCAAAAACTTCAAGCCGATATCGCCGCCCGTCGCCAGGTGGAACAAGAATTACAACACTCCCTGGCTGATCGGGAACTGCTGGTGAAAGACACTTTCCACCGGGTCAAGAATAACTTAATGGTGATTGACTCGCTGCTCTATTTTCAATCTAAATCCATCCACGACTTGGATACGCTCGAGCTTTTCCGCGAAAGCCAGAGCCGGATCAAGGCAATGCTGCTGATCCATAAGCGCCTGCACGAATCGAACGACTTGACTCATATCGATTTTGCTGCGTATATCGAGGATTTATCGCATGCGTTATTTGACGCCTATAAAGTAGACGCCGGACGTATTCATCTGGTTGTTGATGTCAAGAAAGAAATTACATTGTCGGCAGATGCGGTCACCTCCTGTGGAATGATCCTGAATGAACTGATCTCGAATGCGCTGAAGTATGCCTTCCAACCGGGCGAGGAGGGTGAGTTGCGAATATCTCTGCGCCGTCTGGGTGAAAACGACGAGATCGAGTTAGTGGTGCAGGATAACGGCATCGGGTTAGAGCCACAGATGGATATCCAGAACTGCAATTCACTCGGGTTAAAGATTGTTCAATGGAAAGTGCAGGACCTGCATGGGAAGCTCACCATCCTGAGCGAGAATGGGACAA
This sequence comes from uncultured Chloroflexia bacterium, assembly GCA_963788145.1. Classification (GTDB taxonomy): domain Bacteria; phylum Chloroflexota; class Anaerolineae; order Anaerolineales; family UBA4823; genus UTCFX2. Next base: position 1,018,474 of record CAWBFQ010000006.1, on the reverse strand, counting down.
CGTTCCGAATCGAATTCCCGAAAAATTATTAATTCATCATTAGCGTAACGATTCCAAATGGGCAGTGTTATAATTTAAGAATAGTGAAAGTTATCAATCATTTAATCAATCAACGGAGGTACTATGAGTACAACTGCAATGTCATTTGAAACCCAACAAAGCCCCTGGTGGCTGCATTTGCTGGGCGGCATCTTTAACCTCATCATTGGTTTTTTGCTTCTTACCAGCCCGGCCAGCACGGTGGTTGTGTTGGTATTTGGTCTGGGTTTTTTCTGGCTGTTCGAAGGTATCTTCACCCTGACCTCGCTGTTTGTTGACCGCAGCGCCTGGGGTTGGAAGCTGTTCATCGGCGTGATCAGCATAATGGCTGGCCTCACCCTGATCCGCCACCCGCTGGCAGGGGCGCTGGCTGTCCCGGCAATCATCATTCTGATCATGGGTATCCAGGGGTTGGTCTCTGGCATCATGCTGCTGGTTTTATCCTTCAAGGGCGGCGGTTTGGGTTCTGCCGTGATGGGCGTGCTAAGCCTGGTATTTGGCGCCATCCTTACAATGAATTACGCAAACCTGGGAGCGATCGTCGCCCTGGTCTGGGTCATCGCGATTTTCGCTCTGGCTGGCGGACTTGTCCAGATCTTCCAGGCGTTCAAACAGCGTTCGGCTTAAGAATTAGTCGGAGATTCGCTTCAAGCAGGCTTTCTCTTTAGGGAACGCCGGTCCAGCCATTAAGACTGGACCGGCCTGTTTTATTAATTGCGCTCTTTTTCTGATTTTTCGGAATCCCTGGCTTATTTTCTCTCCGCTTAAGCCAAAGGTGGGTTAAAATATTGATGAGACATCGAAAGGATCGATCTTGACAATATTATTATCAGAGCAATCTCCGTACCTGGCTGTTGCGATCGAACGAATCGCACAGTTGTTTAACCCAGATCGCATCATCCTATTTGGTTCCTATGCGCGCGGCGATGCTCAACCGGGGAGCGACCTGGATCTTCTGATTGTATTACCTTCCATTGAAAACAAACGACGATCCGCTGTTCAGATTGGAGAAGCCTTGAGCGATCTTCCGATCAGCAAAGATATTGTCGTAACAACCACCGAAGAAATATCCACCCGCGGGAATGTGATTGGATCTGTGCTTCGCCCGGCTCTGCGCGAAGGAATACCCGTGTATGAACGTCCTTGACGCCAAACGTTGGTTGGATTACGCGTATTCGGATCAAGAAGCTGCTCAAGCTTTGCTCAATAATCCTGAGCTCTTCCCCCGGCAGGTGTGCTTTCTGGCTCAACAGGCTGCGGAAAAAGCATTGAAAGCGATCCTAATCCTGCTCGAAATCGAGTTCCCGTTTACACATGATCTGGATCGTTTGCGCGAAAGCATTCCATCCGGATGGCGTGTGAAGGCTGAATTTCCAAAACTCTATGGATTATCCATTTGGGCGGTTAAATCACGCTCTCCTGGGGATATGCCAGATGTGCTGGATATCGATGCCCAACAAGCCGTAAATTTTTCGGAAGCAATCCTTGAGTGCATTAAAGAAGACTTTGTTCAATTCACTTAATCCACTATAAATCTAAATCCTGAATGGTCTTCTTCAATACCGCAGACGAATTCTGCAGGCTCTTCATCTCTTTCTCGCTCAATTCTAATCGCAGCACTCGTTCCACTCCGCCCCGGTCGATCACGGATGGCAAGCTGAGGGCGACATCGTTCAGCCCATATTCTCCCCGGATCAGGCTGGATACCGAGAGGACGGTGCTCTGGTCGCGCAGGATGGCCTCCAGCAGGCGGTTGACGCCGGCTGCGATGGCGTAATAGGTGGCTCCTTTGCGATCAATGATGGTATAAGCCGCGTCGCGCGTCTGGGAAAAAATCTCGTCCATCGATTGGCGATCAAATTCCTGGCAATTCACCCGGCAAAATTCTTCAAGCTGCATCCCGGCAATATTGGCCAGCGACCAGACCGGCACTTCACTATCCCCATGCTCGCCGATGATATAGGCATGCACGCTGCGCGGGTCCACGCCCATCTGCTGGCTGATCAGGTAGCGAAATCTTGCGGTGTCCAGGATGGTGCCGGTGCCGAGCACCCGATTGGACGGCAGACCAGAGATCTTCCAGGCTGCATAGGTCAGGACGTCCACCGGGTTGGTCGCAACCAACAAGAGGCCGCCCGGGTTTTTTTCCACCACCTGGGGAATGATCGCTTTGAAGATCGCCGCGTTGCGCTTCACCAATTCTAGCCGGGTCTCGCCGGGTTTCTGAGCCGCGCCAGCCGTCAGCACGGTGACAGCGGAGCCAGAGCAATCGGAGTAATCGCCGGCCCAGATGCGGGTGGCGTGGGTGAAGGGGACAGCATGGTTTAAATCCATCGCTTCGCCTTCCGCCTTCGCCCGATTGGCGTCGATCAACACGATCTCAGTGGCTAACCCGCTCATTAACAGGCTGTAAGCAATGGTGGCGCCCACATTTCCAACCCCAATAATGCTGACCCGGGTCGGGGTCAAGTGATGGTCATTCCCGATCTCAGAGTCGAATAAATTGGTTTCCATATCCATTCATCTCCTCGGATCTGTTCATGGTTCTTCAACGATCTAATGCAATATCTTCGTATGACACCGAATCATTCAAAGCCTCCAGATGAGTGAAGACGGTCACATTCGGAAGCGTCTTGCGGATATCCGCCTCGATACGCTCAAGCAGCCGGTGTCCGCGGCGGACAGTCCATCCGTCCGGGACAAGGACATGCAGAGAAACAAACCGCCTCGCCCCCGATTGGCACGTTCTAAATGCATGATATTGCACACCTTCACTTTGATACACCTCCAGCGCCTTCGTGATCAGAGCTTGTTCGTCCGCCGGCAGGGCTGTATCCATCAAGCCCGAGGCCAATTCACGCACAATCCGAACACCCGACCAAACAATATTTGCGGCGACCACCAACGCTACGATCGGATCCATCCAAACCCAACCGGAGATGCTCACAGCGCCGATCCCTATCAGCACTCCCAGCGAAGTCCATACATCCGTCATAAGATGCTGAGCATCCGCCTTCAGCGTGATCGATTGATATTTTTGGGCAGCTCGGAGTAAGACCAGAGCCACACTAAGATTGACGATGGAGGCCGCCGAAGAGATGATCAACCCCAGGCCAATCTGTTCGATCGGCTGCGGGTGGAAGATGCGCTGAACGGCTGTGTAGGCGATCCCGACCGCCGCGACCAGGATGAGCGAACCTTCCACGCCGCTCGAAAAATACTCCGCCTTACTATGCCCATAAGCATGTTCTTCATCCGCCGGGCGGGCCGCAACTGTCAGCATCAGCAGCGCCATCACAGCGCCAACCAGGTTGACCCCCGATTCGAGCGCATCTGAAAGCAGACCGACCGATCCGGTCAGAGCGTAGGCCATGAATTTCAGCCCGATTGTCAGCAAAGCTGCAGCAATCGAAAGCCAGGCATAACGGGTTAAGGAGGATCGGTTTGATATGGGATCGGGCATATTCACCTGTAGATTGGCTAAGGTTTGGAGATCGAGAGAATTTTATCACACCGCCAACGGTATCTAGATCAAGCGAGGCGTCCTTATCGGCTTCACCCCAAAAACGATTATAATCGCAACATCAGCCCTATTTACAATTACAGCGAAAAAGGAATCCTATGTGCGGCATATTTGGCATTGTGACAGAACAAGAACAACCCCTCGGACCGATCCTGATCGAAGCTGCCCGGCGGCTCACCTATCGCGGTTATGACTCGGTCGGCGCGGCTACATTGCGCGCAGATCAAATCGACCTGCGCAAAGATGTAGGCCGGGTGGATGAAGTGGCTGCCAAATTCGGACTGGCCGAGATGACCGGCAGCCGTGGCATCACCCAATTGCGCTGGGCGACTTTCGGCGAACCATCTCAGGTGAACGCCCAACCGCACCTGGATTCGGATGGGGATATCGTAGGCGCCCATAACGGCAACGTGGTCAATAACGTGGAACTGCGCCAGCAGTTTCTGGCCGAAGGGATGATCGTGCGCTCGTATAACGACGGGGAATCATGCGTGCATGCCGTCGAGCGCTACATCAACCAGGGATTTGACTTCATCGAAGCCATCCGGCGAGCGTATCAGGACCTGCAAGGCGACTACGCCTTCGTCATCGGGCGGATCAATGATGACAAACTCTACGCGATCAAAAAAGGCTCCGGGCTGGTGATCGGGCTGGGAGAGGGTTTCACCTGCGTTTCATCCGACCTGCCATCGATCCTGCCGCTCACCCGCACGATCGTGCGCCTGCAGGACGGCGAGATCGTCACACTGTGGGCGGATCGGGTCGAACTGCATTCGGTCAAGGACGGCAGCCGGATCGAGCGCAGCCCGGAGCTGGTGACCGAGACGATGAGCGCAGTCCAAAAAGGCGGCTACCCCCATTTCATGCTCAAAGAAATCCACGAGCAGGCCCAGGTAGGACGCGAGGTGCTGCACATGCTCTCCGGCAGCCCAGATGTGCAGATTGTGCTGGATAAAATCCAGCATGCCCGGCAGGTCTATTTTATCGGCTGCGGGACCAGCTATCACGCCTGCCTGATCGGGATCGGTCTATTTCGCCCAGATTGCCGGGAAGGCGGTGATCCCGGTGCTGGCGCCGCAATTCGTTCCGCAGTACCTGCCAGCGGTTAACAGCCAGGATGTGGGCATTTTCGTCAGCCAATCCGGCGAAACCAAGGATGTGCTTAACGCCCTGAACGCGGCCGAAGCCAGCGGGATGACCTGCTTACGGGCTGGCCAACGTGATCGGCTCGACCCTGACTCGAGGCCACCGCTGGCTGGTTGCCGCTGTGCTGCGGATACGAGATCAGCGTGCCAGCTACCAAGACCTTCACCAACCAGGTGGTCACCTTCCTGTACCTGGCCTATCGCCTGGCTGGCCGCCCCACCCAGGAACTGGATTCGATCCCTGAGCTAATGGAGCAGCACGCTGGAAATGAGCGCCCCGCAAATTGCCGAGATCGCCGCATCGGTCAATGAGTGGAACGACCTGTACTGCCTGGGCTATGGGTTGACCTATCCGATCGCACTGGAGGGCGCGCTGAAGCTGAAGGAGATCACCTACGCCCACTGCGAGGGCATGCTCTCGACCGAATTCAAACACGGCCCGCTCTCGGCGGTGACCAAAGGCTTTCCGGTGCTGTTCGCAGCCGGGCCGCAGGATACGCCCCTGATCGTCAGCGGGATCAATGAAGTGACCTGCCGCGGCGGGCGGGCGATCGCCATCGGGCAGGAAGACGCCTCGCCTGCGCGCTCAACGCGAGCGACCTGATCGTCTTGCCAGCCGCCAGCCCAGAGGTCACCGCCCTGCTGGCCGTGCTGCCGCTGCAATTGCTCTCCTACCACATGTCGGTGCTGCGCGGCTACGACCCCGATTTTCCCAGGAATTTGAGCAAGACGCTGACCGTGGATTGAAATTCATCCGATCCATTCATTGAGACAAAGCGGCGCATTAAGTTAGAATCGAACGGGAACTGTACTGATCAAGCGCAGGTTGAACAGACACAATTTAACGCAAAGCCGCAAAGAAAAACTTGGAAAGGTTGATTAGAATGACGAATGAATTTTCTGCCGTGTTCGAAAAAGACTAAGGATGGCACATCGCCTATTGCCCGGAGATCCCCGGCGCCAATGGTCAAGGATTGAGCATCGAAGAAGCGCGCTCCAGTCTTGCCCAGGCTATTGCATTGATCCTGGATGACCGCAAGGCAGGATGTACGTCACAGTATCCCTAGGCGATCTTATCTCCGCACTAATGGCAAGAAGAGCGGAATCCCGTTGACGATCACCACGGCCTGCCTCTCCAATTCACCGCCCAAACCATCATTGATCTCAACCAGAGCCGCCAACACAAGCGGATTGACAATTCCGGGCGGCGTCTGGGCATGGAAGTGAATGATCACCGGGACCGCCTCCGCCACTTCCCCGCTCCAGGTGATCAAGCCGCCGGCGTCATCCGGCGTCCCGGACGAAGCCCAGACATCATCCAGATAGGTTAACTCAACCGGCAGCGTGGCTGTCACGGTCACGCCCGGCAGGTCTGGCCCGGGGTTGCGCAAGTTAATCGTATAGGTAATAACCTCGTTTGCGCCGGGCAAGATCGGCGCAATCTGCACATCCGAGCCATCCAACGAACCCTGGGCGGCCATGCCGCTGCGCAGGTAGCTGCCGCGCCCGGTACCCCACAAGATGCGGGCGTTTTCCGTTCCGGGCAGGTCATACGCGACCAATCCGGAGTGGGCGGTATTAACAATCAATTCCAGATCGGCGTCGGAATCCAGGTTTGCCAGCGTCGGCGCGGCCAGCGAACCGTTCCAATTCCAGCTTCCCACCGCCGCCGGCAGGTCGAGCGAGTGGAGCAAGTTGCCCTGGTTGTCAAGGATGTGTAATCTCCCGCTCCGGTTGGAACCTTTTTGCGTCCAGGAGGTAAAAATCAGCTCCGGGGAGCCATTGCCATCCAGGTCGGCGACAACCGGCTCGCTCGGGAAGCGGTAGAACCCTTCGCCTGGGTTATAGACAGCATATGGCCAGTGGGCGTGCTCGGTCTTGTCCAACCAGAAAGCGTGCAGCTTGCCATCATATGAAGGGAAAAGAATCTCGGAAATGCCATCCTTATCCAGATCCACCGTGACCGGGTTTGGAGCGATGTTCTCGATCACGTTGTAATCCATGCTGAGCGGCGCGCCGGTGTTGATCGGCAGGGTGGTCCAGTTGAAAGCGCCAGCGTTGAAGCGAGACCGATCGGCATTCAGGATATAAGGTGTGTTATATAAATCAGTGTAGGGGCTGGTATTACAGTTATGGACGTTGCCGATGGCGACCACTTCTTTTACGCCATCATGATTTAAATCGGTCACATTAGCCGGGCCGATGGCGAAATTTGCGCGTGGGGTGAATTGCTCATAACACGGTCCCCAACCCTGCACTTCATAAGCCAGATCGATATAAGCGGGGACCTCTGACCACAGATCCATGTCGTGACCGGGATGGTCATGGTAAAGCAAGTTGGTGGGCATCTGAACGCCGTTAGCTTCATATGCCGCAATCGTGATGGTATCGGAGGGGATGACCAGTTCGAGCATATCGTCGCCATCCAGGTCGCCCAACCCAATCGTGTCGTTGTAAATCCCGGCAGCCGAGCCTTCGCTGCCGCTCATCTGCGGCCAACCAGGGCGGATGACTCCATTATGCTCATACACATAGGTGTTGTAGCGGTCCAATTTTGCCCGCCCGACTACAATCTCCAGATCGCCGTTGCCATCCAGATCGCCCAGGGCTAACGAGCGGAACTCCTCGCTGACCGGGTGGGCTGTCCATAGAGGATTCCCGAGGTGATCGAGAGCGCGCAGGTAGCCGCCGCTGTGGGCGGTCAGGATCTCCAGGTCGCCGTCGCCTTCCAGGTCTGCCAGGCCCACGCCCGACCAGACCCGTCCACCTCCAGGCGCGGGTACGCTCCATTTCAACGCGCCCGTCTCGCCATTCAACACAAATAATGTATATGCCGCCCCGATCACCTCGATGCTGCCATCCCCATCCAGATCTGCCGCCGCCGGGGAGGAATACCAACCGGTCTCACACCACGAGCTATAACACCCGCCGCGCTGCCATTTGAGGATAGGCGCCTGCACCGCCATCGGCGCTTCTATACTAGCGGCTGCACGCCGAGCGGACCAGCCCGGATCTGTGATAGATGGGATCAGTATCAACCCCGGATCCGCCCAGACCAGGGGATATTGGGGGAAAAGCGCGCTCAGGATTGCAATCCAGACAAATAAACGCCATTTCGTTTTCATATCCACACGCTCTGGAGTCCTCTGCTTCCTTTCTAGCATATAATGAGGCGTTTGAAAATAGGCCTTTCGTAATGATGAACCATGCGGGTATAATTCTTCTAAAATCAGGGAGAAAGGAACCGCATCCTCTTGCCAAAGCGCTCTGGAACCATCCTGGCTGCGATACTGCTGGCTTTCATTTCCCTGTTTGCGTCCCAACCGTCGACCGCCTATACGCAGGATTTATATACCAGCTATCTACCCCTGATCCGACAGGGAATCGCCCAGGAATCGGGCAGCCTGGCGGACGGCTGGTATCTGCTGGTCGACGACGGTCATATCCAGTTCCGGGATGTCGAGCGGCTGTACCATCCTTTCCAGAAATACGCCTACAACCCGATTATGCGGGCGGATCGGACGTGGGAAGGCCACATCATCCAACTTTTTGGCACAGTGATGCCCGGGTTTCGGATGTGGTACTCGTCATTCAATCCCGATCAAAACCTGGCCCAGGTGCTCTATGCCACCAGCATTGACGGCGTTAACTGGATTAAACCCAATCTGAGCGGCGGCACAAACGCCCTCTTCAACGGCCAAAACGCCAACCTGGCCTCGGTGCTCTTCACGCCCGATGACTTTTTCAAGCCCTTCAAGCTGATGGTCTTTCAAAATGATGCCTTCTATGGCTATTATTCTCAGGATGGGCTGCTCACTACCTCTTACGCCGAAAACCCGCTTTACAACAACGGCAGCGACGTAGCTCAATTCTATTGGGATGCGCACACCGGGCGCTACCGCGGCACAGCCAAGCAAGTGGTGTCTGTATTCGGGATCGACCGGAGGGTGATCAAACTGATCGATTCGGATGATTTCGTCCACTGGCAAGAGCAGCCCGATCTCTTTCAGCCGGATGTGATCGATGAGTTGCTATATCCCGATTTCGATACCAATTTCTACGGCATGCCGGTCTTCCCAAGCGGGAATCAATACCTCGGTCTGCTCTGGATCATGAAAGCGCGCGATCCCGCCCGCCAGCACGGACCGGTAAACATCCAGCTCGCCTCCAGCCATGATGGAACCGTCTGGCTGCGCGAGGAAAGCAACCGGCCGCCCATCCTGGATGTCGGCCCGGTAGGCGCATGGGACAGCGGGCAGGTGTATACATCGGTCAGCCCGCTCCATGTAGGTGATGAATTGTGGTTGTATTACTCCGGCTGCAACAAAGAACACGGGGCTTTGATCCAGAACACAGTCTGCAGTATCGGGCTGGCAAAGGCGCCCTATAATCGCCTGGCGTCGCTGACCGGCAGCGGGTTAATCCGCACGGAGACTCTGACCGCGTACGAGGGAACCCTGCGCCTGAATTATGACGGCAGCCGGGGGTCTGTCCTGGTGGAGCTTCAACAGGATGGCGCGCCCATCCCCGGCTATGAAGCCGCCAACTGCCTGCCGCTCACAACCGACAGCCTGGATCAGGTAGTTAGTTGGAACGGGCAGAGCGAATTGCCCGGCGAACCTTTCCAAATCCAATTCACCCTGGTTGACAGCGCTGTGTATGCCTTCAAAATTGGGTCCGAATGAAGCTCAAACAGCCAGGCTTCAAATAGCATCCAAGCTGGCCTTTCCGCGAAAATCATCCCGCCGGCTTTTTCAGGCTTGAAACCAGCAGCCAGACCACCCCAGCCACACCAGATCAGGATCAAGAAGATCGCCAGCAGACGGGTGGGAGAGAATCCCGAAAGCTCGATAGGCGTTCTTTTTGTCGTACTGGGTGCAGGCGTATCGCTGAGAACGGAGGCGGCTGTCTCGGTTGGGCGCAGGGTGGGCGGCGGAGGCGGGTTGGTGGGGATAGGCGCGTCCGTTTGGGCAGGCGTTTCACCCGCCTGCGGCTCACCGCTCGGGGCGGGTGTGACAGCTCCGGCCTGGCGGATTACCAGCTTTTGCCCGGCGTAAATATCGGTCGAGCCAGGCGCCAGCCCGTTGAGCGCCCGGATTTCGTCAATCTTTACGCCATAGGCGATGGCGATGCTCCACAGAGATTGGCCGTATCCCACCGCGTGGACCAGCGCCCCGTTATTGTCCGGCGTGGCGGTGATCAGCGGGACCAGCGCGACCGGCGTCCCGACCGGGGCGCTCGAGCCGGAGGATTGAGTCCCGCCAGACGGCGCCAGGGTCGCGGCGCTCTTGCCAGGGCGCACATCCAGGGTGACATAGACCGTGCCGCCGCTGACGGCGATACCTACGCCGGCGAAACCGCTCTCGTAGCCGATCATGGTATTCATATGAAGCGAATCGGCCCAAATTTGATAGATGATCGCATCCAAAGTGAGATACTGGGCGCCGCCAGATGCGATGTTTTCGGTGACGCCATAGGCTTGCGGGCTGAGGCCGTCGCTGTGGACGTGCGTGTTCTTGCCGATGCTGGCCTGGTACTCGGAATGCTCCTGGGCATAGGCCATCAAACCGCCGTCTGCCTGGTAGGGAGCTAACCCATTGGCAGCCCGCAGCGCGTTCACCGCCGCGAGTAAGTCGCGCGCGCTAAAGGTCTGCGCCTGGACAGAGTGGAGGGGAGCAACCAGCAGGAGGAATAGAATTAGATAGATCAAAAAAGAGATGTTATTCTTCACTTCCGAATTATAATACGCTCTAGCAGTCCTTTGCGTGCTGTGACAACTTTTCACCCATGTGGATGGTTGTTTTGCTTTCGGACATGGAAAAAATGCAGGGTTTCCACTATCGGATTTTCGTTCCAATTACGATCTTCATCATCGTCTGTCTATGCAACCTGCCTGGATGTAATTCTTCAAGCGATTCGATTGCGTCACCCTCACAGATTGGCGAAGGAGCAGCAACAGAAGCATCCCTTATTTCTCATCCTGAGACAAATATCCCTGTAAGCCCAACGGCTGTCCCTAAATCGCCCACCGTATCCCCCGAACATACACCGCAAAGCCAGACCATCGATGATCCGGCGGGTCAGTTTACAGTAGACATCCCATTCGACTGGAAACTAGATGAGGCGACAGGCGCTTATCGAGGCGCGAACGGCTTTTTTCATACGGCTTATCTACCCGAAATGGGGTATATGCAAAACGCCGGACAGGTATGCATGCGGCTGGCTAATTCCCCGCAGGGGCCTACCCAAATGATCCGATTGGAAGAGTATGGGGGTTGCTCACTCGTCCCGCTTGCGCAGCCCAACCAGGAACCTATGCGCTGGATCTTCGAATATCCAACCAATCAAATGGAACGGCGTTTTTTCTATATTGAGGCAAGTACTGTCCATATCGAAAAGATCATTGAATCACTTAAAATTTAAAGAAAGCCTTAGCGGCAACTATCGCGTCCCAAGCGGGCCAATCCCGATTGAAGATATTGGATTTTGGGAAGATGTCGGCGAACTTCCACCGGGATGGAGCATGGAGGAGATGCGGATAATAGAAAATCCCGCGAATCCGGCCACCACCTTCTCCCTGATGAATCATATTCCACGCGGGTTGTTAGGATGGCCATTTGAGCAAGAAGATATCCAAGCAGAAAGCACGCTCACAACGACAACGGATGGGGAGAATGGAAATCCTGCTGATGCTATCCTCGCGAAATTCGGTTATTCCATTATCCTAAAAGAAGGTAGTAGAGCGCAATACGGGCATCCGCTCTACCAGCTTTTTAAGGAAAACGAAATGATCCTGGATAATGTGGATTACATCGGTCCAGTCACAACCACGAATGATGGTAGCGACTTTGCCATCACGCTAAGCGTAATGAACGATTATGATTATCTGGTAACGAAAGGGGGGCCAAAAATTCTGGAGCTTGCCATCCGCGTCTTACGAGAGACTCCCCCACAATTTCTCAACAATCGATTGGTAGCTGTCTATTGGGATCCAAGCCGAAATCAATTACAAATCCGGGATGAGGATGAGACCCTGTATTCCTTCGCTCCCTTATACGGGGCGGATTCGGGATTAAAGGCGTTTGTGATTCGTGACGTTGATTGGTTTTTGGAGGTGAATGGTTTCCTCATTCAAAATGGAGTGATGTTGAATGAAACGTTGGAATACGATCGGATATTTGACTTGAATTTTGTTCATGACAAAGCGTTCTTTTTCTTTCGCAAAGGGCCGCGTGTGGCAATCCGCTATGACGGCCAGATTCTGCCCTTATTTTACGACGAAGTCTATCATCTTGGTTGCTGCGGGACAGAGGGTATGAATCCCACCTATTTTCAAAATAGATTGGGCTTTCTAGCATTGCGGGATGGCGTCTGGTATTACGTAAAGCTGGAGATGGGTGAATAAGCATTATCCCATCAATCTGGATGGAGACTTACGAGTGAAAGAAATGCTTGTATTGGAAGGTCTCCCCCGGCTGGATGACGACAAACTCATCATCCCAGGGTCCATTTAGCATCTTCTTGACCAATGCATTCGATCCCTCAATCTCTTCATAGCGCAGGCCAAAACGCTCAGCGGTGCGTTGGGCATATTGGCGATAATACTCAAGCTCGTATTGACCGGTGTTGATCAATGCCAGACGCTTGTAATTGACCAGCATTAGTTTCAAAATTCGTTCAGCCCGTTCTTTACCATAGCGTTGGATCATCCGATCGTGCTCTGCGAACGGGGTATCGCCTACTTCGATCCAACCTTTGGTCAGATAATAGGTACCCGGTTCTGCCCGGCATTGGGTGGTATAAGCCGTACGCGAGCCGAGAAAGATAGCAATACAATCATCGACGCGCGGGACCACCAATTGACAACCATTTGCCTGGATGCCGATGATGGCCTGCGAACATAAACCATACCCCAAAATAACCGTGTCATATTGACCGCTGACCGCATTAACGGCCTCCTGCAGTGTCCGGCGGAGCTTCTCCGGGTTGACGTGCAGACCGAAATCAAAGACCTGGTATTGCATACCAGCGGGCATGAGCGGCAACATTTCTTCGATGACAGTAGCACAAGCCATGACCAAGGTGCGGGGTTTCTCTATCATTTCTTTACCTCTAATAGTAACTGCAAGTCTTCGTGATTCATTCTAGCTTGATCTTACCAGCTCGGAAAGCTTTGGTGTAATTACGGCAAAACCGATCCCGCCCCAGGATCAACTCAGTGGCGAATAACATATTGACCAATCCCTGTTCCAGCGGGTTGATGATGGCAGCGTCTAACCCGGCAGCCAACGCCTGCGCCAGAAAAGCCTGGTTGATCAAGGTGCGCGCCGGCAGTCCGAATGAAATATTGCTCAGTCCGAGGCTGAATTTAAGTTCAGGGTACTCGCTTCTTAATGCCCGCATGCTCTCCAGGGCGACCATAGCGCCTTCGGTTTTTGTGCTGATCGCCATCGCCAGCGGGTCGATGTACACCTGATGATCCGGCACTCCCGCCCGGCGAGTAGATTTTAGAATTCTCCGCCCAATCTTCAAGCGTCCATCGATGTCACCCGGTATCCCGCTATCATCCAGAAGCAGCGCGATCACCGGAGCCCCCTGCTGTGCAACCAGCGGTAAGATGCCCTCCAGCCGGCTGGATTCGCCGCTAATGGAGTTAATCATCGAGGTGCGGCGGACACATTCCATCCCAGATTTCAAGGCTACCGGATTGGCGCTATCCAGGCAAAGTGGTAGATCAACCACCGATTGCACGGTTTCAATCAACCAGACCAGGTCATCGGCTTCCTTCCCAGAACCTGTGCCTGCGTTCACATCCAGATAATCGGCTCCAGCCTGCGCCTGGCGTAAGGCTAGGTCCTGAATGAAGAGGGTATCTCGACCTGAGATGGCGGCGGCTGTTTTTTTCAATGTGCCATTGATTTTTTCGGCGATGATCAGCATAGGTTGCTCCTCACGGATGAAGTCAGAGAGCGCCAAATCAGGATAGATCAAGCGCTCTCTTTTCATTTCAGACAGTATATAAAGTTATCAGGCTGTCATTTTTCCATATTGATGGGCGGCAGCCACAAAGGCATCCATATTTTCTGGTTTGGCATTGATTGGCGCATCGCATCCGGGGCATAGAATCAAGCCAGTGCCTTCAAACAATTCGATCTGTTCGCGAACATATTTGTAGACATCATCGGGAGTCCCGGCAACTAAGAGCGAAGCAGGAATATCGCCCATCATCGCCATTCGATCCCCAACCAATTGCTTAAACTTTTTCAGATCCGTCATACCATCTGGATTCAGAATACATTTCTTGGCTGGCAGTTCCTGCAATCGGACGAGATCTCGAGACGCAGTCCTGATCCCAGTGTAAAACGGGTGTAATGCCTTTGGCGATCAGGGCATCAGCGATTTTCAGGTAATAGGGCCAGACAAAACGATCCCATATCTTCGGCGCCACCAATGCACTGGCTGCTCGCCAACCACCCAGCCAGGTGCCGCCTATGCCAAAGACAGGTGGAGCAGATTGGATGCCCGCGAGAAATTCTTCCAACATGACATCCATCACCGCCTGGACTTTATCAGGCATGCGATATAGATCGAAGAAGAACTTGGTCATTGATCTACCGCCGCACAAATACTCAAACGGAATACCCGTACTGATCGGCGCGTCGCAGACAATCACATAGCCCTTCTCCTGATAGAGCTGCCAGCGCCGCTGTCCATTTTGCATTGTCCAGCCAACAAAATCCATAAACTCCTGCGGATCAATGATACGTGGCAAGTAACTCATAAAGAAGGCATTCCATCCTTTATCAATGATGGTATCGTAGTCTTCAATGGTCATTACCTCTTTTTCCATGACCTGCCACAAACTTTCAGGTGGTAAATCACGCCCCGGTACTCCGATTTGAGCCATCCATATGCTGGCTAAAGCAGGAGTGATCCGCCCGCCCCCTGGGAGGTTGCAACCATCCCAGCCCCCCATTTTATCCATTGTTGCCAGGGTTACCTCAAGGGCGGCATCGGGATTGGCGCAAAATTCAGCAATCGACATGCCCATATAGCGAGGTGCATAAGCCACTCCCATGTAAACCAGCGGCACCTGGTCTACGGGCTCTAAATTGATAACCTTTTTGATACGTGTAAACCTTTCCTGCCAAAGCGCCTGATTGTCCATTATGCCACCTCTTTTGATTGAATCCAGCCATTGCACAAAGCCACCGCAGCCTGGGCATCCGCGCCCAACACGTCCGCACCAACAAAAGCTCGAACTTGCTCGGAGACCGGTCCCCCGCCAATCATCACCTTGACTTTTGAGCGAAGTCCGGCAGCCTCTAATGCGATAACGGTTTCTTTCATCGAATTGAACGAAATGGTCAGAAGCCCCGAGAGCCCTACTATGGGCGCCCCACTATCCTGGACGGCTTGAACGAAATTCGCCGGTGCAACATCCACTCCCAGGTCGATCACATCAAAGTTGTTCGCTTTTAACAAGTTAACCACCAGGTCCTTGCCGATATCGTGAATATCGCCTTTAACCGTGCCGACCACCACCTTGGCAAGCTTAGCGCCTTCATCAACTTGGAATTTGGCCCCAACCAGGGCGCTGGCTTGCTTGAAGATCTCGCCCGCCATGATCAAATCGGAGACATAATATTCATTGACTTCGTAACGCTTTCCAACCTGCGCCATACCATCTCGACAGGCTGCCAGTATTTCTAATGGATCGTCCCCGGCATCCAGGCGCTGCTGGACAAGCTGGAGGACCAATCCTTCTTCCAGGTCTGATAACGCTTGTATTAAATCTCCGCTCATTTTTTCTCCTTTTCAAGTTTGTTCATATATCGAATGAAGATCAGCTCATATGGCTGTCCGTGTGTTGGTGAATTTTTTGGCTGGATACCGCCCCATTCCATCGACGGGCGAATTCGGACGCCGTCTGGTCAGTGATGCTTTGTAAGAATGCTGCCGAATGACCATAGACAATCACATTTAGAGTTAATTCAATCGTCTTCAGACCGATTGGGAAACTTCCCTCCACGCTGGCAGGCCGCTTTGGATCCACCACACTGATGCGCAGGTAATGATCGCCTGAGATGAGCGCCAGGGCTTTGATATGTCCGAGGAAATGGCCGGTTTGTTGCTGGCAAAGGTCGGCTAATGCCAGAAGGTATTCCGACAAGAACGAATCCCAGCCGACCTCGCGATCTGGGATCGTCCAATGTTGCAAAACCGCGTAGGGTTCCAGGATTAAATCAGCCATGGCAATAACGCGGCGAGCACCTGGGGATCGGCCATTCTGCCATCCGATTCAATCACCTGTACTTGCGGGTGAATTTCCTGGGCCACGCGACGGGCAGATGCAACCTCCTGTGGCGTAGCCAGGTCGCATTTGCTGATCAGAATACAATCCGCCTGCTCGATCTGGGCAGTAACCAGTGGGGTCATCACCGCCATCAGCATATCAAATCGCAGGGGATCCAGAATCGAAATGGTCCTCAGACTTTGAAAAGGCGCGCCGTGGTAGTACGGCAGGGCGTTGAAAATGCTGCGCGGATCAGCCGCGCCGGATGGCTCGATGATCACCAGATCAGGGTGGTAATCTGTGTCAAGCGTTTGCAGCGTGGAAACCAGGTCTGCTGAAAGCGTGCAACAGATACATCCATTCAACAATTCCCACACATTGAGATCGAGACGGCGCATCAACTGATCATCGACCCCAATCTCACCGATCTCATTCACCAGAATAGCCACTTTCTGGCGCCGCGCCGTGGCTGCCTGAGCCAACTGGATGACCAGGGTAGTTTTTCCAGAACCGAGAAAACCGGTGAAGAGCAAAAGGTGCATAGACTATTATTTTACCCAAACTTCCATAGGGAAATTTTACTTCTATAGAGAAGTATAGAGTATAATAGAGATGCTGTCAAGAGCATTGCCAAATTTATCCAGTTTCGTTACAATAGACAGGATCTCTAAATCCAGGATTCTCAGATGTCAGAGCCAAAGGGCGGGCGCCCAGCCGAACAGAACTTATCAATTAATCGCGATTCCGATCAACCCATCTACGCCCAGTTAGCTGGTCTTATCCGCCAGCAGATCCTTGCCGGGGTGTATCGTCCTGGAGAAAGGCTGCCATCCGAATCGCAATTGGTGGAAACATTTAAAGTCAGCCCGATGACCATTCGCCATGCGATCAATCTGCTGGCCGCTCAGGATGTAATTTCCACCGCCCAGGGGCGGGGAACTTTCGTCAAGGAGGTTGAGCTGGGGGCGGCTGCGTTCTATCTATCTGATCTAAAAGAATTGTTTAATGATGCTGAGATCGCCGCGGTCAAGCTGATTGAAGCTCGTTTCACACCTGCCGACGAACGCATCGCCCGCAAACTCCAGATCCAGGTTGGCGAGCGGGCGATTCTCATCCGGCGGCTTTTGATGGTGCGTGACGAGCCAGCCTTTTACCACCGCGGTTACTTGATCAATGATCCGGTTCGACCAGTGATTGAAGCTGAACTGGAGGTGACCGATCTCAAAGGCATTTTTCAAGGCGCAGGCAGTCCGCTGATCAAGTTTGGCGATCTAATTCTTGAATCCGCCCTGATCAATTCAGAAGAGGCTCAACTACTGGCGTTGCCAACCCCTGCTCCGGGAATGGTGTTGGAGCATATTTTTTATGATTTTGATAACAAACCGGTCAGTTGGGGCTGGTTCATCTGCTCCAGCGCGCGTCTGCGTCTGCATACACGGGTCGGTTTTCAAAAGACCAACGGAACCCAATATGAATGAACAAGATAAACTCACCTCTCTTGATCGACAACCTGGTGAATCTGGAAGAAACCAGGGTCTTGTCCCTGACTGGCGAATGGCTGGAAGGTGGAAATGATCCTTTACAAGCCATCGAAGCCGCCCAGGAGGCCATGCGTCAGGTGGGGGAAAGATACGAACATCGCCATTACTTTATTTCCGGCATGATGATGGCAGGGGAAATCTTTCGGGAGGTGATGGAGCTTGTCGAACCCGCCCTGGTGAAGCAGGTCAGCGGCAACGAATCCGGTCATATCCTTTTAGGCACTGCACAAGGCGATATACATGACATCGGCAAGAATATCTTCAACACATTGTTGCGCTGCCACGGCTTCACTGTAACCGATTTAGGCGTCGATGTAGAGCCAGATGTGTTCATCGAAAAATCCATACTCCTTCAACCTGATATCATCGCGCTTTCCGGTTGTATTAACAACTTCGTATGATGCAATGAGATCAACCGTGCAGTTGGTCCGCTCGTCCAAAGATGAGCAGGTGAACCAGACTCCATTCATTATCGGCGGCGGGACAGTTAACGCGATGGTATGTGGGTACGTTGGGGGCGATTATTGGGCATCTGACGCGATGTTCGGGGTTCAATTATGTAAACAAATCCTATCCGAGCGAAAAGAGGCGAAGCAGCGCTGAAGAATCTCAATATTGCCGCGCTGAGATGCTTCAGTAGCAAAGAACGCCCCTTCAGCATGTCAGATCACGACTTTGTCAGAGCCGTGATCTGGCATGGATAACCCTTGACATTAACGTTACGTGATACTTTATAATCTCAGCAACGTACGGCCATAGAAGGGTTGCGAACATGTCTTACACGGTCAAACAGCTTGCAGACCTGGCCGAGGTCAGCCGGCGCACGCTGCACTATTACGACGAGATCGGTTTGCTCGAGCCGCAGCAGATCGCCCCAAACGGCTACCGCTATTACGGCGAGGCGGCTTTATACCGGCTCCAGCAGATTCTGTTCTTCAAGGAGCTTGGCTTCAGCCTGGATGAGATCCAGCGCATCCTGCACAAGCCGGGTTTCGATCTGCTGAGCGCTCTAGAAAATCACCGCCAGGGGTTGCAATCCCGCCGCGCCCGCCTGGAGCGATTGATCCTGACTGTCGAGAGCACGATCATGAATTTAAAAGGAGAGATACCGATGACTGAAAAAGGATTATTTGAAGGGTTCAGCGCGGAGAAGCAGCAAGAATACGAGCAAGAAGCGATCCATCGCTGGGGCGATCAGGCTTCAGAGAGCATCCAGAAGTGGAACGCTTATGGCAAAGAGAAACAGGCGGCCATCATGGCTGAGGGTAAGGTGATCTATCTCGATTTGATCGCCGCGATGCCAAACGGTCCGCAAAGCGAGCCAACCCAGAGCGCCATCGCCCGCTGGCACAATCACCTGCGCTATTTCTATGAGCCTTCCATCGAGACCTTGCTCGGATTAGGGGATATGTACAATGATGACCCGCGGTTTCGAGCCACATTTGAAAAAATGGACTCCAACCTGGCGGGTTTTATGCGCCAGGCAATCCAGGTCTATTGCCAGCGGTTGAAAAGCGGATAAATACAGATTATCCGATCTTGGAAATAGAGCCTCCCGGGCAGCAAATCCGCCGGGAGGTTCTATCTTTCATCTAAATTTCTACCCCTTTTCCGCATATTCTCGCTATAATATGGGTGAAGGGAAAACCACCAATGAAGAAATGGTATTCCAGTCTGCGTTATCGTTTGATCTTCTTTGTGCTGCTGGCCGCATTACCAGCCCTGGGGATTACCTATTTTACAGGCCTGGAACAACGCCGTGAAGCCGTGCTGGCAGCCCAGCGCGAGGTGCTCTCACTGGCGCGGCTGGCTGCCAGCAACCAGCAGATGTTTGTCGAAAACACGCGTATGTTCATGACCGCCCTGGCCCACCTGCCTGCCCTGCAAGAAAATAACTTCGACTTCTGCGATGAGCTTTTCACCCACATGGTTCAGGACCATAATGTCTACTATTCGACCTTATATGTCGCCGATATAAAAGGCCACATCTTATGCAGTGCGGAGAACACCCATACCCCTGAAAACCTGCTGCGTTGCCCACATTACCAACAAACCCTGCTCGCGACCGATTTTGTAGTGGGGGATTATCATGTCTGCGATGTGACTGGCGAAGCGATCCTGGGGCTTGGGCTGCCCATGCTGGACGATAATGGGCAGATCCGCCTGATCTTGCATGTCAGCCTGAACCTGGCCTGGATTAACGAACTGATCACTCAAGCTCAACTTCCGGAAGGTTCCACAGCTTATACTTTCGACCGCGAGGGACGGGTATTGACCACTTTCCCAGCGACGCTCGCAAACCCTCCTCAGATGCTCGATCCAAATTCATTTCTGTTCGGATTGCTCAAGCGCGGCGAAGGCACCGCCTCTGGCATCGGGCTGGATGGAGAAAAACGGCTGTATTCGATCACCATCTTGCAAGGCGCCAGCAACAACGTCTTCCTCGCTTTGGGCATCCCCGAAGAGGTTGCATTCGCTGAGGCCAACCGCACCTTGCAGCGCAACATGATGATCTTGCTCTTGATGACCCTGCTGGCGCTAACCGCCGCCTGGATATTGGGCGATGTCTTCTTCCTGCGCCAGACCCGCACGCTGGTCACCGCCACCCAGCGCCTGGCTGGAGGCGACCTGGAAACTCGCACCAATATCCCCTATGACGAAGGCGAGATGGGCCAGCTTGCCCAGGCTTTTGACCAGATGGCTGTATCGATTCGCCAACGGGAAACCGAGCGCGACCAGGCCGAAGCAGCTATGCGAGATTACGCAAAAGACCTGGAACAGAGCAACCGCGACCTGCAGGATTTTGCCAATATCGCATCGCACGACCTGCAAGAGCCGCTCAGGAAGATTCAAACTTTCAGCGAACTGCTTCAGGATCGCTACCTGGAACTGCTGGACGAACGCGGTCAGGGGTATATTAAGCGTATGACGGAATCAGCCCAGCGCATGCAAGCCTTGATTATGGAGCTTTTGACCTACTCTCGGCTCACTTCGCGCGGCCAGCCATTCGAAGAGATTGACCTGGCTGCCGTCGCCCGATCGGTGCTGACCGATCTGGAAGTGCAGATCGAGGAGACTCAAGCGCTGATTGAGATCAGTGATTTGCCCCGAGTGGAGGCCGACCGCACCCAAATGCGCCAGTTGCTTCAGAATTTGATCAGCAATGCTCTGAAATTCAGATCTGATGGACAAATTCCACACATTAATATCCAGGCTAAAGTTATCATCGAGCCGAGGATCCACCTCAGCCATAATCATCCGGCGAAGTTCTGCGAGATCGAAGTCACGGATAACGGGATCGGCTTTGAAGAAAAATACCTGCACCGCCTCTTTCAACCCTTTCAACGCCTGCACGGCCGCGATGAATATCCTGGCACGGGGATGGGTCTGGCTATCTGCCGTAAAATCGTTGAAAGGCATAACGGAAGCATCACCGCCCACAGCAAACCCGGTCACGGGTCAACCTTTATCGTGAAGCTGCCTAAGAAGCAACCCTCAAAGGAGAGATAAAACCATGAATGACCAAACCGTTGTGATTTTGCTTGCTGAAGACGACCCAGATGACCGCTATTTGATCAGCGAAGCATTTGACGAGAGCAACCTATCCGTCCGGCTCTTCATCGTAAATGACGGCGAAGAGATGCTGGATTACCTCTATCACCAAGGTAAATATAGCGATCCCCACAGATGGCCTCTGCCGGCTTTGATTGTGCTGGATTTGAATATGCCTCGCAAAGATGGACGCGAAGTGCTGGCCGATATCAAATCCAACTCAATCTTGCGCCGGATCCCGGTGGTGGTGCTGACCACATCCCAGGCCGAAGAAGATATCCTGCGCTCGTATGACCTGGGGGTAAGCGGGTTCATCACCAAACCGGTGAGTTTTCATGCCCTGTTGGAAATCATGAAGTCTTTAGGGAATTACTGGCTGAATATTGTGGAATTGCCGCCATCCAAGCCCGAAGAGTAGGTCAACCAGCTAGGTTTTCGTCAGGCGTTCTTGAGCGATGCCATATAATCGCACCGCGTCGTTGCCATCCCGTGGGAAAAGCGCCATTCCCATGCTCACTTGGCTGGCAGATCCGCTGGAGGTCAGGGCATCCAAATTTTGGATCAATTTAACCGTCACCACCTGGGTATCCGTCGGTGTGGCCAGTTCATCCAGCACGACGGCAAAGCGCGCCCCGCCCAGATAACTGACGGTATCGGTTCCACGCAGCGATGCAGTGATGCGTGATCCGGCTTCCTGCAGTAATTTTCGTCCTTCGCTCTCAGTGGCAGAGGCCGTCATCGCCCAATTCTTTACATCCAATAAAATCAGCGCCGCAGCATGCTTGTGTCGCTGCGCCCACGCCAGGGTATGCTCCAGTCGGTCCCAAAACAATTCCAGGTTCATTGGGCCGGTTTTCACTTTTGGCGCTCTGCGCCGTAATGGTACGGTTTTAAACGAGGTTCGGTCTCCAGACATCCCACCCGATTTTTCGGCGACTTTCTCCAGCCCAAAATGACGGATGAGGATGGGCATCCAGTAATCATCCAATCCGATCCGCTTCAGCATCGATTGGTCAACCAGCCCATTCAACACTCCCGGGGCAGCGCCGACCTCGGTGCCAGCCATTTCAGAACTGAATTCTCCTTCAAAAACAGTCAGGCGCTGAAAGAAAGTCTGTTCTTCCTCTGTCATAAGCGGCCAGGAAACTTGTAACGCTGCCCGCATACTCTGCTGCCCGCCGTGCCCATCCTCTGAGGATGCGCTCAACACCTCCAGGCCTTCTTGCAGTTCATCCAACAAGCCATCCAAAGATTGATTGCGCAGCGCCGCCGCAGCCAACTCAATTGCCAGAGGGGATCCATCCACAATCTTGCAGACTTCCACGATCTTCTCCAGGGCAATCTCGCTAACCGGGGTGGAATTCCGGTTTTGTTGGGCGCGCATCAAGAATAATTCCACCGCCGGAAATTCGAGCGGGTTGCGAATCTGTTCCTCCGTTGGGTAAGCCAACCCGGATACACCGATCAAATTGATAGCCTGATGATTCAAGTGTCGCCGTGAGGTCAGCAAGATCTTCACCCCTGGCGCTTGCTGACATAATTCGACCAGGAAGCTGGCCGCGTGCAGGATGTGTTCGAATGGATCGAGGATCAGGAGCATATTCAGCGAGCGCAGCAACCGCTGAAGCTGAGTGCGATAATCCTCGGTCTCGTTAAGGATAATTCCCATCGCCTGGGCAATCCGGGCTGCCAGCAGCTTCACCGCGTAAACATTTTGCAGACCCACAAACCAGACGCCATCCGGAAATTTTTCCAATACCAGAGCAGCGCAATGCACCGCCAGGCGGGTTTTACCGCTGCCAGCTTCCCCCACCAATGCGATCAGGCGGCACTGTGCGCTTGTCAGGGAGACGAGTATTTGTTCCATCTCCGCCGCCCGGTTGACAAATGAGGTCATCTCGGCTGGCAGGTTGGTCAAATGCATTTCGACCCGGGTTGGTTCAAGCTCCAGGCTGACTCCATCCCGAATTTTCTCATATAGCAGCGTGGTTTCGGGCGAGGGCTCGACCCCCAGCTCGCGCGCCAGGACCTGGCACACTTCCAGGTACTGTTCCAGCGCTGCGCTGCGTCGCCCGCTCAACGCCAGCAGCTTCATCAACTGGCGGTGGGCTGCTTCTTCCAGTGGAGCCGAATTAACATACTCCCAGGCATAATGATAGGCCCGTTCAAAATTGCCTTGCGCTTGATGATGGTCGCTCAGCGCCCGGATCGCCCCCAAAAACAGGCGGAAGAAATGCTCACGCTGAAAGACCACCCATTCCTGGTAGCTCTGGCTGTCGGGCAGCAGCATATCCTCCAAAAAATCACCCCGATATAAACCGACCGCTTCTTCCAGGCCTCGCACACAAGATTTACAGCTTTCCAGGCTGCGGTGTTTATGAGATTGAGTGGAATGGATCAGCGTCAGAAAAGATTGGCTGTCAAGCCAGGTATCCGGACCCAAGCCATAGCTCAAATATTCATCGTTGCCGCTAAGCACTTCACTCCCCAGCGCTCTGCGCAACCCCACCAACGCCTGGCGTAAATTGGTGCGGGCATACCCCTCCGGGCGCCCCGGCCAGAGCAGCTCCGCCAGCACTTCCCGGCGGTGCTGTTTGCGCGACTCGAAAGCCAGGTATGCCAACAGCGCGCGTTCTTTCTTGGTTCGAAAGGCCGCGTCAACCAGCTGGTCATCGACCATTACACGCATTGGACCGAGCAGATAAACCGCTAATTTCGCCATTCGCCGCCCTACTGTGAATTCACATCCATTCCTAATGTGAAAAACACCTCGTCATTTGATAGGTCCTGATTAAAAAAAGCTGAAATTCTAATCTCATTTCACGCCTGGTTCACGCTGCCATCACAGCCATATCACAGGCAGATGTAATAATAATAGAAATGTTGGGATTCTGCAACCCTTTCTAACGATTATGAATACTATGCCAAGATACTATCACTCTTATCTGCTCAGGGTTTGGAAAGAATTCCAGGACGATGAATATCGGGTGTCGTTGCAAGATGTGGTCTCATGCGAAAGTCATCATTTCTCCAATTTGAGCGCCTTATTGAGCTTTCTGCAATCCACCAGCGAGCCAGTCAACCACCGCACCATCGACGTGCAAGAATTGGCGAGATTGGACTGAACATCCGCACTTCCATCCACTGCCTGGAATATCCTGGCAGCCCAGTAATTATTCGATCAATACAGTAAAGATGAGGACGCAAACCAACAGGAGGTTGATGAGGGAAATCCGGCCTAGACAATATTGGAAGCAATTCACAAAAGATCCATCGCATCCATTTCCGATCACTCCGTAATTCAGCTTAGGAGGAAAAAATGAAAGGTAAGAAATTCTTTTTCGTAGTTCTGACAGTATTGATCGCCGCTGGCATGCTAGCCGGGGCAGTCCTGGCCGATGACAGCATCATGCTGCGGCGCAATATCTCCAAAACACCGGAGAGCGAATCCGAGAAGGCCGGGCTTGCCTTTATGCCCTTCACCGTCCCGGCCCAGGCTTCGGATGGCACTTTGCTGGAGACCATCGATTATATAACTGAAGACGAAAGCACCGTCTACTCTTCAACCACCGCCAAGCCCCTGATCGTGGTCTATATCGATGATATCCACCACGAGCTTGAAACCAGCGCCCCAACGATGGTGAATGCGCCTACCGGCGGTCTGACGTTTGGCATGCGCGATACTTTCGTCGGGCACTCGCTGGATGACGGCGAGACCTGGAAGACGATGAACGTCTCAAAGGTAGCCGACCTGTCTTCGTTTAAACTGGCTAACGGCACCGATTATCCGGGCGATTCCTTCGCGGCTGTGCATGCGGTCGCCGGAAACCGGGTGATGGCCGCCTGGCTGAGCCGCTACTGCGACGGCGGAACGCCGCTCTACACGCTGGCTTACGAAAACAGTTTGATGAATGAAGAATATGTGGACTACATGCAAACCACTTATGATCTGCCAGACCTGTACTTACAGGATATCTGGGGTGTAGCCGGCACGCAGAAATCGGTCGATTTCACCCTGCAGGGCTTCCCCGAAGTGGGCGAAATCCCCTACGGCTGCGTCTGGACGGCTCGCGGTACGCTGGTGCAAGATGCGGATGCGGGCACCTTTGATATCGTCTGGACCAAGGCCGAGCGGGTGACATCAGGCGCGCGCGATCCCAATCGGTTGGAAGTCGATGGGGTCAAGGGCGCCGGGTTTGTGATCACCTGGCAGGAAGACCCAGAAGGGCTGCGCCCCGGGCTGGGTTTGGGACCGGGCGAGGGCTGGTCGGGTGCGATCGTGAATTCCAAGACCGACGTTTGGTACAGTTATGTCGGTTGGGATGATTTTGGTTTGGTGGATGAGGATGGCGATCTGACCACCTTTAGCGAAGAAGGTACCCTCGATGTCGAACAATACGTCATCGACTACCCGGATGGAGCACAACCCAAGCCAGCCGTCCCAATGGCTATGCCGGTGCGGATCACTGACAACAATATGTGCAAGTCCGCAGACAACCTCAATACAACCGGCGACCAATATTGCTATGCTGGCATCGATTTCGTGACCGGTGAAATCACCCCTGGCAGCGGATTTAATTCGACGGCGAATGTGTGTACAGCTTCCGTAAGCTGGACAAATCCGGGCGGTACAACCATGAGCCTTTGTCAGGCTCCTGACGGGCGTGTCTTAAATGGCCGCGTCGGGGCATCCCGCCCACGCATCAGCCTGCAGCCCTATACCAAAGCGGATGGTACGACCAGCGCCTGGTACATCATGGGATACGAAGAGACCAAAGCCCTGGGCGATATCCTGATAGATGGAACTGAAGACCCGATCGAGATCGGCAAGAATATCTGGTATCACACCTTCGATATGTTCCATCCCGAAGTGATCCAGCAAGGCGGCATGCTCAACCAGCCTTCAGTCTTCAATCCGGAAACTAATGAGGGCTCGGTTGATGGAGTAGAATTCCTCTCGATCCAGGATGAATTCGACAATACAGTCTACCAGACCGAGATCGCCCGGCGCTTCAGCTTCATGGCGCAGCCGGTGGCTAAAATAGGCGAATATCGCACATCTGCTTACCTGCTCTACAAACAGGGCATCCTGAACCAGGGCGGCCCGGCGGATATCTTCGCCCGATGGACTGTTGCCCCCCCTATAGATGACCCATTAACCACGGATGTAGTTGAAGGGACATTCGATCCTCAGGTGGATAACCCCTACCTGTTCAAGTACATGCCCTGCGACAACTGGATCATCGAACCAGGCGCAAGCACAAATCCGAACTATCTCGAAGGTCTGTGCGGCGCCCCAGCCACCAGCCTCTCGGCAAACACGATTGTCGCCTGCGATAATGGCACCAGTGGTGCAGATTGTGCAGCTTCCTTCCCATGGGACGGCGGAACCGAAGACTTCCCGAAAGTCTCCGAGTGGGATCAAAGCGTAGACAACCTGGACGACCAATCGTATGAGAACCCGTTCGATGTCGGCAAGGGTCACCGCGGTTTCATCGCTGGCGACTACATCATGGTGCTGTACGCCTGGTCCCCGAACTGGAAAGCCAACTCGGTCGGCAACGACAAGTACAACCTGTACGTGCGGCGCTCGTTCGACGGCGGCGCTACCTGGACGACCACCCCGGCGGCATTGGGTGGAACCGGGATCGACGGCGACGATCCGGCTAACCCGGTCTGTGAAAACTTCGGCATCGGCGGGCAGGAAGAGGATATCACAACTGTTTGCTACGATTATGCCGCCGGAGAATTCGAGCGCGCTCGCAATGTCTCGCTACTCACCGGCACCAAAGTCACCATCCTGGACCCACGCTACACACCCACCGGCGGCTTGAAGAAGTTTGAGATTGCGCCTTACGTCGATGAATATCTCGACACGACCAGCTATCTGATCGAAACCTATGATCAGAACTCGCGATCCTTCTGTATTCTTCGTGGTCTACGAAACCGGCGACAATACAACTGCAGCCGAGGGCGAGCCAACCCCGCTCGATCTGTACTACAGCCGGGCTACAGTTTACGGCGACTTCTACGAGTGGGAATTGACCACCACATCGAGTGGAACAAGCGAATATCGCTGGCCCTGGCTCGAAAACCAACACGACGATCTGTCCGGCGAAGCGGCCTTGACCGCCAATCCGAGCGGCGATTTCTTCTACGCCGACTGGAACCAATGGCGCGAGGACGAGCTTGGGAACGTGTTCGACAGCGACGTCTGGTTCCGGCGCCTGTTCTATAACATCTGGACGGATGCCGCTCCAAGCGCCTCGATCATCTCAAGCGTGCCCACCTCAGTGCCGCTGGATGGCGAGATCGTGCTGGTCGCCTCTGCCAAAGACAATGATCAGCTCGGCGACGGCGATGAGATCGTGCTGTACGAATGGTTGATTGACGACGTTGTGGTCGAGGGTGAGACAGCGAAGGCCTTCAACGCCCCCGCCCGCACATTGAGCGAAGGCTGGCACGGCTTCAGCGTGCGCGCTAAGGACAACGAAGGCAACTGGTCCAGATCAAGCACGGTCCAAATCTACATCGGAACGCTGCTGCACTACCTGCACATACCGGTGGTGATCCGACCATAAACAGAGAAACCCAAATCCCGGTTCAAAGCGGCCGATAAAGCCGCTGCGGCGCCCGCCCCATCCCCCCCACACAGAGAAACAAGGGCGGGCGCCAAACCAGGAAACTGACACACAAAGCCAAACCATGAAAGTTGCTCGCACCCCCTCCCTGCTCATCCTGATCTGCCTGGCGCTGGTTCTGCTGGCGCCGTCTGGCGTGCTGCCGGTCCTGGCGAAAACGCAGACCAGCCTGGAGGATGTGCTCTCGCACCAGCCCGACTGGATCACGGATGGTCAGGACGATGGGGTGGATTACGGGGTCAGCGTAGCCGGCGCAGGCGATATTGATGGGGACGGGTTTGACGATCTCATCGTCGGCGCTCAAAAGTATCTGGTCGGCGGAGAGCGATGTGGGGCTGCTTTCATTTTCACCGGCAGCCGCAACGGTCTCTCCACAACGCCACACGCCCAACTTAGCCCCGCTATCAAGAGTTCCTACTTTGGCGGCGCAGTCAGCACAGCCGGGGATGTGAACAACGACGGCTATGCTGATGTGCTGGTGGGAGCGCCGCACTACCATCTCAGCAGCGGCTATGAAGGCGCTGCATTCGTCTATCATGGTTCCGCTGCCGGGATCACGCTGACGCCTGCCTGGACCCGGATCGGGTTGGTCGGCGACGGCGAATTTGGCGCAGCGGTCAGCGCGGCCGGAGATGTCAATGGCGACGGCTATGATGATGTGCTGGTCGGGGCGCCGCGCTACACCCAGGACCAGAGCAACGAAGGAGCGGCTTTCCTTTTCCTCGGCTCGCAGGACGGTTTGAGCAGCGAGCCCGCCTGGAGCTACCAGAGCGACCAACCCGGCGCTCAGCTTGGGTTTGCCCTGGCAGGACTGGGCGATCTAAATAAAGACGGCTACGCCGATTTCGCGGTCAGCGCCCCCAACTATGATCAGGATGGCGTTGATAATGGGCTGGTGTTGGTCTTCTTTGGCGGCGCGATCGAAACGATGGATGCCATCCCGGACTGGTCGGCAATTGGAAACCAGACCGACGCCCTCTTCGGCTCTGCGCTGGCTGCGGCAGGCGATGTGGACGGCAACAGCTATCCCGATCTGATCATTGGGGCGCGCGGGTTTGACGTGACCGACGCCCTCGGCGTGGACCAGATCGATGCGGGCGCAGCTTTCTTGTACTACACCACAGCCAGCGGGCTGGAACTCTAGCGCTGGCTGGAGCAAGACCGGAGACCAACCCTATTCCGGGTTCGGGATCTCGGTTGCCGGAATTGGCGACGCAGACCAGGACGGTTTTTCCGATGTGGGCATCGGCGCTCCTCGTCAAAGCGATGACCAACCCGAAGAAGGTTTTGTCTATGTCTACCGCGGCAGCCTGGTGGGCGCTGCCCTCACCCCGAGTTGGATCGCCAGCGGCGATAAAGCCGAAGCCGGTTTCGGTTCTGCCCTGGCTTATGCAGGCGATGTCAACGCAGATGGATTGTCCGACCTGACCGTCGGAGCGCCAATCTACAAACGGGATGAGAAAACGGTCATGGGACAGGCTTATGTTTTTCACGGCGCAGCCACCACTGAAGACCCGTTTTTCTACAACTTTCTACCATTAATTCTGATGGAACAAAAATGAGATTCCGGGTGAGGGACAACTATGAAACTTTTTTCTGCGTACTTATCCCATCTAAATCCTGCTAATTCGATCAAAGCCGGCGAGGCTTTTACTGGTTGTGGCACGTTTGAGCGCCCAACCAGACGTCAGGCAATGGCTGCCATTCTGCCAGGAGCAATCACATGTTCAAACTAGCCCAAATCAACCGCAAATATCGCCTGCTAATTTGGCTCCCTACCCTGGCTATTTTAATGTCCGGCGGTTACGGGTTCAAACAGAGCGGATTGCTCATCCCAGGACCTACCTCGTCTGCCCATCCAAAGAACGAGCCCCTGCAAGGTTATGTCTCACATGCCGACTTTCAGATGGAGTGCGGTCACTGCCACGCCCCAATCCACTGCATCACAGACGACCGCTGCCAGGATTGTCACATCGAGATCGCCCGCCAGCGCGCAGAAGCCGATGGACTGCACAATCTGCTGCCCGGCACGGATAAATGCCAGACCTGCCATACCGAACACCTCGGTTCAGACAAATCCATCACTCAGGTCGCCTTCAAGAATATTGACCATATGAAACTGGCCGGTTTCAGCCTCAAATTGCACACCAAGAACTTCGATGGTTCTGCTCTCGATTGTGAGAGCTGCCATTCCCAGGACCGCTATGTGAGCGAAACGCTGGATTGCCTGACCTGCCATATGCAGGCTGATCATGACTCCATGGCCGCTCGTATCGAAAAATATGGGACCGCCTGCCTCGACTGTCATGACGGCGTGGATCGGATGAATAATTTCGATCACAATGCCATCTTTGCGCTGGATGGCGCCCACACCGACCTGGCCTGCGCCGACTGCCACCCAGATCACCAATTTCTTCAGACCTCGGCTGATTGCCAGAGCTGCCACGCCGAGCCAGAACTGCACGCCGGTTTATTTGGCCTGGAATGTGTGCGCTGTCACACCACCGTCGCCTGGGCGCCCGCTCAATTGCTGCAACACACCTTCCTGTTGGATCATGGCGTCGCAGCCAATGAGATCACCACTTGTGAAAACTGTCATGCTGGCTCTTACACCGAGTACCCGTGCTTTAGCTGCCATACCCACGAGGAGATGGAAGTTGCCCACGCCGACCAGGTGATCGAGAATTTGAATGACTGCATCTCATGCCACCCCACCGGGCGCGGCGTGGTCGAAGAAAATGGCGCAACCAGTCAATTATTAGAAGAAATTGCAGCTGATGGGATCAGTTCAAACCCATGAGGTTCATCGGCAGAAACCAGTTTCGACCGCAATTCCACCCCACCAACCTGGGGAGAAGTGGAACAAAGGACGGATGAAATGAAAATGATTATCGCCATTCGATCACTAAATAAAACTACGGTCCGGGCCATCCTTCTGGCAGCCGCAACGCTTTTGTTGATCGGCGCGTTTGCTGGTTTATTCTACCTGGCGGAAACTTATCCATTCCAACCCGGGGATGCGTTGTATGGTTTGCAAAACACCGCCGAGCAAACCCGCCTGAAATTCACGGTCGGCGCGCTGAGCTCGCGCTCAGGCATCCCTCGACCTGGTGGAACGCCGCCTGGCCGACCTGGCTATTGCCCAAGATCAGGATCATATCCTGCTGGGCGCGCATGCCTTTGACCAGGCCCTGGACCGAGCTATCCGAACCCTGAGCACAGCCTCAGAAGATGTCCAGCAAGCCCTGTTTCCTCAACTAGAATCCCTGGTGAATCGATCGGATATCGTGATTTCCAGCCTGGAACCCTCCAACGGTCTGCCCTTGATTACTCAACTGCACGGCAAGATCCATGCTCTGCTCGCCACCCAGACCGCAGCGGAATATCAAGACATCAGCCAGGCCAGCCAAGCCAGTCAGCTCAGCCTGCCCCGTATCGATGGCGCAATTGTCTCCTTTTTGGGAAAAGAGGTTGAACACACCAGCTTCCCACTCGAGGGTGGTCACAGCGATCTGGGCTGTATGGATTGTCATCAGAACGGGTTGTATGTTGGCACGCCGGCTGATTGCGCCTCTTGTCACCCGAATCCAAACCGGGATACAGCCTATGTCCAGAGTCATCCTGTTTTCAAAGCCAAAGCCGGTTTGTATCCGAACCATTTTGAGGGCGATTGCTCAAGCTGCCATACCATTCAAACCTGGCAGTCCAATCAATTCGATCATCAGACCGTGTGGGAATGCTATTCCTGCCACTCTCAGGATACCCCCAAGAACCTGATCGGGATGGATGACACCCTGAACCAGTTCATCGCATATCAGCCCGCTATCGCCGCATCACTTCAGGAAGCCGTGACGCACTACCCTGGCGATTGCGGCGCATGCCACACCAGCACCGAGACATGGGAAGATTCCGAATATGATCACGCCAACGTGAGCGAATGCGAATCTTGCCACTCTCAACAGACCCCCCAAGGTCATTATGACGGGGTATGCACCAACTGTCACAATGACACCGAAGACTGGAACAACGCCTCTTTCAATCATGCCGACAGCACCGATTGCCTGTCCTGTCATCAAAAAGAAGCCCCTGTCAATCACTATAAAGGCCAGTGTTCGAACTGTCATGATAGCGACAATTGGGATTTGGTCAAATTCGATCACACCGGCTATACTGAATGCGCATTCTGCCATACCGTCTCATCCCTTCATTATGAAGGCGATTGCGAAAACTGTCACAATACCAATAATTGGCACCAGGTAAATTACAATCATGCCCATGTCAATGACTGCCTGGAATGCCACTCAGCCCCTGCCAACCACTATCCGGGAGACTGCTTAGACTGCCACAACACCCACATTTGGGCAACCATCTCATTCGCCCACCTGAAGATCTCGAACTGTACTACCTGTCACAGCAACGACGCCCCGGTAAACCATTACCAGTTGGAGTGCTCCCATTGTCACACCATTCAGACATGGGGTAATTCACATTACGATCATTTGAACGCCCCTGCTTGCACCGATTGCCATCAGGTACCAGCAGGACACTATTCGGGCCTGTGCACAAACTGCCACACCACCCGCAACTGGTATGAAATCCATTTCGATCACACCGGGCTGACTGACTGCACCAGCTGCCATGCTACTCCTGCCGCACATTACCCCGGCCAATGTTCGGACTGCCACAACACCAACGATTGGTCGCAAGTGACCTTTTTGCACACTGGTCAGACGAACTGCAGCGGCTGTCATACCGCCCCCGCCGGTCACTGGCCTGGACAATGCTCCAGCTGTCATGTCACCCAGGATTGGTCGATCGTCAATTTCGATCACTCTAGCGGCTATGTCAACTGTCGCTCCTGCCATACTCGCCCGGCCGGTCATCCCAACGGTCAATGCTCTCGCTGCCATAATACTGGGTCCTGGCTCGATGTCACCGAGACCCCGGTCGTCACCGAGACCCTGGTCGCCACTGAGCCTCCGGTTGTCACGGATATCCCGGTTATCACCGAAACCCCGGTTGTTACGGAAACCCCGGTCGTCACGGAAACCCCTGAGCCAACCGAACCCGAGCCAACTGAACCCGAGCCAACTGAACCCGAGCCAACCGAGCCAGAGCCGACCGAGCCCGAGCCAGTCGAACCTGAGCAAACAGAAGCTCCACATATTGAACCCACTCAGGTTCCGGAGGCTTAAAATCCGGTAAAGATTGGGTCCCTCACCCATTCCTAACAAACTCAGGAGTCCTGGAATGCCCACAACCAGGACTCCTGAGCTTTAAATATGTCAAGAGAATTTTCAAGACGACAAGTTAAGCAGCTGCAATTCCGCCGAGACGGAGGTTGGGAAGGGGATAGCCTGGATCACAAGTGCGCAATGTATTCAGGACAAATGACGTATTTTTTATTTAATCCTGTAATTCGGCCCGAAAATACAGATATAATCACGCCAGGATCGAAATTCAATTGGTCTTTGGCTGAAACGAAAATTCGGAGGCAAAAATGGAGAAAACGGTTTCGTTGAAAGTCCGCACCGGGGTGCTCGCTGGCCAGGTCGGGCCAAGCGCTCCAGGTAATTATCCCGGGGGGTACGGCTGGTATTGGATGCAGGGTGGATACATCGCTCGACCGGGCAGACCGCTGAAGGAGTTCACCGGATGGTGGCTGGGCGGCGCCCCGCAGTTCTATTATCCAATGGGCGCGGCAGGTAGCAGCGGCGGAATTCGGCGCGCCAGCGCTGGGAGGCAGCGACAGTGGGGACGGCTCGATCGCGCCACCAGCGCCTAATTAATCGATCATGAAAAGAATAAGCGGCTCTCACCAGCCGCTTATTCATATTAACCTTCATTTTGTAATAAGATTCGGTCTAATCAAGGTAAAATGGAGGAGCCATCAAATCACGGCCAATAACAAAACCAATGGGCTAAGAAGGTCTGTCATTAGGGAGGGCGGGATGAGCGTGTCTTCTGTATTTGCCAGGATTGTGATCCTGGGTTTGGTCTTTGGGGGTTTGGTGGGCTATGCCCCATCCAATATTGATTCTCAACATAAGGTTCAATCGATACAATCTATTCAAACCATCCAACAAGAGCCGGGGGTGGATCCGGTCGCGCCAGAGGAATGGCAGAATGCCATCGAGGAGCAGATCAGCCAGCAGGAATATCACGTCACCTGGGCGGAGGCGACCTACCTGCCTGAGTTGGCAGCAGGTTACCAAGCGCCCAACCGGGCTCAGAACCTGCGCACTTATTTCAAAGAAGATGGCATCGTGGTAATTCCGCGGACGGGCTATGAAGGCGAGCCGCCCTGGCGCTGGGAGATGCAGGCGGCGAATTGGGGCAGAGCAGAGACACTGCAACCGGTTCATGCCGCTGAACCGATCATTCAGGAATCTCGGGTCGAGTACAGCCGCGGCGCCGCGTTAAGCGAATGGTACCAGAACGGAGAAGACGGTCTGGAGCAGGGATTTACCATCTCCGACCCACTCGGCGATTTAGGAGCGCACAGTCCTGTGCGAATAGAATTAAACATCACCGGCGATCTGATCCCGGAATGGCTGCCCGGTTCTAACGGGATGATCTTTCGTATACCGGATGGCAGCGCAGGGCTGAAATACAGCAGCCTCTCCGCAACCGACGCCGGGGGGAATGACCTGCCGACCAGGATGGAATTCAATGGCGCAACCCTGACCCTGTTCGTCGAGGATTGGGGAGCCGTTTATCCGATCCAGATCGACCCCGTCATCACCAATCTCGCAGAAGACCCAAGTACTACCATCGGAATATCACAATTGAACGCCAATTTCGGGACGAGCGTCGCCACCGCCGGGGATGTCAATGCGGATGGCTATTCGGACGTGATCATCGGCGCGCCTAATTACGATGATGGTAACGACGATGAAGGGCGCGTGTACATCTTTCCGGGTTCTGTCATTGGCGTGCTGCTCACCCCTATCTTCCAAAAGAGCAGCGGGCAGGCTGGCGCTCATTATGGCGCGGCGGTTTCCACTGCCGGGGACGTGAATGGCGATGGCTACGCGGACGTCATTATCGGCGCGCCAGAATGGCACGATGGTCAGACCGATGAAGGCGGCGCCTGGGTCTTTCATGGAGCATACAATGGGCCGGACCTGACGCCGGACAACTACGATCAAGGCAACCTGACCGATGCCCGTTTCGGCGAGGCAGTGGCTTTCGCCGGAGACGTCAACAATGATGGCTTTTCAGATGTGATCGTCGGCGCGCCGCTGTATAACGGCGGGCAGAGTGAGGAAGGGAAGGTCTGGGTCTGGCATGGGTCTGCATCAGGGATCAGCGATACAAGCAATTGGTCGGCAGAGAGCGGTCAGGTAAACGGATCGCTGGGCAGTTCGGTCTCAACCGCAGGGGATGTAAACGGGGATGGTTACGCCGATATCATCGTCGGCGCCCAGCGCTACACCAATGGGCAGAGCCAGGAAGGAGTGGCTTTTATCTGGCATGGCTCTTCGGGCGGAATCAACAACCATGTCAACGGCACGCCCGCAAACGCGGAATGGATCGGCGAGTGTAATGACGACGACGCTCGTTATGGTTGGTCGGTCTCCACCGCCGGGGACGTGAACGGGGACGGCTTCGCCGACGTGATCGTCGGCGCGCCCTATTACACGAATGGGTCAGCCAATGAAGGCGGCGCCTGGGTGTATCACGGCTCGGCTAGCGGGGTGCTGGATGCTTACGACAATCAGGATGAAGGAAACGAGGCCAACGCCCATTTTGGCTGGTCGGTTGGGCTGGCCGGGGATGTGAACGGGGATGGCTACGCGGATGTGATCGTCGGCATGCCGGATGACGACGCTACCAATACCGATGAAGGCTCAGCGTACGTCTGGTATGGGCATCACAACGGGATCAGCTCCGGCAACGATTGGAATGATCAGGGACTCTATGCGAGCGCCTTTTTTGGCAAATCCGTTGCCACCGCCGGAGATGTGAACGGCGACGGTTATTCCGATATCATCGTCGGCGCGCCGGGCAGGTCATCGGGAGCCGGGAAAGCCTTAGTTTATCACGGCGGACCGGACGGACCAGAAGACACAGCCACCTGGGACAAACAAGGCGGGCGGTTTGATGCCCGCTTTGGTTTCTCGGTCAGCACAGCCGGGGATGTGAATGGCGACGGCTACGCCGATGTAATCGTCGGCGCTCCCTATTGGGATGAAGGTGAGGCCAATGAGGGCAAAATCCACGTCTACCACGGATCAGTCAATGGATTGCTGACTGCCCCGGCCTGGTACAAACAAGGAAATCAGGTCGGCGCCCAGTTCGGTTATGCGGTGGGGTGGGCCGGAGACGTGAATGGGGATGGGTACGACGACGTGATCACGGGAACGCCATATTATGATCATAGCCAAGACGATGAAGGCATGGCCTGGATCTATCGCGGTTCGTCCACCGGGCTGGTGGACGCGCCGTACTGGGAAAAAGACAGCGACCAGATTGATGCCCATTTTGGCTGGTCGGTAGCTGCCGCAGGGGACGTGAACGGCGACGGCTATGCAGATGTGATCGTGGGCGCGCCGGATTACGACCATGGCAGCTCAAATGAGGGGATGGCCTGGGTTTACCAGGGATCGGCGAGCGGGGTGCACTCGGCGCCGGATTGGGATTTTGACAGCAACCAGGTTGCCGCCAAGCTGGGCTACTCGGTTTCCAGCGCCGGGGATGTAAACCGGGATGGATACAGCGATGTGATCGTCGGCGCGCCGTATTGGGAAGACGACAGCAATATCAGCGAAGGGCGGGCCTGGGTGTTCCATGGCTCAGCCGCAGGGCTGAAGGATAGCGAAGACTGGCACGCCGAGAGCAACTTCTTCAGCGGCCAGCTCGGTTATTCGGTCAGCACAGCCGGGGATGTGAACGGGGATGGTTACAGCGATGTGATCATCGGCTCGCCCTATTACGATGAAAGCAGAGGCCGGGTGTGGGTGTATCACGGCGGGGCGGACGGTCTGAATGACAGCGCGGCATGGTATAAAACCAGCGGCGTGGCGGGGACGCAGTACGGCTATTCGGTAGCCGGCGCCGGGGATGTGAACGGGGACGGGTTCGCCGACATCGTGCTGGGAGCGCCGCTCTGGGAAGACACGGTCTCAAATGAGGGTGTGGCGCGAGTGTACCTGGGTTCTTCCACTGGCTTGGAGGCAAGCCCGGTATGGAGAGGCGCGGGAGGGGACGCGAGCGGATGGTATGGGGTTTCGGTCGCCAGCGCCGGGGATGTGAATGGCGATGGCTATGCCGAGATCATCATTGGCGCAGATCAGTATGATTCTGATGTGTCTTTGGCTAATGAAGGCAAGGCTTTCGTTTATTATGGCGGCGGCGGGCGCGGCGTCAGCCTGAATCCGAGGCAGCAGAACCCAAACGGCACACCGCTGGCTCATCTCGGGCGCTCTACAAGCCTGGATACAATCCGGTTTAGATGGCTCCAACAGTCCCCATTTGGACGGGTGAATCACGGACATTGGTTTAGATTGACGCCCTTGTCTTCCCCTGGGTTTTCAGTCTCGTATTGGTCAGGTTTCTATTACCCGTTTGAGATAGGAACTGAGTTTAATTCCAGTGTAAATGTTCTTGCAGCCGGATCGATCTACCAGTGGCAGATGTGTTGGTACTACGACCCGACGACCACGCCCTGGATGCCGACCACCCGCTGGGTTACCAATCCCTGGAATGGATGGAGAGAGATGGACTTCCGTATGGACGGATCCACCGTCTATTTTCCGGTTATGATGCGTTGAGTTGATTTGGGTTCAAACCAAAAAGGTTTTTGAGACTTTTGTCAGACGAGGATAAGGAGGAGAACGATGTACACGCTAAAACAATCCCTGTTATTCGCTGCTGTGCTTTCTCTCATCCTGGCAGGATGCGCCGGCGGGAGTGCGCCAACCCAGGCGCCGGTCGAACCGGCCGCAACCAGCGCGCCAGCTGAGACCGCCGCGCCAGCAGAGACAACCGCGCCGGCTGCAGTTGAGACTGCGGCTCCAGCCGTCGCCGAGCCAGCCATCTTACACATCGGCTGGCAGGGGCTGCCGGATACTCTCAACCCGGCTTATGCCTTCCTGACCGAGTCGTATGCGATCTTCGACCTGGTCTATGGCACGTTGGTGACCGAAAGCCCGACCGGGGAATATGTGGGCGAATTGGCTCAGGAATGGAGCGTCTCGGAGGACGGCCTGGTTTGGACCTTCAAGCTGAAAGACGGCATCCGCTGGCACAGCGGGGAAGAATTCAAGGTGGAGGATATGGTCTGGGCAATCCAGACCGTGATGGATAACCCGGATGGCTGGGCGACCACCTCCAACTATGTCGCCGGGTTCGTAGAAGTGAAAGCGCTGGACGATAAGACCGTGCAGATCACGCTCGAAAGCCCGGTCAGCAACATGGAATACCGCACCTCTTTCCTGTACGCAATCTACCCGCCAGATTTCAAGGGTTTCAGCACCCCAGAAGACCTGCAGAACTTCGCTAATGATATGCCGATCGGCACCGGCGCGTTCAAGATGAATACTTTTGATAAAGATAAAGGGGTGATCATCCTGGACACATTCAAAGACTACCATGGAAATGTCCCCAAGATTGATCAGGTGGTCTTCCAGACCTTTGATAACGCGGATGCCATGATCCAGGCTTTGAAAGTCGGAGAAGTGGATGTGATCCGGGAGGTGCCCAACAGCGCCTTCGAGAGCGTTAAAGGCTTCGAGAATGTCAAAGCGGTCGAACAGCCCGGGCGCGGTCTGGCTGAATTGATTATCAATTCCGTCCCGGCGACCAACGATCCGGCGCCAAAACGCAACCCGGCCCTGGAAGACCCTCAGGTGCGGCTGGCGCTGGCGACCGCGATCAATAAGCAGGATATCCTGGATATTGTGCTGCTCGGATTAGGCGACATCGGGACGACCATCATCCCAACAACCCTGGGAGGCGGCTTCTGGCACAACCCACTCGTGGATGTTGCTTTCAACCTGGAGGAGGCCGGGCGCATCCTGGACGAAGCCGGATACCTGCCAGGATCAGACGGAATCCGCGAAAAAGACGGCGTCCGGCTGGATTTCCGGCTGCAATACCCCTCTGACAGTTCGAATTACCCGCGCGCCGCCGACCTGATTAGCGGCTGGCTGCGCGAGATCGGGGTGAAAGCCACCCCCAAATCAATCGACCCCGACAGCCTGACCGCCGCAATCACCCCAACCGGTGATTACGACCTGGTGATCTGGGGTTGGGGCTCTGATCCAGACCCAGACTTCATGCTGAGCGTGATGACCGGCGAGCAATTCGTCGATGGCGGCTGGAGCGACAGCGGCTATTCCAACCCGGAATATGACCAGCTTTACCTGGATCAGCAAACGGTGGTCGATAAGGACGAGCGCCAAAAGATCGTTTGGAAGATGCAAGCAATGGTTTTCAACGATCGGCCTTACATTGTGTTGTATTATGAACCGACCCTGGATGCGTACCGGACTGACCGGTTCAGCGGTTTCATCGAGTTCGCCATTGGGCGTGATCATCTCACAATCGCTGCAAATGGTCGAGCCAGTGCGGTGAGCCAGCGCGAATATCTGCTGCGCAAGATCGGCTTTGCGCTCATCACGCTGGCGGTGGTGGTGACGCTGAATTTCTTCCTTTTCCGAGTGCTGCCGGGAGATCCAATCCGGGCAGTAATCGGGCGGAATATCCGCATCTCAACCGATACACAGCAAGCGCTGCGGGCCCAATTTGGTTTGGACAAGCCGGTTTTTCCGGACCAGTTTTTTGCGACCCTGGGCCAGTGGGCGCAGGGCAACCTGGGCGTCTCCTGGTCGCTGCGCCAGCCGGTGAACGAAGTGCTGATCTCAAAGCTGGGGAATACCCTGCTGCTGCTGACCCTGGGGCAGACTTTTTCCATCATTTTGGGAACCGCCCTGGGGTTGGCTGCCGGCTGGAAGCGCAAGACGCCGATCGATGTGGCTGCACTGACCTTCTCGCTGGTGGCATGGGCGATGCCCACCTTCTGGCTGGGGATCATCCTGCTGGCTGTTGGCAGCGCTTGGTTTGGCCTGCCAACCGGAGGGATCGTCTCACCGACCAATGTCGGCAAGCCGCTCTATACCGTCTTGCCCGACCTGGCGCGCCACCTGGCGCTGCCCACGCTCACCCTGACTATTCTTTACATGGGCGAATATATGCTCATCATGCGTTCATCGGTGCTGGAGGTATTGAGCGAGGATTATATCCTGACCGCCAAAGCCAAAGGGTTAAGTCACTGGCAGGTGTTAAAAAATCACGCCCTGAAAAACGCTGTGCTGCCCCTGGTCACACTGATCGCCTTGAACCTGGGTTTTACCGTCTCCGGTGCGATCTACATCGAGACGGTGTTCTCCTATGATGGATTGGGCAAGCTCTTCCAAACCGCGCTGGTGAAGCAAGATTATCCGCTGCTGCAGGGCGCCTTTTTACTGCTGGCGGTGAGCGTGATCCTGGCGAATATGATCGCGGATATCCTGTATCTCTATCTCGATCCGCGCGTGAGGGCCTCGTGAGATGAACAACCGCTGGATGAAACTTCGACGCAGTTCACTGGCTTTCTGGCGGGTATTTCGCGCCAACCGGATGGGGTTGATTGGCGTGTTCCTGGTAGTCAGCGCATTGTTATTGGCGATATTCGCGCCTTCCTTGACCTCTTATCATCCAAATGAAACAGTGCGAGACGAAAATGGGAAAGCGATGATCTTTGCCTCACCCAGCGAGCATGGACCGCTTGGCACCGACGACGCCGGACGGGATGTGTGGGCGCAGCTAGCTTTTGGGGCGCGCATCTCACTGACGGTCGGCTTCCTGGCCGGTTTTATTGCCATGTTCATCGGGAGCACACTGGGCATCCTGGCGGGGTATTTCGGCGGCGCAATCGAAACGCTGCTGATGCGCACGACCGATGTGCTGCTGGTGATTCCCGACCTGCCGCTGATGCTGATCCTGGTGGCGACGCTGCGCCGGCTGGAGCTGCACATCTCGCCGATTACCGTATTGGTGGCGGTGATTGGGTTGCTCTACTGGACGACCAGCGCGCGCCTGGTGCGCTCGCAAGTGCTCAGCATCAAAGAACGCCAGTTTGTAGCCCGCTCACGAGCGATCGGCGCCGGCGCATGGCACATCATCCGCTTGCATATCCTGCCGCAGGTGCTGCCATTGATTGTGGCAAACACGGTGCTGGTGATTTCGGTCGCGATCCTGGTCGAATCCGGGCTGGCTTTCCTGGGATTGGGCGATCCCACTCGCCCATCCTGGGGGACGATGTTGAACTTCGCTTTTGACCGGAACGCGATCTCAAATGGAGCCTGGTGGTTTTACCTGCCGCCCGGGTTGGCAATCGTGTGGGTCTCGCTTGGTTGCGTGCTGCTCGGGAACGTCTTGGAAGAGA
This sequence comes from uncultured Chloroflexia bacterium, assembly GCA_963788145.1. Taxonomy (GTDB): domain Bacteria; phylum Chloroflexota; class Anaerolineae; order Anaerolineales; family UBA4823; genus UTCFX2. The sequence continues at coordinate 977,305 of CAWBFQ010000006.1, read as the reverse complement.
TATTGAACCCACGCCTGATTTCCCATCACCTGGAGAGCGAATCTCAGATGGTGGCGCGTCTGACCAGACCAGGACCGCTCAAATCCACCAGCCAGACCTGGGAGGGAGACTGATGGCGACCGAATCAACGGCGCTGTTAAGTGTGCGGGGTTTAAGCACCGACTTCCTCGGCGGCGGCAATGCCGCCCATGCGCTGGAGGACGTCTCGTTCGATGTATTCCCCGGACAGACGCTTGGGCTGGTGGGCGAATCGGGCTGCGGCAAAACAACCACCCTGATGTCGATTATGCGCCTGTTACCATCCAGCGGCAGGATCACCCACGGTGAGATGTTTTTCAAAGAACGCGATGGGCGAATCACCGATCTGCTGGCTTTGAACGAGAAAGAGATGCGGCGCTACCGCTGGCGAGAAATGGCAATCATCTTCCAGGGGGCAATGAACGCCCTCAACCCTGTGGTTCGGGTTGGCGATCAGATCCTCGAGCCGATCTGTCACCATGAAGCCCTGGATAAGAAGATAGCGGAAGCGCGCGTGGATCGGCTGCTTGATCTGGTAGGGATCGCGAATTCACGCAAGAACCAATACCCGCATCAGTATTCGGGTGGGATGCGCCAGCGGGCGATGATCGCGATGGCGCTGGCCTGCGAGCCTGGTCTGCTGTTTGCCGATGAGCCGACGACGGCCCTGGACGTGATGATCCAGGCGCAGGTGTTGGAACTGCTCAAGTCGATCCAGCACGAACTGGGGTTGGCAATTGTGCTGGTAACCCACGATCTGGGGGTTGTGGCCGAAGTGTGCGAGGATGTGGTGGTGATGTACGGCGGCAAGGTGGCCGAATACGGCCCCATCGATGCGGTCTATAACAACCCTCAGCACCCCTACACCCAACTGCTGCTGCAGGCATTCCCCGATCTGAACCATCCCAACGAAACGCTGGTTTCCATCCCTGGTTCACCGCCCAGGCTGGATCACCTGCCGCCTGGCTGCCGGTTTGAACCACGCTGTCCTTTCAGCATGCAAATCTGCAAAGAGGGCGATCCGGCGCTTAAGTGGATCTCGAGTGCAGCCGGGTTTGGGGCAAAATCGGACAAGGCAGGCAAGTTGGGTCTATCTGAAACGCGCCATTTGGCAGCCTGTCACCGGCTGGAGGGGGATTAGAGCGTCCCATGAATCAGAGAGGTGAGCGGGCTTCAGAGCAGCAGGGTGTAATCTTGCATGTCGAAGGGCTGGTAAAGCATTTTCGAGTTGGGCGCTCATTGGCATTTTCAAAACGAGCGCAGGCAGAGCAGCTTGTACGGGCGGTGGATGGGGTTTCATTCGATCTGCAGCAGGGGGAAGTACTGGCGCTTGTGGGTGAATCGGGCAGCGGAAAGACCACGATCGCCCGGACGCTGATCGGGTTGGAAGAACCAACCGGCGGGGATATTCGCTTCAATGGACAACAAGTGCGGCGAGGCAAGCGAACCCGGTCACAAAATTTTTCCTCCAATGATCCGTTCATCACACTGCGCGATTTGCGGCGCAAAGCGCAGATGATCTTTCAGGATCCATACGAGTTCGCTCAATCCAAGAGCGACGATTTACGAGATCGTGACCGAGCCGCTAGAGGTCCACCGGCTGGCGCGCGGGACACGCGAACGGGAAGAGCGGGCCGCGGCGGCATTGGAAGACGCCGGTTTGCGCCCGGCAGGGGATTATTTCCTGCGTTATCCGCACGAGCTATCGGGTGGACAGCGCCAACGGGTGGTGATCGCAGCGGCGATGGCGCTGCAGCCAGAGTTGCTGCTTGCAGATGAACCGGTTTCGATGTTGGACGTATCCATCCGAGCCGAAATCTTGAATTTGCTGCGGGAGCTGCAGCGCAAACGCGGGATCAGCATCCTGTTCATCACCCACGACCTGGGGACGGTTTCCTATTTTGCAGACCGGTTGATGGTGATGTATCTGGGGCGGATTGTGGAGAGCGGAACAACAGAACAGGTGCTCAATGACCCGCGCCACCCTTACACGCAAGCGCTGCTCTCGGTTGCACCGGTTCCGAACCCACGTCTGCGCCGCAAGCGGATCATCCTGCAGGGCGAGACGCCTAACCCCTTGAACCTTCCACCCGGATGCCGATTCCATCCACGCTGCCCGCTCGCGGGCGAGCAGTGCCGGCTGGTGGATCCGCCGATGAAACGCAGCGCGGATGGTCATGAAGCAGCCTGTATCCTCGCACAGGATCAGGATTAACATCTTGCTGCAAGCCATTCTTTGCGTCATGTCGCTGCGAGGAACGAAGCAGCCCATCCCCTTACATACAGGATTGCTTCGTCGCAAGTGCAGCTCCTCGCAATGACATGGCGCTGTGGGCGTGATGTCATTGCAAGCCATTCTTTGCCTCATGTCGCTGCGAGGAACGAAGCAGCCCATCCCCTTACATACAGGATTGCTTCGTCGCAAGTGCAGCTCCTCGCAATGACATGGCGCTGTGGGCGTGATGTCATTGCAAGCCATTCTTTGCCTCATGTCGCTGCGAGGAACGAAGCAGCCTTTCTCCTTACATACAGGATTGCTTCGTCGCAAGTGCAGCTCCTCGCAATGACATGGCGCTGCAACGATTACACTTGTATCTCTCCATTGAAAATGGTCATCTTCACTTCTGCAGTGTGGATTTGATCCGCCTCGAGAGTAAAAATATCCCGATCCAGAACAATCAGGTCAGCCAGTTTGCCAGGTTCAAGCGATCCGATCTGGCGCTCGAGGAAGAAAGCCTGGGCGGGATGGATGGTAAAACTGGCGATCATTTGTTGCAGTGAAACTCGCTCGCTTGAGGGCGGCAGCGAGCAGAAGGGATCCCGCTCGCCAGGAACGGCGCGGGTGACCCCGGATTCGATCGCATCGAGCGGGCGAGGGGGAATAGTAACCGGATAATCGCTGGAAGAAGCAGTGATCACACCCTGATCAAAAAAGGATTTGAGCGGGTATTGATGATTGGCGCGCTCGGGGCCAAGGAATTTCAGCGCAAGCTCATAGAAAGAGTCTTTGAGAAACCAATAGGGTTGCGGAAAAGCAACCACGCCCAATTCGGCAAAACGGGGGATATCCGTGGGACGCACAAGCTGGAGATGGGTGATGCCATGCCGCGGCGAGCCTTCAGCAGCCCAAGGGCCGTTTACCCGGCGGGCATAGTCAAAACCATCCAGGGCGGCATTCACCGCCGCGTCTCCGATGGCGTGAACATGGATCTGGAATCCGGCCCGCTCTAAAGCTGCGCACATTTCATTATATTTTGTCAGATCCCAAAGCGCCTCACCGCGCCATTCAGGGCGATGGGCGTATGGCTGGTCGAGAAATGCCGTCCCACCTTCGATGACCCCATCCATGAAGATTTTGGCAGTTTTGATCTGGAAGGTAGCGTGATCTGCTCCCTGTGGGCTCCATTTTGTGCGCAGGTCGCATATTTTTTCGATCACAGATAGCTCATCATCTGGTTTAACCTGCAAACCCACCACCAGGTGCAGTTTTAATTCACCCGCCTGATCCAGACGCTGCAGAGCTTCAAGCTCGATTTCGGCGGGGTCCTCCAGGTGCGGAATATGCACGGCGGTTAGCCCCCAGGCATGGGCCCATTTTTGGAAGGCTTTGAAACCTTCCATATACTGCTCAACCGTATAGGGTGGGATGACCCTTGCCGCCAGATCCATGGCAGACTCGCGCAGCGTGCCGCTCGGATCGCCGGAAAGTTCATGTTCGATCACTCCACCGGGGGGATTGGGCGTATCGGCTGAAATCCCAGCCAGCGCCAGGGCGCGGCTGTTGAGCCAGGCGCTGTGATAATCCTGCGAATACAGCACCACGGGGATGTGCGACGCCAACCCATCCAGAAGCTGGCGGGTGGGACCATTCGGTGGGAAAAGCGGCGGCAGCCAACCCACGCCGCGCAAGGCTGCCAGCCCGGGGTGGGCAAACAAAAACTCGGCGATGCGCTCCTGGTAGGATTTCAGATCGGTTAGCCCGGTCAACATGACCGAATATAGCTCATCGACAGCGGAGGTGGCGTGACAGTGGCTATCGAAAAAACCCGGCAGCGCCAGGCGCCCCTCCAGGTCAATCAGGCGGGTGCGAGGTCCGATCCAGCCAGCTATCCCAGCCTGGTCGCCGACATAGGCAATCCGTCCTGCGCGCACAGCTAGCGCCTGCGGGGCAGTCCGGACGGCCTGCGATGTGGATAGACATGCCTGGGTCAAGACCAGGTCGGCGGTCTCAGTCGATGTGAATATCACGGCGGAACTTTGCCCTCGCTTCATGATCGGCCAGTTTAATTGTAGCATAGCGACAGGCTTCGGTCATGATTTTCTTTGCTTCATCTTCCAGCAACAGGCACAGATCCGCCCAGAGATAGCCTTTGGTCTTCAAGTATTCCTCGATATAAGATATTTCGAGCTTCGAATGCGGCCCTTCAAAAACATCCAGATTGAACGAAGCATTGTTCTCGGACATGACACACCTCCAAAATACTTGCGCTTAGCCAAGCGATCCTAACGGGTAAGATGGATCAGCTTAGAAAGAAACCCGGCTCGGAGATCGAGCCGGGCGTATCGTTGGACGCGTATCGCGACTGGGGAGGCTTTCCGGCTCAGATGACCGGCATGGACCGAATTTGGATCTTTGACATCATCTATAATGAATACCTTTATCAATCAATCTACTTTTATTATAGGGGATATTAGATGAGAGTCAAGCAGTATAATGTATAAATCATCCAGATTTTGAAAAATTCTAGGCGAATGTTAAAGAGCGCAAGGTGTAGATTACAAAAATGTAAGATATGGAATCCCCTTGGGAAGCTATAATCAAGATAGCAAACGGAGCTTGATCTGATATCGATTCGCTCGTTTGGGCCTGTTGATGAAAAATAAACCGATCCTTATTTTCGGCAGCCTGTTGATCCTGGTGTGGATGATTTTTATTTTCGTCTCCACGGATCGAACCACCCAACCCGCTTCCAGTGACCCGTTGGCGCAATCCAGCACAGATCAGCCAAACGATCTGCGCGATCCGATTGGGAATATCGCCAACCCGGCCGCGGTCTATTGCCGGGATTTGGGATATTACTACCACATCCTGGATGGATCGGACGGACAGAGCGGTGAATGTGTGTTCCCGGACGGAGCATGCAATGATTGGGATTTTCTGACCGGTAAATGTGGGCAGCAATATTCATATTGCGCCGTACTTGGATATCAAACGATTGTGATGAAGGACGGGAAGAGTCCGTACTCACCAGAATATGCGCTGTGTGTTTCCCAAGACGGCAAGACTTCAGCCCCGGTAACCGATCTGTTCGGATTGGATCAGAAAAGCGTGCAAACCGGCTGCGCCCAGGACGAGATCGTAGACAAGAATGAAGGCGCCAGCGAACCAGAACCAGCCCAGGAGGAGCCGGTCAAACCACAGCAACCCTCTGCCCCCGAAGCGCCGCTGGCATCCTTTGATTGGACAACGTATCAGGGTTCCAACTGGCTGCCGCCGGTGCGCAACCAGGGCGGATGCGGCAGCTGCTGGGCTTTTTCGGCCGTGGGTGTGGCTGAGGCTGCCCACAACATCGCAGCGAATAATCCGAACCTAGACCTGGATCTTTCAGAGCAATACCTGGTATCCGATTGCGATACCTCCGATGGGAACTGCTGCGGTGGGTATAAATCTCTGGCGTTAAGCGAACATTAAAAATTATGGCATCCCCGACGAGGGCTGCATGCCTTATGTGGATGGAAGCGGCTGTTCTTGTAGTGGATCAACCTGTTCAACAAACTGTACATACAACATCTTCCCAAGATGCAGCGACGCGACCTGCTCAAACCGCTGCTTGGATTGGGACAGCCGCCTGAAGTTTCTCAGCCAGACTGGCTATATTGGCTCCTCAGAACCGGCTACAATCAAACAGCAGCTCCAATCCATCGGACCGCTGTCCGTCTCGATGGGGATCCTGAGCGACTACGGCGGATATTGGGATGGGGATATCTACCGCTGCACGAATGACTACGGCAGCAACCATGCCGTGGTGATGGTCGGTTACGACGACGCCGGCGGATATTGGTTGATCCGCAACAGTTGGGGGTCTGGCTGGAATGGGAATGGTTATTTCAAAGTGGGTTATGGGGAATGCAATATCCAGAGTTCAGCCTATTATGGCCAGGCGACCTCCGGTTCAACCTATACCCCGACGCCAACCCGCACTCGAACAGCTACCCCTACCCGCACTCAGACTTCCACCCCTACCAAGACCTCAACCGCCACAATGACCCGAACGCCAACCTCCACAGCAACCCGGACGCCGACGCGCACCAACACAGCTACCCACACAGCGACGATCAACGTAATTTTGCAAAACCCGCTCTTTCTACCTGTGATACGACGATAACGGTATTCATATTTCGGTCGGCTTCCCAGGACAAGCAGAACAGCCATTTTGTATCTCAAGGCTGGAAAATCCCAAAGCGCCAAAATTTTAAAAGCAAACAGATACGAATTTACGGATATAATCATCCCAAATCGTTATGCGCGTCATCACTCCCACACAATTCGAGCGGCAAATCGCCCGGCTGAACCAGCGGGTGGATCAGATCAAGGCGCTTGAAGACCGATTTAGCTGGTATCGCCTGGCTGCATTTTTAGGTGGAGCGGCTGTGGCCTGGTTTTCCATCGCCAACCTGCCCGTGGGGACAGCGCGCTGGGTATTCCTGATCGCCTGGCTGCCTTTTGTCTCAATCGTCTTGCTGCAACGCAGGCTGGATACCTGGTTGAGGCGTTTTCAGATCTGGCGCGATATCCGCCAAACACAACTGGCCCGGTTGAATTTGGATTGGGAACATATTCCAGCGCCCCCCAATTCTTCTACACGCAGCTCAGTCGATATCGATCTGGATATAAGCGGGCCGCGCTCGCTCCATCATCTGCTCGATCTGGCTGTATCACAGAATGGCGTCCAACGGCTGCAGCGCTGGCTGCTTGAAGCACGCCCCCACCTGGATCAGATCCAGCAGCGTCAGCAGGTGGTCGCTGAACTGGCAACGCTGCCGCGTTTTCGCGACCGGCTGCTGCTTCATCTGCGGATGGTTTCCGCTGAAATGCTGCAAGGCGAGCGCTTGCTTGGTTGGATCAGCGCGCCTTTCCCGGCTGCCCGCTTGAAAGGGCTGCTGGCGATCGGTGTAATCCTCTCTACTCTCAACCTGTGTTTATTCGTACTGAACTCCCTGGGGGTAATTCCGGCGTATTGGATCGCCGGGTTCGTTATTTATTTCATCATCTATAATTACAACGCGCCGCTGCTGAAGGAGTTCCTGGCGGCTATCGTCCGGCTGGATCAAGAACTGGACCGGTTTGCGATCCTGTTGCGCCACCTGGAAACCTACCCGGTTGGGATGCGGCCTCATCTGCTGCGTTTGCTGGCGCCGTTTCGGGAAGCCGCTCCACGACCTTCCAGCATCATCCGCAGGGTCAAATGGGTCACAGCAGGGGTCGGGATGCGCAGCAACCCTTTCCTTGGCCTGGCGCTGAATATTATCCTGCCGTGGGATTACCTTTTTGCGCTGCTGGCAGGCGGATTGCAGGCCCATCTTGGCAAAGAGATGCCTATCTGGCTGGAGGCGTGGTCTAATCTGGAAGCGCTGAACTCGTTGGCGAATTTCGCCTATCTGCATCCAGATTATTGCCTGCCGCAGATGGAAAACCGGGCAACCCCGGTTTTGAGCTGCCAAAAGATCGGCCATCCGCTGATCCCTTCCCACCGGCGGGTTTCCAATGACTTTATCCTGCCAGATACAGGCGAAGTATTCATCATCACTGGCTCGAATATGGCCGGAAAAAGCACCTTTCTTAAAACGATTGGTGTGAACCTGCGCCTGGCGTATGCCGGCGGCCCGGTGTGCGCAGCCGAGATGAAAACCATTCCGATGCGCATGGCGACCTGCATGCGGATCAGCGAATCGCTGGTGGATGGCTGGTCGTTCTTTTACGCCGAGGTGCAATGCCTGAAAAAGTTATTCGCGCAGGTGCAGGCGGATGATCCTGTCCCACTGCTTTATCTGATTGACGAGTTATTTCGCGGAACCAATAACCGCGAGCGCCTGATCGGCAGTCGGGAATACCTGCGCAAATTGATTGGTCAAAACGGGGTGGGGTTGATCGCGACCCACGATCTGGAATTGGCCGGGCTTGCGGAGGAAAGTCAACAGGTGCATAACTTCCATTTCCGGGATCAGGTCAATCAAGACCGGCTAGTTTTTGATTATCTCATCCGTCCCGGGCCATGCCCAACCACAAACGCTGTGCGCATCATGCAAATCGAGGGCTTAATCGCCAGTTCGAACGATCCGACCTAAAACCCTGGAGAGTGGTAGAATGCGTCCTTTTGAAATTGCAATATCCGGATTGGTTTTCATCTATCTGATCTGGCCCTGGCTGAGCGGGCGGAATTGACCGCTTGCGGTGAACCTGCTGCCCATCCTCGCCCTGGGCGGGGTAGCCATCCACCTGGCAGTTGAGGGCTATCGCTGGCAGATGGCGGCGATCTACTTGCTGGTGGGTCTGACAATTTTAGCCTGCCTGATTGACCTGACCCAAAGGTCAAAAAAAACATTCCGCAGGTGGAGTTGGGAGTTGGCAGGGATTTGGGTCGGTCTGCTGATTTTGGCGGTAGGGGTTGGAATTGCTGTATTGATGCCTGTGCGGGATCTGGCGCAGCCTTCGGGACCATACCGCATCGGGGTCGCCAGCCTGACGCTGGTGGACGAATCGCGGCGTGAGATTTATTCCGACAATCCAAACGATCCACGCCGATTGATCGTGCAAATTTGGTATCCAGGTTTGCCAGAGGCGGACGCTCAACCAGCCCCCTGGACGCCCGATGCCGAAATTCTGGCCCCGGCTATCGCCGCTTATAGCGGATTTCCATCTTTCTTCCTTGATCACCTGAAGCTGGTGAAAACCAATTCCTATCCAGATGCGCCATTTGACCCGGCTGGAAAGCCCTATCCGCTGCTGCTTTTCTCACATGGATGGAATGGATTTCGGACCCAAAACGTGCATCATATGGAAGAACTCGCCAGCCACGGCTATATCGTCGCATCGATCGAGCATCCCTACGCCTCGATTGTCACTGTATTCCCGGATGGGCAGGTCGTGCTGAATAACCCGGATATCCTGCCGGAGAATGCTCCGGATGAGGTGATTGAACCAGCCGCGCGGGTGCTGGGGGAGCAATGGGAAGGCGATATCCGCTTTGTGCTGGATACGCTGGCAAAACTGAATAGCGGCGAACCGCCAACCCCTTTTATGCAAGGTCTGGATCTGGAACGGATTGGGGTATTTGGGCATTCGACCGGCGGTGGAGCAACCATCCAATTTTGCTCTAATGACCTGCGCTGCACAGCCGGCCTGACGCTGGACGCCTGGATGGGGCCGGTCTCAGAAGAGGCGCTTCATTCGGGCGTCTCGCAGCCTTTTCTATTCTTGTTCAGTGAACGATGGCCTTCCACTCGCAATAAGGCTTTGTTTAATCTCTTTTATTCGCAAGTTGCTCAATCCCGCGGAGTTTTTACCATCCTTGGATCGGACCATTACGATTTTCTAGATCCGACATTGCTGCCGCCAGCCGTTGGCCTGATGGATTTAAAGGGACCCATCTCCACAACCCGGATGACCAAAATCATCGACGCCTACAGCCTGGCATTCTTCGATTTGACTCTGAAAGGAAAGGCAACTTCGCTTTTCGATGGGCCAATACAGGAATTTCCAGAAGTTCGCCTGGACCAATAAGCAAAGGGCTAGGGTTGATGCACAGCAGATGATGCGGCGGTGTCTCGCGCCTCGCGGGAACCTGAACAGCGCTCCTGACGTCTTTTTACCAGGAGCGCTATTCAGTGAAAATTCGAATCAGATGGCTTATTTTATCGGTGGTTGGGGCTGGCTTACTGCTTGGTACGACCTGGGCATGCGCAGATGAGGAGCCAGGATTGCGTTTGACTCCTACACCGTCCGCAAATCATGAAACGCCCATTCCGTCTGAGCCAACTCTTCCCTCAATGAGTTCCTCGCCAACCCAAACCAGACCTCATCCCAGCCAGACGAGCCTACCGTCCAGCCAGGCAACCCTGGCGCTGACATTCACACCGGAGGCGCTTGTGACCGATCATTCCTCTTCTCCCATTGGAACCAGCAACCCCATTCCGCAAGACCCGTATATCATAGGGCTGGTGGAAGCTGCCCGGCTTGACCTGGCAAGTCGGCTGAAGATACCCGTCGATCAGGTCCAATTTGTGAGCTTTGAAGCTGTGGTTTGGCCGGATGGCAGCCTGGGATGCCCACAGCCGGAGATGCTGTATATTCAGGTGCAGCAAGAGGGCTATCGCATTACTCTGTCTGTCCAGGATGAGCGCTATCCATACCACGGCAGCGCCAAACGCGGTCCCTTTCTTTGTGAAATAAAATAAATAAAACGGTCTTGCAGCGTAAAAACTGCAAGACCGTTTCGTTACGAGATAAATCGATCGGCGCTTACGGGATTACATTCTCCGTGAAGCAGGCCGAGCTGACACCCTGGAACAGATCGCTGGTCATTTCAGCGCAGTTCGTCCAGGCGCCGGCCATCAAACCAGCAGCTGTGAATGTGATCGTGTGAGTTCTCGCCCGGCTGACCGGGGATGGAGGACACAACAACTTCGGTCCCGTTCGCAGGCGCAACGCCCACGCCATTGAAGTAGAAATTCTGGCCGGAGTTGCCGAAGGAATTCTCGGCGCCTACCGTCAGGTACCCGCTATCGCCAGCCGTGACATTGCCATAAGTGAAGCTGATGTCTTCAACGCCGTTGATGCCGATCCAAACCTGGAAGGAGTTCGGCTGTCCATCGCTGTAGTTCTGGACGGCTTCCCAGTCAAAGATAACCCAGGAGTTCACGCCATCAGTCAGGATGCCAACGCGCAAAGCGCCGCCAGCAGACGGGTTCAGGTCGGTCCAGAAAGGCGCCAGGACGTTATTGGGCTGGCTGGGATCCGGCAGGTTTTGGTTGATATACTCAACGTCCGCGCCTGTGCCGCCGCCGACAACCAGGTAGCCGTTGCTGACAATACCAACACGGGTGTAGTTCAGTCCAGCATATTGGAAGCCGGGCACAGTGTAGTTGACGATGCTCTCATCACCTACGCCAGCAACGGGGGCAATCCCAAAGAGGGAGAGCGGAAGATAACCGGCGGGTGATAAGCCAGGCCCGAGGGTGACCACCGGAGGCTCCGCTCCCTGCAGAACGCCATCGAAGGTCAGTTTCTTCGAGCCGATCTGGGTTGCGCCGTTAACGGTCCCATTCATCAACACCAGACCGCGCGGCAGGTTATCCACAACACTGACGGAAGCGTCTTCGAAGGTGGTGTTGGATACGGTGATAGCGCAGTTCGTCAAACCCTTCACCTTGATTTCGGCCGGGTCGCAAGTCTTTTCAAGCACAAGGTTCGCCTGACCGCGGACGATGGTGATCGGGAAGGTGAGCATGCGCCCATCACTGCTGAGGTAAAGGGTTGCAAAGCGTACTTCGCCCGACGGGACCATGCTGGCGTCAACCGAGATGTCGAATGAGGCGCTAGCATGCGGAGCAAGGTTGATCATTTTCGGAACGCTGATCTTCAGATCAGCCGGGCTTTCTACACTGAGGTTCCATTTGCTGGGTCTTGAGAGTACGCTGGTAACCGTGCGGCTGACCGTGATCTTACCGGGCAGAGCCGGGACATACAGGCTTGGGTAGTTCGAATTCCAGAGTTCATCCTGCAGGTCGAGGTAATCAGCAGCAGTCTCATCGAAGGTCAAGCCGGGGTCTCCAGCTTTGCTCAAATCCACGCGACCAGAGCCATCATCGAATGGGGTGGTCGGGGTGGCGCCATCTTCCATGAATACCCCACCAAAGGCGGTGGTCATCAAGGCAGATTTGATTTGACCGGGGGTCCAATCGGGATGGAGCGCTTTCACAAGCGCGCCGCTGCCGGCCACATGTGGGCTGGACATCGAAGTACCTTGAATAGCCTGGAAAAGCTCACCCGGCTGTCCGCCAACGATCGTAGCGGGCATGGGGGTTTGACCGGCCAGGATCTGCACACCAGGGGCAGTAACATCGGGCTTGCTGATACCCAGCTGCTGGTTCGGGCCGCCGCGCGAGCTGAAAGCGGCCATGACATCCCCCTGAACAGTGGTGGCGGTACCTGGGGTGAACGTGGCGGTGACGCCAGTGTGGCTGGACATGAATGCCAGCAGTAGGGCGCCGCTGTCGTTTTCGAGGTGGACGCTGGGGATGAAGTGGTTATCCGTCGCCAGCCCTTGCAGGGTAGGATTGTAGAGCAACAAACCGGCAGCGCCGCCCGCCGCGAACGTTGTAGCTCTTTTCAACTCGGGAAGTGACGCCGCGCTCGCAGATCACAATCTCGCCGTTGAAGGCGCCCGGGGCAAAGGGGGTATTGCATTGCCACTGAGAAGCGGGCGCTAAGACAACCGGCGTAGCGGAAGCAATGCCATCGGTGACGGAAGCGCCGACCAATTCGAGCGTATCGCCGTTATCAGCGCTGAGGCTGACAGTGCTGAGGAAGAAGCGGTCGGAATTGCTGGCCGCAACCGTGGTGACCCAGGGTTCGCGGTGGGCAACAGTCTCGGCAGTCGGCCCAGAGTTGCCAGCCGAGGCCGCCACAAAGACGCCGTTGTCATAAGCAGCCAGGAACGCCAGGCTGACGGCATCCGCGTAAGGGTTATTGCCGCCGCTGATTGAGAAGTTGATCGCATCAACGCCATCCAGGATAGCCTGATCGATGGCTGCAACCGAGTCGCTCGAGAAACAACCTTCGTCGCCGCAAACCCGGTATGCAATCACATGGGCGCGCGGCGCAATGCCGGAGATCAGACCGCGTGGAACACCCAGCAGGTTGGCTTCGACGGCGCCGTTGCCGGCTGCAGTCGAGGCTGTGTGGGTGCCGTGTCCATTATCGTCACGAGCGGAATCAAATTCCTCGGGAAGCAGCCCGATCACGGCCTTATAGGTATCCAGGAAATTGTAAGCGCCGATTAATTTGTTGTTGCAGGTGAAATCAGCGTCGTTCGGATTATAGGCGGTGTTGCCAAAATCGCAGGTATCGCGCGGGCCGCCAGAGCCGAACCCATTCGATCCGGGCAGGGTCGATGGAGGAGTGAAAGCTTTGCCGGATGGATCAGGGTCGGAGAAGGAAGGATGTTCGGGCCAGATGCCAGAATTGACGATACCCACTGTCACGCCCTCGCCGGCATTTTCTTGACCGCCAAGCTGGTTCCATAGCACCGGTGCGCCGATAAATCCAGGGCTGACTTCGGTCTCTGGCTGCAGTAATTCATCCAGATAAACAGCCTTCACGCCAGGCAGGGCTGCCAGATCGGCGACCCTGTCGCCTGAAACGAGCAGCGAAGCGCCGTTGAAGACTTTTTCATAGCGATGGATCACCTGACCACCAGAAAGCGCTGCGAGGACGCTTGCGTCCAGGCTATCGTCAAATGTGACGATCACGCTGACCAGCTTGAGCTGGGAGGGATCGATCCGGGCAGTCGAAGGTTCGCTGCTCTGGGTAGCTCTGGCGACGCTCAGCGGACCGACAGCAACGCCTTTTGTAGTTGGAATGGTGAATGTTGATTCAGGGGTAAGCGCCCCAGGTTCAGGCTGGAATCCCCCACCCTGGGCAAAACTAGCAGTACTCAAGGAAAGTGAAAAAACAAGGATTAACAACAAATTGACCGTCTTACGAAACATGGTATGGATCCTCCTGAAATTCATATTGTGATTAGTGATATTGAAATTCGGGCGTACAAAAAGACACAACCAATACTTCTCACCTCCTATGATTCTGGTGCAGATATCCATCATTCTATCCAGGCATTATTCAGGTTTTTTCGTAGTTGCCATGACAGATACCCCATAAGCTGGTCACAAAGCCAGACATCCACAAAACTGCCTCACACATGGTCTGTGTAACGACAATTTCAAATAAACCTAAGTCAATCTGTATAGTCTGATATCGATGGCGGATTTTATCCTACCCTTGGGAATTTTGCAAGGTTTTTGGTCAAACAGAAATGGCTTTTTAATTTTTCATTGAATATTGCCACCAAAATCGTGCCGAACTCTACCCGTATTCTCCTGCCAAACGGCTTGATTTTCTCGCAATTTCGTGTGATGATGTCAGCAACCATGCGAATCCACAACCGCCTATTGATCCTTATTTTGGCGATCTCCATGATGCTGGCATCTCTCAGCCTGACATCTGGCCACTCATGGGGTGATGATTTTGCAGCTTACATCTTGCAAGCGTGCAGCCTGGTTGATGGCAGGATCGTGGATAATATTGAAAGCAATCGCTTTACGATAGAATCATCAACCTATATTTTAGGACCGGTCCTTTACCCGTGGGGATATCCAATATTGATAGCCCCGATTTATGCAGCTTTTGGATTGAGCCTCATCGCTTACAAAATCCTCAATATCTTCATCTATCTGCTCTTCTTGATCTGTGTCTACTTCATTTTCGAAGACCGGTTGGATCCCATAGCGCGGTTGGTAATGTTGGGAGTGTTGGGCTTCAGTCCAACCATGCTGGCATTTCAGGATCATATTCTATCTGACCTGCCCTATCTCTTTTTTTGCACCCTCTCGGTTTTATGGATGGATCGCTGGAGTAAATTGGCGAATGACAGCAACCGGGCTAAAAACAGCGCGAATATCTGGCGTGCACTCGGATTGGGCGCAGTTTGTTTTGTGGCCTGCTATATCCGCACAAGCGGGATAATCCTATTATTTACATTGTTGGCTGCTCAAATCCTGAATCGGACCTGTTTCGGTATGGCATATCGCAGAAGGGGAAACGCGTTCCCTGATGCAGGCTGGGCATTCATCCAATGGATACCCTACCTGGTTTTTGGATTGCTGCTGGCGCTCTCATCTGGCTTATTGCCCAGATCTGGGGACGAATATATCGGTCAGGCGCTTAACGCCCGGGGGTGGGTGCAGCTCAAGAACATCGGGTTATATGCCCTGCTTCCTAGCACGATCTGGCACTCCTGGACGGAAAACTCCCTGCCAAACCTGTTAATTGGTTTACCTCTACTGACCGTGGCGGCAACAGGTATCTTGAAAAACTGGCGCAAAGACTGGCTCTTCTTGATCTATGGCTTCTTTTCGCTCATTCTCTTATTCGCCTATCCAATCTATCAGGGATTTCGCTTTATCCTCCCGCTTTTGCCTTTTTATTTATATTTTCTTTTTAAGGGCTTTTCGAAACTAGGGCAGGATCTCTCGGAAAGGTTGGGAAAAGGCTGGCTCACTATCCCCCATAGCCTTTATGGGATGATCTTGCTTATTTTGTTCGTTCAAGCGACTATTCAGACCGCCCATAATCTGGCAAATGGACGCGAAAAGCCCGGCCCGTTTGACCCAATCAGCCAGCAGATGTTCGAGACCATCGCGCAGAAAGCCAAGCCAGACGACGTGGTCGTCTTTTTCAAGCCACGTCTGATGCGCCTGTTGACCGGGCGCGAAATCTTACGTGGCGCAGAATTGCGCAGCTCTTGCCAAGGGCAACCTGCTTGTTTTACGCATTGAGGACGAGCCACTGCAAATTTCAAGGGAAGACCTGGCCGCGTGCGACAGCGCGCACCCAACCAGCCTGATCTTTACCAATCCTCAATTCCAGGTTTTTCGGTTGCAGCAAAGAGACGAATAACCCGAAGTACAGACAAATAGAATTTTCTTCATGCACGGTCCTTCCACAGTGATGGATTCATTTGGATAGAATAGCCAATGATTGTTAACCGGCTGTAAAAGCTGTTTTAATGGTTCTTTGCTGGATCGATAGAGTTTGATTAACGAGATTAATTCTTGAATTTCAATTCAAAATAGGAATTTTTGCGGTTATAATCCGCAGGTAAGTTATTTCTTCGGCTAGAATATCCAAAAGGAAGTAAAAATGTTAAATTTGCATGAGGAATTATTTCTGCTTTGCTTGCATGAAGATAAAGTCACCATCACCCCATCTGCAATGGAAGGGTTTCCATTCTGGCTCGGAGCCGCGTTGTTGGCAGATCTGACGCTATTGCAGCGAATCTGCGTGACCGAAAATCATCGCCTGGTAATGGTCTCAAACGAACCAACCGGGGAAGATTTGTTAGATGAAACCCTGAAGAGAATCGAGGCTTTGGAACAACCGAAGAAAACCGGTTATTGGATCGATGAATTCGATTTTCGACCGAAGAAGACTTTCCGTCATCTGTCCGAACAGTTGCTGGCGAAGGGAGCCCTGCAGCGCGCGGAAGATGATTTCGGATGGTCCCCCCCTCCGTCGTCCGACACTACCCGTTTTGCCTCGGCAAAATTCATTTTGAAACATCTGCTTCGCTCACGCGTGCTGGCGCATGAAGAGCCTGATCTACACGAGATCGCGTTGCTCAGCCTGTTGAAAGCCTCCAATAAACTCGAGCTGGTCTTTTTCAAGGATGAGCGCAAGCCAGCCGGGCGAGTGATCGATGAAATGCAAATGAGCGCTGCGATGAAAGACCCGGTCGCCCAATGCTTACAAGAGATTTACACCGCCCTGGCAGACCGCATCCAAGAGGAATAAACCTGTTTCAATAATCTGATTTCGGCGGCGCAGCGGTGGACGGTGTTCCTCCCTGCGCCTTCATTTAAAAACAAGAGATGCCAGAAATCAAACCGAACCCACAAAAAGAGCGGATCCTGGCAGCTATCCGGCAAACCCAGGAATACCTGTTGCGCGGCCAAAAAATGGGTGGGTTTTGGGCCGGGGAATTAGAAGCGGATGCCAGTGTGACCGCCGGATACATCCCGCTGATGTATTACCTGTTCGGTTGGGTGGATCCCGACCGCAAACGCAAAGCGATCGCCTATGTAATGAGCAAACAAAACCCGGATGGATCGTGGAGCACTCACTACGACGGCCCTGGCGACCTGGATGTGAGCATCCAATGCTATTTTGGGCTTAAGCTGGGTGGGGTGCCAGGGGATGACCCTGTCCTCCAACGCGGGCGTGAATTTATCCTCTCAAAGGGCGGGCTTGCACACGCCAATGTATTCAGTAAGATCTGGCTGGCAGTTTTTGGTCAGTATGACTATCGCGGAGTTCCCTCAATCCCAGCGGAAATCATCTACCTTTCCGAAAATGCTGTTTTCAACATATATGAATTCGCCAGCTGGTCACGCGAAACCTTGATGGCTTTAATGGTTTTATTGGCCTGCAAACCGATCTGCCAGATCCCACCTGGCGCGCAGGTGGATGAACTGTTCTGCGAGCCGGAGGGGAGGCAACGCTATCGGTTGGGAAAGATCGGTAACCCATTCAACTGGCGCGCCTTTTTCTTATTGGCTGACCGCCTGCTCAAGTTCTATGAGAAGATGCCGTTTCATCCAGGAAGAGCCAATGCTTTGCGCAAGGTGGAAGCCTGGATCGTGGAACATCAGGAGGCGGATGGGAGTTGGGGTGGGATCCTGCTGCCCTGGATATATTCCCTCTACGCCCTGAAGGCGCTGGGATACCCACTCAATCATCCGGTGATCGCAAACGGAATCAAAGGCTTCGAAGATTTCATTATTGAAGACGAGCACACCCTGCGCTTCCAGCCAGCTACGTCTCCGGTTTGGGATACCGCCTGGACGGTATTCGCGCTGCGAGAATCAGGGCTGCCAGCCAAACACCACAGCCTGGTAAAAGCCAGCGAATGGCTACTGCAAAAGGAAATCCGAACCGCCGGCGATTGGCATGTCAAGAACCCAAACATTCCACCAGGCGGCTGGTCATTTGAATTTGTCAATGACTGGTATCCAGACCTGGACGACAGCGCCCTGGTTCCGCGGGCCTTGTTGCGAGTAGGCTTGACGGGAGAGGCTGTTATTGCCCGTTCAGCCGCGGTCAAACGGGGAGTAGAATGGGTATTGGGTATGCAATCCAAAGATGGCGGCTGGGGCGCATTTGATCGTGACAATGACCTGCAGCCGCTCACCCAGGTTCCATTTGCGGATTTCCTTTCCCCACTTGATCCAACCTGCTCGGATGTGACCGCCCACGTGCTCGAATTTCTGGTTGAGGTTCAACAGGGTGAAACCGCCCGCCAAAAAGGTGTGACCTATCTGAAGAGCACCCAGCAGGTGGATGGCTGCTGGTATGGGCGTTGGGGGGTAAGCTACCTGTATGGAACCGGTTTAACCCTATGCGGCCTGGCCGCGGCGGGTGAAGATATGCGTCAACCCTATATCTGCCGGGCGGTGGAGTGGTTATTGGCGCACCAGAATGCGGATGGAGGCTGGGGCGAGACCTGTATGACCTACAGCGATCCATCTCTGCGCGGTCAGGGTGCATCCACCGCATCCCAGACCAGTTGGGCGCTGACTGGTTTGCTGGCAGCGGGTGAGAAAGACCATCCAGCCGTTCAGCAAGGAGTAGAATTCCTGCTCTCTGGACAGCTAAAAGATGGGGACTGGAACGAGCCTTATTTTACTGGAACGGGCTTCCCGCGCGTATTTTATCTGCGTTATGACCTGTATCGGGTCTATTTTCCATTGATCGCTCTGGCTCGTTATTATGGCGGATTAGAATAAGACCCTGTTCCCCCAGATTCAGCCAGCACTTATCGAACAACGGAGGTCGTATGGCTACTCACAAAGATGATGATCCTCGATTAAAACAGGTTTTTAGTACCGCAGGTTCCGGTTCTACCGATCCAGAATTGCGCGAGCAGGCTTTGGAAATGCTCAAACTCACCAGCCGCACATTTTATATACCGATTGTCCGCTTGCCATCTGAGCTGCTGCAAGCGGTAGGCTCGGCTTATCTGTGCCTACGGGCGATTGACGAGATCGAAGATCACCCCTCGCTCCCGGCAGATCTCAAAGCCCGTCTGCTGCATAATGTCAGCCGGGTGATCCAGTCATCGGACGAACGTCTGCGCCTGGATGATTTTCTGATCCGCCTGGACGAATTCCGCGTATTATTACCCGAAGTAACCGTGCGCCTATCCGATTGGCTGGCTCTGGCGCCGCGATCAATCGCTCACCGCATCTGGGATGCGACCGCTACAATGGCGGATCGGATGGCGGATTGGGCAGTGGGCGGTTTTCAAATCCTGACCGAAGCCGATCTGGATCGTTACACGATGGGTGTGGCAGGTACGGTCGGGTTGATGCTCTCCGATTTGTGGTCGTGGTATAGCGGCATACAGACAGACCGCTGCAACGCGGTCGGTTTTGGACGTGGGCTGCAAGCCGTCAACATCTTACGCAACCGTGAAGAGGACCAGGCCCGCGGTGTGAATTTCTTCCCTGCTGGATGGGGAACTGACCAGATGCAGACCTACGCGGCAAAAACCTGGAATTGGCAAAACAATATCTGGATGAATTGCCCCCAGGTCCGGCGCTCGATTTTTGCAGTGTACCGTACAAGCTAGCCTACGCCACCATTGAAGCAATCGCTGAAGGTCGCCCGAAGCTGGAGCGGGTAGAGGTAATGCGCTTGTTGGGGATGGCTTGAACGGCGCTTGCATGGGTTCGGGCTAAAGATAATCACTTATTTCTAGCCTTCATATCAGAGAGCAGGTAGTTCTTAGACCAGGAATGCCTGCTCTCTGATCATTTATTGGAACAGCGCCGCAATATTAGCGGCGCTTATGCTTATCCATAAGAGATCATTATAGGCGCATAGGATATATGTCACTTATCTAGAGAGGATTAGTTGCATAGAATCTTAACCGTAGCAGAATTTGTGAAATATCGGACAAACTAAATGAACTACAAAAACCAAAACTGCATGCCTGCCTTGATCCGCACCTTACTCATACTGGCGGTTGGGTTATTGTTATTGATCGGCCTGACCAGTTGCGCCAACGAAGAGCCGCCAGCCACCGTTGATTGGGTGCTGGCGCTGCGCGCGACCAAGACAGAAATGGCGCTCAACCCGCCCGCTACCAAAACGCCGCAGCCTTCGGCCACGCCCACCAAAGAACCCACGCCCACCAGCGAGCCGACCGCTACGCCGACCGAAGAGGTGGTTGGCGAGGCCTGCATCGGCTGCCATTCCGACAAAGAGCGTCTGATCTCGCTGGCAAAACCGGAGGAACCGGCTGAGGAAGAATTTAAAGGGGTTGGCTGAGGCGGTTCAGTGGCTCCGTTGGAGCCATGGGAGAAAGTATTTATCGACGTGGAGAAATTCTCCGCCACCATTCACGGTCAGCAGACCTGCATCTCTTGTCACGATGGGTCGCCATCCGCGGATATGGAGACCGCCCACACTGATATGATCGCCAAGCCAAGCCAAAATTCGCAAAAGTCGTGCGGAACCTGCCACCAGAAAGAGACCGCCGCGTACCAGGTCAGCCTGCATAACACCCAACAAGGATATTGGACAGCGTTGGATGCCCGCAGCATTCCGGAAAACCACCCGGCGCTGGAAGAGATGTTTGGAAATCACTGTTCCACATGTCATACTTCGTGCGGCGAATGCCATGTCGCCCAGCCCGAGAACGTGGGCGGCGGATTGTTCAGCGGCCACGTGTTTGAGAAAACCCCCCCAATGACCCGCTCGTGCACAGCCTGTCACGGCAGTCGGGTTGGGAATGAGTTTCTGGGTAAAAACGAAGAAATGCCTGGTGATGTCCACTTCCGAGAGGCGCGCATGAACTGCGTGCAGTGCCACACTGCGCCCGACCTGCACGGCGAAAACACAACCTGCATCACCTGCCACACCAAACCGGAAGACGCCGAGATACTGGTTCAGCAGCTCGATGTGAGCGCTCTGGCGGACGGCGGTTTGGCCGCCGCCCATCGTTATGCCGGTCATCAGACCCCCACCTGCGAGAGCTGTCACCCGCAGGTTGTGGAGAACTCGCAGAACCCGATGCACGCACAGCACGGGCAGAATCTGTCCTGCCAGGTTTGCCATTCGATCACCTATACCAGCTGCGACGGCTGTCATGTAGCGGTTAGCGAGAAATCGGGCAAGCCTTTCTTCGAGACCGAAAGCACCTATTTCACATTCCTGATTGGCAAAAATACTCGCAAGAGCGCTTTGAGACCGTACGATTTCACCCTGGTTCGGCATGTGCCGATCTCACCGACCAGTTTCGAATATTATGGCGAAAACATGCTGCCGAATTTCGATGCGTTGCCAACCTGGATGTATGCCACGCCCCACAATATCCAGCTCAAGACCCCGCAGAACGAGTCCTGCGCAGCCTGTCACGGCAACCCGGATCTATTCCTGACAGCCGACAAAGTGGCCGAAGGCGAGCAGACGGCGAACCAGGGCGTGATCATAGACACCCTGCCCCCGCCGATGCAATAACTAGCATGTGGATGATAACCCGGTGTGTTGCGCCAAAACATGCGCCATGCACCTGGGTTTTCTCAAGAATTTTGTAATCCGTAAACAAGGAGAAGAAAAAATGTATAAGAAATTCCAATTATCGATATTGCTTATGATGTTATTAAGCCTGGTGTTGGGCGCATGCGCTCCTGCGGCAGAGCCGACCACCGCCATCCAAGAGACGGTTGTAGTAGCGACCGAAGCCCCGGTGGAACCCACTGCGGTCCCGGCAACGGCAACGCCCCTCCCGCCAACCGAGACACCCGAGCCGCCTCCGGATTTTGAGGCAGTCTTCACTAAACTCATAGCCAGCGTTCCAGCAGACAAAGGTTATGGCACGGTCAAACCCACCTCCCTGAATGAGGAGATTGTAGGCGGCGCTGCTCCTTTCTTGCTGGATGTACGAGAACCAGCCGAAATCGAAAAAGATGGTTTTATCGAAGGCACAGTCAACCTCCCAATAAAGACTCTGCTTAAGAACCTGGATAAATTACCAGGGCTGGATGAGCCGATCGTTGTTTATTGCGCTTCTGGTCATCGCGGCGCGATTGCCTTGACCGTACTCAAGGCAATTGGTTACACCGATGTGAAGAATATCGGCGGCGGATTGGCAGGATGGAAGAAAGCTGAACTCCCGGTTGTGACTGGCGAAATGCCAGCCGAAGCTACTGTGATCAGCACCCCAATTGTGGAGGATCAGACGCTCTTTATGGCGTTTGATGATTTCCTCTCGAACCTGCCGGAAGGCTTCTTGACCATCAAAGCGGATGCTTTGAATGAAGCCCTGGCTTCGGGTAAAGCGCCTGTGATCATTGACGTCCGTTCACCCGAAGAATGGAGCAAAGACGGCTACATTGAGGGCGCGATCAACCTCCCGCTGCCCACATTAATGGCCAACCTGGATCAAATCCCAACTGACCAGCCGATCGTGATCTACTGTGCTTCCGGACATCGCGGCGCGGTTGCCTTAACTGCGCTAAAGATGCTGGGATACATGGATGTCAAGAATCTAGGCGGCGGTTTAGGCGCCTGGAAAGCGGCTCAGTTCCCGGTTGCCGGTTTCGTCGATTGGGTTGCAGTCTGGAAAGAGTTCTTCAACAGCATGCCGGAAGGCTATTACTCGATCAAGGCAGATGCGTTGAACACCGCCCTGGTTGAGAAACCCCCCTTCTTGCTGGATGTGCGCGAAACTGCCGAGGTGGAGAAAGACGGCTTTATTGCTGGCGCTTTCCATATCGCGGTGCGTGATGTTCTGAAAAACTTAGATAAATTGCCAGCCCTGGATCAGCCGATTGTGATCTACTGCGCTTCCGGTCACCGTGGCGCGATGGCTTTAGCCGCCCTGCGCTTGCTGGGTTACACCGACGTAAAAAACCTGGCTGGCGGTTTAGGCGCCTGGAAAACAGCAGAGTTCCCGGTGGAAACCGGAAGTATGCCCGCAGAACCAACGGTTGGAACCGCGCCTGAAGTGGACGAAGTTCGGTTTGCCAGCCTGGATGCCTTTTTGTCTGGTTTGCCAGAAGGTTTCTACTCCGTCAAGCCGGCTGATTTGAATACCGAATTGGCTGAGAAAGCCCCGATCCTGGTCGATGTGCGCACCGAGGAAGAAATCAAGGCCAGCGGCTTTATCGAAGGTTCGATCTTCATCCCATTCACGACTTTATTAGACGACATGAGCCTGCTTCCAGCCGATAAAGCAGCGGCGGTAGTGATGATCTGCCAATCTGGCCACCGCGGCGCAATGGCGATGATGGCCCTGCGCATGCTGGGTTGGACGGAAGTTCGCAGCCTGAGTGGAGGAATCAACGGTTGGGTGAAGGCAGAGCTGCCTGTCTCCAAATAGAACCAAAATTTGAATTAAGTAACATCATTAAGGGGCTGTCCTAATATAGTGGACAGCCCCTTTTGAATTCGGTAAACAGGATCAAGATCAATTAATTTCACGGTCCTCGTGCAATATCCCCAGAAAATGATCCACCAAGTTTGTTTGAAAGCTCTTGGCGGCTTCGCGGCGCAGGTATTCTGCAACCTCTTCTTTCGGGATGGCAGGCCGATAGACCCGATCATGAGTCATGGCGTCCCAGACATCCACAATGCTGAAGATGCGCGCCGCCAATGGGATTTCTTCACCTTTGAGACCGCGTGGGTACCCCTGGCCATCCCAGCGTTCGTGGTGATAAAGAGGGATCTCCAGTGCAGGTTTGAGAAAATCGAACTTGGACAGCAGGTCATATGCAAAAAGCGGGTGTTTGCGGATGATCGCTCGCTCCGAGTCGGTTAAGGCGCCTTTTTTCAGCAAGATATGGTCCGGAACGCCAATCTTGCCGACATCGTGCAGGATGGCGCCCCGGCGGATGTGGGTTAATCGCGGCTCTCGAATCCCCATCCGGATCGCAAAGCGGAGCGTCATTTGGGCGACCCGAACACAATGATCCCCGGTTTCCTGGTCTCGTAATTCTTGAGCTTTGCTCAGGGCTTCCAACGCGCTCTCCACCGTATGCTCATTCAATTTTTGCATATTTTCAAGCTGGTGGAGTTCTTTCTTCTTATCCAGAATGATCGTGACCTGGCTCAAAAACGCCTGGATATACATCGGGTCGATGCTTTCGACCTGGCGTGAGGGTGATTCGGCTGACCTTTTGAAGAAGACTCTTAGAAATACTTCTTCGTTGTACGCTGCTTCGCCCATTCCCTCTGGGCGCTCTGGATTCGGCGAGCCATCCGCGACCGGCCAGATTTGGTGATAATCATCAGAATGCCATTCAGTATCTTCGCCAATCGAACTTTCCATCCGCAGGGGGGTCGCCATCCCCCCGCTATAATCCATCAAGAACCCAACTGAGAAAGAAGAGGATGAATTGCCCTGGTTTCCATCCTTGACCCAAATTTCGATTGCCGCTGGCTGATGATAGATTGCAAAGATTTTTACTGCCTGGAGCAGCAAATCGTCCGGGTTTATACCAGAGCGGATCTTCAAGCCAATTTCCTGAATAGCTTCGAGCTGTTGGGAGAGGCTCTGAATGCGCAGTGAAACCGTGCGTTGTTGGAATTGAATGCCCTCCTGCCGGCTCAGATCGACTCGTCTGAGGGTGGACTGAACCCGGGCGAGCAGAAAGTTGGGATCAAACGGTTTGGAGATAAAATCATCCGCGCCGTTCCGAATCCCTTGCAGGATTTCTTGTGGAGAGGTTTGGCCAGATAAGAATATAAAGGGTAGGGATTGGGTGGAAAGCTCCCGGCTGAGAATTCTCTGCAATTCAAGCCCGTTCGGAGGCGGCATGATCACGTCGCTGATCACAAGATCAGGTTTATGATTTAAAATCGCTTCCAAGCCGCTCAAGCCGCTATCGGCAGTTTGGACAGAATAACCAGATTTGGCTAGCAAGCGCTCTAACAAGCACAGCAGGTTATGGTCATCATCAATAATCAAAATGGAATGGGTAGAACTCATCTTAGATCCACCTTGTTTCAGATCGAGATCATCCTGATGGTCTTCAAAAACTGCCAAATTCACAGTCTCAAAGGTTGGATCTTCTTCAACATTTGATCACCTCGGCAATCTCCAATCCCTATCATACCTCTGGTGTGACGGTATCGCAATATGAATTGATTATCATTTATGCAAGGAAATCATTATTGTATCGCGGGGTTTATTTCTTCTTTCGGATCAATCAGATCTGAGCGAGACTTTCTTATTGTTGAAATTTAGAGGCTGAAATCGTTCCTAGTATCTTCGTATGTGAAGTAATCCAAGGCTGCGTCATACTTCACAGGACATATCCGGTTGGAGAGGTTCGACCTTTCGCAAGAAAGTGGGTATAATACCGCTCTATGTTAGACTTGAATTCATTGAGCGTCTTTCTCGCCATCGCCGAGTATGGTAGTTTCAGCGAGGCAGGACGACGCCTGAACTTGACCCAATCCGCCGTGAGCCAGACGATCCAGGGGTTGGAGCGCGATCTGGGACAGAACTTTTCAACCGGCAAGGGAAGAGTGTACGTTTGACGGAAGCGGGGCAAGTGCTGCGTCCGATGGCGGCTGAGTTGTTGAATAATGCCCGGCGAGCTTCTGAGACGATGGCTTCAATCCATGGCGAAGTCTTGGGGGAGATGAATATTGGCTGTTCGACCACCTCCGGAAAATACTTGCTGCCTGGATTGATCGCACGTTTCTGCAGAATTCATCCAAAGGTGCGGATTAATTTATTGGTTTCCAACCGGGATTCAGTCATCAAAAAACTGCTCAGTGGGGACATCCCAATAGGGGTTTCCAGCAAGAAGATTGAGCACAAAGAGTTAGAATACCAAAAATTTTTTATCGATGATGTCATTTTGATAGCCCCAGCCGATCATAGGTGGGCACAATACGGGCGGATTTTCCCGGATGACCTGTTGGACGAACCGATCATCTTGCGTGAAGAAGCTGCCGGGACGTATGAAGTATTGGTAAGCGGTTTACAGGCTTGTGATATCTCCCCAGACATGCTCAGAGTTGCGATGACGCTGGGCAACGCTGAAGCCATCGAGATGGCGGTTGAAGAAGGGATAGGCGTCTCGTTCATCTCTCGCCTGGCAGCCCAGCGCGGACTGGAATTAGAGCGCATCGTTGAGGTGAAAGTGGAGGGGATGGTTCTCAAACGTAACATCTATTTAATGCGCAGCCGGCGGATCGCATTGAGTAAATCTCAATCCGAATTCTGGAATTTTGCACGCGAAGGACTCATTCAACCAGTATGAACTCTCAACAGATTCCAACCACCCAACCGGAAGTCGTCAGACCTCTTGCCGGACATTTTGAGGCGGATCAAATCCCAGACCCAGAAGCCTTTCAAACCGCTCAGGTTGTTCCAGTTATCACAGCCCACCTCACTCACGATATTTACACCTCCAGCGTCGCTCCGCTTTTACCAGTGCTGATCGAAAAGCTTTCACTCAGTCTGACCCAGGCCGGCCTGTTGACCACTTTCATGCAGCTCCCTGGCATCTTCAACCCATTCATTGGCTATATTGCGGATAAAGTCAGCTTTCGCTATTTTGTGATCCTGGCGCCGGCGGTCACCGGCACAATCATCAGCAGCATCGGCTTTGCCCAGAACTATGCCACCCTGGCGATCTTGCTTTTCTGCGCCGGAATCAGCACAGCAGCATTCCACGCCCCAGCCCCGGCATTCGTCGGCAAGGTCTCAGGAAGAAGGTTGGGTTTGGGGATGAGCCTATTTATGGCAGCAGGCGAGCTTGCCTATGCCATTGGTCCCCTGCTGGCAGTGTGGGCTGTGACCACCTGGACGCTGGATGGCTTTTGGCGGCTGGCGGTTCTCGGCTGGTTGGCTTCTTTCTTCCTATACCTGCGTTTGCGGAACTTCTCTGCCAGCGTGGAGAAACCGGGCAGCCTGCGTGCGATCATGCCTGCTTTACCGGGTCTGTATCTGCCGATCGCGCTGTTCAGCCTGGTCCGCTACCCGCTGATGGAGAGCCTGACAACTTATCTGCCGATATTAATGAAAACACGCGGCGCAAGCTTGTGGATTGCAGGCGCATCCCTCTCGGTCTTGATGGTTTCCGGGGTGGCGGGCGTGCTGCTGATTGGGCCAGCCAGCGACCGATGGGGGCGCAAGGCAGTGCTGATTGTGGTCACAATTGCCACAACCGGCCTGGCTTTGTTATTTCTGAAAGCCAGCGGATGGTGGACGCTGGTGATCCTGATTGGGTTGGGCTTTTTCTCCATGTCTACCAATCCGATCATGATGGCTATCGTTCAGGAACGCTTCCCCAACAATCGGGCGATGGCGAATGGGATTTATATGATGGTTAGCTTTGTGTTACGGCCAATCGGCACCGTGGCAGTCGGCTTGATGGGAGACTCGATTGGCTTGGAACGGGCGATGTTTTGGGGCGCTCTGATCTCGCTCGGCGCGATCCCAGCTATTTTAGCCTTGCAAAATAAAGCCCCCCAGACGTGAGCGACGCGATCCGATTGGAGGGTTAAGACAAAGCTCCTGCATCACGTATAGATGCAGGAGCTTTGATAGCTCTTGATGCTAACGGTCATTAACTATTGCATCTTAGTTGCGAATTATGTTAAACTTATTTTGAGATTTTACGTACACTACTATAGTGACATGAGGAGAATAGCATGGCCACCAGCAAACGCGTAGGGATCATCACCGGCGGCGGCGATGTCCCCGGATTGAATATGTGCCTGAAGAGCCTGGTCTACAGGACGATCGATCTCGGTTTTGAGCCGATTGGGATCCGGAAAGGCTGGGAAGGGCTGATCCATTTCAACCCGGACAGCCCATCCACATACAGCGACCATTTCATTGAGCTGACGAAAAATATGGTCCGACCCATTGACCGAACCCCTGGATCATTTCTGCACTCTTCACGTCTGGACCCACGCTGCACCCCGCGTAGCCAGACGCCCGAATTTCTGCGCGACTCGCATCTGGATATGCAAGATTTATCCAAGCATATCCAAACAGTGGTTGAACGGTTGGGGTACCGGGCTTTGATTGTGATCGGCGATGATGATACCCTTCATTTTGCAGCTCATTTAAGTCAGATGGGCGTCCCAATTATTGCAATTCCTAAAACGATCCACAACAATATTCATGGCACTGATTACAGCCTCGGTTTCAGCACTGGGTTAGCGCGCGGTGTGGCTTTCATCCACGAATTACGGGCGCTGGCTGGCTCGCGAGCAGCTCGTTGTGGTTGAAACGTTCGCAGCCAAATCGGGTTACAGCACCCTGCTGATGGCATTTCTGGCGGGAGTGGACCGGGTATTGATCCCGGAAGTCCCTTACGACCCGGACCAACTGGCCTATTTAGCCGCCCAGGATAAGCACCAGACTCCAGCCAATTATGCAGTACTTTTGGTGAGTAATGGAACACAGCCCGTGCTGGAAAAAGCGCAGAAATATGCCTACCTGCTGTCCCCGGAAAGCACCCCGGAGCTTTCCCAAAACCCGGATCTCGAGCAAATTCCGCCTGGAAAGAAGGTAAAACTGAACCAGCAAATGCTGAGCGGGTATGGCGGGCTGGTGGGCAGCGGGATGATCGCAGCCCAGTTGCTGGCGCATATCACCGGCGAGGAAGTCTTTTTGCAATCGCTGACTTATCTGCTGCGGACCGGCTCACCCGATGGACAGGATTTACTCGGCGCCGCTAATTTCGCTCTGACCGTGGCGCGGTTGTTGCAAGAGGAATCTTATGGACGGATGGCTGCCTTTATCCAGGAAAAAATGTGGTGCGATGTCGATCTACAACAAGCCACGGAAGGATCGAAGACGGTTGACGTTGAAGAATGGTACGACGTTCAGAATTACAAACCAACTCTCGATCTGATCTGGTCAATCGACCGGGTGAATTACCGCCGAAGCTAGCTGCATGCGCATCAGACACGGCATGGCAGACCAGCGACAGGATGCGAACGTGATGGCGGCGGATATAAAACATCCGGGCGGATAAAGAACATGCGATGGTTCTTATCGGAAGGAGCGCGTTATGAAGGCGGATACAACACATCCGGCGGATACAACACATCCGGCGGATAAAATTCATCCGAACGGAAATGGCAAGAATGGGAACAACGGGAGCGGGCCGTTGGTTCAGGTGAAAGAAGTGGTTAAGACCTTCCCGGTCGGCGGCGGAGAAGTGACCGTATTAAAAGGCATCTCCTTTGATGTGACCCACGGCGAGTTCGTGACCATCGTTGGCCCGTCCGGTAATGGCAAATCCACTTTATTAAATATGATCACCGGTATCGACCGCCCGACGCGGGGCGAGGTGATCGTCACCGGGCGCGAAGTGCATAAGATGAGCGAAAATCAACTCGCGGCCTGGCGCGGCCAGAATATCGGGATTATTTTTCAATTTTTCCAGATGCTGCCAGCCCTGACATTGGCGCAGAATGTGATGCTGCCGATGGACTTCGCCAGGAAATACTCGCCGCGTGAACGCAAGGAGCGGGCCTTGGATCTTCTAGAAACCGTTGGACTGGGAGATCAAGCGAACAAGCTGCCCAGCATGGTTTCTGGCGGCCAACAACAACGGGCCGCGATCGCGCGCGCCCTGGCAAATGATCCCCAGATTCTGGTGGCAGATGAGCCGACCGGCAACCTGGATCAGCGGACTGCCTATGATGTCTTTGAACTGTTTGGGCGGTTGGTGGATGAAGGCAAAACATTGTTAATGGTCACGCATGATAAGGAATTGGCGCGCCGTGTGCCGTGGGTGGTCGAGATCGTTGACGGCAGGATCACGCGCGATGAATACGTAGGTGAGCGCACCTGGACTGGATATTAATCCAATGGGTAATCTATGGCATAAGATTTTGCGCGATCTATGGTCGAATAAAAGCCGCACCATTCAGGTGATGCTGATTATTGGGATTGGTTCGGCCGCGATCGGGATGATCCTGGGCACGCGCAACCTGGTGGTGCCGGGTATGCAAGACATCTGGCAAAGGATGAACCCGGCTATGATTAATATTTTCATCGCGCCGCCCATCAGCGAAGATGAAGTTCAGATCCTGGGACATTTGGACGGCGTGGCAGAAATTGAAGCCTTTAACAACGCCACTATCGAATGGCGCGCCCATCCCGAAGATGATTGGCGCCCTGGCGGCTTGACCGCCCGGGCAGATTATGAAACCCAAAACATGAACAAGCTTGAGTTGCTGGAGGGCGATTGGCCGAGCGGGCGAACTGCCGCCATTGGGCAGGACGCGGCCGTATTCGGGGTAACCGATGGGGCGACGGTTGAATTCCGAGTTAACAATAAAGAATTCAAAGTCCCCACCCATGGGAAAATATACGACCAACTTGTTCAGCCAGCCACATTTGGCGGCACAGCCCAATTCTATGTCGATCAAGAATTTTATGAATATCTGATCGGCGACAAGAACTTCGGGCGCGTCATGGTCAAAGCCCCGGTATGGAATGAAGATGCGATCATATTATTGGCGGATCGGATCGAAGACCGGATTCAAAAGATGGGATCAGAAACGGGGCGCTTCATCACCGACCCGAACAAACACTTCTTCCAGGATCAAATGGATGGTCTATTTTTCTTGATGGGCGTCTTAGGAATCTTTTCCTTGATCCTCGGATTGCTGTTGGTCTACAATACCATCAATTCGATCATCGCCTCCCAGACCGACCAGATCGGGGTGATGAAAGCCATCGGCGCGAGGACTGGCCAAATCACCCGTTTTTACCTGACTTTGGTGATGATCTATGGAATCCTGGCGCTGCTGGTGTCTCTGCCGCTTGGCATCCTGGGTGCATGGGGGATTTCAAGCTGGCTGGTGGGCAGCTTTGGGTCTGATCTGGGAGAATTCCAAATCGACCAGCAAGCGATCCTCGTGCAAATGGCGATCTCACTATTTGCGCCGCTGCTCGTTGCGCTTGTACCCATCTTCAATGCTGCCCGGATCACTGTGCGCGAAGCGATCAGCACCTATGGTCTAGCCACCAGCACCGGGCTTTTAGAACGAATGCTGACCAAGATCAAATTTATCTCTCGGCTGCTCATGCTTACCATAAGCAACACTTTCCGTCACAAATGGCGGGTAGTCCTGCTGCAATTAGCCTTGGTGATGAGCGGTCTGGTTTTTATGATGGTGGTAAGCGTACGCGATTCGGTGGTTTATACCGTCAAAGATGTGCTTTTCTCAATCCTGAATACCAATATCACCATGGTCTTTGAAAACCCGGAGCGGATTGATCATCTTGAATTGCTGACATTGTCTCAACCAACGATCAAGGCAGTGGAAATGTGGGGGCTGACCAATGCGACCGTTCGACCGAGCGGAATGGTATACAGCAAGGATGACAAAGAGGTGCTAGTGATGGGCGTGCCTTTGCCAACCGACCTGTATGGGTATCAACTGCGCGGCGGGCGCTGGCTGGACCCGGCGGATACATACGCCATCCTGCTCAACGAGAAGTTTGTAGCAGATTTGAACAAGGACCTGGATGAGACCCATCAAATCGGGGTCGGCGATTGGGTGACGATTCGCTACAGCGAGAAGAATGAGCGTGATTTTCAGGTAGTCGGCTTGTTATTTGATCCGATCTTAACCACATTCTCGTTGGTGAACCGGGACACATTGTTAAGTGACCTGGGCAGCACAGACCGGGCTCAATCTGTATGGATTCAGACTTACGAAGAAGGCGTTGTTCCAGAAGAGGCCATTGCCAAATCTTTGCGCCAGTTTTATGCAGACCATAACATCAAAGTAGGCGCGCAGCGCGGCGTCTTTGGGTTAGGCAGCGACAGCACCGCAGCTACCGCCGATGCTTTTGTAAAGCAGTTCAACTTCCTGATTGTGTTATTAGGAATCATGGCTGTGGTCATCGGCTCGGTTGGAAGTATCGCTCTAAGCGGCGCGCTTTCACTCAGCGTGCTGGAGCGGCGGCGCGAAATCGGCGTGATGCGGGCGATTGGAGCATCCTCCTGGTCGATCTTCCGGGTGTTCATCGGGGAAGGTCTGATCCTGGGATGGTTGAGCTGGCTGATCGCTCTGACCATCACCATTCCGGCCAGCCAGGCGATGGTAGTAGCGCTCGGTAACGCCTTTCAACTGGACATTCTATATAAGTTCCAACCTATCGGTCCAATCCTATGGTTCGTAATCATTACCATCCTATCGATCTTTGCAAGCTGGTTGCCAGCTCGGGGCGCCACGCACATCAGTGTACGGGAGAGCCTGGCTTATCAATAAGAAAGCGGGAGAGGGATACCGCCCGAATTGGTGGGTCGTTTCACGCAATCTGAACATTACGATATATAATAGATTGTCGTTATCAATTACCAGGAAAAATCTTCGGAGAAATCAGCATGAAGTCTAAATCTTTCGCTCTATTTTCAATCATCCTTCTCGGCAGTCTTGTTACAGGAGCATGCGGAGGCTTGCCTGGAGCAGGCGCAGGCCCTACTGCCACGCCAATCCCGGTTGTTGTGACCGATACTCAAATCGTCGCGGAAGGGTTCATCGCTCCAAAAGAAAGCGCTCAACTTGCATTTTTTACCAGCGGTCAGGTTGAAGAAGTGCTGGTCGATGAAGGCGATCAGGTGAGCGTTGGCCAGGTGGTTGCCCGTCTTGGCAACCGCGAGCAGGTACAAGCGGCGATTGCTGCTGCGAAGGCTGAATTGATCGCGGCTGAGCAAGCGCGCCAGGCCCTGGATGATAATCTGGCTCTGGCCCAGGCGGATGCTGCCGCTGCGATGTCGGCGGCAAACAAAACCTTGAAAGACGCTCAGTACGCCCTGGATAACTTCACGGTTCCGCAGAACATGAAGGGGATGACCCCGCTGGAAGCAATTGCAGCAATGAAGTTGGTACTGGAGAAAGCCCGGGAGGCCTTTGAGCCATATAAATATTGGGATTCGGGAAATTCAACCCGCAAGGATCGCAAAGAAGACCTGGATTCTGCTCAGAGCGACGTGAACACCGCTGTACGCTGGCTGCAACTTGAGACCAATTTGCATACAGCGGAAACCCGCCTGGACGAGACGATGAAAGATTACCAGGATCTGCTGAACGGCCCGGACAAGGACCAGGTCGAGGCTGCCGATGCTCGCATCGAAGCAGCTTCATCAAACCTGACCGCCGCCGAGGCTAATCTGGATAACCTGGAATTGAAAGCCACAATCAACGGCATGGTCGTCTCAAATGATCTGATTGTCGGCCAGAATATCAATCCCGGCGCGCCGGTGATGACGATTGCCGATTTTTCCGAGATTTACGCCGAGACGGATGATCTGACCGAAATTGAGGTTGTGGATGTAAAACTGGGCCAGCAGGTTACGATCGTACCCGACGCCCTCTCCGATCTCAAGTTTGATGGCGAAGTCACCAAGATCAGCGATATCTCCGAAGTGAAGCGGGGCGACATCACCTATACAGTGCGGGTGAAGCTAAACGAAACCGACCCGCGCCTGCGCTGGGGTATGACCGTGGTAATTACTTTTGTCAAGCAATAGCAGCGGATGACACTGTTATTCTAGTAAAGGAGCTGCCCTACGAATTGGGCAGCTCCTTTATTTTTGGCGGGCGTGAACCCGGTAGAAGCAGCTGTTCCGGTACGAAAGCGGTTTCGGTTATGAGAGCCTATCCCTATGGATTGGGTATCCAGGGGAAATAGTGGATGAACCCTAACACCAGACCGATGATGCTGGCAAAGTTATCCGCCATATTCAGGTCCTGCGCCTCGGAGGTGACCACAGCCTGGTTGACCAGCGTTCCGGTTTGCATTGGCGCAACTACAACCTGAATTGTGCGCGTCCTATCCAGCGTCATTGAACCCAGTTGACAAACCAGCGCCACTTCTAGTATTTCACAGCCGCCATCATCCGACAGATAAAACGCTTTGGTCGAGAGGATATCGATCATAACTACATTCGGGGCGGTGGTGGGACCTTGATTGGTGATGGTCAGCGTGTAGGTTAGAGGCTGACCAGCCCAGGCTGGATCACTCGAGACAGTTTTTTGGATCTGAAGATCGGCGATTGGCGTCAAAGCCGTGCTGGTAATGGTGGTTGAGGCGGTCTTGGATGGATCGCCCTGGGAAATGGCGCTTACGACCACCTGATCTTGCTGCCCCGGGAGGACCGAATCGGGTATGCGCACAACCAGCAGCGCCACGCCCACTCCCCCGGACGGGATGGGTCCAACCGAGGTGGTGTCAAGATTGCTAAACCAGTTGGATGAGCCAAGCGAAAGGTTGATCGTATCCGTGATCCCTTCGCTGGTGTTGGTGATCGTAATGGCATACCCCAGCGTCTGGCCGGGGATCTCTTCTCCGGCTTGATCTGGCGAGATCGTCACGCCGTACTCGAGCGGCAAGACGGTCATGGTGATTGGGATGTGGATTCCGCTATTCGCCGGATCATTGGACTCCAGCTGCAGGGCGGCCGTGTGGACCCCAGGTGTAGATCCGCCAGGGGAACTTGCGTCGAATGTGACCAGCGCCTCCGATACGTCGGCGCCTGCGACAATTATTCCCGAGATCGGTTGAATTGATAACCAATCGTAATCGAATGGCGCAAAAATAGAATCATCTAATTCGTCCCAGTGGTAAGGCGCGTCCGCATGGCCTGTGTTCTCGATAGAAAGCGTACGGGTGACCACGCGGCCGGTTTTCAGGCTGACATCGAGCGAGAGCGGATCGACATGCAGGCAGGGCTGCTGCCAGAAAAGATTGAAATCCGTGGTGGTGGTAATCCCGGCGCTGACCTGGATACCAGCGTGCATCACGGGGAGATGATCCGGCGCTGAAACGGTCAGCGTGAACGGGCTGCCAGCCTCATCAACCCAGTATTGATAGATACCCGAGGCGTCGGTTATCGCCGTCCAGGTCAATCCACTGCTCGATTCGATCTGCACTTCTGAGCCTGGCAATGGATGCGGGTCAGCATCACAATAGCCCAGGCTCTGAACATCTCCATACAGCTTGCCCCAATCGGCCGGGGGATTCACTGTCATGGTCACCGGCAGGTTCGGAACCAGATAAGGCGTATTTTCCCGCGTCTTGAACTGCATGGTGTAGATGCCTGGTTGATCAACCTCGGCTACACCTGCATCGAAAGTGGCTTCGATCGGTTGAAAATCATCGGCGGCGATCGTCCCGCTGATCGGGTCTGTGCTGATCCAAGCGACATCCCCCTGACATGCTGATGTCGATTCCCCGGATTCGAATTGAACCACCTGATTGGATACCACATCAACCGCCCAAAGGTTTCCATCGCAATCCAGCTCCAGCCCGCCGCCGGAATAGCTGCTAAACCCCGCTCCAACCGTAAATTGGCCGAGTAGGTTATAGTTATTGGCGACATCCAGCACATAAATGCGGGTTAAGCTTTCATTGGTCATCGCAAACAAATGCTTTGTCTGTGGGTTATAAGCTAAACCCGAGATCGCCAGACCAGTATTCACGCTGCTGAGCAAATTACCAGCCGAATCAAAGCGATGTACCATCAGATCATTCCAGCTACCCGCAAACCAGGTATCTGTATCCGGGTCGTAAGCCAGCCCGCGTTGCGAAGTTGAAAAACCGGTTGGCGAAGTTGGGCAGATCACGCCTCCGGTATAACCCATCTCAGGGTCAATCTCGTAGATGCAGTTTGCCACACCGGTATTAACATTCATGATCCACAGGTTGCCGGTGTTCCAATTAAATGCCAGGTCGGCTGGGCCTGAACTATGCGGTGACGAATGAGGGTAGGTGCGGCCGGTCGGTGTTCCAGCGACGGTATATTCGACCAGGCGATCTGTCCCACCCCACAATGGCGCGGGGCTGGATACCCAAACCGAATCATTGATCGGATCATATGCAGTCGCCCAGGCTTCTTGAAGCCCATCCGGCGTCCAGGATTGAAGCACCTCCCCGGCCACCAAAGGCGCCGCATCAGGGGTTGTAGGCAGCCCCAGACCCTCTCCGGATGGTCCTTCCCCTTTGAACGGTTTGACCATAAAATTAGGCTGCTCGAATGGCCCCAGCGGTACCTGCCCGCCCCTCAACTCCACCAGATCGAATTCTGCTGCTGCGCCGCCCAAGTTGGTCAAGGTCAACGGTTGAGTAAGCCTATCCCCCAGGGTCAGAATGGCGCTTAACCCGGTTGGGTCAAAACTCAGCCATCCCGCCTTTAAAGCGAAATCCTGTCTAATCGCTGACCCAAGGGGAACACTCACACTGGCCTGATCTTGCAGGTAAAACGAGCTGTAAGTAGCTGTCAGGATATGGGTACCCTCCGGTGAAAAGAAGGTGTAAAAACCATCTTCGACAGCAGGATCGTCAGAGGGTGGGCAGGGTAGATGTCTGTATTCCTGTATCAGCGTTGATTGTGGCGTCATTTAAACCGGTCAAAAGATTCTCATCCAGGACGTTTCCGGTCACCAACCCACCTGGTTGAGGCTCGCAATTGCCCGATGCGACCATCAGGTCATCGATATACCAGCCCGCATAGGTGACGGATGTATCGCTAGTAAATCGATAGCGGAATTGAACGTTGCTCACCGCATAACTCTGATCGAGAGAGAGGTAAATATTGGTCCAAGTCGGATCGACTTCACCACTCAGCGGGCCATAGACTGTTTGCCAGGAGATGCCCCCATCCTTACTGGCCTCAATGCTGGCAAAATCATAACGCGCTTCACTCACAAGCCAATGCCACCAGCTTAAGACCGGGTTCTGACCCACAAACCCACTGAGATCCTGGGGCGGCAGCGTGAGTATCCCATTTTCGCTATTGTAATAATTTCCATTTAGATTAGTCGCCCACCCTTTTACGCCAGAGTGAGCCACACCTGGACCGCTTGCAACTGTCCCCCATGTCCAACTGGTTACACCAGAAACCGAAGCCCCACCGTTATCAGTCTCAAAATCATTAAAATAAACTGGGGTCATATCGAAGGCATAACCGGGGGCATTACAGGTGATCTCATCAACGCTAAGATCAACATCAAGGGTGGTGTTCTGATCCAGCGGTCCAATCGATATACTTATGGGCAAATAACCATCCACAAAAGCCTGGACAGAAATGTTAAATGAAGCCCCACCCGGAAGCTCCAGGCTGAAAAATCCAGACACTGGATCGTTCCAAACCGGAGCAGCCGGGGCGCCAACAGGGGTAATCTTTGCATACAGCGGCCATCCGGACTGTGCATCGCGGACCGTCCCGGAGATCACATAGGTGGGGGCGATATCCAGTGCGAAATCTTGCACTGTCTGGGCGCCCGATAGAATCTGTACCCCGCTCAGGGTCTGTGGATAATATCCATATGAAGACACGGTTATGGTGTAAACGCCCACAGGCGCAACCATTAAGTAATCTCCATCCGGGTTCGTGTATGTTGCAAGGGTTTGGGTAATGCTGGCCACTGCGCTGATTTGGGCTGCTTCGATCGGGTCGGAGGTCAAATGATCGCTCACTCTGCCTGACAGCTCGCCCTGTGGTCCAATCGAGCAGCCGGGGAAACGAAAAGCCCCAATGCGGGTTTTCCAGCTGTTTGAACCGGATGTTTGAACATATTGCTGGGTATACCAGAAGGTGCAGTCGTCGACCGGATCGACAGCCAGCATGCTGTAGTCGCCCCACCGGTTGGAAGAGAACTGTGAACCAGAACCTTCCACGATGGTCTGCTCGCCTTGCGACATGGAGCCGGGTGGGTCGCCCGCCAGGCGCCCGGTGTAGCGGATTGAGGGGTAAATCGAACTGCTCGAAACGCTGTAGCCAAGCCCCATATTGCCCATGTGATCCAGAGCGGCGCTACCCATCCAACGATGGGCAAAACCAATCTCGCCGTCTTCTGCGCCAAAAATCCCATCCTGGTGGAGAGTCCAGTCGCTGGCCAGGGCATTCTTTCGTAATTCAAACCAATGAATACCGGCATGATCTGTGCCATCCAGGTCGATCGTATGGTTGCTAACTAATGCGGAATATCCGCCGAAATTGCGGTATTGCAGCCGGTACATCAGGCGATCAGAAATTGCATCTACCCGATTCGATGTACCCGGCTGTGGGATGCAATTCCGCAACATACCACACATGTTAGGATCGACATTCTGCGTTGGGATCACCCAATTCGGATCTCCGCCGTTTCCAAACGTGGCTTCATCCGGGTGAGACCAATCCACGTTGAATTCCCACACACGCACCGCATCCATTGAGCCAATCCAACTGCTATCATCCCATTCTGCAAAATAGCCCGGCGCGCCATCGGGAGGATAGGTCCGTCCATCGAAATCGGCGGGTAAGATCCCGCTGTAATCCGAATTGACGTTATACAGATCGATAAAGACCATCCGGGCTTGAGCGCCTACCAACATCGCTGAGCGTTCGAGAGCAGCCACTGCCGCGCCGCCCCAGTTCAGAGACCCGGCGTTAAACTGGTTCAAGGTCATAAAATAAGCGTTTGGCCATACCCCAAACTTGGGATAGTCATTCATCTTATTGACCGGGATTTGATATTCATAACGATACCAGGCGCCGGTCGGATCAGACGTCACCGATACTGCCACACATTGATAAAAAGGGCCATAAGGGTAATTTGGCAGAGCAAACTGGCTCATGAACCAGCGGTTGTCAAACGGGTCGTAAAGTGTGATTGGGTCGCCGTGGTTAGCCGTCGCGCAAACGCCGCTAAATCCCTGAAAGAGGGTATTCCCAGGATAAGGCCCATAGACCAAATTCGCCGTTTGATGGTGGCGGTCGATTTGCCAGATGGCAAAATGCAAGTTAATCCACTGCACATAATGATCCGGACCGATGTCGCCCTGGGTATCGGGCGGCCAACCACCAAACAGGTTCGATACACCATCAAAGCTGAACGAAGGGGCGGGCATTTCATCAACAAACAAGGGAGAGCCTGGGGTGCTATTCCGCGAGTTTGGCTCTGGCAGCCCACCTTTCTGAGTGGGCATTTCGCTTTCCCCGATCGCTTTGGGTAAGATGGGATTGGGAATTTCGAGCGGCAGCGTTGATGGTTCGCTCTGCAGCCCAGAGATCGGGTGCAGCGTGCGCAAAGCAGGCGAAACATCATTATGGCTGGATTGAACTACCAGGGTTGTATAATCAACCCCGATTTGATAACCAGTCGGCTGTGTAGGGGTTTCTACCTGCTTCAAGGAAAATACGTTTTGGGGAAATATCAAGCCAATCAGCGTCAACCAGGAAAGAAGAGGCGCTGCAAATCTTCGAGCCATATCGTTACTCCATTAAATTCCCAGTCTAGGATGATACAATAGCACCGATAGATTGAAAAGTCAAGTTGATAGATTTTTCAATCAAGAAGCTCAAGAGTGCCGAATTTCGTTTTGCAGGTAAATTCCTAACATGCCCCTTTCGATCTCAGATCGGCTGAAAGCGCTGGGTGTAAAAGTTGGCGTCCAGGAGCTCAAACCACCCATTCGCGTGCCCCAACCAGAGCGTTTGCTTCAAGATTTGGGCGGCGTTCTGATTGAGACGCCCATGGGCGAGGCGTTTGTCGTCGAAACGCGCTATCCGCTTGGACAATTGCAAGGTCAGACAGCCCTACAGATAACAGCTCCTTTGGAGGAACTGGCGCACTGGGCAAGAGATGAGCGCATCCGTTTGATGGATCCCGAATCGATCCTGTTCCTGGATACTGAAACCACCGGTCTTTCAGGCGGGACCGGAACCTATGCTTTTCTGATCGGAGCAGGCCGGTTCTGTGGGGATGCTTTCATCTTGCGTCAGTTTTTCATGCGCGATCCACTGGAAGAATCTGCTCAATTGGCTGCCCTGGAATCATTTGCAGGTCCCTGCCAGGCGATTGCCACCTTCAATGGGAAAGCGTTCGACCTGCCATTACTGGTCACTCGCTTTAGTACCCACGGGCTGCGCTGCCCATTACTTGACCTGGCGCATATCGATTTGCTCCATCTGGCCCGCCGTTTGTGGCGCGACCGCCTGCCGAGCCGGACGCTGACCAACCTGGAAGCACACATCCTGGGTTCGCTACGCAGCGAGCAGGATATCCCCGGTTGGCTAATTCCAGAAATCTATTTCACGTTTTTACGCGACGGCGATCCAGACCCAATCAAGAACGTGCTCTATCATAATGCAATGGACGTGGTCTCTCTTGCTGCTTTATTGGATCATATGTCCTGGCTGCTCACCGATCCAATCAAACAAGGGGCGCGCTTCGGAACCGATTTGATCGCCCTGGCGAAATTATTCGAGGACCTGGGCAACCTGGATCGGGCGACTGAACTGTATATTCATGGTCTGGAGCATGAAGACGTACAACACCAGCGGATTGAGGCGGCGGTTCTACTTCAGGCTTTGGGACGTCTGGCTTCTATCCGCAAACGCCAGAATGATTTTGAAGCCGCCATTTCGTTGTGGCAGCAAGCAGCGCGTCTTCCAGCATCTGGAATCACACATCGAACTGGCCAAATGCTATGAACATCACCTGAATGACAATGCCCAGGCGCTGTATTGGACGGAATCCGCAATTGCGTTGATCGAAATACCTCCCGCTGCCAGCGCGCATCAACCTTTCCTGAACAGCTATCAAAAACGTGAATGGATGACCGTATTACAACATCGGCTAGAGCGCTTGAAAAGAAAACTGGACGGGGCGCAATGAACCCCGAATTGCTGCGATCCTTGCGCCACAACACAACCGTAAACCTTCTTGACGGGGCTTTCTTCGGCTTTGGGATTGGGTTCGCCTCTGTTGTCACGATCATGCCGCTCTTTGTCAGCACCATGACGGACTCGCCAATTTTAATCGGTCTTATTCCGGCAATTCACGTTGCTGGTTGGCAGCTTCCGCAATTATTTATCGCCGGTTGGGTCACCCGTCAACAACG
Source organism: uncultured Chloroflexia bacterium (assembly GCA_963788145.1). Taxonomy (GTDB): domain Bacteria; phylum Chloroflexota; class Anaerolineae; order Anaerolineales; family UBA4823; genus UTCFX2. Next base: position 936,563 of record CAWBFQ010000006.1, on the reverse strand, counting down.
GTTAAAGCCGCTGGTTGTCAGGCTTTCGGTCCTGGAGCGTCTGCCCTATCTTGGATTTGGAATCATCGCATTCTTATTACCGAAAATTGGAATCCAGACCGGCTTGATCCTGACATTTGGGATGCTGGTCATTCAGGGATTAGGAGCCGGGTTAACCGCTAACCCGTGGCAGAGCATGATCGCCAAGATCATCCCGGGCGAGCGGAGAGGCACTTTTTTTGGCGCGCAGGCCGGAGCAGCCAACATGCTCGCCAGCCTGGGGGCGGTGTTAGCTGGCCTGCTCCTTGGGAATGTGAAAGGACCGAATGGTTTTGGATGGTCTTTCATGGCCGCATCCATACTATTTGCCATCTCGTGGTATTTCCTGAATCTAACCACGAGCCGGCGAACGCACTCCACAACCAGGAGAACGGATCATTAATCCCCAACATTTATAAGAATACCGGTCAAATCCTACGCCAGAATGCCAACTTTCGCTGGTTCCTGATCGCGCGCATGTTTTCCCAGCTTGCAGTGATCGGGTATGCTTTTTATACGGTCTATGCAGTCAAACATCATGGGGTCAGCGAGGTGGAGATCGGGGTGATGACAGCGGTTTTGATGATAGCCCAGATCGTCGCGAATGTGGGCATGGGCTGGATCGGCGACCGCTGGGGCCATCGGCCTGTAATGGAATTTGGTTTGATCTGCATGGCGATCAGCTCATTTCTAGCCTGGTGGGCGCCTGCCCCCAGTTGGTTCTACCTGGTTTTTATCCTGGCAGCATTCGGAAATGTGGCAATCTGGACGGTGGCGATCTCGATGACCCTCGAATATGGGAGCGAGGCAGAACGCCCGACCTATATCGGGATGGCAAACACACTGATTGCCCCGGCCAATATCCTGGCGCCCTTCCTGGGCGGGTGGTTGGCATCCTCCTATGGTTACCCGGCAGCCTTTATCGTAAGCGCGTGGGTGGGCTGCTCGCGGCGGGGATATTTCATCATCTGGTGCATGATCAAATCGCAGAATGGCAGTTGCGCTGAGAAACCTTTTCTTGACGAAAGGTCTGCGCTTTGATATAGTCCACAATAGTGTAACTTCAATCAATTGTTGAGCCTATTCCGGAGGTGGAGCAATGGCGCAATCTTATTTGGAAAGCATGTTGAGTGAACACGAGAAGATACTGTATGCTACCCGCCAACACTGGTTTTTATTGATCAGTTCGATCTTGTTTGAGATCATTCTGATCCTCATTTTTCTGGCTGCTATCGTAACGGTGGCTGTACTTGAACCGCAGTTCGCCATGCTGAGCGTGGCAATTGGTTTCGCGATCAATCTTAATCCCGATAGCAACGATGACTCGCGATATCCTGCAATGGTCAAATCATCAATACATCATCACCAACCGGCGTGTGATCCAGATCGCCGGAGTCTTTGATAAGACCGTGACAGATTTATCGCTCGAAAAAGTCAACGATATCAAGATGACCCAAACCGTCCTGGGGCGAATGTTTAACTATGGCGAAATTGAGATCCTGACCGCGAGCGAATTGGGCGTGAATATGTTTAAGCACATTGAGAAACCAGTCGAATTCAAGACCGCGATGCTCAACGCCAAAGAGAAGCTCGAGAGCGGAGCGAACTTCACGCATGGCGATATCGCAGTCGCTGGAGGAGCATCACACCTGCCAGCCCTACTCGCCCAATTGGACGAGCTGCGCCAGAATGGCATCCTGACCGAGGCCGAATTCCAGAATAAAAAAGCGCAGTTGCTCTCTCAACTATGAACATCCCGTTCAGGAAGCAGGATTGTTATGACCCAGTTTTTTCCATATGATGAATGGACCTTCCCTGCCGTCGATGCCCTGCCGCGCTCGACGCCGTTGGTGATCCCGCTTGGAGAGGGGTATGACCTGGAACGGCTCGCCAGCGCGCTAGGGGACCCCGATCAAGCCGGTCTGCTCCCGCCGATCCCATATGGCTGGCCGGGAAGCGGTCTGGCTGTGCCGCAAGAAAAGCTGCGCCCGCTGCTGCTCAACCTGGCTGCCAGCCTGCGTGAAGACGGGTTCACCCACGTCTACATCCTGACGCCTCAAGACGCGATGCTGGACATGGGGGCGTTTGGGATTAGCTTATATCATCCCAGCCAGCACGCTGCGCCCCACTTGCTGCCGCCGGACGAAGCGCGCGACAAGGTCATCATTCTGCCGGTTGGCCACACCGAGCAGCACGCCTTCCATTTGCCGATGATGACGGATACACGCATCATCCAGTCGATTGGAGCGGGGATGGCAGCACAGGCCCCAGAACGAGTGTACACCCTGCCGGCGATGCCTTATGGAGTAAGCACGCATCGTCAGGCCTTCGCAGGCACGCTCAACTGCGGGGGGCGCGGATTTGAGGATTTTTGGGTTGCGATCACCGATCTGCTGGTAGGACGTGGTTTCGAGCGCCTCTATTTCATCAACGGGCACGGCGGCAATCATTCTTTTCTGGTAAATGTGATCAAATATGCGGGCGAGCGCCACCGGCGGGCATTCATCGCCACCGCCTGGCTTTATCTGTCCAGCGCGGCGGGCATCCAGTCTTTGCAATCCCTGCGCCAATCGGGCATCGGTGGGATGGGGCATGCTGGAGAGCTGGAAACTTCCTTGATGCTGCACCTCAACCCGGAACTGGTTTTTATGGAAAGGGTTGTGGACGAAATTGACTTCGTCGGAACGCCCAACTATTACATGGATTGGGTCGAGGGCGGAACATTGATCGCCAACCCACCCTGGGACGATGACAGCAAGACCGGCGCTTACGGCGCGGGCAGCCTGGCGACCGCCGAGAAGGGACGCGCCTGGCTGGAAACGGCAATCCTTGAAAAGCTCAGCCATGTGGAAGAAATCAATGAGCAGCAGCGCCGGCGCGAGCAGCGGCGGAATGCAGGTTTTGGGCTGTGGGGCCGCTCTGGGAGATGAGGATCATCTTTCGAGGATCACGCAGGCAGATTTTTAATTGTTGATAATTTCTTGCACAGTTGGTGCAGATCGGGTATAATGCCCCCTGCGATAAAAATGGGCGCGTAGCTCAGTTGGTTAGAGCGCACGGTTCACATCCGTGAGGTTCGTGGGTTCGAGCCCCTCCGCGCCCACCAGGAAGACCCCGACCCCTCGATCGGGGTCTTCATTTCTAATGAAGATCGATCGAGATGTTTATTTTCTCATAATCCTATCACCTTAATAGTCTTGATCCATGATATTATTAAATGCTTGTATACAGAGTTCCCGAGTCAAAGATCCAATCTTTCAATTTGGAACCCCTGTTTCACAGAAGCATATTCTTTTAGAAAGGAGTTCCAAAACATGTCTGGTAAAGAACAAGGTACTGTTAAATGGTTCAATGGCTCGAAGGGTTATGGCTTCATTCAGCGAGACGCTGGTGGAGACATCTTCGTTCACTTCAACTCGATCGTCGGCGAAGGTTACCGCAATCTGAATGAAGGCCAACGCGTTGAGTTCGTCGTCGCCCAGGGTCAAAAAGGCCCGCAGGCGCAAGACGTCGTAGCGCTCTAAACCACAGGCTTGAAATAGCCCCTAAACCAGGATAGCCATGCTGTCCTGGTTTTTTTTTATTTAAGATTCGGGCGATAAATGGGGTTACTAGAACATAATTTCGATGTATAATAGCAAGAAGATGAATTTTTGATAAACCAGAGTGAGGAGGTATCAGATGTCCAAGAAGGAAGAGTTACTACAATTGCTTGATCTGATCGAGCAGCAAGAGCAAATGGTTGGGGCTTTGATGAGCGCATCCGAGCGAGATCAACCCGGCGACCTGGAGCGCTGGGCGCCGAAAGATGTGCTCTGTCATAACGCCGGCTGGTCGGAACGTCAGATCGAGAACATCCAGCGAGCACAACGGGGCGAGCCGATTATCCGATATGATAATTATCTGGAAATTAATGATCAGGATTTCATCGCCAATCAAGCCCTGACATGGGAAAATGCGCGCCAGCTTTCGATCCAATCTCGCCAGGCGATCATCGATCTGTTAGCCAACTTGAGCGAGGAAGACCTGCTTCGAACCGATATTCTGCCAGCGGAAAACCCGCGCCCACTCTGGCGACAATTGGTCGGGAATGCAGTCGAACATCCCAGTATTCATCTAGGTATGATATACAATGAGTTAGGTCACTCAGAAGATGCTCTGCCCTTTCAGGAAGCGTTATCCGCCAGATTGAGCCAATTGGATGTGGATGACCAGAATTGGCAGGCGAATGTGATTTACAACATGGCCTGCCAACATGCGCTATCGGGTCAAAAAGCCAAAGCAATAGATGAATTGCGTCAAGCCCTGAAGCTGAACCCGGGTCTGACGGAATGGTCGAAAGAGGATAGCGATCTTGTTTCTCTGCGCGAGGATCCCGAATATAAGGCGCTGTACTGAGTAGCCAATTATAGCGAGTAAGATGGAATGCATCTTGCGATTTTCAGGGTGATCGGCTGCTTAGCCACTCTCCGTTCAATTGATTGCGTGTTCGCCCGAAAAATATGAACTATAATTACACACAACCCTAACTCAGCCAACCATCTCCTCGCAGCGTTTGTCCATGTCACCGCTCGCACGCTTCCTACTTCTGCGTCTGCTCCTTGTCCCCCTCACCCTGCTGGTCGTCACGGCCACGCTGATGGCTTTGCTGACTGCTGTGCAGCCGGAAGTGCGTGCGCTGCTGTATTTGCCTTACCGTATTCAGGCTCAGACCGGCGAGATGAGTACGGAAGAGTTGCGCCGAGTGACCGAGCCCTACATCCAGAAATATCACCTGGAAGATCCCTTCCCCGTGCAGTACGTTTACTGGGTTATCAGTGTCTTCACCCACGGCGGCGGGTATAGCCCTACCTTGAAAGGTGAGGTGTTCGAGGCTCTTCTCAGGAGGACGCCCGTCACAGCCGAGCTGACAATTTATTCGTTGCTGCTATTCATCCCTCTTGGGGTTGTGTCAGGTTTGCGTGCCGGCTGGAGGCAGGGTGGACTTCTGGACTCGCGCTTCCGCACAGTCGCCTATATCACCAGCAGCCTGCCGCCCTTCATTACCGCATTGTTCCTGCTCGGCATTTTCTATTCTTTCCTGGGCTGGTTTCCTCCTGGGCGTTTGGGAATCGCTATCAGTCAAGAGGTTCTCTCCCCCGAATTTCACCACTTTACCGGTTTGATGACTATCGATAGCCTGCTGAACCGACGGCTGGATATCTTCATCGATTCGGTTCGCCACCTGATATTGCCCGTGGTTACTTTGAGCCTGGTGCATTGGGCCACCTTGGGGCGCATAGTGCGCAGTACGATCATCATCGAGCGCCGCAAAGAATACATGACGGCTGCCAGGGCTCGCGGCATCCCCGAAAGTCGACTGCAATGGCGGCATGGTTTGCGCAACATCCTGGCTCCAGCCTTATCCAGCAGCGCCCTGGCAGCCGCCTCCCTTTTCACCGGTGTCTTTATGATTGAGATCATCTTCGGCCTGAAAGGCGTGGCAGACCTGGTCGTGCATGGGACAGCGTTAGGTTTGGATATGCCTATTGCCATGGGTTTCAGCATCTACTCCGTTAGCATTGTCTTAGTGATCATGTTCGTGCTAGACGTTTTACGCGCCATCCTAGACCCTCGTTCACGTGAGAGTATGATCCAACAGTGAGAACTTTTTCATCAGAAACCTGTAAGCGAGTATGAACGAAAAACGCCCTGGCCGTTCTATTTACATATTTGCCGGTGTTCTCAGGCTTAATCGCGGGGCTTTTTATCGGCCTGGTAATCTTGGGCTGGTGGCTATGGCCCGTCCAATGGGTCGGGGGTACCCTGGAGCATGTCGACCAAGCCACCCGCACTAATTACCTGCGCGCCGCCATCGATTCCTATACCTACAGACAGGATGCCGTCCTGGCAAGCCGGCGGTACAACTCGCTGGGTAAGTACAAGGAAGCCACGCTGGCTGCCATCTACCTTAAAGCCGATGGCCAAACACTACCGGACATCGCCGCTTTTGCCTCCGCCGTCAACGCATCTGAGGTATTGATAAGCAAGCCACCCGCGACATCCCCGCCGCCAGGCGCAACCCGCGGTGTCTCAGGCTGGACTCTAGGGGGACTATGCGGCTTGGCGCTCTTGCTGGTTGCGTTCAGCGCCATATTTGTGATCCAGCGTCGCCGCAGCCGTCCGGTTGTTGCCAAGGAGTTCGCTCATCCCGAAGAGACGCCATCATTTCCTTTTGCTCGAACCTGGAAATTACGCCTCTCAGCCCTGGGCAAAAACGTGTCGATCTGGTTGGGGGTATTGATTGTTGGGTTATTTGTCCTCACCGCGCTGGCTGCGCCGCTGCTGGCGCCGCCCGATCCAGGTAGTGAATTTTCCACATACAAAAACATCGGTCAAATCAACCGATACATACCTATACCACCCAGGGCAGGGCTTATCCTTGGGAGTGTGTCCGACAAAGCCAACCAGCGTCAACTGGACATCTGGTATTCATTGGTGTGGGGTACCCGCTCAGCGTTGCGTTTTGGCCTTCTGGTGGTCCTATTTACCGGCGCATTCGGTGTCATCCTGGGCGGGGCCAGCGCCTATTTAGGGGGTCTGCCCAACACCCTGGTAATGGGCTTAACAGATGCCTTCCTGGCCCTACCCATCATTGCCGGGGTAATTTTCTTCCAGCATTTCGTCCTGATGTTATTGCGCAACTCAGGCGCCCTTGTTTACTTTAACGGGATGGTTCTCTTAGAGTCGCCCACCGCCTGGCAGAGCTTTCTAAACAGCGTGGACCCGCTGCTGATTGCCTTTATCGTTTTCTCGTGGATGCCTTACGCCCGCCTGACGAACAGCGTAGTGCTGCGTGCTCGCCAGGAAGAATACATCCTGGCGGCGCGTTCCCTGGGCGCCGGGCATTTGCGCTTGATCTTTCGTCACATCATACCCAACTCCATCTCACCGACCATCGTCCTGGCAGCGCGCGATGTGGGCTACCTTGTACTGCTGCAAGCCGGCTTCACCTTCATCGGCTTGAGCCATGGCTTAGAGTGGGGCGTATTGCTCTCCTTAGGCAGGAATTACGCCATTGGGTCTGGGGGCAATCCCTTCTACTGGTGGTGGACTTACCTCCCAGCTACCCTGACCATAGTGTTATTCGGCGTCGGTTGGAACCTGTTAGGCGATGGAATGAACGACTGGCTGAACCCACATAAATCCTAAGTAGCGCGTCATTTTGGATAAGATGGAGCGCATCTTCCAACTTTTGGAAGTTTGGCTCTGTCGATGCCCGCATCAAACTGAAATAACCTTATCCATCCAGTTCAGCGTGACTGAATGCTTGGTGAATTCGGGCTTATTTCAATTGATGAGCAATATCGCCCGCCAGATCGGCCAGGAGCATCACATCAATAGCGACAGCAACAAAGTTGAAACCTTCTTGCAAAAACTGGCGGGCGCGGCCTACACTCCCGGCAAAAATTCCGACCGGTCTCCCGGCCGCCTGGCCAGCCTGGTGGATGCGATCTATCGCCGCCTTCACTTCGGGCGCATCGACCTTTCCTGGCACGCCCATACTGGCCGAGAGATCATAAGGTCCAATCATTAACGCATCAACCCCCGGAACTGCCAGGATAGACTGCACATTATGCACCCCGGCGATATGTTCGATCTGAACGATGGTACAAATACGGTCGTTTGCAGTTTCCAGATAGCGATTAAAACCAGGGCCATAGCTTTGGGCGCGGGCTACCCCTACGCTGCGGTTTCCAAGCGGAGGGTATTTTGAGAGAGCAACAACCCGTTTGGCCAACTCCTGATTGTTCACCAGCGGGAAGACGACCCCATCAATCCCGATCTCAAGCGTCTTTTTAGCCCAGGCCTCATCGAGGGTTGGGACACGCGCCAGGCAGTGGGCGGCGCCGGCAGCCTGCGCCAGCGCCTGGATCATTGCAACATCCAAAACCGAATGCTCCCCATCAAACCAGAGGAAATCGAAGCCAGCCTGCGCCATGATTTCGGTCACAGCCGGATCTGAGAGCGTAACGATCATACCGATGAGCTGCTCACCAGCATCGAGGCGTTCCCGAAATGAAGGTCTGTCCAGATCTGCTCGCATTGTTCACCTATCCATCATTCTTTTAGATTCATAATTTGGATTGAAGCAGCTTATTGTACCGTGAATAAACCAATAGCTGAAAGCATGGTAAAGCTTAGATTAAAGCGAAATACTACCAGGCTCAAGACACAGCCGGTAGTATTTCATTGGAGAAAGAACCTAAACAACCACCAATCGCGGTCCACCTCACCTGTTACAGATGCGGAAACAAACGTCCGGTTTTGCGCATATAGGCAGAATATTCCTCACCATATGTTTCAATCAACATGCTTTCTTCAGATTGGATAAACGTAAAATACATGATCGTCACAGCGATCAGATAAGGCAGTCCGACGATCAGGTTGGAGGAAAGCAAGAACATGCCAGTTGTGATCAGAAACATGGCGAGATACATTGGGTGACGAATCCATCGATAGGGGCCGATGGATACAAAGGTACGTGGTTCCTCGGGAGCGCGGGAACCAGCTCCCGAATGGCTGAGCGCCCGATACGCCCAGATGAACAAACTATCCCCGATCAAAAACAGCAAAGCGCCAACCCAACGCAGCCAGGCAGGAAAAGCCAGATAAAATCGATCGATCCATGGAAAGAAGGGGAATACCAGGCATGGGATCAATAATATGATCATAAGCCCGGAAAGGATCTGAGCCTGACGATCGGGCTTTTCAGACCCTGCAGAGGATAGCGCAGATGGCCGCTTCAATCCGTAACGGAAGATCAGATAGCCCAACAATAGAAATCCAAAAACGAATCGATAGAGCGCTTCCTGGGATGGCTCTATAGGGCGATTTTCTGCTCGAGCTTGTAGACCGATGAGCATACCGCGTTCCATCACGAACACGCCCGGCTCAATCGCCTTCATCCACCCTGCCAGATAGGCGTTGCGGGTGCGGATTAGCAGACGGGTGGTGTCGGAATCTTACGGGTTGGAGCACAAACGCCCAGGTATCCACCCATTCTGCATCCAAACCGAGTTCAGAACTCTGTCAATGGTTGATGTCCGAAAATCAGCGCCTGACCAGGAACGACTTCAATGACCTCGTATGGCGGCGGTCCAAATTCGCCCGGACAAAGCGGGTAGCTCTCACCCGGCTGAAAATCCTGCCACTCGGGATGGATGCGATCAGCGTTTTTGATCGGGCAGTTGATCAGACCTTCAAGCCAAGTATAACTATAGAATCCGCCTCTTTCAGCGCCCATCTGGATCAACCACGGCCAGACCTGCTCGATAGGCGCCTGGATGGTGATCAGGCGGGTATTGCTACGTTCCGGATTTGGGATATAACCATCGCCTGGGAGCTGCATTTGGCGATCAGCGGCTTGCGAACCCCAATTCAGCGACCACGGCTGGATCAGCAGCGGATATGCCATACCCAACAGCATGCTCAATATCACCAGAATACTCAACCATTTCATGCAACCATTATTTGTCATCGATCAGCCCTCATAGCTACATCGTCAGAATTTAAAACCATCTTACCGATTCTATATCTTAATTCTAATCGCTCCAGTGCCAAATGTCACCCCTTATGGCGAGCATTTTTCAGAGATAGTCTGTATCTCTGAGCGATATCGGTTGTGGTAAGATCATTCTGGAACGGTAATCCAACTTGAATGTATGAGGTCTGCATGAAATACGGTTATTTTGACGACACACGAGGGGAGTATGTAATCACTCAAGCGAATATACCCTTACCCTGGATCAATTACCTTGGTTCAGAAGAGTATTTCGGGATGATCTCCAATACTGCTGGAGGGTATTCGTTCTATCGGGATGCCCGCTTGCGCCGCATCTCGCGCTTTCGCTACAATAACGTCCCGCTCGATACAGGCGGTCGATGCATCTATCTACGCGATCAAGACAGCGGAGATTTATGGTCGCCAAGCGGACAGCCGGTTCGCGCTGAATTGGATCACTATACCTGCCGGCATGGGTTGGGCTATACAACCATCGAATCTGAACGCGGGTCAATCCAATCCTGGATGCGTTTTTTTATTCCGCTGGGAGCAAACCTGGAGGTCTGGCAGCTACGGTTGAGCAACCAAAGCGATCAAGAAAAGCATATTTCGGCATTTGCCTGCGTCGAATTTTGCCTTTGGGACGCCCACGACGATGCAACCAACTTCCAACGCAATCTCAACACAGGTGAAGTGGAGGTCGATCATGGCGTGATCTACCATAAGACCGAATACCGTGAGCGTCGCAATCATTTCGCCTATTTTGCTTGCTCCGCCCAGCCAATTGCATTTGACACGCAGCGCGAATCCTTCTTAGGGCCTTACCGAGGGTGGGAGCGCCCGATAGCCGTGGAGAGTGGGCTGCTCACAAACAGCATCGCGCATGGATGGGCGCCGATCGGCGCATTTCAAGTGGATCTGACTTTAAATCCGGGTGAGACGCGTCAATTGATCTTCTTATTGGGATATCAAGAAAATCCACCTGAGGATAAATTCGACCCGCCAGGCACGCAATTCATCAACAAGAAAACGGTCCGCCCCATTATCGAGGAATATCTGCAGGATTACAAAGTTGAGCAAGCTTACAGAAGCCTGGGCGAACACTGGTCCAGCCTGCTGGGGCGTGTGCAGGTGAACACACCCGACCCACACACCAACAGGATGGTCAACATCTGGAATGCCTATCAGTGTATGATCACATTCAATCTGTCGCGCTCGGCATCCTATTTTGAATCTGGGATCGGGCGCGGGATGGGGTTCCGAGACTCGAACCAGGATCTGCTCGGTTTTGTCCATATGGTGCCACAGCGGGCGCGCCAGCGCATCCTCGATCTGGCAGCTACGCAGCTTCCGAACGGCGGCGCATATCACCAGTACCAACCGCTTACCAAGCGCGGCAACAATGATGTCGGCAGCAATTTCAATGATGACCCGCTCTGGCTGGTGATTGCGGTCTCGGCGTATCTCAAGGAGACCGGCGACCTGGGGATTCTGGAAGAAATGACGCCTTACGACAATGATCCGAAGCTGGCGACAACGCTGGATGAACACATACAGCGAAGTATGCGCTACACCCTAGACCGCCTCGGGCCGCATAGGCTGCCGCTGATCGGTCGGGCGGATTGGAACGATTGCCTGAATCTCAATTGCTTTTCGAATACACCGGGAGAATCCTTTCAAACCACCACAAACCAGGAAGGCCGGGTAGCCGAATTTGTGTTTATTGGCGGGTTGTTTATTCTGGCAGCGACAGAGATGATCGCATTAATGAATAAACTGGGGCGCAGCAAGGAAGCGGAGGATTATCGCAGGCAGAGAGCAGCGATGGAGAAAGCCGTGCTGGAGCATGGTTGGGATGGATCCTGGTTCCGGCGAGCCTACGACGCTTTCGGAGCGCCGATCGGTTCTGATCAAAACAGCGAAGGCCAAATCTTCATCGAGCCGCAGGGGATGTGCGTGATGGCCGGGATCGGGTTGACGGATGGGCGGGCAAAGATGGCGCTCGATTCGGTCGCGGAGCGGTTAAGCAGCGAACATGGGATTGTGCTGCACCAACCTGCCTACACCCACTATGACCTGCGCCTGGGGGAGATCACCACTTATCCCCCGGGTTATAAAGAAAACGCGGGGATTTTCTGCCATACCAATCCATGGATCATGATTAGCGAGGTTCGCCTGGGGCGTGGCGACAAGGCGTATGATTATTACCTGCGGATTAATCCATCGGCCAGGGAGTCTATTTCCGATGTGCATCGCTGCGAGCCATATGTTTACGCTCAGATGATCGCTGGGAAAGACGCCCCCGCACACGGCGAAGCCAAGAATTCCTGGCTGAGCGGAAGCGCAGCCTGGAACTACGTTGCCATCACGCAATGGATTTTGGGAATCCGACCGACATTGGATGGGCTGATGATTGATCCTGTGCTGCCAGCGGATTGGGACGGTTTCACGGCTGAACGCGTCTACCGGGGAGTGACCTATCAGATCAGCGTCGAGCGGGTGGAAGCGGGAACCCTGCCCAAAATCAGCGCAGAGGGAACAGAAATCAGCGGTAAAGTGGTCCTGTTCCCAGAGGAAGGGGTCAGGAACGTAAAAGTAAAATTTTTCCTGAACAGGTGAAACCAATCTGAAAGGACCAGACAGTTAATAAAAGCCTATTAGCGCCAAAAATAATCCGCTTTTGTCATCTTGTAAATCGGTTTAGAATATCGTATCGATATCCGAAGGGAATTTGAATGGGCGTATCGCAAACCAACACCTCTTCGAGAATCCAGTCATTACTGATTGATCTTTATGGTATTGAGTCGGCGACATTATTCATGCGTCGCCTTGAAGATCGGATCGAGGCTTTCAACAAAGACAAAGGGCAAATTTCAGTCTTGCCTACCGAAGAGCTTACCGAACGAGACTCGATATTAATCAGTTATGGAGACATGCTTCGCGAGGCGAATCAACCGCCATTGCAAACTCTGCAGGCGTTCTGTCAATCTTATCTGGCAGGTGTGATCAGCAGCATCCACATCTTGCCGTTTTATCCATGGTCGTCCGATGATGGGTTTTCTGTCATGGATTATTGGGCGGTAAATCCACAACTGGGGAATTGGGATGATATCCATCAATTAGGCTATGATTTCCGATTGATGTTTGATGCGGTCATCAATCATGTTTCGGCTGAAAGCGCCTGGTTTGAAGGCTTCATTCAGAACAATCCACGCTACCAGGAGTATTTCACCATCGTTGAAGATGACTTTGATTTTTCAAATCTGGTTCGTCCGCGCACTTCCCCGGCGCTTACCTCGTTTCAGACAACATCGGGAGTGAAAGATGTATGGACGACTTTCAGTTCTGATCAAGTGGATTTAAATTTCAAAAATCCGGAGGTATTATTTGAGATCATCGACTTGATGCTGTTTTATGTTGGTCAGGGAGCTCAACTGATCAGGCTCGATGCAATCGCCTTCATATGGAAAGAGTCTGGGACAACCTGTTTGCACCTGCCCCAGGTGCACAAAATTGTGCAGATCATTCGAGCGGTTTTCGACTTGGCAGCGCCTTATGTGAAAATAATCACCGAAACGAACGTACCCCATCAAGACAATATCGCTTATTTCGGAGATGGTACAAACGAGGCGCAACTGGTCTATAATTTCCCGCTGCCTCCATTGCTGCTGCACACTTTCCGCACCGGCAGCAGTCAGATACTCAGCGATTGGGCTACAGGATTACAGCTGCCATCCGATCAAACCACGTTTTTTAATTTCCTGGCTTCCCATGATGGGATCGGTTTGAATCCGATCCGTGGGATCATTGAAGAAAGTGAAATTAATGCCCTGGTTGAACAGGTGAAAGAACATGGAGGCTTGATTAACAGCCGGACAAACCCGGATGGGTCGAGCAGTCCATATGAGTTGAATATCAATTATTTTGACGCATTGAACAACCCTTTCAGTAGTGAACCATTGAGCAGGCAGATCGATCGCTTCATGTGCGCACAGGCGATTATGCTGGCGCTGGTCGGAGTACCCGGAATCTACTTCCACAGCCTGGTGGGTTCGCGCAGTTGGCGAGAGGGGGTGGCGCTCAGCAGGCAAAATCGAACGATCAACCGACAGAAGCTGGATCGGTTGGCATTGGAGCGGGAATTACAGCAGGTCGATACAGTGCGAGAACAGGTTTTTCAACGTTACCTGTCCCTGCTGCGTCTGCGTGGTTGCTACCCTCACTTCAATCCATACGGCGAACAAACCATCCTTGATTGCGGACCAGGGGTCTTTGGATTAAGACGAGGAAGCTACCAGGGGAACAAACCATTTCTGGTTTGTTTGCACAATATCACAGCCGATGATCAAACGGTGGATGAAGAAAAAATGCTGACCTGGTTGAATGCCCCTTCGAAAGCAGAACCTATCGATCTGATCAGTGGAGAGATGATCCAGCCAGGCCAAAGTGGTTCGATCAGGCTTAATCCATACCAGGTATTATGGATCGCTGTTCGTACTACATCTCCAGACATCTCGAGGTAGACGGGCAATACAGGGTAGAACTTTCAATTTTAGTTATAAGCAGACGCGGGAGATTAATTTATGGGAGAAGAAGCCTTGAAATCTCAAGCTGAGCCGGTAGAGACAGTCCAGCGAAGAAACAGACACAGGATTGGCTTTGTATCCACTCGTTTGGCTGGAACTGATGGGGTTTCATTGGAAGCCGAAAAATGGGCAATTGTATTGAGCAGGCTGGGAAACGAAATTTATTATTTTGCCGGCAATTTCGATCAACCCCCAGAGATAGCTTATCATGCGCCAGAAGCTGATTTTGTACATCCAGAGATAAAACAGATCTACGAACAGGCTTTCTCACACCGCAAACGACCGATAGACATCACCAAGAAGATCCACCTGCTCACAGCGCACTTGAAAGACCATCTTTATCGTTTTGTACGCCAATTCCAAATTGACCTTTTAATTGTGGAGAATGCCCTGACGATCCCGATGAACATTCCGCTCGGTATAGCCATTACCGAATTCATCGCAGAAACTGGCTTTCCAACCATCGCTCACCACCACGACTTCTTCTGGGAACGCAAGCGCTTCCTGGTAAATTGTGTCTGGGATTACCTGAACATGGCCTTTCCACCTCATCTACCTTCTATCCGCCATGTGGTGATTAATTCATCTGCATCTAATCAGCTAAGCTTACGCACTGGGATCTCCAGCATGGTATTACCGAATGTGATGGATTTTGACAATCCTCCCCCAGATTCAAATTCAAATCCTTATACCAAAGACCTGCGTTGTGATTTGGGCTTAAAACCGGACGAGCGATTATTCTTACAACCGACCCGGGTAGTGCAAAGAAAGGGGATAGAAAACGCGCTTGAGTTGATTCGCCCGTTCATATGAAAGCCCGCCTGGTGATCTCGCATGCATCTGGGGATGAGGGTTATGAATATGAAACCAGAATTCGTGAATTCGCAGACCTGCTGGGAGCGCAGGTGAATTTTGTTTCCGACATCATCCAAGAACGACGCGGCCAGACTGCAGATGGTAGAAAAATCTATTCGCTGGCGGATGTCTATCAAAAATCCGATCTGGTGACCTATCCTTCCACAATCGAGGGCTTCGGGAATGCATTTCTGGAGACCATCTATTACCGTCGCCCAATCGTGGTCAATAATTATTCAATTTTCGCCATCGACATCAAACCCAAAGGATTTAAGGTTATTGATTTTGACGGCTATATCACCAATAAAACGGTCGAAAATACAGAAGAAATCCTGCAAAATAGCGCAATGAGAGAACAAATGACCGAATTTAATTACAACCTGGCTAAACGCTATTACTCCTACACCATGCTGAGCCGCCATTTATCAATCTTAATATCTGACTGTTTTGGAGAGGAAATCCCGGATGAGAGTTGAATCACCCTATCTCAGGACATTGAAGAATCGAATCGATCTACGCCAAATCCCCTTCACCGACCGGGGATCCAGGCTGCTGATTTATCGGAATAATGACCATTTTTCGGTTCGTCTGGCAGAGCGCTGGTTCAAACACAGTAGAAATCTTGCCTCCTATCGTAATCGGCCGCCATTAATAGATGAGTTGTGCTTCGTGGATGAAAATGGAAACCAACTCAATTTCGAACTGGTCAGCTACCCACATTGCCTTCACTTGCAGACCGAAATTGGCCATTTCACCATCAGCTTCCATGACCCTGAAACACTGATTATCAATCTTCCAGAAGGCCGATCAGGGGTCCGCTTTCAGGCGCATATGGACCTCGGTTCAGTGGATCGCCGAGGGGGTGTGCTTCATACTATCGGCGACATCCGCCGGAACCTGGCTTACACAACGAATGCCAAAATACTTGAGAATATGATTGAGGCGCAGGAAGGCGATACGCTCTCCATCCGATTGGTTTTTGAAGCCAAGACGGAGACCCCTCTTCTGATCAATATCACCCCGCGCCTGGGTTTCAACCGTTACATTCCTAACCAGCGGGCTTCGTTAGAGCAATCCGCATTACGCTGGCATGACTGGTTTTCGCGGGTCCCCGAAGTGGATCCGTCTCTTCAGGAACAATATTATTTTGCATGGTGGGTCATGCGAGCAGGATTGATCTCACCGCGCTACTACACCACACGCGAGGCGATGACCCCCTCCAAATTTTACTATCTCGGTGTATGGCAGTGGGACGCTTATTTCCACGCGATCGCTTACCGGCATGCCGATATCGAGCTTGCCCAGAATCAACTCAGGGTATTGTTAGATCACCAAAGCGAAAGCGGTATGATCCCCGACGCGGTGCATGATGAAGGGATTGTCACACATCTGGATTTTCCGGTCGAAGCAGATGTGACCAAACCGCCTCTGGTGGCCTGGGCTGCCTGGAAACTGCATGAAACCAAACCCGACCTGGAGTTTCTCAACGAAATCTATGAGCCGCTGGTCAACTGGAACAACTGGTGGTTTGAAAAGAACGACCTGGATCATAATGGACTTTGCGAATACCAGCATCCTTTCTCATCCGGATTGGATGACAGCCCGCTCTGGGATCAAGGCATGCCGGTTGAATTGCCAGATTTGAACACCTATCTTTGTATGCAGCAGGATTATCTGGCCAAGATAGCTAATGAGATTGGAGAAAAATTAGAAGCGCACGCCTGGGCGCAGCGAGCCGAAAATGTGGCCAAACTTATGCTACAATCTATGTGGGATGAGCAGGCGGGATTATTTTGGGCGAAAAAAGATGGGAAACCGCTCAACGTAAGCACTCCTTTTAATCTTTTCCCGCTCATCTGTGGGCGTATGTCTGCTGATATTAATCAGCGGTTGGTTCAACACCTGATGAACGAGAAAGAGTTCTGGTCTCCCTACCCGGTTCCTTCCGTGGCAATGGATGACCCCACATTTGATCCCGATCAAATGTGGCGCGGACCGACCTGGATCAATGTCAATTATCTATTGATCGAAGGTTTGAACCAAACGGGATATACCAGCCAGGCACGCGAGCTGCGCCGCCGCACGCTCGAAATGATTTGCAACCAGCCTGATATCTATGAATATTACCATCCATTTACTGGCGCTCAACCACCCAAAGCAGCTCCAATTTTTGGCTGGTCATCTGCAATTTTGATTGATTTAGCGATCCAGACTACCCAGGAAGGACTGGAAAAACCGAGATGAATATCGCCATTCTACATTATTCCGCCCCACCTATTGTCGGCGGAGTTGAAAGTGTGATCGGACATCATGCCCGCCTGATGACAGCAGCAGGACATACGGTCAGAATTTTAGCCGGTCGGGGAGCCTCGATCCTGCCAGGCGTGCAATTTATCGAAATCCCACTTCTCGACAGCCGCCACCCGGAGATATTGAAGATTAAAGCGGAGTTGGACGCTGGCAGTGTACCGGAAAGTTTCAACGACACAACCCAAATCATCGCAGAGCTGCTGCGAGAAAACCTGGTAGGGGTCGATGTGCTGATCGCACATAACGTTGGGTCGATGAACAAGAATTTGCCGCTCAGCACGGCTCTAATGGAAAACGCTAATCGCAAATCCGAAACCCGACTGGTGCTTTGGCATCACGACCTTGCCTGGACTACACCTCGCTATCAGGATGAGCTGTATGATCGATTCCCGTGGAATATTCTGGCAGCGCCCTGGCCGGGAGTACACCGGCATGTGGTTGTGTCCGAACTTCGGCGGGCAGAACTGGCGGCGCTCATGAAGATCGATCCAGAGGACATCCAGGTGATACCGAACGGTGTCCATATAGAACAATTCTTAAAACTGGAACAAAGGACCAGAGAAGTCGTCGAAGAATTAAACCTGTTCAACGCCGCGCCACTGCTCTTGCTCCCGGTGCGGATCACCCGACGAAAAAATATTGAACTGGCGCTGAAGACGCTGACCCACCTGCGGAAACGGATGCCTGAAGCGCGCCTGTTGGTTACCGGTCCAATGGGGCCCCATAATCCAAAGAATTTGGAGTATTTTGCCGAGCTCCTGGAGCTGAGAGATGGCCTCGGGCTAAAAGATTGCGCTCACTTCATGGCCGAAATCAGCCAGGAATTTCTGCCAGACCCAATGATCTTCGATTTCTACCAGATCGCGGATGGCTTACTGCTGACCAGCCAGGAAGAGGGTTTTGGGATTCCCATATTGGAAGCCGGGCTACGTGGGATACCGATCTTTTGTACGAATATTCCTCCCCTGCAAGAGCTGGCCGGCGAAGATGCAGTTTACTTTGCTACGAATGAAGAACCGGAGAAGATCGCTCGTTCGATCTATCTGCGCCTGAAATCGGACCCGACCTACCACATGCGGAACAAGGTTCGCCAGATTTATCGTTGGGAAAGCATCTATCTGCGCGATATTGAACCTTTGTGTCAGGCTTTGGTCCAGAGAGATGACTAACAAAAAGATGAACCACAAATCAACTTATGCCAATGTTTATTTCAGAAAGACCCTGGTTCCAATTTTTTACAGATGTGATACGTGTGTGGGTCTAAAGATCGCCAGAGCGATATCCAAAGACTCATCAATCGTGTTGGCCGGGATGGTGGGAATAAGAGCGGGCGAATCATTGAGCCTGGGTGCTACGCGTTCGCAGGAATTGCGCAAAAAGATGCGAAAAATGATGCGCAAGAACTCAATTGCGATCCCGATCATCCGTCGTTGTATCTAACACACTCTGGGCTGACTTACAGGAAATTGTTCAGGAGGAAAACCCCGAATTACTTATCCTGGATTGGCCGAAACATTTTGAGATGCTTCATAAAACCCCTTTCGAAGTATTCAGGGATTTACCCTGCGATATTGCCCTGGTACACGGGCCGATTTCGGATGATCCCAGAAACATCCTGGTGCCTGTCCGAGGAGGGCCACATTCTGAGCTGACACTCCGAATTTCGTTGGCTATCCAACGGTACCGGAATGCGCACTGTACATCGCTGCATATCTTGCCAGAGTCGAGATCAAGAGAACCTCGATGCGCCTTATCGCGGCATCTCACGCGTGCTCGAAAATATCCCGGACTTAGAGAAAATAACACTGACCAGTGACGATCCAAAAGCAGCCATCCTGGAAATGTCTCCGAAATTCGACTTGACCGTGATGGGGGCGACCGCTCGTCCGACCTACGAGTTCGATGGACTGGGCCAAGTGGCAGAAAGCCTGCTAAAAAACAGCCCTAAGGGTATCGTGGTCGTGAAGACACACCGATTGATGGAAGTCGAACCATATACTGAGGCATCCGGCAAAAAAGCAATTTCCGTGCTGGTTGACCGCTGGTTCGCCGAAAATACCTATCATGCCAGTGAATTTGCAGATTTAGAGGAATTAATCAAACTCAAAAATGACCAGAACCTGACCATTAGCGTTGCTCTCCCCGCTTTGAACGAGGAAAAGACGGTGGGTTCAGTCATTCAATCCATAAAAGGTGAGTTGATGGATCGTAATCCTCTATTGGATGAAATCGTATTGATGGATTCAAATTCGACCGATGCTACGCGCGAGATTGCGCGTGATCTGGGAATCCCGGTTTTTATCCACCAACAGATCCTGCCGAAATATGGTTCACGACATGGCAAAGGGGAAGCTCTGTGGAAGAGTTTACAAGTGACAAAAGGCGACATCCTGCTTTGGATTGATACCGATATCGTAAACATCCATCCCCGTTTCATTTATGGATTGATCGGCCCGCTTCTGGTCAACCCAAAGGTAGAATTTGTGAAAGGTTTTTACCGCAGACCGATCAAAATTGGCGAGAAGACACTGGCAGGCGGCGGAGGACGAGTCACCGAGCTGACTGCCAGACCACTGCTCAACTTGTTTTTCCCCGAGCTATCCGGTGTGATCCAACCATTATCGGGGGAGTATGGAGGCAGGCGCAGGCTTCTTGAAAAGCTGCCTTTCTTTTCTGGTTACGGAGTAGAGATCGGGCTGCTGATTGATGTGTTGAAAAACGGTGGGTTGGATAGCATCGCCCAGGTCGATCTCCAGGAGCGCGTCCATCACAACCAATCTTTGGAAGCATTGAGCAAAATGTCTTTTGCCATTATCCAGGCAGTTACGCGCAAACTGGAAACTTACTACAGTTATCCAGGTCTGGAGGATGTTAATTTAACGATGAAACTGATTCATTATGAGACCGGGCGTCTCTATCTCAATGTAGAAGAAATTGCTGAGATGGAGCGCCCCCCAATGGTTAATTTGAACGAATACCATAAGTTGGAAAAATCATGACACGGCTTGTATTGATCCGACATGGAGAAACGGATTGGAATTTAGAAGGCCGCTGGCAGGGTCAGGCGGATGTGCCCCTGAACCTGAACGGTTATGCCCAGGCGAAGGAAGTGGCGGAGCAACTGGCTAACATCCCGCTTGAGGCCATCTATTCCAGCGACTTGCAACGCACGCGCGATACAGCCAGGGCTATCGGGGAACAGAAAGGCCTGGCGGTGAAGATCGATCCGCGCCTGCGCGAAATCAGCCACGGTTTATGGGAAGGCATGCAAATCAAGGAAATCGAGTCTCAATATCAGCAGGAGTTCCAGGCTCGACGAAAGGACCCCTACCACATCCCGGCGCCGGGCGGAGAGAACGGACAGCAAGTGCAAGAACGCATGCTGGCTGCGCTGCAAGATATCATTATCTGCCATCCAAACGGGTCTGTGGCGGTGGTCTCGCATGGTTACGCCCTGGCAGTGGTGCGAGCGTATTTTACGAACTACCCCTTTAACCAAGTGCGGGAATTGGTGCCAAAAAATAGCGAGATCATCCAATTTGAGGTTCGGGATGGATTCAATCTAATCAACAACCCGCAGGTACAATCGCCCGACCACCTTAGGTCGGATCTTCCAACCGGCGCGCCATCAGCAGTTCATCGTAATAAACGCCTTCCCACTGGATGACCATCGGCTCCTCGGCAAAAGCCTCGAAGCCGCAGCGAACATAGCAGCGGATAGCGGCAGCGTTGGTGGTGATCACTCCCAGGCGGGCAATTTGGACGCCATGAGCCATGCCCCAATCCAGGCAGCCCTCGATCATGGGATCCACCAGATGTTTGCCGCGCCAGGCTGGTTTGACAAAAACGCCCCAGATATAGCCGTTATGATAGGATTTGGACGTATTAGTCCGGTGAATGCCGGTCATGCCGACCAACTCGCCGTTTGCCTCTGCCACGAAAATCACCATCTCCTCGTTTGCGACGCCAGAGCGAATATGCTCTTCCCACCACGCCACGGTGCGTTCGGAGGTAGATTTGAAATCAGCCGAGAACGCCTGGGGGCTATCCTGCAACGCTTCCAGGCGCAGCTCGCGCAGGCGGGCGGCGTCTTCCGGCTGCGCCTGGCGAATGATCACACCGTCATGGGTCTTCATAGGGGCAAATCTGCGCGCAATTTCAACAGACCGCCCGAACGCAAAGCCAAGCGTCTGGCACGGATGCGCTCCACATCGATCGGATAGGATCCATATCGATGGACGGTCTGGTACATTTCGACCGCATTCTCGACCGGGATGGCGTCATGCACTTCGCTCGATGAGCCGATGAAGATGCCGCCCTGCGGGCCGATTTTTTCGACCAGCTCCAGGGTTTCGTCTTCCACATCCCCCAGCGTGCCGTGCGGCAGGGTGTGAATACAGCACACGTTGCCAAATAATAATTTGTGCGGATATTCCTGGCGGATTGCGAAAATATCATTGCAATTATTGCGTTCGATTGGGTTCAATCCGTCTGCACCCAATTCGTCGAAGATTAACGGCAGAAACGAACCGTATCGTCCATCGGTGTGATACAGGAATTTCATCCCTTTTTCTTTGACCGGGTCAGAAATCCATCTCCAGCGCGGCAAACCTTCTTTGCGGACGAACTTGGGGTTAAGATTCGGGCCGGTGGTGCCGGAAATATCTTCACCCATAAACAACAGCGGCACATCCGAGACTTCGGCGTAAGCCCTGGCAATATAGGCAGAGAACAATCCGGTGCAATCCAGGACATGTGAAAGCAATTCCGGGGCATCGTAGATTGCCTGGGCGAATAATTCCATATCCATGTAGGTGTAAGCGTCTGTGAGCGGCCCCTCGACAGCGCCGATAAAAACGATGTCGTACTCGGCCAGCGTCTGCTGGATCAAGCGGATGACCGGCTGATACCAATCCCGAACTTCTTCATAAACAGGCAATTGCGGCATGTGCTTTTCAAGCTCAGCAAGGGTCTTGAATGGGCGCTTCGAAATCCAGGCGGTCTCGCCAGCCTGACTGACGCCCCACTCATCCGGGTTGACGCCGAAGAAGCGGATCCAGTTGGTGATCTTGCCGCCCATCCAATGATTGACCGGGTCGTAGATCGAGCGAGTGACATCGACGCCGATTCTATTCCAGGCAACCGCATTAACATGGATCAATTCTTCGAAGGAATAGGCGCGATTGGGATCAAAGTCTCCATGTTGGAGCAAAATCTGCCTGTTATCCAGATAATCGTAAGTCAAGATGCGATCGGTTGGTTCCCAGTTGATGGCTTTCTTAAACCGCTCAAGGTTATTCAATGCGCTTACCTCCTATGATCAAGGGCGGGGCTGGGCATCCATGCCCATTCGAATCTGCAGGGTCCAATGATGGGTCTCGCCAACCTGGAGCGTCTTTAGCAAACCTTTGGAATAGGCCAACCCCAGGTCGTCATAATAGGCGGATGTCGGTTCCAGGGCGACGACAGATTCCGCACTCAGCGCGCCTTCATCGATCCACACGCCCAGATAGGGCAGCTCGAGCGGATCCCACTCGAAGCGAATCCAATGACCGGTCTGCCTGCGCAGCACGGCCGCCCAGGCCGGATGGACGTCTGGCAGGGAATAGAATTTGCGGGCCTTATGATGGCTTGGAGGACCGATCAGATCGAGGCGGAGGGGCGAACCGTCCACTCCCTGGGCCTCGGGCCAGTCAAAATGAGTTTCCGGGGGCCCCCAACCCCAGGATTCCGGGATGGTATTCATCACCCGGGTCACTTCGGCGGGTAAGATGACCTGACCATCCATGCCTGTGGTCAATTGCGGATGGGCAGCCCAAAGGTAGGGCAGGGGTTCTGCGCCTAAGTTCTGGAGGATATAACGCAGGCGTAACGTAGATGGCTGCGGAAAGTCAGCCACGCGGGTCAGGCAGTAGGGCAGGCTGCGGCCTTCCATTGATACCGTCAGGGTGTCTTCCTCTGACTGGATGAAGGACCAGGGCAACGCCCAGGCCTCGCCGTGATCCGGCAGGATCGCATCGTGGTGCGCCCCCTGTGCCGGGTAGGGACAGCGGATGATGGTTGGGAACATCTCATCCCAACCTGCCATATCTTGATCTGTAAAAACCGCCCCGTATTCCACCGGTTTCACAATCCGGTTGCCCGGACCAACCAGCCATTCGGTCTGCGCGCGCAGATCGACCAAAGATACAATCTTGGCGCCCATACAGGGGACCATCACCACACTGGTGTCAGCGTTCGTCAAAGCCCAGGCTTCAAGCCCATGCCATTCTGTTCGGTAAACAGAAGTTTCCATAACAGAAGCTCCAGATAGCAAATGAAGGTATTAATTCACACAACCGTGTAAGGATTAACCCTCGGCAGCGATGCGGGTTCGAGCGCTCTCAGCACGCGCCTGGCGCCACTGCGAGATCGCGACCGCAGCGATCAACAATAAGCCCAGGGCAACCCGCTGGACGAAGGTATTGAATCCGAGCAGATTCATGCCATTGTTGAGCACACCGACCATGATCACCGCCAGGAAGGTCCCCATGATCGTCCCCTTACCTCCCGCCGTTGCTGCGCCGCCAAGGAATACTGCGGTAATCGCCTGCAACTCCAGACCGTTTCCATTGATCGGGTTTCCAGAGGTCGTGCGAGCTGTGAGCAGCACACCGGCAAGCCCGGCGATGCCGCCAGACAACATGTACATTAAGACGCGCACCTGAGATAGGTTAATGCCTGCCAGGCGGGCTGCGGTTGCATTACCGCCAATTGCGTAGATGGCGCGACCAAAATCAGTGTATGTCATCAGGATATGAACAAAGACAGTCACGATGACAAGAATTACGGTCAAAATGGGGATGCCCGTCCAATGCGATCCACCCAAGGGTGGTACGGGCAGATCGGTCAGGAAGCGCCCCTGGGCCAGCCAGGTAAATTCTGGCTGAGTCAGCACACCGACTGGCTTACCTTCCGGCGCAAGCAAGAATGCAAAACCAGCAAAAGCTGCCAGGGTGCCAAGTGTGGCAATAATCGGGTTGACCCGCAAGATCGTGACGATAAACCCATTGAGCGATCCTACAATCACACCCGCTATAATTCCAGCCAGCACAGCAATGGCAACATTACCGGTCAGCGCATCTGGGAGTGACTCGCCTACGCCAACCCCCACAAGCACAGAAGCGGCAACAACCGAGCCAATCGAGGCGATCGAACCGACCGAGATATCGAGCGCCCCGGCGATAATCACTACCGTCTCACCGATAGCGAGCAGACCGACAACAACCACCGCCTGGGCAAGGCTGTTCATAATGTTTTGCCAGGAGTAGAACTTGTCGCCCCCGCTCATTCCAAACCAGCGGCTAACTACTGTTAAGAGAAAGATCAAAATAATGAGCGCGAAAATGAGCGAGAGGTTGTCAGCGCCTATCGCGCCCACTGCTTTTTTAAGAAATCCTTCACCTCTCTTAACGGATGTTGGTTGGGTTGGTAATGCTTCGCTCATAATGTGCTACCCTCCAGAGTTTGTGTTGCGGCCCCAAATGGAGCTGCTGTAAATTGGTCGGTCATCGCCAGACCGAGGACAGCTTCCTCAGTGGCGCTTTCTCCGGAGAGCTCTCCAGTGATTCGACCGTTCTGCATCACGTAAATGCGATCTGCCAAACCAAGAAGTTCTGGCAATTCAGAACTGATAAACATAATTCCTAGCCCCTCGTTGGCAAGATCATCTATTAGATGGTAAATCTCCGCCTTTGCGCCGACATCGATGCCACGGGTCGGCTCATCAAGGATCAATAATTTCGGCTTCGCAGCCAGCCAACGCGCCAGAACGACTTTTTGCTGATTGCCGCCCGAAAGCTTACCGATTTCCTGATCCAGCGAGGGAGTCCGCACCCTCAGGTTGTCAATAAACCCGGATACAATGCTGCGCTCCAGGCGGCTACGAACGAAATGAAAGCGGCTCAGACGCTTCAGGATCGCCAAAGAAGCATTTTCGAGCACACTGCGGATCAGGATAAGACCTTCGCGCTTGCGATCTTCGGGTGCGAAACCAATCCCCTTGGCGATCGCGTCATCCGGACGGCGGATATTGACGCTCTGACCTTCCAGGAAGATGTTCCCGCCGGTTTTTTTATATTCACCAAAGATCACCTTGGCGAGCTCTGTTCTTCCTGCGCCGATCAAACCGGCAAATCCTACGACCTCGCCAGAGTTGATATGAAAACTCACCCCGTGGTGATAAATACTGTCCAGGTCTTCGACCCGCAGCACTTCGCGTTCGGCGCCTGACTTTCGGCGCTGAAAAACATCCGAAAGCTCACGCCCAACCATCAGGCGCACGATCTCGGAATCGGACAATTCAGAGGCAGGCTTGACGGCTACCAATCGTCCATCGCGCAGGATCGCAACACGATCGCATAAGCGCAAAATTTCTTTAATTCGATGGGAAACATAGATAATCGCCACACCCTCATCTCGCAGACGCCGGACAAGAGCGAAAAGACGATCGACCTCTTCATCCGTGAGAGATGATGTAGGTTCATCGAGAGCGAGGACGCGCACACCGGATTTTAAAGCTCGCATGATTTCTACGATCTGGCGCTGGGCAGACGAAAGCATATCGCCCAACAGGTTTACGGGCAGGATATCTTCAAACCCGTATTCTTTCAGCCCATCCAGGACCAGCTCATTGAGCCGACGGCGGTCCAGAAAGCCAAACCGCTTCGGCAACTCCCCAACCCAGATATTCTCGGCAACATCCACGCCAGGGATGATCTCAGGTTCCTGATAGATCACTCGAATACCGGCTTTATGGGCATCGCGCGGGCTCGAAAAAGCAACGATCTGCCCATTGATTGAGATGGTGCCGGAATCGGGCTGGTAGTCTCCATTGATGATTTTCAAGAGGGTTGATTTTCCGGCTCCGTTCTCACCCATGAAGGCGAGAATTTCACCGGGCAGGATGTCCAGGGAAATATCCGTCAACGCCTGAACGTTAGGAAACGCTTTACTGATTTTACGTATCTCGATAATCCCGTCCTGTATCGTTTCGGACGGGGATGGGTTTGGGAATTCGGCATCCGTCATGATTGATAACTTTCCTCCACTGTGTAGGCACAGAGCGGATTGGGAGGCCGCGTGATGCACTGCGGCCTCCCAAAAATCGAGTAACTTACTTGGAGCAGTTTGCCAGTGAGATCGGATCCATCACAGATTCGAAATTGGTCGGGTCAACAATCGAGGTCGGGGCAAATGACATCGGCGGCGGGGTAACGCCATTGACAACCGCTTCGAAGAGTACAGAAGCAGCGGTGTTGCCAACATCCAGACCAGAGATGAACAGACCCGCCTTGAAACCGGAAGGCTGACCAGCCGCCCACGGCTTGCAGGCTTCATATGCACCCAGTCCAACACCGATGATGTTGTCAGTGGACACACCTGCGGTGGCAAGCGCATTCAACGTCCCCAATACGCCTTCGTCATTGCAGCCGAACACGATCCAGTTCGTGACATCCGGGTTGGCGGTGATGATCGGGCCTGCCGCATCCTGGGCAGAGAGCGCCTCGCCAGTGTAGGGCACCGGGAAGACCTGCGCCTCTGGCACACCAGCCGCTATGATCGCAGCTTTCTCGTTGTCGGTCCGGTCGTTGCAGACCGAGAGGGTCTGTACCTCTACCGAAAGCACACCAACCTTCTTGGCGCTATCGCTCAGCCAGCCGCTGTCTCCCAACAACTTCGCTGCTGCTTCGCCCACCTTCTTGCCCATATCCTTACCGTCGAATCCAACGAAAGGAACCGGAGCGCCAGCTTCATCTACAATGCTGTCGTCGGTCGCAATCAAGACCACGCCCGCATCTTTGGCTGCTTTGGCTATCGCCGGCCCAATCGTCTGATCTGGGACGGTAATCGCAATCCCCTTGGCGCCTGCCGAGATTGCATCATTCACCAGGCTCACACCCAGGTTCGGATCCAGCTTGGCATCGAATTTCTTCGAATCCGCACCAAGCTCGGTGGACTTGGCTACAAACGCATTCTGCAGATCAATGAAGTACTGCTGATCTGCGCTTTTGTTGATCACAACAAACAACGGCTTTTCGGCTGCTGCGGGAGGCGCTTCGACGCCAACCTTGCAGTTTGCCAGTGAGATCGGATCCATCACAGATTCGAAATTGGTCGGGTCAACAATCGAGGTCGGGGCGAATGACATCGCCGGCGGGGTAACGCCATTGACAACCGCTTCGAAGAGTACAGAAGCAGCGGTGTTGCCAACATCCAGACCAGAGATGAACAGACCCGCCTTGAAACCGGAAGGCTGACCAGCCGCCCACGGCTTGCAGGCTTCGTATGCACCCAGTCCAACACCGATGATGTTATCAGTGGACACGCCTGCGGTGGCAAGCGCATTCAACGTCCCCAAAACGCCTTCGTCATTGCAGCCGAACACGATCCAGTTCGTGACATCCGGGTTGGCGGTGATGATCGGGCCTGCCGCATCCTGGGCAGAGAGCGCCTCGCCAGTGTAGGGCACCGGGAAGACCTGCGCCTCTGGCACACCAGCCGCTATGATCGCAGCTTTCTCGTTGTCGGTCCGGTCGTTGCAGACCGAGAGGGTCTGTACTTCCACCGAAAGCACGCCAACCTTCTTGGCGCTATCGCTCAGCCAGCCGCTGTCTCCCAACAACTTCGCAGCCGCTTCGCCAACCTTCTTGCCCATGTCCTTGCCGTCGAATCCAACGAAAGGAACCGGAGCGCCAGCTTCATCTACAATGCTGTCGTCGGTCGCAATCAAGACCACGCCCGCATCTTTGGCTGCTTTGGCTATCGCCGGCCCAATCGTCTGATCTGGGACGGTAATCGCAATCCCCTTGGCGCCTGCCGAGATTGCATCATTCACCAGGCTCACACCCAGGTTCGGATCCAGCTTGGCATCGAATTTCTTCGAATCCGCACCAAGCTCGGTGGACTTGGCTACAAACGCATTCTGCAGATCAATGAAGTACTGCTGATCTGCGCTTTTGTTGATCACAACAAACAACGGCTTTTCGGCTGCTGCGGGAGCTTCAGTTACGACAACAGCTTCTGTGGTTACAGGGGCTTCTGTAGCCTGTGGAGCCTGAGTAGCAGCTCCAGCGCAGGCAGCCAGGGCAATGCTGGCAACCATCAGAATCGACATTAATAATGTAAGTTTCTTCACAGTTTCTCCTCCATAAAACTAGTTATCTTGGTTGTTCGATTTCGTGTTCTATCAAGTACCTATACTTTCAAAATGGAATAATTATCACCTCCTAACAAAACAATTGATTTTACCTGAAGTTCTTTTGAAAAACCACATTTTGTTCTTGGGGCGCTGTGGTCGTGGACTCACGCACAACCAGGCTGGTGGTAACGCGCTGGCTGGTCTTGGTTTCGGAAGGTTCACGGATAAGAGATAATAATTCCAGCATGGCTAAACGGCCGATCTCGTAACGCGGCAGGGAAATCGTCGTCAGGGTGGGCGATACTCTGGATGCCAGATCGATATCATCCAACCCAACCACCGATAAGTCCTCTGGCAGCCTGTAGCCAGCATTGCGAGCGGCCCACATGATCCCTAAAGCGGTCAAATCATTGGCGGCAATTACGGCAGTGTGGTCTGGGGTTCAGCCTGGAAAGCGCATCAAAGGCGCGATTTCCGCCATCGATGCGAAGGTTGCCATCAACCAGAAGAAACCCATCGACGGCTGGCTGGCAGATCGGATCGCATCCAGGAAAGCTTGTTTGCGCATCTTGGCTGTCCAAAGGTCAGCCGGTCCGCCGGCATAGGCGATGCGTTTATGCCCGAGGGAAACCAAGTGCTGGACAGCCTCGCAAATCCCAGTGGTAAAGTCGATTGTAATGGTGCTTGCCAGCTTGCTGACGTTGGTGCCACCCCAGTCCAGCACAACCGCCTCAATCATATTCTTATGGACTTCCTGGATCATTTCAATATTCATGTTGCTGGACATGAAGAGGATCCCATCCACTAACCTATCCATCAGTGAATGGATAAAGCGCATGCCGCGATCCAGATCATAACCAGTGTTACATAAGAATATCGAATAGCCGTTGCTCAATGCGACTTCTTCTACCCCCAGGATCACCTCATGGTAAAAAGGATTGCCTACGTCAGAAATCAATAACCCGGCAGTGTCCGTGCGTTGATAGACCAGACTCCTGGCAATGCTGCTGGGACGATAATTCAGGTCTTGAATAGCGTCAAGGACCTTTTGTTTGGTTGGTTCTTCAACAAAGCGGGTTTGATTGATCACATGCGAAACAGTGGATTTTGATACTCCAGATCTGAGAGCGACATCCGAGATCGTTACCCGTTTCATACGATTGACCTGATGATCCGCCAAGAACACCTTCTTTAGAATTGGACCGGGATATGTATTGAAAGCTGGAGTGTTTTTCGCTAGAAAACCGCTTGCGCAATCGGTTTTCTTACGGTAATATTATCATATCCCAAGAACGATGTCAACTATGCATCCACCTTCCACCTTATGCGGGTGAAAGGAGAGCGCTATAATATCAATCAGGATGAACTCTCTACCAGGTTCAAGGAAAGGTCAAACATATGAAATCACGTGAAAGAATCTCGTTGGCGATTAATCACCAGGAACCAGATCGAGTTCCGTTGGATTTGGGCGCCGGCCCAACTTCCGGGATGCATGTCAGCTCGGTTTATTTACTCCGCCAGGCTCTACATCTTGACCCACCGGGTACGCCGGTGAAAGTGGTCGAGCCATACCAGATGCTGGGAGAGGTCAAGCCAGACTTGAGGCAGGCATTGGGAGTAGATGTCGCCCCGCTGGGTGGGCGAAAAAACATGTTTGGTTTTCCAAACAGCGATTGGAAACCATGGACATTCTTTGACGGCACGCCCGTATTGGTGCCAGGTCTATTCAATACCAATCCAGAACCGAATGGGGACATCCTGATGTTCCCAGAAGGAGACCGCAGCGCTCCAGCGAGCGGTAGGATGCCGCATGGCGGCTATTATTTTGACGGGATCGTACGCCAGCCGCCGATTGACGAAGAGGCGCTTGATCCAGCAGATAACCTCGAAGATTTTTCATTATTCTCGACAGAAGATCTGGATCATTTCCGTCTTGAAGCGGCTCATCTCTATGAAGAGACCGATTTGGCGATTTTAGCTAATTTTGGCGGAACGGCTTTTGGAGATATTGCCCTGGTGCCAGCGACCTGGTTGAAAAACCCGCGCGGTATTCGCGATATTGCTGAATGGTATATGAGTTCGGTCAGCCGACCGGATTATGTGTACAAGGTGTTCGAAGGCCAGTGCGAAATTGCTTTGCAAAACCTAAAGAACGTCCATCAGGTTGTAGGCGAACGAATCAGTGCGATTTTCATGTCGGGCACAGATTTTGGGATGCAAACTGGCCCGATGATTTCACCAAAGACCTACCGTGCGCTGTACAAGCCCTTTCATAAAATCCTAAACGATTGGGTTCACAGCAACACGACCTGGAAAGTCTTCATGCACTGCTGCGGAGGGATCTACCCGTTAATTCCGGATTTCATCTCCGCTGGATTTGATATCCTGAACCCAGTCCAGACCTCTGCAGGCGGCATGGATCCGCTTATCCTGAAACAGCAATTTGGCAGTGAAATCACTTTCTGGGGCGGCGGCGTGGATACGCAAAACATACTGCCCTTTGGTTCAGCCGAGGATGTTTACCAGCAGGTGAAAGAACGGATCCAGATTTTTGGCAAGGGTGGCGGGTTCGTCTTTAATACCGTTCACAATGTCCAGGCTGGGATTCCAGTTGAGAATCTGCTGGCTCTTTACCAGTCCTATCGAGACAACCGCGATTATCCTTTATAAGTGCAACTTCCCGTTGATAATCTGCATTCCGGCCCTGTCGTTGAAGAATCCATAGACAGGGCCGAATCTTAATCAAGGAGGCAATTATGCCCGACAAAGTCAACGCCTGGGTAGAAAGCACAATCATCCCAACGTATAAAATCGGGGCGCCAGATAAAAACCCCATGTTTCTTGAAAAACGAGTGTATCAAGGCAGCAGCGGGGTAGTCTACCCACACCCGGTCATTGATCGCGTGTTCGATGAAAAAGAAGACAAGGAATACACGGCTCTGTTTCTGGAGAACCAGTATCTAAAAATCATGATCCTGCCCGAGCTAGGCGGGCGGATCCAGATGGCGCTCGATAAAACCAACGGTTATCATTTTGTGTACTATAACCGGGTGATCAAACCCGCACTGGTGGGTCTGACCGGGCCATGGATCTCGGGTGGGATTGAGTTTAACT
This sequence comes from uncultured Chloroflexia bacterium, assembly GCA_963788145.1. Classification (GTDB taxonomy): domain Bacteria; phylum Chloroflexota; class Anaerolineae; order Anaerolineales; family UBA4823; genus UTCFX2. The sequence goes on along the minus strand of CAWBFQ010000006.1, from coordinate 904,957 downwards.
GGCCGCAACATCACCGCCCCAGCACCTTCGATCCACTGGATTGGAAGATCCAGGAACATGCGGATGGCAGCAAAACAATTTGGTGTGCAGAGATTGAAACAATGTTCCATACGAAAGGTATGCATGGGTTCAGGCTTTATCCTGATCGGGCTTATATGGAAATCCATGTCCAATTGTACAACCGCACCAGCGAGCCACAGACATTCTTGTGGTGGGCAAATCCTGCCGTCTCGGTCCATGATGAGTATCAGTCCGTATTCCCGCCAGATGTACATGCAGTGATGGATCATGGTAAACGGGATGTTTCCAGCTTCCCAATCGCAAAGGGCATTTATTATAAGATCAATTACGCCCCTGGCACGGATATCAGCCGTTATAAGAATATCCCGGTTCCAACATCTTATATGGCTTATCATTCGGATTTCGACTTTATGGGAGATTATGATCACCGCGCTGAGGCAGGCATGCTTCATATCGCCAATCATCACATCGTTCCCGGTAAAAAACAATGGACCTGGGGAACTGGCGACTTTGGACAAGCCTGGGATCGCCAATTAACTGATGCAGACGGACCCTATATTGAATTAATGTGCGGCGCGTTCACCGATAACCAGCCAGATTTTTCCTGGCTTCAGCCTGGCGAGGAAAAAAGCTTTACGCAGATTTTCCTGCCCTATAAGAAAATCGGCCCGGCCTGTAACGCGAATGAACACGCAGCAGTCAACCTGGAGGTCGAAAATGACGCTGCCCATTTTGGGGTATATACCTCCGCTGCACGCAACCTGACCGTGCGATTGGAGCGCCTCAAGCAAGTGCTGTATGAAAAGCGAATTGGATTGGATCCTGAAACCGTCTTGATCGACCAGGCAGCCCTACCAGCGGATACCAAGCCGCAGGAATTGAGCCTTAGTATCTTGGAAGGAGATTCCATCCTTTTGGCCTACTCGCCATTGCCAGATGAAGAGGCGGATATTCCCGCGCCAGCAACTGCTGCCCGCCCACCCGAGGAGATCGAATCGATCGAGGAACTCTTTTTAAATGGGCTTCACCTGGAGCAATACCGCCATGCCACTTACGCCCCGGAACAATATTATTTTGAGGGCTTGCGCCGCGACCCTGGCGATAGCCGCTGTAATAATGGATTGGGGCTGCTTCTTTTCCGGCGCGGCAAGTTCGCTCAAGCTGAGCCATATTTCAGAAAAGCCATCGAGCGGATAACTCTACGCAACCCTAACCCATACGATGGAGAGCCTTATTATAATTTGGGCTTGTCGCTCAGGATGCAGGGGCGGATCACGGAAGCTTTCAATGCCTTTCACAAAGCCGTATGGAACGCCGCGTGGCAGGATTGCGCCTATTTCGAACTTGCGCGCCTATCCAGCCAGGATGAGAATTACCCCCAGGCGCTGAATTATCTCAAACGCAGCTTGAGCCGCAATGAGCGGCATTACAAAGCTCGTCATTTGATGATTGCATTATTCCGGCGCCTGGGCGATCTCGAGTCTTCCCGGCGCGAATCTGTGCGCAGCCTGGAGAGCGACCCGCTGGAATATGGCGCATTATGGGAGCGGTATCTGCTGGACGGTGATCTTGAATTTCAGAGGATTGTGGGATCGGATCCAGGTGTTCATATCGAGATTGGGTTGGATTATGCCCATGCAGGTCTGTTCGAGGATTCTATTCGGTTGTTGGAGCGAGTAGCCTTTGACCCATTGGCAGCCTATACCCTGGGCTGGGTGCTGGTTCAATCCGGGCATGAACAGGCTGCAACAGATCAATTCCGGCAGGCTGCAGCCCTACCAGTCGATTATTGCTTCCCGAACCGCCTGGAAGATGTGATTGTTCTTGAGGCTGCCCAGCGCGCCGATCCTCAGGATGCCCGAGCGCCATACTACCTGGGCAACTTCTGGTATGCACACCGCTGCTACAGCGAGGCAATCGAGTGCTGGGAAAAATCCGCTGAGTTAGATAGCGGTTTTGCCACTGTTTTTCGCAATCTGGGGTTGGCCTATTTCAACAAACGTGGCGATGCTCAAAAAGCGCTGGCTTGTTTCGAGAAAGCATTTACCCTAAACCCGGCTGATGGGCGCGTTTTCTACGAGCTTGACCAACTTTTTAAGCAACTCAAACGCCGACCTTGCGACCGCTTGCATGTTCTTCAACAGCATCCTGATCTGGTGGAACAGCGCGACGATCTCTCGATCGAATTGATCACTCTGCTCAATTTATGCGGTTGCCCCGATGACGCCTACGAGCACTTGAAGCAACGAAATTTTCATCCCTGGGAGGGTGGCGAGGGCAAAGTGACAGGGCAATATGTCATCAGTCTGGTAGAGAAAGCCCGAGCGTTCATCCTGGCCGGCAAAGCTAGCTCCGCAATCGATCTGTTGGTACAAGCGCAGGAATATCCACATAATTTGGGCGAAGGTAAACTTGTTGGCGCGCAGGAAAACAACGTGTTCTACTATCTTGGCCTGGCTTATGAGCAATTGGGCGATCCAGAAAAAGCATTCGACGCTTTCAGGCGCGCCTCTACCGGATCGAGAGACCCGACCTCGCCAATGTACTACAACGACCAACCACCAGAAATGATTTTTTATCAGGGTCTGGCTCTTCAAAAGCTGGACCAAGAGGACGAAGCCATCTCGATATTTAACAAACTCGTAGCTTATGGGCAGAGCCATATGAACGATCAAATCCAGATGGATTATTTCGCGGTCTCGCTGCCCGATTTCCTGGTTTTCGAGGTGGACTTGAATACTCACAACAAGATGCACTGCCACTTCATGCTCGGTTTGGGGTACCTGGGGATTGGCAAGATTGAGGCTGCAAAAGAGCATCTGGCTGCGGTACTGGCGCTAGATCCCAGTCACCTGGGCGCGACCCTGCATCTGGGCATGATCGCCTGATGCGCAAAGAAATCTGATCTTCTATCAGCGTGTGTTTCCGCGGTATACTCTCCGGCGTAAATGATGAAACATTATTGGGTTGAATACCGTAGTCAAAGTTACATATATTGACACAAGGAGATCAATTCATGCAGGAACATAACCTTGACCACAAGGATGAACCTATTCCGACCCTCCCATCTTCTTTGGATTTAAAAATTCCGGACCAATTGAAAGTATTTACAACTCCGCTCACCCAGCGCGGTTGGCCATCCTGGTTGGTCTATCTGTTGGCGTTTTTAGGGATAGTTTATATCCTGAATCCGACCCTTGGAGTCCTGGAGTTCATCCCGGATAACCTGCCCATCGTCGGAAACCTGGATGAAGGCGCCGCTTTCCTATTGTTATGGTTTGGTGTGGTCGAATTTTTTGAAAGCAAGAAGAACAAATAGCAGAAAATGATGAGTTAACCACCATCGACAAACTCGGTCAGGTGACATCGGTAAGAAGCGGATGGGATCAGGAACATAAAGATGGTGAAACAAGCAAAGAAAATCAAGCGGATTGCAATTTGTACGGGTGGAGGCGATGCGCCTGGATTGAACGCGGTCATCCGGGCGGCGACGCTGGCGGCGATCAATCATGATTGGGAAATCTATGGGATCCGGGATGGATATAACGGTTTGTTGCTGCCCGAGCAATACCTCGGAGGCGGTCTGATCCGGCTTGGACGTGATGAAGTACGCGGCATCACGCATCTGGGCGGGACCATTTTGGGGACCACCAACCGAGGCAATCCACTTCATTATCCGATCCAAGGATTGGATGGCAAGATCGAAGAAGTGGATCGCAGCGATGAGCTGATCCGCAGCTTTCAACTTCACGAACTGGATGCATTGATCTCGGTTGGCGGCGATGGATCGATGGAAATCGCGAATGCGTTGGCGAAGAAGGGGCTGTGGGTTGTAGGCGTCCCAAAGACGATTGATAACGATCTGGATCAGACGGTTGTCACCTTTGGTTTCAACACAGCAGTCTCATTCGCCTGTGAATGTCTGGACCGCTTGCATTCCACGGCTGCTTCGCACCACCGGGTAATTGTGGTCGAAGTGATGGGCCGCTTTGCAGGTTGGATCGCTCTGGAAAGCGGGGTAGCCGGATCGGCGGATGCCATTCTGATGCCTGAAATTCCGTACCAGATTGAAAGAGTTGCAGGCAAAATCATGCAGCGCGATCAGCTAGGTCATCGCTTCTCGCTGGTGGTTGTTGCCGAGGGAGCGCATCCGATCGGAGGTAAGTATAGCGTGCTTGATCAAGAAGTCGGGCGGGCTGAAAGATTGGGTGGTGTTGGAGAGAAAGTGGCATTTGGGTTGCAAGAGTTGACCGGAAAAGAAACTCGCCTGGTGGTGTTGGGTCACCTGCTGCGCGGTGGAACACCAACCAGTTCCGATCGTCTGCTGGCGCTGCGTTTCGGCGCGGCGGCCGTGCGCGCAATTGCAGAAGGGCAGCGCGGGGTGATGGTTGCACTTGACCCACCCGTTGTGCGCTATGTTCCGTTGGAACAGGCTACCTCCCGGATGAAGACCGTGCCATTAGATTGCGATACCATCCTGACAGCTCGCGAATTGGGGATTTGTCTTGGGGACTGATTTGGGCCACAAAGCTATGCGTTATCCTTTGCTTTATCAAAAAAACACCCGCTTTTGGCTGGCAGAGCTCTCCGAATCAATTGGGAGGCAGGCCGGCCTTAACGATATTCCTGATGAGCATTTGCAGCGACTGGCTGAACTTGGATTTGATTGGTTATATCTGTATTGTATGTGGAACTCGAGCGCGATCGAAACTGAGATGGCGCTTTCCCAACCAGAATTGCGAGTCGAAGCCAGGGTGCTTCTTGGGGAAGCAAGCGCCAACACCCTATGCGCTTCGTGTTTCGCAATTTCGGGCTATAAAACACCAGAAAAATGGGGCGGGCAAGAAGCGCTGAAGGAATTCCAGGCGCGGCTGCACAAATGGGGGTTACGGTTGATGCTCGATTTCATCCCCAACCATAGCGGGATTGGTCATCCCTGGGCCAGCGAACATCCAGACTATTATATTCAGGATACCCCTGAAAATCATAAAAAGAATCCGGGGGCAAGCATCGAAATCAAGATAGACCAGGGCAACCAATTTCTGATGCACGGGCGTGATCCTTACTTCCCACCCTGGCGAGACACCCTGCAACTCAATTACGGAAATCCAGCTTTACAGAACGCCATGATCGGCGAGCTGCTCGCATTAGCCGAATTGTGCGACGGCGTTCGTTGTGACATGGCGATGCTGATCCTGCCGCAGGTATTTCAGCGCGCCTGGGGAATCCAGTGCGAGCCGTTCTGGCCGAAGGCGATCTTAAAAGTGAAGCAACTCCGACCCGATTTTACTTTCATGGCTGAGGCTTACTGGGACCTGGAGCACGATTTGATTTCGCAAGGTTTTAATTTCGCCTATGACAAAAAACTATACGACCATTTGGTGAAAAAACAAGCCCGGGCAGTCCACGACCAGATTAAGACCGCAGGTCGTTCAATCACGCAGATGGCCCATTTTTTGGAGAACCACGACGAAATGCGCGCTGCAAGCGTATTTCCTCTGGAGATCCACCGGGCAGCAGCCTGGATCAGCTTCCTGATCCCAGGGTTACGCTTCTTCCATGCCGGGCAAGAACAAGGACACCTGCTAAAAATACCGGTGCAATTCTGCAAATCTCCCAATCAAGTCGCAAATTTGAAATTGCAGGATTTTTATACACAATTGCTGACCCAGTTGAAAGAAATCACCTGGAAGCCGGATTCCTGGCAGCTATGTCACATCTCGCCAGCCTGGGAAGGAAATTCAACCTGGCAAGATTTCGTGGTATTTTCCTGGATGGACGATGCAAATGAATGCTGGTTAGCGGTTATTCATTACGCCAGCGGTGTAGGGCAATGCTATGCGCAGATCCCGGGTTCCTGGTTACCCCAGGCGAAGTATTTATTCCAAGATCGGTTAAATTCGAAGAATTACGAACGGAGCGGAGCTGAACTGCGTACGAAAGGGGTCTATTTAGAGCTGCCAGATTGGGGATGCCACTTGTTTCACATCCAGGAAAGCGCGTAATAAAAACGGGGCGCATCCAGGAGCGCCCCGTTCTTTTCTTGGTAAAAAGCTGAATTAATGGTTACAAGGAAGTGTGATATAAACCGTAGGGGGCTTCTTACAATCATAGGTGTAGCGGAAATTCCCGGCACAACTGCACGTGGGCGGCTCGATCACGCCGACTTTCTTGCCACATTGGATAAAAACGTAGCGAACGTCTGTGGTATACCCAGAAATTTTCATCATCCGGGACTCGCCGCTAACCCCGCTATAGCCACAGCTTCCCGCAAGGGAGGTGGACGTAGACAAAGCCGCTTCCTGGCTGGCCTGCAGGCTGCATGCGCTCGACTGGAGTTTGTGATAGCCCTGGACGCTGCCAGGAGAAACCTCCCCAAGCAGGTTCGCGTTTGGATCACAATCGATCAACATATCCGGACTGATGCCCCAGGCAGCCTGAAATGCAGCAGGGTCATAAGCCTGGGCGATCTCTTTTTCCTCTACCTCCAAATCCGGAACGGTCGGCTCCCAGCCTTCGCTAGGACCTGGCTCGCGCGCCTGTGCGACCGGGACAATTATGACAGAGAAAACAAGAATGAAAATCAGCATACTGAATAGAAACGGTTTTTTTTCTTTCACTGTGCGCATGATGAACCTCCAAATTCAAAAGCGTGACTGAAACAGATGAAAATATCATCTTTCATTCTATCTATGATCTTATCCGAAAACTCGAATGAAGGCAAGCATGATTTCAAATACTGTATCACCTGTTTCAGGACAATTGGTCAAGCAGAAACTCTCGGTTAAGGCATTTGTGATCCTTGACAGGATCACCCATCTATTGTACAGTCTAAAAGAAGGTCCTGACCATGCAATAATTGCTTGATTGGTCATTCATGAACAGCGATGATGCCCCACGCGTATAGAATTCCCCGTTCAATTTTCTGGATGTTTGCCGGGATTCTACTGGCAGCTATGGTCGGTCCGGCAAATGCCCAGACCGTTACCCCGCCTGCAGGGATTCCACCCGGTTTCTACAAGATCGATTCTGCTCGAAGCGTCGATCTCTATCGCAAAGATTATTCGAATGGGAGTCCAGATTATGTTCAGGTGATCAACTTGAGCCAGGGAGCTTTTCTCACATTGATGCATGGCGAAATCAGCGAGCCACGCCTGACGAAGGGCGTGTATGGCGGCGCTGACCCACGTATGACCTCTCTCCTTATTGAAACCTATTGGCAGAAAGTCACCAATCAGGAAGAAGATGCTTTCTGTATCGTCAATGGCCTGTTCTTCTACATGCCGGAATATCCAACCCGACTGGCATTTCCTTTGAAGGTAGACGGAAAACTGGTGACAGATGGCTGGGGGATCAATACTTATGTCGGCCAGCAATTAATCCTTGAACTTTGGGAAGGTCGGGCAGATATCAGTGAGTTAAGCAGCGACTCACTTACGAAGTCCAGCGCGCCAAACCTGATCGGAGGATTGACGGAAGAAGCCAACAAAAGAGCAAAGTATGCTGTAGGGCGTACATTTGTCGGGATAGACGATCGCGACGGAGATGGCGACTTCGAGACGTTATTGATCTTCAGCACCCTCTCGGCGAAGCAAACCGGAGCAGCCGATACGCTGCGCAGCTTCGGAGCTGACAAGGTGATGATGCTGGATGGCGGCGGCTCCACCCAATTGCTGTGTAAAAGCGGATGGCATATTCGCTCGGACCGGCCAATACCACAAGCCATCGCCATTATCGCAGCGCCGCAGCCGCCGGTGGAGGCTCAGGTTGTTTCGCAATCACAGTGGCCTGTGATTATTGAAGGCGAAGACATGCCGCTTGAATTGGAGATCAAGAATACCGGGATAACGAACTGGTCGCCGGATACAACCACTTTTGTTATCCGCACAGATCGGATTGAATTCGAGCAGCGCCAGGCAGCAAGTGAGACCACCCCTGGCGAAACGGAAACGATCCATGAAACGGTGGTTCTTTTTGAACAAAACGGCGTACAGCCAGTTGAAATCCAGCTTGGTATCGAATATGGCGGAGTTGTCTACCCGGTTGAGACGCTCAAATTCGAGGCGGTCGTATTACCCAGCCAACTACGTGAGCGAAAAACCCAACTCATCAGCCAGATCCAGACCTGGCAAAGCGAACAACCGGATGATGTGCCCAAACTGGTAAAAGAGTGGATTGAAATTCAATTGAAAATCCCTGCCAATCCATTAGGGTTGGAAGGAATCAGTACGGTCAGACTAATCGACGCAACGATGATCCCGCTGCTGATGCTCCCAGGGATGGCGCTGATTGCATGGATCATTGCCCGAGCGAGGCATAATGGATCACTATAGGAGACAGGATGATGAATAATTTCGCAGGCAAGATGCTTCTCAACCGTTTCAGAGTGGATGACCTGATTTCGAGCGGCGAAAGGTATTCACGCTACCGCGGCTTTGATTTGAAGCGCAACCTATCCCTATCTATTAAAGTATATGAATTGCCGATTCAGCCAGATCCGGCCGTGTTGTGCTTTCAACAAAAAAACCTCACGTTGCAATCGGTGATACATCCTAACATTATCCCATTCTATGGGCTGTATGAAGATGCGGGAGTGAGCTTTGGGATCGAGAAATTTATCGAGGGTCCATCGCTTAGCCAGATCTTGCGCCAGCGGAATGGAAATCCAATGCCGCCCGAAGATGCTTTGATCTATATCAAGGCGCTAGCCAATGCTTTGGAGACCATCCATGGATATGGATTGGTTCACAGCACTTTGAACCCCAATCACATCCAGGCTACCCGAGATGGGTCTGTGTTGTTAGCAAATTTCGGGTTTTCGCGCCAGATCGACCAGGCGATGACTCGCTGTGGGATTTTCGATCCACCGCTGTTCGAATCACCGGAACAATTGCGCGGGGAGCGAGTGTATCCGACGATTGATATTTACGCGCTGGGAATCTTATTATTTGAATGCGTCACCGGGGTTCACCCCTTCCTGGGCACACCGAGCGCAAACTTTGTCAATACACCGGAAGCCGCCGAAAAAATGCGCCAGGCTCATCTGAACCAACCTGCGCCAGATCCGCTAACATTTAATAAATCACTAACCCCAGGACTTTCCCAAACCCTGCTGACCGCCCTGGCAAAAGACCCAAAGCAGCGATATCAAAACGCGCAAGAGATGTTAGAAATTATCTGTGCAGTACTGGGGACCAGCCCGAGACAGGTGGGAGAGCGGATCGGCGGGAAACCAGCTGTGCCATCCACACAAATTTTGGACCGAAGCACATCTCCAGTAGCAGGTGTAGGAGCGGGCGCCCCTCCCGGGGTTCCAGGAACGATCCAAGCTCCATACCCTGCGGCTGGTATCGGGGCGTCATCCCCTGCCCCACAGGTAGGTGGGACACAAGTCGTCTCTGGATCGTCCTGGCAAAGCAGCCCCGCTTCACAGTCTGGCTATACACCTCCGCCGCCTCTCGGAGTGTATCCAAGCGGATATCTTGAAGAGAATAAGCCGAAACGTCCAGCCTGGATCATTCCAGTCATTGGAGTAGCACTGGTCATTGTTTTTCTTTGCGTCGCGGGAGGAGTATGGGCCGGTATGCCTATCTTGAAAGAAATGCTGGCAACATACACCCCAACACCCACGGCGACATTGACGCTTACCCCTACCACGGCAATGGTGATCATCCCAACAACTGCGGCGCCGATCGTGGCACCTACCGCCACGCTTCCCCCTCCCCCACCACCCACCGTCCCGATTTTGCCGCCAACCCTTGAGCCAACTTTACCGCCGCCGCCTACTGCCACTTCAGCAAAGACCGCTTTCAAGGTTACCATCCGAAATAACGAATCCTACCCGATCTACGCCTTTCGTAATGGGTCTCTGATGGGAACCGATGCGATCCCGCCCGGGAAATATATCTGGTATTTAAATATCCCGGCCGGACAGTACCTTTTCAGCTTCTGCCTGGATATGTCTCAAACGCAATGTCCGATTCAGAAGCAAGTGATGGTTGACAAGGATACGACGATCAGCGTCCCCTAATAGAGTAATTTATCAATCTTGGAAGCCGGTTTTGGGGTTGCCAATCAATTGCTTTGAGACAACCCCAATCTTTGAATTAAGAGCTTTTCTGGACGAATGTTGCCAGTTCGGTTTTAAGTCTCTCTAATGAAGGCAGGTGGATGTACATCATGTGCCCGGCCTCGAAGTAGCTCATGGTTAGATTTGAGCGCAGGTCAGGATCCAACCCCAGATGATTAACCGTATATTCGGTCGCGAAGTATGGGGTGGCAAGATCATAATAGCCATTGGCGATGAACACTTTCAGATGCGGGTTGATGCTGATCGCCCGACGCAGCGTCTCGCCGACGTCCACATAGCGATTCTCATAGTCAGAAAAAGACCAGGTCTCGTCAAGGGATTTGAGCACCTCATAAGGCAAATCACTGGCATATTCCAACTCGGTACGGACATAATGATTGAAGACCGCTGTGTAAGGTCCGATGATGGCGGACATACTCGGATCATGCTCGAAATTTTCACCCGCTGCATCGCGATCTATCCCCTGGAAACGACTGTCCAATCGCCCGATAGTGCGACGCTGGTCGCGAAGCAACTCTTTTGTGAAGCGAAAAATATCAATGCGCAAGTTAGCCCGATCAATAAAATCTGGCTCGAGACCGGTAAAGGTCGCCAGCTTGTGGATGATCTGGTCTCTCTCTTCAGGGGTCAATGCGCTGCCGCGTAACAACGCCAGACTGTACTCGTTATAAGTGAACGTTTCGACTTCATCGAGGAACGAGCGCAAGGGCATCTGCTGCATCTCCGGCGTCAGGCGTTGATGATACCAGGCGGTTGCAGCATAGGTGGGTAAAAAGAGCAATGGAGGAAATTCATTTCCGTGGTTGAAATCGATGGTCTGGAAATTAAGAACGACAGAAATGAGCATAATCCCATTCAAGTACATACCGTGGCGTTCTTGCAAATAACCAGAGAGACCTGCCGCGCGAGTGGTGCCATAGCTTTCGCCAATCAAGAACTTGGGGGAAAGCCAGCGTTTGTAGCGGCTGGTATATAATCGAATGAAGTCGCCGACCGACTCGATGTCTTTTTTAACATTATGAAACCTGGCGGGTTTCTCGCCATTGACAGCCCGGCTGTAACCCGTACTGACCGGATCGATAAAGACCAGGTCAGTCGCATCCAGGAGTGAAAAGGCGTTATCCGTCAGGTGGTATGGCGGAGCGAGCAAATCACCGGCGTCACCCATCTCTACCCGGCGCGGGCCCAGCAAACCCAGATGCAACCAGACGGACGACGAACCAGGCCCTCCGTTAAATGAAAAGGTGAGCGGGCGATTGGCAGGATCATCAATGTCTTCGCGATGATAGGCGATGAAAAAGATGGCGGCGCGCGGCTTTTCACCTTCAAACTCGCCTTCACCTTCGCCTTTTTTGAGCGACTCTTCTTTGAGCACAATCGTTCCGCAATGAACAGAATAAGCGATCTGCTGACCGTTTAATGTGATGGTGTGATGGGTTTCGACGAGCAAATCCTCAGGCTGAGGCGGTAGTTCGTCTTTTTTTTCCTTGTTTTCTGTTTTCTTTTCGTTTTCTACCATGGATACTCCCCGAATATGCAAGACTATTTATGCGCTGATTATATCCAAAAAAGCAGGTCCGTTTTCAACCGGGATCGATGAAATCACCATCGATCCCGATTGAGCAATCAGCAGACTTCCAGGGTTCTGCGTTTACTGAACCTGGAAAAAGACTGATGTATAGAAATAATCATTCAAATAGATGTCGACTACATAATCCCCGACTGCCCAGGCGCTATCATTACTGGATAATTGGACATAATAAGAACCTGTGGCGAAGGTATAGTCGCCTTCGTTCAAACTTTGGGGCTCGCTCCCGTCCGCTGGCAGCAGGTACCAATGCGCGGATATTTTAGTCTCGGCAGGCGCATTGCCCAAAGTGAAGTGCAGGAAGAAATGCTGCAATGCGCCATAGACGTCTATGCGTTTATCACCAGTATCATCGGTCGCCATATAGGGATCAATTACCTTAATGTCGGAAACCATGAAGTAGCGTGTCTCTGCAGGAGCGCCGTTCAAGCGCGTCTCCACTCGATACTTCCCTGGCGTCCAATGCCCGCTTTCCTTGGGAAGACGGATCGAGAAGGGACCCTCATTGAGTTGAAACACCTCTGGTTCGGAGATCACCTCATCTGGATCATAGCCATTGACATCCTCGGCAATCCAATCCGACTCCACCTGAGCGCCTTGAGGCGCATTTACCAATTCACCCACCAGATAAAAAGTATCGGATGGCTTGAAAACATTGGTGTTCTGATCGCCCTTATCATCGAGAGCCAGGTAAACTGCTTCCATCGCTGTTTCGCCCTGCGAAAGAGGCAAAGCCCCGGTGGGGGATACTTCAAATTCAAGCCTTGCAGCCGACTGTTCATTCAGAAACAGTTCGGCCTGGTAGGAACCCGTATTCCAACTGCCTGTTTCGCTGGTCAGGTTGGACCAAAATACACCATCAAAGACTGTTCCCTCATAGTTGTCAATTTCCTGATTAGGCTCAACCCCACCTTCGACCTGGAGAGCCGTCCAGACCACCTTAATCGGCGCGCCTTCAGGCGGCGTATTTTGGATATCGGCGACAAGATAAAAAACATCCTGGGGGCCAAATACCTTGGTTGGTGTGATCCCTGCATCATCCATTGCCATACGCACATCCACCGCTGTTGCTACTGATCCACCGACAACCTGGAAAGAGAGAGTTTGGATTAGATTTCCATCCAGGTATACATCCACGGAATATTGCCCGGCTGGCCAATCTGTCCGAGCGGCTTCGACGGGGATGGCGAACATACCCGACCCGATCTGTTGTTCTTGTTGATCAATCACACCTTCTTGCAAGTCGCCGCCAACATCCACAGCGCTCCATACTACTTTAATTGTAGCATCCTGAGCGCTGTTGGATAGCTCGCCGATCAAATGCCAGGTATCCTGAGGATTAAAGAGGTTGTCTCCAGACTGCCGCTTCCATCAGCAGCCAACCGCAACCCCCGGATCTCTGCCTGGACGGTTTGCTCGACCTGAAATTCCATCGACTGGTTCAACTCGTCATTCAAATAGAAATCCACTTGATACTTGCCCACAGGCCAGAGCGGAGAGTTGTTCTTCAGGAAAAATGTGAACGCGCCGCTGCCGGACTGCAATTCAGCTTCATCAATGACGGTATTTGCAGGGGAATTTTGCACATCCACAGCAATCCAGGTCGCTTTTAGCATTGTATCCGAGGGGGCATTCGAAAGCTCCCCCAGCAGATAGAAAGTATCTTCCTGGCCAAAGGTAGTCAGAGTGGTCTCTCCATGCTCATCCTTTGCCAAACGCAAATTTGCAACTTTAGCCGAGCTAATACTAAAACTGCAAGCAATCGAGGCAATCCATAGCGCTGAGATCGCCAGACCAAATTTCAATTTGAGATGCTGCATAAAGCCTCCTCTCCTCAGGCACTCTATTTTTCTGATATAACGGATAAATTTTACCTTATATTTCACAGAAACCAAGGTCGGTTTTTGAAAGAATCTCAAAAACCGACCCCAGGAATAAATGGCTGATCGAGGCAACCCTTTCATCAACCGCTCAGATCAAATCAACCCCATTTGTTTGCCAACCTGCTCGAAGATTTCCAGCACTCGATTGAGCTGCTCATCGGTATGCGTGGCCATATAACTGGTCCGCAGAAGCTCTTGCCCCTCCGGCACAGCCGGGTTCAGCACAGGATTGACGAAAACGCCTGCATCGAAGAGCGATTTCCAGGTCAGAACGGTCTTCATGGTATCGCCGATTAAGATTGGGATAATTGGTGTGGTGGATTGGAGGGTGTTGAAACCCAGGCTGCGGTAGGATTGGCGCATGAAATCGGCAATTTGTGAAAGGCGTTGAACGCGTTCTGGTTCAGTGCGCATCACATCCAGAGCGGCCAGGGCAGCCGCGGCGTTTGCCGGCGGGATGCTGGCGCTAAAAATCAAGGAGCGCGCAAAATGCTTTATATAATGGATCACATCTTCATCCCCGGCAATGAAACCACCTAAGGAAGCACAAGATTTGCTGAAGGTAGACATGATCAAATCGACCTGATCGGTAAGCCCAAAATGAGCGGCTGTCCCGCGTCCACCGCCCAATACACCCAAACCATGAGCATCGTCTACCATCAGGCGAGCGCCATATTGCTTACATAATCGGACGATCTCGGGTAGAGGGGCAATATCTCCGCCCATGCTGAATAACCCATCCACCACAACCAGAGCGCCCTTTTTCGCCGGAACGCTTTGCAGACAATGCTCCAGATCACTCATGTCATTGTGGCGGAAACGTTTGGTTTCACCCCAACTCAAGCGAGCGCCATCCACAATCGAGGCATGGTCATCTTTATCCAGAATAACCACATCATTTCGACCGATCAGCGCGCTGATCGTACCCAAATTCGTCTGCATACCGGTGGAAAATACCAGGGCAGTTTCTTTGCCAACCCACTCTGCCAGTTCGTGTTCGAGCTGTTCGTGCATTTCCAATGTCCCATTGAGAAAGCGGGAGCCGGTGCAACTAGTGCCATACTCACGGATGGCTTCTTCGGCAGCCTGACGCACTTTCGGGTGTGTGGTCAAACCAAGATAATTGTTCGATCCACACATGATTAAATGATGGCCGCGGTAATTCGCCTCGGTCCCCTCGTTGCCAGTCAACGGGATGAAGTAGGGGTAGATACCCGCTTGCATCGCTTCCTTTGCTTCGGTGAATTCAGAACATTTTTCAAATAAATCTATCATAATACACCCTTCTCTTTACTATTTTCGAATTAAATTTTCTTGCCGCAGGGTTTTCCACTCACAAGTTGGAATTCAGCGTCCTTTTGCATCCTGATTACTGAGCTCGCGCCCAATCCGGGTGATAGCTCGCCGATGGAACCAATCCACAAGAGAATAGAAGAATGGGCCTGTCAATCGTTGGACTGCCAGGACAAATCCTGAGCCAAAATCCGGAACAATTTCATAGCGACCGCGCTCGATACCCTTAATGATAGCTTGCGCCACCTGTTCTGGCGAGAGCACGCCCAGTTCCGGGAATAGATATTTCAATTCGAGCGGCTTGTATTTATTTTCATAGGCTAATTGAGGGGTATCGGTATCGGGAGGCAACACGATAGAGACGCGAACCCCATACGGGCGCGCTTCCATTCGTAAAGCCTCACTAAAACCACGCAAGGCAAACTTCGAAGCCCCGTAGGCAGAATATCCCAGCAGCCCAATATAGGAGTTTAATGAGCCAATGTTAACAATCAGACCGGATTTCCGTTCGATCATTCCTGGCAGGACCGCCTTGACCGTGTGAAGCGCGCCATAGAAGTTGGTGTTCATCATCCATTCAAATTTCTCCAGGCTAAGATCCTGGATAAAACCGGGATGAACCACACCTGCGCAATTTACAAGGACATCGGGAACACCGATTTGAGCGATCACCTGGTCAAATAACCGCTCTACTTGAATGGGTTGGCTGACATCGCACACAAAAGCGGCTTTTCCGGCACCGGCGCTTTCAGGTAGCAACGTCAAGGCGTGATCCAGTATTTCCTGGTTCCGGGCAACCAACACAACAAAAGAATCACGGGCGGCGAACTCTTTGGCCAATGCCAGGCCAATACCGCTCGATCCGCCCGTGATCACGACGACTTTACCGGCAAACTTCATCTTGCCTCCGCTACGCTAAGTTTGGATGATTTTACACTATAATGAGCATAATCTCGTTTGGATATGTTCTTATATTAAGAATTCGCTTTGATCAATTTCTATATTTGGAGGTGAAAGCATGATCCGGCCCCTGACCTTGATCGGAATGATGGTGATCATCATCGCTGTTTTCAGCTTCTTGATGATCCCGGGTTGGCGCGGCTCCTCGTTGGGCACCGGCATATTGATTGTCTGCCTGGCGATTGGCGGCTATGCGATCGCATCAGATTTGGGAAATCTGTGGAAAGATCTCAAACAACAGACAAAAGAGAAGAACAACGAATCAGAAGAACCGCCCCATAATGATCCATCATAAGGGACGGTCATGCTGAACGATGAGATTCTCTATTCTTCAATCTTGTAAGGCACTTCTGTGATCACAATACCTGGTTGAGAAACCAGGGTTTTGCGCAGCCAGTATGCCGTGTTTGCGTGCAGAATGCCCGCGATTGGGCTATCTGTGACGAATTGCGGCACAATCACCGTGATCATTTCGCCAGGCTGACGTTTTGAGGCAACAAACTCGATATATTCCAATAACGGCTCGATCAGCAGGCGGTAGGGCGAATCCAGGATCACCAGTCGGCTTTCGTTGCCCCATTCATCCCACTTGTCTTTCACTTTCTGCGCATCCGCCGGGTCAATCGAGACATGGACCGCAGTCACATCATCCGAGATGGAGAGAGCATAGTTCAGCGCATGCAGCGTACCGCGATGGACGGAAGATACCAGCAGAATGACGCGCTTGCGGCTGATGGAGCGCGGGCTGCCAAAGTTTTCGAGGGTGAGGTTGCGGGCGATCGATTTATAGTGGCGGTGAATCGAAAAGAAGATCGTTACCAGCACAGGCGTAAGGACAAGTACAATCCATGCGCCATCGCGGAATTTGGTCACAGCAAAAACAACCATCACAATTGCTGTGCAAACCGCGCCGAAACTATTCACGATCATCTTGCCAAGCCAGCCTGGATCGTGGGTGACAATAGAGCCAGGCTCCTTCACTTTTTCTCCAGGTTTTAAATGACCTGATTTCCACCAACGGCGAGCCATACCCGCCTGGGAGAGGGTGAAGGAAAGAAAAACCCCAATCGCATACAAGGGAATCAAACCTGTGACGCTGGCCTGAAAGAGAACTATCAACAGGCTGGCGATCACCGCCAGTGTCATGATGCCGCGGAGTAAACCAACCGGCTGCCACGGAAGGTGAGCTGACGAGGCAGAAAACCATCGCCAGCATGCAGGGCGCTTAAACGGGGAAAGTCAGCATAGGCGGTGTTGGCTGCCATCATCAGGATTACCGTTGTACCAGAGATCATTAAGTAATAAAGAATATTCCGGCCACCCCAGGCAGTTCGGGCTAATTGAGAGATGACGGTCTCTTCTAGAGATGGGACAGCGCCGATCTTGCCGCTCAAGAAGGTAATTCCGAGGAAAAGCACGCCGAGGATACTCGCCATCCAGATTAAGGTAATCCCGGCGTTGCGGCTGCGTGGTTCTCGAAAAGCGGTAATCCCATTCGAGATCGCTTCAACGCCAGTCAGGGCAGTCGTACCGCTCGAGAAAGCATGCAAGATCAAGAAAAGCGATAACGGCTGGAGGGTATGGATCATCTCGATTTCCGGAGGATCGATAACAGTCCCCAGGCTCCCGGTGAGATAACGCACAAAAGCAATTCCAATTGTCAAAACCATCATCAACAGGAAGAAATAGGTGGGAATCGCGAAAGTGATGCCTGACTCTTTCACTCCACGCAGGTTAATCAACATGATGAACATCACCATCCCAACGGCGATGTAAACCCGATATGGAAAGAATTCTGGAAAAGCCGAGACGAGTTGGGCGACCCCGGAGGATATAGAGACGGCAACCGTCAGGACATAATCCGTTAGAAGGGCGGCCCCAGCGGTCTGAGCCGGAACTTCGCCCAGGTTATCACGAGCAACAATATAGGCGCCGCCGCCGCCCGGATAGGCGTGGATGGTCTGCTCGTAAGAGATCGCAACGATCGCCAGCAAGACCACGATCGCGATCGAGATCGGAAAGGCATAACCGAGCGCCAGCGTGCCCGCGCCCGCCAGGATGACCAGGATCTCTTGGGTGGCGTAAGCGGTGGAGGACAGCGCATCCGAAGCAAACACCGCCAAACCAATGGCCTTACCAATGGTCTGGTGCGGTGCGTCCGCAGTGGAGAGCGGCCGCCCAACCAGCCAAGTATTCAAGGATTTCGGGGGCTGGTAATCCGAATCACGGTAGAGCACACCGGATTCCAGTGAATAACCATTCTGTTTTTTCATGACTTTTTCAACTGTTTTTCTCACGAAGCGGAATTATATCAAAAGAGAGCACAATAATCAGGAATTTGACTAAGCAATTTGAGAGCTTACGATTTTATAAGTCCTCGATTTGCTCCAGAACAAGCGCAGAGTATTCCTGCATGATCTGGAGTGTCAGCGGACCGGGTTTCCCCAACTGAATATCATCAACCTGGCAAACGGGCAATACCGACCAACTCGAGCTGGTAATAAACGCTTCCTGTAAATTCGGCAATCCTGAGAGAGGAATAAACTCCAGCTTGTAAGGAATGTCTGAACGACGCAGGCTCTCGAATACCAGGGCGCGGGTCACCCCAGCGAGTACACCGGTTCCGGCAGTACGGACATCCCCTCGTTCCACGGCGAAGAAATTACTGGTTAATCCCTCGCTGAGATAGCCAGCCGCATTCACCATGACGGCCTCGTTCACTCCATTCGGGAGGGATTGGCGGGTGGAGCGTGAGCGCTCAATAAAGCGGGTGAGCTTGGCTTCAGGGAGCGAGCGATCGAGGCGGCGGGTGACAATTTTCACACCCTGGCGATAGGCCTCTGGCGCTAACAGGACCAGGTCTTCAATCGCAATGTACGCCTGACCGGGATGAGATTCCAGGTTAATGGTCAGCCGCACGCGCACGTCTGAATTGGGGTCGGATGGTTCTTGATATTTTTGCTGAAATCGCCAGACCGCCTGGCGCAGGGCTTCTCGGAGAGTCTCCTGCTTAAGCGGCAGATCAACTCCAGCCAAACGGCTGGTCTGTTCCAACCGTTGGATGTGATCCAACAGGCGCAAGGCCTTATTTCTTTGATAGGTGCGCAAGGTGGTATAGGCGCCGGCTGGTAAACGAGATGAGACGTCGTCCAGAGTATGGACAACCTCTGGCAAGTGAAGCGGCGAAAGGACCAGATCTGATGCGAGCGCGTTAAATTCCCAGGCAAGGATATGCATTTTCAGCGCATCTCAATTCGCTCTTTTTTTAGATACATTCGACAGCATGCGGGTAATAGCCAATGGCTCGCAGGGCTCTACCGAGGTCACAGGATGGTAATGGACATAAACCTGGCGAACAAGCTCAAAACGTTCGTAAAGCAAGTTTTCCACCTGAGTAGAGATGCAATCCCCGGCTGCAACGGTCAGTTCGCCTTCTACCCCGATTGTCAGGTTAACCACCAGATACGGCCCAAAGCGATGGGCATGCACCTGTTCAACACTTTTCACATCCGGTTCTTCAGAAAGGAGAGCGGAGATCTGGCGGTAAAGGTCCCGGCTGGGAACGGCATCCATCAATTCCGCCGATGACTGGCGCAAGATTTCGACGCCGGTGCGCAAGATCAACAGCGCAACCAACGCCCCGACCAGGGGATCCACCCAGGGGAGACCCTGGCGGCCAAGATAGATACCGATAAAAGCTGCGGAAGCGGAAAGCAAATCATTGCGATGATCATACACCAGAGCCACGACTGCCGGGTTTCCGGTCTGTTCGCCCAACTGGCGGGTATATTTGAGTAGAAAAATTTTGATTCCGATCGTCAGCGCGGCTACCCATAAGGCTGCAAGCGCGGCGCCGCTTGAGATCACCGTTCCAGAGACTAAATCGTAAACATTGTTGACTGCATCCCAGAAGACCGCGATGCCGGTGGTCAATATGAATGAGCCGACAATTAGAGAAGCGATGCTCTCAAGCTGGCTGTGACCATAAGGATGCTCCTCATCCGCAGGCTTGCCCGACAGGCGCACGAAGACCCAAACCACCAGATAATAAGCCACATCCGAGGTCGAGTTGATCCCTTCTGCCAGCAGCGCTGGGCTGCGCCCCAGGATGCCGATTGTGGTTTTGAGCCCAGCCAGAAAGACGTTAGCAACCAGGCCAATCAATACAGCCTGCTGGCTTTTTCTGGCTCGGATTGCGGAAGCCCGTAACTGGCTTTCTTCTTTTTGCAAGTTCACCATAGGGACGACGGGATTCGGTTGCTCCGATGAGCTTGATGGATTACGAAACATTACGGACAAACCTCGAAGAATAATTATACCCCTGGAATAGAACCAGGATGCTCTATTCGGCGGATTCAGGGCGGAAACAGAAAGAGGCTGGCTCGCCTGGCGCTCCAGCCTCTTTCTGAATACGGAATTCGAAATGGGTTAAGGGCGAGATTGTTTCAATATATCACGGATCTCACGCAACAACTGGACGTCCTCCGGCGGAGCGGCTGGCAGGTCCGGTTTTTTGGCGCTTAGATGAGCCTGAAGATTATTGATCGATTTTACAACCATAAAAAGCGCAAATCCGATCAGCAAGAAATTGACCAGGGCTTGCAGAAATAATCCATAGGCGATTACCGCGGAGCCTACTTGAATTGAAAGACTGGAGAAGTCCACTCCCCCGATGATCATTCCGATGATGGGCATGAGGATGTCATTGACCAGAGAGGTGACTATGGCCGAAAAGGCAGCTCCAATAACAACCGCAACAGCCAGATCAATCACATTGCCACGCAAGATAAATTCGCGAAATTCTTTAAGCATGAAATTACTCAACTCAGTAGGTGATCACACGAGCCATCTGTTTGGCCTGGCTGACCCAGTCGGTAACCTGGGAGAGGACCGGCAAACGGCGAACCAGCTTTTTCTGCTGATTAACCATGGTCATTTTCTCGAGCAGGTTTTCTGGCTTACGCTGAGCCAGCTCAGGAACGGTATCCACACCAGCTTCTTCCAGCAAATCGGCGTATTCTTCGCCAACACCTTTGATGCGGAACAGGTCAACATGGTTGACCCATTCGAGGATTAACGAATCGCTGATACCGGTTTTCTCGGCCAGGTCCTTGCGCCCCTTCGGGGTTGAGCCAATTTTTAAAAGAGCATCCGTTGAACCTACACCGGCTGCTTTCAATTTCTGAGCATATACTTCGCCCACACCTTCGATTTCAAGTAAATTCGCCATTCTATCCTCCTTAAGATAATCGAATTTTAGATCATGAATTGTACGATGCGCATATCGAATAGTCAAGCCTGTTATGGGGGCTTAATTAAATCTTCTTGTCGTTCCATTGCCGATTCTATGGTGCAATTAACCACAAATAGGCATTCTTAAATTCACACATCGTGCGCCCGGATTCGGCCATCGCGCCCATCGCAACGATGCCGGCCGGGAAAATCTTATTCGCTTTCTTCGCAAGGGCTACGCGGGTATTGTATTCACTTTTCAACCTGGAAACGGTTCGGCGATATTCGGCGACTGCTGCATCGTAGGCCGCCTTGGCCGCCGGGTCTTTGATGTTTGCGGGTACGGGCGGAGCGTCCGGGAGAACCAACGGCGGGATCGGGGCGTTTGGGTCTGCCTGACCTAACAATTCCCCATTCGTATAAATCGAAAACCGGTTGCCTCTGCCAACAACAACTAAGCGGTTTGTAGCCCCATTGCCTCCATCAAAAGCCGGGTCAATCCCGTTTGCATAAAAATCGCGCGCCCCCACAATCTGACCCTCGGCAAACACGATAAAATCCACTCGGCCGCTGGTCAGGCGGGTCATCCAGACCATGTATTGATTGGGTTTGGACTGGTTGCCATCGGAACGGAAAATAAAAGAACAACCAGCCGCGCCGTATTCAGTATCCCAGGTGATATCCGCCGAAAGCACAAAATCCTGGACGATGACCGTCGGGAAATTATTGCCAAAACTTTGGCCCATATACTGGTCTACCTCCAGGCGCAGGGGCGGATGAACCCAGGCAAGCTGACCTCTTTGCGGGTCAACGCCATACTGCGCAAGGTCTGCCTTGATCGGGGCGATGGAGGCTTCAGTCGCAGCAAGGGCTTGACCAGCGGCTTCGGTGGCAGCAAGGCCTTGACCAGCGGCTTGAGTCGCCTGTAAATCCTCTGTCACCTGCGGGATGGCTGGCGCAGGAACTTCAGCTGCTGGAGGAACGGTCGCCTGGGGTTGAGCATTTTCAGGTGTGGTTTGCACCTCGGCTGCAATCGCGGTGGTCGTCGCCGCAACGGCAGAACTTAGAGACTGAACAGTAGCATCACGGTCATCGCTGTTTCCTTCTGGCGAGAAATTACATGCCAGCATCAAAACAAACAACAAGCTGATGATTAATATTACACGAGACAAGTGTTTTGTCATACTTTCTCCTTCGTTTGTTGAAATCCTGTCCATAAATCAAACTTCAGATGGCGTAACCAGAGCTTTCGGCTTATTGCGACCGGCGTACCATTCCCAAGCCAACTGGGAAAACGCTCCTAATCCAAATATTGCCGCGATGAAGCTGAAAAAGCCGCCGATAAAAGGAATCGATGCGATCAATACGAAGATGAGAATCCCAATCACGGCAGGCCAGAAGCGATCATCCAAAAGATTGGGCTTAACCAGTCTGAAGATCAGCAAGCCGATCCAATATGATATCAATATCTTGGCGCCATAAGAGAAAAGCAGCGAGAAACTCAGGCCTATAGCGGATGAAATAATCAACCCGGCGCTAATGACCGCCCAGAATAACCCGCTCAAAGAAATAACCCCCAAGACAACCGCCAGGATCACCATCAAAACAAAGATCGTCATCAGCAAGAAGAAGAAGCCGATATAAGTGAGAAATCCCCAAAACAGGCTGGGCAGCGGTTTTTCAACCAGTATGCGCACACTATT
Organism: uncultured Chloroflexia bacterium; assembly: GCA_963788145.1. Classification (GTDB taxonomy): domain Bacteria; phylum Chloroflexota; class Anaerolineae; order Anaerolineales; family UBA4823; genus UTCFX2. The sequence goes on along the minus strand of CAWBFQ010000006.1, from coordinate 882,187 downwards.
ATGGAGAAATCCAGGGGTAAAGTAAGATAGCAGAAAACCAACCAGCATTAAGGTCGCCAGGTTGCGCAACAAATTGAAGAGCCATTTGCCGGTCTTTTGGGCTGTAGTTGGTTCAACAGGCTGCTCAACTGCGGTCTGTGGGGCGGGTGCAGTGTAGGTGACTTTCCCGGAAATCGCTCCTTCTCTCAGGCTGGCTTCTACCGGGGCAGAATAATTCAGGTTGCCTTTGATCTGGGCATCCGCGCCCATCGAAAGCCCACTACCAACCTGAACTGGAGCGGGCATGCCGGCGACCGGGGGCATAAAGGTCATCGGCGAGAACGGTGGTGCATCTCCTGAACCTCCAACGTCGAGCCGTGCATCCCCGTTCACCGTTCCATCGATTGCCAAACCGCCAGCTCCGACGAGTAAGTTCCGGCCAATGCCGCCATTGAGTGAGACCACGCCTGCTCCAATCACAGCGTCGTGATTTATCAAGCTGCCCAGGCGGGTTTCTACTGAATAACCGGCGGCGAGCAGATCGCCCATCACCTTGGCATTCTGGCCCAGCGAAACGACTGCCCCAGCTACGCGGGCATCGTCTTTGACCACGCCGTTGATGACCACACCTTGACCGGCAGCCAGCAGGTCTTGCTCTACCACACCGGTCTCGCCAATGACGACCAGACTTGCAAAGGCTACCAGATCGCCTTTGATCGTTCCCTCAACTCGAACCGTATTGGCTGTGACATACAGATCGTCTTCGATCACCTCACCCTGGGCGATGACCACATCCTCTCCCTCACGCGGCTCAAAAGCCTGGGCTGGTGAAACAAGAAACAGAAAAATCAACGAAACGCCCAAAAATGCAATGAATTTGCTGGAAAATCTTTTTCTCTTCATCCCAAGATCCTTTCTGGTGTCGCCTTCGCTTTAAATGAATATACCATTAAATCGAAATTTAATTATCTGCTTCTTTTCTGCAATCGTTACTCCTTTTCGATCAAAGCTCCTTGCGATCTTACTAACAAGAAAACACTCCTGGTTAGAATAACCTGATGTTTGGCGTTGCTAATAAATCAGTGACTCAACTCAAATTATGGGCAGCCCGGATGAGCTTGTTCAAACGAGCTGCCTGCGCTGCGCTCAACTCCTCCAGGCGGATTTCGAGAACCGGGATAAATTCGGTTCGGTTGCGCGCATCGACCACCGGAAAGATGCTCTCGGCGCGCTGGGGTACATCTTTGGGCCGGCAGGTTTTCAAATGCGCCAGCAGGTAGGGAAACAGAACCTGGCGGTATTCTTCTTTTTGCGCCGCCAGGGCGGCCAGGGTCTTGATCCCATTATCCTGGGTGATGACCGAGCCGTTTTCGATTGCAACCTCGATCTGTTCACGATGGACGAAGATCTCGTCTGCTTTGAGCGAGGCGATCGTGGATAGGGCGATCATGCTTCCCCAAACCATCCTATTGTTGCGGCTTTTTAATAAGCGCAGAAAATCTTGCCAATATCCGCCAATCAACTCTGGATCAAGATAACCAATCTCATACAGCACCTTCAGACAATCACTTGATATATTCAGCTGCGAGTTCCACAAGTTTTCAGCAATCTCGCGAATACCCTCTACATCCTTCGCCCGCGCCAACTCGCTGGCAAGCTGCTGATTGGGTATTTCATCACGGCAATTCTGAAAAAAGGCAATCTTCTCTAAAACGGACATGGCGTAGCTCCTTTCGCAGATTAACCTTCCCGCATTATAATAGAGATATGATGATCCGCCATAACGATAAAGAATGGAAGGATACAAACCTGATGCAAGATTTGACTGCTGAAATCCTGGAACTGGTAAGGCTGGCAGCAACCGACCTGCCGCCAGATGTTGAAGAAGCCCTGCGAAAAGCTGTCGATCAAGAAGCGCCTGGCTCGCCTGGGCGCGGCGCGCTCGAAACGATCTTATCCAACGTCGAGCTTTCGCGCCAGAACTCGACCCCGATCTGCCAGGACACTGGCACACCCATTTTTTATGTGCGCCATCCCGAAGGCTGGAGCACACGCAAATTGCGCCAGCAGATTGAGGCCGCCGTGGTCGAAGCCACCCGGCGCGCCTATCTGCGCCCAAACTCGGTGGATTCTTTGAGCGGCAAGAATAGCGGCAATAACCTGGGCGGCGATCATTTTCCATCCATCCATTTTGAGGAAGTTGAAAGCGAGACGCTGACAATCGAGTTGATGTTGAAGGGCGGCGGCTGTGAGAATGTTGGCGCCCAATATTCACTGCCCAACGCGGCCCTGGGAGCAGGGCGCGATCTTGCGGGTGTGCGCAAAGCCGTGCTCGATGCGGTGCACAAGGCCCAGGGTCAGGGCTGCGCGCCGGGCATCCTAGGTGTGGCAATCGGCGGCGACCGAGGCACTTCCTACTATGCTTCCAAAGAGACCCTGTTCAGAAAAATGGATGAGTCCAATCCAAACCCAGAGCTGGCCGCGCTGGAAGAACGCTTAACCGACGAAGCAAATCAGCTCGGGATCGGCCCGATGGGTTTTGGCGGAAAAACTACCGTGTTGAGCACCAAGATGACCCATCTGAATCGTTTGCCTGCCAGCTTCTTTGTCACGGTCTCTTATATGTGCTGGGCTTACCGGCGCAGAAAGATGACCTGGCAGAATGGTCAAGTACAATACGAGTAAACCAACCACGACGGCAGTCCTGGCGCACTCTTTTTGCCTCTTTGCCTGGGAGGATTGGTATGTATCTGGAGAAAAGAGATGAATAAAATACAGCTTCCATTCAGTGATGACGTGATTATGACCTTAAAAGTCGGTGATCCTGTCACCCTTTCCGGGGTAATGGTGACAGGCCGCGACACCGTCCATAAATGGATGATCGATACTTTCATTAAAAACACCCGCCTACCCCAAGGCGATGATCTGGAAGTATATGAAGCCATCTTGCCGCTTTTGAAAGGCAGCGCGATCTACCACTGCGGGCCAGTGGTCGCCGGACTGGATAGCCAAGACTACCGCTTTGTCGCCGCCGGCCCAACTACCAGCACACGCGAAGAGCCTTATCAGGGCGACGTGATGCGTCATTTTAATATCCAGGGTGTGATCGGGAAGGGTGGAATGGGCCCAAAAACCCTGGCGGCCTGCCAGGAGGTTCCGGGAGTATATTTACATGCAATCGGAGGCGCGGCTTCTTTAATCGCTCAAACGGTAAAGCGTGTATTAGGAGTGTACAAGCTCGATTTCGGCGTGCCGGAGGCGATGTGGGTGATCGAAGTGGTTGACTTTCCGGCAGTGGTTACCATGGATGCGCATGGCGAGAGTTTGCACGCCGAAATCGAGCAGAAATCAAAGGTTGTTTTGCAAGAACTGCTGGCCAAATAAGAATCTGGCTTTGTGTTCTAAGCGCTCCGGATAACGCTGATCGAATAGTGGCCTGTGCCGGTCGGTCTGAAATGGCGGACACGCACATAGTAGTCGCCCGGCTGTAGAAGTCGCTGCAGGCGAGCATTCAAACCCGGTCCTGAATCATCGTCGCTGGCAATGGTTAGATCGAGAGAATCTGGTCCAAGCAGCCCAAGCATCACATCAGTCGGGCCGCTGGTTTCGATGACATATGTGCCAACTGCTGTCACGCTGAAGCGGAACAGGTCTTCTTCGCCATTCACGCCGATTTCCGCCTCGGTCGGGGCAGCCCCGACCTGGAGTTCAATGCCTTGCTTAACTTGAGGGGGATAAACAGAGGCAATATAAGTCTTATCGACTTCGGAAAGCTCATTATTCCAGCCAACCTCGAAGACGCCATCGGTGAGGTCTTTTGAAATCGGATAGAGCATGATGGAGTGCGGATCAAATTCCGAAAATTGAGTGATGGTTTGATCATATTTCTGCAGCAGGTTGGCATCCACCTTTGCCGGGGTCCAGAAATTTGGCGGACCGGCGTAAAAGCGATAAACGGCAGGTTTGTTCCAGGGGATGGCAGCGGCCGGGCTTTGATGTTCGTGAATGCAGCCGAGGGCGTGGCCAAATTCATGTGTCACCACCCGGTTATACTCAATATTGTGGGTGTTCGGCTGCAACCAGCCATAATTCATCGTGGGCTGATCCTTGGGGATCGCGAGCGCATCCGTACCTAAATACGACCAGGAGCCAGGGTCATGGGAAAATGAAATCCGAATTTCTGCATCTGGATCCATCCCAAAAACAAGCTTAAGATTGGCGTATTGCTCCCAGGTATGAGCGATCTGCTCCACTTTGGTCTTGACGACTTCCTCGCCATCCAGGAAACGGACCCGCAGAACCCGACCTGGCTTCCACAATTTACGTGTATCGAGCGCCAGGCTGAACGGCTCGGGGAGAGCGGCTGTAATTACATCTGAAGGTTGAGCAAAAAGCGGTTGATTCTCGAAACGCTCAGCCCAGGCCAGCATCCTGGCTTCCTCGATCTGGGCGCCTTCCAACTCTCGGTCAAAACAAATCTTCGGAAACGATCTCCTTGCCATTGTCTTATCTCCTTTCGAACGCTTCACCTTCGTGATCATCTTCCAGGTCAATCTTTCTGATCTGGTCGGGGTTGATTTGGGGGGATTGTTCTTCTTGACCAACTGGACGATCTTGTTCCTTATCCAATTGGCTGACTGATTTAAGCTGCGCCAATGCTTCGGCAGGCGGGATATCCCCTTTCTGCTCGTCATACAATGAGAACCAGGGAAATCCATATTCGCTATAGGTTTTCGCGCTGACCGGAGATGCCGGCGCAGGATGACCGCTGATCTGTTGATATTGCAGGGAATCGATGATTAAAACTCTCAGCCGACCAACGGATAATAAATCCCATATATCCAGCCCATAAGGATCGGGATAGATCTTTTGGGAGATCCGTCCACCTGGAGCAAGACCCATGCTTTGGATCGGTTCGGCGACCGCGGACCATTTCATGATCGCCGGGTCGTTTATATCGCGGCGCGCCGGGTGTGGCGTTATTTTCCCAGGAAGTGAGGCGTATGCCAGGATCTGGATGCCGCCTACTCGCTCCTCTCCTGTAAGTTGACCTTCAATAGAATAACCCTGACCCAGCGGCATGGCGACGAACTGGCGAATCTCGCCATCGCCGGAATTGATCCCATCCAACCAGGGCTGGAGTGGGCAAACCAGATAATCCTGCGGGCTGGATTGCAAGCCTTCCTCCCAGGTCGTCCCGGTTAAGGCGTTCACTTCGCCAACCCCGATCTTTAGCGCAACCGGTAAACCAGCCAGCGCCTCGAAAGATAACCAGAGCGCCTCGCGCTGGTACATTGGGATGAAAATCACAGTTTCGGAAGGATCGCCATACAGTGGGATGCAACCGGGAAAATCGCTGAGCGAATGGATCGGGAAAGCGCCCAGCGTTGGCGGTAAAGGGTAGATTTGACCATCATCGGGGATGCGCAAGGTGCGCTGAAATGAAACCGCCAATCGCCCGCCGACCACAACTCGGTCTTTATCGATCAGAATGCTCCAGGCCATACCCTATTATATAGAAAGCGGGTGATTTTCGCACTTGTTTTGGCGAAAATCACCCGCTAAATCGGACAAAAAATCTTTTACGGAGTGGTGCAGAGGATCACATCATCCACAAACATCGAGGTGATCCCGTCCCAGCCATTGTTATACGTTCCAAATTGCAGCCGGATTGGGACACCCCGCCAGGAGGTCACATTTCGAGTGACTTCCACCCAGGTGGATGAGTTATTGCTACTGTTCCACAACAAGGTATCAATCCAGTAGCCCCAGTTATTCAGCACTAACAAATACTGCTTATCATATCCATACCAGTCGCCCGACTGGCGATATATCCAGAATTTCAGGATAGCATCGCTTGTAAAGGATGGGATATACACATATTGGCCAAAATCCGAATAGCTGTAGCGGTTATGCCAGGAGTTAATGATCCCAGTCTGCAGCGAGCGCGTGCCGCTATGCCAGAACAAGTTAGAATAGCGAGCCGAATAGGCTGTGATCGGAATGTACCAACCACTCGAGGATTCGAAGCTGGTATTGATAATCTGTTCGGTGTAACCCAGCGGACAGGTAACGGCAGGCGGTGGAGGTGGAGGAAGGACATCGTCGCAGGCAGTGACATAAACCTCATCTACATACATCGATTGCACGCCGCCCCAGCCATCATTATACGTACCAAACTGGATGCGGACGTTCAGTCCGCGATAGGCCATCAGATCATAGGTTCGCAGCTTCCAGCCGTTATTGCGGGCATCCCAAGCATCCAGAGTCTGGATGATTGCGCCAGTGTACGGGTTCAAGACCAATATATACATTCGGTCGCCGGCTAGAGGCTGCTCGCCCCAAATCACACCCGGAGCAAACTGCGGCTCGGTTTCGGCCAGGTTGCTTTCTACTTCCACTTCAGATGCAGCCGGTTCCCAGGGGTTAATCATTTTGTTATACAGGGTCAATGTTGCAGAAGTAGAAGTATTGGGGATATAAACCGTCTGCCAGGCGTCCGAGTAACTGTAGCGGTTCTCCCAGGAGCGATAAGATGGAATCCCCGTCCGCATCGACCAGGTTCCAGCATAGACTTCTTCCGGATAGACCGCATTGCTGCGATATCCGGCAGAATAAGCGGTATAAGGGATACCCCAACCGCCGACGCCTTCAAAACCGGAATTCAGCATCTGGTTTGTGCAGGCCGTTGGCCCTTGGGGGGCGCTGGAGTCCGCCGTATATCCCTCAGGCGCGAGCATGGTTGGGCAGGTGGAAAGTGAGACATCATCAACAAACATCGCGCTGGTCGTTCCGCTGCCATCATTGCTCACACCAAATCCTAACCGGATCGTGTTCCCCCGGTATTCAAACAGGTTGAACTGGACAAGCGCCCATTGCTGTCCGTTGACGCCTTCTAATGAAAGCAGTTCTTTCAGCGGCGCTCCGTTCGCATCCAACACCTGCAACACCTGGCGGTCATTGGAATCCACCGGAGGACCAAAAACATCCTCTTCAGTCGTAGAACTGCTTGGGCTGGAGGTCGAGGCAATGGACTGGGTATATAACCAGACCCGCAGTGTGGCTTCAGTTGCGTCAGCAGGAACGACAAACGGGGCTGACATCGCGGCCAATTCGGCGGGCAGGTTTGCGGCCGGGTTCAGGTTCCCCAATTGAAGCGAGCGGGCCTGGCTGTTGAACCTCAATGTGCTGAACACCGCTTGATTGAGATCCCATCCAGCGTTGGTTTCAAAACCGCCGTTAACAACCAATTCGCCGCAGCCCGACATCCCGGTAAAATCCAGGTTCGAGATATACTGATCTACTTTTAGATCCATCACAGACGGGGCGAAGCCGATCCCGTCTCCATTGGGTGAAAAGGAATAATCGCTGTTCCTGTTCACCAGCATGCTGTAGCGCCCTTCGGTATCGGTCGTAGTTGTGATGCCATCGCCATTGCTGATCACGATACCATCCAGAGGCTGACCCTGGTCGTCGGATACCTGCCCGGAAACTCCCAAAGCCGAGTAATTATTCAGGGCGATAGGCAAGAAAAGGATACTGGCGCCATCAGAAGGCGTCAAAGGGTCTGGTTGTGGGCCAGGATCTGCCTGCCCAGCAACTGGCATAAAGCCAGCAGATGTGATCAGGAAAACTAGAAGCAGCATCCATCGCGGAAATTTGTTCATCCTGCATACTCCTTTCGAGGTTATAAACGAAGGCGAACAAGAGTTGGTTCCTTGATGAGACGACATAAACCGCCTGCAAAATCGCCTGCTAGAAAATTGCAGTCTCAACAGGATATTCTCTTTGATTGTAAGCGTCTAAAAACGATTTGGGAATAAAGTAACCATAAATACGTCAGATGAATACGGATCTATGGCTGATAAACAATTGGATGAAACCAGGCACGCTGGCGATATACTTCGGATTAATTGATCTTGGGATTTGAACCGCCTGAGGGATCCATCTTTGCCAGGATTCGAGCCTGGTGGAAAGTGGTGGCGACCGAAATAACCAGTAAACACACAATCATACCTATCGCGATCAAGTCGTAAACGGTCAGGTTCAGTGTGAACAGGTTTAAACTGGGGTTGCCAAGAAAAAACACCAGGGTATTAGCCGACATACCGATCAAGCGAGCTTCCGTCGGACCCAGCTTACCATAAGAGATGGTGAACTCGCCTCGCACACAGGTACGGACATAAACCAAAACCGAGAGCAGGAAATAACCGATCAACGCCAGGCTGGCGAATTCGAAGCGAACAAACGGCGATACCCCAATTCCAAGAAAGATCAGGATTTCATCAAAAGCATCCGTAGCGTGGTCGACATAGAAACCATAGACTGGGCGCTCAATCCGCCGAACGCGCGCCAGTGTTCCGTCCAGGCTGTCTCCAAACCAGTTGAGGATAAAACCCAGGTTAGCAAGCCATAAATACGCCGGGTTCAGGTTGCAGAGTGCATAACCGATAAAGACTACCACTGCCCCAAATACACCGAAAATGGTCAGCAAATCAGGCGTGACCCAGCCTGGCAAGCGGGCAGCTATCCAGCGTAAAAGCGGTTTTTCAACAGGGCCAGTTAAGGTATTCAGGATACGCTTATGGTTACGGATATCTGTCGTGTTCTGTTTCATACCCTTCCTCAAAATTATCGCCTATTTTGCCTTTTCACCCAGGCAAACATGGATGAGAACCTTCTCACAAGGGCATTTCATCGATCATTTCCGGCCAAACCGGCTGAGAGATTGACCATTGTTCAGCATTCGGTTGGATAAAGCCAGCCGCCGTTTCCAATACACACTCAGCATTCCAGAGGGTTTCTTTGCGGCGATCCTTAAATCGGCGCATCCTGATCTGATCAGAAGTGCGAATCAGGTGCATTCCATCCGAGCCACGCACAGCCGCCATCAGCACCAGCGGGACATCCGCCTCGATCGCAAGCGAAATATAATGGACCGGTACACTGGCTGGAAAGCCAAAAAACTGTGGACGCTGCTTTGGAAAAGGGATCGGACGATCCACACCTGTCAGCACGGTTCCACCCTCTTTGAGGCTGCGGATTGCACGTCGAAAACTGGACAGGCAGGCTGGTATGATCTCCAGACCTGCCTGGCGACGAAATTTGTGCTGCCATTCGACAGCCTGGATGTTCTCTGAAATCTTCTGGCAATGAAATCGCCAGCGCATGCAGCCCTCGCCAGGCGGCAGCCTGCATGACCAGATCGAAGTTGCCCATATGAATCCCAGCCACAACCACCCCGGTCTGGTTATTCTGGCTTTCACTGATCAGCGCCTCTACTTGCGGGCTAAAAACGATCTGATTTCTAAGCTGCTCAGGTTGTTCGATATCGTGGAAAAGGATGTAATAGGAAGAAGCAATATGCTGCAGAGCGGCCAGGGTGGCGCGGTCTAATTCAGCCGAACTCAACTCGCAACCACGCGCCACCCATTGGTTAAGGCGGATCGCGCGGACTAATGGGAGGTCTTTTCGCGTGGCAATCCAACTGGCAGCCCGATTTGCCAACCATAGACCCATTCTGGGAGGGATGAACTGGCTGATACGCAAAGCCCAAATCCCTGCCTGCTGGCTGTTTAGGATGCGTTGCAGTTCCATGAAATAATTGTACCATCCATAGCAGGAATTTTAACGAATAATAGACGGCTGCATTCTGAATGAAGCGCCTGGTTAAAGAAAACCGGGGCTGGTTGCCCCGGTTTTTATGAACGATGAAACTTTGATGAAGCGCCAGGCTAACGCCCTACTTTACTGCACCCGGGGTTTAATAAGGATGGAATATAGACGCTGATATCGTCGTACTTGACGCAGGATACTTTATCCGTCCAGGCATTCTTTACACACAAGGTCATTTGAGGCGTGCGCCTGATAAAAGCCGGCACCCTGAACCAATCGGTAAAGTCGCCTTCTTTATTGGTGACAAATTGACCCAGGCGATAATTAACATTGGAGGATGCCGAGGAAATTCGGACAAAATAAGCGGTTTTCTTGGGGAAATTTTCCACCGAGACCAGGACTTGACTTAACCCTGGTGAAACCTGCAGTATAGCGCCGGCGGTCGTGCTTGTTGTTTCTGTAGTTGAGCCAGAGGGTTTCGTCCCTTCCGGGATGCACAGTACCTGCCCCGCTGTGATGGTATAGGGTGGTGAAAGTTTACTGGCATCCGCGATTTTTAGCCAATCCACACCATACAGATCTCCAATATAGATTAATGTCTCCCCTTGCTGCACCTTATGCTTGAACTTACACGTTACAGCTCCGGCGCTGTATTGCGGCAGCGCACTCACGAACAGGGTGATGGCCAGAAAAAAACTCATTACGACGACCAGCGGCCTATGCGTTCTGGTCTTTATTGTTTCTAAATCCATGCGTTTACTCCTTATTTTTCTTCGCCTACGCACCCTGCAGTGTGAATAACTTATTCAGGATTTTCTTGTTGCTGCAAGAAGCGCGCAAGGCATTGATTTGGCTTCTGATGGAATTGCTGATTTCTCCATTCAAAGCTTGCAAACGGCACTTCGTTATTTTAAGTATAGCACTATTTTTAACCTTTTTCCTTAGAATTCCGTAACCATTGTTGATATAATAGAACGGTTTGCAATATCACAATACATCTCGGGGAGCTTATGCAACTCTACTTTATTCGACACGCTCAATCGAAAAACAATGCTCTTTATGATAGCACTGCTGATTACACAAATCGGAGCGAAGACCCTGAACTGACCGACAAAGGTCATGCCCAGGCCAGGCTATTGGCCACATATCTGAGTGAACGACAAAACGGCGGCGCACCAGATGGCGCCGATGCCCAGAACAAGGGCGGTTTTGGCCTGACTCACCTGTACTCCAGTTTGATGGTGCGAGCGGTCTCAACAGCAACCTGCATTTCCCAGGCGCTGGGAATTGCCCATGTTGCCTGGCCTGATATCCATGAAGGCGGCGGGATCTACCTGGACGATCCGGTAACCGGCTTGCCAAATCCTTTGCCTGGGCGCGGGCGAGCCTTCTTCAAAACGCACTACCCCGATCTGGTCTTGCCAGATTGGCTTGGAGAAGATGGTTGGTGGAATAGACCTTTCGAAACTCGTGCAATGCGACGCGAACGCGCCAGGAGTTTCTTGAACGAGCTTTTTTCCAGGCACAGCGAAGACAACGACAGGGTCGCGGTGATCAGTCATGGTGGTTTTTATAATCACGTCCTTGCGGTTATTATGAACCTGAGCGACGGGTTAGCCAGGCCAACTGCAGAAAGCATCCAATCCCAGAATGCTGAGAATTCCATCTTGGGGCAGGAAAACGAATTATGGTTCGTTCTGAACAATACAGCCATCACCCGGATCGATTTCACTCCCGGTGAAATCAAGATGGTCTACATGAACCGGATCGATCATTTGCCGGATGACCTGATCACATAACGATGACACCCTGGCTGGAGTTCCCACAATTTGGTTTTGCAAATGGATGGCAACCTTTCGAGGGATTCTAAAACTCAATTTCAGCTATCTGCTCAAAATCAATCAGAATTTCGTCTGCATCGTGATCGTCAATCTGATCATCCAGATTTCCGGCTTGCTCGCCGCGCTCGCACAGCGAGCGATAGGCGCAATAAGTGCAGCGGTCTTCTTGTGCGGTGCGTTGATACTGTACTGGCGGAAGGCTGGCGATTTCATCCACTAATCCTTGCAGAAAGAGATGATCCTGCTCAAACTGGGCAGCGCTATAGGGAAAATGAAGCGGGTCATCGGGGAAAGCTGCATACCAGTAAGTCATCTCAACTTCGCCGGGGGCAATTGGGATTCCATGATTCAGCGCCGCCCCCGCACGCACAAGCAAATAAGGATAGATCCTTGTTTGCATGCGCTCGATCAACCATTTCCGCTTCGGGCGGTGATTGGACGTCTTCCAATCATAGATTTTGAAACTGCCATTCCCTACCAAGACGATCAGATCATATTTCGCTGCCAGGCGGTAATTTCCGATCGGCGCACTTAAGCTGATTTCCGGAAATAGGGAACGGTTTTCGCGATTGCTCCGTTCCTCAGAAAGTACGGATGAGATGTATCCATCCGTTTGAGATGAAAAATCCAGAAAATTTTGCCACCATTCGCGTAATTCCGCTTCTTGAATGGAAGCGCTGAGGCGATCCACTGGAACGCCCACAAAATACTGCTGCGCCAACCGGTGAAAAAAAGAACCACGCAGTAAAAATCGTTCATTTTCCATCGCCGGCGCACTTTCAGCCGCAGGCCAGGCGAATTCGTAGATGTAGCGCAACTGAAAACGACGTCGACAGTCGCGATAATCCTGCAAGCTCGATTGGCTGAATTGAAAGTCTTTTCCCAGTGAACCCTGGGGCAGAGCAGACTTGGAGGATGGCAGATTGTGGCTATTCACCATACGAATGAAATCAGTCAAGGTGTTACCCTCCTGTCCGACGCTCCTGTGTGATCCTTGTTCCAGAAATTTTGTAAAGCGACGAATGCCACCGCCGGGAATTGATTGCCATCCCGGCCTGAATTGTAGGTCACAATCAGTTCGCGACGGGCGCGGGTGATTCCTACATAGAGCAGTCGCAGCCGCTCACGAGCATAATCCAGGCGCGCGGCGCTGCTAGCCCAGCCCTCCGGATACCATTCATATTCGCCGGAAGCAAAGGCTGACTTTAACTGAGCTAATGCCTCAGCCTCCAAATTCAAATGATCACGCACAAACCATCTTTCAGAGATAAAAGAGTCACCTTCAATCCCGGCTGGGAAATCATAATTGTTTGCTGACATCAGATAAACCCGGTCCCATTCAAGCCCCTTGGCTTTGTGCATGGTTGCAACCACAACCTTACCTGGATAGCGATCGGGGTCAAAACCAAAATCGTCGGCGCTAAAACCAATAAATCGGCGTTCATTCCGGGCGATCACACCAAGCTCCTCGCTCAACTCTGGCAGCCGCCAACTGGGGTGCGCCTGACTTGCCTGGCGCAGCAAAACGGCCAGTTTGTGGGCTAGCGCCAATTCACCCGGCTCATGCAATAAGTCCTGTCCCAGGGTGAGCACAATCTGATCAATTGGGAGAAGAATAGCGTTATGCCAGCGACGGACATGGGAGCGAAAGCTGGCTAAAGAATCAGTAATCTCGGGCGGCTGGGCAGCCTTTTCCATTTCAACCAGCCAATCCCGGTTCGGACTCGGCCAGAGATAATCCTCGACAAAATCCAGCTTGCGAAGCAATTCAGCGGCGCGCTCCACCAACGCGCTCGGCTTACCATCCTGGCGGTCAGCCCGGCGCCAAACCAGATACACTGTCGCCAGCTTGCGAGGTGAGTGTGGATCCGCCAGGTAACGAAGCACATTCCCCAATACCCCCGCAGAAAAGCGGGTAGCGCTGGAGGAACGCAATAATCCGTCTTCGAAAGGCAGCCCGCGCCGGTGTAATTCATCTGCCATTTCAAAGCCGCGCTTATTGCGCGGCGCCAAAACTGCCACAGTACGGGTTGGGTTTTCCGGCAGCCAACGGGCGAGCGATTCGGCAATCACCTGGATCTCTTCCTGAGGAGTTAATTTACGGTCATAGAGATGGATTTGAGCCGGGTCGTCGGGTGGATTGGGTTGAGGATCGCCCGGCGGGGCAGCCTCGATCAACGGCGGGGCGTGAAGCGCATCGCGCACCTCTTCTATTGGGTGGTCGGATTGGGTCCATGTCACCAGGTTGTTTGCCAGATCAATAATGCTCTGGGTAGAGCGGCCTGAATTTGGGAGCGAGCGGCGGATAATACCCGGATGATCCAGAAACTCCAGCAGATAACGCGGGTTGGCGGTGGTGAAGGTTTCATAGATCGCCTGGTTTGGATCTCCTACCCGAACCCAATTGCCCTGCTCGCCAACCAGTAGTTTCAAAATCTCCTCCTGCAAGCGGCTGCTATCCTGGGCTTCGTCCTCTAAGATAAAAGGCCAGCGCTGGCGCAAACGTTCCAGGTAATTCGGGTCGGTTTCCAATGCCTGTAACGCAAACCGGATCAGGTCATCAAAATCAATTGCACCGCGGTATTCCAAAGCACGCTGGTAATCAGCGTAGATTTGGGCGCCCATCTGTGCCAGCGGTAGCGATACCTGCAGGGCGTCCAAACGCTGAAGCAGGCGGTCGGGGGTGAGGCGCAAATCTTTCGCTGTGCGAATCAGGTTCAGGGCGATATTGCCGACCAATCCTGGAAGCTGCTCGCGGCGAACCCAATCGCTGCGGTTTTCATCCAGCTCCGGATCCAGGTATTCGTCCAGTAGATTGGGATGCGTTCGCAGCCAGACCTTTGCAGCTTCCTGGCGGATGGAATCGGCTTCATGCTCGTCAATGATCTGGAACTTAGCGTCTAGATGCACCAAATCGGGACGATCACGCACAATATCATGAGCCAGCCCGTGCAAGGTGCGGACGCGATAACCCATATAAGGCAGCAGTCCCTCCAATTCAACGAATGAACTAACCCTGCGGTAGAAATTATCCACCGCTGAATTGACCAATGTGACCACCAACACTTCCTGATCGTCGTTCAATTTGCCGCTGACAACGATCCTGGCCGCAAGCTGGGAGAGGGTCCAGGTTTTGCCGGAACCTGGCACAGCGGAGATGCCCATCCAGCCACACTGATATTGCATGATTTCTGCCTGTGACGGGCGCAGCGAGATCGAGGACAGGTCTGTCCCAGCCGAGATGTTCATACGGTTTCCCCCCTGTTTTGGGCCTGCTGTTCGCGCAGCAGGCGTTGCAGAGCAGATAACAAAGGACCGCGTTGTTCAAAACCCTGTTCGTTCAATTCACTCAATCCAAGATAAAGACCAAAACGGCAGCGGCGCAGCAACCCGATCACCAGGCGGCGAAGCGACTCAGCCCCCGCCGCGACCTCATCCAGATCGGTCCAGGGACGAGCGCGGGGCCAGCCTCTGCTCAACACATACGGATGGGTCAATGGTTGGTACAGGCGCTCGACCCAACCGCGACTGCCTGCGTCCAGCCAAAACTGATATTCAACTGGCCGATTAGCCATCAGGAAGGTATAAGCCGGAGCCAGAAGGACAGCTTGTTCCACTTGCGTTCTCCAGCTTCCCAGGTATTGAGCCGCAATCAACCCTTCTTGAACCATCAAAAGATATTCTTTGCCAAGCGGGACTCCCTGCTCTGTGAGCATCGGGCCAGCGACCCAACGGAACTTCTGGATAAATTCGATCAAGTTGGCAGCCACCTGGCTGGAATCGTAATGAGTATGAAAACCAAAGCCGGGTTGGGAAAGCACCTCGCCAAAAAGCGCGCGCATAAAATGATCCAGTTCGTCGTCGCTATCTTGATACGCATTCAGCCAAAGATACAATTTCTCGTAGCGTTCACCCAGACGGTAAGTGATGCGCTGCTGCATATTGGGTCGGATCAAATCAAAGGAGGATAGCCAATGCGCCTCTCCCTTGGGATGGTAGACGATCTCCGCCAACAATTGCGCCCTCACCAAGTCCAGACCTTCGATCGCCTGGACCAAGGTATAAGCCACGTCAAAGCGGCTGGGGCGAATCCCCCAACCAGGATGAGCCAGGGCAGCCAGGGTAAGTAAACATTCCGTGGCTGGCTCTTCGCGCAGCGAGCGTGAAGGACGGTGCGATCGAGCCGGAATGGTGTGTGCATTCAAGCGCTCAACCAATGCAAAACGGAGCGCATCCGAAAGATAGGGCGCCAGGACGACAATCTCGCCGGGCTGGACGCCTTGATCGGAAACCAAGCCGGCGATCGTATCCGCCACCCAATCGAGCATTTCCGGGTAGAAACGTGAATAATTCAGGTTTAAAGCCGGGGGACCCGCGTGCACGGGTGCAGCAGGATCGGGAACCTCCTGTGGTTCAGCCGAGAACAAAAAATGGGGCTCTGCCGGGTGGGCGAGCAGAGAAGACAGGCGGGTTTCCAACATTTTCACCGCCCCGGATTGGACCAAGGAAATCGGAAAGACGATCTTCTCATCGCAGAGCGCCCCCAACCGGTAGGCAGACAAAGGGTCAGCGCCTAAAAAACGGCGATAACCAGCCTGCCAATCAAAGATGATCACGGCGGAATTAAAATTTGGCAGCCACGTTTCGATCAAGTCATGTGCAACAGGCGTATCTTCCTCAATATTGTCGATGATCAGGTGCTGATAGTTCGCATTCAGGTAATCTCTGCAAACGGGAAGATGCCAGAGGATCGAACGGAAAACCTCAATTTGGGATGAAAAATCAAGTAAATTGTGAGCAAGACAATAGGAACGGAATACATCAGCACAGGTCTGCACATCCTCATAAATTCGCATTTGGACCGGATCGCCAATCCAGGAATCTTTCAAGCGGCTGCCAATTTCACTGGGAGGAAAACCGACTACGGCGGCTTTATTCAGGCTATCAATGATCTGGCTGTATAGCCGGTTGCGGTCAATCGCGACCAAATCGAACAGGCGCTGTTCTTCAATCAACGGTTTGATGAGGCGCGCCATGGTATATTGGGCTGTTTCGAGGGTCAGAAATACCGGCGGCTGATCCGGGAAGGCAAAGCCACCCGCCTGGGCCGCCAGAGGCCAGAACAGGTTAACCATCCGTTGAGCCAATCCGCCTATCGTCAGCAGCGCAGGCGATCCACCCGCCTGGATCTGGGGGCTGCGCAGCGCCTTTTCATATGACAATAATAGCGTCCGTTGAGGCGCAAAAACCAGGATGGAATCGCCAGAGATTCCGCTGGATAATAAAGCGAGCAAGCGCTCGACCGCCCAACTGGTCTTTCCAGACCCAGCCGGACCTTCCAGGAAAATGCGCTTATCGAAAGTGGTCTCGAATTGAGATGGCAGATGTCCGAAATGAGTATCGGCGGGGGTCGGTAGCTGATCCACGAGGCACCTCTCCCTGATTATAGCACAGCAGTTCGAAAAATGCCTTTCAGAGAGCCGCCCACCATTGCAGTAACCAGAGCGTGAGCATACCGACCAGGATCGAGAGGACCGCGCTCCGCGTCCGCCAGGCGACCAGCGCCGCCAACAATCCAGCCAGCAGGCGTGTATTGCCGAATGACAGATTAAGCGCCCCATCTTTCAATAAAATTTCCGGGAAGATGATCGCAGTCAAAACCGCCGGAGGGATAAATCGCAGCGAGCGGATCAGCACAGGCGGCATGTTGTTATGATCCACAAACATTATAAATGAAAGCCGGATGGCATAAGTTGCCAGGCCAGCCAAAATGAAAACCAGCCAGATATTCATGTTTTCGCCTCGATGAACAATCCAGTAGCGATCCCAGCCAGGGCAGCAATCATTAATCCAAGCTTATAGGGGGCAGCAAAAGCAATGATGGCAACCACTCCTGCCGAAAGAGCGGCTGCGACTACCGCCCGGTCTTTTAGATTCGGGACCACCAGGGCAATAAATGTCAGCGCCAATGTAAAATCCAATGACCAGGAAGAAGGCACAACCGCTCCCAAAAATATGCCGGCTGCAGTGCTCAACTGCCAGGAGCCCCACAAGGCCAGCCCAGCCCCCAGGAGGAACCAATGCCGGTTGTCCCTTCGTTCCTCAGGGCAAGCCCTTCGTTCCTCGGCTGGAGAATCATCCGAAAGCGGCGAAGACCCACTGGCTTGAGCCAATGGGTTTCCATGCTGTCTGTAAAGTGGATCCGTGTTCTGATAGTGAAGAGCTGACACCACATACGCTTCGTCGGTCAACAGGTAAGCCAGCAGCCATTTCCAGCCCGGGCGTAAGCGGTGCAGATATGGCGCCATCGAAGCGCTGTAGAGGGCATGGCGCAAATTGATGACTGCGATAGTCAAGATCATCACCAAGCCAGGAGTCCCGGCGCTGATCATTTGAGTAGCCACAAATTGCGAGGAACCGGCAAAGACAATCGCCGACATCGCCTGGGACTGGGTCGTAGTCAATCCAGATGCCATTGCCAAAACACCATAGATCATACCGAAGGGAACCACACCCACCAGGATTGGAAGCTCTGCTCGAATCCCATCAAAAAATTC
Organism: uncultured Chloroflexia bacterium; assembly: GCA_963788145.1. GTDB lineage: Bacteria > Chloroflexota > Anaerolineae > Anaerolineales > UBA4823 > UTCFX2. The sequence goes on along the minus strand of CAWBFQ010000006.1, from coordinate 864,195 downwards.
ATTCGCGATTTTAGCCATCAATTCACTTTACTTCTCCGCCTTTCGATATATAATAAAGTCATTATCCGAGCAACCATCGGAGGCGTTTACGCAACTATATACAGTGAAACGCATCTGTGAACCAGTGGGTTTTGGTCAAGACCCGGAAAGGAGGATGACGCGAGCGTTATTATACTCAGCGTTTGATTATTTTTCACCTATTATCTCAAATTCAGTTGATCAAAATGGGCAATAAGATTGCATCCGTCCTATCCTGTGTCTTGCAATCCTCGCCCATAAAGCGAATGATGAGAAACCTAGTTCTATGGAGGAGAACCGTATGTATTCCAAAAAGATCGCCCGAACCATTTTGTTTCTATTTGTGATCGCAAGCCTGGCATTAGCCGGTTGCGCAACCGGAGGAGCCCCAACTCAGGCGCCTGCAGTGGAAGCCACGAAGCCGCCCGCAGTGGAAGCCACGGAACCGCCCGCAGTGGAAGCTACTGAACCGCCCGCGGTGGAAGCCACGGAGCCGCCCGCAGTGGAAGCCACGGAACCGCCTGCTGAAATGCCCGCGGAACCGACCGTTGCCACCTTCATCTGGACCCAGGAATTCGACACTCTGAACCCGCTCTATACCAACATGTGGTTTTCCGCTATCACCCAACAAATGTGGAACTGTTGGGCTTGGAATTTCGATGAAATCAACGCTCCCCAGCCGGTCCTGTTGACCGAGCTTCCGAGCATTGAAAACGGCGGCGTCTCTGCCGATGGTAAAGTGCTGACCCTGACACTGCGAGATGACTTGAAGTGGTCGGATGGCACACCCCTGACCGCGGATGATTTGGTCTTCACCTATGATATGATCATGAACCCGAAGAACACTGTCGCAGCCGTCAGCCCGTATGACCGATTAGAGAGCGTTGTTGCTGCCGATCCACAAACCGTAGTGATGACCTTTACAGAGCCTTATGCAGCCTGGATAGGAACGCTCTGGCATGGGATCCTGCCCAAACACATCTTGCAGCCCATCTTCGACGCTGAGGGCACGATTGATAATGCTGAGTGGAACCGGGCTCCAACCGTTGGCTGTGGTCCATACAAGTTCGTTGAATGGGAATCGGGCAGCTTTACCCGCTTAGTAGCTAATGAGAACTACTGGCTCGGACAGCCTAAGATCGGTGAGATCTTCATCCGCTTTGTTCCGGATGACGCTTCACAAATCGCAGCCCTCAAGGCTGGCGATGGCGACCTGGGAACTTTCTTCTCCTGGTCTGATGTGCCCGAACTTGAAGCAGCTGGGATCGAGATCATCAAGTCCTTCTCCGGTTACAATGAAGGCTATTATTTCAACCTCAGCCCAGAAAAAGCGCATCCTGGCATCCAGGATGTCAAGGTCCGCCAGGCGATCGCATATGCGACCAACCGTCAGAAACTGACCGAAGACCTGCTGCTCGGTGGAACTATCCCCGCCGCGACCATGTGGGATAACACCCCCTACATCGATCCAGGAATCCAACCCTATCCCTACGACCCGGAAAAAGCGAAGCAGCTTTTGGATGAGGCTGGCTGGGTAGATGCGAATGGAGACGGTGTGCGCGAGAAAGACGGCGTGGTCCTTGAATTGACCTACGGCACCACCACGCGTGAAATCCGCCAGGATACTCAGGCCGTCATTCAACAGGAATTGGCTGAGGTCGGGATCAAAGTTGAATTGCAAAACTTTGACTCGGATATCTTCTTCTCCGGTTACGGCGAGGGTGGACCTGCGGCAACGGGCCAATTGGATATCATGGAGTATTCGACCGTGACCCAATTCCCCGATCCTGATGCTTTTGATTTCTTATGCTCAGAAATCCCAACGGATGAAAATCCGGCTGGCACCAACTGGTCCGGCTGGTGCGACCCCGAGTTGGATGCACTGTTCGTAAAACAGGCGACCCAGGTGGATAATGCCGAGCGTACAGCGACCTTCCACGAGATCACAAAGATGATCTTTGATCGGGTCTACTGGATGGGTCTCTGGCAGGATCCTGATTTGTTCGGCGTCAGCGGTAAGCTGACCAATGTGAAAATCTCCGGCGTGACTCCATTCTTTAATATCATCGAATGGGAATTCAAGTAAATCTCTAAACCCTTAACAGCGGTATGCGGCTGCAAACGCCGCATACCGCTGTTAATATCAGAAATATAGAGAGGCGCGTATGGCTCGCTATATCATCCGGCGACTGCTGCAGGGTATTCCATTGCTTTTCATCATAAGTATGGTCCTTTTTGGATTGATGCAGAGCATGGGAGATCCGCTTGCTACGATGGGCGGCCGATCGGTCACCCGTTCCGCAGACCGAGAACGATTAACTCGCCAACTCGGACTGGACAGACCCGTTTATATGCAATATCTGTTCTGGCTGATCGGAAACGATTGGACCAAATCTGATCTGGATGGCGATGGCGTGCGTGAGACGCCTGGAACACGCAAGGGAATCCTACGCGGTGATTTTGGCACCTCATTGGTGAACCGGGGAGTGCCTGTAACCAAGGTAATTGGGGACCGACTGCCAAACACCTTGCTGCTCATGCTGACCGCGGAGGGCGTGATCATTTTCGGGGCTTTGTTCATCGGGATCTACTCGGCATTGCACCAATATTCAAAAATCGATAATACGATCACGGCGGCAACGTTCCTGCTTTATTCGATGCCGATTTTCTTTTTCGCATTGGTCATGATGTATATTTTTGCAGTCAACTTCAAACGATGGGGATTGCCTTATTTCCCTACAGTGGGGATGTTCGAACCTAAAGTAGGAAAAACTGTATCTCAGGTCATCTGGCATATGGTTTTGCCTGTCGCGACGCTTTCATTTGGTTATTTTGCTGCTTACAGCCGGTATATCCGCAGTACCATGTTGGAAGCGATGGGCAAAGATTATATCCGCACCGCCAAAGCTAAAGGGCTGCCAAGCCCAGAAATTGTTTATATCCATGCGTTAAAGAATGCAGCCTTGCCCATCGTCACGGTGATCGCCCTGGATCTGCCTTTCCTTTTAGGCGGAGCGGTCGTCACCGAGCGCATCTTCGCCTGGCCTGGAACTGGCCGGCTCTTTTTGGATCACCTTACCCGCAGCGACACACCGGTGGTGATGGGATTATTGATGATGATTGCAACCGCGGTGGTTCTTTTTCAGATCATTGCGGATATTCTGTATGCGTGGTTAGATCCGCGCATCCGCTATGACTGACCGGCTGGGGAACGAAATGGACACCACAGCAGATTCGAATAAAAAAATTGCAATGTTAACCCCTGATGAGTTGGAGACACCGCCTCTCTCGCTGGGACAATTAACCTGGCGCAGATTTCGCCGCCACAAAATGGCTATGTTTGGGTCGATTACGCTGATTCTGCTTTTTCTCTATGCCTTTGGTGGGGCGCTCATATTGAGCGAGGCCGATGCCAACCGAACGGAAACCGGCGCCCGGCTGCAGCCCCCATCGCGCGAACATCCATTTGGGACCGATACGATCGGACGAGATATCCTGGCACGCACGATATATGGAGGCCAGATTTCGATCCTGATCGGGTTGACAGCCATGATGGTCGAGGTGATGTTAGGAGTGGTCATCGGAGCAATAGCCGGGTATTTTGGTGGCTTTTTAGACAGCCTGCTCATGCGGATCACAGAAGGAGTGATTGTAATCCCGCAGATATTTTTACTGCTGGTGATGGCAAAGTTCTTTGGAGGAGCGCTGCCTAATATCACCATATTGGGGCGCACTCTAAGCGGAAATGTGGTGGTGATCATCCTGATTATCGGAATTACCAGTTGGCCTTATTTGGCGCGCATTGTGCGGGCGGAATTTCTCTCACTGAAAGAGAATGATTTTGTGCTAGCAGCCAGGGCAACCGGGACATCCACCACGGAAATTATTTTTCGCCATATCCTGCCGAACAGCATTGCCCCGATTATCGTCGCAGCCACCCTGGGCGTCGCGAATGCGATATCGGCCGAGGCGTACATCAGTTTCCTCGGTTTGGGTGTGCGCCCACCAACAGCCACCTGGGGAAACATGCTGGAAGGCGCTTATAACTACATCGAAAATGCCTGGTGGTTGTGGTTCTTCCCGGGTTTGCTCATCGCGCTGATCGTCTTGAGCATCAATTTCCTTGGCGACGGCCTACGAGATGCCCTTGATCCACACAGCCGGTCTGCTTGAACATCCCTGGAGCACTCAAAGGATTCCCATCATGGATCGAAATCTGCTGCTCGAAGTCAAAGATCTGCAAACTGTTTTCCATATCGCCGAGGGGACTGTACATGCCGTCAATGGCGTTTCGTTTAAAATGAACGAATGTGAGACTCTGGCCGTGGTCGGCGAGAGCGGATGCGGTAAGTCAGTCACTATGATGTCATTGATGCGGCTGATCACGATACCCCCAGGCGAGATCGCCAGCGGGCAGGTGCTCTACCGCGGTCATGACCTATTCAAGTATTCCGAAAATGAGATGGAACATATCCGGGGCAAAGAGATCGCAATGATCTTTCAAGACCCGATGACAGCCTTAAACCCTGTGTTGACCATAGATCGGCAACTGCGAGAACCATTGCGAGTTCACCTGGGGATGAACGAAGAAGCCGCCCGCGAGCGAGCGATTGAACTGCTTGAGCAAGTGGGCATCCCAGATCCAGCCAAGCGGATCAACGCTTATCCGCACCAATTCTCGGGCGGGATGCGCCAGCGGGCCATGATCGCGATGTCGCTGGCATGCGCACCCAGCCTGTTAATCGCAGACGAGCCTACCACCGCCCTGGATGTAACGATCCAGGCTCAAATAGTGGAATTGGTCAAACGCCTGCGGGACGAATTGGGCATGGCGATTATTTGGATCACACACGACCTTGGAGTGGTCGCCGGGCTGGCAGAGCGGGTGCTGGTGATGTACGCCGGGTTCATCGTTGAGGAAGCCAGTGTAGAAGATATCTATGAACAACCGCTCCACCCGTATACACTGGCTTTACTGGCAGCCTTGCCGCGCGTCGACAAACGCCGGCAAGAGCGCTTGAGATCGATCCCCGGGGCGCCGCCAAACCTGTTGATCGCCCCGCATGGCTGCCCCTTTGCCCCCCGCTGCGAATATACCTTTGAGCGCTGTCTGGCTGAAACTCCACCACTCGAGTTGATCGCACCGCACCATAAGATTGCTTGTTGGGTGGATGTTAATACAGGAAAACCGCGATGACCGATCAACCAGAAATCACTAACCAGGTAAAAACAACAAAACCAGCTTTGATCCAGGTTCGGAAAATGGTCAAACATTTTCCGGTCACACAAGGCCTGATTATCGAACGCCAGATTGGCTCAGTGAAGGCGGTCGATGGTATCTCTTTTGATATCCTGCAGGGCGAGACGCTCGGGTTAGTTGGCGAGAGTGGATGCGGGAAAACCACTGCTGGTCGGACGGTGCTGGGGCTGTACCCTATCACCAGCGGCGAGGTTTACATCTCTGGGATCGGCGTGCATTCGGCGGATAGAAAGCAGATGCTCACGCTGCGGCGCAATGCTCAGATGATCTTCCAGGATCCGTATGCATCTCTAAATCCGCGCTGGACAGTCAGCGCGATCATCGGCGAGCCAATCCGGGTCCATAAGCTGGCGAAATCAGATCGCGATAGAGACGAGCGTGTCAATCAGTTGATGTTATTGGTCGGTTTAAGCCCGCGTCTGATTAACCGCTTCCCACATGAATTTTCTGGCGGCCAGCGCCAACGCATCGGGGTGGCGCGCGCCCTGGCTTCCAACCCAGAGTTCATCGTATGCGATGAGCCGATCTCTGCTCTGGATGTGTCCATTCAGGCGCAGGTGGTCAACTTGCTGGAGGATCTGCAAGATCAGTTCGGATTGACCTACCTATTCATTGCGCATGATCTGAGCATGGTGCGCCATATTTGCGACCGGGTAGCCGTGATGTATTTGGGGGTGCTGGCAGAGTTAGCCGAACGCGATGAACTTTATGAAAACCCACTCCATCCCTACACACAAGCGCTGCTTTCAGCAGTTCCGATCCCTGATCCAAGAAGAGACCGCTCCCGAAAACGGATTATCCTATCCGGCGACGTCCCCAGCCCACTCAATCCACCCTCAGGTTGCCGCTTTCACCCGCGCTGTCCGATTGCCAGCGAGATTTGCTCTGAGAAGATCCCAGAATGGCGCGAGGTCATACCTGACCATTGGGTAGCCTGCCATCTGGTTTGAATGGCGCTTGAAACCTCTTATAAACGCTTCAGATTGCGATATTTGATTCGGTGCGGTTGATCAGCGGCGATGCCCAGGCGTTTCTTTCGTTCGGCCTCGTAATCGGACCAGTTTCCTTCCTGCAAACCGAACCTGGCTATCTCCTTCAAATGCCAGGATGTGGGTGCAAATACGATCGAGAAACCAGCGGTCGTGGCTGACAACAAGTGCGCAGCCTGCGAAATTTTCCAGCCCATCCTCGAGGGCGCGCAGGGTATTGACGTCCAGGTCATTGGTCGGCTCATCCAGCAATAACACGTTCGCGCCATGGGTAAGGATTTTGGCCAGGTGGACACGGTTGCGCTCGCCGCCCGAAAGCGAGCCAACTTTCTTCTGCTGGTCGACGCCCAGAAAGTTAAAACTGGACACATAGGCGCGTGAGTTCATCCGCCGGCTGCCTAATTGCAGTTGATCCAAACCAGCAGATATTTCTTCCCAGACATTCTTTTCAGGATCCAGTGATTCACGGCTTTGATCGACATAAGCGAACAGCACTGTTTCACCGATGCGAATCGCACCGGCATCAGCCACCTCTTGCCCGGTAATCAACCGCAATAAGGTGGTTTTTCCGGCGCCATTGGGACCAATCACGCCGACAATGCTGCCCGGCGGGATGCTAATGCTTAAGTCTTCGATCAATATGCGATCGCCATAAGACTTTCGTACCCCTTGAAGCTCGATGACCAAATTCCCCAGGCGTGGACCGGGGGGGATGTAGATCTCCAGGTCTTCGCGGCGCTGTTCATATTCCTGGCTGAGGAGCTGGTCATAGGCAGTGTAACGGGCTTTGCCTTTGGCCTGGCGAGCTCTGGAGGACATATGGATCCATTCCAATTCGCGCTCCAGAGTCTTTTGGCGCCTGCTCTCCGTACTTTCTTCTTGGGTTAGGCGGTTTTTCTTTTGTTCCAACCAGGAGGAATAGTTGCCCTTCCAGGGAATTCCATGTCCACGGTCAAGCTCCAGGATCCACCCGGCGACATTATCCAGGAAATAACGGTCATGCGTTACTGCAATGACTGTACCGCGATATTGCTGGAGATGATGCTCTAGCCAGGCGACCGACTCGGCGTCCAGATGATTGGTTGGCTCATCAAGCAGCAGGATATCTGGCTCCGTTAACAACAGACGGCACAAGGCAACCCGGCGGCGTTCTCCGCCAGAGAGAACGGCAATGGGCGTCTCTCCGGAGGGACAGCGCAGCGCATCCATTGCGATTTCAAGACGGTTATCCAAAGCCCAGGCATCCACTCGGTCCAACTGTTCCTGCAAGCGAGTCTGTTCGGCGATCAGCGCCTCAAAATCTGCCTCCGGGGAAGCAAACTGGTTGTTGACTTCCTCAAAACGTGCGAGCAGATCAACGATTGGCTGCACCGCTTCTTCAACTACTTGTTTAACTGTCTTGTCTGGATCGAGGCGGGGTTCTTGTTCAAGCATACCGATCGAATACCCCTTTGAGATGGTCATTTCTCCGTTGTATCCGTCATCCAGCCCGGCGATGATGCGCAGCAGGGTGCTCTTGCCCGATCCATTCAAGCCCACCACACCGATCTTTGCGCCGTAATAGAAGCCTAATGAAATATCGCGCAATACCGGTTTATTTCCGGGAGGAAAAACACGACCCACCCGAACCAATGAGAAAATCACTTGTTGGTCGTTCATGTTGTAATACCCATTTTGCTACTCAATGAGGAAATCGGCGGATTGGGACATATCTCTCAGTTGCTGGAGGAGGATGGGCGCGGCAGCTTCGGAATCAACCAGGATAGGAAAGCGTCGGTTGAGCGGGTCTGGAGCAGCAAACGGCCTGGCCCGGTCAGATCCACGACAATGCCTTCGCCGCTAAACAAGGTTGATTTAATGCCGCCAATCGTGCGGATCCGGAAACCGATCCTTTCACTGAAGGCCACCAGATGACCCGAATCCACCGTGATCGTCTGGCCTGCATCCAGATTCATTTCATGGATCGCGCCATAGGAGGAAAGCAGGGCTTTCCCACTACCCGACAGATTCAACATGATCAAGCCTTCTGAGGCAAAAAAGGTCTTTGCGCCGCCCCACTTGGTGTCAATGTTGATTCCCATCTCGCTGGCGACATATGAGCCAGACTGGACCATCAGCTTCTCGTTGTGGAGTTCCAGCGTCATCAGATCCCCGGGTAAAGGCGGAGCGACATAAATTTCACCTCCCCCGGCAGGGGCGCGATATTGGTTCATAAAGAAGCTCTCGCCGCCCAGGAAGGAGCGCGCCAGTGATTTCAGGATTCCTCCGGTAGCCTGGGTTTCCAACACTATGCCGGGGGCCATGGCTAGCATCGAGCCAGCCTCAACTCGAACTTCTTCGCTCGAGGCAAGTTTCAATGTCGCCATCGAATACGCTGGACGGTATTGGATTTCTATTTCCATTTGATTCTCTCCTGTGTGGTCTATTTTACGAAGAACTCGTCAGCGCTCACCAGCACCGGGTAGTTTTCAGAACCACTCAGCAGGCTCAGGAAAAGATTGATCTCAGGTCCTTGCGCCTGAGCCAGGTTCTGCGCCCAACGAAAACCAATCGACTGGTAATTCAACATCACTTTGAGTGTTACTGAACCTTGAACAGCGCCTAAATCGATATCCAATTGGATGGCATCACCGCCTGCAATGAAATCCGGATCATTTTCAGCCGCGCCGTAGACAGCAATATCCGGGTCAGCGCTGGCTTTATCGAAACCATTTGGAAGCAAGCGATTGTCTTTCAAATAATGTGAGCCGCGCAGCAGCGAGGTGGTCACCCGGTCCTGGGTGTCCCCCATGATCGGCTCATAAATTTGAACTTGATCAGGGCTAGAAATGACCTGGTAATGGGGTTCGAATTTTAGCGGATCAAGATCATTATCGTTTTCAAAAATCGAACCATCCGAGTTAATCATCCCACTGCTGAAAAGGGGTTTATCGTGGGCATCCAGAACAACGATTTCCAACCAGGCCCGCCGAGATGGGAAACTGGTGGGAAACTTATGTCCCGTCAATACGATTACCCGGATATCACCCGTCAATTTCCCGCCTTCGAGTTTGACATTTTGGAGTTCCACTGTCGCCGTGCGTTTTTGAAGTTGTTCCTGGGTTAATGCAATGGTAGTCTCGAAGTCTTGCGCAGAAGCAGCCGTTCCAAGACCTTCGGCGTTCTTCAGGAATATGGTTGCCATCGCCGCATTCCCGCCGAGGAAACTGTGTTGAAGCACAGGACTGCGCACAGGCCCGCCAGTGATCGACAGTTGAACCCCCCCACGTGCAGCTGGCATATGACAGTCATTACAGGCGGTGCTATCCGCAAAACTACTTTTCAGCCATTCCAGGTAAGGAGTTCTGCTCGGGGAATTCTCCCGCAATCGCGCCGCTTTCATCAAGATATGGGGTGTAGAGCGTATGGCAACTGGCGCAAAGCTCAGATTTCTGAATATGATCCGCTTTTACAGGCAAAAAACCAGAAGCCGATGACATAATATTCGCCTGTCCAGGCGGCGGATCAAACGGCCCATAAGCATTGCGCTCGCCGGCGGGTAAATCAGGATTTACCTGGTAATGTCCGCTGAAACTTTCGACCTGACCAAGACGAGTCTGTTCGATCTGATGGCAAAGGGTACAAGAAACTCCGTCGATAGCCAAAGGATGGGAGGGGATTCTGTAAGTCCAGGTTTCCACCGTCCAATAGAGCCGCCTGGCTTCCATCTAGATGAAGAGATGTGGCAATCAGCGGGATATGACAGGTCGCACATTTATCTTCAATAACAGCTTGCAGCTCGGGCGATCGAAAGACTTCGCTGCGGACAGATGCCTGCCAGTATGGATCGCGCAGCCGAATTTGCCATCAGGCTGCCGCGCCATAGGCGATCTGTCGAGACATCTGTCCCTGCGTTATCCACCATTGCAGTATGACAGGATGTGCACAGCCCAGACCCGGCAAACCAGGTATTCGTTTTGAGCGGGAGCGCCAAACCAGGATAGTCTGGTGGACTTTGATTGGGTTCGCATCCCTTCGCTGGCGCTTTCCGTTTGAACCGGACCGGTCTCTGAGGGGCTTAAGGCAGTGGGCGGAGTCTGTTGAACTGCGCTCGATTCGGTTTTCGGCGCAGCGCAAGCCGATAGAAGGAGAAAATAAAAGGCAAAGAGCAGAAAGTGACGAATCTTTCTATTCATTTCATTTCCTTCTTGTGCATGTTTACCAGACGTACACCCGCGTGGTGAACCTGGCGAAAATTACCACCCTGCGAGACGGTCTGTAAGACCGGATCGATCTCTGTGACGATCGACCCGGAAATGACGTGCACTCCGGCTTCAAAAAGGAGCGGGCTGAGCGGGGTTGTGGGACCTAAGACAACCACTTGAGCATGCGGGCTGCACATCTCCAGCAGGCTTTCAAAAGTATGGTTGGACAGAGTCATTCCTGTGATCGCCACCACCTGCGACCGGGGCAACACTTCCAGCGCGGCGTCTGCCGGGCAAATCGCCCGGTTTGGGATGTTGGTCGATCACGATCAGCTCGCCCACCCGTTGGCGAAGAGAAGGAACAAACGGGAAACTGCCAATTAGCGCAACCCGCTTGCCCGCGCCTAAATCGGCGATCACCTCTTCAGCATTATCATCTCTCCAGAGATGAGGGTAACGCGGCAAGAGCGCATTGATCGCCGCCAGACCAACGCTGGCGCGGCAGCGAGTTGCCAATTAGAGCCATCTCGGCTAATTCCCGCCCCCTGAGATAATCTAATTGGCCGGCATTGGGCATATCGGGCTCTTTATGATGGTCGTGGGCGGATGATAGGGTCGAGGCCAGACCGCATTGACGCACACCATCTACTTCAACAACGACCGCTGTCCAATGCAAGCCAATCCGCACATCCAAGACCTTGCCATCTGGTAGCGTTTGGAGGATATTTTTTAATAATTCCATTTGGGACTCCCGTTTTTTTCGAGTATACTGGCAGGGCTGGCAACCCTAAGTCAATCACATTGAATCACCTTTTAGGGTTAGCTTACTACAGAAAAGGATGCAAGTCAATTTCTCTAGGAACGAATTTCGAGGTATCATCATTGCGGATAAAATACATCCGGGCGGATAAAATACATCCGGGCGGATAAAATACATCCGTTCAAACTTATCATTGCATCGAAGGTCTGGATAAAACATGAAACGATGGTTCGCAATCTTCACTCTGTCATTGATATTGTGTTCGTGCGGGGTTATCGGGAAGCAGGAAAGCCCCGCATCCGAAATACCCGACCAAGGCGCCGAGACGCAGTCGGCCGTCGCAACCCCCTTGCCAACGCCGATTATGCCGCCTGAGTTGAGCGGAGATGTCGAAATCCAGCAGCTCATGCTGAAAAGCAGCGAGCGCTGGACGACTCTTCAAGCAACTTACACCATCACCCAATATCCAGAACCCGGCTCAGATGGAGAAATGCAAATCAGCAGCAGTCAATTCTGGATTCGCCAGCCAGCAGAGTTCAAAGTCATCAACGGGGCGCCCGGCGGCGGACCGGTCGTCACCATCATCAGCGATGGTAAGACGATCCTGGAAAATGGCGAAAATCGATCTGAAATGCCACCCTCTGTATTTGATCCTTTTATCCCACCCGAAGCGCCATCCGATACAATCTCCCTGTACCCATTGGCCGGGTATTTAGGGACGCCTATCAGCGACCTGATTTTTCCGGTCGGGCTGGCCCAGCGCGGTGGTGAATACAAGATTACTGGCCAGGAAGTGGTTGCCTCACAGCAAGCTTATGTGGTCGAATGGGGTCGTGAACCGGGGGTGCTGATTGACCGTTTCTGGATCGATGGCGAGACAGGCGTGGTCTTGCGTCAGCAGAATTATGGAAAACAGAACAGCATTTCCCCTCTGAGCGACATCCAGGCTACTTACATCGTGTATAACAAGGAATTTGCCCCCGCCATGTTCGATGTAGGCGAGGCGCCAACGCCAACCCCTACGCCCGAAATATCTGCCTCCGAGACTGTCAGTGCGACGGTTACCATTCTTCCGGAGGCTTTGAATGTGCGTAATGGCCCCAATACCGGTTATACCGTGATCGCGACCCTCCCGACCGGCACGGTTTTGACTGTGATCGGCAAGACACAGGCTGGCGATTGGTGGAAAGTAAAACTGCCCGATGGACAGACCGGTTGGGTAGCCAGCGATTATGTCGAATTCAGCGGCGATGAGGATGAAGTACCTGTGACAAATTATTGAACAAGATGCTCAGGAGAAATAATATGGGAATGCGGTTTCAAATTTCTGCGAGCTGGAAAGGAAAGGCTGGATGGGTATATCTCTCCGCAGAACAATCGAAGTCCTCTCGATCAAACGCCGGGCTGCATTTTCAAGCCTCTCGCCAGTCCAGGGTGAGCGCAAATCTGGCAATAGCTCCGCAACCGGCGCTGCCAGATGAACGAGGTTCCACAGGTTGTCATCGTAGGATTGATTACCATTCACAACGATATCCACATCCAGTGGACGCGGGGCGTTTTTATCCTGCGTCCGCACTCGCCCGAGGCGAGTTTCGAGCGGTCGGATGATTCGCTCTTTCAACCAATGTGGGCGTTGATCTGTTCGGATCAGAATCGCAGCGTTAATAAAATCCGGTCCATCCGAACCAACCGCAGAGGTTTGCCAAAAATGGGAGACTGCCAATAGCGAGAACTGGGTTTTCAATTCGGCCAGAGCTATTGGCAGATTTTGCTGTGGGTCGATATTCGAACCGAGCAACAAACAAAGTTGGGACGGATCGCTTTTCATCCTAAAAATCTCCGAGGCCTGCGCTCGATCTCCACACCAACGGAGGCTGCAAAACGAACTGCGCCTGGTTTCTCCACCCGCACCAGCACCTTCTGAACATGGGGTTCCTGCAGACAAAGCCCGGCGATATCGCTGGCAAGCGCTTCCACCGTCAGCCGCTGGGCAGTTTCGGCGTGGGCGAGGACTTTCTTGGCGATGGTGCGGTAATTGACCGAGTCAACCAGATCATCACTATCACCTGCTTTGGATAGATCGGTAAATAATGAAATATTAATCAGGATTTCCTGGGGATTGTCTCTTTCCCAATCGTTGATCCCGATAATGCCGCGTGCTACAAGGTCTCTGATGATGACTTTATCCATTGGATGTTTACACTCCTTCAAATGATCAACCATGATTTCGCTGGATTGCGATCTGCGCCAAGAAATCATTGCGCAGATCACGATCGGCTTTGAATTCTCCCAGGAAAGAGGTGGTGGTCATGCTGGCCTGAGATTTCTTCACTCCGCGCATCATGGAGCACATATGCTGGCCTTGCACTAGTACGGCTACGCCGCGCGGGTTCAGCGCATCCTGTAAGAATTGGGCGATCTCAGCCGTCATGCGCTCCTGGACTTGCAACCGACGGGCATACATCTCGACTATGCGCGGGATTTTGCTCAACCCAATGACTTGCTTCTGCGGGATATAAGCCACGTGCGCGCTGCCAAAAAACGGCAGCATATGATGCTCGCACAGACTATAAAATTCAATATCCTTCACCAATACCATCTCAGAATACTCAACGTCAAAGATGGCGCCATTGATCAGCTTTGCCGGATCGGTGTTGTATCCAGAGGTGATCTCATTATACATGCGCGCTACCCGATCAGGCGTTTTTAGCAAGCCCTGTCGGTCGGGATCTTCTCCAATAGAGGTTAAGATATCCCGGACGCTATTCTCAATCACCGCTTCAGGCAGCAGTGTGATGTCTTTACGAAACAGGAATTGTTCCAGAGGTTGGGTTATCTGGGTGGATGGCGAATTGGGTTCCATGATTAAATCTATACCTTTCAGAGTGAATATCTGGCGGGAATTTGAATGCCAGCCAGTACGAATATTATACAACAAATCAACATTATGTCAATATATTGTATATATATTGTGCGTTAATTCTTCCCATCTGAGATGAAGTTACGTCACCGGCTCAAATTTTATATTTCAGCATACATGGTTATTTCATACTCTTCCCAAGAATTTCCATCATGGGTTCCAGTGGTAAGGCAAACGCGATGTGACTATCCCGACCCTGAACAGTCTCGGCGCAGCAAAGTGAGTTGATCACGGCTTCTTCAACGCTTTCGATTGCTGCCCGGAATAAAACATTCAAAACAGCCGCTTCATCCGCTACTCGTTGTTGCTGAGCGATCATGCGCTCCGACCTGGGCAAGACCCGATTTGCGGTGGAAAAAGCAATCACAAAATCCCCGCTGCCATGGCTGAACTGGGCACCCGTTCGAGCAAGACCAGCGCCAGCCCGGACACACAGTCTTTCCAACTGGCGCAATTCCAATGGCGCATCCGTCGCCAGGACGATCATCACCGACCCTGGAATCATTTCGGGGAGAGCGTTCTGTGGTGAAAGCGAGCGCCCCACAGGTATCCCGGATAGGATCAGATCACGGCTGTTGCCAAAATTGGTTTGGACCAACGCGCCCAGGATGAATCCACCCAGTTCAGGGGAAAGCTGGCGGCTGGCGCTGCCGATCCCGCCTTTCCACCCAAAACAAACCGTGCCGGTCCCTGCTCCGACCGCGCCCTGCTGGACTAGCCCGCCCGTGGCGCTCTCAAGCGCCGACCAGACATGCTCGTCCTTGACATGTCGCCCCTGGATATCGTTCAAAAAGCTATCATTCGTCTCGCCAACAACAATATTCACACTACCGCAACCCGGACGGACCCCGATCTGCGGATTTTGGCGGATTGCGAACTGGACCAAAGCATCCAGCACCAAACCAACGTTCAGCGTATTCGTCAATCCAATCGGCGCTTCGATGACGCCAAGCTCGCGAACTTGTTCAAATCCAACCGGTTTGCCGTATCCATTGATCGTGTGGACAGCTGCGGGTACTTTTTCAAGGTAGAGATTATCCGGATGTGGCAAGATGACGGTGACACCAGTCCGCACCGGTCCCAGACCAGGCTGCAAGGCTCCTTCGCCAGAAACCAGTGTGGTGTGACCCACAAGGACCCCTGAGACATCGGTGATGGCATTCAGCGGTCCGGGGGTCATCTCTCCCACTTTGTAGCCCAGATCACAAAAACGCTGGCGTTTCATGCTCAATCCTTCTTTTCATCGCCGGCAATGACTACACAAAGCTATCCGTCACTTCGCGCGCACAACGCACAAAATCCAGCACGGTTGGCACATTACGCATCAAGATCGCCATATTCCCTTTCACACTGATCTTGCGGGTCAGCAGCGCCTGCATCGCATCCAACTCCCCTTTTAACAGACGAATGGCATTTTCATAGGGCAGATCCAGGTTAACAACTGCTTTTGGGAGCTGGTCGTCTTCGACTTCATAGGCGTTTCGACATTTCCCATGCCACAGATCCAGATAAAAACGCTTTTCCTGTTCTAAAGTTCCACCTGGCTGCACCACCACAAGCATATCGCCCTCCCAATTACGGGCAACCTGGGCGTAATGCTCATCCGTGTTGAGTTTTTCAGCCAGTGTCAAGAGCCAGTCATTAGATGGAAATTTAGCCATTTTTTCTCCTTTGAACTGCTTTGCCAGGTACTTCTTCAGCCTGGTTTGGTTTTTCACGAATCCGAATACCCCTCTTCATTGGTTAGGAACAATAATATGCATCATTATACTCATCAACAGAAATTCTTTTCAACGTTATTGGCATATAAAAAAAAATAAAACCTTGCGTTTTAGAACAATTTCGTCTATCCTATAGGTGCAAAGGAGGACTTGGCAAAGCTTTGCCAGGTTAAGGAAACGGCGCCAAAGTTTCCTGTAATTAAATTGCGATTGATTTGTGATTCAAAGGAGAAACAAAGATGAGGAAAATGGCCCAATGCTTTTCGATTCTGCTTCTAGCGGCATTGCTCTTGAGCGCTTGCGCGCCCCAGGCTGCCCCTACGTCCGCCCCAGCAGTGATCGCCGAAGAAGCAACAAAGGAAGCGCCGGTGATGACAGAAGAACCCGTCAAAACCGAGGCGCCGGTCGTGACCGAAGCACCTGTGGTCACTGAAGCGCCTGCGATCGGTGATGCACCCGGCGGTATGCCGGATCTGGCGGGGAAATCGATCACAGTGGCGGTTGAGAACGCCTATCCACCTTTCAACAGCATCGATCAAAACACCAACCAGGGCATCGGTTGGGATTATGACGCGGTCGCCGAGATCTGCAAGCGGGTGAACTGCACGCCAGAATTCGCCCAGGCCGCCTGGGATGGCATCTTCCCGGCTATGCAAGCCGGGGAGTATGATGTTCTTGCGGATGGAGTCACCATCACCGCCGAGCGCGAAGAAATCGTCGACTTCTCCATTCCCTACGTAATCGTCGGTCAGGTGCTGTTGGTGCGCGCCGATGAGACCCTGGATGTCGAAGGCATGAAAGCCGATGACGCCAAACTTGTCGGAACCCAGCTTGGCACCACCAACGAGATCGTCGCCAAGGAGAATTTCCCAGAAGCGCGGGTCAAGTCGTTTGAAGATTTCGGCGCTTCGGTCCTGGCGTTGCTCTCCGGAGATATCGATGGGGTTGTGATCGACAACGTCTCCGCCTCTGGGTTCATGGGCGAGAATGAAGGCAAGATGAAGCTCGCCGGCTCGATCACTTCTGACGAGCAGCTTGGTTTTGTCTTCCCCCCCGATAGCGAATTGAGAGCGGCTTTCGATGCTGCCTTACAATCCATGATTGACGATGGCACGCTGGAAGCAATCAACCAAAAATGGGGCCTGTCCGCCAAATCGCAACCTGCAGTGGCGCTGCCGGATCTGGCGGGGAAATCGATCACAGTGGCGGTTGAAAACGCCTATCCACCTTTCAACAGCATCGATCAAAACACCAACCAGGGCATCGGTTGGGATTATGACGCGGTCGCCGAGATCTGCAAGCGGGTGAACTGCACGCCAGAATTCGCCCAGGCCGCCTGGGATGGCATCTTCCCTGCTATGCAAGCCGGGGAGTATGATGTTCTTGCGGATGGAGTCACCATCACCGCCGAGCGCGAAGAAATCGTCGACTTCTCCATTCCCTACGTAATCGTCGGTCAGGTGCTGTTGGTGCGCGCCGATGAGACCCTGGATGTCGAAGGCATGAAAGCCGATGACGCCAAACTTGTCGGAACCCAGCTTGGCACCACCAACGAGATCGTCGCCAAGGAGAATTTCCCAGAAGCGCGGGTCAAGTCGTTTGAAGATTTCGGCGCTTCGGTCCTGGCGTTGCTCTCCGGAGATATCGATGGGGTTGTGATCGACAACGTCTCCGCCTCTGGGTTCATGGGCGAGAACGAAGGCAAGATGAAGATCGCCGGCTCGATCACTTCTGACGAGCAGCTTGGTTTTGTCTTCCCCCCCGATAGCGAATTGAGAGCGGCTTTCGATGCTGCCTTACAATCCATGATTGACGATGGCACGCTGGAAGCAATCAACCAAAAATGGGGCCTGGTTCAATAGAGCCCAGGTTCGGCGCCGTTTTCATCTGTTCTGATGATGATCAAACCCGTTCCTCCCGCATAGAACCTTGAAAATTGCGGGAGGAATGGTTGCCAATTCCAAGTCCATTGGATAAGGAGCAGACATGGCTGCAAGAAGTGAGATACCTGCAAAAATCCCGCTGAGCGAGCGCGCCAGACGTTTCCCCTGGTGGGCATTCATCATTATCGCAACCGGACTCTTACTTTTTTATCTGATCCTTTCAGACGCAAATTATCGCGATACTTTCAATTATATTAAAAACGGCGTGATCGTAACTTTACGAATCACCTTGCTGGCTTTTCCAATTGCCACGGTCATCGGGCTGATCACCGGCTTGATGCGTACATCGAAAAACACCTTCTTCTTCACCATCTCAACCTTATATGTTGAAACCATCCGCGGCATCCCGATGGTCGTGCTGGTTTTGATGATCGCGTTCGCTTTGGTACCGGTATTTGTCGACACTGTTAGACTGATTGGGGAAAAGGGCATCATTCAGTTTGGACCGGATATCTTGGGAAACCTTTTCCTTGACCTTAGCCAGTTCAGCATCCGCTCAATATCGATGGAACTGCGTTTCGTGATCGCGATTGCGATCGGGTATGGCGCTTTTGAAGCCGAAATCTTCCGGGCAGGGATTCAATCCATCAGCCGGGGACAAATGGAAGCTGCCCGCTCGCTTGGGATGAGCTATTTTCAAGCTATGCGCTTTATCATCCTGCCCCAGGCGGTCCGGCGTGTCCTGCCACCACTGGGAAACGATTT
The DNA here is from genome assembly GCA_963788145.1 of uncultured Chloroflexia bacterium. GTDB lineage: Bacteria > Chloroflexota > Anaerolineae > Anaerolineales > UBA4823 > UTCFX2. Next base: position 845,695 of record CAWBFQ010000006.1, on the reverse strand, counting down.
CATTGCGATGTTAAAAAATTCCTCGCTGGCAACCGTCTTGGCGGTTAATGAGCTGACACAGCTCACCCGCCTGCGCCGATCGAGTACATTCCGAGTGATGGAGGCCTTCAATGTAGCCGCCTTCCTTTATCTCTCAATGACCCTGGTACTCTCGGCTCTGGTACGATTATTAGAACAGCGGATGAAGATCGAAGAATAATGGCCTGAGCATGAATAAGACCCTCAGGGTACATCAATACCCTGAGGGTCTATCAGTCTCAGTGCGCTGGGAGGGACTTGAACCCTCACGCCTTTCGGCACATGGCCCTCAACCATGCCTGTCTGCCAGTTCCAGCACCAGCGCCTGCGCCAGAGCAAAAGTATTATAATCGGCTCTACATCATTGTCAAGCTAAATCTAAAAGAGGAGCAGGATATGCGTATCGTTCTGGATGCGATGGGCAGCGATGATTGCCCTGAGCCAGAGATCCACGCAGCCGTAGAAGCTGCACAATTGTTTGGAGACGAGATCATCCTGGTTGGGCCTGAAGAACAACTTAAACCCCGCCTGAAATCAATCGGAGGGGATTCAAGCCGGGTGCATTTGGTGGACGCCGTAGATACCATCACCATGCAAGATAAAGGCCTGGCTCTGGCGTTGAAAGCCAAACGGAAGAACTCGCGAACATCCATGGCTGTGGGGATGGACCTGGTAAGAGAGGGCCAGGCTGATGCTTTCGTCACTGCCGGGAATACCGGCGGCGCGATGGCGACCGCCTACTACCGCCTGGGCACTCTCACCGGTGTAGAAAGGCCGGCGCTGACTGCCCTCTTTCCCGTTAAGAATGGGTATGCCGTTGTATTAGATATCGGCGCAAATCCAGAATGTAAACCCGAACATATCCTCCAATTTGCCGTGATGGGCTCGGTTTATGCCAATAAATTGCGCGGAGCAGCAAACCCGCGCGTGGGTTTGTTATCGAATGGCGAAGAAGCCGGAAAAGGCAACGAGTTGGTAAAAGCTAGCTATCCATTATTAGCAAACAGCGGATTGAATTTCATCGGCAACGTGGAGGGCAAAGAGTTGTTTGGCGGGCAGGCTGATGTGGTTGTCACGGACGGCTTCACCGGCAATATCCTCTTGAAAGCCAGCGAAGCCGTAGCCAAGCTGATCACAGACGTTCTCCGCGCCGAGCTTACCAGCAGCCTGCGGACAAAAGTCGGGGCGCTGCTTGCCAAACCGGCGTTCACAGGTTTAAAGAGCATGATGGACCCCGGAGAGGTGGGCGCGGCGCCATTGCTCGGCATAGATGGCCTGGTATTTGTTGGACATGGTCGCTCAGACGCCAGAGCTTTGGTGAACGCCATTCGGACTGCGCGCCAGGCTGTTCAGGCAGACCTGTTAAACGCCTTACATGATGCCATCCAGGAGCGGCTGGCTGCTCTATCTGAGGCGAAGAATGGGTGATCAACGGGAAAACCGATTGCGGGTGGTGGTCACCGGCATGGGCGCGATCACACCTTTGGGATCACGTTTAGAAACCTATTGGGAAGGTTTGCAGAACGGGCGCTCCGGAATCCGGCGGATCACCCAGTTCGATCCCAGCGATATGCCCTGTCAAATCGCTGGCGAGATCCCAGATTTTAACCCTGAAGAATATATGGATCGTAAAGAAGCGCGCCGCACACCCGCGCCTGCCAGATCGCCCTTGCCGCTGCAACCCAGGCGATGCGCGATGCAGGTTTTTCGGAGGTTGCACCCGAGCCAGAGCGGACTGGCGTCTATATGGGTACGGTGATGGGCGGTGTGGACAGGCTGGAAGAAGGCGTAAGCGCATTAAGGGCTTTTGGACCTTCCAAGGTCAGCCCGTTCATGCTCCCGACCGGCATACCGAATATCCCGGCCTTTATCGTTGCGCAGGCGTTTCAATGCCTGGGGCCCAACAGCACGATCTCCACTGCTTGCGCAACGGGTACGCAAGCGATCGGCGAGGCTTCGGAATGGATTCGGCGCGGCGCGGCTGATATGGTCATCACCGGCGGCACCGAGGCAATCGTTCAGGATTGGTCCATTGCTGGATTCTGCGCCATGCGCGCCCTGCCTATCAATTTCAACGAAACCCCCGACCAGGCTTCCCGGCCTTTTGACGCCCGCCGGGAAGGGTTTATCTTCTCCGAAGGCAGCGGCGTCGTGATCCTGGAAAGCCTGGAACATGCTCAAAAGCGCGGGGCGCGCATCTATGCCGAGATCGCCGGGCAGGCTTCCTCTTCTGACGCTCATCACATTGCAGCCCCCGAACCGGAAGGCAAAGGACCCGTGCGGGCCATGCGCGCCGCTTTGCAAAACGCCGGTTTGACCCCCGAAGATGTGGATTATATCAATGCGCACGGCACTTCTACGCCGCTCAACGATGTGACAGAGACATTGGCAATTAAGACATTGTTTGGCGATCACGCTTACCGTCTGGCGATCAGTTCGACTAAATCGATGATTGGGCATCCGATGGGGGCCGCTGGCGCATTAGAAGCAATTGCCTCCATTCTGACGATCTATCACTCTCTTATCCCACCCACAATCAATTATGAGTACCCGGATCCACAGTGCGACCTGGATTACACACCCAATCAGGCTCGAAAACGTGAAGTCAATGCAGCTATTTCTAACTCATTCGGGTTAGGCGGACAAAACGCTTGTCTGGTTATGAAGAAATATCAATCTTGAAAACTATGGAAGAATCCTAAAACGGAGTCAAATATACATATGAATATCTACAGAAACGAAAAACTGATCAAAAGAAATGCCCGCATCGCCCAGGTCAGCATGCTCGCCGGTTTAGCCGTGCTGGGCGCCGGGATGGTCGTATCCTTTCGCAACCCAGATCAATTTAATCTCTCTTTGGCCGCGCTGCTGCTGGGGTTTATCCTCTCTCAAGTCGGCATCTTTTTCTCCAATCGTTGGGGAAGACGCCCGCGTCAGGATGAACTGATCGACCAGGCTTTGAAGGGATTGGATAAGAAGTTTTCGCTCTATCATTATCTCTCACCGGTAAATCATCTGCTAATTGGGCCATCCGGAATGTGGGTGCTTTTGCCGTATTACCAGCGCGGCGTGATCACCTTCTCGAATGGTCGTTGGCGCCAAAAGGGAGGAAATTTATACCTGAAGATCTTTGCCCAGGAAGGATTGGGACGACCTGAGGTGGATGTTGCTACTGAAAAGGAAACCATCGAGAAGTTTCTAAAGAAACAATTTCCTGATGAAGTGTTCCCATCGATTGAAGCTGCGCTGGTATTTACCAACGAACGGGCTGAGATCGCAATCCCAGAAGACGTCACCCCACCCGCAGAGACGGTTCTGCTCAAGGATTTGAAAGAGCTGGTGCGCAAGCCGGGTAAATCCAAATCGCTCTCGGCAGAGAAATTGAAATTGCTCGAAGACGCACTAAGTAAGGGCTAAACCGAAGCATACCCCTTTGGAGGATGCGATGCAATATCGTGAACTTGGACGGACCGGCTTGAAGGTCTCTGCCATCAGTTTTGGCGCCTGGGCTATTGGCGGCACCTGGGGAAATGTGGACGACAGCCAATCTTTAGACGCCCTCCAAAAAGCGGTTGATTGCGGGGTCAATTTCTTTGATACCGCCGATGTGTATGGAGATGGGCGCAGTGAACGCCTGCTGGCTCAATTGAAACGCAGCCATAAGGAAGAGATTATTATTGCAACAAAAGTTGGCCGGCGGCTTGATCCGCATACCCCCAGCGGCTATAACCGCCAGAATTTGAATGCGTTTATCGAGCGCAGTTTGAAAAATCTGGAAATGGAAGCGCTGGATCTGGTTCAGCTTCACTGCCCGCCAACAGAAATCTACTACAATCCCGCCCTGTTTGAGGTGATGGATGATCTGGTGAAAGTCGGCAAGATCCGCTACTACGGCGTAAGCGTCGAGAAGGTTGAAGAAGCCCTGAAAGCGATCGAGTATCCTGGTGTGCAGACTGTGCAGATAATCTATAATATTTTCCGCCAGCGGCCAGCCGATCTGTTTTTTAGCGAAGCACAGCGTCGCAAAGTGGGCATCATGGCTCGTTTGCCGCTTTCTTCCGGGTTGCTGGCCGGGAAGATGACCCGCCAATCCACTTTCGAAGAAGACGATCACCGAACAGGTAACCGCCAGGGTGAATGGTTCGACCGCGGCGAGACTTTTTCAGGAGTAGATTTCGAAACCGGATTGAGAGCAGTGGAGGAGATCCGCCCGCTTGTCCCACAGGGCTACACAATGGCGCAATTTGCCATGCGCTGGATCCTGATGTCTGAGGCGGTCAGTTGTGCAATCCCCGGAGCGAAGCGAGCCTTACAAGTGGAAGAGAATGTGGCTGCTGCCGATATGCCTGCGCTGGATCGAGAGGCCATGCAGAAAATCAGCCAGATTTATCAGGACAGAATCAAGGCACAGGTTCATCATTACTGGTAATTTGTTTAAGAGCTTTTAAAAAAGATCGGCTTATTAATCACCGCCCTGGCTGCAGAATCGCTCCATTTTCTCCCGGCTAGGGCGGAATCGTAAGAATTGCAAAACAGAGCAGTTCAGACCCATAGTTGTAAAACTGGAAGACCATCTCCAGGGGGACGCCGATTTCGAGCTAACCTCCCGGCAGAGATCTGGTCTAAATATTCACCGTTTTCTTTTGGCGAGCAAGAATAAGATCAGGAATAGAACAATGGAGATTGCAGCGATCAACATCCAGGTTGCATCCATGCCGGATTTCATTGGCAGCGCTTCGGCAGGGACAAGGGATGGGCTGGTCATGGTTGCGACCAGAGGCGCGACCGTATTTTGGGGGGTGTTTGTTGGGGCAGGTGTATGCGTTGGGGCAGGGGTGAACGTTTGAGATGGGGTAGGTGTTTGCTCGATCAGCGCATTAGGCGTGGGTTTATTATTCGAAATCCATAAGTAAGAAGTTATGTCCTGATATTCATCATCGGTAAGTTTGCCCGGATATTGGGGCGGGTGGGTTTCAAACAAATAGGTCTTCAAAGATTCAAAATTGCGGAATCTGATGAGTGCATCCTGTTCAGATATTATCTTCGGCACATAAGTCGGGATCGGAAAACCCTCATCATTTGGCCGACCTGTATGGCAACCCTTGGCCCAACAGTTTTGGTGATCCTCCACCCAGATCCCGCGGAATTCATCGGTGAGTCCCTGTCCCAGGTCGCCATGGCAAGGCATACAGTGGAAAAAATACAAAAATTGTCCCATCTCTGCCGGAGAAGGATTATCCGGCAATACAGGGGTTAACAATGGATCATAGGTAGGTGTAGGGGATGGATCGGATGAGAGAACCATCACGATCGGGGCTTGTGCAGCGGTTTTCATACCGCCTCCAGTTTATAGTGAGAAAAGGTGAGCGTTGAACGCTCACCTTTTCAATCATTGGATTATCCAGCCAGGAACGCTTCCAATGCTTCCTTGCTGATCCGGAAAGCATTCCCGATTTTCTTTGCTTTCAGCTCGCCCGACTGAATAGCAGCCACCACATCTTCTTCAGATACTTTCAGGAATTGAGCCGCCTCTGAGGGCGTCATCACCGAAGGCATTGCGCCAGAAGCAGCCGCCCCGGCTGCCTGCTGCGCCCCGCTCTGAGGTGCATTCATCCCGGAGAGGGCGCCGCTCAATACGTTGCCAATCCCCATTCCTGCTCCAATACCAGCAGTCAAGCCAGCGCCGCCGCTCGGGTTTTGAGCCGCATCGCGCATCGCATCGGCCGCCTGAAGCTGAGTGTATGTGGCCATATCGAGCATCCCCATCGCTCGCAGCTCTTCAGCAGACTTACTGGAAGGCTTCAGGTTCTCGATGTAGAAATTCTTCAACATCAATCCCAAAGCAAGGAAATCATCCTGGGCTTTCGCGCGGCACACCTGCGCCCAGTTCTTCCGTCAGACCGATCAGCTCGGGGACGCTATGCTGGGCAGCGGTCTCGCCTAACAGATCCTGCAGCTTGGAGAGCAGCATAGAACGCAGACGGGAATCGATATCCGAAGTGCGGTACGCGCCCTGGGTGCCGACCACCTGGGTCACAAATTGCTGTGGGTCCTTCACCTGGAAGCCATAGGAGCCAAAGCCTTGCATCAACGCCACACCCAAGCCCATATTGGGATTGCGGATAATAATCGGTTGGGGAGTGCCCCATTTGCGGTCGACGAATTCACGCATGGAGACAAAGTAGACTTCTGCCGGGAAAGGCGTGCGCTCATTGAAGAGCTTGCCAAGTTTATCGATCAGAAGGGGTACGTTATAAGTGACAAGGGTGTGCCTTCCAGGCCCGAAAACATCCAAAGCGTTGCCATCACGGAAGAAAACCGCCGTTTGGGATTCGCGTACAACTAGCTGAGACCCCAGGCGCACCGAACCCTGCCCCTGGTCGGGGATGCGGTGGACGATCTCATCACGCATCTCGTTCGGGTATTCGATCAAATCTATCACTCTGGTCATCGCATTTACTCCTCTATAAATCCATCAAGAAAAACTCAAAGCAGTCCAATCTTCAGGTTGCTTACTTGGCAGGGCCAATGGCAAGCACAACCTGTTCGCGGCGATCAAAGACATCGATGCACTGCTGTGTGACCGTTTTCAGATTACGCAGTGCAGCTCCAAGACCATCAGAACCAATGGATGCTTCCACATTATCAATCGCGCGGCCAACTTCATCCGCTAATGTCAGCATTTCGGAATCATATTGGTAAAGTGCGTTCAACTCTTCTTCGTTGATCTTTACAGCGTCAAACAAGCCAGAGTAACCGCGAGTAGCCCGGCGGACGCGATCTGCAAATGTGCGCAGCTTTATGGCAGCAGCTTCCAAATCATCCACATATTGGATATCGCCCGTATTGATGAACTCTCGCTGCAGGGCAGAAACACGACCCCACTGCTGCTCGAAGCGGTCTGCAATCGCCTCACGCAGCAATTTATCCGAATCTCGCCGCGCTTGACGCTCCATATATCCCTTAAAGCCTGGGATATAGCTCAGGATCTTCTTGAAAGGATCCAGATCAGATTTCACTTTATCAAAAATATCATCGGTCATTCTACAACTCCTTTGTCAACTGAAGTTCTCGTCTGCATCTGAACAACAGGGGCTTGCCTCTTTGCAGGATCATCTCCGATTATAGCCTTTGTTGGGAAAGGATGCAACACTGACCCATTTATTTAATCATAAAATGGTCCGCATCAGTCCCTTCCAAATATTATACGAACAAAAATAAAAATGGTTTCACAGTCGATGAATAATCCACCCGAAATATTTCTGAGTGGATGGATGGCATGCCGTGAATGTATAAAGATGTTATAATTTTTTGTCGAAATATCGGCCAAAATAAATCATCTAGAGCTCTCATATTTGAGTGTTCATTATCCCAATCTAGGAGAAATTCTCATGTCCAAGCAAGATTATCAAGACCTGTTAGCGCTATTAGATCACAGTGTGGTGGTACAGGACGGAAAAGCAGAAGTAAAGGATGCGGTTCGTCTGCGTGCAACCATTCACCGTTTGGCAGAAGTTGCGGCTCTGGAGAGCGGCCCCCGCCAGGGATTGGCGCGTTATCTTGTGCGTGTAATCGCCCAGAGCATCGGTGTGTATCCGGCATCCATCAATGAGCTTTATATGGCGCGCGGGCGCGGCGAAGTGCCAGCGAGCTTCACTGTTCCGGCTATGAACCTGCGGGCAATGGCCTTTGACTTAGCGCGAGCGGTCTTCCGGGCGGCCAAACCGATCGACGCTGCCGCGATCATATTCGAAATCGCCCGCTCTGAAATGGGGTATACAGACCAACGTCCAGCCGAATATGTTACCAGTATGCTGGCAGCCGCCATCGCCGAAGGGTATTCCGGTCCGGTGTTTGTCCAGGGCGACCATTTCCAGGTTTCCCCCAAACGCTATGAGAGCGACAAAGAAACAGAACTGCAAGCTTTGAAAGATCTGATCGTGGAGGCGATTAACGCCGGCTTCTTCAACATTGATATCGATACTTCCACATTAGTGGATTTGAGCAAGACCACAATCCAAGAGCAGCAGGCGTTGAACACTGGTTTGTCGGCTATGTTCACTGCTTATATCCGCTCGCTCGAACCAGAAAACGTGACCATCTCGGTTGGCGGAGAGATCGGAGAAGTGGGTGGACACAACTCTACCGAAGAAGAGTTATGCGCTTATATGGAAGGGTACAACGAAGCCCTCGCGAAGATTGCCCCCGACGCCGTAGGCATCAGTAAAATCAGCATCCAAACCGGCACCTCGCACGGCGGCGTGGTATTGCCGGATGGTTCAATTGCAGATGTGAGCGTAGATTTCGATACGCTGCGTCAGTTGAGCGACACCGCAGTGAAGGAATTCGGTCTGGGCGGGGCAGTCCAGCATGGCGCATCTACACTGCCCGAGAGCGCTTTCAGCAAGTTCGTCGAAAGCCGGGCGGTGGAAGTGCACCTGGCAACCAACTTTCAAAACATGCTTTTCGAGCGCTTGCCAGATGACATGCACAAAGAGATTTACGCTTTCCTGAACGAGAAATATGCAGCGGATCGCAAGCCAGGGATGACGGATGAGCAATTCTATTATAAAACCCGTAAGAACGCAGTCGGCGCCTTCAAGAAACAAACCTGGAATATGCCTGCAGCCAACAAGGAAATCATCGTTCAAGCCTGGGAAGACCAGTTCTCTAAACTGTTCCAGATGCTGGGACAGGCTGGCACTCGAAAGTATGTCGAACAGACAATCAAGCCTGTCATGGTTAAACCCGACCTGCAGTTCTTCCTTGGCAAAGACGCTCAAGCCGGCGACGTCTCCGACCTGGCAGACTAAAATTCATTTTTCAAAACATCTGATTGGGGTGGAGTGCATCAAAAGGCAGGTTCCACCCCAAACTCGATCTGGAGGGATCGTCATGGCAGATTTAGACCGCGGTCAAGTGATCTATCTTGTAGCGCTGAACTCCGGTAAAGGAATGGTTTTACAGGGAGTAGATTTATCTGGGCTGGATCTACGCAATCTTTTCATGACTGGGGCGAATTTGAGACTGGCAAAACTGGTGAAATCCACCCTCAGCCAGGCTAATTTAGAAAAAGCGACCCTGGAAGATGCCGATTTGCAGTATGCCGACTTAAGCGAAACCAACTTGCAGGGAGCTAATCTACAACGGGCAAACCTGATTGGAGCTGACCTTCGAGCGGCAGACCTGAGCGATGCGGATTTGCGTGAAGCGGACCTGCGCAGCGCAAATTTGCGCGGAGCGGTGCTCAGCCGAGCGAACCTCTGGCACGCCAACCTGAATGATGCCAATCTGGTTTACGCCAACCTGGACGGGGCGAAGGGATTACCTCCTGAAATCTATGAGCAACTCAGTAAGACGAGCGAGGCGTAAACGCTTCAATATTGCAACTATTGCGAGTTTCCTGCGTATATCAGGATGAATTGGTTCGACCAAAAATTTGACGCTGGAGGCTTCAATGTCTGAAACTAAACATCAAGTTCCCTGGTACCTTTGGCCTTTCTGGGCAATCTGGCAATTTGTGACCGGGATTCTGCGCTTGACCGGTCGTTTAGTGATCGTCGTTCTGGGGTTGGTATTGATGGTGGTTGGAGTGGTGGTATCGTTGACCATCATTGGAGCAATCCTTGGCGTACCACTATTTATCCTGGGTTTATTGATGGTGTTTCGCGGTTTGTTCTAGGATCATTATCGAAGCAAATGAAAAAGCTGGACCTTGGTCAAAGACCTGTCCAGCTTTTTTGTATTCAATGGTATGATAAATTTCCACATAATTCAGTATAGCAGTCAGGTCAAATAGAAACTTATGAATAAAGGCATTTTGTATGGCATCGGGGCATATATCATTTGGGGCTTTTTTCCGATTTATTTTAAGCTGATCCACGAAGTTCCGGCGATCCAGGTCGTCAGCAACCGGATTGTTTGGTCGTTCTTGTTTCTCTCAATTGTGCTGTTTGTACGCAAGGAATGGCGCAATCTGCGCACAGCGATCCTTGGGCCGAAGTTCTTATTGGTCTTCTTAATTTCTTCTATCCTGCTCGGGCTTAATTGGCTGATTTATGTCTATGGAGTCACCGCGGGGTTCATCGTCGAAACCAGCCTGGGTTATTTTATTAACCCCCTGGTGAGCATCCTGCTTGGTGTGGTTGTACTGCGTGAACACCTGCGTCCGCTGCAATGGGCGCCCATCGGATTGGCTACGCTTGGCGTGATCTACCTGACTTTAAATTATGGACGCTTGCCCTGGATCGCCTTATTGCTGGCGCTGACGTTTGGGCTGTATGGGCTGGCTAAAAAAACGGCTCCGCTTGGGTCATTGTACGGTTTGACGCTGGAAACCGGGATGCTCTTCATCCCCAGTCTGATTTTCTTATTCGTGCTGCAAGGCAACGGTTCAGGCGCTTTGGGTCACTCAAGCATGCGGACAAATTTGCTTTTTAATACTCACAGGACCGGTCACAGCCATCCCGCTCTTGTTATTCGGAACCGCGGCGAGAAAGATTGACCTCTCGATGTTGGGTCTGCTGCAATATGTGGCTCCCACGCTTCAATTTTTAATCGGTGTTTGGGTCTACCGCGAGCCGTTCACGATTCACTCACTCATCGGCTTTTGTATCATCTGGGCGGCGCTGGTCCTGTTATGGCTGGAGGGTTTCTTAGAACGCCGCAGATTAAAATTGATCACTCAGATCTAAACCAGCCTATGAATTCGAAAAACTGCCAACCCTGGAGAAATGACCATGCTCAGGGTTGACAGTTTTTCGATTACTGCATCAAGGCAAAGCGCATCACCCGATTATTGTTGGCATCAACTACCCAGACCATACCTTCCGGATCGATGGCAATCCCAACGGGTAATCCAAATTGGGAAGTCCCGGTTCCGAAATCCCCCCAGGAGCGAACCGGCTCACCCGTGCGCGTGTATTGCAGCACACGGTAGCCTTCCGGGTCGGTAATGTACAGGTTGCCCATATCATCGATCGCCAGATAGGGTTTGTTATCCAACGACTGGCCATACCAGGCCAGCAAATCCCATGACCGGACCTGGAAGTACTGGTTTTCTTCATCTGGTTGAAAGACCTGAATGCGCTGGTTCCAGGTATCGGCGACATAAACCAGACCATCGAGATCAACCGCAATCCCTACCGGTTCGTCGAGTTGACCAAGCCCCATTCCGACCTCGCCGAACTGGGCAATGAATTCTCCGTCGGCGCTAAAAACGACAACCCGTTTGTTCCCGGTATCTGTGATATACACCTGCCCAGACGCGTCAACCGCTATATCGCGCGGTCCCCAGAAAGCCTCAGGCGCTTCTGCCTGGCCGAAGTAACCCCACATCCGAATAATGTTACCTTGCGGATCGAATTTTTGAATGCGGTGATTCCAGGTATCGGCGACATAGACAGAGCCATCCGGACCGACAGCAATGCCCCAGGGTTGGTTAAATGTGCCCGCTGGAGCATTACCCACAGCCACATCTCCAAAAGCGCCCCACATCTGCAGCACCAACCCGTTGGATGTCAGATGTTGTATGCGGTGATTCTCGGTATCGGCTACATAGAGCGTGCCATCTGGCGCAACCGCGACGTCGCGCGGGCGCTGGAACTGTCCAGGCTCGGTACCTAACGTTCCTACCAGGGCATTGGCAGGCAAATCGAGGTTTTTGCCTTCGAATGGGTCATTGATTTCTTCAACAGGAGCTGGCGCAGAACCATAATTCCACAACTGAGAGGTAATATCCTTACGGATATACAATCGCATACGGGCAGATGGCGACCAGTTTGGCAAACTCATATCCCGCTCAACTACTTTTCCAAAAGCAGTATAATCCCGGTTCAGCCAGATTTCGAACAAAGCAACTCGCATCGCCGGATTTGTGATCGCGCCTTTAAACTTTTCCCAGTTCAATCCATAATAATCCTGATTCGGCCACCACAGGCGGATATAGTCAAATCGGTCGTAAAGATTTGCCACCACAGGTTCGATCTTGCCGAAATTCGCGTCGCCGACCAGGATCACCGGGGATTCGCGCAGCGTCCGGGAAGGATTGGCGCCGAAATATTGGGCATTAGGATAGTTGCGCAAATACCACCAATACGGGTACGAGGTTTCATTATCATACGCCACTTGAATCGCCAGGCCATCAGTTGTCCTTCGCGAGATTTCTTCGATCTGGTTCAGGGCAATTTTTACCCCCGGGGCGGAATGAGCGTAGACCAACAACTCATTGGCATAATCATAATTATAGTAGTTTGCCTGGATCGATGTACGCGCAGTCAGCACGCCCAGGAAGGTAATGAGTGAAAGCGCCAGAATGCGCACAAACTGGATCCCTGGCCAGGGTTGCACCAGGTAAAACAGCCCGACCCCGCTGGCAATTGCAGCCAATAAGCTGGTCATGAACTGGCTGGTAGCCTGGAGCTGGGTCAATTCTTTGCCTTGAAAAGGAGGTTGTGTCCCTAATAGTGATGCGAGCGTTGCCCATGCGCTCAGTAAAAACACCGGAAGCAATAAGAGCGCCAACCAGCCGCGCTTTTTCGAGATCAGGCTCCAATCTGTCAGATCGATCAGCCTGCCAAACGCCCACCCGCTGCACAGGATCGCCGGCAGGGTGATATGGACTGTCAGCCAAGGCATCTTTTCGCCCGCCACAGTAAAAGCGACCAGACTGGTGATCGCCCAGAAACCGATCAGCGCAAAAACCGGGGCAGGCTCTGACAGATTTGTTTCTTGATCCAGAGGTAATTCTGCAGTCTCTTCAGGCGCTGAAGGAAGATCAGGTAAAGTGAGTTGAACCGGTTGCTCAGCAGTTTCAGGCGCTTTTTGTCCAAAGCTCCCTTTTAGCCATCCCCAAATAACTATGCCAAATGCCATCCAGGTCCCCATAGCAGGCAGATATTCATAGACCGGTACCTGGATGAGCGCATAATAATACAAGGGTTGACTGCCACGCTCTACCCCTTGCTGCTCCAGCCAATAGCCGAGCGAACCCACCATTCCGGTGAAAAAGCCAGCGCCATTCGTGAACATGGAGGTATAGAAAATTGTGAATAAACCATACCAGATGGCGGCGTTGATTAACCAGAGGCGCGGGTTCCAAATCAAGCCAATCACGACAGAAATCAACACCAACGGAACCAGGAAGACCCCTATTTGAAAAATGTTCTGCGTAGTGAGCGCCATCACTTCGTTCGCATTAGTGGGGATATCCCAACCCATCAAACGGACCGGGAAAGCGACCAACTGTGGTAATACCAATGTACCAAAGACGATCAGCAGGCCAAACGAGCGATCACGGCGCAACTGGTCCAGCCCGAAACCCTTTAATAACAGGTATCCCGCAGCCAGCAATGCGACCATGCTTAATCCAAGCGATACGACCAGGAAGACCGGCGGACCTGAAGATGGAGGCGGAGCTAATTCCTGACCAGGGACGACCGGCGAGGCGGTTGTTTCAACATTCAGGACCTGTGGGCTGCGGTTAGCAACCATGTATCCACCCGCAGCGCCAAGCAAGAGCAAGGCAACGATCAGGGCAAGCAAGAACTGGTTGCGGAATTGTGGCCGCGTCCAGGCAACGCTTGAAAGCCGGTAGATAAAATAACCGCCCAGGAAGAGCATTGCTTGAGCCAAGTAAATGAAAGATGTTTCTTTAGCTGTAAAATGAAGTACATTGATGGCGGTGACCACGAATAGATAGCGCGGCATGCCCGTTTCCAGATAGCGTAAAATACCCCAAATCATGATCACGCCAAACAGACCTACAATAGCCTCGTTACGGACGTAACGCCCATAAAAGAGCATGTAAGGCGAAATCAGCATCAATATCGCAGCGACCATCGCTCCAGCCCGACCCAGATACCGCCGATAGAACCACATGAACATCACGGTAGCGACGCTAAAGAGAGCAGCTGGGATGCGGGCGGTAAAATCGTTGTCGCCAAACATGAAATAAGCTGGGGCAATCAGGTGAAACTGGAAAGGCCCATGCATCAACGGATCATGGGAAAAACCCTGGCCCTGATAGAACCGCCATGAGTAATAGACATGCGAGTTTTCATCATGGCTCATCACACGGTCGCCGAGGATGTAGAAACGGCTGAACAGCGCCAGGATCAGGATCGAAGCCCAAAAGAGGGTCTCGCCGTTCAGGGTAATCTTGCTAAGTAAGGGGGTATCTAACCAGGAATAGCGCTGTTGCACTTCCGACTGCATGCGAAAAACCTCTGGATGGAATGAATTAAGTATTCCCCCGGTTCCGGTCAGATCGCCGGACGGAGGATTTTCTGCCAAGTGAGGGATTTTTGGTTACCGGCGGCCTGGAGCGAGAATCGCCGGGATGTTTGGAATGGCGAGCCGGTGTTTCAAAACCGCCAGAACCCTGGCTGCCAGACTTGCGGGGAGCATGTCGTTTTTTTCCGCCTGAGCTATCGCCCCGCTTGCGGTCTTCCGACCTGGCGGAGACTGGTTTTCTTGCGCCTGGCTTGCTTCCAGTCGGATGCTTTTCAGACGAGCGTTGGTCTTGGCGGGAGGGTTGTTTTCGAGTGCGGGGAGGTTTTTTTCCGCTCTTCAGGTCTTTGATTTCTTCAGGTGTAAGATAGCGCCACTGACGAGCTTTGAGAGATCCCAGGTGAAGACTGCCTATCCGGACACGGATGATCTTGACCACTGGCAAACCGATGGTGGCGCCGGTCTCGCGGATCTGGCGCTTGCGGCCTTCCTTAAGGATCACTCGCATCCACATCCCCTTGCCAAATGGTCTGGTGGTGTAAACCTGGGTAGGCGCTGTGCGGTGGCCATCCGGCAGGACTACCCCGCGCCGCCAGGTATTCAACTGCTGTTCGTCCGGGCGGCTGGCGACCAGCACCTGGTATTCCTTTTCGTGACCATAGCGGGGATGAGTCAGACGATTGGCAAGGTCGCCATCATTCGTCAGCAGCATCAGTCCTTCGCTATCCACATCAAGACGACCAACCGGGTAAAAATGACCAGGGAGATCAATCAGATCACGCACCGTTGGGCGCGGATCGGGCGAGGTGACAGCAGACAAAACCCCGCGGGGTTTGTAAATCGCGATATATAACAGAGCTTCCGGCGGATTGAGCAAGCCCCCATCGACCTGGATTTTGTCGCTTTGCGGGTCAGCCTTCATACCCAATATAGCGACCTTTCCATTAACGGTCACCCTGCCTTCTGAGATCAGTAGTTCGCAACCTCGACGGGATCCCAGACCCGCTTGAGCCATGATTTTCTGTAATCTTTCTTCCACGATGGAATATTATAACCTATATCCATCAGGAAGCATTCAGATTGCTAATCAGTGAGATTCTGATATAATCAGAGATATCATATGTCTTTTATCTTGTAAACAATTGATTTTTGAGGCTGCGATGGCGGAATTGAAGACCAAACAAAATGATGGCGACGTGATTGCTTTCATTAGTTCTGTACAGGACGAGCAGAAACGTCGAGATAGCCTGAAGATTCTGGATTTGATGAAAGAGGTCACCCAGGAAGAACCTAAGATGTGGGGCGACAGTATTATTGGTTTTGGCAATTATCACTACAAATATGCAAGCGGGCGTGAGGGCGACTGGCTGCTAACCGGTTTTTCACCGCGCAAACAAAACCTGAGCCTTTATATCATGTCGGGTTTCGATTCTTATCCAGACCTGCTGCACAAGCTAGGGAAATATAAGACTGGCGCAGCGTGTCTGTATATCAAACGAATCGCGGATATTGACCTTGATGTGTTGAAGGAATTGGTGCGCCGGTCGGTTGCGCATATGAAGGGCTAAGCTCGCTTATTTTTCATAAATTCCACAAACCAATTTCACAGGTTCTTCACAACTTTCCAATATGATTAGGGGGAATGAAGGAGATGGATTTTCAAACCATCCGGCTGATCGGTTTGAAATAACTCCAAGAAATCAGACCCATCCATCTCCAAACAATTTTTTCTAGGAGAATTTCTGATGACTAAGAGTAGCGTCTCTAAACAAACACGCAATAACTGGCTGATCGATGCGGGGCTGCTGAGCAGCGCCCTGGTCGCAGCAATCAGTGGTATTTATTTCCTGTTTCTACCGGTAGGCGGATATCAGGGCGGACGAAACCCGATGTATGGGATCGTAATCCTTTTCGAGCGGCACACATGGGAGGATATCCATACCTGGATCGGGGTGGCAATGATCGCAGTTGCAGTCATCCACTTGACCCTGCACTGGTCGTGGGTAGTCAGCATGGCCAGACGAACCTGGAAGGAATGGACCGGTAAGGCTGGGCCTATGAATGCGCGCGGACGTTGGAATTTGATCGTGAATCTGACGATCGCGGTAAGCTTCTTGCTGACAGCTCTGAGCGGGATTTACTTCCTGTTCTTTCCAAGCAGCGGCGGGGCGATCACCCCGATGGTGATCTTCTCTCAATCCGGGTGGGATTTGATCCACACATGGGCTGGAGTTACGTTGATCATCGCTGCAGTGCTGCATTTTGCGATCCACTGGAAGTGGGTTACCAAAGTGACGCGCAACCTTTTCCGGAGATTTAGCCCAATAAAGAGCGGGCAAGAGCTGGGCGAAGGCGCCATCTCGTAACAGACCGAAAAATCAAGACGACTTATCATACAAATCATAGAAAATAGTGATGATTGAATTCATCCAAAGGAGAATGAAGAAGATGGTAAAAAAGATCCTCATCGGCGTAGTTTTTGCAGGCTTTATCGGTTTGCTCGTATTTGGAGCCGTGAACCGGACGATTGCCAAGAGCGGGAATGATGTGTCTGCGAGCATTGGGAAAGGGGAAGGGACGACCGAGCAAGAGCATGAAGGAAACCTTGAAAGCAGCCGGGGCGGTGGAGTGGGGAACGGAGAACAATCCGGGAATGGAGGCGGGCGCAACAGCCGCCAGAGCGAGACGACCGGAGAGGTCGCAGCGGTTGAATGGTTCGAGTTCCAGGCAACCGTGACATCAGTGGAGAGCGATATGCTTACCCTGACCAGCAAGGATGGACAAACGATCGAGGTCGCCGGACGCCCCTGGCGATATGCTCAGGAGCAAGGCTTCGTCCCCCAGGTCAATGATCAGTTGGTTTTGAAGGGGTTCTATGACGCCAATGGAAGGTTGGAGGTAGCCGAGATGTCCAACCTGTCCAATCAAGCAGGCTTGAGTATCCGGGATGCTAATGGGCGTCCAGCATGGGCAGGGCAAAGCAATTCACAATATTAGACAACGCAGTTAGATCAAAAAAAGTGGGCTGGTCGAATTGACCGGCCCACTTTATTTTGGCAATCCGAATACGCTATACGCCATTTTCAATCTCATCCAGGTTCAGCGGCGGCAGGTCGGAGAGCGAACTGAGGCCAAAATACTGCAGGCATTCGGTGGTAGCGCTGTAGAGGATTGGACGTCCCGGGGCTTCGGCGCGACCGATTTCCTGGATTAACCCCTTCAAAAGCAGGCTGCGCACCACACCATCGCTGTTCACGCCGCGCACAGCGTCGATCTGTGGTCGAGTGACCGGTTGACGGTACAAAATGATGGCGAGGGTTTCAAGGGCTGCCCGGCTGAGGCGGCTGCTGGATTCAAGCCCCAGGAAGCGCTCGACATAGCCCGATACCTGGGGAGCAGTGGTCAATTGAACCCGACCGCGGAAACGCTGCAAGCGCAAGCCGCGTCCGGGTTTTTCAGCAGTGTACAACACGATTAGCTCATCCAGGCCGCGTTCAATCTCGCTCAGCGGCAGATCAAGCGCAGAGGCGAGCTGAGTTGGGTTAACTTCACCTGAGGCAACGAACAACAAGGCTTCCAGGTAAAGCGAAAGATGTTCGATCAGATCCGAAGGCGGAATTGGATCTGCCATGGGATTACCAAAACCGATTTCGGTTGTGGTTTGCGCCTTTTGAGGGGTCTCATTTTCAGTAAAAGTAGAGTCGCTCATGCTATGATACAATTCAGCGGTACTGGTGTAGAGAACAGGAGTTTAATTCAATGTTGACACAACGAAAATGGTTCGCTTTCGCGGCCATTTCTATTCTAATCTTATCCAGCCTGGCGTGCAACCTTGCAACCAGCGCAAGTTCGGTAGAAACGGCTATTCCGATCTCGACAGATGATCCAGCCGCACTCGAAACCCAGGTCAGCGGCGCAATTTCCACAGCAATCAGCGGTGGTCGCATTACTTTGGAGTTGACCGAGGGACAATTGACGGCGGCCGCCAACGAAGAACTGCAAGCCAGCGAAGAAAACCGAATACGGGACCTGCAAGTGAGCCTGGATGACGGCGTGATGGTCATTACGGGTGAGGTGAACCAAAGTGGGATGGACTTGCCTCTAACCGTCTCGGTGAAGATCGATGTAGATCCTCAGGGAAAGCCGCACACGCAGATCGTGAGCGGCAAGCTGGGACCCTTTTCTTTGCCAGAAAACATTCTCGCCCAGATCACCACCCAGTTCGACCAGATGATCCAAGCCCAACTGAGTGCAAATGCTGAAAGCCTGTTTATCGAGAGTATTGGCATCGACAACGGTAAAATTACCATCGTCGCCCATATCCTATAGACTGGACCGAACAAGACCAAGCTTCATATGCCTGAAGCGAGATTATACCATCAGCCACAGATAAGCAAAACGATGTACCGGCGCTCTTCACAAATCCAACCACTTTTACCCCTCAAACCAGCCTTGATGCGGCGGATACGCCCTATAGGCGGCCCTTCAGACCGTCTAACAAGAAGCCGCTCGGGCAGAAATTTTCTTTCTATCACCAGTAGATACACCCCGGTTGGAAATCCGAATAGCGCCGGATGGTTACTTTGTCTTATCTGTCTGCTGATCGTCATATTGATTAGCGGGTGCGCCCAGGCTCAGGTTACCAAGGATTTAATCCAAGTACAGATCCTGGCGGACGATCAAACCATCGATGTGCGTCTGCCAGCAGGAAGCACCGTCCAGCAGGCGCTGAACCAGGCCGGGCTGACCCTCGAAGCGCTGGACCGAAGTGAACCTCCAAGCTATACCGTGCTTGGAAATGGAGCGCAAGTGCGCCTTGTGCGAGTATCCGAGGCTTTTGAGGTGGAGCAAGTCGTGCTCCCGTATTCCCAGCAAACGATGAGAAATGAATCGCTGCCAGTGGAAAAAGAAGTGTTGATCCAACCAGGCCGGAATGGCGTCCAGGAGATCACCTACCGGCGGGTATATGAGGATGGAGTTGAGGTATCGAGCCAACCCATCCCGGTAAAATCAGTGATTGTGAAAGAGCCCATCCCAGAAATCCGGATGATTGGCGTGCAGACGCCATTCGCTCCGATTGAGCTCCCTGGAAAGCTGTATTATCTAAGGGATGGAAATGTTTGGGTGATCGAAGGAAACAGCTCCAACCGAAAAGCAGTTCTCACTGCAGGCGACCTGGATGGACGGGTACTTTCTGTTTCGGACGATGGGAACTGGCTGCTTTTCACCCGCCGCTCAACAGAAGAAGGACAGATCAATAGCTTATGGGCAGCCCAAATCGGAGGCTGGGGCGAGCTGGAGCCTGGAGCAAGTCAGCCGGAACAAGAACTGATCAGCTTGGAAGTGAAGAATGTGACTCAATTTGCCGATTGGACCCCAGGTTCGAATACACGGGTGGTCTTTTCAACGGTTGAGCCGCGCCCGGCCGCGCCCGGCTGGCAGGCGAATAACGATCTGCACGTGCTGACTTTCAGCACCAGTGGGTGGACCACCAAATGGACTACCATCTTGGAACCCAATGCGGGCGGAGTTTATGGTTGGTGGGGAACCAATTTCCAATGGGGCCCGGATGGACGCTTCCTGGCGTATGCCCGAGCCGATTCGGTTGGGATTGTGGATTACAAGACTGGAATCATGACAGCCACATTGAATATCCTGCCCCTACAAACCCATCGAGATTGGGCCTGGGTGCCTGGGATCACCTGGGGGCCAGACGGCAAGGCAATCTATACGCTCGACCATATCGCCCCGGAAGGCTCGGATGCGCCAGAAGAATCGCAGGCGTTCGACCTGACTGCGGTGTTACTGGATGGCGGGCCCACACTGCACCTGGTCTCCAAGGTTGGCATGTTCGCGTATCCGATCGCCTCCCCACTGCAGGAGCAGTCTGGTGAAATTGATTACCAGATCGCATATTTGCAGGCTCTGTTCCCGGACCAGAGCGAGACCAGCCGCTACCAGATTATTGTGATGGACCGGGATGGATCTAACCGGCGTACGCTGTTTCCGCCACAAGATAAAGCCGGGATGGAACCGCAGCAGTATTGGGGGCAATGGTCTCCTGCCCCATTGCCAGGCAATCAGGATTACGCCCTGGCTATTATTTACCAGGGCAACCTGTGGATCGTGAACAGCCAGGATGGAATGCCTGTGCAAATCACCGGCGATGGCTTGACCAGTCGAGTGACATGGAAGTAATGGGATAACCAGCAACTCAGGCGCTCAGTAATACGTCATCAGCGAACCAGGACACTGGGCAGCCAAGCAACTTAGTTACTATTGAAAAGGAAGAGATATGCGCGTTCTAATTTCAGGAGCAGCAGGATTCTTGGGTTCTCATCTGAGCGACCGATTGATTCGAGAGGGTCACCAGGTTGTCGGAATGGACAATTTCATCACCGGGCGTCCAGAGAACCTGGCCCACCTGGCGGGAAATCCGAATTTTTCCTTCATCCGCCACGATGTTTCTAATTTCATCTTTGTAGCCGGAAAGGTGGATGGCGTAATGCACTTCGCCTCGCCTGCCAGCCCGAATGAACAATCTCCATATGGGTATGTCAACTTACCTATCCAGACCATGAAGGCGGGCGCATTAGGTACCCACCATATGCTTGGTGTAGCCCATGCGCATGGCGCTCGATTCCTGCTTGCCTCGACCAGCGAAATTTATGGAGATCCGCTCGAGCATCCGCAGAGAGAGACCTATTGGGGACATGTCGACCCGATTGGAGAACGCTCGGTTTATGATGAGGCCAAGCGTTTTGCCGAGGCGCTCACCATGGCTTACCATCGCTTTCATGGATTGAATACTAGCATCGTGCGGATATTCAATACCTATGGACCGCGCATGCATATCGAAGATGGGCGGGTAGTGCCGAATTTCCTTAAGCAGGCAATCTGTCACGAACCGCTGACGATTTATGGAGATGGATCACAGACTCGCAGCTTCTGCTACGTCGACGACCTGGTCGATGGGATCTACCGCCTGTTAATTTCTGAAGAGCATGAGCCGGTCAATATCGGAAACCCGGTGGAGACCACAATCCTGGAATTTGCAGAAACTATCAACCACCTGACCCAGAATCCAGCCGGGATCACCTTCAAACCCGGGGCGCGCAGCGAGAGCGATCCACAGCGCCGGCGACCGGATATCACCCGCGCCCAAACCATCCTGGGGTGGGAACCGACGGTAAGCCTGCAAGCTGGACTGGAGCGCACCATTCCCTATTTCAAAGGGGAGCTTGGTAAGGAATGACGGTAATCCTTTCGAATGCACAAGAGCGCTCGCGCTTTCTGCGGTTTGCAATGGTTGGTGTAATCGGCGCAGTAGTCGATTTTGGCGTCTCGAATATCTTAATCCAGTTTTTTAGCGCCCCGCTGGTGCTGGCCGGTTCAGTTTCATTTATCGCCGCTATCATCAGCAATTTCTTCTGGAACCGATATTGGACCTACCCAGATTCACGATCCAAGCGAGTATCGGCCCAGATCATCCAATTCACCCTGGTAAGCGTGATGGGACTGGTGATTCGGGTGCCAATCCTGGCATTTTTTGAGCCTGTAGTGGAAAGATTATTTGTCCAGGCAAACCTACAAATCCCAGGCTTATTGGATGCCACCCGACTGGCAGATAACTTCACCCTGGCAATTGCTGTGTTGATTGTGATGTTTTGGAATTTCTTTGCCAATCGCTATTGGACTTATGCAGATGTAGACTGAGAGCGATTCTTGCCAGATAGCTTTGTTAAAATGATCTCAGTGAGCGCTTGTAGATGGCGCTCGCTGGTATTTAAAGGGGCAACGTAATCAAACCTGGAACCGCCGCAGGCTTTGTAATGGATACGTTCTTCATCGGAAACCTCGCCAAGCGTCTCCAGGCAATCAACGGCAAAGCCTGGGGTGATCACGCCCAAATGGGAGTTTTTCTCACGGGCCAGTTCTTCCAACACCTGATGCATAGCTGGCTGGAGCCATTTTTGCATCCCAAAGCGGGACTGATAAGCGATCATCCACTCATTCTCAGTTAGCCCCAGGCTTTCCGCGAGCAGTTGAGCGGTCGCCTGGCATTGAACGGGATAGGGATCGCCGCGTTTGACGTAACTGAGTGGAATGCCATGATATGAGATCAAGAGGCGTTGAGGCCAGCCCTGTTTCCCCCAGAAATCCAGCACGGTTTGCTTTAAGGCTTTGATATATGCTGGATGATCATGATAGTCTTCGATTACGTGCACCTGCGGGATGGATGGCCAGGTAGCAAGTTCGGCCTGAACGGCATCCAGGATCGAACCTGTGGTTGTCCGGGAATACTGAGGAAAGAGCGGGAGGATCAGTAAATCGGTTGCACCAGCAGTACGCAGCGCTTGTAAACCAGCCGCAATCGAGGGGTTGCCATAACGCATTCCGACAGCAATGATGACAGAATGCGGCAATGCTTCGGAAAGGTAAATTGTCAAACCAGATGCGATTTCTTGGGTAATGTGAACCAGCGGCGAACCATCTTCTGTCCAGATGCGACGGTAGAGGTTAGCTGAATGGCGCGGTCGGAAATTCAAGATGATGCCGTACAAAATCGGGAACCAAAACCAGCGAGGCAAATCGATTACACGGCGGTCGGAAAGAAACTGAGCCAGGTAACGGCGCACAGCAGCAGGCGTAGGCGCATCTGGCGAACCGGTGTTGGCAACAAGGATGCCGATCGATTTTTGTGATTGCGTTAATCCGTTCAAAGGTTTCATGGTTCCTTCGAGAGATCGATGCAGATGATACTATTCTAGATTATATTTGAGCAGGGTCGGACTGAACATACAGATTTCTCTATTATTAGCTGAAGGTTTGATGAGCAATTCGCTCATTAGAAGCACCCGTTTCACAGGAAAAATGAGGTATATCCTGTATAATTGATCCTATGTCTGAAACTCAAAAAATGACTCCTATTTACCTATCGCGCGGTGAAACGGGCGCGATCCTGATCACACCTTACATATTCAATTTATCCGGCGAATGGATCGGTTGGGTGGATAAAGATCAGACGGTTTACTCAGTCCATGGACATTTTGTTGGTAACCTAACCGAAGACCCGCGCATCCTGCGCAAGCGAGAATGGAGTTACGGGCAAGAACGCAAAAAGCCTCCTGCGCCGCCCAAAAAGATCAAACCTCCCGCCCATTTTCCCCTGGCGCCCACACTGCCGGAAATTCCTATGTTCATGGTGGATGTGCTGGAAGAATTTCCAGATGCACTCCCGTCAGTCGATTTTGGGGATTTACGCGACGATATGGATTGATATATGAAAACCGAACCCGTAGCAAATGCCAAATCAGCCCCCATCCCTGAAGTCAACTTGGATGAAGCGGAAGAGATTTCGGGCTGGTCCGCGTTCGCTGCGTGATCTGATTGACATGGTCTCCGGGCGCGGATTTCGCAGCCGCTTCCCGGCTGAGGACGCCGGGATCCTGGAGCCGTTTCCTTTTCCTTTCTTGGCGCTTGCCGGGCAAAAAGAGATGAAACTGGCGCTGATCCTGGGTTTAATCAACCCGGCAATCGGCGGGATATTGTTGATTGGACCGCGTGGAACCGGAAAAACGACTGCCGTACGCAGCCTGGTGGATTTACTACCAGAAGTCCCACGCAGCCTATGCCATTATGGCTGCATGCCTGAGGATATAGAAACAGGTGGGATCGATGCTGTCTGCCCGGAGTGCGCTCAAAAATTTGCGACCGGCGAGCCTTTGGCAAAGATGGACAACGTGCATCTGATTGAACTGCCTTTGAATGCACGCATGGATGATGTGGTTGGCGGGTTAGATGAACGAGCCGCCACAAACGACCGGTTGCGGATTCGCCGCGGCATCCTTGCGCAATCCGACCGAAACCTGCTCTATATTGACGAGGTGAACCTGCTCGATGATGAGATCATCGACGCCATCCTGGATGCGTCTGCGCAAGGTCACTACACTATCCGGAGAGGTCCAATCTCGGCGGTTTACCGGGCGCGCTTCACTCTGATTGGCTCAATGAACCCAGAAGAGGGGCAATTACGCCCGCAAATTCTCGACCGCTTCGGATTACGAGTGGTGGTGCGCGGGCTTCAGGCAGCTGACGAACGACTGGAAGCCTACCGGCGGGTGCAGGCTTATCAGGCAAACCCTCGCCGCACCGTAGCCGAGTATTCCTCTGAGACCTCCATTCTGCAGGATGAAATTCAGGCAGCACGGGATTTGCTTCCGGATGTGCAATTGCCAGACTCGGTGGCAACCAAAGGCCTGCAGGTGATCCAGCAAATGCAAATCGATTCACTGCGGGCTGAGATCAACCTGTTTGAAGCAGCACGAGCTTATGCCGCGGCTGATGGACGGACAGAAACGGCTGAATCGGATCTTTATGAGATCGCGCCGCTGGCTTTACGTGGTCGCAGATCAGCATTTATGATTGATTTTCTGTCAGAACAACAAACAGAAGAAACGGAAATCCATAATGTTTTGGATCAGATTTTTCAGCGGGACAAACCCGGCGGAGGCCTGAGATGATCACTCATCGAACTCGTTTAGAAGCCTGTCTATCCAACCAGCCAGTCGATCGCCCCCCGGTGGCCTTATGGCGGCATTTTCCGGTGGACGACCAAACTCCCTTCGGGCTGGCAAACGCTACTCTGGTCTTTCAAAAGACTTTTGACTTCGACCTGGTCAAAGTCACCCCATCCTCATCCTACTGTCTGAAAGATTGGGGGGTTGAGGACGAATGGCGCGGCGCCACAGAGGGTACCCGAGATTACTATCGGCGGGTGATCCACCATCCCGATGACTGGGCTGCGCTGCCGGTATTGGATCCTCACAAAGGGCATCTTGGGCAGGAGTTGGAGTGTTTACGCCTGCTGGTAAAAGAATTAGGATCGGAGACGCCCGTTATTCAGACCATCTTCAACCCGCTTGCGCAGGCTAAAAACCTGGCTGGCGGCGGAGATTTACTGATCCACGCCCGGCGCTACCCGGATGCGTTGCACGCAGGGTTGCAGATCATCGCTGAAAGCACCATCCGCTTCATCGAGGCGGTCAAGGAAACCGGGATCGCAGGTATTTTCTTTGCCGTGCAGCATGCTCAGTATGGGTTGATGTCAGAACAAGAGTACCAAACTTTTGGGAGCGCCTATGACCTGCAGGTGTTGGAGCCGGCTCAGGATATGTGGCTGCGCATGCTTCATCTGCATGGGATGGATGTGATGTTCAATATGATTCAAGATTATCCGGTCCATATCATCAACTGGCATGACCGCGAGACCGCCCCTTCCTTGCAGAAAGCCCTGGCTCAATTCGCGGGCGTGGTGTGCGGTGGCATCTCGCGCGAGACGGTGGTTTACGGCAATCCGGAGGACATCCGCAACGAAGCGCTGGAAGCGATCCAGTCCACTTCAGGTCAACGATTCATGTTAGGCACTGGCTGCGTAACGCCGATCATCGCGCCTTTTGGCAATATTCTGGCTGTGCGTCAGAGCGTGGATTAGAATATTCAGATTATTCTGGCGGAGGGCGAAACTAGTATCGCTCTCCGCCTTTTCTCGAAGCGACGAATTTTAGCATGGCGAAACAAGAACTCGCTGCGCGTAATAGCAGGTAAGGCTCGTGGTCACCGATTGCGGTTGGTTCCTGGGGATACCACCCGCCCGATCACCGACCGCGCCAAGGAATCGCTCTTTAACATCCTTTCCAGCGATATCCAGGGAGCAGCTCTGTTAGACTTGTTCGCGGGAACAGGCAGCGTGGGGATCGAGGCGCTGAGCCGAGGCGCAGGTTACGTGCGTTTCAATGACCAACAACGCCTGGCGGTGGAGACTATCCGGGCGAACCTGGTTTCGACCAGGTTGAGCGAAGCCGGCGAAGTGATGCATATGGATGCATTTGCTCTTTTGTCACGCCCGGCTGATCGCAGCTTTGAATATATCTTCATCGCTCCGCCACAATATAAAGAATTGTGGAATGAGGCAATCAGATTGCTCGATCGGCGCCCAGATTGGCTGGCAGAGGATGCCTGGGTAATCGTACAGATCCACCCGGTAGAATATAAGGATCTAAAGCTACATCATCTGGTGGAGTTTGATCAACGTCAATATGGCAGCGTCTTATTGGTGTTTTATGAACGACAAACGATAGAATTGGAACAAGAACCATCGAATCCAGTCTCTGCGTGACTCGTAGAGGCTGTAATGTAGAAGGTTAGATCATCTGATTCGTCCACGATAGGAGAATCAGATTGACAGAAGTTTCTTTGGAGAACATCTTATGCTAACAAAGGATTATATCGAACTCGAAGAACGTCATGGCGCACATAATTATCACCCGTTGGACGTGGTCATCGAACGCGGAGAGGGGGTATGGGTTTATGATGTGGATGGAAAGCGATACCTGGATTGTCTGAGCGCCTATTCAGCCCTCAACCAGGGTCACGTTCACCCCAAAATCCTCGAAGCCATGCTCAGTCAGGCAAAAAAGGTCACTCTGACCTCACGTGCTTTCCGCAATGACCAGCTCGCCCTTTTCTATCAAGAACTTTCCGCAATGACCGGGTATGAGATGGCTTTGCCGATGAATAGCGGCGCAGAAGCAGTTGAAACGGCATTGAAACTAGCCCGAAAATGGGCGTACCAGGTGAAAGGCATCCCACGCCACCAAGCGGAGATCATCGTTTTCTCGAATAATTTCCACGGTAGAACCATCACCATCATTTCATTCTCAAGCGAGCCGCACTATCGTGATAATTTCGGTCCCTTCACCCCCGGTTTTGTCGTGGTACCTTATGGAGACGCCCAGGCAGTTGAAAAGGCGATCACACCCAACACAGCCGCAATTTTATTCGAACCCATCCAGGGCGAAGCCGGCGTGATCGTACCGCCTGATGGATTTTTGCGTAAACTGCGGGAGATAGCGGACAAAAACCATATTCTGCTCATTGCCGACGAGATTCAGACCGGGCTGGGACGAACCGGAAAATTATTTGCCTGTGAACACGAGGGGATACGGGCGGATGTCATGGTCATAGGAAAAGCCCTCTCTGGAGGTTTCTATCCGGTCTCGGCTGCACTGGCTGACCAGCCGCTGATGGGGCTGTTTACCAGCGGGGAACATGGATCCACTTTCGGCGGCAATCCGCTTGGGGCGGCGATCGCACGAGCAGCTTTAGGCGTGATTTGGGATGAAAACCTGATCGAAAACGCGGCCCAAATGGGCGAATATCTGATCGAACAACTGGCTGAAATCCCCAGCCCACATGTTCAGGAGGTGCGCGGGAAAGGCCTATTGATTGGCGTTGAGTTGAAACATTCGGCTGGCGGGGCGCGCCCATTTTGTGAAGCGCTGCAGAAGCGGGGCATCCTGGCAAAGGAAACTCACCAGCATGTCATCCGTTTTGCGCCGCCATTAATTATCGATCAAGTGACCATCGATCAAGCCTTGCCCAGCATCCGGGAAGTTCTGATGGCGAAATCCATTTCATGAAATCAGCGCAACAAACCAGACCCCTGGGGTTTCGGGAAACCCCAGGGGTCTCAAAAAACATTTCAGCATAACCGCAGAAGGCAGCGTAGCGAGGCTGCCTCCAACAGAAATGAAACCAGAGAGGTGAAGAATGAATATCGGAATCCCAAAAGAGCGTCGGGCATTCGAATTTCGGGTTGGCCTGGTTCCGTCCGGGGTGAAACTTTTAAACCAAATGGGACATACCGTCTATGTTGAGCACGATGCCGGCTTAAATTCGGGCTTCAGCGATCAAGAATATATCCAGGCTGGCGCAAGAATTGCTTACTCTGCCCATGAAGTCTTTGGGCGGGCTGATCTGCTTCTAAAAGTGGCGCGCCCGCTGGGAGATGAAATCGAATGGCTGCGACCTGGAATAACCCTGGCGGGGTTGCTGCACCTGGGATCTGCCCGTCAGGACAAAATAGATAAATTGCTCGAAAATGAGATTACCGCGATTGCTTATGAACAAATTACGCTAACCGATGGAACCGTCCCTATCCGCAAACCGTTGAGCCAAATCGGCGGGATCCTGGCAGCCCAAATCGGAGCGCGGCTGCTGCAAAATAACGCCGGAGGGAAAGGGATCTTGATTGGGGGTATGCCAGGCGTGCCGCCTGCTGAGATCGCCATCCTGGGAGCGGGGATTGCCGGCACCTGCGCGGCCAAAGGATTTATGGGGATGGGGGGGCACATCGCGGTTCTAGACACCAACATCAACGCTCTGGAAACGATCCACGACAACCTACCTGGGGCAGTCACAATGATCTCAAACTCGATCAATATCGAGCGGGTCTGTTCTTATGTCGATATCCTGGTAGGAGCAATCCTTGTTCCGGGTGAACGGACTCCCACCGTGGTGAATCGAGAGATGCTTCGAATGATGAAACCGCGCTCGGTGGTGATGGATATCAGCATCGATGAAGGTGGGTGCTTCGAGACCTCCCGCCCGACCTCTAATGAAAAACCCACTTATGTCGAGGAAGGTGTGATCCACTATTGTGTGCCGAACATGCCCAGCCTGGTCGCGCGCACTTCTACCTATGCCTTCCTGAACGCAGCGATGCCATACATTATCGAGATCGCCAACAAAGGAATCGACCAGGTGATCGAAGAGAACCCGGCGATCGCTCACGGCGTGAGCACCTATAAAGGCCAGGTGCATCACATTTCAAATCTCTCACCGCTGACCCAATCGGAGTAATCCATGGACTACAACAAACTCTACCAATCGCGTGTGGTTACAGCGGAAGAGGCCGTCCATCAGATCAAATCTGGGGATCGGGTATTCCTGACCGGCAACTGCTCAGTTCCACAGAAATTATTGGGAGCGCTGGTCGATTATGCCCCAAATCTCGAAAATGTAGAAATTACCCAGGCATTGAGCATCGGCCCGGCGGATTACGTCAAACCGGAAATGGAAGGGCATCTGAAGGTTAACACCATGTTCGTTAGCGCGAATGTGCGCCAGGCAGTTAACCAGGGCAAGGCTGATTTTACACCCGTACTACTGTCCGAGTTTACATTACTATTTAAGAACGGTTACCTGCCACTGGATGTGGCTTTGATCCACGTCTCCCCTCCGGACGAGCATGGATTCTGCAGCCTGGGTGTGGAAGTCGGATTAACCAAGTCGCCGGCTGAATCAGCCAAACTTATCATCGCTGAAGTCAACCAAAAAATGCCGCGCACTTTGGGCGATTCATTCATCCACCTGAGTCGCCTGCACTACATCGTCCCGGTCGATTACGATCTGACGGAGCTGGCGATGACGGATAGCGAGCCGAGCGAGGTGATCGACAATATCGCCAGCCGGATCGCTGAATTGATCCCGGATGGAGCTACAATGCAGATGGGAATCGGGGCAATCCCGGATGCTGTACTGGGCTATCTGCGGGATAAACGAGACCTTGGAGTGCACACCGAATTGTTTTCAGATGGCGTGATTGAATTATTTGACCTGGGCATCTTGACCGGGGCGCGCAAATCTATCCATCCCGGAAAAATGATCGCCGGTTTTATCATCGGGACAAAACGTCTTTATGATTGGGTGGACGACAACCCCTTTATTGAACTGCACCCGACCGAGTATGTCAATGACCCGTTCGTGATCGCCCAGAACGACCGTCAGGTTGCGATCAATTCCGCCATCGAGATTGATCTCACCGGGCAAGTGTGTGCGGATAGCATCGGTCCCAAGCTCTATTCCGGAGTAGGTGGACAACTAGATTTCATCTATGGGGCGTCTCGCTCTAAGGGTGGTGTGCCAGTGATTGCGCTGCCGAGCACCACCACCTTGAAGAACGGAAAGATGATCAGCCGGATTTCAGCGATGCTCAACCACGGCGCGGGCGTGGTGACCACTCGCAATCACGTGCGTTATGTGGTGACCGAGTATGGGGTAGCCGACTTGTATGCCAAGACCATCCGCAGTCGAGCCACTCAATTGATCGGTATTGCCCATCCAGAATTTCGAGAGGAGCTGACCCGCCAGGCAAAAGAATTGAATTATATCTAGCCTCGGGCAGACCGCGATTAGAAAGGTATCCTAAGAAATGGAACGTCGAGCAAAAATCGTGGCCACCATTGGTCCCGCCAGCCAGCATCGAGAAACCCTGCGCGAATTATTGATTGCAGGGATGGATGTCGCTCGTTTGAATTTTTCACATGGGGCGCATGAACATCACCACCATGTCGTCCACATACTGCGCGATCTTGCGACCGAATTAGACCTCCCGATCAGCATCATGCAAGATATCCAGGGGCCAAAAATCCGCACCGGTGAAATGGAGGGCGGTAAGGTAGAGTTAAAGAAAGGCGAAATTCTGACCTTGACCACTCAGGGTGTTATTTGCACAAGCGAGCTGGTATCGGTGGATTTTAACGGGCTACCCAATTATGTCCAGCCCGGAAGCCGGATCCTGATCGATGATGGGAACCTGGAGTTGAAGGTTCTGGAGGTAAAACCAAAAGGCGAAACACATCTTATCAAAACCGAGGTAGTGTTGGGGGGCACGCTCAAATCGCATAAAGGCGTCAACCTGCCTGGGGTAAAGTTGGATATACCGGCATTAACACGTAAAGATGTGGAAGACCTGGCTTTCGGGTTGGAATTGGGGATCGACGCGGTGGCGATGTCTTTCGTCCGCAGCGCCAACGATCTCAATTTGATGAACCAGATGATCTCGCTGCACGGCGGCGCACGACGCCCGCCAATTGTGATCGCCAAGTTGGAGCGTCCCGAAGCGTTGGATAACCTGGAAGCGATTGTGGATGCTGCGGATGGCGTGATGGTGGCGCGCGGCGACCTGGGAGTGGAAATGACTCCCGAAGCCGTACCGATCGCCCAGAAAAGAATCATCGAATTGGCGAACCTGAAAGGCAAGCTGGTGATCACTGCCACGCAAATGCTCGAATCGATGATCCAGTCGCCGCGCCCTACTCGAGCCGAAGCATCGGATGTGGCCAACGCCATCTTCGACGGCACAGACGCAGTGATGCTCTCCGGCGAGACTGCTGTTGGGAAATACCCAGTCCAGGCGGTAAGAATGATGTCCGACATCGTCCAGAGGGCGGAAGAACATATCTCCCAATGGGGACGCTGGAAAGGGCTGCCTGAGCCGGGTGAATGCGACGACGACACTTTCTTCATGACCATGGCCGCCACCGAACTGGCTCGCGATCGCAATGTAGCTGCTTTGGCGGCCTTTACAGAAAGCGGACGGACTGCACAGATACTTTCCAAAGAACGGCCGGTGGCGCCTATCCTGGCTTGCACTTCAAATGAGGAGACTTACCGGCGGCTGAACCTGTACTGGGGGGTGAGGCCCATCCGGGTGCAGCAGGTGAGCAGCATCGCCGAAATGCTGAAAGAAGTGGAGCAAGCTTTGGTTGCGAGGCGGCGGCTTAAAAAACGGGCAGCAGGTAGTTTTCACTTTTGGATATCCCATCCAGAAGGCCCGCCCGACGAATATGGCCTATTTGCATACCATCGGGGCAGATTAGGAAAATGCGAGTGTAGAAAAATGAAAACGATTGGTTTGATCGGCGGGATGAGTTGGGAATCTTCTTTGGAGTATTACCGGATCGTGAACGAGACAGTCAAGGAAAAGCTAGGGGGGTTGCACTCGGCAAAGTGTGCACTGTTCTCGGTCGATTTCGCTGAAATCGAGGCAATGCAAAACGAAGGGCGCTGGACGGAAGCCGGACAGAGGCTGGCTGCGGCGGCGCAAAGCCTTGAAAAGGCGGGCTCGGATTTCGTGGCGCTGTGCACCAACACCATGCACAAATTAGCCCCCCAGATCGAAGCGAGCATTACAATCCCATTCCTGCACATCGCCGACGCGACCGCCGATAAAATCAAGGCAGCCGGGATACGACGAGTTGGCCTGCTCGGGACGCGCTTCACGATGGAGCAAGATTTCTACAAGGGCCGTCTGATCCAGAAACACGGGCTGGAAGTGATTGTCCCGCAAGCCGAAGATCGTGAGATTGTTCATCGTGTGATCTATGAGGAGCTGGTGCTGGGCCAGATCCGGCCCGAATCGCGGCAGCAATACCGGCAAATCATGCACGAGCTGGTGCAGGCGGGTGCGCAGGGGATCATCCTTGGCTGCACCGAGATCGGGCTTTTGGTAAAGCCGGAGGACAGCAGCCTGCCCTTATTCGACACCACCCGCATCCACGCCGAAGCGGTGGTGGATTTTGCGCTGATGGAGTAAGCGGCCTGGCAACATGGACGTGTTGGAAAAACTGAGCGAAGGTTGGCGCCTGAGAGGGGACATTCAGGCGGATATGGTCGCATTCTTGACCCATCACGGCTGCCCACAGACTGCCCGCCATAGCCAGCAGGTTGCGGTCGAGGCGAAGCGGATTGCGGCGCGCTTTGGGGTGGATGAAGGAAAAGCCGAGACAGCCGGCTGGCTGCACGATATCAGCGCGGTCATCCCGATTAGTGAGCGCTTGCAAGCAGCCTTGAACTTAGGGCTTGATGTGCTGCCTGAGGAAGAACAGGCGCCCATGATCCTGCACCAAAAACTCTCGCGGCGCATCGCCCAGGAGATTTTTCAGATCGATGATTGGATGGTATTGAGCGCGATCGAATGCCATACAACACTCAAAGCGGACGCATCGTTGCTGGACAAAGTGGTTTTCGTGGCGGACAAAATCGCCTGGGACCAGCAGGGCGAGCCGCCCTACCTGGAGGAGCTGCTCAAGGCTCTAGAGCAATCCCTCGACCGGGCGGTTTGGGGTTACCTGGAATACCTGTGGCTGCAGAGGGAGGAATTACCGGTGATCCATCCCTGGATGAGGGAGGCGTATTTGCAAATTGCCCAGGCGCAGCACGACCCAACTTTCTGAACCGAGAATCCCTTGACTGGGGAAATATTTTTGTTATAATACGTTTAGTTGTAACTAAACATATTATAATATCTACAAGGTGCAGCATGACCCAAACCCTCGATTTAGCCAGAGACACTTTCATCCTCGGTTTATCCCGAATCAGCGAGTTCTGGGGCTTTCCGAAGGCGATGGGCGCAATCTATGCCGCCCTATACCTATCACCCCAGGCGCTCTCGCTTGACGAGCTGGTCGCGCGAGTCGGGGTGACAAAAGGCGCGGTCAGCACCAACGTGCGCTCCCTGGAGCGGCTGGGCATGGTCCACCGCCAGATGTTGATCGGCGAGCGCAAGGATTTCTACACCGCCGAGACCGATTTCTGGGGGATCGTCAAGACCATCCTGCGCGAGCGCGAGAAGAGCGAATTCGATCACGCTCTGCATGCGGTCGATGAAAGTCTGGCGCTGGTCGAAAGCGCCCAGCCCGCTCCCGAAGAATTGGAATTAGCCCGCTTCTACCAGAAACGATTGACAACCATCGGCGCCTTCTTCCGCTCACTGGACAATCTGGTGGCTACTTTGCTCGCCCTGGATGAATTACGCCTGGGCGCACTGGAAAAATTAATCGGTACTTTCGCGAAAAAAGACTGAATCTTATTCGTATCGACAAAGAGGTGAATGATGAACGAGATCCATGCGGTCACAGGGGCCGCGAGCTATACCGGTAAGTACATCACCCGCCGATTGCTGAGGCAGGGCATTCAGGTAATCAGCCTGACCAATCACCCGGAGCGAAAAAGTGAGTTGGATGGCCAGGTGCGCGCTTTCCGATATGATTTCGACCATCCCGAAAAACTGGAAGAGCATCTGCACGGGGTCGAAGTCCTGTATAATACCTATTGGGTGCGCTTTGATCACGGTCGGAGCACCTTCGAGCAGGCAGTCCGCAACACTCAGACCTTGATCCAGGCGGCTTTGCGGGCTGGCGTGCGCCGGATCGTGCATGTCAGCATTACCAATCCATCGCTGGAATCACCGCTGCCCTATTTTCGTGGAAAAGCCGAACTGGAAGAAGCTATCCTTCTATCCGGGTTATCGTATGCGATCCTGAGGCCGACCGTGTTATTCGGCCTGGAGGATATCCTGATCAATAATATTGCTTTTCTGCTGCGCACATTCCCGGTCTTCGTGATCCCCGGCGACGGGCGCTACCGGCTGCAGCCGGTTTACGTGGATGATTTTGCCGCGCTGGCGGTGCAGGAAGGCGGCGCACAGGGGAACCACATACTGGATGCAGTCGGACCGGATATTTTAAGCTATAACGAACTGGTCAATTTGATCGGAGAGGCAATTGGGAAGAAACCTCCCGTCTTACACTTACCTCCCGGCTTGGCGCTCAAGTTGGCCGGGGTGCTCGGCTGGTGGTATCAGGATGTGGTGATCACAGCGGACGAGTTTAAGGGCCTGAGTGCGAACCTGCTGGTATCCGATCAACCCGCTGACGATGAGCACTCGCCTGGACGACTGGCTGAGAATGAACGCAGATAAAGTTGGCCGGCGCTATGCTTCTGAACTGAATCGCCATTATTGAGAGAGCGGAGGACGAGACGAACACCTCCCAGCGATTAGATGACGAGGTCTTCTTCCTGCCTGGACATTTCCCCAGTCACGGCGGACCACTGCAGCGCTATCTGCCGCCTCTGCCAAGCGGCGTGGCTGCTGAATGGCTGGCGGGTCGGGCGCCGCCCGGCGCTTGGGTGTTGGATCCTTTTGGCGCAAGCCCGCGCCTGGCGGTTGAAATGGCAAGAGCAGGATATGCGGTGCTAGCAGCAGTGAACAACCCAATCTCCCGTTTTTTGATCGAGCTATACGCCACACCACCTCCCGAAGCCGAATTACGAGCAACTCTGGCGGATCTGGCTGCAGCGTATAAAAGCGGCGAGCGGATCGAACAACAAATCCGCCCGCTCTACCTTACCGAATGCGCAAACTGCGGAAACCTGATCGAAGCCCAGGCATTTATTTGGGAAACAGATGGAAAAACCCCGGTTGGCCGGATTTATCAGTGTCCAATATGTAAAGAAAGTGGAGAACGACCAGCAACTACAGATGATGTTCAAAGATCAATACAATCAGCAGCCAGCCCGCTCTATCGGGCGCGCGCCCTGGAACGGGTGGCGCCGCTGGCAGACCCGGATCGCAATTATGCTGAGGAAGCCCTGGGCATGTATCCCCCCAGGGCGGTCTATACGCTTTTTAACCTGATCAACCATCTCGATATGCTGCCGCAAAACCGCCGCAAGCCGGCTCGCGCCCTTTTGTTAGCCGCATTCGATCAAGCCAATGGTTTGTGGCACCAACCTGCGGTTCGTTTTCGGCCAAGACAGTTGACCCTGCCGCAACGCTATCTTGAGAAAAATGTCTGGCTATCGTTCGAAAATGCGGTAGATGATTGGACCGAGGCATTGAGCGAAGCTGACATCGAGGGTTCCGACATACAAGTGACCACCTGGCCAGATATCCCTGGCGCCGACAGCCAGGAAACCAATCGGGGCTTCATTTGCATTTACGAAGGCCGGCTAAGAGACCTGGCAGAAGAAATCCGATTCACGCCAGAGCGCACGATTCATATTTCTGCTGTGGTTGGGGCGCTGCCACGCCCAAACCAGGCATTCTGGACTCTCTCTGCGCTCTGGTCCGGCTGGTTATGGGGGCATGCCGCCAGCGGGCCGTTCAAAGCTGTGCTGCGCCGGCGCCGTTATGATTGGGGCTGGTATGTCGAAGCGCTTAGCTCGGCTTTCTCCAGCCTTCCAGCGCTGATTATTAATAACACTCCTTTCTTGGGGTTGACTGGCGAAGCCGAGGCAGGGCTGCTATCGGCTGCTTTGGTAGCAGGAGAGCTGGCTGGTATGGATTTGGTTGGGGTTGCGTTGCGCAGCGAACAAGAACAGGCTCAGATCACCTGGCTGCGCGGCGAGCAAGACAGACCGACAGCGATCGATGAAGGGAAACGGCGGAAGATCCTGCGCGATCAGATGGTTGCTTTCCTGACCCGACGCGGAGAACCAGCGAGTTACCTGAAAATGCACACTGCCAGTCTGGTCGGTCTGGCGATAACTCACGCATATCCGGCGCTTTCGGCCACTCCTCCGACGGAGGTCTTACGCCAAACGGAAGATTCGATCGAGGCGGTTTTATCCCATGGCGGTACGTTCGTGCACGTGGGAACCGGCAGCCGTGCATTAGAAGCCGGGCAATGGTGGCTGGAAGAGAATCTCGCTATATCCGATTCAATCGGCTTGCCGCTGGCAGATCGAGTGGAAATGGCTGTCGTTCGACTGCTGGTTGAAGACACAGGCATTAATCTATACGAATTAGACAAAATTGTCTGCCAGCAACTGCGCGGTTTGCTCACGCCCGACATGCAGTTCATCCAGGCATGCCTCTCCTCTTACGGCATCCAAAACCCGCCTGAGGGCGGTCTTTGGTATCTACGCCCACAAGATACCCCTGCAACCCGCCGCAACGATCTGGTTGAAATGCAGAATCTACTGCTGGATTTAGGAATCCGGCTGGGGTTTCGCTCATCTTTGGCTGAGCAATCGACTGGGATAGAGAACCGCCCTGCGCTGCTGTGGCTGAACCCGGACGGTAGTATTCAATTCATCTTCTTCATCATTGCTTCGGCGGTATTAGGCAAGGTCCCCACAGGTGACCTGACCCAGAGTTATCCCTTCGCAACTTCGGCTAGCCGGATGATCGTGCTTCCCGGCGGACGAGCCGGCCTGATTGAAACCAAATTGCGCCGAGATGCGCGTCTGCGCACCCTGATATCGGATAACAAATGGAAGTTCTTGAAATACCGGCATGTCCGCTGGCTGGCTGAAAATGAAAACCTGAGCCTGGACCAATTGGAAAAATCCCTCGACCTGGACCCGCTGGCAAACCGCGATCCTCAGATGCCGCTGCTGTAATTAAGGGAAGATTGGCGGGAAGAAAAGGGTGGCGATCGGTTCCGGGCTGGGCTGGATAATGTCCGTTGGAACGGGAGTATCGGTTGGAAACGGGGTATCCGTCGGGATCCGGGTTGGCGTGAGGGTCGGTGTTGGCGTGAGCGTTGGTGTTGGAGTGGGCGTCGGTGTTGGGGCTTGAATAAACAGGCGCATTTTGCGCTCTGCAAAAGCGCTGTCGGGGCCTTTCAAGAAAAGACGGAGGGTGATCACCTCGTTTGGAAAACCGATCAGGTTCCATTGATAGATCACTTCTGGCTGATCCAGGCTGTTCTTTCCCTGGGCCAGGACTTCCCATTCAAGCGGGTTTTCACCAAAACCAAAGGAAAGCTGCCAATAATCGAACCCGCCCACTGCGTTTGCAATCCCGTAGATATCCAGCGGGCTGACGGTGATCTGATCATTGTCACGCGGATATGCAAAATTGAGCACAGGGTGGGGATCATTGCTCTTACATTCACTGCTTGGCGCAAAAACTACCGGCGGGTCAAATCCGATCTGGGCAGCCCAGTTCTGGCCCTGAGGGTTTTTGCGGATCCATTTGCGTGCGAATGAATCCGTCACGTTCAATACCAACCTGTCTTGGATGAATTCAGAGCAAGCTGGTGAAGCTCGCAGACCGGTCCAGGTATCCAGAGTGGCTTTCTGCCACAGATCCTGGTCCGCCGCCAGTGGTGGGCGATCAATGGCAAACAACTCGCTAGATTGCTGCGGGCACCATTGAGAGGGAAGGGCGCCAGAAATCGAACAGATCACCTGCTCAACGATTCCTGCCGGAGGTGAAAAGGGCGCAGGGTTTCCAGCGGATCGTATCTGGATTGCAGATTGCATCACATTTGACCATACCGGCGCTGCGCCGCTTAATCCGGTGGTGTTCTGCATCGGTGTGTAATCCGGATTGCCTATCCAGACCCCAACGACCAGGCCGCTTGTATAACCAATCGTCCAATTATCCCGGAAGTCGTTGGTTGTGCCTGTTTTTACAGCCGCGGGAAATGGCAGCTCGAGCACATTGTTCGGACCAAAAGCGGGCCGGCGGGCGCGATTATCAGCCAGGATGGAGGTGATCAAAAAGGCATATTCTGGGCGCACCACCTGCTCCCCTGGTTGCAGGTGGTTTTCGTACATCACCACATCCTGATAATCGGTGATCTTTGTAATCGCAGTCAAAGGAAGACGTGTCCCGAGATTAGCAATGGTTGAAAAAGCGCCGGTTAATTCAAGCAGGGTCACCTCGCCGCCGCCAAGCGTGAGAGATAACCCATAATCCGGTCGGGTCAGCGTGGTGATGCCCATACGGCGCGCAAAAGAGATGAAACCATCCTCCCCAGGGACCGTCGGATTATCGTAGATGCCCACATATTGGAGCGCTTTGACTGCCGGAATATTATATGAGTTTGCGAGTGCAGACCGAACCATAACCGGGCCATGAAATGCACCATCATAATTCGCGGGAGTGTAAGCCGGGAGCGGGTCATCCTCCAAGCCGGAGGGTGGAAACTCGGAAGGCACATCCCAGATCAAAGTGGCTGGGGTCCAGCCTTTCTCAAATGCAGCCAAATAGGTGAGCGGTTTAATCGAGGAGCCAGGCTGGCGTGGGTTGATTGCCATGTTTACCTGGCCGGAGATAGCCTCGTTGTAGAAATCAGCTGAGCCCACCATTGCCAGGATTTCACCAGTGTTTGGCTGGATAGCAACCAGCGCACCGCTTTGCACATTCTGCCCCTGCATCGCCGCCACTTGCTGGCTGATGGCTGCCTGGGCGGTATCCTGCAAATTCGGATCCAGGGTGGTGTAAACATTGAAGCCAGCCCGGTAAATCGTCTGCGGGTCATAACGGGCTTCCAATTCGGAGCGAATGAAATTAACCCAATGCGGGTAACGGATCTGGACATCTGGCGATTTGAATTGAAAATCCTGCAGTTCCCTGGCGGCATTGGTAACCGAAACCGCATCCACACACACTTTTTGGGGAGAATTGCTGACGTAAATACAGCCTTGTTCCTGACTGGTTTCATACATCAGGGCAAGCACATCTTTCTGGCGAGCAAAGGTCGCTTCTGGGTTTGTATAAACGTCATAAACCGATGGCGCCTGTCCCAGCCCGGCGAGGAAAGAGGACTGAGCCAGGTCCAGTTTTTCCGCTTTGACGCCAAAATAGGTCTCGGAAGCAGCTTCCACTCCATACGCCAGGTTCCCGTAATAGATTTCATTGATGTACAGTTCTAAAATCTCATCTTTCGAATAGCGGCGGGTGATTTCAGCAGCCAGGATCGCCTCGCGAGTTTTACGCTCGTAGGACTGTTCACTGCGCTCCTCAGGTGTAAAAAGCAGGTTTCGAGCGAGCTGTTGGGTAATGGTGGATGCGCCAGAAACGGTTTCACCGCCCTGATAATTCTGCCAGAAGGCGCGCACTATGGCAGTCAGATCGAAACCAGGATGGCTGTAAAAACCCTTATCTTCGGTTGCAATCGTGGCTGCTACCATGTAAGGGGAGATCTTATTGAGCGTTACATAGGTGCGCCTGCCTGCCGATGGGTCAAGGATTTCATAAAGGAGGTTGCCATTTCGATCATAAATACGAGTGGTTTCAAATTGAGCAGCCCGCTGGCGCAGGTCTGCAATATCCGGCAGGGTGGCGGCAATCCGATAATACTGATAGAACATGATCGAGAGAACGCAAATCATGATCAATGCCAGGGAAAAGACCGCGATAAAAACGGTGCGTAAAAGGCAGCCAAAGACGTTCCCCCAATTAAAAGACCGTGGTGGGGGAGTCACCCGGCGGGCAGCAGACGGTCTCTGGACTGGTGGTCGCTGGAGGGGCGTGGATGGTGGTCTTTGAGGCGGCTGAGGCGAGATTGGCCTTCTGCCTGGCGGGGGCTGTACAGAAGGATGCACTCGAATGGGGCTGCTTGGATCTGAGGGGTTTCTGGCAGGGTGAGTCGAGGCGGCGTAGGCTACTGGAGATACATGGGTTGCGCCATCATCCTCCTGGTTTACCCTGCGCGGCAGCCCCCTGCCAGGAGGGTGTGCGGCGGGCTTTTGGACGGGGTCTGGCCGGGTGGACGCGCCGGTTGAAGATGGATCAGGTCTATGGATAGGGGAAACCCCGCCGAATGGTGGAGGCGGAACAGGCCGTTCGTTCAGTTGAAGGGGCGCGGTATCCCCTTCAAGCGGGTCCGAAGCGGAGGTGGAGCTGGTCGAACCAGGCGCTTGGTTGGCAGAGTCATCAGTCCAACCGGTAGTGTCATCCGGCAGAGGGTCGTTCCAGGATTGCGGATTCGGCAGGCTTTCAGGGTCTTCCTGTTCATCCTCGCTGATCAGCCGACGAAAACGGTCCCGCGGGTCGCCATGCTCAATCGCATCTTTCTGTTCAGACATTCAGACCCACTTCCTGTTTGCTAACCCGACTGGATGTGCCATCCGAAAGCAAATGATGGGGCATGCAATCATTCTCCCGGGCGAAAAGAGATCAAGACCACCCAGACGCCTTTCATCATGATATCGCTGCTCTGGTTGATCACATCAACGGCAATTGAGACAGCGCCGCCCCCGATCCGGCGCATGGCTTTGGTTTCTTGAACTGTCAGGACTGCGTGAATGGTATCGCCGATGAATACCGGCCTGGCAAATTTCCATTCGACGATCTCACGAAAAGCGATCACGGTTCCTTCCATCACACCGGTTTGTACGGCGAGGCCAGAGATGATCGATGTGACCAGCAAACCATGAGCTACTCGCTGTCCGAAAGCGGTTTTCTTGCTGTAAGCATCGTCCACATGCATCTGGTTGAAATCACCCGAAAGCCCGGCGAAATTAACAATGTCGGCCTCGGTGATCGTCCGGCCGGCTGTGACGATTTGCAGACCCGATTCGAAATCTTCAAAATACAAACCACGTTGTTTAGCAACCAATGAACTCATCGAAACCTCCTAATGAATGACGAAATACATCTCAAGCAAAACGCGTTTCGCCAGGTCATACCGAATAAATGTTCACACAATTCTAGCACAAAATCAATTCGACGAACCCGCGCCACTCAATTCCAACCGATTTTCGGAAACCTTTGACCAGATCGGATTCTTGCCATAAAATGTATCTATGCGCGAATGGAATCTCAAAGCGGGCGATCCGCTGTCTCTCATTCTTGCCAGTGATGCAAGATTAGGCCCGACCGATTACCTTGATGACCAGATCTGGGAGCTGTCCCTTAGCGGTGGCGACCCGCCTGCGATCAGTCTGAATACCACCTATGGGCTGCGCGCCAAGTCGGCCCGCATTTTCCCGCGCTTCACAGAAGGCGATGTGACTCGCAATGATCCGGCTGAATTTGACCAATCGCCCGAAGCGCGACAAATCTTCCCAAACTTTGTTTTGATCGCCTTTGCTCCTTTCCAAAATATTGACGTGGTTTATGAGGTCTGGGTTCCACACTCGCATGCGATTTGCGGTCGAGTGAGCATCACTAACCAGGCAAAAGTAGAGAGAAAGCTACGCTGCGAGATGGTAGGGCAACTTACGCCCATAGAAGGCCAGCGGATGGCGCCATTCGAGATGTCCGCCGCGACGTTGTTGGTCGGATATTCCGGTGGATTGGCGCCGGTGCTGTTTGTCACTGGGGGCGTCAAAGCTGGCGGCGGTCCATACCCGGCGCTTACACTGACCATGCAAATGAATGCGGGCGAAACTCGTCAGTTCACCTGGGTGCAGGTTGCCCTGGCAGACCGAGACTCATCCTTTGCGATGGGGCGAGATATCGCATCCCAAAACTGGGACGCATCACGGTCTCGGATCGAGATGTTGAACGCCGGGCAGGTGGAAATCTTCAGCGGCGAACCGCATTGGGATGCGGCTTTCATGTTAGCCCAAAAACAAGCCGCCGGGCTGTTGGCTGGACCGACCCCGCAACTACCGCACCCTTCTTTTCTTTTCACCCGCCAACCAGACCAGGGGTACTCATTCCGAGGCGATGGCAGCGATTATAACTACCTGTGGAATGGACAAACCGTAATGGAAGCCAGCTATCTGGCGGATATCTTGGTGATGGCTGCTCCGGAAAGTATCAAGAACCTGGTGCGCAACTTCCTGGCTGTACAAGAAGAGAGCGGCGCCATTGATTGGAAACCGGGCTTGGGTGGACAGCGAAATCGTTTAATCGCCACACCGGGACTTGCCAGGATGGTATGGCGAATCTATAGACAGACCGAAGATGTGGGGTTCTTAGTCGAGACATTTGATGGTCTCTACCGTCAGCTCGAATCCTGGTTCTTACCGAACCACGATCGTGACGGAGATGGGATTCCGGAATGGGATCATCCACTGCAAACCGGTTTGGACTACCACCCGGTCTTTTCACGCTGGCAAGCATGCGCTACGGGTGTGGATATCTTTACATCCGAAGGACCCGCCCTTTGCGCTTTTCTGCACGAAGAATGTCAATGCCTGATTCAAATATCCCAGGTCATTGGGCGTGATGCGGAAATAAAAAGCTTGCGTGAAAAAGCCGAGAAACTGAAGGAAGCTACAGGAACAGCCTGGGATGAACAAGCCGCATGTTATTTTAACTGGGATCGAGATACGCACATCAGCACGCAAACCGATTGGGACCTAGAAATTAAAGGGTCTGGAAATTTTTCCATCCGGCAAGACTTCAGCCATCCAATTCGGTTGCAGATTCAAATCCGAACAGATGAGACCATTCGGCGCCATCCGTTGATCTTCGTGCATGGTAAGGGGGCTTCTGGAAAGAGGCGAGTCGAAAGAATTGAGGACGACCAGTTCCGCTGGATACCCGGCCAGGGTTTGCTTACCGGCAAGTATGTCTATTCTTTTTTAGACCGGATCGAAGTGCGCGGACTGGAACCAGAAGATCAACTCCAGGTTACTGGCGTCAATTTTCACCGCATCGACATCAGTCTATTGACGCCGCTGATGGCAGGTATCCCCGATTCGGCAAGAGCAGAAAAGATCATCGCAGAAACTATCACCTATCCTGGACTTTTCTGGCGCGAATATGGCCTGCCAACCTGCCCACAGCCCGTATGCGAAGCAGAACAAGATGTATGCTGGAGCCTGAACATACCCTGGAATGCGCTGATTGGCGATGGATTGATCCACTATGGTCACAGATCAGAAGCTGCCGAGCTGGTGAGCCGGTTGATGACTGCAATAATTCAGTCGCTGCGAAAAGAACGCTCCTTCCGACGACATTACCACGCTGAGACAAGCCAGGGGCAAGGTGAATTCAATGCGTTAATGGGTCTGGCTCCGTTAGGATTATTCTTGAACGCTTTAGGGGTTCGATTAATCTCGTCCAGGCGTGTAGGTTTAGCCGGGTTTAACCCATTTCCCTGGCCTGTTACGGTAAAATATCGAGGTATGACGATCATGAGACAAAAAGATAAGACGGTTGTGGTCTTTCCGGATGAACAGGCTGTCACCGTGACTGATCCAGAGCCGTGTGTGGTTACGCTCGAAGTCCAGGATCCTTAACGATATTCTTCGGTCGAAATCAGCTTCGCCAGACTATGGAGGTGAAATGGAGTCTAATCAGATCAATCGTTTAATGACCGTCATGGTCCAGGTTCAGGATATCGATATCGCCACCAGTGCGCTAAACGATATCGGGTTATCCGTCACCCATCTCTCCAGTTCGGGAGGCTTTTTAGGTGGAAGGAACGTCACGCTGTTGATTGGATTGGTTGCCGGGCAAGAAGAGGAAGTGGTGGAGGCGCTCAAGAAGACCTGCCGGCGGCGAGTGGAGTATGTCACCACCTCGCTGGAGGGAGCCCCATTCCAGATGCCGCTTTCGACGCCTGTGCCCGTAGGCGGCGCGACTGTTTTCACGCTGGCTGTGG
This sequence comes from uncultured Chloroflexia bacterium, assembly GCA_963788145.1. Taxonomy (GTDB): domain Bacteria; phylum Chloroflexota; class Anaerolineae; order Anaerolineales; family UBA4823; genus UTCFX2. Next base: position 801,740 of record CAWBFQ010000006.1, on the reverse strand, counting down.
AACGCTACGAGGTCTTCTCATGAAATTAATCATCACGATCATCAGCGATAATGATAATGATCCGGTCTCACAGGCTTTAATCAGCAATGGTTTTCGCGTCACGAGAATCTCATCCACGGGTGGTTTTCTTCGCAAGGGGTCCAGCACGTTAATGATCGGCGTGAACAACGAGCGGGTGGATGAAGCCATTCAAGTGATCCAAGCCAATACCTCACCGGTCAATGACCCGATGTTAAAGCGTGCGACCGTATTCGTCCTTCATGTCGAGAATTTCACTCAGATCTAAAGAGCGAATTGGCCTCGCAATCGGGGTCTTGGATATCATCAAGAGATTACTCGTGGAACTCCTCAACCTGATAAGTCTGAATTCGTAATTTGCGCTTGCTCCACAAATCCGGTGAAGCGTTCATCTTGAGGCATAAGTGATCCAAGAATTCGGTCGGGGTTGACAGTTTTTCCCAAACCTGTGGTAGAAACGTCGCCCGATGTCTACCATCGAAGATGGTCACACCATCCAGGTTAGGGCGCAGTTTCAGCAGCAAATCATCCGGCGTGGAGTAATCCAGTTCTTCCGGCAGCGTAAGGCGGGATATTTCAATTCTAAGATAAGGCAGTTCCTCGGATCGGACGGGAGGAAAACGGAAATCTTGCAGGGCAGCTGCAACAGCATGCTCGCGGACGTCATCCACCAGCGGCTGGTACGGTTCTAAAGCGCCAACACAACCACGTAAATCTAAATCTCGGGTGAGAGTCACAAAGGAGGCTCCAGGCTCTAACAGAACCAGCGGCAGATTTTGGCGATCCAGCGGCGTCAACGGCCGGTTGTCCAAGGCAGATTCAATAGCCTGGCGAGCCAAGATCAGCAATAGACGACGTTCATCAATCGTCAATGTAGCTGTCATATTCAGCCTCCTCTAAATCATTCAAACTTTATGCTTCGGTAATCCTGATTGTAATAGGCTAAAGGGCGACCAGTCTGCGCCAGGCCTAATCCTACAATCTTGCCCAAGAAAAGAGCGTTGCCCCCAACATCCAACGATTGGAATACCTGGCAATCCAGATAGGCTAAACCTTTGGATATCAACGGCGCCCCGGTTACAAGGGTAAAGGTTTCCAGCCCAGCAAAACGGTCTGAATCTTCTGCGATGAAGCCAGCAAAACGTTCTGAGATCGCTTTCTGGGATTCTTCCAGGATGGTCACCCCAAAAACCCCTGACTTTTCTACCAACCTAACTGTGCGTGCAGCGCGATTTAAAGACACCAGTATCACAGGCGGATCTAAAGAAATCGACGTAAAAGAATTCACCGTCATCGCATGTTGAAAACCATCATAAACGGAGGAAACAATCGTGACGCCAGTGGACCATTGACGCATAGCCCGTCGAATGTCATCAGGGGTAACTTCGTTCTTAAAGATCAACAAATCATCATTCAATAGGATACCTCTGGCGCTATTATAATTCGAAAAACCAATCAAACCTGTTTCGCCCCTTTGCAAATCCGGTCGAGTGTGCTAAAATCTCAACCCGATTAAGCCGATGAATGGCGCTGAGAGCGAATTGCTTGCGGCGCAACAATAGATTTTTGTTCGGCGGCTTTCCGCTCCTGGCGTGTTCGCAACACGAACCAGGGGCAATCCCGAGGAAAGGAGGCTTCCCTATGCGCGAATATGAGCTTATTATTATCTTCCATCCAGATCTGGATGAGAATGCAATGGCTGATTTGATCAAACGCATCTCCGGCTGGATTACTGATGACGGCGGAGAAATCGCCAAGATCGACACTTGGGGCAAACGCACCCTGGCTTACCCAATCCGCAAGCAAACCCACGGCCAGTATGTACTGCTTCACACTAAAATGTCCCCCACATTTGGCGCAACACTCGAACGCAACCTGGGTTATCTTGAACCAGTGATGCGTTATTTGATTGTTGTGAAGGAATAATCGATTTCTGCCCGGAATAAACTACCAGGCTGATCTCAAAAAGGAACAAGTTCATTGTTGTTGGGTGTGTATAGGAGCGAAATAATGACGCGCGGTTTAAATAAAGTCCTGATTATCGGACGAGTAGGACGAGATCCCGAGATGCGCTACACCCCCTCTGGCCGACCGGTGACAACTTTCAGTGTTGGCACGACCCGGACATGGAACACATCCGAAGGCGAGCGCCGCTCTGAAACAGAATGGTTTAATATCGTCGCCTGGAGCAATCTGGCCGAGATTTGTAAGCAGTACCTGGCTAAAGATAGCCAGGTTTATATCGAAGGACGCCTGCAAACTCGTCATTGGGAAGATCAGGAAGGCAATAAACACTCAGCAACCGAAATCGTCGCATCCGAAATGATTCTGCTTGAAGAACGCCGTGAGGCGAGTTCAGCCAACAGCGAAACAAAGTTTCGCTCAGAATTTGAAGAAGACGACGATCTGTTCACATAATCGGAAATCATGTTAGATTGGCTGGTTGAAAAAAAGACCAGCAAGGAGTTTTGAAGGTGAGTAATCAACCATCGCGAGATGACAACCAAACTGGAGGCCGACGTTTTTACGCGCGCCCACGCGAATGCGCCTTCTGTGCAGATAAGAATGCCAGCATCGATTACAAACAAATCGACGTGCTGCGCCGCTATGTGACGGACGAGGGAAAGATTTGCCCACGTCGCCAGACAGGTGTATGCGCTAAACACCAGCGCGAACTGGCTCGAGCCGTCAAACGGGCCCGCCATATTGCGCTTTTGCCGTACGCAGGCGAAGTGTTGCGATAAGGATCACAATTTGCCCGGGAACAGAGAGCATGGTTTAGACGGTTTATCCGTCCTTTGCGCTGCGCATATCCCAGCAGCGCCATTTCTAAACCTGGGCAAGTGAGGTCAAATATGCCAAAAACCCCTCAAAAAAGCCAGGCGCATCTTTCGAAGAAACATCAGGATCGCCTGCATCGAGAACAGATGCAAACCAGATGGATCATGATTGGGGCAATCCTGGTCCTGGTTTCAGTCATCGGAACGATCATTTATGGCGTTCTATATGAGAAGTATTTCCGCCGGCTACGGACCGTAGCTACGGTTAATGGCGAACGTATCGACGGGAATGAATTCCGTGCGTTCACAAAGTATTATCGGAACAACTTAATCCAGAGCGCCGAAAACACATATCAGATCGCCAGCATGTTCGGCAGCGACCAGAATGCGTTACAGAGTTTCGGTCAACAGCTTGTTGATATCTCCAAAGAATTGGAGACCTTTCGAGCTGGCAGCCAGGCATTAGATCAATTAATTGACGATAAGTTGATTCGCCAGGAAGCGAAAAAGCGCGGGATCACCGTAAGTGAAGAGGACGTTGAGAAGGCCTTGCAAGAAGCATTGCGCTATTACGCTAACGGCACCCCCACTCCAACACCCACCGGAAATCCAGTACAAACCGCGACGTTTTCCCCAGCCCAACTCACGATGATACCGCCGACGCAGACCCCGGTTCCGACTTTGGAAATCACTGCGACAGAGGTGATCACAGAGAATCAAGCGCTTACAACGACAGAAACCTTAACCGAAACAAATCCGTTGGAACCAACACCTGAGCCGACGGTTGAAATTACGGTCACTGCAACGCCTCTCCCAACCGCAACGCCATACACATTTGAAGCTTACCAGGGTGCTTATGCGACCGTAGTTGCCGGGTTGGCAGGCCTCGAGATTCCAGAAGACACCCTGCGATATGTAATCGAATCCAGGATGATCCAGGAAAAGCTGCTCGAAGAAGTCATCGGAGATGTGCCGTGCGTTGAGGAGCAGGTTTGGGCACAGCACATTTTGGTAGGCGACGAAAATTTGGCCAAAGAAATCGAGCAGCGTCTGAAAGACGGCGAGGATTGGTTTGCTTTAGCCGCCGAATTCTCGACCGATACTTCGAATAAAGATCAAGGCGGAGATCTGGGTTGGTTTGGACGTGGGCAGATGGTGAAGGAATTTGAAGATGCAGCATTCGCGCTCACAGAGATCGGCCTAATCAGCGATCCGATCCAATCCCAATTCGGGTGGCATATTATCCGATTGGTCGGGCGCGGGGAACAACCGCTCTCAGCCAGCGATTGCGCTCAACTTCCGCAACAGAAATTCTCGGAATGGCTGCAAGAGGTGCGCGATAACTCTAATATTAAGATTAATGATATCTGGCAACAAGTCGTACCGCTCAGCCCAACATTACCGGCAGATATCTTGGATGTTGTAAGACAATTAGGCGGATTGGATAATTCAGAAGGTGGATTTGTTACATCCGCCCCATAATCCCGGCTAGTGAGGGGTTCAGGAATACCCTGCATCCAGAGAAAGAAGAGCCGTCTGAAAATTCAGGCGGCTTTTTTTCATTCAAGGACCTGTTCGATTTCATCTAATTTCAGGCTGAGTATCTGGCTGGAAGAATTTTTCCCCATGGTGATCCCATAGATCACATCAGCAACTTGAACGGTATTGCGGTTGTGGGTCACAATCAGGAATTGTGTTTGCCGGCTCAATTCGCGCAAGAGATCACGAAAACGGCCTACATTCGCCTCGTCCAACATGGCGTCCACTTCATCCAATACACAAAACGGGGTAGGCGAGACTTTCAACAAGGCAAAGACCAGCGAGGTTGCAGTCAGGCTGCGCTCGCCGCCCGAAAGCAAGGCCAATCCTTGCGAGCGGCGGCCTGGCAGACGGGCTTCGATCTCGATCCCAGTACTGGTAAGGTCATCCGGATCTGTCAGCACCAGGCGCGCCGATCCGCCGCCAAACAGGCGGATGAAGATCTGGCGGAATTCTATAGCAACCGCATCGAAAGTCTTCCGGAATTCGCGTTGCATCAGTTCGTCCAACTCGGAAATGACCTGATGCACATCTTCCTCCGCTTTTTTCAGGTCGGCAACCTGTTCGGTCAGGAATTCATAGCGCTGGCGGACTTCAAGATATTCCGCTTGAGCCTCAGGATTGACCGGGCCCATCCGGCGCAGCTGTAAGCGTTGGCGCTTGATATTTTCTTCGATATCTGGAGAAAGGCGGGAAACCATTGGAAGCTGCTCGACCATACCCGTCAATGGCAATGGGGTAGGCCCAGATACCTGGGCGACATACTCATAGGCTACCAATCCAAAATCATCTTCAATTCGGCGCTGGAGGGATTGAAGCGTTTCCTGCCTGCGCGCCAGGTTGATGCGGGTTTGGGCGTGCAGGTGTTCAGCCATGCTGACTTGCTGTCGCATTGCGTTGGATGCATTTTGATCCGCTTCTTGTTTCTGTTCAAGCTGCGCCAGTTCCGATTCGGTCGGCTCGATCATGGCATTCAGATCTCGGATGAAGGCGCCAACTTCCCCCTCCGATTGAGTGGCGCTCTTTCGTTTTTCTTCTAGTTCGTTCTGAAGACGCTCCAGTTCATGCAAGTGGTCTTGAAGTGTGATTTGTGATTGGATCAGGCGGTCGAAGGTCTGCCGGCGCTCGGCCAAACGCGCTCGGGCATCGCTCAATGCGCGCTCTGCAACCGCCTGACGAGTCACCCAATGCGATTGTTCAGCCTGAAAATCATCCAGGGTTAGGTTTTCAAGGGCAGTATTTTGCTCACGAAGAGCCGATCTCGCAGTAAGGATTTTTGTATCTAACCCAGCTAGCTCGGTGGTCACTTTCTGCAATTCGGATTTGCGGCGTTCCTGGTCCAATTTTAGGCGTTGGAGTTGATCTTGATTCCAGCGACCTTGGCGAACAGCTTGATCGAGAGCGTTCTTAGCTTGATCCAGCAATCGCCCACTCTTCATAACTTCCTGGCGAGCATGCTCTCGGGATTGTTCCAGGCGCGTCCCTTCCAACTGGAGCGAAGCCATTTCTTCTTTGAGATCACCCAAAAGCTGATCCGCGTCTTTGGTTTGATCCAGGATGCGCTCGGATTTTTGATGGAGTTCGCGGCGCTGGCGGCTGCGACCGAGCAGGGATTGCTTGGCGCCCGTATCGGTGAAGCCGGATTGGATTGGACCTGTGGCAAAGAAGACATCCCCTTGCAAAGTAACCACCCGGACGCCTGCAGGTTGGTCCGCCAGCAAGCGGCGGGCTGCCTTGCGGTCGCGCACGATGATCACCCCACGTAAGAGCAGCTCCACAACAGATTGCAGTTCAGGATGAATTTTAATAAGATCGGCTGCTTCCCCAAGAATTGCTTCGTTCGGTTCGAATGGGTGGATCCGAATTGGGTTTGGCTTGATATCCTTTAGCGGCAGCAGGACGCCACGTCCTGATTGGGTAAATAGCAGATCCATCGAGGCATCCGGTTCGTCATCCAACAAAACCGCGTCCAGAAAATCTCCTAAAGCGGATGAGATGGCCTTCTCCAACTCTGATGGCACATCGATAAATGCGTTTAATGCGCCGCGTGCGCCCTGAAGTTGGTTTTGGCGAGCCGCCTGTAAGATCAAGCGGGTTCCACTGGCATAACCGGTGAGGGCAGCCTCGGACTGGTCTAATACATCCAACTCGGCTTTCAAACGAGCCTGGTCGGCAGCCAGAGAGGCGGCGATTCTCGCGAGCTTTGACCATTTGGGCATCCAGATCTTGAAGGCGTTTGTGCTGAGCGGTCAAAGCGTCCTGAGCGTTTTTCAACGCCTGTTCGGCTTGCTCAACCAGATTCTGAGCGGATTGGCGGCGGTTCTCTGCCACTTGTTGTTCACTTTCAGCCTGTTTCAATGCATTTTGAGCTGCTTCGATCGCCTCCGCCGAACGCCGGTCTTGAGACTGGCTTTCAGATTGTTGAGCCTGAAGCTTGCCCTGGCGAGCATTGAATCCGCTGAGTTCCTGGCGGGCAGCCTGGATTTTCTTTTCGGCTTCGATGCGCTCGGATTGACGTTTCAGCAAGCTTTGGCGAGCCAGTTCGGCCTGTCTACGTGCTTCTTCCAATTCAGCGCTCAGGCGCTCCGTATCCTGCTCATTAGAAGCGACCTGCTCATGATGGAACTTTATCTCTTCTTGCAGGTTGTCGAGGGCGCGGCATATCGCTCTCTTGTTGATTTGCATGCGAAAGCTTGCGCTCCTCCGCCATCGCGAGCAGGCGAATGGTTTCTTCCCGCTGCAGATGATATTCGGATAACTGCTTGTGCAAGCCATTTAACTTATTGCGAAGGGATTGGATGCGCTCCCGTTGCTCGGAAAGCCCCGATTCTACCTGGTCTTGCTCACGGCGAACCTCTTCCAGGTGCGCTTCTTGGATTTGGAGGCGCGTTGCGCCTGGGTCTGTTCCTTTTGGGCTTCATGCCAATGGTATCCATACCATTCACGTAGCAGCACCTGCAGGTCAACACGAACTTGTTCGTATTCTTGAGCCCGGCGGGCCTGGCGTTCCAGGCTGCTTAATCGCGGTTTAAGCTCAGCCAGGATATCTTCAACCCGTTCCAGGTTTCGCCGAGTTGCATCCAGCCGGCGTAGCGCTTCTTCTCGGCGGCTGCGGTGTAGGCCAATCCCGGCAGCTTCTTCAAACAGACGGCGCCGCTCATCAGCTTTCAGTGATAAAGCAACATCCACCAACCCCTGGCCGATCACAGTATAGGTGCGCTCAGCTAAACCCGATTCAGCAAGCATCTCCGATACATTCTTCAAGCGAACACGCTGACCATTAATTAAATACTCGTTCTGCCCATCGCGGTAGGCGCGGCGGGTGATCGCAACTTCGCTAAAATCGATCGGCAACCAGCCGTCGCTATTATCAAAAGTGATCGTCGCTGAAGCCATGCCTGCGCGCGAGCGGCTTTCGGATCCGGCGAAAATCATGTCTTCTGTCTTACGGCCGCGCAAAAGACTATAGGATTGTTCGCCTAACACCCAGCGCAGGCTGTCAGCGATATTGGATTTTCCGCTGCCATTTGGACCGACGATGGCAGTGACCGTTTCAGCAAATCCGAAATAGGTTCGGTTTGCAAAGGTTTTATAACCGTGCAGTTCAAGCGACTTCAATCTGGATGGCATAGGCTATTGTTTCAGTCCTCGAACGATCCTTGCAGCGTTACGTTCATTTCCATATTCATTCAATCATATCAAAATCAATGTTCTCAAGCGCCCGTTGAGCAGCCTGCTGGGCAGCAGATTGTTTATTGGAGCCTTTCCCTCTCGCAAGCACGCGATCTGTGACCAACACTTCCACTTCAAAGGTCTTACTATGTTCAGGGCCAGAAGCAGCTACAGTGCGATATTGCGGTGGGCCAAACCCTTTGGCTTGAACCAGTTCTTGTAAACGACTTTTTGCATCCATTTCACCATTGGAGAGTAACACCTGGTTTGCGCCGGGTTCCAATAGCGGTTCGATATAATCGCTGACCGCCAGCAGCCCAGAGTTGAGATAGAGTGCGCCAATGACAGCTTCGAAAGTAGCGCAGAGTAATGCCATACGTTTGCGCCCGCCAGCCAGGCTCTCACCGCGCCCAAGGCGCAATGCAGAACCAAAGTTATGTTGGCTGGCAAATTCGGATAGCTGCTCTGTGCGAACCAGCGCAGAACGCAGGCGAGTCAGATCTCCTTCGTGCATTTCTGGGAAACGATTATATAACCACGCGCCGACCAGAAAATCTAGCACAGCATCCCCTAAAAACTCGAGGCGCTCATTGTCTTCGACTGCATCGGGGTGCTCGTTCAGGTAAGACCGGTGTGTTAAAGCCCGAGTAAGCAAAGATTGACTTTGAAACGGTAATTTCAATCGACGGGCAAATTCTTCTGGAGATTCCAACTCCAGGCTCCCTGGATCCATGTGTTGCATTTAGTCCTCCTGGCGGAACTCAGGGGGCGCCAGACACCCCACACCCCTGTCGGGTAGCTTGCGATCCATCAGTTCCGTATCAAAGATTTGAGTGAAACAGATCCCATTGATACATGGGTACAATTCACCAGCGAAATACTGGATGTTCAGTATACCAGGGTAGGAAGAAATCTAGCAAGAAAGTTGAATGAATGCCTGGACAAACCCGCGCTTAACCACTATACTTTCATGGTTACAAATATACAGTTTATTATAAGATGATGCCTGAATTTTTTAATATTGTCCTGCTCTCTTTACAAGTCTCGGGGATTGCGCTGGTAATCAGCACTCTGATCGGTGTACCGATAGGGGCTTTGATCGGGTTGACCCGCTTCCCAGGCCGCCGTTTCGCGGCAGTGTTGCTTTACACAGGGATGGGTTTTCCTCCGGTTGTCATCGGGCTGTTCGTTTATTTATTATTATCCCGCAATGGACTGCTGGGGCCACTGAACCTGCCATTCGTGCCACAACTTTTCACGCCGGGGGCGATGATCACCGCCCAGACCATCATTGCCTTTCCATTGGTGGCAGGGTTCACCATGGCGGCAGTGATGGGGATTGACCCGCAATTGCGCCAGCAGATCATGGCGCTTGGAGCCACCCGCCGCCAGGCGGCTCTCACAGTGATGATCGAAGCGCGCCTGGGCGTCATTATCTCGATCATCGCAGGTTTTGGCAGCATCATTTCCGAAGTTGGGGCGGTTATGTTGGTGGGAGGCAATATCGAAGGCAAGACGCGGGTATTAACCACAGCCATTGTCCTGGAAACGCGCAAGGGAGATTTCGGGTTGGCTTTGGCGCTTGGAGCGGTCTTGCTCAGCCTGGCTTTTCTGGCCAATCTGGCGATGATGCGCTTGCAAGGGAGAAGTTTCGAAGAATGAGCACCCAAAACGCGACAACCCAACATGGACACGATCTGATCTATCAGATTGCCGGATTGACCCAGGAGTATCAGAAGCGGCGCGTGTTGGATGTCAATACACTAGAAGTGCGCCGTGGTGAGGTATTGGGGCTGGTCGGTCCGAGCGGTTCCGGAAAAAGCACCCTGCTGCGGTTGCTCAATTTCCTGGAGGCTCCCACCAGTGGAGAAATCCACTTCCTTGGACAGCGATTTGCTCCCGGGCTGGAAATGGCGCTCGAATATCGCCGGCGGGTGACCACTGTGTTCCAACGTCCAATGCTTTTGGAACGCACTGTCTGGGAGAATGTGGCTTTTGGGCTGCGTCTACGCGGTAGGAGAGACAGCAACCCAACCATACAATCTGTGATCGAGGAGGTCGGATTGGGGCAACTGGCGCGCCAGCGCGCCCGTACGCTATCGGGAGGCGAAGCCCAGCGGGTAGCGCTTGCCCGGGCGATGATCCTGCAGCCAGATGTGCTGCTCCTGGATGAACCGACCGCCAACCTGGACCCGCAGAATGTGGTCTTGATCGAGAATATCATCCGGCGGATCAACCGCGAACATGGTGTCACCCTGTTGTTGGTGACCCATAATATTTTCCAGGCTCGCCGGCTGGCAGACCGGGTAATTTTTCTGCTGGAAGGCAAAATCATCGAAGATGCCGAAACGAACGAATTTTTTTACGCTCCAAAAGACGCGCGCACCCGAGCCTTTGTCGAGGGTGTGATGGTGTATTAATCCGCCGCTATCCGATTTGCGATGAAGCGGCATAATAAGAAGAAAAAACGAGAGGAGTTGATATGCAAAAGAGAATCAAGCAACTGTTTTCGTTCATCGTCCTGTTTTCCGTACTATTAGCAGCCTGCACTGCCCCGTCAGCGGCCACCCAAGCGCCGGTGGAGACTCAAGCGCCTGCCGAAACCGCAGCGCCGGTTGCTACAGAACCGCCCGATTGCCACGGAACCGCCCGCTGCGCCCACCGAAGCCGCGCCCGAGCTGCCCGTTCCAGGTGTGGCGGGCCACCTCGTCCTGGCTACAACCACTTCGACCAATGATTCTGGTCTGCTGGAGTACACCCTGCCGGGTTTCGAGCAAGAATTCAACACAAAAATAGATGTGATCGCGGTCGGCACCGGGCAGGCGCTGAAATTAGGCGAGGATGGCAACGCGGACGTCGTGCTTGTGCATGCCCGCTCGAGCGAAGACAAATTCATGGATGCCGGTCACGGCGTGCGCCGTGAAGATGTAATGTATAACGATTTCGTGGTTGTTGGGCCAGAGGCCGATCCAGCAGGGATCAAAGGCATGACCAATGCCGCCGACGCATTCAAGAAGATCGCAGAAAGCAAATCCATCTTCCTGTCGCGCGGGGACGACTCAGGGACTCACGTAAAAGAGAAAGCGATCTGGACCGCCGCCGGGAGCGAGCCATCCGGAGATTGGTATCAATCCACCGGGCTGGGGATGGGCGACCTGCTCACAATGGCGAATGAGCAGTTGGGCTATACCTTGAGCGATCGAGCTACTTACCTTTCCAGATCCAAGAAAGGATTGGATCTCGTCATTCTGGTGGAGGGCGACCCGACATTATTCAACCCGTATGGGGTGATCGCCGTCAACCCTGAGAAGAACCCGAATATCCAGGCGGAGATGGCTCAGAAATTCATCGATTGGATCATCTCTGTGCCCACTCAGGAGAAGATCGCTGAATTTGGCAAAGCGGATTGGGGCCAATCGCTGTTCTATCCAGATTCTACGCCCTGGAAAGAAGCCCAGGCTGCCGAAAAACCAGCCGAGCCGGCTGCTGAAAGCCCGGCCTTTAAGATCACCGGCAAGGTAGCTGCCGAGCAAGCCTGGACCGAAGAAGAGATTAAAGCAATGCCATCCGTGGATGTGGAAAGCACCAATAAGTCGGGCGAGAAGAGCACGTACACTGGTGTATTGCTGAGTGAACTGCTCAAGCTGGCAGAACCCGCCAGTGACGCAACCACGGTTGTCTTCGTTGCAGACGATGGCTACACTGCTGAAATTGCACTGGCAGACTTGCTGGCCTGTACCGACTGCATTCTGTCATTCCGCAACAACGGCGGTTTCAGCACGGTATTGCCCGGCCAGCCAGGCGCCTTGCAGGTCAAAGGTGTGGTTGAGATCCAGGTCAAATAGCAACATCGGGGTAATTCGTGTAAAATGGGTGGACGGTTGCTTTTTTATTCAACCGTCCATCTTTTCCTAAAGGAGCCGCTGATGGCATTGATACGGGACGATTCCGGTCGTTTGCATATCGATACACCCTTAATGGCCGAGTCATTAATGGATAAAAAACTGCTCGCAAACACCCAGTCCGAGCATATTTTTCGCCCGCTGCCAGATCTAAACGTGATCAAGTTAGGCGGGCAAAGCATCATCGACCGCGGCAGTAAGGCTGTTCTGCCCATTCTGCAAGAAATCATCGCCGTTCGCACCCAATATCAACTCCTATTGATGACCGGCGGCGGGACTCTGCAGCAGGCATGTTTATGCGATTGCGCTGGATCTCGGCATGCCCACAGGTGTACTTGCCGAGCTTGGCGCGAGTATCAGCGAACAGAACGCGCTGATGCTCTCATTGCTATTGGCCCCCTATGGTGGGATCAAAATCGGGCACGATGACCTGGTCAAACTGCCCTCGTATCTTGCCCTGGACACCATCCCTGTGATGCACGCTATGCCGCCGTATGGACTGTGGGAGACGCCGCCGAAAAGCGGGCGCATCCCACCTCACCGCACAGATACTGGCGCTTTCCTGACCGCCGAAGTAGCCGGGGCCAGGCGGGTGATTCTGGTGAAAGACGAACCAGGTTTGATGACGGCAGACCCGAAGAAAGACAAGAACGCCCGCTTCATCCCAGAGATCGAGGTGGAGGAATTGCTGGCAATGGACCTGGAGGATCTGCCGATCGAGCGGGCTGTGCTCGATTTCTTAAAGCGCAGCCGCAGTGTGCAAGAAGTGCTGCTGGTAAACGGTCTTGAATTTGGCCAGCTCACACGCGCCCTGGCAGGGGAAAACCCCGGCACCAGAATCTACCGCTCAATCTGAACGAGTGGCGTCAATATTATCTGCCTGTAAGGAATAAATAAATGTCAAGAACGCTGGTTTTTATTGGTTTGGATGATTCTGACAATCTGGAAAGCCGCGGAACAGGACGTTTAGCGCGGGCGATTGCCGCAGATTTAGCGCTGGATTTCAGGTTATTGGGTGTAACCCGCCACCAATTATTGGTCGATCCACGTGTGCCGTACACATCCCACAACTCCAGCGCAGCCCTTGCCGTTGAAACCGCCGGATCAATCGATCTCGACGAACTGATGGAGAGGGTGAAACAAATGATGCTGGCAGATTTTCAACCTGGCAGCGATCCCGGCCTTTGTTTGACAGAGGCTCAGACGGCTGGCTATTTTTGTTCCTTCGGTCGCCGCGCCCAGCAAGAACTGGTCAGCCAATCCGAAGCACGTCAGTTAGCAGCACAATATGGCGCGCGCCTGATCGGACTGGGAGGGAGTGAAGACGGCGTGATCGGCGCGCTGGCAGCCGTGGGTTTGGCTGCCAGCGGCGAGGATGGACGCTATCTGCTGGTCGGTTCTGCGCGAGACCTGGTTGGTCGCCAGCCGGTCGAAGCGGTCCTGGCCGCCGGTATTTCCGAGGTGCGCACGTTACAAGGCGATTTGGTGCGCAAGGGTGAAATACTGGCAGAAAAATTGCGCCCGGCTTGCAGGCAGAGCCAGCCAGTGTTGTATGTCGAATGGAACAAGGATCACTGGCTGCCGCTCAAACTGGATTAGAGCTTAATGATGGATCTCCTACAGGCGGACTCGGTCGCGTTTCGCTACCCACAGGACGGTCGAGGCATGCCGCCGATTTCTTTTCTCGCCCGCCAGGGTGAGGCGATATATATCCGCGGCCCATCCGGATGTGGAAAAAGCACATTGGCGCGCTGTCTGACCGGTTTGATCCCACACCTTTACCAGGGTGAATTTAACGGCTCTGTATGCGTGGATGGGTTATACACAGATCAGTCCCCGCTCTGGAAAATCAGCGAAAAAATCGGGTTGGTCTTTCAGAACCCGGCTGCTCAAATCCTGGCTTCAACTGTAGAAGAGGAAATCTTGTTCGGTCTGGAGAACCTGGGGGTGAGGCAGTCTGAAGCCTCGCTACGTTTGGAAAGCGCTCTGGAGCAATTCGAACTGGCAAGCATGCGCCTGCGTTCGCCTCACGGCCTCTCCGGCGGAGAACAACAAAAACTAGCCCTGGCTGCGGCAACTGCCCGCGAGACGCCTGTAATGGTGTTGGATGAACCCCTTTCAATGCTGGATACAACCTCGGCGTTCAATTTTATTGAGATATTATCTGAACAGATTCAACAAGGGCGAACGATGATCCTGTGCGAACATCGTCATGAATATATGCAAGCACTGCCAGCCCTGCGAGAAATTCGTTTAAACGGCCTCCCCAGCCCGAATGATCAACTTCCTGCAGGCATCTGGCCAGCCTCGCAAAAAGATTCTTTTTCTTTACACGTTTCGGATTTGCAGGTATCTCGGAGTGGAAGAACTATTCTCGAGCGGGTCAATTTTTCGCTCGAGAACGGACAAGTCATCGCTCTGGTTGGTCGAAATGGCGCCGGGAAAACTACGCTTCTGCCGCGCCTCTGACCGGACTGCAATCCTATCATGGAAAGTGCGAAATCTTTTCTGCGGGAAAAGCGGTAAGGCCTGATTTTGGATTAGTTTTTCAAAACCCAGACTTACAGCTATTCAATGCAACCGTGCGCGCTGAAATCCTTTACCATCTCAACAACCCTGATATGGGGTTGTTCGCCTGGCTTATGGAAGCATTAGACCTGTGTCATTATGAGGCTGCTCCGCCGCTTTTACTCAGCGAAGGCGAGAAACGGCGTCTCGCGCTGGCAACCGTGTTGATGCGCAAGCCGCGGCATGGAATCTTGCTCGATGAGCCCGCACTTGGTCAAGACGAAGATCATAAACGGGTATTGATGAACCTGTTGCACAAAGCCGCGGCAAACGGCTTTCTGGTGATCTTTTCAACCCATGATATCGAACTGGCAGCCAGGGCGGATCATCTCATCTTGTTGGAGCCAGACGGGGTCGTCGCCAGCGGTACACCAAGACAGGTGCTGAACAATTCAACTGCCTGGGATCGAATCGGGCTGCGCATCCCTCAATGGGTGCAGCAATGAAAGATCGTTCCAGCAACCATATTCAGAACATGACGCTGGTGGAAGATTCACCGCTTCGCCAACTCGACCCACGTACAAAACTGATGATCGCAATTTGCGCCTCATTGATGGTGATGCTACCTTTGAATCGGTTGGTCATCTTTGCGGGGATTTACATTTGCTTTCTAATTTGCGCTCGCTTGCTGCCAGCTACGCTCCGTCAGATCTGGCGGATCAAATGGGTGCTGTTGATATTATTCGTCCTGGATTTCTGGCTGATCAATCTGGAACTGGCCACCACAGTGGCGCTCCGGCTGATCATGCTGGCTGGTGTGTTCACGTTGTTGTTTTCCACCACCACGCCAGCAGAGTTCACATTGGCTATTGAATCCTTACACCTGCCCTATCGTTACGCGTTCAGCCTGGGACTGGCTTTTCAAAGCCTGGGGTTGTTGGAAGATGAGTGGCGCAGCATTCAGGAAGCGCAACGAGCGCGCGGCGCATTACGCCCGATCCAGAACTGGCGAGATGGCTTGCGTCAGATCGGGGACCTGGTCGCGTTAACAGTCCCGGCAATTGTTTTGACAACCAAACGCGCCTGGACGATCACCGAATTGGCCTATACACGCGGCTTCGAATCGCCCAAACGTCTGTCTTATCGGGCGCTGAAATTACAGCTTCGTGATGGGATCGCGATCGGACTGGCATTATTGACAGCCGTCTCGTTCCTGTTTTGGCCAATGATCATGCAAATTATTACAAAACTCATTCCACAGGCAATAGGATGAATACAAACACACGAATTCTAATTGCAGTATCAGTCATCCTGGGCATCGTTGGGGCGATCCTGGGAATTGACTGGATCCAGCGATCCATCTGGAATGCCCGCCAAACAGGCGGTCAACCAACACAAAACAGTAATGGGGATCTCAATGAAACGAAAGCGCCCGTGCAAATCCCTGCCGGGAGCGTTCCGATCTACCTGGATGGCGTGTTGGTTGGAGGGTTCTCACCGGCAGATCTGGAAAAACTTGAAAAAGCCAGTTTTGTGGATGCCGAAGAAGGCAAGCTGCAAGATGGCTGGCTGCTCAAGGATGTGATTCTGCTGGCCTTCCCCGCGGACCAGATCAGAGCGGATGCTGAAATCATCGTTTCCAGCTCCAGTCGAAAAAAATCGATTTCACTCCCTTGGGCGGAAATTACAGACCCGGAAAATATGGTGATGTTTGACCTCTCCAACCGGGGAACGGTCAAGCTGGTTTCTTTGCTGCCGCAATTGGACGCGCGAGATGAATGGATCCAGGATGTTGATCGAATAGAGGTTCATACGAAATGAAAAAACAGACAGATCGACAACCGTATTTTTCCACTTTTCAGATGATCCTATTGGTTTTGTTTGCCGCCTTGATCGTCATCGCGAAGATCGCACTCAGGACGCCGCTCCAATTACCGGGTCATACCGGGATAATATGGATGGCGATTCTGGTGGTGGCAGCCAGAGTTGTCCCGCAACGCGGGTCAGCCAGCCTGGTAGGAGTGACATCGGGAATTCTGGCTGCGTTCATGGGTATGGGCGATTTCGGGCCATTGAACACCATCATCTCATACACGATGGCTGGGATTGGAACCGATCTCGCTTTGCTGGTGCTGGGCAATCCAGAAAATCTGGTCTCAGCAACCCTGGCAGGCGCTATCGGTCACCTGGCCAAATTCCTGGTTAAATGGGGATTTGGGATTTTAAGTGGGGCGCCATTAGGTTTTGTTGCATTAGGACTGGCGCGCAGCCTGGTGAGCTATATCGTTTTTGGCGCGATCGGCGGTCTGCTCGGCGGGTTGACATTGATCGCTCTGCAGCGCGCCGGCTTTTTTACTTATCTGGCTGAGAAGCGTTGAGCGATGGATCTGCATCTTCAACGATCTCTTGCCGACATCACCAACCAGCGCAGCAGGCCGAATACTACCAATACAACCAGGATCAGCAGAGCAGAAACCGGGAGAGCGGCGGAGAGTCCATAGCCCTGGAATAATTCGAATATCAAGGTTGGGACAACCTTGGGATGATAAGCCAGAATCACAACCGCGCCAAATTCGGAGATCCCGCGCGCCCACATCATCATGGCCCCGCTGATCACCCCGCGCCAGGCCAGCGGAAGCGCAATCAGCGCAAATACCTGCCAGCGCGAAGCCCCCTCGACCAGGGCTATTCCTTCCAGTTCCGGGTCGATTAGAGCAAACGCTTCTCGGCTGCTGTTGATCAGATAGGGCAGGCCGACAAAAAGCATAGCGACCACAATCCCAGCAAACCGGTCGGTGAAGAAGATCCCCAGCGGGGCCAGCCAGCTCCCGACCACGCCTTTACTGCCAAAAACCATCAGCAGAGCAATCCCGGCCGCAGTGTGCGGGATGATGACCGGCAAATCAATAACAGCTTCCACCAAGCGCTTTCCCGGAAAATTCCGGCGCGCCAACACATACGCCAGTGGTAGACCGGCCAGAAAGCCGATCAGAGTAGCAAACAAGGCAGCGCCAAATGTCAGATAGAGCGACCGCAGCACCTGTGGGTCGCTTAGAGCCGCACCGATCGCAGCAAACGAGGTCCCCCAAAACGTGCTGGCAAGCGGTAACACCACGAACAGGACCAACAGCGCGCCCAGTAAGCCAAATACCGGCCAGAAGCAGGAAAACCCAACTGGAGAACGAGGCTTTGCGCGCATTATCCGTTGATAGAAACCGGGCAAAGCGTCTTTAATCGCTCCGGCATCACGTCTATCCCATCGCAAAGAGGTGGAGTCAGCACGGGTTGGTAATTGGATTGCATGATTGCGCGACCCTGGGGGCCGAGCAGAAACTCAATGAAAGCCTGCGCCTGATCGGGATGGGGGGCATTGGAAGGGATGGTCAGGCCATAACCAATCGGCTCGCCGATAAAGACCGGCTTGACACTGGCAAAGCGTTGAAAATTGATTTTGACCTCCACCTGGCGATAGATATCCGCCATCGATTCCTCCCCCAGGTTGACTTCATCCGACAGGCGAACCATTTCCAGCCCGTGCTGGCGGATCACACTCTCGTATTCAAACGCATAATCCAGGTCGCCCGATTCCAACAAGGCGATCAACTGCACACTCGAACCGCGGATCAGAATACCCGATTCGGGAAGAGGCTCGACGATCTCCGGGACAGTGATCTCGCTATAACCTTCTTCGTCAAACGCGCTGATCGGGTAGCGAAACTTGCCCTTGATTACATCATTGAAGATATGTGGGTCTGCGCTATGAAACTCAGCCAATTTCAGCGCCATCAACGCCCGGTAGCCGGAGGCGTCGAAGCGCATATCGGCGATCCCAAGCAGGACACCGGGTTGTGCGATGATCTGATACCAATTTTGCGAGTTGATTTGATCAGACAGTTTACTGCCCGGTTTGTACGCCAGGGCAAGCCGGTTTCCGGCAAAACGTATATACCAGGATGCATATGGTTTGCCCGTGTCCGGGTCTGGGACAGGGTACATCAGCATCGGGATCAAGGCATGATCGGCGGTTGCAACCACATCGATCGGAACATGCAGGTCGGTGACATGCCGGATGACCTGGATGCTGCCATGACACTCCATGCGGACATCGATATCAGGATGCAGGGCTTCGTAAGCAATTTCCAGGTCGGCAAATGGCAGGATCAGGCTGCCAGCGCAAAAAACCACCAGCGGCGTTGTTTGACCCGGCTTTTGGGCTGTTAGCGTGAAAACCGGCTCTGTCGCCAATGGCAGCGAGGCTGTTTCAATCAACGTGGATGGGGAGGGTGCGGCTGGCAGCCCGCCTTCCCCATTCAACGTGCAAGCTGCCAGCAACAAACAAACCAGGAGAACCCTGAAAAGGAACCAGAGATTTTTCATTCAATTGTGATGATCGCGACACCCTTCACCCAGAAATTACTCTGGAATCCAGGCAATACCAGTTGATAAAGCCCGGCCTCGTCTGTGAATGCCAGCAAGCAATCCGTGCATTGATCCAGATCCGCAAGGCTGACCTCGGCAGAAAAACCATCCGAGGCGGCGAAAACTATTTTAGAAGATCCGACTTTGACCTGCGCCAGGTCAAGCAAGTCTTTTATCAGCACACCCTCGTACTCCTGCATGCCTTTTTTGGGATGTTCCGCCTGAATTTTGACCACAGCCAGTCCCTTTAGATCGCTCTCTTTGAGCAGGATCTCGGTTTCCACAGCCCCGGTGATCAATAAATCTCCAGGGGCAAGCTTTACCGCCGGCGTGGTTGGCTCAGGGGTTGGGCTGGCGACAGACGCCGCCATCACAGTTGCCGCAGCGGATGGATCGACCACCAGGTTTATTTCAGCAATCGAACCCACCATCTGGCTTTTATCTACCGCGTTGCCCACCAGGCGCAGCGGGAAATACTTCTCCGGCAACGGATTTTCGTTAACCATATAAGCTACAATCATCTCCTGGTTCCGGCTGACCGCTGCGCTGTCCAGAGTAGTGGAGTAGCCATCCGAAGCGACGATCTCCAGGATATAACCAATCTCCGCCAGTTTATCCGAAAAGGCTGGTCCTTCATGTTGGATCTCATCATCCACCTGACCAGCCAGGAGGTACAAAGGAACGCCGGTCCAAACCTGGGCTTTGTCGTCCTTCCAGTTAGCCTGGTGGCAGCCCGGCGCGGCGCAAGATTGGAAGCTGTTGCGGTCAATTTCTTTTTCGATGACGCCATGCATTTGGAGTGTCCATTCAGCGCCCAGCGGCTTTAATTCGATTTTATTCACCCATTTCACAGACCAATGCCCATCCGTGACCTGGTTGTTATCTGAGCTGATGATCGCCAGGCGCAAGGGGCCTTCGCCATCTGCAGGGATGGGCTGGCCTTCACGTTCGTAAGCCAGGATCACGGTCAGCGGTGTGGAGAGTTTCTTCTCGGCACCAGTAGCGGGATCATACATAATAAAATCACCCTTAGCGACCTGATCATAGGAGAGGGTCATGGCGTAACCATCTTTTGCGACCACATTCAACCCCAAGGCGGGATCCAAACCGCCCACCAGGTCCGCCAGGTCTGCCAGAGAAACTCCCTTATACAAAGACGGGATCGTGATTGCACCCGTGCTGCTCTTAATGCCAGCCTGGCCTTGCTGAACAGGAAGAGCTTCAAGTTCGGCAAACGTCAACGCTTTTTCCCCCGCCGGGCCAACCAGCGTGAGTAGGACTGCCCCGGGTGTAGGGGAAGGCGGCACAGTGGTTTTCGTCGGGAGCGGCGTCGCAGTGGGCGGAACCTCAGTGTTGGTAGGGAGCGGAAGCGCCGTTGAGGTGGGCGGAACCGGCGTTGGCGTGGGGGAACAACCCGCCATCAAGATCACAAATACCAAGAGGAAAGCGATTTTTTTCATTGTTACTCCTTTTTTCTACGCGATTTTATCCAGCTAAGACTCACACTGCAAAATCAATTTTGTAGATGGTTGCCAGTTTTTTAATTAGATCGTTCGTTCTGGGGCCATAGGTATGAAAAATCATTAACTCGCGAATAATTATATCCGTCTAATTATACATTAACTTGGGAGAATTACCCTGTTTTCGCAGAAAGACTTGCAAAAAGAACCGAAACTCACTATACTCAGTATAATTATGGAGGAGACTTTACTCTATCGTCAAATCGCTGCTGCGATGCGCCAGAACATTCGATCGGGGACTCTCAAACCTGGCGACCGGCTTCCATCCATTCGCCAGCTCACAACCGAGTGGAACTGCACGCCCGGAACTGTACAGAGAGCCTATCGTGAACTGGCCGACCAGGGGCTGATCATCAGCCGGCCTGGACAAGGTACGCATGTCGTCCCAAACTTGCCGCAGAACGATGATACTCCACTACGAAGAGCGAACCTGGTATTCCGGGCGCAATCCTTTCTGTTGGAAGCCTTTACCGCCGGTCATTCTGCCGAGGAAGTGGAAACAGCGATACAGCTCGCGCTGGATCAATGGCGAGTGATCTCTGCTGAAACTCAACCTGCTATCGAAGGCACACTGCGCTTCACCGGAAGCCATGATCTGGCGATGGCCTGGATCGCAGCCCATTTTTCCGAGATTGCCCGAGGTTATCTATTATCCTTACAATTTTCAGGCAGTCTGGGCGGCTTGATTGCCCTGGCCGAAAACAAAACCGATCTGGCTGGATGTCATTTGTGGGATTCTGAGACCGACAGCTATAACGCTCCGTTTGTAAGCCGGGTCTTGGCCGGGCAGCGAGTCGCTCTGCTCACCCTGGCCGGGCGCAGTCTGGGATTAATGACCCTGCCTGGAAATCCCCTGGGAATCCGTGACGTGGCTGATCTTGGGCGAGGGGTTGTGCGCCTGATCAACCGCCAACCAGGTTCAGGGACGCGCGTCTGGCTTGATGCGGCGCTGCAACGGGAAGGAATCGATTCCGATCAAATCGAAGGATACGGAAATATTTGTCAGACCCACTCCGAAGTGGCGCGGGCAGTCGCCGAGGGCGGGGCGGATGTCGGGTTTGGGCTTCAGACCGCAGCGCTCACCTTTGGGTTGGATTTCATGCCTTTGGTAGATGAGCGTTATGATCTGGTGATCCCAGAAGAAATTACGCACAACCCGCCATGTGAGCGCCTGGCAGCCTGGTTAAACACTGCGGTAGCCCGAGAGGCTATTACAAAGCTTGGGGGATACGACACTCAGAATACCGGCCAGATGGAATGGTTAAATTAAATTCGTAGATTAAGTATAACGACGGACAACCAGCACAGCGTTATGCCCGCCAAAGCCAAAGGCATTGCTGATGGCGACCTGAATATCTGCGCTACGGGCCTGGTTTGGAATGTAATCCAGATCGCAGCGCGGGTCGGGAGTGCGATAGTGCATCGTCGGAGGCAGGACGCCTGTTGAGAGGGCCTGGACGCAGAAGATGGCTTCCAATGCACCGGTTGCGCCCATCATATGGCCGGTCATCGACTTGGTGGAAGAAATCGGAATCCGATATGCCAGATCGCCAAATGCAGTTTTGATGGCGTGCGTCTCTGAAACATCGTTCAGTTCAGTGCCTGTACCATGCGCATTCACATAACCGACTTCATCTATGTTCACATGGGCAGATTGGAGCGCCAGGCGCATAGCCTGGGCGCCGCCCCGGCCCTCTTCTGATGGGGCAGTGATATGGTAGGCATCTGCAGTGGAAGCGTACCCGGCTAACTCAGCCAGGATCAGCGCGCCTCGCATCCGGGCGTGGCTTTCTCGCTCCAGAACCAGCGCAGCCGCGCCCTCACCCATCACAAGTCCATCACGATTCAGGTCAAAAGGAGCTGGGGTTCCCTCGAAATCATCGTTTCGGCGGGACATTGCTCCCATCCGGTCGAATGCAGCGACCCCGACCTCGCTGATGGTGGCTTCGCTGGCGCCGGCAATCGCTGCGTCAATCTGACCTGCTTTCAGCATCAACCAGGCCATGCCAATCCCATCCGCGCCAGAGGCGCAAGCGGATGCAACCGAGAAGCTGGGACCGCGGAAACCATGATCAATCGCCGCCAGGCCTGAAGCGCCATTGGACATCAACATCGGGATAGCAAATGGATTGACGCGGCGCGGACCGCTATCGCGGAGAGTGCTCACCAGATCAAAGGTAGAACTTAAGCCGCCAATCGAGGAAGAGATCACGACCCCCACCCGAGTAGGATCGCAATGATCAGCATCCAGACCCGCCTGGCTGACAGCTTGTTGCACAGCAACCGCGGAAAACTGCTCAAAGCGGTCACGCCGACGAATTTCTTTCGGATCGAGAAATTTCTCTGGCTGAAAATTCTTCACTTCGCAAGCGATGCGCACTAATAGACCGGAGGCGTCAAAGTGTGTGATTGGGGCAACGCCTGAAACACCCGCAATTGCATGATCCCAAGTCTGCTGAACAGAATGACCGATTGAGTTGACAGTCCCCATCCCGGTGATCACAATCCGTTCTTCCATTGGATATTCTCCTCCTGTCAAAAGATGCAGAATGATCTTCAGTCGATCGAGTGGTATTCAACACCGACGAATTAACCCGGCGATCATCGGCGCAAACAAGCGCTTATCCAGTTTCATCTGGCATTGTTATGAATAACCCGGCAACCAGCAAATCGTTGCATGAAGAAATTAGAATGCTAGTGAAACCGGTCGTCGGTTAAGATCGCATGCAACACCGCCTGGGGATCGTCCTGGTGGGTATTATGGCTTAGTCCCGGCAGGATGACTAGGCGTGCATCTGGCTGGATGCTGGCCAATGCAACCCCATTTTCCGAGGCATAGACTCGGTCTTGCTCACCCCAAATCACCAGGGTCGGGACGTGGAAATTGGCCAGACGAGATTCCAAATCACTGGAGGGGCGAGCCAGAGCAACAGCGAAATGGCGCAAGGTGGAAAAATAAGCCCAGCGCTGCTTGTCGCTCCATACCCGTTGGTTCACCCGCAAATAGAGAAAATCCCGATCAATGGCTGGTAATAGAGACAGATCGGCGTAATAAGGCGCAAGGGATTGATAGGCTGCCAGTGGATCTTTACGCAAGCGGGTGTACATCCACTCGCCGATCCCAGGGATCATGAACAGGATCATAACCAGATTCAAACCCTGTGGTCTGATCAGGGCAGAGCCGTCGATCAACACCAACCCGCTGACGAGGGATGGGTGTTCCAGCGCGATCCGATGCGCAAGCGCAGCCCCCAAAGAATGACCGATCAGAAGGGCTTTTTCGATAGATAACACCTGCAAGAATTCGAGCAGAACAGCGAGCATGAAATCTTCGCTGCAGGCGACATCCGGCTTATCGCTGCGCCCAAAACCAGGCAGGTCGAGGGCTATCACTCGCCGGCTGGAGGAGAGAGGACCAATCAGATGACGCCAAGTATCGGCTTCATCGCCCAGTCCGTGGATTAACAAGGCTATGGGTTGATCCACACCGCCGGTATCCAGGCAGAATATACTCAACCCTGAGTTCGGCAATGGGACAATACGAGAAAAACCCTCCAACCCCGGAAAGGGCAGCATGGGTTGCAGAAAAACAGCACTCTTAGGTTGCATTTTCATATTGATTTTAACCCAGAGCCAGTCAAGATCATGACAACCGGGCCCTCCAGACGCTCGCCCATCTGCTCCAGGGCTTTCCAGATGATGGCTGAAGTCGGTTCGACGTAGAAGCCCAGATTTGCCAGGGCCTGACGTCCAGGCAGGATTTCCGGCTCATCGACTGCCAGCATTTCTCCACCGGTAAGGTGGACCATCTCAAGCACGCGGTCGCCGCGCAGGGGATGGCGAACGCGAATACCCTCCGCCAGCGTTTCCCCCTCCGCCACCCAACCCAGCCCGGATGGACCATATTGAGCAAGCGCCCAGAGCGGGGCGCAGGCCAATGCCTGAACGCCGATGAGGCGCGGCATCCGTTCCATCAAACCAGCATGTATCAGGGATTGAAAGCCACGCCCGACTCCCAACAATAGACCACCCTGACCAACCGGGAGGATCAGCGAACCAGGCGCCTGGCCTAATTGTTCAAACAACTCGTAGGCCAATGTGGCATAGCCGGCCAGGCCATGCGGCATGTAGGCATGACTGGCATAGACTTCCCCCTGCTCGACTGCGCTCAGGGCGGCTTCGGTCGTCTTGGCGCGCGAACCGAGCACTCGCACCACCTGCGCTCCATAAGCCTCAATTTGGGTGCGCTTAGGACCGGAAGCGTAGTCGGGGATAAAGACGCGCCCTTTCATCCCGGCGGCAGCAGCATAAGCCGCAAAAGACGCTCCTGCATTTCCAGACGAATCCTCCACTGCCTGATCGACGCGGCGCGAACGGAGGAAGCTGATCAACACCGCTGAACCGCGATCTTTATAAGAACCGGTTGGATTGAGGAATTCGAGCTTGAACGCAACTTCTCTTCCAGCCACCCGGCGCGAAATCAGCGGTGTGTTACCCTCCCCGATGGTGATTGGCGGAGCGGATTCCGGCAGCCCAAGTACGTGGCGAAAGCGCCACAAACCGGGCAGAGATGGCTCGAGGCTGGCTGGATCATAGGGCGGCAACACTGGGTAATCGAAGAAGGCGCTGCAGGTTGGGCAGCGATAGGGTGTTCCCTGGGCTGGGTACGGCCGGTGACAGTTGGAGCAGCGAATCTCAGCCATTGCGTTCTGGGATGTAGTCACCTTCTACCCACTCCTCGCCTTGTGGACCGACTTCTTTTTTCCAGACCGGTACAATCTCTTTCAATCGATCAATGCCATAACGAGCCGCTTCGAAAACACCGGTATCGCGATGGGCGGCTGTGCAGGCAATGAATACGGTTGGTGTGAGCGGATAGAGCCGCCCTATCCGTTGAACGATGGCAATGCCCTGCACAGCGCTCCAGCGCTGGCGGATTTCATCGGCTACCTGGCGCATCTTAGCTTCGGCCATCGGTCGATAAGCTTCGTATTCCAGATAGACGGTCTCGTGGGGTTGATCGCGCTCGGTCTGTCCGCGCACCATACCAGTGAAAATACAGGCTGCGCCAGTGCTGCTCAGGGTGATGAGTTCCAACAAAGCATCCAGGTCTAAGGCTTCTTCAGTGATTGCAAAGAACGTCGGGGTATCGTTTTCGCCTCCACTGACAGGAGGAAAAACCGCGATCTCAGCCTGCTGCGGGATGCGATCCTGGTCAAAGGCATATTCTTTGTTGACCGCCACCAGCGCAGTTGGGATCGATTTCGCCAGAACCGGGAAGAGGACCATCAGTTGTTGGCGTAAATCAGCCACAGTTGCCCCATCGATCAGATCCAGGTCTACAGCGCTCTGTTGAGTCAGATCGCGGTAAGTGGCAAAAAAGAGCACCCTAATCGGATTCATTGACCACATCTCCGCTCATCCCGCCATGTTTCTCGATCAGGCGGATATTTTGGATCCGCATGGTTTTTTCGACTGCTTTAGCCATATCATAAATAGTCAAGGCCGCAACAGATACAGCGGTTAAAGCCTCCATCTCAACACCGGTTTTGCCCACCGTGCGGGCTGAAGCTCTGATCTGCACTCCTGGCAAAGCGGGATCAAGTTCAAGCTGGACTTCAATATGGGTAAGTGACAGCGGATGGCAAAGCGGGATTAAGTCGGATGTGCGCTTGGCTGCCATCACTCCCGCCAATTGAGCGACAGTCAGCACATCCCCTTTTTTCAGCGTACCGGCCTGAATTAGAGCTAAGGTCTCGGGTCGCATCAGCACCTCGCCCCCGGCGACCGCAATCCGCTCGGAATCCGGTTTAGCTCCAACATCCACCATACTGGCACGCCCACCTTCATCAATATGAGAGAGTTTTTCTGCCATGGCAAGAATTATACCGGATTATTAAGATTTATCTTCACCCGAATAATGCTCACCTATTTGGTGAACCAGGGATTTGCAGCGAGACAGGCAGAATCCAGACCATTTTTGGAGATGCCTGTAAAATCCAATGAAACCCGGTACGATCATTGCCAGGTTTTATGAGTTTTGATCATCTTAGGGGTTTCGATTTTGCTTTTCGGTTGACAGCGGCTAAACTTAATGATACATTAACCACGATGGCTCAGACAGGTGGTTGAGCAATTTTACAAACCGAATACACAGTTAGTTAAAGGTGCGCTTGCCGCCCGGATGCGCAGCGCCTAAATGGGGAAGCTGGTGGTCTAAGAAATTGGAGAGTCCAGCACTGTCCCGCAACGGTAATACTCTTGTTGAGTGAAGTCCGATAACCTGCCTTTAGCTTGCTCGCTTTCTCCCTCGCGGTCAGGGAGGCCGGGCAACCTGGATTCCATCCCAAGGTTATGCGCGAACCTCCCGCCCTTAATGGGCGGGTTTTGTTTCCCAAACGGCTTCCCGATACGAGTGGCCGTTTTTATTTGACGATCCTGATCGTCCAAGCAAAAAATCACGATCCGAAAGGGTCAAAACGGAGTAAAGTTATGAGACGAAAATACCTCTTTATCGTAATTGCCAGCCTGGTTGGAGTGCTGATGATGACCGGATTTATCCACTTGATTGCAAAAGGCATGCCGGCTTCTGCAAAGTCAGATGCATCCGATCAAGCTCTGATCGCGATTCAATTTACCCCCAGCGAACAGATCGTGCGCGAGATCAGCTTCACTGCCCCAATCTCCGGACTGGCAGCTCTACGGATGACCGGTATTCCATCGGAAACGGTCGATTATGGTGGAGGTTTTATTGCGGTGTGTTCGATCAATGGGGTGGGCTGCCCGGCTACGGACTGCTTTTGTGACCCGAGCAAATTCTGGAGTTATGAGTACTGGGATGGCAGCGCCTGGCAGGGTTATTCGGTGGGCGCGGCTGATTCCAGCATCGGTGATGGCGCAATAGAGGGTTGGCGCTGGACAGATTTTGGCGTCGGCAGCCTTCCGCCTGAGCCGCAGCTACAAGCCGCCCAGGATGCTCTAGATTGGCTGGCGCTGCAACAATCTCCCACCAATGGCGGTTATGGTACTGCTGGCGCCAGCGCCGAGAGCATGCTATCCATCGGCGCAAACGGCGAATCTGGATTGGAATGGCGTTTTACGCCCTCATCGCCATCGCTGATGGGGTATATGCTTGGTAAAGCTGTCGATTATTCTGACGCCGGCGATACGGCCGGGAAGCTGGCCGCGGGTCTGGTTGGAGCGAGCGGCTGCTGGCCATATGGCGCAGCTCAACCGCTCGATTATTTTGATCCGCTGACCGGCGAGTTCAGCGGTCAATACGGACAGGGCGCTGGTCCGCAAGCCTGGGGAATGCTCGGGACAGCCTCCCTCAGCCAGACCATCCCCCCCACAGCCACCGCATACCTGACCGAATTGCAGCAAATCGACGGCGGTTGGGAATGGGTGCCCGGCGGGTTTGGCGGCGGGACGGATACCAACGCCACTGCCCTGGCGATCCAGGCGCTGATCGCGGCCGGAATTCCACCTTCCAGCCAGGTATTCACCGATGGTCTGGATTACCTCAAAGCCGCTCAAAACACGGACGGCGGATTCCCATATGATCCAGATTCTCCGTATGGGACAGCCAGTGATACCAATTCAACCGCTTATATTATCCTGGCGATCCGTGCGGCTGGGCGGGATCCATCCACCTGGATGATCAACAGCACAAACCCGATCACTTATCTGCTGGGGATGCAGTTGCTGGATGGGAGTTTCGAATTTCAACCCGGCACCGGCGCCAACCTGTTCTCGACCCAGCAGGCAATTCCAGCTTTGCTTGGACGGGTTTTGCCGCTTTCCGAATCTGTTCCTGATAGCTGCCCAGCATTCTTTTTACCGATCATTACCAGGATTGATGCTCCATGAAAAAATTGCGATTTCAACTCAACCTCCTTCCCCTGTCTGTTTTGGTCGCAATCGGCCTGATCGGCGGGATGAGTTCCACCATCATTCAAAGCGCAAGCGCCCAGGCTAATCCTACTCAGGTTGGTCTGGTGATTCAATTCAAAGATGGATTGATCTTGAAAAAGTGCGTCGACATCGAAGGTGAACAAGCCACGGGTTACGACGTGCTGATAAACGCCGGGCTTGCGATTGTCGCCGATTTCGATCCAAATATGGGCGCAGGGGTGTGTAAGATCGAAAATGACGGCTGCAGCGCAGCGGAGGCTTGCTTCTGCGATTTTCCCAATTACTGGTCCTACTGGCATCTGGGCGTGAACGACCAGGGACTGCCAAGCTGGAAGTATTCCAATCTGGGCGCGAGCAGTTACACCGTCCGGGCCGGGGATGTAGAAGGCTGGCATTATTACAATATGATGGCGCCTCCAGATGAAATGCCCTCCTTTGAGCAAATCTGCGCCGCACCCACCGCTACACTGGCAGCTGCTGCGCCGACCGCCACACAGACTTCGCAACAACCAACCCAAATCAGCATCCCACCCACCACACCCCCAAAATGGGCCACCGCCGTGATCATTGGACCTACACCGGAGCCGCTCTCGCCCACCCATCCAGCGCCTGCTACCGCTGCCAAGACCGCGATCCTCCCAACAGCGACGCCAGCCCCAACAGAAAACCTGGAGACGCTCCAATCTGCAGCAGAGGGGCTATCCACGGCAACCCCACAGTCCGGGCAAGCCAGCCCAACCTGGACAACAACTCAATTGACAAAAACTGAGGCAGCGATCGAAACATTTAAGGAACTGAAGCCATCGCCAACCGACATACTTTCGTCCAGAGTCGCCATGCAGGCAGAACAAGCCACACCGGTTGATTTATCCAGCGCACAGCCCGCTGCTCCAGTGGAAGCTGCGCCGACAGATCCAGCGGTTGGGGTCCCAAAATGGCTGCTGATCTTTGGTGGGTTGGCTGGCTTGGGTTCATTTGTCGGTTTCTTTCTGGTGCTGCTGGGCGGGCTGCTAGCTGTGATTTTCTTGCGCCGGCGATGACCAACCGGCTGTTGAGCTATTCTATTTTTCTGACCGCGACCGGGATGGGGCTCGCGTCGTTTTTGTATCCATTCTTTATCCCAGTTTTAAATCAACAAGGCGCTCCCATTCATGCTCGGGCGGGAGAAGCCCCGCTGATGTACACAGTGTTGCTTGGTTTGTGTTTATTGGTGATTCTTTTTGAAGTCCAGAGCCAGACCGTGGATGCCAAATTGATCGCTCTGCTGGGAATGTTGATCGCGATTAATTCGCTGCTGCGTTTTATCGAGGTAGCTATCCCGGCGCCAGGTGGGTTCAGCCCGATTTTTTTTCTAATTATCCTGGTGGGATATGTCTTCGGAGCGCGGATGGGTTTTGTGATGGGGGCGCTCACCCTGTTCACTTCAGCCATTGTGACCGGAGGGGTTGGCCCCTGGCTGCCCAGCCAGATGTTCACCGCCGGGTGGGTTGGGATGAGCGCGCCGCTGGTACGATGGATGGTGCAGTTGCTACACGCTGAAAGAACCCGTATTGAGATCATCTTCCTGGCCGTATTCGGCGCGCTGTGGGGACTGCTATATGGAGCGATGATGAACCTGTGGTCGTGGCCTTATATCGCCGGCCCCTCAGACCAATACTGGACTGCCGGAACAGGAATGCTCGAAACACTCAGGCGCTACGGGGCATATTACCTGATCACCTCGCTGACCTGGGATGCCAGCCGGGCGTTTGGAAACCTGGTCCTGATCTGGTTTGCTGGAGCGCCGACATTGTTCGCTCTACGCCGTTTTCGGCAGCGCTTCAGCTTCTCCATCAGCCCCTCAAAGGATCCTAAGCCACCCATATCCGCACAACTGCCCAATCAAGGAAGACCATGAGGGCCGAAGCAGAGCATCGGGCCGAAACAAAGTGTCGGGCCGAAGATAAACTTTGGGATGAGAGCAGTTTTGAGGACGAAACGAGCATTCCATCCAAAACGAGTTTTCGATCCTGGACCTGGATCTGCTGGTTGATAGCCGGGCTGACAGCTATTTCAGCTACGCGCAATCCGCTTTACCTGATTCTGATCCTGCTGATTCTGAACATCATCTTTGCGATATTCAACGACGAAAAGAATAGCGAGGGACTGGCGGTGATCTCGCCGCTGCGGTTTTCGCTGTTCGTGATCGGTATGGCGACGATCTTCAACACCCTCACCAGCCATTTTGGTGAAACAATGCTTTTTACCATACCTGGCAGGATCCCATTGATCAGCGGGCCAATCACACTGGAGGCCATGATCTTTGGTTTTACCAATGGGTTAGTGCTGTCTGCGATGCTGACCGCATTTACAATCATCCAATTGGTGCTGCCGGTTTCAGCGTTGATCCACCTGATGCCGCGCACTTTCTATCCCCTTTCGATCGTAATCTCGATCGCGATCACTTTTCTGCCCTCTACCCGCCGCCAGATCGACCAGATCATCGAGGCTCAAAAAATCCGCGGTCACAGGCTATCTGGGCTGCGGGATTGGCTACCGCTGGTGATGCCGTTGCTGGTGGGCGGGCTGGAACGCTCGATGCAGCTAGCCGAAACTATGACCGCGCGCGGATTTGCCAGCCAATCCGGTCTGCTGGATCACCGTTTGCGCTTACAAGTGTTGGTCGGGCTGCTGTTTGTCATTGGGGGCTGGATCGCCAACCTGACGCCCAATTTCGAAACCATCGGATTAGCTCTATTGATCTGCGGAGCTGGCTTGATCGGTTATTCTTTCTGGAAACTTGGCCGCCAGATGCCGCGCACGACCTTCAAGAAAGAACGCTGGGGCGTTGGGGATATCCTGATCACCATTGCTTCGATTGGGCTGATCTTACTCCTGCTTTTTGGGCTTTCGCCATCTCAAAAGGAGAGCTTGAGCTACCAACCATACCCCACCGCCAGCCTGCCATTGTTTGATGTCTGGCTCGGATTCATGCTCCAGGCCTTGTTGATCCCGGTTCTGCTGAAACCGAGGCCAAAGCGATGATCCATTTTGAGAACCTCAGCTTCACCTATCCAGGGATGGATCAACCAGCGGTCCATGACCTCAGTCTGCACATCCCTGAAGGGGAATTCGTGCTGGTCGCTGGACAATCCGGAGCGGGCAAATCCACCTTTCTGCGTTGTCTGAACGGGCTGGTGCCGCATTTCAGCGGTGGGGTGCTGTCTGGGCGCATCCGGGTCGCTGGCCTGGACCCAGTTCTGGAATCCCCTAAAAAGATGAGCCAGCTGGTTGGGTTTGTCTTTCAAGATCCTGAGAGCCAGTTTGTGATGGATACAGTCGAAGACGATATCGCTTTCACTCTGGAAAATTCCGGTTACCCACCCAGACAAATCCAGCAAAGGATTACAGAAGTATTGGCTCGATTAGATATCAGCCGCCTTAAAAAGCGAAAAATCCACACCCTTTCCGGCGGGGAGCGCCAAAGAGTGGCGATTGCATCAGCCATCGTATGCAGCCCACCCATCCTGGCTCTGGACGAACCTACCTCACAACTGGACCCAATTGCGGCGAACGAGATCCTGGAAGCCATCACCGAGCTAAGAAAGCAGCTGAACCTGACCGTTTTGCTCTCCGAACACCGCCTGGATCGCGTCCTGGCATATGCCGACCGGTTGATCTATTTCGAGTCCGCTGACCCAAAGACAGCAACACAAGACTTGCATTCAAGTGATACTCCTTTCGCTGGCGAGCATCGTTTCACCATGCACAGCGGCCCTCCGGGGCAGGTCCTGTCATGTCTAAGCAAGGGAGCCAGCCTTGTCTCGCTGCCGCCGTTGGCGGTGATCGGGCTGCGACTGGGTTGGAGACCGCTACCGCTATCCATCCAACAAGCCAGGCCATATGCCGAACGGTTTTTAATAAAGCGTTCGAAATCTAGCCAAGCGCCAGTCGAGCGCGCCCATCAGGACAAGAAGCCTATATTGCAGATCAATAGCCTGGAGGTCTCCATCGGGAAGAGAAAAATCCTGGCGGGTATCGATCTGAGTTTGCTGCAAGGTGAGATCCTGGCTTTGATGGGCTCCAATGGAGCGGGAAAGACCACCTTGCTTCGCTCTATCGTGGGCTTGCAAAAAACCAACGCTGGCAGCCTGTCCTTGAACGGCAGAGAAATCAGTAAGATACTTACGGCTGAAATCTGCCAGCAAATAGGCTATCTGCCCCAGGACCCAAACGCATTACTGTTTGCAGAACGGGTTTCCGACGAACTGCGCGCCACCCTGAATAACCACCAAATCCCGGTGGATGAAGACTGGCTGGATCACCTGCTCTCCCAGCTTGGCATGCTGGCAGAGGCGGAGCGCTATCCGCGCGATCTGAGCGTGGGACAGCGACAGCGAGTCGCCCTCGGGGCAATCCTGGTGACCAGGCCCCATCTCATCCTGCTGGATGAACCCACCCGAGGTATGGATGGCGGCGCAAAGAAAGAGTTGCTTGGGTTATTGCAAGTCTGGCGAGACGAAGGGAAATCCATCCTGCTGGTCACACATGATGTTGAGATGGTAGCAGCTGCAGCCGACCGGGTCGCCTTGATGAATGGAGGCCGGATCGAAAAGAGTGGACCTCCTGGAGAGATTCTGCCAGAATTTGGAGAGTTTGCCCCCCAAACCGTTCAACTTTTCCCTGGCGAGGGCTGGTTGACGGAAATCGACCTGATCCAGGCAACTGCTCAGCCCAACGCCTGAGGAGTTACGGGCATGATATAATATCGCCCGTCGAATAGACAAAACTCAGCTTCGTAAGGTAATCATGGCAAATCTGTTCACAAAGTGGAAAGATGGTCTCTCAAAGTCCAGCAAAGCTGCCTTTGGTCAAATTGCCTCGCTATTAGGGACAAGCGAGATCACCCCGGAAACCTGGGACGACCTAGAAGCGTTGCTGATCCAGGCAGACCTGGGCGTGGAGACGACCGAAGTGGTGCTGGACCAACTCGAGCAACGAGTTGACCAGGAGGGTTTGGTCCGCGCGGTGGATTTGAAGTCTGTTCTGCGCCAGGAATTGCGGCGTTTATTAAGCGACCCACCGCAGATCGATCTGAGTCATCGACCGACTGTGATCCTGATCGTAGGTGTGAATGGATCAGGGAAGACAACTAGTATCGCCAAACTGGCCCAACGGTTTAATAATGAAGGCCGGAGCGTACTGCTTGGCGCAGCGGATACTTTCCGCGCCGCGGCGGTCGATCAGCTTGAAATTTGGGCAGAGCGATTGGACCTGCCCATCATTTCAGGGCAGATGGGCGCCGATTCAGGCGCGGTAGCCTACGACAGCGTAAAAGCAGCCCAGGCTCGCAAGACCGATGTGCTATTGATCGATACCGCCGGAAGATTGCACACCCGGTTCAACTTGATGGAGGAACTAAAAAAAGTGCATCGGGTGGTAGGAAAAGCCGAACCTGGCGCGCCGCACCAGGTCTGGTTGGTGATGGATGCAACCACCGGGCAAAACGCCTTGCAGCAGGCACGCGCGTTTAAACAGACCGTTAAGGTCACAGGGGTGATCCTGGCAAAGCTAGATTCGTCGGCGCGCGGCGGGATGGCATTTGCAATTCAACGCGAGTTAAATCTTCCGATCCTGTTCGCCGGATTGGGTGAGAAAGCAGATGACCTGCAACCTTTTGAGGCGGAAGCCTTTGTAGATGGAATCCTGGCGATGGATCCAGGCGTCTGAACTGCGGAAGCAACAATGAGAGACCGCGAAGGTCTCAACCACGAATTGGAGTAAAAAATGCAAGACCTGATTGACCGTTTAGAAACCTGCCAGGAAAAAATCCAGCATCTACTGGTGCGTCTTTGACTTCCCTTCGCTAGAGAACTCAATTCGAGCAATACCAAAAACAATCTGAAGAAACCGACCTGTGGGATGAACCCGAACGGGCAAAGCGGGTGATGAAAAAACTGGCCGATCTGCGCGAGCAGGTCGAAAGCTGGCAAATCTTGCGCCAACGGGCGGGGGACGCTTTGGAGCTGGCCCAGTTGGATTACGAAACCAGTTCCGGTGATGAAACCCTGCAGACCGATCTGGAGAGCGAGACCGATCTGCTCGAAGCTGAAATCGAGCGGCGCGAGATGGAAGTGATGCTCTCCGGAAAACATGACCACGGCGACGCCTTGTTGGCAATCCACGCCGGAGCCGGTGGAACTGATTCGCAGGACTGGGCTGAGATGCTCCAGCGGATGTACCTGCGCTGGGCAGAGCTTAACAAATATGAAACAGAAGTGCTCGACCTGACTCCCGGTGAAGAGGCCGGGATTAAAAGTGTTACCATCGCGGTGAACGGTCCTTACGCCTTTGGTTATCTGCACCCGGAGAAAGGGGTGCATCGCCTGGTGCGTCTCTCGCCATTTGACGCCGCCCACCGCCGGCATACTTCTTTTGCATTGGTGGAGGTTCTGCCACAAGTTGAGGATGACGATGAGATTGAAATCAACCCGAACGACGTGCGGATCGACACCTACCGTTCAGCCGGCGCTGGCGGTCAAAATGTGCAGAAAAACGACACCGCCGTACGGATCACCCACCTGTCAAGCGGACTGGTCGTCACCTGTCAAAATGAGCGCTCACAAGTACAAAATCGGGAAAACGCGATGCGAGTGCTGCGGTCACGATTATTAGAGATCAGGCAGGCTGAACAACAACAAGAGCTGGCCGAGATGCGCGGCGAATATACCAAGGCGGAATGGGGCAGCCAGATTCGCTCTTACGTGTTACATCCTTACCAGATGGTGAAGGATCACCGCACCAATTACGAAATCGGAAATGCTCAGGCCGTGCTGAATGGCGAGATCGACGGTTTTATCCAGGCATACTTGCGCGCCACCATGGGAAACGGTAAACCAACATCCAACGGAGGCGTCACGGTTGGTTAGAAAAGGACCAGCCCCAAATCTGCGATCGGTGATAGCCGAGAGTAAGTTCGGGGCTGTGCTTTTCTTCTGCCTGTTGAGCAGCCTTGTTCTCTCGAGTTGCGTCACGTTGCATGACCCTGAAGCATCATCAGAATACACCGCGGATATCGTCGCGACCCTGGAACCAGGGAAACCGGTTGTGCAATCATTTATTTCGCGCCGGCCGGGGTTAAATGGGGTTCAACTCTGGTTGCGAATTGTGAATCCAGGCCAACAGCCAGTTCCTCAGGCGAAAGAAACCTTAACCTTCTCGCTGTATTCCACTCCAGAAGAGGCTTTCCAGCCAGAAAACCCACTGGTCTCGGTATCGGTCCCTTATCAGCAAATTAAGCATGCGTTTCCGGTCACGATTACCTTTCCTCAATTAAAAGACGTACCTGATCAAGCCTATGCGCTCCGGCTGGAGGCGCAAGGCGCGCCTGTGGCTGTTTATGGGCGGCTCGAAGACTCCTATCCTGATGGAGCCCTATACTTGGATGGAAAAGCTCCATCCACTTCTCCAGCCGCCGACCTGGGCTTTCGAACATCATATGTGTACGATCTGCAAGCCTTCAAAGCAGATCTGCTGAGTGCGCTGCGAGGGGGTTGGCTGATCATCCCACTTCTGTTGCTGCTGTGGGTTCCGGGTAAGTTGACGCTCTTGCTGTTATGGCCGCGGAATGGACAAAGCCCATCCAATCCTGCCGGGCTGATGGATTGGGGCGAGCAGGCCGGGTTGGCAATCGGCCTGAGTATGGCAATCCTGCCGCTTGTTTTACTCTGGACGACCACACTGGGATTGCACTGGAGTGGTGTGGCGGTCTGGATTGCGTTTGGATTGGCAGCAGCAACCCTGGTTTTTCGAAAGCGCCATCAAACCTGCGAGGTCTCAAAGACCTCGCAGGTTCCTTCAACAAACCAAAAGGCACGGTCAGGACTGGGCCTCTATCGACCGGATTGGATCGACTTCTCGCTGGCGGCGCTATTCGTTTTGGCGTTATGGCTGCGCCTAGCAATGGTGCGCGATCTGGCAGCCCCGGCCTGGGTGGATCCGGTCCACCATACCACAATCGCCCGCCTGATCGTTGAGAATGGGGCTTACCCGGCCAGCTACGCTCCCTATATCGAGGCTTCCACAGCCAGCTATCATCCCGGTTTTCACGGCCTGACAGCCGCGTTTCATGCCCTATCCGGATTGGAACTGGATCGGGCAATGCTGCTCTTGGGACAGGCGCTGAACGCCCTGATCATACCGGCGATCTACCTGCTGGCGGTCACATTGACCCGCAACCGGCTGTCCGGGCTGATGGCGGCGTTGATCGCAGGCTTCCTGACCCCGATGCCAGCCTATTACACCAGTTGGGGGCGTTACACCCAACTGGCGGGATTGCTGATTCTGCCCGTTTGTACCAGCTTGATGATCCGGCTGCTGGAAGCGCCCTTAGACCTTCGAGGGCTATTCAGGCCAGGATCGCTGCTGCGCCTGGCGATATTAACTGCCCTGGCCAGCGCCGGGTTATTCCTGGTGCATTACCGCGTGGCCGTGTTCTGGGCTTTGTTAATGCTGGCCTATTTCATCGGCGATTTATTACACTCACTAGACAAACAACCGTTGTGGAGATTCGTCCCACGTGTGTTGGGGTGGGCGCTGATCGTGGCTGCGCTGGCGCTGTTGATCAGCCTGCCCTGGTGGCCGGAATTGATCCGAACGATGCTCATGCCGCGCTTTGAACGGGCGACCGCTTTGCCCCAGCTGCTCAAGATCGATTGGGGCTATCTGATCCCAGCCTATGGTCGGGAAGCGCTCTGGCTGGCTGTTGCCGGGCTGTTGATCTCGATTGCCCGGCTGGGCTGGTTTGGGCCGGTGCTGGCGTTGTGGATCGGTCTGCTGTTTATGGCAGCCAACCAGGGGACGATCCAAATTCCCGGCGCCGGAATGGTCAACCGCTCCTCAGTCGAGATCATGCTGTTTATGCCAGTGTCCGTTCTGGGCGGATACGCCGCAGCGCAGGCAGTACAATTGGTTTCCTGGGGAATGGCGAGAATCACTCCCCAATGGGGTAGGCGAGTGGTTGCGCTGCTGGCGGCGCTCGGCATTCTGGCCGCCGCGCTAGCCGGCTCGCAGAAGCTGTTGCCGATCCTGAACCCGGTCACGCTGACTTTCCGGGAAGCCGACCATCCGGCCATGCAATGGATCAGTGAGAATATCCCGCTCGAAGAGACGATCTTAATCAACCCGTTTTTGTGGGGATACGGGTACTACGCCGGTCAGGACGGCGGCTACTGGATTTCCCCGCTGGCGGGACGTAAGACCATGCCGCCCAACCTGCTCTACGCGGAAGGCAGCCGGGCTTATATTGAACGGATCAACCGAATCAGCCAGAAGACCCTCGACCTGGCTAACGACCCCGTTGCGCTGCACGCCCTGCTGAAAGAAGAGCAGATCCATTATGTGTATATCGGGCGGCGCGGCGGGACTTTGTCCCCTCATAAGCTGGAGGCCAGCGGCCTGTTCGATCTCATTTATTACCAAGCCGGTGTGTGGATATTCCAGATGCGCTAAGAATTTGGGTGGACATTTGCTTGACAGAACAGGCCACAGCCCGTATAATCGATCAGCCTGCCGAAAGGCTGTCGGCCAGAGGGCAGGCGTTTTGTGGCATTGTAATTGAGAATAATTGAAGGAGTAACTGATGGCCCCACATCCAAAGCGCAAACATTCCCAGGGTCGCCGCGACCGTCGGCGCGCCCATGATGCTTTGACCCCCACTGCCCTGACTCAGTGCAGCAACTGCGGTGAGATGCGCCTGCCGCATAGGGTCTGCCCGAAATGCGGCCACTATAAAGGTCGCGAAATCATCAATATGGAAGAAAAGAAAAAATAAGCGCCCGATCCAGTAAGCAGTGAAGCTCGTTTTGCGATGAAACGAGTTTCGTATCAGATCGAGATGTGGTTCGCGCCCGCCAGCGCTGGCAGGCGCGAACCACTTTTAATCTCCATTACTAACCAGACAATTATTAGCCCGGCAGCCTAGCCTCGCATCTTACAGCCTTTTTGAGTGTTATCGATTGGTGATGAAGACGCCATTTGACCCCTACAAAACTGCCTTTTTATTCCCCGGCCAGGGCTCACAATCAGTCGGGATGGGCCGCGTTTTGGCTGAAGCCTATCCGGTCGCCCAAGCCACGTTCGAGCAGGCCGATGCGATCCTGGGTTTTCCGCTCTCGCAGCTTGCCTGGATCGGCCCCGAAGCCGATCTGAACGACACCATCAACACCCAGCCGGCTTTACTGGTGCATTCCATTGCGACATTGCGCGTATTCCAGGAGCGATACCCCTTCTTTCGACCGGCATTCGTGGCCGGACACTCGATGGGCGAATTGAGCGCGCTGGCTGCCTCCGGCGCCCTATCTTTCGAAGAGGCTTTGCGGTTGGTTCGGCGGCGCGGCGAGCTGATGAAAGAAGCTGGTGAATTCTCGCCAGGCGGCATGGCGGCTGTGCTCGGGGCAGACATCCCTACGCTGGAGCGCCTGTGCGCCGAAGCCAGCACTCCCAGCCAGATCGTGCAAGTGGCCAACGACAATTGCCCTGGTCAGGTGGTGATTTCGGGGGCGAGGGAAGCGCTGGAAAGGGCAATCGCTCTGGCGCCGTCTGCCGGGATCCGCAAAGTGCGCCCACTGGCGGTCAGTATTGCAGCTCACTCGCCGCTGATGGCGCACGCCCAGCAGCGCTTCAATCAGGCTGTGCAGGCCGCCCCGATCCAGGATCCAACCATCCCACTGGTCGGCAATGTGACTGCCCTGCCGCTGCTCACTGCAGCCGAGATTCGGCTCGATTTGCAGATGCAGCTCAGCTCGCGGGTTCGCTGGACCGAATCGATCGAGGATATGATTTGGCGCGGCGTGACCACTTTTTTCGAATTGGGGAGCGGTTCGGTGCTGACCAATCTGCTGAAGCGGATCGATGAGAATGTGATCGGGATTGCTATTGGAGGAACGGAGGATTTTGAGCGATTGGAGTTATGAAATCACGGATAAGGCTTAAGTCCACAGATCACTCTCTTTTCAGTGTTTCATTTTATTCAGCACGTCAGAAGTTCATTCACCGCTTCACGATCGGCAAGAAGACTCTCTTCGCATCCACCCCGCTGATGACAACAACCGGCGCAGAGAGCGGGCTGCGCTTGCCCATTGCGTCGACAGCAGACAGGCGGATTTCCCAGTTTTCGGCAAAGGGCAGCAATAGATTATAGGCATTGGCTCGCCCGACCGGAATATCGTACTGCACTCCACCTTGATCCTGAAAGAGGATCCGATAGCCCCACAAATCTGGTTCACCGTTTTCATTCCAATTCAGGTCTACTAATCCCCCATCCACAAACCCAGCCTGCAAACCAGTCGGAGCGGATGGAAGAGCGTAGGCAATCGCCCCCTGGGCGGCAACGAAACCCCCATCTGTTGTAACCTGGGTCATGCAAGTCGCGCCGCCGCCGAAAAGGACCCCAACCACACCTGCGTCGAATAGATCGCGGGATGATTGAACAGGTAGGCCGCCCGATTGTCCTGGTAATGGTCGCAAGTATTGTTCAGGCTCATGTTTCCCACCGGCATCTGCCAGAGCAGCAATCGCTTACCGGATGCGTGCGAAAGGGCATTCTCCCATAATATGGCGCGGGTTGGGCGTGGAGGGTTTTGATCCTGGTCGTCCCACCAGGGGCGCAGCCCGGAACCGGCGTCCCGGTCGCTCCATTCGACAATTAACAGGTCAGACTGAGCGCCGCCCATCGCGTCGATGAAAGCGGCTACCTGGCCTGCGTTTTGGATGGCCTGCTCATCGGTCGAATAATGCGGATCGAGCGGCGCAGCCCAAAGGCTGGCCATTGGGGCCACAATCGCATTTGGGGCTGTATTATGGATCAAGTCCACAATATAGCGCCCAAAATCGGCCAGATTGTTGGCGTATCCGCTCCGATTGAGAGCTACCGGGTAAGAGGCCGGGTTGTTCGGTTGGACGCCCGGCGGTCGGCTGCTCGAGTTGCTGAGTTGCTGCATATAGCCGTAAAAATCCGGCTCCAGATTGAAGACAACAGGTGAATTGCCCGCCACTTCCTGGGCTGCTCGCTGAAGCGAAGCCAGGTAGACATTGACAAACGCGCTGTTCTGCAGTTTCTGGGCATAACAGGTCGCGCTCTCCCCGCAATCCGGCGGTGTGCCTAAGACCATGTAAACGGTCACCATTGGGACATAGCCCTTATCCCAGGCCTGGTGGACAAAGCGAGAGACAAAGCTGCCACCCCAAGACTCCCAGCCATAGGTGATGTACTGATAAACGTAATCCCAGGGCACGCCGCTGTTTACCTGCCAGTCATCTCCGGGCGTCTCGCTCCAGGAGTTTGAGCCCCAACCTAAACGATCTGGCAGGGAATCTGGGATCGTTCCACCTGGCGACGCTAAAATATTCAAAGCGCCGAGAGGCAAAGAAGCGGTATGCCCAGCTTGGTCCGTTGCGCTCACGAGCAGGTACAAGTCTCCCAGCGTTGTACCTGCATTGATCGAAGTCGCTGCTCCATACACGCCGTCGCCTGGAGCGCCATCATTGCTGCGCCCGTCATCGCGCAGGGGAATCGTCCCACGACCCAAACCGCTGCCATCCAGCGTCGCCGAAGCGATATCGGACAGCCCTTGCGGGTCTGCTAGGCGGACAGCGGATCAGCAAGGTGGTTGCCCCATCGGCCGGCAGAGACCGTGGGGTGAGCAAACCATCCGAAAGCTGCGGCCCATTCGGGTCTTCTGTGCTGACCAGGGCGATATCATCGATATAAACCGTGGGCTGGCTGCCGCCGGTCAAATCCTGCCAGGTCAATCCGGTTACAATCGCTCCACCGGGGTTCAAGGAGACCAACGGGATCGTGATTTCAGACCAGGCATTCGCGGAGGGTGGGCTGACTGGGATCGATGGCCCATTTTCGGCGTTCCCAGCCACATCCAAATTCATAAACACGTTGAGATGCTGGCCGCCTGCTGAGCCACCGTGGAGGTAAAAGCGCAGGTGGGTCAAGCCGAGTGTATTGACAGATGGATAGTGCAGGTAGAGACCCTGCCAGGCGCTATAAGTCACCGCAATGCTGTGGCTGCCACTGTGAACCGGGCTTAGCGCATCCAGGCTCACCTGCGCCCAGGACCAGTCGTCCCAACCAGCCGCCAGATGATCATCGTAGATCACCTGGATGAATTCAGGCATCCTTTGCTGAGCGGGCTGGATCGGTGAAACCAGCAAAAAGCAGATGAGCAAGACAGAGACGGAATGTTTCAACATGTCAACCTGCATCTTATTGTTTTGATTAGCGGATGTCAAGATGACCAGGGTACGGGTAAAGCGATGACATAACCTCTTCGCAATCGTATCTTAATCTTAACTTAACACTTGACAATTTCGCGAGCATTGTGATAGACTCGGCTAGCTTAACTCACACCCTTAGAAAGGAGCGGCGCGTTTATGGCAGAACAAGTTATAAGGCTTGAAAACAACAAGAAGTATAGGCGCGCCTGTGCGTAGAGGGGTAGAGGCTGTCTTAGACAGGGCTTAAGAATACCGTCGTTGTGACTTAGCGGCCACGGGTGCGCCTTATACCCGTGGCCTTTTATATTCCGATTGAACCTTTCCATAGGATCCAATCGCCGGCCTCAGGCTTGTTCAAGCTTTGCAGCCAAAAAACGCTGACTCCAAGTTTGCTAAAGCCATACCACCAAATATAAGCGCAATAAGCAATCATCGCCAGCCACGGGAAGCATCTCGTGGCTGGCTTTATTTTAATTTCGAAAAATAATAACGACAGGAACTTTCAAGATGAATTTAAAACTTTTACATCACAACGATACTGCCTCTTTCATCCATCCTTACCCACAGAGTGGCATCGTTTATCAAAAAAATATCGGCAGCTATTTCGTCCGCGCAGATGGGCGGACAGTGCGTTGTATGCTGCCAGGCAATTCAATGAAATCTGATCCAGGTAAACCGGGCGCTCAGGGCGTCAGGCAGAAAACCAGCAACAAAGATGAGTTTGGTGAAGCTAACGGGGCTCTAGCCGTTGGCGACCAGGTGCGCTTCATCGAAACCGACCCTGGAAGTGGGATGATCGTGGAAACCCTGCCGCGCCGCAACCAACTCTCGCGGCGCTCGGCTGTGCCGATGCCTGGCGCACACGCCAGCGAACAGGTGATCGTCGCCAACGTCGATCAGATTATGCCGGTCTTTGCAGCAGCTAATCCTACTCCCAAATGGGGACTGCTCGATCGCTACCTGGTCTCTGCTGAGTCGGCTGAGATCCCTGCGCTGATCTGCATCACCAAAATCGATCTGATCGAAGGCCATCCAGAAAACCACTCAGAAGAATCAGACCTCTCTCAGGTGGTTGAGGGCTATCGGCGGATTGGTTATCCGGTGATCGTGGTCAGCGCGGCTAGCGGCGAGGGGATCGAAGAACTGGCCGCAGCGCTACAGGGAAAAACGTCCGTGTTGCTCGGGAAATCCGGTGTGGGCAAGACCTCCCTGCTGAACCGGCTGCAACCTGATCTGGGGATGCGCGTCAAGCAAGTCAATCGGGTCACCGGCAAAGGCAAACATACCACCACGCGGGTGGAGATGTTTCCGCTGGATTGGGGGGGTGCGCTGGTGGACACACCCGGCATTCGCGAGTTCGGCCTTTGGGAGGTGGATGGCAGGGACCTGGCCTGGTTCTTCCCCGAGATGCGCCCATGGATCGGAAAATGCCGTTTTGGGTTGGATTGTCGCCATAATGAAGAGCCTGGCTGCGCCATCCGCCAGGCAGTTGTTGGTGGGGAAATCAGCCCCTATCGGTATCGTAGCTATATCCGCCTAAAAGAAGAAGTATAAAAATGAAACCTTTGCAGGAACCTGATCCATTTTCCATGCATGCGCCCGTCCGCAAAGAACGCGCGGGCGGGCGCAGCTACAAGGCCAGTTTTGGGGAATTTCACTGCCTGGCCTGCCACGGACTGGTAACGAACCATCCCTGGCTATCTGGTGTACAGAACCGCAACCACTGCCCTTATTGTCTTCAGTCACGCCACCTGGATTTATTCCAGGCGGGCGACCGGCTTTCGGCCTGTAAAGCGAGGATGGAACCAATAGGGTTAACCCTCAAGCGCTCCAATCGGAGCTACCAACCCAACCGCTACGGAGAAATCATGCTGGTGCATCGCTGCGTGGATTGCGCCAAAATCTCGATCAATCGGATTGCAGCTGATGACGACCCGGGACAAATCCTGCGCGTTTTCAAATACTCGCTCCACCTCGATCCACAAACCCGGGCGCTTTGCGAATCGCAAAACATCTGGGTTTTGCAACTGGAGCAGTTGACGGTCGTACGCTGCATACTCTTCGGGAAAAAGTGAGCAAAAAATCATACGTGACACGTGTTTGATTTTCTGCAATAATCTAATAAAGGAGAAAGAGAACAAAATGAAGAAATTTCTCAACCTAACCTTCGCTTTCGTCCTAACGCTTTTAGTTTTTGTAATTCTGTTGGATGCCTGTGCACCGGGTTTCAGCACCCGACCGATAGTGGACGTACAGGCTGAAATCAACACTGCCGTTGCGGCTACCCTGGTGCAGTATATCATCGAGACTAAGGTGGCCTCCCAGGCCATCGGGTTGGTGGTGGAACCAGCAGTACAGGCTGCGGCGACCGAGAACTCCAATTCCAACATCGACAGCGACTCAGGAAACAGCAACTCTTGCGCCTACGCCCACTGAGGCGCCACCCCCAACCGCCACACTCGTTCCGACCAGCATCACCCATCCGAAAATTATCGCTGAGCAAAACACCAACTGCCGGCTCGGACCGAGCACCCGCTACGCCATAGACGGGTATCTGGCTGCCGGGGCCAGTTCATCTGTCTATGGACGCGACAGCAGCCGAGGTTGGTGGTATATCGCCCACCCATTCAAGAGCGATGCGTTTTGTTGGGTGTGGGATGGCTCTACCATCGTGTATGGGAATACCAGCGACATGCCGTTGGTCGACGCGCCTGCGTTATCCGAGTTGAATGCCAGCAATATCTACGGGAATACCTATGTGAACGACCCTTATGGCATATGTTCCCCATACGGATATTCCAATGTCTTTTGCGGCGGATTTGTAAATGGCGTTTATTACCCCAAGTGCAAACCTAAAGATGTATTCTGCTGCTGCCCGATAGATGGCTGGTACTGCAATCCGTATGTCTATTGCGAGTGCAAGTTGATCTGGAAAAACCCCTGTAAAAAGAATGGCTGTCCACCGATCACGATTGTCAACATCGATACCTACTGCCAGAAATATCCAAAATGCTGCGATTGAACTAAAAATAAAGTAATCCAATCGATCATAAAAACAGCCGGGAAACAGTACCCCGGCTGTTTTTATATATCCTAAAAGGGGAAAAACAATCCCTTACACAGTTAATTCAATCGAGCCAGGTGCAAATGCGGCTGGTCGGAGACATAGATCCCATCAATCGCCTCCGCCTCGTCCAGAGCGAATAATCCTTCGACTGAAGAGAAGAAACGGGCGTTT
Organism: uncultured Chloroflexia bacterium; assembly: GCA_963788145.1. Taxonomy (GTDB): domain Bacteria; phylum Chloroflexota; class Anaerolineae; order Anaerolineales; family UBA4823; genus UTCFX2. Next base: position 756,964 of record CAWBFQ010000006.1, on the reverse strand, counting down.
TCGCGCGCTTCTTGCAGCGCCTCGCCATTCAGCGAGGCAAGCGCGTCTTTATCCTTGCGGAAACTCAGGTTTTCATCAATACGATGGGCCATGGTGTCCATTAAGAAGTAATGGGTATCCGTCTGCGCATCCGAAAGGTCTTTCAGCCCGGTCACCAGTTTGAGGAAAGCCTGGACCAGATTCTGGCTGTCCACATCTTCCTGGGTCAATCGCTGGGCTTCCCAGAAATACGACTCGCGACCACGGTTGATGTCATAGAAAGCGGAGAGAAAGACCAGGAAACGCAGATACGCCTGGCGATAGCTCTTCTCAAAGAAACTGACAGCTTCCGCCTCAGTCACCTCGCCGCTGATCACGCTGCTGATGCTGGCTGCCGCGAGCATCGCGCTGAAGGTAGCCAGGTGCACCCCGCTTGAAAGGAGCGGATCGAGGAAACAGGCTGCGTCGCCGCACATAAAGAAACCTGGTCCAGCGAAGTGCTCAGAGGCATAGGAATAATCCAATTCAGTCTTCAGGCCCGAGACCAATTTAGCTGATTTCAAAACCTTGGTGATCAACGGAGAAGCAGTCAGTTCCCGGTCATAGAAGTCTTCCAGGCTGCCATCTTTGCGCACAGCCAGAGCATCCTTGTGGATCACTACCCCCACGCTGATTGTGCCATCGTGGAGTGGGATCGCCCAAATCCAGCCATCATCAATCGAGCCGACCACGATGTCCCCTTCACGCCCGGTTGCCAGTTGGTCGAAATTTTCCCAGTATCCCCAAATGGCGACATTTTGGAAGACCTTATGGAATTTGCGATTATGCAGGATATGATTTGCCATGATCCCATCTCTGCCGGAGGCATCGATCATATAATCGAAAGTGATCTCCCCTTGGCCAATCGCTTCACCCGTTTTGGATTTCTGCAGCCAGGATGCGCTACGTGGTCGTTCGCCGTCAAACCGCATGCTGCGCACCTCCACCCCTTCAAATACCTTCACGCCCTGGCTGCGAGCGTGGTCAAGCATCATCTGATCGAATTCTGAGCGCACCACCTGAAAGCTATACGTGCTGCTACCGGAAAGCTCGCCAAAATTGAGCGGCCAACTCTCCCGTCCCCATTCAAGATATGCGCCATGTTTGCGCTGGAAACCGAAATCTTCCAGTTTATCGCGCGCCCCAGTAGATCAATGATTTGCAAAATCGACGGCAGCAATGACTCGCCGATATGATAACGCGGAAAATAGGCTTGTTCCATCAATACGACATCAACGCCATTGCGGGCAAGTAACGTCGCCGCGGTGGACCCAGCCGGGCCGCCGCCAATTACTAAAACACTTGTTACGTTCGGAATACCAGACATAATCAACTCCCTGCAGTGATTAATTAGATAAAAACGAGTAGATATAGCATAGTCAGCCATTGTTTATATCATATGCTCACTGGAAAGTCAATTGGCAGCCATAAACTACAATTTTATGTTATCTTTTTAACGGATTATGCAACATTGTTATGGAGAGCTTCGGAAACGCCCACCGGTTTCGACCAGCATCCCAATATGCTCAGGAGGTTTATGAACCCTTCCTCTTCACCGTTTATTGCATTAATGGCAGCCAGTGATGAAGACCTGGCTCGCCATGCTACCCAAGATCATGCTGCTTTTGCAGAGTTGTACCACCGCTATTTCCAGCGGGTGTATCGCTTATTATTTGCCATAACCAGCAATATTGACGATGCACAAAATCTTACCACTCAAACATTCTTAACCGCGCTGGAAAGTATTCATACATATCGAGCTGAATCCAGTTTAGGCGCCTGGTTATTTGGCATCGCCCGGAACAAAGCCGGAACGCCCGAGGCCCATCCTGCAATCGAGGTCAAACGGATGGTAAACAATATTCAGCCAGATCCAATATTTGAGGCTGCATTGGAATGGAAATTAATGGAAAAAGCTAAACAGAAAGAAAAAGAGGCTCAGCGCCGAAACGATATCTGGCAAGCCCCTGGCCTGGGCGGCGCTGGTCATTGGGCTGCTGATCGGAATGATTTGGACACTTTCCCAATTGTTACCGCGCCAGGCGCAGCCTGATGCCACGCTGGAAGTTTTCGAGGCCACAGCTTCCCCTACCACCGCTCAACCAGCCGGGCTGTCCGAGCTAACCAGCACATCGACGCCCAGCTCGTCTCCAATTATCACTGCCGATCCAGAAGGAACGATCTATTCATTGTCCGTTCAGCCCGAGGTGGATTACTACCTGCAGGCAGAATTTCCCGCAGCAGCAGGGGATCTCAATCTCTACCGACAGCTGCCCTGGGAGGCATTGACGGTCAATTCGGCCCATTCAACTGCCGCCGATCTCGGCGTGATTGGAGATGTCTATCTCTGGCCATACGTGTCTCCTGGATCAACCGCATACCTGGTTTGGGATGGTCAACGCAGGGTAACCTTCTTTAATTCGCAGCGAACCTTTGAATACCAGTCCAACCACCCGGCATTATTGGAGCGACCCAACTGCCAGGCGCCCTGTTTTGCGCCGGGGACAGAAAACAGCCTGCCAATCTTCCTCAGCGAACACGGATTACTGGATATTTCATTTATTATCCGCCCATCGGATAGTCAACCACAAGCACTGGATATGACACAGACATTGGAAGCGATCCCAATCCAATCTGCTCTGGGTTCCGGGCAAAGCTCAGCGCTGATCGGATCTCAGGGAGAGTTGCTACAGCTAGAATACCATCCCATCAAAACGGAAATTGTTGGGCGTTTCCCGATACTTACCGCCCAAGAGGCCTGGGAAAGCGCCGGCGACTATAGGTCAGCCAATGGGGTTCTGTATTTTCGCCACCCACCTCGCGCGGCCAGGTTTTGGCAACTGGTTGCGCATCTATCCGTTAAACAAAAGCGTGGAGGTGTTTGGCAATTTACAGGTTTTCCAGCCCGCCGAGCCAGGTGGAACCGCTCTGGCGCTGCTGGATGGCTTTCCGCTCAGCGGGAATGCGCAGGGGATGGCAGAAGCAGCCGCCAATACCCCCTTTGTTCAGGTCTGGGGCTTATTCAAGGAAGATGAAAATAGCGTTCGCCGGCTGGAAGTGCAGGGCTGGCAGCGCTCCGCCTTCCCCAGCCAGAAACTCTCCGGGAGGATCGAGCGAAGGCTTGGAGAAGCTTTTCTGCTGACCGAAAACCAGGTGCTGCATTTGCCGGATGTTCCCATCGATGCGCCGGAAGGCGCGGCGCTGGTCGTCAACGGAGTGGTAATCGAGCAACCCGAGTTGACCCTGGCTTGGTCATCCATTGCCATCGATGTTGGCGGTGAAGCCAGAGGAGGTGCAGATTTCTCCGCATTAAACCTGGCCGGAGATTCGGCTCCCCCAGCCTCACCCATCCCAGCCCCATCCCAGCCTGCCTTGACCGGCCAGCGTCTGGATGGAGTCCAGGGTCGCCCACAGATTTTCATCCATCAATACAGCGATGGCTCATCAGAAGTCGAAGTTGAGTTTCACCCAGATCCCGGGCAGGTTACATCTGACCCATCTGCCATCATACTGGAAGGACCAGGATTGGCCGGGATTGAAGCCTTTAATAATTTGCCTATTCGAATTTGGGGAGAATTTAGCGACCCGCAAAGCAATCTGCAGGTCGCAGTTGTGGAACGGGTCGAACCGGTCTACCCTGGGCAGACCCTCCAGGCCTGGCTGGGGCGCTTCGAGCCAGTCGCCCTGGAAGGAAAAGATGTACTTCTCTTTACAGATTCAGCCGGTCAGCAGTATGTGCTCGGTTTCTCGCTTGATGGCGATAGCGACCGGACATCCTTCGCCCCTGGCGACCCGGTTGTGATCGAGGGATTCATCCAATCCGACCGGGGCTTTGGCGGTTACCCGATCATCAGCGATATCTTGATTAATCCTGGTCAAGGGTTGAGCAACTTAGACAGCTATCTTATCCAGAGCGCCTCACCATTGGTGACGCAGGAATCGGGAACGGCTGGGGCAGCTATAAAAGGAACGATTACCTCGATTGAGTTGGTGTATTACGTCGAAAATACAAGTAATTCCAACCTGCCCGCTGGTTCCGCGCCGCCTTATATCCAACCCGCCTGGCGTTTCAGTGGAACCTATGAGGATGGATCTTATTTTACGATCCTGATCCAGGCATTGAAGCCAGAATATCTGGTCCATCCATAAACTGGGGCTGAAAAACCCGCAACAAGATGCTGCCAGGTAGTACTTCCGACCGGGTCTTGCTGGATTACAATATCCCCAGAAACAATCCTATCGATCGGCAGGATACGCTTAACCCGTACAGAAAAGGAAAGGACGTGAGCTTTGATAAAAACCATCCCTGGTGTGATTACTGGAATTGCGCTGGGCAGCCTGTGCCTGGTTGGAGCGATTGTACTTCGGATCTGGGCGCCGGAGTTCAGCGGTTTGTTTGACCGCGGTCACTCGGAACCCGCTTTGCCATTCTGGATATTGCTTTCAGGTTTGGCAGTCGTCAATTTCGGATTTGCGCTGGCATCCTGGTTCATCCAAACCAGAGGGAATCAACCCGTCAAACCACCAGATGATAAGCTGGATGCGGGGAGTGGCTAAATCAAGGGCTAAACAAACTGAAAAACATGGGCCGGGTAGCTGGGAAAACGCTGCTTCAATAGCTGGCGACGGTTGAAGCAGTAAACAAAGAGTCGCACAGCCCACTCCAAAGCTTCGAGACTTCTTGAAAAACATCGCGAGCGGCGTGCCAGTCGAGCCAGATAGTGACGCAGTTCAGCGTTATCACCTTCAACCGAATAAGTATCTGTCTTGCCTTCCGATACTTCATAATGACCATAGTGATACCAAAGGCGGTAATAGGCATCAAACCCATCACTGTAATACTGTTTGGCTTTGACAGCTTCATCTACCATATCCTGGATCACCACTTGAGTGCGATCCCAGACGATTTTGTAGCCCAGAAAACAGCGTGTTGCTCGATCTACAAGGGTTATGATGTAGATGCGCTTTTTTTCTCTCCTATGAAGGTGAAAAGCTCGTCCATTTCAGCCTCTTTGACTTCTTCTGGAACGGGTGCTTCGGGTAAGCTAGCCGCCTTCTCTTTGACCCATAATGATATTGTACGATGGTGTGTACCCAGATGACGCGCAATTCGACGCAGATTCATCCCATCCACATACATTTCTATCGCTTTTTGGCGAGTTTGCTCATCATAGACCCATGCTTTCGGTTCAGGCGTGTATTTGATCTGACAATACATGCATCGATAGCGTTGACTACCTGCACCTGTTTTTCCAGCACGGTTTTGTCGTTCTGTTCGTTGGCATTTCGGGCATCTGTTCATCCCCCTATTTTAGCCCATTTTTTAGCCACTCTCCTGGATGCGGGTAAAACCTATAAGGATTAATCTGGGGTATAATGGTGGACGTTTTGGGAATGTTATCCCAAATCGCGGAGGCATTTTATGGGTTTTGAAAACAAAGTCGCGATCATTACTGGTGGTCGGCGTGGAATCGGTCGAGCAATTGCTTGTCATTTGGCAGAGCGAGGCGCATCGGTTGTGATCGCTGATCGGCAGGCAGACGAGGCCATCGCAGCCGCTGAAGGAATCACCGCCTGTGGTCAGCGAGCGATTGCCATCCCAACAGATGTTGCCAGTTACCAATCTGCTCAGGAACTGATTGACCACACAATGTCTGAATTTGGGCGGATCGATATCCTGGTCAATAATGCTGGCGTCACTCGAGATACGCTGATCGTGCGGATGACCGAGGAGGACTGGGATTTTGTTCTGGATGTCAACCTGAAAGGCACCTGGAATTGCTGCAAAGCCGCCATCCGACCTATGATGAAGCAACGTTATGGGCGAATCGTCAATATCTCATCGGTTTCTGGTTTGGCAGGTCAGGCCGGACAAACCAATTATTCAGCCTCCAAAGCCGGTATTATTGGCATGAGCAAGGCGCTGGCGCGCGAAGTAGCCTCACGCAGTATCACCGTTAACGTAGTGGCGCCAGGTTTTGTGCCTACCGCTTTAACCGAGGATTTGCCGCAAGAATTAAAAGACGGCATGATGAAGTTAATCCCGCTTGGTCGCTGGGGAAAACCAGAAGAGATCGCAACTGCGGTTGCCTTCCTGGCATCCGACGAAGCAGCTTATATCACCGGTCAGGTTCTGAGCGTGGATGGCGGGATGATGATGATGTGAACAGGAGGCAGATTGATAGACCAGACAAGCGATTCGGTTAACATGGAAGAGACGCTCCAGCTTCACGGAAAAACCACGGTTGCGCCGGATGTATTGCTGACTATTGCTCGCCTGACTGCCCTCAATGTCTCTGGGGTCAGTCGGATGGGAAATGTTCCCACAAATGTGAACCGCCTTTTTCAACGCGGTTACGGCGAAGGCGTCAGTATTGAGATCAAAGACGGTGTTGTAACGATTGATCTATTCCTTATCTTGAAACAAGAAATGCAAATACAAGAAGTCAGCCGGCATATTCAGCACGATGTCACTCGCGCGATTTCAGAAATGGTAGGCATGCAGGTAGGCCGGGTCAATATTCATATCGAGGATATCGATTATCTTCCGGAGCCAGCGAAGGAAGCCTCTACAGAGGTTTAATCCACCATGAAGCCACGCACTAAAGCTCGGAGCATTGCTCTCCAGGCGTTATATGAAATTGATGTCACCGGCCATCTCCCCGCAGAGGTGCTGGCTGAGCGCCTGGAAGAATCCGAATTAGAATTCCGAGCTAATCGATTTCGCCCGGCAAATCGTATTTGGAGTAAGTCCAATGTTCAACACATTGGACCAATTTATCGCCGAGCACGCCCCAGAATGGCCGCTGGATCAGGTGGCGACCATCGACCGAAACATCCTGCGGATCGCTTTGTGGGAATTCACGATTTACGAGAAAACCCCAATCAAGGTAGCTATCAATGAAGCGGTCGAATTGGCTAAAACCTATGGGTCAGACAGCACTCCTCGATTTGTGAATGGTGTGCTGGGCAGCCTTGCTGACCGACAAAACGAAATACAAAACACGCTAAAAAAAACATAAAGGTACAAAAATGGATTTCCTCGGCGTTGGGCCGCTTGAGCTTTTCTTCATTCTCATCATTGCATTTATCGTCCTTGGGCCGAAAGATATGGTTAAAACAGGACGGATGATCGGCAGTTTTTTGCGCAAAGTGGTAAAGTCCCCGATCTGGAGCGCAGTTCAACAAACTTCGCGTGATTTGCGATACCTGCCCAATAAATTGATGCGCGATGCGGGGTTGGAAGAAGAGGCTGATGAGTTGAAGAAAATCGGCAAGGATTTTGAAGAGTTGAGTAAAGTGAACACTCCCATCATCGACGACTTGAAGAAAACCAGCAGCGATATCAACAAGAGTTTTTCAGCATGGACAACCCCTCCCGGTACTGCCGAACCTGTTACCATCAACTCGCCGCCTGCAATCGGTGAGCCCGCCATCCCTGAGACTAGCAAATCAGAGCCTCCCCAAGAAGCACCCCCAGAACCACAGCAAACGATCTCCGATTTGAGCGCAGACGATCAGGTTTAAACTACTGCGAAATACACTGAGACTCATCTGGCGCATCCTGACAGCCCCGTTTCGCTTCATCTTCTGGTTCCTGCGAGCCATTGCACGTTGGTCCCGAAATAAATATCAGGAAATTCGGGTTTTCTTCACTGAAGATATTGAAGACGCCCCTGTTGCAGACGCCCTCAACAAGGCGATCGATCACCCATCCGAGCTGTTTGTTCATGTAGACGCGTTGCGCAAGCATTTGCTGCGATCCGTTGCCGCGATGATGATCACAACGGCGTTATCCTTCGTTTTTTTTGAACAAATCCTGGCATTTCTCTCCAGTCCACTCGAGGGCGGGATGGAATCGCTGGTAGCCATCGAGGTGACTGAACCGATTGGGACGGTCATCCGCGTCGCCTTATTGACCGGTTTTGTGCTGGCATTCCCCTATATCGCCCTCGAACTATGGCTTTTTATCGCTCCCGGGCTAAGCCGCCGTTCACGTATTTCTGGCTTGTTTGCCATTCCTGTTGCAACCCTTTTCTTTGTTGGCGGGATGGCCTTTGCCTATTACGTCATGCTCCCCACTGCCCTGCCATTTCTTTTGAATTTCATGGGGATCACCACCATCCCGCGCCCATCCTCTTATGTTAAGTTTGTCACAGCCATCCTTTTCTGGATCGGGATTGCATTCGAGTTCCCATTGGTCATATTCCTGCTCGCGAAGATTGGATTGGTCAATGCCAATGTCCTTGCCAAGCAATGGCGTTTTGCTATTGTGATCATCGCGGTCATCTCTGCGTTAATCACCCCTACTGTCGACCCTGTCAATATGTCTTTGGTGATGGGACCTATGATCATCCTGTATTTTTTCAGCATTCTGCTGGCAAAGATCGCTCAACCACACGCTCCCTAACCGCCAATCTTGGATCCCATAGATAAAAACATCAAGCCTGTTTTCACGCCATATTCGATCCTAATGCTTCAGGATGAGCCATCGGAATTATTAAGGAGAGCATGAAAGCACGCAGAGCTTTGCTTTATACACCCGGCGACGAATTAGCCAAGATCAAAAAAGCAACCACACTGGATGTGGATTGTATCTGCATGGACATGGAAGACGGGGTCACGATTAATCAGAAATCGGTCGCCCGCCAAACGATTGTAAAAGGGCTGCAAACGCTGGATTTCGGACGCTCGGAGCGTCTGGCGCGCATCAATGCTATTGGAAGTGGGCTGGAAGGCGAAGATCTTGAGACCGTACTGACCGCTCAGCCAGACGGGATTGTGATCCCAAAAGTAGAGAACGGCGGGCACATCCGCTGGGCCAGCGATGCGATCGGTTCGTACGAATTGAAACAAGGTTTGCCAGTTGGTCAAATCCGATTGCTGGTGGTGGTTGAAAGCGCCCGCGGTGTGGTAAACCTGCATCAAATTGCCAGCGCGGACTCGCGCCTTGAGGGGATTATCTTTGGAGCAGAGGATTTTGCCGGGGATATCGGCGCAACCCGCACCCGCCAGGGATGGGAGGTTTTTTACGCTCGCAGTGCAATTGTCACCCATGCAGCTGCTGCTGGTTTGCAGGCAATCGATATGGTCTTTATTGACTTGCACGACAGCGATGGTCTGTATGCAGAGGCGCTTGAGGGTGCGCGCATGGCGTTCTCAGGAAAACAAATCATCCATCCTGACCAGGTTGCGCCGGTTCAACGTGCATTTACACCGGATGATGAAGCGATTGCTTACGCCCGGCGAGTGATGCAGGCTTTCGAAGAGAATCAAAAAGCTGGAAAAGGCGCATTCGCCCTGGATGGAAAAATGATCGACGCGCCTATCATCAAAGCCGCCCAACGGGTGCTGGATCGAGCGCAAATCGCCAGAAGGACCTGACGTTCAGGAGAAAGCTTCTTCCAAGAAGCTCTGAACGGTTGGCTGTCCAATATCAGGAACACATCTTGCATCAAGACACGCAGGAAACTCCCATATGATCCATCCTCGTCTGATTCGTCCGAAATTTATTACGGCAATGATCTTGAGCTTTTCAATCCTGTTGGTCAGCCTGGCTGGCTGCAACCTGCCAGATTGGCAGAATTTACCCGCCATACCCGGTTTGAACAACGCTAAGTCGGGTTCGGATCCTGCTCTAAAAACCACGGATGTCCCAATTGCCACTGCTTTACCCCCACCCGCCGAGACACTGATCACATTCCAGGTGCAAGCGCCTGGCGGATCGCCCCCAGAGGAGACAATATTCCTCACAGTGCTCGATGAGGTGACCGGGCTTGCGTTTAATACCCAACCGATCTCAATGCAAATTGCAGAAGAAACGGATGAAGTGGGTTCTGCTCCCACTTACCAGGTCACGCTTCCATTTCCGATCGGGTCAGTGGTGAAATACCGCTACGAACGGCAAGCCGGGGATATCCGAGTATCAGAACACCTTTCCGATGGCAGCGCAGTACGCTATCGTTTGTATCATGCATCCGGGCAAGGCAGCGTTTTGGATGTGATCAGCCGCTGGACGGATACACCATTCATCCAGCCAACCGGCAGGATTCAAGGCAATGCAACCGATGCCGAGAGCGGGCAACCGATCCCAAATTTGCTGATCAGCGCAAGCGGCGCCCAAACGATCACTGCTTCGGATGGTTCTTTTATGCTGGAAGGTTTGCCGGTGGGGGTTCATAATCTGGTAGGCTACGCCATGGACGGAGCTTATCAAACATTCCAACAGGGCGCCCGCGTCGCAGTAGGTGCGACCACTCCCACACCCATCCAGTTAAAAGCTGCTGCCTACTCGAATGTGGTTTTTGTAGTCAAGCCGCCAGAAGGCACACCGCCCATAGTCCCTTTGCGCCTGGCAGGGAACCTCTCTCAGTTGGGGAATACTTTTGCGACGCTGTCAGGCGGGATGAGCAGCCTGGCCGCCAACATGCCAATCCTATCCATGCTGCCGGATGGCCGCTACACCATTACTTTAGCGCTGCCGGCTGGAGCGGACATCCGCTACAAATATACGCTCGGCGACGGGTTTTGGAACGCTGAACATCAGCCTAACGGGGCTTTCCGCCTGCGCCAGTTTATTGTCCCAGATCAAACTGTGCTGGTCGAGGATATGGTTGACACCTGGTTCGCTGGACCACAAAACGAGCTTACTTTCTCGGTGGATACGCCTGCCGATACACCGGCGGGGGATTTCATCTCCATCCAGTTTAACCCGTTGTTTGGCTGGACCGAACCGATCCCGATGTGGAAGCTGGGAGAGAAACGTTGGGCGTACGTCCTCTACAGCCCGCTCAACCTTCCAGGCGATTTCAGTTACCGCTACTGCCGCAATAACCAGTGCGGGATCGCCGACAACTCCCAGACGCCAGGCCCAACCGGCGCTGGTCGGAAAGTGGAGATTAGCTCAGAACCCCAAACGATCGCAGATCAGGTGCAAGCCTGGGGAGATTGGTCAAATGGGGCCAGCGCGGTGTTGCCGCCGGTAGAAAATGTCGTTGGCCGTGGCGATGGGTACTGGACCGGGGTTGAACTGACTCCCCAATACCAGCCCTCCTGGGATATGTTGGCGCCCGCAACCTTTACCCAGATCCAATCCAGCGGATCGAATCGGGTGATCCTGACACCCAGTTGGACTTATGGCCGTACAGCGCCAGGGAATGAACTACCCATCCTGGCGCTACTTCCAGGCCGCGATGCCTCCTGGAACTCTACAATGCAGATGATTGAGCAAGCAAAATCTGCAGGTCTAAATGTGGGGATTCGTCCAGTGGCAAATTTTTCTATTCCTGTTGACGCGTGGTGGCTCGAAGCCAAGCGTGATGAAAGCTGGTGGCAGGTTTGGTTCGAGCAATACCGGGGATTTGTCTTGCATCATGCCGATATGGCTGCTGCGAGTGAAGCCGAATCCCTCATCGTCGGGGGAGGTTGGTTGCGACCCGCCCTGCCGGGTCAGAAACTACCGGATGGATCGGAAAGCAACCTTCCAGAAGACGCTGAAACCCGCTGGCGCGAATTACTGGGGGAAATCCGTTCGCATTTCAGCGGACAGTTGGTCTGGTCTCTCTCTCATCAGGATGCAACTCTACCGCCGCCTTTCCTGGATATGGTCGACAAGGTTTATGTCGAGATCTCCATCCCGGCCGGTCAATCCATCGATACAACCGTTGGACAGGGTTTGGATAGTTGGCTGGATATAATGCTGATGTCCTTCCAGTTCCTGACCGGCAGACCGCTCGTTTTGGCTGTGGCCTGCCCTCTGACCCCGACCTGCAAACCCAGGTGGATTGCTACCAGAACTCTGTTAATGGCAGCCAACCAGCGTGATTGGATCAGCGGGTTTATCTCGCTGGGGTATTTCCCGCCAGCCGCGCTGCGCGATCGCTCCATTTCAGTCCATGGAAAACCGGCTGCAGAGGTATTGGATTTGTGGTATCCGCAAATGGTGAAGTAGGTTTTTCGTGTCGCGAGCAAGCATCCTGATTTCTGCCGAGGCAGAATGGCGCGCCACGCGCGCCCTCTTTCCCGATGCAATCTATTCGCAAAGCCCTTTCGGTGAGCATTTCAAGCGCAAATTGAATCACTGGGAATGTATCTACTTCCAGGGTGGTTGGGGCAAGATTTCGGCGGCAGCCTCCGCTCAATATGTGATTGACCACTTCAAACCTGATTTGCTGGTGAACCTGGGCACCTGCGGTGGTTTTAGCGGTGAGATCCTAAAAGGCGAGATTGTGCTGGTTGAGAAGACCGTGGTGTACGACATTTTTGAACAAATGGGCGATTTTGATGAACACATCTCCCATTACAGCACAAAAATCGACCTGGATTGGCTGAAGGCGCCGCTTCCACAATCGGTCCGGCGCACACTGATGGTCTCAGGTGATCGTGATCTACTGCAAGTAGATATCCCCTTGCTGAAAGAGCGTTATCAGGCAGTTGCGGGTGATTGGGAATCGGGTGCGATCGCCTGGGTAGCCCAACGTAATCAGACGCCATTATTAATCTTGCGGGGTGTAACCGACCTGGTAGGAGAGCAGGGCAGCGCTGCTTATGGCGATCTGAATTATTTCGAGAATGCCGCCCATGAAATCATGCATAAATTGCTGAAAACACTACCGGACTGGTTGGAAAAGTTCAATTAGAATAGGGGTATCCGGATAACTGCACAGGCTCAAGTCTGGACAGTTCCAAAGGGAGGTTCCCTTGCAACCAATTTTAAAAATTAACCTGTCCTGTGGTGCTATCAGCCAGTTTGAGGTTCCTACGGAATGGGAACATCAATATCTGGGTGGAGCTTCTTTGGCAGCGCGCTTGCTCTACGATCGCTTGCTGCCCGATCTAGAACCATTATCGCCCGAGGCCCCTCTATTGTTCCTTAATGGGCCGCTCTCCGGCACCTCCGGCCCTGCAGTCGGGCGCTTTGTGATCTGCGGAAAATCACCGGCCACCCGATTATGGGGCGAATCAAATTGCGGTGGTTTTTGGGGGCCAGAGCTGCGCAAGAGCGGATTTATTGGCTTATGGATTGAGGGACAGGCCAAAGAACCTGTCTATATCTGGATTCGAGGTAATCAGATAGAGATTCGCCCAGCAAATCTCTTGTGGGGATTGGACACTTATGAAACTCAAACCAGAATCACACAGGAATTGAAGGCGGGAAAAGTCCGCATAGCGGCTATCGGCCCGGCTGGCGAGCGCCGAATCCCATTCGCACTGATCCTGACCGATCATGGCCGGGTGGCTGGACGCACCGGGATGGGCGCATTGATGGGCAGTAAGCGCCTTAAGGCGATTGCCGTGCAGGGGAACCAGGCTGTCCCCGTCGCTGATCCAACTCGCTATCAGGCCTTACGGTCGCAACTCAATCAATCATTGCGCCAGGATCCGGTTGCGATGGTCGCGCGTGAACTTGGCACATCCGCCGTGGCTGATTATTTTGACTATTTAGGCGAAATGCCAAAGCGCTATTTTCAGCAAGCCACGCTGGGAGAGGAAGTTCGGACAACGGGCGCTCAGATGAAAGATACAATTCTGTCAGGCCCCAGCGCCTGCCACGCCTGTGTGATCGCCTGCGGTCGAGTGGTTCGCCTGGAGGATGGCGCAAAACGAAAAGGTCCCGAGTACGAGACCATGGTCGGTTTTGGCCCTAATCTGATGCTGAATGATTTAATCCTGGCAACCCGCCTGGGCGAACTTTGTGACCGATACGGGATGGATAGCATCAGCCTGAGCAATACGATCGGTCTTGCCTTTCATCTGTTTGATCTCGGACGAATTTCGACCGCCGTGACAGGCGGACTGGAGCTGATTTGGGGAAACGCCGAAGTTGTGGAAAAATTGGTACACCTGACCGTCAGGCAAGAAGGTTTTGGCGCCTACCTGGCTGAAGGGGCGCGGGCATTGGGCCAAAGGTTTCAGTCCGAAGATGAAGCCGTCCAGGTCAACGGGTTGGAGGTGGCCTATCACGATCCGCGCGGCGCATCCGGCATGGCGCTTGTTTACGCCACCTCCACCGCGGCGCTTGCCATAATCAGTCCGATTATTTTTTGGTTGATATCGGCCAGATTGAAACTGCCCTGGGGATGCAGGTAATTGATGACCCTGCCAGTGTGAAAAAATCGGCAAATGTTGTTATCCATCAGAACTGGCGCACATTATTTAACTCGCTGGTGATATGTCTTTTCAGCAACATCTCACCCGAATCGGTCTTAGATTTGATTAACACGGCCTGCGGCCTGAATTGGACTCTCGATGATATGCTGCGCTGCGGTGAACGGGGCTGGAATTTAAAAAGAGCGATCAACAACCGTTTGGGGCTGAGCCGGGTCAATGACCGACTACCCAAAGCGCTGCTGGAACCTTACCCAGAACACAGCCAGCAACGCCCGCTCAGTCCAACCGATTTCGAGATCATGCTGGCGGCTTATTACCAGAAACGCGGTTGGGACCCGGTCAGCGGTTTCCCAACCGCGCAAAAACTGAGCCAGCTTGGGCTGGATTTTGTCATCCCAGACCTGTGGCAGGGAGAGAGAGAACCATGAAATATGTCAGTGTATCTCAAATGCAGGCGATCGAACGCGAAGCGAATGAAAGCGGCCTGAGCTACGCGCAGATGATGGAGAACGCCGGCAGGGGTCTGGCGGAGGTGATCCTGGATCATTACGGCTACTTGGAAGATGAAGGCGCTCTAGGGCTGGTCGGTTCTGGCAATAACGGCGGTGATGCGCTGGTTGCTTTAGCTCACCTGGCGGATGCAGGCTGGAAAGTCTGTGCAGTGATCGTACGCACACGACCTGCGAACGACCCGTTGATCGCTCGTGTAGTCGAAGCTGGTGGAGAGGTCATAACCATCCACGAAAGGATAGAATCCAGCCAGTTGGACCATTTGCTGGCAGAATATGCCGTCCTTTTAGACGGCGTCTTAGGAACCGGATTTCGGCTGCCGCTGAGCGGCCCGTTAGCAGAGCTGCTCGATGCTTTCAGGCGCAGAATAGAAGTGATGGATCACCCGCCTATCGTCGTCGCTGTAGATTGTCCTTCCGGCGTGGATTGTGACAGCGGTCAGGCCGCCTCGGAATGCATTCCATCCGATCATACCGTCACAATGGCAGCGGTGAAACAGGGGCTGCTGAAGTTCCCAGCATACAAGCTGGTGGGCAACCTGGATGTGGTGGAGATCGGATTAGCAGACGGCGGCTCTGGATTAGCAGCCTGGCGTTCTGTTCAAACTTTTATTCCAGATCAGGAGTGGGTGAGCGATCATCTGCCGCTCCGCCCACTCGATGCTCATAAAGGCACCTTCGGAACGGCTTTGATCATAGCGGGCAGCGCCAATTATTCGGGCGCGGCTCTGCTCGCCGGACGGGCAGCCTACCGCGTTGGAACAGGGTTGGTCACACTGGCGATCCCGGAGATATTGCATCCAGCTCTGGCGGGTCAACTTCCGGAGGCGACCTGGCTGCTGTTGCCACATCAAAAAGGCGCGATTGGAGTGCAAGCAAGCCAGATGGTTTTTGAAAACCTCGGGCGCACGACCTGTCTGTTAGTTGGTCCTGGATTGGGATTGTCCGAATCCACCTCCCAATTTTTGGAATTGTTATGCACAGGCAGCAACCTTCCCCCAATGGTGATCGACGCGGATGGGCTGAAATTATTGAAGAACCAGGCCAATTGGTCTAAACAACTGCCTGCCCCGACCATACTCACACCTCATCCTGGTGAAATGTCCATTTTGACAGGATTGCCGGTTGAGCAGATTCAAAAAGCGCGATTGGAGACTGCACAGCAATTCAGCCTGGAATGGGGTCATGTGGTCGTGTTGAAAGGCGCATTCAGTGTGATCGCAGCTCCAGATGGACAGGCAGCGATTATTCCAGTCGCTTCCCCAGCGCTGGCCCGGGCTGGCACAGGGGACGTTTTAGCCGGCCTTATCGCCGGGCTGCGCGCTCAAGGAATATCTGCATTCCAATCTGCCGTGGTCGGCGCGTGGATCCACGCTGCCGGTGGATTGAGGGCTGCAGCTGCCTTAGGGAACAGCGCCAGTGTGCTGGCAGGCGATGTACTCCGTTATGCAATCGAAGAAATCAGTGAATTAAATTAAACACGGCTACAGACGGCGGGATACCGTCCGTAACCGATGCGATGATCTTTTGAACTGATTTGAAAAATCGCTAGGCTGCCGGTTTCGGTTCCGGTACGGCGGCTTTCGCTTCCGTAGCAGCGGTCTTCATCACCTCTTTTTCTCGGCTTAGAACCTTGCTCAATTCATCCGTACGCTCGCGCAGGTCGTCCATGACTACTTCAAGCTGTTCTCGGGTATCTTCGAGCGCTTTCTCCGCGCGCATCTGCACATCTTGACCATACTCAACTGCTTTTTCTTTCAATTCGATACCACGATCGACGATCAATGAACGCGTGGCCTCGCCCGATTGGGGCGCAAGCAGTAACGCGGTGGCAGCTCCAACCAGCCCGCCGATCACCATGCCAGCAAAAAATGTAAGGAAGTCATTACTATTATCAGACATTATTTATTCTCCTTTGGGGTGTGATTTCCTGGGTACTTTCTTTGTCAAACCAATAACCTGGAGCAATTGGGTAATCCCGGCTAAATACTCGTTGAGTTTGATGACCGGTTCAACGAGATTATCACTCAGGAAGACAGTAGTGCCACGCAGGTTGCTGACCGTTTCATTCGTCGAATCTAGAATCGGTTTCACTTCATTCTGAAGCAAATTAATCAACCGAGCCAGCTGGATCAGTAAAACAACCAATGCCAGCCCGGTAAGCAAGGATTGGATCGCCATAAAAATGATCACAATATCTCGAATGCGAGCCACTTCGCCCGTCGGCTGGTTCATCAGAAAAACGATGCTTCCAACGATGGAACCTAAAACGACGATAATCCCGATGATGACGAATACAATCGTCCGTTTTTGTTCGGCATTTAGCTGCTGTTCCACAACCTGATCCCCCTCCCCGCTCGGAGGCGGCAAGGATGGTATCTCTGGCGGTCGTCTAGCGGGAATGGCGCTCTGAGCCGTATCGGTATCCATTTTCATCTTTCCCTTTCACGATTCCAGCTAAATTATAACACAAGCGCATCCTTACCCGTTTTGCTCTGTGGAGGCATTCGCGTATGTCTCGATTTGGTCAACCGCTTCAGCTAAGGCTAACCACATCGGGATATGGCGAGAGTCTCTCAAGACATCCACCAGCGCCCGATAATACCAAATTGTGCCTTCTTTGCCACCGTTAAATCGCTCCCAGACTACATCGCCATCTCGGCGCAGGTCAGTCAAGATGGATCGGGCGTTATGGATTTTATCAGCCAGCGAGACCCTGCGTACATCCGCGGCGGCATGGCGCAAATGAGTCAGGTAACGTTCTTTGCGCTCTCTCCAGGCAGGCTTTGGAGTCTCGTAGGTATCTGTGCAGCCATCGACGATTTGAGCAACATTTTCCCCAAATCGGCGGCAGATCTCATCCAGAACCGGGCGACCGCCCTGGTCTTCTGGGGCGTCGTGGAGCAAAGCGGCAATAGCTTCATCTTCGCTGCCGCCATCTTCCAATACCAGGGACGCAACCGCCATCAAATGGGCAAGATATGGAACCTGGCTGCCTTTGCGAAGTTGATTGCGGTGAAGCTCAAAAGCAAACTGGAAAGCCTGTTCGAACCTTTCAGAGAGACCCATATGCCAGAAAGTCAATCAGGGAATAATCTCATAATCGTTGGTCACCGGTGTATCCGGTCTGATGGTGGTGATCACCGAACAATATTTTTCCATCGAAAGTAGAATGGCTCGTTCAAGCTTCTCCGGACTCACCTCGCCGCTTAACTTGAAATGCAGATGAATATGGGTAAATGTATAGGGTGGTTCTTTCATCTGTTCGCCAGTGCAAGTCACCGTCAGGTCGCGATAATATTCGCGCTGTTTTGCCAAAATCTCGACCACATCATAGCCTGAACAAGATGCAATCGAAATCAAGAATAAATCGGAGGGCTTAAGACCCACCCATTGGGTTTTATCGGTTGGGGAACGGCCAATAACAATTGAATGACCGTTCGAATCGCTTGCTACCATCATATGATGTTCTACTTGTCTGAGTAAAATTTCAGCCATGAAGTCCTCTTTCTGAGAAAATTGAGAGAATAATAATCCAGTGTTTAAACCGTGTTGGTTTCAAGCAGAATATCTTCGATCAGTTCTGCAACCCGGGTATTCTCCGGATGATCGGATTTGTTCAGCATCAACTGGTTGGCGATGCGCTGCAGTACTCCTGGATTGATTTGGGCAAGATCAGACGTGATTTTTGTCCACAGCTTGCGCAAATCCTGATTCGGATGGGTCGCAGCATAGACCGCAATTTGAGCGGGTGAAGCCATACTCAGGTTCCATGTACTGACATTGATGTCCAATTCACGACCGGAATTCGACCAGAAATAGGCCAGCATGGGGTTAATCAGGCCGCGCATCCGACCCCACAGCGGGTCATCTTCCTGCACCAGGGCAAAGAATGCCAGATAATATGGACGCGCCCCGGTGTAATCGCGGTTGACCTGCGAGAGCTTGCCTGCAATCGCCGACGCGTAAGAAGCCATGTACCAGCGCAGTTCTTCCAAAGTTGCGCCATTTTCGGAACTCTCGACCGCGTCCCACTGCAGCTTACATGCTAATAAGTAGGTGCTGCTGGAAGCCGCGAAGTCCTGTGATCGCTGCAGCATTGCCTTCTTGGCTAAAGAACGAGCGGTTTCAAAGCCAGCTAAAACTCCTTCGGGGACCTCAGTTTGTTCGATATCTCTGCAAAGGATCCTCAGAGCCGGATCATCCGCAAAGGGGATATTGCTGTGTCCAGGGAGAGCGTAGCGTCCGTCCTTGAATACAATTGCTCCACGGCCGAACAGATCATCCAATAACATATGAATTTGTTCATCCTGATTGCGATCATTTAATATCAAATAAGCTAACTCGCCAAAATCGAATTCCAGACCTGAGCGAACGACTGCATAGAGAAAATCCGACTCTGCCCGCTGAATAAAATCCGATTCGCTGTCGATGCCATCCGCGACCTGCATACGGGTGTACGGCGATGCCGGCTGACCATAATAATCGAACGCTCCTTGCCGGTAAGCAAGCTGAGAAATTTCACGCAAGATGTCTTTGCTACGCAACAAACCTTGAGCCTCGTAACGCTCCTCCAAGTAATCCAACAAATCATCCATTGTATGTTCACCAGGATGGTCATTCAATTCCCGGTAGATATCGCGCAACACGTCCCTGCGGGTCGCCAGGTCCACCTGGGTGAGCTTCAAACGGGCAAATACCTGCTTATACTGGCTATCGAGGGTCTGGCGTGACGAAAATTGTTTCTCCACCAATGAAGCCGCCTTGTCAACTGTTATTTCCTCCTCATTACCAACCACCTCGCTGTAACCTGATGCAATATAATCGGCTGGGGCAGCAAAGATCTGCAAGTCTTTCATGAAAAGCTTCACCAGGTCATGATTATCTTCCAGCCAGTTCTTGAACTGGGAGTATCCGAAATTGGCTTCATTGAAAGCGGGGTTGACCAGTAACATGGTTTGTTTCAGGCGGGTTGCAAGCACCGGCAGGTCGCCGCGCTGACCATGCGCGTGGAGAGCCTTTTTCAGCAGGGAGCGCGCCTCTTCGATTTCGACGCACGATTGATCATCCACATCTGCCAGCTCACCAAGAGCTGTTTCCATATAGATAAACTCATCACAAGAACGAACCAACAGATCATGGGTGCTGCTGCGCGGGCCGATCCCAATCGTATAGTGTCCATATTCACGCAGCTTGGCAGCCAGCGGGCTGAAATCGCTGTCACCTGAGACAATGACATAGGTATGGATCTGCGGGCGGGTCAGGGCTATCTCGAAAGCATCAATTGCCATGCGAATATCAGCTCGATTCTTGCCGGCTCGGATGCTGAAAATCTGGATCAGATCGATCGAGTTGTTCATCATCGCATCGCGGTAGCGAGAAAAACGCGCCCAATCTGCATAAGCACGTTTTACAACCGCCGGTCCACGGCTTTGCAGGTATTCCATCAATGCAGTGACCTCAAAATCATAAAATTCACGTTCCGCCCATAGGGCGACGTTTTCGAAATCGATGAAAATCGCCAGTTGGTCACTCATTTTTGCTCCTTTGTTTTTTTGTTTTGTTTTTATTCATTATTCTTAGGGACAGTGCATCTGCAAATTTTGTTTATTATAAGTGAATTTTCCATCTGGTGAAATGAATCATTCCCGGTTGTGGTCTTATATCCTGAGCATTTTTTTTGCTGCCTGGAGGGTTTCCATCCAGCCTGTACCCTCAGGCGATGGAGCCGGCCCAAGCAAGTCTCCCACGGTTTCACCAAGCAAAGCCGCTGTCACCGCCAGGCTGCAGGCTTGACCTGCAGCTAGATCATACCCCCCCTCCAGGAACAAAGCGATCTTCCCATCACAATGACGATCTGCCCAACCGACCAGATCCGCGATCAATTGGCCATATCCGGCTGCAGACAGCAGCATCGATCCTAAGGGATCACGCCAATGGATGTCATATCCATAGCTGATCAGCAGCATTTCAGGTTGATGACGATCTAACAACGGCAGGATGATTTCCTGAACCAGGGCGTGATATCCCCGATCTCCGCAAGACACTGGCAAGGGTAGATTTGCGGTCCAGCCGTGGCCAATTCCCCCGCCGCGCTCATTCAGGTCGCCCGTCCCAGGATAAAAGGGCGATTGATGGGTGGAAATATAGAGCAGGTCGCTGCGGTTATAAAAAATTTCCTGAGTCCCGTTTCCATGATGCAGATCGAAGTCGATGATGGCCAACTTTTTCGGATGGGGATTCGAACTGGTGAATCCCTTGAGCAACCACTGCGAGGCGATGGCAATATTGTTTAACAGACAAAACCCCATCCCACGGTTGATAGTCGCATGGTGACCTGGCGGACGGGTGAGCGCAAAGCCGCGCTGCGCCTGACCTCGCCAGACTGCATCCGCAATCGCTGCGGCTCCGCCGGCTGCATTCAAAACCAACTGCCAGGATGCCGGGGTTGTATAGGTATCCATATCGATCCATGCTGATAACGAGCAGGCCATTTCCAACCTGGAGAGATACCCAGGGGTATGCACCCCGCCAAGCATCTTCAGATCTAGCCCAATCGGCTCCAGGGGCGTAAAACGTTTCCACCAACCAACGCTTTCAAACGCTTCTCGGATCGCCTCAACCCTTTCCGGGCGCTCCGGATGACCTGGCTGAATGTGCAATTCATGCCCGGTTGGATAATATAAAGCCAGTCTCTCCATTAGATCGATATGATACCATGATCGCTAACCGGTGGATGTCCCTTCCTGGTACAATAATTACCGAAAGATCATTCCTATCACTCTTAAGTTTTATATGACGCAGAGGCTTCTATGACCGAGTTACTTTATCAGACCGATAGCTACATGAAGACCTTCGAGGCTCGACTTATTGCAGTCGATCCAGAAAACAGCGCCGTTGCCCTTGACCGGAGCGCTTTTTACCCTGGAGGCGGCGGGCAGCCAGCCGATAATGGCGTTTTGCGATGCGGCGAGACGGTTTACACAGTTAAACGAGCCAAAAAAATCGGCGAGGATGTGTTGCACTACCTGGAAGGGGATACCCCGTTACCGGAGGTTGGTTCTGTGGTACAAGGTGAGATTAATTGGGACCGACGCCATAAACTCATGCGCACGCATACCGCGCTGCATATTTTATGTGGAGTCGTCTTTCGCGACTACGGCGCTTCGGTGACCGGCGGCGATATGGAACCACTCGATGGACGCATGGATTTCGAATTTGAAACCATGCAGCGCGAACTGGTTGATTCTATCCAGCAAGCCGTGAATGATGAGATTGCCAGCGCCCGGCCCATTCGGGTGGCGATCCTGCCACGGGAAGAGGCTTTCCAGATTCCGGATTTAATCCGCACAAAGATCAACCTGCTTCCGGAGGGAATCCAAAAGGTGCGGGTGGTTGAAATTGTCGGTTTGGATCTGCAAGCAGACGGTGGAACACATGTCGCGAATACTTCCGAGGTTGGTCATATCCGAGTGGTAGATTACAAGAGTAAAGGCAAAATCAACAAACGTATCTACATCGCCATCGAAGACTGAAAAACCGGCGCTGATTCCAATGGCCAATCAACAAGCAAACATCGTGATTTGCGGGGCGGGCCTGGCGGGGTTAAGTACGGCCTATTTTCTGGCAGTTCAACAAGGTCAGCGCGATATCCTGGTAGTCGATGAACTGCCTCCCCTCAGCCTGACCAGCGACCATTCCACCGAGTGTTACCGAAACTGGTGGCCGGGACCCAATCAGGCAATGGTCAATTTGATGAACCGCAGCATTGACCTGCTCGAAGTTCTGGCGCACAAAAGCGGAAACATCTTTCAGCTGAACCGGCGCGGTTATCTGTACTGCAGCGGAGACCCTGACAGCCCGGAGCGATTCCGAACCGAAGCCGAGAGTATTTATGGACGGCTATCCCCGGTTTCACAGTTGGGCAGCGGGCCTTTGCGGGTCCACACTGGCTCCGCCCATGATTGCCCATATATCCCCCCGGTTTCTGAAGGATTTGAAAACTGCCCAGACGGCGCCGATCTATTGCTGGATGCCGACCTGATCCATAGACATTTCCCCTATCTTTCAACAGAAGTGAAAGCTGCTTTGCACGTCCGCCGGGCAGGTTGGCTCAGCGCTCAACAGCTTGGGATGTTCTTCCTGGAACAGGCTCGTCAAGCTGGAATACGGCTGGCGCGCGGGAAAGTGGTCGATGTGGAAGTGACAGCCGGGCGGATCCGCGGCGTGCGCTTGGATGACGGCGCCTACATACGAACGAACACCTTCGTCAATGCGGCGGGACCTTTTATCCAGGATATTGCTCAAATGATGGGGGTTGATTTACCAATATTTAACGAACTGCATCTAAAGCTGGCGATCAAAGATAGCGAGGCTATCCTTGACCGGCAGGCGCCTTTGGTGATTTGGTCCGACGCCCAGAAACTGAATTGGACACAGGACGAAGCGGCATACCTGGCGGAAGAAGCTCGCAACCTGCCGCTGCTCGAATTCGCTGCCGCCCGGCGTGCATTCGCGTCCAGAGGGCAGCGCAGGCAGCCAGATGATTCTCATCTTATGGGAATATCTCACCCGGGTCAGCCCGCCAGTTATCCCCATTCCAGAAGACTCGCTCTATGCGGAGGTGGTCTTGCGCGGTCTTGTTCGGTTGATCCCGGGGATGAAAGTTTATCTCGAAAGAATCCCTCGCCCACGCCTGGATGGGGGCTACTATACTCGCACACGCGAGAACCGCCCTCTAATCTGCAAGCTGCCGGTGGAAGGGGCTTACCTGATCGGGGCGCTATCTGGATTTGGGGTGATGGCCTGTTGCGCGGCTGGTGAATTGCTGGCAAGCCAGATCACCCAATCAGGGATTCCCTCCTACACGCCATTCTTTGCGCTCGAACGATATCGGGATCCGGGTTATCTGAAGCAGTTAGACCAATGGGGCGCTTCCGCTCAACTTTAGGTATTCTGCAGCATCCCGACCAAGGCATGCAACCCCAGCAGATAGGAACGCCAGCCAAAACCGGCGATGCTTCCGGTGCAGGCGGGTGCGATGATGGACTGCTGTCGCAGCGATTCCCTGGCTTGGATATTGGAAAGATGTACTTCCACAACCGGGATGCGGATCGCAGCCACTGCATCTCGTAGAGCAACGGATGTGTGGGTGTAGCCTCCAGGATTGAACACTACCCCTTTCGCCCACAGGCGCGCCTCGTGGAGTGCATCAATCAGACTACCTTCGCTGTTTGATTGAAACGATTTCACTTCCAGGCCAAGGTCGCCACCCGCTTCCACCAATCGTCGTTCCAACTCAGGAAAAGTCACCAAACCATAGATTTCCGGTTCGCGCTCTCCTAACAAGTTAAGGTTTGGACCGTGTAAGACCAAAACAGATTCCATCTGATTATTTCTCCTCTATTCCATCACCTCGACCAGTTCCGCCGGATGGGCGATCTCCGCTCCCCAACGAGCCTGACCGATTTTCTCCGGAAAAACCAGCCGCAACCGACCGGATTGGCGCTTTTTATCCACCATCATCCCGGACAGCAGGCTCTCCCGATCAATCCCGGTTGGAAGCCCGGTCGGCAAACCCAGACCCTGCAGACAATCTGCGATCTGCGCGGCCAATCCCGGCTGGCAAATTTCCTTCTGCTCTGCCAGGCGTGCAGCCGCAACCATCCCAATTGCTACGGCTTCGCCATGTCGCACAGAGAAATCGGTCGCAATTTCCAGGGCATGCCCCAGGGTGTGGCCCAGATTCAAGCTCGCCCGCATCCCGTGTTCGTACGGATCTTGCTGGATCACGCGTACTTTAACCGCCATTGCCCGGGGAACGATCCAGGCCAGATCGGATCGAACCGCATCCCAGCCCCGGCAGCAGCGTTTGAATAATTCTGGATCGGCAAGGACCCCATGTTTGACCACCTCTGCCATCCCATTACGCAGTTCAACTTCCGGCAGGGTGGAAAGCAGATCCAAATCAGCCAGCACAAAAGCGGGTGAATGAAAAGCGCCCACCAGATTCTTTCCCTGGGGCAGGTCGGCGCCGGTTTTACCACCCAGGCTGGCATCCACCATCGCCAGCAGGGAAGATGGGACAACCACCCAACTTACCCCGCGCAAATAGATCGCAGCCGCAAAACCTGCCAGGTCTCCAACCACGCCGCCGCCTAACGCGACGACCGTGCTGGAACGCTCCAACCCGGCTTGCAGGAAGCCATCCAACAGGTTTTCCACCGTCCGGAGGGTCTTGGTACCCTCACCAGCAGGGATCAGGATCGGCTTCGGCAGATAACCAGCCGATTCCAGGGATTGGATCGCCAACTCCAAATGGTAACCAGCCACATTCTGATCGCTGACCACGGCGCACACGAATTGCCCGCCGATCTGGCGCAACTGCAGCATCTCCCCCAGGTGTTTCAACCCACCCGGGGCAAAGCGAATATCATATCCTTTGGGTTGTCTGGTAACACCGCCATTCCCCTGCACACGGAAAAGTCCCAGTTGAATCTGAGCCTGCCAGGCGGTGTCCTCAATACTGAGAGGATCGCTTGTCAGTTGGAGCGGGAAAGAGGCGTAATGTGCGCTGCGCTGGCCAAGCAAGAGGCGCAATTGCTCTTGTGCGTCGCCATCTAACAAAGGTCGTCCACTCGAAACCTGCTTGGGGAAAGATTGGTTTTGCCTATCATCCTGGTTCAGGCGCATCAGGATGGTCTCAAACGAAGCTGAAAGACAGATCACCGGTCCTGCCGCCTGAGCGGTCTCTCGATTTTGCGTGCGCAGCAGAGCGCCGCCGCCCAAAGCGACCACTCCTTTGGGATGGTTCAACACCTCGTTTAAGGCATCGGATTCCTGGTCACGGAAAAGCGCCTCGCCTTCTTCTGCGAAGATCTCCGGGATGGTCTTGCCTGCCCGCAGCTCAATCACCTCATCCAGATCATAGAAGGGAGCGCCAAGATTACCCGCCAGACGCTGACCCAGGGCGCTTTTTCCGGATGCGGGTGGACCATAGATGAAGACAAATGTATCGAATTTCATAGCAGCATTTCCAATATTACATTATTCCGGCCAAAAAGTATGCGGCTGACCATCCATCGGCAGGTCAGAGAGACGGCTCTGGCGCAGTGCGGCAAAGCGTGGGAACATCTCAGCGAGCAAGTCCCCGCCCAGTTTTTCGATCAAAGCATCTGCCAAAACAAAGGCGATCATCCCTTCCAGGATCGGCACCGCCCACGGCGTCGGGCAGAAGTCCGAACGCTCGTATTGAGTGGGCGTCTCCTCCCCGCTGGACAGATCCACCGTGTGTTGGGGCGTCAAGGTGGTGGCAATCGGTTTCATAGCCGCCCGCACGATCAGCGGCTCGCCGTTGGTGACACCGCCCTCCAGGCCCTCCAGCCCGGTTCGACAACCGTACCAGATCATCTCCATCCAGACGGATCGGGTCATGCACCTGGGTACCTGGCAGGCGGGCGTTTGCGAAGGCTGGCCCGATCTCAACCCCCTTGACAGCCTGAACGCTCAAAACCGCAGCCCCCAATCTGGCTTCCAATCGCCTGTCCCATTGGGCAAAAGATCCCAGACCAGGCGGCAAACCCAAGGCGACCACTTCGATCACACCACCCAACGTATCTTTCTCGTCCATCGCTTTACGAATACGTTGGGTCATTGCGAGCGCAGCGACCGGGTCAGGACAACGCACATTGTTCGCTTCAGCCAGTTCGAAAAGCTCCTTATAAGGCAATGCTTCAAAATGCAAGTCTACCTCTGCGATCGCGGTCACATAACCGCCAACCACCACTCCAAACTGAGCCAATAGATGTTTGCAAACCGCTCCAACCGCCACACCGCGGCGGTCTCGCGAGCTGAAGCACGCTCCAGGGCTGGGCGCAGATCGCGATAACCATATTTGATCGCCCCGCTTAAATCGGCATGTCCAGGACGGGGAGCGGTGAACGGCTCAATCGCCTTACCACGCCATTTATGATGGTCGCGGTTGTGGATTTGAATTGCGAGCGGCGCCCCGGTCGTCTGACCATCCATCACGCCTGCCAGGATAAACGCCGCATCCTGTTCGATCTTCATCCGCGGCCCGGCGCCATAACCCTGCTGACGGCGGACCAATTCGCGGGTAATGATTTTTAAGTCAAGCTGCAATCCAGCCGGAATCCCTTCCAATACTGCAATCAAGGCCGGTCCATGTGATTCTCCCGCTGTCAAGAATTGAAGTGGCATCTCATTCCCTTTCCGGCTGGTCAGCTAACCACGCGCCTAAACGTGTCATCGCCTGCTCAATTTGGGCCTGGGGTGCAGTCAGCGAAATGCGCACATACCCGGCTCCTGCCGCGCCAAACACGGCGCCGGGTGTCAGGCTGACCCATGCCTGTTCCAGGGCTTGAATGGCAAACTCTTCACAACTCCAACCTTTCGGCGTAGCCGCCCAGACATATAGCGAAGCGCGCGGGGTTGATGCTCGCAATCCTGCAGCCTCCAGCCCCCTCATCATGGCATCCCGTCGCTGCTGGTAGATCTGATTTCGTTCCGCCAGCCAGGATTGATCGCCGCTTAACGCAGCAATTGAGGCTTCAAAAATCGGCAAGAAGTGACTGCTATCTGCATTGGTTTTCAATGTGAATAAAGTCCGCACGACCTCTGCGTTTCCAAGCAGCGCCCCGGTACGCCAGCCAGCCATATTATGGGACTTTGAGAGGCTATTAAATTCCACAGCCACATCTTTTGCCCCGTACACTTGCAGCAGGCTGGGAGGGCGCTCACCATCATAAGCCACCTGCATATAAGCGGCGTCGTGACAAAGAATCAGATCATGTCTTTTTGCCAGTTGGACCGCTTCCTCAAAAAACTCCAGCGTTGCAGTCGCCCCGGTCGGGTTATTCGGGTAATTTAGCCAGAGCAGCTTTGACCTTTTCAACACTTTCTCCGGTATAGCTTTCAGGTCGGGTAGATATCCACGCTCGGAGAGGAGCGGCATAGGATGCACCTGTGCTCCTGCGAACAGAGCTCCACGGGTATAGGTAATATAACCCGGATCGGGCGCCAGCGCCAAATCACCCGGGTTTAAGTATGCCTGGCTCAAGTGAAAAATGCCTTCCTTGGATCCTAATAACGGGATGATCTCGCTATCGGGGTCCAATGAGACCCGGTAGTGATCCATATACCAGCCCGTCCAGGCCTGGCGCAATTTTTGTGGACCGCGATGCGGTTGATAGCTGTGCGTGTCCGGACGGGCGGCAGATTTTAAGAGCGCTTCGAGGATATGTGAGGCGGGAGGCAGATCCGGAGCGCCTTCATCCAGGCGGATGATGTAATCAAAGGACCGGTTGCCACCCTGTTGGGCATTTAATTTTGCCAGGCGGATGTTCAACGAAGCAAAAAAATGCGGCGCTAGATGAGCCATTCGATCAGCAGGTTTCATACGAATTCGTTCCTCATGTCGGGATCATTGGATGAGATATCCAGTATGCTGTCAGGAAATTCTCGAATCATGCCCGCTTCTTTCAAAGCCTGCCACATGACCAGGCGCGGGACATCATAACCGGTCCAGCGTTCCAACGCCAGGGCAGCCTGTTCCACCAACATGCCCAGACCGTTGGCGACCCTCAACCCGGATTGACGCGCCACGCGCATCAAGCGCGTCTCAAGGGGTTTATAAACCAGATCATAAACGAATGCGCCTGGCGGCAAATCCGCGCCTTCAGGCAATGGACTATCGTCGATATTGGGCAACATCCCGGCTGAACTGGCATTGACAATCAATAATGGTTCTGATGGACCGGAAGAGGTTCGTTGCAAAAAACGGGGCAGATCGGATGATATTGAGATCGCAGATAACGCTTTCATTGGTAAATTCGCAGATGTTCCGGATGCTTGCAAGCTCTCGGCCAAATCCTGGGCTTGCTCGGGGCGGCGGGAAGCGACGAAGACCTGCCAGCCAGAGGACCATAGAGCATAAACCACCGCTCTGGCCGCCCCACCAGCCCCCAATACAAACCCTACCCCCGGTCTGGTAAACTCCGTCTGGCGCGCCATGTCGATCAGGAAACCAGCGGCATCGGTATTATCGCCGATAACCCGACCATCTCGTGGATAAATCGTGTTGACCGCGCCGACCGAATGAGCAACCTCGCTCAGTTCATCCAACAGAGAGATAACAGAACACTTATGTGGAATGGTGACGTTCAAACCCTGGATTGAACCCGCACGGACCCGATCGATTAACACAGGGAGAACCGCCTGGCCTTCAGGCAAACGCGGCGTACGGTAAAGCCGGTACTCACCTTCCAAACCCAACGCTCTCAAACCGGCAGTATGGAGTGTCGGAGAGAGACTTTTGTCCAGTGGATAACCGATCAATCCAAGCGAAACATATTTTCGCTGTGAAACCATCTCAGTCATTTCCTAATTCTATCCAAAACTAGCGCATTGTAGCCATCAGTTTTCGCTGGTTTTCATGCGCATATTAACCCCTAAGGCGTTCATCAGACGGACAAAATCCGGAAAGGATTCACGGATTATGCCAGCATCTCGGATTGTGATCGGTGAATCTGCCACCAGACCGGCCAGCCCTAATGCCATCGCCAGGCGATGGTCGCCATGAGATTCAACCGCGCCGCCGCGGATCTTCCGGCCGCCGGTTATGATGAAACCATCCGCGGTTTCATTGAAATCGATGCCCAAGTGCTGTAATTCACCTCCCAGGGCTGAGATTCGATCTAACTCCTTGTGGCGCAACTCCTGCGCATCCGATACGATGGTCTCCCCACTGGCGCAAGCGGCGGCGACAGCAAAAGCCGGGAATTCATCGATCATCCGCACCACTCGTTCACCAGACACGCATACGCCATGCAAGCGGCTGCAACGAACCACCAGATCACCAACCGGCTCCTGGCCTTGTTCCACACCCGGGTAGACCTCGATTTCAGCCCCCATCTCCAGTAAAGTATCGAGCAATCCGGTGCGAGATGGATTGAGACCCACCCCTCGCAAAGTCAACTGGGATGCAGGAGAAATTAATGCGGCTACGATCAGGAAAGCTGCCGCGGACATGTCTCCTGGTAAGGTCAGGTTCAACGGTTTTAACATCCGTGGGACCGGCGGCGTAAGGCAACTCCAATAAACCAAACTTGAGTCTCGATCCGAGATTTTCTCGCCGCTCGTGACCACAACTCCCATCGCCCGCAACATTCGTTCGGTATGATCGCGAGAAGGACCAGGTTCGTCCAGATAAACATCCCCATCAGCCGCCAGACCTGCGATTAACAAACACGATTTCACCTGAGCGCTGGCTACTGGCAGACTGCCATGGAATGGCTTCAGTGGTCGTAAAAGGTCCCTATCCGCGCCGGATGCGCCTATACTTATCGGAGCGCAGCCATCCACCCCTTCGATTGCCACATCCATCTGCCGCAATGGTTCGATAATGCGCCTCATTGGTCTGCGCCTCAATCCGGTCGAACCATCCAACACCGCTGGCCGACCCCAGGCCGCAATCGCGCCTGCCAGAAGCCGCAAAGTAGTTGCTGAATTGCCGCAATTAATCGTTACCACGTGTTTTTGCTGAGCGATACTTGTTTCCGCATTGCCATCCAAACCGATTCCCCTGACCGTAAGGACATTCCCATTCAAACTCCAGGGCACTGCCAACACGGTCAACGCCCCAAGCATCGCCTCTGTCACGCCCGATACCAGGAAATTGCGCACAATACTGGTCCCATGAGCCATGCCAGCCAGCAAAGCCGCTCGATGCGAAAGCGACTTATCCCCAGGTAAAGCCAGACCAGCGGAAGATCCGACTTCACCGATCAGGCGGCCGCCTGGAGATACGGTAAGCAGGCTTTCGGATTTCTCGCTTTCCAAATGGGATTCTTTGGTATCGTTCAGCAGGTCATTGTGATAATCCATGTTCTGTCTCCATTTGTTTAACCAGCCGTTCATAGTTCCAGGCGCCCTGGGCAAGGAAATTCTCTAATGCCTCGTCATCTCCGCTCTCCAGCAACTGCTCTAACGCCTGCACCCGCTCCGAAAAACGGCGCAAACCAGCCTGGACGTTGATGCGGTTGGTCAGTAAGATATCGCGCATCACCGACCAGGGCGAAGGCGCCAGGCGAGCTGTACTGCGAAAACCCGGGCCTACCAATGGATGTGCCCCGAGGGGAGCGATTGCAGCCAGGGTATTCGCGATCAGATAAGGTAAGTGGCTGGTAGAGGCAACCCATAAATCATGCGTTTCCGGATCCAACCAGAGCGGGCGCGCCCCGATGGAATGGGCGAGCTGCTCAGCCAGGTTGCGAACGACCAGTGAACTCCGCGGCAGAGGAGTGAAGGCAAAGGCAGCATCCTCGAATATGGTTGGATCGGCGTTCGCTAAACCGCTCCGTTCTTTCCCGCACATCGGATGTCCTCCTAACGGATCAAATCGCTCCGGAAGATCAGCCATTTTTAAAACGATCTCGGTTTTGGTAGAACCGAGATCAATCAGCATCGCTCCGTCGGGAACGAAGGTGGTTAAATTCTCTATCTGGGTAAGAATCGTACGGACTGGCGCAGCAAGCACGATCAAGTCCGCTTCGGGAAGCAGCTTTTCCGGTTTATCCGAAATCCGATTGACGATATTACGCTCCCGCGCCAGTTGGCGCGTCAATGGGTCCGGTTCGATCGCGAAAACTTCCAGACATTTCCCACGCAAAGCCAGCGCCAGCGAGCCCCCCATCAATCCCAGTCCAACAATCGCCACCCGACAGGCTGCAAGCTCCTCGACACGTTCAATTCTATTGACCTTTGTCATGACCACATCTCAAGGCGTCTGGATCACTTCAGCCGAAGCCTGAGTGGCTGCTGGACCATGGGTGTAAGGAGCAATATCACGACCAACAGCCTGCGCGATCTGCTTCACCTGCCTGACCAGATCGGCAAAACGCTCAGGCTTAAGCGATTGGCCGCCGTCCGACATCGCTTCCTCAGGATGCGGATGGACTTCAATAATCAACCCATCCGCTCCAGCCGCAATACCCGCCCTGGCCACAGAGGTAACATAGCTCCAATTCCCGGTGCTGTGGCTGGGGTCCAGGATCACGGGCAAGTGGGAGTATTCTTTCAGCACCGGTATGGCATTGATATCGGTTGTATTGCGGGTGGCGGATTCAAAAGTTCGGATGCCTCGTTCGCACAACATCACCTGTTTATTTCCATGCGAAAGAATATATTCAGCTGCCATCAGCAATTCCTCAACTGTCGCCATCATACCGCGCTTCAATAAAACCGGATGCTGGCTTTCACCAACCGCATGAAGTAGTGGGAAATTCTGCATATTCCGCGCCCCGACCTGGAGAATATCGACATGTTTTGACATCAGCTGGATTTGCTCTTCGCGCATTACTTCACTGACGATCGGCAACCCAGTCAATTTCGCGGGCTTCAATCAGGTACTCTAAACCGTCTTCACCTAATCCTTGAAAGGAGTATGGTGAAGTCCGCGGTTTAAAGACCCCCGCGTAAGGCGTGCGCGCCAGCCTCCTGTACCGCCTGGGCAGCTTCCAGAAGTTGGGTCCGGTTTTCCACCGAACAGGGCCCGGCGATGATTACAATCCCTGACCCGCCAATCTTGACACCGTCAATCGGAAATACAGAATCTTCCGGGCGAAATTCGCGCGAAGCCAGCTTGTATGGACGAGTGATCGGCATCACTCGATCTACACCCGAGAGCAGCACGAACTGATCTCGAAAAACCTGTCGTCCATCTCCGATTGCGCCAATAACAGTTCGTTCTGCCCCTTCGGAAACATGGGCGCGCAAGCCATTTGCTTTTACACGGTCAATGACCGCGTCGATCTCTTTCTTGGAAGCATCCGTACGCATAATGATCATCATTTCAGCACTCTCCTCTTTCAGAATAAAATCGATTATTCGCCTGTCAGATCCGCTGGGGGTATGGTTCCTGTTTCTTGTGCAGGATTGGTCAGGTCAGGACGCAGGCTTGCTGCGTCTCCAAGATAAACATGCTGGACCGCGGATTGAGGCAGGTCCGTATTCCAATGCAATAAAACCCGGATACAGCGTTTTAGAGATCCCGGAACCGGGATCTCTCTGGCACATATCAGCGGAACATCCGTCCAACCCAATTGGCGCGCCGCTGCAGCCGGATACGCTGCGCCGAGATCATCTGTCACTGTAAACAGCGCGCTGGCGATTTGATCGGCAGTTAGAGTCGGATTTGCTTTTAGCAGCGCACCCAACAACTCACGTCCAGCCATAAGAATGGCATCCGAGCTATCTTCGCCAACCACGGTGGCGCCTCGCACTCCACGAACGGGCATCTCTCCTCCTTTTCCGGCAAAATGCCGTCACAATAAAAAACGCGAGACCGTTGGTCTCGCGTTTCGGGTTTTCTTTGCCTGGTACTGCCCGTTTAATCGCCGCCAACGGCTGCTGGTTTCCAGGAGCCGTAATAAAAAGCGACGTAATAAAAGCGGGAGGTGTTCATTGTGTTTTGATATTTGTCCACTACCAGATTGGGGCGAGTTTATCTCACCTGCCCCAATCCGTCAAGGGGTTTGATCCAATCTGATTGAAACTACTCCACGAAAAGGATCTTGCGATCCAGAGCCAATAGAAAAATGACTGGAAATCTAACAATTTTGTTATATCACATTTAATAACATAATATGTTATAATATGCAAAGCAGCAATTTATGCAACAATTAACATATCGTCAATAATATTATCGCTCATGAGGGTATCAGACATGTCAAAAAACGATCAGAAAATCTCTATTCTTGTTGTGGATGATAGCCCGATGTGCCTGCGCTTCATCCAAGAGGTGGTTGAGAAAGCGCCGGCTCTTCATGTGACCGCCACAGCCAAAACAGGAGATCAGGCCTTCTCCCTCGCGTACCGGGAAAAACCCTGGGTGATTTTAATCGACCTGGGGATGCAAATCTTTGCAAATCCGCAGGCAATCCTCTATCTACGAAGCCGTTCCCCAGCATCCACGATCATCGGGCTTAGTTTACTCGAAGATCATCTGCCCGACAGGGTATTGAAGAAATTCGGATTGGATGCAGTCGTCCATAAATCACATTTGAGCACCGAGCTGGTTCCCAAAATT
This sequence comes from uncultured Chloroflexia bacterium, assembly GCA_963788145.1. Lineage (GTDB taxonomy): Bacteria > Chloroflexota > Anaerolineae > Anaerolineales > UBA4823 > UTCFX2. The sequence continues at coordinate 723,223 of CAWBFQ010000006.1, read as the reverse complement.
CTGGAGCAGGTCTCCTGGATTGGGGTTGTTCGAGCACGACCCTCACTTGCGTTCGATCCTGGTCGAGTATGCTTTTCCTGGCTATCTCTATTGAGATCGCAGCTTGAGATCCCTCTTATGACATCTAATTGATCAGGAATATCAAGGTTTATTTTAATCCTGCCAGGAAATCTTCGATTGGCAGCGCAGGCAGAGTGCTCACCTTCACGTTTCCTCGTAATGTCAACTGCGCTGAAACGCGCACCACCGAGCGATTATCTGGCGCTTCGACAATTGTGATGATGTCGTATGGCCCAAGCACAGCATATTGACAGACCACTTTTACTCCCGTCAACTCTAAATCGCGATTGACCTCTTCTACCCATTCAGGGTGAGTCCGTAAATGCTCTGCGCCTTCATATGTCAGCGTGCCTAATAAGATATAGATGGGCATGCGAACCTCCTTCTTTGAGATTATGGTCTTCTTAAGACAATACCGGATATTGAAGATCTTTCATCCAGGGTGGTCAAACATCGTGCGGATGATCCTTATAGTCGAATTCCTGCTGCAAGTAAATCTCCTGGGCAGGCATCGCTAACGAGATGCCCCGCTTGCGCAAATTTACCAGTGCAAATTGGCGCAACAGCCTCTCCGCCTTGAGCTCATGGCCTGTTTGAACCCGTCCGGTCAAACGGATCTGCACACCCCATTCATTCGCACCGCTATAAGCGATTACGGTGGGGTTCTCGATCCAAAATTCTCGAATCAATTCTACTTGCTCGGTTTCTAGGACGGCGGATTCTAAAGCCTGAATAATGCTCCCAACATCGGCGTCAAAGGGCAAATTCAGGTCCACTCTTGCCCGTGCCCAATCCCGTGAAGAATTTGCAACAACTCTGATCTCACCATTTGGGATCACATTCAAATTGCCCGAATAATCTCGTATCAATACTATCCTCAAGGTGATCTTTTCAACTGTTCCTTTCACATTCCCAATCTGGACAAAATCCCCTACCCCAAACTGGTTCTCAAGGATGATCAGGAATCCAGAAATAAAATCTTTAATCAGGGATTGGGCGCCCAAAGAAACAGCCAACCCGGCAATACCCGCGCTTGCCAATAGTGGGGCCAGGTTAAAACCCAAGATTCCCAAAAAGCTGAACACGTAAATGATCAAGACAAACGCTCGCAAAGAGGTGATAAGCACATTTTCAAGGGTTAACAAGCGGGCGTGGCGGTCAGGTTCTAATTGCTTGTCGCCTATGCTCCTCTTGATCCGCTTCGACAGCAGGATGACCATCCTGAGCATCACCCATGCGATAAGCGTCAGCACAACCAGGTTTATAAAGATGTTGAGATTATTAATCAGGAAGTTCAAGAGTTCAACTGGAATTTGGGTATTCATCTTATCCTTTTTGTGCCGGTTCGCTATTCCCACACATTCGAGTTTAGGTTATTATAGCAAGAATTCAGCCACCATTATCACCTTCTACTCTACAGGGAAAATCTCTATGATCAATCAACGAGCTTTTCAATCCATTTCTGACCGAATCGAATTTGAGATGCAGCGCTTGCATGTGCCCGGTGTTGCCATTGGAATTTTGGATCAGGGCCAGGTATTCAGCGCCGGTTTTGGCGTGACCAATCTGGAAAACCCACTCCCGGTTAGTGCGGACACACTCTTTCAGATCGGATCCATCACCAAGACGGTCACCGCTACGGCAATGATGCGTCTGATGGAGATAAACCCGGCAGGCTCACGGGCTGAGGCAGGCTTGGACATTCCCATCCGTACCTACATTCCCGATCTTTCGATGGCTGATCCTCTTGTAGCCGAAAAAGTGACTTTAAGCATGTATTCACCCATACTGGCGGCTGGGTAGGCGATTTTTTTGATGACGCCGGGCCTGGGGATGACGCATTGAAGATTGTTGTTTCTCGCATGGATGGCTTGTCCCAAGAAACACCGTTGGGTCAGATCTGGTCGTATAACAATGCTGGTTTTTTTCTAGCCGGGCGCATCATAGAAGTCTTGACCGGCAAACCCTACGAAACCGCCATGCGTGAGCTGGTTCTGGATCCATTGGGGATGCGACATTCTTTCTTTTTTGCCCGCGACGCAATCACCTATCGGGTCGCGGCTGGTCATGACGCGGTCTATCCTGGTGATGAGAGGCAACCGGAAGTGTTGCGTCCATGGTGGTTGGCGCGCGCTTCAAATCCGCTCGGCGGCTTGCTATCGAGCGTGAATGATTTGCTCTGTTACGCTCGCTTTCACATCGGCGATGGGACGACCAGTGAGGGTCAACGATTGCTCTCTCAGGAGAACCTGGCCGCGATGCAACAGCCGGTAGTCCAAGCCGCCAATGGCGAGTGGATGGGTATCGCCTGGTTCCTGCACGATTTGGGTGATTTCAGGATCGTCCGTCATGGCGGCGCGACTAACGGGCAAATGGCTGTATTCGTGATAGTCCCTCAACGCAGGTTTGCGCTGGTTATCCTGACCAACTCCGATCGCGGCAGCGAGCTTTACGACCCTCTCGTGCAGCGAATCCTGGCAGAATACCTTGGGCTGATCGAGCCAGAGCCACAAATCATCCCGGTCTCATCTGTTGAGCTATCCAACTTCAGCGGGCAATATTCCTCCGCGGCCCAAAACCTGCACCTGAGCGTGGTTGCTGACGGGTTGATGCTTCAAGTGGAGCCAAAAGGCGGCTTCCCAACGCCAGATGCCCCCCCATCTCCCGCTCCACCGCCCACACGGCTGGCATTTTGCGGGAAGGATGCGATCATAGGGCTGGACGAGCCGTTTAAAGACAACCGAGGTGAGTTTCTAAGAGATGACCAAGGCCAGGTGGTCTGGCTGCGTTTCGGCGGCAGGGTTCATAGACGACAATAACCAACTCACATCCAGAAATCATGACGATCAATAATGGCGCCCGCATCTGCGACTACCGTCGAAATCTTTACTTGGGGAAATCCAAGCCAGCGATGTGTGACCAATAATCGAAATCGCCAGTTACTGGATCGGATAATAACCATACATCTCGATAGCATCCCGAATAGCAACCAGGTTTTCAGGCGGGACATCACTCTGCACATTGTGCGCCGGAGAAACGATATCAGCCTCCGCCAGGCCCAAGGGTGCGCAAATATCGGCGAACTTCGTTAATCACCTGGGATCGAGTTCCGTTGGGCAAAAGCTCCTGCAAATCAATTCCACCGTGAAAGGTGAGCCGATCTCCAAAATCTCGCTTTAAACCTTCCGGTTCCATCCCATTGGCTAAAGGCTGAATCGGGTCCAGGATATCCAGACCCATCTCGATCCAGCTAGTGAGCACAGGGCGCACAGCGCCGCAGGAATGGAGCATAATTTTCGCCTGTGGGTTCTTCTTCGCCAGTTTCTCTTTTAGGAAACTCCAGTATCGCCGAAAGCGAGGCTCGACCAATTGACGATACATCCTCGGCGAAATGATGGTTGTTTGTTGGGCGCCCAGATCTTCTCCGCTCATTCGATAGATATCGATCAAATCTCCAACCGCTTCGATCCCCACCTCAGCCATACCCATCGCAACCGCGCAGGTCTTATCCAGGATCGCCTCCGCAATTTCCGGTTGGAGCAGGACCATTTCCAACCAATTCTGAAATCCGCACAAGTAAGTGGATTGTTCCCAGAGCGAAGTCGCAAACCGGGACACGATCGCTTTATCGGTTTCCCGGCGGGCGCGCAGAAATTTCTCCCGCAAACCCACTACCCTGGCTGGGTCAAACGGGTCCGGCCATGGAAAGTCTTCCACGGCTTGGATCGTCGCGTTTGCCAGCGGATGGCTGAACATTTCATAATAGCTGCTGCCGTTCGGTAGCGCGACTTTCGCACGACCCACACCCCACTGATCATATAACAGCCCATCATCTAATTTTAGCGGCGAAGGCTGCGAGGCCGGATTGAACCCGATATAAAGAAAATCAACACCCATAGCATCCAGCAAATCCTCCGCAGGATTCACATCCGACCATATCCCCACTTTTTGGTTGGGATCCGGCGGCAGATCAAGATAAGCGCGCAATTTGTGATAAATATCCGAGGTCAGGTATAGGTCAAAAGGAACCCGATCGGGCTCCTGGTGGTTGATAGTCTTCAGCACTCGTTCTCGGGATGTCTGGGCCGGTCTATTCATTGTGAGATCTCCCTCGCTCAATTTAAATCTTGGGATCAAATCTATGATATTCGCTTCTTTGGCGCCCGCCTTGCTAGCAATGTAACATACTCCGGAAGCGGATCTCCAATTAATGGACGGGCATAGGCTTTAAATGCCTCGGTCACATGGTTTCCATCTGGATGGATAAAAGCATCCGGCAGCATCTTTTCTTCATTTTTGACATACCCCAAGGGAACAACCCCGACCTCGCACTGGTATGGTTCAGTTGATACTCGGTTCAATGAGATCATATAACCGCTTTCTCCACGGACAGCCCTGACGACAGCCTCCTGACCGACGAGGTAGGCTTCATTTTCATCCGCGCTCGATACAAAACCTCCCGCGCAACGTTGGATCGTTCCGGGTTTGTCGGCTCGCGCCTTCAGGTTCAACCTGGTCATCACAAGTTTAGCCAAATAATCACCCACGCCGCCCGGTTCCGGGTGACCGAAGGCATCAATATTGCGAAAATCCTCATTCATCGCTAAATAGCTGCCATCCGGGCTTTTCTGTCCCTCGCAAATGGCTGCCAAAACACACCCCTTTTGGTGGTAAACACGTTCAATATCTGCCAGAATCCGGTCTGATTCGAGCGGCCGCTCAGGAAAATAAATCAAATCCGGAGCATAATCATTTGCGAGAGATGATGCTGCAACAAGCCATCCGCTATTTCTTCCCATCGTTTCGAGGATCTTGACTACTTCGGTGTAACCCATCGCCAGCGTATCTCTTTTGATTTCCGTACATATGGCAGCGATGTAGCGCGCTGCGCTGCCATATCCCGGGCTATGATCGGTGATCGGCAGATCATTATCGATCGTTTTTGGGATCCCCATGACCCGCATCTCAAAGCGATGGCTCTGGGCGGCCTGTGATATTCTATCGACCGTGTCCATCGAATCGCCGCCGCCGATGTATAAGAAGTAGCGAATGTCATAAGCCTGGCAAATCCGAATGATCTTTTCACAATCCGAATCGTCCATTTTGAAACGACAGGAGCCCAAAGCTGCAGACGGCGTGCTGCGCAGTCCGAGAATAATTTCATCCTCTTCTTGTCCGAGATCCATCAGATCTTCATTTAGAAAACCCTCGATCCCATGCGCCATACCATAGATCGAACCAATTTCCTGGACGAGCTTCGCTTGCCAAATCACGCCGCTCACCGAGCTGTTGATCACAGCCGTAGGTCCACCAGATTGTCCCACTACCAGATTACCCTTCAATTGGATCAAATTGGCCTCATCAAACCCGTCCTGGTTATTCACAATTGTGATAAAATATCACAATTGTATATTTCGAAAGTCTAGCACTCATATTTCAATTTGTCAATAGAGCCGCGTCCTGATCATCAGAGAACAAAACAACATGAAGTTGATTACCATCAACTTATGAATCATTCCAATCAGTGAGGTTAACAAGATGTCGTCACATTCATTTGATTATGGGATTTCTATCCATATGAGCCGAATTTTTAACCCAATCACTGGGCGCAGCTTTGTAGTAGCCCTGGACCATGGGATTGCAATGGGCGCTATCAATGGTCTTGAAAATTTGGGGGAAAGAATTGAACAGGTAATCGCCGGGAATCCGGAAGGTTTACTGCTCAACCCGGGAGCCATACGCTCCTATGGTCATCTGCTAGCGAAAAGAAACGCTCCTGGGGTGATCCTGGCGATTGATTTCCCGTTGTTCGCAAACTACCCAGGCGGCGATAAGACGGATGGCCAGGTACCTACAATCTCTGCAGAGGAAGCTTGTCGGCTTGGGGCGGATATGGTGAAGATCTGCATGATCTTTGGTCAGGAGGATATTGACCGCCAGTTTAGCAATCTGTCATTTATCGCCTCAACTATTGAAAATTGTCATCGCCTGGGTCTCCCGGTAATGGTTGAGCCAACGACCTGGGGTCTGCGGTTCGGAGGCAAGGTCAATAAGGACGTAAAACTGCTAACTGATATGGCTCGCATCGCTTTCGAGATTGGGGCTGATGTTGTCAAAAGCGATTACCCAAACCCGGCAGAGGGTATGGCAAAGCTGGTTGAAGCCTGCCCTGCGCCCATTGTTTTATTGGGCGGCGGTAAGAGCAGCAACAACGAAGAGATGCTTAGAGACGTGCTGATCTGTCTCCAGTGCGGGGCCGCCGGGGTAACCTTCGGCCGCAATGTCTGGCAGCACCCTCAGCCAGCTAAGATGATAAAAGCTATTCAAAAAATCGTCCACGAAGAAGATCTTCAAGCTGCAATGGAAGAATTAAAATAAGCAAACCAATCTTCAATAAGCAGGAGCAAAAGCTATGGATCACACAATGCGCGCCATCATGTACCTCGGACCTGAAAAATTGGAGGTTCAACGGGTTCCTGTCCCATCAATACAACCGGATGAAGTGCTTGTCAAAGTCCGTTCATCGACGACCTGCGGCACGGATGTTAAAACCTACTTGCGTGGCCACCCAAAATACCCACCGCCTTATATGTTTGGACATGAATTCGCCGGAGATATCGTCGAGATTGGCTCAATGGTTGAAAATCTTAAACCAGGGATGCGAGTCACAGCGAGTTGTTTTGGGCCTTGTGGGTCTTGCTATCCATGCAAACACCGGCAGGAGAACTTGTGCGAAAATATGATCCACAATTTTGGGACCTATGCCGAATATCTGCGGCTGCCAGGTCCTTTTGTGCGCTGGAACACGCTGCTGATCCCTGAAAAAATGACCTATCCACAGGCAGCTCTTTTGGAGCCACTTTCATCGGTCGTACATTCCCACAAATTGGTCCAGATCCGTCCCGGTGAGAAGGTGGTGATCATCGGCGGAGGAGGCGCTGTTGGGCTGATGCATTTACAGTTGGCAAAAGCTTGCGGCGCTTCAGAACTAATCGTGGTTGATATGGTCGAAGAGCGTCTGAAGTATGCCCGTGAGCTAGGGGCGACGGCTACCATTAATGCTGGCGCTATGGATACGATCGAAGCTATTCGGGAAATCACAGATGGTCGTGGGGCAGATGTCGCGATCGAATGCGCCGGTTTGAAGCAAACCTGGGAAACTGCGGTCCGGGCGGCGCGCAAAGGGGGAAGGGTGCTGTGGTTTGGCGGTTTGAAAGCTGGGTCAGTTGTCGAGTTGGATGCGCCAGCGGTGCATTACGGAGAAATTACCCTCTTCAATACTCACGCAAATTCCCCTGCCGATTTCTGGGAAGCTTGCAACCTGGTCGATTTAGGAATTCTTCAAACGGGCCGTTTACTTTCCGGCGAGATGCCTCTGGAACTCACAGAAATGGCGCTTCAAAAAATGATCACTGGAGAAGCTATGAAAATTTCGATCAACCCAGATCTTTCTGTGTGACAGGCAAAACCATTCGCAATATTTGGTCGAATTGGGGAGCTTCCCAGGCCGCCCGTCCGATGAAAAGGCCATCAATCTCTGATTGTTGGATGAGATCGGGTCCATTATTTTTGTTTACGCTTCCGCCATATAACAATGGAACCCGTTCTTCCATCCCCGGAAACAAGTGTTTAAGCGTCTTGCGAAGGACCGCATGTATTTCGTTTGCATAGGCTGGTTCAGCTACTTGGCCGTGTTCACCGATTGCCCACACCGGTTCATAAGCCACCCAGAGCTTCTCTATCTGGTGGGGACACACGTTTACTAATGCTTGCTGGAGCTGCCTGCTTAATACTTCAATCGAGGACCCAAACCGGATATCCTCAGCCGTATCGCCCACGCACAACAATGTCTGAAACCCATAGTTCAGGCTCGTCAGCAGGCGTTGATTCACCATCCAATCCGTTTCCCCAAAAAGCTGGCGGCGTTCGGCATGACCAACCATCACCAGATCTATGCAAATCTCTTGGAGCATCACCGGGGAAATTTCCCCGGTAAACGGCCCTTGCGCTTCCCAATGCATGTTCTGCGCGCCGATCCAGAGCAAGTCATGATCAGCCGCGCGGGCAGGCATCGGCCAAAGCGGTATACGAAGGGAGGATAAACAGGGACAACTCAGTCCTGGGGATATCCCTTGTAAGCCGTTGCAAATGAGCAATGAAATCAACTGTTTGTTGGTTCGTTTTATACATCTTTAAATTCGAACCAACAAACACTTTATCGAAGCGTCCGCTCACTTATATACTTGCTCCTCAATCTTCTTAATGGTATCCACTTTGGATTGAGAGCGACCACCTTTGAATTCCAGGCTCAACCACTCATTGAGGACTTTCTTTGCCAGCTCTGGTCCGATCACCCTGGCGCCCATACAGAGCACATTTGAATTATTACTCAGGCGGGCTCGCTCGGCTGAGTAATTATCATGGCATACGGCAGCGTAGATCCCCGGAAATTTATTGGCGGTAATCGACATGCCGATCCCTGTGCCACAGATCAGGATTCCTTCTTTCTGATAATCGCTTGCAATGATTTCCTCTGCCACTTTTTGGGCAATCAAAGGATATAAGGTATCATCTGTTTCTTGAGACACCCCGACATAAGTATAGGGGATATTTTGTGAATCAAGATATTTGCAGATCTCATCCATCAATGAGACCGCGGCATTATCACATCCCAAAACCAATTCCTTACGTTGCATTTCAACTCCTTAATAATCAGTCAAAAGCCACTCTTCTTCAATTTGATCATAGCCGACCGGGAAGAACCCGACCGGCTATAATCAAAGAGAGGAGAGATAATTAAGCTGGAAGGTTTGCCTGCGCCCAATCACTCATCGACTGGCAAATTATTGTGAGTGTCACACATCCTGCATCTGGGAAGCCAATCGCCCGGTCTCCCAGAAGTCTTTGCCTTTCCAATCCTGGCGACGTACTGCTTGCTGCTCTCTTTACCGGCTTCGGCTGCCAGATAGGCTTTTTCGAGCAAGGCTTTGAAACCATCCCCTCGATCAGCGCTGCCTTGCATAGCTTCTACCATTGGTTGCAAGCCATCCACCAGAGTTTTATCCCCCAGCTTGGCTTGCCCTTTATTCTGGATTTCAATCAGAGCTTTGCTGAAAATCTCGCTGAATTCTTTTGTAGTCAATTCGGATTTTGGCGCCATGTTTTTTGAACCTGCATAAAACAACAAGCCGAAAATAATACCTGACGCCCCCCCCATCACCCGAATCATCGTACGCCCAACTGTGCTAAAAACAGCATACACGTCGGTGAATTCCTGGGATTCAAGCTCCTTTTTAGCCGAATTCAAATCCGAGGGACATACCGATTCCGTGATCACCATCTCCGATATTTCGATCTGCTTCGCAAAGCATTTCTTTCGAAGCAGTGACTGCATCGGCGACATAGAGGAACATCTCTTTGACTTGAGCAGCAGTTAATATTTCCATACCTCAATTCACCGGGGTTGATTTTTGTAGACGCTCGACCAAACGGGCCAATCAAAATATGTTTTCAGTTCATCATCCAATTGCAGCAAGGTGATCGAAAAGCCCGCCATTTCCTGACAGGTGGCAAAATTACCTGCATCTGCTTGATGTACTTTGAATCCCATTTTTTCCAGATTGATGAGCGTCCGACGCATGGCAATCATCTGTTCCATGCGAGTAGTTGAACCAAACCCGTCAATTAAGGCGCACACTTCGTCGCCGGGTTTGAACGGCAGGTCAGGGATAATTAATGAGAGCATTTCATCAACCAATACATCTGCCGGCTGAATTTTTCCACGTCGCACACCCGGTTCGCCATGTAGTCCGAGACCGATTTCGATTTCGTCTTCTGCAAGAGTGAAGGCAGGGGTGCCTTCGCCTGGGATAGTCCCCGGATAAAGGGCAACACCCATGGTCCGGGTATGATCGCGCGCTTTGGTCGTGACACGCTTGACTTCGTCCAGATCTAACCCGGCGTCACAACAGGCGCCCGCGATTTTGATCACATAGAAATCGCCTGCAATCCCGCGCCGGTCTGTGATCCGCTCTGGCGGAGCAGAAGCCACATCATCCCACACGCGGACGGTCTCCGTTTGGATGCCTTCCATATCAGCCAACTCGGCGCCCATATCAAAATTCAGATTATCTCCGGCATAGTTCCCATATACATAGAGCACTCCCCGCCCCCGATTCGCTGCCTTGGTTGCCGCAAGAACGGTATCTGGTGAAGGAGCCGCGAAAATGTTCCCCATTGCCACCGCGTCCGGATAGCCTTTGCCGATAAATTCCAGAAAGATCGGTTCGTGTCCGCTGCCGCCGCCAATCACCAATCCCACTTTTCCCGGATCCAGCTCGGTCTTCACGATTGCGGTGTATCCCTCAATTTGGCGAAATTCGCCTGGGTGCATCATCAAGTAACCTTCGATGGTCTGCCACACGACATCTTTCGGATGATTAATGATTTTCTTTACCATAGGATTTCTTCCTCCGGATGAAATGGAATTGGATAGAATTTACATTTTCTGTATTCGATCCGACTGAATCTCGAATGGTTGACAAATTACAGGTGCGAAGTGATATTAAACAGGATCACACCAGACAGGATCACCGTAAAGCCATAAGAATACAAAACGATGGTGAGCGGTTGGACCATCATTAGAAATCCGATGATGATCAGAGCAATCGCGACACCGTCACCCAATTCGCCAATTCTGCTTCGTTTCTGCATCATTTCCTCCAAATCTTCAAGCTCGGACTAACTGCCCGTTTGCGTCGAAGAAGCGGATTTTCCGTTCCTCGAATTGGATCTTGATTGGATCGCCCACTTTCAAATGAACGCGCGCCGACACCCGAGAGCGCACCATCAACTCCCCAAGCATAATCTCAACCAGCTTTTCATAACCAAAAGCCTCGATTAAGAAAACCTCTGCCTGCAAAGCGCCGGGGGTTGAATCGGGGACGATTTTCACATCTTCAGGGCGAACCCCTAACTGGTATTTCCCTTTTTGGAGGATATTCTTGTAGCTCTCAGGGAGTTCCAGGGCATGTCCATTGGACTTGATGTAAAAATGATTATCGGTCAGTTCACCGGGCAACAAATTCATTGGAGGGGTGCCAACAATTTTGGATACCAGCAGGTTGGCCGGATAAGAGTAGATCTCCGCTGGCGTTCCAATCTGTTGCATCACACCTTGATAGATCACGATGACCTTGTCGGACATGGACATCGCTTCGATCTGGTCGTGGGTGACATATAAGGTTGTCGCCCCGGCCTCTTTTTGCAGGCGCTTAAGCTCGAACCGCAGTTCTTCGCGCAGCTTGGCATCCAGGTTGGAGAGCGGTTCATCGAGCAGGAAAAGCTGCGGGCTGCGGACCATCGCACGGCCAATCACCACGCGCTGCATCTCGCCGCCGCTCAACTTACTCGGATAGCGCTGCAAGAGATGATCAATATGTAAAACCCTGGCAATTTCCTGGATCCGTTGTACCTTCTGCTCTGAGGATAAGGCTGTCTTATCTAACGGGAATTGCAAATTCTTATACACGGTCATGTGCGGGTAGAGCGCATAATGCTGCGAAACGAAGGCCATGTTGCGCTGGCCAGGGGGCAGGCTATTGATGTTCGCCCCGTTGATATGCACTTCGCCCGCATCCAGTTTTTCCAGACCGCCGACACAGCGCAGCGTGGTAGTTTTTCCAGCGCCTGTTGGGCCGAGCATGGTAACAAATTCCTGATCCTTGATTTCAAAGGAAATATCGTTCAGGGCGACCACATCCCCAAAGTTCTTTTTCAGACCGATTAAGTTGACTTCAGCCATATCATCCTTCCTAAATTGCGTTCTCGGTCTTTCGATCAAAGAGGCGCATCCCACCGGGTTCAAAACTAACCCAAAGGGTCTGCCCATCGGCGTAGACATCGGCAGGCGATGTGCGGGCAACGATCAGCAGGTCTGAATGTCCCAGGTGATGAATATTCTCTGATCCCAAGGCTTCCACTATGATCAATTTACACTCTAACCCGCCATCCATACTTTCCGTATGGATGTTTACATCCTCAGGTCGCACGCCCAGCACCAACTCTGTACCATCTGCCAACCCGCCGACGGATTGATGGATGTCCTCCGGCAAATGATAGTGAAGCGTCTCGCCTTCGGCATGCATGCGCAGGCTGCGAGATTCGGCTTCGTATTCACATGGGATGAAGTTCATGCTTGGGCTGCCGATAAAATTCGCCACAAACAGGTTCGCCGGATGGGTGTATACATCGTCCGGCGTGCCCACTTGTTGCAGTACGCCCACATTCATGATCGCGATCCGGTCGGCCATCGCCATCGCCTCGACCTGATCGTGGGTAACATAGATCGTCGTGATCTGGTTGTTGATCTGCAGCCGGCGCAGTTCCGCCCGCATATCCACCCGCAATTGAGCATCCAGGTTAGATAGCGGCTCATCCATCAAGTAGACCTTTGGCTGGCGCACCATCGCCCGGGCAAGAGCCACCCGCTGCTGATCTCCGGCGCTTAATTTACTCGGTTTGCGCTTGAAGATTTCCTCGAGGTGGAGCAGCTTGCCCACCTCGCGCACACGCGTCTCCACCTCAGCCTTATTCATCTGCTGGGTGCGCAACGGGAAAGCGATATTCTCATATGCAGTCAGATGTGGATAGAGAGCATATTGCTGGAAACAGAACGCCATATCCCGATCAGACGGCCGTTTATCATTTACTATTTCGCCATCGATCAGGATTGATCCCTCATCGACCGCTTCCAAACCAGCTATGCTGCGCAAACTGGTTGTTTTTCCGCACCCGGAAGGGCCTAACAGGACCAGAAATTCGCCATCTTCGATGATTAAATTCACGTGATTAACCGCAACGGTCTGACCATACCTCTTGACAATATCACGCAACTCTACACTAGCCATAATTAATCTCTCGCTCCTTGAATACCGGGATTGCTCCAGCTCACTTCTTGATTGCTCCAAATGTGAGACCACGAAGCAAGGATTTGCGCACCAGAAAGGTAAATATCAAGACCGGAAGAACGTACATGAACGCCGTTGCGGCAATCTTGCCCCACTCATATCCTTCGTGACCGACGCGGACGGCAACCGCCGGCGGGACCGTTCGGGCGTAACGAGTGGTCAGGATCGAGCCATACACAAACTCGTTCCAGCTTGCGATCAGGCTGAAAACAGCCGAGGCAGCCAGACCGGTCACCGATTGGGGTATGACGACTTTAATAAATGCTTCCCACCGGCTGTAACCATCCATCAGCGCGGCTTCTTCATATTCAACCGGGATTTCATCGAAGAAACTCTTCATCATCCAGACCGTAAAGCCCAGGTTAAACATCGTATACAGCAGAACCATCCCATGCACGGTGTCGGAGAGACCCAGGGCGCGGTACATCAAAAATAGCGGCACCAGGGTTGCGATAGGCGGCAGCATGCGCGTGCTCAGAATGAAGAACATCAAATCATCTTTTCCAGAGATTTTGAAACGCGAGACGCTATACGCGGCCATTGCTCCAAAAAGCACCGAGAATACTGTGCTCAGAGCGCTGATGATGATACTCATCTTGAAGAAGAACAGGAAGTTGGTATCCGTTCCCGAGCTGGTAAAGAAAACGCCGCGGAAATTTTCTAGCGTGGGGGTAAAGAAGAATTGAGGCGGGATCGACATGATTTGCGACCGGGTTTTTAAGGCCGTGGCAACCAGCCAGAAAAGCGGAAACATGAAGATCGCAATCAGCAGGATGAGCCCCGTCCAGGCGAGAATACGATTAAACCGGTTTGTTTGGTGCATAACTCGCTCCGTTTTACTGGGTTGCTTGTTTGGCGCGATTTAAGACCCGCACCAAGATGATGCTCAGACCGATCACCGTTACCAGCAGGATGACTGCGAGAGCGGAGGCTTCTCCGGTCTTAAAGAACGCAAATGCCAGCTTGTAAAGGGCATATGCGATGGTTTCTGTGGTTGAGCCAGGTCCACCGGCAGTCAGGACCCAGACGATATCCGTGGTCTTGAAGGCGTCAATGGTGCGAAAAACGATGGCCAGCAAAATCAAAGGCGCCGCAAGCGGCAGGGTAATGCGGGTGAATTTGAACCAGGCGGACGCCCGGTCGATTTCGGCGGATTCATACAGATATCCCGGCACGGCTGAAAGCCCTGCCAGGCTGAGCAGCATCATGAAGGGCGTCCACATCCAGACATCAACCATAACAATCGACCAGAAGCCGGCGGTGTTGGTACTCAACCAATGCACCTCCGGCAGCCCCAGATAATGCAAGATGAAATAGTTCACGACGCCCCAGTTATTCGAGAGGATATACTTCCAAAACAACCCGGAGATCACCGGCGCAATCATCATCGGTAACAACAGGATCGTGACAAAAACTCCACCCCCCTCGAACTGGGAGTGAATGAAATATGCAATCAGGAACCCAAGAATGAGTTCGATCATGACCGCAGTAAAAACGAATTTCCCGGTAAAAATGAACCGTTCCCAAATATTCGGGTCAGCCAGGATGTTGCGATAGTTTGCCAGCCCCACGCCAACCGGAGCCGCGGCTTTCAGGATCGAATATTTGGTAAAGCTCAAATAGACAGCCCAGGCGAAGGGGTAAATGACCAATGCAAGGATGATCAGGACAGCCGGTGTGAGCAACAGGCGCTTCAGCACATCGTCGCTCATCCCACGCCGTTTGATGACCTGGGCAGTTTGATTCGTAGGATCAGGAAGGGCAGTATTCAAGTTTCGGCCTCCACCAGACTGGCTTGTACGGGCTTGCGCACCCAACCTTCGGGCAGCGATGTAAGAGAGCGATAGAAGGTCAGGATACGCAAGCGCCGGGGTGTTCTCAACCGCATACCGGCGGGTCAATGAAAATCTCGGTGCAGCCGGGGCAAGTTGAGCGCGTCTGTCTCAGCATTGACGGATCAATACTGAGACAGCTCAACACTAAACTTTATTGAATCTGATCCAAGATTGCCTGATGCTCCTTGGCAACAGCATCTAAGGCTTCCCGTGCGGACATTTCGCCGGAAACGACCAGGCTGGCGTACTTCTGGAAGATGTCGAGCAGTTCAGGATACTCGATCAGGTGCCAGTAGTCCTTGACGGTCAGCATGGCATCCGGGAAGGTCTCATTCCACGGCTTGGTGGTTTTATACTTCGGATCGGTGAGGATGTCAAGACGTCCGGTTTGAGCGCCGATTTCAGTCCACTTCCACTGAATTTCGGGGGTCATGAACCATTCCAACAGCTTCCACGCCTCGTCGATGTTCTTGGAGTAAGCCGAGATGGAAAGGCCCTGTCCGCCAACCGAACTGAAGCGGCGGATATTGCCAGTGCCATCATCTACACCAGGCAGTACGTCAAAGCCCATCTTATCAGCATAGGGGTTGATCGCCGGATCGGCGTGGACGAAGAAGAAGTAGTACCAGTTGATCGCCATCGCGACGATGCCGGTGTGGACAGCGTTGTTAACTTCGTCGTAGAACCAGCCAGCCGCGCCAGGGGGCATGAACTGGAACAAATCGGCGTAGAATTCAAGCGCTTCAACGTTGATTTCGGAGTTCATCACGCCTTCAGCCTTCTTGGTCTCGGGGTCCCACAGCTCGCCACCGAACGACCAGATGACGCCATCCAAGGGGCTGGTGACCGCATCATAGTCGCGGCTGCCATAGGACGCCAAACCCCACAGATTCTGGTCTGGGCGGGTGAAGAATTCGGCAATGTCGCGCATCTGGGCATAGGTCTGAGGAACGGCCAGGTCATAGCCATATTTGGCTTTGAAGGCTTCCATCTCTTTGGGATCCTCGAAGAGGTCCTTGCGATAGACCAATCCCATCGCGTCCTGGTTGATCGGCAGAGCGAAGATGTTGCCAGAGCCTTCCGGATACTCGCCATATTGGCGGATCGCAGCAGGCGAGAAGTCCTCAAGGCTGATCAGCTCGCTGCCAGCAATTTTATCGTTCAACTGAACAACATGGCCGCCGGAGGCGAACTCGGACATCGACTGGCTGTCGAACATTGCCAGGTCGAAACCAGAGCCGCGGGCTGCGAATTCAGCCGCGATCTTGTCGTGCCACTGCGGGCCGTAGGGGACCAGGTCTGCACGAACTTTGACGCCGGTCATGGCAGTGTATTCTTTTGCCAATTCTTCAAATTTCTCGCCAAGACCACCGGAGTGCCAGACGAAAACCAGTTCCACGTCGGACTTCGGTGCTTCAGCGGCAGGCGCTTCAGTCTTAACAGGCTCTGCAGCGGGCGCTTCAGTCTTAACAGGCTCTGCAGCGGGCGCTTCAGTCGCCTGGACCTCGGCTGGTTTTGGTTCTTCGGGCGCCGCAGTCGGAGCTGCGGTTGGGGCGCATGCTGCGCTGAGTAAACCGAGCAGCAATAACGCTACCATCATGGTGTTGAAAAATCGTTGTTTGTGCATTTTCTCCTCTTTATATTCCTACAAATTAGATTGAAGGTGCAAAATTACGCCAGTACTTGCCGAGTCAATTTTAGATGTTGTTCTGCCTCCTTCCTAATAACAGGGTTGCGCTCGCAGGCCTTTCGCCTCCGGCTTGCCAGTGCAATGTATCATATTTATCAGATAATTGTAAGGAACGGACCACACCCGCAGGCTCTGCTACGATCCAGCCTGATGCAGACATAATTTTTTCGTTGAAGAATCAATTGCGAAGAAGATGCGTTGAGATGCAGAAAAAAGAAATTTGCCAATACCTTTGACTGTTCACATACGTGAATATAGCACGCAAATGTGCGTTTGTCAATGAGAATATTGCTTAAAAGGGGTGAATCCGTTTATTTTGGATCGCACATTCGTGATAGAATTAATCACTTGTGAATTCTAGTGCTTGACATCTATTTATAATCATGCTATTGTTAGCATGCTGGGGGGTATATCATTGATCCTATATCAAAAAGGCTTGCTGAATTCCGCCTCCAATTCATGCAAGCGCCCACACCCACCTGACCTGCTTAATCCGACCTTGTTGCAGGATAATTAATCATATCCATTACCCAACAAGGAGTGTACCTATTATGGACTGGGGAAAAGCCAACCGAATGTCAAAAGTCATCAAACCGGATGGCAAATGTTTCTATTTGGCGATGGACCATGGTTATTTCCAAGGTCCAACCACCAAACTCGAAAATGTGGGCAAAGCAGCCAAACCTTTGCTGGAGTTTGTTGATGCTCTTTTCGTCACCCGGGGTGTCCTTCGCGCTCAAATATCGCCGGCGATCGATCAAGCCGTCATCTTGCGGGTGAGCGGCGGCACAAGCATGGCTGGCGGCGATCTGGAGAACGAAGGTGTTACCACTTCAATTGATGAGATCCTGCGATTGAATGTTTCAGCGGTAGGGATCTCGATCTTCATAGGAAGCACATACCAACGCCAAAACATCCTGGGATTGACAGAACTGGTGAACCAATGTGAGCCTGCCGGCGTACCGGTAATGGCTGTCACTGCAGTTGGCCGAGAAATGGATAAGCGCGACGCCCGCTATCTCTCTTTGGCTTGCCGAATCTGTGCGGAAATGGGCGCAAGTGTGGTTAAAACGTATTACTGCGAAAATTTCGAAAAAGTAGCCCAGGGTTGCCCAGTGCCAGTGGTAATTGCCGGCGGCCCGAAGACAGAAAATGACTTCGAGGTGCTGGAGTTTGTGTATAATGGCATGCAATCTGGCGCTATCGGCGTCAATCTCGGTCGGAATATTTGGCAAAATGGACGACCAAGAGCCATGGCGCGCGCCTTACAATGTATCATTCATGAAGGATATACCCCAAAACAGGCTTTCGAAGTCTACGAGATGTTTGAGAAGTAAATATCCTTTCTTGGGGCTGTCAAAAAAAGCCCGATGATGTCATATCGTGCATAGCGAGAAATCTCGCAGACAAATGTTGAGACTCTTCGCTTCACTCAGAGCGACATCCATCTTTTGAGACAGCCCCATCTTGCAGAAACTAGATCATCAAGCGAACATTATTTCTGGCTCGCTGAAACACTTTTTGGCGAAGAACCTTTTTGGATGGAGACCTAAAGAGATGCAACCACATCTATCAGAGTTGTTCACAACTGAAATCGAACAATTCAACCAGGCCATTTCGAAATATGGTCGTATCCAACCCGGTTTTTCGCTTTCGATTAAGACCAAATGGCGCAATCTTTTCGGGATAGAAGAGGATATTTTAATGATTGGGCGGGCCGGTTGGCCCAACCTTCAACTATCCAGACCCGAGAACTGGGCCTGCCTGCGTCTAAGTAATCTATATGGGCTTTTGGATCAACCCAAATTCGAGGCTAAAGACCTGAATGAAGCACTTAGCAATTGCCGGGCTTATTATGATTCCGCGCAATCTTCATCAGTTGCTTTGCTACACGCAGCTGTTCAATCTAAATGGGTCTGCTTCTGCCAGCCATTCGATCTTCTGGCTGCTTCCTGCCTTCCAAACGCATTGACGATCATCCAGAATTGGTTTGGGAAAGCTGTACTAATTCTTCCTTTCGAACCAGACCTGCATCGCCTGAGTCGTCAAATATTCACCCATTCAGATCCCGGCAGTGAATTTATCTTACTCAACCGGGGTTTGCTGACGGCGGCAGCAGACCTGAAGGATATTCAGACAAAGCTAGACGACCTATTAGAAAAAGTATCTCCAGGGATGAATACCCTGGAGGTAAATCCTCAAATCGATGAACGACAATCACCGGAATCGGTTTTTCTACCGGCGATCCGGGCCGCGATTTGCGCTCAACGCGGCCGCCCACTGGTCCTCCATTTGGATGACTCAGCAGAAATGCGCGCATTCATCAACTTACCGGTCAGCTCTCAAGTAACCGAGTCAGGCGTACCCTTCCCGGGCTTTTCTGCTCATACGGGATTGCCTACCATTTTGTCAAATGAAGCAGATTCCATACCCACCTTACCGCCCGAATCAAAAACTGGGATGAGTGTCATACTCAGACCTGGCACAGGTAGCATCACCGCAGGGAACTCCATTGTTGATGCAATCCAAACCGGCGCATTATTTCAGACAGCAGCTCTGGCAATGAGCGCCGCCAGCCGGATGGTCAAGGTTCAAACCCTAAACCCAGATGCACTTCAAGAAGCGGAAAACTGGGAAACGATGAATTTCCCAACGCCGCAACCCTATTCGGGCGAGGTAGCTCTTGTCACCGGGTCTGCCTCCGGGATTGGGAAAGCTGTGGTTGAGGCGCTGCTTCGGCGCGGCTGTGCGGTCGTCGGGGTGGATATCAACCCCTCCATTTGCACGACTTTCGATCACCCCTGCTTTCATGGAATCAGATGCGATGTATTTGACGAGGCCGCTATCTGCGAAACCATGCGCTTGGTTGGACGGCGTTTCGGCGGATTGGATATCCTGGTTTTGAATGCCGGTTTATTCCCCGGCGGGTGCAATATTGAAAAGCTGACCCTGACCGAATTCACCAAAGTAATCAACATCAACTTCGTCTCAAACATGGTCATCCTGCGGGAGGCGTTCCCGATGCTTCGGTTGGCGCCCAGGTATGGCCGGGTGGTGATCGTGGGTTCAAAGAATATGCGCGCGCCTGGGCCAGGCGCAGCGGCATATTCAACCTCGAAAGCAGCGCTTACTCAGCTCGCCCGAGTTGCCGCATTAGAATGGGGCAGCGAGCGCATCCGGGTGAACGTCATCCATCCAGATTCGGTGTTTGATACTGCTTTGTATACAGAAGAAGTGCTTCAAGCTCGCGCCAGTCATTATGGCATGACCGTGGAACAATACAAAAAGCGCAATCTTTTAAAAACCGAGATCACAAGCCACGATGTGGCTGAATTGGCTGCTGAAATGTGCGGCCCGTTGTTTCGCCACATGACCGGAGGGCAAATTCAGTTCGATGGAGGGAACGATCGGACAATTTGATATTCTTGGTGAATGTAGAATACCTTCACAATTGTGAGGTCAAGTGTTAATATTGAGTTCATCTGATAATCACAACGAAAGGATGGGTCCTAAAATGGCAATGAAAAAATTTATGAACAAAGCCGAAAATCTCGTACCTGAACTTCTCGATGGCTTTGTGAAATCAAATCCTGAACGTGTCAAACAATCCAGCGAGCGAATTGTGGCCCGGGTTTCACCAAAAGAATCCGGCAAAGTTGGGATTGTGACCATGGGCGGCGCCGGGCATGAGCCAGCATTAATTGGTTGGGTAGGAAAAGGCCTGGTGGACGTGTGCGCTCTGGGCGATATTTTTGCTGCTCCAGGAGCTCCACGAGTTATAGATGCTGTGAAACAGGCAGATTGTGGCGCAGGGGTCGTATTGGTCGTCTTCAACCATGAAGGCGACGTACTATCATCGAATATGGTCATCCAGATGGCCGAACGACAAGGCCTCAAAATGAAGCGGATCTTGAGCAGCGATGATATTTCCAATGCCCCCAGAGATGACCAGGATAATCGTCGCGGCCTGATCGGGACGCTGATGGTCCTGAAGATCGTTGGAGCCGCATCCGAGGCTGGATATTCCTTCGATGATGTGCTCCGGGTTGGGGAGAAAATGTGCGCCAATACTGCCACGCTGGCAGTGGCTGCCTCTCCCGCCACTCACCCTGCAACCGGCTATCCATTCTTTGAGCTACCCGATGATGAGATGGAAATCGGGATGGGGCAGCATGGCGAAGCAGGCGTTGGACGCATGAAATTGAAGTCAGCCGACGAAACAGCAGAAATCATGCTGAACAACCTGCTCAAGGATTTGGGCGTAAAAGCGGGCGAGAAACTGGTGGTCTTCATCAACGGCACCGGCGCGACCACCCTGATGGAGATGTTCATCGTCTTCCGCCGGGTTGCCCAGATTCTCGAAGAAAAAGGAATCAAGATCGTTGGCTCGCAGATTGGCGAGTTGCTCACCGTGCAAGAGCAGGGCGGTTTCCAAATGTCCATCGGGCGCGTTGACGATGAGCTAGAAGGACTTTATAAAGCCCCTTGCGATGCAGCTTACTACAAAGTTTGCTGATTCAATAACGGAGAGAAAATAACATGACAGCGCAGATCGGTTATGACGACTTTAAACGAATGCTGAATGGGGCGATCGAAATCATCCGCCTGAAGAGTGACGAACTCTCCCATCTGGACGCTGCCATCGGCGACGGAGATCATGGGATAACGATGCTGCGCGCGATGGAGAAAATGGGCGAGGTCATGTCGTCCCAACCAGACGGAGATTTTGCGAATCTATTGAGCGAAATAGGTTGGGCTTTGATGAATATCGATGGCGGAGCTACAGGGCCATTATATGGTTCAATCTTTCTCGGTATGTCGGACGCGACTGCTGGCGCAACCACACTGGACGGAGCAGGCTTTGCTACGATGTTCGAAAGTGGTTTGAAATCGCTCGAACAGCAAACCAAAGCACGCGTCGGAGATAAAACCTTGATGGATGCCCTAATTCCAGCCGTACAGGCTCTGCGCCTCGCTGCAGATCAGGGAGAACCCATTTCAGAGATGCTTAAATCCGCCGCTGAAGCAGCCAGGAAAGGGTCGGAATCCACCAGCCTGATCCCTGCCCGCTATGGTCGAGCGAAATACCAGGGTGATCGCACCATTGGACATCCTGATCCGGGATCCGTATCCATGGCTTATGTTTTCCAGGGTTTTCGGGACGGATTGAGCGAATAACAGCATTAAAACTCGAGCAGGCTGGCATCGCTAAAGCGATGCCAGCCTGCAAAGAAAAATGAACAGGGATGGCTAAATGCCTGAATATCAAAGCCGCCTAGAACTGCTAGCTCGAGTTGCCTCGATGTACTATGATAAGGAAAAGAATCAGCAAGAAATTGCTGATGAAATTGGTTTAACCCGCTCTGCGGTCTCACGCCTGCTCAGTGATGCCCATAAGCGAGGACTGGTTGAGCATATCATTCATTATCCCTGGCGCACATCCATTGAGTTAGAGAATGCGCTGGCAGCAAATTTCGAACTCGAACACGTTCAAGTTCTGATCCGCCAAAATAAAACCTACGAAGAGATGCTTCAGGGTCTGGGGGTCCTGGCTGCAGAATACTTCACTACTCTGCTGCCAAATCTCAATATCGTGGGAATCACCTGGGGGACCGGGCTTTATCAGATGGTGCGTGCTTTTCGGGCTCAAAGCCGACCGGATATGGAGGTCATTCAGCTCATTGGCGGTACAGGCACAGAACGCGGATCATCCATTGGTCCGCTCTTAGCGCCGAACCTGGCGAATTGCCTGGGCTGCACCTGCCGGTTCCTACATGCTCCTTTAATCATGCAGAATGAGGTTGCGCATGTAGCCTTGATGCAAGACAGGATCATCCGTGAGACGCTTGATCGTGCAGCCTTGTGTGATGTCGCGCTGGTGGGTATCGGCAGTACACTTCCTGAACTCTATAACGCCTACAAGCTTGGATATTTGACTTTGGAGGAAGTGGAACAAATGCAGGCGGATGGGGTGGTAGGGGATGTGGCTGGTCTTCACTATGATATCGAAGGCAAGATCCTGATGAACCATTGGATCAACCAGCGCATGGTAGCGATTTCTGCTCTCACGCTTTCTAAGATTAAGAAAGTGATGGGGGTAGCAGGCGGTTATAAGAAAGGCGAGAGCATCTACGCTGCGTTGCGGGGAAAACTGATACATACCCTGATCACCGACGAAGAAGCTGCCAGGCGGGTTTTGGAATTACACAAACAAAACTGACCGAATTAAGATCATCATTTAAATGCTAAATAAGCTAAAGCCTATTTTTCTTCTGGATCCGACAATTCACTTTCTCAACCACGGCTCCTTTGGAGCATGTCCACGGCCGGTATTCGAGGTTTACCAGGCCTGGCAGTTAAAACTCGAGCAACAGCCAGTCGCTTTTTTAAGCCGCGACCTGCCGGAATATGCGCTCCAGGCGCGCCAGGCATTAGGTCAATATCTCAACACTTCTGCAGATAACCTGGCTTTTGTACCAAACGCCACTCATGGGGTGAATATTGTTGCCCGCTCGCTTTCTCTTTCGCCGGGGGATGAGATCCTTGCTACCGATCATGAATACGGGGCGTGCGATTACACCTGGGAATTTATCACCCAAAAAACGGGGGCAGTCTATATCCGCCAACCCATCCCTCTACCCATTCAAACCAATGCTCAAATCCTCGACTGTTTGCGAGAGGGGATCACCGAACGTACGCGGGTAATTTATCTTAGCCATATCACATCGCCTACTGCGCTGTGTCTACCAGTAAAAGAGATTTGCGATTTGGCGCGCCAGGCTGGGATCTTGAGCATTATCGACGGCGCACACGCACCCGGCCAGATCCCGCTCGATCTGGATGAACTCGGCGCAGATTTCTATACCGGGAATTGCCACAAGTGGATGCTTGCCCCAAAAGGAGCCGGTTTCTTATACACTCATCCGAAGGTTCAAAACCTGATCGAGCCTTTGATCGTGAGCTGGGGTTATCATGCCACAGCTCAAACCAGCACAGGTTCACAATATATTGACTACCTGCAGTGGACTGGAACGCACGACCCTGCCGCGGCGTTGGCGGTCCCGACGGCGATCCAGTTTATGCACGATCACAATTGGGAACAGGTCCGCAAAGACTGCCATCAATTATTGACCACAGCCATCCAACGCATCTGCGAACTGGTTGACAAAGAGCCACTCTACCCACTGGATTCGCATTTATTCCACCAGATGGGGATCGCGCCAATCCCTCAAAATACGGATATCATCCCCTTCAAACAACGTCTGTATTCAGAACACCAAATAGAAATCCCACTGATAGATTGGAACTCGTTTAAGTTTATCCGCATTTCGATCCAGGCATATAACGATCAGAGCGATATCGACGCTTTGATCCAGGCTCTGGAGACGATACTTTGTAATAAATCCTGATTTACTTACACAATCGATTGGTTAACAAGCATTAACTCCGCCATAATCTGCAGATAACCCTGGTCTGCTAGAATGGGATTCATGTTAACCCTAGCCGAAGAATTGCTTTTACTGTGCATTAATGACGAAATATGAAGGAGCATCTACATGCAATATAATCCAGAAATCGATACAGCCATTCCATCCAATACCATTCCGATTGATGAGGGTTGGGATGAGAGGCTGGCAAAGTGGATTTCCGACTTGCTCAGTCCGCCATTGATGGCATTAAGCGGGATTTTGATCGCAACCTGGCACATCCAAGATTCAAAAGCCTGGCTTTGGTCTGGGTATCATCTTAGCATGACAGTTCTGCTGCCAGTTGTTTATATCCTTTGGAAGGTGCATCAAGGTGAGATAACCGATTTCCATATCCGCCGCCGAGAGCAGCGCATCCGTCCGATGGCGCTTACCCTGGCCAGTGCTGTATTTGCCTGGGTGACGATGTGGCTTGGGGGCGCTCCTACAGCGCTGATTATTTTCGATTGAAGGACTGGATGCTCTCCAGGATTTCGCCATCCAGGATGAATCCATCCTGGTTTATGGAGACGCTAAAAGCGTGATCGATCAGATGTGCGGCGCTTCTCAAGTCAACGCGCAGAGCGTGAAACCTCTTTACCGGCGGGCCGTCAGACTGGCTCGCCGGTTTTTTTTTCGTCGAGTGGATCTGGCTACCGGGCCGAAACAATCATTTAGACGATTCTTTGTCCCGTAAAGCGCTGCGCCAAATTCGGCGCGACCGGCAATATTACGAAGCCGTCGTCCAGGCAGTCACCCAGCCTTCGACACGTTGGATGGAGCCCCTCCCGTCTACTGCTGATGTTAGATCTGCGTATCTATTCAAACATCCAACCCGAGTTTGTGCAGCAAATCATATAACCGTTTCAATCCCAATTAAAATCGTGCTGCCAGGTCAATAGTCGGAGCACGCGCCTCAGCAAGATTGGCCGGATCGGACCCAGTCCTATTTTCCTGTTCATTTAGAAGTAACGCATTCTCAAGGAACCTTTCATTTTTGCTTTCAGGTTGCAAATATCGAGTAAAATCAAACCGCTATGCCCAAACACCTTCTACTCGTTGACGATGATGCATTGATGCGCCGCAGCCTTTCTTTCAACCTGGAACAAAGCGGATATCGCACCAGCAGCGCGGCAAACGCCGAAAATGCTCTCGAACTGGCTCAACGAGACCCGCCAGATCTGGTGCTATTGGACATCGGTTTGCCCGGTATGGATGGGCTGGAAGCGCTTCACCGATTTAAAGATCTGTTGGCTGCGCCGGTCGTCTTTCTCACTTCTCGCCGGCGCGAGTTGGATGAAGTGCTCGGCCTTGAATTAGGCGCGGATGATTATGTCACCAAACCATTCGACCTGGATGTGTTGCTGGCGCGCATCAAAGTCGTCTTACGCCGCCAGGAACGAAACTCAACCCCCAACTCCGCCCCTGCCTCGCTTCAGGTCGGCGATCTGACCATCGATCCGGCCGCCCACATCGTCAAAGTTGCCGGTCGCCCGGTTGAGCTGAGCCCACGTGAATTCGACTTGCTGCACGCCTTCGCGCTACAGCCGGGCGTGGTGATTACCACCGATGATCTGCTGGCGCGCGTGTGGGGAGCCGAGTTTGTCGGTCAGCCGCAGGTCGTTTATGTTCATATTCGCTGGCTGCGTGAAAAGATCGAGACTATTCCGAATCGGCCAGCGCGGATTGTAACCGTGCGCGGTGTGGGCTATAAATTTCTTCCCGTGGAGGTCTGATCCATCATGTTCCGCTCGCTGCGCGAACGCCTGATCCTCAGCCATATCTTGCCGTTGGTCATGGTCGTACCGCTGTTGTATATTGCCCTATCCTACCTGTTCGAAACCCGTTTGCTGCTCCCCAGGTTAGCCCAGGATTTGTTAAGCGATGCCCGTCTGCTGACCGAGGTGGCCCGCCTGGATTACCTGACCTATGGCGATCAGCGCAGCTTACAACTCTACCTGCTTCAGTTGCAGCCCAATCCACAGGTACGGCTGGTATATCTGGAACCTGACGGCACAATCGCCTATTCCAATGACCCAGATTTCCTGGCTCAGGCCGGTCAAAAAATCCATCTCCCAGGGCTAGAGCGCGCCCAGAGCGGTGAAGATGTGCTTCTGACCAGCAATTCCCTGTTGCCAACCAAACCCTACTCGATCAGCGTATTGTCTCCGGTAACGGTGCGCGGCAGCCAACCGATCGGGATTCTATGGATGACCTATTTCGAAACATCCCTGACCGATCTCTTTCGACAGATGCGCTGGATCAGCATCCTGGTTGCGGTCGGCGGGCTGCTGGGTGGGGCTCTGCTCGGTTCGCTCCTGGCATTAAGCATCAGCCGGCCAATCCAGAAAGTGACCAGCGCCATCCGCAGCCTGGCCCGCGGCGAGCGCAGCGATGTGTTGATTGAGCAAGGTCCAGATGAGATCCGCGGACTGGTACGGGAAGTGAATGTCCTGGTCACTCGCCTGCATAGCCTGGAGCAATCCCGGCGCCAATTGCTCGCCAACCTGGTCCACGAACTTGGCCGCCCACTAGGAGCGCTGCGATCCGCCATCCAGGCCTTGACTTCGCGGGGCAGCCTCTGATCCCCAACTCTTTCAGGAGCTGACCACCGGGATGGATGAAGAAACAGCCCGCCTGCAAGGTATTCTGAATGACCTGGCCCACCTGCACGACCAGGTGCTCGGTCCGCTTGAATTGAAATACGAACCAGTCGAGCTTGGCGATTGGCTGGCGCGTCTGTTAATCCCCTGGCAGGAAGCCGCCCTGGAAAAACATCTGAACTGGCAAGTGAAAATTGATCCTACCCTACCAGAGGTTTCCATCGATAAGGTTCGCTTTGCCCAGGTGATTGGCAACCTGGCAAGCAACGCGGTCAAATATACCCTCGGGGGTGGTTCGGTTCGAGTCGATACGGGGGTACAAGCCGGACAGGTCTGGATTCGTTTCGAAGATTCAGGGCCGGGTATCCCGCCAGAGGAACAAAAGAAGATCTTCCAACCCTTTTATCAAGGTTCGCATGGAAAACGGGTCAAACAAGGAATGGGGCTTGGTCTGAGCATTGCCCAGGACATGGCGGTTGCACATGGGGGAAACATCACCGTCGAAAGCACACTCGGGACAGGCAGTGTATTTACCGCCTGGCTGCCTGTAGGTTCCAGCGATCACTTAATGTGACATTTGTCATATTTGCTATAGACAAATGTCGCTTTTTATTTATGCTATTTCCTGCTACTATAGCAACGTATAGCATACTATAGCATTCTATTGCGCCATAATGTAAACAAAATGGATGAACTCCTGACTACAAAACAGGTTCAAGATTTATTACAGGTAGACAGAACCACGATCTATCGTATGTTAAACGATGGACGCCTGGTCGGGGTCAAGATAGGCCAGCAGTGGCGATTTTCACGCCAGGAAGTGGAATCCATGCTCTCTGGTAACCATGCAGTTGCAGAGAAAAGTTTACCTCCATTGCAGGTATTGCCTATCCATTGCATCCAGGCCATCCAGGATGTCTTTTCCGAGGTGGCTGAGATCGGTTCGGTCACCACTTCCGCACAGGGTGAACCGCTTACTCATGTCAGCAATATGGGCAGCTTTTGCCAATTGATTCAAAATAGTCCATCCGGCCGGTCAGCCTGCATGAAATCCTGGCAGAATTTGGCCGAAAAACCGGGTAAGAATCCCACTTTTTTTACCTGTCACGCCGGGCTGCAATATGCCTGCGCCCAAATCGAGATTGAAGGCAAAAAAACTGCGGTGTTGATTGCAGGCCAGTTCTATGCTCATCCACCCGAACTGGGCGAGGAGGCCGACCGCATCCAGCATTTGGCAGGCGAGCATCAAATCAATGCCGGAGCGTTATCAACCGCTGCCCGCAAAATTCCTTTGCTGGACGCTCGTAATCGTAATCAGATCGGCGCCTGGCTGGAGCGGGTCGCTCACACCTTCGAAGATATCGGTCATGAACGATCTGCGCTGCTTGGCCGGCTCAGAAAAATTGCTGCTATGAGCACACTGGAAGCTAAATAGAGGATTATCTCGGGATCTCATCCAAAATATTTCGAGATGTCTCGTTTTTTCACCAATTTCGAGAGGAGATACTGATGTCTTACCCATTTGATCAAACACTGGATTGTAGCGGTTTAGCCTGTCCAATGCCCATCTTGAAAACCAAGAAAGCCGTCGATGGATTACAGGTTGGTCAGGTTCTGAAGATGATCGCAACCGACCCGGGATCCGTACCAGATGTCAACGCCTGGTCGTCTAAAACCGGACAGGAATTGCTTGGTTATGAGCAGGATGGTGATAAGTTTATTTTCTTTATCAAGAAGGTAAAGTAACAATCATACAAGTGTGGTTTTTGGATCAATGGTCAATGTAATCCTAAGATCTCATTTTCCTGATGCGCACCTATTACCCAAAGGGTCCAGAATAGACCACTAGTACATCTGTGATGGCTATTGCTGTGGAGGGCCGGATAGGATTCCAGCCAAAAGACGTTCTATCGTCGGCACAGCCACTTTGATTTCAGAAGCGACCGTGCGATCAATGTTTCGCCTTTAAGACAGAAAAGAAAGGGATAAAAAATGTCAAAAGCCAACCGATTAGCGATGATCTCTGCACATGGCACAATGGACGCAGCGTACCCGCCGCTGATCCTTGCCACTGCCGCAGTTGCGATGGATATGGAGGCTGCCATATTCTTTACTTTCTATGGCATCGAAATCCTTAAGGTAGGAAATGCCGATAAACTCCAGGTAGCTCCTATTGCCAATCCGGCGATGCCCATGCCTGTCCCAAATATCATCGGCATGCTGCCTGGTATGACCGCCCTGGCAACCACGATGATGAATGGCATGATGAAAAAAGCGAATGTAGCGAAGCTAAGCGAGTTGTTGACTATGGCGCAGGAATTTGGTGTGCGCTTGATCGCCTGTCAGATGAGCATGGATGTGATGGGCATTAAGAAAGAGGATCTGATCGATGGGGTTGAGATCGGCGGCGCTGCTACATTCCTGGAATACGCCAGCGATGATGCGATTGCATTGTCCTTCTGATAACAAAATTTCCAATAAAAGGAGTGAATTATGGCAGACGATAAAGTTCTTATCATCATGACAAGCGGACCGGAAACCCCGCGCCGCTGCGCAACACCGTTCTTTTTTGCCAGCCTGGCGGTTGCGATGGATTATGAAGTAACCATGTTCTTCACCATAGACGGCACCCTTCTACTCAAGAAAGGCATGGCCGAGACGATCTATCCAAAGTCTGGAGGAAAACCGGTCAGCGAGTTCCTGCAGGAAGCAATGGAAGCTGGGGTTCAATTCACCGCCTGCACAGCCTCGACCGAACTTCATGACCTGACACCCGCAGACCTGATTGATGGCGTGAAAATGGTCGGCGGCGCTTTCATGTGGCAAGCAGCAGAAGATAGTAAGACAGTCCTTACTTTCTAAAACAATTTTCAGGAGGAAACTAATGACCACTATTCGCGGATGTAATTTACCCGAAGATTGCTATTATATGATCGAGAAGCACGTCTGGGCTAAGCCAATGGAAGATGGGTTGGTCCGGGTCGGCATGACCTCAGTCGCCACCAAACTGGCTGGGGGCAAGCTGGCAGCCATCACCGTCAAAACAAAAAATATTGGGCAAGAAGTGCTCCAGGGCAAGAGCCTTGCAACCGTGGAAAGCAGTAAATTTGTTGGCCCAGTGCCTGCCCCAATCACCGGGGTGCTGGTGCGAGCCAATGATAAACTGGCAGCTGACCCAAATATCGCAGTTGCTGATCCTTATGGTGAGGGTTGGGTTGCTGAGATGAAGCCATCCAATTGGGAAGCTGATAAGGGCAAACTGGTCACCGGAGCTGAGGGCTTGGCTGCTTATCAGGCCAAGCTTGAGGCAGATGGAGTCTCCTGCGACTGACACCGGGATAAGAATTTCCCATTCGATTGTGAGTACCCAAAGGAGGAGTAATGGCTGAAAAATCAATTTATGCGGAGTTGAAAAGCCAAGGTGTTTCGCGACGTGATTTCCTGAAACTGAGCGGTATGCTGGCTGCAGCGTTGGGATTAAAAGACGTCACCTACACCGCTGCAAACGGTTTAACTTCTGGCGTTGGCAGTGCGTATGATCCGGCGCATTTCGTGGCAAAGGCGCTCGAATCAAAACCGCGTGCGCCGGTTATCTGGTTGGAATTTCAGGATTGCGCCGGGTGCAGCGAGGCAATCACTCGTTCGGTTTCCCCTTCGCTCGTAAACCTGGTATTAAATACTCTGACAATCGAATACCACGAGACCCTCTCCGCCGCAGCCGGTTTCCAGATCGAAGAAGCCAAAAGAGCCGCGATGCAAAAATACGCCGGTCAATACGTCCTGGTTGTCGAAGGCAGCATCCCTGTTGAGGGCAAATATTGCGCCATTGGCGGGCGCTCAGCCATGGATATCCTGAAAGAAGCCGCTGCTGGGGCTGCCGCAATCATCGCAACCGGCAACTGCGCTGCGTTCGGCGGGCTGCCCAAAGCCAAGCCAAATCCCACAGACGCCAAAGGCGTCTGGGAAATCATCAAAGATAAACCGGTCATCAATATCCCCGGTTGTCCGGCGATCCCCGAAGCGACCACGGGGACGATTGCCCATTATGTCATCTTCGGTACACTGCCGGAATTGGACGATTTGCACCGTCCGTTAACCTTTTACGGCAAAACTGTCCATGATCGCTGCCTGCGCCGTCCATTCTATGAGGCTGGGAAATTTGCCCTTAGCTTCGATGATGAGGGTGCGCGCCAGGGCTGGTGCTTATATAAACTGGGCTGCAAGGGTCCAACCACCTACAATGCCTGCGCTTCGATCAAATGGGACCAGGGACTATCATTCCCGATCCAATCCGGCCACCCTTGCCTGGGATGTTCGGAACCAAATTTCTGGGATGGCGGCGGTTTTTACCAGGGGCAATCAGCGCCTGTCGATCGACCAACTTTGACCGCGGTCGGCGGAGCAGCTGCTGCTGGCGCAATCCTGGCGGCCGGGGCTGCACTCGTCAATCAATCTAAGAAAAAATCCGCTGAAGGAGGCAAAGAATGAACTGGACTGAAGCCTTAAATTTTGCACGCGGACCGATGTTCAATGTCGCTCTATTCGTCTTTGTCGGCGGCATGATGTATCGTCTGGTCAGTATATTGGCGCTCGGCTGGAAGAAGGATCGCGTCCCGGCCAAAGGCAGTAAGGCTGCCGGAGTGGTGAAAACCTATCTGAAAGGCATCCTGATCTGGCCATTCATCCCGTGGGTAAAAAACACCTTTAACCGCAACCCGATCATTTACCTGGCTGGTGGTCTGTTCCATTTAGGCCTTTTTGCAGTCATCATCCTGGGCACCCCCCATATGCTGGTTTGGAAGAGCCTGTTGGGTTTCGGTTGGCCTACCCTGCCCTTACCGATCGTTGATTGGCTGGCGGCTGGAGCAATCGTCGCGATGATTGCCCTCTTCATTAACCGCCTGACCCACCCGGTCTTAAAACTGATCAGCGGTCCGGCAGAATGGGTTAACTTGCTCTTCGTGTTCTTGCCGATGGTGACGGGATACGTCATGACCCACCACATCGTGAACCCATATGAAAAGGCATACACCCTGCATATGTGGAGCGTCAACTGGTTGTTGGTATGGATCCCCCTCAGCCGGATTTCCCATTTTATGTTCTATTTCTTCGCCCGGACCATCCACGGTCAGGAATTCGGCAAGCGTGGCGTCCAGGTATAGGAGGCGAGATATGACTCCCACCAAACAAGCAATCGATACATTTGTCAAAGAAACCGGCGGCTGGGTGGCATCGCAGTTGGAAGCATGTACCCGCTGCGGGATGTGCGCCGAAGCCTGCCATTTCTATCAAGCCACCGGCAACCCTGAATATTCGCCTGTCTGGAAAGTGGAACTGCTGCGGCGGTCCTTCGAGCAGCGTTTCACAATCGTCGGCGGCATAAAAACCGCCCTTGGCCTTGAAAAGCGCATCACCGATGCCGATATTGAACATTGGAGCAAGATTGAATATGAAGCTTGCACCGTCTGCAACAAGTGTTCGATGGTCTGCCCGATGGGGATTGACCTGGGCAGCTTGATCCATGATGTGCGCGCCGGGCTGGCTGCTGCGGGCGCCGTTCCTGCCGAGCTGATGGCTGCGGTCAATAAACAAATTGAAGAAGGCAGCCCTCTGGGGATGACCGACGATGTCTGGGATCAGCGCCTGGAGTGGGTAGCCGATGAATGGGAAGTGGAAATTCCGCGGGATGTGAAAGGCGCCGATACCATGGTAGTCTTTTCATCGATTGAGGTGATGAAATTCCCCACCAACATCGCTGCGATTGCCAAAATCCTGAATACCGCCGGCGAGAAATGGACCGTCAGTTCTGCTGCCCGCGAGATCGTCAACTTTGGCTTCTACGAAGGCAGCGCTGAGCACACTCGCCTGTTCCTCCAGCGGGTGTTGGATGGCGCAAAACAACTGGGCGTCAAACGGATCGTGGTCACCGAATGCGGCCACGCATACGATGCTCTCCGCTGGCATGCTTACAATATGATGGAAGTGCCCAAAGACCTTGA
Organism: uncultured Chloroflexia bacterium; assembly: GCA_963788145.1. Classification (GTDB taxonomy): domain Bacteria; phylum Chloroflexota; class Anaerolineae; order Anaerolineales; family UBA4823; genus UTCFX2. The sequence continues at coordinate 690,602 of CAWBFQ010000006.1, read as the reverse complement.
AATCGTCCACATCACCGGGGTTTTGGGCGAGTTGGTCGGGTCTGGCCGGATCAAGCTTAAACCTGGCTTTTTTGATGGGGATGGCTATGGAACGATCACCTTCCATGATGCTTGCAAGATCCAGCGCAAAGGTGGACTCATCCAGGAACCTCGCGACATCCTAAAAATTCTGGCTCCGAAATCCTTCCAAGAAATGACTCCCAATCGCGAAGAAGCTATCTGTTGCGGTGGAGGCGGCGGAGTGATCGCCATCAAAGAAGCCGATCCAATTCGCTATGCCTCTTTTGAACTAAAAATCGATCAAGTAAACAAGGTTGGCGCCCATACCGTCACAATGACCTGTTCAAACTGTCGCTTGCAGTTTACCGACGGTGTGGATCACTTCAAGCTTGACTGGAAAATCACCGGTTTGGCTCAAATGGTAGCTGACGCTTTAGTGGAATAGGAGGTTAACATGGCATCCTCATTCACGATCACACCCGTTGAAAAAGGGATTGTACGTTGTCAGCATACTGGGTCTTTCACCCCTCAACAGATCCAGTCACTGGCATATTTTTTGCTGGATTACCGCGGCAAATTATTGATCGATCTTTCTGGCACGACCGGAGAGGAATGCTCCAGGCACATCCAGAATTTTCGCTCGATGATGCCTGTAGCAGCTATCTTTGGCGCTCTAATTGACCCGAAGATCCTGGATGTACCGGATAGTTATTACACGCACGAGGTTCGTTACTTCGACACCGAGGAACAAGCCCTGGAATGGTTACGCAACCAGTAGGAGCATATTATGGCACAAAGAATTGTTGTTGACCCTATCACCCGAATTGAAGGCCACCTGCGCATCGAAGCAGAGTTGGACTCCAACAATACCATCACCAAAGCCTATTCCTCAGGCACAATGGTACGCGGCATTGAGATCATCCTGGAGGGACGCGACCCGCGTGAAGCCTGGGCTTTCGCTCAACGCGCTTGCGGCGTTTGTACAACGGTCCATTCCTTCGCCTCGATCCGCTCGGTCGAAGACGCCCTGGGTATCCAAATACCCAATGCGGCTAACCTGATCCGCAACTTGATGATCGCCCAACAATATGTCCACGACCACGTGATGCATTTCTATCACCTGCACGCGCTGGACTGGGTCGATGTTGTAGCGGCGCTTAAAGCCGATCCGGCTGAGACCGCCAGCATCCAACAGAGCATCTCGCCCTGGCCAAACGCCTCCCCATCTTATTTTGGAGATATCCAGAAAAAGGTGCAGATGATTGTGGATAGCGGCCAGTTATCCATCTTCGCGAACGCCTATTGGGGCCACCCGGCCTACAAGCTGCCTGCCGAGGTCAATTTGCTGGCCGTTGCCCATTACCTGGAAGCGCTGGATCAGCAGAAGACCTTCACCAAGATCCACACCATCTTCGGCGGCAAAAACCCACACCCCAACTTCGTCGTCGGCGGCGTTCCAATGCCCATCGACCTGAACTCAGACACCGCCTTGAACGCTGAGCGGCTGGCAATCATCAAAGATTCGATCGATCGGATGATCACTTTTGTCGATCAAGTCTATATCCCTGATCTACTGGCGATTGCACCATACTATCTGGATTACGCCGGACTGGGAGAAGGGCTGGGTAATTTCCTGACCTGGGGCGAATTCCCTGATACAGACAACAGCGACACCTCCAAGTACCTGGTGCCGCGGGTTGCCATCCTGAATCGCGACCTGAATAACATCATCGAACCCGACCCACGCGATTTCGAAAAGATGAAGGAATTCATCGCCCACTCCTGGTACGATTACTCGGATGGCGATGGCGTTGGGCTGCACCCCTGGTCAGGCCAAACCAAATTCAATTACACCGGCCCAGACCTGCCGTATGAGTTCCTCGAAGTGGAACAAAAATACACCTGGCTCAAAGCGCCGCGTTGGGCTGAAGCGCCGATGGAAGTCGGCCCGCTCGCCCGTGTGCTGGCGATGTATGCCAAAGGACACGCCCAAACCCGTGAGTTGGTAGACATGACCCTTTCGAAATTGGGCGCGCCTATTGAAGCCGTGTTCTCGACGCTGGGCCGCACTGCCGCCCGAGCGATCGAAACCAAAGTCTTCGCCGACTATATGCTGACCACCTACAACAATCTGATAGCAGCCATCAAAGCTGGCGACACCAACACCTTTAACGGCGACCATTGGGAGCCCACCTCCTGGCCTGCCCGAGCACAGGGTTTTGGCTTCATGGAAGCCCCGCGCGGCGCCCTTGGTCATTGGGTGGTAATAAACAACGGTAAAATCGAGAACTATCAGATGGTCGTTCCAACCACCTGGAACGCCTCTCCACGCGACCATAAAGAACAGGCTGGCGCCTATGAGATGTCGCTGGTCAATACTCCCCTGGCCAAACCTGAATGGCCTTTGGAAATTCTGCGCACCATCCACTCGTTTGATCCCTGTATGGCCTGCGCGATTCATATGGTGGACGCTGAAGGTCAGGATCTCGGCGAGGTCGGGGTTGGATTAAACGTCTGTCTCACCTAGCCTGCTGATCACAATCAATGAAAGGGGCGTAGTATCGCACTACGCCCCTTTTTATTGGGGTAATCCCATCATCCAAAGTGGTTTGTTAATATTGGAATATCCAAATGTTTAATCAACTATCTGATCGAAATATTGTCCTTGGCTTGGGAAATACTTTGAACCGCGATGAAGGTCTGGGAGTGCATGCGCTGAAGAAATTGGAAGCCGCTCTGGACCTGCGTTATCCTGCCTGGAGAGAAGAAAAGGGAACTGGTCTCGAGATTCTCGATGGGGGCACTCTGGGACTTAACTTGCTCCCTTTGGTGGAGGAAAGCAGCCATTTACTTCTTCTAGATGCTGTCAATGCTGGAAAACCCGCTGGGACCCTGGTTGAGTTGGCAAAAGAGAGCATTCCCCTGTTCAATGGCATTAAACTCTCTGATCATCAAGTCACGTTCAGCGAAGTATTGGGACTGGCAAGTTTTCGCGGCAAGCTGCCCGAGTACATTCACTTGATTGGTATTCAACCGGTCGATATGGCGATTGGGGTTGATATTAGCCCAGAAATCGAAGCGCTCATGCCGGAGATTGTTGAGCGCGCCATCATCATTTTACAAGAATGGAATTTACTGCCCAAGGAGTAACCAACAATGAAAACCTATTTTCTCGATCTCGTGAACTGGAAAGACAGCCAGGGGCTTTATCACGCAGCTGCTCATCTGGGACGAGAAGTGCTCTTTATCCTGCGCCCAGCCGAACCCTATGTTTGCATCGGCTTTCACCAGGACGCTGAACAGGAAATCGATCTTGATTTTGCCCGCGCCAACCAGATCCCCATTTTTCGGCGTGAAGTTGGCGGCGGAGCGGTGTATTTGGACGGTAATCAGCTTTTTTATCAATTAGTGATTCGCAGCGACCATCCATCCGTCCCCGCCAGCAAGGCAGCTTTTTATGAAAAGTTTCTCCGCCCGGTAGTGGAAACCTATCGAGAGTTCGGGGTAGCGGCTGACTATAAACCCGTTAACGATATCATCGCGAATGGACGCAAAGTCTCTGGCAACGGCGCAGCCGAGATCGAAGGGATGATGGTGCTGGTGGGCAACTTCATTATAGATTTCAATTATGAGATGATGTCCAAAATCTTGCGCGTGCCAGACGAGAAATTTCGCGACAAGGTCTATAAAACGCTCAACGAGAACCTGAGCACAATACGGCGTGAAACCGGAACATTCCCCGATACCTCCGCCCTGGCTGCGGCATTGATCAAGCGTTACGAACCCTTGCTCGGCCCCCTGCCGGTCAAAACCGTGATCGATGCAGAACTGCGCCAAAAAGCCGACCAACTGCTCAATATCATGAACACCCCCGACTGGACTTTTGATAACGATCGGCGCAGGTTGGACACACACCAGGTAAAAATCCGCGAGGGCGTTTATGTCATTCAAAACATGCTAAAGACGCCTGGAGGTTTGGTTCGTGTCAGTGCAGTGAACGAAGAGGGTTTCTTACGGGACGTTCACATTTCGGGTGATTTCTTCTTCTATCCGGCTGTGTTTCTGCCCGATCTAGAATTGGCTTTGAATGATATTAAAGCCACGCCAGAGGCAATAACACAGGCAGTTGAGAACTTCTACAGCAGCCAAGTGGTTGAATCTCCTGGCTTGCAACCAGCAGATTTTGCCGCGTGCTCTGATCTCCACTTATGGATGAATTGAAATGGTCGCAACTCGCCAACAAAACTGGACTGCTATTCTGTCAGGCCAGCCTCAATATGCAAATCAACATAAAGCGCTTTCGACTCTGTCTGTTGTAAAAATGCTTTCCAGGCTGCCTGGGTAATCAGCGGCGTACCATCATCTGCTAATGGCAACTCGTTTGGAATGCCATCGTCCAGGCGGATCACTCGGCCGCGCGTTTTCTCCTGCAGCCTTGCTAAAAGCGGCGGAAAAGGCATATTCCAGCCGCGCGTTTCGACCATCTCGCGGTCAACCGGGATCATTGCTTGCAATTCCGGGCTGATCATCTGCTCTAACCCTTTTTCACGCATCGTCGCGTTGTGGCTACCATGATGTCCAAGTTTATAAACGACCGTTCGCTGCAATAAATCCTGGGCTTTTATCGCTTGAGTTCGAGCCATCCGGCTCGGCAAGTTCCCATTCCAGTTCATCCCATGAGAGCCAATTTCCCACCTGGGCGTCAGCCGGGAAGAGCAAAACTTGACCTGAATTGACCAGCTCAATTGCCAGCACCAGGCTGGTGTTATTGGTTGCGCTATCCAGGTCCAGAGCCAGGCTGCCTGCGCTTGCCAGCCAGTCAAATCCGATCCGCCGCCAGGCTGGACCCTGTTCGCTTTCGTCGGTAAAACCATAATGGGTTTTGAAAAAAGGCTTTTCAAGCGCCTGTTCCTTAGTCAGGCGATAACGCTCATCAAAAGGCAATCCGACTTCACTGACCCTTTCTCCACTCGCCTGACTTGCTACTGCCGCCAAAAAATTGCTGAACAGGCTGGTTTCAGGAGCAAGCCCGTATCCCTCCTTGCCCCTCTTGGTTGGGCGTATCTTTTTGAGCATTTTCTCGTCTCGCGGCGGGCCCAGCACAAAAAAGCGCACATCTGGCAACCCATCCAGGCTTCGCGGCGGTTCTCCTGGCATGCAAAAGCTGACCTTGGCATCCTCACGTTCACGCAGATAATCCAGGGCTTCGCGCGCTCCCGAGATCGAGACTGCGCTGAATGGCTCAGCATAGAAATTCAACAACCCGATGAGATCCCGCCGTTGTTGCGCCATCTCATCGGGTATCAAATCCATTGCGGCCTTGACTGCTTGCAGGGCTAAATCTCGATCTTCACCCAGCTCTTGGGCAAGCAAATCGCTGGGATCCTCTGTCCAGGCCAGCCAAATCTGCTTGAATTTAATTTGATTAAAAATCTGCTGAGCCTGAACAAAGCCAGAGAGATGATCCCAGTGTTCGTGCGTCCCCACAACCAGGTCCAGGTTGCCCCCGGTCACCCGGCGGATATTGCGCGGCGACCTTCTGCATGGTCTCTACGCCATCAGGGGTGCCCTGCAACACACCGCAGTCGATCAAGACATGCTTAACCACTGCACCTTTGAAAAAGGTGAGCAGAAAGCAGTCCCCCAACCCCTGGCGATACATCCGTATCCGCACCCGCAATCCAGCATTGACTTCCTGACTGTTCTCATCCAGCGTTTGACCAGACATCTCAAATCTCCTCTGGCGAAGACTCGCCGTGTAAAAACGCAAATGGTTCACCTTGAGGTCCGCTGAAATCATCATGGAAATATGTCGCCCGCAACGAGGCGCCCATCAAATCGCGCAGAACATGCAATTGGCGTTCCAACCGAACCGGGTCATCAACCGGCTTGACGATGCGGTATTTCAGCTCGAATGGATCCAGGTTGATGATCAGCGTGCAGCCCCCGCGGAACAGGTAACGCTGCATTCCGGTAGCCGTGTTCTGGTCAAAATCCACTTCTCTGGTCTGCACAAGTGACAACACCACCTGCTTCAAGGAATGAAAACCGGGGCCAACCCGCAGAGCCGGCCGAGAGCTATAGACCTCGAACTTAGGCTGCCCGTTGGGGCGGCGACGCAGACCTTCGACCTGTCTGTTACGATCCAATACCAGCCCGGTCAGGCTTTCGAAAGGAGCCGGATCATCAACCTGGGTGCTGATCAATCGATGCAGGATCGCGCCAAATCGCCGGTTCTCGCGCAGCAGTTCAGCATGGGTATTGGCTTGTTCCAACCGGTGAATAAAATCGCGTGCTGGACCTTCCACAATCATCAACGCCTGGCGCTCTGCCAGATTGCGCGGTCCTGGCCAACGCAGATTTTCAATTGAAAGTGTGCGGACGCCTTGCGGGAAAATCCCTCGCCGGCGGAAGGCTTCGATAAAAGCTACCCGGTAGCCGCGCTCATCCTCGGGCATTAGATCGGCATCAGATGTGATTAGCGCCCGCAAGTAATCACCAAAAGTGATTTCCACCGGTGGACAATAGTCCAGCGCCCGAATACACATATTCAGAACATGGCTGGCCGATTTCGCCGCCTCGGTAGCAAGCCGATTCACCAAATCCGGGTGGATTGCACCGGGTAAAAGCACCCCCGTGCCACCGGAAGCGATCCGGAGCAGGTCCGCTACCCGATCTCGGTAGATAGATAAGAAGGCATCGAATATTGCTGCGACCAGAATTGCCCCACGGGCATGCGGTTCCATCACGGTCTGGTACTGATTTGGGTCCGGGATTAGCGGCTCCCACAGACCGCTGGCTGGGTTCACCTGACCGATCGCGCTGCGTAAAGCCCCATAGATCCCGATTGCCTTTCCAAATTGCTGGGCCAGTTCGCCAAGTAAATTCTGTACAGAAAGATCACCGCGCGTCCGGGCAATCTGATGCCGCAGTACATCCGGAAAGCTAAAATGCTGGAAGAGGGCAACAATATCTGCAAAGGCTTCGTGAAAAGCAAGTACATCCGGATGGCTAGGCTCAATGTATAAACGGTGCAAACCATCTAACAAAGCATGAGACGTTTCATGGGCGATGATATCATGCGAGAGACAGGTGAATACCATCCCGCCGGGCAATTGACGGGCAGAGACCCCCATGCCAGATGGAAAATAACCGAACAGCAAAGCTTTTTTGACCGGACTGTAATAAGCGTTCGCCGCTCGCAGGGCATGAGGATAAATTCGCAAACGCGGGATGTACTCTTTATCCGTTTTTGGATCCCAATGAACCGCCCATAAGGCCTTACGCCCCAAATTGCGCTCGAAATTCCTCAAAGTCGTCATCGCGACTGCATAAACCATTTGTTGATGAAACTGGGGTATATCCTCAGATGGCGGCAAGCCATCCTGCGCCAGGACGTATGGATGATCTAAGTCAACCGGCTCGTAGAAATATGCGCTGGCTGGATCAAAATCCACCACTTCAAGGTACTCGCCAACCGGCCCTGGCTTCAACGATTCCCAATCGACCTTGAAAACTACCTCATTCACCCCCATTGTCTCAAGCTGAACAGACAGGCTCGGGTCGAATGCATAGCCGCGCAAGCGGCGCACGGCCGGCGGCTCAAGTGAAACAGTCTCGAACTGATTAAACTGGTTTGACTCTCTCATTTGATCTTCCATATCCGCTTCCTCCTGTTGAATTGGAGTAATTATACCTTCTTAAGGTCGTCTTTAGGTTGGCGTAAGGGAAGGATAAAGACAAGCCCCTAAATTTCGAGTATCCTTACTCCCGCTAAAACAGATCAAATCCATTTCGCAGGTATCATCACAAAAAACCTGCGATCCCGATCATAACCATACTTTTTTATAGAGGTAAAGAATGAAGAAACTGTCCATTGCATCGTTAATTTTAGTTATGGCGATCCTGCTACCAGCTTGCAGCACTCCGCTGGATGTTGTTCAAAATCAGGCTTCCCAGGCTTTGCAGCAAGCAAGCGAGTGGATCGCCCCCGAATCAAAATTGGTGCCAGTGGTGGAAGTTAAGCCCATGGCTCAAGTCCCCACAGCTACGCCCGGCGCTCCGGTGGTAACACTCCCGGCCGAATCAGCCGGGCTGCTGGCCGCTTATGAAGGAGCCATGACCGGGATCTACGATGCTGTTAACCCTTCTGTTGTCAGTATCCGCGTATTGACCCAGGCAGTTGGTTCGGGTTTTAATCTGCCGCAAGAAGGATTGCCTTCAATTCCTGGTTTTCCATTTGACTTCGGTACCGAACCGAATCAAGGAGGGAACGGCGATTTGCAGATCCAGCCCTATGCCGAAGCTCAAGGCTCTGGCTTCGTCTGGGATAAGAATGGTCACATCGTGACCAATAATCATGTCATTTCTGGCGCCGAGAAGATCGAAGTGATCTTCTATGACGGAACAACCGTACCTGCTGAATTGGTAGGAGCAGATCCAGATAGCGATCTGGCTGTCGTCAAGGTCGATGTATCTGCTGACAGCTTGCAGCCCGTCCATTTGGCTGACTCGACCAAAGTGAAGGTAGGTCAGATTGCGATTGCGATTGGCAACCCATTCGGTCTGGAAAACTCGATGACCGTAGGTATCATCAGCGCGATTGGGCGAGTTACACCGGCTGGTGAAACGTCGGTTGGAGCTGCCCGCTATTCAATACCCGACGTGATCCAGACCGATGCGCCGATTAACCCAGGCAACTCGGGAGGACCGTTGGTTGACGAACAAGGCCAGGTCGTAGGCGTCACGTATATGATCGAATCGCCTTCCCAGGCGAACGCAGGAATCGGTTTTGTGATCCCATCGGCTATTGTTGGGCGAGTGATCCCCAGCCTGGTCGTGAATGGCAGCTACCAACATTCATATCTAGGGATCTCTGGTATCTCACTGACGCCTGCCCTGGCAGAAACAATGAACCTGGATCCACTACAACGTGGTGTATTGGTAGGTGATCTCACTCCCGCTGGCCCAGCCGAAAAAGCCGGGTTGCGCGGCAGTGATCGCCCGAGCCAGGTAGATGGGCAGCAAGTATCGGTTGGCGGTGATGTGATCATTGGCATCGACAATTCAACGGTAACCGGTATGGACGACCTGATCTCTTATCTGGCTACCAGCGCTTCCGTTGGTCAGGATGTTTCACTTACGATCCTACGAGATGGAAAGCAGACCAGTGTAAGCGTTACCCTGGAAGCCCGCCCGGCCCACACTGTCAGTGAGTCTCCCACCCCTGAACAGCAACAGCCCAACCAGCCTCAAGCCAGTGGGCGACCCTGGATCGGCATCACCGCCGGCAGCCTGACTTCAGGCATTTCTCAAGCGATGGATTTGCCAAAGGATCAGGTCGGCGTGTTGGTAGAACAGGTAGCCAATGGCAGCCCGGCCGATCAGGCTGGATTACGCGGCAGCGACCGTGCTGCAACTGTGGATGGTCAACCGGTGATGATCGGCGGCGATGTGATCATCGCCATCGACGGGAAAGCAATTGAGTCGATGGATGACCTGGGCCCCCTGCTCCAAACCTACAAGGCGGGCGACCAGATCACTCTGACCATCTTGCGGAATGGGGAACAAATCGAATTGACGCTGACTCTCGGCGAACGGCCAACCATGCCGTAATCTTCAGCCTCAACAGAACATGAATAAAACCCCTGGCTCATACACTGAACCAGGGGTATCTTATTTCCTACCATAAAAAAGACGATTCTCTTGATTTCTTCGCTCTATCGCCCCTCATCTGCCATTAGAGTTATTTAATTTCATCTCCGCTTCCACCATAATCTGCACCAGATCTTCGAACGAAGTCTCTGCTTCCCATCCAAGTAGCCGTTTCGCTTTTCCGGAATCGCCTACCAGAAGATCAACGTCCGCAGGGCGCATGAAACGCGGGTTTTGGACAATATAATCGCGGCTTTTCAAACCAACCGTTTCAAAAGCCAGATCGGCAAAACGCCCCACTGTATGGGTCCGGCCAGTAGCCAACACATAATCTTCGGGGGAATCCTGCTGGAGCATTCTCCACATCCCATCGACATAATCTGGAGCATAGCCCCAATCTCGCTGCGAATCCAGGTTGCCAAGAGCCAACTCATGATCCAATCCCAGCTTGATGCGGGCAGCCGCCCGGGCGATCTTGCGGGTGACAAATTCGTGGCCTCGGCGTGGGCTTTCGTGATTGAAGCAAATACCGGATACGGCAAACAGGTTATAGCTCTCGCGATAATTCACCGTGATCCAATGACCGTAGACCTTTGCCACCCCATAAGGGCTGCGTGGATAAAAAGGGGTTTCCTCTCCCTGCGGAATTTCGCGCACCTTGCCAAACATCTCGCTTGAGCTGGCCTGGTAGAAACGGATATCGGGATCCACAAGCCGGACAGCTTCCAAGAACCGGGTTACACCCAGCGCGGTGACTTCACCGGTGAAGACCGCCTGCGCCCAGGAGGTCTGCACAAAGGATTGCGCCGCCAGGTTATAGACCTCGTGGGGGTGGTGTTCGTTCAAAATATCGATCATTGAAGCCTGATCCAATAAATCTCCCGATACCAGGGTTAAGTCATCCTGGATATGATGGATTCGCTCAAAATTGACCGTGCTGGAACGGCGGATCATCCCGATCACTTCGTATCCTTTTGCCAGAAGCAACTCTGCCAGATAAGAGCCGTCCTGCCCGGTAACACCGGTGATCAATGCTCTCTTTTTCGACGTGCTGTTCTTTTGCGCCAATTTATTGTTTCCTTTCTACCTCGATCTAATTATTAAGCATAAACGAGAACTACCGGTTTGTCTGCTAAGTCACTTAGCAAATTTCGTTCACAACGAAATTGGATGAAAGGTGAAATCCGTCTTGTTCCTGAGGTAAGAGTGCAAAATCCCTGGAAATCAGGTATAGTTGAAAGAAACAGGTCTATTGATGCACCAGACTCGGATCTCTAATCACTCTTATACACCAGAACCGATTGGCAAACGCATCGCCCGTCTTCGTTCAGAACGCGGCTGGACGCAACAGGCGCTCGCCGCTCGCCTGGCAATTTCCAGAGTGGCAATCTCACACATCGAAATGGATCTGACCATCCCCGGCGAGCGAACGATCATCTTGCTGGCTGGCTTGTTTAAGCTTTCACCCTTGACACTGGTTGATGGAACCACCTATCCCCTGGCTAAAGCTGAGAGGCTTCCACAAACGGTATGTTGTTATTCCCAATTTGAGCTTGATCTGGTTATGTTGAAGAACGATCTGAATTGGCTGGAGTCCATTGCTCTCGAACCGAGTATCCCAAACAGAAATTCTATATCCTCCCGGGTCGCAAATGTATTCAAAAGCTGGACAGACCGTTTGAAATGCTACGACGACCAGGACCTGGATGAACAGGAGCAAGAACAGCTTTCTGCAGCACGACTTGAATTGAAACGTCTGGCCGAGTTGCTCCCCAAAAAACTCATTCTTAGCTGATATTAGGTAGAAAAACTGTAGTTGAAAGCACGCTAGAAAGGTCCGCGCCTTCTACCACTCTGCTGCAGGGGATGCGCAACGCCTGTAGCTGTTTTTCAACAACTTGTGCGCTAAAAAAGCCTCCAAATGTCAACGCATCCAGTAAGACTACCACCGGGCGCATCCCGCGCCGAACGAGCAGGTCTGCAGTCTGGTAAACGGCATCAGAAGCGCTGGGTGTGATGATCACCGCTGTACTGCCGCGTGGCATATGCCGCGCCTGGGTTTCAATCAATCCGGGCAAGGGCAGGGTGGATTCGGCTTTGAGCATGGCAAGCGATTCGAGAATTTTGCTTAATTGTCGGGCTCCTCGATCTGAAGGCAAAATCTGGAGTGATTGGCCAGCCGTTACCAGACCAACCGACCGGCTGTGTTGAAGATAATATCGAGCCAGAGATGCAGCAATCGTAACGCTGTATTCGATTGTTGATGGTGGGAGCTGAAACTGGAAACGCTTGCGCCAGAAATCACGCGGATCAAATTCGGGCCATTGATATGGCTTGGAAGCATGCACCGTTCGAGCAGCATCCAGGAAAAGCCACACATCTGCTAACGGATCCAGCTCAAATTCTTTGACCATCAAGCGGTCGCGCCGGGCAGTACTGACCCAGTGAATTCGATTGAGCGGGTCTCCAGGTGCATACTCACGCACGCCGGCAGCATTTGAGGTGATCTGTGGTGTGCGTCGGCGCAGCGCCTCACCGCCCGGCAATAAACCAGGCGGATTAGGGAAGCTATTCACCTCAACCATCATCGGATAAACCAGCACCGAATCCTGGCTTGGAACAGACTGACTGACCGGGAAAAGCCCAAACAGATCACCCGATATCAATTCAGTCGGACCAAGTGAAAAGACACCCCGCTCTACCAGACGTGTACGCGAGAGATAAGTGCGACTTTCATGCCCGCCGATCATAGTCAGCACATGTGATCCGCGTGACCCAGGTAAAATAGAGTGATCACGCGCTTCCACCCACAGGCAAGGCAGCTTACTGAGGTTCTGGATTTCAAATCGTTCTTCAAAGATTTGGCCAACCTGGGAGCGCAGCGAACGAGCGTTGCGCTGGATTTGGATTTCGCGTAGCGAAACCATTGACATTCCCCAACTTAACAGCAGCAGACTTCCCCACACATAACTCAAGCGATAGTACAAAGGTGAGCCGGTGAAGATGCCTGCGAGCAGGCTGATCATTAATAACACCACCACGATACGGAGAGCATTCGATTTACGGTCGACGGTCATCCACCAACTTCCTATTGATCACTCTTGCTAAAATAGGAGCCAGAAGGGGACTCTTTCTTCCCAGTCTCCATCACGCCCGCCAGCGGGTCTCCGCCAGGAACCGGTACATTGTGCAGCACCTCTTCGACCACTTGTTGAGCATCCAGATCGCGCAGGCGCGCCCCTGGACCAAGGATCACCCGATGAGCTAAGGTTGAAACCGCCAGGGCTTTAATATCGTCGGGCAAGATGTAATCCCGGCCATCCATCGCGGCTTTTGCCTGGGCAGTTCGATAGAGCGCCAGACTGCCGCGCGGGCTGGCGCCCAGGTACACTTCTGGATGCTCGCGAGTCTGTCGCGCTATCTCAACGATATATCGTTTCAGAGGAGGTGCTGCATACACGTCTTTGACTGCCTGTTGAGCAATAATCAGTTCCTCAACCGAAACAACCCGATCCAACTCATCAAAAGGATGCCGGAATTGCTGGCGTTCCAGGATAAGCACCTCATCGGCGGCATTGGGATATCCCAGCCGGATGCGCATGATGAAACGATCGACCTGCGCTTCAGGTAATGGGAAAGTACCCTCATACTCGATTGGGTTCTGAGTTGCCAGAACCATGAATGGGCGCGGCAAATTGCGCGTCATCCCATCGACTGTGGTTGTGCGCTCCTCCATGGCCTCCAACAAAGCCGCCTGGGTCTTTGGCGTCGCCCGGTTGATTTCATCCGCCAAAACGATCTGCGCCATGATGGGACCTGGCCGGAACTCGAATTCACGAGTCACCTGATTGAAAATGGATACACCGGTAACGTCGCTGGGGAGCATATCCGGAGTGAACTGTATTCGGCTGAATGAACAACCTAACGAACGCGCCAGACTGCGCGCCAGCATCGTTTTTCCTACCCCAGGCACATCTTCGATTAATAAATGGCCCTGACATAATAACGCAATGACGGATAACTCAACTGTTTCATGCTTTCCGACAATTACATGCTCAATATTTTCGATCACCTGATCCACAAAACGCTGGACTTCAGTCATATATCCTCCATGATGGAATGAATGCTGTCAACAACCTGCATTGTAGCAGGATATTGATCTTATTTTAATAGAAACACATTAAGTACTAACCAAAGAATGCTATAGTTCAATACTCGATTCATGCGAAAGCGCCCGGCAAAAAGCAATAATGCCAACATAAGCCCGCAAGAAAACCGCAAGATTCCCCCTGTCTCTCGAAAAGTTGAGAATGGGGTGAAAGCAATCAGCAGGGCGTTAATAAATAAGCTGACCACGTAGATATTTCGCTCTCCAGACAGCAACTGCCGACCCGAGGTCCAGGTTCCCCATACCGAAGGTAAAACCACCGCCGGGCCAAAGACTACCAGCATCGCCAGTAAATATACCAGGCTGTAAGCGCCAATCCGCCATAATCCCATAAAAGGAATGAGCTCAAAGGAAGTGGACATTGCCCCGCCCGACCCGATCCCCGGTTGACCAAAGGTGAACCACATCCAGGCCTGAAAGATGATAAAGGGCAGCCCAGCCGCGAGTGTATAGATAGTTACCTCTTTCCAGGCGCTGTTCCTTATCTTCCTTGCTTCCCCGATCTCTGCCAGTAATAAGGCCAGAAAAAACAATGCCGTGACTTCCTTGGCAAATAATGCTGCCCCAATCAAAGCCCAGGCAAGCGGTTTGCGGCCGCGTTCATATGCGAGCAACGCCGCTGCAGTCAGGCCATATGCCAGCGGCTCGGGTAGATCGACAATCAATGCCAACAAAAGGCCGGGGAATAATCCGTAAATCAGAGCATACCAGCGCCGGATCCCCCACCCGACCAGCAGTTCGCCCACGGCCCAGGTCCCAAACGCCAACGAAAAAATACTGATCAAAGCGATCGTCCATGGGATCAGGTTCGGATTCGCCCAAGCGATCCAACGCGCCAACAGGGGCAGAAGGATGCGTTGGTAGCGGTAAGCCGGTACATCCAGAAACGGCGCAATTCGATCCGGATTAGGATCACGAGCAATATAATAAACAAACTGCCCATCATATCCCTTTGTACCATCCGGATGGCCCTCCGAGAAGACCGTTCCTAACCGCGCCAAAGCCAGCGGATCGCCATCCGCCCGCCAGATCGCAATTGCGACCAATATCAGAGCAATCAAAAACACCACTCTACCAGGGCCTAAAGGAAAACCCAACCTGTCCTTCGATGCACCTTTTTGATCGGCTCGTTGTTCTGTGTCGATCATCCCATCATCCCTTTCTGCGAATGATAATGAAAGAGAAAAAAACCACCAGAGAAATTAGACTGATCAAAGCGCCGGAATAAAACGAGACTGGTCGATAGACCACAATCAATTGGTGTTTTCCTGCCGGGACGTAGGCGGCTCTGAACAAGTAATTTGCTGGCAACAGATGAACCGATATTCCATCCACGCTCGCTCTCCAACCGGGATACCACACATCCGACATCACCAACCACCCCGATTTTTGCGCTTCATAATTTAGAACCATTTCGTTCGGGTTAGCCTTTAGAACTTCCCATTGTCGAAGATTACGAGCAGGTTGCTCGTCGTTCAGCTCGCCTGGAGGACAATTTTCGGTCTGATCTTGATCCAATCCCATGTCCGAAAAATACTCCGCATGGTCCGCCAATTCCAGAATCACCTCCTTTTGGAAATCCACATTTCCATCCAATATCCAGTTCCGTGACTGTTCGGGGGTCTCAGCCAGGCGCGCGCAACCGACCCAGCGCAGCCATTCTCCATCGAATGGTTGATAGCGCACACCATAAGGCGCGCTGCGATCCAGCGTCTCCACAACCCGAACGCCCATCAACCGAAGCATTTCGATCCGGTCATCTGGGCTTGCTTCCTCCAACATTACTAACCAATCATTAAAACGCCCTGGTACGAGCGGGTCGAAATTGCTCACCAAGGCAACCCGGTCAAAGATGTTTGTGTTCGGAAGCAAGACCGCCCGCAGATTTTGCCAGTCCTCGCCGGGATCAAATGTCTCAAAACGAAAAAAACGCACATATTTCAGCCAATGCTCCTGCGCATCGGCCAGGTAAAGCCGACCATTACTCGATCTCAGACCCTCCATGATCCACTGCGTATGCTCAGATGCCTGCGCAGGCCCATAGAGATCTAATCGGCCTGCTGGATTCAACCCCCAACCAGCAACGAATAAATCAAAGGCGATGAACCCGGTCACTGCCCAGCGCCACTTATTTAGCGCATAAGGTTTGTTCGGAAAACGCTGGCGGGGAGGTGGCGGAGCGAGTTGGATCAGAGTCCTCAGCGAAGCCCGAGATCGCAGCGATCCCCGTAAATGCTCCCATCTGCTTCGTTTGGTCTTATGGGATGCACCTCCTGCCGCGGATAACTGGCCAGCATCCTTTCCCATCCCCTGAATAGCGTTTTCAGCCTGCTCTCCAGGCGGGGCATTCAAACTAAGAACACCCACGCCAACCCCTAAAAATCCCAGGACAGCCACTGAGCGTATAAAACTGGGGCTGACCGCCCCAATGGAAATCCAGGTCAACCCTGCACCCAAAGCAACCGCAACGGCGCCCATGATCCCCAAACGGGTCCAATATAGTCTCCAACCATCAGGTTCACGCCATCCCTCAGCGCCTATCCCGGCTAATAATGCCAGGGCAAACTCAGCCCAGATCATCCACCGCGTTGGAGCCTGGAACATATCAAAGGTGGGTATATGCCGATAAAGCCAGGGAAATAACGGAGTGTTCTTGCCGAGCGCTAGGATCAGGGCTATGCTAAAAATGGAACATAAAAACCAGACCAGATGCCTGTTAAGGGTAATGGCGTGGCTTCCGGTTAAGAGTGATAGTGTCCGTCGCTGTGTCTTCTTAAAGCTGGCGACCAAAGCGGAAATAGCCAGAAGCAACGGTAAGAGCCCCACGTAAATGGCGTCTTCCCAGTAATTCGCATAACCCCAGTAATCACCTCGAACTGGATTGCCAAAAAAGAAGGGAGCAAACAGGGTAAGCAAGCGCCAGGGCCAAAACGAATAATTCAAAGCGAAATCATATTCCACTTCGGCTGCCCGCGAGGATTGCGCCAGATATTCGGCTGTGGGGATTAATTGTATAGCTGCGATCCCCGCAGCCAAAACGGCAGCCAAACCAAACCATAACCAGGTTCTACTGACCGCCTTGAAAAAGTTACCGCGCGAGGCTGACCAGAAACCAGCCCATAATACTGCCAGCAGTATGATATACCAGGCTGTTTGAGCATGCCCAGCCAGCAGGAGAAACGCCAGGCATGCCGCCAATTTGGGGAAATCCTGCCGTCTGTGGACTATCTCGTTCCGGTGTGGAGTCAGAAATAGCGAGATCCACGGAAGCCAGGCAACCGCTGCGTTAATGCTCAAGAAACCCAGGCGTGCAACAAGATAACCAGAAAGCCCAAACGCCAACCCACTGACTGCCTGGGCGAGAGGGTTCAGCCCCAACCGGCGCGCCAGGTAAACCATCCCAAGGCCGGCCCAGGAAAGGTGGAAACCCGCCACTACTGCCATTCCCCATGCCATCCAACGGACTCCTCCCATTGCATGCAGCAACAAATACAGCCAATAAGGAGGATAAAACAAACCGGATTGGTAATTTGCCATCAATGGCGCCCCCATCCCCACCAGCGGATTCCAGAGAGGCAAATGTCCTGAGAGCAGCGTCTCCCAAGCCAGATCCCACCACGGTCCAAACTGCAGCAAAGGCGTTCCCCAAAATAACGCTTTCCCTGCCATGTAGACCGGTGCAAGCAAAGCCAATCCCGCTATCCAGACCGGAGCATAAGGAAAGCCAAAGAAATGGCGCCAGCCGTGATCCTGCGCAGCGCGGCGCTGTTCTTCGTTGCTCCTCACAGTACTGTCTCCTTCACCAGAAAGATCTGGTACTCGCCACTACTCTCCAAACCGTGCTGCGGTGACACGAATTCAAGGTAGCCAGCATTCCAAGGAGACCATCCGCCCAGCTTGCGTTCGGCCGGCCCCCAGAAAACAAAGTGGATATCAAAACGGCGGATGAGATCCAAACGTTGCTGATCGTCAGTTTCCGATTGGTAGAATGATTCGATCTGTGGCATCAGCTCGGAATAATGGATACTCTCTGGCCCATGCCCTACCAGAACATGCACCGGAGCCCAGGCAGGCAGCGAGTTCGCCGTCTCATAAGCGCTCAGCACAACCGCGCCCGGTTCAGCTTCAGCCTGCAGAATCTCGTAGGCGCGCACCTGGTCACGCGGTAAGAAGAGCGGCTGTCCAGGTCGTAAAGCCGCCAGAAGCCCTCCGAAAAGCAGCATGATCGTTGTTGGAAAAACCAACACCAATGGGGCCAGCATTCGCCGGGTCTTCTGAATTCCAGGTGATGTCAATGATTGTCCAATCGCCTGGTCGAAACTTGCCATTGCTAACACACACCAGGCTACCCATATGCCCTCGGTGAATCGGCGCTGCAAGCCAAGCGGAGCGTATACGAGCAGCGGGACTGCCAATATCCAACCCAACAATAACCAACCATCCCAAAAATTCTCTCGCAAGATTCGTCGGCTTCCAATCCAAGCATACGGGATCATCACCCCATAAGCCAACAGATAGTGAAAAAAGTGCGGCGATTGGATCAGATTTTGCTCCATCCAGAATTTTGCATAGCTGTCGAATATGGATACCAGAAGATTGTAAGCCAGAAAAGCGCCAGGCAACAAACCAGCTGCAATGAGCAGCCCAACCAGTTTTGCATTTGGATAGGAATTGCGCCAGGTTGTCCCGCCTGTGTCTAACCCAGGCTGAGACTGATTTGAGAATCCGTGGTCGGCGTTTTGCTGATTGCGTAACCGCCAGATAGCTAAGCCGCCTTGATGCACCACAATGACCACACCAATGATGACCAAAGTCAATGGTTGCAAAAAACCCGCCAGAAACCAAAACAGGCTTAGGCGCGCCGCGCTGGACGGATTTAAGCCTTTAACGCCAATACCTGCATCTTTCAACGGTTCGATCAATTTGAGATAAGCCAGGAGCGCCCATAAGAGCAGAGCCCGAGCCAGAGCGAGATGTGGTAATCCAAACAAACTCAAGAAGCCAAAAGCCTCCGGCGAGATTAAATCCAACGGCATCCTATTCAACCATGGTTCAGCCATCCATAGCGGAATATGCACCAAACCAGACTGCTCAAAGAATATGAATAGCCAGCCCAGCCCACCTCCCAGACTGATCAACACCAGCCCCAAACGCCTGAATCGGATCGAACGAATGAAGTAAGCCAGGAAATCATAACTCGCCCAGATCGCCAGCAACCCCGCTCCGATCCGAAATAAATGGTATAACGCCACTAGCTGTTCATGTAAAGCAGGAGGAGCGGCAAGTTTTCCGAGAAAAATGAAAGGCAGATAAAAAACCAACCCGTTTTGCGGAAATGCTGTATAGGGAGATTGGAACAATACATTTCCCGCCCAGCCGCTTAACATCTTGGCGATATAAGAATTTCCATCCTCAACCCCAAAAACAAACCCGCTGAAGCGATACATCTCACCCTGAGCGGAATACCCAATGATATAAGGGATTGTGGTAACAAGCATCACCAGCAACCCAAAAAGGAGCACAAAGCGGCGCTCCGGAGTGCTGACAGTCGATGAAGGACCTTGGTTCATGCCGTCACGCTCCGTTTACCCCATCGCCTCAAACGTTTCGCTTTGCCGCTCCGGTAGATCTGAATACCGATCATCCACAACCATGCTGAAATACCCTGGCCAGTCCCCAAATAGACGCTGATCGGGCGGAACGCAAATACAACCTGATGCAACCCGGGGTCCAAGCGAACTGCACGCAGAAGGCCTTCGGATTTGCGAGGATCAAGTAAGTCCGATTGAAGCTGTCCATCTACCCACACTCTCCAACCAGGGTACGCGATTTCAGATAAGACCAGCACTCCCGGCCCATTAGCTTGGATCATCACTCTCTCAGGGCTCCAATCGATCTGCTCCACCGGTCGTGCTTGTTCGCCATCTGGCAAACCTTCTGGCTGGATCCAGGCACGCGGTAATGCATCCCGAACAAGATAGAGGCGGGTTTGGCCTATCTGACCTAAATAATCCAGCCCATCTACATCCAGATTGAATGCGGCAGCAACATAGTGTACATTCAATAATTTCAGACGGGCCGGGTCTGGCTGGAAACCTGCATTGTCGCTGGCCGGGTCGCCGCTGGAAAACGGAGGCAAGGTGACGCTGTAACCCTCTATCGGCACCCCACTCGCCTTTTTCATAAAATGGACATAGGAATCCAACTGCAACGGGTCCACCCCGTCGGCCAATTGCAGCCCATGAACAGCGGATGTTTGTTGAGGCAAGCTGTAAGATGGTGAATAAACCCGGAACAAACCTGCGCTCGCCAAACGCGAATCACCCCCCAGTTCAATCAGATGATTGGCCAGCGCGCCTCCTTCTGCTAAGACTTGCACTGGCGAACGCGCCGCAAACAAGGTCTGGTCGATCATTCCCCAATCCACCAGGCAAAGACAAAATAGTCCCACCATCCAGAATTGTCTTGCGTTTCGTTCGGTTCGACCGGATTCGTGACAATCTCTTCTGTTGACCCGCAAACCTAATCCTAACCAAATCGCGGTCGATCACCCCCAGGACCGCCGCCCAGGTGAAATTCAACGCAGGCGCGCCGCTGATCCCCCACACACCTACTGCAAACACAGCCAGAAACCCGGCATAGCCGGTCAAGAAAAGGCTGGCCCGGCGTTTTTCTGCCTGCCCGGGTCCTTCAATCAATCCCTGCAAACCATAGGCTGCAAGAACTGCAAGCGCCAGCCCAAAAACAAAAAGCGCCCTGGCCGGGACGCGCAACAAACCGACCAATGGTAAACCGACCAACCATCTCATCGGCGCCAGGTTCTCGCCCAAACTTAGCAATATCGCCAGCATGGCCAGAATCAACCAAAACCGGGCTTTTTTTCTAGGAACCCGCCAGATAGAGACCAACAAGCACAAACCGATCAGCGCCTGGCCACCATAAAGCATATATTCATGAAATCCACCCATATCCGGGATCACAATACCCAACAACCTGCTCCAGGGCAACGAGAAAACCAGCGCATCCTGCGGCTGCATCAGCGAGCGAGTGGAAAGGCGCGTCAATTCAAATAATGGAAATGCCAATGGAGCTGCCAGCAGCGCAGCCCAACCGGTCTGAAACAACAAACCACCCAGACGTGCCAGCATGGGTGGGGGTTCAGGGGACGCAGTTCCGAATAATCGGTATCCCCACCAGGTTAATCCAGCATACACGCTCCAACGCGGATCCGCCAAAAAAATGAGCGCCAATATACCTGCCTCTGCGGGGAATAATCGGGGTTGCGATATTTCCCTCAATAGGCTGGAGAAAGTTCCTGAAACAGTTCCAGTACTGGTCTTTCTCCATCGGCTCGCCAGGAGCAGCCAGGGAGTCCAGGGCAGGGCATACAGCAATGTCAGGTGGCCTGCGCCATAATGGGCAAAAACCTTGGGCATCGCCATAAAAGCCAGCCCGCCCAACACCGCCGGGGCATATTTCAACCCTTCCTCACGCAGTAAGCGGTATAACCCAATTCCGCCAAAAAGTAAATGCGCCATCACCAAAAGGTTAAAACCCAAAGGAAGGGGCAGCAACAATGCCAGCCAGCCGGGAGGGTACCACATGCCAGAGAGCGGATTGGCCGCAAAGGGCATCCCGCTAAAAAAGAGCGGAGACCAGAGCGGCAGCCGCCCTTCCAGGATCGATTGGCGCAAGTAAAGCGCATACGGATAATGGGCAAGACTGATATCTGAAAATTGCGCCTCTGGTCCAGGATAGGGAAAGCCCGCCAGGCCTGGCAGAAAGAGCAGCAAGGGCAATCCGAGCGGCCAGAAGCGGGCTATCCAAGACAGCACATTATTAGACTGCTGCAACCTGGGAGAACCCACAGCGCCGCTCACGGAGAAATCACCTGATAAATCAATACATTTTGTTGGTCATAAACTAAAACAAGGCCTGGAATCCGACCGAGTTCTCTCAGTTCGTTTTCCCGTGGAAGAAAAAGAATATAATCCACTGCCCGATCTTCCAAAAATGAGCGCGTTTCTGCTGGCCTGGAGGCGGCAAATTGGAAAAATTGAACCACCGCTGCCTCTTCCTCTGCCGCGTTGACCGTCTCAAATGGATGCCCGTAGATCACCCGCCGCCCTGTGTGAGCTGGGATAAACATCCCCATGCGTGGGCTGGCCAGCACCAGAGCATTTGTTGATGTATTCGCTTCTAGCCATTCCAGCGCTTGCATTTCCCGTTTTTCCAGAAAGAAAAGCGGATCGCGACTGATGATCCCAAATTGTCCCAAAAGCAATACCAATAGGGTGGACGGAAGCGCCAGAGCAATCGTCGCTTTCATCCCAATCTGGGCCCATCGTATTCCAAAGTGTTCCTCCAGCGCGCCAAGCCCGTAAGCAGCCAACCCGGCCAGCGGGATGTATGCACCGACCAGAAAGCGGCGCTGCAATCCAAAAGGCGCGTAGATCAGCGCCGCCACGACACATACCCACACCACAAACAGCCTTCCTGTCCGTTCACGACTATGGATCACCTGCCAGATCCCCGCCACTGCCAGCACCCATGCGGGTGAAAATGCCAGCGCCAAATCCCAGGCGGGCGGCGTCGGGGTCAGGTTTTGGGCGTTCCAGGCTGCCAACTGGCTATCCAATCGGACGGCTGCCACAGCATATAAGATGACCGGCGCTCCTCCTAAGATGATCCAAACCATTTGCGAGATGTGAACACGCACCCAACTTTGCTTCGGAATAACGATTTCGCCGCGATCGGCGCCAGTAATCAGGTAGCGAATCAGCACGGATAAACGCGGATATCTCCATTTTTCGCGATAGATTGTATCGCCCCACTCCCACACTACCAAACCTACCAGAACGGATACTACCAATACAACCGAGAAAGGCGACATACTGCCCAGCCAGGCAGAACCCAGAATAACCAAAGGTATCTTCGCCCAGCCGAAGTTCTTTATCGCCCTCGTACCGGGCTTTGTCGCTGGCTCCCTGCGTTGTTCTTGACCACTGCTAGCAGGCTCAGAAATATTTTCATTTCCATCTTTGGACATCTGAAAAGCGGGTAGCAGCAGCCAAAGCATCAAAGCCAGACTCCAGGCAAAATGCGGGTTCACGTAGCTCGAAAGAAACGGATAGGCTTCCGCCACCCAGAAATCGGAAGTGACTATCCCAAACAGAAACACCAACCAGCCCAGACCTAAACCCAGACTTGCCAGAGCATAGCCAAAGCGGCGGTAGGTCACGTTCGAGATGCATGCGGCATAAAAACGCTCGATCATCCAGACCAGGAACGCCGCGCCCAGCAAGCGCGCCAGGTGAAAAATCAATAACAGAGGCGCTCCCAGCCACCTGGCCAGGTGACCGAGGAACAGATAAAAGGTATTCAGATACGCCCCCTGACCTGGATCGGCTGAATACGGCAGGCTAAACTTCCAATCCCCACGCCAGCCCTGGTACATTTTAGCCAGGTACGTGTTCCCATCCACAGGATTCAACAAAAACCCCCCAAAAACCGTTTCTTGATCAGCCAGGATAAACGCGCTGAAATACGGTAGCGACACCAACAGCAGCAAGAGCAGAGCAACGCGATATTTCACAATGTTGACTTCGGGCAAATAAACCATCTGGAACAAACTATATTATAATAAAATCTTGGAGAAACGGTCTCTTAATGAGTCGCCCATTTAAGCTTTTCCGCCTGCAACAAATAGACTCTCAAATGGATTGGGGGCGCACGCGCCTTAAAGCAGTTGAAGCCTCCCTTCTGGATGATAGCGACCTGCGTCTATCTCAGCAACAACTTGAGGCGGTTAGCCAGGAACTCCACCAGGCTACGAAAGCTTTACGCAATACCGAATTCGAAACCCAACAGCAGCGAATTAAAATTGAACAAACCGAGTCGTCCCTGTACGGTGGAAAGGTTCGCAACCCCAAGGAACTTCAGGACTTGCAAAACGAATCGGCCGCCCTCAAGCGCTATTTAAGCGTATTGGAAGAACGTCAGTTTGAAGCTATGCTGACGGAAGAAGATGCCAACACCCGCCTCAAACAAACCAGCATGCAACGAGACCAGATCTGCAAAGATCATGAAAGACGCATGCTCGAACTTAACCAGGAAAAGGAGCGGCTGCAAAAAGACCTCGCCAGTTCAGAATCCGAACGCCAAGCGGCGCTTAGTACCATAGAAGCAGAAGATCTGGCTGTTTACCACCAGCTCCGCCAAAAAAAACGCGGTATTGCCGTCGCCAAAGTCGTTGATCGGGCTTGCGCTGCATGTGGATCTACTCTCAATGCATCCTTGCTAAACGCCGCTCGTTCACCCAATCACATTAACCTATGCGATACATGCGGCCGGATCCTTTATACAGGCTGATCCAATCAGGCAGGAGTTTCGATGGGGAACTGGCTGCGATTATTTGATCGAACATCCTTCTGGCTTGGTTTCCTGGCTGCGACCTTGCTTTGGTGGCTTGTCAGTCGATTTCGCCCGCAACTCTCCCGCCTGTTTCATAGCTTCCTCGAACAGTCAAAAATCTCTCGGACAGAACGATCCCAAAGCGACGAAATCCGAATTGGCAATGATGTGTTGCGCAAGGCCCAGGGCTGGCATCTGGCTTGGCCGCTATTCTCGTTAGATGAAATACTGACCCCGCCACGCCTGCTTGCGCCCGCCCCTGCTCCATACGCTTATGAACCACCGCCTAGCAGCGATATCACCGATTGGGCGATCCCCTACACTCCCGATGATCCAGAACTTGCATCTTTCTATAATGCTCCCCAGCTTGATGTCAGCGAGGCGCTTCGCGGCGGCGCGAATCTGGTATTGATCGGCGCGCCCGGATCGGGGAAATCCGTTGTCCTGGCTCATCTGGCCTGCCAACTGATCCGAAAACCACCCCAAAAAGGGACGCTCCCCCACTTCGTTCCAATCTTAATCCATGTCGGAGAACTGGATCTTCCACTGCGCGAAGGGATGGATGCAGAAGATACGTTATACCAAGCTGTTGCTGGTTTCATCACCTCGGTTCCCAGTAAACGTCTGCCGGGTGTCTTTCGGAATCTCTTGAAACAAGCGCGTATTTTGCTCCTGCTGGACGGATTGGATGAGCTAGCACCGGCTCAAATGGAACAAACCGGTCAATTCTTGCAGATTCTGTTAGAGAAATATCCCTCTCTGCGAGCGGTTGTGACCGGTCATCCAGGCAATTTGGGTGGATTAACTGCCTTAGGTTTTCACCCTGTCGCTATGTCCAGTTGGAGCAAAGCTCAGCGGGCAATTTTGATCAGTCGTTGGAGCGAGCTATGGGATAGATATATCGCCGAATCGGCTGCAAAAGCTGCCAGCGCCGACCCACTCCTGCTAGTAGGTTGGCTGCTGAACACCAGCAACCAATTGACTCCGCTCGAATTGACATTGAAGATATGGGCTGCATTTGCAGGCGATGCGCTAGGACCAGGCGCATTGGCAGGCATCGAAGCTTTCCTGCGCCGGATGCTCGCAAACCAACCGGCCAAGAACCGGCTGGGGTTAGAACATCTTGCAGTCCAAATGACTATCTCAATGGAGCCATTTGTCGACCGGCGGTTGGCGGAAAGATGGTTAGGCGGCGCATTGGCGAGCGATACTATTCAACTCCCAGAATTACAAACCAAGGAGGTATTCGCCGAAGACCTTTCCGTAGAAGAAGAAAAACGCCTCGAAAAAGTACGGGCTGGAGGGGCATTGCCCGATCTGTTAGCTTCTGGACTGGTGGTAGCTCGCGCTGGCGAGAGGATCTCGATTGCGCACCCTTTGCTGGCGGCATACCTGGCCAGCCAGAGGTTGGCAACCCAACACCTCGCCAGCCAATTGGTCGCCCAATCGGATTGGTCCATCCGCACGACTGGACTGAAGTACCTGGCCATCCTGGATAGCCGCTCTGACTGGATGAATGAATTATTGAAAGTCGAAAACTACAATATCTTGCATTACGATCTCATCTTGGCAGGTCGTTGGTTGCAGAGCGCTCCAGAAAATTTGCCATGGATCGCCCATGTGATGCGTGGACTGGCTCTTTGTGTTCAAAAAGAACACCTTCCAATTCAACTTAGAGCGCGTGCAATCTACGCTTTAATCCTTTCAAATAATTCCAATGTTCCCCAATTGCTGCGTCAGTTCTTAAACGATCAGCAGGCAGTTGTGCGCCAGCTTGCTGCTCTGGGATTGGGATATTTAAGAGATTCGAAATCGGTTGAAGCATTGATCAAGCTGATCGGTGATACCCGTTTTGGCGACAATTCTCCAGGTGTAAGCCGGGCAGCATTACTGGCGTTGGTGGCAATTGGAAATAAAGACGGCCTGGAGGCAGTTGCCTATACTTTGCTGCACGCCGATGATGACCTGCGCAGAGCGGCTGCGGAAGCGTTGGCAAACGATCCAGAAGAGG
This sequence comes from uncultured Chloroflexia bacterium, assembly GCA_963788145.1. Lineage (GTDB taxonomy): Bacteria > Chloroflexota > Anaerolineae > Anaerolineales > UBA4823 > UTCFX2. Next base: position 664,356 of record CAWBFQ010000006.1, on the reverse strand, counting down.
GACACCCCACTTTGGAAGAAGGCAGCGCTCTAGAGAATGCAGCCGTTCGCCGCGCAGCGGTATTCGGCCTGGGTCGTTTGGGGCTGCCTTGGGCAGTGGAGATCTTAAGGAAAATGAGCGCCGAAGACTCGCAGTGGTTTGTTCAGGACGCCGCCAGCCAGACGCTGCAAACGGCTGAAAATCCACATCCCCGCATCCCTACTCCATTGCCTCCCTTAACACAAACTGCATGGCTCATCGCTTTCGCTGCAGAGCGAGGAATGGGGGTCGCGCCAGGGAAACCCGCCTATGAAATGCTACGCCGGGTTTTGAAAGAAGGCAATCAGGATCAGAAGATAGCAACTCTATACTATCTTGGTCTGAGCGCAGATTCCTCTACGATCCTCCCAATTTTTCAACTTTATTCCTCCAGCCAGGGAGAACTGCGAGAAGCAGCTTTCTCTGCCATCTGGAATATGGCGCTATGCGGTCTTCCATTACCCCCTTCAACCTAATCTGAGGCGGTATTATCGCTTCGAAGACAAGAAATTTAGCTGATCTTTTTTAGAATCCGTTCTTGAAGCACGCTGGCATCCAGATCCAACACCGTGATCAGCTTATCCAGTCCACCCAGACCTGCCACAATATCAATTCGCCCAGCCGGAATTTGCAGCACTCCTGCGAGAAATTCCCGTAAATTCCGATTGAGTTTTTGATCATCGGCAGTATTCACCAGGCGAATTTTGAGCGTGCCATCATTCAGAATCTCTGCCACCTCATTTTTTCGGGCGCCTGGAATCACCCGCACTGTCAACGCAGCCCCTTTTTTCCCGTCGTGAAGATGATAATGTCTTTCTGTCACAGATCCTCCTCAGCCCTATACCAGTCCAACAAGCAGCCGGTAAAGGATCATGTCCAGGATTTGTAGGATTACAATCAATACCACCGGGCTGAAATCCAGGTTTGCAATCGGCGGGATAATCCGCCGAATCGGATTGAGAAAGGGGGTAACGAGTTGATCAATCGTTCTGCGAACAGGGTGGTAAGGATCCATAAAGAATGTCAGAATCGCCTGGATAATAATAACCAGGATGAAAAATTGGATGATTCGGTGGATTATTTCAGCTAAAATGATCATGTGTTCCTCGTATCTGCATCAACTTTGTCTTCTAGGTCGGGCGCCCATAATGGCTGTACCCACCCGAACAATTGTGGCCTGCTCCTGGACGGCGACATTAAAATCAGCACTCATCCCCATCGAGAGTTCGCGCCAGTCTGTCTGGGGAAAACGAGTGGATAGGTAGTCTCTTAACCGGCGTAATCTCTGAAAGAAAGGGCGCGCCGCTTCCAATTCATCAAAGAACGGCGCCATTGTCATCAAGCCACGCACCTCCAGATGCGGCAAACCCAAAAGCGTCTCCACGTCGTTTTCCAGGTCAGACCAATGATCTTCTTGCCAGGCCGGCCAACCGAACTTTGACTTTTCGCCGCTGACGTTACATTCAAGAAGCACCGGTAAGCGGCGCACAGATTGCCCGGCAAACCGGTTTAGTCTCTCGGCCAGCTTCAGGCTATCTAATGAATGCAGCCAATCAAAATGCTCAACAATCAGCGCGGCTTTGCGGCTTTGCACATGCCCGATCATGTGCCATTCTAATCCAGGCGATACTCTGAATTGATGTAGAAGTTGACCTTTTGATGTTCCCTGTGCGCCGATGGCCAGAATTTTTGCGGCTGCTTCGTCAGCGTAATTTTCACCAAAGATGCGGATCCCGGCATCAATAGCTGCCAGAATCGATTCAAGCGGGTGACCTTTCGTCACAACCACAACGCGGACCGAAGAGGGATCCCGCCCAACCAGGATTGCCGATTCTTTAATTTGCTCAACCACCCTAAGATAATTCTCGCGAATCTGTTGAGCAGTAATTTCACCCGATTGTTGGCGGTTCAATCCAATCGCTTTATGGTCCATAGCTACAAGCCGATGATTGCTCCAAAACGGCCTGTCCGCCCTTTTTCAGCCCGGTGGGAATACCAATCCTCCGGATGGCAAGCGGTACAGATCTCCGAGATTTCTATATTACGAACACCGGCCTTTTCCAGGATCAGCCGATTCGCATTCCACAGATCAAATTGTACCCCATATTCCCCACCAGTTCCATTTCGGCTTTCTAAAAGCCGGCAGGCATCCGGTCCAAATGTCTGGTTGACCATTGCAACGACTTCGGGGCCAACTTCATAGTGATGCGGCCCGATCGAAGGGCCAATACCAGCCAGGATATCGGCTGGAGAGCAGCGATAACATCGCACCATGGCCTGAATAGCGTGCATAACGGTCTGATCAACAGTGCCTTGCCAACCAGCATGTACCAACCCCACCACCCGGCGGGTAGGATCAAAGAGGAAAATCGGGACACAATCCGCGAAACGCATGAACAAAGTCACTCCAACTACATCCGTCAAGATTGCGTCGGCTTTCAGATGGGGTTGATTGAGTGGGCGCGGCGCATCCGTGCAAACTACTTCGGTGCCATGAATTTGCCAAACATCATACAGGCTCTCAATTGGGCGTCCAAAAGCCTGAAAAACTCGTCGCCGGTTCTCTTGAACTCTCTCAGGCTCGTCTCCCACCGTTGCACCAAGGTTTAATGAATGCCACGGGCTCGGGCTTACACCGCCGCTGCGGCTAATGGAGCCATGCAGGATGCCCTCCTGGTCGAAGGACTTAAAAGTGTGATAGCGAATTTCATCGCCTTCAGTTAGCCGTATTTGTCGCAAAGGCATATCCGGTTTCTCTATGACCGCTGGCGAAATCGCTTCAGCTTTTCTTGAAAAATCTTGCGGGTTTCAACCATCGACTCCTCAGCAACCGGGTATCCAAACCAGGCGGTTGTGAAACCGAATAAAAAGCCGGTTAGCGAACGCAGAAAAGGTGTGCTTTCTCGCAGAGGAAGAAACGAAAGCGGCGGCTGGCTGAAAAGCTGGCTGAAACCATCCACTGCAATGGGAATACAACCGATCACAATCCAGATAAACCAGGGTAAGGGTGGAATGCGGTAGCCTGAGAGTGAAAAAAGCAAACCAAAGAGCAGGATGCCAAAATAGATCATCACATCCCGCTGGCACAGTGCAATTTTATACCCGACCCGTTCATTGCCTACGTACGAGCGCGCCTTGAATAGTTCAGACGCCGTCGAACCTTCACTCATCCCGGTCGCCTGGTTGAAAGTGCTTAAACCCGTTATATGCACTTCTGCCCGCGGGTAGACCAACTGTTCACCAAAAAGATAAAAGGAGCGAAAACCGAGCTGGTGACAGACCAGACTGTAACCTTTATAAATCCAGTTCGCGGGGGTTTCCCAGCCAGCTTTCATCAAGACTGGCGCTAGGAAGGCTCCACCAAGGTAAAACACCACCACCAGGTTGAAGATCAACATATAGTGCCTGGAAAACCAGTAAGAAAATGCATCCGACCGATTCCAGGAAGCCTGCTCGCGCAGCTGCTGCAATTTAGGGGAAGCCTCAACCATCTCGATGTGGCGCTCACGATCTCGCGCTGCGGCTAAAGTAACCCGCAACTCTTGGGCGCTAAACGGCGCCTTGAGCTTGAATGGCCCCACCACAACGACCGGTATCTCCAGCCCGTAATCTTTTTTCAATTTTGGTTCACTATCGATATCGATGACGACCAATTCATGTGGGATCTCGGGCTGCAGTTCCTCCAGTTCTTTCAAAACATCATCACACAGGTGACACTCTTTCCGACTATAAAGGATGACCGTTAACTTGTGATCACCCATCATTCAATCGCCCCCAATGTACTCAGGTAATGCGTAAATTGATCCTGCGACATAATCCCATAATGGCGGTAGCGAATCACCCCCTCTGGATCAACGAAGATCGTTGTCGGCAGCATAAAGACCTTGTAGGATTCGGTGACTTTCGCATTCAGATCCAAGAGCACAGGATAGGTAATTCCCATCCGCTCAACATAGGGAGTCACCTTCTCTGCGCTTTCTTGCTGAGCAATGCCCAGTAAGGTAAATTGCGGGTAACGCTCTGAATACGACTGAAACATTGGCATTTCCTCAACGCATGGGACGCACCAGGTCGCCCAGAAATTCACCACTACCACCTGACCACGCAGATCCGAAAGACGCAAATGCCCGCCATCCAGCGTTTCTAGTTCAAAATCATTCGCCAAGGAACCGCTTTCCAGCTTTGCTAAGGGAGCGTACTCTTGTTCAGCGCTTCCATCCAGGGAAATTTTCCCGGTCAGCACCAAACCGACGATCACAACTACACCCAGTAAAATCCCAATCCATAAACCTGCTACCACAATCAGCAAGTTTTTCTGTTTGGAGTTTTTTTTATCTGCCAATTTGATCTCCCTGCGATTTCACTCGCTCGATATAATTCATCAACAAATGGTGGTTTCAATATTTCTGGCAATATTTCAATGGGCTTTCTAAGCTTCTTCGTCAGGAATACTCGAAACCAATTTTTTGTCATCCAGCATCAGCGCCAAAGGCAGCACGACAGGGAACAATGCCGCTCCGAAGATCCACCATGAAAAGAAGTTATGCCCCTTACGCTGGGCAAGAAATCCCGGTAACAGCCCCAGCAAAACCAACGCCGCCAGGCCGATCAGTAGCAGCCGTCCCAAGGCTAACTCATTATAGTAATCGAAGAATGATCCCAGGCGAGCCATTTGCTGCATTTGTCCTGAGAGCAGCAAGATTCCGACCAGAATCAATAGAACGCCCATACCTACTTCAACATAATGCATTAATTTCCCATACTTGCGCAGCACTGTTGTAACCAGGCCAATCTGTAATGAGGCGATCAGGAATGGGATTGCCAATCCAGCGGAATAGGCGGATAAAAGGATTACGCCTTGCGAAATCGATCCTTCATTTAGCGCAAGGGTCAAAATTGCCCCCAACACCGGACCTACGCACGGAGACCAACCAGCCGAAAAAAAGACGCCCATCAAAAAAGAAGCTACAAAACCGCGTTTGCGGTCTGGCGCATTCTGCGCTCGTAGATCATACTCAAGAAAGGGGATGCGGATCAACCCGGTCATATGAATGCCAAAGATGATCACCACAATTCCACCAATCTTCGCCAACCAGTTGCGCGCGTCGTAGAGCAGACCGCCTATTGCAGAAGTCGCTACGCCCAAGGTGATGAACACTGTGCTGAATCCTAATACAAATAACAGACCATGACTGAAGGCTACCCACGGATCGGTTTTACCACCTCGAGAGGAGGCGACAGAACGCCCACCCAGATAGCCCACATATGCCGGAACCAATGAAAAAACGCATGGCGATAAAAAAGACGCAATCCCCGCCAGAAATGCCAGACCAATACCTATATTTGCAAATTCCATTTGATATCTCCTTGCGAAACCGATTTCGTAATTTTGCTTTTTGCAGGGGTTGGGGATCCCAACCTAAGATTCGCGTACCAATACTTTTGTGCTGCCTTGTCCGGATAAAGTGATGTCGCCCGGCTCAGGCGGGACCACTGGCAGCGTCCATCGGAATATCCATAGGGCATCTTCCGGTTTGCAGTTGACACAGCCATGCGACCGAGGCGCGCCAAAACTGTTATGCCAGAAAGTGGAGTGAATTGCCATCCCTTTGCTGGCAAAAAGAGTCGTCCAGCCGATTCCCGCCAAGTCGTACCCACCGCCAGTGGTGCCGCCGGTCATATGAACCGAAATTAATTTACGCCAGATGGTATGCTTGCCCGGAGGCGTAGCCCAAACCCCGGCCGGCTTCGCAGCGCTCTCTACCTTTGGCCCGGTGGATACCCGGCAGTAATAGACCTCCTGGTTTCCTTCCAGGCACGAAAGCGACTGGTCGATTAGATTGACAACCACCAGCTTATCCTCCACCTCTGGACGAATGGGAGAAAGTTCTTCCGCCTCGACAGGCCTGAAAGCTTCGGCTATCCCCCAAAAGAAATCGCCAAAACTACCATATCGGTCGCTCACCCGATACCAAGTCTGGCCCTGTTCATCCGTTTTGATTTGATCTACCCACATCACCTGACTGAAATAAAGACGGGGCGTGGCTGTATTTTTCAGCCAGGGGGAGCGCCCGGGGGGGTTCGCCACCACGATATCCACATAGGGAACGCTCACTTCCACCCACATCCCGCTTGAGTTTGGGATACTCTGCATGGGCTGGTTCGGTTGATTTCGGACAGGCTGTAAATTAGCCGAGTAGATGTAACCTTCAGGCGTCTCCACATAGCGCTGGTCGTTCCATAAAGGTCGAGAGCCAACACCCTCGCGCAGCCAGACCACAATCGCATCATCGAATAGCGTCGTTACGGTTTGGCTGTCTTCGTCCGGTCGCAATTTGACTTCTACCATCCCACCAAATACACGACCAAGCCGCTCGCCAGCAGGGAAACCTGCTAATCTTTGTGCTGTTCCCACCAGACCATCCAAACGCGAACCCAATGTCAGCCCACCAAATGAAAATAAAGCCGTTTGCAAGAACTGGCGTCTGGAAATTCCTATCTGAAACCGGGTATCCCGGCTACTTACCCGATGGATACCATGTTCTACCTCGTCATTCAATAACCTGCACTCCTGTGCTGTCCTGCCCGCTAACGGTCACATCCAACATCCCTGGGTCATAAACTACTTCAGGGGTTGTCCACCGAAAGATCCATTTAGCATCCTCCGGCTGACAATTCACACAGCCATGCGAGACCGGGTCGCCATAGTTGTTGTGCCAAAAAGTGGAATGGATCGCCACACCGCCGGTAGCAAAAATGGATGTCCAGGCAATGCCTGGCAAATCGTAACCAGCCCCTGTCGTACCACCACTCATTTGAAGTGAGATAAATTTGCGAGTGACGCGGTGCTTTCCAACCGGAGTGGCCCATTTGTCGACCGGATTGCCGTACATATCATATTTGGCTCCGGTTGAAACGCGGCAGAAATACACTTCTTGATCGCCCTCATAGCATGCAAGCGTTTGATGGGACAGATCAACCACGATGTGTTTATCAGCGATATCGGGCGAAATGGGTTTGATATCATCCATTGTGATCGGGTGAAAAGCCTGCGCCTCCACCCAGAGCATATCCACACCACCGTAATAATTAGGGTTCAGTCGATAGAGCGGCCGCCCATTGCCGTTTATCTCGATCTGATCCACCCAAAACGTCTGTCCATAATACACCCTGATCGGTAGCCCTTGTTCTAACTTCGCCTTTACCCAGGAATTCGCAGAAGGCTCTTTTTGAACCAATGACGCTTCCGCATAAGGTACTGTCGCTTCCACCCACATTCCAGATCCGCGCGAAGAAGGCGGCAAATCTTTAACCGGTTCATTCAGATGGTTCCAAACCGGCTGTAAATGTGGGCCGTAGATAAAGCCATCCGGTGTTTCTACCCAGCGCTGATTATTAAAAATATAAACGGGCCGGGGGCTTGCAATTTCTCGCAACCAGGGAACAACCGCATCCTCGTAAAGCACTCCCAGGGTTTGGCTGTCTGGATCAGGGCGAATCTTTAGCTCCACCATCCCCACAGCCACCCGGCCTAATCTCTCAGTTGGAGGAAATTCCGGTAATGTCAAGGGAACCCCAATCTGGCGTAGAGACAGACTTCCAAAGCCAAATAATCCCAGTTTAATGAAATCCCGCCGGGAAATTAAAGAACCGGAACCTTTTTTCGGCTTAATCAAACCACTATGTTTATTCGGTTCCATAGGATATTAGATGCGCCAACCGCTCAAGATGTTACTTTCAATGACCTGATCCAATCTGTTAAGCATACCCGTAAAAAATGGATGGGTCAATAGCCTTCTAAATTCACGGGGATTAAGATTTGGTTAGAGCAACCCTGGCATATTAGTCCCTTTATGCTTTGATGTCCAAATGAACCTGCCCTACCTCACAGGATCTGCCATTATGCTCCTGGGTTTTGACATCAGTTTATGGAAACTCACCGACAAGAAAACCTCTGAAGTATTGGAAAGCCTATCATTGAAAACAAAAGCGCCAATCCAATCAGATCTTCGCCCGCCGTAAGCGCAAGCTGTTGCTGACTACAAACACGCTGCTAAAAGCCATCGCCCCGGCTGCCAGCATTGGATTCAGGAATCCGGCTGCTGCGGCTGGGATCAAAACAATATTATAAAAGAAAGCCCAAAACAAGTTCTGCTTGATGGTCTTCACAGTCTGCCGGGACAGGCGTATTGCCCGGCTTACTCCGCCCAGGTCGCCGCTAATTAACACAACCGGGGCGGCTGCGATTGCCACATCGGTTCCAGTGCCAATCGCGATCCCTACCTCAGCCTGAGCCAGGGCAGGCGCATCATTAATTCCATCCCCCACCATCGCCGTGACCTCGCCAGCTTCCTGCAGCTTCCGCACCTGGACTGCTTTTTCGCCTGGTAGTACTTCAGCCAGGACAGTATCCAGTTTGACCTGGCTGGCGATTGCTGCGGCTGTCTGCTTGTTATCGCCAGTGATCATGATCACCTTAAGCCCCATTGCGTGCAAATCATCAATCGCTTGACGTGATCCTTCTTTTACTGTATCCGCGATCCCGATTGCGCCTTGCACCAATCCATCCACGCTGACCAAAATAACGGTTTTGGCGCCAGCCTGCAATTCCACAACAGCCGGCTGGAGACCGTTTAGAGAAAGCCCGCGTTCGTTCACCATGCGTTGGTTGCCGACCAGCACCTGGCGTCCATCGATCTCTGCTTCTACACCATATCCAACCAGCGCCCGAAAACCTTGCGGTTCGCTCAAAGTCAAGCCCAAATCCGCAGCCTGCTTAAGGATGGCCTCTCCAAGCGGGTGCTCGCTCCCTTTTTCGGCGGATGCCGCCAGCCGCAGCAGTTCAGATTTTCTACTTTCGGTTGAAGCGGTACCCTCGCTCTGATCTACAACCCCTTCTGCCAGAACAATATTGGTTACACGAGGCTGGCCAGTTGTGATCGTTCCAGTCTTGTCCAATACCACACTGGTGACCTTACCCGCTCTTTCAAGCGCCTCGCCTGATTTGAACAATACTCCCATCTCAGCCCCTCTCCCGGTCCCCACCATCACCGCGGTCGGCGTGGCCAGACCCATTGCGCATGGACAGGCGATCACAAGCACTGCAACCATATGGATCAAGGCGCGTGTAAATGGTCCAGTCTGCGATCCGGCTGGAATTGGAACCAAGAAGAACCAAACCAGGAAAGTGACCAGCGCCACGCCAATCACAACCGGCACAAAGATCGCCGAAACCTGATCTGCCAGTTTTTGGATCGGAGCCTTGCTGCCTTGCGCATCTTCGACCAAGCGGATAATCTGCGCCAGGACGGTCTGTTTGCCCACTTTGGTGGCTTCGAATTTAAGCAATCCCATCTTATTCAAGGTCGCGCCGATCACGGCCTCACCTGGTCGCTTTTCCACAGGCAGAGATTCGCCAGTTAGCATTGACTCGTCAACGGCTGAGTGCCCTTCAACCACAACCCCATCCACAGGGATTTTCTCACCAGGGCGAACAACAACCAGATCTCCTACCTGCACTTCGTCTATCTGCACTTCCAATTCCTGCCCAGATCGAATGATCCTGGCAGTCCGGGCTTGCAGCCCCATCAATTTCTTGATCGCCTCACTGGTGCGGCCTTTGGCGCGTGCTTCCAGATACTTCCCCAGCTTGATCAATGTAATAATTACTGCGGCTGTTTCAAAATAAACATGCTGAGACTGGATGCCCATCTGCATCCCTGAATGAGGTATATCCTTACCGATAGAGACCAGCACGATCGCCAATGAATAAAAATAGGCAGCTGAGGAACCCATAGCAATCAGCACATCCATATTGGCCGACCCATTACGCAAGGCTTTATAGGCCCCGATATAATACTGCCAACCGACATAGAACTGCACCGGGGTCGCCAGCAGCAGCATCAGCCAGTTTCCCCACCAGGCATTTGCGATGGCTGGTGGATACAAACCTAAATCACGCCCCATTGAAAACAAAAAAAGGGGAATAGTGAAGATCAAACCAACCGTTAAATAATATCGTTGTTGAGCGATCTCTGCCTGGCGCGCTTCCGCCTCGGCATCTTCCGTCTCTTCGTCGCTCTGCACGACATTGAACCCGACGCTTGAGATTACCGAACGTAAATCTGCCTGGCTGACTAACGTCGGGATATACTGAATGCGTGCTCTTTCACTGGCGAAGCTGACTTGGGCATGTAGCACACCGTCCAGGCTCGTCAACGCTTTCTCAAGTCGCCGGGCGTCATTATCATCGCCCAACCGTTGGATCAAAAGGTTCGCCTCGCCAGTGGCTACACTATATCCGGCTCGCTCCACCCGTCGAATCAGGTCATCCAAACCCGTCAGAGTGGGGTCAAATTCAATCGTTGCGCGCTCAGAGGACAAATTCACCGAGGCGGTTCGAACACCATTCACCTTCTTAAGATTCCGCTCCACTGTTGCGACACAGTTCGCGCAGGTCATACCGGTAATCGGCAATGTCGCCTGTTTGTTTTCCGACATCCTTATCTCCATGGCGTGCGCCGGTTTATAAATGCCCGCCACGCGGGCGCAATCCCGTGGCGGGCAATCCGGATGCATAATAGACCTACTCAGCAACAGGATAGTTTATGGAAGTCAATAGATCTTTGATCTCTTTTTCGGATGCTGGATCAATAAAAGTAATCGTCGCCTGCCTTGTTTCCTGGTTGGCGACAACCGATTGAACGCCTTCCATCTCGCTCACTTCACTTTGGATTGTGTGGACACAATGCCCACATGAAATGTTGGGGATTGAATAGGTTACCGTTTTCATAATAATTCTTCCTTTCCATACTCAAAAAGATTAAGATTGGCTATCTCGTCAAGACTTATTCGCTGCATCAAATACATCCAGAATCTCTTTCAGGACTCGCTCTCGTTCATCTGGATCATCCCCTTTTACTGCTGTAATCAGGCAGGAATGCAGATGATTTTCTAGGATTTTCGAGCTGACCCGATTCAAAGCAGCTGTAACAGCCTGGATTTGGCGGATCACGTCGATGCAATATGCATCTTCTTCGATCATACGTTGTATGCCGCGAACGTGTCCCTCAATGGTCTTGAGCCGGGATAAAGTGTGTTCGTTTTTCATCCTGCCATGTTCCTGGAATATCTATCGTAATCATGCTGCGCATCTAACCATTATCGTCGCAGCCCAACCCCTACCCCCACCCAGGGGGGTAGGGGTATATCAATATACCCTTTTTTATCTGTTTTGTCAAGGATTGGAATTCAATTTATGGCATTTTCAAGTGCTATGCGTAACGTTTCGATCGAAACATATCCAACCCACTGTCGCAGCACTTTTCCCTGGGCATCTAATAAGAAGAAATGTGGTTCTACCCGAAAACCAAGTTCGCGCTTGAAAACCCCCACTGCGGGGTCATCGATATCGAGGTAAATAAAATTCACCTCATCTAAAAATTCTTCCTGGATTCCGTATAATAGCGGCGCCATAGCCTGGCTCGGGCCACTCCAAAACGCGAAGAATTCTATGAATTGGGGTTTACCCGCCGATAGATCCACAGTGTTTGGATCCGTAGCTTCCAATTTCGCACTCACCCATGCCGGTGGTGGTAACGCAGTCCGGGTGGGAGTGGGTGTTAGCGTCTGCGTCGGGGTCGGCGTCAGAAAAGGCGTTCGGGTGGGCGTTAAAGAAGGGGCTGAGATCGCCTTTGTTGGAGCCGACGGCGCCTGTGTTTCTTGAGCAGCAGGAGCGATAGATGTTCCGTCGGGAGGCATTCTTGTTAGATCCGGAACAATGATTGAAGTGGCAGAACCGCTAGATCCAGGTGGAGGATACAAGACTGGAGCACCTGTGGTCGGTTGCGGATATGAATACGGATAAGCGCCTGGTGGAAATGGGTATTCCAGCCCTGGATACGGGTTATACGCCGGTATGGTGGACATCCCACCGGGATAAGGGCTGTCTGGAGGAATCGTGGACATTGCGCCTGGGTATGGTGTAGATGAGCCCGCCTCAATTGGCGCAGGATATCCTGCTGGAGTACCATTTTCTAATATCGGGCCAGGAATAACGGTGCCTGCGTTGGAAGCGGGAGGGTAATCGCTGGAATCGGTCGGTAAAATCCATTCCGGAACCAGGTATGGCTGCGGGTACTGATATGTAGTTTGCAACCCAGGATAAACGGTCGGTTGGATCGGCGTGAGCGTGATCGGGATCGGTTTCTTGCGGGAGATGGTGGGCGAAGCCGTTGGCGTTGGTGTGGTTGTTTGGTCTTCCGGGCGGATTGACCTTAACAAAGTCCCAGGAAGCTGGCATGCAAACAACGACATCCCTAATATGAGCCAGAAAAGCCTTGAATGCCCTGAAATCCGAAAACCCGGTAAGCCTGCCATCTTCGGTCATCATATCAGAGATATGTGGATTGTCAAGTTTCGCCAGAATCGATCACACAACATCGCAGCTTGACAAGCCGGTATATCCTTTGTAAACTTGGACATCGACGGATGAAGGAAAATCTTTGTCTCAATTCCAGTGGAAAATTATCATTCTTGTGACTTTCATCGCCGGCGCGTTTTGGATCTGGTTGAGCAGGGCTTCGCCATCCGACACCACAGGGGGCGGCATACCAGCGCCACAATCCGGCTTTCTGGCTCCTGACTTTGAGCTGATTGACGCTAATGGCGAGACCTACCGGATATCTGAATTGCGCGGGCATCCATTGCTGATCAATTTCTGGGCATCATGGTGTGGCCCCTGCCGGCTGGAAATGCCCGCCATGGAGCGCATCTATCGCCAATATCAGAGCCAAGGCTTTCTCATCCTGGCTATCAATTCAACTAATCAAGATGGTCGCACAAACGCTCTCACTTTCGCCGAGCAGCTTCAATTAAGTTTCCCCGTCCTGTTCGACGATACCGGCGAAATCTATCAAAAATACCAGGTGCACGCCCTGCCTACCTCGTTTTTTGTGAACACCGACGGGATTATTCAAGATGTGGTCGTGGGTGGTCCAATGGCAGAAGCCTTGCTGGAAATTCGGGTCGCTCAACTTTTAGAGGGACAGCCTTAATGCTGCCGATCTTACAAGTGGGTCCACTCGCAATCCAAACCCCCGGTTTAATTTTGATCTTAGGGTTGTGGCTTGGTATCTCGCTCGCAGAAAAATTCCGTGATCGTATGAAGGTTTCTCCCGGAAACCTATATAACCTGATCTTCACTGCCCTGGCAGCTGGAGTAATCGGCGGTCGCATCCTATACGCGCTGCGCTATCCGGCAGCTTTCAAAGCCAGCCCATTCAGCCTGCTTTCGATCAATCCCGGCTTATTCAAAATCGAAGACGGAATTCTGGTTGGAGGTCTGGCCGCCTGGATTTATGGCTATCGAAAGCGCTTACCGTTCTGGAGCACGTTGGACACCATCACGCCAACCCTGGTTGTCCTGTCTGTTGCATTCGGGTTATCTCACCTGGCATCCGGTTCCGCTTTTGGCAGCCCAACCAGCTTGCCATGGGGGATTTATCTCTGGGGAGAGACACGCCATCCAACCCAGATTTACGAGATCATCCTGGCTCTGGGCATCCTGGTGTTTCTTTGGCCAGCGCGATTCCGCTTCTGCAATGGGACGAATGGGCGATATTTTCTTTCATTTGTGGCGCTGAACGCGGCATCCAAACTATTCCTGGAGGCTTTTCGGGGAGATAGCCGCCTCATTTTTGCAGGTGTCCGATCCGCTCAAATTGTTGCCTGGCTGGTTCTGCTGATCAGTCTGATCACATTGCATCACCTGTCTAAAAATTCCCGCACCCCCGATTCCCAACAAAACTGAACCCTCTTTCAATGCTCGGATCGCTCATCCAGCGCCGATGATCTTAGTAAGACAATGGGGCGAGAACGATGCATTGCATGAAGTCATTGAGAAGCGCAGGCTCGCTCAAAACGCATAGCTTCTGCTTGAAAATCTAGCGAGTGTTAGAACTTCTGCTTAGAGCATCGGAAAAGAACCACGTGAGATATTTTCCAGGAATTCTTGACGTGTGGCCAGATTTTTGCGGAATGCCCCATACATGGCCGAGGTGGTCATGCGCGCATCATGCTTCCTCACACCCCGCATCGTTGCGCAAAGGTGCAACCCCTCAACGACTACAGCCACTCCATACGGGTGAAGCAGGTTATGGATAAACTCTGCTATCTGGCGCGTCATGCGCTCCTGCACCTGCAAGCGCCTGGCAAACATATCTACAATGCGCGGAATCTTTGAAAGACCAATCACTTTTCCTCTTGGGAAGTACGCCACATGCGCCCGCCCAAGAAAAGGCAGCATATGGTGTTCACACAAGCTGTAGAATTCTATATCCCGAACGATAACCATCTCATCGTATGTATCATCAAACACAGCATCATTAATTAAAGTGTCTGGGTCTATCCAATACCCTTCTAACAGCTCTTCGTACATGCACGCGACCCGATCAGGTGTGTCCAGCAGACCTTCACGGTCAGGTTGTTCACCCACTGCAGAAAGCAGAGCGTGGATTGCTTTCCGCACTGCATCATGATCGATCTGATGCGGTCGATTATCCTGGTTTGTTGAATAGTCACTTTGGGTTGCGCTTGAGGCAGCTTGTTCCAATTCCATAATATCCTCATTTATTCTGATTCTTTGTAACAATGAAGTTTTATCGAGTGGAGAACTGAATAAAAAAGATGATTGAGATGAAAAGCCGCTCCTTCCGCACCTGGAGCGGCTTTAGTAAGCTCTAATACTTCACATCGATTGTCAATTCTTGACCATTCGAATCCGACTAACCATACAACGGCTCAATCAAACCATAAGTGCCATCCCGACGATGATAAAGCACATTCACCGAATTGGAATTGACATTGAAAAAGATAAAGAAATTTTCATGCCCCAACAACGCCATCTGCTCAATTGCTTCCATCTCGCTCATGGGTTGAAGCCGGAATGTCTTTCGCCGAGCAACGAGTGGGCCTAATTCTCCACTTTCTTCATCCACCGAGGGCGCTTCAACCACATCCGCAGCCGACTTTCCATCGCCACGACCTTTGAAACGTTTCCCTTTATATCGCTCAATCCGTCGCTGCATCCGGTCTAACGCGGTGTCCATTGCTGTAAAAATATCATCTGCGCGCTCCTCTGAACGCAGAATAAATCCTTTCCCCCGCACAGTTATCTGGGCAACCTGACGGTCGGTTGAACTCCGGGCGGTTTTTACATATGACAGGTCTATCCGTGCTTCTTCGATCCCCGGAAGATACCGATCCAATTTGGAAACTTTCTTATTGACATAATCCTGAATCCGCTCTGTAACATCCATATTTCTTGCATATACTTCAACTTCAAGTGCCATTGTGACCTCCTGATCAGATAAGAATTTAGAGATGATCCTCCAAGACGGCTCGAGCCAGTGTGAGGCCATAAACCTGGCCGGCGCCCTGATCCAACAAAGCTTGTGCACAGGCTTTCATCGTCGCGCCGCTGGTCACAATATCATCAATCACCAGAATCGATTTCCCAGCGACCAGGTCTTTGTTGCGTGCTTGAAATACCGCCTGCACATTTTTATGACGCGCCTTCATCGAGAGCCCCACTTGAGAAGGAATATCGCGTATTTTTGTCAGCGCTCCTGGTCGATATTGCACCCGGCAACTGAGCGCGATTGGCAAAGCCAATAGAGAGGCCTGATTATATCCGCGCATTTTCTTACGGGCAAGGCTGCCGGGGACAGGTGTGACCATATCGATTGACCAATCAAGCTGGTGAAGCAGTTCGATCATAGGGGTTGCCAGCGCCTGCCCAAGCGAAATATCACCTTGATATTTTAACTTATGAATAGCTTTACGAATCGCGCCTGTGTAGACAGCCCAGGACCGGATAGCCGTATAGGCAGGTGGAGAATTAAGGCAAACTGAACAAACACCTGGGCTTCGCAAACTCACCCCACAACGTTCACAAACAGGTCCCGACACCAGACGGGTTCCTGCCTGACAATCCTTACACCAACGAGCATACGGTTTCCCACAACCACCACATTCCGGTGGATATATCCAGTCTAATCCCAACCAGATAAGCCGGTAAAGACGATAGACTGGTTGCCCTTTCTTTTCTGGGACAACCGTAACCAATTTCAATTGATCCAAGCCCTTCCCTGGCCTCTTAGTCGTCCAGAAGAGCCATTTTGCTCCGGCTTATTGTCCTCCGCGGAACAAAACACCACCTAGTGTAGATCTGAACATCATCAGTATCGCAGGCGTCATCAAAACAATGCAGATTGAGGGGAAGATCAGCAATGCCATTGGGATCAGCATCTTGATTGGGGCTTTATGCGCCATTTCTTCCGCAAGCTGGCGGCGTTTAATCCGCATCTGATCCGACTGAATGCGTAGTACTTTCGCCATACTCACACCCAATTGTTCGCTCTGGATAACAGCAGCAATAAAACTCGTCATCTCCGGAATACCGATTCTGTTTGCCATATCTCTTAATGCTTCGCGCCGTAATTTACCCAATTGGATCTCGCGCAACACCCGCCCAAGAGCAAGCGAAAGTTCGTTATCCCATTTTTCATAGACTTTTTGCATCGCCCCGTCAAAACCCAAGCCCGCTTCAACGCAGATGGTTAACAGATCCAAGGCATCTGGCATAGCTTTTCGGACTGATTTTTGCCTGCGCTGTATTCGACTGGTGAGCAACATATCCGGAACATAATATCCCAATGCGACAAAAACAGCTAAGACGATCAGTTTCCTGGACAGGGTCCAATTGAGGTTTCCAATTCCAAAAATCAATATCAGAAAACCACCAATAGCTAAAGCGAGGAAAATTCGCAACGCCCAAAAAGTCGCCGGCTCCAATCCGCGTGGATCCCCCGCCAATTCTAACCGGCGGGCAGTAGTCTGAAGCACATATTGAGGGGTAAATCGAATCACAAATTTACCAATCTTGCGCGCTGTTGGTAAAATCACCCGTTCAGAGATCGGTTGAGAGAGCTCAATCTCCTCTAAGGAGGCAGTCTCCCCCCTGGCAGCAAAATCTGCCAGCCTTTGCTGCAATGGGTCGTTCTCGCGCGTATCGCGCATGCCAACAATCACAAGGAAAATCGCACCGGCAAATATAAGCACCCCAAAACTGACTAAGATGATGGTAGCGACCATAGTTTTACCTCCTCAAGCCATTAAACCTCGATATTGGCAATTCGGGTCATGATGAAATAACCGGCCAATACCATGAGCGTTCCAATGACCAGAACAACGATACCGATTAATCTGGTCTCAGGGTTGAAGAACTGCATCATGTACGGACGATTGACCACCCACAATACACCGGCAATAATCAGTGGCAGCATCGCCAGAAAACGCCCGGAATAGATCACCTGAGACGTGAGCACCCGAATCTCACCCTTTATACGAACTCTCTCACGAATAGTATATGAAATCGTGTCTAAGATTTCAGCCAGGTTACCACCCACCTCTCGCTGAACATTCATGGCGGTAACGACCAGGTCCAAATCCGGGCTGGGGATACGTCTTAGCAAGTTCTCCAGCGCCTGTTCCATATTTAGACCAATCTGGACCTCTTGCACAACTCTCCGAAATTCATCACTGATCGGTGCGGGCATCTCCCGGCTAACCGCTTCCATCGCCTGCATATTGGAGTATCCCGCCCGAAGACCGTTCACCATCAAGTTGAGCATATCCGCCAATTGGTAGTCAAATCGTTGCATCCGTTGGGCTTGTAGCCTCTTGACATAAATTCTTGGTAAGAATAATCCAACAATAAAACCAATCATCGTAAAGAATGGGATCGGGTTGCCGCGATCTGCCAGATACCAGAAAACAGCAGCCGTAACAATTGCGGAGATCAACAAAGTTGCAAGATATTCGATTGGCTTGAGCTTCAAATCAGCCCGGGCCAACTCGCGCGCCAGGCCACCGCCACGACTGGTCTTCTCGAATCGTTTATTAAGCCAATCGCCAATCGGCGAGGCTCGCTCCTTGCTCCCAGATTCGGATGGTTCAGGCTGCTTCTCGAGATAACGACCAAACCGCTCTTCGACAACCGTCCGCTCATATCGGGCTTCTGTAACAAGCCCAACAATCAACAGAAAGATGGATACTCCCCCACCAATGATCAAGAATAGAAGCACAGGATCCATCAGGGCTACCCTTCTTCAGGTAACATTAATAACGCCGCCGGTCGCCAATCCCAAATATCGACGCTGGCAGGTGAATACCAGAGGCTTCGATTTTATCGATGAATTTCGGGCGCAAGCCAGTTGGGCGCAATCGTCCAACCACTTTCCCGTTGTCATATCCGGTTTGTTCAAACATGAAAATATCCGTCATGGTGATCACATCACCTTCCATACCGCTGACCTCGGTGATGTTTGTGATCTTACGGCTACCATCCCGCATACGCTCTTGATGGACAACAACATCGATTGCAGATGAAATTTGTTCACGAATTCCGCGCGCCGGCAAATCCATCCCCGCCATCATCGTCATCGTCTCAATACGAGCAAGTGTATCACGCGGACTATTCGAGTGTGCAGTGGTCATTGATCCATCATGACCGGTGTTCATCGCTTGCAGCATATCTAAAGCCGCTTCATCACGGATCTCGCCGACGATAATCCGGTCGGGCCGCATACGCAATGCATTGACCACCAGTTGACGGATTGTCACTTCGCCTTTTGCTTCAATATTGGGAGGGCGGGATTCGAGTGTGACCACATGTTCCTGACGAAGTTGCAACTCAGCGGCATTCTCGATAGTCACTATCCGTTCATCTGAAGGAATAAATTGCGACAGGATGTTCAAAAGCGTAGTCTTTCCAGAACCAGTGCCTCCCGAAATAATGATGTTCAATCGAGATTCGACGCAAGCCTTCAAGAATTGCAACGCTTCGGCAGTGATTGAGCCGTATTGGATTAATTGCTCAATTGTGATAGGTGTCTTGAAAAACTTACGGATTGTGAGCACTGGTCCCACCAGCGAGATTGGAGGGATTACAGCATTGACACGCGAACCATCAGGGAGGCGAGCATCCACATACGGGCTAGATTCATCGATACGGCGACCCAGAGGGGCCACAATTCGATCAATAATCCGCATCACGTGTTCGTCGCTTTCGAAAGTCATCGGCACACGAATGATCTTCCCAGCCCGTTCAACATAGATATTCTTTGCCCCATTCACCATTACTTCTGTGATCGTTTCATCTTCCAAGAGCGGCTGCAATGGGCCGAAACCGAGGATTTCCGCTGCAATTTGCTCAAATAACCGATGTTTCTCTGGCCTGGTGAGGACTATGTTTTCTTCGGTCAACACCTGTTCAAATAGTTCCTGTATTGTGGCTCGTACATCATGGACGCGACTGATATCCATGGATGGATCCAACTCTGACAGCAGACGATTTTGGACGCGTGTTTTCAAATCCAGGTAGGTATCTTTTTGTGAACTGACTCCTGGGGGTACCACCCTGCGTGTCTGAACATTGGCCAACTTTTGCTGGCCAGATAAACCGCCGGAGCCACTACTATCGTCAGCAGACCCAGATCCTGATTTGCTCTGCCCCTGTTCAATTCGCTTCAGCAGTGACATAACCTATACCTCCAAAACATCCATCATTTTTTTGCGGAAGCCAACGATTTTTCTTCTCCTTGTTGAGAGATCTCCGCTAATCTCAGGCGCACCACTTCCGCCAGATTTAAGATGCTCCTAGCAATGGGCCGAGTCCGGTCTCCCAGCATAAACGGTACACCACGATTGACCGAAGGTACCACTATCCGATCTTCGAATGGGACCACTACTGAGATCTCCTGTTTGAAGCTTTCACTGATTTTCTCAGGCGTAATACCGATCCGTTTGTCGTACCGGTTCATCATGAAAATAATTCGTTTCCGGTCAATCCCAAGCACACTTGCCAGGTCTATGAACAGGCGGGCATTCTTGATCGCCGGAATCTCCTGGGTGGTAATCAAGACCACCAAATCGCATGCATCCATCGCTGAAAGCACAACATCGGTAAGCGCCGTGGAAGCATCGACGATCACGTAGGAAAACATGGTCCGTAAGAATTTCAGCACTCGCCCAAATTGTTCTCCGCTGACATTATCGGCGTATTCCGGACGAGAGGGAGCAGCCAGCAACTTGATGCCGGTCGCGGTGTGATTAATCATGACGTTTTGAACAACTTCAACATCCAATTCATCTGCTCTTGGCGCCAGGTCAAGCACCGTGTTTCGAACCTGTTCATTCAAGAAGACTGCAATATCTCCAAATTGCAGATTTGCATCGACCAGAGCGACGGGTGTCTCCTCGTTCTTCAGCGTCACAGCCAGGTTGACGGCGATTGTCGTTGCCCCAATGCCACCTTTCGGTGCATAAACGACAATGATTTTCCCAAAAGCGAGCCCTGAGCCCGCCAATCCGCCTTCACCGCCAAGGAACCCCGGCAGTGCGCTGGCTTTTGCACGTTCATCATGAGCCATCTTTCCTGCCCGGCGGACTGCAGAGGTAAGCTCGTCCAGGGCTGGCGGTTTGGTCAGAAAGTCACGCGCCCCTGCCAGCATCGCTCGCCGCATATAATTTGGGTCTCCCTGAACAGAGAGAATGACGATCTGTGTGGCAGGATTCTGTTTGCGAATCAACTCAGTCGCCGTGATGCCGTCCATATCTGGCATATTTATATCCATCAGGACGACATCCGGCTTTAAGGATTTAGCAGCTTCGATGCCCGACCGGCCAGAGAATTCTGCGCCTACGACCTCCAGGTCGGCTTCAAATTGTAGTAATTTTCGAATGTTCTCCCGGGTTTCCGCAACATCATCAACAATCAACACCCGGATTTTAGGATCTTCGTTCGCCATTAGATAGCTCCGATGCGCAATCCCTTATTGGGTGGGTTGTGTGGCAGGAAGCTGTAAGGGTGAGAGCGCATCGATACGCGGGTTGAGGCTGTACGGGAGCTTGGCAGGAACCGGGATTTGATATTGTTCCAACAAGAAGCCCAGGGTCACTGGCAAAGTGTTTTCACGTGAATTATCATCCGCACCGCGTAAAACCAGCGAAAGTTGAGATGCCGAATGAGGCTGCGCCAACAAAATGAAATTTAACGCCACTGCGTCTTGCGGACGCACAATCAGTGTGATCACATCCGGCACAGGGATAGCCGGTGCAACTTCTCCTTCTTGTGGGACGGGTGTCGGCTGATCTGCAGGGGCAGCTTCTTCTTCAGGCAGAGGAAAATCGCCCACCTGTAACACGACCACATCTTGGAGCAACATATGGCTCACCATCCGGGGACGCTGCGCTTCGCTCGGCAAAAGAAAAACTGCCTGTCCCAACACAGGATCAATAATGGTCTTACCATACACGCCAGCCGCAATCTCCACAGTCAATGGATTGCGCGTGGATGTAGTTGGGTCTGGCGGGCCGGAGGCGATCACCACTCCAGTCGCATTGGGTAAGACGGATTGCATATCTGGATCAACATCCACAAATATAAGGGAAGCAATCACGTTGACATGATCACCTGGCCTGGGAGCATAAGAGACACTGGAAAGCCGATTGATTGGTATCGATACAGCCACCATTCCTTTTGGAATGCTCAATGCCCAGGCTGAGCCTGCCGACGGAATGGTCTCACCTTCGGTTAGCAGCATCGAAGACAGGAGTGGCGTACCAGACTCGACATCGAATTTGATAACCCGACCAATCACCTCGTTGATCTCAGCCACGCGATACATCCCCGGCGCCAATGAGCTTTGCTGCCAGGGGATGTTAGCCAACATATCAACTGTCAACTCAGTACCTTTGTTCACAGTTTGTGAAAGATATAAAATCTCCACAGGAGGGGGCTGCGTCGGCTGTACGGTTTGCACGTTCTGTCTGGGTACAATGAAGAACCGCCAGACCACTAGAACAGCCACCAGCCCTAATATTAGAACAAACGCTAATAGGATGAACAGTCTGCCACGCCTCATGCTCTCCTCCTGATTTGAATTTGAGTGAATATTAATCTAATCATACTCATAGCAAGGTAAAAGTCAAGTTAATTTGAAGAGTCCCACAGAAATCTTACCAGAATTTGACGAAAAATAGGCCCTGCTTTTTAGCAAGGCCTTTATTGAATTCCACAGACCTGAAGATTCAGGCTGGACACAACCATATTGGGTTAAATCGCTGTCATAATTGAACTGAATACGTTGCCGATCGCGGGGCCGAGCAGAGCAAGAATAACAATTACAACAATCGCGACCAAAACAAGAATCAACGCATATTCGACGAGGCCCTGACCTTTTTCTTTCGGAGCGAACAACATGGCTTTTTCCTCCTTTCCTTTCAGTAGTCTCGCTTAGATTTACGAGCTTATATTTATTATATGCAATATCCATCTAGAATGCAATACTTTAGGCCTTGCAATTGTGCAAACTATTGATTAATAAAATTCCATTGCAATATATATGCCAGGTCATCATGAGATTCACGCGACCCGGTTTCGCTCCAAAACGGGCAGCTCGAACGTCGCTTTGGTACCTTGTCCAATCACACTATCGATATAGAATATACCGCCCATCATTTCCACTCGATCACGGATTACCTTCAGGCCCATCCCTTCGCCCTGTTCGATCACCTCTGTCTCAAACCCGCGCCCATCATCATCCACGGTAATCTTGACTGCAGTTTCACCCAAATCGAGCTGTACCTTCGCTGATGTCGCCTGGCTATGTTGAGTGATATTGTGCAAAAGTTCCTGGATAGCCCGAAAGACCATCACCTCTTGATAGGCTTCTAATCGACGTTCTTTCCCGGTTACCAACAAGCGGGTCTCGATTTTTGTTTCATCCTTTAATATATCCACATACCGTTTGAGCGTGGGAACCAAACCCAGGTCATCTAACATCATTGGGCGCAATTCAAAAATGAAATCTCTCACTTTCTGGAAGGTGGTTGTTGCTGCTGTCTTTAAATTTTCCAGTTCTGCCTTGGCCTTGGTTTGATCCAGGTCAAACAGGCGCATAGCAATTTCTGTCTGTAAAATAAAATTGGATAAAGCCTGAGCAGGGCCATCATGCATTTGGCGTGAAAGGCGCTGTCGCTCTCCTTCCTGCGCCTGGACGAGCATCTCCACGATATGAGCGGCTGAACCTTCCTTACCTTTCGCTCCTACGCTGGCTCCTCCGCCTTCTGTCGCGCTTAGTACGCTCTCCATCAATGAAACATATTCGCTCAGAAGAATCTGGTCGCTCTGCAATTTTTCCACCTGGCCGCGCATGACAAACAGCCGTTGTTGGGCATCCAGCGCAGAATCATAAGCCATTCGAATATCTGCTCGAGGGAGTGAATCAAACTGGTTTTGGATCTGCTGTAGATGAGCAGTGATGGATGCGTTTCGTTGAGTGAGCTTGTTCATCTCGATCTGGGTTTGTTCTTGCATCATAGCGATCTCTTTGAGATCTTTCCGCTTTTGATCCAGATCCGTTTTGATCCGCTCCTTTAAGGCACTCCAGACATTCTCTTCTTGAGTAGCGACGCCACGTTTCATATTCTGATTTCCCGATGATGGCTCATTCTGTCAACCGAACCCAACCAAATTGAAGAGCGCAAAGCGCAGCCTGTGTTCGATCGTTGACGCCTAACTTATGAAGTATGGATGTGACGTGATTCTTCACAGTCTGATGGCTGATCCCCAGCTTAGAGGCGATTTCCTTGTTGCTCATCCCGCGCGTGATCAATGTCAGAATCTCCATCTCGCGCGCTGAAAGCGGTTCTGTCACCCGTCCGCCCTCGGATGCGTCATGTCCTTCTCCAAAAGGTTGGCCTTCCAAGATTTCGGCGAATTTCCTCAGCCTCATAAATATGCATATCGATCCAATATTTGCCCTGTGTAACGACCCGGATGACATTTGCTAACAAATCTGGCAAGATGTCCTTCGTACAGAAAGCCGCCGCCCCCAGGTGCAAGCCCTGAATCCTCTGGCTTGCATCGGCATAGGCGGTCAACAAAATCACCCGAGTTGGCAGTTTTTCCGTCACAATTTGCCTGGTTACTTGCTGCCCATTGATTCCTGGCAGGTTAATATCCAGGATCGCCACTTGCGGTTGAAGGGAGCGGATGAGGTCAAGACCTTTTTCCCCGGTTTCGGCCTGGGCGATCACATCGATATCCGGCTCCAGAGATAAGGAATTGGCTACTCCCTGACGAAAAATGGGATGATCATCGACAATAACTACTCTGATCTTGTTCACTGGAGTACCTCGCTCTCATATTCTACAAATAATAGTATAGCACACTAAGAATTTCCTATCAAACCCGAAAATCATTTTTTTTTATCGCCATCGAAAAACTTGCATATTTTCTCCACCTTGCATTGGGCTAAATGGGCCGTCGCTGGAATAAACAGGCTCTCTATTTCTGACCAGCTCTGGATACCAACCTGGAAACGTCATTAAATAATCTACTTGATTTTCGTCCAAATACGCTGCCAGGGTTATCTCATCTCTTATAAATGGAATGACCTCCGGCGATACCAGCCCAGCAAGGTCAACCAGCCTGCGTTCTCCAAAATAACCTAATGCGCCGATGTCGTGTGCAGCGATCAGGGCATCAGGATCGGTGTTGCTCGCGATCCATCGGGCGGTCTGCACCATTTCACTCTCGATTACCGCCACATCCGATGCAAAAGCTCGGGCTCCAGCGGCAAAAAAAACGATCCAAACCGACCCCAGTGAAAGCGTCCAGGCTCGCCCAATCACCCGCTTCCACATTAAATTCTCCCCCGGTTTCACCCAGCTCGCCAAACCCGAGAGAGAGATCAAGAAAAAGACCGGCATTGCCGGGATGACATATCTTCCATGCTGATAGGTCACCGCCAAACGGATGGCATAGAGCAGCAGGAATCCGAGCAGCCAGGCTGCGCTCGCCAAAAGCGCCCATTCCCGCCGGCGGATGGATCCCCACAATTGTAAGAAAAAGCCAGGCAGCAAAACTGCCCCCGAGCCTACCAGCATCATCCCGGCCTGTTGCAAAAAGCGCTTCAGCAAGGGTTGTTGGCTGTGGATAGCATATTCAGCCTGCTTGGCAAAAAAAGTATTCGGCCACCACGCCCCGGATAAAGCCCGGTTGAATAATAAATACGGCGCAGTCAGTATCAGCATTCCGAGCACAAATAATCCTATCGCCCGGATTCGGGATCTCCAGCTTCTTTCACTAAAAATCGCGACAAATAGCACCGGGCCAGCCAGTGTCAAACCATCTGGGCGAACCCACAGGCTGATCCCCACCAGCAATCCCAACCCGAACCACCATTTCCGTTCTGTAAATAACCCAGCAAGGACTATCAGAATGATGAGAGCGAAGAGGAGTGTCTCCATTCCAGATCCGGCTGCCCAAACCAGGTGCCACTCCAGGACGATAAAAATCCCCACCCACAGCGAAACAACAGGTTTCACCGGCTGGATTCGCCGAAAGATGCGCACCCCAGCCAGCCCGATTCCGCTGAGCGCGACCCATCCTAAGAGCCAGGTCCACGCATAAGGGCTCAATCCCAACCGGTATCCTGGCGCCAGGGTTGCAGTCCAAAGGGGCGCGGTTGAGCCTGCGGAGGTCTCACCCGGTATAAAAGCCCATTCCCCCAACATAGCCAGGTTTCGGGCATAAGTCTGATGAATCCAGGCGTCATCCAATGGAAAACCTGTCCTGAAAACCAAAGCGCTGACTGCCAGGTAGCTTCCCAATCCAATAGCCGCCAGCAGCGCGATCAACCCATCGACGCGAAGCAAATGGCTGGATATAAACGGCTGGATCAATGCCGGAACCTGTTCCGGGGCTTTTTTCATGGCTCTTCGATCAAGAAAATGCGCACATCCTCGATTGTGTCCAGATACTTCAAACACAATCGATCTTTGGGGTGATCGAACAAATCCGTTCCTCCCAGGATTTGATCGATCTCCAACAACAAGACTCGTCCATGGTAACGGTCAGCCGCTGAACACACTGCCTGCAGGTCGCCATACGGAATGGAGATCGCGGGTCTGCCGGAGGCCACAAAATATTCGGGGGGATTATTGACTATCGCCACACCATCCAACGGGATATCCAACTTCTGCAAATATTGTTCCAGCTGGACATAGCGTTCGTAGCGTGCATTCCAGGATACGCCACCTGCATCAGCCGAGAAGAGACGCCCACGTGCTGTCAGGATCGTCAACAGGAATGCTAACCCCATCAATCCTACCCCAAATATGCGCCGCGCCTGCCTGGTTTCCCAGTTCCGTCTCCTGGATCCCCACTCGATCAAGCTTTCCAGCCCGAGCGGCGCTGCTGCCCAAAAAACCGGCTGGAAAGCGGCGCCTGAATGAAAAAAACCGCCTCTCGCCCCTTGATAAGGAAAGACCAGCGTCATCGCCAAAAAGGTGAGCAGCCAGCCACAGACAGCCACCCGGATGCTCAAGTGGTTTCTCAATCTCCAAAGCCCGAAGCCGATTAACGGAGCTAGAAAAATTCCGCCTTGAACAGCCAGCCCGCTTTGCAGATTTTGCCCTGCCGCCCATAACCTGGCGTTCAAGATCACCCCCAGACCTGATTGCAGCCAACGCTGAAAAGTGAGCTGGTCAGCGGGGAAGGTGAATAACTCATCGTATTCCAGGATCCAAAAACTGCGATCCCCGCCAGGTGATAATGGCGCCCCGAACACAGCCAGGTTGCGCAGATACCAGGGTCCCATCACCAGTAGATACCCAACCAGACAAGCCAGCCCTACCAGCAGAGCCCTTCTCCACGCACGCGGCCGTTGCGCATCCAGGGCTAATCGACCCACCCCTGCCAAGCCAAGAAACAACCACAAGAGGCCATCTGCCCGACCCAGATGCATCAGCCCAGCCAGCGACCCTAAGAGCAGGGGAGATAAATATAGATCGCGTGGATCTCTCTGAGCAGAATTTTCTATACTGGTTAGGAGCAAGAAGAAGCATCCGCCCAATATCATGAAACAGCCAAACACATCTGTAGTAGGCAAATAGGGCAGGTAAAAAGCCGGGAAGAGCGCCAGGCCGCCAGATATCAGCGCCAGGTCTTTGCGGCGGTGCAATCGCCAGGCAAGCTCTGCCGTTAGCGGCGGGATAAAAGCCGCAATCAAAATGAATAAGAAACGTCCAGATGAAAAATCAATCTTGCCCAGCAAAGCCATCCCAGCCGCAGCCAGGATGGAGACCAGCGGCATCCAATAACCGTGCGATGGATGCGGCAAGCCTTCTGGATCATCCAGGTAATTCCACAAAATATTCTCATTGAAACCTTGCCCACTGGCCAGTTGTATCCCCCCAGAATAATAATAATCTGCATCCATATAACCGGGGGAGTTTTGAAATACAGCAACGATCGATACAATTGCTAATCCAAGAAGCCACAAAACCAGCAAGATCCGTCCGCTCATTGACTTAGTGTGTACAAGATATATGTATCCCCAAAATTTTCACCAGTCCCAAGCTGGTTCAGCAAAGCATCCAAAGCCAGCCAATCGTCGAGAGCATAGCTAGCATCTTCCAGGCGAATAAAATCTGCTCCTAGTTTATAGTAAAGCAAATG
Organism: uncultured Chloroflexia bacterium; assembly: GCA_963788145.1. GTDB lineage: Bacteria > Chloroflexota > Anaerolineae > Anaerolineales > UBA4823 > UTCFX2. Next base: position 636,749 of record CAWBFQ010000006.1, on the reverse strand, counting down.
GGTATATCCTGCATTTCGCCAGTTCTCCAGTATTTCAACAGGGGTCCGCGCTCCAGCCGAATAGTTTTCATATCGCTCACGAAGCCAACGATCGATGATCTCATCTGGCTCGCACAGCGGCGCACAATACAGACTGCGCGGCTCCCACAGCATCAGCACCCGCGAACTCTCTGGTAATTCCCGTAGGGCATCCATCGCCGGACCATACCAGCCTAGATTATCCACCAGGAATGTTTCCGCATCCCGAAACCCCAACACTGTAGGAACAGTCCCCATCTGGATGGCGTGCAAACCTACCTCGAGCGAATTTAATCCTAATACGACCACCACCAATACCCCAACAACGTTGCGGAATCGCACCCCATTCTGGTTGATCCGGCTTAATCCTGAAAAGCCCGCAGCGGCAAGGGCTGCAAGCGCCGGAAAGATGGAAAAGTAAAGCCGCGCCTGCAGCAGATAGGACGAGAAACGTCCTGCGATCATCCAGATGATCATCCCACTCGCAGCAATCGTTAACGCCAAACGGATTACGGCTTTCTCGCTGTCCACCCGCGAACGCCAACCCAACCCCGCAGCCACCCCTAGCCCTAGAAGCAGTGGGCCAATCGAGGCGCTATAGCCGGGGCCTCCATCTACCCCCCAAAATGTGAGGCGAGCGGGTAGAAAGGGAATATCCAGCCAATTCCCCCACGGCTGCCCACCCTGGTAGAGAGAGAGCCGCAGCGCGCTCATCGACCCCGCCGGGAAAAACAAAGGATATACCGGATTTCCGGTCGCCCAGATATTCTTGATCAGCCAGGGAGAGAACACTAATAATGCAGGCGCCCCAAACCAGAGCAGCGATCTTAACAGGCGCGGAATATCCGATCGATATCGCAGTGTGATGATGATCGCCCCGCCAACCATCAATATCCCGGCCGTATATTTTGAGCTTAATGCCATTCCGGCCAGAATCCCGCTCAGCGCCAGTTGTGAATCTCGTTCGCTTTCTATCCAATTCGAGAGCGATATCAGAAAGCCCAACCCAAAAAGAACCGTCCACCAATCAGTGTACCCCCAAGCCAACCCAGCCGCCAAAGTAAATCCTGCCATCAGCGCCCCCGCGCCGGCCCAGGCGGCATCCAGACCGAGCTTTTGAATGAGCAGACCGAGTAAGCCAGTCAAAGCGATTACACCCCCCATCCAGCCCAATACCAACGCTCCAGAGCCGCCTGCCAGGCTCATCGCCCAGGTGTAAAGCATTTCAGCAGTCTGCGGCATCCCCCAATACATAATCTTTGCGTTGTATATAAACCGATGGGTATCTAAATAAAACTGAGGCAACGCCAGATGATAGACCAGGGCATCCCAATGAGTGGGTAGAGCCAGGGACTCGATCAGCATACAGCCCAGGATTACGATCAACATGCCAGCGATCATGCGCCCGAAATTTGAACTCTCCCGCCAGACCGCGCCCAACGAGCGCCATTCCATCCACCAGGAGCGAATATCGCTTCGCAACAGGATACTCATAAGCAGGATCGCAAACAGCGCAACGGGCGCATACAGCCCACCAACCCAACCTACGACAAGAACCCCCAGACTCAGCATTCCTGCACCAAGCCCGGCTTGCAGAGACAGCGCCGATAGTGGGTGATTTGGCAGCATTGGCAGCAACCGTCTTCCTAATCCACCCGCGATCGAGAAGATCGTTCCAGCTACGCCGACCCGCCAGATGATCAGCATCAGGCTCAAAACGAAAGCGGGGGTGATCGGTTTGTGCATTACATAATAACCGGCAACGACTACCGCCAGCCAAATCAAAACCACCCAATTGCTTAACGCCCTCCAGTTCCACTTTTGGCGCATCGAAAAACTTCCTTGCGAAATTCCTCAATCCATGATCCGACGCCGGTTGCGCCATTGATCCATTAAGGGTCTTTCGGGGCGCAGCACCCACCAACGAATCCAATATAATCCAACCAGCAGGAAAATCGGCAGCGGAAAGAACATGATTGGGGCCTGGATTGGTTGATCGCCTCTTTCTAGAGTTGCCAGAAACAACCACCAGACCCCAAAAAGCAGTAAACTATAACTGACCGCGATCAAACCCCGCCCAAACACCCCCCATTCCTGATCCCAAGCCGCAAAGACCAGGATGACCACTGGTAGCAGGATCACGTAGTTCTCCGTCGCCGTGCGGATGCCGATCATGGTCGTCGCTGTCAGTGTAAAAAACCCGGTCCAAAGGAACCAGCGATACTCTTTTCCCAGCGAAGCTCGCCACTCCCAAATCAACGTTGTTATCAACAAAATCGTCAGCGCCCAACCCATCTGTTTGCCCACGCCTGGCACCCATTGCAAGAATATCGCCCCGGGTGTACCCGGCAGGGTATATTCCGGATATGAGAACACCTGGCGCAAATTCTGCCAAGTCCAATCTGGGATTAACATACTGGTGACTGCGACCATTAATGCCAGGTTCCCTAAGAAACTCCAGAAAATGAGATAACGCTTTTCAGAGATGCTCCAAATCAAAATATAGAGTATCAACAATACCACTACTTGCGGCTTGATCGTCGCTAACGCTAACAGCAGCCCGGCCCAACTGTCCTGTTCAGTCCGGATAGCCAATAACGTCCCGACGACAAACAAACCCACGATCACAGAAGCGTTCGAATTGATCAGCGGTCGGATGCTGTAATACCACAATAATGCAAAAATTAACAGAAACCCCAACATTAAAGGCGAGAGCTTCCAGCGGCTCAGGGATATCCCCGCCAACGTGATCAGAATGATGCCTATTTCCAGCGTCGTCATCCATATTGCCCGAGCCATATCAAAATCCGGGATCAACGCAAAGGGCGCAAAGACAAAAATCGAATAAAACGGATAGACAAACAGCACTTGATCTTCGTCAGGCTGCGCCGGTCTTCCGTAAAACAAATCCTGGATCGCCTGGGTAGTCTGTTCGCTATATGGGCTTTGACCAGTCATTAAAAACTGGCGCGTCCCCACCCAACGCGGCAGAAAATCACTCCCACCCGGGTTCTGCTGCGAATAGCGATAATTGACCAAGGTCAGGCCCACGAGGGTAGCCAGCGCCGCTAGGGTTACTAAAATAATCATCAGGTATCTTGGAAAAGATTTCAAATCTGCTCCAATATTTAAGGAGGTAACCCGCCGCTTCAAAGTCAGGAATGATATCCCTAACGATACCACAATTAGCCAGACTGACCAAGAAACGTTACTCAGACGACGCGCCAGAAAAAATCAATGAGAGAATCGACACAACTGTTAAAAAACAAGGGAGAAATAGCTGCGATCAATATATTTACTCAACAATCCTCTCATCGAAATAAGTTTATCATTAACATGCTCATGTATCTCGTTCTAGTACTGCAATATTTCATGCGGTATTTCAAGAAAAGGATTGCTTGGATGATATAATACCAAATAATAGTTGCTCTCATAATAATTTAACCAGATCAAGCAAAATGATTCTGCATTTGCGTGATCTTCCCATCCTGTTATACAGCAGTCAGTCTTAATGGGCCACCCAAAACATCGGCTTTTCCAAGAGAGAAGTCAAAACATTGGACCAAAATAAGCAGTTCTTTCAAAAAACATTAGTCCTACTATGTCTTATCAGCGTTCTTGGTGTTCTCTTCTGGTTCGCATACTCAAGAAATACAGCCACGATCGATTGGTATTACTCATATTACCCGGCGACACGCGCCCTGATAGAATTCCGCTCTCCCTATGAGAATAATCCATATTTTTTTGCCCCTTTTTGGGCGCTCATCCCTCTCATCCCATTTGCTATCTTGCCGTATGATATTGGCAGGGCATTATTCTTTGTCGTCAGTATGATTGGGTTTGCATATTTAGGATATCGTGCTGGCGGAAAACCGTTCGCCTTGGTCGCGTTTTTATTCTCAGCCCCTGTAGCCAATTGCATCCAGACCGGAAATATTGAATGGATACCTCTTTTGGGTATATTTATGCCCGCTCCTCTTGGATTGGTCTTCCTGGCGATGAAACCACAATCCACAATTGGGATCATTATTTTTGTTCTGGTTCTAATTTTGTTAGAAAAGGGATTGATCGAAACGATAAAAACCATCATACCTGCTGTTTCTCTATTCATAATCTCGGTTTTATTATATGGAACATGGTTTTTACGTACCAGTGATATCTTTGCGGCTGGCGGACCATTTATCGTCAGCGCCTGGCCTTATGGCCTTCCAATTGGGATCTTCCTGTTAGTTTTAGCAATTAAGCGGAAAGAGCTTTGTTTTGCGCTGGCTTCTTCTCCCCTGCTTTCACCCTATGCGATCTTATTAACCTGGAGCGGTTTTATTTTGAGTTTTATCCGCTCGACAAAATTGGTCATATTGATATCTCTGGCGAGCTGGGTTTTTTGGATACTCCATCGATTTTTGGTAGGATGAGATTTTTAACCAAACAATCTGATTTACGATATCTCCATCATTCACAACATCACATCGGGATATAGAGAGGAATCAGTGTATTTGATCATTTCCCGGGGAGAACGCTCATGCTTAAAGGCAAAAAGATCGTTGTCGTAATGCCGGCATACAATGCTGAAAAAACGCTGACCAAGACCTACAACGATATCCCGCACGAAATTGTGGATGAAATCGTGCTGGTCGATGATAAAAGTATCGACCATACCGCAGAGATCGCCCAGGGATTGAATATTCACACGCTTATACATCCACAAAATCGAGGGTATGGAGGCAATCAAAAAACCTGTTATGCGAAGGCTTTAGGGCTGGGGGCAGATATCATCGTGATGCTGCATCCGGATTATCAGTACAACCCAAAGTTAATCACTGCAATGGCATCCTTAATCGCAGAGGGTATTTTTGATTGTGTGCTGGGTTCGCGAATTCTGGGCATTGGCGCTTTGAAAGGCGGTATGCCAATATATAAATATTTCTCTAATAAATTCTTGACCGCTGTTCAGAATTTTCTGCTCCATTATAAACTCTCGGAATACCATACAGGCTATAGAGCGTACTCCAGAAGAATCTTGGAGACTATACCGTTGGATTTGAACTCAGATGATTTTATCTTTGACAATCAAATCTTAGCTCAGATTATCTATGCCGGTTTTTCAATCGGCGAAGTATCCTGCCCTACTCGATATATGGATGACTCCTCTTCTATTAATTTACGCAACTCGTTGATCTATGGGCTGGAAGTATTGAGAACTTCCTTACTTTACCGGCTCGATGTATGGGGGATCATATCGTATCCATTGTTTAGAAATATCACAAAATCACCTCCCTTGATCCAGAAGAAATTCAGATGAAATGTTGTCAAAACCCGGATACTATAAGCACCCATCAGATTTCCCTTATGAACCATCATAAGGAATCACCCCAACTTCACTGGCCCCAAATAATCCGATAAACCTGGAGTGGACTGCCGTTATAGGTAACATTTTCCGGTATAGGGATTTGCTGCGCATGTCTTTCCAGGAAATCATATAACTCGCCACGAGAAACACGGTAATCATACCAACGGTCGGAAGGATCAAGGTTATCATTGATATAGGGCTGTACAAACCCATCGATGATCAAGATGTCCGGCTTAAAATAGAGCATTGCATCCTCCAGGGTCTTTCCCGGATAGAAACGCGGATAAAGAAATAATAGCTCCCAGGAATAGTAGCGATGATCATACAATCCCAACCAGTACACCTGTGAACCCATCAAAGTATCCCCCGCTAAGACGGAGGCATCGACTTCTGACTGCGCCTGCTGATAGGTCTGGTAACCGTTTGGGATGAGCAATAGAATTGTGAGCACTAGTGAGCCCACCATACTTCCCCAGACAATCGCCCGGCTGGCGTAATCCTTCCATCCTCCTTGCCAGGTTTGCTGAAGAAAATACACCAGAAACTCAGCAACCAACCACAAAAAAGCTGGCGCCAGGTAAATGGCATAATGCCCCATACTGTTGGGAATCAATAATGCTGCCCCAACCCAAAGAGCAAAGTTGATTGCCATTAATTTCCATCCCGCTTCAGTTTTTCTATAGATCAAGACAGGGAGTGCTAACAATCCCAGCAGAAGCATTGGCCCAGATCCAAGCAAAAGCAGAAAACCGACATTCTTAAAGCCGGTAAATATTTCTTGCAGTTTCCAGGTTAATATCGGGGGGATTTGAGTTCTGCTAAAGAGTATCCGATTAACCTCGAAATAAGTGTCCGGATAAGGCAGAACATGCAGAAGCAGGTAAAACCCTAAACCTAAGCTGCTGCCAATCACAAATCCCCAGAAGCCGGATTTACGATAAAACGAACCTTTGAATTCGAGCAGATAAATCAGAGCAATTGCAGGAAGAAAGATCAGGCTATTCAAATGTGTTTCTGTAGCTAGTCCAGCCACCATACCAGCCGCCAGGCCATACCAGAATCTACCACGGCCATCATTGACAACGATCGCCAGAGCGGTATAACCCAAGAAAGTCGCCAGAATATCATAACGAACCATATGGGCAGTGTGCATGAAAATCCGCGATACTGCTAAAAACAACGTGCTCCAAATCGCGACAGGCCTCCCACTCAACCCAGTGGCCGCCCAATAGCTTACCGCCAGCAAGCCAAATCCCTCGATCAGCGAAAGCATACGCAATGGAGGTAAAACAGGCCGGGAGAAGAAGCGCAATACGAGCGACTGGAGCGCAGTGATCAACCATTGATTGAGAGTCCAGATGCCTGCAAATTGATCAACCAGTCCAGCATCTAAAGGGCCATATTGATGGCCGGTCTGGTTGAATGTCCAAGCCCGACTCACCAGCCAGGCTTCATCAACAAATGGGGGTGGGTAACGCAGCAACGTGAGAATATGCAGGCACAAAATACTTAAACAAATTATTAGCCATATCCAACGCCATGGCTTAATAATTTTCTTGGTCGAAACTGTGTTCGTTCTTATGATCCTTTTGAAATGCATATTCATGTGACCCTTTTAAATTGCAGCCACAACCATCAATGTTCAAAGTAAAATACTTCGGGTTGGCAAAATCATCATCCATACTCGTATTCTGATTTCATTTTGCCCTAATATCCCCAGCACGGCAAGGGGTAAAACTGCTGTTCTTGGTGTACAATTCACTTTGTTGATTTTGTATTTTGATCCATCGGAAAGGCAGCAGAAATGAAAGTAGCCATCCTGGCTGGCGGGTTAGGTACACGCCTATCTGAAGAAACAACCGTAAAACCCAAACCCATGGTTGAAATCGGGGGGAGACCCATCATCTGGCACATTATGAAAACATATGCCTGTTATGGGTTTAGTGAATTTATCATTGCCCTGGGGTATAAAGGCGAAATGATTAAGGATTATTTCCTGAATTATTATTATCGTTCGCAAAACCTGACGGTTAATCTGCGTAATGGGGAAATCAAGATCCACAATTCAGATAGCGAAGACTGGACCGTCCATCTGCTGGATACCGGTTTGAACACCCAGACTGGTGGTCGAATTAAACGAATTGGTCAAATGATTGAAAATGAGGCTTTCATGTTGACCTACGGAGATGGAGTAAGCAATATTAATATTCATCATCTGCTTAAATTCCATCAAAGTCACGGGAAATATGCAACCATCACCGCAGTCCACCCTCCGGCTCGTTTTGGTCAAATAGCATTTGAAGGTCGAAGGGTCACCCACTTTGAAGAGAAACCTCAAATTGGAGAGGGTTGGATTAACGGCGGTTTCTTCGTTTTACAGCCAGAGGTTTTAAATTACATTGAAGGAGACACAACTCTGTGGGAGCGCGATCCTCTCGAGCGGTTATCTGCCGAAGGCCAACTGATTGCATACCCACATGATGACTTCTGGCATTGTATGGATACCTTACGAGATGTGAATTCATTGGAAAAGTATTGGGCAGAAGGAAACGCACCTTGGAAGATATGGAACTGACACCCACCTTCTGGTTAGATCGACGCACTTTTGTCACCGGTGGAACTGGCCTGGTTGGAAGCTGGCTCGTTCAACGTCTGGTCAATGCAGGCGCAGATGTGGTTTGCCTGATTAGAGACTGGGTACCGCAAAGCGAAATCGTACGTTCACATTGGATTGAGCAGATCAAAGTAGTAAGAGGGGATTTGCGCGACCGCGCGCTGCTCGAACGGATCCTGGGGGAATATGAGATAAACACTGTGTTTCACTTGGCGGCCCAAACCATCGTGACCATTGCCAATCTCAACCCAATCTCAACATTCGAATCAAATATTGGCGGGACATGGAATCTGCTCGAAGCTTGCCGACGCAGCCCGCGCGTCAAGCAAATCGTGATCGCCTCTTCAGACAAAGCATATGGCGACCAGGAAGATTTACCATACAATGAAAACATCCCGCTCGCCGGGCAGCATCCCTACGATGTGAGTAAATCGTGCGCCGATTTGATCGCACATACCTATGCGGTTAGTTATAACCTGCCTGTCGCGATCACACGCTGCGGTAATTTCTATGGCGGCGGCGATCTCAATTGGAACAGAATTATCCCTGGCACCATCCGTTCTGTAACCCGTGGGCAACGGCCAATCATTCGCTCGGATGGAAACTACACTCGCGATTATTTTTTTGTAGAGGACGGTGTAGCCGCATATTTTTTGTTGGCAGAGAAGTTAGCTGTTCATCCGGAGCTGAAAGGCCAAGCCTTCAATTTTTCAAATGAAAGCCCGATTAAGGTTATCGACCTGGTGCATCTCATTTTGAAAATTATGGGCGCTAACCTTCAGCCCGAGATTTTTAATGAGGCTAATAACGAAATTCGTCACCAATATCTGGATGCCAGTAAGGCACGCCAGACGTTGGGATGGAAACCGCACTTTACGTTGGAAGAAGGCTTAAAGAATACAATCGCCTGGTATGAAAAATTTTTTACCTCCGGAGCGACTCAAACATTGGGGTAAATATGGGAGATGGCAAAGAGCTTCGGGCTGAAATTCTGAAACTGGTGGAAGCGTATCATAAAGAGAGGTTTTCTGGTCGGTCTTTCAACCCCGGTCTGGACGTGGTGCATTACGCCGGGAGAGTTTTTGACGCGGACGAATTGATCAATCTGGTGGATGCCAGTTTGGACTTTTTCCTCACAGCCCACCGTTATGCTGACCAATTCGAAGCGGATTTTGCTGAGTTTTTTAATCTGAATAATGCCTTTCTGGTCAATTCAGGCTCTTCTGCCAATCTGGTAGCACTGACGGCGCTGACTTCACCCAAGCTGGGAGATCGGCGGTTGAAACCGGGCGACGAAATCATTACGGTTGCAGCAGGATTTCCAACAACAGTGGCGCCAATTGTTCAGAATCACCTGAAGCCGGTTTTTGTTGACGTCAACCTGGGCGACTACACTGCCATATCCGAGCGTATCAAAGAAGCTGTCAGTTCAAAAACCCGAGCCATCATGATGGCGCATACAATGGGTGCGCCTTTCGACCTGGGGACGGTTATGCGACTTGCGGAAGAACACCAGCTCTGGGTAATCGAGGACAACTGCGACGCGTTGGGCTCGCGCTACCAGGACAAACTCACCGGCACATTTGGCCATTTGGCAACCGTTTCATTCTACCCGGCCCATCACATTACGATGGGCGAAGGTGGCTGCGTGCTCACAGACGACGATCTCCTGGGGCGAATCGTCCGGTCCATTCGTGATTGGGGAAGGGATTGCTATTGTGCAGGCGGCGAAAACAACACTTGCGGAAAGCGTTTCAGTCAACAATTTGGCAACTTGCCTTACGGATATGATCACAAATACGTTTACAGCCATATTGGCTATAATTTAAAAGTAACCGATATGCAAGCAGCAATCGGTGTGGCCCAGATGGGGAAACTGGTAGATTTCATCTCCCATCGAAAATCGAATTTCCGCAAATTGTATGCCATCCTGGAACCCTATCAGGATTGGTTGATTCTCCCGCATGCCATCCCGAATACAGACCCAGCCTGGTTTGGATTTGTGATCACTGTTCGCCCGCAAGCCGGGTTCAAACGCAATGATCTGACCCGTTTCCTTGAAGCTAACCGGATCGAAACACGCAACTTGTTCGCGGGAAACTTGCTCCGTCAGCCTGCCTTTATGGATATCGACTGCCGGGTGGTTGGCCCACTGACAAACACAGACATCATTATGGAAAACACGTTCTTTATCGGTGTTTACCCTGGCATCGATGAAGCCCAACTCTCGTATATCGAGCTAATTTTCAAACGGTTTTTTGACAAAGGAGAGCGGGGAACCTGATGCCCCAGAAGTTGCGCTGCACCGTTCAGGAAAAAATAGACCACGGCGAACGGGTCTATAGTCTCTTATTGAAACCCGAACGATCCCTGCCGCGCTTCCAACCAGGACAGTTTTTGCATCTCGCGCTGGATGAATACCAACCTGGCGATTATTGGCCTGATTCGCGTCCATTCTCCATCGCCAGCCCGCCCACTGAACGTGATCATTTGCGCATCACCTATGCCGTAAAAGGCAGATTTACCAGCCGGATGGAGGCGGAAATATCCACCCAACACCCGGTCTGGGTTAACCTGCCGTTTGGCGAATTTACTATTCGGGGTGGGAATGAGATTTGCCTGTTAGCTGGCGGAACCGGGATCACAGCCTTCACTGGCTTTATTTCCAGCCTCACCAAAGATTATCCAGATCGGATCACCTTGGGTTATGGGGCGCGCAGCCCAGACTTGCTGATTTACCGCCCTTTAATCGGAACAAGCGTAACGCGTTGTCCCAAGTTGCAGGTGATCAACTTTGTCGAGCATATTGGAAGCGACCCCGATATGATCGCCGGGCGGGTGCATCTGGACCCGATCTGGGATGCGCTTTTTAATCCGGGGGAAACCCACTATTATCTCTCCGGACCTCCCGATATGCTTCACTCCCTCAGTCGTTCATTAACAGATCGACGAGTCTCGATCGATCATATCCATATTGATGCGTGGGAATGAAAAAGCCCGATAATCCCCTGGCCGCAGACCTGGATCACGTCCTGGATCACACACGCGAGTTGTGGGAAGAGATGCGCGGAGAGCGCATCTTCATCACCGGTGGGACAGGGTTCTTTGGGTGCTGGATATTAGAAAGCTTCATCTGGGCTAACGAGCGCCTCAATTTAGGCTGTCACTCTGTCGTATTAACCCGTTCACCTCTCGCATTCCAAATAAAAGCCCCTCATCTTGCAGCCCATCCCACAGTTCACCTTTACCAGGGTGATATCCGAGATTTTGTTTATCCATCTGGAACATTTCATTATATGATCCATGCAGCGACAGAATCTAGTGCAAGACTAAACTCGGAACAACCGTTAATCATGCTCGACACGATTATTCAAGGTACTCGCCGGGCATTAGATTTCGCAGCATCGTGCGGGACCCAAAAATTCCTACTGACTAGTTCCGGGGCAATTTATGGCAAACAACCACCTGAGATGACCCATATCGCAGAAGATTATCCTGGATCTCCAGACCCGATGAATCCGGGTTCTGCCTACGGGTTGGGCAAACGCACCGCTGAATTACTATGCACCCTTTATTCGCATCAGTATGGCTTTCAAACAAAAATTGCACGCTGCTTCGCATTTGTCGGCCCATACTTGCCGCTCGACGCTCACTTTGCAATCGGCAACTTCATCCAAGATGCACTGAGAGGGCGGCCCAATCATCGTCAAAGGCGATGGCACACCTTATCGATCTTATCTGTATGCGGCGGATTTGGCGATATGGTTATGGACAATTTTGTTTAAAGGTAAAAGCGGGAATGCGTACAATGTAGGTTCACATGAAAGTTATTCCATCGAAGAAATTGCGAATCAGGTTGCGCATTGTCTGAATATCCCTCCAGCAGTGAAAATTCTAACGAAAGCATCTTCTAATAAATTGCCAGAACGTTATACGCCTGCAGTCATTAAAGCTGAGAAGGCGCTGAATTTATCTATCTATACTTCGATAGAGAAATCCATCGTAAAAACAATGGAATGGCAAAAAAAGGTAGATAGATATGGGTCTTAATCGAAGTTGTCCCATTTGTGGCTGCTTAGAAGGCGTCGTTGTTCATCAAACTCGCTTCTTATCATTTGATAACAGTCCTTTCCCATCTAAGTATGATGTCGTCTGTTGCTCAGATTGTGGCTTCGTATTCGCAGATATAAAAGCAGATCAAGGCTTGTTTGATACGTATTATGAACTAGACTCTGAAATATGAGGATAATACTGTTTCAACAAGCGGGGGAATAACTCCATGGGACGAACAGCGCTTATCTGACACTGCTCAAATAATTGCAGATATTATCGTCTCACGAATAGCCAGAATTGTGGATATCGGATGTGGCAATGGAGGACTTCTAAAAAGCCTTAGCGAATTAGGGTTTTCGAATTTAGTTGGAGTGGATCCATCCCCAAAATGCACGCGTAATGTTAACAATATCGAAGGGGTTGTCGGTCTACAAGGTTCACTTGATCAATTACCCACGCAATTAGAATTCTGTGATTTAGTTATCCTTTCTCACGTGTTGGAACATGTGTATAACCTCCAAAATGCATTATCCAATATCCACAGAATATTGGGACCAGATGGATTATTGTATGTAGAGACCCCTGATGCAATGAATTACAGGAACTACAATTCATCTCCATTTCAAGAGTTCAACCAAGAACACATCAATCATTTCTCCATAAGATGTTTACAGAATCTGCTGAGCATCAACAATTTTAAACCATTGACCGAGTTGTCAAAGATTATTCTTTCTGCCAAAGATAAACCTTATCCAACAATTTTCATATTTGCGGAAAAAGCTATAGTTAAGCCTCCATCTACAATATCCATAATTCCCGATGTTGAACTGATTCAATCTATTAGAGAATATGTATCCGACTCCAATTGGATGATTTATGAATTCGGCGAAAAAATAAACCGGATTTTGGAAAACAACAAAAACCTCGTCGTATGGGGCACTGGCGCTTTAGCGCTAAAGTTACTTGTTTACACATCATTGGGTCAGGCAGAAATTGAGTGTTTCGTGGATGGCAACCCAATCAATCATGGAAAATCTATCAACGGTATTGTAGTAAAACCTCCCGAAAGTTTGTATAAAATCCCAAATATTCCTATATTGATCACGACCACCTTACATTCTCAAATGATCATTGAGCAAATCAAAGCAATGGGTTTAAAAAACCAGGTGTACTCTCTATAACTACGATTGGTTTCATCAAGGATTACCTATGCTGAAATTGTCTAACTATGTAGCAGACTACCTATTCAGGCAGAGTGTGAAGCATGTGTTCATGCTTACTGGCGGCGGGGCAATGCACTTAAACGACTCTGATAGCACATCACCCTGGAATTCAAGTGATCTACAACCATCATGAGCAAGCCTGTGCCATTGCCGCGGAAGGATATGCCAGGATCACTGGGCGGATCGGCGTATTGAATGTCACTACTGGCCCCGGAGGAACGAACACGTTAACTGGTATCTTGGGAGCCTGGACGGATTCCATTCCTTTACTCGTTATCTCAGGACAGGTGAAACAAGAGACGTGTGTCACCTCATACGACATCCCTGGCTTAAGACAACTGGGCGATCAAGAAGCTAATATTATCGAGATGGTAAAAGGGATCACCAAGTATGCAATCCAAGTAACTAGTCCATCGAATATTCGATATCATCTCGAAAAAGCGCTCTTCTTAGCAACAACAGGTCGTCCAGGACCGTGTTGGTTGGATATCCCTATGGATATTCAAGGTGCACAGATCAATCCGAATGAGTTAGTCGCATTTTCTCCAGAAGGCGAAGGCCTTGTTATGAATTGGGACGCCAATCTCTTGACCGCCCAATGCCAGGAGATTTTGGAGCGAATTAAAGCCTCAAAACGGCCTGTCATCCTGGCTGGTTCGGGTATCAGGATTGCAGGGGTGATCGATATATTTCTGGAAATTATCGAGAAACTTGGAATCCCAGTAACGACTGCATGGACACACGATCTGATCTCATCAGACCATCCCCTCTTCTGCGGGAGACCGGGGACAATCGGCACACGCGCCGGAAATTTTTGTGTGCAAAATGCCGATCTGCTCTTGATTCTGGGTAGCCGTCTAAACATACGCCAGGTAAGCTACAACTGGAATTATTTCGCTCGTGAAGCTTTCAAGATCCAGGTCGATATTGATCAAGCCGAGTTAAGCAAGCCAACGGTTATACCGGATATGCCTGTGCACTGCGATCTTAAAGTGTTCATCGAATCCTTCAACACTCTGTTGAATCAATCCGAACATCAACCTGGTCTTCATCGGGAATGGTTGTCCTGGTCTAAGGAGGGGTTGCGCAAATATCCCACCGTGTTACCCCATCAGCGGAAATATTCTGGTTGGATAAACCCTTATCATTTCATCGAAGTCTTATTTAATCAGCTGGATGAGCATGATGTGATTGTTTGCGGGAACGCAACAGCGACAATTGTTACCTTCCAGGCAGCAAATCTCAAGAATGGGCAACGCTTATTCAGCAACTCCGGCACAGCACAGATGGGGTACGATCTACCGGCCGCAATTGGCGCAGTGATAGCCTGCAACGGAAAACGGGTAGTGTGCCTGGCTGGCGACGGCAGCATTCAATTGAATATTCAGGAACTTCAGACGATATATCATAATCAGCTTCCGGTGAAAATATTCGTCCTGAATAATAACGGGTATCTTTCGATCCGGACAACACAACGAAATTTCTTCAAACGCTATTCAGGCGAAAGTCCTACTAGCGGCGTATCCTTTCCGGATTATTCAAAAGTCGCTGCCGCTTATGGCATCCCTGGAATTCGTTTAAACTGTCCTGATTTTGGTCAGAAGATCAAGGAGATATTGGAGAGTTCCGGGCCTTTCCTCTGTGAAGTGATGCTCGACCCAGAGCAACAATTCGAACCTCGGATGAGTTCAAGACAACTGCCAGACGGGAAAATTGTGTCTGTACCACTGGAAGATATGTTTCCTTTTCTAGATAGACAAGAACTGGCCGATAATTTATTCATTAAGCCAATCCCAGGTGGAGAGTAATCAGATGGGGTTCGAAAATTTTATCTTTGATCTGGATGGGACTCTAGTCGACTCTTCAGAAGGGATACAGGCTGCTTTTGAACATGTATGGGCGTTATCCTTCCCAAACAAGTCTGTACCGGATATCAAACCACATATCGGACCTCCCATCAAGGAAATGTTCCGAACCATGCTCCCCACAGCTTTAGAAAGTGATATCCTGGAATATGTCACACTGTTCCGAACAGCTTATGACACATGGGGATGGCAAAAAACCAGAATTTATGATGACGTCCTCCCGTTTCTCGAATTCATCAAAAAATCTGGCTGCCAATGTTATGGTGTAACAAACAAACCAGCCCAACCCACAAAACTGATTTTGAATGCTCTTGGTATCGCAACTAGCTTCATTACCTTCATGTCTCCAGACTTGCCTGGGCATCCATTCCGAAAAAAAGTACAGGCCTTTGATTATTTATTGGAAGAATATCATCTGATAAAAAAGAAAACCGTAGCGATTGGAGACTTAATAGAAGATGCTGAGGCAGCTTACGAAAGTGAAATAGCATTTATTTACAGAAAGAAGAGTTTTCAAATAGACGATCAAGGAAAATTTCCAATATTTCGAATATGTTCGGATTTATCTCAATGTAATCCACTGGTTGGGGAAGGATGAAAATGGGGGCGGTTGCTTAAAGCCAATACACAAATTTACCCCTCTCGACAAACAAAATTGTAAGTCTCCGCCAAATCTTCTGGATTATGCTTAAGCTGAATTACGGCAAAGCTGCAAGATTTCCAAAACCAATTAAAAGGATCGTAGTGAAAAACATTAATTTGGTTATAAAGCAATATTTTCCTTTGTCCATCTGGATACCGCTAATATTTGCTACTGGATCTGTCTTGAGAGTTCAGGGGTTTTCAATCGGAAGCCTCTGGTATGATGAAGCCTTCAATTTAGTGATGACCCGGCTTGGATTATTTGAGATGGTGAGGGGTTTAACGGCGGATCTGAATCCTCCAACCTGGTACATTTTTCTTTGGTTTATTACCCGCTTATTTGGCTCGAACGAGTTTTCAGCCAGGATAATTTCGGTACTCGCGAGTATCGCCATTTTAATCTTATTTCATCAGGTGGTCAAAGCCTTCCACCTGACCCCAAAACAGCAAACCGCCGCGCTGATAGTCGTCGCGTTTCTTCCTTATCAGCTATGGATGGCGCAGGACAGCAAGATATACGCCGTTTTTTCTTTGCTATTTCTATTTTGTATCCTTTCTATTATTAAAGGAAATTGGCTTGGATTAGCAGTTACCATTGGCTTGATGCTTTGGGGCCACAATACAGCCATTCTTTTCCTCCCGGCATTATTTCTTTTTGCCTGGATCAGGCACCCAAACTCGTTGAAAGCCATCACCATTGCTTTTGGGATAGGTTTAATTTCCTGGCTCCCCTGGGCGAGTATCGTTTTCCAACAATCCAAAGTCGACATTCCATGGTTTTTACCGTTTTCCAGATTAGTATTCGGACATTCATTGATGACAGCTATTTTTGCTTGGGGCATCCCTCCCATTGGTTATGCTTTTTCGATGTTCATTTTTTTAGCCAGCATAACCTGGGCCAGTCTTGGGGGGTTGATTGAGTGGATATTGTATAGGATGCGTTCTGAAGTGACAAGTCTGTCCATATCACAATTTGTCACAAAAGTAAATTTCTATCAATTTATTGAGAAAAAGAAAGACTTATTCAGGCACGACAGTCGTTGGCAATTGGCTTTGCTAATTATTTTTCCCCTGTTGTGTTTCATCATCGTGAGCATATTTATTCAAAATGTATTCATCTATCGTACGGTTTCACCGATTACCTATCCATTGGTGCTCTGGTTAGCCATTGCACTTTTGCCAGAGCAACTAGGAAGCATCCATAAAGCCTTAATAACGGGTTGGATTTGTATATTGTTCATTTTCCTGATGTGTTGGTCTCCAAGCAGAAAATCGGGGAATTTCGAACAAGTCTTTGAGATTATCTCGTTATTAAGAAAACCTGGGGATGCATTTTATCATACCGCGGGTACTACCGCTTTACATTTCTGGTACTATTTACCTGACGAGAATCATTATCTACTAAACGATGAAATCATTGGACAAGTGGATGTAGCCGCTTCTAAAATTGATATCCCAAAGATTTCCTTAGAAAAGGTGCCCTCCAAACGCGTCTGGGTCGTTTGGTCACGAACACCAATTCAAAGATATCTAAACCCACGGGTTAACCTTAGAATGGAAAAATATACCCGTAATTGTCAATACATTGGAAAAATCCGTAACTATCAAACCTGGCCGGCAAAGGTATTCCTTTGTCAGAACCAACAGAAATACACAGTTAAGTAATGTCACAGAATTGGCGCTAAAGGTTTATATGTTTTTAGAAATCCGCTTGACCATTAGAGTCTCTGAAGCTTTGGGTTATCATCATATTTGATCACTTAATCCGAGATAATTAACATCACAATACAAAATGGAACATTACATGACTCAACTGTTCAACCAACGAGGCCAATTTAATAGCCGCAAATCGGTCATATTGTACGGCAAAGGAAATATCGGTCAGGAAGTCATGAGAATTTTACAGCGCCAGGGTTGGAATATCCTTTGCATTTTTGATCAAAGAGCTCAGCCCGGTGAGCAAATTAATGGCGTCCCAATCTATCATCCAGATATCGCGGAATTATCAACATCTGAAAAAGAATTACCTCTAATCATCTCGATTTTTAATCGTGAGGTGAATATTTATGAAATTGCAGAGAAGCTGCGTATGAAAGGTTTCGATGATATTATCTATTTTTGGGATTTCCACGCTCAATTCCCACGCGAACTAGGGGATCGGTTTTGGCTCACAGATCGAAATTATTACAGTTCGTATCAAGACGAAATCGAAAAGGTTAGTTTACTTTGGTCCGATGATCATAGCCGGATATTATTTCGCGATATCATTCAATCTCGATTAAGTGGAAATCTTGATCAAGTCGATCAACATCTTAATCGTGATACGATCCAATATTTACCATCCGATGTGCCACAGTGGTTTCCTGAACAAAGTCTAAGATTTGTTGATTGTGGCGCTTTTGACGGTGACACGGTTGAAGTATTACTGGATCATGGGTTGCCTGTAGAATCTATTGCTGCTTTCGAACCAGATATTGATAACTTCAATAAGTTAGTAAAACGAATGGATAATATTTCACGATCAAATTCTTTACAAATGACTCTCTTCCCGGCCGCCGTAGGTGAGCAAGTAGAGTACTTAAATTTCTTGTTTGGGAATGGGGAAAGCAGCAGTATCAATTTTAACAAAAGCGGCGGCTCATGCATATGCGTTGAATTAGATTCCGTTCTTTTTGGCTTCAAACCGAACCTTATCAAGATGGACATTGAAGGCAGCGAACCCGGCGCTTTACTTGGCGCCAGCAGGATAATTCGAGAAAACCTGCCAAGATTAGCAATATGCGTCTATCACCTTGCGGATCATATCTGGAAGATTCCACTATCAATCCAAAAAATCTCCAGTAAATATCGATTATATTTACGAGTACATTCATATAATGGGTTTGATACGGTTCTATATGCTGTTCCCAATTTATAGTAGGAAGGATTATCGAACATGATCGAGCGGGATATCTTCGAAGACCTTTTTATTTTGGAACTGGCCAACAATCATTGGGGAAATCTGGAGCGCGGCCTGAAGATCGTGCATGAGTTTAGCCGAATTGTCAGGTTCAATAATGTGAGGGCCGCAATCAAGCTGCAACTGCGGGATGTAGATAATTTCATTCATAAAGATTTTCGCGAACGAACCGACATCCGCTACATTAAGAAGACGATCGACACTCAAATGCCAAAAGATGACATCGCCAGACTTGTTATGGCTATCAAGCAAGGTGGCTGTATCCCGTTGGCTACCGCTTTTGACGAGGCTTCGGTCGATTTTTGTAACGAACTCGGATTGCCCATTATGAAATTAGCCAGTTCAGACATCAACGACTGGTTCTTGATTGAAAAAATTGCAAAAACACGGAAACCGATCATCGCCTCGACAGGGGGATCCAGCTTGAAAGACCTGGATGACCTGGTAATTTTCTGTGAGAACCGCAATATCCCTTTGGCGATCAACCATTGTGTATCCATCTACCCGACCGAGGATGAAGAGCTTGATCTAAACCAGATTGACTTCCTTAAGAAACGTTATCCACAACACACGATTGGTCTTTCTTCCCATGAGTATCATGATTGGGTTTATTCTATTGTGATCGCCTATGCCAAAGGGAGCGTGTACCTTCGAGCGTCATATCGATATAGATGATGGTGTAGTTCCAGTTTCTCCATATTGTTCCCTCCCCTCACAAATCGATACCTGGTTTAAAGCCTGGTACAAGGCAAGACGGATGTGCGGCTATTCTGGGGAACAGAAACGGATTGTCCCATCCAAAGAAACAAATTACTTGAATTCTTTGGTGCGTGGCGTGTATGCAAAACGCGACTTAAAAGCAGGAGAAATCATCAACGACAATTCGGTTTATCTGGCAATTCCTCTGCAGAAAGGCCAAATCTCATGCCGCGAGATGATGAGTGGAATGATGATGTTAAAAGATTGTCGAATGGATGCACCGGTTATGATCGAAATGATCGATTCTCCATACGCATACGATGAAAATTTGAAGAAGCAAATATTAAATAAGAGGGATTTGATCCCGGGAATAAATCCAGAAAAAGGCTCTCAGGTTGAATAATGAGCATTATCAGCATCGTCACGCCATGCTATAACGAAGAAGAGAACGTTGAAGAACTGTATCAGCGCATCCGAGAAACCATGGCTCGCATCGTCGACCTCGAATATGAACATATTCTGATTGATAACGCCTCCTCTGATAGGACTGTAGATATATTAAGGCAGATCGCACTGAAAGATGCGCACGTTAAAGTTATTATTAATTCCCGCAACTTCGGACACATTCGCTCACCTTATTATGCGCTGCTTCAGGCAAAGGGGGATGCCGTGATCACTATGGCCTCAGATCTTCAGGATCCACCCGAATTAATACCTGAATTTGTGACCCAATGGAGGGAAGGATATAAAGTCGTAATAGGCATTAAAGCAAAGAGCGAAGAATCCTGGTTGTTTTTTGCGCTGCGCAGCTTGTACTACAAATTGTTGCGCAGCCTGACCGATGTTGAATTGATCGAACATTTTACCGGTTTTGGTCTGTATGATAAAGCTGTGATAGATATTCTCAGAGAGTTGAACGATCCCTACCCTTATTTTCGAGGTCTAATTTCTGAGATTGGTTTTCCTTTCGCAAAAATCGAATTTGTCCAACCACTTCGCAAACGCGGCATAACAAAGAACAATTTTTACACATTATATGACCTGGCGATGTTGGGGATGACCAGCTATACCAAAGTCCCATTAAGATTGGCTACTATGTTCGGCTTTGCAGCTGCGGCGATCAGCTTTCTGGTTGGTATGTTTTATCTCATATATAAGCTATTCAATTGGCAAAATTTCACACTGGGAGTCGCGCCATTAGTCGTGGGCTTCTTCTTCTTCGGCGCAGTGCAGCTTATCTTCCTGGGTATGCTGGGAGAATATATCGGCGCAATCTACACTCAAATCCTACATCGTCCGTTGGTCATTGAAAAGGAACGCATCAACTTTTGAACTCCACTCCTGATTCAGGCGGAGCGACCGGTCAAAAAGAATCGCCAGTCGAAGCATCCCGATCCCTGGCAAGACGCAACTTATGGCTATCCCTATGCACCTTCGGGCTGGCGGCCTTGCTACTCTATCTGGCAGTGCGAGGTATTGAATGGAGAGCTTTCCTAGATACCATGCGTAAAGGGCGCTATTCGTTGTTGCTGCTGGTTTTAACCTGGAGCAGCCTTAATTATTTGATACGTGCCCTGCGCTGGCGCGTGCTTCTGAGCGCTGAAAGTCCCGTCCGGTTGATGACCGTTTTTTGGGCGAACATGGCGGGTTACCTTGGCAACAGCTTTCTTCCCGCCCGGGCTGGGGAGTTGGTCCGATCCGTAGCTATTGGGCATAAGGCAGCGATCAACACCAGCTTCGTACTCGCAACGGCCCTCACCGAACGCCTGTTAGATCTCATTGCCCTGATATTGATCAGCATGTTGGCATTGCTTGCGCTGCCGGGTATCTCTCCCGGCCTGGTCCCGGCTCTGCAGGGCATGGCTATTATCGGCGGTTTTGGACTCCTGGTCGTTCTGCTAGCGCCTCGGTATTCAACTCATCTTCAGCGCCTGTTGATTGTGTTGCCTTTTCCGGCAGCCTGGCAAACCCGCCTTGATTTCATGTTGATACGCTTCCTGGATGGTATGCGCTCACTCCAGAATCTAAAACGGGCAGCAGGCTTCATGTTCTTGACTGCTGTGATCTGGCTGGCAGATGGGCTGGGGACTATTTTTGGGGCTTATATGCTTCGATTGGATATGACACTGCCACAAGCGTTACTGCTGCTGGCAGGGCTGGGACTTTCCAGCGCGCTTCCATCCACGCCTGGTTACATTGGCGTGTATCAGTTCGCAGCCGTAACAGTGCTCACGCCTTTCGGATTCAGTAAGAGCGACGCTTTAGCGTATATACTTGTCGCTCAAGCAATCAATTATATTGTCGTTACCATCTGGGGGCTTCCAGGGCTGTGGTTCTCCCATACACCACCGCCATCCCATCCTGGTACAACAACTCCCAACCCGCCTGCGCCAACTTCTCCGCCAGCGGCGTCCCAACCTCCACCAACACCAGCCTCACCTTCCACCGATCCAGGATCGCTTGCCAACCCGCCTGCGCCCGAACCACCCGCAGCCACTCTGCCACCATCTCATCGTTGTACAGATCGGTACGACCATCGATAAAGACCGGATATTCCGGCAGTTCCCACAGCAGATAGCCACCCCAATTATATGAGTTGAACAGCCTTCCGGGAGGGCGAGTTGATCTGATAAAATTGACGGCTTCGACCGGCATGGTCTTGCGGATCTCGATCCGGTTGGCATCTGCGGAGAAGGCGGTCGCGGCTTTGATCAACGCCGCGAATGCGACCAGACCCAGGATCGCCCAGTTCAAGCGCGCCGTTCGGCGATTGGGAATATCAGACCTCCTCCGCAAGCCAGACCAATGGGCCAGGCTTTCTGCCGCCGGCGCGGCGTGGCGCGTGATCACCAGCGGGGCTGTCAACGCAAACAGGGCGATGTTGCGCGCCACGCTGAAAGACATATAGGCAAACCCGACCGCCAGCAGAAAATCGCTCAAGGCAATCCGCCGCCGCGAGACCCCCAGAGATCCGATCAGCGCCAGCAGCAGCCAGACGAACGGCTGCACTTGGGCTGAGTGGAAATCTGGAGCCTGCCACTCCTGGATATACTGGCTCAGCGCCCCAATCGAGATCGTTTTGAAGGGATACAGAAATATCTCTGGCCCAGACGGGTTCAGGCACACAGCCAGGATCATTAAACCGCCGATCCAACTCAACCGCAAAAACTTCAGATTCGTGCAAAGCAGTCTTGGAGCGGATCAAATCCAACAATCCAGACAAACCATATACACCCAACAAGATGAAACCGGTGATGAAGCCGCCGTGGCTGTTCGCCCAAACGATCATCAAAACCGGCAGCCACCATAATCGCCTTTTCGCCTTGCGGACATCCGGGCAATCCCAGCGATAGCCCTCCAAGATCCACAAAAAGACCGCTGTCAATAAAAAAGTGACCATATATGGACGCGCCGCCCAATAAATCCCTGCCGCGGCTGCCGCCAGGATGGTGACAAACGCCCGCAAAAAGACCCCGCCAGAAAGCCGCCGCCAGACGAACATAAAAGCCATCGTCGCCATCAACGCCGTCCACAAGTTCAGCCCGCCAGCCCCCAAATAGCGATAGATCAAAACCAGCGGCGCTTCCACCAACCAGCCTGGGTACTGCCAATCCGCACCCTGGCGGGTGTAGGAGAACGGATCGGTCTGCGGAACGGAGCGCTGTTCCAGAATCCATGCGCCGGTGCGCAGGTGCCACCAGGTATCGCTATCCAGCGATGGGCGCATCGCCATCGCAAACAGCGCCAGGAAAGTGATCCACGTAACCAGTCAATTCATGCTCATTGATTATCGCCTCAAGGGGAATTGGGCTCGCCCAACCCAATCTCATATGGGCGCACCGCCCGGGAAAGCTGGTAAAAAATATGAAAATCGCCGATCTGCGCTTCCTGCCAGGAGATTCCCAACTTACCAAATTGCTCTCGCAGATACTGGTTCAATTCAGGGTGATGGGTGCTGATATACGCCACCCGGTCGGAGTCCGCCACCAGTCGATCATAGGGTTGATAGCGATTATCACGCTCAGTATACACAAAGCTGGCGCTTTCTCTTTGGTGATAGGGCAAACGCGGCGTATAAATAAATTTCTCCGCCGAAAGAAACGCCAGCGGATAGGCCACCCAATAATTGCTGTACCCGTATTGCTCCCCCTGTTGGCTCAAGAAATCGATCAGAGCCTGATCGTAGCGGTGATCAACCTGGCTTGGGCTGTAGAACTGGGTGGTGATTCCAGGCGGATACTTGAAAGCCGATTGCAGCGTCCCAATGAACTGATAGCCGATCACCAGAATGGCCAATCCAAAGGCCCAATAGCCGATCTTCTTACGCAGGCGCAGAATCAGGTCAGCCGCGAACAAAGCCAGCGGCGCCGCTAAAGGCAGGAAATAGCGCCCGGATGGGTCCACCCCGAACGGAGTGAAAATGAATCCCAAGGCGAGGGCAGCTATGACGCTTGCCAGCAATCTCCTGCCCGCAAGACGCGAACCTGGAGAACTGCGAATGGTGGTTTTCGCCAGGTGGGCAAGCACGCCAAGCCAGAAGAACATCACGAACGGCAATAGCGGCAGCGCCAGCCAGCGCACCTCCCAAGGCGGGCGCAGCCCAAAGGCGGCTGTGCTGCCAAACAGGAGCAGGTTGAGCAGATGGCGCAGAACCTGCTCGCCGTATGCCAGCCTCTCCACACCTGCAATCGCCCCACCGCCCAATTCGACCAGCAGCGCCGTCCATCCATTGCGAAGGGCAAAAGTCCACCAGGGCAGCGCACCCAGAACGCCGCCAACCAGTAAAGTCAACAAAGCCCCGGCTATTTTCCTCCATTTATAAGTGAGCGCGGAGGCTGCACCCGGCTGGATCAATCCCACCATCAGGAATATCAGCGCCGGCAGGCTATACACCAGCGTCAGCCCAAACGCCCACAATCCCAGACCGCTAAGAAAGCCCACCAGCCCCCACTTCAAGAACGATCCGGGGTATTCGCCACGCCGCCCGATGTCATTGCGAGGAACGAGGCAATCCCAAATATCCAAAGCGCCCAGCAAGATCAAGTTCCCCAACACCAACGCCTCGCCATATCCTCCCAACGAAACAGTTGTATAGAGAGATACATTCACGGTAGGGATAGCCAACAACAAAGCCCCCAAAACGCCAACCGATCCGTTTTTAAATGCCATCTTACCTAATCCTGCGGTGGTTACCAGGAAGGCCAGGTAAAGCAGCGATTGCACCAGGCGGATCGCCCATACCTGCTCGCCAAACAGGCGAAACACCCCGGCCACAAGGAACGCGTCCAGGCTGCCCATGTAGGCCTGCCCATAAAAGAAGATCGGGCGGGCGCCTTGTAAAATGTGGCGCGCCATCAACGCCACCACCGCCTCGTCCGCGTTGAATGGCAGCCAAGCCCCAATGACCAGCCAGATTTTTAACCCACAGGCCAGCAGCAAGGCCAATCCAAGCCAATAAGCGGGATTGGATATCCGATTGGAAATCCTATTGGATATTCGCTGGGGTATCCAAGCAGATTTCTCATCACCTGCTCGCAAGCTGATTTCTGCCTTCATTTCGCAAATATTGTAGCCTTTTTTTCGGTTGAATGGATAACAAAATTGCAAAATTCAGTTGACAGACGCCACGCCTCAACGTATCATACGCACAGGTAAACCACATTCGATGGAATTCAGCGACCCTAAACCAGAATCAGCTCCAAAATCCGTTGCGGCGACAATCCTTCCTGCCCTGCTCCCGCTGGGGATATTCATCCTTGCGGTCCTACTGCGTCTGATCCCAGGTCCGCGCACAATCGACGATGCGTTTATTACCTACCGCTATGCGCATAACTTGCTCGACGGTCAAGGCTTTGTCTTCAATTCCGGAGAACGCGTCCTGGGGACCACCACCCCGTTCTACACATTCTTGATGGTCAGCGGAGGGCGCGCTCACCGGTGGAGCGAATCCTCAAAAAGCGCCGCCATTCCCAGAGATTGCCATGCTGATCAATGCCCTGGCCGATGGCGGGGTTTGCCTGCTGCTGCTTCGCCTGGGACGCCGGCTCGGATTTCGATTCGCCGGGATCGGGGCTGCCCTGGCCTGGGCTGTCGCTCCTTTCAGCGTGACTTTCGCAATCGGCGGGTTGGAAACCAGCATGTATGTGCTGTTGTTGACCGGCGCGGTCGTCGCTCACATCGAGCAGCGCCGCCTGCCTGCTGCCTTGCTGGGCGCGCTGGCGGTACTCACCCGCCCGGACGCGCTGATCCTGGTCGGCCCGTTGGCCCTGGATCGCACCTGGCAGTGGCTGAGAGCGGGGATGGTTGCCCCCACCTCGCCCAGAAGCGCTCAAAAATCGGGAGCTATCCTGGCGGAACTGCTCACATTCTTGATCCCACTCGCCGGTTGGGTCTTGTTTTCCAGCATCTATTTCGGCAGCCCGATCCCCCACTCGATCGCAGCCAAATCTCTGGCCTACCGGCTTGGCCCCGAAGCGGGTCTGGTCCGCCTTCTGCAGCATTATGGCACACCGTTCCTCGAACATCTGACGTTCGGCCTGGGCTGGATTGGGGTAGGCTTGATCCTTTACCTGTTCCTTTACCTGGTCGCTGCCCGGCGGGTTCTTGCGATCGAACCCCATATCTGGCCTTACCTGGCATACCCCTGGTTGTATTTCGCCGTGTTTGCCATCGCCAATCCGCTCATTTTCCGCTGGTATCTCACCCCGCCGCTGCCGCCCTATTTCCTGTTCATCCTCGGCGGCGCAGAGATCATCCTGATCCGCCTTTGCAAAACAAGATTTCAATTTGTCCTGGTTGGTTGCATTGTGATCCTGCCCGGGCTGCTTTCTTTGCGCGATTGGCGCATCCACCCCGACCACGGTCTGAACCGGCCCGCTCCCGAAATGGCCTGGTACCGGCTCGAACTGCTCTATCGCCAGGCCGCCGATGAACTGCTCAGCGTTCCGCCAAAACCCGGCTCGATTCTGGCAGCCGGGGACGTAGGCGTGCTGGGTTTCTTCACCGAGATGCGCATCCTGGATACCGTGGGCTTGAACTCGCCTCAATCCACACGCTATTATCCGCTCGATCCGGCTTGCTATCAAATCACCTATGCCATCCCGCCAGATCTGATCCTGGATTCCCTGCCGGATTGGATCGTGATCCTGGAAGTCTACGGGCGCAACTGCCTGCTCAATGATCCATCCTTCTGGCAGCATTATCGCCTGCGCCAGAAGATCCCAACCGATATCTACGGCAGCGAGGGCATGCTGATGCTGGAGAAGATCCAACCATGACATGGCCGACCACCGCCCCGGTTCCATCCGAACCGGGTTCCGGCAGCGCATCTCACCGCAAACACCTGGCGGTCTTTCTGCTTCTGGCGACCTTTCTCTCCGCCTTCGCCTTCTGGGATATCGCGAAAATCCCTTTTCACCCCGATGAGAGCACCTACCTCTACATGAGC
The DNA here is from genome assembly GCA_963788145.1 of uncultured Chloroflexia bacterium. GTDB lineage: Bacteria > Chloroflexota > Anaerolineae > Anaerolineales > UBA4823 > UTCFX2. The sequence goes on along the minus strand of CAWBFQ010000006.1, from coordinate 609,879 downwards.
AGCGACTTTGAAACCCTGTTCAGCGCCCCACTTTCGCTCGCCTGGAGCAAAGATGATCTCTCCAATCCCTCGGGCGAGACCGAATTGCGCCTCCATTACCGCCTGATCGACCCCCCCATGACGCGCTATCTGCTTGGATTCGCGCGCTGGGTTGGCGGGCTTCCTCAGCTTCCTGCCGACTGGAACTGGGCCAAAACCTGGGAGCAAAACCAGGCGGCTGGCGCCCTCCCAGATCCAGCCCTGCTGAATACAGGCAGGGCGGCCCTGACGTTTTTCATTCCATTGGATTTACTGCTGATCTATCTGATCGGTATCCGTTTGCAAAGCCGCACAACCGGTTTACTGGCGGCCTTGCTTTTCGGCTTGAATGCGTTGGTGTTGCTCCATAATCGGCGCGCGATGACAGAGGCGGCGCTCACCTTTGGCGTGCTGATCGCCCTATTTAGCTTTCTGGATGGCAATCGCCGCCCCTGGTTCGTCGGTCTGGCCCTGGCTTTCGCCATGAACAGCAAACAGACCGCCTATGCCCTGCTGCCCATCGGTTTGCTGGCGCTGGCCTTCCCACCCTTCCTTTCGCCTGCCTCGTTCAGATTTCGCCTTCTGCTGAGATTGGCGCTGAACTGGGCTCAGGTCTTGCTCGTCATCATCTTGATCACCCTGGCGCTGAACCCCTTCCTATGGAAGCAGCCTGTCCAGGCAATTCAAGCAGCCTGGCAGGAACGGCAGGATTTAATGACCCGCCAGGTGAACGACTTTAACCGCCTGAACCCCGATAGCTCGCTCAACACCCCGGCCAAACGGATGGCGGCCATGCTCGCCAACCTGTATATGACCCTCCGGCATTCGCCGAAACCGCCAATTATTCCCGGGAAACCGCCGCCTCGGAGCAGCAATATCTATCGAACGATCTCCATCATCTACTGGGCGGGGTTCTTCCGGGCGGCATGCTGTTCGCCCTGACCCTGGCGGGAATGGCGCTGGCCGGGTTATCGATCCTGACCTCGCTGCGAGAGCGACGCGTTCCCAATTCTTTGATCGCAAGGCGCAGGTTCGATTCCCTCCTCATCACCTTGATGTCCACTTTCACGCTGGGGATCGGTATCTTCTGGTTGATTCCACTCCCCTGGCAGCGCTACCTCCTGCCGCTGGTTCCGTTCGTCTGTCTGTGGGTTGCCTATGCCATTACGACCGATCCTCAGCCCGTTCTATCCACGCTTCCAAAATCTTTTCCAATCGCGGCGGAGGTTTCAACCTTGAAAAATGCAAATTCCCCAATTCTTGCGATTAACACCCATGCCGCCCTGGACCGGATTTTCTTCATCGAGCGATTCGTTCCAGAGACCAATATGCGCGCCTGCAAAGTCGTCGAGGCGATCGGCGGCAAGGGATTGGACGTTGCCGCGGTGTTGAAATCACTCGAGGCGCCCGTACAGGCGATCAGTTTTATCGCCGGCAAGAATGGCGAGATTCTCGCTGACCTGCTTCACCAGAAGCAGATACCCACCGATCTGCTCTGGCTGCCCGGCGAAACCCGCCTGGCGAATGTGATCATCGAGACCGAGCTGCACCGTCATTCGCACATCTCCACGACCGGATATCGGGTGGATCGAGGCCACTGCGACCGCTTCCTGGCCAGGCTGGCCGAGTTCGCTGCTCAGGCGGCCTGGGCTGTGATCTCCGGCTCGCTGCCGCCTGGGGCGCCGGTTGATTATTATAGCGAGATCATTCGTCTGCTGCACGATCACCATGTTCAGGCGCTGATCGATACCGTCGGTCCGGCCTTGCTCGAAACGCTGACGGAATTGCCTGAGATCGTCAAAATGAACCGCCTGGAATGCAGCGAGACTTTCGGCCTGCAAGCCGCCGATCTGCTCGATTGGATCGAGCCGGTGAAGGGGATCATGGATCGATACGCTATTCGTTCGTTTATCTTGACGGGCGGCAGCGAAGGGTTCCTGGCGTTCACACCCGAGGGCATTAATCACGCCGCCAGCCCGAAACTGCAGGCAGTGAACGCGGCCGGCGCCGGAGACGCGGTATCGGCCGCGATTGTAAACCGCCTGCAAATCGGAGATTCCTGGGAACAGGCTTTAAAATGGGCTGCAGCAGCCAGCGCAGCGGTCGTGCTGACCGAAGCCACCGCTGAATGCAGCCTGGCGGGGGTTCTCGCAATGCTCCCCAGGGCTCAGGTGGAGAGATTGGAATAGGGAGATCTTAAAATGGAGTCAAGCCCACGACGTGCTCGGCAACCTGACCAAGCAGACCGACGCCAAAGGCCAGCGGAACTGCCTGTATTACGACCCGCTCAATCGCCTGATCGGCAAAATTTACCAGACCGGCGATGTCTGCCCGACCAACCCTGCCACCTATGCGGTTCGCTACTCGGTATGACGAGGTCGACCCGATCACAAATCCGTACGCCAAAAGCCAGCGCACCAGGATGGAGTATGGATCGGGCAGCGCCTCCTGGGTGTTCGACAAACGTGGCAGGGTCACCAGCGAGACCAAGACTGTTACCGGACAAGGCTCGTTTCGCACCCAATGGGCCTACAACTCGGCCGACCCAAACCTATATCGTCTATCCGGCGGATAACCAGGGGAATGCAGGCGAGCAGGTGTACTCGACGTATCTTCCACAGATGGCGTTGAAGGGGATCGGAAATATCCAACTGCCCACGAATTATGTCTACAACACTGCTTACGATGCGGCGGGACGGGTGCGGCTGCGCCAGCTCGGTCTCAATGAGCAAAATCAGCCGATCATGCAGACGGTATATCAATATTATGATTGGGCTTTGCAAGGCGGGCGGTTGTCGAGCATCCAGGCTGGTCCGCTGTAAGTCGCACCGCTTAGATGAACTTTACATACAGCTATAGCGCAGTGGGCAACGTGTTGAACATCCAGGATTCCATTTTGAGGCGGCCAACACGCAAACGCAGACCTTCACTTACGACGACCTCGACCGGCTGACTTCGGCTTCGGCGGCAAATGGCACCCAGGGCAATTATGGCCCCGAGCAGTACGACCTACAACGCCACCACCGGCAACCTGGCGAGCAAGGCCGGGGTGAATTATACTTATGGGGATGCGAACCACAAACACGCCGTGACCTCGCTCTCGAATGGGAATAGCTATGCATACGATGCGAATGGGAATATGACTTCCCGCATGGTGAATGGGGAAGCTACACGCTCGGATACGACGCCGAGAACCGAATGATCGGTGAGCGGGGCGGTGACGCGCAACCTTCGGCTACGATGGGGATGGGGTACGGGTGATGGGCGTCGAAGACGGGGATGACCACGGTTTACATCGGTAACTATTTCGAGTGGAAGGGCAGCACCTCCACGATGGTGAAGTATTATTACGCCGGGGCGGAGCGGGTTGCGATGCGCACCGGGACAGCTAATGCCCCGATGTGGCTCCTGAGCGACCACCTGGGCAGCGCCAGCGTGGCGGTCAACACCGACGGGAGCGGGCCGCCACCGCAGGGCTACTATGCCGGGGCGAGCACGCTTCGGGGGCGTGGCGACCGAGTACCTGTACACCGGGCAGTGTCAACCAGGCCCTGTGCCGGGTTGTACTTTTATGGCGCTCGCTGGTACGACAGCGCTTTGGGGCGGTTCGCCCAGGCGGATACGATTGTGCCAAATCCGGGAAATCCAGCGGCTTTCGATCGCTATGCTTACGGATCCAACAACCCGTTACGCTATACAGATCCTACTGGGTACATAACAGAAGGAGAAGGAGAAGATGCAGATCAGATCCTAAAGCAGCTTTTAGTTTTTGGAGTCAAAAATTAAAATAGACTGGGGAATGCGTGGCAAGAGATGGAGAGAAGGGCTTTGGACTCTTGATGAATTACAAACAGTATTACAGGCTGTTCAAGAATTAGCAAATGCGATGGGAGGAACTGAAGCATTTAAATCAAATTTAGGAGGTGTAACTGTCACTCAGAAAAATATGAAATCAGGTGGACTAGCAGAAGCTCATGACTTAAAACTCAATGCCATTGGTTTTTCAATATGGACGGTAGTGCATGAATTTGCACATGCATGGGACGCTGCAACAGGCTGGATGCTATCTAGGAATATGCAATCTAGTTTTGGCGCAGGATTTGCCCATCCAGTATTTCATTTTTTGAATCCTACTAATGATTCTTATTGGTATGATCCGGGTAGTAGCCCTCCTCCATGTGGCATAGACGCCAATTTCAATGCCAAGGAGGATTTTGCCGAGTTAGTAACTGCGTATGTATTTCCTGCTGAAGCGGAAAGAAGAGCTAATGCCACCAATTATCCCTACAACGATCCTAACAGAGGATATAACTATTCGAGCTTCATCTACACCCCACGAGGTCAATATATTATCGCCTTAATGGTGAGTATTCCATAGGAGGCTGCCATGAAGGAATATTTTAACACAAGCTTATTTAAGGGAGCCACTATTGTTGGGATTGTTGCCATTTTATTATGTGCTTCATCGATAACGATTAGGAATCTACAACAGAAAAGATGGGTGGATAACAGTATTATTACCGGCTTGCCATGCGCTCCTCCTTGCTGGCAAGGAATCACTCCAGGAGTTACTTCGAGCGATAATGCTTTGGGAATACTATCAAATAGCCCCTATATAGAAAAAGGTAGTATCAAACAAGCAGGAACCACAACATCTGGTGGATGTACGTGGCGTTGGCGATCCTCCGGTCGAAGAGGGCAGCCAGGATTAAGCTGGGAAAATGGGATTGTAGATACCATTCAGATTGGTTTAACCTTTGATTTTTCGGTTCAAGAAGTGATTGAAAAATTTGGAAACCCAGAATTTGTGAGCGTTGTGGAGGGGGACAACCAGAGCATTGGTATTGGATAGTTCATCTTCATTACCCTAGTAAGGGGATAGAATTTTTTGCTTATACTTCTGAGTATAGTAAATACGTCGGACCCACAATCGATGTTGAAACAGTTTTACTCTTTCCCCCCATAACTTTGCAGGAAAGGATAAAAAAGATAAAGGAAGCACTGAGTTCTCCTCTTCCAAAGAATTATTTTTCAGAATGGAAAGGATATGGTGATGTGGCTGAACTCTATGGTGGTGGAAGGCAATGGCCTTAATCATAATAAAATATTGTGATGGTCCCAAAAGAGGTATTGAAGCGATTGAAATCATGGAAGGGTGCGGCTGCAAACGCTCACAAGCACGGGCGGCGGAGCGCTGCAGAATTTGAGTTACACCTATGACGCGGTCGGCAATGTCCAGAGCATCCTGGATGCCAGCAGTTGGATGGGCAGCCAGACATTAAGCTTCGGCTATGACGCCCTCGACCGGCTGACCAGCGCTCAGGCGAGTGGCGGCAACCTGGGCGCATTCAGCGCTCAAAGCTACGCCTACGATGTAAACACCAGCAACCTTTCCAGCAAAGCCGGGGTGAATTATACTTATGGGGATGCGAACCACAAACACGCCGTGACCTCGCTCTCGAATGGGAACAGCTACGGGTATGATGCGAATGGGAATATGACCTCCCGCACAGTGAGTGGGCAGAGCTACACGCTCGGCTACGACGCCGAGAACCGAATGACCTCGGTCAGCGGGGCGTTGAGCGCCAGCTTTGTCTACGACGGGGATGGGATGCGGGTGAAATCGACCGTGGCGGGCGTAACGACGGCTTTTATCGGCAATTACTACGAATGGCGCGGCAGCGCAGCGACTTCGGTGAAGTATTACTACGCAGGCTCGCAACGCATCGCCATGCGCACCGGCAGCGACGCTCCGAAGTACCTGCTAGGCGACCACCTGGGCAGCACCAGCGTGATGGTCAACGCCGACGGGAGTGGGCCGCAAACGCAGGGCTACTATCCCTGGGGCGAGACCCGCTTCGGCGGCGTGGCGACGGAGTACCAGTACACCGGGCAGTTCAACCAGGCCGCACTGGGGTTGTATTATTACGGCGCTCGCTGGTACGACAGTTCTTTGGGACGGTTTGCCCAGGCGGATAGCGTGATCCCGCTGGCCAACCAGGGGGTGCCCTGGATGCGATACCCGCCTCTGCATAAAAACAGGGACCGTTACCTTGAACAGTCCCTGAGCTGCTCGCAAAAATGGATTGCGGATTACTGTTGGTGCATTTATCCGAGGTATTCGCGCAGCTTGCGCCGGATGGCCGGGTGACGCAGCCGGCTGAGGGCTTGCGCTTCGATCTGGCGGACGCGCTCGCGGGTCACACCCATCTTGCGCCCCACCTCTTCCAGCGTGTACGCCTGACCGTCCAACAAGCCATAACGCAGCTGCAGGATGCGCACCTCGCGCGGGCGGCAAGCCGTTCAGCACCGAGTCCAGATGCTCGCGCAGCAAGTTATAGGTGGCGGTTTCATCCGGCGCGGCGACTTCTTCGTCCTGGATGAAATCGCCCAATACCGAATCTTCCTCGTCATCGGTCGGCGTTTCCAGCGAGAGCGGTCTGCGGGCGACCTGGATCATATTCTCCACCTTTTGGGGAGTCACATCCAACGCTCCAGCCAGTTCTTCGACGGATGGATCACGCCCCAGCCGCTGGGTCAGTTGATGCTGCACTCGCAGCAGCTTGTTGATCTGGTCGCCCATATGGACCGGAACTCGGATCGTGCGGCCCTGGTCTGCAATCGCCCGCGTCACTGCCTGGCGAATCCACCAGGTGGCATAGGTGCTGAATTTATGCCCACGCCGGTAATCAAATTTCTTCGCCGCCCGGATCAAACCGATATTCCCCTCCTGGATTAAATCCAGGAATGGCACGCCGCGCCCCATATACTTCTTGGCGACCGAAATCACCAGGCGTGAATTGGCGGTGATCAGGTGCTCGCGGGCAGCCCAACCATCTTCGATCAGCAGCTGCAGTTCCTGGCGGCGGCGGTTGCTCACGTTGCCCTTGGCCAACTCCTCGCGCGCCAGGCGGCCGCGTTCGATCCGCTGCGCCAGTTCTACTTCCTCTTCGGCAGTCAATAGAGGCACCCGCCCGACCTCTTTCAGGTAAAGCCCAATGGTATCGTCCGTATCGATATTCGCCAGGTAGTTGTCCTCAACCACCATCCCTCTGCGGGTATCTTCTTCGAGTTCATCTTCCTCGGCAAGCTCTTCTTCGGAAGGGCCACCCGGGACGGGTTCTTCAAGATAGGGAATCCCAGCGCTGAGCAAGGCTGCAAAAGCTTCCTCAAGCTGGTCAACATCTTGCTCGGCATCAGGAAAAAGCGTAAGGATATCATCGATTGTCACATACGATTTCTGCCGACCAAGCTCGATCAAGCGCGCAATCGCAGTGTTATCGTCTGATTCTTCCATCCCTTTTAACATCTCATTATTAATCATGGATTATCCGGCGCCTTCAATTCGTGTTCTTACTTCTAACAGAATACACTTTTTTTAATTCAAAATCAATACCCAATTTGGGCGACCCTGCATCCAGATTGGGCATCCAGCGCCTAAGGGATTGCTGTAGGCGCTGATCCGCTTTCGGGTTCCGGCGTCACAGTCAGCAAAATCGGGGGGGTTTCCACCAATTTCAATAAAGGTTCCAGGCTGAATTTGTTAACGATAAAAAGGCCTCGGTTGCCCACCAGCACATAATAACCGCTCCCGGTTGGAGACTCATTCCCAACGCTCATCAATTCCTGCTTCCCGCCTTCCAATTGCAGCAGCAAGCGAAAAGATGGTTGCGCCAGGCCAGCATCCTCCAGACTGGGGCCATTCTCCAAACTCGAGACAATTTGGGTGGACAGCAGCTGACTGATCGCCGAATCCACCATTGCGCTATCCGTCGCCTCTGCAAGCGGATAGTTCAACTTCCAAAGCCCTTGTTCGTCTCGACCAATATCCACCACAGCCCCACCCACTTTTTCCAAACGCAATCCAGTGATCTGGGAATCGAATTGAAAAAGAGATGTGCTGACTTCAACGGGGGTGGGCTGCACATTTTCGTCTGCCTTGGAGCGCTGCAGATAGACTGCAACTGCCGCCAAGCCAGCCAGGATCAGCAAGATGACCAGTGTCGAACGACGGATCATAGCGGCTACATTCTCCTGCGTCTTTGGGCGAAGACCCAAATACCGCCGACCAGAGCCAGCCCCGGCACAACGATCACAGTCGCCAGCAAAAGCAGGTTCATCAATGCGCTCTGCGGCGGCAGCAGCATCCGCGTGGTGTTCTCTTTCGGCGTCAGGCTGATCAGATCTTCCTGACCGGAAGCCCAGTCAATGGCATTCACGATCAAGTCGCCATTCGCAAAATAGACGAAATTCACATCCAGGGCAAAATCCGAATCGCCAAACACCACAACCCTGGCTTGATTATTGAAGTTTTCGGCTGCGACAGCCAGCGTGATCGGACCGGGAATATCCAGGCCTTCATCAAATGCGATTTGAGAAGTCCCCGATTCGAGATTATCCAGGGTGGTCTCTGCCCAGGATTGTTGCGCAGTAAAGACAAGTTCCACCGGGCTGACGCCGCTGATGGTATTAGTCAGCACACTGGTGCTGCGGGCTGTTGGGAATTGCGAGGTGGTATTCTGAATGCTTTCGGTGATCGGCGAGCTGCCATAACTGGCCGCGTAAGGCGCAAATGGCTGCTGAGAGGTCAGGTCTACCACGATGTCTTTGCCAAGAGAAATATTCCAATTCTGGGCCAGGTAGTCAGCCAGCGGGTCCGGGGAGTCCCCGAACTCGGTCACCGGAAGCGGCTCTTGCATCACAACCAACGCGCCGCCTTGATCCACATAAGCCTTGAGCAAATCGACTTCCGATTGGGCTAATGGCTGGCGCGGCCCAGCGACCACAATCACTTTTGCGTCCCCAGGAATGGCATTCTCCGCCAGCATGTTCAACGATTGAACGCTGTAATTCTTGCTCTCCAGTGTTCGTTTCAGCAGACGCGAAGGTTTGATCCCCGCTCTCATCCGGGCTGCGCTCGCCGTGTCCGCTAAGGAAATATACCGCTCGCTTGACCGGGTTCATCAGACGGACCAATGCGCCAGTGATCTGCTCCTCGGAAACCAGAGTGACCGGTTCCTGCAATTCATTCATGTACAAGACAATCGTGCCATCCCGCGTGATTTTGGCAGACTCGGCCAGAGCCGGGTTTGCATCTGGATCGACAAATTCAAATTCGAACTTACCCGCGCTGTTGTATTGATACTGTTCAAGCAAGCTGCGCGCCTGATCCGAGTTGGTCCGCTTGGTGAAGAATCCGATCGCCTTCACCGGCTGCTCCAGTTTTGCCAAGGTATCGATAGTCTCAGGCGCCAACGTGAATTGTTTTCCTTCGGTCAAATCCCAACGTTTTGTGTTTGTAAAAACCAGATAGTTAATCACAACCACAATACCAACCACTGCCAGAGAAAGCACAAAGGCGTTGCTGCCATAGCGAGCCTGGCGTCCGGTGATGATCTGGCGCGCCCGGTCAGGATCCAGCAAAGCAAACAGCGCCAGACCAACCACAATCAATCCCACGCTGATTTGCAAATAGAGATCGAACTGCCTGTAAACGACATATAAACCCATCGAGACCAGGGTTGCTGCCAGAGAAAGATAAAGCCCCAAAGGGGCAAAACGACGCCATTCAGGTTTCATCAACTCCACCTCCGCACTTCCACCGAGACAGCTCCAAAGAACAAGGCTAATCCCGTAACACTCAGATAAAAGACGATATCTTTCAAATCGATCACCCCTCGCATTAATGTATCGAAGTAGTGTCCGCCATAATCCAGGTAAGAAATGATTTCAGAATTATTGCCAACCTGCGCAGCGACCTGGGCAATCGGCCCAAGCACCCACCACAGAAAGATCAATGCGCCAAGCGTGGTTACAAACGCGGCGATCTGGTTGCTGAAAAGCGAAGAGACAAACACGCCCACTGCAACCATCGAAGCGCTCAGCAAGAGCAATCCCAGATATCCACTCAGCAAAGGTCCTTGATCGATCCCTGGGCTGACGAGTTGGTTAAGCAGCAGAGGATAAACCAGTGTAACGCCGATGATTGTGACCAGGAGCAAAAAACCACCCAGCCATTTTCCAACCACCAATTCCCCATCTCGGACTGGAGCTGTCAGAAGCAGCTCAATCGTTCCAAGTCGCCGTTCCTCCGCCAATAGGCGCGTGGTAATTGCGGGTATGATCAGCACCAACATGGTCGCCAACGGCGCCATGGTGATCTCAGCTCCGGGGACATAGCCTTGTTGCGCGCCAGCTACCTGGAGGTTTAGAAAGAAAAAGATCCCTAACACCAAGTAAACTACAAAGGCAACCATGTATGCAACCGGGCTGGAAAAATAAAGGCTATATTCTCTTTTGGCAATGGTCCAGATGTTTACCATATTTTTCTATCCTCAATTCATTCTGATGCGGATAATTTTTAACAGATTGCAGCAATGATCAAGATTCCGATCGGGAATTTCAACTGCTACATCTGTCCGTCCGCATCCTCCTCAACCGCGAGCTCACCCAGGTGCTCGTCGCTCATTTCAGGAGGAATCGGCTCATCTCGAGTGAGCTGCAAGAAGATATCTTCCAGGCTCAGGCCCACCGGGCGCATCTCAAGCAAGTTAAATCCACCATTCACCACAGCCCTGGCCACATCCGGGCACGGATCCATTCCAGAGGCGGTCTCAAATTCAAGTTTGCCATCCGGTAAAAAGCTCACCCGGTTCACTCCTGCCACGCCTGCAACCAACCGATCCAGTCCGTCCGCATCTCCCCCAACCATCAAATTCACACGCTGTGCGCCGGTCAGGCGAGCCTGCAAGCGTTCGGGAGAATCTTCTGCCACAATCTTGCCCTTATTGATAATCAACACCCGATTGCAGATTTGCTGCGCCTCAGATAAGATATGCGTTGAAAGCAAAACCGTCTGTTTCTTGCCGGCCTCCCGGATCAGATTGCGCACTTCGATGATTTGCGCCGGATCCAACCCAATGGTTGGTTCATCCAGGATCAACACTTCCGGGTCATGAACCAAAGCCTGCCCTAACCCCACACGCTGGCGCATTCCTTTTGAAAGATTGCTGATATAGCTATCGGCGCGGTCTTCCATGTGCAGCATCTCTAACAAATCCAGCACACGATCCTCGGCGTTTGATACTCGCCGCAAATCCGCCATGTACTTCAAATAATCGAAGACGGTCATATCCGGGTAAAGCGGGACGGTTTCCGGCATATATCCAACCCGACGACGAACTTCCAGCGATTGATCCACCACATCGAACCCGGCTACATCGGCTTTTCCCGCGGTTGGCGGCATGTAACCGGTCAGAATCCGCATTGTTGTGGTCTTTCCTGCTCCGTTTGGCCCCAGAAAACCCAGGATTTCTCCCTGTTCAGCATCGAAAGTCAGGTCGCTGATCGCTCGGCGCGGACCGTAATCCTTTGTCAATCCTTCCACACGGATCATGCAAATACTCCTCTTAAAAAAATCGGTCAAGACAACAAAAAGCACGGCAGCCGTCTACGGCGGCAGTGCTTAGTTATAGAAAAATGGCCTCTATCTTCCAGATCGTTCCTTACCATACGGGTATGGTCACCCGTGTAAGTTTATAGCAAATATAAACCCCTCTAGTCAAGTAGCTTTGCCAAGTCTAATCGAATGCTAATCTTTTTTGACAACTTCTTAAAAGAAGATATAATCATAGTAGTTGAAACCAATAGTGTGCTTTTCGCTTGAGCGATTTTTTCCAATCGTAAAATACTTTGAGACTGGAATATCTCTTGCAACTTTCTGAAGAATAAGGCATACTAATATGTAGGGAGCAGACGATTATGGCCGAAGTACCTCTAAGGTCTTACCTTCACGAAATCGAAAAAGATATCGAAAGTGGGCGGACGGATCAGGCAATTGCTCATAGCCGGCACATCCTTCAAACATATTCCAAATATGTAGATGCCTATCGCCTTCTGGGAAAATCCTTCCTGGAAAGCCAACGCTACACAGATGCAGGAGATATTTTCCAACGTGTCTTATCCTCCATACCTGATGATTTTGTCGCCCATGTGGGGATGAGCATTATTCGCGAGGATGAAGGCAACATCGATGAAGCAATCTGGCACATGGAACGCGGATTTGAAGTCCAACCATCCAATAATGCGATCCAAGGCGAGTTGCGTCGTCTTTTTGGTCGCCGTGACAACGTGGAACCCCCCAAAATTCGGCTGACGCGCGGCGCCCTCGCTCGTCTATATTACAAGGGTGAGTTGTATCAGCAAGCGATCAGCGAAATCCGGGCTGCTCTGAACGAAGCGCCTACTCGGCTGGATTTACAAGCCTTATTGGCCGACATTTATATCAAAACTGGCCAACCCGCCGATGCTACGGATACCGCCCTGAATGTGCTTAACCACTTACCGAATTGCCTGGTAGCAAACCGGGTGATGATCCAGGTTCTGAAAGGAACAGATCACGAGGCAGACCTCCAGGTCTATCAACAGCGCATGGCCCAGCTTGACCCGTATTCTGCGTTCATCTCCCAGAACTACCCTGATTTAGAGTTGTGCCAGTTCAAGCTGTCCAAATTGAAAAGCTGGATTGGAAGCCCGATCAATCGATGACAGGGATCAGCCAACCCGACTGGGCAGCATCTTTGGGAGTGGATATTGGGGAAATGGCTCCGACTTCTGACCAACCTCTCCCCGATTGGTTGGACGATATGTCCTTGGATTCTGTGGAGCAAGGAACCGCTCCTTCGGATACCCCTGCCGCTGCTGCCTTCGGAGATGACATCCAGACCGCCGAACTGGATTTGCCTTTGCCTGAGCAGATATCCGCGGCTGAGGCAGAAAGCGTTCCTGACTGGCTCCGAGATGCTGGCTGGCAGGCGACCCTGGATAGCGCAGATCAACCAAAATTAGACCTGGACCCTGGTAAAGCCGCAAAGATCATCAAGAGTGACGAAGACATTGCCTCTGCTGAAATCCCTGATTGGCTGCTTGCGATGGCTCCACCAGAAGAGACAGAAACCGAAAGCGTCTCTGAAGGCGATCTCACCCCCTGGCTGGAAAATATCATCCCATCCGCACAAAAGCCCGCTGGCGAAATCGAGGAAGAAATCATCCCAGAAGCATCGACCCCCGACTGGCTGATCGAAGCCAGTCTGGCCGGAGCAGGCGCTGCACTGGCAGCAGACCAACCGTCCAAAGAGCCCGCCATTTCAGATGAAGAAGCTATCGAGGCAGATCTGGTTGATGCCGACCAGTTCGAAAATGTGCCTTCCGAAGCGATTACATTCGAATCGACGCCCGATTGGCTGCTTGAAATGCAGCAATTGGAGCCAGAAGAAAACGTCTCCGCCGAAGCCGACTCCGAAATCCAACCCGAATTAGAACAAATCCCAGAATTTATCTTGGATGCAGCCGGTTTTACCGAAGCCGATCTTTCCGAAGAAGAGCAGAAGCCTGCTGGGCAAGCCGCCCAAGCTTTTCCGAGTTGGCTGATGGATGATTTTGAACTCGGAACCGCTCTCAGGACCAGGTCTGGCAAAACAAGATTTATATGAAGCTGAGGCTGGAGTAGACCTGCCGGACTGGCTCAAGACGATTGAACCGGAAGCCATGGCGCCGCTCGAAACCGCCTCAGATTTTGACACCCCTGCATGGTTGTTAGAGACCGAAACGACCTCTAGTGAAACACAAACCCCATCCGAAGAGCCGCAGATGGAGCCGCACACCCAAGTAGAAGCGCCAGATTGGATTCAAGAAATCGAAGCAATGCCCGAACAGGTTAACGCCGGCGCGGTTGTCCCAGCAGACATCCCCGACTGGCTTCTGGAAACAAACCAGGAGCAGCCAGTTGAAGAGCAATTGGTGGAAGAGATCAGCCCATCCGAAGAATCAGGGGGCGATATCCCCGACTGGCTTCTGGAAACGAGCCAGGATCAGCTAGTTGAAGAGCAATTAGTGGAAGAGGTCAGCCTACCCGAAGAATCGGGGGGCGATATCCCAGCCTGGCTGCGGGAAGCTCGCCAGGACCAGTCTGTTGAGGACTTAACCGTAGAACAGCCTCACTCATCCGAGGAAACGCAAATCGAAATCCCCGACTGGCTAAAAGCCGCAGTCACAACCGAATCGGACATTACAGAAGAAGCCTTCCCCGAAATGGAAACCGTCGAGCAGGAACCAATCGAGCCAGCCACCGAGCTGCCGGACTGGTTGCTCGATATGCAGACCCCACCGCTGCAAGATACCCAGCCCACCCAATTGGAGCAGGTTCTCCCTTCACCCAAAGAGGAAGAACCACAGCCCACAGCCGACCAAGATTCCCTTCAGGAGGCATTCGCCTGGTTGATGGGTCTGGGTGCAACAGCAACGGCTGCTGATTCTGCTCGAGAATCCTCTCCACAACCCCCTCAAACCGAGGCGAGGCTCGAAGAAGAGCTTGTTGAATTCCAGGAAGAAATGATCCCTGAAATGCAGGCGCCTGGTATTACAGAGAAACCAATCGCAGGTGAGACATCGCTAGGAGAGGTTCTACCAACCCCTGAACCTGAACAGCCCCATGCAGAGATGACTGCAGAAGCCCAGCCGGATCAGTTCAGCAAAGAAGCCCTTGGACTGGATGAAGATTTGACGGATCAGGATGCTGCCTTTGCCTGGCTGGAGAGCCTGGCGGTTAAACAAGGCGCCAGCGAAGCGCTGCTTCTCTCTCCTGAAGAACGCTCCGAAACCATGCCGGAATGGGTTATGAACGATGTTAAGGCGACTCAAGCCGCCCAGGATATTGAAGTAAAAGCCGAGCTAGAGGAAATCCCATCCAGTGAGGCTATAGCAGAAGATGAAGAGCTTCAAATCGAAACTCCTGTTGCTGCCGAGGTTGAGGAAGAACCAATCGAGGCAATTTCCCCCGAAATCGAATCTGAAGTCGAACCACTCGGAGAGTGGCAAGAAGCCGCCGAAGAAGCCGAGCAAGAGATTGAAAAGGAGATATTCATCCCTGCAGATGAGATTGAAAAACCTGGCGCATGGGAATTAACCGCTGAAGAGGAGGCGTTGGCAGACAAAACTGAAACGCTTGAACCTCAAGAACCGAGGGCATGGGAAGAAGCTGCGAAAGAGGCTGAATTGCTCGTCTCTGACGAAACCCCCGAAGCTGAGAAAGAAATTCCACCCCTTCCGGACTGGTTGACTGAATCAGCGATTTCGCCCCACGAAGAGATAGAGTGGACCCCGCCTCCCGTTCCTCAACGACGTTACGATTTGAATGAGGCATCGCTCAGCGAGCTAGAGCGCCTCCCAGGCCTGGGATTCGTCACGGCCCAAAAGATCACCGATTACCGCGACTTGCATGGCCCATTTGAGTCGCTCGAAGACTTGCTCCTGATTCCCGACTTCAACGATCCTATGTTAGACGCAGTCCGTGATTTCTTGTTCGTCAAACCAGTAGTTCCAATTGCTCCTCCGGTTTATGAAGAACCTCTGCAGCTTTCTGAAGATGAAGAAATTTCTGCTGAACTTCTTTCGGCTCGCACAGACCTCACCCAAAACCACCTGGAGCGCGCCCTGGAACAGTATGCAAAGCTGATACGCTCGAACAAAGATTTGAAACAAATCGTTCAGGACCTGCATGAAGCTGCCTTTCGTTATCCCGATGATTTCGACGTCTGGCAAAATCTGGGAGACGCTCAATTACGCCTGAACAACGTTCAGGAAGCGCTTGAAGCCTATATTAAAGCAGAGCAGTTGATCGAGCAGTAAAATATTCATAAGTCAGTCGAATACCGGCGAGTCTTGCGACATTCGCTTTATCGCAAGAACTCGTCGTGCGCAACAATCATCGCATTTCTTTGGAGGTTTTTTTATGGAAAGAACGTTTGTACTTGTCAAACCCGATGCAGTCCAGCACGGCTTAATCGGAGAAGTGATCGCCCGCCTCGAGCGGCGCGGTCTGCGCCTGGTCGGCGCAAAATTCCTGCAGGTCAGCCAAGAGCTGGCTGAAACCCACTATGCCATCCATAAAGGTAAACCCTTTTATGAGGGCCTGATTCGCTATATCACCTCCGCTCCGGTGATGGCGATGGTATGGGAAGGCCCAAATGCTGTCGCAGCCGTTCGCCAGACCATGGGATCTACTCGCCCTACCGAGGCCGCTCCGGGCAGTCTGCGTCACGATTTTGGCCTCGAAATTGGCCGCAACCTGACGCATGCATCCGATTCAATCGAAAATGGCGTGCTGGAAGTGAATCTCTGGTTTGCTCCCTCCGAGTTGGTTGATTGGAGCCGGGAAATTGACCGCTGGGTCTTTGAGAATTAATCGTTTTCGTTTCATTTCCTCCAACAGGACTGCCAGTTTCTTGCGGAACTGGCAGTCCTGTTACAATAGAGCAGGTGAAACGAATTAGCCCGAACAAGATCCTGATTACTGATAAATTTTATTATGGATAATAAAGGATTACTGGTGAAAACACCTGAAGAAATCGAAAGCTTCCTCGAACGAACACTGCTGAAGATTCAAAAACCAGCTCGCTATGCTGGCGGCGAGATTAACCAGGTCGTGAAAGCCTGGGATAACGTCCTGACCCATGTCGCCCTGGTCTTTCCAGATCTGTATGACCTGGGGATGTCCAATCTGGGCTGGGCAATCCTCTATGACCTGATTAACCAGCGTCCTGACTCCCTGGCTGAACGCGCCTTTGCCCCATGGAGCGATATGGAATCGGCTTTGCGCTCCGCTGGCATCCCGCTCTACTCTCTTGAAACCAAACACTCGCTGGCAGCCTTTGACATCGTAGGTTTTTCGCTCCCATATGAAACCTTGTTCACAAATACTCTCAACATCCTCGATTTAAGCGGCATACCCATTTTCGCCAACGAAAGGGATGAAAGACACCCGCTGATAATCGCAGGGGGGCACTCCGTTCATAACCCCGAGCCGATGCACTCCTTCATCGATGCTTTTGTGATCGGCGAGGGCGAAGAAGTGATTTCAGAGATCGTCGCTGCCCACCAGGTATGGAAAGCCAGCCGCCGCTCGCGCCAGGAACTGCTCCACGCCCTTTCCCAAATCTGGGGCGTCTACGTTCCAGCGTTATATGAAACCCGTTACCATCCAGATGGCACAGTCGCCTTGATCGAAAAACTTATCCCCGAAGCCCCGCTGCCCATCCTGAAAAGGATCGTCCCAAAACTGCCCGCTCCAACCACTCGCCTGCTCGTCCCTTATATCGACACGGTTCATAATCGCGTCCCAGTTGAGATCATGCGCGGCTGTACGCGCGGCTGTCGTTTCTGCCATGCGGGCATGATCACCCGCCCGGTCCGCGAGCGCTCTGTGAGTGAAATTGTCGATGCCATCGAGCAAGCGCTTGCAAACACCGGCTATGAAGAAGTCGGATTACTCTCCCTCTCCTCCTCCGACTATTCCCATATTATTGAGTTGGTTGATGCTGTTAGAACTCGCTTCGCCGGTCGCCATCTCTCCATCTCGCTGCCCTCCCTACGGATTGAATCCTTCTCGGTCGACTTAATGGACGCCCTCAAGGATTCACGCCGGAGCGGTTTCACCTTGGCCCCTGAAGCCGCCACAGAACGTATGCGCGCCATCATCAATAAACCGGTCAGCGCTGAACAGCTGCTCGAAACCGCACGCGCCATCTACGCGCGCGGCTGGCACAACCTCAAGCTCTATTTTATGATCGGTCACCCTTCCGAGACGATTGAGGACGTCCAGGCCATCTCGGACCTGTGCAAAGCAATCCTGGCTGAAGGGCGCAAAATCATCGGTCGCCGCGCCCAGGTCACTGCCGGTGTCAGCACCTTCATCCCCAAACCTCACACTCCCTTCCAGTGGGTTCCATGCGATACATATGAACAAATGCAGCTCAAACAAGATCTGCTCAAGCGTAGCCTGCGCGGTCCGGGCCTTAAGTTGAATTGGAATTCACCCGAAGATACCTTGCTCGAAGCCTGGCTCTCACGCGGCGATCGCCGCATGGCCGAGGTGGTCTACCAGGCCTGGAGGAAAGGCGCTAAATTCGATGCCTGGAAAGAGCATTTCCGTTATGATCTCTGGCAACAAGCCTTTGCAGCCGCTGGACTGGAGCCAGACTTTTATACCCACCGCGAACGCCCGATTGATGAAATCTTTCCCTGGGAGCATATCAGCACCTCAGTCCGCAAGAAATTCCTGACCGAGGATTACCTGTGGAGCCTGCAGGGTAAGACCCGGGTCGACTGCCGCGAACATTGCTTCGCCTGCGGCATCTTACCCACCTTCGCCGACCTGCGCCGTGAGAACCCAGGCGATACCTGGCAGTGTCCTGAAGTCAAAACCCGCCGCATTCCAATTAGCCAGATTCCGGTCGAACCGGTCCTGCCCCTATCCACAAGATCGGAAGGCATGGATTGAACGCGGATAGAGAACATCCGGCGGATAGAGAACATCCGGCGGATAAAGGACATCCGATGGAAGTCAGCGCACAAATTCAAATGACGCGCCTGCGCATCACCTTCACCAAGAGCAGCGCCATGCGCTATACCGGCCATCTCGACTTGCATCGCGCTTGGGAGCGCACCTTCCGCCGCGCCGGGTTACCCCTCGCCTATTCCCAGGGCTATAACCCGCACCCGCGCCTGAAATCTGGCCTCTGCCCTGCCGCTCGGCTTCACCAGCCAACACGAAATCCTGGACGCCTGGATCGAGCAGGACCTGCCCATCCCTCAAATATGCGCGCAATTGCAGCCCGCTTTACCGCCTGGTTTGCACATCACCCACATCGAGACCGCCGAACTGCACGCTCCGGCGCTCCAGACCATCCTGGACGCATCCGAATTCGAGCTCACGTTTCTCGAGCCAATCCACGACCTGGATCAGCGGGTTAGCAATCTGCTCAGCGCTACCAGCCTGCCCCGCCGCCGGCGAGACAAAGACTACGACTTGCGTCCGCTGATCCAGACCTTGGAGGTCCTACCTGCTACAGACACACACCTGCCGCGCCTGCTTGCCCGCCTCTCCGCTCAGGCCTCCGCCACCGGTCGCCCAGAAGAGCTTTTGGAGGCGCTCGGAGTCGATCCTACCGCAGCCCGCGTCCTTCGCGTCCGCCTGATCTTTTTTGCTGGCTGAAATTCGGGCAGGGATTCCGCCGATTCGCATCCAATCGGGTAAAATCTCACATTATGGCGTTTGTACTTTCCTTGTCACTCGGCGTGCTGCCGATGTTCTTTTTCGCCCAGGTGATCTACTGGCTTGACCGTTATGAAAAAGAGCCTGGTCTCCTGGTAGCTGCCATTTTCTTGTGGGGAGCTTTAGTCGTCGCCGTTATCGCTTTTCTGCTCAACAGCCTGCTGGGCGCTGGAGTCTATTTCTTCACCCATTCCGGAGCCGCTGCCAATCTCGCTACAGGCTCAGTGATTGCCCCCATCGTCGAAGAGTTTCTCAAGGGATCGGCGGTCTTTATTGTTTTCCTGGTCGCCCGAGAGGAATTTGACTCCATCCTGGACGGCATCGTTTACGCCGCTGTTGTCGCTCTCGGTTTTGCCGCCACCGAAAACGTGTATTACATCTACCAGTTTGGCTATCACCAGAATGGTCTGTCTGGCTTGTTTTGGATTGCTTTTGTTCGCCTCTTCCTGGTTGGCTGGCAGCATCCCTTCTATACTGCCTTTTTTGGGATTGGACTGGCAATTGCCCGCCTGAGCAAACAAACCATCATCCATATCTTAGCTCCGTTGAGCGGACTTCTGCTCGCAATCATCCTGCACGCCATGCACAATACCATGAGCGGATTGCTGCAAGACAAAGCCGGGTTGCTGATTGGCGCATTTTACGACTGGTCCGGCTGGACTCTCATGTTTCTTTTCATCCTGTGGGCTACCACCCGTGAGCGCAACTGGATCATTGACCAATTGCGCGAAGAGGTCTTGCTCGGATATCTCACGCCCGCTCAATACCAGACCGCATGCTCAGCCTGGGCCCAAACCCGTACCCGCTTGGACAGCCTTATTCACGCCCGATACAAGCAGACCGCCCGCTTTTATCAGGTTTGCAGCGAACTAGCCTTTAAAAAACATCAATTCTTCACGCTGGGTGAAGAAAACAAGAATGGAAAATCGAACAGTCAGATTATAGAACAGTTGCGCAGCGAACTTGCCAGGTTATCGCCGCGGGTGAACTGAAAAATCCAGCCGCTAACCGTGACCGTTCCAAAATTGGTAAAAGATACGTTGGTAAACAGCATTGACGGCAAAACCGGCGAATAATATTCTGGTTATGCCATCAAATCTGCTAAACGCAAACCACGAGCCAGGTTGTTCCCGGCAAAGGCGATCAGGCGGCTAATGCCAAGAGCAGATTGCTTCTGTTTGTAGCCGCGCATGGGGCGGTAACGCTCTTTGATCCACCAACCAATGGCGCGTTCACAATGGTTATTCGTGCCGTCTAAGATCTCATTTTCGAATTCATCCTTCCAAGTACGATAGAAAGTCAGGCGAGGCCAGAGGTTCCAGCGATCCATAAACAAATTACGCATCCGGTAGGCAATATCATGTTTCTTTGCCTTACCGGGTTTGCGAGCGTTGGCATAGCGTAGATAGATTACTTCAAGGTGTGGCTGGTCTTCTGGGCGGCGGGAGTGGATCATCTCCTTTAGTGAAGCCAGGTCTTCCAAGGCCTGTTCGGGAGTAATATGAATGGCTTCCAGAGAATGATCCTGTCCTGCGTCAATCATTGCTGAGAGTTCTTCAACAAGAGCTTCTGTGTTTCGAACCACATGGCTTTTGCACACTTGCTGCGAGCGTCCGGTCTCATCGCTAACATTCTTGAAGGCGTCTGCATCATCACTCACCACAACATCTGCGTCTACCGCATCCAGGATTGGTTCCAGCCAGGTTTGCAGTTGTTCGGCATCCTCACCCGGTAGTTCGTCGATGCTCAAGACCATCCCGTTCACTGCATCTACGGCGATCCCGACTGTGACCCACTTCCCGTTACAACGTACACTGGTTACATCTGCTCCAACTGCTTTTGTCCGGTAGCCTCCCAGCAGCTTCTCGCGCTTCAGTCCAGGCACTTGCTTTGTAACTGCTTGAACTGCCCGATAGACACTCGTTTTTCCTATCCCCATCCCAAGGCTGTTCAATACAATTTCTACAGCCCCGTAGCTCAATCCCAGAATGTACATCATCACTGCCATACCATTCACACGTTTCGATATTTGCTTCTGACTGACCCCTTTCGGGTAGACGCGGAATACATGCCCGCATTGGATGCATTCACATCTCCAGGCCGTTACCTCAGGATGCTGTGCATCCACGATCTTCTTGCTCACTTCCTGCCGTGGGATAAATCGCATTCCCGAGCATCCTTTCTGGGGGCATTTCTTTGGAAATTCAAATTGGTTCGGTTCAACTTTTGGTAAAATCAGGTTCAGGCGCATGTCGGTGTGCCTCTTTGTTCGTGGGTTGTGGGGCGGTTGTCCGACTGCCTCACAACCATTTAACCACGCTTTTACCAGCTTTGGAACGATCACCGCTAACCTCAGTTGTGGTAAAATAGACCCGCCCTAAGCCCCCATAGCTCAGTGGATAGAGCGTTGGCCTCCGGAGCCAAAAACGGCGGTTCGAGTCTGCCTGGGGGTATTTTTTCTTCGTTGGGTTATTGCCATTGGTCCTGGAATAGAGATGACAATGGCACTAAACACCCGATTTAGAATATTCAATTACTCCGAAATGCCTGATTTAAGCAAATTCTTGGCCACTAAAGAAGCGGCTGCTTTTTTGGTGTTCTCGCTGCAACTGGCGAAGAAACTGCTGGATCAGATCATCCCGCTGCAGAAGGCCTGTCTGCCGGATAGTCTTGTGAATTCTTAATACATGGAATCGATGTCATCAGATTTCTTGCTATACGGCTCGAACGGGTTTGTAGGCAGTTTCATCGCCCGCCAGGCAGTTCAACGCGGGCTACGCCCACTCCTCTCTGGGCGGAATGGCGCTGCGCTGAAAGCTCAGGCAAGCGAATTAGATTTGCAGTTTCGAGTATTCAGCCTGGATGACCCAGCCGCTCTCGAAAGCGCCTTGAAAGAAACGCCCCTCGTTTTAAACTGCGCCGGCCCGTATAAGTACACCTACGAACCCATGCTGGAAGGATGCCTGCGCGCTGGCGCGCACTACCTGGACATCACCGGCGAGATCCCGGTTTACGCCGCCCTAGCCGCCCGTGCTGCGGACGCTATCCAGCACAAGATCATGCTGCTGCCAGGCGTAGGTTTCGATGTTGTCCCGACCGACTGCCTGGCTGCCCATCTCGAACAAAGACTGCCCACGGCTACCCATCTCACCCTCGCTTTTCAAAGCCGCGGCTCGGCTGGGCTGCCTCCCGGCACAGCCAACACCATGATCGAGATGCTTGCGGAACAAAGCAAGATCCGCCGCGCGGGCAGACTGGAGCCAGCGCCGCCCGCCGGGAAAACCCGCCTGATCGATTTCGGTCACGGCCCGCGAAGAGCAACCCAAATCAATTGGGGAGATGTCTTCATGGCGTATTACAGCACCGGCATCCCCAACATCGAGGATTACACCGTGCTTCCAGCGCTGCTCCCCAACCTGATGCGCATCGTCAATTGTTTCCGTCCGGTTTTCCGCCCCCCCTTTGTTCGCACTGGGCTCAAGCGTCTGGCACGTTTCCTGCCGGTTCCCGACGCCGAACAGCGCCTGCGCACCAGGGTGGTTGTCTGGGGTGAAGTCCTAGACGACCAGGGGCGCACAGCCGCTGCGCGATTGCACGGCCCGGATGCGGGAGTCACCTGGACCGCCCAAGCCGCCCTTGCGGCGGTTCAAAAAGTGTTGACCGGCGAGGCGCCGATCGGATTCCAGACCCCTGCCCTGGCCTACGGTCCCGATTTCGTACTCGAATGCGATGGGGTCACACGTGAAGACCTGATACCGGAGGCACCCATATGGCCCGATTAATCCCAGCCGCCGAGCGCATCCGACGCGCCCGCATCCTGATCCAAAAAGCACGCGACCTGCCTGTGCCCCCGGCCGGCAAATATGATTTCTCTTACGTCGCTCAAGTCAAAGATCTGTTGCGCCAGGCGCGCGACCTGGTCAAATTCATCTCTTATACGCCCAGCGCATCTGCCGAGATGAAAGCCGATGTCCAGAAGGTCTTCGCCGAAGCCGACCAGGCTAATCAGGAAATCTTGCATTAAGATACCGGTTCTTTTTTTCTTGAAATCAATGGAGCCAAAACACCAGGCTGGAGAATGATCCGTTGGGTGGATAAGGGATGAGGCATCATGATTACCGGACAGAACATCAACAGGATATTTCAACTGTATGTTGTACGTCAATTGAGTAAACCTGAAGGTTTTATTGGAAAATTCATTCTTGGTCCTCTGTGGAACACGAGAAATGCAAAATTAAACGAGGTTACGCTTGCCCATTTAGCATTGAAAGAAGATGACCGAGTTCTCGATATTGGTTTTGGCGGGGGCTATTTAATTGAAAGAATCATCCCCAATGTTCAACGAGGATTGGTGGCGGGGATTGATGTGTCGCCAGTGATGGTGGAAAACTGTCGAGCGCGATATCCAGACGCGATCCAGGCAGGACGAGTAAATATTCAATGTGGACGAGCGGAGATGGCGCCATACCCTGATGAGTTTTTTACAAAAGTGAGTTCGGTAAATTCAATTTTTTATTGGAGCGACGTAGAACAAGGACTTGCAGAAATTCATCGTATCCTTCAGAAAGAGGGTCAGGTGGTCTTGACTTATACATGTAAAAGAGATTTAGAAAAAAAGGGTTTTGTGCAGTACGGCGTCAAGACATATGAGGTAGAAGAGGTTCATCAAATGTTGGTCAAAGCCGGCTTCCGGGACGTTAAAAAGATCAGGGACGAGGATCGACATCGAGAGTTTATCTGTATGATAGGCAGAAAATAAGAAAGCTTAAGGCAGAGGGGATTGTGCAATTGGGGTCAATTTCAACTCGCAAAACCCATCCAAGAAGCTAATTGCAGGTGAATTGCTATCCAAGGTTTTAACATCATCCCTTTGTTTACCGGGTCGCAGAAAATGACCATCCCTACATCTTGATGGTATGATTTGGGGATGGCATTCGGCAGATCGGGTTTGTCACGCGTTTTACGCCGGGCAGCAGTCGGGTTGGCGCTGCTGGTTACGGCGTCCTGTGCGCCATTCCCAACCACCTGTTTGCTTGACCCGTGGCTTCTGACCGATCTGCGCCTGTTAGAAGCTGACGAGGGAATGGAGCAAGATATCGATCCCGCACAGGACTTGATCGCGGTCTACCTTCGCCAGAACACGGATGATCTTCAAATCCGGCTGGATTTTCTCGAGCCGGGTGATTTCGACCAGTTCGACCTACACATCGCTTTTGACAGCCTGCCCGGCGGCAGCGCATCCTTACCGATCCGATCATCTGCTCAATCCATCACCTCGGACCTGGCCTGGGAGGGTCTGCTGTTTATCCCGGCGCACGGCTCCATTTCAATCATCAACTCCGCTGGAGAAGCCATCCCATCCACATCTGTGCTGGTCTGGCGCGACCCGCTCCAGCAAAGCATGTTGATCAGCCTGGACCAGAGCGCCTTATCCAACAAGATCTCCGGTTGGGACTTCTCCACGCCGCTGCAAATTCAAATCTTCGTCACACCCGCCGGGGGAAATTCCCTGGTCGATCAAAGCGCCCCTGTTCGCCTGGATGCTCTCCCCCCTAAACCGATTCAGGCGCTGCTTGTGTTCTGGAACGCCTATCCGGCCTATACGCCTGCCACTGCCCTGCGACGCTGGGATGGCGCTCATACCGGTCCACTGGGTGGGCGACACGGCTTGTACAACCTGCTGCGCACTGCCTCATCTACTCAAACACCTATCGTGCTGCTAGATCTCAACCAGCCAGCCGCTCTCTCTGCCCTGGACTACGCCGGTGGTATGGAATGGGTCCAGTCATTGCAGACCGAGGGCTTATTGGCGCTTCCGCACCCCCAACCTGATCCGGCTAACGGACCTTTTAAGCCAGCCGATGATATCCAAATCCTGATGGCGCAGGTCTCTAACAGCTTCGGTCCGAATCGGAGCGAAATGGTTTATCTCCCCGCACATGCCAACCTGCCCCAATCCGGCAACGAAGTGGTCTTCTGGCAAGCGATTTCCCCGGGTTTCGAGGGACTGGGAGTGGAAACATACCCCCAAGCATCCCAAATCGATTCAACTCCCTTTCGATGGCGCGGCCATCTGGTGATCCCAATCCCTTCCGAACTGAGCGCAGCCGCCGATCAAGCCAGCCTGGAAGGGCTGACCATCGAATGGAAACAGCGCTTACTACAATCGGTGTTCCATTCAGATATGCCAGCTGGCGTGGCTCAAGCTCACATTGTCATACTGGGCGGCGACCTGCCAGCCAGTACCTGGGGCGACCCGCAATCCGCCAGGGCAACAATGCGCTGGCTGCGCCAACATCCCTGGGTGCAGTTGTTAAAGCCTTCTGATTTGAATCGTTTACGCTCTGCAGCCGCGCCCTCAACTCTCTCACCATCGGAAATCTGGCAGACATCCCCCAGCCGTCCCAAAATAAATGACTTAGCTCTGGAAATCCAGGCTGCGCCCGATAACGCCTTACGCCAGGCAGCCTGGCAGGCGTATCAATCCCTCTTCGCGTCTGTATTTCCCGAATCGCCGAAACTCCCAGATCTGCGCGCAAATTACGTCGGACAGGTCTGGTCATTATTGGACGCGGCTCAGTGGGCTGCTGCGCCTTCCCCCATTGCCAGCTGCGAACTCGATCCCGATCGGGACAGTGAGAAAGAGTGTGTGCTGGCAAGCGAAAAGGTTTACGCTCAATTTGAGATCGGGGATGGATCTTTGACTTATCTTTTCATCCTTTTCAATGGAACCCGAACTGGTAGTCCAACCAGCGTGCATCAATTGATCGGACCAAGTTCGCAGTTTATTACCGGGCTGAGCGATGCGAGTCGCTGGATGTATCCAGCCGGTTTGAATGCCGACCCGGATGTGATCTCTGGCGCGTTTGTTGGTCCTGGGACTGGCTATCTGCCCGAACTGGGTGCGCAGATGGTTATGTTTAGTTTGCCCGGCATTAATTCTCGAAAGGTGTTCCACCTCACGGCAGCGGGGCTGGAAGCCGATTTCACCTTCGATCCAGAAACCAGCGATCAAGCTTTTTCAATCCCGCTTGCCCTGGATGCCTGGCAGCGCTTTACCCCAGGTTGGGCCGACAAATATCGCTCGCTTCCCGGTATGCAAACCTGGGGCTGGGAAATTGAGGGCGGCCCGCTGATTCGAATCCATTCGAGTGCACCACTTCAAGGGACAGATTTCAAGCTCTCTCAGGATCTTCTCGCCAGCCCAGAAGATCCGAACCAGGATGTTTCCAGCGGGCACTATCTCCCATTTCCGCTGGCGTTGATCACGATCCCAGGACAGCAACAACTACAGGTGACTATCGAAGCCTTTTTCATGCCCTAATCAAGAATAAAAAACCGTGATAAGATGCTTGCGAATCAACCATGACTTATTCTACATTCACAGAGTTATACAACCAGCTTCAAATCCTGTTTCAGGAGAAGGAATACCCAAGCGCCATTCGATTGGCAACTGAGGGGTTGGAACAATTTCCGGATCGCCGCCCGGTCCTGGATTATTGGCGCATCACGCTGACAGCCCGCAACGGCGACGATGCCGGGGCGCTCGCGGTTTTCAAAGATGCGCTGGATCACGGAAGCTGGTTCAGCGAGATATTATTACGACGAAGCCCCTCATTGGAAACCATACGCGAAGATCCCCAGTTCGAGGCTCTGCTTCTCCGCAATCAGCAGATTGCAGAAACCGATCAAGAAGCTCATTTTCCGTACTATATCCTGCGTCCAGAAGGCAAATGCCGATCTGGTGGTACGCCCTGCCCACTTTTGATTGGCTTGCACACCAGCGGCGGGGTCGTTCAGAGCTCCATCGATTTTTGGAAACCGGCAGCATCCCTTGGCTGGTTGGTCGCAGCGCCTCAATCCTCCCAGGCGCTGATGAAAGGCGCCCATATCTGGGATGACCGGGAGATCACGGAGCAAGAGATTAAGAAAGATTACGCCTCGTTGATTGAACACTACACCATCAACCCCTGGCAGACCATCCTGGCAGGTCATTCATCTGGCGCTGAGACGGCCATCTGGCTGACGCTGAAGGGTTCTCTTGAGGTCAATTCTTTCCTTGCCATCGGTCCTACTGGCCCTTTCATTGACGATCTCGAAGAATGGAAAGACCTGCTGACAGAAAATAACCGCAGCAGGTTGCGCGGATACATCATCACTGGCGAGCTGGACGAAATCATCTCGCATGATCAAACCGCCACCCTGGTGGAAATGTTGAACCAGGCTGGCGTTGAGACCGATTTGGAGATTGTATCCGGAGCTGAGCATGATTATGTCCCAGATTATGAGCCTGCAATCCGACGCGGGTTAAATTTCTTGACTGGGTAATTAAGGAAATTCCTGGATGTTTCAATTATTCGATCAGGCTGCGCAATACATCGATCAAAATCAAATTCAAATGGTAGATCTAAAATTCTGCGACTTATGGGGCCGCTGGCACCATCTGACCGTCCCCGCCGGCCAGTTCTTGCCAGAGATTTTGGAAAGCGGAATTGGTTTTGATGGATCTGCAGTGGGGCTTAAGAGCGTCAAAGCAGGCGATATGGTTCTGATCCCAGACCTTTCAACCGGTTTCATTGATCCTTTCTGGGAAGCGTCTACCTTGAGCTTTATCTGCATCACATTGGAAGCGGATACTCACCAGATCTTTGCTCATGATCCACGCAACCTTGCCATCCGAGCAGAGAGCTATCTCCAGGAAACCAGGATTGCAGACCGGAGCATGTGGGGACCCGAATTCGAGTTCTATATTTTCGATAATGTTGCTTTCGAGAGCGGCGTTAACCATGCCTCTTACCGCCTGCAGTCAAATGAAGCCGACTGGAACAGTGCGACCGGTGGGCATGGTCATTACATTCCACTTCACGGCGGATACCATGCAATCCCACCAAAGGATCAGCTTTTCAATTTGCGATCCGAGATGACCTTGAAATTGGAAGCAATGGGTGTGCCTGTCAAATATCATCATCATGAGGTGGGCGGACCGGGGCAATCCGAAATCGAGACACCGATGATGGGGCTTATCCAGGCGGGCGATGCCACAATGTTGGTTAAGTATGTTTCCAAGATGACTGCGCATGCGCGCGGTAAAACCGTCACCTTCATGCCCAAACCGCTTCACGGGGAAGCTGGCAGTGGAATGCACTTTCACCAACACCTCTTCCAGGATGAAACGAATATCTTCTATGATCCACGTGGTTATGGCAATATGAGCAAATCGGCCTTGAATTATATCGGGGGGCTGCTCAAACACGGCCCGGCTTTGCTCGCCTTCACAAACCCGAGCACCAATTCCTTTCGCCGCCTTGTGCCAGGGTATGAGGCGCCTGTGAATGCATTTTTCTCGCTTGGCAACCGCAGCGCGGCTGTCCGGATTCCAAAATACGCCAATCAACCACACACCGCTCGGATCGAATTCCGCCCTCCCGACGCCACCTGCAATGTTTACCTTGCGCTGTCTGCCCAGCTTTTGGCCGGGCTGGATGGCATTCTGAATGAAATCGACCCAACCAAAGAAGGTTATGGTCCGATTGACGCAAACATCTTCAATTGGAGCGAAAGTCAACGGGCGCACATCCATAAATTGCCATCTTCGATGCGCGAAGCTATGGAAGCGCTGACCAACGACCATGATTTTCTACTTTCAGGGGATGTATTTACGGAAGAAATGATCGAGCAATGGATCCAACACAAGATGGAATCGGAGTATTATGCCGTTCGAGACCGACCACATCCTTACGAGATGAGCTTATATTTTGATGTATAGGCCTTATCGATGGTTGACCATGTAGAGATGCGTATCCTCAATCATCCGCCAAACTTGGGGTGGAAAGTAATACCGGTAAGCCCCCCCTTTCGCAATCTTTTGGCGCAAGCGAGAGGATGAGATATCCAGCAGAGGGGCTTCAAGAAACCGGACCCTCTCAGCCAAGCCAGGCAATTGGGCTTCTAATTCATCGAGGTGAATTTCTCGTCCAGGTCGACACATCACCCCTAACTGGTCGCATTGGCTTACAAATTCCTGCGACTGATGCCAATCCGGCAGATCGTGCAGAGAATCACTCCCCATCAAGAAGACCAATTCCGCGGTGGGATATTGCGCATGCAATAACCTCAGCGTATCCACTGCATAATATGGAGCAGGTCGGTCGATATCAACGCGAGAAACTTCAAAAACGGGATCATCACCCAGCGCAGCGCTCAACAGGGCAAGCCTGTCCGCCACAGAGGTGACGCTTCGGTCAGTTTTATGAGGGGGGTTCGGGGTGAGCACCCACAAGACCCGATCTAGCTTGAGTTGAATCTGAGCTTCTGCAGCCAGGATCAAATGGCCGCTGTGAGGAGGGTCAAAGGTGCCGCCAAAAATCCCTAGCCGCATTCGCTCATTTCCTGCCGGGTTAATCTTGCCACTCCAACTCGAACTCGCCGACAAAGACGGTATCTCCTTCTTGGACGCCAGCCTTGCGCAGCGCAACATCAATTCCCAGTGTCTCCAAAATGCGATGGAAATGGCGTATAGACTGGAAATGCTCCCAATAAGTCATCTTTGCGGCCCGCTCGATTGCCTGCCCAGAGACCCGCCAACCACCCGATTCCTGTGTGATGACATAAGCCTTAGGATCTGATTTCCGGCTGATATACCGGTATATCAGAGATCAAGACTGGCTCTGGCAATTCGCGCAGAAGCTGAATGGCCCGAAATAGTACAGAGCGGACATTTAAGCCGCTGATGGCCGAAATCGCGAATGGCTCAGGATCCATATGAACTCTAGCCCCGTCCTGATTAATGCGCTTGCGTAGTTCGGGTTCAATCAACAACCAGCGTTGCTGAACTTCGGGGATATCCATCTTATTAAAGACGACAATTTGCGGTTTTTTTGCCAGTTCTGGGTCAAATAAGGCTAGCTCGGTGTTGATTTGATCAAAATCCAGCAAGGGATTCTCCGCCATGCCATCCAGCAAATGGATCAAAATTCGGGTGCGCTGGATATGTCGCAGAAAATCATGCCCCAATCCTACTCCAAGATGTGCGCCTTCGATTAAGCCGGGGATATCTGCAAGCACCAGGGTAGTGTCCTGATCCAGGCTGGCAACTCCCAGATTCGGTTCAAGCGTGGTAAAAGGGTAGGCAGCAATTTTGGGTTTTGCATTCGTTGCAACTGAAAGCAGGGTGGATTTGCCAGCATTGGGCACACCTACAATCCCGACATCAGCGATTAACTTCAGCTCAAGTCGCAGTGAATGCTCCATGCCCGGTTCACCTTTTTCGGCGACTGTTGGAACCTGGCGAACAGAACTGGCAAAATGAGTATTTCCACGCCCACCCCGACCGCCACGCGCCACAGTGAGCTGCTGATCAGGTTCTACCAAATCCCCCAGCAGTTCACCGCTGGAGGAATCAAAAACCATCGTGCCACGTGGAACCAGAATAATCAGATGCTCGGCTGAATGCCCGGTCATATTCTGTTTGGCTCCGTTCTTTCCCTCTTGAGCGCGAAACTTTCTCTTCTGACGGAAGGTGTAGAGCGTATTCAGATTCGAGTTAACCTGCAAAATCACGTCCCCGCCTCTACCACCATCCCCGCCATCTGGTCCGCCGCGCGGCACATACTTTTCACGACGAAAATGGACTGCGCCATCTCCGCCCTTACCTGAGAAAACCATTATTTCAGCTTGATCGATAAACATAATAAGGATTATACCTCCGAACATAATTTGGACCGCTTTTTACAGGTACAGGTCGTTGGCAAATTTCAATAACTATTGTTTTCATTGTGGGGAATTGCACAATAAGCTAATTTATGGTACATTCAAATATATCCCTGAGGAGGTTATTATGCCAAACAAACCGATCCCCGATATTATTGTTGGGCGATTGCCCCAGTATCTTCGCTCAATCCAGCGCATGGCTCGGGAAGGACGCCAGGTGACTTCCTCTCAGGAACTTGGCGAGCGACTTGGTATTTCTGCCGCCCAGATCCGCAAAGATCTTTCCCAATTTGGTGAGTTTGGAAAACAAGGTACAGGCTATAATATCGCGTTTCTCGTCGATCAGTTGCGAAACATCTTAAATATTGACCATGATTGGGACGTAGCCGTAATCGGATGCGGTGGGATAGGCAGCGCAGTCGTTCGATACCACGGGTTTACTAACCGAGGCTTTAATGTCCGCATGGTTTTCGATTCCGATCCACAAAAAGTGGGTACAAAAATTGGCAATTTCATCATCCAGGATTTCACCCACATGGTAGATATTATTCGAGAAGCGGGGATAAAAGTGGCTATGGTTGCAGTTCCAGCTGAATTTGCCCAGGAAGTCACAAATAAATTGGTGGAAGCAGGCGTCAAAGCTATTTTAAATTATGCTCCAATCAGTCTGAATGTCCCTGATGACATTCATCTCCAATACATTGACCCATCCATCCATTTACAACGGATGACCTATTATCT
Source organism: uncultured Chloroflexia bacterium (assembly GCA_963788145.1). Classification (GTDB taxonomy): domain Bacteria; phylum Chloroflexota; class Anaerolineae; order Anaerolineales; family UBA4823; genus UTCFX2. Next base: position 578,303 of record CAWBFQ010000006.1, on the reverse strand, counting down.
GGATTAATCCACACTCGCTTACAATTAAGAAGGGGTTATGCCATCGGGAGATTGCGTTTGATGATGGGGTACATTTCCAGCGCTCGGACTGCCCCTAAAGCGATGCAAACGGTTGGGTTATCCACCCGATAGGCGGGTATCCCAAGTTCTTTGGTCATTAATTTATCGATACCACGCAATAATGCGCCTCCGCCGGTCAAGGCAACCCCACGGTCAATAATGTCCGAAACAAGCTCCGGAGGTGTCTTTTCCAAAACTCGACGCGCTGTATCGATGATATTGCGGAGCGGTTCGCGCAATGCTTCAACCACCTCGCCAGTCGTCAACATTGCCGGGCGCGGCAAACCGCTGACTTGATCTTGGCCCTGAATTTCAATCGATTGCTCTTCATCCTGAGGCACCGCCGCGCCAATTCGAATTTTGACCTGTTCAGCGGTCAATTGTCCGATGATCAATCCATATTTCTTGCGCACGTATCCAACAATCGTGTCATCTAAGGCCATTCCCCCTGCGCGCAGAGTCTCCGCCGAGACAATCCCATACATCGCCATCACTGCTGCCTGAGTGGCGCCGCCTCCCAAACAGATCAACATGTTTCCAGAGGGCGTACCAATCGGTAAATCGACGCCCAGAGCAGCCGCAAGCGGCTGCTGCACCAGATAAACCTCTCGGCCGCCAGCCTGCAGACTGGCTTCGTGAACTGCCCGGCTCTCCACACTGGTAACCCCGTAGGGTACTGTCACCATAATGCGTGGGCCAAAAATACGCAAAGGTCCAGCTAATTTCCGCAATAATGCCGAGAGTAAATATTCGGTCACTTCATAATCGGCAATTACACCATTTGACAAGGGGCGAGTCACTTCAAGCGATTCCGGCACCTTGCCCAACATATTAAGGGCCTCTTGTCCCCAGGCGACCATTTTTTGTTCGTCAACCACGATCGCCGCAACAGTAGGCTCCTGGAGTACAATCTCATTCCCTTCTGCTACACGAATATAGAATGTACCCAGGTCAATTCCCAACTCACGGGAGAATAAGGCCATGGGTTATTTGTCTTCTCCCTTTTCTGCTCCAGAGGCGATACCCACGCTGCGAATTTGGGTCTGACTGCGGCCAAATCGCCGTGCTGCTTCCAATCGCAAATTCGACCGCTTAAGTGCTGCTTCCATTTTGAGATAAGAGTCTGTGTCTGGGGGAGGACCCTTGGTAAGATATTCCTCTGCCCTCCGGCGGGCAGCTTCTGCCCGGGTTACGTCGATCTCCAAAACATTTTCTGCCGCGTCCGCCAAGACGGTAACAATATCCGGTTGGATTTCAACAATACCACCCGCAACTGTGAAATATTCCTCTTTCCCCTGACTGCGCACAGTTAAAATGCCATATTTCAAAGTGGAGAGCAGCGGCGCATGGTTCGGCAAGATGCCCATCAGTCCCATCTCCCCTGGAACGATCACCATATCGGCATCTCCTTCAAAAACCATCCGGTCCTGCGAAACGACCTCGCAACGAATAGGCATAACACCGTCCTTTTGATCCACCTGCGTTTTATAATTTGCAGTCTTGCTCCATTACCTTACCCAGACTTCGCCATGCGCTCAGCCTGTTCGATTGCTTCATCAATCGTGCCTACCATCATAAAAGCGCCTTCTGGTAGATTATCGTGCTTTCCATCCAAAATCTCACGAAAGCCGCGCACGGTTTCGCGCAAAGGCACATAACGGCCTTCACGTCCTGTGAACTGTTGGGCAACGAAGAAAGGCTGTGAGAAGAACCGCTCGATCTTCCGCGCCCGCGAAACGATGAGTTTGTCATCTTCGCTCAATTCATCGACGCCCAAAATAGCGATAATATCCTGCAAGTCCTTATAACGTTGTAAGAACTCGTTGAACTTCACGGGCGGTGCCATAGTGCTCGCCACCGACAATATTCGGATCCAGGATTCGAGATGTCGAACCCAATGGATCGACTGCCGGGTAAATACCCTTTTCAGAAATGGAGCGCTCCAATGCAATCGTCGCGTCGAGGTGGGTAAATGTCGCCACTGGCGCCGGGTCGGAATAATCATCCGCCGGGACATAAACCGCCTGCATCGATGTGATCGATCCGGTATGGGTTGAAGTAATCCGCTCTTGCAGTTCACCCATCTCTGTTGCAAGGGTGGGCTGGTAGCCTACTGCCGATGGCATACGCCCTAGCAGAGCAGAAACCTCGGACCCAGACATCGAAAAACGGAAGATATTGTCAATAAAGAGGAGCACATCGCTGCCTCGATCGCGGAAATATTCAGCCATAGAGAGGGCTGTAAGTGCAACCCGTAATCTCACTCCCGATGGCTCGTTCATCTGGCCAAAAACCATTACAGTATCCTTGATCACGCCCGATTCCTGCATTTCCCGGTAAAGCTGTGTGCCTTCACGGGTGCGCTCCCCAACGCCAGCGAAGACCGAATTTCCCTGATGTTCGATAGCGATGGAGCGGATGAGCTCTTGAATGATGATGGTTTTACCCACACCAGCGCCGCCAAAGATGCCCGTCTTACCGCCTTTGGTAAATGGCGCAATCAGATCAATGACTTTTATGCCCGTTTCAAAGACTTCCACCCGGGTGGTCTGGTCATCAAAAGGCGGCGCCGGGCGATGGATTGGGTAGTATTGATCAGCTTCCACCACGCCTTTACCATCCACAGGGTGACCAAGCACATTGAAAACCCGACCCAATGTTGCTAGTCCCACTGGCACCATAATCGGCGCGCCAGTAGAATAAGCCGGAACACCTCGCTGCAAACCGTCGGTAGCATCCATAGCTACCGTGCGCACCCAATTATTGCCCAGGTGTTTTTCAACCTCTAAAACCAACACAGGCTCATCACCGCGGGGTACTTCAATCGCTTCATAAATCTCTGGCAATTGTCCAGCGGGGAAAGCTACATCCACCACCCCACCCATCACCTGTGCAATACTACCTTTTACTCTTGCCATCCTTGCCTCCATCTATTTTTGAAGCTATTTCATTTAGCCTGCATTAAGGCTTCAGCCCCGCCGGCAATATCCAGGATCTCATTCGTGATCGTTTGCTGGCGTGCTTTGTTATATTCCAGTTGAAGAGCTCCAGCCAGCGTTGTGGCGCTATCGGTAGCATTTTTCATGGCAACCATCCGCGCCGCGTGCTCGCTTGCCAGGGACTCCATTATCGCCTGGTAGACCTGCAACGCCGTGAAGCGAGGCACAATTTCATCCAACAACTGAGCCTGATCAGGCTCATAGATATAAGCGGCGGCGAGTCCACGTTGGGCGGGGGAAAAGGTCACTACCCGTCCCTCGCCAGTTGTGATTTCCAGCGGAAGCAGTTTCTTGATCGCGGGATTTTGACGAGCCAGACTGATAAAGTCTGTATATACCAGGAAAACCTCATCAACGACGCCCTTGAGGAAATCATCCACCGCCAGCCGTCCGATGGCTGAAACATCCGAGAAAGATGGCGCTGCAGGCAGATTGCTGAATTCAGCGATCACACTCTGGCGGCGGCGGAGCATTAAATCGCGCCCTTTTCGCCCTACCGTCACATAGCGTACCGGGATAGGAGAATTGGCAAATTTCTGAAGAGCATAGCGAACAATATTCGTGTTATAGGCGCCAGCAAGACCGCGATCCCCGGTTACGAGCACAACCAGGATATTCTTAACCTCAGAACGGCGGGTCAACAAGGGGTGCAGGTTTTCCCTGCCTGGTTGGGCGGCAATATGAGTCAACACCTGCCAGGCTTTCGTTGCGTAGGGACGAGTATTCATCATCGCCTGCATCGACTTTCGAACCTTGCTGGCACTGACCGCCTGCAAAGCCCTTGTCACCTGGGCAATATTCTTGATGCTGCGAATGCGAAGGCGTACTTCTCGTGCGTTGGACATCAGTCAATTCCTTATTTCAATCGCCTGGATCGTTCGATAACCCTAATACGGAAGGGGCGAACTCAGGCGAAATGAGGCATCTTACTGCCAGGTTGCCGTGAAGGAATCCAGGGCTGCCCGCAGCTTAACCATGTTTTCATCTGTGATCCGCTTCTTCTCATTGATATCGTTCCCGATCTCAGGATGAGATGTCTGCATAAATCGTAGAAGAGCGGTTTCCCATGCACGCATTTGGTCCAGAGGAATCTTATCGGCAAAGCCCTGGGTGCCAGCGTAGATGACGATGATTTCATCGTTCAATGCCATTGGCTCATATTGCGGCTGCTTGAGAATCTCTTGCAGATGCTGGCCGCGATTAAGTTGTGATTGGGTCGATTTATCCAGATCAGAGCCGAATTGAGCAAATGCAGCCAGTTCGCGGAACGAGGCCATATCCAGCCGCAAACGCCCCGCAACCTGCTTCATCGCTTTAGACTGAGCATCACCGCCAACACGCGAAACAGAGATGCCAACGTTCACCGCCGGGCGAATACCAGCATAGAACAGGTTGCTTTCCAAATAGATTTGACCGTCGGTGATCGAAATAACGTTAGTCGGTACATAAGCGGACACATCGCCAAGCAGGGTTTCAATGATTGGTAAGGCCGTTAAAGATCCACCTGATCCGCGCCTTTTTACCGCTTTCATTTCTTCTCGGTTTTCCATCGCTTGAATGGCTTCTGTCACTTGATGAAAAGCCAGAGGGCCGCTAAAGATCCTTCCATCCACACTGTCTGAGAGATCCGCCAAATTGGAGTCGAAAGAATTGGCGACGATCAGGTAATCATCCGCCACCCGAGCAGCCCTTTCCAACAAGCGAGAATGCAGATAGAAAATATCTCCAGGATAGGCTTCCCGTCCTGGCGGCCGGCGTAATAAGAGCGATACCTGGCGGTATGCCCAGGCATGTTTGGAAAGATCGTCATAGACAACTAATGCGTCTCGGCCAGTCTCAAGGAATTCCTCCCCCATTGCACAACCCGAATAAGGTGCAATATATTGAAGAGCAGCCGGTTCGTCTGCCGCAGCAACGACAACAATAGTGTAATCCATTGCGCCAAAACGTTCTAATAAAGCCACAGTGCGGGCAATCGCTGCCTTTTTTTGACCAATCGCTACGTAGATACAGTAGAGGTCTTTCCCCTTTTGGTTGATGATTGTATCGATTGCCAGCGCCGTCTTTCCCGTCTGGCGGTCGCCGATGATGAGCTCGCGCTGGCCGCGACCGATTGGAATCATCGAATCGATCGCCTTTAAACCCGTTTGGACGGGCGTATCTACATCCTTACGGGCAACTACGCCTGGGGCTATGCGCTCGATAGGTCGAAAGCGATCGAATTTAACCGCACCTTTCCCATCCAATGGCTCGCCTAGCGCGTTGACCACCCTTCCAATTAATCCGTCTCCAACCGGAACCGAAGCAATTCGACCGGTTGTACGCACCTCCATGCCTTCCTCGATCTGGGAGTAATCACCCATGATGATGACACCAACAGTATCTTGCTCAAGGTTGAAGGCGATACCTTTCACGCCATTGGCAAATTGGACAAGCTCCTGCGACTTCACATCCGCCAGGCCCCGTACTCTTGCGATGCCATCCCCGTCTTCGACGACTGTTCCGACATCACGGACTTCATAATCAGGTTTGTACGTCTCAATCTGGTTTTGCAGATCAGCGGTTATTTCACGGATCAAATCGGACATTATGCCTCCGAGGTATGGAATTCTTTTTATCAACACTATTCACGAGGGTATCTGCCAAATGATACCTGAAAGCGTTTATCTTGTCTAGTTTTTGGCTGTTGTCTGCTCGGGAGCATGACTATTTGCTCCCCGTCCGAGTTCTATAGATCGCTCGTATGCAGCCCAAATTGCGCGCGAGATCGCCGTACGGAACCCAGCCTTTTCGAGATAGTATAACGCAGCCGCAGAAGTCCCACCTGGTGAAGTAACTTCATTGCGCAAGCGCGCCAGATGGACCGGGTCATCCCGTTTGGTGAAATAATCGACTGAGCCGCGGACTGTTTGCGCCACCAGTTGCTCCGCAATACGGCGCGGAAAGCCCAGATGGACGCCAGCATCGACCATCGCTTCCATGAAAAGGAAAATATAGGCAGGGCCCGTCCCTGAAAGCGCAGTGGCCATATCCAGATAGGTCTCTTCTTCTACATAAATCTCTTGACCCAAAGCGCCCAGTATGCCGCTCGTCATCGCCATTTGATCCGGGCTGAACTCCGCTGGATGCCGTCCAAACCGTGATCCCCTCCCCGATTTGGGCCGGCGTGTTGGGCATAGAGCGAACGACCAATGTATGATCTAATTCTTTTGAGATCTTTTCAATAGATGCGCCAGCTACGATCGAAAGAACCAGGGCTGTGGGTCGAATCGAACCCTTTAAGCCAACCAGAACCCGGTCCAATCTTTGCGGCTTGACCGAGAGCACAACAACATCCGCCTGGGCGGAAGCTTGATGGTTATCGGCAAAAAAGCGAATCCCATAAGTATTTCTGAGTTGCTCCAATCTTTCCAGACGAGGCCCAGCAGCTAATAATGAATTGGCTTTGGCAACTTCCCGGCGGATAAGACCGCGGATCATTGCTTCTGCCATCGCCCCGGGTCCAATAAAAGCAATTTTTTTATTCTCAAATAGCACAATTTCCTCCACAAAACTATCAGATGATAGACCTTATCATGATGGCTCTCATTATGAAAAATACTGCAGGGCCGCTCGCAGGCGAGTTTCTACATCCTGGGGTGTGTTTCGCGGGACGGACTGTAATGCAGCCTGCGCCTCAACAACACTATACCCCAAAGCAGTCAGGGCGGCCAACACTTCGGTATCCGTATCAGAAAATTCAGCCGCTTTTTCTAATCCAGTCAGAGCAGGAATCCGATCCTGAAGCTGGAGCAGTATTTTCTGAGCTGTCTTCTTTCCAATTCCAGGGACGCGCGTAAACACTTCGTGTTGTTCATGAAAAATCGCTCGACGAATAGCTTCTGGTGTGAGGACAGATAAAATTCCAAGCGCGCTTTTTGGTCCGATGCCGTCTACCCCTAAGAAGAGTACAAAGAGCTCGCGTTCTTCCAGTGTCTCAAACCCATATAGGTTGAGTAAATCTTGCCTAACCACCAGGTAAGTATGCAGAAAAAGCTCATCGCCTGGATGGACTCCAGCGCGGATCGGGCTTGGAACAAACACTTGCAGACCCACACCACTCACGCCGATGACCAGGCTGTCAGGAAAAACTTCTAATACGCGTCCATTTAGAATCGCAATCATTTCGCTCTTTTTTTAGATCAACCAACGACACTAGCAGCTTCGTTTTTATCCTTCAGAATAGGAAAGACGCTTCTCATGCGGAAATAAGCTGACGTATGCGGGCGCTGTGGATATGACAAATTGCTACTGCCAACGCATCGGCTGCATCGTCTGGACTGGGGATCTTTTCCAGGTTTAATAACGCCCGCACCATGTACTGGATCTGCTTCTTATCCGCCCCGCCATAGCCGGCTACAGCCTGCTTGATTTCAAGCGGGGTATATTCCGCCACATCGATGTCTGCCTCCGCTAATGTTAGTAGAGCAATTCCACGTCCTTGACCCACATTCATGGCTGTGCGAACGTTCCGCTGAAAAAAAAGTTTCTCCACCGCTCCGCTCTGGGGGCGGTGGAGAAGGATAATCTCACTCAGACGGCGATGCAACACCATAAGGCGCTGCGGCATGGATAGATCTGGTGAAGTGGTCACAACTCCATATTCAACTGCATTCAGGCTTCCGTCTTGACTCTCTCGCACCAACCCATAGCCTGTGATTGCAGTTCCCGGATCGATCCCGATTACTAACATCCGGATCAGGCTTCTTCTAGCTGAGCCAGGGCGCTCTCAGAGATCGACAAATTGGAATAGACGCTCTGCACGTCATCCAATTCTTCCAGGGATTCGATCATTTTCATCACCTGGAGGGTATCCGAATCGTCTAATTGGGTTTCATTGATCGGGCTCATCCGTAGCTCGGCTTCTTCTGGATTGATCTTTGTGGTTTTGAGAGCGTCACTGATCTCCTTGAAGGCTTCTACCGGAGCGACGATCTCAACCCAGTTGTTATCAAAGGTCACATCATCTGCTCCAGCTTCCACCGCCAACTCGAAGATTTTATCCTGGTCAACGCTGCCCTGCTCAAAACCAAAAAAAGCAATCCGCTTGAACTGCCATGCGACCGATCCGGCTTCGGCCATACTGCCGCCATATCGACTGAGGAGATGGCGAATCTCTGCAACGGATCGGTTTCGATTGTCAGTCACAACTGCAATCATCAGGGCAATACCATGCGGGGCGTATCCCTCATAGATGGCTTCTTCAAATGCGTTACCTTCTTTGGAATCGCCTGTTCCCCTTTTGATGGCCCTCTCAATATTGTCTTTTGGCATATTGTTAGCACGGGCGCGATCAACAGCAAATTGTAAGCGCATGTTTGAGCCGGGATCTCCTCCGCCTTCACGAGCTGCGATAACAATTTCCCGCGCCAGGCGGGTAAATACCTGCCCACGTTTTGCATCCGCGGCACCTTTTTTGCGACGAATTGTTGCCCAGTGTGAATGTCCAGACATAGGCTTAATCTCCTGCGACTACTTTCAATATTAACCGCCAATTATGTGGTGGTTTATGGGAAACACGATTATACCACAGCGGGTGGTTCACTCCTCACCGAGGATAAACGATTCAGCCATCTGGCGGGCAATTTCATCCCTGAATTGTTTTGGAGGTGTTTTCATGAAATAGGAGGATGGCCCGATCAGGGGACCGGATATGCCGCGATCCAGAGCGAGTTTGGCGCATCGAACAGCATCGATGATTACTCCCGCTGAATTTGGCGAATCCCAGACTTCCAGCTTAGCCTCGAGATTCAGCGGTACTTCACCAAAGGTTGTGCCTTCCATGCGAATATAACACCACTTGCGATCGGTCAGCCAGGGTACATAATCGCTCGGCCCGACATGAATATCCGTCGCTGGTAGAGCATACGGCAGCATGCTTGTGACTGCGCCTGTCTTGGAGATTTTCTTTGATTCCAGCCGCTCGCGTTCCAACATGTTCAAGAAATCGGTATTACCGCCGAAATTGAGCTGATATGTGCGATCCAGATGAACACCACGGTCGACGAACAAGTTGGTCAGAACGCGATGCACGATCGTTGCGCCAAGCTGGCTTTTGACATCATCCCCGATGATGGGTAAGCCGTGCTCGCGAAATCGCCCAGCCCAATATTCTGAACTGGCAATAAAAACCGGGATACCATTTACAAATGCACATCCGGCTTCAAGCACCTGCTCAACGTACCACTTCGTCGCCATTTCAGATCCTACAGGCAGGAAGCTTACAACGACATCGGTTTTTGTGCTCTTCAGGATTCCAACAATATCTGAGGTTGGACCAGGCGCTTTCTTAACAACCTGAGACAGATATTTCCCTAACCCATCGTGAGTCATTCCCCGTGAAACAGACACATTTAGGGTTGGAACCGAGAAAAACTTGTAGGTATTGTTCGGTTCAGCATAGATCGCTTCGCTCAAATCTTTACCCACCTTGGTATCGACAACATCAAAAGCTGCCGAGAATTCGATATCTCGAATATGATAACCGCCGAGGTTGATATGCATCAACCCGGGAATCTTTGTCATCATCCTTGGCGTCACGGTAGAAATGTACGCCCTGGACAAGCGACGAGGCGCAATTGCCCACGCCGATGATGGCGACACGGACTTTATTCTTACTCATGGATAACCTCTCTATGCAGTTAAGATCTCTTTGTAGGAATCCCCAGTATATCGCATCAGCCGCTGGATTCACACAAGAAAAGCATGAAGCCATTATACCGGAAAAAAAGTAAATCGCACTTGCCAAAGGTCAATGCCTAGATTATAATTCGTCCGCTCAAGACCCAATTCGGGGCGTGGCTCAGCCCGGCTAGAGCGCTGCGTTCGGGTCGCAGAGGTCCCCGGTTCAAATCCGGGCGCCCCGACTGGGAAATCAAAGGCAGTATTTTTGCTGCCTTTTTTTATTTATTGAGATCGTCGCCGACGAAGCATCCAGATCATCAAGCCAAGGGCAATCAACCCCAATCCGATCATACCTATGATGGATATTACAATCAATGGAAGAAATGCTGCTCGAATTTTTGCAGAGAGCCCTGACTGGGGTTGAGCTTCGACAGTAAGAAAAGCTGTCCGTTCAATCTGGAATCTATCTGGGGTGATTGCCGTCGTTCTTAGATCAAGCCCATAAATGCCGGGGGTTTCAGGCTTCCAGGTCAACCCGGCGCCATCCGGATCTATTTCAAGAGGAATTATTTCTGTCTTGCCGTCTGGGAATTGGATCTGGATTTCGCCAGATTGGATCGGCAGTGGTGTCCCATTCACAGACATATTTGCACGCACTTCAACTGCCTCGCCTACCAGCGGTAACACCTTGTCCACCATCGCGTCCAGGCTCAAGCCACCTGAAAATTTAGCCATCAATGCATAATCCGCGCCCTGTGAAGGCGTCTGCTCAGATGTTTTCAAGACAATATGCCATGCGCCTGGCTTGGGATCATTGAATCCATATCCCAGATGAATCAGCGTCTCTGGATCATCCACAACCAAAAGCCCGTTCTTGACCGAATCTAGCTGGATTTGATTACCGCTCGCCCCAATGACATCCGTCTTCAGGGACAGGGATGGGTCATACAATGCGAAACTGGCAACACTGACGCCAGATTCGATCTGGATCGTTAGATCTTGAGTTTCGCCGGGATTGAGATGCCCGGTAAAGATCCGTGAGAACTGAAGAGGAGGATCGATTTCTCCCACCTCTGCAACTGGATCGCTGACTGCTGCGAATTGATCTGGCCTTTTTTGGATCAGAGGTTTGACAAATTGCTCGAATGCCTGCTCAGATGCATTCAAATCGGTATGCAACAGAGAGATTTGAGATAACTCAAGTGATATGGCATGCACACTCTCCAAAGAAACCACGCTATCACTTGGCACATCTGTACAGGGCGAGCCAACCGCTTGCTGTATGGGGACTCCCGCCAACGCAAAAAACGGCACCCCTTTTCGGTGAGATATTTGCGGGTTGAGAATTTGCTTTGCATAGCTAGGCCGGATTTCCAGAGCCGCGGGTAAATACCAGCCCAAAGCAACCGGGAGGCTGGCGCAATCGGATCCCAGGCTGGGAGTGCCCAGCATGATCAATTGGGCGACATCGCGTTCCTCACTTTCGCCCATCACACGATCGATATAGATGCGCGAGATCATCCCTCCCATACTATGTCCAACCAGATCCACCATTTCGGCTCCGGTCTGGCGCTTTACAGCCTTGATATATTCACCCAGAATTGCGGCGTTTTCAAAAAGCGTATTCGTCCTACCGCCGGGATTAGTAAGGCTTCCCGTGTTCAGTTCACCTGGCGCCTGTCCATCGCCAACGGCGAAACCTTGCACGCCAATCGCAGCCAGAAAACCATCCGGACCCAGATAATCACTCCATGCTTCGTAATTCGAAATAAAGCCATGCACCATGACTACGGGACGAGGGGAGAGTTGCAAGGGGGCAGAATGACCGATGACCTGCTCATTGATTTCGGCGTGGATGAAATGAGTCTCAACCGGAAGGGCATTATTTCCCCAAAACCATCCTAATGCATGAAATGATTCGCTCGTGCAGGATTGCTCCCCAGCGGAGATCTGGCACTCCGCCACAATGATATCGGTTCCATCCAAACCAAAACGCGCCGTTAGCGCCTGATCGCTCTCGCCCGTCAGGGTCAGGCGCAATGAAACCCGCGCCCCATCAACCAATTCTTCTACAGCATTGCCGCTGCGATCTAAAACAAGGACTTCCGCATTTTCAATTTGCGAGTGAGCCGGCCCCCATTGCCAAACCACCCATAAGGATACGCATAACCCTACCCAAAAAAGCCGCTTCATCATCAAACCCTTTCATAAATCAATAAAAAAACCTGGGAATGGGGATTGAATCAGCCAAAAAATCAGCGGTTTAAACCACATCATACACCTTCGCCAGGTCGAATTCGCCTTGATCTCATCAAGCCAAATAATAAGTCTTTGTTGATCTTAATTATACTATATTTCCGATTTATGTTGGGGGTTCGAGTTTCATTCAGAATAAAAAAAGGCTGTCCGGAGAAATCGCCAGCCAGCCTTTCGGGATGGGGATATGCTACTCGCCTGGGATAATGATCCAGCAAAGCAGATAAATCAAAATCCCCGGTACGCCGCCGGGCAGCAAAGCGAGAAAAAAGGCCAGTCTGAACCAAAAAGAACTGATTCCGAAGAACTCCGCCAAGCCGCCGCAGACGCCGGCGATCACCCGGTTTTTGCGCGAGCGCCGCAATTTATTAGGTCGTGTTTCAGTCATAAGTACCTCCAGTTATTCCTGTGAACATTCTCAATATTCATACGCTCAATTGGAGAAAAGGTCGCGCCTGTTCAAGCCGGGCTTTGCCAGCGATTCCGATGCACACTTTCGTCCAAAGACTTTCTCCCGCCTTTTTGAGGCGGGTCGGTCAGCGTATTCTCTTCGAGAGGATAGCCAAAGGAGAGGGCAATCCTGAGATGCAGATGATCTGGGAAACCCAATATCTGGCGTGCCTTATCCGGTTCATAAATCGAGGCCGGGCATGATCCCACGCCCATCTCCCAGGCGGCAAGCTGCATATATCCAGCCGCCTGACCAATATCGAACATGGTCTGGAATTTCTCGGCTGGGTCGGGGTGGACGATAGCCACACCCAGCGCTGCGCCAGCCAGGTGACCGGCCCACTCGCCGCACTCGGAAAGCTGCTTCAGAATTTCCTTGTCGGTGATGGCGATAAAATGCCAGGGCTGGGAGTTCTTGGAACTCTGGGCACGCCGGCCAGCGTTGAGGATGGCGAGGATGGTTTCTTCGGGGAGAGGCTCAGGGGTGAATTTGCGCACAGCGCGCTTTAATCGGATAACATCGGAGATGTTCATTTGAAACCTATGGGTAAGGGATAACTGGAGATGGATAAGGCGAAGTAGAGGATAACATAGGGGTATTGAAAATTGATATTGTTTCAGTCAATGACCTGTTTGGAAAATACTTTTCCGCATCTTTCCAAGGTGACTCGGGTTTTATTTTCTCTCGATCTTCAAGATTGAAACGCCAGGGATGGCTTGTACCGGAAAAATATGTTTCATCCGGCCCACCGAGCATGAGGCGTAAATAAAATAAATACTCTTTTTCTAATTTAATAGGGATATATCCACTTTCTTCTCTTGCTATCAAAATTTGATCTTTGGTGGGATTTGCTATGTTTCTAATATAGCCCTCCTCTTGTACTATGTAGATCGTTTTAGGCCCACCTCCCTTAAGATACTCTTCTACGTGAACCTTATAAACCTGTCCAACGATAAAAAAACTCAGATCTGGCTTTGATGGATCGTAAACATCGCGGGCCATATTTATCACATCATTAATTTCGATAGCCCTACCAATCACAATAATCTCCGATCGCTCATATAAATCTTGCACAGTAGTCGCAACAACTTGAACACCCACACTGCCTTCGCCAGGATCAATATAGTTATTACTTGAACAGGCGGCTAAGATCTGCATACAGATTCCGAAAGCCAAGAAAAAAATGGTCCATTTCATTTACCTACTCCTTTCTATGGGTAAATTTGATTGACAAGTGTAATATCAGTGTTTGTTGGACTGAAATGTGAATCGTAATAGGTGAGGGACGCATATTTCAACATAAGCCCTTCCCATCCTTGATCATTTGGTATATGCCCGATAAAGTGGGCATGTCCAATTTCATGCGAAGCAATAGCTCGACGCATATTATTCGTATATTGATCTCCGATATCATGATACAAATTATAGCTGACCTCAAAACCAGAAGCTCCCCCTGCCCCACACCACCAAGATGTTACACCTCGTACGAGAGCACTGGTATTGATTAATTTAATTGTCCCACCCCATGGATGCTCTATAAGGTTGAATTTCGTGTTCGCGTTATCCCAATCGGCAATTCCTTGAGCAGCTGCTATCCGCCATGGATTACCAGGGCTGCCCAAGGTGTCTGAATCCCACTTGTAAAAAATTGAATACTGATCGCTACCATAAATCTTTGAATATCTGCAATTTGGAGAATCGATTTCGATTATTGGGTATCTATTCATTAAAATGGGTAAAAACAGAACATATAATTGCCTTGTTGAGGCAGATACGCCAAAAAATCCACCTACAATGAACCCAAACAAGATCAACAATATGGATCGTTTATATTTTGCTGCGATTTTGTTCATGTAGCCTACTGATTATATTATCGATGCAATTATGATACATATGATTTAGCCTGTCCGACATCGAACATGGTCTGGAATTTCTCGGCTGGGTCGGGATGGACGATGGCCACCCCCAGAGCGGCGCCAGCCAGGTGACCAGCCCACTCGCCGCACTCGGAGAGTTGCTTGAGGATGGCTTTGTCGGTGATGGCTATGAAATGCCAGGGCTGCGAGTTTTTGGAAGATTGTGACCGCCGCCCGGCGTTTAGGATGAACAGGATGACCTCCTCAGGGAGAGATTGGTCGGTGAATTTGCGCACTGCGCGCTTTAATCGGATGGCGTCGGAGATGTTCATGCTTCTTTACTCATCCAACAGCCGCTTTAAACCATCCGCCAGTGGGCCGAGGTCATGCGCGATGGTGTGCCAAATGATGGGCAAACTGATGCCAAAATACTCATGGATCATGATATTGCGCATACCGCGCATTTCCAACCAGGCCAACTCAGGATATTTTTCCTAGATGGTCTCCGGAATATACCCGGCAGCCTCGCCTATGATCTCAAAATTGCGGATCACAGCATCGATAGTCATCTGATCGGCGCGAAATTGATCAAATGTCATCCCCGCGGTATAAGTTCGTATCTTATCGATACATGATAGGATATCATTCACCCTTAACTTCCAGTCGCGTCCGGTCGCTTTAGCGCACATAAATCGCCTCGTTCAAAATTCTCTCGCGGAGCGCGGGATGTAAAGCATCCTGCGTCACCAAATCAACTTTCCTGTTCAGCAATTCTTCCAAAAGTATTTTCAAGCGCACGAATTCAAACAATCCCACTGAGCGGTTAAATTCAACTAGAATATCCACATCACTGGAGGCCGTGGTTTCATTGCGAGCTGTCGAGCCAAACAACGCTAAAGATTTCACACCCAGGTGTTCAAGCTCGGGGGCGTTTTTCTTGAGTATCTCGATAGCATGTGTGAGTTTCATCCCTTTACCCTCCAAACATGCGGCTTGAAAGCGCACACTTGAGGATTGTGCTTGCCAGAATTTCAGGTCAATGGATCTGTCATGCTTAGCTAGTTTGCCTTTTTGTTCGCAAATAACTTTTCCCATGGCCTTATTATACTCACGATGGCTGATAATTTTTTATAAACCATGTGACTTGGCCTGGCCGAAATCAAACATAGATAACAAATACTTGGATCGAAATTGCTTTTTAATATGAGCAAATCAGGTTATTTTGCTATAATTTATCTATGGCTTCCTCATCAAAACTACCCTCTTCAGTGAATCCTTCCCAAAAAGATGCTGATCAGGATATCTCTAAAATCAGGCTTTACATTAACCGTCAAGCCAGTTCAATGGGAAGATACTTTCTGGAACAATCCATTATGGCGCTGGCAGGGTGGATTCCGACGATCGTCGGTATTGGGATCAGAGGTATTCTCTATCGCCTGATTTTACGGATGGATGGCCTGGCTGCTATCGAGAAGAATGTCCGCATCCGCTTCGCCAGCAATCTGCGCCTGGGCTATGGCAGTTACCTGGATGAAGGGGTCTATCTTCATGCCACCCCTGGCGGGATCGACATTGGGCGCAATACGATCGTGATGCATGGGGCAATCTTGCATGGCTATAACTTTCGTGATCTTCCACATGCTGGTATTCATATTGGCGAAGACTGTCTGATAGGGGAATACTCGGTGATTCGCGGACAAGGCGGCGTCACAATTGGCAATCGCGTGTATACTTCACCGATGACGCAGATCATCGCCGTCAATCACGTATTTAACGATCCAGATAGACCATTTATCGATCAGGGTATCACAGCCGAGGGAATTATTGTGGAAGATGATGTTTGGCTGGGTTCTGGAGCTGTGATCACCGATGGAGTCACAATCGGCAAGGGAGCAGTCGTCGCGGCTGGAGCCGTGGTAACGAAAGATGTCGCTCCTTATACGGTTGTTGCAGGCGTACCAGCCAGAGTAATCAAGGTCATAGATGGGAGCGAGGCTGCTTCCGAAAAGCCAATCTATTATTAATGCACGGATCATGGAAAGCAGATATGATAATACCAGAAGATATGAAACAGCCTGTCGTACTATCACTTGTCATCCCCGCGCTGAATGAAGAGGATGGAATTGCCGCCATTACGAATCGGGTGCTGGCAGTTCAACCGGCTTTAATCCAAGCCGGCATCCAGGAGCTTGAGTTGATCGTTGTCGATGATGGCTCAACCGATCGGACGGCGGAAATCGTCGCATCCTGCCAGGGCGTGCGCCTGGTTCGCCACCCCACCAACCTCGGATATGGCGCAGCCTTGAAATCAGGATTTCGGGCCGGGCGCGGCCAGTTATTAGGATTCCTGGATGCAGACGGGACTTACCCACCGGAATATCTGCCAGAACTCTGCAAAGCCATATTAGATGGGGCCGATGTGGCGGTAGGTTCGCGCCGGAGCGGCGCGAGCAGTGAAATGCCAGCAGTTCGGAAACTGGGTAATTTCATCTGGTCAAATTTGTTATCTGCCCTGGCCGGACAGCGCGTAGTAGACCCGGCCAGCGGGATGCGCGTATTTCGAAGGGGGGCTCTGGAAGCCATCTATCCCCTACCGGATGGATTGAACTTCACACCTGTCATGAGCACTCGCACTGCTCATGAAGAGCTGCGGGTTGTTGAGTTGGCTATTCCCTACAAAGAACGCCTGGGACGGTCTAAGCTGAGCGTTGTGCGGGATGGGATGCGTTTCTTGCAGACCATCCTTTGGACAGCGCTAAATTATAACCCGGTGCGAATTCTGGGGGGAGTGGGGGTCATCCTCGTCGGAATTGCCGCAATCATCACCGGTTTAATTGTAGCGATGCGCTTGGCCGGGATCACCACCCTAGGACCCTGGGGGGTTTTTGGCACATTCACAGCTTTGGTGTTTGGCATCGCTGGAGTCAATTTCTTTGCATTGGGTACAACTTTTAATTACCTGGTTTCGCTATTTCATAAACGACCCATCCGACAGGGTTTATTCGGCCGTCCGTTGTTCAAAACTCCGATTGACCAGCATTTTTGGTGGATAGGTTTGACGATGTTGGCGACCGGTTTGGTCCTGGGGGCGATCAGCTTGGGTCTTGCTCTGGGAAACTGGCCTATCGAGCGCCTGTGGCTGTATCTGCTTGCTGGAACCATGCTGATCCTGGTGGGTCTGCAATTGGTCATTTTTTGGTTGATCGTGAGGATACTTGATGAATTGAGCCGGCGCGAAATTCAGGTGAAAACCGAAATGGCATTGAACAATAACTCACCCGAGATTTAATCGGGGCGGGTCATATTTATAGGTATTTGTCTTCTGATATGGAGGAATTTTAGGATGGAAACCAACGTACGTGAAAACCTTGGAACGCGGCGCATCCCAAAACTGCCAGATCCGCGCTTCCCTACTGCAGATCAAATCGTTCGTGAGGGTGCAATTGCCCGCAAGCGCGCCAGTAAAGTGGACGTGTTGCTGGTCAATCCCCCTTCGCCAGACGGAGGGATCTGGATTCGCACCCAACACCGGGTAGGCCGGCGCAGCCGCGAAAATATGATCTGGCCGCAGGTCAGCCTGGCTCAATTGGCTGCTCTGCTCTATCCAGATTATTCGGTGGAAATCGTAGACGCGATTGCGCTCCGCATGACCTGGAAAGCGTTCGAAGAACTGCTCAAAGATCGCCGACCCCGCTATTACCTGACACAAGTCACGGCTCCCACACTCACAAACGATATGTACGGCGTCTTCCTGGCGAAAAGCCTTGAAGCAACGACCATGGCGTTTGGCACTCATGTCACCCCCATGGCGCATGAGACATTGCTCGCTTTTCCTGCCCTGGATTATGTACTGCGCGGCGAGCCCGAAATGACCCTGCGAGAGTTAATCGATACCTACGAAGTGGCGCAAGGCCACTGGCAGGTGGGCGATGAAGGCAAGCTGATCCACACCAAAACTGGAGAGTCTGCGCAGGGACATCAATATACCTGGAAAATGTGGACAGAAGCTGATCCCACCTGGCGGCCAGCCTGGACCTATCCGAGTAAAGAATCCGAGAATAATAATGGGGGCGCGCCGGCCAAATTGGTTCTACCCATCCTTCCCACTACGCAAACAGTTCCGGAGACGCCCAAACCATCCAATGAGCAGCTGGCCTCGATCAAAGGGTTGGGCTGGCGTCAGAGTGGGAATATTGTAGTCAACTGGGATCGACCGTTCTTCCGCAGCCTGGACGACCTGCCAATCCCGCTACATCACCTGCTCCCGCTCGACAGCTATCGCATGCCCATCATTAAAGGACCATACACCTTTATCGTTACCAGCCGAGGCTGTCCGGCCGGTTGTAAATACTGCATCAAGCACGTCAGCTACCAGTATTCCGTCCGACTGCGTTCGCCGGAGAAGCTGCTCAAAGAGATTCAGCTCCTTTTTGACCAGGGTGTACATCACATCCACATGTATTCGGACCTATTTACAGTCAATCGAGACCAGGTCATCGAGTTGTGTCGCTTGTTAATTGAAAAGGGACCGAAGATCACCTGGACCTGTAACAGCCGGGTTGATTATGTTGACGAGGAAATGCTCACTTTGATGGGACAGGCTGGCTGTAACTTGATCTCATGGGGGATCGAAAGCGGTAGTGAAATGATCTTGAAGAAAGCCCATAAGGGTTATCGGATGGAGCAGGCATACAACGCATTACGCTGGGCAAAGAAGGCGGGTATTAAGAATTGGGGATATTTCATCGTTGGACTGCCAGGCGAGACGGTGGAAACAATTAAAGAGACCATGGAATTCTCAAAGAAACTTCCGCTGGATATTGCGCTCTTCCATGTCGCTGCGCCTTATCCTGGTACGCCTTTCTTCTTCGAAGTCGTTGAAAATGGGTGGTTTCGTTCGGATGTCAACTGGGAAGAAGTAGATATGGATCAGGGAACTGTGTTGGACTACCCTGACCTGAAAGCCGAAGATTTGCTTTATTGGCAGAAACGAGCCTTTCGAGAATGGGCTTTCCGTCCCGGACCGATCCTGACCTTGCTTAAGGGGATGAACTCCTGGGCCGGGTTTAAGAGTGCTTTGGATATTGGCTTGCAGACTTTGGGATGGGTGCGGAGTTAATTTCAAAGCAAGGCATGATTACAGAACGGCGAAACGATTGTTTCGCCGTTCTGTTCCTCGAATGGATGTTATTACTTTCAGCGCTGGTTCTATTCTCAATTCCGCAGACTCATTCACTACAATCTATATTTGGTTTTTTCCTGCTGACGTTATTCTTTGTATTCAAATATATCCAAGGGAAATTGCTTATACTCCGGACAGGATTGGAGCTACCTCTGCTTTTATTTGTCTTCAGCGCAGCTCTATCATCCTGGATTTCCTACAACCAGGGTCCGGCGCTGGTTCAATTTGGAAGAATTCTGGTATCTGTTGGACTGTTCGTCGCACTGATCGATAACCGTTCGCGAACACTGGAAACCGTTGCGATCGGATTCCTGTTTGCCGCCGCAATCCTGGCATCCTACTGGCTCATCCATAACGATTTGGTCAGGATCACCCATAGGCTAAATTGGATTGGACCAGTCGCCGAATCTGTGCGCGATATCCTGACCAAAGCACCTCTCACCCATACTCACCATAACCTGGTCGCGGGCGTGTTATTGGCGAGTATCCCATTTGGGTTTGTGCTGAGTTGGGAAAGATGGCGAAAAACTTTCACACTCCACGCTGCGGGCGCCTGGCCGGCCAGTTTATTCACTCTGTGCACCGGGATTATTCTCTACAGCTTGTGGGCAACAGAGAGCAACGGCGCATGGATGGGATTGATAGCCATGGGCGCAGCCATTGGGATAGCGGCCATACAGCGCAAATGGTTTCCTCAAAACCGCTCTAAAACCATCTTCAGGCTTGCTTTCTTCCTGATGAGCCTGATCATCGTCCTCGGCATCCTATATGCTGTGATCTCAAATCAGATCATTGATCCATCTAATCCCTTAGCTCTTTCGCTCCAATCTCGCCTGGGGCCCTGGCAAGGGGGGATGATGCTGGTACGCGATTATCTCTTTACAGGCAGCGGTTTGCAAACCTTCCCAATGGTTTATTCACTTTACAGCCTGTTGATTCATGTCCCATATCTTGAACATGCCCATAATAGCTTCCTGGAAATATGGATCGAACAAGGATTGCTCGGATGTCTTGCAGTAGTATGGGGTGGATGGATGATTTTTAAATCGGCCTGGTGCAGCCTTGACCGGAAAGATATCCATCCCCTTGGGTGGGCTGGACTGGCTGCTGTTTTCGCCTGCGTCGTGCATGGGGCCGTCGATGTCGCTTTTTATGATACATGGACCTTACCAGTCGTTGG
Organism: uncultured Chloroflexia bacterium; assembly: GCA_963788145.1. Classification (GTDB taxonomy): domain Bacteria; phylum Chloroflexota; class Anaerolineae; order Anaerolineales; family UBA4823; genus UTCFX2. Next base: position 557,656 of record CAWBFQ010000006.1, on the reverse strand, counting down.
ATTGCTATTGGGATTCACCGCTCTGATCTGCGAAGGGTCCGTTTTCAAACCCCAACCCATGCAACATCTAAGAAAAGCATCCTGGGTTGCTGTGCTGATCCTTGCACTTTCCGGATTCATCGTATGGTTTTATCGGCAACCACTCGCTGCTACCTGGTACGCCAACCTGGGGGCGCTGGAGCAAACCCGCGTAGAGCTTTCCCAATACAATCCGGCCAATTTTGAGAACTTGACCCTGGATCAGATCCGTCAAGACAGCGACTTAGGCGCTGCTCAGGACCATTTTCAACAGGCGCTCCGATTTCAGCCGGAGCAGTTGACCGCACTACAACGACTTGCAGCCATCGCTTTGGCGCGCCGGCAATATTCACAGGCGCTTGATTGGATGGGGATTGCCTGGAAAAGCGGGCATCGAGATCGAGCCACCCGCTTGCTCTACAGCGATGCTTTGGCTGCATCCGGCGATTTCAAACAAGCCGCCGATATCATCAAAGGAGTGGGGTGGGCAGAGAGCCATCTGCTTTTCCAGGTCAGGTATCGTTATTGGATCAATAGGGATTATGAAAGGGCGGCGAATGCCTTACAAACAATCCTTCTGATCAATCCCGGTAACTCAGAGGCTATCGGTTGGCTGGCAAAAACCCAGGACCTTCTCGTCCACTGAATTCAAGGCGTATTGCATTTCCCCACTTGTTTAGGTAAAGCAAACCTCGAGTAAAATTCTATCACCTTGATCCATAGCACTCAATAACAGCAGAAAGGAATTTATCCAAACTATGAAGGAGCGCTTTCTAATTACTGGAGGAGCCGGTTTCATTGGCAGTCATTTATGTGAGTTGCTCATTGGCCAGGGTCACTATGTTATCGCAATTGATGATCTCTCTACTGGACGGGTGGAAAACATCCGCCACCTGATCCCATTGCCCAGCTTTCAATTTGTGCGCGAGACCATCCTGAATGCGCAAGTCCTCGACCGGCTTGCAAGCCAGGCAGATGTGATTGTCCACCTGGCTGCTGCAGTAGGCGTCAAATTGATAATCGAAGACCCAGTTCAAACAATCAACACGAACATCCTGGGTACAGAAGCTGTTTTAACCACCGCCAACCGCTATGGCTGCAAAGTGCTGATCGCCTCAACCTCAGAAGTATATGGAAAAGGGGTAAAAGTACCCTTTGGCGAGGATGATGACTGCCTGGTAGGTCCAACTACTCATAGCCGTTGGGCGTATGCGATCTCGAAACAGGTCGATGAATTTTTAGGATTAGCCTATCAGCGCCAGTTTGGATTACCAGTGATTGTGATGCGATTCTTTAATACGGTGGGACCGCGCCAGACTGGGCGTTATGGAATGGTTGTACCGCGTTTTGTTCGTCAAGCGCTGCAAGGAGAACCCCTGACGGTATATGGTGATGGCGATCAGTCGCGCTGTTTCGCAGATGTAGCTGATATAACCGAGGCAATCCAACGTTTATCTGAGCATGCTGGAGCTGTGGGACAGGTTTTCAACATCGGCAATACAGAAGAAATCACCATCCGCGGATTGGCGGAACATGTGATCACTCTGACCAATAGCCGATCTGTTATCCAGTACGTCCCGTATGACGAGGCTTATGCCCCTGGTTTTGAGGATATGCGCCGACGGGTCCCGAACCTCGATAAAATCCGCGAGTTGATCGGTTATGCGCCTCGCTACTCGCTTGAAGCGATATTAAAACGAGTTATCGAATACGAATTACATCAGTTAGCAGTATAATTTTTAAATTATGTCTGCAATCAACAATCCTCAGGATTTATACGATATTCCTTTCAACAAAGCCTGGATATCCGGTCATGAGTACCGTTACATGGCCGAGGCGGTAGATCATGGGCATATCTCCGGCGATGGGCCATTTACCAAACAATGCAGTCAGATTTTGGAAAATTGGTTAGATGCCAAACGAGTACTGCTAACGACGAATTGTACTCATGCATTAGAGATGAGCGCGCTTCTGTTGGATCTAAAGCCAGGAGATGAAGTCATCCTGCCGTCTTTTACCTTTGTCTCCACAGTCAACGCGTTTGCCCTGCGCGGGGCGCGACCGGTTTTTGCAGACATACGCCCGGACACACTTAATATCGATGAGCGCCAAATCGAGCAACTCATCTCCCCAAAAACGCGTGCTTTGGTTCCGGTGCATTACGCTGGAATCGGGTGTGAAATGGACGCTCTCCTCGAGATTGCCCGTCAGAATCGCCTGACTATTGTGGAAGATAATGCCCACGGTTTACGCGGTCGCTACCGTGGGAAATTGCTGGGGACATTTGGAGATTTGGCAACCCAGAGTTTTCACGAAACAAAAAACTTCACCTGCGGAGAGGGAGGCGCGCTGGTGATCAACAACGAAAACTGGGTCGAACCAGCCGAGATCCTGCGCGAAAAAGGCACCAATCGCAGCCGCTTTTATCGCGGGCAGGTTGATAAATATACCTGGGTGGGATTAGGATCAAGTTATTTACCATCAGACGTGTTGTCTGCATTTCTATTGGCGCAGCTCGAGTCGTTTGAAGAAATTCAGACCCGGCGCAAACGGATTTGGGACCTGTATCTGAGCGAGTTGCCCGATTGGGCAGAAAGTGTCGGAGCTCGTCTGCCTATCATACCGTCAGAATGCGAGCCGTCTTATCACCTGTTTTATTTGTTAACGAAGGATCTGGATCAACGCCAGGCATTAATTGCTCACCTGAAACAAAGGCGAATCCTGGCAGTATTTCATTATCAACCGTTGCATCTTTCAATTATGGGCCAGCGATACGGCGGGCGAGCAGGCGATTGCCCTATAACTGAAGATACTGCTGACCGGCTGGTGCGATTACCATTCTACAATGGCATGACCGAGGCAGACTTGATGCGAGTGGTAGATGCAGTGAAATCTTTTTCATAATCATGCCATTTATCGATAATTAAGGAGACAGAATGAGCGAAAATATTTTGATAACGGGTGGAGCAGGCTTCATCGGATCCCACCTGGTCGATGCATTATTAGCGGCAGGAAATCGTGTGCGAGTGCTGGATAATCTCGAGCCACAAGTGCATGCAGGATTACGCGAGCAAGGCCTGACGCCTGAGTATTTCAATCCAGAGGCCGAACTGGTTTTGGGTGATATTCGCGATCCCGCCACAGTAAGCAAAGCACTGGAAGGGATCGATGTGATTTTTCATGAGGCGGCGTTGGTAGGTGTTGGCCAGAGCATGTACGATATCGCCCGCTATACGGATGTGAACGCGAATGGTACAGCAGTGTTACTGGAAGCAGTGGCGAATGCCAGGCAAAAGCCGCGGAAGATGATCGTAGCCTCATCGATGTCTATTTATGGAGAAGGGGCTTACGATTGCCCAACCCATGGGCAGGTCTTTCCAAAACTGCGCGAAACGGGGCAGCTTCAAGAGAGAGATTGGGAAATGCTCTGCCCAGTGAAGGATTGTATCCAACATTGCAGCCCAGCTCCAACTGACGAGGATAAACCACTTTACCCCACATCAATCTATGCGATCAATAAGCGCGACCATGAGGAGATGTTCCTGGCTGTTGGGCGAGCGTATAACGTGCCTGCAGTCGCGCTGCGATACTTAACGTTTACGGCACACGTCAGGCGTTGAGCAACCCCTACACCGGAGTGGCGGCGATCTTCTCAGGCAGATTACTCAACGGCAAACCACCGGTCATCTTTGAAGATGGAAGACAATCGCGTGATTTCACCCACGTCTCGGATATCGTGCAAGCAAACCTGCTCGTCATGGAAAAAGCTGAGGCGGATTTTGAGGTTTTCAACGTGGGAACAGGCCGGGCGCTGACCATTTTGGATATGTCCAACGCTTTAACAGGGCACCTGGGACTTTCCATCCGACCTGAGATTGTAGAACAATTCCGGGCTGGAGACATCCGGCACTGCTATGCAGATACCCGGCGATTAAACGAGTTGGGGTACGCGCCGCGGGTACAATTTGAGGATGGTGTTGCTGAGCTTGTTGAATGGGTCAGCCGCCAGCAAGCCGAAGACTCGTTTGAAAAAGCACGAGCAGAATTAAGCGGACGCGGTTTAACAATGTAACTCTGGTTGAGTATTGAAAGACTGATGAAGATCCTTTTTCTATCCCAGCTTGTTCCATACCCGCCCGACTCTGGGCCAAAGGTGCGTAGTTATTACACATTACGTCACCTTGCCCAACGTAACGAGGTCACATTGCTGGCTTTTTCTCGTTCGGATGATATGCCGGAATTGATCGAACATTTAAATTCCTTGTGCCACGCTGTATATACCATCCCAATCACCCGCTCTACGGTGAAAGATGGGATTGATTTCATGATGAGCGTGCTGCAAAAACAGTCTTTCATCATCCGCCGAGATGAAGTTCCCGAAATGAAATCCAAAGTTGAAGAGTTGGTGAAGAAAACTCATTTTGATTTTTTCCACGCCGACCAGCTTTGGATGGCTCAATATGCAATCTGGGCTAAAAAAGCCGCGTGGGGAACCAGGCTTCTATTGGATGAACACAATGCCTGCTATCAGATCTTCCAGCGCCTGGCTGATGAGGAGCAAAATCCGTTTAAGAAAATCGCCTATCGGCGTGAATGGCCGGCTTTGAAACGCTACGAAGCCTGGGCATGCCGCCAATTTGATCATTTGGTGACCGTTACGAACCAGGATCGAAAGACCTTAGAATCATTGGTTAATACAACTTATCATATCTCGGAGCCGCTCAATTTTCAGGTGATTCCGATTTGTGTGGATACTGAGATTCTCCAGATGGTGGAACCTGCGCCAAATGCTACCGAAGTATTGCATATGGGAACAATGTTTTGGATGCCAAATGTGGAAGGGGTGGCATGGTTCATCGAGCGTGTCTGGCCTCTGGTAAAAAAACGGGTCCCAAAGGCTCGTTTCTCAGTAGTGGGGAAACGCCCCCCGGAAAAACTGCATCAACTGGCAGAAAGCGATGAATCGATCAAAATTCACGGGTATGCCGCTGACCCAATGCCCTATTTGCAAAATTGCGCCGCCTTTATCGTCCCGCTTCGATCGGGCAGTGGAATGCGGGTGAAGATCGTGGAAGCCTGGGCACGCGGGCTGCCAATTGTGTCTACAACGGTTGGCGCCGAAGGTCTGGAGTATGCAAATAACGAAAATATTCTGATCGCGGATGGGGAAGAAAATTTTGCTGAAGCAGTAGTACGGCTGCTGAGCGATCCGGATTTAAACCAAAAATTACGCGAGAATGGACGGCGCTGGGTAGAGCGAAAATATGATTGGCGGCGGGTTTACCAGGATTGGGATAAGATTTATCAAAAATCCCAGGATTTACTATCCCCTGATATGAAAGCAAAATGACCCATCTGGCGGAAAAGACCAAAAGGATCCTCATTGCAGATGATACGCCCGAGTATCTACATCTGCTAAAACGGATATTGACCAGTCAGGGTTTCTCAGTGGATGCCTGTTCGGATGGATCTCAAGCCCTGGAAGCAGCTTTGCGATGCCCCCCAGATTTGATTATGCTGGATATTTCGATGCCAGTTTTGGATGGAGTGGAAACGTGTCGTCGATTGAAGAACGAGGAAAGCACTAAAGAGATCCCAGTTATCTTCTTAAGCGGCTTGCAAGACCTCGAAGATAAGATCAAAGCTTTCCAGGCTGGAGGCGTGGACTATGTGATTAAGCCATTCCAGGTAGATGAGGTCTTGGCCCGGTTGAAAACACATCTCGCCATACGTGGCTTGCAAACAGAACTCCAGCAGACAAATTTGGATCTGGCCAGACGTCTCAAGGAACTAGGTGAAGCTCAAGCCGCAGAGAAAGAACAGCGCATTCTGGCTGAGACATTGAGAGATTCAATCGCCGCAATCAACAGCACCCTGGACTATGCTGAACTCCTGGACTTGATTTTAAATAATCTCGAGCGAGTGGTTCATAGCGATACCTCCAATATCGCCGTGATCGACGAAAACAACCTGGTGAGTGTCAAGCATGCGCGTGGCTACGATCAATTTAAGGTTCAGGAATTTATTCAATCCATCCAAATGCCCGCCGATAGTTTCCCAATCTGGAACACCGTGATTTAGAACCGGCAGGTGTGGGTTGTGCCTGATACCGAGGCGGATCCGAATTGGGTGAGTTTGCCGGTCACCGCCTGGATCCGCTCCTACATCTGCGCCCCAATTATTAATCAAAACCAGGTCATTGGCATCCTTAACCTGGATAGTGCTACGCCGGACTATTTTCAGCCCCTGCACGCCGAGCGTTTGAAAGCGTTCGCCGATCAAGCCGCCATTGCAATCGAAAAAGCACGTTTGTTTAGCGAAACGCAGCGATTAGCTATTACAGATGGTTTAACCGGTGCATTCAACAACCGGCACTTGATGAAATTAGCCGAATTAGAATTAAATCGATCCAGGCGTTATGATCGCAATCTCTCTGCCATCCTTTTAGACATCGATCATTTCAAACTAATTAATGATCAATTTGGCCATCAAGCGGGAGACTTTGCCTTACGTGAAGTCACCGAATTATGCCGTTCGTCTATTCGGGCAAGTGATATCCTTGGTCGCTATGGCGGAGAAGAATTCCTGATCATCGCACCGGAGACGGACGAAATTGAAGCAATGGGGGTCGCGGAGCGATTCAGGGCAAACCTGGAGAAACATCCGATAACGAGCGAGTTCGGTGATATGCAACTCACCATCAGCCTGGGAGTGGTCAGCTACAAACCAGGAATGGACCTATCCTTGAGCGAGTTCATCCTCAGGGCAGACCAAGCCCTCTATCAAGCCAAAAACCAGGGAAGAAATCGCACCTGTTGTTGGAAAGAAAAATCACTTGAATAATTCCGATCGAATAACCCCTGTGTGATATCTTGTTCATATAGTGGATTTGTGAGACAATTCGCCATCAAGTACATTCTAAAAGGAGATCCAAATGGCATTCAACCTCAGAAACCGGAATTTCTTGAAAGAGCTGGACTTTTCCTCAGATGAGTTGAAATTCCTGATCCAACTGGCAAAAGAATTAAAGACAGCAAAATATGGGGGCTACGAACAGCCGCGCCTGACAGGCAAGAATATCGCCCTGATCTTCGAGAAAGCCTCTACCCGCACACGTTGTGCATTTGAAGTCGCTGCGTACGATCAAGGCGCCCATGTAACCTATCTGGGACCAGAAGGATCACAAATTGGCCAAAAAGAGTCGATGAAAGATACCGCCCGTGTATTGGGACGGATGTTTGACGGAATTGAGTACCGCGGTTTCGCCCAGGAGACGGTGGAAATTCTGGGCAAGTTTGCTGGAGTGCCAGTTTGGAATGGGCTAACCAATGAGTTCCACCCTACCCAAATCCTGGCAGACGTGATGACAATGTCTGAACACTGCCCTAAGCGGCTGGAAGACACAGCATTTTGCTTCGTTGGCGATGCTCGCTACAATATGGGCAATTCGCTGATGATCGCAGGATGTAAATTTGGGATGGATGTACGCATCTGCGTGCGCGTTCGCTTTGGCCAGCCGACAACCTGATTCAGATCTGTCGGGAAATCACAAAAGAAACCAGCGCCAAACTCACGCTGACAGAAGATGTTGCGGAAGGTGTGAAGAATGTTGATTTCATCCATACGGATGTATGGGTCTCAATGGGCGAACCCGACTCGGTCTGGGAGGAGCGGATTCGGTTGCTCAAACCGTATCAGGTGAACCCACAAATGTTCGCCCTGACCGGCAATCCAAATGCCAAATTCATGCACTGCCTGCCGGCTTTCCATAACCGGGAAACCAAAATTGGAGAACAGATTTATCAGAAATTTGAGGTAGAGAGCATGGAGGTGACCGAAGAAGTGTTTGAATCACCCCGCTCTGCTGTCTGGGATCAAGCTGAGAATCGCATGCACACCATCAAAGCTGTGATGGTGGCCACCCTGGGTGATTAGCCTAAATTTCTAACAGTGAGATGTGAATACGGTTTGTGCTCACATCTCACTGTTGTTTACTCAATCTGATTATTCCCCTTCGATCGTGATCACTACTGTGGTCTGGCCTACAAAAGGCACCTGGGTGATCACAAGAACCGCTTTGCGTCCGCCTTTTTCAAAATGCAGTTCAGCCATGTTTTCATTGGTGAAACCCTGGGCAGTTAGTTGCTGCCAGCCGTTATTCGGCATTTCTCGCTTGTAGAAATCCAGTACATCCTTCAAGTCTAGAGAGACAAAATAGGATACCGCTTTTGGCGATCCAATAAATGCACTGGTCTCACCAGCTATGATCGGGATATCAGCCGGCGCTTCCTCTGGAGAGGTATAAACTTCGGTAGTGAATGCCTGAGCCGTCTCGCCCATTTCAGGAATGTTTTCAGTGATCGCAGATTGAGCTGTTTCGATTATCCCGCTTTGATCCATCTCTGTAACCAACGCCTGGGCAGTCTCTTCAATGCCAGCAGGCATGATTTGTGTGGCGAGCGCCCCTATATCGGTAGCGACGGCTTTTCCAGTACTCACCATTTGAAAGCCACCTTTGATATTATCCACCAACTGACAACCAAGGCCAGCCGCGATTAACAGACAAACCAGAAGTACCCAGCGAAAAAACATCTTTGTGTTCATCTAATCCTCCAATCAGCTTGAATCATCGCCAAACACGATAAAATTGTAACATCTATTTCTAAACTCGAAATCCATCGATACCGAGAAGTGAATTATCCATAAGCGCGAATAAACTCTTCAGCCTTTTCAACCAGAGCAAGATTACCGATAAATAGGGGCGTGCGTTGATGCAAGCTTTCTGGACGAATTTCCAAAATATCACAAAGCCCATCCGAGGCGAATCCACCGGCGTTCTTAGCCAAAAAAGCCAGCGGGGCAGCTTCATAGGTCAAACGAAGCTTCCCCTTCGGTTTCTTCGGATCCCGAATATCAGCCGGGTAATAAAAAATCCCACCTGCCAATAAGTTACGATGGAAATCTGCCACCAGAGATCCCACGTAACGCAGCGAGAGCGTTTGAAGCTGATCATCCAGACCAAGTAAGTAATCCGTGAAACGGGATACACCCTCGCTCCAATATTTGCGATAGCCAATGTTCACACTAAAATAGCATGGTTCCTGCGGGATGGATATATCCGGGTGAGAAAGCAGAAATTCGCCCACAGCCGGATCGAGGGTAAAACCATGCACGCCTTGACCCGTTGAATAGACGAACATCGTGCTCGATCCGTAGATGATATAACCAGCCGCAATTAAGTCTCGACCGGGTTGAAGACAATCTTCCAGGGTCCCGGGGCCGCTATCCGTAAGTCGGCGATAGATAGAGAAGATCGTCCCCACAGGGATATTAAAATCGATATTGGAGGAGCCATCCAACGGGTCAACCAACAGAACATATTTCCCATATGGATATTCTTCAGGGATCTGGATAGGATTCTCATTCTCCTCAGAAGCCATCACGGCCAATCGGCCGGTATGATCGTTCAATCGAAAAATTGTCAGGTCTGCAAAACGATCCAATTTCTGAACCGTTTCCCCCTGAATATTGATTTCCTCGGTTTTACCGAGTATCTCGGCCAATCCAGCCCGGTTTGTGCGGCTGGAGATTACCTTTCCAGCAAGAGCAATATCATAAAGAAGCTGGGTAAGCGCTCCAGTAGCTTCAGGGAATTGCGACTGTGCTTCAAGGATATGTCTTTCTATCGTCATGATTTTGTAGGGGTCTTCAGATTTTTTCATCATATCCGCTCCTGTGTTTACTCCAAATACGAATGATAGGGTTAATCCTCAAGCAACATCGGCAGGGTATATTGTTCCTCCCTGCCGCCAACCGACAGGCTGCTATTGACCAGAACCTGGTTTTCGATCAGCGTCTGGATCGCCTTTTTAGTCTCGGCAATTCCCCAACCAAACAACTTAATTGCATCCTTCAGATTAAATGCGCCTACCGAGCAAACATAAGATTTAAGAAGAACCCGGCGAGCAATACTCCCATCTATGGCATGGGCATCATTGACCAGATTTGGATAATGACGGGCGACAATCTCGTATGCAAAAGCGTAATGCCAGGACCCAGATCGGGTTACTCCAATCGGTAATATTTTAAAATCAGCCTGGAGATCCTGAATGGCGCGATTAAAACGCGTTTCGCTGGACTGGCTGGATAAACGCGATATCCGGCGAAGCTCGATCGTATCCAACGGCCCCTTTTCTAAGATAGCTTCGTAGATCACTTTTGCTTCCATAGTCAAGCGACCTTGCTCGTAAAGAGTCAAATAATCTTCATCATATGCGCCATAATTTTTTGAAAGGGAATAAAAGAAAGGTGCGAGACGAAAGGAGATCATGGTCGCTTTTTTTCGCAACACCTTACCATAATACCATTCGCGGCTGCCGAGCAATTGATCTTTCCACCCCCAGGTGATATGCCCTGGATCATCGTGCGCATCGGCTACTGGGCGATCGCCGGCCACAGCCGTCCACAGGCTTGGAAACAAAATCCCGCTAATCGGCCAGAAAAATATAAAACCGCGCTGGTTAACAAAATCAACTGCCTGAGATCGAGATTGCAGCGTGGTTCCAGAAACAAGACGGAAAGTCTGCGCCCGAAATGATTGTAATTTTTCCTTGTCGACTACAGTCATTCTTACCTCTGGATCAAATGACTACCACCACGATATCAGGTTATACCATGTTTGGTTCAATCCCATCAAGCCATTCTCAGGGTGTTCAATATAAGTAGGTATTATTTATCTTAATTAGCTTATTCGATGTTATAATTTTAAGGTTAGCTGCCATCGGCAAAATAACCCCATCCAACCCTCAGATTCAGCATAACGGCAAGTGTTCGCTGTTTTCAATAGAGTGATACCCATGGTTGAGATTGTAGATGATCTTGAAAAAATAATCGCCCAGTTACATATCTTTCAAAGTCTTTCTGCGGATGAAGTTCATCGCCTGGCTCAAGTGGTCCATTTGTTTGAAGTTTCCGATGGATGTATTTTGCTAGAAGAAGGTGAGATTGGCGACCGGTTTTATGTCATTGTTGATGGGAAAGTCGAAGTGATTAAAGCTATGGGAACAGCGGAGGAAAGCCGGCTTGGAGCGCGGGCGCCAGGAGATTTTCTAGGAGAGATGAGCTTATTAAACTGGGATGGGCGCAGGACCGCCTCTGCAATAGCGTTCGGTCAGGTTACCTTAATCGAAATTACCCGTAATCAATTTGATGACCTGCTCACCCATCATCCGGGGTTGGTCTATGAGATGGTACGCGAGATGAGCAACCGCCTGGCGAATTCGCAAGCCCAAGCCATTCAGGTTTTACATGATAAGAACCAACAACTCCAAAAAGCCTATGATAAACTCAAGACAGCCCAGGTTCAACTGATTGAGAAAGAAAAATTGGAACGTGAGTTACAGTTGGCGCGTGAAATTCAACTCAGTATATTGCCTCGCAAGCTTCCGAACAAGAAAGGGTATGACCTGGGCGCTCTGATCGTCGCGGCGCAGGCCGTGGGCGGTGATTTTTTTGACATATTTCCTCTTGACCGCAACCATTTGGGGATCGTTATTGGCGATGTGACCGATAAAGGTGTACCGGCAGCCATCTACATGGCCCAAACTCGCGCCTTGTTGCGCGCCAAAGCGTCCCCGGACCTTTCACCCGTCCAGACGTTGAGGTTAGTCAACGACTTGCTTCTGAAAACAAATGACAGCGGTATGTTCGTTACTGTGCTCTATGGCAGCTTGAATTTACCAACCGGTGATTTGCAATATGCCAGAGCCGGTCATGAGACCCCATTATTGCTGCGTTCATCTGGGGAGACGGCTGTATTACCCTTTAAAACTGGCGTACCTCTCGGGATCATTGATCGCCCGCTGATCGATGAAAGTCATATCACTATTCAAGCTGGCGAGTTATTGCTGCTCTACACCGATGGCGTAACCGATGGTCTCAACCTGTCCACAGACGCAACCGGTACACAAGGATTACAAAGAATTATGAGCGCAGCTATCGATTTGGAGGCGCAAGATTTCTGCACAAATATCTCTCAAACCATCCATAAACTACAAGAGGGAAAGCCTCAGTTTGATGATGTAACCCTGCTGGCTATCCGCAGGAAGTATTGAGAGCATTCAGTGAGCTGCCCGTAAAAACATCATTCTATCAACTGATCCGTACGGGGAAATCAACACCAACACAGCACTCATGATCACAGAAATCGAGATACACAGGGTGATCGCAAAATCACCCCTCTGGATTATCAAAATAGCCCTGGAATTCGAAAATAAGGTTGATGACAATTACGGTCTCGTTTGGTACATTTAACCCAGATAGAACCGTCCTACAAAAATCTGCCTGGATCCACAAGGGTTATCTCTTTTATGCGTCTGCCTGGCCAACCAAAAAACCGCCGAGTAATCATTGCATCCAGCCATGCTTTGTTTGGTCAAGGGTTGCGCAGCCTCTTGCAAGAACGCAAGCAGGCTGGCGTAGATATTGTTGGGATCGTTACAAACCTCGACGAAACGCTGTTGGCTTTGGAAAAACTCAACCCAGATTTGATTATCGTTGATTATGACGATGAGAAACTCAACCGGGAGGAGTTCCTGACTCGATTTGTCGAAGGTGAGAAAAGGTTACGAGTGGTGTTGCTTTCATTACAGAGCGCCCAAGACGCGATTGTATATGATCGGCGTACTATGGCAGCCGCTCAAATAGATGATTGGTTGGAGGAGCGATCTTATTCAGAGGATCTCTTTTCTCGCCAAACGCTCAATAGTGGGAAAGAACCATTAGCTGATATCGGGAGGCAGAAAATGAAAAATCGCCTTAAAAAAGCGACACACCTGATCATCGCTTCCGTTCTGGTGGTGATCGTCACGGCGTTATTGATTTTGAGTTGGGACTATATCCGCATATTGCCAATGGCTGCAAGCGCCCAGGCGCGCCCGATTGATCGATTATTCCACCTGGAATTCATGGTCATCGCTTTCCTTTTTTCGTTGATCGTGGTATTCATGGTCTACAGTATCTTTGCTTTCCGCCGAAAACGCGGCGATTTAACTGATGCAGAACATGTAGAAGGCGACTCCAGGTTGGAAATGATATGGACATTAGCGCCGCTCCTGACCGTGCTGGTTTTTGCCTATCTAGGTGGGGACGCATTAGCCCAGACTCTCAAGCCCGAACCAAAGGCTTTACGAGTTGATGTGACCGGGCGCCAATGGACCTGGAGTTTTGCCTATCCCGACTTCGGAATTGTCTCCGATAAATTGTACCTGCCAGTCGACCGGCAGACTGTTCTTCGCATAGGCTCGGCAGATGTGATTCATTCTTTCTGGGTACCAGAGTTCCGGGTGAAGCAAGACGCACTGCCGGGCGGGCAAGAATTTATCCGCGAGCTGCGCATCACCCCCACATATACCGGTGAATATAAAGTCCGCTGCGCTGAATTATGCGGCCTACAACACACCTATATGGAGTCGCCTGTGATCGTGGTCACAAAAGAAGAATTCGACGCCTGGGTAATAAAATCTTCCGGTCTCTCGGATGATCCAGTAGAGCGAGGCCAAAAATGGGCTACCCAGTTTGGCTGTCTCTCATGCCACAGCAGCGATGGATCGAAGTTGGTGGGACCGACCTGGAAGGGTTTATTTGGCGAGGAAGTAGCCTTAGTTGGAGGGACTGTGGTTACGGCCGATGAAGCCTACATCCGTGAATCAATCCTGAACTCCAACGCAAAAATCGTGGATGGATTTCCAGCAGGCGTCATGCCTGCGCAATTCATTGACCCCACCACCAGGCTGCCGATCACTGACCAGCAGATCAATGACATCATCGCCTTTATCCAATCATTGCGATAACCCTATCAAGGCAGCGATTATCTTGGAGGAATTTTATGAGTGAAACAAGAAAAGGCGCCATTTCTTCCATCGGTATCATCCGCGGTTTGCTTGGGATGACCGCCGGATACATGGCAGGTTTTATCCTGGTATCGGTCATTCGGCTGATCCAAGGTCTGCCCCTTTGGGTTTGGAACCCCAACGGAAATGAATATGGTTTCAGCGAGCCAGCCTGGGTAGTGGCTGCAATTTTTGGCGTGGTCGGGTTCATTTTAGGGATCGGAGTGGTTTCCGATTGGTTGAAATGGATGAACGGCCAGCAAACCGCCGAACACCCGCAGGATGATTTCGCATCAGGTTGGCGACGTTACTTCAGCGTCAGCTATGACCACAAAGCCATCGGGATTCAATATGGCGTCACTTCAATATTGATGATTGGGATTGCCGGTGTCTTTGCGTTAATCTTCAGAACAGAGTTGGCCCAATCCGGGATGCAAGTTGTCGAACTGCAGACCTACAACACGGTCATGAGCTTGCATGGGATTGTGATGATCGTTGGCATATTGCTCGGGGTAGGTGCAATGTCCAATTATCTGGTGCCGCTATTGATCGGGACCAATGATATGGCGTTCCCACGTTTGAACGCGTTTGCGTTTTGGATCAACGTCCCGGCTGCGATCGTACTGCTGAGCAGTATTTTCCTGGGTGGATTTGACACCGGATGGACCGGTTATCCCCCCCTCAGCCAGAAAGCCCCATTAGGGATGGATATGTTTTTCCTGGGGGTTTATTTTGCCGGACTTTCGTCTATCTTCGGCGCATTGAACGTAATCGCGACTTCAATCCGGATGCGAGCCAAAGGGATGAGCTATTTCCGTATGCCCATCTTTGTCTGGACCGCGTTGGCGACTGCACTGATAGCCCTGACCGCCACCCAACTGATTGGCCTTTCTTTCCAGATGGTGCTTTTTGACCGGCTATTTGGGATGGGTTTCTTCACGCCCGATAAAGGCGGCAATCCAATTCTCTTTCAACACCTGTTCTGGTTCTACTCACACCCGGCTGTCTACGTCTTTGTGCTGACCGGTCTTGGCGTCATCAGCGAGATCTTGCCTGTGTTTGCCCGCAAGCCGCTATTTGGTTACCGCTGGGTAGCGCTATCCTCCTTTGGAATTGCCCTGGTTGGCTTCCTGGTATGGGCGCACCATATGTTTACCAGCGGGATGGAATCCTATCTGCGCATCCCATTTATGTACAGCACATTGTTAGTGGCTATACCAACTGGGGTCAAATTCTTTAGCTGGATCGCAACGATTTGGGAAGGCAAGCTCTCCTTTGAGACGCCCATGTTATTTGTATTAGGTGCAATCTCAATCTTTTTACTGGGTGGGTTAAGTGGTCCACCCAATGCGACGGTTGCAACTGACCTGCATCTACAAGATACCTATTGGATCGTAGGGCATTTTCACGCCACGATGTTCGGCGGCTTTGTTTTCCCGTTCTTTGCCGCGATCTATTACTGGTTTCCAAAGATCACTGGCAGAATGTACAACGAAAAACTGGGTAAGCTGCACTTTTATATGATGCTGCCCGCTTTCTATGTGCAGTCTCTGGGGCAAATGCAGGTTGGATTACTGGGGATGCGCCGCCGAATCGGGGATTTTGATCCGGCTCTGGGGATCGATATTCAGCAACTCTTGATCACCATAGCGGCTTATCTGATTTTCTTCTCCGTAGTGGTCGCGGTGATAAACCTGATCTTCAGCGCCAACCGGGGTCCTAAAGCAGCAAATAATCCCTGGCGATCTCGCTCACCAGAATTTATGATCCCATCGCCAGCCCCACTTCACAATTACGCACAGCCTGTGATCGTGGTTGGTGAGCCATATGATTACGGCACCGACACCGCCTACGTCAACATCGACAAAGACCGCTATAAGGAACCCAGCGAAGCTAAGGAAGAAGTGTATGTTCCTGGAGAAGGCGCAGCCGCCCCAGCCGTTTCTGGAGCCACGGATTGAGAATTGATGGAATGAATAGTGGATTATCGGGACATCCTCAAAATCAGAGTTGGAACGGATCCAGAAGGAATAGGTTATGAACGAAGAGAAGAAGACTCACCAGAACAATCCTATCAGCGCTTATCGGATCGGATTGACCATATTGATCATGCTTGGGGCATTTACCGTGGGTGAATTCTTTATTGGCAAAGTCGCTCCAACCTGGGCAGCAGTGATGCTGGCAATTGCAGCCCTCAAAGCGTTCTTTGTTATCCGAGATTATATGCATATCGGGCGGGTATTTACACCTGAGGACGAGGTGAATTGATGACAACCAGTGTTGTTTCACGATCTGAGTACACCCAGAAAACGATCACCAATCGTTTGGGGTTGTGGTTATTCATTGTTTCCGATTTATTCATCTTTGCTGGCCTGTTTGTTGCCCGGTTTTACCTGTTGGGTACACGTCTTCGCCCTGAGGTCGATCCAATCGTTGGGTTTGTTGTCACTGCGGTGTTGTTAATCAGCAGCTTTTTTGCAAATCGAGGCGAGATCGCCATGGCTCTTGGCGACCGAAAAACTTTCGAACGCTCTTTCCTGGTCACAATCGTCCTGGGAATCCTGTTCTTGATCGGGGTTGTAGGCGTGGAGTGGCAAATTGCCCCATTTGGGCCTGGAGAGAATGCGACCTGGTCACTCTTTTATACCATGACTGGTTTCCACGCCTTTCATGTTCTGACCGGTGTGATCTTTTTGGGGATTGTTTTCCGCAATGCCCGCAAAGGCCTCTATGACGCCGAACAGCATTGGCCGGTGGAAGCGGCTGCCGTTTATTGGCATTTTATCGATGTGATCTGGATTTTCTTCTACCCGGCTTTATATCTGATTGGCATGCCGCCAGTCTAAAGATTCGAGTTATTTCACAGGCAGGTTGATGTCAGATCGGCAGCGACCTGCCACAACTGTAAAAAGCAAGGAGCTATGTCAAAAACAGGATTAATCTTCGCCGGGGTGGTGATCGGGCTCATACTCAGTCTTGGGGGAGTATGGTGGTTCATGCAGTCAAATTACACCTATCAAGGAGTTCTAATTGATCCACCTGCGACCGCGCCGGATTTCAGCCTCACCAACCAAAATGGGGATTTGTTTCGATTGCATGATCAACGGGGAAAAGTGGTATTGATTTTCTTTGGATATACCCATTGCCCGGATGTCTGCCCAATTACATTATCTGAGTACAAGCGAATCAAGACTATTCTAGGCGAGCAATCCGAGAATGTGCAGTTTGTATATATCACGGTTGATCCGGATAGAGATACTCAGGAGCGATTGCAGGTTTACCTGGAGAATTTCGACCCAGGTTTCATCGGCTTGACCGGTTCTCAGCAGGAACTGGAGCCGGTTTGGAAAAAATACGGCGTTTACCACCAGCGCCAGGATACCGGCAGCGCGGCCGGGTATCTCATCGATCATTCCGCTCGGATGTACACGATCGATAAAATGGGGAATTGGATTCTCAATTACCCATACGGGATGGAACCAGATCGAATCGCGACGGACATCTCTCATTTGCTCAAGCAGCCAACACAATAGGCATGGAAAATCAATGAAATCTCGACTAAATAGACGCCCTTACTGGATCCGTCTGGGAATAGTCAGCGTTATCTCACTGGTATTTGCCGTTGGCTTTAACGAGGCGACTTATGCGCTTCAGAAAACGCCGACGGATAGAGGGCCAAAAACGATCCAACTGGTTATTCCAGCCGGAACAGCAGAAATGATCGCCTCTGGCAAGCCAGCACCTGCCATCCCCGAGGAGATGGTATTTGTGGTCGGAGACGTCCTGGAAGTTATCAACCAGGATTCTGCCAGCCACCAGCTTGGCCCAATCTGGGTTCCCGCCGGAGCGAGCGGCAGCCTGGTCATGAACCAGGTCGAAAGGATTGCGTATACCTGCTCTTTCCAGAGCCAGAATTACCTTGGATTGGATATCCGTCCTCCAACCACGATCTCAACCCGCATCACCGCGCTTGTGTTGACAGTTCCAACTCTGGCTGCCCTGATATTTCTATATAGCTTGGCGGCGTTTCCAGTGAAGGATCAAAGGAACGAGAAAACACATGGTCAATCAACCGCCAACTCTCAGGAGCAGCTATGAAACTCCTTCGAGTGATGTTCACCCGGCGTTGGTTTTTGGCGACGCTCCTGGTGATATTTGGAGTGGGATTGTGTATCCGGCTTGGAATTTGGCAGTTGGATCGCCTGGAAAAACGGCGTGCTTTCAACACTCGCGTGCTTGCTCAAATTTATGAAGCTCCATTAGAGCTGTCTGGTACAGCGCTTGAAGCAGATCTTTACAACATGGAGTATCGGTCAGTCGAGGCATCTGGTGTTTATGACTTCGCCAACCAGATTGCACTAAGAAACCAATATTACGGCAACGAATGGGGCTTTCATCTGGTAACCCCCTTCATATTGGAAGATTCGCAGCAAGTCATCCTGGTGGATCGGGGCTGGATTCCAGCGAAAGACGGCAACAATCAAACGGATGCCTCCGGGGATTGGGCGGCCTATGATGAACCGGGGCTTGTGGAGATTACCGGTATCCTGCGCCGGCCGCAGAGCAAAGCTGAGATCGGCAGCCGCAGCGATCCGACTCCAGTCCCAGGAGCAGCCCCATTAAAAACCTGGTATTTTATTAACATCGAACAAATCTCTAAACAAGTATCTTATCCGCTGCTGCCGGCTTATATTCAACAAGCGCCGCAAGACGACTGGAAAGGTCCGCCCTTCCGCACCCAACCCGAGCTAGAATTAAGCGAAGGGCCGCACATGGGTTACGCTTTGCAGTGGTTTACATTTGCGACATTGTTAGGATTGGGCTATCCATTCTTTATCCGCAAACAACAAAAGGGAAGCGCACAGGCGGATCAGCAGACCCATCAACACCAAAAATCGTTCTCCGGGGCGTAATTCCGATCAATTCGATCGAACAGCCGGATAGTTGTCGGATGCAAAATGAGGAGCAGCAACATGGTTGAAGCATACGTGAGCAAAAAGACGATCCAGCGTTTTCGGAGTGTGGTCATCATCACTGCGATCCTGGTTTTCTTGCTGATTGTGGTTGGAGGGATCGTAAGCGCATCCGGCGCGGCCAATGCATGCCCAGATTGGCCAACCTGTCTCGGAACCTGGATGCCGCCGCAAAATCAGGGCGCTTTATACAACTATGCGCATCGAGTTCTTAGCGCGTTGGTGGCGCCATTTCTAATTGCATCTGCCTGGATTGCCTGGCGCCAATTCCGCAATCAGCATGTCCTTTTCCATCCAATTCTGGTTGCCTGCATTTCTTTCGCGGCGCAAATCGGCCTGGGGGCTTCAATCGCCTTATTTCCAAGTATGAAAGGGATCGGCTGGCTTAATGTCGTCCATCTGCAATTATCCTTACTAACCCTGGCAGGAGTTGTGATAGCTGGCGTAGCTTCCTTTTATCCATTAACTTATCCATCAACACAGAGGCTGAATTTCAGCGATCGCTCCTCTTTCTCTCGCTATTCAATTTGGCTATTAATATCCATTTTTGCGCTTTTGACCAGCGGCGCCATTGTGAAAGCCAGCGATATCGGGACTATTTGTACAAGCTGGCCGCTATGCAACTTGGGGGCATTTCCACAAAACCCCGCCGAGATCGTGAATATGATCCATCGCGTTTTGGTTGGCCTGAGCGGATTATTGATGGGAATAGTACTCCTTAAATCTTGGCGAGGTCAGCGGACCCAGACTCCTGTTCTCGCCGCCGCAACAGCAACAGCCGTACTGTTTTTCGCGCAAGCTTTGCTCGGCGCAAAACTTGTACAAGGTTTTCCTGCTTATCTCATTTGGTTGCATCAAACCACGGCAGTCGCCAGTTGGGGGTCTTTGATTGTTCTGGTCACAACAGCGGGGCTGGCAAATCGGGCCAGAGAAGATGAGCAGGCTGAGGAGCAAGCGGCTATTCATCGAAAAGGTTTGTTGTTAGATTTCTTAATGCTGACAAAGCCTATCGTTGTGGCGTTGTTGCTGGTAACAACTTACGCCGGCATGGTCATCGCCGGACAACAATGGCCATCTCTTTCACTTACCTTCTGGACTCTGCTGGGTGGATTCCTGGCGGCTGGCGGTTCAGGCGCAATCAATCAATTCATCGATCGCTTCGATGATGAAAAAATGCAGCGCACCCAGAAACGTCCCATTCCTTCTGGGAGGTTGACAGCGGGTGAGGGACTGGCTTTTGGTGTTGGGCTTGCTCTAGCTTCATTCTATCTGATGGTCGCATTTGTCAATCTTTTAGCTGCTCTGCTCACCCTGACCGGAATCGTGTATTACGTATTGCTTTACAGCATCTTTTTGAAGAAGACCACCGTACAAAACATCGTGATCGGCGGAGGCGCAGGGGCTATTCCTCCCCTGGTAGGTTGGGCGGCAGTCACCGGAAGCCTTAATATTCCCTCCCTTTTTCTATTTGCTATTGTTTTTATGTGGACGCCGCCCCATTTCTGGGCGCTCGCACTGGTCCGCCGAAAGGATTATGCTCGGGCTGGAGTCCCCATGCTGCCGGTCGTGCGCGGCGAGAAAGAAACGCGCGCCCAGATCATGCTCTACACAATAGAGCTGGTTGCGTTGACGCTTTTATTACCTCTATTTGGACTAGGGGGCAGTATCTATCTGATTGGAGCAGCAGTGTTGGGCGGGTGGTTGGTGCTGTCAGCCTGGCAGGTATGGAAAAAAGGGGGGAATAAATTAGCCTGGAAAATGTACCGCTATTCCAGTATGTATTTGGCGTTTCTTTTCGTGGTACTCATGATTGACCGGCTGGTCTAGATTTCCACGATGACAGCAGTTCCATGCCCGGTGACTTCCCAATCGGCGGGGCTTTCAATTTTCAATGGATCAAAGACCGGATTGCTCCAGCGAAATATCCAGAGAGCATCTTCGTTCCGCATATTCACGCAGCCGTGGCTCATCTGTAAACCAAAGTTATTATGCCAATAAGTGCCATGCAGAGCATACCCTCCAGGATGAAGGAAAAAGCTTGTCCAGGGGACACCTGGTAAGGTGAACCCACCGCTGGCTTCGATTTCCTCGCCTCCCGCCACGCTACCCATGTGTTTTGAGGGCATTTTAGAATAAACCAGGTGTCTTCCAGGCGGCGTTGCGGTTGGGTAGATGCTGTTGCTCGTCTTGTCGGTAGGCACACCCGATGAGATGCGCGCCTCAAAGACAACTTGATCGTATTCAAAGGCGCGCAACATTTGTTCGCGCAGCTTCACGTGAATCCGTTTCTTCTCCGGCGGGATATCCTGGGCAATCGGAGCATATTCCTCTGGTGAAAAGAAACGCAAATGTTCTGCCGGCACAAGATAGACTTCGCTATCGCTCAATTCATTGACAATGTTGTACCAGGGGCGACCATCTGGGCCTTCCTTAATCTCTGTCGCCCAATGTACGGAGGAATAGTAGAGTCGTGATCCTCGCCAGGGAATCCAGCCATCCCATTTGGAATATTGATAAGCCGTAGTATAAGGTACAGTCACTTCGCAAAGCTGACCTGCCGGAGAAACCCACTGAACTGGTTCATTCAATCGGATATCCACGATTTGCAGACGAGCGCTATGGACATAGCCACCCCATACCCGATACCAGAGAGTATTGTAATATTTCGGAGCATCCGGGGGGCGTAGTTCTTCGTAAATCTGGATAATTTGATCTCTGAAACGGTTGCCAACGATGGGCGCCCTATCATTTGGAAGGGACCGGACATCCACCTGCTTTACAGCAACTCGCGCCAATTTCCCCATCTCCCGTTCCGGGCGGCGCGGAAAATCAGGCTGATAAAAACCCGGACCCAATACATTGCGGGCTGCAAACGAGCCGAATGAAAAACCGCTTAATTTGAGGAAATCACGTCGCGAAATTATCCTGGTCATTGGGAATTGATTCTAATGGAAGGTACTTGATAAATCAAGGAAAACAGATCGAACCTAATCCAGCTATCATTGCCAATGATGCATTCTTGAAGTATGATTCAAAATAATATGATAAATCAATCACCTCCTCTGATCTCCACGTTAGAACTGACTAAGAAATTTGGTGAGAAGCTGGCAGTTGATCACGTCAGCTTTAATGTTTCCGGTGGTGAAATCTTCGGATTCCTGGGTCCGAATGGGGCCGGAAAGACGACAACCATTAAGATGATTGTCGGGTTACTCAGACCGACCTCTGGTTCGGTTGAAGTCGGCGGGTACAATGTGCAGACTTAATCTCTACTTGCGAAGGCATGCTGCGGATATGTACCCGATGAGCCAAACTTATATCCTAAACTGACCGGGCGCGAGCTGCTCCGTTTCGTTGGAGGATTATATGGATTGCAGAATGAACTGGTTAATCGCAGGATCGATGAATTATTGCGTCTGTTTGACCTGGGCTCCGCCGAAGATGATACCATCGACTCTTATAGCCATGGGATGAAACAAAAAACCGCCCTGGCAGTCGCATTGATGCATGCTCCAAAAGTGCTGGTTTTAGATGAGCCTACCGTTGGATTAGACCCAAAATCTGCCCGGTTGATTAAAGACTTGCTGCGTCAGATGGCTGAGAGGGGAGCAAGTATTTTCCTCTCCACCCATATCTTGGAGATTGCAGAGCGCATGTGCGATCGGATCGGAATCATCAACCAGGGGCGCCTGGTTGCAGTTGGGACGATGGACGAATTACGCGGGATGGGCGCAGGTCAGGCGAGCCTGGAGGATATTTTTCTCAACCTGACGGGAGGAACAGAATACGCTGAAATCGCCGAGGTCTTGAAATGATCCATCTGCCAGATGCCCGGGCGAACAGCTTGTGGGGTGTAGTCTGGAAACTACTCCAGCTTCGCTTGCTGATCACATTGAACGGGTTTCGCCGCTCCAAAACCCTGGCAAAGATCGGTTTGGTGATTGCTGTCCTGGCGTTGCTGACCTTTTTTGGGTTGGTTTTCTTCTTAGTCTGGCGTTTTATGCATTTTCTGAAATCGCCTGAACTGGTGGAACTGTCAGGTGATTTTAGTTTTCTATGGGAAAGTATGCCCATAATAATTCTGAGCGCTGCATTTATCGGCATCTTATTCACCAGCTTTGGCGTTCTGCTGCAAGCCCTATATTTAACTGGCGACATGGATTTCCTGCTCAGTATTCCAATACCCATCCGGGCAGTGTTCATGGCGAAATTGCTTCAGGCAATCCTACCCAATTTTGGGCTGATCTGTCTTTTCGCTGTACCGGTCTTGTTTGGTATTGGCGCATCCGCCAATTATACGGTGTTATATTATCCCTTTGTTATCTTCTTACTGGCGGCATTGGCTTTGGCCGCAGCCGGGATAGCCAGCTTGCTGGTGATGCTCATCGTGCGGATATTCCCGGCGCGAAGAGTGGCCGAAATTCTCGGTTTTATTGGAGGTATTGCATCATTAATCTGTTCACAGACCGGGCAGATAGCCAATATGAATGATGTTTCTTCAGCGCAAATGGATCAAACTTTGCAGATTCTGGCGCGTGTCAATAACCCCTGGTCTCCTCTCACCTGGATGGGGAATGGACTAATGCGGATTGGTGAGGCAGATTGGTTGAGCGGAGTCGGAATCACGGCAATCTCCCTGATAGCCTGTATGGTTGTCTTCTTTGGGGCGTTGACCAGCGCAGAATGGCTCTATTACAACGGGTGGGCAAATATGCAGGTCGTCGCCCGAAAAAAAACATCCCATCGACGGCGAAAACCGCACCTATTTTCCCAACAGAAATTAGATTTCATCCATCAACAGGTTCCAGCCTCTGTTTTGGGAATTATTCACAAAGACTTGCTTGTGTTACGCCGGGATATGCGAAATATGTCACAATTGATCACACCAATCATCGTTGGCGTGGTCTATTTTGTGATGTTGCTCCGTAGTGGAAATAATCAGCCTGATTTCACGCAAAATGCTCCATCTTGGACGCTTGAAATTTTCCGAAGTATTCGGATGTATAGCAATGTCGCGTTATCTCTATTCGTGGGATGGATGTTGTTGAGCAGGTTGGCGGGAATGGGTTTTGCTCAAGAAGGAAAACAATACTGGTTGCTTAAAACAGCGCCAGTGAAAACGAGCGAACTCATTATCTCAAAATACATGGTCGCCTTTCTGCCGGTCACACTGCTCTGCTGGCTCTTCCTATTATCTACATGGGTAATCCAAAAAACCGAAATGAATGGTTTTTTATATGCCATGGCAGTCGTCGCATTAACCGTAGCTGGAAACGCCGGGATCAATCTGGCTTTTGGGGTTCTGGGGGCCAATATGGAATGGGAAGATCCACGCCAGATGCTAAAAAGAACCGCCGGCTGCCTGGGGGCAATAGCTACAATGGTCTATTTGCCGGTTACCCTGCTTATTTTCTTAGGCCCTGGTATTCTCACAGCGATCTTTCATTTACCAGTTGCGATTGGTCAATGGGGCGGTCTGATTCTTGGCTCGGCATTCAGCCTGGGATGTGCGATCATTCCACTCTGGATGGTCCGTGAACGGGTTGATCGTTTAGGAGAACCTTGAAACAAAAAAGAAGGGCCTGATTGAGGCCCTTCTTTTTTGTTTCACCTAAAGCGATTATTTATCTTCGACCATCTTGCCGGCGCCAGGGCGATGCTTCAGTGCTGCATGCGCCGCAGCAAGGCGAGCAACCGGTACCCGGAATGGAGAACAACTCACATAATTATTGCCCACCAGGTGACAGAACTCAATCGAAGCCGGGTCGCCGCCATGCTCGCCACAAATACCAACTTCCAGGTTGGTCCGAGCCAGGCGTCCATCTTTTACAGCCATATCCATCAATCGGCCAACACCATCGCGATCTAATGTCTGGAAGGGGTTCTTAGGCAGAATACCTTCTTCCACATACTTAATCAAGAAATTCCGTTCGGCATCATCACGGCTGTAACCAAAAGTCATTTGGGTCAGGTCGTTGGTGCCGAACGAGAAGAACTCAGCAACATTGGCGATCTCGAAAGCAGTTACGCAAGCGCGCGGGATTTCGATCATGGTGCCGAATTTATAATCAAAAGTCACTTTTTTCTCGCTCATGACCGCCTTGGCAATTCGCTCCAGGCGCGGCTGGATCCACTCAAGCTCTCTAACCGTGCCAGTAAGCGGGATCATCACCTCGGGCTTCACCACCACACCCTTGTTTACTTCATCAGCAGCCGCTTCAAAGATCGCACGCACCTGCATCTCAACGATTTCGGGCATGTAGATACTCAACCGGACGCCGCGCAATCCCATCATAGGGTTGCTTTCGTGCATCGCGCGGATTGCCGCGAGCAGATCCTCTTTCTCGCTCAGTCCTTCGGTCTCGCCTTTGACCCGCATACTGACCACTTCCTCGAAGAGCTTTTCTTCGTCAGGCATGAACTCATGCAAAGGCGGATCAATCAGACGGATGATGACCGGATATCCATTCATAGCCTCGAAGAGACCTGCGAAATCCGCACGCTGGTAAGGCAGTAATTCATTCAGGGCTTCTGTTCGCCCTTCTGAAGTCTCGGATAGGATCATGCGTTGGACAATCGGCAATCGCTCGGTCTCAAAGAACATGTGCTCTGTACGACAAAGGCCAATACCAACCGCTCCATACGAACGGGCGCGGCGGGCATCGGCGGGATAATCGGCGTTTGCCCAAACTTGCAAACCGCGCGTCGGCCAGCCATTGGGAACCTCACGGACATTCTCCATGGCACAGATCTCGTCTGCCCAGGTGAGCAGGATGAGTAAATCCGTTTGCTCTTCCAGCTTCGGAGCGACTGTTGCGATCTGTCCGAGGAAGACTTCACCCGTCGTCCCATCCACAGAAATCCATTCACCTTCTTTGACGACCAGTTCATTCACTTCCATCTGACGCTTTTCGAGATCAATCCGAATTTCTGCCGCGCCAACCACACAAGGCACACCGAATTGACGCGCAACGACAGCGGCGTGCGAGGTGGCTCCGCCTTCACTGGTCAGAATACCTTTAGCGGCGAGCATACCATGCACGTCATCCGGCTTTGTAAAGGGACGGACCATGATCACGGCCTGGTGATGTTCTTTTGCCATTTTCTCTGCGGTGTCAGCATCAAAGTAAACCTGGCCTACCGCTGCGCCCGGGGAAGCATTGACACCCTTTCCATATAAACGACCGCCGCTGCGAGCGCTGCTCATTTCTTTCAAATCAAACTGGGGATGAAGCAACGTGTCCACCTGATCAGAAGTGACCCGAGAGATCGCTTCTTCGCGGGTTATCAAGCCTTCGTTGGCCATATCCACAGCCATCTTGACAGCAGCCTTGGCAGTGCGTTTGCCTGTTCGGGTTTGCAGCATCCAGAGCTTACCTTCTTCGATTGTAAACTCAACATCTTGCATATCTCGATAATGTTGCTCCAACCGAGAGGTAATTTCGAGAAACTCCTTGTAAGCTTGGGGCAAATCCTTGGTAAGATTTTCGATTTTCGCCGTGTTGCGAATCCCAGCGACAACATCCTCGCCTTGCGCATTGAGCAGATAATCGCCATACATTTTATTTTCACCTGTGGCTGGATCACGGGTGAAAGCTACACCTGTCCCGGAATTGATACCCATGTTCCCAAAAACCATGGTGACGATGTTGACAGCCGTTCCCAAGTCGTGTGCGATACCAGCGGCGTTGCGGTAATCGACGGCCCGTTTACCGTTCCATGAACCGAAAACAGCTTCTGTGGCCAGACGAAGCTGCTCATCAGGATCCTGGGGGAATTCGAATCCTTTGTGTTCCTGGACAACCTGCTGGAAAGTCACCGTCATTGCTTTCCAGTCAGCAGATGTCATCTCGGTATCGACTTTATAGCCCTTTTGGGCTTTATAGTGAGCGAGAGGTTCTTCAAACGCTTCATCCGGAATACCCAGAACAACACTGCCGAACATCTCCACCAATCGCCGATAGGAATCGTATACGAAGCGGGCATCCAGACCCTTAGCAATCATGCCTTCAGCAGTTTTATCGTTCAAACCAATGTTGAGGACGGTATCCATCATGCCTGGCATGGAGAATTTGGCGCCGGAACGGCACGAAACGAATAGAGGATTTTGTGGATCGCCGAATTTCTTGCCGGTCTTTTGTTCTACTTTCTTCATTGCAGCCAATTCTTGATCCCACATACCAGTGGGGAATTTTCCTCCCTCTGCCAGATATGCGTTGCAAGCTTCCGTCGTAACTGTAAAGCCAGGAGGGACAGGCACGCCAGCGCGGGTCATATCCGCCAGGCCTGCGCCCTTACCGCCCAATAAAGCGCGAACGGATTCCCAATCACCGCCAACACTTTTCTCAGCCTGATCAACCTCGTCAAAGAGAAAAACCCATTTCTTATCAACCATTTTGTACTCTCCTAAAAACTTATTGAATGAAAAAGTTTGATTGCCTTAAAAAACGCACCAAACGTATAGTTTACCACATGGAAGCAAAAATAAGACCGTTCCACCAATCCAAAATCAAACCGATTTGAAAGAACCGACGATATTCTCTCATCCGATCATCCCGGTATGCTGATGATAGGCTCAAGATAATTTGCAGAATCTGCTATTTGCAATTTTGTAAGTGCATATTTCCCTTGGTCATGTTATACTCATGGTAGACCGAAAAGGCAAACCCGGTGAAAACCGGGGACGCAAAGCTATGGGTCTAAAACCGTCAAGGTTATGACTGCCAGGCCGCCGAAGCGCATTAGTTTCAATCTTTTAGGATCGGCGGGCCTGGATTACAAAGGCCCGCTTTTGGTTCTGATAGAGAAGTTGAAGTACGGTTTAGTGATTGAATGGAGGCAGTGATGAACACAAGGCGAACTACGGGAACCCGAAAATATCTATTCTTATTCGCCGATATTGGATTGCTCTTTGTATTACTCTGGATCCCGACCGGTCAACGGATCGAAGTAAATCCATCTCTAATGCAATCCTATATCATCCAGGGGCCCACCACAGACATGGTGGTCGAGCTGGTTGAGGCAAACGGCGGTGTGGTGACTTCTCGCCTGGAAATAATTCATGGGGTAGCCGCACTGCTTTTGCCAGAAAAAGCCGAATTGCTAGGAACCATGAAAGGGGTCATGGTGACGCCAAACGGTCAATTCACCGTTGAAGGACACTCCTCTGCCGCTGGCTCCAAAAAGAACTCCACGCCGGAAACTGATTATCCAGATGTTGTAGGGGCAGACGTCGTGTGGGCTGCCGGGGTGACCGGTGAAGGCGTGACGGTTGCGGTGCTCGATACCGGCATCGCAAAACTGGATGGGCTGTGGAAACCCGCCAAAGGCGGGCGCGTCCGGATTAAGGATTGGATGGACTTCGTCGATGGCGGTGGAAAAGGTCAAATTGAGGACCCGAATGGCCATGGCACGCACGTCGCAGGTGTAATCGCAAACAGCGACAAGGGCGAGGATAAAGAGTGGAATGGGGTGGCTCCAGATGTCAATCTGGTCATTGGTCGCGTCGCCAATGCTGAGGGAATGGCCACATATGAGACAGTCATCAAAGGGCTTGAATGGGTTCTGAGTTTAAAGGACAAATTCAACATTCGCGTCCTGAATTTTTCCATGTCTGCTCCGGTCCGCTCACCATATTGGGGAGACCCAGTCAACCAGGCCATGATGGTCATCTGGCAATCAGGCATTGTTGTTGTTTCCGCAGCCGGGAATAATGGACCTCAGGCGCTGACCATCGGAGTTCCAGGTAACAATCCTTATATCATCACTGTGGGCGCTTTCACCGACGCATATACACCTGATGATTGGAGCGACGATTATATCCCTAGCTTCTCATCCGCTGGACCGACCCTGGATGGGTTTATCAAACCTGATCTGGTTGCCCCTGGCGGACATATCGTCTCATTAATGAAGCCGGATACCTATCTCGCGACCAGCCATCCGGAGAACATCCTACCAAAAGATTATTTCAAGCTGGCCGGAACCTCGCAATCTACGGCGGTTGTCTCTGGCGTTGCCGCATTGATGATCTCGCGCAACCCCAGTCTTACTCCAGAACAGGTCAAGTTCCGCTTGCGGGCAACCTCGATCCCGCAATTCAACCTGGATACCCTGGAGGCTGGTTACAAAACCTGGCAGCAGGGTGCTGGGCGAGTTTATGCTCCATTGGCTGTGTTAGCGAAGATCAACGACAGCTTCGGCAATGGCGACATGGATATCGCAGCCGATATAGCCAACCAAAAACATTATTTGGGCTTTTCGTATCGTGATGAGAATGGTATCTATCGCCTGTTTGGTGATGACGAAGGTACCTGGGCAGGCGGCGCAGGCGTCTGGGATGGAAATAGTATCCCAGCGGGTGGGCTGCTTTGGGGAAATGGTGGCTTCTGGGGGCAGGGGCAGTTCACAGGAAATGGCCGCTTTTGGGAAAAAGGCCGCTTCTGGGGCGACGGACGCTTCTGGGGTGACGGGCGCTTCTGGGGCGACGGACGCTTCTGGGGCGACGGCGGCTTCTGGGCAGACGGGCGCTTCTGGGGCGACAGCGGTTTCTGGGGAGAAGACGGTTATTGGGGTAATAGCGAACTTTGGGGCGGTGGCCTTTTCTGGGGCGACGGGCGCTTCTGGGGCGATGGCGGCTTCCATGCGGACGCAGGATGGTTTGCCTCCGATGGTCGCTTCTGGGGTGACGGGCGCTTCTGGGGCGATGGGCGTTTCTGGGGCGACGGGCGCTTCTGGGGCGACGGCGGTTTCTGGGAAGAAGGCGGCTTCTGGAGGGATGGATTATTCTGGGGTGACGGGCGTTTCTGGGGTGATGGACGCTTCTGGGGTGACGGTCTCTTTTGGGGTGATGGGCGCTTCTGGGGCGATGGACGCTTTTGGGGCGATGGCGGTTTTGCCCCGAGCCTGATCGCCGAATCCAACGAATAGCAATCAGCCTGGCGAATTTACGAAATTTGAGTGAAAAAATGCGGCGTTCAGCGCCGCATTTTTTCTCATTTCACGATGCAATCTAAAGTGCGGTTTGCTTCCAGGTTTGCCCCGATGCCCTGGAACAGTTCATATGCTTGCCGAAAACGCTCCTGGGCTTGGTTCTTATTGTTACGCGCATTCTCCAATTCTCCCTGGCAATACAAAACCCGCCCTCTTCCAAGCAAGCTGCGCAAATCATCAAAAATAGCTTTACTATCCGACAAATACGACTCTGCAGATAAATACTTCTGCTGAAAAGTTGCCAAACGGCCGCACAACCGCAAATACTCCGCCCGCTGGAGTAATGTCCGACTTCTGGCTTCTTCGCCCAAGGAATTGAGCAAAAGCCCTGCTTTTTTTACCCATTCCAGAGCGACTTCAATTTCTTCTCGCCCTAATGCCACTTCCCCTAGTTGGCGAAAAATTTCGGCCCGCTGGTCATCCGAGCCAAAATCACGCATCGTTTGTTCTGCTTCCATCAATACTTTTTCAGCCCGATCCCATTCTCCAGCAGCTTGAAACATCTCGCCAATTGTCGTTAATACCTGACAATGCAGAGACGAATAACCAATTTGCTGGGTTAGTTCCAGAGCTTTATCTAACACACGTTGAGCCTCACTTAGATCCCCGCGCTGAATATTTATCCAACCCAGGTTATTCAGCACCATTGCAATTCCTTCAGATTGCCCAAGACGTGATTTCAACTCGTAACTGCGGCTTAGCGTAGCCAATGCGCTTTCAAATTGACCCATCTCAATTTCGAGCAACCCCAGGTTATTCAGGGATGTTGCTAAATTTACCCGGTCACGGGAGGCTTCCCGGATAGCGATACTCTTGCGTAAATAACCAGCAGCTTGTACCCAATCACCCTGGTTATAAGCAACACCGCCCAGTCGGTTATAAATCGAAGCAATCACCTCGTATGCGTCATATCCTTCCACAAGCGACAGCGCAAGATGGAGTAATCGGTCAGCTTCCGCAAAATTACCCCGCCGGAAATCGATCCACGCCAGATCGTTCCATGCCTGAGCTCGCTCTGCTGGAAACGAATCTCGGTTTGGCTTTTAAGGTCTCCAGGGCAGCCTCGATCTGGCTCTGGGCTTGATCGTATTCCCCCTGTCTTTCAAAGGTACGTGCGATTTTACATTGCAGAGCACTCTTTTCTTCGTATTTTTCTTCTTCATCTACCAGCGTTTGAAATGCTTGCAGATAATATTCTCGCGCCTCGGGGTACTCACCGATGAAGAGAAGTACATCACCCATACCACTTTGAGCCAGAAATCTTTGGTATCCTGTAGGGTTAGTTTTTGGCAGTGATTCTAAGGCGGTCTCAAAATGCTGGCGGGCTTGTTGATTTGCCTGGTTGCGAATTGCCTTTTGTCCAGCCAGGAGCAAGTAATGTAAGGCGCGATCCGGATAAAAGCTCATCCGATAGTGGTTTGCCAGAACCTCGACTTGTTCTTCCTGCCGGTCGACATACATCCGTTCAATAGCTTCTGCCACCTGTCCATGTAAGGCGCTGCTCTCTTTACGCAATAGTGTGCTGTAAATTGCATCCGACATCAGCACATGTCGGAAGGTAAATTCTGTATCTGGCGAATTTGGGTTGGGTTGAATAAATTCGCGCTCCATCAGATAATCGACCGTGCGATGAAGATCGGGGGCATCAAATGCTCGCATTACAGCGCCCAGAATGGGAAGGCTAAATTCCTTGCCAATGACCGAAGCCACCTGTAAGACCTGGCGCTGGTCAGGTTTTAAGCGGTCAAAGCGGGTAAGGATCAGATCTTTTAGCGTGTCCGGAACACCCAGATTAGCCAACCCCAATCCTGGGGCGATCTGCCAGCGCCCCATTTGAACATTGATCAGGCCTTGATCAATCAGCATGCGCAAAATTTCTTCAAGATAAAACGGGATTCCAGCCGAGCGAGACAGAATCTGGTCGCGCAATGCCTCAGGCAGGTCGTGAATAGAAAGCAGCAGTGAAAGCAATTGTTTGCTGCTTTCTGGCGAGAAGGTGCTGCAAGGGAATTTCGTGGCTGCGTTCTCCCAAATTCTGTCTCGCCCAGCCAACGATACGTTCCAGTTCCCTGGTTTGTGCTGTACGCGAGATTGCCAGGATGAGGATAGGCTTTTGTCTAAGCAAATCGAGCAAGAATTCGATTAATTCGAGCGATGCCTCGTCTGCCCAATGCAAATCATCCAATACAATGATCAGAGGCTGGGAATCTGCCTCGATTGAAATCAAATCTCGAATGGTAAGGAAGGTCTGTTGGCGAAGCTGAACGGCATCCATGCGCTGCAGGTGCGCCTCAGTTTCAACATTTGAATATGGCAGCAACATCAAATGTTCGAGAAAAGGGAGCGCATCCGGTGCCTGGTCGCCCATTCTCTGGTAGATAGTACGAGTCAAGCGTTCTCGAATTTGCAGCGGTGGCGTTGTGGAAGGCAGCTTAAGATAACTGTATAACACATCACGGATCAACCAGTATGAAACATGCCGGTAAGCCAGACTTTGTCCTTCTAATAACGTAATCTGAGCCGGGTCCAACGAAACCTTTAATTCGGTTGTGAGGCGGCTTTTGCCCAGACCAGCTTCCCCGGTGATGATTGCAAAATGACCGCGCGAAGACGTGAACAGATCTTCTACGGCGCGCTTCAAGATTACCAACTCCTGGTCCCTACCGACCATTGGCGCTGAAAATCCTTCGATACCACGCACCGATCCAGGCCTGGCTCTCAACTGATGAACCCGGTAGGCAGTTACGGGGTGCGCGATTCCTTTGGGGTTAAGGACTGAGACTTGCTGGCAATCGAAGAGGACTCTCACCTGACGATATACCGATTCACTTATCAAGATCGCACCAGGAGGGGCTGCTTCCTCAATTCGGTGAGCCAGATTCACAGTATCGCCCACAGCTGTGTAATTTAATACAAGATCATCTGAGCCAAAGCCACCAATGATGACCGGACCAGCATGTAAACCAATCCGGACGCTTAGATCCACGTCCTTTTCAGTCCATAATCGCCTGCTGAGCTGTTGGAGATCATTTTGCATATCCATTGCGGCTCGAACAGCTCGTTCTGCGTTATTTTCATGCGAGATCGGCGCGCCAAACAACGCCATTAAGCCATCTCCAATAATCTTATCGACCACACCTTCATATTTATAGACATTATTTGCCAGAACACGGATAGTATCCTGAAGAATTTCAAATAAATCCTCGCTATCGATTTGTTCAGCCAGTGCGGTTGAGCCAGAAATATCAGCAAATAGAATGGTCACATTACGGCGCTGCCCGCTGCTATCCAGGCCGGCGTTCCGCATACGTTCGATCAGGTCCACCCCCATCATGGTACCGAATTGGCGAGAATAAGGCTGGATGGATTGATCCGCTTTAGTTGGTTGCGCGGGAATTGAAGCCAGAGGCGATCCGCAATTTCCGCAGAAGCGCATCCCCGGCGGGTTATCAAATCCACAGTTAGTGCAAATGACTGCCATTAAGAGGTTCTCGCTTTCACCTGATCATATAACAGCAATTATAACGATGAATGAAGATTCTAAAAACCGAATTGCTATATCTTGCCAGATTTGGAAGGTCAAATTACTCATAGATTTATTATCATTTCCAAAGTCAATTCGTTGACATTCTTTCATTATACCGTTATAATACCACCCGCTCTGCCCCGGCAGATTTTGCTGGGGCGAAATCTTGTATCCCTATCCCCAACTTCCCCGCAAGGCGGCACGCGGATATCGTTGGACAGAAGTTGTTTTGTCCACCGTGCGGCATGTGCGGTGAAGTGAAGCTTGGAGGAAGCTTAATGAAATACGCAATTATAGAAGATGGCGGCAAGCAATTCAAAGCCGTCGAAGGCAGCACAATCGAAGTGGACTACTTCGAAGCAGAAGATGGTCAGCCAGTCGATCTTGCGAGAGTGCTGATGGTTGTGGATGATGATGATATCCACATTGGTACACCGTTGGTCGATGGCGCGAAGGTCGAGGCGAAAGTGGTAGCTCAAGTAAAAGGCCCCAAGGTTGTGGTCTTCCGCTATAAGCCGAAGAAACGCATTCGCGTAAAAACGGGTCATCGTCAGAAATATACTCGCCTGCAGATCGAAACGATCTCGCTGAAAGTTTAGAGAGAGAGGTATAGAATGGCTCATAAAAAAGGCGGCGGTTCAAGCCGCAACGGTCGTGATAGTCAAAGCCAGCGCCTGGGTGTGAAGAAATACGGCGGAGAACACGTTCTTTCCGGGAATATTCTTGTTCGCCAGCGTGGTACACGCATCAAGCCGGGTAAGAATGTGGACGTCGGCAAGGATGATACTCTCTTTGCTACAGCCGAAGGCGTCGTTGTTTACGAAAACCTACGTGACGATCGCAAGCGTGTCAGTGTAATGCCGGTCGAAGCGCCGCAGGAAACCAAGTAAAGGTCGTAATCGAGATGAGAAAAGATATTCACCCCACTTATTATCCGGATGCACAGGTGATTTGCTCATGCGGCAACACCTGGACAACCGGCTCCACAAAGAAAGTCATCCGCACGGATGTGTGCTCCAGTTGCCATCCATTCTTCACCGGGGAACAACGCATCGTTGATACCGAAGGGCAAGTAGACCGATTTTATAAGAAACTTCAAGCACGCCAGCAATATATTACTGACCTGGAAACGCGTCAATCGGCGCGAACATCGCTGGATCGCCCCATTGCTGAATTAGAACTGGGTACTCGCGCCACAGATTCGCTTGCTAAAGCTGGCATCGAAAATGTTGGCCAGGCGCTTGGCAAAATGGCTGAGGGCGAAGCTGCTATTCTGGCAATCGACGGGTTTGGCCGCAAATCGCTGGCTGATCTAAAGAAGCGCCTGCGACAATTTGGCTATGAGCTGCCCGAAGCAGCGGACGAAATTATCGTCTAACCCAACAACCTTGTATTGGAGATTTCTCAAGACAGGCGGATAATGCACTTTCCGCCTGTCTTTCTTAATCCATATGCCCTGTCTGTTACCAAACAGGAGGGGTAAAATAAGCCCATTACAAACATACGAGGAGAAACATGAAGCATCATACGGGGTCGATTGAAGTCGTGACAGGATCGATGTTTTGTGGAAAGACGGATGAGTTGATCCGACGGCTGCGGCGAGCGACGATCGCGCGCCAGAAAGTGCAGGTTTTCAAACCATCTATTGATAATCGTTATACAGTCGAAAAGGTGACTTCCCACGCCGGAAGCGAATTTGAAGCTTGGCCAATTCAGAAAGCAAGGGAAATTTTGGATTGTTTAGATAAGGCCACAACCGTTATCGGAATCGATGAGGCCCAATTCTTTGATGACGAGATTATCCCCATTTGCCAGGATTTAGCCGATCGAGGTCTGCGGGTCATCATCGCCGGTTTGGATACCGATTTTCGAGGCGAGCCTTTTGGCCCAATGCCCATTCTGATGGCTAAAGCTGAAGTAGTCGATAAATACCATGCCATTTGCATGGTGTGTGGCGAATCCGCCAGTCGTACCCAGCGTCTTGTGGACGGTCATCCAGCCCACTATGATGATCCCGTTGTCATTGTCGGCGCTTCAGAAATGTACGAAGCTCGTTGCAGGAAACATCACGAGGTCCCAAGAGGATAATTATGCAGGATTATCATGAGTATCTGGATGAAATATTGGTCGACAGCCCCGCTTTGCAGCAGCGGATCGCAGAAATGGGCGCACAGATCAGTCGGGATTACAAAGGGAAAAACTTACACCTCATTTGTATCCTGCGCGGTGGAGTCTTTTTTCTGACCGACCTGATGCGGCAAATAACCATCCCACACACAGTGGATTTCATGGCAGTTTCATCTTATGGAACCGCACGCATATCGACCGGCCAAGTGCGGATCACCTACGATCTTAAAGACGAAATCCACGGACGTAGTGTGTTGTTGGTTGAGGATATCGTTGATAGCGGATATACAATCGGTTCAGTGCTGGATCTGCTTCGCACCCGCCATCCGGATGATTTGCGGGTCTGTACCTTGCTGGATAAACCCGAACGGCGCGAAGTACAGGTGCCGATTGATTATTGCGGTTTTGTCATCCCAAATAAATTCGTTTTTGGCTACGGGTTGGACCTGGATGAGTATTATCGCAACTTGCCATTTATCGCCACTGTAAATTTGAACAAATATCAATCTGACCCGGGATGAGCCTCCCCGCGTTCGATCCACCTATTCAACAAATCATTGAGCACATTCGGGAAGCGCTCCCATCAGGATATCAAGGATATTTGGTGGGGGGAGCAATCCGAGATGTGTTGCTCGGACAACCCATCCACGATTTGGATTTCATATTGGATAAAGATGCCATTCGTTTCGGCAGACGCCTGGCAAATGGTTTGGGAGCGGCTTTTTTTCCGCTGGATACAGAAAGAGATACAGGCCGTTTAATTCTGGACCAGCCCCCTTTTCAGCAGTTGGTGATAGATTTCGCCGCATTGCGTGGACCTGATTTAGAAACAGACCTGCGTGATCGTGATTTTACGATCAATGCTATGGCGCTGGATATCCGCCAACCAGACCATCTTATTGATCCATTGGGTGGAACCAGAGATTTATTGGATCGGATATTGCGAACCTGTTCACCATCGTCCTTCACGAACGATCCCCTGCGTTTGCTGCGTGCGGTGCGTCTTTCAATCGAATACACAGCAAGAATCCCACCTGAAACCATCCATCAAATGCGCCCGGCGCTATCTGGGCTTTCTCGGGTCTCACCCGAACGCAGCCGCGATGAGCTTTTTCGGATACTGGAGGGTAAAGCGCCCGCCAGCGCTCTTCGCCTGATGGATCATATCGGCGCGCTAGAATATGTTTTGCCCGAACTTCAACATCTGAAAGGAATAGAACAACCTTCACCCCACACTGAGGATGTGTGGAATCATAGCATATCTGGGCTTCAAAAACTTCAAATGATTCTGGATGTACTGGCTTTTGAGCCTGAGCAGGATTTATCTGCTAACCTGACAATGGGGATCATTTCGTTAAAACTTGGGCGTTATCGGGCGCAATTGCACAACCATTTATCCACGAGTCTCAACCCTCAACGGACATTACGCTCATTGATATTTCTAGCGATGCTTTATCATGATATCGCTAAACCCCAAACCCGCCAGGAAGATCCACATGGCAAGCTGGTTTTTTATCGGCACGAACAATTAGGCTCTGGGATTGCGCGCCAAAGGGCCGAAAAAATCCATTTGAGCAACAGCGAATTGGATCGCCTGGCTACGATCGTTCGACACCATATGCGACCGCTCTTGTTAGCTCAGACCGGTGTTTCTCCCTCCGCGCGGGCGGTTTACCGTTTTTTTCGGGATACCGGGCCAGCGGGTGTAGATATTTGTTTGCTCTCCCTCGCCGACATGCTGGCAACTTTTGGGCCCGGGCTGCCGCAAGCGGACTGGAATCTGCAGGTGGGTTTGATTCGAAATCTGTTTGAGGCCTGGTGGGAGCAACGGGAGGAGAAAATCTCACCACCACCCTTACTGAATGGAAATGAAATCATGCAAAACTTTCAATTAGAGCCTGGCCCCCAGATCGGCAAACTGCTGGAGGAATTACGCGAAGCCGAGGTCGCGGGTGAAGTTCACGACCGAGGTGAGGCTCTAAATTTGATCAGATCGTTGCTCAATCAGGGATAGATGACTTCTAATACCGGTTGGTAAAAACACCGGCATCCATTCGCATGTGAACAACCTTCAAC
This sequence comes from uncultured Chloroflexia bacterium, assembly GCA_963788145.1. GTDB lineage: Bacteria > Chloroflexota > Anaerolineae > Anaerolineales > UBA4823 > UTCFX2. The sequence continues at coordinate 520,058 of CAWBFQ010000006.1, read as the reverse complement.
GGGTAGTTTAGGCGCCATCTCTTTTGCATATGCGCCTTCCACTTGACGACAGGCTGGGCAGCAGTCCTGTGCAACCGACACGCGCACATAGATCACACGTGGGTTTTGCTGTAATTCTTTCAACGCGACTGCGGTTGCAGACCATTCACCCAAATCCTCCCCACAGTTTACGCATTGATTAACCGAATCCGGCGAAAAAACATGGCACTTGGAACAGGTTTGCACGAGAATCCTCCTGTGAAATTATCCCTTATTCTAATCCAAGTAACCAGAGAGTCAAATAAGACTTAAGGAATACGGTCAACGGGTTTTTTATTTTCATATTAGGGTTTCTGGTCGATGCGCGCTCTCCAGATTAATTTATTCAACGAAGCAATCAAAACGCTACTACTCATGGGCTTAACAAGAAAATCGTCCGCTCCATTATCCAATGCATTTTCAGCGATGTTGGGTTTATCGATCGCAGAGAGAACCAAAATTGGAATGCTGCTAAATTTGCGGACTTCCAGCAGAACTTTCAACCCATCCATACCTGGCATTAAGAGATCCACCACTATGACGTCCGGGGACAATTTTCGAACAAGATTAATCCCATCCTCTCCTGTATTTGCCGTAATGACTTCAAAAGATCGCGGTTCAAGAATGATCCGTAATAATTCGGTCGTATCACTATCATCGTCAATAACCAACACTCTTGTTTGCATAGTCTCTTGAAAACCTAGAAGCCCATTATTTTTCAACGTAGTCACCATATGGCCTAGATTCGATTCAATCATATTAAAGGTAATCCAATCTCCTGAGGTTTACTGGTAGCAGTATTTGATCCAATTATCTTCCAAAACTGAGATTCCGAACCTTACAAACACTTTACAACACCAGGTTACGAACTCAATGTCCGGGTCATTAACTTCACTGGCGAGTAATATCTTGTTAAAGATGCATGAGATATGATATTATTCCTCTTGATTTGAGCAACCTGATGGATTTGAACCTGATCTGTCCTAACTGCGGAGAGCAAGTCCCGCCAAACCTCCGTCATTGTGAGCATTGTGGCGTAGACCTGTCCATCGCCGCGCTGCTGGCAGAACAGCAAGCCATGCTTCCGGTGCGCATCCCGCTTGGGATGCCCATCTCGCCAGAATTGTTGGTCCCCAGAATTGGCGATTACCTCATCGAACGGGGATTATTGAAACCTGCTCAATTAAGCACAGCCCTGGCATATCAGAAACAACGGGCTAATGCGGGAAAATCTATCCTGCTCGGACAGGCATTGCTAGAATTGGAAATGATCACCCGCGAAATGCTGGACCAGGTTGTTACCGCTCAAATCCTTCAACTGCAATATGCGTTAAATGAATCAAACCAATCTCTAAAACAACGCGTTGAAGAGAGAACAAAAGAACTGCGATCTGCGTTGGAACGGCTTTCAGAACTGAACCAACTCAAATCGAATTTTATAGCGAATATCTCTCATGAACTGCGAACCCCGCTCACACATATCAAAGGATACCTGGAAATCCTGGCAGACGGCGGCTTTGGACCTTTAAGCACAGAACAGATGGATGCAATTAGCGTGCTCAAACGAGCGGAGGGACGACTGGAGCGATTGATCGAAGATTTAATCCAATTTGGCCTGGCTTCACGTGGAGATGTGGGGTTAAATTTGCGAGATCTCGACCCAAGAAAATTACTCAAGACCGTAGTCAATCGCACGCGCAATAAAGCAGAACAAGCGAACATTCGATTCGCCGCAGAAGTACCGGAAGATTTGCCATACATCCATGCTGATGAAGACAAGGTCGCCTGGGTATTATTGCAATTGCTGGAGAATGCAGTCAAATTCACCCCACAGGGTGGAGCGGTGAAAATCAGTGTTTCTCAAAACTCAGCCGGTTTGATCCATTTTGCCGTTATGGATTCTGGGATCGGAATTCCAGAGGAAAGTTTGGCTGAGATTTTTGAACCTTTTCATCAATTGGATGGATCCGCCACCAGGCGATATGCCGGCACTGGTTTAGGCCTGGCATTAGTCAGCCGCATCGTTGAGGCGCATGGATCGCAAATAATTGTCCACTCCATTGTCGGCGAAGGCTCGAAATTCGAATTTGATCTGCCCAAAGCGCAAAATGGGAATGACCGAAAGGCTCCATTTGTCAAGACATGACCGACATCATTAAACAAACAGGCTCGCTTCAGCCCAAAGAGCTGGAAGCGATATATGCGATCAGCCGTTCGATAGCAGGAGCGACGAATACTGAGGCGACTCTGGATGAAGTCATCAACTATTTGCGCCCTGTTTTTATCTTCGATAACATCGTTATATATACTCAAAATAAGGATGGTGCGCTGGAGCCAATATTTGCCCGGGCCATCGGTCGTGGTCGGGTTCTGGAAGCGGATTTAGCATGGGGAGAAAATCCTGCCCAAACCGTTTATTGCACATTGAACCCAACCACTCGTGTGGAAGAGCACGAGGAAAACTCAGCAGACCGCACGAACATCCGGCATATGCTTGGGCTGCCTTGCATCAGTGGAGAGGAAATTATTGCGGCGTTGGTATTTATCCGGTTTGGGGGACCACGATATTTGCCAGCCCAGGTCTTATTGGGGGAATTTGTTGCCTCACATATCGCCCAATTGCTGCACAACAATATCCTTGGCGAGCGAATCGCCATGTTAGAAGCACGCCGCCGATTAGACAGCCTGCAAGATGATTTCATAGCCACCATTACGCATGAACTTCTCACCCCTCTAGGGTTTATTAAAGGCTACGCCACCACATTATTGCGCGAGGACACTTCCTGGGATGATCAAACACGCCATGAGTTCCTGACCATCATCGACGAGGAATCAGATCGGCTCAGGGAATTGATCGATAATTTGATGGATTCCTCACGCCTTCAGTCTGGAACCCTTTCGATGACCTTCCAACCGATCCGCCTGGATGCGTTCCTGAAGGATATCTCACTGCGAGCCAGATCAAGAAATAACCATTTAGAAATCGAGCTGGCTATTGAAGCAATCGGTTTGCAGATTTCTGCAGACCCCACCCGGCTGGCGCAAGTTTTCGAGAATATAATCAATAACGCTATAAAATATGCCCCAGATTCTCCTTTGCAAATTACTCTGCAAGAGGTGGGGAATCGGGCATGTATCAAAATCCAGGATAGCGGCCCCGGTATCCCGAAAGATCAATTAGAAAAGATATTCCATCGCTTTTATCGGTTGCCAATGAATAACACGAATGTAAGAGGGACTGGACTGGGTCTCTTCATTTGCAGACAGATCATTCAAGCCCATAATGGCGAAATCGAAGCTGTATCCGAGGAAGGTCAGGGAGCTACATTTTACATCTGGTTGCCGCTATGATGGAACCAAAAACCAAGACATTTTCAGGAGATAGACATGAGTGTCAATATTCTTGTCGTTGACGATGAGCCACGCTATTTGCGTCTGATGGAAGCCAACCTGGTAACAGAGGCATACAATGTTATCAAAGCTACCAACGGGCAAGAAGCCGTGGACATTGTGGTTGAGAGACATCCAGACTTGGTGTTGTTGGATGTAATGATGCCCGTTCTGGATGGCTTTGGCGCTTTGGAGCGTATTCGTGAATTCTCAAGTATCCCGATCATCATTGTAACCGCCAGAGGCAGCGAGAACGATCGCGTTCGCGGTCTGGACCTGGGAGCAGATGATTATATTGTCAAGCCCTTCTCGGCTACCGAACTTCTGGCGCGCGTTCGAGCTGTGCTTCGCCGCGCCCAAACAACTGGAAGCGCCTTCTCACAGGCGTCTTTTACACACGCTAATTTACGCATCGATTTCGCCCGTGCAGAAGTTTTCAAAGATGACCGGATCATATTCCTCTCGGCCACAGAATATCGCCTGCTATTGCAATTTGCCCATAACCTTGGCAGCGTATTAACCTCAGAACAGCTTCTGACAGACGTCTGGGGTGCAGAATATCGAGAAGACAAGGAAATTTTGTGGGTCAGCATTTCCCGATTACGCCAAAAGCTTGAAAATGACGCTAAAAACCCGCAGCATATTGTCACTCGATCTGGTTTAGGATACACCATGCCGCCTCTTTAGCTATGAGAATAACCTTCAGAAACAGTGTGAAATAAAATGTCCATTCGTTATGATGATAAGGGAAAATTCTTTACAGATATTGTTAGTAAAGAAGCCGTTCAGGTAATTATTAAGATAGATTCGAACATTATCCGCGGCAAAATACATATTATGCCGGAAAGCCGAATCAAGGATGAGATCAACCGGATGGAGTTTTTCTTTGCCGTTACAGACGCCATCATCTATGCGCCTACTGGTGACGAGATGTATCACTGTAACTTCATTGCGATTAATCGTGAGCGAATTGATTGGATCTTTCCAGAGTCGGAAATTATTCGACCGGCAAGCGGAGGTGAAGCTTGAGTTTGCCTTCAATTCCGCTCAACCAGACAGGCCAACCTCAGCAGACAATTGATCTGGATAAGGTCAAAAACTTCCTAATCACTACGCTCTCAAAAACAATAGAAATCAATCCGGATCAGCCCGTACAACAACGACAAATCATTTATAAAAACCTGGCCCAAATATATGCTAAGACTGGCCTGACGCTTACGAAAGCAGAACAAGAAAAGCTTTTCAGAGAAGTGGCAGATGAAATTATTGGCTATGGGCCGATCCAATCCTTGCTGGATGATCCTAATATCTCCGAAGTGATGGTGAATGGATTCGGACGGGTTTATATTGAACTCAAAGGAAAAGTGATCAAGACTGACATTGTGTTTCAGAATGATCAACACGTGATGCAAATCATCGATCGAATTGTAGCGCCGCTCGGAAGACGCATCGACATCGATCACCCAACCGTCGATGCGCGCTTGCCAGATGGGTCTCGCGTCAATGCAATTATCCCACCTGTCGCGATCGATGGACCAACCATCACCATCCGAAAATTCGGCAAGGAAAGGCTGACCATGGAACAAATGATCAGTCTGGGTTCGATTACCGAGTCAATGTCGGTTTTCTTAAATGCATGTGTTGTAGCCAGGCTGAATTTGCTCATTTCTGGCGGAACTGGCTCGGGTAAGACCACACTGTTAAATATTCTATCAAGTTTCATCCCTGAGGATGAGCGTATCGTCACCATCGAGGATGCGGCAGAACTGCGTTTGCAGCAGGAACATATTGTGCGTCTTGAAACAAAACCCAGCAAATCAGATGGCAGCGGAGCAGTAACCATACGAGATCTGGTTCGTAATTCTCTCCGCATGCGTCCAGATCGGATCGTTGTCGGAGAAGTACGTGGAGGAGAAGCGCTGGATATGCTTCAGGCAATGAATACCGGGCATGATGGTTCATTGACCACGCTGCATGCCAATACGCCACGCGATGCGATTTCTCGCCTGGAGACGATGGTATTGATGGCCGGGCTGGACCTTCCCATTCGAGTAGCGCGCGAACAGATCGCATCTGCTGTGGATCTGATTGTTCAAACCACACGTTTACGGGATGGTACGCGGAAAGTAACTCAAATCACAGAAGTAGGCGGAATGGAAGGAGAAACGGTCGTCTTGACAGATATCTTTAAATTTGACGCTACGGGTATTGGCGTTGAAGGACAAATATTAGGTGAATTGAAACCCACTGGCATCCGCCCATTATTTTCTAACAAGCTTGAACAAGCCGGTTTCAAACTACAACCCGAGGTATTTGGAATCAGTGTGAATGATATTCTGTCACAGGGACGACGCGGACACCGCCCCCGATGAGAGGTATAATTTAGCCAGGATTGTTGAGTGACTTAAGTTCTGCTTGAGGAAAAACCTATGAGTGTGGATGCAGCCGCCCTAAAAATGAGTGCAAAGATTACCGGTACATTGTTGCGAGATGCTCGCCTGAAAGCGCATAAAACAATTGAAGAATGTGCATTAGCCATTGATGTTCAAAGTTCGGACATAGAACAATATGAACTTGGTGAAAAAGCAATCTCACTGCCGGAATTAGAAGGTTTGTTTCACTATTTTCAAATTTCTATGGATCACTTCTGGGAGAGAAAGATTGAGCCAGCCAGCGATTCCGAAAAAACACAAGCACAAAGTGGGAAATTCATCCAACTGCGCCATCGAATGATCGGCGCCGCTATTCGGCAGACGCGTTTAGAAAATGAAATTACCATGGAAGAATTTGCAGGTCAACTGAATCTGGAGCTAACGCTACTGCAATCCTATGAGTTGGGCCTGGAACCTGTGCCTTTGCCAGTGCTGGAATTGATCAGTTCCAAACTGAACCGGTCTGCGCGCGAGTTTCAAGACCAAAAAGGGCCTGTGGGAATTTGGAATGCACAACAACGCGCAATCCAGGATTTTAGCAGTCTGCCTCCGGAACTACAAACATTTGTCAGTAAGCCGATCAACCGTCCCTACCTTGAACTGGCAGTCAGGTTGAGCGAGATGTCTGTTGACCGCTTGCGGGCGGTTGCGGAAGGTCTGTTAGAAATCACTTATTAGTCCAGCCATCACAAACCCTGGATGTTGTTTCAGCACAGAGTGAATCAAGTAAACCGCCATCCAAAGTGGAGTTCGTAATGGGCGAGGCTGTCACAGTCGAAAAATTAGCCAAAGATGGTAAATCCTGTTATCAGCGTGGCGAGTATCTGGAGGCAGCAAAATTATTCGAAGCAGCCCGCCAGGCTTATCTGGCTAAAAAAGACACTTTGGGTGCTGGTGAAATGGCAAATAATGCCTCTGTTGCCTTCTTGCTGGCCGAAAATGCCGAATTGGCTTTAGCAGCTTTGGAAGGGATCGCTGAGATTTTCGCCCAGGCTGGTGACCTCCGCCGACAGGGGATGACACTTGGGAATATGGCGGCTGCGCTGGAAGCGCTTGACCGAGATAATGAGGCTGCAGAGGTTTACCTGAAATCCGCAAATATTCTTGGTCAAACGGGGGAGGATCAGTTGCGCGCAAACGTGATGCAATCCTTGTCTATGCTCCAGTTTAAGAACGGACGCCAGCTTCAGGCATTGGCCTCTTTTAAGGATGGTTTAGATGGGGTAAAGAAACCCACCCCCAAACAAACCTTTCTTAAGAAGCTAATCCGCATCCCATTCGATATGGTCGCACCCAAAAAGCCATCCTAGAACGACGAGTCAGTTGAAATGATCACAACAAGCCAGATTGTCACACGCTCTGCGACAAAGAATGACTTGTCTAAACTTGCCAATCTCATCCATTTCGAAGCATTTGTTCACCGACACCTGGATTATCGGCCTCCATTAGATTGGGTTGGGCGGGATCCATTTCTTGTACTTGAAGATGATGGAAGAATAGAAGCTGCAATTGCCTGTCCACCCGACCCTCCTTCGGTTGGGTGGATTCGACTATTCGCGGCATCTTCAATAATCTCTCCAGAATATGCCTGGAACAACCTTTGGGACAATTCTTTGCAGAGCCTGGTGAGCGATCATCAAGTCAAACATATCGCCGCAATCCCGTTGTATCATTGGTTTAGAACTTTGCTCAAAAAGAGCGGCTTTGAGCAAACCTTTTCGATAGTCATGTTGAGTAGAGATACATCCAGCATCCCAAACCCACCCCCATCAAAAGAGATTGCAGTACGCCCAATGACTTTGGATGACCTGAACATGGTACAAAAGATTGATGAAGATTCATTTACACCCGTTTGGGCAAATTCTGTTGAATACCTGGAAATTGCATTTCGCCAGGCAATCGCCGCGACGGTTGCAGAAGCAGATGGCGAGCTTGCCGGATACCAGATCAGCACCGCCACCACGATTGGAGCCCACCTGGCTCGTCTGGCAGTCCTTCCAAAGCTGCAGGGGAAGGGTATTGGCTACGCACTTTTATATGATTTAATTCACCAGATTTCCAGACGAGGTTCGTGTACAATAACAGTCAACACTCAAAAAAATAATTCTGCATCATTACACTTATACAAAAAAGTGGGGTTTGAGTTTAGCGGCGAAGATTATCCAATTTACCAGTTGCTCTCTTTTCCAGGGAATATCGCCGGAAAACCGAACGGCAATGAAAATTCACTCAAATTGCCATATGCATATAATGAAAACCAAAATCCGTAAATAAAAGGACGTACTCATGATGAAACACTTCGAATTTTCCTGGTTAGCGCGAGACGAGTTAAGTATCTATGCCCAGGGTTGGGAACCGGAAACAACCCCAAAAGCGATCGTATGCCTGGTCCATGGTTTAGGAGAGCATAGTGGTCGCTATTCCCATGTCGCAGAGCATCTGACAGGGGCAGGATTTGTCGTACTCACTTTCGATTTACCTGGACACGGTCAGTCAGGCGGAACTCGTGGACATATCCCATCAAACGATTTGATCCTGGATCAAGTTGAACATCTACTTATAGAAGCAAAGCGACGATATCCTGATCTGCCGCGCTTCTTGTATGGGCATAGCCTCGGAGGCATCATCGTTTTACACTATACCTTAAAACGCCAACCGGACCTGGCTGGAGTCATTGCGACAAGCTCCGGTCTACGCACATCTTTAGAGGCTCAAACCCTTAAGGTAAGCGCGGCAAAAATATTGGCAAGCATTATGCCCGCTTATTGCCTTCCCACCGGATTAAAAGCCGAAGATATTTCACACGATTCAGAGGTCGTGCAAAAGTATCTCAATGATCCATTGGTGCATGACCAGGCGTCTTTTGCAATGGCAAAAAACACTTTCTCTGCAATCCAATGGACTTTTGAACATGCGGATGAATTCAAGCCTCCGCTGCTGTTGATGCACGGAAGCGAGGATCGAATCGCGTTTGCCAGAGGCAGCGAAGAATTTGCGAAATTGGTGAATTGTGATTGCACGCTAAAAATATGGGACGGCTTGTACCACGAAACCCATAATGAGCCAGAAAAAGAGCAAGTGCTGGACTATGCGACTTCCTGGCTAATGAGTAAACTATAATTTTTCCCTGGACAAATAATAAACATCATGAGAAAATTTTTTCTCGTTGTAATAATATTTAAGAGGTGAATTGAATGGCAAAGAAGCAAAGCGAATCATTGAGCAATCGTCAGTTGAGGAAAGAAGAGATCCGCAAAAAGGAAAAGCAACAGCGTTTCGTTTTAGTTGGTGGATTAGCGCTCATTGCGGTGATATTTCTAGGAGTAATCATTGTACCTTCTGTCCTAAGGGCCGTAAACCCAGCCGGAGACTTTGTCCGCATCACGCCCCAGGTCTATCCTGGCGAGAATGGTACAACCATCGGCGATCCGAATGCAAAAGTCAAATTGGAGATATTTGAAGATTTCCAATGCAGCGCATGCGCGGTATATACCTCGAAGTATGAACCGGATATCATCAAAAACATCGTCGCAAATAACAATGTATATTACGTATTCCATCAATTCCCCTTTGAGGACGACCGCAGCACTGAGAAAGGATCGGACCGGGCAGCGCTAGCCAGTGAATGCGCGGCTGAACAGAACCAATTTTGGGATTATAAGACTTCTGCTCTTCGCGAACCAAATCGGGGTTGAGGGGCAATATAGCGAAGTCCGGTTAATTGCTTTTGCCGATTCTCTCAACCTGGATATGGATCAATTCACGGCTTGTCTAACAAGCGCGAAATATCAAGCCAAGCTAGACGCTGGCGAACAACTGGGGGCTGAAATGGGCGTCAAGGGAACTCCAACTTTATTTGTGAATGGACAAGAAGTCAGCCCAGGGAGAGTCCCTACATTTGACGATGTCTTCCCGTTGGTCCAAAAAGCGCTACAGGGCAACTAAGCCTGAAAAAGAAAGACGAAACTGCGGCAAAGGATGCCGCAGTTTTTTGTTCCACAAAATAATCTTAACAAAAATCACGCATCAGAATCGGAGATATTGTGCTTGAAATTTTGGTTATTGCGCTGTAAATCCGTTCGAACCTCATCTCTGTTCGTTGTATGGAAAGCGGTCACCACAAAATTGTGACCCGATATTGTCCAATTTACGATATAATCCAGGCGTGGGTATTCTACGAGATAGCCTGGGTAAATATGATCTAATATTTGAGGAGTTTAACGATGCAAATTCGTTGTTATCACTGTCATAAACCTTATGCGATCGGCAAACAAGAGACGTTTACGGCGCTAGAAGTACTTTCTACACAGGGATTAAGCCACTATGATGCCCCCTGTCCTCATTGCCGGCGTGTCAACCGGGTTTCACGACCGGAATTAGAAAGGTCTGCGCCGGATTGGAAACCATCCACTGAGGAAAAGCAACCAAACGAATAAAAACCTTCATCACAACGCAGCCAAGAAGAACAGAATTCGTTGAGCAAACAACTATCGATTACAAAGCAATCGCTTCACTCGACTGACGCCGCCATAGATGAATTGTAAATTGGAATAAAATATGAAAGTATACGATATATCTTTGCCAATAACGAATACAATGCCTGTATGGCCTGGCGACCCACAGCCAAATCTGGAGCGGATCTCGAAAATGGAAGAGGGCGCCGATTGCAATATCTCACAGATTGTAATGGGTGTCCATCTTGGAACGCATGTGGATGCACCCTATCATTTTCTGGGTGGAGATGCTCTAACGATTGAGCAATTATCTCTCAATATGTTGATTGGAAGAGTTTATGTGCTCCACCTGGAAGACGAGATTAATCTGGTCACAGCCCGTATATTAGAAAAAGCAGATGTCCCATCACGAACCCGGCGTTTATTGATCAAGACCCGCAATTCCCATCTCTGGCAACAACCTCAATCTGGGTTTACGGAAGATTTTGTCTCGATAAGCCCGGATGGAGCTCAATATTTAGTTGATCATGGTATCAGAGTAGTCGGAGTAGACTACCTATCCGTGGCACCATTCGCCGCACCGGTGGAAACCCATCAAATCCTGCTCAAGGCGGGCGTGATCATCATCGAGGGATTGGATCTCTCGGCAGTCTCTCAAGGACGCTATTCTATGTATTGTTTACCGCTTAAGTTGGTCGGATCAGATGGGGCGCCGGCTCGAGCGATCCTGGTCGGCGTATAAACCTGGCGCTTGAGGGCAGTGCTTATATCTGCGTTTACACACCCGGGATCGGGAGTGTATATCCACCATCTACCAGAATCACCTGACCACGGATCATACTAGCCTGAGGGGAACATAAAAACGCTGCTACATACGCAATATCATCCATCGTCACCAGCCTGCCCGCCGGAGTATGTGCGATAGTGCGCGTCATGACATCTTCGCTCGACCGGATCAGCGAAAAATGTTGGAGCGCCTCAGTAAAGACGACACCTGGTGAGACAGCATTGACGACAATATTTTTAGGAGCCAATTCAACCGCCAAATAGCGGGTGATCGCTTCTAGAGCGGCTTTACTTGCGCCAACCACTACATAATCCGGAAGCACGCGTAAGGAACCAGGGCTGGAGATGTTTACAATTGCCCCCCCGCCGCGCTTTTCCATCAAAGGAACCGCCCTTTGAGCAGCGAAGAGAGCAGCTCGAGCATTGATATTCATCGTCCAATCCCACCCTTTGGGTTTCTGTTGCATCACCGGCCGGTTATAACCTGAAGCTGCATTGCAAATCAGATAATCTAATCCACCCAATTCCGCTTCTATAAAATCGAACATCCGATTGAGATCATCGAGGTCGCCGATATCCGCTTTCACAATCCATGTACGTCGGCCAAGAGATTTGATTTCGTCTACGGTTGCTTGAGCCGAGGCGCGGTTGCGAAAGAAATTGACAACCACATCTGCCCCCAGCCTGGCAAAATGAAGAGCCAGGGCGCGGCCAATTCCGCGCCCTGACCCGGTGATCAAAATTTGCTTGTTGAGAAAAACAGGGGCTCCATCCATATCCTGATTATACAGGATTTACTCAATGAAAATCTCGACATGTTCACCATCGTCTTCATCGACCACATCAATGATTTTCCCTTCCAGACCACGCTCATCCAGCATTGTACGCAACTCCGCCAGATTCACATCCCCGATCTCAGGGGCAAATTTCGCTCCAATCCGCAAGCCCCACTCTGCCAGTCCAATGGGAATATTCACCGTGGCTTTCGGTCTTCCGGTTTCCACCTGGGTAACCCGAACCCGAAACCATTCTGGACCGGTTTTGCCGATCTTGGAAGTCGATTTCGTTTTTTGGCCATTGCCTAATGCTTCCAATAAATTCATGCCTTCGCTGGCGCTCACTTTGCCCTCTTCGATTAAGTGCAACACACGCATGCGCTCGTTTTCGATTGTAGAAAATGAATTATCCATCTCAGTCTCCTAGATTATTACTTTATAATAATGTATCTTTGTTTTAGTTTCTATTATTATTATAGACATATTTATTGAATTTGTCAATATATTTATTAATTATATTCAATAAATATATAAACATATCTAAGTCCATATCAATCACCTTTTGTTTTCCGAATAAAATCATTCCAAAAAGAAAGATGCGTGAGGGTTTTTTCAAACCCGTCACGCATCCGTAGACGTTTGTAGTTAGATCGATAAAGCTCAAACTGCCATTGGCATGGGCGTGCTAGCTTTCTTGGGGTTTGGCGGCGGGAAAATGCCTTCAAACTCATCGCGTGAGATGGTCTCTACTTCAAGCAAGCGGCGAGCAACCGCATCCAGTCTATCCCGATATTGAGTTAGAATGCGTCTGGCGCTATCGTAGGCTTCACTGACAAGTCGGCGGACTTCAGAGTCGATCTCTTCTGCCACTGCCTCGGAATAATCGCGCTGTTCCGAGATCTCCCGACCCAAGAAGATCAACTCCTCTTTTTGGCCGTACACCATTGGGCCTAATCGAGGGCTCATGCCCAGCCGGGTGACCATGGCGCGAGCCATGCGAGTCACACGTTCTAGATCATTTGCAGCTCCAGATGTGATGTCGTCAAAAACAATCTCTTCTGCCGCTCGCCCCCCCAACAGACCGATTAGATCAGCCATCATCTTCTTGCGTGCCATCAAGGTGCGATCTTCTTCCGGCAGCGATAGCGTGTATCCGCCGGCCATACCGCGAGCGATGATGGAGACTTTATGGACCGGGTCTGCTTCAGGCAAAGCATTCATCACAACCGCATGACCAGCTTCATGATAAGCCACAATTCGTTTTTCCTCTTCGGAAATTAAGCGGCTTTTTCGCTCAGGACCGGCAATAACGCGTTCGATCGCTTCTTCCATCTCGGATTGGCCGATCAACTTCTTATTCCTCCGAGCCGCCAGTATGGCTGCCTCATTGACCAGATTCTCGAGGTCTGCGCCGACAAAACCAGGCGTCGAGCGAGCGAGTATCCCAAGATCAACATCAGTCGAAAGCGGTTTGCCTTTCGTGTGGACCTTTAAGATCGCCTCACGCCCGCGCATATCTGGTCGATCTAACACTACCCGGCGATCAAATCTGCCTGGTCGCAACAACGCCGGATCAAGGATATCGGGGCGGTTGGTCGCGGCCATGATGATGACATTTGTATCGGTATCAAAGCCATCCATTTCCACCAGCATCTGGTTCAGGGTTTGCTCACGCTCATCGTGACTTCCACCCAGACCTGCGCCGCGCTGGCGACCGACCGCATCGATTTCATCTACAAAAACAATGCAAGGTGAGTGTCGTTTGGCTTGATCAAACAGATCACGAACCCGGCTGGCTCCAACGCCGACAAACATTTCCACGAATTCAGAGCCAGAGATCGAGAAGAATGGCACCCCTGCTTCACCTGAAACCGCTTTTGCCAGCAGGGTTTTACCGGTGCCAGGAGGCCCAACCAGCAAGACACCCTTGGGAATGCGCGCTCCTAAAGAGATAAACTTCTCCGGCTCCCTCAAGAACTCGACGACTTCTTTCAATTCTTCTTTCGCTTCTTCGACCCCAGCTACGTCTAGAAAAGTAACGGAAGGCTGATCACCAGTAAACATCCTGGCGCGCGATTTTCCGAAAGAAAGGGCAGCATTATTGCTTCCCTGGGCTTGCCGAAAAACGAACCAAAATACAGCAACCAGGATAATGAAGGGCAATACATATCCCAGAATTGTGACGATATTTAACCAGGCGCTGGGCGGCTTGATTTCGAGCTTGATTTTTTCCGGTTGTAGAGCAGCTGTTGTAACACCCAAGTCTTTCAATTGTTGAACAAGGGTGCTGTCGACTTCTTTTTGTGATTTTCGCTCAACGCCATCTGCGTAGATGACTACCAGATCGTTTTCACTCTCTTCAATCCGCTCAACCTTTCCGGCCTGTATATCGGCGGCAACCTGATTAATGGTCAGCTTCTCTTGAGGGGCTGGTTGCTGATAGTTGTAAACCACCATCGAAATAATGGCGACAAACAACAACAGGTAGATGATGGATGAACGATTGCGGGTAGGGTTCACTTTACCTCCAAATTAGATATAACTCCGCATAATTAGCAACGGAATTATACCAACGGATACCATGACATGGTAGAAGCAAACCTCTCACGCAGCAATTTCTAACAACGTTCTAACATTCTCCACGCTTAATGTTAATGAACTTCCTCAACCGGACCATTCAAAAGAAAAATCCGCGAGATTAATCCGATGGCTTGCGCTAAATAAATGGGTTATGCCGCCCCCAGATGAGAGCATCAATCCGACGTAAAATTCGGCGCAGGAATGAACGAATGCGGGCATATAACCGAAGCCGCATGGGCAAAACAAGGTGAGCGCCGGGCTGTGGGCCTTTCCAGATCGCCACAGCTGCCCCCCAGGTCAGACCCGCCCCAAAACCCACAAAGACCACTTTATCCCCAAATTTCAAACGACCCTGTTGAATAGCTTCACAGGCGGCAATTGGAATGGATGCAGTCGAAGTATTGCCATAACTTTCCAGATTGACCATGCAGCGTTCCATAGGAATTTCCAAGTTTCGCAAAGCGGCTTCGATGATGCGTAGATTTGCCTGATGTGGAATCACCAGATCAATATCGTTCAACTTCAAGTCCGCCTGCTGGACAGCCTCTCTTGTTGATTGAGCCATCACACGCGTAGCAAACCGGAACACCTCCCGGCCGTTCATGTGGATAAAATGCTTGCCACTGGCGATTGTGTCTGCGCTTGCGGGCATTCGGCTACCGCCTGCAGGCACCGAAAGCAAATCGCCGCCCGAACCATCCGAACGCATCACAGCAGAGATCACTCCTCCGCGTTCTTCACCAGACTGCAGCACAAAAGCGCCGGCTCCATCACCAAATAAAATACTTGTTCCGCGATCATCCCAATCGACAAATCGCGAAAGTGTTTCCGTTCCAATTACAAGGGCGTTTTGGATGGATCCTGAACGAATCGACTGGGTGGCCATGTTCAAAGCAAAAATAAACCCAGAACATGCCGCTAATAAGTCAAAAGCCCCGGCCTTCCTGGCTCCCAGGCGATCTTGCACTAAACAGGCAGTCGCAGGGAAGATGTGTTCAGGCGTGGATGTAGCGACAATAATGAGATCGACATCTCCAGGATGAAGCTGAGCGATATCCAGGGCTTTGACCGCCGCATCGTAAGCAAGCGAGGCAGAGGACTGTTCAGCGCTGGCGATATGTCTTTCTTTGATCCCCGTTCGGCTCTGGATCCATTCGTCCGTTGTATCCATTATTTCGGATAATTGTTGATTGGTCAAAATGCGCTCAGGGACTGCCATTCCCCAACCGGTAATATTGGCGTATAGGCTCATGGCTATTTTCTTTTCATGTTATTTGTTTATCGAGAGCTCATCCATCGGCTCATATTGTTCAAGAATGATTGTGGCATTATGACCGCCAAATCCAAAGGAATTGGACATCACTCGCCGCACCCTGGCATGTCGAGCAACGTTCGGGACATAATCCAAATCACAATCGGGGTCAGGTGTCTCGTAGTTGATGGTGGGCGGGATGATACCAGTCTGAATGGTTTGAATAGCCGCCACAGCTTCCAGCGCCCCCGAGGCGCCTAATAAATGGCCTGTCATCGATTTCGTGGACGAAACGGGTATCTGATAGGCAAGTTCGGAAAATACCGTTTTAATGGCGGCAGTTTCGCTTTTGTCGTTCAAAAGAGTGCTGGTGCCATGTGCATTGATATAATCAATATTTGTCACGCCAATGCCGGCATCCTGCAAAGCTAAATTCATACAACGAGCCGCGCCAGAGCCGTTTTCAGCCGGCGCCGAGATATGATAGGCGTCGTTTGTCGAGCCGTAACCCACCAATTCAGCCAGAATTAGCGCCTGGCGCGCCTGAGCGAATTCAAGCGATTCGAGCGTCAATACAGCCGCGCCCTCTCCCATCACAAAACCATCTCGGTTCAGATCAAAAGGACGCGAGGCATATCGAGGATCGTCATTCCGCTGGGAAAGCGCTCCCATCACACCCAGGCTCGCCATCGCGATTGGAATGATAGCGGCTTCGCTTCCACCAGCCAGCATCACTTGGGCATGACCACGCCGGATCACCTCTGCAGCTTCTCCGACTGCATTCGTGCCAGTCGCGCAGGCAGTCACCACTGCGAAATTCGGACCTCTCACCCCCAAATGGATAGCGAGCATACCGGCGCCGCTGTCAGGCAACATCATTGGGACCAAAAAAGGACTCACTCGCGACGGTCCGCGCTCAAAAAAAACCTGAATTTGGTCGAAAAGAGTCCCTAAACCACCGATCCCGGTTCCGACCACCACACCAATCTCGTCACGCGTATCATCATTTATCGGCAGGTTCGCTGATTGAACAGCTTGTATCGCCGCTGCTAGTGCAAATTGAGTATAGCGGTCCATCCGGCGGGCTTCACGATTTCCGAAGAGAGCCGGCGCATCAAACCCTTTGACCTCGGCTGCAATTCTTATTTTCGAATCCCGGGCATCGTAATGTGTTATTGGACCAATACCTGAAACACCCGCAATCAGATTCTGCCACAGCGTTTGGATATCATTACCCAGGGGGCTGATACAACCCATCCCGGTGATTACAACCCGACGTCTCATCTATTCCTCCAGATGTGTAATACGGTCAACCTTGACCGTCGATTGACTGATATAACACTTGAAAAAGCGATTTGACGCGCCGAACCAATCTCCCTTTACAGATCAATTTTATCGATATTCAATTCGATAATTCATGGCTTCGGGGAAGAAAGGATGCTTCTTCTGCCGAGATTCAAACTCTTGCAGCAGATGTACTAAGGCTGTAAAAAACGATCATCAATGGGAATCTGCGCCAACAACTTATGGACTTGTTGGATATGCAGACGATCATGGGATGCCAGAATATTCACCAACTCTTGTAGACAGGTTGGCCCAAATATGGCATGTCGGGCGGGTCTTTGCCAGTCCTGTGGTTCTAGCGCTTCAAGCATGTTCAACACCTGGCGACGGGTGGAGATGAATTGACTTAGAGCCTTCCGCCCATCTTGCTGACGATACTGGCGCGCTTCAGCCCAGGGATCGGTATCCTGACCAGGGAGAAACGGGTTTGCGCTCAGGATCACCTCCTCAATCCGCGGCAAATTGACTTCCCCGTCTACATCCCTTAAGTGGCAGATAATTTCCGTCAGGCTCCATTCATCCAGCATGAACCGTTCATTCCAAAATCGGTCTGGCAATACCCGTCCGATTGAATCCAATACCGCGGGAGTAGAACGCATGATTGCCAGCCAGGAAACCATGGAATTGTAATCAGGAGAGGGCATATTGGGTAATTCACGCTCTAGCCACTCTAACAAATTTTCCTGCGGTCCGCCAATGATAGGCTTGCCGTTTTGATCAACCGAATCCTGTGCGTTGGCCTGGACCCAATAAGTCGACAAACCCAGTTTTCTCGCCGGTAAAATGTCTCGTTCTAAATCATCGCCGACCATAATTACCGGGCCATCAGGCCATCCCATCCGAGCCATCACTTCAGCAAAATATGCTGTGTTAGGCTTGGCAAAGTGGAATGTTTCATAGGATGAAATCAGTTCAAAATCATATTGTTCGCCAGATAGCCCAGCCCAATCTAAACGCTGCAAGATTGCGATGCGCGGAAAAAGGGGGTTGGTCGCGATCGCCAATCGATATCCGCGCCGGTTTAAATCACGCACAATCTGGACAGCCTGATCGATTGGGCTTGTAAGAGAGCGCAAAGCTGGAAATACCTCGTTATAAAAATGGTCCGCCTCTGCTTGAAACGTACCAGCCTCAATCCTCGTAAGAGGATAAAACAGCGTTTCAAACGAATCCTTCAGGGTGATATCCGGTTGACGATTATCGACCATGGCCTGGGTGCCCGCCATCAGACTTTTGATAAATATATCGGGAGCGATCCGATGAGATACGGATTTGGAAAATAATTCCAAATACCTTGGAAGGAACGTATCAATATTATTCTGAAGCAGTGTAACATCCAGGTCAAGCAGCAAGGTTGGGGTCAACGGGCATCTCCCATAAATTCAGGCGGCAAAGGGTGACACTGACCACAGCCCGTATGCGGATCAAAACTATGCGCACCCGATTTGCTGCATGACACCTTCACCTGAACCCCTTTCTTTGCAAAAGGGAAGCCTCTGCGCAGTTCTGGTTCAAGGATCATGTTTGGGCAGGCATTTGCCAAAAGCATGTCCGGGACGGGACAGGTCGAACAATATTCCGGGCGCCAGATTTGCGGAGGAATTGCCGAGTTAAGCAGACGGCATTCTTCCCGGTTTCGACCTCGATAATAATCCCCATAGAAATATTTACATTCCTTACCAGCCGGTGTTCGCATGGATACGATTCGATCCCATCCCTAGACGCGGGTTAAGTAAGTACCATTCGATGTATTGACGCGAATTTTATTACCAACCTCTACGAATGATGGCACCTGAACCTGCAAACCGGTCTCTGTGACTACTCGTTTGGTAACACCGGTGGCAGTATCTCCGCGCACAGACGGTTCCGCCTCAACCACTTCCATATCGATAGTTAGAGGCAGTTCAATATCAATCGCCTTGCCTTCATAAAAAGTGAGTTTCACTTCCAGACCTTCTTTTAAATAAACTGCCGAGTCGCCAATCACATCCATTGAGAGAGCTGGCTGATCATAAGTATCCAAATCCATAAAGTGGTAGAACTGCCCATCTGTGTACAAATATTGGACATTATGGTAATCCAGACGCACGTCTTGAACCCGGTCGCCAGACTGGAAGGTCAAATCAAGGTTTGATCCTGTGCGCAGGTTGCTGGTCTTCACCCGGATGGTGGCATTGCCGCGTCCTGGTTTGTGGTGGTGGTAATCTAAGACCCGGTAAAGATTCCCATCGAATTCGAAAGTCACCCCTTTTCGTAGTTCATTGACATCAATCATATATTCCTCTTTGCATCATTTGGTGTTAAATCCACAAACGAACAACATAAAACGCGAACTCACGTCTCACGTTGTCCGTTGCAAGTTCTGACAAAGCATTATAGCCTGAAGGTTAAAATTTTTCAACTCTCTTGTGGTAAACTAGAATTACTTTTCTCTATCTAGCAGTGTTGGAGCGTTCATAATGGCAGAGAATGTCCGGCGGGCGGTCTATATTGAAGATGAGCCAGAGATGATTGATCTTGTGCGGTTGATTCTGGCTCGCAGGCATTATGATGTGGTTGGAGCAAACGGCGGAAGAGAAGGTTTAGATATCGTACGCAGAACCTTACCAGATGTTGTCTTGCTAGATCTGATGATGCCAGATGTCGATGGTTGGGAAGTTTATCACCAGCTGAAAGCCGATGAAAAAACACGAGAAATTCCGGTGATCATAATCACTGCGAAAGCGCAGAACATTGACAAAGTCTTGGCGCTGCACATTGCAAAAGTAGATGACTATATCGCCAAACCGTTCACCCCACAAGATTTGGTGGAAAGTTTAAGCAGGGTTCTTGGAGAAATCGAACCAAACGACTAATGCCCCGCGATGTCATTATCCAGAATCTAAGCAGACCAAACAGCCCAACGATACAGGCCAGTTATTGCGATTCTTTTCTGTCTCGCTTTCGTGGCTTGATGTTTCGACGGGAGTTGCCAGAAGGCTCTGGGGTATTGCTGGTGGGTCAAAAACAAAGTCGGATGGACTCATCCATTCATATGCTCTTCATGTGGATGGATTTGAAGGTGGTCTGGCTTGACTCAGACCGAAAGGTGGTAGATGTTCAAATTGCAAAACGCTGGCAGTTGGCCTGTTTCCCAATAAGGCCTGCCAGATATGTTTTGGAAATATCTCAGCCTAACCGGGCTGTTTTTGAAATTGGAGATCAGGTAATCTTTAAAAATGATGGTGCGTAGATTTTGTCTAATTTTATGGACCGTATTGATATTCTTTTCCATAACGAATTTTGTGTCTGCGAAGAGCCTCACTCAAGAACAAGCGCCTGATGGAGCTATTTATGTCGTTCAGGAAGGCGACTTGCTTTGGGATATTGCAGCCCGCTTCCGGGTCGCAATGGATGATTTAGCGCAGGCAAATAATATTGCCGATCCATCCCAATTAGTTGTTGGAATGCGACTGTTCATTCCAGGGCTCACGGGAATTCAGGGTGTATTAACTACCCGCGAAATCGGTTTAGGTGAAGACTTGCGCAGCATCAGTCGGGGTTTGCAAATGTCAGAAGATATCCTGATTCGTCTGAATCACCTGACCAGCCCAGAAGAACTTTTTGCTGGCTCGACTTTGGTCGTACCAGAACAAAACGCAGCCGCTGGAGCCACTATCCGAACCCTGGTCTCCCCAGGCCAATCTCTGCTTGAGTTGGCAATTGCTCAAAATTCAAACCCCTGGACATATGTTCGCACAAACCACTTATCCGGGGTCTGGAGCGGATTGCCGGGAGACACCCTGCTAATAGCCGACAATGATGCGCCAGAGACTGAAGGTGTCGAACCTTCTGCCCTCCCAGGGCAAATATCAGACGTCAGCTTGAAACCGACCCGATTGGTACAAGGGAAAGTCGCCGAGATCACTATCCAAGGTGACGAGGGAATCACCCTCGGCGGGAGTCTTAACGGGCAACAACTTCATTTCTTTCCATTGCCAACCGGTGGTTACCTAAGCCTGCAAGGCGTTCATGCCCTGGCGGAAACGGGGCTGAATGAGATTGTCATTACCGGGACATTGCAAAATGGCTCCCAGTTTAGTTATGCTCAGTCGGTGTTAATCTCGGATGGGAACTATCCTTTTGATCCCGTACTCACGGTTAGCCCTGAGACTATCGACCCATCAGTGACCAAGCCAGAAGACGCTCAATGGATCGCATTAGTATCAACCGCAACAGCGGATAAAATGTGGGATGGACTTTTTGAGAGCCCGGCGCCCCCTCCTTTCAGCGATTGCTGGCCTTCACGATTTGGAAATCGGCGATCTTACAATGGAAGTGAATATGCTTATTTCCACAGCGGGTTGGATTTCTGCGGCGGCGTTGGAACGGAAATCCTGGCGCCTGCCGCCGGAAGGGTCGTATTTGCTGGACCGTTGACAGTGCGCGGAAATGCAACCTTGATTGATCATGGGTGGGGAGTGTATTCCGGATATGCCCACCAATCGGAAATCCTGGTGAATGTTGGCGATTTAGTCGTGCCAGGTCAATTGATCGGGAAGGTTGGAGGAACCGGGAGGGTTACCGGACCCCATTTACATTGGGAAATTCTGGTCGGGGGGATTTAGGTGGACCCGATGGATTGGCTCGAGCAGGTATTCCCGAATTAATATTCGCTTCTTCAGACCTCGTTTATTGGAGAAGCGGGGTTGTCATTATCCGGCAATTCAGAATTGATTGAGCCGCCGGTTTCGAATTCATATAGAGTTTGCCTGGCAAGCTCAATTTTAGAAACCGGCACCAGAATCTCAACACGCCCAAGCGCGCCGACAGTCAAACCATAAACCCGCCCAACACCTTCCTGTGACAGGACAACGGGGATTTCCTGTGCTTCCAGCATTCCACGCAGCATCTCTGCTTGAAACATCCCATTTGTCTCGTAAACGACTTCCCATTGAGTCTCACCCATCCTCAGCTCCTCTCCAATTTGCACCATCTTGAAAAAGCAGTTTCATTCATTCATGGAGTATAATATGAGATGGAAAAATTCACTATGCCTGCTTTTAAGGTAAAATCCCTGAGGCAGGTGCTTTGTTGCGCTGGCAAAGCAAATCGCAATTATTCTGAGGTCATCTATGGGCATTGCCACAAATTCTATGAGCGAAGATTACTGGGAGAGTTTTAACCTTCAAGATGAGGATATCGAATTCCTTTATAACCATTTATTGGAAACAGAAATACCCCTGACATCGTATGAACTGATTGAAGTGCTGGCGAAAGAGCGCATCCGTCGCCGACGGATGGATATCGAACGCAAACGAATGTCCGGCGGCGATCTTTACCAACCAAAGCTTTCCTTCAAACCCGATCAAAATTTGATCTTTCCAGCCTTTGATTGGAAGCATGGGAAAGTCGTCACGATCCGTCCAGGCGAGAACCCGGAAATCGGCGACTTTAACGTCATCCAAGTGGCTTTTGAAGACGGGATGCAACGCGAATTTGCTGCGGATTATCCCAATCACAAGCTGAACGAACCGCCAAAACTAGTCGACGATTTTAATTTCCTGGATGTGCAAACGGTCTTAAGGGTTTATGGTGAAGACCTGGTGAGCGCATTGGAAGATGACCTGATCACAAACCCGGATTTCGTTCGGATTGCCGCCCGATGGTTCCCCAGGGCATTATTGATTGACATCAATGTCGGCCATTTAAACATTGCCGAGGCTCTCCTGGATATGGATGGAGGCGGTCCACTATCAACAAATACACTTCTGGAACAAGTTGAGCTTTCATCGGAAGTCAATCCAAAACTTCTCGAGTTTTCGATGGACTTAGCTTTACAAGAAGATGAGCGTTTTGATGAGGTAGGCCCAGCTGGCGACACCCTTTGGTACCTTAAACGCCTCGAGCCGGATGAGGTCATCAACCCTCCGGTTTTCCTGCGCTATCACGAGCTGGACTATGACCGCTCCGTTCTGACCAATGAAATGCTGGATTTGGAGCGGTCATTAGATGACGAATTATCTCCAATCCAGACCAAGAGCCAAAATCTGGATGAGGTGGAAGTCCGGCTGATCTACCCACATTGGAGGTCTGGTACGCTCCCGCTCTCAACCAGGACAAAACATCTTTTTCCAACCGCTTACGAAGCACCCAGGGTGCGTTTCATGTTGGTCGATGGTGAAACAAACCAAAGCTTTCCGGGTTGGGTGGTACGTGAAAAACGGTTTGTATTTGGGCTTGAAGAATGGTATGACACCCATAACGTTATACCGGGCACAGTGATTAATGTCCATCGGGGCAAAGCGCCTGGCGAAGTGATCGTCTTTGTGGACAACCATCGTCCAAGCCGGGAGTGGATCCGCACACTGTTGGTTGGCTCAGACGGCGGCACGGTCTTTGCTATGTTGAAACAGATTGTCACATCGCCAGTGGATGAGCGCATGGCGATTGCCATCCCAGATAAGAAAGCCCTTGATCCGATTTGGAAAACTCAGCATAAAGACCAACCGCCCTTCGAGAAATTAGTAGTCAATACGGTCAGAGACCTGGCTCGACTGAACCCGCAGAGCCACGTTCATTTCACGGAGTTATATTCAGCGATTAACGTCACTCGACGCGTCCCACCAGGTCCAATTATGGCATTACTGGCTTCTCGTCCATGGTTTATTCATGTTGGAGATATGCATTACCGTTTGAGTGATACGGATTTTGATTGAATCAGCAACCGGACAGACCTAATCACTTTAGAATGATCACTGGAGGGCCCACTTGGCAGAAATCAAGCGCATGAGCCTGGTAAAACCCACAATCCTTACACCTTACCACATTGATTTCGGCTGGTGGGGTCAAAATGATCGTGACTGGCGGGTTTACCTCCGCAGTTTCCTATGTCCTGAACATCAAGTAGCTTTTGCGAACGTGGATATCTTCGCCCAAGTCGATTGGATAGACCCAGACACTGCCGAGGTGCAGCGGGTAGATGGCCTGCAAAACATCTTAATCACCCATTGCGCCAAGCAGCAATCTTTCATCAGCCAGCAGAACAC
Organism: uncultured Chloroflexia bacterium; assembly: GCA_963788145.1. Classification (GTDB taxonomy): domain Bacteria; phylum Chloroflexota; class Anaerolineae; order Anaerolineales; family UBA4823; genus UTCFX2. Next base: position 495,998 of record CAWBFQ010000006.1, on the reverse strand, counting down.
CCTTGTGGATTCGGTTTTTCGATTGTTCCTTGCAAACGGCAACACCCCCCTCACGACGGAGCAATTAGCTTTAGAACTTGGAAAAGATGCAACCACTATTTTAAGAACCATTTCTGGACCGCGCGTTTATAAAGGGCTTCGCCCTTGTCTGGAGTAGAAAAAACCATTGGCCCCTGTAGCTCAATGGACAGAGCACCTGCCTTCTAAGCAGATGGTTGTCGGTTCGATCCCGGCCAGGGGCGCCTTCTCTTTAGGTTCATCAGGATCTTTTGCAACAGATGCCCAAAAGGGGATGCATCGAAATAAAGCCCAAGAAGAGGAATGTGGCATTTCTTGTGAGTTACAACCCAGGAGTCAGAGATGAATAACGGTATCCCGAAATCCGATGAAGGGCCGTTTTCGGAACCAGATACCAACGAGCCGACCGCTTATCATTGGCGAATTTTGATGCGCCCGACATCTTGGAGACCTCCCACGGATGTTTTTGAATCAGAAGACACCACCTTTGTTCGGGTTGAGGTCGCTGGCATGCAAGAAGAGGATTTTTCGATCGAGTTGCACGGCTGCGAACTGACAATCCGAGGAATCCGACAAGACACTGCCGAGCGGAGGGCATTCCATCAAATGGAAATCCGTTTTGGAGAATTTGCCTTTATTGTGGAATTGCCATTTCATATTGATCCCAACCAAGTTCAAGCGGTATATGAAAATGGATTCCTGCTGGTTTCCCTACCCAAAGCCCATCCACGCCAGATTCGAATTCATGAGTAACAAGACCTGACACTTAAGGAAATTGAATGCCTGCAACAAGATGGAACTCTAGTATCCTAGAAATGCTCAACTGGCTTTATGAAGAACATGCTGGCATGGAAGATCTAATCGTTCAGCCTATTGTCACTCACCTTGTGCAAAACGAATCGGGAGACAAGGAAAACCCCATACCCGTTGGGATCGATGAACCAATTCCTCGGGTACTGCCGGTATTACCTTTGCGTGGATTGGTTGTATTCCCGCAGACCGCAGTCCCGCTGACTATTGGCCAAACTCGATCAATCCGCCTTGTAGATGACGTCATGGCCAGTGACGAGCGGTTGATCGCGCTCGGTCTCTTCCAAGGACCCGGAGCTTGAAATCCCCAAGCCAGCCGATCTCTACTCTGTAGGCACCATTGCCATCGTCCACCGGATGTTCCGTGCTCCCGATGGCTCGATTCGCCTGGTTGTGCAGGGGATGATCCGTTGTAGGCTGCTAGACTTTCTCCAAGAAGAACCCTATTTGAAGGCCGAAATCCAGGCAATCCCCGAGATCACCGAAGATGGCCTGGAATTGGAAGCCATGGCGCGTAATGCCCGCAACCAATTTGAGCATATCGCCGATATGATCCCATCTATCCCACGCGAGCTGGTAGCCTCAGTCCTGGCGATTGAAGAACCGCTTCAGACTGTCTATACGATTGCGAATTTTCAACGGATGGATATGGAAGATGCCCAGCGACTGCTGGAAATGGATTCGGTCTCTGAAAAGCTGCTTAAGCTGGTAGGAGTTTTAGCCCACGAGGCCGAAGTGCTCGAAATGGGTCAAAAAATCCAAAACGAAGCCCGTTCAGAGATCGACCGTGTTCAGCGCGAATTTTTCCTGCGTGAACAGCTCAAAGCAATCCAAAAGGAATTGGGAGAAGGCGATGAACAAACAGCCGAGGTAGAGGAATTTCGAGCGAAAATTGATCATGCAGGGATGCCGGAAGAAGCGGAGAAACAAGCCCGGCGTGAATTGGATCGGCTCAGCCGCCTACCCACTGTCGCAGCCGAATATGGTGTGATCCGCACCTACCTGGATTGGCTGGTAACTCTCCCCTGGTCTACCATAACCCAGGACAATCTGGATATTGCCCATGCCCGCCAGGTGTTAGACCAGGACCACTACGGGTTAGAAGATGTCAAAGAACGAATTCTGGAATATCTGGCTGTGCGCAAATTGCGGAAAGAACGAAGTAGTGAATTTCTGATTGAGGAAGATTTCCATCCGGCGGGTGCGAGAGGGTGTCATCCTCTGCTTTGTGGGGCCGCCGGGTGTCGGAAAAACCTCATTAGGGCGCTCCATCGCGCGCGCCTTAGGCCGAAAATTCGTTCGCATCTCATTGGGCGGCATGCGCGATGAGGCAGAGATCCGTGGTCATCGCCGGACTTATATTGGAGCCATGCCCGGCAGAATTTTGCAGGCATTACGAAGAATTGAAACCCGCAATCCAGTCTTCATGCTTGATGAGGTCGATAAATTAGTTTTTGATTTCCATGGTGACCCGGCATCCGCATTGCTTGAAGTGCTTGATCCAGAACAAAACATTGAGTTCCGCGATCATTATCTGGAAGTATCTTTTGATCTTTCGCAAGTTATGTTTATCACCACAGCAAATCTGTTAGAACCCATCCCAGCTCCATTACGTGATCGAATGGAGATCATCAACCTCTCAGGGTATACAGAAAAGGAAAAGATCGCGATTGCGCAGGGTTACTTGATTCCACGACAGCTGCGCGAAAATGGCCTGCGTGTTGCGGAGATCCATTTCGAAGATTTTGGCCTGCAAAAGATCATTCGCTCCTACACGCGGTGAAGCCGGTGTGCGTAATCTGGAGCGAGAGGTCGGCTCGGTTTGTCGCAAGATTGTCACCCAGATTGCAGAAAAAGGGATGTCCACGGTTCAGGTCGATGCAGAAAAAGTCGGCGAATTGTTAGGACGAGCGCATTTCTTTAGCGATGAAGAAATTGCTCGACGCACATCCGTGCCAGGTGTAGCGACCGGTCTGGCTTGGACTCCGTTTGGGGGAGATATTCTGTTTATCGAGGCAACCCGAATGCCGGGCAATAAAGGCTTTCAGATAACCGGTTCGATCGGAAATGTGATGCAGGAATCGGCTCGCGCCGCCCTCTCTTATGTGCGCTCGAAAGCCGAAAGCCTTGGATTGGATTTCGGATTTTTTCGAAACCACTGACATTCATCTACATATCCCCGCCGGCGCCCAACCTAAAGATGGTCCTTCGGCTGGTGTTGCCATCGCTATCGCGCTGGTATCATTAATCTCTGGTCGATCTGTCCGGCGAGATATAGGCATGACCGGGGAGATCACTTTGCGCGGTCAGGTTCTACCGGTTGGAGGAATCAAAGAAAAAGTGCTCGCCGCTCATCGTTCGGGCATCACCACCGTGATTTTGCCGCAGTTCAATAAAGCAGATTTAGAGGATATTCCCGAAGAAGTGCGAAAGCAAATCCAATTTGTATTCTGTGATACAGTTGACGATGTCATCCACGCAGCTCTTGAACCAGTGAGCGAAGACCATCCTGCCGCAGATATTGCACCCTCTGGAGATGGATCAGAAAATGTCAAAGACAATCCTGCTTGTTGAAGACGACCCAACCATGCGGACACTCTTGCAAACCTTCCTCCAGTTTGAGGGTTTTCATGTTGCCCTCCAAAACCGAGATGATACCCTGGATCAGGTGAGAGAGACCATCCTGCAGGAAAAACCCTCCGTCATCCTGTTGGATGTATTCCTGCACCAGTTTAATGGTTTTGATCTGCTGGACTTGATCCGGCAGGATAAAGAAATCCAAGACATAAAAGTAATCATGTCTTCCGGAGCGGATGTCAGTGATCGTTGTATGGAGGAAGGGGCAGACCTTTTCCTGCTCAAACCATACATGCCGGAAGAGTTAATTCATTCGATTAATACACTGATCGCCCAACAAGACGATCCTGAACGAGAGTGAAAAGTGTCAAAAAAACGTAGCCGTAATTCTATGCAATGGAGCACAATCGATTTACACCTCCATACACCTGCCTCGAGTGATTTTCAACAACCAGATGTTTCATTTCTAGATATCCTCCACAGAGCTGAGGCGCGTGGCCTGGATATTATTTCCTTCACAGACCACAACACCGTTTCAGGTTATCGTCGCATGCAAGAGGAAATCGAACAACTTAAAATGTTGGAAAAACTGAAGCGAATCCTGCCGGAGGAACGTACGCGCCTGGCAGAATATCAGCGATTATTGGATAAGATCCTGGTTTTACCTGGTTTTGAATTCACAGCAACATTTGGTTTTCACATCCTGGCCATCTTTCCTCCCGAAAAACCGGTGCGAGAGATTGAGCACCTCTTATTGGATCTAGAAATCCCCGCGGACCAACTTGACGATGGTTCGGCGACGATTGGCGCATCCACCGACGTGCTGGCAAGCTATCGCATGATCGAAGATGCAGGAGGTTTGGTGATTGCGGCCCATGCCAATTCCAGCAACGGGGTCGCGATGCGCGGATTTCCGATTGGCGGGCAAACCAAGATCGCCTATACCCAGGACCCTCACCTGCACGCCCTTGAAGTGACCGATCTGGAAAACAAAGGGAAACACAGCACAGCCACATTTTTTAATGGCACAAAACCCGAATATCCTCGTCGGATGCACTGCATCCAGGGTTCAGATTCTCACCGCCTGACCCCGGACCAATTGCGAAAAAAGAATCTTGCCGTTGGCGACCGTACTACGGATGTGCTATTGCCTGATCTGAGTTTCGAAGCATTGCGCGAGCTTTTCTTAAGCAACGATTTTGCGCGCACACGCCCACATCGCATGTCTGCCGAGCCAGATTACGACTTCATCCACACTGCCCGCGAGGAAGGTGTGAACATCATTCAGGATTTCCATGAAAGCATGACGGTACGCGGCGGCAAGCGATACGCCATCATCGCGGATGTATGCGCATTGGCGAATACGAATGGCGGCACCCTATTCATCGGCATTTCAGAAGACCCCAAAAAACCAATCCTGGGAATTCCTGAAGTAGAGCAGTCCCTCTCCCAGATTGAAAAAGAGATCAGCAATCGGATCAGTCCCCTCTTGCAATGCTCCATCGATGTCCATGAAACCGGCGGAAAGAAAATAATCGTTATTTTGGTGCCGCGCGGTATTGATCCTCCCTACGCAGTAGACGATAATAAAATATACATCCGATCAGAATCGGAGACCGGCCTAGCCGTTCGAGACGAGATTGTTGGCCTAGTGATGCGCGGCACGCCATCTCAAAGCATCGAAATAACCACCGAACCCATTCGCACAACCCCTGAGCCGACTACCCCGACTGTATCCTCCGCGCCGGAAGAACCGCTAATCACCGCTCCAAGAACGGGTGTTGAAGTGATGCAGGTAGAGACACGCGGAGACGAACGATCTTATACGATGCGCGACTTACGAAATGGCAACGTTGTAAAAAATGTTACCCGCAAATCCGCCCGTCGTCTCTGGCACTATGCCATCACCACCTTCGATAATTTACCGGAAGACCCGGCCAAGGCAAATATACAATGGACTGGAAATTTCGGATTAATCAACCGCCAAAAACAAGGCTCGAGCGTGCGTTACGACCTGATTGAACGTTCCGGCAAGGATTATCGCTATTATTTTGGCGTTACCGAAGATGGTATCCACGGCGTATGGAAACGGCTGGTTGGACAGGAAGACGAATAAACCCATCTTTCTTCGTAGCCAATGATCTTATTTTTCCTTTAGATGACGTCATGATGTTACCAGATCAAACCGACACCGCGCCCATATTCTCCCTGCGTGAATTCGAACTCGGGCGCGATTATCAGGCTGTCATTGATCTGTGGTCCAACGCTGGTCCAGGGGTTCATGTGCGCAGGTCTGATACACCGCAAGAAATCCTCAAGAAATTGCAGCGCGATCCCGATTTATTTTTGGTGGCCGAATCAGAAGGCCAGATTATCGGGTCGGTGATGGGAGGGTTTGATGGCCGGCGCGGTATGATGTACCACCTGGCGGTTGCCGAGGATCATCGCCAAAAAGGAGTAGCCAGCGCCCTGGTGGCTGAGCTTGAAAAACGCCTGCGCAACAAAGGCTGTATCCGCTATTACCTTTTAGTCACCAAAGACAATCAACAAGCGATTGAATATTACGAAAAACGCGACTGGGAACGAATGGACCTTTTCACATATGCCAAAGACCTCTAAGCGCGCGGTGCAGCATGAATGACCAGAAGAACATCCGTGTTGGCATCTTGACGGTTTCGGACCGTTCGGCCAGAGGAGAACGGGCGGACCTATCCGGTCCTGCGCTTCGGCAATGCGTCTCAAGATTGGGGTGGACTGTGGTCCATCAGGCGATATTACCGGACGAAATAGATGAACTGCAGTCGCTTCTGTCCAAATGGGCCGATCAAGGCGAGCTTGATTTGATCCTCACAACGGGAGGAACCGGTTTTGCCCCGCGTGATGTCACACCCGAAGCGACCCAGGCGGTCATGGAGCGCTCAGCGCCCGGACTGGCGGAAGCAATGCGCTCCGCCAGTCTGAAGGTCACCCGACATGCAATGCTCTCCAGATCAGTTGCCGGAATTCGGAAGCGGGCGCTGATCTTGAACCTGCCAGGAAGCCCAAAAGGGGCTGTTGAAAATCTGGAAGTGGTTATGGATGTCCTTCCGCATGCAATTCAATTGCTTCGCGAAGATCCAAGTTCTGAATCAGGTCATCAAATTTAAGCCATGCTTTCCCCTGGAGATCCAAAGGTGCTTCCCCCCACCAGAATCGAACGACAAAGACAATTGGGTCGGATTATCTTAGAATTGATTGAGACGATCCTATTGTCGGTGTTCCTATTTCTAGTCATCAATGCCGCCACAAGCCGGATCCAGGTTGAATCAATCAGCATGCAGCCCACATTATACGAACGAGATCGAGTATTGGTAAACCGGCTGGCTTATAAATTCGGGCAGCCTCACCGAAAAGAAATTATCGTATTTATGCCCCCTCTGGATGGCGTAGAGGAACCCTATATCAAACGACTGATCGGCTTGCCAGGAGACAAAATCCGCATCCTCAATCGGCAGGTGATTGTTAATGGAGAGCCGATTGAAGAAACATACCTGATGGCTCCACCGGATTATGTCGGTTCCTGGGAAGTGCCCCCAGGATACCTGTTTGTTTTAGGCGACAACCGTAACCAATCCTCCAATTCACATTATTGGGGGATGGTACCCATCCAAAACGTACTCGGAAAAGCCGAATTCATTTATTGGCCAGCCACTCGTATTAAGCTTCTTGATCCTGTCCGTTCAGCGGCTGCTCAACAGATTAATCCCTGAACCGCGCTGCAACGACAAGCTGCGACAAGCTCTCAACCCAGGATATCTCTGGCAATCACCAATCGTTGAATTTCGCTGGTCCCCTCGCCAATCGTCATCAAGCGAGCATCACGATAGGTGAGTTCTACCAGGAATTCGCGGCTGTAGCCATATCCGCCATGAATTTGGATGGCATTTCGACAAACCCGTTCCGCCATTTCAGTCGCGAATAATTTCGCCATGGCAGCTTCTTTCGAGTAAGAGGCGCCGATCTCTTTCAGCCAGGCAGCCTGGTAGATCATCCAGCGAGCAGCATGAATTTCTGTTGCGGCATCTGCGATCATCCATTGAATTGCTTCAAAATCTGCGATCTGATGCCCAAATGCATGACGTTGGCGAGCGTAATTGACTGCATCTTCGAACGCGGATTGAGCCAACCCAACTGCCAGCGCGCCAATGCTGATCCGGCCTGCATCCAGCGTAATTAAAGCTTGTTTGAGACCATATCCTTCTTGCCCCAGCAGGGCATCTGCAGGAACCAGCACATTCTCATAGGTTAAACCATGGGTTGGGGACCCTTTCAATCCCATTTTCTTCTCAGGCGGACCAAGGATCAATCCGGGAGAATTGGTCGGGACAATAAACATACTGAGCGAGCGAGAACCTCCCTCTGGGCCGGTGCGCGCCAGCGTAATAATATAATCTGCGATGCCTGCGTTTGTACACCACATTTTGCTGCCATTCAAGACCCACTGGTCGCCCTGACGGACTGCACAGCGTCATCACGCCGCCGCGCAAATCTGATCCTGCTCCGGGCTCTGTTAATGCCAGAGCAGCCAGTCTGCCCCGACCAGAAGCAACCGGCGGGAGAAATTGCCTTTTTTGATCCTGGCTGCCAAAAAGAACCAGCGGCGAGCAGCCCAAACCATTATGGGCGGAGATGGATAGGGCTGTGCTTCCACACCCCCAGCCTAATTCCTCTATTGCAATGGCGGCGCTGACCGCGTCCATCCCTGAGCCTTCAAACTCTTCAGGAACATTCAAGCCCAATAAACCTAAAGGGCCCATCTTACGGACCGCAGACCAGTTAAATTGCGCCGCTTCGTCTACCTCCCGCGCCTTTGGTTTCAGTTCCTGAGCGGAAAACTCATGCACGGCTTTACGCCACATCTGCTGTTCTTCACTGAGTTCGAAATTCATACTATCCTCCTCTGGCAAATTCGAGATCATCAGACGACCCAGAAATTAACTGGCGTTAGAACCCAAAGCCCCTCAAAGGCTGCTTGGGATTATTCTTCAGGCTCCAACACGGATTCGCTCACCCAACCAACCTGGTCTCCAAAGGCAACCTGCCACCAATGATATCCCTTTGCTAATATCCCGTCCAGTGGGTGGTCCAGGATAACGCCTTGTGTTCCGGCGGAAAGCACAGCGAGTGAAGCGTAATTTATGCCCGGACCAAGGCGCAGATTGGCATCCCCAGCAGAAGAAATGACGACCTTCATGCCAACCTGGAAGCGCTGAGAATGCTCCGGGGGTTGCCAGATAGCCATCATCAGACCATTTGCGACTGCGCGGGGCGTTTTATCCGGACGGATGCGCATCATCGTCTCGGCATTGGGGTTGTTTTTGACCTCGCCATTGACAACCATGGTTGATGAACCGCCGCCATCCATCGCGACGCCCCAGGTAGCGCTCAAACGAAGTTTTGCAAAAAGGGCCAACTCAACCATGCTCATCCCCAGGCTGCGGAGCTGGTCGCGCCCATCAACAACAATGAAATAGATGTAACGATCATTCAGAGCGACTGCTGTGCGTGGGTTGCGCAGCACAGAACCCAGATCATTGATGGCTTGGATTTTTCCATCGCGTAAAAACACATAGCTGCCAGTAACCCCGGCAACAGTTCCTTCAAGACCCTCCGAACGCTCCTTACGACAGCCATCATCGAGATGCCTGACTTCCATTTTCACACCCACTTGATCACCGGGCATAAACTTACCGCTCATCGCCTGAGCAGCTTCGCCATCTGCAGAAAAAACGATATGATCAAAGGGGAGGAGAGTCTGTCCCTGATTTTTACGGATTTCGCGCACCGTCCCGGTTATGACCTCCGATTCGGGCAGCAGCATCAACGGACGCCCGAGCTCAACCAGGATTTCCAACCCAGATTCAGAGACCGGGGTGGTCGGGCCGTATTGCGGGGTATATAAGATTAATTCGTCCTTTTCTCTTGGCGAGTTAATGCCTTGAAAAGGGATCGACTCGTCGGTCGCCATCAAGATCAATCGCTGTTTTCCTGGCGGCTGAACTGTGCATTCGATGATAAAACTCTGCCGATCTGAGCGCCATGCGAAACCGCCTATCGTCTGGCGGTCGCTAAAACGGAGCGCGTACCAACCCGAATGGAATATTCCGCCGGTTGGGAAGCCAGTTGTGGTATCGAAGAAGCCGCCATTAATCGCCGCAACCACCTGATAACGCCCTCCCCAGGCGCCATCCCGGAAGCTGAGGGCTTGATCATACCGGTCAGCCTGAGCGCTGATAGGCTCCAGTCCGGCGCTCAACGATCCGTTCGCCAGGCTGGTATCGATGATCGCATGCGAATTTTGACGATCGAGGCGGGTAACATAAACACGGTTGGGGTCAGCTAAAAAGAATTCGCGATAGTCAATCCCCGCGGCAAGAGATAACCAGGGATCAGAACCATCCGACTCAGATAATATATCTGAATGAGATAATGCGGTAAGCGGTTTTGGCGCGCCTGCGGATATGAACACGATCAGGCACGCCATTCCAGCCACAATTTGTCTGATCATCATGGCTTAAGTATAATAGAGTTTTACTCTGGCGGGATCTAAACGATCAGATAGGAGCGGATGAGATCCCAGTTTACTGCCAGGTCATAAATCGCTAGCCCAACGAGCAGCAGACCACCCACCAGGTTCACAACCCTGGAATGGCGTGCAAAAAAGCCGGTAATGTGGCGAGCTGACGCCCCTGAAAGAAACGAGAGCAATAACAGCGGCAACCCAAATCCTATTCCAAACCATAAGAATACGCTGAGTTTACTGAGCGCTTCCTGCACCGAAAACGAATAGGCAAAAATCCCAATCACCAGCGGACCGGAACATGGAAGAGCGATCGGCCCATACAGCAGACCATATAAGAAAGCATTGGCCAGGGGGTGCGAAAACAAAGGGACCTGGATCTGGGGTAAGGATTTGAATGGATTGCGGTTCAAGATCAACATCACGCCCAGGCTTAAGATCAACAAATCTGCAAGGGGTATCAAAATGGAGAGAGCCTCGCCGACAGAGACCGAAATCAATGTGATCACCGCTCCAAGGATCAACATCATCGTTAACACACCCAACAAGACGAAAAATCCCAACAGGTACCGGCTGCGATGTGTTTGGGAGAGATCCTGATTTCCGCTCAAATAAGCCAGAAAACCGGGGTAAAGCGGTAAAACACAAGGGCTGGCAGAAGCCAACAGGCCAAGCGTCAGCGAGGTCCACATCTCTACATCTCCTCATTCATGAAAGGCTCGAGCGCTTTCTGCAGCTCTGCCGCGCTCTTTATTCCAAAAGGCAGCGGGTGCACATTTCCATGTCGGTCAATGATCAACATTGGCGCCGAAGGAGGGTTAAGGAATTGCGCTCCGTAAAGGTTACTGATCTCCCGGCTCAGTTCTGCCGGCGCAACCGAGTACATCCAATCGAACCCTTTACTATCGATATAGCCTCTAAGCTTCTGCGCATCCTCGTTTGGATCGATTCCCAGTCCCAGGCTGACCAGATCATCGTTTTCTCCTAACAATTGATGCAATTCTAAAACCTGGTTTTGCTGTTTCAAACAGTTGCTGCACCAAACAGCCATATTCTCGACCAGGATCACTTTACCTTTGAAATCCGCAATCGTGTAGGAATCCCCGCTGCGAACATCCGTCAGCGGGATTGAGAACCAAGCGGGCATTTCCATCATGGCTTCGTCAGTAGGTTTATCCATCATGACTTCGTCAGTAGGTTTATCCATCATGGCTTCGTCGGTGGGTTTGTCCATCATGGCTGCTTCAGTGGGTTTGTCCATCATGGCTTCGGTTGCGGTGGGCGCTTGCTCCATCGCCGGTTCTTCGGTGGGCGTACTGCCACTGCATGCAGACAGGACAAAAACGCTCAGAAGAGATAAATACGTAAGGGACTTCCAGAATTTCATTCTAACCTCCAAATTGTTCGCAAATGTGAATTTCCATCGTTCTATACTTGATTTTGCCTGAAAACTCTTACGTTTTTCGAGATGAAAACTTACAATATGCTGAACATGTGAGAAAATTCTGTAACCTTTCCGTAATAGATTCTTCGCCAGCGATTAAGTAAATATCGGTACGATCAATCAGGAGAACTGATGAGCAAGACACAGATCATGATTATTGAAGACGAGCCGAGCATCGCGGAGGTCGTTAGCCTCTATATGCGCCGGGCAGGATATCAAGTTCAGCATGCTGAAGACGGAAAAACCGCGTTGGACCTGCTCAACCGGCAGCTTCCCGATCTGGTGATCCTGGACTTGATGCTCCCGAAAGTGGACGGCCTGACGATCACACGCTGGTTGCGCGATCGGAGCGATGTGCCAATAATTATGCTCACTGCGCGCAGAGAAGAATCGGATCGTATCGCAGGGTTGGAGATGGGCGCGGATGATTACGTGGTTAAGCCTTTCAGTCCGCAGGAGCTTGTCAGCCGGGTGCGGGCTGTGCTGAGGCGCACTCATGGCCCGGATCAAAAAGAGAGCGAATCGCCCATAAACTACACAGATCTGGTGATCGATCCCCGCACTCATTTAGTCAACCTTAATCAGACCGAGATTATTCTGACAGCCAAAGAGTTCGATCTGCTCTACCATCTTGCCAGCCACCCTCGCCAGGTTTTCACTCGCGATCAATTATTGGATCATATTTGGGGCGGGGCAGACTTCATCGACCCCAGCACGGTCACCGTCCATATCCGCCGTTTGCGGGAAAAAATCGAACCCGATCCATCCAACCCCACACATTTACAAACTGTGTGGGGGATAGGTTATAAATTCGAGCCATAAGGGGAGCTAGAATAAACGAATTATGAAAAAAATCGCTCATATACCATTGTTAGCGCGCTTCATTGCGGGCGTGGTTCTGGTAATTGTATTATCACTGTGGATATTCACTCAGCTCATGCGTCCGCCGTTGAATGATTTGTACCTGATGGTGCAGTTCCTCTCCATCACAGCGATCGCATCTATCCTGGCAGGTTACCTGGCTTATCGGGTGGGGTGGATCCACCGCTCACCCACCATTCGCTGGACGCTGCTTGGAGGGTATGCCCTTGCAAGCGTGCTGACCTTCCTGAACGTCTGGGTGACGGCCAATTTGATGTTCGCCAGCCAGCATGATTTGTTGCTTGCGACCGTGTTGCTGCTGTTTGCAGGCGGGATTGCGATGATATTGGGGCTTTTCCTCTCAAACACCATCACCGATCGATTGCGGACGCTTGAACAAGCGGTTCATCAGGTGGCCAAAGGCAATTTGAAAACAAGAGCAAACGTCAGGGGAAAAGACGAGATCGCTCATCTTGCAGAAAGCATCAACCAGATGGCGATTCAGCTTCAGGAAGCGGACCGCAAACAGCGCGAAATGGAAACCCTTCGGCGGGATTTAATCGCCTGGGTCAGCCATGACCTGCAAACGCCCTTAGCATCGATCCGGGCGATGGTCGAGGCGTTAGCGGATGGCGTGGTAGAAGATCACCAGACTGTTCAACGCTACCTGACCACCACCCAGCGCGAAATTGGAGCACTTTCCCTGTTAATCGATGATCTTTTCCAAATGGCTCAGCTCGATGCTGGCGGTATTCCCTTAAAGCGTGAAAACAATTCGCTGACTGACCTGATATCCGACACATTGGAAAGCTTCTCCGCCCTGGCCGAAAAGAACCAGGTGACCCTGAGCGGACAGGTCGATACCGGCATCGATCCAGTCTACATCGATGCTCAACGGATCGGGCGGGCATTAAGCAATCTGATAGGAAACAGCATCCGTTACACACCACCAGGCGGGAGCGTGCAAGTTCGCGCCCGAAGAACAAGCGCCGGAATCCAGGTTGATGTCACGGATAATGGTGATGGGATTTCAGCCGAAGACCTGCCATTCATATTCGAGCGGTTTTATAGAAGTGAAAAATCTCGTAACCGTGCAACTGGCGGAACTGGCCTGGGTTTGGCAATTGCGCGCGGGATCATCGAAGCGCACGGCGGACAGATCTCAGTAATCAGCCAGCCCGGGACCACAAGTTTTCAGATGACATTACCGACAGGATAAGAAACCTATTTGAGTAAGGAATCTATCCTTATCCGTATGAAGAGGTCAGCCGATGAAATTGAGATGGATTTTTCCGGTAATCTTATTGTTAAGCGGTTGTCGTACCGCCAGCATCGATAACCAATCCACGAAAATAGAGCCAACGGTCGCTCAAAGACCCACAGATTCAGGCCCCGAAATTACGAAGCCAGCGCCGGTCTCAGCTGCGGCAACAAGCACAGAAGTTACCTCTATCCCATCCGAATCAGCCGTCAAAACCTTGCCAAATTTAGGGCCTGCCCCGGAACTCAACAATGAGGTCTGGCTGAACGTGGATCAACCCCTGCGGTTAACAGACCTGCGCGGCAAGGTGGTGCTGCTGGATATGTGGACTTTTGGCTGAATAAACTGCCAGAACGTGATTCCCTCGTTGAGGGAATGGCATCTACAATATGGTCCAGAGGGATTGGTCGTGATCGGCAACCACTATCCAGAATTCGCCCACGAGCGCGAACTGGACAACCTGAAAGAAGCCTTAATCAGATTGGATATCCCGTATGCCGTTACTCAGGATAATAACGGAGATACCTGGCGCTCCTACCGCAACCGGTACTGGCCGTCGCTCTATCTGATTGATAAATGGGGAAACATCCGTTATACCCATATCGGTGAAGGCGCTTACGCCGAAACAGAGGCAGCAATCCAGCAGCTGCTTGCAGAACAATATTCGGACCCTGGGTAAGTTGCAGCAAGTAGCGCGGAGCGTTGACCCGCGATTTATGGCCTGCATGTGCTCAAGAACACGAGCAGGCACGCCATTCGAGCCACAATCTGTCTGATCAGCATGGCTCAAGTATAATCGAATGCGGCTCCTATTTCGTCACAGCGATAGCGGTGCGGCCTGGTGAGCGCGCCGTTTTGTAGCTAAACCAGCCCGCTTCTCCAAATTGATTTGTGGGATTACAATTCAGGCATGCCAAAACACCTATCGGGCGACCACCTGGGCTCGACCAGCGTGATGGTGAACGCGGGCGGGAGCGATGGGTCGCCGACCCATCCACGGGCTAAGGGATCAAGTTGTTCGATTGTCCAATGCTGGGCAGAAACCGAGGCGCGATAAGAGCTAAAGATGTTTTTTGCGCTTATTCCGCGGGCAAAGCTAGAATCGTTGGGTCAATAGGTCCAGTTCAGCTTCCAATCTAAAGAGTTCCATGCCAAGGACTTGGGCCAAAGCCTTGGCTCGATCTTGTAAAACATACCAGGCTTTGCGCCTGCTGATCTCGACCTGCTGTTCAATCAAGTAACGAAGCGCAAGGGGGCTATCAGGAAATGGTAAGCACCAAGCCAATCGTTTGGCATATAGTTCGCACAACACCCGTTCGCGACGCAGACCGCCCAAATTTTTCAGACCAGCTTGTGACTTCCATAGTTTGAAGATCAGTTCAACTTGCCAGCGCAGGTTGTAACAGCCGAATTTGGTGGAAGGAAAGCCGGTCTTCCGGCAGGTTAGTCCAAAGACCATCCAATCACACAACGCCAAGTTGCGGCCGCTGTTTGATATGCCACGACGTTTGGCACCCGATTTGAGACGCCGACGCCTCTGAGAGGCGACTTGTTGGGGCAAACGGACACTAACCATCCGACAGGCCATGCGGGTTCGCTGGCCTAGATAGACTTCATACTCAGCCACTTCAGACACCTGGCGTTTCAGAAAGATACCATTTCTACCGGTCGCTTAGCTCCTTCAGCCAGAAAAACCAGGAGATCCGCCTTCCAACGGCTCAGAAAAGGCTCCCTGCGATGCAACAGCCTGAACATGGCCAAAACGAAGAACCCCAAATCCTGAATGAGAAGACTACCGGGCAGCAAGTGTGGTATGTGGGCCTGTAACGAGTGTCTGATGCTAGCCCATTGTAATCTCCAAATGGACCATACAACCACTCAAACCCAAACAACAATTGGATTTTGACAGCGGCAGCCGATGCATTTCCTCCCGCTCCCAAATACTCGCAATCGTTCAATGGATTGAGTCATTTAAAAGGAGAAGTGTCCCCATGGGGAAATCTTTGTATGCCTCGTCAAAAGCCATATCAATATATTCGGGTCCAATCACTTCCATCGCATGATCCCGATAATATTGAGTACCCTTTCCCCAGTAACCTGGCTCATTAACCACCGATTTCCCCGTAGCAAAGGCACGTTTGTTGCTTCAGCTTGAAGGATTGGATTACTTTCTAATCCGGTACCTGAAGTATTTAAAACAAATGGATAGGAAGACAACACCCCATTATCTGATTGGTTTGCATAATCAGCCACCTTTCTTATGTGGCTTCTGATTTCATTTTCCAGAGCAGTTGGATCTTTTATAGATAAAACCCAGTCGGGCAATCGTCTTTCTTTTGCCCAAACCAAGTGCTGTAAAGAATCAATAGGCATGAATTCGGTTTGACCGTGCTCAAAAGCCTTATCAAAATATCCCCAGGTGAATACGTCTAGAGCGGGTCTAAAAACCTGCTTCCCCGGAGCAAAAGCACTCTAATACGCTGTTCCTAAACCGAGACCATTGAACTGGTCTAAAGCATTAACAAAATTTGTTTTACTATGTTGGCTTTGCCTGTCTTGCGCTGTGAAAGAAATTCCGGAAATTCCGGCAATATCACCAAGATCTGCCGTTTTCCAGATCCATTTGCCCTCAATGTTGTTTGCAATTAATATAGTCGTTCCTGAAGTCTTATCTACAGCTAGAAGATGAGGTACGTTCCCGTAATCAGTAGCCAATTTATATTCATACTCTACTAGTTCCTCCTAAAACTGGCTTTGAGATATTCTGATTTTAGCCTGATCAACCAGTGTTGCATCTGGAACAGGCACATTTTCAATTCCTCCCGTTAGTTCTGGAGACAGGGTTGTATCGGCTCAGCGGTGGGGGTGGGCTCGACCACGTGGGCGTGGGCTCGGACTCAACGACAACAGGGACCTCAGTAATTGGAATTGTGGGAGTTGGAGATACAACCGGAACCGTTTCTTGTGGAATCGATGGATTTGTTTTCGCTGCAACCTGACAGGCTGCAAGGCTGATTAAAGCTAAAGCAGATGTAAATCCAACATAGAGCCATTTCTTTGCAAGCATTTCTTTACCCCTCCCGTTTTTCAATACTGAACTTTACCATCGATTTTGCCATTTTGGAAGTGTGTGCACGCCTGATTGTCCAGCCCGTAGGATGGGTCATAACGTTTATTGACTTTCGCAAATTCAACTTCAGCGGGTATATACTATCGTAACACGATCAGGCGGGAAAAAGGAGCGTTCAGCCTGATTTGGTCGCGCAAAAGTGGTAGACTTAACCATCCAAAATTCCTATCAAACCGAAAGGCAATATGATATGAAAATCCTGATAGCTGCGGACATGGAGGGGATCACCGGGGTAGTACACTGGGATCACGTCAACCCGAACCATGCCGAATACGCTCGTTTCCGCCGATTGATGACGGAAGATGTCAACGCTGCCATCCGAGGCGCATTCGATGGCGGCGCAAACGAAGTGATTGTCACCGATGGGCATAACGCCGGCAGAAACATCCTGATCGAAGAACTGGATTCGCGCGCCCGCTTGAACAGCGGAAGCCCGGCGCCGCTTTCGATGGTCGAAGGCGTGGATCAAGGCGTGGATGGCGTGATGTTTGTGGGCTACCACGCCCGAATCGGGACTCAGAACGCCATCCTCGAACACACCTGGTCCGATGAACGGGTGGCCAATCTGACCCTCCAGGGCGACCCAACCGGCGAGATCGGATTAAACGCCGCCGTCTGTGGGCACTTCGACAAGCCGGTCATCCTGATCTCTGGCGACCAATCCGCATGCGCCGAGGCCGCCGGGTTGATCCCCGGCATCATCACCGTAGTCACAAAGCAGGCATGCGGGCGGTTTTGCGCCGAGTTGCTGCCGCCCGGCATCTCCCAACAGATGATCCAATCCGCGGCAAAACAGGCGCTGGAAAGTCTAACGCCGCGGCCAATCCACCCGGCCGCACAAGCTGATGTCACCCATCCAGATGGAAATCGATCTGGTTCATTCCGAGATGGCGGACAAGGCTGCTGTGCTTCCAGGAGCAAGTCGTACTGGGAGGAGAATTTCTTATACCGGTTCCGATATGATCGAAATCTATGCCGCATTTCGGGCAATATTGGGGCTGGCGCGAGGTTGATCTATGGCATTTCTACAGCTCAACGGAGCAAAAATCTTCTACGAAATCTTTGGAGAACCCACCTCAACCGATCGCGCACCCATCCTGCTGATCCACGGGTCGACCTCGACCGGAAAGGCGGATTGGGATCTGGTCACGCCGCTGCTGGCCCGGAACCGGTTGGTCATTCGGCCGGATTGCCGTGGACACGGTCAAAGCGAAAATCCGGGCGGCTCCTATCGATTCGAAGAAATGGCCGACGACATGGCCGCGCTGGTGCTTGCGCTGGGTTATCGCACCGCGCACATCATCGGGCACAGCAATGGCGGGAATGTCGCCTTAGTGACTTTGATGGAACATCCAGAAGTCACCGAAACTGCCGTTCTGCAAGCTGCCAATGCCTTCGTCAGCCAGGATCTGGTCGAAAAAGAGCCAGCCATCTTCGACCCGCAGCGAGTGGCCGAAGAAGCGGTTGAGTGGATGAATGAGATGATCGTGCTGCATGGATCGACGCACGGCGAGGGGTATTGGCGCGACCTGCTGCGCTGGACCGTCCAGGAAATCATCAGCGAGCCGAACTATACGCCGGATCAGCTCGCCTCCGTCCAACGGCCAACGCTGGTGATCCAGGGTGAGAATGACCAGGTCAACGCTCCTGCCCGCCACGCCCAGTTCATTGCCAGGCACATCCCCTACGCAGAACAATGGCTGCCAGCCAGCAGCGGGCACAGCGTCCACATCGAGACGCCCTTCCGTTGGATCGAGCGAGTGGAACAATTTCTCGACCAGCGCGGAGATCAAGTCAATGATGCGTTGTATCGCCTGCAGCGAGACCACAATGCAGATAAACGATCTACGATCTTTGAGTTGCGAAGCAACGATCACGCTCAAGATTCCGAACAGGCAGATAAACCATCCATCCTGGGGAAAGTCTTAACCGAAGACCAACTCCAGGCTGCCGTCCAGGCTGTAAGCGCTCTCTCTGGAGTTGAAAGTGTGACCAGCGCAGGTGTCGAAGTCCTGCTTAATCCAGAAACACCCTGGGCGCTCTGCAATCGGGCGGTCAGCGATCTGAGAAGCGAACCGCGCAGCCTGGCCGAGCGGGTCTCTCAAGCGCTTCTGGGAGAAGTCGTACGCCCACTTGAAGAAAGCGGCGATTGGACCCTGGTACAAATGGAACGCGACGGCTATATTGGATGGATTCATCGCGCCGCGCTGCACCATTGTTCGCGCGAGCAAGCAATCGCCTACCAGGCTACCTGCCGGGTTAGAGTGCTCGCTGAACTGCTCCATGCTCGAACCACACCGCAAACGGATATTGGCGCAGAGGCTGGCAAGCTGCCTTTTGGCATAAACCTTCCGGTCGAAGGACACCTGGACGCCGCTACACAGGTGCGCCTACCAGACGGGAGATTGTGGTGGGTAGACAGCTCCGGGCTTTTGCCGGTAGAATTATGGCCTGCTCCAAACCACCCAGGCATCTCCTTCACGCTTGATCTGATTAGGCGCTTTGTGGGAGTCCCCTATCTATGGGGTGGGCGCAGCCCCTTCGGGTTCGATTGTTCCGGTTTTGCGGCAGCCTTCTGGGACTTCCTGGGAATCCGATTACCGCGCGATGCGGATCAACAATTCCAGATCGGTCAGCCCATTTCCGGCGACTATCGACCCGGCGATTTGTTGTTCTTTGGCAGCCTGGCAAGTGAACAGACGGATGTTCGTCAGCAAGACCGCTTTGCAGCCATTACCCATGTAGCCATCAGCCTTGGGGGGGAAGAGCTGATCCATGCAAATGGAGCTGCATGGGGTGTATCTTATAATAGCCTCGATCCATCCAGTTCGCGTTATCGCCCCTGGTTGCGTGAACACCTGGCAGGGGCACGGAGATATCTATGAAAATCACCTACGAGCCATATACCATTAACCTTAAATCAACCTGGCGAATTGCGCATGGGGCAACCAACTCACGCCACAATGTATTCGTCCATATCGGGGAGGGTATGGGTGAGGCGGCTGGGGTCCCGCATCATGGTGAATCTCAACAAGGCATCATCAGCTACTTAGAGAAAGTGGCCGATAGGGATTGGGATCCGTTTGATTTAGAAGAACCTCTGCATGATCTTCCTGAAGGCTCAAATGCGGCTAAAGCCGCAATCGACCTGGCGCTTTATGATCTCCTCGGGCAAAGGCTCGCTCAACCGCTTTACCGTTTGTTAGGTTTAAATCCAAAGAATGCCCCTCCTACATGCTACACCATCTCAATTGACAAACCGGAAGTGATGGCTGAACGCGCCCGCCAGAGCGGGATGCCCGCGTTGAAAATCAAACTTGGCGGTGGAGAGGATGATCTTGCCGCTGTGCGAGGAATTCCGGGAAGCGACCACCGCCAGCTTACGGGTGGATGCAAACGCGGGTTGGGAGCGCGAACAGGCAGTCTATATAATTTCACGTCTGCTGGATTATGACATCGAATTCGTGGAGCAGCCACTGGCGATGGGTGACATCGATGGACTCAAATGGTTGCGCGCCCAAAATCTGGGTATACCCATTTTTGCCGATGAGAATATCAAGACAGCGAGTGACGTGGCTGCGCATGCCGGCGCAGTCGATGGCGTTGTGATCAAGCTAGCCAAAACAGGTGGAATCCGCGAAGCATTGCGCGCCATCCATACTGCCCGGGCGCTCGGAATGCAGGTCATGATCGGCTGCATGGTTGAAACCTCGCTGGCGGTTTCGGCCGCGGCTCACCTCGCGCCATTGTGCGACTATGCAGACCTCGACTTGCCCATGCTGATCGCAAATGATCCTTTTGAAGGACTAACATACCAGGGCGCCAAATTGGTTTTATCTGATCGCCCCGGGCTTGGAGTTCGCCGTAAAGCCTGAGCGGTTGCAACCCACTTCGCAATTCTCCGTATACCTATTCAGGAGAGTGTGAAATGTTCAGTCTATTTTTTGAATTGATCTTTGGCATCCTGAAGTTGATTTTCGGGTTAATCGTCGGTGTAATCGGGCTAGTAGTGGGGACGCTGGGCTGCGTTTTCGGGCTATTGATCGGATTACTGATCGTGCTGGCTTTACCAGTTATCTTGATCCTGGCCCTGGTATTCTAAACCAGTTGCCCTTCGTTCTGAAAACAGGGTCTGAAATTCTGAGACCAGTCCTCTGAGGATCCAATGCAGAGCACTGGTCTTTGTTTTCAAATATATTTCAAGAGTTGCTCTCGGCGAGTATAGACCATCTCTGCGCTGGCAACAGCGATTGGCGATAATACATCTGGATCAATCTTGGATAAAAATTCACTCGAATTGACGCCGCCCGAAAACAATTCTTTTGCCAGGTTCAAAAGGTAATTGACTCTGTTTGGTATGAGTCTCTTATAGACAAATAAAGATAACGGCGCGGTGCTTAAATCAAAACTCACTTCACGAATGCGATGACCGGTCAACATTCCATAAAGATCCGATGTGACATCCACCCATTCTGGCGCGGCTATTTCTGGTAGATAATCCTCTAACCGGCGTGGGTGCATGCCTGCATTGGGCAAATCCCCCATGAACAAAGACAAGGGAGCATCGCCGCCAGTCTGATCGGCAAGCGCTTCCAGGATTGCCTGGGTCAGCAATTTGATGCGCAAATACTCCTGTCCAGTAGCGATATTCTTGCGAGCCTGATTCACTTTGCGTTGAAATACGTCATTTGAGGGTTCTCCCCGAAATTGATGAAAAACTCTCTCTGCATCAAGATGACTCATCGAGGTTTCCATCGTTTGCAGCGCATGGCGATATTCCCGAATAGAATAAACTTTGATCTCGCGCAGAGCAACGTTGAACTCTGGCAGCAGTTTCCAGGTAGTTTCTAAATAACCGGATACGTCCGTATCTGCAAAGCTCTCCACATCCCGATTAGCCAGAATCACTGCCAGTTTGACGCTCTCTTGAATGGAAGCTTGATCTAGCTTCAAATACGAACTTTCAGCAATCTGGTTGGCTCGCTTCTCCAGGGTATAAAAATAATCTTCTCCATTCAAGACACTATTGCGGAACGGGATGGTTGCTTCAATGCATAGTAATATCTTGAAAAGCGCCTGATCAGAGAGAATTGACTCCAGCTTTTTTGCCATCACCAGAGCGCTGAGGAATTCATTCAGACCGGTTGATGTTTTGAGATATTGACCGGGTTTAAAATCAAAAACATCCAGCGTGATGTTGAACAGACGGTCGCTTACAGCAGGCTCATCAACAATCCTGATTCTTCCGTCTCTCTCATCAATATACGGGGAAAGGATTTGGTAAATCTGAGGGAGAAATACCCTATCTACCTGGCAATAAACCAGATCATGAAAAAGAGCAGCCAGGGTAATGATCGGCTCGTCCAAATCCACCAGGCTGAATACATGGTCCAGGTTATGATAATTGCGCGCCTGCACTGACATGGCTTTATGGATCAGGACAACCAGGTCTTCCAAAACAACCAATTCAACCTGGACTCCCAATTGATCAAAGGCGGATTTAAAGATATTTACCAGCCTTTGAACGACACCTTCATGCACGAAATGGCTATCTATCACAAAATCAGCCCTTGCCAAAATCATTATACCGGTCAGATCTCCGGCGTTTGCACCGCCCCAAGTATAACAGAAAGCTAGAGTATCAGTGCGATTTTCCTATTAATATCAATATTCCTTGCAAATTTCTAAGGTGATAATAACAGAATTAGCTATAATTTTACAGTTTTTTCGGAACTGAATTCGATATTTCACTTCTCACGGGTTGTAGATTCAGGTTGTGATTAAAAATCCATTCTTGAAAGGATCGTCATCCTGGAGGATAAATTGGTGTACACCCGTAAGATAAGCCTTCCCTTCCAGCCGCGGGATAATCGCCGGGAACGGAAAACCAGTCAGCTCATGCCCCACTTCCCTGAGAACTGTCCCTTTGAATTGCGTTGCAAGAATACTTTCGGTAATCAAGGAATCACCCACACCGATTAAATGGCGAGCATATCGAGACGCCAGTTCAGCGCAGGTGCCCGTCCCACATGGTGAGCGATCCACCATATGATCTCCCAAAATGACAATGTTTCGACTATCTGCGCCCGGACTTAATGGATCTCCATAAAAACGCAGATCGGTAATGGAATTCAGAAATGCCAATTGAGGGTGAGCGACCGGGATTTGTTCGTTGGCAGCCTGCAAGGCCTGCATGCCAAGCTCAGCCAATTGGCGAGCATTCTTTAGGGTCAATTCAAGCTGAATTTGGGCGCTATCAACGAGCACGAAGAAATTTCCCCCATAAGCCACATCAACGAGCAAACGCAGTCCGTTCTCCAGGCGAATCGGCAGATCCAGAGCCAAAGCAAAGGAAGGGACATTATCAAAAGCCACTCCCAGCACACGACCTTTGCCCACTTTAGCGTGAACAGCGATCAGCCCGGCGGGTGTTTCGGCGGTGAGTTCGGTTTCAGGCTCTTGCATGGGTAAGAACCCGGTTTCCAACAGGCTGGTCACAACCCCAATCAGACCATGTCCACACATCGGCTCAAAACTATGATTGCTCATAAAGATGACCCCAAAATCGGCCTTTGAATGGCATGGTTCCGTCAGGATTGCCCCATAAAGATCTTTATGACCACGCGGCTCCTGTAACAATGATCCAGGCGCCCAGGCCATGTTGGTTTGGGCGTCGGTCATCTTTTCAGACATGCTGGATCCGCGCAACGGCGGTAGACCCTGCATAACCAAACGAGTGCTCTCACCAGCGGTGTGTGAGTCAATCGTCAAAATGGAATTGGATATCGTAAGAGGGTTATGAGTATTGGGAAACACAGCAACTTTGATCCTTGATGGTTGGTCAAAAAGACTATGGATAAGAGGATGCGCGATTCTTCAACAGCGCCAACATTGGCATAATTTTACCTTTCATCAAGGAAAAACCGTATTGGAGTTTAATTCCAATTCGCACCGGTAAAGATATCCAAATTCAGCTTCGGTGATATAAAGGGCATATCTCTTCAAGTTTGCGCCAGAGGGGTCAGGCACTATCGGTGTAACCGCTACGCTGGTCGGCATACGACCGCTCGGTAAGCGAAGAACGCCAAGAATCTCACCCATCGAGTTGAGCCGGATGAGCTTGCCTCCCCCATAATGCGCCACCCAAACCTCTCCATTTTCCATTACACACAAACCATCTGGACCAAGCTCAAAACATAATTCTTGGGCTAATAGACAATCTTGGTCAAAGGTTTTCGTCCTCTTTCTCTCGAGGATCCGTCCATCCGCATCCATTTGGTAAACCAGCAAACGATTGCAGCGATGCTCACTCACATAGAGCGTTCTACCATCCGGACTTAAACCGATTCCATTGGGATAACAAAGATCGTGGTCGAACCGAGTCAGCACGCCGTCTGGGGCAAGGTAATAGACAGCCCCCACAGGTCGACCCGAGCGCCAATCCTCTTCAAAGTCGCCGCTATCGGTAAAAAAAACGCCGCCAATCGGATCAGCTGTGATATCACAAGGACCTCTAAACGGGGCGCCATGGTAATTACTTAATATCTGGATTGGTTCACCTTTGATATTGTAATGCACTAATTCCCGGCCAGAAAATTGGCAAACCCAGAAACTTCCATCTGGAGCCTGGCAGAGCCCGCTCGGTCCACTGCCATCCGACAGGCGAAACAAGGTATCTTGTTGATCGGAGCAAATTTTTAGCACCCGATCTCCAATCCATTCAACCAGATAAAGGCAGCCATCCCGCTGCGACCAAACAGGTGATTCGGGAAATTGTAAATCATCGCTAACGAGAGACCATCGAGATGCATCAGGCATCTTCAGCCCATCCATTCTGTATAATAAACCATAGGGCCGTCTATCCGGTGTGAGCAGACGGCCCTGTTAACATCTTGTGATCCTCAGCCGGTGTCTTTACCGCCAGCTTTCAGGCTTTTGCAGTCGCCAGGATCTGGCGCAGCTTTTGAACTCTTCTCAGCTTCGAGCGGTTGAGGCTGATGTTCATTGATGATCTTAATGACTTTTGCATTCAAGCGTTGACCCAACGTCAAACTACCTTTATCCAGCCATTGTTGACGGCGTTTTCGATCCAGTAAAGTCGGGAACCAATAGTCACGATAATGTTTGAGAGTCACCTTTGAATCCAGGTAGTTACCACCAGGGCCAACCCGGTCGATCTCATCCACCAACAAAGTTTCTTCGGTCACTTCAATTCCTTTGATCAGATGATCGGTCATTCCAACCAATTCATCCGTCAAAGCAATCATTTCATAACTGGTTGTCAGACCGCTCTCCATATAGCCAACATCGTGGATCAGGTTAGAACCGGTCAACTTAGCCATTATCACTGAAAGCGTGGCCTCCAAGGCAGCCTGTTCATCCATCACTTTAGAGTCCGAACAGCCAGCATATCCCCAGGTTGGCATCCCGTACCAGCGACCCATTTCGGCAACAGCGGCTTTGGTTAACTGGAATTCAGGTGAAGCATAGCAAATCTGCATCGCGCTCATATCCATATGATGGATCCCGGCTCCAAAGATAAATGGCGCTCCTGGCTTTTTCAATTGATGTACCACCAAACTGCTCAATATCTCTGCCACAGACATCACCAAACCCCCCGCCATCGTAATCGGAGCTACTGCGCCCATTTGAGGCCCAGGGGAATGGACAACAGGCAACTCATATTCCGCCATGAGGAGTAGTTTGTCCACAGCCGTATCCGATTGTTGAAGGGGTGAACTGGGTTCTGAATACAGCAAAATGTGCTGCTGCTCACGCAATGCCTCATAACCTCCAGCTACCACAGCCGCCATATCAATCGCTCTCTTGCAACTCGCATAATCGTTCGTGACAAAGACAAGCGGTTTTACCGTATCTTCGAGCATGTGGACCATTTGAACATCATAGGTCAGGGCTGGATCGACATCCGAAGGGATGCCTACAGACATCACAAAATGAATATTAGGGAGCGCATCGCATAAGTGATACGCGTCGGATAAATCTGCCTCAACAAAGGGGCGATGTTGCCCTGTACGCGGGTCGAGCAGATTCAAACAATCCGACCCGGTGCCAAAGTTTACTTTCCGCTCCTCCAAATACACAGCCGGTTGACCATTGCGATCGCACATAATCACCCGGCTCGGGGCGCTGGCCAATGCCTGTTTGACCAGGCGAGCAGGGAACTTCACAAGGTTACCATCCGAGATAAATGCACCAGCGTTTTTCAACAATTCGAGAGCGCCGGCATGGTGGAAGCGGATCCCGGTGCGTCGCAGCACTTCCAACGCCGCCAGGTGGATATCCTTCTTCTCCGTTTCAGATAGCACCGCAAATTGTGGGGATGTATAAGCGATTGAATTAACGGTCTTCATTTTTATTTCCTCTTTAAGGTTTGGATAATTTGTTTGGCCTGTGAATATAAGCCATTTAGACCAGCAGGATAAAAGATCATCACCAGTATTAACAGCAAACCATAGATGATCAAGCGATATTCCATCAATTTCTTTAAGGAATCAAAAATGGGGATTAACAAGAAAGCTGCAAAGACGCCGCCAATGAGGCTGCCCGATCCCCCAATATAAGACAGAGCCATAACCTCAAGAGTGTGACCCGTGTTCATAATGTCTGGTGTAACGATACCAATGAAATGGGCATAAAAACCGCCAAATAAACCCGCGCAGGCGCAGGAAAGCGTAAAGTTCAACAACTTATAGGCGGTCGGATTTACTCCTGAAGCCTGGGCTGCATCGAAATTCTGGCCAATTGCCCGGAATGCCAGTCCAACCCGAGAGCGGATGATCAGCCGCAACAACACATAGACCGCAATCGATAAGATCAGCAAAAAATATAGATAGGTGGTATTGCTGGCTGTCTCACTGAGCGGCGGCACGATCAAGCCGCGTGCCCGACGCGTCACATCCACCATCGCGCCAGCCAGAGCCATCAAGGTCATCCCCACAAACCAGGACATCAAAGACACATAGATACCGCGCAACGGCAGAGTGAGCAGACCGGTGAAAAAGCCGACGAGCCCAGTCGCAAACGCGGCCATGAATAACCCAAACCCTATCCCTAAGGTAGTGTGGTTCGCAGTAAGCGCCGCGGCATAAGCTCCTAAACCCACAAATCCAGCAAACCCAAAGTTGACTGCATTGATAAACCCCCCGGTGAAGTCGAAGGCCATGGCCAGGCTTCCAAAATATAAACTGGCCACTAATAACCGCAGAGTATATTGATCCGTTATAAAAAGCGGCGCGAGAGACAAAACCGCCAGACAAACTAGAAGAGGCAGCGAGAATCCCAGATCATTCAACCAGGCAATCAAGTTTGTTCTGCGTTTGCGCGGTGTGGCTTCAGCAGATTGCATCGCTTACCTCTCCCAAACGCTTTTGACATCTGTCCCAAATAAACCGGTCGGTTTAAACAAGAGCAGAAGTATTAGCAGCGCCAAACTGGCCACCTCTTGCCATCCCTGGCCAAGAAAAAAATAAGAAATGCTCTCAAAAATTCCAACAATGAATCCCCCGATAATGGCCCCTTCGATATTTCCAAGCCCGGCGATTGTGACCACGAACCAGGATGAGATCAACGGTTTATTGCCAGCAAATGGATATGCTGGGCTAAGAGATAAAAGGCTGGCCCCTCCCAATCCCGCCAGCATACTACCTAACCCGAATGTGAGCGTTTGAATTCGATCCAGATCAATCCCGACCAGCATGGCGCCCGTCTCATCTTGAGAGACGGCGCGGATCGCGCGCCCGGTCCGTGTCTTTTGGAGGAAAAACCACATCCCGGCGATCGCTAAGAGAGCGATCCCAAAAGCCATAACTCGGTCGGTGGAGATGGTCATTCCAAAGATCGATAAAGTTGTATTCCAATAACTGGTGATACCGCGATAGCGCATTCCAAAAACCAGGCGGTAAACGCTTTGCAGCACGACCGAAAGACCGGCGGTGAGCAGAAAGGCATTCATCACCCATTCACCCTTAGAACGTTTGCGCAAAGGATAGAAGAATAACCGGTCGCTGATGACGCCCGCCAGGAAACTTAACCCAGCCGCAGCTAAAATTGCCAGGATGGGGTTCAACCCATAGGTTGCATAAGCAAAGTAAGCTGCATAAGCCCCAAGCACATAGTACTCGCCATGCGCAAAATGGCAAATATTCATAACGCCAAAAACCAGCGCCAGGCCAACCGCCATCAAAGCATATAAACCGCCGCGCAGCAAACCAGTGATCAGCAAATTTTGAAAGATTGTCCAATCCATAATCAGCTCGTTTCTATCAGGAGTTAGCGCTTGCCCAGATATGTCTCGCGCAGATAATCATTTTGCAATAACTCCGCGCTGGGTCCGTGTAAAACAACCCGGCCTTGTTCCAGCACATAGGCTTTATCGGCAATTTGTAATGTATTATTGACATTTTGCTCAACCAGAAGCAATGTAACCCCATCTTTATGAAGCGCTTTCAGAGCATTGAACACGTCCATCACAATTTTCGGCGCCAATCCGAGTGATGGCTCATCCACCATCAATAGTCTCGGTTCAGACATCAATCCCCGTCCAACCGCCAACATCCGCCTTTCTCCACCGCTAAGCGTACCGGCAAGCTGGTTTTGACGGTCTTTTAGGATGGGGAAGAGATGATAGACATGCTCCAGGGTAGATTTTATTTTGATCGCTTCTTTCAAGTTGTAAGCGCCCAACAGCAGGTTATCACATACCGACATACCCTCAAACAGGTTTAATTCTTCAGTAATGAAACTGATTCCGCGTCGACAGACCACCTGAGGAGGCATCCCGGTAATAGGCTCTCCGAGAAAGCTGACTTCGCCGCACTTTGGCCGGATCAACCCGGCGATGGCGCGCAAAGTGGTCGTCTTGCCGGCGCCATTCGAGCCAATCAAAGCGACGAATTCACCTTCATTGACCGCTAGTGAAACATCCCATAATACTTGCAGTTCAGCATAGCCTGCCTGCAACCCATTCACACTTAACAAGATGGCTTCTCCTGTGTCTGCCTGAAGTAATATCGCAAAGATGTTGCGCCTCTGCCGCACGCCGTCAAGCGATTAGGTATTTCTCACCAAGATAAGCGGTCGTCACGATCTCATTGTTTGTGATCTCAGTCGGCGTGCCTTCAGCAATTTTAACGCCGTATTGGAGCACCACGATTCGGTCGCACAACTGCATGATCAAGCGCATCAAATGCTCTACAATCAGGACAGTTGTGCCTTGATCGCGGATCTTAAAAACCAGCGCTTGAAGATCGGCCAATTCGTTCGGAGTGAGGCCCGCGGCCGATTCATCCAATAACAACAACTTTGGATGGCTTGCCAGAGCGCGGGCTAAATCCAATCGGCGTAGCTGGGCAGTATTCAGAAATGCTGCTGGCATATCCCCCGGGAGAGGGAAACTAACAAATGAAAGTATCTCTTTCGCCAACCCGGCCGGATCTTTGCTAATACCAGAGCTGCCAAACGTTGCCGATATCAGCACGTTTTCAAAGACGGTCATCTTTGAAAACAGACGTGGGATCTGGAATGTGCGCGCAATACCTTTTTGGCAGATCCGATCCGGGTTCAAGCCCGAGATTTTTGCTCCCTGAAAATAGACGTTTCCAGAGGTTGGCCGATAAACACCCGCGATCACGTTGAGGAGAGTGCTCTTCCCAGCGCCATTTGGTCCAATGACGCCAACAATTTCACCCTCCTCAACGCTCAACGAAATACGATCGAGGGCAGTCAGGCCTCCAAATTTCTTAACGACAGCGTCAATGTCCAGAATCATGCGCAAAATTTCTCTAGTTGGCGGGAACCTTCATGTCCTGCTCTTTGATCTCATCCGGCCAAATGGTCTTTCCGACGCCTCCAAAATACTGGATGACCGGGAAGACAAAATAGCCTTTGCCAACCACCATATCTGGAAGGGATTCGGCCGTGAATTTATATTCCTTCATTAGGATGCCCTCTGTATATGTGAGTTGGCCGGTCCAGAGTTTTTCTTTACCGGTTTGATAGATGGTATCGCTGGTCAACTCACCTTTGTCTTTGAAGGTTTCCTGAAGGATCTTGATGAAGAAATTCGCCTCATCAAAAGCTAAGCCTGCCGAGGATGGACTTGGCTCAATACCCCAAAGCTTGGTAAATTCATCCCTGAATTCAATAGCCTTCGGGGTAGCCCAACCTGGGATCTGATCGATAACATAATCAGATGCATCGCCAGCCATGTTGTACCATTCACCTACCCAGCCCAAACCATCCGCAATGATTAAGCTTGTCACGCCCACTTCGCGGGCTTGTTTGATCATGGCTGGGAAACCAGCCGCATCATCCATCGTTCCTGCCATCAAAGGCGCATCCATTGACTTAATCTTGGTCAACATCGGATAGAAATCGGTCTCGCCGACCGGGACATATTCTTCCCCAACAATCTCCCAACCGGCATCTTTCAGCTGAGCGCCGATTGCTTTAGTGAAACCACGGCTCCATTCATCATCATTCCCATAAAGGACAACCTGTTTGGCCTTCGGAGTCCAAAGACCGGCTTTGATGGCGTCTTCAACTGCAGTCACATAGTTAATCGTAAGCTTGGATGGCGTTGGCCAACCTTTACCCATCCAGTAGGAATACTTCGGATCGGATTTGAATTTGATGTCGATATCCTCGCTCGTGCCCATTGCAAAGAAATGCGGGATCTTATATTTTGCTGAAAGCTCCATTACCGGGATCACTTCAGACGCATCCCAGTTCAGCAAACCAACATCGATTTTGTCGCGCGTGATTGCCGCCTCGTAGGCGCGAGTGGCTTTTTCTGGATCCGATTCCCCATCGATCCAAACTGGCTCGATTTTCGTTTCCCCAACCGTCCAGTTGATCTTGTCGAAGGCCATCGTGACCGAGTTCTTAAACTCCTCGCCAACCCGGCCGCTTGGACCGGTGAAAGGCGCCAGGACGCCCACTTTCAATACTTTGGCGGCCGGCGCAGGCGCTTCAGTGGATGCCGGAGCTGCTGGCTCTTGCGGCGCCTGGGTAGGAGCAGGCGGCTGGGCACAGCCGACCAAGAGCGCCCCAATCCAAACCAGAATGATGGTGAGATTAAACAAACCCTTCTTCATTAGACTCCTCCTAAACTCATTGTTTTTTTATAATCCCTGTAAACGCTGCAAGGGATCATCGCCTCGGTTTTGGAAATTGATCTCCAAAAAGAACTGTCATCCACGCATGATTCTCAGGCATAGTTCCAGAGTAAACTTTCGATGTACTGCATATGTTTCTGGGCAGAAACCTGGGCTTTTTTGACATCATGAGCCTGGATCGCCTGTGCGATCGTTTTTTGCAGCACAATCGAATCCTCTTTGACCTTTGGCAACATCACCATTTCTGTAATCACTTCTGAAAGAAGATCTCGCACCAAATAATAAAACTGTTCCAGAAGATCATTATGTCCAGCTTGCGCTACTGCCAGATGAAATTCCAGGTCGGCTTGTACAAATGCGCCTTCATCACTGACTGCCTCTTCCATGGAATGGATCGACTGCCAGATGCGCTCAATATCCTCCTGCGAGGCTCTCTCTGCAGCAAACTGGGTCAAACCAACTTCTATCACCAGGCGAGCTTCATATACCTGCCTCGCGTTCAATATCCCCAGTCGGTTCTTCACATCCTTTGAATTGAATACAGTATTGAGGGCATCCTGACGCACCCAGGTCCCTTTACCAGGATGTGATTCCACCAATCCCACTGCCGCCAGGATTTGAATGGATTCGCGCACAGTGGAAAGCCCTACGCCAAACCTGTCTGCGAGCGCTTTCTGCGGATCTAGGAACTCACCCGGTTTTAGCTGCCCAGTCAGGATCATCGTCCTCAGTTCTGCTGCAATGTCATCAACAATCGTATTTCGTCGACGCACAGGACACATGCTGGACTATCCTTTTACATTGATCATAATTTCTGAATATCTGATATTTTTATAGCATATGCTGAGCATTCTGTCAAATTAAGAATATGTACCTAAAAACTGGCAAAAGAAAAAGGCTGTATAATAAACCATGTAAGAGAGGCTTTCTCTACTCTGCAGGGTGATTATCGGTCTATTCGGAGAAAAAAGTGCACAATATAGAATTTAGCGAAATACCACAATCAGAAGAAATCCACCTGCTGGCTGGTTGGAGGCAGTGGGCGGATGCCGGTTCGGTTTCTTCCGGTGTCCCAGAATATCTGGTTCAACAGACCAACGCCAAACCCATTGGCGTCATCCCTGCAGATGGATTTTATCTTTTCCAGATTCCAGGCACGCATCACTTGCTGCGCCCAGTCATCCATTATGACGAGGGTTTTCCCAGAGCGCTTGAGAGCTTTCGCAATGAATTCTTCTGTAGCGGGAATGAAAAACGCACGCTAGTCATTTTTTTAGGGGATGAGCCGCATCTGGATGTCGAAAGGTATGTCGCAACCTTTCTGGATGCCGCCCAGAAACTGGGCGTCAAGAAGATCGTCGGCTTAGGCGGTGTTTATGGGGAATTACCCTATGATAAAGAGCGCATGATCACAGGCGCTTATAGCATGCCGCATCTGAAACAGCAGATGAAAGCTCTTGCGGTTTCACTTTCGGATTATCAGGGGGGAGCAAGCATCGACTCGTATATCTGCCGTAGAGCAGCAGAGCGGGATATGGAATATCTGTCGTTCTATGCTTTTGTTCCGCTATACGATTTCTCCAACCCGCCACAGACTGGCAGTTCCATCCGGATCGAGAATGATTTCACCGCATGGCTGGGTTTGATGCAGCGGGTGAATTATTTACTCAAGCTTGGTTTGGATTTGACCGATCTGGAAGATAAGAGCCGGCAGTTAATAGAAACACTGGACAATGAGATAGAGCAGCTCACAAAAAAAGCTCCCGAACTGGGTATGCGTGAGTACCTTCAACGCATTGCTAAGGATTTCACAGAGACGCCATTTGTCCCGCCGGATGATTTTTGGGAAGAAAAATTACGCGGGCTTTTTGATGATTTCGAATAATGGCATGTGTTCTCTCAAACCCGCACCCCAATATCTTGATCTGTCAATGAAGAATGCGGTCTAATGCAGAGAGGAAAAGAATCACATTCTCCGGTCTTGAGGAATAACCCATCAAGCCCACCCGCCAAACCCTGCCTTTCAACTCACCCAGGCCTCCACCAATCTCAATATTGTATTCGTTTAATAAACGCGAGCGCACTTTTAGCTCATCCACTCCGTCAGGAACCCGGATCGTTGTCAATGATGGCAACCGATGCTCAAGCGGGACATGCAACTCCAGACCCATTTCTTCTAAACCCTGCCAGAGGTACTCGGCATTGCGACGATGACGTTCCCAACGCTTTTCCAGACCTTCCTCGCCAACAATTCGCAAAGCCTCATACAAAGCATAATTCAGGCTGATTGGGGCTGTGTGATGATATGTCCGGTCCTTGCCCCAATATTTGCGCACCATCGTCAAATCTAAATACCAGTTGGTCACCGGGTTATTGCGTTTATCAAGGAGTTCCAGAGCCCGCGGTCCAAGGGTGATCGGGCTGATCCCAGGCGGACAACTCAAACACTTTTGCGATCCACTGTAACAAATATCAATTCCAGTCTCATCCACATGCAGGGGTACACCTCCCAATGAGGTTACTGCATCCACAATCAAAATCGCCCCGTGTCTGTGAACAATCTGAACGATCTCGTCCAGCGGCTGCATCGCTCCAGTGGAAGTCTCTGCATGGACAATCGCAACCACTTCTGCCGGGCTCTTTTTCAGCGACCGCTCAATCTCTTCGGGTGTAAAAACCTCACCCCAGGGCCGTCGAATTGCCGTCAAATCTGCGCCATATCGTCCTGCCATATCCGCTAAGCGCTCCCCAAAATAACCGTTGATACAGACCAGCACCTTTCTACCCGGCTCTACTGTATTCGCGATAGCAGCTTCCATCGATGCAGAACCGGTTCCCGAAATGGGTACGGTCAACTGGTTTTCTGTATCGAACACATAGCGCAACATCACCTGGGTGCGATCCATGATCTCCAGAAAGCGCGGATCCAGATGCCCCAGCAAAGGGGTTGCCATGGCTTTCAGGACGCGCGGATCAACAAGACTGGGGCCTGGGCCGAGCAGCACACGAGGCGGCACATTCAATTCTTCCATATGAAGATTTTCAGAAGGATTAGTTGACATATTTCGCTCCATCAATATTTGAGACGTTGTTATTTTCCGGATGCAATTGTAACGCGATACCTGATCTATGGTATTTTCACCACCCAGCAAAAGATGAATATCCTAATATCGAAGGCTCCCGATCCGAAAGTAAATCGTCGCCCAACGCGTCAGGCAGACCCCGCCCAGTGTAATAATCAATGCTGCATGCAATACCTCTTGTTGGAAAGGTGGGTGTAAAGAGTACCAGGTGAGAAAAAGGGATAACAGGAAAGCCCAAAACAGACTGTGCTCCACGTAAAACACATCGGTTAAGATGGTCATTTTTCCATTGCTTATCACAACATCCCGAATGATTGCCCCGCCGCCATTCGTAACCGCCGCAAGGATAGGCCCCCATAACCAGAGCGGTTCTAACTGCATATCCATAGCAATCACCACTCCAACTACGGTAAACGTGGCTAAACCCAGGGTGTCAAAGAACAAAGTCAATGGATGATTGTCAATTTCCAACTCCTCCACAGATTTTGCAAGCCAGGATGACGGCCAACGATCCACCAGACGGAAGAACACAAAACCAAACAGTGTCAATAATATGATCGCCAATACGGTCTCGGGATCCTGGACAATTGCATTGGGCATCCGTCCAGCGGTCACATCCCGCAGCAGCACCCCGCCTAACGCTGTGGATGAAGCCAATACAAAACCTCCGACAATACCAAATTTTTGCTTGTGAGCCATCAATAAACCTGCTATAGCGGCAAATAAAGCTGCAATCAGCTCAACTTGACGAAAGAAGAAGCTTTCTTCTAATGTATTTAACAAAGCCGGATAGTAATGGGAGCGAATAATCCTGGCTACGCTCCCATCTGCATTCATCTCTTCCAATGTATTATTAAAATCCTTCACCAGTTCGGGCGGGAGGTGCAGCCCAAACATGATATGAACCGGCTGGGAGGGGATATCCAGAACCTCATGGACAATTGTGGTATCTGGATCCAGCGATTGTAAAAGATGCGTACCTTCAACCTCATCTGCAAATATCAGATCCACCCTCCCACGGACCAGGAAATTCAAGGTCGCGATTTCCGAATTTGTCTTAATCACTTGCCCCTTTGTTTCATAGTGGGCGATTAAAGCCTGGAGCCCTGTCGGGTATGCATAATCTTCTGTAACCCCAATCCGTAAATTCCGGCTAGCAATCAGATCTCCCAAGTCGTCCAGTTTCTGCGGTGGTTTCCAGCCAGAATTCAGACGGTAGAATACGGCGTATCGTAAAAGGAAATATGGATCGGAGAATGTGGCATATTCCTCCCGTTCGCTGGTCTCTATGGCCAACGGAGCCAGATCCAATTCGCCAGCGCGTAAGAGATTTAATTGGTCTTGCCAGCTTTTTTCTTCATAAACCAAATTGTATCCAAGCCGAGCAAATGCCTCCGTCAATAACTCTGCGTCTAAACCCAGGTGATAGGTAACGCCAGCATTCTTGACCTCGTAGTGGTAGGGAGCAAGCTCTTCCCAACCGATTTTCAATTGGCCTATTTGCTGGCTCGGTACAGGTGGAGACGAAATCAGATCCACCTTATCCAAAACCAGGACGTATGCAATCACCAGGGTAATCACCAACAAAATCACCAGGATACGAGAAAGTAGTCCCTTCATCATCTCCGCTGCCTTATTAAAAAAGAATACTTTGATTATATTCGTTTCTAGCAAGATTTTCGTTCGATCAGGAGAATCCGAGTGAAACCCATCATCCCCAAAGATATCGATGAACATCCCCGCGGCAGCCAGATCCCACGAATCATCAGTCTTGCAGTTATAAAAGCGACCATCCTTTCCAGCAAGCCTCTTAAATGCAATCAAAAACCGCCGGATCAAGTACGGCGGTTTTAATTCGTGGAAATTTATTGGAGTAATTATAGTTCAATCTTTGCGCCTAACAGCTTCAAATATTGGGCAATCCAATCCGGATGGGCTGGCCAGGCGGGTGCGGAGACCAGGTTGCCTTCGGTCATCGCCTTATCCACCGGAATTTGAACATATTCAGCGCCGGCATTAGCAACATCCGGGCCAACCGCCGGGTAAGCAGTAGCTTTTCGCCCTTTCAATACACCCGCCGCCGCCAACACCTGGGGGCCATGGCAAATCACGGCTACCGGTTTTTTCGTCTCAAAGAAGTGCCGGGTAATTTCCAGCACGCGCGGGGTCAGGCGAATGTATTCGGGAGCGCGCCCACCGGGGATAACTAATCCAACATATTCGGTTTCGTCAATCTCGCCAAAAGTCTTATTAAGCCCAAAATTATGCCCGCGCTTCTCGCTATAGGTCTGATCGCCTTCAAAGTCATGAACTGAAGTCCGCACCACTTCGCCGGCAGCTTTATCAGGACAGGCGGCTTCGACTGTATAGCCCACTGCTGCCAGCGCCTGATATGGAACCATCACTTCATAATCCTCTACATAATCGCCGACCAGGAAAAGAATCTTTTTAGACATGAGCAAGTTCCTCCTTTTTAGAAAACAGAATTCGAAACGAATGACGGAAATATCTTGACGGTATTTGTAATACCAATATAATACAATAAACAGAGAAAATAGTCAAGATTGACGCAAATTGGCTCGGTTAACATCTGTTTAACGGGCTATTGACAAATTCTGGTAATACCAAGATAATATCTATATGGAGATTAAACGCGAAACTACCCAACCCGTCTACGCCGCTGTTGTTGAATCCATCAGTGCGCTCATCAAAAATGGCGAACTCAGACCAGGCGACCATTTGCTTTCGGAACGTGAATTGTGCGAACGATTCGGTATCAGCCGTACTTCCGTCCGTAAAGCGCTGGCAATACTTTCCGGCATGGGGCTGATAGAAACTAGCCCACGCAATGGCGCGTATATTGCTCAGGCAAGCGCTCAGCAAGCGATAGATTCGCTCAGTCAGCTCATTGCCCGTAACCGATATCAGGCTGCAAACCTGTACGAAGTGCGCCGCCTCATTGACGTGCAGGCTGCCCGGCTTGCTGCTATCCGTCGAGATGAAGCAGATGTCATTAAGTTGCGTGGGTTGCATCGCCTGGTTATCGAAAGCCTGCAAAATCCGCCAGCCCTGCACCGCGCAGATATGAATCTACACATCGGCATCGCTGAAAGCACAAAGAATCCCTTTTTTGGCGAATTGATGCGCGTGTTGATTTCTGCCTATCTGGAAATATTTCATGTCGTTTGGGGTAAACGCGAACAAGACGAAGAAGAACAAACGCTCTTTGCCCATTATTTTAGCCAGCATGAACTCATCGTGGAGGCGATTGCCGAAAAAGACCCCGAAGCAGCGGCTGCGTACATGACCCAGCATATTGATGACTCGCGTAAACGATACGAGCGGGTCCTGAATGAAATATCAAAAGAATAGTCGTAGTTCTGTTCAAGAGGAAATCGATGAGTGTTCAAAAACTGGATGAATTCCTGCATGAGTTGAAACGCACTGTTGCAGGCGAAGTGCGCAGCGACCCAATCAGCCGCGCTCTATACAGCACGGATGCCAGCATTTATCAGGCGAAACCTTATGGAGTTTTCATTCCTCGTACAGTTGAAGATGCACAGGCGGCGGTCACACTGGCTAAAAAATACATGGCGCCTTTGCTGCCGCGTGGCGCAGGCACCAGCCTGGCGGGACAAGCTGTCAATGAAGCGCTGGTGATCGATACCACCCGCTACCTGGACAAAATCATCGCAGTCAATCCAGAAGAGAAATGGGTCCGCGCCCAAACGGGGGTTGTCCTGGCTTCCTTGAATACTTACCTGAAACGATACGGTCTTAAATATGGCCCTGACCCGGCAAGCGGCAATCGAGCCGTGTTAGGCGGCATCGTAGGAAACAATTCCTCCGGTTCGCATTCTATCTTGTATGGCATGTCCGCCGACCATGTAATTGCCACCCAGGTCATTCTGGCAGATGGCTCGCTGGCGGAATTTGGGCCTAAATCACCGGCAGAGCTGGCGCAAGCTCAATTCCGAACAGGGACAGAAGCCGAAATTTATCGTCGGATGCTGGCTCTGGCGCAAGACCCGCACAATCTGGAAGTGATCCGTACTGGAACGCCCCCACACTGGCGCAGATGTGGCGGTTATAACCTTGACCGTCTAACCGACGGAAGGGATCTATCCTTTCGCTGGCCCTATGATGAGCGATTCAATCTCGCAAAATTGATGTGTGGTAGCGAAGGCACGCTCGGATTGATCACCGAAGTTACCCTTAACCTTGTAGAAACGCCCAAAATGACCGGATTGGCTATCGTCCATTTCGATGCCTTGCGCGCCGCGTTGGATGCCGTACCTGTGATGTTGGATGTTGAACCTACCGCGATTGAGCTTTTGGATACCTATGGCTTAACGC
Organism: uncultured Chloroflexia bacterium; assembly: GCA_963788145.1. GTDB lineage: Bacteria > Chloroflexota > Anaerolineae > Anaerolineales > UBA4823 > UTCFX2. The sequence goes on along the minus strand of CAWBFQ010000006.1, from coordinate 457,764 downwards.
TTGTGAAAAACGCGCCTCATTACGCCAGGATGATGCAGACCTTTGTGCAGGGCGACCCGAATTGTATTCTGATTACCGAGTTTTATGGGAATACATTGGCAGAAATCGAGAGCAAATTACAGCGCTTGAGCGCCCACCTGCAGAAGCGCGGTGTGCACGTCGCAGCAATTACCAACCTGATCGAGCCTGGCGCCATTCAAACCGCCTGGAAGGTGCGCGAAGCCAGCTTTGGAATTTTGATGAACATGCGCGGCGATGTCAAACCGCTGGCAATCGTAGATGATGCGGCGGTGCCGCCGATTCACCTGGCTGAATACATTTCCCAACTGGAAACATATTATCGTGAGGAGCTCGACCATGAAATCGCCTATTTCGCTCACGCCAGCGCCGGCTGTTTGCATGTCCACTCCCTGCTCAATACCAAGCTCGCCGAAGACATCGCCAAACTGCCAAAAATCGTGGAACATGCCGGAGACATGCTCAAACAATATGGCGGGGTGCTTTCCAGCGAACACGGCGATGGGCGCTTGCGCAGCTGGCTTAACCCTTATTTCTATGGAGAGGAATTCTACGGGCTTTTCAAGCAAGTCAAGGGAATTTTTGACCCTGACAACCTTTTCAACCCTGGCGATATCGTCGACGCCCCTGCCATGACCGAAAATCTGCGCTTTGGGGCATCTTATCACGCCCTCCCGCTGACGCCATTTCTGGATTTCGCTCAGGATCAGGGGTTTGACCACGCCATCGAGATGTGCAATGGTTCGGCAGTCTGCCGGCAACTGACCGGGGCGATGTGCCCCACCTTCATGGCTACCCGTGATGAGCAGCACAGCACACGCGCACGCGCCAACGCGCTGCGCGCTGCCATATCTGGGCAAATCGACTTCTCTGCGCCGGGGGTCTATGAGACCCTGGATTTGTGCGTCAGCTGCAAAGCCTGCAAATCCGAATGTCCGTCATCGGTGGACATGGCCAAGCTCAAGGCAGAATATCTCTACCAATATTATCAAAAACACATCTTGCCGCTGCGTTCGCGCTTTTTTGCCTATTTTGGCGATTTAAGTGTCCTGGCTGGCGGAGCCTTGGCTCCATTGGTCAATGCTTCGCTGCAAAACAGGTTGATACGCGGCATGATGAACAGTGTATTCAAACTGGCGCCGGAGCGTCCGCTGCCAGCTTTTACCCGCGAGACCTTCAGCGCGTGGCGCCGACGGCGACCCCATCCCATCGCCGCTCCCACGCGCCCACCAGTGGTGTTTTTGGTAGATGTTGTCCACAACTATAATCACCCTGAAATTGCCATAGCCGCCCTATCTGTGCTGGAAGCTTGCGGCTTCGAAGTGCTTACGCCAGCAGTGCATGATTTTGGAAGACCTGCATTTTCCAAAGGGGATCTCAAACTCGCCCGCCGAAAAGCCCGCCACGCCTTACATCTGCTCGCTCCGTACGCTCAAAAGGGGATCCCGATTGTTGGACTGGAACCAAGCGATATCTCGATGCTGATCGATGATTATGCCTCCCTTCTGCCTGCTGACGGACGCGTCAAACAGGTGGCTGAACACACGCTATCCTTTGAAGAATTAATGTGGCGCGAAATGCAAACAGGCAGCCTGACGGGAATATTCAAGCCCCAGAGTGGAAAAATCCTGTTACACGGTCATTGTCATCAAAAGGCGCTGATAGGCACACGTTACAGCGAGGAACTGCTGGCTTATTTAGGTTATGAAGTCCAGGAAGCCGGATCTGCCTGCTGCGGTATGGCTGGTTCGTTTGGTTACGAGGCCGAACACTACAAAATCTCCATGGAAATGGGCGAACTGACCCTCTTTCCCGCCATCCGCGCCCGAAGCGAAGATGCGTTAATTGTGGCCGCCGGTATCAGTTGCCACGAACAAATTGAACATGGGACACAACGGGATGCGCTGCATCCGGCGGTTGTTCTATATCGGGCGCTGGCGTAAATAGCCCGATCATTCCCTTACACACTCACAGTCTGTTCCATGGAGACCTGGCATCCGCATCGAGGCAGATTGATCAGCCGAGAAAGCTGCCAATTTGGGAGGTTGACAGATAATTTGCTAGTCTTGGACAAGGCTATGGCCGTCTCTGCTGCTTGAACATCAACGAGTATCAGACCAAGCCTGGAGTAATTATTGGACTTATACCTCGGCAATGGATTTCCCAAAGAGATGTAGTAGGAGCGCAAAAGTCGATATTTCTAATCATCAACAACTGCAATCCTATTTGACGAACAAGTCACTGATATCGAAGCCTATTGTACTCAGATCCAACAAACCTGGAATGAACCGCCATTTACGGCCTCTTTATGATTTCTGGACGGGTAAAGTGAATGCAAACGTACTTCCTTTACCTATCCCTTTACTATCCACCCAAATTCTGCCCCCATGCGCTTCGACAAGGCACCTGGCTATCGTCAGACCGATACCGCTCCCGCCCCCGGACTGTCGCGACCGAGACTTATCCACGCGATAGAAGCGCGTGAAGAGACTGGACATATGCTCGGCTGAAATACCAATGCCGTTATCTCTGACAGAAACAATTAGATCATCATTTCCTTGCAAAGCGACAGATACGTTCACCTCACTACCATTTGGGGTGTTTTGGTACGCGTTGCTGAGCAAGTTCATGATCACTTGCAACAAGCGGTCCGGATCGCCCTGGATGGTGGGCAAACCAGGCGACAGCGAGGTTGTTACTAAGATGTTTTTTTGCTGGAACTGACCTGCCATGCGCTGAATAGCAGCCTGCACGATTGCTTCGATCATAACGGGTTGGCGGTCTAATTCGTAAGCACCGGCTTCCACCCAGCTTAATTCATGTAGATCGTTAACCAGTCGCTGCAAACGATCCGCCTCCTGTTCAATTTGCTTAAACGTTGCTGTTTCAGCCGGTAAGACCCCGTCTATTAGAGCTTCCATAGAGCCTTTTATTGCCGTTAATGGGGTACGCAGTTCATGGCTGACATCCCCCAATAGTTGGAGGCGCATTTGTTCGGTGCGTTCCAGGTGGGCTGCCATCTGGTTAAAAGCTTGAGCCAGTTGAACCAACTCATCCGCATATTCTAGAACATCGTCTACGACATCTACACGCTGGCCAAAATGCCCATCGGCGATGCGCAAGCTGGCTTTTGTTATTGCCTGAATTGGCGCCACCACTCTGCGGCTGATCACCACACTGACCAAAAGTGCTGCGAATGACGCCGCCAGGATTGCTACTGCCAGAGCTTCATTCACCCCAGATCGAAAACCGCCAAACATATCCATTTCAGCGGCTCTCCCCATCATACCCATCATGCCTTGCATTCCAGCCATATGACGCTCAAATGCGCTGGGAATCACGATCTCCGTTGCAATAGCCTGAACCAAAGTCCCAACCAGGATCACAACCAGGTAAGAAATGAGTAATTTTACAACCAATTGGCGACGCAGTCTATTCCACAATATTACCCGCTTTCATCATCGAAACGATATCCGATGCCACGGACTGTAGCAATCAGGTGGCCAAAATCACCTAGCTTTTGACGCAGATGTCCGATATGTACGTCCACCACACGAAGGTCTCCAAAAAAGCTCGCTTCCCATATCTTTTCCAGTATTTGTTCCCGGCTGAGCACCAAGCCGCAGTGTTCGGCCAACGTTTTCAGAATGTCAAATTCCATTGCCGTCAGATCGAGCAGTCTTTCGCCCTCCCAAGCCTGTCGTCGAGCAGAATCAACACGAATATGCCGGAAACTTTAATATTGTTCCGGCAGGCCGTTCGACCGTGTTTTGCAACCTGCGCAAGGCTGCTTTAACGCGTGCGGTAAGTTCGCGTGGACTGAATGGTTTCGTGACGTAATCGTCCGCCCCCACAGATAATCCCAGAACACGATCCAATTCTTCGGTTTTGGCTGTCAGTAAAATAACGTACACATTGGATTCGCGGCGCAATTGGGTCAGCACCTCCAGCCCATCCATACCAGGCAGCATGATATCCAGCACGATCAAATCTGGCTGGTAAACGCGAGCCGCGTTCAGACCACCTGGCCCATCTGCTGCGCTGAAAACAATATAACCTTCTTTGCGCAAATAAGAAACAACCAGGTTCGAGATCGAAGGTTCATCATCGACAACCAGGATTTTTGATATCGCCATACTTATGATTCTACTCGATAGTTGCGCATCATGCCTCCATCTTCATGTTCCAGATTGTGGCAATGATACAAGTACAAGCCAGGATAGCCATCAAATCGCACCAATACCCGAACCCTTTCACCTGGCCAGACCAGGACAGTATCCTTCCACCCTTCATCCACAAAACCGGCGCTGATAGCTTCATACTCCTGGCGGTTCTGCCGGTCCACCTGGCGCGCCAAAACCTGGAATTGCACACCGTGAATATGCATCGGATGCGGGTGTCCGCCCCCACCCATCATGCCCATGCCATCTTCGGAATTATAAAATTCCCAGATTTCCAGATCCCCAAGGCGTACAATTTCATCACGAGCAACTTCATCCATTACAAATGTTCGTCCGTTGATTGTGCCACTCATGTGCATTGCCAACGTGATCTGCCGGGGAGCGTGGCGGTTGATCGCTTCCTGACTATCATAGAAACTAGGCGCAGACAATCGTTCTGGCAGCCCGGGAGAATCGTTGCTATTCGATGCATCCACCTGAAACTTAAGCACATCCAATGCGGCGCCATTTGGCAAGCCACCATTGTCCATCATCCCCCCCATCATCCCGCTGCCAACCGAGAAGGGAAGGCTTTTCAATCGGAGTTTCTGTCCTTCTTGATATGGGCTGAAATCTGCCCACAACTCCACCCGTTCACCTGGCGCCAGGGTGATATAAGGGCGTTGGATGGGTTTTTCAAGCAATCCGCCATCGGTGGCAATCACAGTAAAAGGATTGTTGTCATCCCAGGCCAGTTTATAAATGCGAGCGTTTGATCCGTTTAACAGCCGCAATCGATAAGGCCGAGGTTGGACTTTCCAGATGCGCTGAGATTGCCCATTGACCAATACCCGATCACCCAAAAAGCCGTTCATTGTATCCGCAAAATAAATCAGTTGATTCTGGTTATCAAAACTGCGATCCTGGATAACCAGCGGTAGATCATACTCACCAGAAGGTAATCCCAATGCGGCATCCTCTTCATCGGAAACGATAATCAGCCCGGCCAGACCATAATATACCTGCGGGCCGGTGCGACCATGTGGGTGGGGATGATACCAGTAAGTCCCCGAACGATTACTGATGTGAGATTCATAATCATAAGCCTGATTTTGTGGAATGGCAAAACGCGGGTGCCCATCCATTGCCTCTGGCATCCTCAGCCCATGCCAATGTATGATCGAAGCATCTGGAAGCTGGTTGTTAAATCGCAGTTTGAGGTTCTGTCCACGTTGTAAGCGTAGAATTGGTCCCAGATAAGAATCCGGAACGACTTGGAGGTTACCGGGCTCACCCTGGCCCTGATACTGCAAAACGCGCGTCGCGTCGCCGGGCAGCAAATTTACCATTGCTGGTGCTGCCGTCAGGCTGATGACCACATCCTTCGCCTCCAGCGAAGCCGTCGGCGCAGGTGATTGAATCGACTGTGTCGTAATGCGAGTGATAGGCGTTACCACAGAGCGAAATATTGGAGCAACAAGCAGGTTCTGGCTACAGGATGCCAGAACCAACACACCGGCGCCCAAACCACCCAGACGCAAAAATTCACGACGAGAAAGGGAAGTGCTTTTTGTCATATACAGAGTCTCCTGACAGAAATACAAAAGCGGTGGGGCCAATACCCCACCGCCTGGTGTTAAATCGTTATGGTTTACGGCCGGGGCTGTTGATTGGCAGGGTTGCTATTCCAATTTCCTTGGCATCCTCCACTTTGCTGACCATACCCCATCATGCCGCCACGTCCGCCCATCATGCCGTGTCCAGCATCCATATTATCAAGCATCCATTCATAGCGTCCGTCCATCTGGTTTGAAATACTGTTGGTCTGGTCCTGAGTCAGGATACCGTCGGCTACAGCCTGGGCCAAGCTGTCTTCATGGGCGGCTTCTAATGTTGCAACCAGATCAGCACGGCTGATCCCTTTTTCTTCGGCAATCTGTGCGATGGTTTTGCCGCTGTTCACTTCGGCATCCAGTTCATCAACGGTTAAACCAAGCGTATCGGCCAGAGCGTTCCAGACGAATATGTGCATGCCACCGTTGGTGGTCATCCACTGATGCATGGCATCCATCCATTCCCTACTGTCATTTTGAGCGTAGCCGCTCATCATTCCACCGCGTCCACCCATCGTCCAGCCGGAGTTGGAATCTGGATTTGGCGTAGGAAGTTGAGCAAAGGCGACCCCGGCGCCCAAAGCTACAACTGCCAAAACAGCCGCAAGGGCAATTCCAAATAATTTCGTTCTATTCTTCATCGTTCATATCTCCATATTTATAAGGTTATATCGATCAGGTAAATCTTGATGTTTACTATTCTAGCAAACTCACTTGAAGAGTTTCTGTTGCTTGTATGAAGATTTCGTAAAGAACCATCACTGTCTGTTATGATAGTATGCCATTGCCATTCAATACCCAATGCAAACAAAAACCAGTGAGCCAGGCAACCCAGGGCAACACTGGCCTGATGCCCGTCAATAGTACTCCTGACAGGCTGGACTAAACAATAGATTCTGTTATCGCTGCTAGATTATGCAACCCTTTTTCTGTAAAATCGGTCTGGTGACCTTCTGGTGTTTGTAAAGAACCTGGTTGTGGAAAAGTGGACAAATCTCCGATTTGCCCCACTTTTCCACAACCACTACGATTACGACGACGGCGAACGATTCTCGTCTGGAAAGGTGAGGTAAATCCGATCCACTTGCCATTCATCATGAAATTCCATCAAGATAGCACTAATAAGGCGTAGGCAGGAAGCTTCGTTGGGGAAGATCCCGACCACCCGAGTTCGCCGGCGGATCTCACGGTTGAGCCGCTCTAAACCGTTGGTGGTGCGTAGCTTGCGCTGGTGGGTGACTGGAAAGGAAAACACCGTTAGACCTTCGGGGATGTTGCGCTCGATCCAGTCGGCCAACTTGGAAGCCGTTTTGGCGTACTTCTGGACGATTTGGGCCAGATAAGCTTCAGCGGCGCTCCGATTGGGCGCATTAAAGATCATGCGCAGATCGGCAGCCACCTCAGTCTTCATACTCTGCCTAGGCACATAAGCGCTGGCATTCTGCTGGAGGTGAAACTGACAGCGCTGCCATGGCGTCCCGCCAAAAACTGCGATCCGGGCAGCTTTCAGACCAGCGTGATCATCACTAATCACGAACTGCACACCCTGAAGTCCACGTTTGACCAGGTTTTGCAGAAAAGCACGCCAATGAACTTCTTGCTCGCCGAGCGAAACGGAGACGCCCAGGATCTGCCGCCTGCCATCTGCAGTCACGCCGACAGCCATGAGAACAGCTGCATCCCGGATCTGGCCTTCCTGACGCACTTTTTCGTAGCGAGCATCTAGAAACAGGTAGCGAATTTCACCCAGAGATCGGTTGCGCCAGGCTTTCAGGGTTTCATCCAGCGAAGCAGTGGCTCGACTGACTTGGGAAGAAGAGACGGATGCGCCGCACAACTGCTCGACAATCGTCGTGACTTTGCGAGTGCTTACGCCTTGAACATACATCTCGGCCAGTGTGAGGGTCAAGGCTCGCTCGCTGCGCAACCCTTTCTCGAGTGCACTGGGATAGAAACCACCATCTCGCACCTGCGGTACGTCAATGGTGATTTCTCCCAGCCGGGTTTTGACCGTCTTCGGTTTGAAGCCATTGGCATAGCCTTGCCGTTCGGCCGTTCGTTGGTAAGGTGCTGCACCCAAATATTGCTGGCGCTGGATTTCCATCGCTTCGTTGACCACAATCCGGATCAACTCCGGAATGAATTCGAAGCCTTGGAGGGCAATCTGCTCCAGCAGCTCGGGCGGTAAGGTAAAATCTCCTTGGTAGGTCATGGTGTCTCTCCTTTGTTGAAGTGTCGCAACTTCGAAGGATACACCAGACCTACCATTTTGGCTCGATTAGATTTTACAGAAAGAACTATACACTAACCTCCCATCCAAGGATGTGTATCCCCCATTCAGAGGATGATGTACTATCGCACCAGCTTCATCCCGTTTAATTTTATCTTCCCAAAGATCAACTTCGTATTGGTTGATGGTTTCCATAATAATCTCTCAATTTATGGTCAATAAGCCAATAGTGATGCCAAGCCGGTCGGGTGCGCCGCGCGCCTCTCGCTCCTCCTGGGTCTCCTGACACGGGCGCATACCCGACCGTATCCGCAGCTGTTCTCATTCGCGAGCGAAGTCGCGGGTGCTTGTGGTTCGCATCCCCATAAGTATAATTCACCCCGGTCGTTGCCCGCCAGGTTGCCGGTGGTTGTAACGCTGGAGAGCAACAGGAGCGCTTACGAACTCCGTTGCCAGGGCAGAGGGCCTCTCACGCTCTCTGCTCTTTCTTTCCTCTCGCAATGGAGAAGGGGCGATAAACGCGTTAATTCTTTATCCCTTACAAGGCTATAGCTTCGTATCACGCCACGTTTTCAAATTGATCAAGAAAAACATCTAATTCAACATCTCTAAGTGAGATAAATCTTACATTCGCTACCTTGTTTTTCTTGAACAGGTTATACACATTTTGAGTAACGATTTTCAAATTCGAGCGTACGAGAAAGAAATCCTTCCCATCCCAATTTTGCTCATCGAAGTATAAACCTTTATAAACTTTGTAGGGCATACCGGTAGGAGTTGGAGCGGGTTTTGTAATTACTACGCTGCGACTTCGGTCTCTTGTGTATTCAGCACCAGTTATTGCCAAACCAGAATAACCGGAAATAATATTTCCTTGCCCGTCATAAATTTCAACAGGATAAGTACTCCACCCAGAAATATTGCTTTCCATAAGTAGATCAATAACCCTAGATGATACACATACTAGGGCCACCATTGTAGACCACAGGAAATCATATACTCCTCCCCCTTGATATACATCAAACTTTAGTGGTTCGCTCAATGTATATTGGCCCTTGAATATCTTCCAGGCTACATCGTTTGTAACCCAATCGCTGTCTTCTGTAATATTCAAACGTAACGGGCGGGATGCCAAGGGATCCCTCATATGAAACAATTCATAATAATTAATTACTGTCGAAGTTGATTCCAAAGCCATATTCCTCTGCTAATTGCTTCGCAAATTCTAGAACCTGCTCCTCACTCCTCCTGGGTCTCCTGACCCGGGACCCTACCCGACCGAAGCCGTAGCTGTTCCCATGCGAGAGTGAAGTACGGCGTGCTTTTGGGTTGCATCCCCGTAAGTATAATTCACCCCGGCCTTGCTCGCCAGGTTGCCGGGGTGTCCAGCGGGTCTCCAAGAACTGGAGTGATCATGCTTGAATTGTCATCCAATGGATCATATTATTCTGCGCGTCGGAGAGCGTTCCGGCGTAAAGAAAACGGTGGGTTCTGGCGAACCCACCCTACTCACTGTGGCGTAAATCATTGACACATACCGCAACAGCTTCTAATTGTTCCTTTATAACCTGTAGCCGTATCTTTTTATCTGCTGCGAAATGCATAATACCATCCATGAGCTAATTCGGTGACAGATGTCCTTCTTCGAGGACATCCTCGTCTGTTCCGCCTGTCCGCCATAGATTATCCCAATCCACAGTAATCGCATATTCCTCAGCAGCCCTGGAGAAAATCCATTTTTGCATGCCGACACGAGATTGTGTTGAAATCAGTGTGGAATTCAATCTGTCTGCTTCTATATGAACAAGCGGTTGATAGGAAGCTAGCCGGGAAAAAACAATTACGGGCTGATGGCGCAGATGATTCCCATATTTAAACCCTTATCACTGCTGACAGGGAACAGACTGACGACTCCTGCCTTGCACTGGTTCACTGAACGATAAAAATTCCGTCCATTGGGTTATCTGATCGATAATCTTGTACGATATACGCGCCTGTTGCTCCTGCGATTTGAGAGAGCATACCGAGTTTCTCCCGATCCGGAATTTCAATTGGAGGCCGTGTAAAACGCAGCGCGACAATGGGCACATTGGTCATTAACGCCGCCCCGAGTACGACGGGGACTTCGTTATATTCCCACGGATGGAGTCAATGACCTGTCCTTCCGGGAATCATTGTGTAACGACAGGAGAAAAGATGCCAAAATGAGTACGGCGGTCCTCCGCTGTTTCAAGGCCAGAATAGCCGGCGACCCAAAGCACCTTCCCAAACTTAAGATCGCAATCTTGAGCGAACTGACTGAACAAGCACATTGGTCCATATTTCAGGAATGATACATAGGTTGAGCAGGCTCCCCAAAAACCGTAGTATGACATTCAATCGTCATCTATTTGTACGAAGATAAGAGAGGATTCTGCCAGTTGAATTTGGGGTGAATTTTTTGTATACTAATTGTAGCAGTTTATGGGGGAGCAGAAATTATTCTAATTGAACACAGGTTGATTATCAAGAGATAAGTGTTCGCCATGAGAAGAAAAACCTATATTATAAACATCACTATTTTCATACTTACATTATTCGTTCTATTCTCTCTGTATCCAAAAGGCCCGATCAATAGCGGAAGATACAGGATAGGAGAGATACAGTCTGTAGCTGCCGGCAACCCCGCTCAATTCGGTTGTGGTTTAATAACCATCAATTTTGATCAGGTTCAACCTGGTACTTACCAGGAACTAACCGTCAGCGGTATAACCTTCCATGCCAGACAGGGAAATAGCTTTCAAATTGCTCCACTGCAACGTACGAATATTTCACCCCCATATGCGTTGATCGTGTCTGGAACCGAGATGATCGATATCACCTTCGATAAGGACTACGGCATCGTTTCTGGGCTGGGTATTACTTATGGTTTGGTAAACCAGGATCCTACACCCTCAGATAGCGCCGTTTTTGGCTTCACGACTTACTTTCCTCAACGCCCGTATTCTTTACCGGTCCCTTCGAATGCGACGGTGATCGAGTATCAACCATCTCCTCCCGCAACAGAGATATCCATTGAAGCCAAACTAACAAAAGCGGATGAGGGCATCTATGATGGCGTGAAACTAAAATTACTTTTCGGCAGATTTCGGGGATCGGTTGACGATCCAAATTTCCACGGGCAGCCAGGTTTCGGCTTTTTGACTGCACAGAACACGCCCTCCTCAGGAGCATTTTTCGACAATCTCATCATCGAGCGCTCGATGGGTAGCGCGATGCCATATGAAATGAACGGTTCTTGTGAAGATAAAATCGACCTAATCTTCATACCAGACCAATCCTATGGAACTCGTTCAGACTGGTTTGATAAGTTCTTCGGAGACCTGTCCAATTTGATAGAGCGCGATTTCAAAAAGAATGATTACTTCCAGGTTAACAGGAATAAATTTAATTTCTACTATCTGGTTGATAAAGCCAAAATCTACACAAATCGTGGAAGTTGCCTAGACATGGCAGATCCGCCTGCTCCATATAAGTCATGGTTTTTTGATGATGCCACCTGGGGCAGAGGGTTCAATAGTGATTTTCCTTTTACTGATGGGGCGGCGATTATGGAAGTCATATTTACAGACGATGGTGGGGGCTGTCCCATGTTTTCAAACGGTAAGTACCTTTTCTTCTTTCCTAGTATGAGACCAGGTATATTCTTTCACGAAGCAGGACACGCATTTTTTAATTTGTCCGATGAATACCCTATCGAAAATTATGACAATAGAACCTATTGGCAAGCGAAACCGTATCCCAATATTTGGTATAGCATACAAGGCTGCATACAAGAAGCAACCAATGAAGGGTGGAATCCGAATGATTGTACTGAGTTTGTACCCGGATGGTGGAAAATTGATCCAATTGACGCGATGTTCAATACTTATGAAATACAATATGGGCCCGCTTGCAGCCGGAATGTAAAGTATTACTTTGGTAATCTACCATGAGGAGGCGGTAATGATCGCAAAAAACAACTTCTGCTTGTACGCCTCTACTGTTTTGATCTGTATGTTATATGCCTGTTTGCTGGTTGGTTGCGTCCCTTCAACCATCGATACCCCAACATCCACTCCTAATGCACTGGTATCGCCTTCTCCAGTCATTACGACCCCCACCAAACCGCCCGACCAGATCGTGGTTATTCAAATCCATATCAAAGGGAATCAAGCATCGGTCGTCGATTTATGGAAGACATCTGGCTATTCCAGCAACCTGGATCCTATGGGCGAACTGCAGGTAATTGTCTACTCATCCGACAATGCAACCGTGCTCCAGGATTTCTTCATCCAGGACCCACGCCAAGGGATACCCTATGAGAACTTCAAGGATCAAATTTTGACTTCGTTCACGGATGATATCGATTTTTATATCGAATTTCCCAATGGGCCGAATCTTGGCAAACTTGTTTTATTAGATTATCAAGGTGAAGTCCTGCTCACGGTAGACCTCCGTGAAATCAATTTCCGGTAAATCATTCGGATACAAAGAACACCTATGATAGAACCCTGGCGGGCGAATATACGCTGTGGAGAAAAAAGTGATGACACAGAAAAAACTTGCATCATTTGCATTCCTAATATTTTTAGGTATGATTTCTATCGGTTGTGGGCCGGAACCAACCCCACCGCCTAACCCACCGCAACCCCCCACTCCACCGCCAGGCCATAATTATGTTGACCATCTCTCGCCCCCGATCATCGACGCGCCCGTCTACGATTGTGCGCGCACAGTTTTGGTGAAAGGTTACACGGTGGGAGCGGAGGTGATCCTTTATGCCAACGGGAATGAAGAATTGGCGAAGGGAAAGCCATACTTCTGGTATTGGCCTTTTACGCTCACTCGCGCCCTTATAGAAGGGGATGTCGTTACTGCGATCCAGAAGGTGAAAGGTGAAAGCAGTTATCCCACGCGGGATCCCGTAATTGTAGCCAGACTGCCTGGCTACGTATTAGAAAACAAATTAGGCCAGCCCAAGATCGAACCACCATTGTATGATTGCCAGCGAGCTGTCTCTGTTAAGCAATTAGTTGAAGGTTGCTTGACCGAGGTATTTACGGGAACTTCGAATTTGATCGGACAGGGTTATACACCTTTCCAAGATACCCTCGTAAAAACCCCTCCACTCGTAGAAGGCCAGGATATTTCGGCGCAACAATCCTTTTGCAGTCAGCAATATAAGAGTCCACGATCGGTTCCCGAACCAGTGCTGGAGCGCCCGACGAGCTTGCCAACCCCTGTGGTTGACGAAAGCTCTCTGTTGCCAGGCTCAGGATCAGTCGCTGTGGATAACCTGGTTCTAGGCGCTTTGGTGGATATCTATGCCGATCAACAACGCATTGGCGGAGGAATAACTCCAGGGGGTTCGGTCGTTTTTGAGGTCAACCCTCCTATTCAGGATGGCCCGGAATATTGGGCGAAGCAAGCTTTGTGCAATGTGGAGAGTTCGGGACCAAAAACCACTGCTAAAGGCATTCTTGATGCCCCAAAACTCGAAAGCCCTCTTTGCGAAGGGGGTAAGAGCGCGAGTTTTTTGGAGACCAAACTTAACACAACCATCAGATTATATGGAGATGGAAAGCAGGTGGGGCAAGGCGCCGGCTCTGGCGGTCGGGTTACGCTTTCGCTGGGAGATAATCTGGTTTTGAAGGCTGGCGAGGTGATCAGCGCGACCCAGGAGACCGACCAATTGGTTAGCCCTCCATCTGTCCCCGTGACTGTTAGCGGACCAATGGCAGATCCAGTGATAACAATCGAAAATGGTCACCCCTTTTTTCAACCAGAATCCGGTGAACAAGCCATACCGGAGCCAGTCTATCTACGTGGGGTGCTGACCACTGCCGTTTATGGGCCTGTTTTTAAGGTACTGATGTGTGGCGCCGATAAGGTTGATGTGAAGATCATCGCTCCCAATGAGGCTTGGTCAGAGACACGCTCCCTTACTCAAACACACCACGGTTTTTTCGAAGGTGGGTGGGATTGGCAGCACTCGGGATGGAAGATCCCGGATGACATCCCGGTTGGAAAATACCGAGCAGTTTTCAGCGTAACCGGCAGCAACGGTATAACTACGGTTGAAAAGCTCTTTTATATCATCTTCAATCCCGATGAAGTAACTGCTTCTAAGACATTTTCGCTCAGCGACGGAGGCGAAAAAGGCATTTACTTTGGCACTGGACCTGGCAAGGATTTCGGCGTTACCTATGCGCTTCACCCTGATGACAACCGGATTTTTTGCCTTGCCATCTTGGGCAAAGATTGTCCCAGCATACCAACCAACATCCAGGGAAAAGTCACAATAACTGGTGTAAATGGAGAGACCGATCCATACATCGCAGCCCAGAAGCTGCTCGATGTTGAGACCCCCTTATTTAACTATGATATCTACAATGACCACGGTAGCGATGTCATTCATCTACTTGAGAAAGAGACGGCAGCTCAATGCTACGATGACGCCAATTTGTTTACGGCAATTCTGCGTTCAGTAGGGATACCTGCTCATCCGGTAACGGGTGATGCAGCATCAGAACATTCAAGAGCCTGGTTTTTCGACACATGGACTGAAGCGCGATTGAAAGGCCCTTTAGGTGAGCAATGGTATGTATTTCACCCTCATTATGACCCAGGAAATGGCCCTGATACCCGGAACATTGCTGGCACGACGTGGGGGGTGGCTGCCGAGGAAGACAACGATATTATCATTGCTGCGAACGGAGATTGGCCAGCATACGCATTACAATCGGATGATAATTACCCGGATGTCGAATTCGCATACTTTTCTTGCAACGACCCCAATAACCCAAACTGGTATGAGCCCAAACAGGATTTCCAGAGCCAGGCTAATTGGATCGACCATCTTTGTGAGGATGGTTACTGGAACCCCAATAACCATTGGTCATGTACACCGCCTGGGCGGTATGCCATTCAGATTTTACTGGAGCGGGAAAGATATCTGGTTGGTGCGATGTTAACGTCTAGTGTTACAGTAAGCAATCCCACACAGGATCCAATAAGCGATGTGCTGATGGTAAACATTGTCGCGCACCATCCGTGGAGTATGGCTGGTAAGCAAATTCTTTTTGAATTCGCGTAATAGGATCAGAATTGCACCCGGAGAGGCCGAGCGGGTGGAACTGACCTATCAGCTTCCTCTGACCCTGAGCGGAGCGGATAGTTATTTCGTCGAGGCTTATTTTGGTGATGCATATACAACTTCTCCCTTCACCGTCCTACCCCTATTTGAATATGAACTAATCCTTCCAGAGCATGTGAAGGAGGGGGAAGGAATCAGGGTTGAGTTGACGATCATTAATCGACAGGAGGTCGCCCTCAAAGACATCCAAATCAGCCCAGAATTGCCACTCGAAATTGAAGCAATGGATGATTTAGAAAGGCAAGTGCCTGAACTCAGTCCTGGCGCTCGTGAAACGTTCGTGTGGAACCTTGCGGCACTGTCTCGTTCAGTGATTGCACCGCTGAAGTTCATCATCACCTCGGAGAATGGAGGGGGGATGACGATTTCGCAAGGGGTGGTGATAGACGCTTTAGCTATCCCGGAAAAGGCGCCTCCCATCCCAGCAATTCTCCTGGAGTTGGAGCTCATCCCTAGTCCGATACCGTGAGGTATATCCCCTCGCATAGGGAAAAACGCTGCAGGAGGAGCGATCAGAGCGTCATGTGTAATACGCACCTGTGCTGCATTTCGAAGGAGCCGATAACTGGGAAGATGTCAAGCACCTTTTTGCCGACCTGGAAGACAGCCAATACAAAGCCTACGAGTTCGACTATGAAAAAACGGTCGACAAGGATCATGGGCGCATCGAGATCCGCCAGTGCTGGACGATTTCCGACCCCGCAACCCTGCGCCACTTGCGGGGATTTGCCAACTGGAAGAACCTGACGACCGTTTCCAGGATCCGGGCCCAGCGTTGGATCGGGGAAGAAAAAAGTTGTGAAGACCAGTATCACATTGCCAGTATCAACGGGGCGAAACGCATCCTGTGGGCAGCGCGTTCGCATTGGGGCATCGAAAATGAGTTGCATTGGACGTTGGATCTGGCCTTTGACGAAGACCGCAGTCGCGTGCGCAAAGACCATGGGGCTGAAAACATGGCCGTGCTGCGTCATATCGCTTTGAATTTGCTCAAGCTTGAGAAAACCTGCAAGCGCGGTATGAAGGGCAAGCGGCTCCTGGCTGGTTGGAACCAGGATTACCTGCTCAAGGTTCTAGCTGGGTTTGACCACTTGGGAAATTAAGATGCGTTCGCCCTGAATACTTCCGGCGTTTCCATTGACGAGTTCCTTCAATTGATGGGAAGTATGCAAAAGATGCTCTCCCAGGTGAGGTTGCCTGCCGAGGAGAAAGAAGAAGCCCGCTCCGATCTGGAGCGAGTCGCCGAGCTAGCCCAAAAGCCCGAGCCGAACAAGGGGTTGATCATCAAGCGGATCGATAGCCTGGTCAACTTCCTGGCGAACTCGGCCACCATCGCCGTGGCTGCGCCTCAATTGATCGAGATGGGTCACAAAGCTATGGAGTGGGCGCAGATGCTGTTCTGAGGCAGGCGCGTGGGTGAATACTTTAGATTTCTCCCGCAAGGATATCTCTGCCAGAGATGTTATATCGAATTATATGCCATGGAATAAATATCAAGACTGTGAATGCGCTTTCATACCGGGGAAATATGCTGTGCCTGATGACTCGATGTCACCCCCCTAAAACCTTTTCGTGTTATCACAAAAATGGCTCCCCATCTTTCACTGACCAAACCCTGCATGACCAGAGCTTTCTCTGGAATTTCCCTGTCAAATCGGAGTGCACAACCTTCGAGCAGAAGCTTCAGGTCATCGACATGCTCGACGTTCGTGGTACACTTGCGATTGAAAATGATGAGAAAGTGGTATATGTAAAATGCATCCTTGGTCAGCAACTGCTATCAGTTGCCCGAACATCGCCTTTATCAAATATTGGGGCAATCGAGACGATGTTCTGCACATCCCATCCAATGGCTCAATCTCAATGAATTTGGATGGGTTATTGACCCATACGCGCGTCAGTTTCGCCCCACATTATTTGCAAGATGATTTGTTGCTGAACGGTGGAACAGCGACACCACCCGCCCGTCAACGGGCGAGCGATTTGATAGAGCAAGTGCGTGTATTAGCTGGGCTGCAAGAATTTTCCCGGATCGAGAGTTATAACAATTTCCCCACTGGAACGGGGATCGCATCCTCAGCATCCGGCTTCGCTGCCCTGGCATTAGCAGCCAGCCGGGCTGCAGGTCTTGATCTGGATCAGGCAGCCCTATCCCGACTGGCGCGCACCGCCTCCGGTTCAGCCTGTCGCTCCATCCCGGGCGGCTTCGTTGAATGGCAGGCTGGCTCAAACGACCAGGACTCCTATGCATTCTCAATCGCCCCGGCTGATCACTGGGACCTGGTCGATTGCATCGCCATCATCAGCCACGCCCATAAACATATCACTTCCCAGCAAGGTCATTCCCTGGCAAACACCAGTCCGCTACAATCAAGCCGAATTTCCGGAGTGACCGATCGGTTGAATATCTGCCGGAGAGCAATCTTAAACCGTGACTTCGAAGCCCTGGCTGACGTGATCGAGCTGGACAGCAACATGATGCACGCTGTCATGATGACTTCTTCCCCGCGTCTGATGTATTGGCAAGCCGCCACAGTTGAAGTGATGCAGACAATCCAAAGCTGGCGTAAGATGGGAATACCGGCAGCCTACACCATCGACGCAGGCCCCAATGTCCACGTGATTTGTCAGGCCGAGGCGCTTCAACAAATCGTAGCCGGGCTGGAGCAGACCACGGGGATAGAACGTGTGATGATCGCCCGCCCCGGCGGAGAAGCCCGCATACTCCCGGATAATCCCTGATCCAGATTCCATGAACCGTTAGAATCGCGTTAGAAAGACGGCTTTCGCCATCCTTTCTAGCTTTGCTATTCAGCATGCAGCAGTTATAATGTTTTGTTGGAGATCGACAGTTCAAGATATCATTAAAGGTAAACCAGACCATGCAATTGATTGAGTTCATTTTGGGGCTAGCGGCATTAATATTCATCCATGAGTTGGGGCATTTTATTGCCGCCCGCTTATTAAATGTCGAAGTGGAAGAATTCGGGATCGGTTTTCCACCTCGAATGGTTAAGTTATTCGAACACCGAGGTACAGTATTTTCATTGAACTGGATCCCACTGGGTGGATTCGTTCGGACCAAAGGCGAGAATGATCCAAACATCCCGGGGGGGTTGGCAGCCGCCACACCGTGGGTCAGATTAGGCGTACTCTTCGCCGGACCGCTGATGAACATATTTGTAGGGATTATTCTTGGAATCATGCTTTTTTACACCATGGGAGACCCCATCCCAGAAAAAGTGATCATTTCGTATACGTCGCCCGGGTCGCCGGCTGAAGAGGCCGGTTTACTGGTGGGCGACCTCTTTCTAAGCGCAAATAATGAGCCAATCGACAGTGTAGACAAGCTGCTAAATATCACCCTGGAAAATCTCGGCAAGCCAGTTCAAGTCGTCGTCCAACGCGGCGAGCAACAACTGACCGTTACGGTTACTCCGCGCACCAACCCACCCGAAGGCGAAGGACCGATGGGGGTTGCTCTCGGTAACCCCACCCGACCCGTCAATTTGGCTACAGCCTCATACCGGGGGATTTACGCAGTGTATGAAAACGTGCGCGGCATCCTGATGCTCCCGATGCGGTTGTTTAGTGGGGAAGCTACTGCCGATGAGGGCCGCCTGGTGGGTTATAAAGGCATGTATGATATTTATCAACGTGTTCAAAGCCCGTTATGGTTTTTTATGATGATCTCAATCTCGCTTGGAATCATGAACTTGCTCCCAATTCCAGCGTTGGATGGCGGTCGTATTTTGCTTACCCTGCCCGAGATCATCATCCGAAAAAGGGTACCGGTCAAATACGAAAACGCCATCCACCTGATCGGTTTTACCTTGTTGTTGTTGTTGTTGATTTACATTAACCTGCAGGATTTTCTTAACCCCATCCAGCTCCCTAAGTGATGAGCTAGAAAGCGCTTGACCGATGACATCTCCGGATGAAATCCCGTTCCAACAAACGATCGACGCCTTATTGGATTTAGATACACCCCTCAATCCACGGTCTGTTTCCCGGCTTTCAGACCTGGAGCCTGCTGATCTCGAACAACTGAAAGTTATTTGGTCGAGGCTTCCTCTTTTGAGGCGACAAGCCCTGACGGAGGAGGTTGAAAAGCTCAGTTCCAGAAATTTTCTGCTCGATTTTTTCTCATTAGGTCAGTTTGTTCTTGCAGATGATGAAGCACAGATACGCCTCCTGGCTATCCACATCCTTTCAGAATATGAAGAACAGCAACTGATACCTGTCTTTCTGGATGTCCTTCAGAAAGATGTCGATCCAGACGTCCGGACTGCCGCCGCTAGAGCGCTCGGACGGTTCGTTTATGCTGGCGAAATTGAAGAAATCCCACAACAAAAGCTTAAGAACATCGAAGATGCCTTATTACATCTAATTTCTACGGATGCGCCCGTTCAAATCCAGCGCGCCGCGCTTGAATCGATTGGATATTCCAGCCGCGAAGATGTGCAACCCCTGATAGAAAAGGCTTTTCATTCAAGCGACAGAAGTTGGAAAGCCAGCGCGTTAAAAGCGATGGGCAGATCTGCCAACCAGGTCTGGAAGCCAGCCGTGATGTCGATGATTGAAAATAATTTTCCGGCATTGAGGGCAGAAGCAGCCCGAGCGGCTGGAGAACTGGAACTCAACGAGGCTCTCCCGTTTCTATTCGAAATGTTGGATGATCCCGATGATAACGCCCGGTTGGCCAGTATCTGGTCTCTATCACAAATTGGTGGTGAAGGTGTGCGTGAAATGCTGGAAGCGCTGTTTGAAGAATCAGAAGATGTCGAAGAAATCGAGTATCTGGAAACCGCTCTGGATAACCTGGCTTTCACCGAGGGCGGGAAATTAATGCCGCTCTTTGATCTCCCAGATGGAACCGAAAATGAGAATGACGACGATTGGCTTGATGAAGAGGAGATGGATGACCTTTTCGATGACGAAGAGGATCAAAACGATTGAACCACCCTATTCACGATTGTTATCGCCAAGAAATCACGACGCCATGCTTAATATTGCAGGATAGCTGATATGCGTCTTCGTGTTCTCGTGCTGATGATCTTCTCCTTTGCTGCCTTGAGGATGGCAAGTAGCGCCCAGGCGAAAGTGACCAGCTTGAATACAAATGTGTTTTATATTTTTGGGGAATCGGTTTACTTCAAAGCAATAGTGAAATCCAATGACCCGGTGAAAGCTGCCGTGATCTTTTTCCAGGCAGATGCAGACACACACACCAATGTTGGGCTTGCCCAGGTGAAGGATTTGGGGAATCGTCAATTTGAGCTTACGTATCTTCACCACATCCCAGATTATTCATTTCGACCTTTTTCAATCATCCACTTTCACTGGGAATTGACGATGGAATCGCAGGAAGTTTATGCAAGCACAGATGAGGAGTTTAATTATCTGGATAATCGCTTCAAGTGGGAGCTTCTCTCAGAAGGCAAATTTCATGTCCATTGGTATGAAGGGGATATCCCATTCGCTCAAGAAGTGCTGGATATTGCCCAGAAAGGCAAAGATCATATCCAGAGCCTGTTGCCCATGCCCGAACCGGAATCATTCGAAATTTACATCTATCCCGATTCGCAAACCTTACAAGAAGCTCTTCAGCCAGACAGCGAAAGCTGGATTGCCGGACATGCCGACCCTGATTTAGGAGTGATCCTAGTAGCTCTCCCAGATATCCCGGAGCAACGTTTATTAGCAGAGCAACGAATCCCCCATGAGATTATGCATATTCTGCTCTATCAATATTCCCGTCTGGGCTATCAAAACCTGCCCATCTGGCTAAAAGAAGGTCTGGCATCGCTTGCGGAGCTTTACCCAAACTCGGATTACCAGATCTTGCTTGGGGAAGCCGCCGGGAAGGGAGAGTTGATCCCCATCTCATCTTTATGCGATGCCTTTCCGCGCGAGGCCTCAAACGCTTTGCTTTCTTATGCTCAGGCGCAATCATTCACGAAGTATCTGCATAGCTCCTATGGATCTTCGGGTTTAGAATCTCTGATCATTGCTTATGCGAATGGTTTGAATTGCGACCAAGGGCCTCAACAGGTATTCGGAAAAAACCTCAAGCAGCTTGAGCGCGGCTGGCAGACCGAGGTTCTTGCTCAAAACGTCCTCCTGAAGGCTTTCCTGAATCTGTTGCCATGGGTGATCATCCTGATCATTGTGCTAAGCCCTTTTCTCTTCTTCATCTTGCTGCGAACCCGAACTACCCGAACGGATCAAGAAAAAGCGAAAGGATGATTGACAGAAAATGACATTGATGGAGGATCAGACTCCTATTGTAGAGCGGTTGCACGCTCATATTGAAGGTCACGTTCAAGGAGTTGGTTTCCGGGCTTTTGTTGAACGCAGCGCGCGCCAATTCAAATTGAAAGGCTGGGTTCGTAACCGCTGGGATGGATCAGTTGAGGTGGTCGCTGAAGGCGATAGAATGATCCTGGAGAAATTGCTGGCGCTGCTGCGGGTTGGGCCGCACGGCGCAAATGTATCGAATCTGATCTTTGGCTGGCAGCCCGCCAGCGGGGAATTTACCAGCTTTTCTGTCCGCCGAACCGATTAGCCAAAACCCATGTTGAGTTCTTTCATAGAGACGAATCTCCCCCGACCGATCACAATATGGTCTAGCACATCTACATCTAAAAGTTTACCGGCTTGTATGATCGATCTGGTTAATGCGATATCTTCGGGGCTCGGGCCAGGGTCTCCGCTCGGGTGATTGTGAATAATGATCAGCGCAGCAGCATTGGCTCGGATCGCCATCTTGAACAACTCGCCTACTCGAACCATGGACGAATTCAGGGATCCCTTGTAGACTGTGAGAATTTTTTCAACCCGGTTGCGAATATCGAGCAAGATCACCCACAGTTCTTCTTGCTCAAGAGCGCTCATCTCATATTGGACAAGCGCGGCAGCATCCGCCGGGCTATGAATAATAGGTCGCTCCTCAGGAGCCTCCACCGCCAGGCGTCTGCCTAACTCAATCGCGGCCTTGATCTGGGCAGCCTTCGCCAGCCCAATTCCATGTTGGCTACAGACTTCCTCGTATGCCGCTCGGTGGATCCCCTGTAAACCGCCCAGATCCTGCAACAGACGCTGACCAACTTGAACAGCATTCTCCCCTGGCACCCCTACGCGCAGCAAAATCGCCAGCAATTCAGCGTTACTTAAGGCCTGGGCGCCATGTTTTGCCAGTCTTTCACGAGGCCGGTCGGATTCATTCAGATCCGTGATTCGGTACGTTGCACTTTGTTCCTTCATACTTCCCTCCAACTGGCAAATCTACGCGCCATTCCGTGCTATAATCTTCAAAACGGAGTGACCCATGCGATTTGATCCAACTTCTCTGAGCAACTTCATGCTTTTCCTTGCAGCCTGGGGCGGGGCATTTATTACCGCCCTGTGGTTGAGCTTGGTGATTTGGACTTTTCGGGATATTCGCCAGAGGGCGCGCGATCCTCTTGCCCGCATATTGGCTGTACTGATAGTAGCCGTCCTTTTTCTGCCCGGTGTTGTGATCTATATGATCTTGCGACCGCCGCGCACATTGGAAGTCGAATACCAACATTCGCTTGAAGAAGAAGCATTACTGCAGTCCATTGAGGAGAGCACGCTTTGTCCCGGGTGCGCCAGACGGATCAAAGACAATTGGATTGTCTGCCCGAATTGCCATACCAAGCTAAAAAAGAATTGTCACCATTGCAACAAGCTGATGGAGTTGCCCTGGAACCTGTGCCCTTATTGTGGAACACCCGCTCCGGGTATGCGGCGCGAAAACATCAGCCTGGATGAAGCATTGCGTCAGATCTCAACCGATAAAGAGAGCAAGCCAGATCTGTCAGAAACTTAGAGCCATCCACAAAAGTATATAAAAGAGGCCCACGAATTCGTGAGCCTCTTTTATTATCCAATCTTAGCGGCGAAGAGCGCCCCAGCCAGCGTAAGCTGCTGTATCACCCAACATCTCTTCAATTCGCAACAACTGATTATACTTGGCGACCCGATCAGACCGGGCCGGCGCGCCAGTTTTAATCTGGCCCATATTCAATGCTACTGCTAAATCTGCGATAGTGGAATCTTCTGTCTCGCCAGAACGATGAGAAGTCACCGCTCGCCAACCAGCCCGATGGCAGACTTCGACCGCTTCAATCGTCTCAGTCAATGAGCCAATCTGGTTCAGTTTGACCAACAAAGCATTCGATGCTTTATCCTTGATCGCCCTGCGCACACGTTCTGGATTTGTAACCAGCAAATCATCGCCGACGATCTGGATCCGATCACCCATTTCCTGGACCATTAAGATCCAACTCTCCCAGTCATCCTGCGCCAATCCATCCTCAATCGAGACAATCGGATACTGATCAACCCACGATTTCCAGAAAGCGACCATTTCCTCGCCGGTCAGCTTTTTCCCCTCTTTTCGCAAGTTATATAGCTTTGTATCTTCTTCGAACAATTCAGAAGCTGCCGGATCAAGCGCGATGCCAATCTGCTCACCCGCCTTATATCCAGCCTTCTCGATGGCTTCCAGGATTACTTCCACTGCCTCGGAGTTCGCCTTAAGAGCCGGGGCATAGCCGCCCTCGTCACCTACCAACGCGGTATAGCCACGCGATTTCAGGACAGTCTTCAAGGAATGGTAAATCTCCGCACCCCAGCGCAGCCCTTCTGCGAAGGTCTCGGCTCCCAATGGCATCACCATGAATTCCTGGGCATCCGTGGATTGCCAACCGGTGTGTGCGCCGCCATTCAGAATATTCAACATAGGAACTGGCAATACATGGGCATAGACGCCGCCAATATACCGATAGAGGGGCAATCCAAGCGCATTCGCGGCTGCTTTCGCTACTGCCAGGCTGGTACCCAAAATGGCGTTAGCCCCCAGTTTGGATTTATTCGGTGTACCATCCAAATCGATCATTGTCTCGTCAATTGCCTTTTGCTCAAGCGCATCCCAACCAATGAGCGCGTCGGCGATCTCGCCATTGACGTTTTCAACTGCGTTTAATACGCCTTTACCTGAATAACGGCCCTTGTCGCCGTCCCGCATCTCCAATGCTTCGTGCACACCAGTGGAAGCTCCAGATGGAACCGCTGCCCGACCCATAGAACCGCCCATCAAAACAACCTCTACTTCTACGGTGGGGTTGCCGCGCGAGTTCAGGATCTCTCGCCCCATAATGTCCTCAATAATTGTCTCCATTTTTTCACCTCTTCTTTTTTTAATCTGCTAGAATTCATTTTCTTTGATATGATGAGGAATGACTTTCCAGGAAAAGTCAGCAGCAAGTATAATCCATTTCCATGCGCTCGCGCATACATTTTATCAATAATCCCGGATAGCCGTCTATCCGAACCATGCGATAGCTATTAAGGAGTTGCAATTGCCTAAGGAGATGAATACCAGCTTCCCGAAACCCGACCCACGCACTCAGAAATTATATTTTTTTCAAATGACCCCAGTGCGGGGTTTCGTCACGTCCATCCTGAAATTATTCCTCACTTCATTCGCTCGATTACATCTCGAACAGGTTGGTCAACTGCCCCAGGATGGCCCTGTAATTTTGGCGGCTAACCACATGACAAATTATGATGTGATCCCAATTCAACTTTGCATCGACCGCCCGATTTTCTTTATGGGAAAAGCAGAACTATTTCAAAACCCCTTGATTGATTTTCTCTTCCGTCGCATGGGAGGATTTCCAGTCTATCGCGGCGAACGGGATGAATGGGCTATGCAGCATGCCCAGGAAGTCTTACAACGTGGCCTGGTGCTTGGAATGTTTCCGGAAGGCACTCGTAGCAAAGGTCACGGAATGCGGCCAGCAAAGACTGGGGTTGCACGCTTAGCGCTGGACATGTCCTGTCCCATTTTACCGGTAGCCCAGTACGGAACCGAGGAAACGTTTAAACATTTCCCGAAACGCATCGATGTCACGGTGAAAATCGGAGAACTAATCCATCCCGATGAAGATGATACTGCCTTGAGTTTGACAGACCGGCTGATGTTCGCTCTGGCCGAATTGCTTCCTGCCAGGGAACGCGGGGTCTATGCTTTTCGGCCGCCAGGTTTTTGATGGTGCCCTGTTATAGAAAAATTAACTATTTTTCAGGATATGAATTCTGGGCTTTCCTCTTCAATGGGCGCACCATCGGATGCCTCTGTTTGATCCAGGCTGGCGCCAAGACGCTGGCGCACAGAATCCAAAAATGCCACAAAAAGAGGATGGGGTCTGTTTGGGCGCGAGAGGAATTCGGGATGAAATTGGGTGGCTAACATAAATGGATGTTCTGCCAGCTCAGCGATCTCTACCAGCTTGCCATCCGGTGAGATGCCGCTGAAAACCATCCCGCCTTTTTCAAGCATTTCACGAAAAGCATTGTTCAACTCAAACCGATGGCGATGGCGCTCTTCCACCTGGGGTGTTTGATAAGCACAGGCCGCCTTGCTCCCAGAGACCAACAGGCAAGGGTAGAGGCCTAGGCGCATCGTTCCACCTAAATCCGCAATCGATCGTTGATCGGGCATCAAATCGATCACAGGGAATTCAGTCGAACGGTCAAATTCAGTGGAATTTGGTTCATCACTCGCCATCAAATAGCGAGCGAACTCAATCACCATCAATTGCATCCCCAAACATAACCCAAGATAAGGGACTTTATTTTCGCGCGGCATATCGAATCGCTTTTATTTTGCCCTCAATACCCCGACTTCCAAAACCACCCGGTACAATAATGCCATCAGCCTGGTAGATCACATCCCATCCACGATCCTTCTCCAGATCGGAAGAATGGACCCAATCGATATGGGCTTCAACTCCTATCGAAATAGCAGCATGCTCAAGCGCCTCACGCACACTAAAGTAGGCATCATGCAGTTCTACATATTTTCCGACCAATGCAATTCGAATAGAAGGCTTCTCTCGCTCCACTTCCGCCACAAAATGTTCCCACGGCTGCCAGTTCGGTTCTTGACGGGGCCGCAGACCCAAACGATCCATTAAATAACCGCCAATTCCAAACTTCTCCAGAACCAGAGGCACTTCATACAATACTTTTGAAGTTTCCAGCGGGATCACTGCCCGTCGTTCAACATCACAAAACAAGGCAATCTTTTCACGCAGATCATCTTCCACCGGGGTATCGGAGCGAGCGATAATTACATCTGGGGAAATACCGATTGAACGCAACTCGCGCACCGAATGTTGAGTGGGTTTTGTCTTGAGTTCTCCGGTTGCGCCAATGTGCGGCAACCAGGTGACATGGATCGCAACAGTATTATCACGCCCCAGGTCGATTCGCATTTGGCGAAGGGCTTCCAGGAACGGCAAAGATTCGATGTCTCCGACCGTTCCGCCAATCTCCACCAGCACAATCTCTGCCCCCGTCGTTTTTGCCACCAGCGCGATCCGGCGTTTAATCTCGTTGGTGATATGTGGAATGACCTGGATTGTGCCGCCCAGGTAATCTCCCCGCCGCTCTTTGCTGATCACTTCCGCATACACCTGCCCGGTAGTCACATTGCAGACCTTGTTCAGGCTGACATCAATAAAGCGTTCGTAATGTCCCAGATCCAAATCTGTCTCTGCGCCATCATCCAAGACATAGACCTCGCCATGTTGGTATGGACTCATCGTCCCAGGATCTACATTAATATAGGGGTCAAGCTTTTGCACCGCTACAGAAAATCCGCGCTCTTTAAGCAGCCGACCAATGGCTGCTGCAGTTACTCCCTTGCCAACCGAGCTGACCACACCGCCTGTAAAGAAGATATATTTCGTCGTCACAAAACCACCTCCATCGATTCGAATTCAGCAATAAAAGAAGTGGGGAGGGCCGTAGAGCGGCGTCCTCCCCACTTGCTGAAGACACAAGATATGGGCGCAGTCATTCTAACCGACGACCTTCTCCAGATATTCTGCTGCGCGCCGCATTTCCAGGAAAACCAAACCCAATTTAGCATTTTCGCGAGCCAGCGCGGTTAAAACTGCTTCTTCGCCAACAGCGGTTACCAGCACATAACCCATGTTGCCGCGGATATAAACTTGCTCCAACCCCCCACGTCCCAATTCGCTGGCGATCCTTTCGCCAAGACTGAGCATAGCAGCCGACATCGCTGAGACCCGATCTTCCTCGACATCATTGGGAAGGGCTGAGGCCATAATCAAACCATCCACAGAGACAACCGCCGAAGCTTCGATGTCCGGCGAGGCAGCCTGCATTTCCCGCAGGCGCGCAACCATCAATTCGGTACGCGAGCGTGTCACAATCATCCCTCTTGAATTTTTTTGTCGATCTTGTTGAGTTTACCATAAATTACTATATGGGAGATAAGATATTCATCGCATGAACAGTTTTCATGAATCTGGGATTGGCTAAATCGGGGCTGTAGAAATTGTATTAACAGCTGGGATGGGGATAGGAAAAACGAGTGTCTATCGGGCGACAGTTACAAAGCAAGTGCTGGACTGAAGTGCGAGAAGCTGCTGGGAGGCTACCGGACAAAAGCAGTTGGAGCAGATGTAACCAGTGTACGTTGTAACGGGAAGTGGCGTTACAGTCGGGATCGCCGTAGATGCAGTGAACGGGATGGTCTTGAGCATCGACGAACTACCGGGTGAGGACGCCGAACAACTGCAAACCTGGTCTGGAACCAATCCTGGATGCGGTAGACGCAGATGTTGTGGTGAGTGATGATGCAGACGCCTTCAAGAATGTTAGTGATCAGACCGGACGCTCGCAGCAAGTGTGCAAAAGCCATGTGGTTCGAAACACAGAAGCTCTTGTTGAAGAACTCTCAGCAATGATTGACGCAGGACAGGATCATTCTCTGGAAGCCATTCATATTACTCCCGAACAGGCCTTGGAAGACCTGGCTTCACTAAAGGAGATGATCCACTCCCGCCGCCCAGAAGAACAGCCACACCTTGAAGTAATCTATCTACGCTATGCCAACGCTCGCAAACCCGGTAAGGCAAAGAAACATGATATTGCCTACCGGATGCGTAATTTGTTTATGGATCGCTGGAACCTCTGGCCTCGCCTGACTTTCTATCGTACTTGGAAGGATGAATTCGAAAATGAGATCTTAGATCGGCACGAATAACCATTGTGAACGCGCCATTGGTTGGTGGATCAAAGAGCGTTACCGCCCCATGCGCGGCTACAAACAGAAGCAATCTGCTCTTGGCATTAGCCGCCTGATCGCCTTTGCCGGGAACAACCTGGCTCGTGGTTTGCGTTTCAGCACGATTTGATGGCATAACCAGAATATCTATTCGCCGGTTTTCGCCGTCAATGCTGTTTACCAACGTATCTTTTACCAATTTTGGAACGGTCACGATAAGATATTCATCGCATGAACAGTTCTCATGAATCTCAATTGGTTGACCCAAATCACTGACCATGTTATAGTAATTTTTTGCCATGCGTCGTCCGCTTTTATTTCTCATATTATCTCTGATGCTGATGGCGTTATCAGCGAATATTGTTGATGCACGCCAGGAGTTTCAGATTCCATCAGCAACTCCCCCACCTGGAAGCGCATTACAAATCCTATCTCCAAAGCCTGGTCAGGCGCTGCAGGGAAGCGTCCCTGTGGTTGTAGATACAACGGTAGAAAATTTTCAAACCGTTGAATTAACATTTCGCTACACCAACGATCTAACCGAGACCTGGTTTCTCATTTATCAAGGCATCCAACCAGTCACGGGAACAATGTTGGTATTGTGGGATACCAATACCATCACCGATGGCGATTACGTACTGCGAATGGTCGTAACCTTCAAAGACAGCAGCCAAAAAGCAATCACCATTCCAGATTTGAGGGTGCGAAATTACACGATGGTTGAAACGAACACACCACCGCCTGAGCCACCAACTTCAACCTCAGCCCCGCCTGCTACTCCAACCCCAGTCGCAATAACCACTTCAACCCCTCTGGTGACTCAGATCGCCACAGATATCCCCGTCCAGACCACATCAATCCCAACAAACCCGGCCGAATTGAATCGGACTGATATCCTGGCAATGACAGGCAAGGGCGCACTCGCTGCAGTTTGTTTTTTCATCCTGATAGGAATATACAGCCAGATTCGCTCCAAAAGGCGAAATAGATGATCTTCCGAAAGCTTTTTCCAATGAGAAATGAAACAAACACCCCTTACTTAATTGCTGGACTGGGCAATCCAGGCCAACAATACCGCCACAACCGCCACAATGTGGGCTTTATGGTATTGGATCGCCTGGCCATCCGGCTGGGGCTCAAATTTTCCCGCCTCGAATCAAAAGCGCTGACAACTAAAGCAGATTATGAAGGTCGGCGGATTGTGCTGACTAAACCTCATACTTTTATGAATCTCTCCGGAGGGGCAATACGGGCATTGGTGCATTATTACAAAGTGCCTCTGGATCAGATCATGGTCGCGTATGACGATGTGGATTTGCCTCTGGGTACACTCCGAATAAAACCTGCTGGGGGTTCCGCAGGGCAGAAAGGGATGGCATCCATCATCGAAAAGCTGGGTACACAGGAATTTCCCCGATTGCGGGTGGGAATTGGCCGCCCACCCGGTCGAATGGATGCAGCCGCCTATGTTTTGCAGGACTTCACAAACGCCGAAAATGAAGTTTTAGATCAAACCCTGGATACTGCCGTGGATGCGATCCTGAACTTCGTCATCGAAGGATTGGATGCTGCGATGAATTGTCATAACGGCGCAGCCTGATTGTTATGTTGCCTAAAAAACCGCTCGAAGTCCTCATCCAACCTTTGATCCAAGCAAGCCATCCCATCCTGGATCAATTGAAAGATGCAAAACAGGGACCGGCGCTTGGTCTGCGCAGGTCTGCCCGTCTGCCGGTATTAGCTGCCATCTATCGAGAAATCCATCAGCCGATCTTACTGATCACGGATCGAGCCGACCGCGCCTTGACCCTTCTGGATGAGCTTGGGTTATGGCTTCCTGATGCGCCGCGCATGCTTTTTCCTGAACCAACACCTCTGTTCTACGAAAACGCGGCCTGGGGTGAAAATACACGCCGAGAGCGGCTGACAGCTCTCACCACTCTGGCTGCATATCATATTCCAGGAACCCCTCATATCGGAATACCCCCGGTGCTTGTTGCGCCAGCACGCGCCATGATGACGCGGACCATGCCTCGTCGAGATTTCCTTAAATCATCCCGGCTCTTGAAGACCGGGCAGATATTCCAGCCAGATGAATTGGCGCGAACGTGCGTCAATCTTGGATACGATTCGGTCAACACGGTGATCGCCCCCGGCCAATTTGCCAGGCGAGGCGGAATTCTAGATATTTGGCCTGTGGCTGAGAATAAGCCGGTGCGGTTAGAGTTTTTTGGCGACGAAGTCGATACCATGCGGGTATTTGATCCAGTCACACAAAGGACACATCGGTCTGCTGAGAACTCAGATGAAGCGGCATTGAACTCTCCCCAGCGCATTTTGATCACCCCTGCACGCGAATTTCTGCTGCGAGAGGGCGTCCTCCCCGAACAAGAAGATCTAACCACAAGCGAATTCTACCTGCCCATCTTTCACCCCGCACCCGCCAGTTTGATGGATTATCTCCCGCGCGAGGCTTTGATCCTGATCGATGACCACCAGTCTTTGGAAGAGACGATCGCCGAAATAGAGGAACAGGCGGTAGAGATGCGCCGCGAGTTAATCACTGAGGGCACATTGCAGGCGGAATTCCCAATCCCCTATTTGACGCTGGAAGAAATCAACGACTCGTTCAACTCCCACCAGGTGCTGGAGTTAGGCCCCGGCACAGTGATGGATTTAGACCTTGTTCCATTTGATTCGGAATACACATCCCTGGAAAAATATTTTAAAGCCGGGGAACGCTTCGCAGGGCGCCTGAAATCATTTCTAGAATACATGCTGAACTGTTTTCAAAAAGCTGAAACGCTGGTTGTCGTTTCGCGCCAGGTAGCCCGTCTATCTGAATTATGGCAGGAACAAAGGGTAGCTGCCTTAGACCTTAAGGTTCAAGATGCTCTCCAACCAATTTTCATTGATGGAAGCCTTGCGGAAGGATGGGATTTTTTCGCAGCCGATGGCAGCATACTGCATTTATTGACGGACGGTGAAGTTTTCGGCTTGCGCAGGCCAGAACCGCGCCGTAGGGCAAAGCGGTATGCTGAGGCGCCTGAAGCAGGTTATTCTGATTTACAAATTGATGGTTATGTGGTCCATGTCGATCATGGGATCGGACGTTTTATGGGTCTGGTGAATCGCAGTGTAGATGGGATTGAACGAGAGTATCTTGCCGTCGAGTATGCTGACGAAGCCCAACTCTTTGTCCCGGTCCACCAGGCAGATCGATTAACCCGCTATGTCGGAGCCGATAACCGTCCACCAACCCTCAGCCGCCTCGGCAGCAGTGAATGGCGCAGTGTAAAAACAAATGTCAAAGAGGCTGTGCGTGAAGTAGCTGAAGAACTGTTGGAGTTATACGCCAAACGCAGCGTGGTCGTGGGGTATGCATTTGAAAAAGACTCCACTTGGCAGCAAGAACTGGAAGCCAGCTTCCCTTATATCGAGACGGATGATCAAATGCGGGTATTGACTGAAGTGAAGCTCGATATGCAAGCCCCGCGGCCGATGGATCGCTTGATCTGCGGAGACGTCGGTTATGGAAAAACCGAAGTCGCCTTAAGAGCAGCCTTCAAGTCAGTCGAAAACGGCAAGCAGGTGGCGATCCTCGTACCAACCACCGTCCTGGCCCAACAACATTACAATACCTTTATCCAGAGACTGGCTGCTTTCCCAGTAACAGTCGAGATGCTCTCCCGCTTCCGCTCACCCCTGCAACAACGCCAAATCGTGACAGAATTATCTCTGGGCAAGATTGATATTATTATCGGAACGCATCGGCTATTATCACAGGATGTCCAATTCAAAGATTTGGGGTTATTGATCATTGATGAAGAACAGCGCTTTGGCGTCACCCATAAAGAGAAATTGAAGCAGATGCGCACAGAAGTAGATGTTCTGACACTGACCGCTACCCCAATCCCCCGGACGTTATATATGGCATTGAGTGGAGTTCGGGATATTTCCACGATTAACACTCCACCCGAGGAACGGCTCCCGATTGTGACACATGTCGGTCCATATTCCCCAAAAATGGTAAAGCAGGCGATCTTGCGCGAAATGGAGCGTGGCGGGCAGGTTTTTTTTGTTCACAATCGCGTGCAAACGATTGCAGCTATGCTCAACCACCTAAAACAAATTGTGCCTGAGGCGCGCATCGCCATTGCTCATGGACAGATGGATGAAATGGAGCTTGCAGGGCGGATGGAGGCCTTCACTCGGGGAGATCTCGATGTTTTACTCTCCACATCAATCATCGAATTGGGATTGGATATCCCAAACGCGAATACGTTGATCGTCGACCGGGCAGATACTTTTGGCTTGGCGCAGCTCTACCAGTTGCGAGGACGGGTTGGGCGGGGCGCTCAACGAGCCTATGCCTATTTCTTCCGCCACAATCGAAAATCACCGACTTATGATGGTCGCCAGCGCCTGGATACTATTGCAGAAAACACCCAGCTTGGAGCAGGATTTTCGATTGCAATGCGAGACCTGGAAATTCGTGGCACCGGTGATATTTTAGGCACTCGTCAACACGGACACATTGCTGAGGTTGGTTTTCATCTCTACACCAGCATGCTAGCACTGGCTGTCCAGAAACTGCAAAAAGAAAGCGGCTTGAAAGTTGCTCCAAATCCCAGCAACATCCACTTACAACTTAACCCGGTAACTGTTGAATTGCCATTGGATTCCACCATCCCCTCTGATTACGTTCTTCATAAGGAAACCCGCATCGGCCTCTACCGTCGAATGGCAGATATTCGCCATATTCAAGACCTGGATGTAATGATCGAAGAATTCAAAGACCGCTTTGGGGAACTTCCGCCAGCGGTCAGAAATCTTTTCTTGCAGTTCAAAATTAAGTTGATGGTCGAACAAGCTGGTTTGGCGTCACTAACAATCGAAAACCACCAGTTTGCTCTGCGTTTCGCGGATGGTTCCATCCCGCCGGACCTGCCCCCGCTTGACCCTCAGGCCCGGGTAGGGAAAACAGCCCTGTGGATTCCCTACACCTCCGAGAATTCAAAACCATCCACCAGGCGGTCCACCGATACTGGTTCCGAAAATGGATTGGGTTCATCTTCTTCGAAGAACACTGCTAACAATATCGAAATGGAAGTATTATTTGACACGCTGGATCGCCTGCAGAATTGCAAATCAAAAGAATTTTTGGGAGGTAATCAGTAAAAATAATGCTCCCCGAAGGTGCGCCGCTCTCCAAACGAATATTTGATCTGCTCGTGACTTCGATCGGCTTACTCTTGATTTCGCCTTTTTTTCTAATTTTGGCGTTGGTCGTTTGGTTTCAGATCGGGTCGCCAGTGTTCTTCAAGCAAAGAAGGCCGGGGTACCGGGGCAAACTCTTTTACATTTACAAATTCCGCACAATGACCAACCAAACGGATGAGCAAGGTCGCCTATTACCAGATGAAAATCGCCTCACCCTTCTGGGACGATTTCTACGCTCGAGCAGTCTGGATGAATTACCGGAATTGGTTAATGTGCTGCGCGGCGAAATGAGCCTGGTAGGGCCTCGCCCATTGCTCACCCAGTATCTAGATCGTTATACACCGGAGCAAGCCCGGCGGCACAATGTGCTTCCGGGGATCACCGGCTGGGCGCAAATTCATGGACGCAATGCGTTGACCTGGGAGGATAAATTTCGTTTAGATGTATGGTATGTAGATCATTGGACTTTCAGGTTGGATATCATCATCTTGATCCAAACCCTCGGGAAAGTGATCCGACGCGAAGGCATCAGCCAACCAGGTCACGCCACTGCCGAGGAATTCATGGGTTCGCTTTCTCCGGATCGCAATCCTGCGGACGAAAAGGCTGGCAATCATGCCCTCTAATATCCAGATGAAGGATCAAGATCTTTATCAGGGGCTCTTCAAAATCCGCCGGTTTGAAGAAACCGTGTTGGATAACTTCCACAAAGGTGTATTCTTCGGAACTACCCACACCTACCTGGGGCAGGAAGCAAATGCGGTTGGTGTTCTGAGCAATCTGCAGCCGAATGATATCGTATTCAGTAATCATCGCTGTCATGGCCATTTCCTGGCTTATGGGGGTGATCCTCGCGCTTTATTCGCGGAGTTGATGGGGAAAGCGACCGGTGTGTGCGCCGGTCGCGGCGGGTCGCAGCACTTACAATGGCGGAACTTTTATTCCAACGGTGTTCAAGGAGGGATTGTTCCAATCGCCACAGGCATGGCTTTGGCAGAAAAACGCAAACAAAGCGAAGCGATATCCATCGTTTTTATCGGAGACGGGACTTTAGGCGAAGGCGTGCTTTACGAAGCGCTGAATATCGCCTCGCTCTGGAATGCGCCAATTCTATACGTGGTTGAAAACAACCGCATTGCCCAGACCACGCCCTTCGAATTGGCTGTAGCTGGTAGCGTACCGGCTCGCTTTGAGGCCTTTGGGATCCCCACCAGCGAACTGGACAGCAGCGATGTACGCCTGATTCTGCAAGCCGCCGAAAAATCTGTCAGCCAAGTCCGTCAGCAGCAAAGACCGCGTGCATTGATCTTGCATACAGCTCGTTTCGGCCCACACTCCAAAGGTGACGATACCCGCTCTTCAGAACAGATCAAGCAGTTAAGTCAGGAACGAGACCCCATAGACATTCAAGCCCAACGATTGAATATACATGCGCGAGAGAGGATCGATCAGCAGGTGAACAACGAGATTGCGAATGCATTTCAAATGGCGCTGGACGATCCTTTTCCGCTCCCAATCTTGAAACCAGGAAATATCCACCAGGATTTTCCACCAAATGAGCAAAACCGATGACCAGCGTTCTGGAATTGCTCAATAAAGCACTCCACCAGGCTCTCGCGGCTGATGAGAACGTGGTGCTCTTGGGAGAAGATATCCTCGATCCATACGGAGGGCCTTTAAAGTCACTCAGGGGCTTTCGGAATCTTTTCCAAATCAGGTCTTATCAACCCCAATCTCAGAAGCCGCAATTGTTGGGGTAGCTGTGGGGATGGCATTGCGTGGGCTGCGCCCTGTGGTCGAAATCATGTTTGGCGATTTTGTAACTCTGATCGCTGATCAATTGGTCAACCATGCCGCCAAGTTTCATTGGATGTACAATCACCAGGTGAACGTGCCATTGGTCGTACGCACTCCGATGGAGGGCGGCGCGGCTATGGGCCTACCCACAGCCAAACCCTTGAAAAGCTCTTCCTGGGTGTACCGGGGTTGCGCGTCCTGCGCCTGGCCTACTCGGAGATCCGGGGAAATTGCTGCTTGACGCGATTGCCTCAAATGATCCGGTTTTGTTTATCGAAAATAAACTGCTCTATTTATTGCCAATCGAGAATGATGCTGAAGCAAGCGAATTCGTGATCCTTGAAACCACTGCAAATGATGAAGTAGATAAAAATAACCCCTCAGGATCCAGTTATTCTGATCCGGTTTTTTCTTCCCCGCAATATACCCTTCGGCTGCATGGAGCGCCCAACCCGACACTCACACTGGCAACATATGGTTATATGCTCGATCTGGCCCGCCAGGCTGCGCTGCGGCTGGCCTACGAGCATGAAATTTTTATCGAGATCGTCACCCCAACCCAACTCGCGCCATTCCAGACCGGCGAGATCATCGCTTCGGCCAGACGAACAGGGCGCCTGTTGACCCTGGAAGAGGGCAGCAAAGAGCTTGGTTGGGGCGCAGAGGTAATAGCGCGGGTTGTACAGGCTGTGGGTCCACAACTGCTTAGAGTTGACCGCCTGGCTGCCCGCTCCTTACCTATCCCTGCCAGCGGCGCGTTAGAGGTTGGTGTGCTTCCGGGCGTCGATCAAATTATCAAGATATGCCAAAAAATCCAGCAATCCAGGTAAAATGATCGTCATACTCTGACTTATCGCTGCGAGTATATCCTACTGGTAAATTTTATCCATATTTCGAGAGAGATCGGACTAAAATGGAACGCAATCAACCTTCCCAACCCCAGCTTTTCCACTGCCCCACCTGCGGCGCCAGCCTGCCTGTTCCAGATGCCGCATCCATTCGTTGTGAATATTGCGGCAGTAATGTGCTTGTGCCGCCAGAATATCGCAACCACAAAGAAACCGCTCCAATCCAGAATAATCCTCAGGTGATTGTCCAACTTGCCGGGGCTGACAACAATGGAATTTCTACCGCCGGGCGCAGATCAATTGCCGGGATAATCGGTTTTATTACCGTCTTCATCATCATTTGTGTGATTATCAGTGCTGTGCTTTCTGCAACCGGCGTATTGACCGCCACATCCATTTTCGGCAGCGTGGTAGAAGGCATGTCCACCCAGGTTTCGGTTGACATCCCGACCACGATTCCAGCAGAGCCAACCGCAATCCCAACCGCGACACAAACACCACCTGTCCAGGTCGATCTGCTATTTGGAGGAGAAGGCTCAGGACCAGGTCAGTTTGATGACCCCAGATATGTGGCAATCGATCCACAGGGGAATATCTTCGTCGCGGATTATTCCGATGGACGCATACAGAAATTTGATCCAGAAGGTAAATTTTTGCAATTAATCAATGTCGAGCCGGACCGCAACGAAAACACTCTCATTCGCAGCATGGCAGCCGATTACAAGGGTAGCCTTTATATTGCGCGTGGCGGCGATTTGCTGATCTACAACACGAACGATGGGACATTAGCAGGCACTATTCCAGGACAATTCCCCGATCTCAACCACGATCAAGTGGTGATCGATCCGGCTAATAATATTTACGCAGTCAATACAGCCTCTGGAGATGACGCCCTGGTGAAATATGATTCTCAAGGAAAGCTACTTTGGGAGAAGGCTCAAATCCTGCAAGGAATTGCTCCGAAAAACACACCTGCTGGCCTGGACCGGATCACCGTGGATGGCCTTGGAAACATTTTTATCCTGAACAGTTTTGTAAAGGAAATTTACAAATTCGATACCGATGGCAATTTCCTGGATCGCTTCGGAAGCAAAGGTGAAGAACTACAGCAATTTAACAACCCCGATTCGATGGCTATTGATGGCAAAGGACGCATCTTTGTGGTAGATTCGAATCAAGGTTATTTGTTCAAGGTCTTTGATAACCAAGGGACATTCCTGCAAGCGCTTCCCTGGCCAGATGCGCTCACTTTCCCGCGAATGATCCTGTTTGATGTAAACGGGAACCTGATCACAGTAACCAACACAAACCAGGTTGCTCGAATGTCAATCCTTCCAGGCGTACTTAAGGATTAATATGTCCGAATCTGATTAAGATCCCTTTGCTGAACCCAAACGAACCAGAAGCTCATCTGGCTGCGCTCCATATTCGCGAAGGCCAACATGTCTCCAAGGGTGAGCCAATAGCAACCCTCGAGACCACAAAATCCGCTGCCGACCTCTTAGCCGAAAGGGATGGTTATATTATTGGTGTACGCTTCGAGCAGGGTCAAACTATTCGGGCAGGAGAGATCCTGTGTTATCTGGCTGATCAACCCGATTGGTCTCCACCCACCCCAGAAATCCCCAGACAGCGCGACCTGAAAACCACTTCTGGAGAGAACATCCCACCCGGTTTGCGCATTACCCAACCGGCGCTGGCGCTGGCGCAACAGCTAGGGATTGATCTGACCGGTCTCTCAACTGCTCAACTGGTTACGGAAGGTACGATTCGTTCCCTGGCAGAATCCCAGGCCCAATCACAGGTTTTCAGCAAAGCCGAAACATTCGATCCACAGGCAATCGTTGTATACGGCGGCGGCGGTCACGGAAAAACAGTCATTGAATTTTTGCGCAGCCTGCGAACTTATCGCATTATTGGCGTTCTGGATGATGGGTTGAACACAGATGAGCGCATATTGGGTTTGCCCGTGTTGGGAGGGGGCCAACTGCTGCCAGAATTATACTCTCAAGGCATCCGCCTGGCAGTCAATGCGGTCGGTGGGATCGGGGATGTCTCAACCAGAATCAAAATTTTTCATCGATTAATCGAAGCCGGATTTGCCTGCCCCCCACTGGTCCACCCATCCGCCTTCATTGAGCCAAGCGCAGCGATTTCGGCAGGCGTGCAGGTATTCGCACACGGATACCTGGGTAGCGAAAGCCACATTGGCTTTGGTTGTATCATCAACACAGGCGCGATCGTCTCTCACGACTGCCTGCTGGGCGAGTATGTTAATCTATCTCCAGGAGCGATCTTAGCAGGCGAAGTGCAGATCGGAGATGACGCATTAATCGGGATGGGTGCAACCATTAATTTGCGCGTGCGGGTGGGAGCACGCGCGAGGATCGGTAATGGAGCAACTATCAAAGAAAATGTCCCAGAAAATGGGATCGTTCGAGCCGGGTCTGTGTGGCCTTGAGCCTGAGAATGAAGGAGTAATTTTTGACATCAAAATACCGCGTCCCTATGTCGTCGCCAGATTTGAGCGCTGCCGAGCGCGAAGCCGTTGGAGCAGTTCTGAACACACCGAACTTAAGCATGGGGGCTGAAATCCTGGCTTTTGAATCGGCTTTCTGTGAATATACCCACAAACGACATGCCATCGGGGTGAATTCTGGCACAGCCGGGTTACACCTTTGTGTGCACGCAGCCGGTATTGGCGAAGGCGATCTGGTCATTACAACCCCTTTCTCGTTTGTCGCTTCAGCAAATGTGCTCCTGTTTGAGCGGGCTGTGCCTGTTTTTGTAGATATAGATCCGCTGACAGGAAATATCGACCCAGACCTGGTTTGTCAGGCTGCCGAGGATCTATTCAATGACTCTCCATCAGCCTGGCGTTGGCTGCCGTCGCGCGGCGTGAAAGAGAATGCCCGTTTGAGAGCAATCCTGCCGGTGGATGTTTTTGGGCAACCGGCTGATATGGATCCAATCCAAGACACAGCTCGTCGTTTCGATCTGAAAGTGATCGAGGATTCTTGTGAAGCATTGGGGGCGGAATATAAGAGTCGCCTGGCAGGTAGTCTGGGTGATTACGGGGTTTTCGCTTTTTATCCCAACAAGCAGATCACTACCGGCGAAGGCGGCATGATCGTCACCGATGACGACCAGGCTGCTACCATGATGCGGGCGCTGCGCAACCAGGGGCGCGCCCCAGGCGACACCTGGCTCACGCATACCTACCTTGGATATAATTATCGCCTGGACGAGATGAGCGCCGCGTTGGGAAGAGTGCAGATGGGACGCCTGGAAGAGCTGCTCCGTAAACGAGAGCAGGTGGCAGGATGGTACAACCAGCGCCTAGCTATGATCGAGGAAATCGAGATTCCACAACTTGCCGCAGAAACCAGCCGAACGAGCTGGTTCGTCTATGTCATCCGAGTAGCAGCTAATATAGATCGCGACCAGTTGGCGCATGATCTTGGTGATCTCGGTATCCCGGCTCGCCCATATTTCATCCCGATCCATTTGCAGCCTTATATGGCCGCGAAATTTGGTTACCGTCCGGGTGATTTTCCAATCGCGGAAGACTTGGGGCGACGCGGCCTAGCTTTGCCTTTTTCAGGAGTAATGAGCGAGACTCAGGTGGAGGATGTCTGTCAAACGCTTCAAAGAGCTATCATTGCGTCTAAACAACATCGGTGAGATCAAACGCGCATTGCCGATATTTCAGTCAACGAGACACCTGCTGAGATGAAAACCTCTGATCTAACTATTGTCTTCATGGGCTCGCCCGATTTCAGCGTTCCTTCGCTGCAGATGTTGGCCAAACATCATCGTATCATTGGCGTAGTTACGCAGCCCGACCGACCTGCCGGGCGCGGCCGTACGCTAACCCCACCGCCCATCAAGCAAGCGGCGGATGATCTCGAGTTACCCGTGATCCAACCGAAGAGATTGCGAGAACCTGAGGCGATGGAGCAGTTGCGCCAGTGGAAACCCGACCTGATTGTTGTGGCTGCCTTTGGTCAGATCTTACGTCCGGAGGTGCTGGACCTGCCGCCCTTAGGATGCGTCAATGTCCATGCCTCATTACTGCCCCGTTGGCGCGGCGCAGCCCCAATCCAGGCTTCCATCCTGCAAGGCGACGAGCAAACCGGCGTCACGATCATGCTCATGGATCCAGGCGTCGACACTGGTCCAATCATCCAGCAAATGGCGACCCGAATT
This sequence comes from uncultured Chloroflexia bacterium, assembly GCA_963788145.1. Lineage (GTDB taxonomy): Bacteria > Chloroflexota > Anaerolineae > Anaerolineales > UBA4823 > UTCFX2. The sequence continues at coordinate 417,357 of CAWBFQ010000006.1, read as the reverse complement.
CGGCCAAAGGAAACGGCTGGAGAACTCTCCGGGCGTCTTGCTGAGCTAGGCGCATCTCTGCTATCGGATACCTTACCAGGCTACCTCAGTGGCAAGCTAATTCCGCAACCTCAAGATAACGCTCAGGCTAATTATGCTGCCGTCTTAAAAAAGAGGACGGCGAATTGGATTTCAACAAAACTGCCTCATTGTTAGCGCGCCAGGTACGCGCCTTTCACCCCTGGCCAGGAACGTTCACCTTCTGGCAAAATCAGCCATTAAAAATATCCCAAGCCAGTACCGTCCAAAATCTCGAGATCGAGGCTGGTCTCCAACCAGGCCAACATGCCCTTTACCAGGGCCAACCAGCGATTTGCACATCTCAGGGTTTATTGATATTGGAAACATTGCAGCCTGCCAGTAAGAAAGCAATGGACGGAAAAAGCTTTCTGCAAGGAGCTAGAAATTGGCTAAACAATTAGAATTGCAGCAAATCCATTTGGGAAACCGCCTGGCCCTGTTTCCCCGCACGACGAAAGTCACGACACATCATGGCCTTGCAGCGTTAACCATCGCTGATGTAAACCTGCAAGAATTGGCAGCCCAATACGGCACACCTCTGTATATCTATGACCGGGCCACGATGGATGCCGCTGTGCGCGACTATCAGCAGGCGCTTGCTGAGGCATACTCGGGTGAGACAGGTCTGACCTATGCCAGCAAATCCTTTCTTTGTCTCGCCATTGCACAGTGGGCAGCGGAGATGGATCTCTGGCTGGATGTCACCGGTATTGGCGAAATCACCGTCGCTCAAGCGGCTGCCGTCCCAAAATCCAAAATCGTTGTCCATGGCGTGAACAAGAGCCAGATGGATTTAGAAGCCGCAAGCTCAATGGCAGGCGTCATCGTGGTAGATAATCTGACGGAGCTAAATCGTTTGCTCCAAATCCTGTCGTCCTATTCTGCGCCATTTGCGGATATCTGGCTGCGATTCCGTCCCGGATTGGCTGTCCACACCCACACCTACACACAGACCGGGCAAATCGACAGCAAGTTTGGCATGGGCTTTGAGGATATGGAACAAGCTGTCAGGCTTTGCATGGAGCACGATCTTCCATTGAAAGGCATCCATTTTCACCAGGGCTCACATTTCCACGATCCGTCTCCCCTTAGACCCGCCCTGGATTCTACTTTAGACCTGGTCAGCCTGTTGCATAATCGGTATGGCTGGGACCCACAAGTACTTTGTCCTGGAGGTGGATGGGGCGTCCCATATCACGAAGATGACCTGCCTCACCTGCCAATTAGAGAATATGTCCAAACGATATGTAGCCAACTCATGGATGGTTGCAACCGGCGCAAATTGCCGCTGCCCCGCCTACAGATAGAACCAGGCCGCAGCCTGGTCGCCCAGGCAGGGGTAGCCATTTATCGGGTGGATACCATCAAACACACACCTGGCCGACGTTGGCTGCTGTTGAATGGTGGATTGGCGGATAACCCCCGACCCGCCCTCTATCGGGCGCGCTATTCTGCTCTCACTGTGGCAAATCCACAGCGTCCATCCATTGGATCCGCCTGGCTGGCAGGTCCTTATTGTGAAAGTGGTGATATCCTGATCGAAGATTTAGCGATGCCAGAAGTGGCGCCTGGTGAACTTGTGGCCATACCTGTTAGCGGAGCTTATCAATTGAGCATGGGCAGCAACTACAATGGAGCCCCTCGCCCGGCAGTCGTATGGCTGTCCGACGGAAAGGCGGCATTAATCCAAAGACGAGAGACTTACGAGGAGTTGATCCGCCGCGACCTGCCGCTGCCCACTCGACAGGATAAGAAGGCATGAGCGTCTCGATCACACCCACCTCGGATCGATTGCGCCTTTTGGTTCTTGGCGCAGGCGCAATTGGAACCTATGTGGGCGGCAGCCTGGCATTGAGCGGGCATCAGGTGATATTCCTGGAGCAACCAGAGGCAAGAGCCAGGATCCTGGAAGCCGGAATGCAGCTTAATCTGCTGGGAGCGCTGCACCGGGTTACCAATCCCACGGTGGTATCCTCGATCACGGAAGCCCTGGAGTATGGCTCATTGGATGCAACCATCGTTGCTCTCAAGTCTTTTGATCTGCCATCTGCATTAGAACCCGCCCGCGCTTTTGCTGGACAAATTCCTGCAATCCTTTGCCTGCAAAATGGGGTTGAAAACGAAGCAATCATCGCCGAAGCCCTGGGAGAAGACAAGGTGATTGCCGGTACTGTAACCAGCGCTATTAGCCGGAGCGCGGCAGGGGAAATCACATTAGAGCGTTTGCGAGGTATGGGGATTGCAGATGGACATCCAATTTCGGGAACCTTGCTGGCTGCATTGAACAGCGCTGGATTGAATGCCCGCCTCTACCCTTCAGCCAGATCAATGAAATGGTCAAAGCTGCTGACGAACCTTCTAGCCAACGCCAGTTCCGCCATACTCGGCATGACGCCGGCGGAAATATTTGCCCACCCCGGTCTTTACCGGATCGAAACAGCGCAATTGCGGGAGGCGCTGTCAGTGATGCATGCCCAGGGAATTCAAGTAGTGGATCTGCCGGAGACACCCGTGCGCTTACTGGCATTCGCCATCCAAAACCTGCCTTTATGGTTTTCTCGTCCGCTTTTGATGCGGGTTGTGGGAGGTGGGCGCGGTGGGAAAATGCCCTCTTTCTACCTCGATTTGCATGGCGGCCGTGGTCAAAGCGAGGTGGCAGCGCTAAACGGCGCGGTCGTCCGTTTTGGCGAATTGCTAGGGATCCCCACACCGGTGAATCGGCTGCTGACCACAACCCTACTTGCCTTGAGCCGCAAAGAATTCGCGCTGGATAGCTACACTCGCCGACCAGATAAGTTCTTAGAACTGTGGAAAAAAGCCTGAACCCGCGTGCTATTTTCTGTTTATGGGATAGCAGAAGAATGAACAGTATCGTAAAAAAGCGGTAAGGGTTCAATCGGTTTCTGGCTGATAGCAATCGCTTCTCTTACTCTCCATCCAGCTTCCTCGAGCGCAACCCCCCGGTTGGCATACAGAGTCGCCAGCGGCTCGCCCGTATGGATAGGATCTCCCACTTTATGATGCACCACAATCCCCACCGCATGATCTACCGGGTCGCCTTTCTTGGCACGGCCGGCGCCTAAAAGGACGGAAGCTTCTCCGATTGACAGAGCATCCATTTTCTCAAGAAAACCGGATTCGTCGGCAGTGATGACCTGTTTGAGAGATGAAACTGGCAGTTTCTTCGGATCATCCACATAGGTCACATCGCCCCCTTGTGCCTGGACCAATCGCCGGAAATGTTCCAATGCTTTCCCGCTCTTTAGTGCACTCTGCGCCAATTCTGCACCAGCCCGCGCATCTTTCGCCAGGTTTCCTAAAACCAACATATGGCTGGCAACCACAATACAATGCTGGCGAAAATCCTGTGGGCCGCCGCCTCGCAGAGTTTCTACGGCTTCTCGAACTTCAAGGGCATTTCCGACAGCGCAACCGAGCGGTTGATTCATATCCGAGAGCAGCGCGACAGCTTCACGACCGGACTGCTTAGCAATCCAAACCATCGTCTCTGCCAGAATGTGGGCACTTTCAAGATCTTTCATGAAAGCCCCACTGCCCACCTTCACATCCAGCACAATCCGCTGAGCGCCTCCTGCGATCTTTTTGCTCATAATCGAGGAAGCGATCAATGGAATCGACTGGATAGTACCGGTAACATCGCGCAAAGCATACAACTTCCCGTCTGCTGGAGCGAGATCGCCAGTTTGACCTGAGAGCACCAGGCCAATAGTTCTAAGTTGGTTTAAGAACTCTTCGGTTGTCAGGTCCACTCGGAACCCAGGGATCGATTCCAGTTTATCAAGCGTTCCCCCGGTAAAACCCAAGCCACGGCCAGAAATCTTTGCGACAGGCAATCCACATGCCGCCACAGTCGGCTCTACTACCAATGTCGTCTTATCCCCAACGCCGCCAGTGGAGTGTTTATCCACTGCAATAGGTACATCTTGGGTAAGATCGATCAGATCGCCAGAATACGCCATAGCCAGGGTCAGATCGCTGATCTCCTGTATGTTCATCCCATTCAAGACAACCGCCATTGCCCAGGCAGCTGCTTGATAATCAGGAATTTCCCCTTTGGTAAAACCCCGGATGAAGAATTCGATTTCTTCTCTTGTCAGAACCTGTCGATCGCGCTTTTTTATAATAATATCAGCGGCGCGGCATTTTATCTCCAGTGTATGAGTATAACCCCAGAAATAGGCAAGAATTCAATACCATTATAACCTCTAGGGTTATAATTAATAAAGCGTATTGGAGTCCGAATCAGATCGAATGCCCCTATCCAGCGGTTGGATAAGAAGATACAGTCAAAATGGCCCGAGAAACGCAAAAATATATCGACGCTCTTTATTTGGCCGCCCAGAATCAGGCTAAACCAGAGGCGATCCGGACAAAGATTTCTGCCCTGGCGGAATTGGTTATGAACACCATTTCCACAGATTGGTTATCTATTGTGTTGATTGATCCATCAAAAAAGGTGGTTACAGATGATCTATCTTATGGTCCGGATCCTTCAATCCAGGATGACCTGATCCTCGCAAAAATTCTTTCAAGGTGCGATCAAACCCATTTAGCATCTGAACCCGATCAGGATGATTATTTAAATTCGAGAAAGCGCTTTGATCAACTATTTTACAGAGAAGATAGGTTCGGTCAATTGCGATACAGCGGGTTAACCGAGCTGCTGGAAACCAATGGCCAGGTGTTTGGGATTATCAACATTGCCCGCAAAATCAACCTTTATCCTTTTATTGAACAAGACTGGCGCTTTCTTAAGACCATGGCCAGCCAGATCTGCCAGACTATTTACAATGATTTTCTGATCCAGGAGGAGAAAAAGAAAAGCGAGCAAGCAGCCACATTGCGCGAGGTAGCTCGAATGTTGAACTCCAGCCTGGATCTGCAAACAGTATTGGAGCTGATTCTGGATCAATTAGTCCAGGTGGTTGAATTCGATAGCGCATCGATCATGTTGGTTGACTTACAAAATTTTGAAATCGTTGCTCATCGAAAACTACGCTCTACTGCACAGTTGACGCTTGAAGGTGAAGTAATCGCTTATCCCCATATCGTCGAGTTGCTGGAGCAACGCGCCCCTGTTCTGATAAATAACACTCAAAAAGACCCGCGCTGGAAAAATCTCATAGGGAGCCAATACATCCGCTCCTGGCTGGGCGTGCCTCTGGTCGGAAAAAATGATGTCATCGGCTTGCTCAACCTGGATAAAGAACAGCCAGATTTCTATACTGAGGATGATATTGGCCTGGCTAGCGCTTTTGCCAACCAGGCAGCCATTGCAATTGAGAACGCCCGCCTGTATTCGTCTGCGCAGAGCCAGGTGAATGAAATGGATGCGTTGAGAGAGACCATCGCGGACATCTCTACTGAACTGGAGTTGCCGAAATTGCTTGAAGCAATCTTGATACGGGCAGTAAAGTTATTGAATGCAACAGGCGGCGATCTTGGATTATATGACTACAATCGAAATGAAATTGAAATCGTAGTGAGTCATAACATGGGGAAGGACTATAAAAATACCCGTATGGTCCCGGGTGAAGGAGCCATGGGTTTAGCTCTGGCAACGCGCCAATCTGTCGTTGTAGCCGATTACAGTCAATGGAATAATGCGTCTCCCAGTTATCGAGAAGGACGCTGGCATGCAGTGATTGCAATGCCGTATATGATTGGGGATCGGATGGTTGGCGTGATGGGTATCGTCGATAAAAATAATGACCGCATCTTCACAAAGGATGATGAGCACTTGCTTAGCCTGTTTGCCCAACACGCTGCAATTGCTGTGGAAAATGCACGCCTATACGAGGCTGCCCGTGAGGCTACCTCGCGCCGCGAAATACTCCACCAGGTCAGTCAACAAATCGTCGCAGCGGGACTTGATGAGAAAGGTATCTATTCTGCAATCCACAAGGCTGCCTCGCAACTGATGGCTGTCGAAGGATTTGTGATTACTCAATACAACTTCACAAACAAATCTATTCAGGATATCAATCTGGTGGACAAAAACGGGCAGATCGTCGCCAATAAATTCCAAGCGGATCAAGGTTTGAGCGGCAAAGTGATGCGGACCGGCAAACCGGTCTACATTGAAGACCTTTTAGAGGATATCATTCAGTCTGAAGAAAATCAGCATTTCGGTAATGCGAAGCAAGTTCGCTCAGTGCTGGCAGTCCCAATGCGTTTACGTGGGAAAATCATCGGAATGATCGCCGTCCAAAGCTGCTTGCCTTCCGCCTATTCACCTGAAGATGAAAGTTTGCTCGAATTGTTAGCCTCTTATGCTGCAATAGCGATTGATAATTCTCGCCTGTTCGCTCATATCCAACAATTGGCAACAATCGATCCCGTGACCGAAATCTTCAACCGGCGTCATCTCTTTGATCTGGGACGATTGGAATTCTTGCGCGCCAGGCGTTTCAAAAGAAGCCTATCGGCAATCATGATGGATATCGATCATTTCAAATTGGTGAACGATCGCTATGGGCACGCGATGGGGGATTATGTGTTGCTGAAGTTGGGAAAACTGCTGTGTTCTGAAATTCGGGAAGTAGATGTCGTCGGGCGTTACGGCGGTGAAGAGTTCACGATCATACTGCCCGAAACCAATCAAAATATCGCCTATGAGATAGCCGAAAGGCTTCGCCTGAAGATCAATGCTGCTTTCGACGGATCAGATCAAAGCATCCCGCGCATTACGGTCAGCATTGGATTGTCCGAAACTGACGATACAGTTGCCGATTTCGCCGCTTTGATTCAGCGAGCTGACCTGGCGATGTACTCAGCTAAAGAAGCCGGGCGGGATCGGGTAGAGATCTATCATCCTGATAAATAAATCGAGCCTCTTGGAAGCTGCCACTCATTTACGCAATTAACATCGCATCCCCAAATGAATAGAAACGATAATGCTCCAGCTTTGCAACCTCGTAGGCATGAAGTATGCTTTCGCGGCCAGCAAAGGCGCTCACCAGCATGATCAAGGTAGAGCGCGGCAGGTGAAAGTTCGTTATCATTGCATCTACCGCCTGAAATTGGTATCCAGGAAGAATGAAAAGGTCGGTGTTTCCTGAATATGCGGCGACTGCATCCCCAGATGCAGCCTGGCGAGCCGCGCTTTCCAAGGTCCGCACGCTGGTTGTGCCCACAGCCACCAAGCGCCCGCCATCTTGCCGGGTCTGGTTAATCGCGGTCGCCGCTTCCGAGGATAGCGAACACCATTCCGTATGGATCGAATGGGTTTCAGGACTGTCTTCAAACACCGGAGCAAAAGTATCTAACCCCACATGTAAGGTGATCCAGATCAATCGAACGCCTTGCTCCTGCAAAAGCTGGAGCAAGGTCGGCGTAAAATGCAGACCGGCGGTTGGGGCAGCGGAGGAGCCTGCATGGTGGGCAAAGATGGTCTGATAACGTTCAGGATCTTCAAGACGTTCATGAATATATGGCGGGAGAGGTGTATGGCCATACTGGAGTAAATACGGCTCGATTGAATCCTCAAACCGCACCATCCGACGTGAGCGATCCAGCGTATCAACAATCTCAGCTTCCATACCGCCATCAAGGCGCAGCTGCATACCGCGTTTCAATCCCTTCCCCCCAACCAGAGCCTCCCATGTTCGGTCATCTTGCCGACGCAGCAGTAAAAGCTCTACCCGTCCTCCGCTTGGATGCTTTCTGCCAAAAAGACGCGCTGGGATCACACGGGTCTCATTCAGAATCAGCAGGTCCCCGGGGCGCAGAAATTGCCCCAATTGATTAAAATGGGCATGCTGGATTTCCCCGTGCTTGCGATCTAACACCATCAGGCGAGAACTGTCACGCGGCTCTAGTGGAGTCTGGGCAATGAAATGCTGTGGGAGATCGTAATCAAAATCCGATGTTTGCATTGTCTCACTTGTTCAAAAAACGAACGATAATATTCAGGATTACAGTGAGTAGAACAGACAAAAGAACAGACGTCCCTAATGCAATCACGCAAGTCAGGTTATGGTGCTCAATGCGGATATCCCCCGGCAACCGACCGAAAGGCAAGCCCGTTTTGGCAATTAAAAACAACAAAGCCCCAATGAGGACGAGGACTTCCCCCAGGATCAAAAAAATGCGAGCAATCTGACCCATCCAAATCCTACCAGCAGCCTAAATCAAACGGGGCTGATCGTCTTTCGGAAAAGGCAAGCCGATGTGTTCGTAAGCTCGCCGGGTAGCCTGGCGCCCTTGTGAGGTGCGTTCTAAGAAACCGAGTTGTAATAGATAGGGTTCAACCACATCCATGATTGTGTCTGGTTCTTCACTGACCGAGGCCGCGATTGTGCTTAACCCAACCGGTCCCCCATTATAATTTTCTATCACAGTGCGCAGAACACGGCGGTCCATATCGTCCAACCCTAGCGGATCTACATCCAGTAAATCCAATGCCTGACGAGAAACTTCTTTTGTGATCACTCCTTCGGCGCGCACCTCCGAAAAATCTCGCACCCGTCGGAGCAGTCGCAAGCCAACCCGGGGGGTGCCGCGCCCGCGCCGAGCAATCTCGTCAACGCCATCCAACTCGGCCTCGATCCCCAATACCCGGGCTGCGCGGCTGACAATTGCTTGCATGGCGGGTAAATCGTAATAGTCCAGGCGATAGACAGCTCCAAAACGAGCGCGTAACGGGGCGGTCACCAAAGCCAGGCGGGTAGTTGCGCCGATTACAGTGAAATGCGGCAGTTTCAGGCGAATGGAACGAGCCGAAGGTCCTTTTCCAATGATGATGTCCAGAGCAAAGTCTTCCATTGCCGGGTAAAGCACTTCTTCAATCACTCGCCCGAGGCGATGGACCTCATCGATGAAAAGAATATCACCCTGCCGCAAATTAGTTAGGATAGCTGCCAAGTCTCCTGGTCTTTCGATCGCCGGACCAGAAGTGACCTTGATGTTTACATCCATCTCACCCGCCAGGATATGCGCCAGCGTGGTTTTCCCCAAACCTGGTGGGCCATAAAACAGGACATGATCTAGCGGCTCGGCGCGTTGGCGGGCAGCCGCGATCAGGATCGCTAGGTTCTCTTTCACTCGGTCCTGTCCAATCAAATCACCCAAACGATGCGGGCGTAATGTCTGATCTTGGCGATCATCAGCTTGAGGCAGCGGATTGACCAAACGATCGGGTGTTTCGTTCATGGCGGTGATTATAACCTCGTTTAGGACTATAATTGACGCATCCCTTTCCGGAGTGTAGAAAAAATGGATAACCTTTTTCCTTCTCGGCACCCTCTTGTTGCTCACAAACTAACCCGATTACGCGATAAGAACACGGATCCAAAAAAATTTCGGGAATTAGTTCGAGAGATCTCGGCATTATTGACCTACGAAGCTACCTCTGATCTGCTGCTACAAGATAGAGAGATTGAGACTCCCTTATCCAAAGCAAAAGGAGCCGAGCTGGGTCAAAAGGTGGGGCTGGTCCCAATCCTGCGAGCCGGGCTAGGTATGGTTGAGGGAGTATGGGGTTTAATGCCTTCTGCGGAAGTATGGCATATAGGTCTCTATCGGGACGAAAAAACTCTCAAACCAGTAGAATATTATAATAAGCTGCCGATTGAACCGACCGTCTCCGTCTGCCTTGTGCTGGATCCGATGCTTGCAACCGGAGGTTCAGCCGTGGCAACCATCGATATTCTCAAGAAATGGGGGGTAAAACGGATTAAATTTGTTGGCCTCATTGCAGCGCCAGAAGGCATTGCCAACCTGCATCAGCATCACCCAAAGGTTTCTATTCACCTGGCAGCAATTGATGAACGCTTGAATGATCGCGGCTATATTCTACCGGGATTAGGAGATGCTGGAGACCGGCAGTTCGGAACCGCTTGATTTGCCAGATTAGAACAGAAATGGGATAAACAGCTTACTGCGTTGTTTATATTCTTTGAAATCTGGATACTCTGCCAAAATCCGATCCTTCTTAAGCATGCGTGGAAACCAAACAAACCCGATCCAGGCGAATAAGATTACAACTGGCAGCCAGTGCATGGCGAGCAAAGCAAATCCCAGATATATCAATAGCTCACCGAAGTAATTTGGATTACGTAAATGAGCAAACATCCCATTCGAGATAAGCTGGTCTGGGTTTAAACTCAGGCAGGTATGCTTTTGCATATCCGAAGCAAAATGGGTGAACAAACCAAACGCATAGATTGCCACACAAAGCGCCAGATACCATCCTGGAGCCTGGATATTTTGAGATGTGATCAGATAAGGAGCAACCCAATACAAACTCAACCCTGCCCAGATGGTTAATCCATAGATCAGACTCGTTTTTTCTTCCCAACTACGATCTGGGAAAATATTGCTTTTCATAACCCACAAGAAACCATAAGAACCATGTAAGGCGAGATAAATCCAGGCAGTTGGATTTTCCCACTGATTAAATACAATGATCAATATCAAAACAAAGATGGCTGTCATACCTTTATGGGTATCAATAAAGAATTTCTGTTTCATGGCTATTCCTCCCACTGCTGTGGATTTGAATTAATATTGTATAATCACATACAATTCAACAGAATTTTACCTTCTTATTTCTGGATCACCTATGACATCATTTAAACAGATCGGACGATATGAAGTAAAATCCGAGATTGCGAAGGGAGGCATGGCTACCGTGTTTCATGCTTATGATCCACGGTTCGAGCGTGATGTGGCTGTTAAAGTGCTTCCCGCGGTATTTCTGCACGATCCACAATTTCGGTTGCGATTCGAGCGCGAAGCTAAGATGATCGCTTTGCTTGAACATCCAGCTATAGTGCCCGTCTATGATTTTGGCGAGGAAGAAAACCAACCCTATATCGTAATGCGATTTATGTCTGGGGGATCACTGAATGAGCGGATCGGACAAGACCCCTTACCTGCAGATCAGGTGATCCAGATTATCACCCGTCTGGCGCCAGCCCTCGACGCCGCGCACGCTCGCAACATCGTCCATCGCGATCTTAAACCCGGCAACATCCTCTTTGATCAATATGGAAACGCGTATTTATCTGATTTTGGGATTGCCAGAATCGCCCTGAGCGGCAGCGCCACTCTGACAGGCGAGGCGATTCTTGGAACACCAGCCTATATGAGTCCAGAGCAGGTGCAGGGGGAAAAAGACCTGGATGGCCGTAGTGATATTTATGCGTTGGGTGTATTGATCTATCAGCTCTTGACCGGCCAGGCGCCCTATCATGCGGATACCCCGGCGAAGGTAATGATGATGCATATCTTGCAGCCAGTGCCAAATATCCTGGATAGCAAGGTGGATCTGCCGGAGGATCTTCAATTCATCATTGAGAAAGCAATGGCAAAAAAACCGGAAGAGCGTTACGCCAACGCCGGCGAGCTATCTGCCGACCTGGAGGCTGCCTACCACAAGGGTTCGTTCGAAGCTCCGCGTTCATCGATTGCAAAAACAACCCTCACGGACCGATCGACCCGGCCTGATTACCAAATGACGACCATGATGACCCCCGGAAAAACCGTGCTGGGTTCAAATGCCGTTATTGAAGAAGCTTCAAACTCTGATACAGCCAAAGTGAACGCGTCGCCAAAACAGACGCCAATGATAACCTGGCTGGCTCCATTGATCATCATCGCTATTCTCATCATCGGAGGCGGAATAACCGCTGCTCTTTTTGGGAGGCAAGGAAATGGACCCTTTGCATTCCTGGCTAATGCCACGCCCAGCGCAGCGCCAACCCAGACAACTCTTCCCACTGCCACGATCCCGCACATCGCAACAAAACCGATTGCTGGTATCTTACCCTCCCCATCTGCAACGAAACTGCAGCCCAAGCCGACATTTACCGCCTCCCTACCTAGTGAGACGCCCACCGAAAACCCGATTGTCAGCGGTCCAATCATCGCCGGAGCCGACAAAGTAGCTTATCTCAATGGGAAAGACATCTGGGTAGCCAATCTGGATGGAAGTGAGCTGACCCAACTCACAGAAGATGGCACAGCCAAAAGCAATCTGCAATGGACGATCGATGGCTCAGGGGTAAATTATATTTCCGGCAAGTGTGTCTATTCAGTGAAGCTGGAAGACAAGCAAAAAGAAATCATCACCTGTTTCAATTTTGCCGAATATTTCAAGTCTTATGAAATCTCACCCGATGGCAAACAAATTGCGATCAGCATTGACAACCAGTTATATATCCTGCCGAATGACCTTAATCTGATTCGCTCAATCAGTGTTCGGGGGGACCTGGCGAAGAATGCCCCATGTCCAGATTTCGGGCCTTATCTGCGTAACTTTGTTAAATTTCCACGCTGGTCCAGCGATTCAAATTCCCTTGCAATGGTGATTATGGGGGTCGCCTCCGGGATTGGATCGGCAGACACGATTCAGGTGATCCCGGTCAATCAATGCACGCCAAATCCGAAAGCAGTGGACAATTTTCCACCTCCACGCTTCACTCCAGAAGAATATGTGCTGGCGCCCATGATCCCCAACTTCGGATGGGATGGTCATGACCTCTTTGCATTGGCTACATATATCCGAAATGAGGGTTTTGGGAATCTATACGTCTACAATATGGGATTGAAGAAGCCGGGAGAAAAGATCAACCCGGTCAATAAAACATGTTGCTACCGTGATCCAATCTGGAGTCCAGATGGGACCCACCTGCTCTTCGCGTATCAGAAATACCCTGGCGGCGACAACACCATTCAGCTATATTATCTGCCTTATGGAACGCTCGGGACAGGGGCTGTGTATGAAAAGTTACCTATTCCAGATATCCAGCCCAAAACCATCCCTCAGCCTGCTCTCAGGCCAGCTCAATAGCATACACGTTTCATAATATACGACAACAGATTAGTATGAACACCTGCCTGTGAGATATCCATACGGCATGTTATAAAATTCCTGTCTGTTTGATCTAATTGTGATATAGCGCCAAACGAGATGGGAGTCTATGATAAAATCTTCTGACGTGCATACTGATGATAACCCGTAATAGGCGCTTAATATTCCACAATTGATTTTAGGAGAGAGCCAAAATGACAAAGAAAATCCTTGGAACGATCAGTGCAGTATTCATTCTAACCTTCATCATCGCTGCCTGCGCTCCCACTACCCCACAGACACCTTCTGTGCTGCCCACAGCGAATGTGGCTGAACAAAATACCCCACCTGCCCCAACAGAGAGTAGCCCAAAGGAGACCGTCAAACTTACCGTCAGTATTTTGCCGTTCCTTTCGTATGCGCCAATATTCATCGCAAAAGAGGAAGGTTTCTTTGCTGAACAGAGTATCGAAGTCGAATTCGTGCGAATTGATAAAACATCCGAAGCGATGCCAGCCCTCGCTCAAGGTCAGATCGATGTGGCATCGGGTTTCTTCGATGTCAGCACCCTGAATGCAATCGCAAAAGAAGCCCAGATCAAGTACGTTTCTGATAAAGGCTATCTAGATCCTGCCGGCTGTTCTGCTTCCACATTTGTCATCCGCAAAGATCTGCTGGAGAGCGGAAAGCTAGACGACCTGAAGAATATCAAGGGCATGAAAATCGCCCTCACCCCGGCAAGCTCGGCAGAATACGCCTTGGATGTTATGTTAAAAGATAGCGGGCTTTCAAGCAGCGATGTGGAGATCATGAATATCCCACTGCCTGCCCGTCTGGAAGGGTTGGGGAATAAATCCATCGATATCGCTGCAGTGTCTGACCCGTGGACAGTGCGGATGGTCAACGCAGGATACGGAGAGGTCTGGCACCCGTGGGAAGAGTTGCTACCTAATTTCCAATTTTCGATCAATATGTACGGGCCGAACCTGTTAGAAAAGAATCGTGATCTCGGCGTGCGTTATATGATCGCTTATCTAAAGGGTGTCCGACAATATAACGAAGGCAAAACGCCGCGCAATATCGAAATTATCTCGAAATATACCGAAATATCGCCGGAAGAAGTCGAGCAGTCCTGCTGGATGTCTATGCGAGATGACGGATCGATCGATATCTCGGGGATGACTGGTTTCCAGGAATGGGCAATCGCAAAAGGATTGCAATTAAGTCTAATACCACCAGAACAATTACTGGACTTAAGTTTTGTTGAAGAAGCGAATGCTGCTTTGAAATAAGTGCAGAGAAGCTGAAGGAATGGGTTTCAAGTGTATTTCGTTAAGTAAAACATATGCTTCCCGCAACGGTGAAGTCGTTGCACTGGATGCAGTTGACTTCACCGTTCGCGAGGAAGAGTTTGTTTGTCTTGTAGGTCCAAGCGGCTGCGGCAAGACCACCCTGTTAAAAATCATTGCCGGATTGATTGAGCCTACCTCCGGGAAAATGATCTATTCGAATCAACCTGATAATGGTCAGTTGCGCAGTGCAATGGTGTTTCAAGAGCAAGGCCTTTTTCCATGGATGAACGTACAAGATAACGTCGCTTTTGGCTTGGAGACCCAGGGTGTAGCTCAGAAAAAACGCCGAGAGATGGCTGACGCTTTCTTATCAAAAATCGGCTTATACGGATTCCTGCAAAATTACCCCCACGAATTGTCGGGAGGTATGCGCCAGCGGGTGGCTATCTTACGCGCTTTCCTGGCAAACCCGCAAATACTCTTGATGGATGAACCCTTTGGGGCTCTTGATTCGCAAACAAGATTAGTCATGCAGGAAGAATTGTTGCGAATTTGGAAAGACCATCGCAAGACCGTGATCTATGTCACGCACGATATCGAAGAAGCGATCCTTTTGGGTGATCGGATATTGGTCATGTCTGGTCGACCGGGTCGGATCCGGCAGGAAATTACCATCCCCCTCGAACGGCCGCGTCATTTAGCAAACCTGGACCACCCCGAAGTTGCGGAGATTAGATGGCAAATTTGGAAGATGTTGGAAGACGAAGTTCGGAAAGAGTTGAGAATTTTGGCTTGAAACAGCTTGATGATCGGGTTTGGCCGCGGTTGGAGCCTTGGCTTTCCACAATTTTTACAGTAAGTGTTCTGATGCTCTGGGAATGGTCATCTAGGGCGGGCTATGTCTCCAAGTTATTTTTTCCAGCCCCATCCACGATACTGGCGACACTGTTTCAGATGATTGCCAGCGGGAAATTATTCCCGCATATCGCCGCTACTCTTCTGCGACTCACTACCGGATTCTTGATTGGGGCTCTGGCGGGTTTGATATTGGGGTTAGGAATGGGTTGGTCTCAAAGGCTGCGCATGATTATTGATCCGATCATTGCTGCGCTTCACCCAATTCCTAAGATCGCCATCTTTCCATTGATTATGATCATCTTTGGTATTGGCGAGGCGTCAAAGATCGTCGCAATTTCGATTGCCGCTTTCTTCCCGATGTTGATCAACTGTATGGCAGGTGTCCGACAGCTTAACCCAGTCTATTTCGAAGTGACCCACAACTATGGGGCAAGCCCTTGGAAGATATTCAGTCGCGTGGTTGTACCAGGCAGCCTGCCATCCATTCTAACAGGCGTGCGCCTGGCGATTAACATGGCGATGGTAATTGCAATTGCTGTAGAACTGCTTTCGGCCAAAGAAGGTCTTGGCGTGATCATCTGGTTTTCCTGGCAAACCCTTCGGATTGAGGAACTCTATGCCAGCCTGATCGTAATCGGACTGCTGGGATTGGGGATCAACCTCTCGCTTCAGTATATTTCGCGCCGTTTTGTTCCCTGGAGCGATGAACAATCTGACCGACAATATTAATGGAATCTGATGAATCGCCTTTTTCTTAATTCACAACTAGCAAAAAACGATCGCGCAGTCCCGTTTGATGAGAGCGCGATTGATAAGACTTCTGATCGAACGCTTTGAGATAATCGCACAACAGTTTTCAGACCAAATCGCAGTACGCAGTGGCGCCTCAGCGCTTAGTTATTTGGAACTGAACGATAAAGCGAATCAACTTGCGGATGCCATCCTCCGCGCCCGTGGCGCTCAATCCGAAGCTGTTCCATTCTTGCTTGAACACGGAGAAAGCGCCCTCATAGCAATTTTGGGTATTTTGAAAGCCGGCAAAGGTTATGTACCTGTTGACCCTTTTTATCCACGCGCCTGGATCACCCACATCCTTGATGATATCCGGGCCGAACTGGTGGTATCCAATTACCAAAATATACCTCTGGCGATGACTTCCCTGGCTGCACCCCTATCCACTTTGGTGTTGAATATGGATAGCCTGGACGCAGATCTATCTGATGAAAACCCCAGAATCTCCATATCGAACAAAGACACTGCTTATATCCTCTATACTTCAGGCTCCACCGGAGTGCCCAAGGGTGTTATCCACTCTCATGAGGATGTCTTACATAATATGGTCGCCCAAACGGCAGATTTACAGCTCCTTCCGAGCGATCGGTTTGCCGTTTTTATCTCCTTTGGGTTCGAAGCATCTCGTTTCGCTTTCTATGGTGGACTGCTGAATGGAGGGACTGTTTGCCTGTATGACATCCGCTCACAGGGGCTTGGTGGTCTGCCTGAATGGATCGAAAAAGAAGGAATCACCGTTCTTCTCTCCACACCTTCAACCTTTCGTCACATGCTCAATTTAGTCAATAAGACGAAACATTTTGACAGCGTTCGAATGATTGTCCTTGGAGGCGAACCTGTAACCAGTCAGGATGTTTCGTTGTATCGAGATCATTTCGCTCAGAACTGCATCCTGGTCAATACGCTTGGCATGACTGAAACAGGTATCATCGCCCGGATGAAAATCAACTATCAGTCCAGTTTTTCGGGCCACAATATGCCCGCCGGGTTTCCAGTTGGCGACAAGCAAATCTTGTTATTCAACGAAGATCGCGAACCAGTTCCAGAAGGAGAGATTGGTGAGATTGTAGTAAAGAGCCGTTACCTTTCTCCTGGTTACTGGCGTCTTCCAGCAATGACCGCAGACCGTTTCGTCGTTGACCCGATCGAAGCGACCCATCGACTCTTCTACACCGGAGACCTCGGTCGAAAAAAAACAGATGGTTGCCTGGAACATCTTGGGCGAAAAGATTCACAAATAAAGATCCGCGGTTTTCGAGTCGATCTGGCAGAGGTTGAAGCCGTGTTGCATCAGTTTCAAGGGGTCAGGAATTCAGCTGTTATCGCTCATGAACTTAAGCACGCGCCGGATAATAAACAACTGGTGGCTTACATCGAGCCAGATGCAAAGACTTCGTTATCAAAAAAAGATGTGCGCAGTTTCCTGCTAGGGCAACTCCCCGATTACATGATCCCTTCTGTGATCGTATTTCTGGATAAGCTTCCAGTCACGCCAACCGGTAAAGTCAATCGGCAGGCATTACCTGAGCCGGAGGCTCTGGGACAAGATCATGAACGAGTTTATATCGCCCCGCGTGATTCTATAGAAGTACAACTTGCATCGATCTGGGAAAAGGTCCTGAAAACAAAACCTATTGGTGTACGTGATGATTATTTTGAGTTGGGGGGGAACTCTTTGCTAGCCGCCCAACTTTTTACACAGATTGAGAAAACCTTCGGAAAGAAACTCCCACTGGCAACGCTCTTCCAGGCGGCAACTATAGAGGAGCAAGCAAAGGTCCTTCGTCAGGACGACTGGGTGCCCAATTGGTCATCCCTGGTTGCTTTGCGGTCTGGAACAACCAAACCGCCCCTCTTCTTTGCTGCGCCAGTGGGTGGGAATGTGCTCTCCTATCGCGATATGATGGTCTTGTTAGATCCCGAAATCCCATGTTATGGATTGCAGGCATTGGGGCTGGATGGCGTCCAAACTGTCCATCGCAATGTCAATGAAATCGCCGCCCATTATGTAACAGAAGTATTGACCCTGGACACAGGACAAGCCTATTATCTGGCTGGTTCATCATTTGGCGGCCTGGTCGTTTATGAAATGGCGCAGCAACTTCATGACCTGGGAAAAGAGGTTGCTCTTGTCGCCATGTTCGATGCATATGGACCTGGCTACCCACATCGGTTGCCAACCACTTCTCGTCTGCGCCGGAAAATATTCAAGTATCTCCGTCGAATAGACACCCACGTCAGCAACATGCGTTATACAAATTGGCAAGGGCGGATGGCCTATCTGCGGGTGAAGCTCCCAAAACTGTATTACCGAGTCATCAGGCGGATTAAGAATAAAGTTGATCAAATCTCCAATCCCGTCCCACGCCAACTTAAACGGGTCCAGGCGGCGCACATGGGAGCAGCAAGAAGAAAAAAGCGCTCGATGCGTGAACAGCGCCGTTTTGGCGGTCGATTGGTTTTATTCCGAGCCGCCAAGCAACCCTTGGGAATTTATCCTGATCCAAAACTGGGGTGGGGAAAAGTAGTCGGAGATGGGATTGAGGTTTACGAGATCCCAGGTCATCACACATCGATCATATACGAACCGCGTGTCCATGTGCTTGCAGACCTGTTCAACCGCATCCTTGCAGAGACTCACGAAACCGAGAGAACGCAAGCCGCGTCCAGCCCGACAGAGCGGTCTGAAACAGCGGATCAAAACTCAGCTTAAGTACCCGATCGCTCTATTTCTTTGATTTCGACTGTCTTTAGTTTGCCAATTCCTGCCCGTTTTTGCCTTTTTCCTTCCATTTGAAGTCTTTGCCAGGCATGCTCAATGCTTTCAATTTCTTCGTTGGTCTCTGGCAACTCGCCATAACGCACACGAACATAGG
This sequence comes from uncultured Chloroflexia bacterium, assembly GCA_963788145.1. Classification (GTDB taxonomy): domain Bacteria; phylum Chloroflexota; class Anaerolineae; order Anaerolineales; family UBA4823; genus UTCFX2. The sequence continues at coordinate 398,662 of CAWBFQ010000006.1, read as the reverse complement.
CTTCTGTGATGATCTCGAGATCAATGGTAAAAGCCGAAAACAATTCCCCCATTTCTGGCAGAAATTCGGTTGGCGTTTGATGCGGCTGGCGTGGCTTATTCAGTTCATCACACAAATCCATCAATTGAGCGTAAATCCGCCGAATGCGCGCCGCTGCGATTAATCGATGAGCCGGGCGCAGGCGGGCGGCAAAATCATCGATGGCATCTTGAAAAACTTTGCGCAGCAATTTCCTGGCATCTCCAGGATGAAGCAGTGAATCGGGTGATGGTATCTCCAGGTCGCTTCTGGTACCCATCGTCTTTCTGACCCGCAGGAATAAAGCGACGATTAATAACAGGATTAAGCCCCAAAAACAAAATGTTTGTAATATCAAAGGTATATTCTGCGGCTGTTCCTGAAGGTTCAGCACCGGGTAAGCGAACTCGATGGGATATTCTGGGGTTGGTGTTTGCTGACTGGCGTTGAACATAGCCCGCAGCCAAGGCATGAAGGGTCCCAGCAGATAGGAGATCAATAAACCGGGAAGGCTTAAGACAAAAATTCCTACCGCGATCAGAAATTTTACTGCTTCAGCGAGGAAATCGAGCAACATTCGGTATTGACCGCTCAATAGCCCCCCGGCAAATGCAGCCAGCGTTACTGTGGCGCCTAAGATCCCAACGACGCTTAACATCCAGCGCAGGTCAAATGGGTTTTTTCTCACCCCCCTGGTCAATCCAACATACGAAACCCTGGCAAAGATGACCGCTAATAGACCGGAAAACAAAAACAGAATGAATATTTCTAAACCAGGCACAAAATAACCCACCCGGGAGGCAATAAAGATATATCCCATAAAGAATAGCAACCCAAGCTCGAATCTTCGCCAGGCCGTCATAGGCCGAATAACTCCGCGCGAAAGCGATATCCCTCGCCACCACATCCAAATCACAAAAAACAGCACCAATACGGCCCCAGGGTCCAGCAAAGCCAGACCTCCCGCCACACTCTGCAAGGGTTCGTTTAGAAGCTGATTTTCTGCCCAAATCAGGCTGATGATCAGCAACCCTCCGAACACTGCAATCTGAACATTTCTCATCAGGCGTAACACTTCCATCCCATACCCAATCGCATAAGCCGCCAGCATGATTCCTGACAGAACGATTGCCCCAACCCAAATCGGAGCGGTGGTAGTGATCTGGGTGACCATTTGGAACCAGGGTAAGACCCAGCACAATTCCACCAGGACCAGTAAAACGACTGCAGCTTGAGGCCACCAACGCAGGTACAGAAATCCCGCATTGGTTGGATCATCAGAATTTTGAACGGATTTAGATATCATCACATCACTATTGATAATAAGGCAGATGATGGATCGTCACCCCCGGGATTGGTGGTGGGACTTGGCGGCCGAAGTAGAGCAAAGTAATTCGCCGGCCATGCTGTTTCAGGCGCAGCAATGTTTCCACAAATGGATCATCAATAAGCGCCGAAATCAGCAACAACGTCGCGCCATAAGGCAGGCGCGGCGCTTCAGCCATCAAGAGCCGCTCAAAAGTTGCGGTGACAAATGGGGTCACACTGGCCAGGGCTGTAAGCAGGTAAACCTGCTGGTCGGGCGAGCGGCCAGGCGGAACACGGAACGGTTGGTCTGCATGCGCTAAGGAGCTGTTCGACAGCATCCCCACCCGATAACCATCTTTCAATGCCTGTCCGGCAATGGTTGCTGCTACCTTAACCAGATGTTCCAGAAGCTCCGGGTCTGTGCCTTCCCAATAATGAGGCAGAGTCATCGCATTCAAACAAATCACCATTACCCGAGCAGAGATGGGTTGGTACACCTTCACTTGCAACGAGCCTGTATGGGCAGTCGCAGGCCAATGGATCCGCCGAAAATCATCCTCTGGGTGATAGTCACGCACACCCATCGGCCGGTTCGGGTCTTCATAGAGGCGTCGAGCAACCGGCCGGTCGCCAAATGGGTCGCCTGACGGCATTTGCAGCGCTTGAAACAAGAGCGGTTCAGGAAAAACAGTTAAATAATCGACCGGACCGTTTTCATCAGTCAGCTCAAACAAGCCAAATAAATCTCCTGAATCCAGTTGCGCCGGTCCGATCCGATAGACCCCACGTTTCCGCAATAGCAGAGAAAAGAAGCGCCGGTCGCGCTCAAACCAGCGCATGCTGAAAAGGCTGATGATGGTTCCAATATCCGGAATGTGAGTAGGGCGCAGTAGTCTCTCGTCTGCCGGGGCAATGGCATAGGGGATCGGGTCTTGAACACGCAACCAGGGTAGCGGCAAAAACTTGCGATTCTCGACCTCAACCCGCAAATCGATCGTCTCGTTTGGGTAACCGCGCCGATAATGGAATTTACGGCGGAATATCACGCCATCCAAAGCATGCTTCTTCCACCACAGCGCGATACCAGAGATGATCAGAAGCATCAGGGCGAAGGCTGCCAGAGGATAGACCTTGGTCAGCAAGCTCAGTAAGAAAATCAAGCCCAGGAAAGGCCACCAGCTCAGAGGCGCCAATCTACCCCTCCACTGGAACTGGTACAGTATCGATAATCCCAGAAATCAGATCCATTGGCTGACGACCGCGCAGTTGAGCTTGAGGGGAAAGCATCATACGATGGGTGAGCACATGGGGCGCAATCTGCTTCACATCATCCGGGATCACAAAATCTCGCCCCTGGATAGCCGCCCAGGCTTGGGCAGCCTGGAAAAGAGCCATCGTTGCTCGTGGACTGGCGCCCAACGAAATCTCCTGGTTTTTGCGGGTGGTGCGGGAGATTTTTACAATGTAATCTCGCACAGAAACCTCCACCCGCACCCGGCGACGCTGTTCTTGAAGCAGTACAATCTGTTCGGCGGTAGTGACTGATGCAAGGGATGGAAGGGGATCAGTGAGGCGAAAACGATCCAGAATGGTAGACTCTTCTACCTCGCTGGGATATCCGATGGAAATCCGCAGCAAGAAGCGATCAATTTGGGCTTCTGGTAATGGAAATGTACCTTCCAGTTCAATCGGATTCTGAGTCGCCAGGACTAGAAATGGTCTGGGGGTTGGGCGGGTAATGCCATCTACGGTCACCTGGCGTTCTTGCATCGCCTCCAATAATGCCGATTGCGTGCGGGGAGTGGCTCGGTTAATTTCATCGGCAAGGACAACCTGACTCATAATTGGGCCGGGTCGAAATTCGAACTCCTGCTTTTGTTGATTAAACCAGTTCAGTCCGGTTACATCCGAGGGCAGTAAATCCGGTGTAAATTGGATGCGTCGAAACGAACACCCCAAAGACGCAGCCAATGCCCTTGCCAGGGTGGTCTTTCCTATCCCTGGTACATCCTCTAGCAGCATATGCCCATCACACAAAACCACAACAAGAGCCAGGTTAATCACATCGTCTTTCCCAACGATTACTTTTTGAACATTTTTGCGGATCTGTTGTGCGATATCTGCGATCATCATTACCTCAGTTTTTCAGCCAAAATCGGTTTATAGACAAATCTGTCTGTGTAGATATTCTAATCGAACATTGCTGATTTTTTATTTCTGGATAAGAATGAAACCTGCAGCCAGCCAATTCTGATTTAAAGAATGGGTGATGGAATTCAGTATAATGGGTTGGAGTATAATCTTTAGACAAGCTCCTAAGAAACCATCGAATTGCGTTGGGAACCGAATGTAGATCCGTTCTCATGTTGTTTCAAGGGATTGGGCCGAAGGAGAAGAATACCGGTCTGAAATCGAAAGTTTGTTGCGGATAATAATGTGATTATCGGGTGAATAAAGTGTTTATTAAGAATTTGCTCCGCCGAAAAACTCGCACCCTACTCACCATTTTAGGGATAGGCATTGGCGTCGCGGCCATTATTGGATTGGGAGCCTTAGCCGACGGTTTGGATTCGGGATACAGTTCAATGCTACAAGGCAGCAAAGCCGATCTGGTGCTCAGCCAACCCAACGCGATGGACATCAGCTATAGCGCAGTGGATGAGGAGATTGGAGAACAATTATTAGCAGCCCCTGAGGTCAGTGAAGTCAGCGCGATGCTGCAAGGATTTTCACAGACAGATGGTGAGCCAATCTTTTTTGTTTTCGGCTATCCACAGGATAGTTTTATATTGGATCGTTTTCAGATTGTGGATGGCTATGGCCTGGATTCGCGTCAAGCCATAACAGCTCATGGAAAACCGGTCTTGCTCGGATCGGCTGCATCGGAGGTGCTGAACAAAAAAGTAGGCGATAGCATGCGCTTGACGGGCAGTATATTTCGGATTGTCGGAATTGTATCAAACAGGCGATGCATTCGAAGACAGCGGCGCTCTGATGCAGTTGAGGGATGCCCAGGAACTGCTTGGACGGCAGAGGCAAGTCAGCCTTTTCTATATTCGTTTGAAAGACGCAGCCCTGAGCGATCGCTTTCTGGAAAGAGTGGAACGCCTGTGGCCAGATTTTGCAGTCAGCGGCGTCAAGGAATATGCCGATAAACAATCCATGAGCGCGATGATGCAGGGTTATGTCTGGGCTATCGGTGGATTGGCCATCATCATCGGCGGCGTCGGCATGATGAACGCTCAGTTGATGTCGGTGATGGAACGAACACGCGAGATAGGCGTGCTGCGAGCAATAGGTTGGAGCAGTCTACGAGTATTATGGATGATACTCATGGAATCGATTACAGTATGTCTGCTAGGAGGCCTGCTCGGTTATGGAGTTGGGTATATCCTGATTTACGCATTGTCCAAATCAACAGTAATATTAGGCGTTGGCGTCTCCAATATTTCTTCCAATCTGATCATGCAAGCATTCAGCGTGGTTCTCGGCCTGGGACTGGTTGGAGGTCTCTACCCGGCCTGGCGAGCATCTCGATTACAACCCGTCGAAGCGTTGCGGTATGAAGGCGGTAGCGCCGGGTCAAAGATTTACCGACTGCCGGTAGGAGGAATGGCGGTGCAGGGCCTTTGGCAGCGATCCACCCGAACGATGCTGACGCTAGGCGCAATCGGATTGACGGTTGGGGCAATTATCGCACTCGAAGGGGTCATCAACGGCTTCGCCGCTTCAATGAACGTTATGTTTAGTGACACTAATATAGAGATTTTGCTCAGGCAAGCGGATATTTCAGATACAAGTTTGAGCGCAATTGACGAACGGGACGCAGCTAAAATTGCAGCCATGCCTGAGGTTGAAAGCATAAGTGGCATCATTTTTACAGGCTTAATGATGCCTGAATTGGGAAGCTTTTTCATCTTGCAGGGATACTCGCCAATTGACTACCCAATCCGACGTTTCCGTATTGTAGAAGGTGAGCCAATCAACAGCAACCATCAAATCATCATCGGGCGGACAATGGCGACCGCATTAAATAAAAAACCCGGCAGCACCATCGAGTTGAGCGGAACCCGTTATCGGATCACCGGAATTTATGAAACCGGGGTTGGTTGGGAAGAAATGGGCGGCGTAGTGTCGTTACGCGATGCCCAGACATTTATTGGCAAACCCCGCAAATCGACCATGTTTGCCATCAAACTGAAAGACGCTTCCGATGCGGAGGCTGTGGTTGAAAAGATCCAACAAACATTTCCAGGAATCCACGCTTCCTTGGCCAGCGATTTTGTCAGCCAGATGCCCGATATGCAAACTACGGAAAGTATGATCGGGAGTATTTCTTTGCTTACAATCGTCATTGGTGGTGTGGGAGTCTTGAATACGATGCTCATGTCCGTTTTTGAGCGGACACGTGAGATTGGCGTGCTACGCGCTTTGGGATGGAGGCGCCGCCGAATTCTGGGGTTAGTGTTACGAGAGGCGGTTCTTCTCGGCCTGTTAGGGGGCTTTGCCGGGATTGGATTAGCGATTGGAATGGTCTTTCTACTGCAGAGATCGCCAGCAATCGGAAGTATGTTCGAACCGATCTGGGATGTTCAGATTTTCGGCCGAGCGATTTTGATCGCCTTGTTGTTAGGTGTGGCAGGCGGCCTTTATCCCGCTTTTCGAGCAACTCGCTTACAGCCTATTGAAGCTTTAAGATATGAATAACGATCTAAAAATAATATGGAAGGGTGCAAAGATGAAGCCCAATATCATCATTAAAATAATAGGGATCGCAATCCTGCTGAGCGGTTTCCTGCTGGCTGGATGTAGCGGGATCAGCCCTCAGGCAACTCCCACCCCCGACCAGTCTCCATCTGAGGATGTTCAACCAATCGTCAGCGCGACGGGGAAAGTGACGCCCGCCGAATGGTCACGATTAAGTTTTTCGACCGCTGGCATTGTCCAAGAAATCCTGGTTAAAAAAGGCGATCTGGTCGAAAGCGGAGATGTTCTGATTCGGATGAGGGGTATCGAAGACCTGCAGGCAGCGATCTCCGCAGCAGAATTTGAGCTGATCACTGCCCAAAAGGCATTAGACGACCTGAATAAAAACGCCGAAGATACTCGCACCGCCTCCCTGGAGCGCATCTCCACGGCTACAAAAACCGTTCGAGATGCGCAATATCAACTGGATAATTTCACCGTGCCCTCCAATCAGGCGAACATGAGCACCCGAGAAGCTTTAGCAGCGATGGAAGCGAAGCTTGACGAAGCGCGGGCAGCCTTCGAACCATATAAATATTATCCCTCCACGAACGACACCCGTAAGGATTTAAAAGAAGACCTGGATGACGCGCAGGCGGATTTTAACTCGGCTGTCAAACGCCTGCAATATGAGACCGATCTTGAAGTGGCAAAGATCAAGCTTGCCAAAGCCTTGAGAGATTACGAAACATGGAAAGAAGGACCTGACCCTGCCGAGATTGCATTCGCCGAGGCTCGTTTGGCAAACGCGAGGGCTTCCCTGGCGGCATCCAAGTCAAAGTTGGATGATCTGGAGCTTAAAGCCCCGTTTAACGGAACCATCAGCGATGTCGATGTCCGCATCGGCGAATGGGTCAATCCGGGTCAGCCGGTTCTGCTGATCGCCGATCTGGATCATCTGGAGATCGAAACGACCGACTTGAATGAAATCGATGCCGCTCGGGTCCAACTTGGCGACCAGGTATCGATCACATTTGACGCTCTGCCAGAAATCGAAATCCAGGGCTATGTGCAAAGCATTGCGCCCAAAAGCTCCGAAGGTTCAGGAGTAAATTACACCGTTATCATCCTGATGGAAGAGATCCCGCCTCAATTACGCTGGGGGATGACAGCCTTTGCGGATATCTTGGTGGAATAATCAAGCTGTGGTATTTCTCCGGCGCTGAGGAGCGACCTATGACTGAGAAAGAGAACTGGATGATCGAGACCCGCGACCTTACCCGGATTTATGGGGACGGTGAAAAAATCTACGCCCTCGATCATGTAAATTTACACATCTCTCCAGGTGAGCTTGTCGCGATCATGGGGCCAAGCGGGAGTGGAAAGAGCACGCTGTTAAATGTTATTGGCGCTCTGGATATTCCCACTACCGGCCAGGTATTGATCAATGGTCAAGATCTATCTAAAATTCGCAATAAGGATAAATTTAGGGCAACCACTGTAGGTTTTGTTTTTCAGATGCACAACCTGTTGCCCACAATGACTGCGCTGGAGAATGTCGAAGTGCCTATGATGGGCCATCGACCGCCTTGGGACCGACGAAAACGCGCCAAAGAGCTGCTTGATTTGGTGGGATTGGGCAATCGATCCGACCACCTGCCAGGCCAACTCTCCGGAGGGCAGCGCCAGCGCGTCGCTATCGCACGCGCCCTGGCAAACAACCCATTATTGATTCTGGCAGATGAGCCTACCGGAAACCTGGACTCTGTTGCTGGGAACGATTTGACGAATCTGATCCGTGATCTGAACAACAATCAGGGGATAACATTCATCGTAGTAACCCATGACCTGAACGTTGCAAGACAAACTCGGCGCGTGATTGTGATGGCAGATGGCAGGATTCAGCGCGAAGACACCATCGGTTCTCCCATTGAAGAAGATCTTAAAGTATGGAGCCATTCCGATCTAGGTAAACTCATTCTAAAGAATGATCATTCCGCCCTGGCAGACCTGACGATCACAGAGGATCAAATGGAAATGCTGCGCGAAATCTTCGACCAAAATGTGGACAAAGGCGAAGAAACAGGGATGGTTTGAACCGGGTCCGAATCCATTCCTAAACCTCTTCATTAACACCAGACTGAAGGTGAGCGAGTATAATCCAGCCTATGGATTCCATAGTCGCCTTAGATATCGAAACAACAGGTCTGGACCCCGATAAAGATGCTATTATCGAAATCGGAGCGGTGCGCTTCCGGGATCACCGGATTGAAGCAGAATGGGATACCCTGATTCATCCTGGGAGACGGATACCGCCGTTTATCACTCAATTGACTGGAATAACAGACCAGATGGTATTACAAGCGCCTGCCATCCGGGATGTCATCCCAGACCTGGCGGAATTCGTCGGGGAATCCCCCATCCTGGGACAGAATATTCGTTTTGATCTTTCTTTTTTGAAGAAGCATGGGATTTTCCGGACTAATCCAAGCTTCGATACCTATGAGCTTGCAGCCGTATTGATTCCGAATGCGGGTCGCTATAATCTGGGTTCATTAACCCAGGCGCTTGGTGTGCCATTTCCGGCAACCCATCGGGCATTGGATGACGCCAAAGCGACCCGCGGAGTTTATTTGCGCCTGCTGGAAGAGGCGATGGCGCTGCCATTGCCTTTACTTGCCGAAATACTGCGGATGAGCGAGCCCTTGGATTGGTCCGGCTATGGGCCGCTCCGGTCAATTTTACGCGTTCGTTCTAAAGAAATCGTCGCACCGGAATCGGTCCGTTTCAGTATCTACGGGCCATTATTCGAGGAGCGGACCGGGCGAGCCTACCCGCCTTTGCAACCGCGTGATGAACTGGTCTCTCTTGATGATGAAGAAGTTGCAGCGATCTTAGAGCCAGGCGGCGAGTTTTCCCATCACTTTCCCAAATTCGAATATCGCACCCAGCAAGTGGAAATGCTGCGAGCGGTCAGCCAGGCGCTTTCAGAAAGCCGCCACCTGCTTGTTGAAGCCGGTACTGGAACCGGGAAAAGCATGGCATATCTGATCCCAGCAGCGCTATGGGCATTGCAAAACGATTGTCGAGTAGTGGTATCTACCAACACAATCAACTTGCAAGATCAGTTGATCAATAAAGACATTCCTGATCTGCGCCAGGCATTGGGGATTGATTTGCATGCGGCTGTCTTAAAGGGACGCTCAAATTACCTGTGCCCGCGCAGACTGGAAAACATGCGCCGGCATGGCCCAGAAAATGCGGATGAATTGCGGGTGATGGCAAAGATCATGGTCTGGTTGCAGGCCAGCGAGACTGGCGACCGGTCAGAAATTAACTTGAATGGTCCGACCGAGCGGCAGATTTGGATGCGCCTATCGGCTGAGGATGAGGGCTGCACATCTGAGAATTGTGTAAAACGCACAGGAGGCGCCTGTCCTTTCTATCGCGCCCGCCAGGCGGCTCAAAGCGCCCATATATTAATCGTCAATCACGCTTTATTATTGGCCGATGTATCCACGGGCAACCGCGTTCTTCCTGAGTACCAATACCTGATCATAGACGAGGGGCATCATCTAGAAGATGCGACCACCAACGCGCTCAGCTACCATACCACCTCAAACGAGGTGGAAAGGACCCTAAAAATACTTGGAGGCCCGAACTCCGGTCTGCTCGGCTGGACGCTCAATGCAACCCAGGAGATTCTTAACCCGAGCGATTCGGCCACATTGAAGCATCTCGTTCAGCGAGCTACCGATCTTGCTTTTCGCTTCCAAAACTTGAACCAACAATTCTTTACCAGCATCAACCACTTTTTACGTGAGCAACGCGAGGGAAAAGCGGTTCTATCTTATGCCCACCAGGAACGTATTCTACCTGCGACGCGCACGCAGCCAGCCTGGGAAGAAATTGAAATAGCCTGGGAAGAAGCCAGCCTGGTCATGAAACCTATGCTGGAAATACTTACCCAGATCGTAAAAGGGCTGGCAGATATCCAAGAAAGCCTGGAGGGCGAGGATGAAGAATTATTCGGCAGTTTGCAAAACCTTTACAGACAAATGAATGAATATTGCAGCCAGATGAATGCGCTGGTCTTTGAGCCATCCAATGAGCAGATATATTGGGCTGAACTTCAACCAAACAGCTATCAGTTATCCTTGCATGCTGCTCCATTACATATTGGGGAAATGATGCAGCGCTTTCTCTGGCGAGAGAAAACCTCGATTATCCTTACTTCCGCAACCCTGACTACAGTCGGAGAGTTCAATTATTTACGCGGCCGCCTAAGCGCGGAAGATGCCGAAGAGCTTGCGCTTGGTTCTCCCTTCGATTATGAAAATGCAGCCTTGTTATATCTGGCGAATGATATCCCCGAACCAAGTGACCGGAGTGGACACCAGCGCGCCATCGAGAATGCGCTGATCCGGTTGTGTCGGGCAACTGGAGGAAAAACCCTGGTTCTCTTCACCTCTTATGATCAACTCAAACGCACATCCCAGGCGATCGGGCATGCATTAGCACGAGATGACATTTTGATCTTCGAACAAGGAGATGGAGCTTCCCCTCACACTCTTTTGGAAACTTTTCGGACAACCGACCGGGCTGTCTTATTCGGAACGCGTTCATTCTGGGAAGGCGTGGATGTGCCGGGAGATGCACTCTCCGTCCTGGTTATTATCAAGCTGCCTTTTGATGTTCCATCGGATCCGATCGTAGCGGCGCGCTCCGAAACATTTGAGGATTCTTTTAACCAATATTCGTTACCCGAAGCAATCCTGCGCTTCCGCCAGGGGTTTGGGCGCCTTATCCGCACTCAATCTGACCGTGGGGTTGTCGCTGTTCTAGATCGCCGAATCCTGTCCAAACGCTATGGACGTTTGTTCTTGGATTCCTTGCCCACTTGCACCGTCAAAGTTGGGCCTATTAATGACCTGGCGCTTACCGCAACCCAGTGGTTAAACCTGTAGCTAACGCCGGCGCAGCGTTCGCAGGATCAGAATGACGCCCAGCAGAATCAAGGATGCTGGGAATAATAATGCCACCTGATTTTCACCTACCATCAAGAAAATGACGCCTGAAACGCATAAAATACCAGACGGTATCCATGCCCAGCGCATATCTCCTTGAGGGGTTGGCAATAAGGCTACCATTGCGAAGGTCATTCCTGTTCCCAAAAAGAACACACCCGCCGTACCAAACCCAGGATTAAGCCCATCTAAACCAGCTACAAGAGCCAGGGTGAGCAGAATACCACCGGGGATCAGCGCCCACCAATTGCGGGACTCGAATAAATACACCAGCAAAAAACCAATCCCAATTCCGGCTAGAACGATCGAACCTCCCCATATTTCACCCAATGCTGGCGCGATCCAGTTCAAAAAAACAAGTAAACCAAAGCTGATCAGAGTAAGCCCTGGAACGAGCGCCCACCAGTTGGTTCGATTCTGAATAAAAAAAGCGAAGAAGAACGCGCCCGAGATCCCAAAAAAGCGCGCCCCAGAAAAGATCACTAAGATGGATTAATCCGAGATTCTCGACCAGGAAAATGATTCCAACCAGGATCAGCACTATTCCCCACAGCACACGCGATTCAAGACGTTTCATACAATTTCTCCGTATCTTCTATTCGCCTTCTGCGAGCACTTCTTTGATCAGCGATTGTTTTATATCCCATAATTCTTGGGTAAGGGAAACGTGATAAATGTGCGGATTTATAATCCGGCGGACGCCCGGATCCAGGCGTTCAAGATCAACATCACGCTGGGAGCGAATTGCTTCCAGATCCGGAAAATCATAAACGGGTTTCCCTTCATGCAGAATTTCTACCAAAAGTGGTTCTATTTCTGAGAGATCGTCTCGTTTCAGACTGCGCAATTTGGTATGGTCAGAGGGATGGTGGAGAATGATTTGATTCAATTTAGCAGGATCCTCTTTCTCCAGCCCAATTAAATCCACAGTGGCTTTTCCTCGAGCATCATATAAACGCCATACCCGTTTATAGCCCGGATTAGGGGTCTTCGATGGGGATTCGGATATCTTTAATGCTGGCGTCCATTCACCTTTGTCATGAACCGCCACGAGTTTATAAACCCCTCCCAATGCAGGTTCTCCCCAGGAAGTAATCAAATGGGTTCCAACCCCATAAACCAAGCGATTGATTAGGTGCTCTGGATCCAATCCATATCGCGGGGCTTCCTGTGTAATTTGGGTGATGATCTGCCAGATGACCAACTCGTCCAGATTATTTGAAAGTACAATAGATACCTCCTCAAAACCGGCCTCGTTCAACATTTTGGCAGCCTGAATGCTCAGGTAAGCCAGGTCGCCTGAATCCAACCGGACGCCTATCGGTTGATGCCCTTTGCGGCGCATCTCGGTGAAAACTTCGATTGCGTTGGGCATACCACTTTCGAGAGTATCGATCGTATCCACCAGGAGGATGGTATCACCTGGAAAGACCTCTGCATACGCCCGGAAGGCTTCCAATTCTCCCATCCCGAGGGCGATATAGAGCTGGACCAAGCTATGCGCATGCGTTCCCTTTGGAGTTGTGCCCATTATCGCTGACGCCCCTACATTGGATGTGAAATCAGCGCCGCCAATCAAAGCAGCCCTGGCGCCTGCATTGGCCCCCTTACCTTGAGCCCGCCTCAAGCCGAACTCTAATAATAAACGCTTTCGTCCGATCTCGTGGATTCTGGAGGCTTTGGTTGCGATCAAGGTTTGATAATTCAGATGATTGAGCAATGAGGTTTCAAGAATCTGGGCCATCGCAATCGGGCCGCGAACGATGGTCAAAGGTTCATTGGGGTGAACTACCCGTCCCTCTGGAATTGCCCACAGGCTGAGTGCGGAGAAATCGCATTTCTTTTGCAGCCAATTCAGGAAACCATCACTGAAAACCTGTCTTCCATCTCTGCATCTCTGGCTGCGCAAATACTCAATGTCCTGTTCGCGAAAGTGGACGTTGGACATCCAGTTAATTAACCACTCCAGACCAGCGTTAATGCAATAACCGGCTTTGTGAGTCCCATAGTCCGGATAATCACGGAAAAAGTGATCAAATTGAACTTCTTTTTCGTGCAATCCCATTTCATAATAGACCTGGGCCATGGTGAGCTGGTACATATCCGTAAAAAGAATACCCTCGGCGGTCTCCCAATCGATTCTCGTCATGGTTTCCCTTCCCAAATCACTTCCATACGATATTCTATCATCGGTATCGGGTATTGTAAGGAGAGATGAAGTTAGAAGACCCCATCGCCAGGGTCGAAACGCGACGGGGTCTGATTGAATGAACGGGCGATGAGTATAAATTGGTAGAACCAGTCTGCCTAACCTATGATCGAGGTCATTTTCTCCCACTTAACAAGCGGCAAAGGCTTTTCCAGAGCAAAACCCCTGTCAGAACAAGGCCAGAAATGACCATGATGTGGGAAAAGAACCACAATATGGATTGAAGTGAAGCACGCCATCCATCTACGCGCAATGCACTTGCTTCCGGCAAAATCACCGGATAATCCCATGTGAACTGCTTAAGCTGCTCAATCATTCCCTGCTTCACACAGCCTTCCAGGCTGAATATGTACAGGTCATTACAGTAATACCAGGCTAAATGCAAGTCCCTGGTAAATTCTTCTTTTGTAAGCGGCTTATAATCGCCAAATTCGGCGTCCATCCCGCCGCCAGTGCTGCCAATTGCAATAGATTGAGCCTGAGGCGCATAGCTGGCAAGCACACCGGGGCCATGTGGACGCACAAAGCTGCTGTAGAGCATCCAGACTTCCCGATCTGTCGGAAGGTCTACTATCCCCAGCAGGCGCTGGAGCAAAGAGGAGCGTGCTTTTTCTCTCGTCTTCGATCAGCGGGAACTGATATGTTTCCACCAAGAAACCGTCTTCATGGATTTTGCGTATCAATTTTCGATAAGCCGCCAACCCTCTCCGCCAATCCATGCGCGGCAAAAAGTCTGAGTAAATATTGTGGCAGAACCCGCCAGTTCCGTTTGGATAAGTTGGAGATATCCCGTAGATCCGGCTCAATATCCAATCCCACCCCAACCCATCTTAATCCTTGCGCAGTTGCCCACTCTCTGAATTCAGCATAGCGTTGATTAGCCTGTGTACTGTTGCGAAGATTTAACCAGTAACCTTCTTGTTCGGGAAGCAGTATCCAGGCAATCACCGGAACACCCATCTGATTGAAGCGGCGGACAACCTGGGCGCGCTCCGGGCTTAAATCACGTAGACCCAGGCTAACTCTGGCGTTTAATCCTTTGAGATCAGCGATCAAAGAATTGCTAATTAATTCATTCAACGGATCAGGGTCGAGTTCACAAAAGAAGGTAAGGTTAGGAAATGGCACAGATACACCTCTGGCTGGTAAACGAATCACAATTGTGAGCTATTTTCTGTGTTCATTTTATCATGTATGAGAAAGAATGATCCCGCCTAAAACAAAAAAATGAGTAAAATAGCTGCATGATGGATGATCACTCGAGGAATTATGTCAATGCGATAGAGGATTTCAGGCGAGCACGCAGCCAGGCAGATTTACGAGAACTGCTATCTCGCCTGACAGGTGAATCAAATCAATTGCTCTCTTACGATGAAGTCCGTCAAATGCTGAGACTGCAAGGCGGCACATCCCGCGGCATCCAAGATATTCCCCTCAAGGCTATTGTCGGCAGCGTAGGTCGTTATACAGATTTCACGCGCGATTTCTTACCTCGTGAAGAGGTTCAACCCGAGCGCTGGGCGCGCTGTCCGGGTCGCAACTACTGGTCTGATTGGATTACCACCGATCGATGTTTATAAAATTGGAGATGCCTATTTCGTTCAGGACGGAAACCATCGCGTATCTGTTGCGCGGCAATTTGGGGCGAATTATATCCAGGCTCATGTTACAGAAGTTCATTCCCACATTGCGCTCAAACCGGATGTGCAGCCAGATGATCTGATTTTGATGGCTGAACAAAGCCAGTTCCTGGAGCAAACCAATTTATCTCACCTAAGACCCGACGCCGACTTTAGTATCACAGTTCCCGGTCAATATCTGGTCCTGCTCGACCATATCAGCGTCCATCGATATTTCATGGGTATTGATTTTCAACGCCCGATCACTTACGAAGAAGCTGTTACACATTGGTACGATCAGGTTTACTTACCGGTCGTTGAGACCATCCGGAAACAGGGCATCTTGCGCGAATTTCCCCATCGAACTGAAACCGATTTGTATGTATGGATTGCCGAGCACCGCTCTCAATTGGAGCAAGAATTAGGTTTCAACATCCGAACAGAATATGTAATCGGCCATCTGGCAGAAGATCGGCGCGAAAACTGGATTAGCCGGTTAGGGGAAAGAATTTTGGATTTGATCGTTCCAGAAAATTTAGCAACAGGGCCTCCGGTCGGGCGCTGGCGTGACCAGGTCAAAACCCGCGCAGATGATTGCCTCTTTTGTGAGTTGCTAGTCCCGGTGAATGGGAGAGAGGATGGTTGGTGCGCCCTTGAACAAGCAATCCGAATCGCCCAACGCGAAATTCTGCCATTTTGCACGGCCTGCACGTAGTTGTTACAGGCAGCGAAATAAATATTGATCTGCAAAAGTTGGAAGAACAATTCAACCAGCGCTGTTCGGATGCAGGCGTAAAGGGGAATTCTGGTGGTCTCATCGGGTGAGATTGTCGAGCAAACCACCTTGCGCGCCACCGTTACCGACTTGGTAATTGTCAACCTGTCCTATCCTCCAGGCGAACAACCGATCGCCCGATTGAACTCGGGTTTCCGCAATCTGCTGAACCAATCTCCTCGCCCAGTTTTGGCGACCCCACAAACCGTATCTGATTTGAATCACGCGCTTCTATGTTATGACGGAAGCCTAAAAGCAAGGGAGGCGTTATTTGTAGCTACTTACCTGGCCCGGAAATGGGAGATTTGCCTGGATGTCGTAACGGTTGAAGATGGCGGTCGGATCGGAGAAGTAACTTTGAAAGAAGCCGAATCCTACCTTAATGATCATGCAGTCCAGGCGAGGTATTTCTTGAAAGAGGTGATCCAGGAGCAGAAGTGCTTAAAACCTGCCAGGAGGAGCAATGCGATTTGATCATCATGGGGAGCTATGGATTGACTTCGGTTTTTGAGGTGATGCTGGGAAGCGCAGTAGATCAGGTGCTGCGTTTATCCACCATTCCAACCTTGATTTGCAGATAAGTCAAGGCAGTTTTGATTACAATTCAAGCGATGTCTCGCGAAAGCCAAATGTGTTGATCACTTGAGTTCTTCCGCATATTGTCTCAGTTTGTGTATCGGGTCGGTGAATATGGATGTGACCGTGAAAAAAATAACGCGGTTGAAAGACATCGATGAGCCAGCGGAATGCGTTAATCCCTTGATGAGGCAGATCTGATCGATCATGGATACCTGCCGGCGGCGTGTGGCTTATAAAAATATCTAAATATCGCCCGTGAATCAATCGATTCCTAAAAAAGAACGGAATCAAGCCAAACACATACGTCCACATTTCAGCCTGGGTATATTGAAAAACACCAGTCCGATACCGCAGACTGCCTTCCACTCCGGCAAGTAATACCCCCTTATGGGAATAAGTCTTGCGGTGTAAATCAATTCCACCATGCGGGTGATTCCTCATCTCCGCCCGATCCGTACTCGATCAGCTGATCATGATTGCCGCGCACATAGAACAGGGGAATATTAAGCGCATCATAGACATATTCCAGATAATAATAAGCAAGGTCGCCACAACCCAGGATCATATCCATCCCCTGAAAGCGATTGCGCACCTGTGGGCTATATATGAATGGGATCAATGAATCGCTTAACGATAATATCTTCATCTACAACAACCTCTAATGGCCTAGTTTTTCATTATTCATCATTCACTTGATCAGGCATCCTTTCGCCGTTTTCAATTGCATCCAGAATACAGCTTGTTTTTTGCATGGCTGCAACCCTACCCAATTGGTACAATTTCTTGCGTTTCATAAAATTAAAATAGGTTTCCCCTTGCAGGGCAGGAGCAATCAGACAATCGGCATAATCTGTTCCCCCTCCAGCCCGCTCAAGCAAAATTTCTGCCCCTGCCAATAAATAACCCAGGGGGCCAAGAAATCGGCGGAGCTTAAAGGTAAAGATATCGACACCGATTACATATTCTGCCCCCATAGAACGCAATGTCGTCACTGGAAGCATATTCGTGATGCCGCCATCGCATAACAATCTGCCATCGATCTCCACAGGTTCTACAAGACCAGGCAAAGAACAACTGGCCTGGACTGCCGGAATGACCTTTCCATGGTTAAAAGTCACCATCTCGCCTGTTTCAATATCTGTGGCCACCACAGAACAAGGGATGCGCAGATCACTAAATTCCAGGTCGCCAAGCGATCGTCTCAACCATTCTCCCAAAGTATTAAAGCTCACAAGACCGCGGCGAGGCCAGACCGGGCGGGCAATCCGCCACCATTGAAATGTCCCTGCCAATCGAGCGATATCAGGCGCTTTCATCCCAGCCGAGTACAGGACCGCCAGGATCGCTCCCGCGCTGGTTCCTGCCAGATAGTCAATCTCAATCCCAGCATCCTCTAGGGCAGTGATCACTCCCACATGAGCTAAACCTCTGACCACACCGCCTCCGAGAGCCAGACCGATTCGCTTTCGGCGTAAATTCACCATCTGATTCGCTTTTCACCTTCACATTCGGGTTTTGTATGTGAATATTATACCCTCCGCCATCAGATCACTTCTTTCACTTTCTCTGCATGGTCACAATCACTTTGCAATTTGAATGAGAGAACCCTGATTGATTTGATCTGGTCGTTCACAGATGCCTTGTCTCCTTGTTTTTATGACTCCCCAGGCCTGGCAACTTTTATGGGCAAAGTATTGCTTAGTTTGGATCGCACCGACGAATTTGAAGAATCCAGGAATAGTCATTATTCTGGTCGAACCCAATCCTGAAGTCACCAGGAAGATTATAGAGGTAAAAGCTGGATGAATTGAATCAGATACTGGATTAAATCAAGAACCCAACATCCGCGACAGCTTGAGAACACCGATGCCAGAGCAGGAATACAATCATCCAAAAATTACGGATTTACGCTTCTCCAGACGGGAGAAAATCATTTCTTGGACAATATTGCGCACCTGATCGGTAAGTTGCGAGACCAACACCAGATTATTTGCCGCATCGTGACCGTAAACATCAGTCGGAATTGGCTCACCAAAATCAATATACCACTTCGTTGGGACTGGGACAAACCCCAACAGACCTAACCAGGGCCAGGTGGGTGTAATGGGAAAAAAAGGGAAACCGATCATGTTGGCAATAATGGGCGCCTTTGCCAGAGAGATATAAGTCTCTTCCGCGCCAACCACAGATACCGGGATCATCGGAGCGCCAGTGGTCAATGCCATTCGCACAAAACCACCTCTTCCAAATCGAGCCAGTCTATAGCGCTCCTTGTACAGTTTTCCAACCCCTTTAATACCCTCCGGAAATACCGCCACCAATTGCTCTTGTTCTAAAAGGCGAATTGCATTTTCTTCATTTGCCAAAACCTGGCCCATTCTTGTTAACGTCGAGGAGACGAAAGGCAAGGTAGAGAACCAAGCGGCATACAATGATCGCACGATCCTTTGGGCAGGGTGTTCTGTGAAAATCGCTGTGCCAATCATTGCACCATCCCAGGGTAGCTGCCCAGAATGGTTTGAAACTAACAGCGCTCGACCCTCAGCAGGTATATGTTCCAAACCGGTCGTCTCGACTTGCCAATAAGATTTATACATAAACCTAAAAAAAGGCTCCAGCATCTGGACAATTTCCCAGTCCAATCCCCATTCATCGGTTTCGTAATCACCGCTAAAACGACGCATTAAGAAATCTTGCTGATATTCAAGCGAATAATTCAGCAGATACCAGACGCCTTTCCAGGTATCTGCATCAAGCCAATCATCGCTAATGGTGGTTCGCAGATGTTCTAAAACAGCCAAACCCGCTTCAGGCGACAACTTTCCCAGGTTGGACTCAACAAAACGGATCAGTCCTTGAGGGGAAAATGGAGGAGGGGAATAATCTGGCTGTAGCGTCTTCAAACGCGCAATAAGCGTATCCAATTCCTGAATCAACTTCCGTTTTGCTTCCACCTCCGGCAGACGAGAGATAGGATCAACCTTGTCCTGATCAGGGTCAACGCTGAATTCAGTTGAATCTTTCACCTGAGAGGCAAATAATTCCGAAACATTTTCTGTACCTGATGATGATTCCGGGGATACTGCTTCTTTATCCAAGATTTCCATCCTTCATTTTCGGTAAATCCCTACACAATCCAATTTTCTAAATCAACTCACGCTCTCGTCTGCGACGATCCAAGGTATCTCGCAACCGTTCCTCGTCATAGGCTAACGCAACCGAATCAGATACATAATGACGTAAGCGTTGCTTGCTTGCAAATTCGCGCAAAGCAGCCTCTGCAGAATATGCTGGAGAAAAAGCCATATTTGCCTGCATCTTTTCTATGTCTCCTACCCAACTATAACGCAGGAAATCTGGCTCAATCGGCCAATATCGGGAGGTGGGAAGTCCAACACTGTTCGCAATATCCACTCCCCAATAAGCGCACAAGTGGATCACAGGGATGGGTAGCTTAGCCGCCAATGCCATCAAGCGAGTTAATGGCAAAATTCCTTCTGCCGCGATATTATAGGCTCCAGGGTGATCATATTCAATCGAATGAACCAGCGCATTAACCACATCCTTCTCATGGATCACCTGCATCAAAGGATCAAAACCAAGCAGGACTGGCGCTAGCGGCTCTTTCAAAAACCGAGTCATTGGTGTGTTCGATTCTGGTCCAACGATGCTGGCGAATCGCAGCACAGTTAAGAGAATATCTGGATGTTGGCGGATAAAACCATTGCAAAACGACTCGATTTCGAGCAGATTTCGGTTATAGCCATAGGATTGACTGCCTTGCATCAGGTGTTTTTCTGTGAGCTTCGCCGGGTTATTTACAGATGCTCCATAAACAGACATGCTACTCTTGATTACAATTTTACGCACCCCTGCATCTGCGCATGCCCCCATGACTTTCATAGTACCCATCACATTCAAATCAAAAACAGCCTCTGTGGCACGAACAGACTCGCTAAATACAAGATGGCAGACCGTATTGACCGCTTCCGACTTAAGCAATTCGGTAAAAAGCGGATTACGGATATCTGCCTGAATGAAATCCATCCCTTTGATCTCTGCTTTGGGAGGTTGAGTACCTACCCCTATGATGTGGATTTCGCTCTGATTGCGGTCTACTTTATTCTGCAGAAGTTGAGCGACAACCTTTCGACCCCAATAATCATCTACACCGGTTACCAGGATCACTTTCTTGGGCATTTTCTTAACCATTCAAACCTCGCTTACTCAATCACCAGATCGGTCATACCCTTCTCTCGCAGCAAGGCTGGATACTGCTTATAGAGCGGCTCCACCGCCGGCAACAATTTCAATATTTTGGGGATAGGCCCTTGGGCTGTAATTTCTCTGCGGGCAAGAGCGGAAACCAGATTCACTTTTCCATGCCAGAACGCGTGAGCAATATCGGCTTTCATACTCATCACAACATCTGGCTTCAATCTTGTCGGTCCATGTATAACATCCACAAAAGATCCCGGCTGAGTTGGTTGATCTTTGGCGTTAACAGTAGTGATTGCATCAGGCTGAGTATATCGAAACTGGATGATGATCCCCGCTTTAGCGATCTTAGGTCCAACGCGAGCATCTTTCTTCGCCCTGTCCATCAGTTCGCCAACACATGCATACAATTGGTTCGCGTCTTGAAACACACCCATCCCATATTCTCCCGAAGAAAACCATCTAAATCCAAAATAGATCTGCTCGAATTGAGTATAGTAGAGATAGGGACCTTCGTCAAGCTGAAACTAATCCGTATCCTCTGATCCTGGTGATCTTGACATGTTATTTTTGCCGTGCTATACTACTTACGACGCAGCGCGTCATAAAATGATGTGTTTTCTCAACATATACAAGGAGCAGATTTAATGGCTACTAAGTCAGAAGTGATTGAAGAACCAGAGAGCAAAGAACCCAATCCTCTATTCGAGGCTGCCCGCAAAGTCTTGCTCGCCAGCATCGGAGCCGTAGCTCTGGGGAAAGAAGAGATCGAGGATTTTGTAGGTCGCCTGGTTGATCGCGGCGAAATTGCCGAAAAGGATGGGCGGAAATTAGTTCATGAGGTCATGGACAAACGCAAAAAAGGCACTGAGAAAGCAGAAGATGAGCTCAGCAAACGCATCGAGACTGTCTTAGAAAGGATGAACGTCCCATCAAAAGTTGATATCGAAATGCTTAGTGAGAAGATTACTATTCTCTCCAAGAAAATCGATGAATTGAAGAAGTCCTAAGTTTTCACATTCTTATCAACGACTTGAAAGAGGCTGTCTGAAAAGCTGACTTTTCGGACAGCTTTTTTATAGTGTATAGGAGACGAAATGGCGCTTACATAGCGTATAATAGTCAGATTATTTCATGACGGTTCCGCTTTACGAGAGCGAAAATGGTTGTCATCAAGAGATATCCAAACCGCAAGCTTTATAATACAGAGACCAAACAATACATCACTTTGGGTGGAATCACAGAGCTGATTCGGCTGGGCAATGAAATCCAGGTGATCGATCACACGACAAGCGAAGACTTGACCTCATTGACGCTTACCCAGGTAATCTTGGAACAAGAACGAAATCAGAAAGGTTTCCTATCTAACAGTTTTCTAACCGGACTGATACGTTCGAGTGGTGAGCGTTTATCCGCCCTTCAGCGAAATTTGCGGTCACCGCAAAATTTTTGGCGCCAAATCGATGAGGAAATCCAACTGCGAATCCAAGCCCTGATCTATGCTGGCGAATTGACAGATACAGAAGGCAAAAGCCTGCTTGAAAAGATGCTCAGTCAGGCTGCAAGGCTGAATGAAGGGTTACGTCTGGATGAACATATTGAAGAGTATTTGAGAAAACAAGACGTTCCCACACGTGCTGACATCCAGAGACTTAATGATCAATTGGATGAAATTTCAGCCAAGCTGTTTGGAAAGATCCCCACAAACGAAACTAACCGGAATGTGACAGGTGAAACCAACCTATGAAAACATACAGAATCTTTTTCATTTCTTTTGTAGTACTGTTGCTGATCACAAGCTGTTCGGTATTCAATCCAACGGGCAATGAGCCTGTCTTACAACCAACAGGCGAGGGGAACACGCCCGAACCTGAACTCGCCCCGACCTGCGTGCCGCAACCATCCGGTCCGTGTCTTACACTTAGCCCGGATGAACCCGTGCAGATCACTGGCGATATCCCCTACACATCCCCATTCTTCCTGAATTCAATTGCTGAACCGTTTGTGATGCTGGAAGATGAAGCCGGGTTTGTTCGGAGAGATCTGGAATTCCAATTTCCTCTGGCAGGTCAAATCATCGGACCGGTAACTGTGAGCGAAGACAAGACATTATCTTATTCGCTGGCATTACCTTCCGTCCCACAGGGTACGTTTGTCGATCTCAGCAATAACGGCATACAGGATCTGGGCGTCCAGGTTTTTGCTGTAGCATATTGGTCCAACACCTGGGGTGATCCGTTTCTCGAAGCAAGAGATGGAAAAGGCTGGTCCACCGCCTATACCTCCGCAATTACAGATCCGGAAAGAGATAACGAAATCATCGGCGGGACGATCCTCGTATGGGCGCCGGACGAGAACCAGGTATTCCCCTCCGATTTTGGGCCGGATGAAAAGCTCTTCACCGAGGATGATCCAGTCGAGTCGATCTCAGCCGGTTACAATCTGGTTAATCTGGATAGCAAACCTTTCAAGGTCTATAAAGAAAGGTATCCGAAACTGACGCTCCTCGAGGGTGCTGGCGCGGTCAAGGATTATTCAAAGCTTAGCTTTAGTGAATCATTTACGAATCTTTTTGAGAAAGCTTCACGCGAATATCCTTTTACGGCCGAAAAAAGAATCAATTGGGAAGCAATCTATCAAGAGTTTAAACCCACTTTTGACAGAGCTACTACGAACCAGGAATTTTATCGCGCCTTGCGCTCTTTCTCCTTCAAAATCCCGGATGGGCATGTAAATGTCTCTCTTGATCGAGACGTATTTTACGCCGACTATGGAGGCGGTTTAGGACTGGTCATGGACCGATTAAGCGATCAACGCGTGATCGTTAAGGAGGTCTTAGCAGACTATCCGGGAGCAAAAGCTGGGATAGTGAACGGCGCAGAAATCCAGACCTGGAATGGGCAGCCGGTTAATGATGCCATCCGGGCGATTGTGCCAGGGTTTGGTCCATATTCAACCGAACACACCCGTGAGCAAGCCCAGGTAAATTTCCTCACCCGTATGCCTCCTGATACTCAGGTCGAAATCACATTCAAGAACCCGGACAACTCTCAGGTGAAAACGGCAACTCTCCAGTCAGTTGTGGAATACGATTCGCTCTTCAAGACAATTCCTGGCTTTAATCAAGATGTGATCGAGATGCCGATTTTTGGCAAAGTATTGGAAGAAAGTGGTTTGGGATATATCCGCATCAACACCTTTAGTGATGATTATCGTCTGATGGCTGGGTTATGGCACCGTTATATCCAAAACATGATTGACAATGAAGTCCCCGGTTTGATCATTGACTTAAGGGTAAATTCTGGTGGATCGCTTGGAATGGCAATGGATTTTGCCGGCTATTTCTTCGACCGGGAAATTGAACTATATGAAAACTATTATTACAATGAGAACTCTGGCAAGTTTGAAGCAAATGGCTATCCTACCCGGATCACCCCTGGCCCGCTTCACTATCAGGGTCCGATTGCAGTGCTGGTCAGTTCAGATTGCGTCAGCGCCTGCGAGGGTTTTGCCTACGCGCTTCAATACGACCAGCGCTCCATGGTGATCGGTCACTATCCAACTGCGGGCGCGTTCGGCGAGGTCGGTCTGGGTCAATATCTTCTGCCAGGTGATTTTTCCATGCAATTCCCTACCGGTCGACCTGAATCTCCGGAAGGGAAGGTGATCATTGAAGGGCAAGGTGTTTTACCGGATAAGACCATCCCGGTGACGCTTGAGAGCGCTCTTGGTCAGACCGATACCGTTTTAGAAGCCGCAATCCAGGCGCTCCTCCAGAAAATCCAATAGAAGCATGATTGAGAGAATAGGGGTTGACGGTACATGCCGTGCTGACAGCCCCTATATTTCACCAATCAATCTGCAGTGGTTTTCCACAGCAGATAAACCGGGCGTCGAACAATAGTGATTGGCTTATCCGGCTCGAGCGGATTCCCGAACACATCAAATACAGAAGCTGGTTTTTCAACAATACTATACGGGTGATCCTTGCCGTCGATGGACCATAGAATCCAGATCCGCTCACCCGGGCGAATGATTTCGTAGCCCCTAACCCCCTCTATCTCGTTTACAGAGCGAACGGAGGTTGCTCCCTGCAAAACAGCAGCATTCTTGCGATACGCATCGAAGGCTGGCAATGGCTTACCGGACAATTCCACCAATCCCGTCCCACGCCAACCGGTTAAGCTGTACCAGATATTCGCACTTAAACCTTCTGCCTGGGCGATTGTATTGATCTGAGCAATATAGTAAGATTTGGTCAATCCAAATTCCTCGCTCTGGCAAACTGGATCATCTTCCTTTTTCGCGCAGATCAAACCGGCTTCGGTGTTCAATATTAGCTTATCCGGATGCTGATAAGCGGCTAACAGGCTGCGGATATAGCGCGTTTTGGCGATCAGAACAGGGCCAGTGCTATCCCAATTGCTATTCCAGTTGGAATTACCATATTCAAAAGGCGCGCTGTAATAATCGTAAGCATGAAAACTGACTCCATCAAAATAGTCGCCGCCCCCGCTTCGAAGAATCCCTTCCAGGAATAGAGATGGGGTGCAATCTTTTCCTTCCGGTGGAGTGACCGGGTCGCAATCCATCAGCAAACCGCCCACCAATACTTGCGCCTGGGAATCCACTGCTTTAATTTGAGGATAGACCTGTTTAAGCATCTCTGCGTAATATCCGCCCCCATAAAAGACGTCCTTATTATCGCCCCAACACCCATACGGGCTGTCTGGAGGAACGAATGATGGATCAATATCTGGCTCGTTGCCCAACTCCCAGTACTTAACGTTATAAGGAGGGGCGCTATACCGCTTGACCGCATCTGCGAGAAAACGTTTATAGGCTTCCAACTTTTCAAGAGCAACAGGTCCGCAATAATATCCAGGCGCCTTCTGCGCCCAGCCAGGTGTGCTGTTCACGATCAGGACCATTTGCAAACCTCTTTTTGCGGCAGCTTCCAACTCATTCTCCAGAGCTGAAACTGCCTCCCATTTTCGGTCCCCTTCAACCGGTTCAATGGCAGACCAATTCAAAGCATTTCGACGAACCCAGTAAGCGCCAGCCTGAACGACCAGGTCCAATGAGGCATAATTGATGGAATCCATTTCAATCCCAGGAACCGTCTGCAAAGGCAATCCGGGCGGGGTCAATGTTGCAACAGATGTGGGTTGCTCCAACGCTGCAGAAGGAGTAAATTTATCTGCAGTGGGGGCGATCCCAATTGTGGGAATCATCGGAGATGGCTCTTCTTCCACTTCTACTATAGTTGGCTCTTTATTCAGGCATCCAACCAGCAAAATGAACATCCAAAGGAAACTAAACGCTCTTAAAAGCTTTTGATATCGCATGAACCACCTCCAAAATAACACAAGATTCTTGCATCGACTTTAAACCGCGCCACAAGATTAAGTCGTTTGATTAAAGCTGATAATACTCAGCAATACCAAGGACCGCAAGCAAATCCAGCAATAAGAAAAAGAACAGAAATAAACTGAAAAGAAGCAGCATGGTTTTGTTTAACGACCACGGCGAAGCTTCTATGTGTAAAGCGGAATCGGGTTGGGTGAACCTATAAAAAATAATTCGGATCAGCCGAAAGAACTCCAACCAACCGGAACAAAACACCAATAAAATAGGAATGATCATTGGATAAAGATATCGGGCTGTTGAATAATAGAACCTGGGCTGAGAGAGATATACCCCTCCGCGCGTCAGCGCCATGAATAATGTAAGTAATGTAGCAGATCCAAAGGTGAGGATCATGTCCCAGGGCGGGCACTTGATACAGCGGATCACCCCGATGACAGCCCCAAGAAGCCCTATTAGAGAGATGACAGCTAATCCTGGGTAAACCCAATCTGCGGCCAACACAGGGACGTGCCCCCATCCAAACCGCGCCCAAAAGGTGCGGAAGATGTGCACTGCAGTTATCGGATAAAGATCCTGAGCGCCTCGGAAATCGACCAGGGTCGCCAAAATCATTGAAGGACGCCCTTGATCGGGCATAAATCGGGTGATGAAGTTATCCAGATCGGGATTAATTCTTGGCCCTGCTGTCTCAAAAGAGGCGTTTCTGAGCAGATTCTCAAAAGACTGTCCTCCCCATTTCCCTTCACGAGCATTCGGTAAAGAATATTCGGGCGACTCTGAAATTGGGCGATGTCCTTCGACTAGTATCAAACCTTCATAATAAACCATAGACCCCGGTTCTGCCCCCTCTGGGATTAGATTTACCCATATCCGGCTGGTGTCTTCCGGGAGCGTCGCCTGAAAAGCATAGAAACCTGGCTGCTGGGACACAGTCAATTCTTCCGAATAACTTCGGCTGCCAGTCCCTAAAATAGGGGCGCGCAATCGTTGGCTACGATCAGACCAGATCCAATAACCAAAGGTGATCGGTTTTCCAGCCAGTCTTTGGGCTTCTGCAATCGGGATATGTTGAAAAATATCGGGCTTCCAGGAGGATTGCAACTTTTGATACGTCTCCAGCCCCAATACGTATTTGCCTATGGGAGCAATCGAGTTTTGCTGGCGAATAGGAGATGACTGTTTAGAATCACGATACCAGGCATAAGCGTCATCCCAGCGCAGACTGTACGCCAACCCGGCGATTATGCCCAAGACCACCAGCATCCAGGCGATCTTGCGGAATCGTCCCCGGAGAAGAGAAAATACCAGAACCGGTGGGTAAGCCAAGATAACCGTTAACGCAGTGATCTTTGTAAAATAGGCCAATAATCCGCCTAAAATCATCGCTAGAAATAAAAGCCAGGAAAAACCTCTCACCATCATCCGGACGCTGAGCCACAAGATCACTGAGGATATAGCAATTGCGGCTGCATCATTATTGACCGCTGTCATCAAATCTACAAAAGCAGGGGTTAGAGCGAGCGAGATCGGGAGCATCCAACGTATAGGATGGCCAAGTGGAGAAAGCTCATGTGCAACTCCCCAGCCAGCCAGGACGGTGATTAGTAAGAACATCATCGACGCCATTCTTGCTGCGATGAGTTGGGCAACTAATCCTCTTGCGGGGATTAACCGGATTGGCAGCGAAGCGACCAGGTAATAAAAAGGCGGTTCGGAAAGTTGCGAAAAGCCGGGGGTTTTCATTTTCACACTCGGCGGACCGACAACAGGTTGATAATTGAGGTGATCAAAAAATCCATGACCAAGCATCGACTTTGTCACCTGGCGACTATATTTTGGAGAATAATCCTGTGGCGTTGGCAGGTGGTCCAGATGAGCAGTTAACCAGACATACTCGAAATGATTCGGTTCATCATAGTGCTGCCAGGGAGGCAGAAGAAAAATATACAACAAGCCATGAAACGCGGCTAATACTAAAATCAGGCTAACGAAAGCGTATTCTCGACCGGCAGAAGATAACCTACCCATCATGTTTGTCTTCAGAAATGCTTGCTAAGGATCGAATTCGATCAAAGCCAATCCGGATGATATCTTCGATCTCCGCTGCAGTTTGCTGATACTCAATAAATGGTTGCCCAATTGGGTCGATGATATCATGGTTCAGATCCGCCATTTCACTGAGCAGAAAAATCTTATGCTTATGCTGTGGAAACGCTGTGCCCATAGCTTCTTTTTGGCCATGTTCCATTGTCAGTACCAAATTGAACTGAGCGACCAACTCGGCATTTACCAGCCTGGAACGGTGTCCCCTCAAATCAATATCCTTCTCACGCAGGATCTCCAGAGTATAGGGGGCTGGTGGAAATCCAGGCCTTGCAAACACTCCGGCGGAATCAATCGACCAGGTTTCGCCTATTTCCACGGTTTTTGCGACCAATAACCCTTGCGCCATCGGGGATCGACATATATTCGCTGAGCATATGAACAACACTGAAGACATAAACTTTCATCCTATAAGAAGCATGATCAAACCTAATAGATGATGTATTCATCTCTCATTTTGGAAGGCGACTTGGGCTTTTCGCCTGCAAATAAACAATCGACATTAATCCAAAAACGATAACGGGCCCATATACCACAGTATGTAAAAGTATACCGTAACTCAACCCATAGGATTGGCTGAAACCCAGGAACTCCATCACCAGGATACATGCATATTCAAATACACCAATTTTTCCAGGCAACCCCGGCAAAGATAATCCAGCCTGGATCGCTGCTAAGACTAAAAATGACGTTTCGGCTGGCGCATGGATTCCTAAAGCCAATAGCAGGATTTGATTGGTCCATAGCGCCGTCGCCCAAATGGACATGGTGATCAGGACAAGAGAGAAAATTTTTGTTCCACTTTGGAATACTGATAAAGAGGCAAATCCAGAATGAGTATTTTTCAAAATAAAAGATTGAACATCAGTGGGAAACCGCTGACTGATTGCATCTATAATGCGAATTAAGTACTTCCTTTTCGTAACAAATACGAGCAATCCCAAGGATGCCAACAAGGAGAATATCCCAAATAATAAGACGGTCTCATCCATCCAATTGGGCAATGGGATCCAAATAAAAAGAAAAGCGATCAAAATAGCATAGGCAACGATATCTAAATACTTTTCAGCAAATATTGTCCCCAGCACAAACGCCGGGCTTGTTCCACTGCTTCCGATCTGATAAACACGGCTAATCTCACCAATGCGAATGGGGGTCAATGAGTTCAGCAGTTGTGCGGACACGAAGGAGGCAGAAATATCCCAGAACTTTACCAGAACTCCAGAAGAGGAGAGCAGAAAACCCCAGCGAACGATCTTTAGCAAATTGTTGAGCAAGACCACTCCACAACTCAGGATGATATAGCCTGGAGCCGCCTCTGAGATGACAGCCAGCACCTCCGTCCAAAGAACATTCCGAA
Organism: uncultured Chloroflexia bacterium; assembly: GCA_963788145.1. GTDB lineage: Bacteria > Chloroflexota > Anaerolineae > Anaerolineales > UBA4823 > UTCFX2. Next base: position 369,390 of record CAWBFQ010000006.1, on the reverse strand, counting down.
GTGCAAGATATAAAAAAAAGAAGCCCAGGACCAGCCCAAGCATTATTTTAAATATCCTGGCAGAGAATAAACCGGAGAGGGCTTTCTTCAAATAAACTCGCTTTCCTATCGCCTCATTTGCACAATATTTGATACTACCGTCGATCCTTCTGTCGGATTAATGATCCTTTTTCTGAATAATCTGTCCTGGATGCAAAGTTAAAGCAACTTTGCGTTTACTCCCCAGAAATTCAAGCAATACCCGCACCCGTTCGTTCCCCGGCAAGCGAGCGTCAAAAATCGCTTCATATCCTTTAAATGGACCATCACTGATCCAGATTGTGTCGCCCGACTTCAATCCGTCGAAAGTCTCACCGCCAGCGGCGTTAATCTCGTCCACACGTTTCTGAATAGCCTGGATCAGGTGCTCTGGTACAACCGATGGTTCTCCACCAAAACTCACCAGACCGATGGCATGTGGCATCCATTGAAAAAAAGATAACCCTATTTCTTCCAGATCAGCAAAAGCGAATAAATAGCCCGGAAAATAGGGTTTTATTTTGCGAGAACGGGGATTAACCGGATGGACACGTATTCTGGGACAATATGCTTCAACCCCCTGTGAAAGAATCTGGCGCCAGACGACTTCCTCCTTGCGGGGTTTGCTGCGCACCGCATACCAATTGCCTGCCATTCAAATCATCCTCCTACCATCGAGCCAATTTACCGACCCAGGTGAGATAAGCATTATAACATCACTTCTAAACCCAGCAGGCGGCTCAATAACCGGCGGACCAGCCAGATGAATGGCAGCAATGAAAGATGCAAAACTGCGCTAATTGTGAACACGATTGCAATCGCACGCAATATCTGATTGAATGGACTGGCCAGGTTTTCCAACATCCACGGACCAGCCCCAAATAACAGAGCAAGCCCCGCCAGACCTACCAAAATCAAACCCAACGGCAGCCAGGCTCGGCGGTCTGATTTGGAAGGCAGCATCGTGCTGCTAACCACCAACGTAATATAAAACCACAACCAGAAATCAGGACGGGTTATGAGCAAACTCAATGACCGAGAAAATGACTGCGGACCCTCAGACCAAAAAACTTGAGCAAGGCTGAGCAACTGGAGCTGCCTCAAACCGGCATAAGCGACGAATAATCCCCCCGTCAATAACGGCGCCATACCGATCAGCGCGTCTCGAAACCAATCCACAGAAGCGGTTTCCACAAATCCCAGTTGCAATTTTCCATCTCCAGTCGGAGATGGGATCAATGAAAACCGCCCTGTGTGCACACCCATCACCCGGGCCATCAAAAAATGGCTCCCCTCATGGAGCAACACGCCCGGAAAAAACAATACCGAAAAGAGAGTGATTGAGATATCCACCCGGCGCGTAACCAGGAGGAATATCATTTGAACCTCTCTCTGCAAGGTGCGCTGTAAAACAAGAAGCGGCGCCAGAGATAAAATAAGCCAAAGGACGCCATCCAGATTGGCTGGCATATCAGCAGTTTAATGGATCATAGAGCAGCAGCCTGGACAATCTGGGTAAAATCGGCGACCTTCAAACTGGCGCCGCCTACTAATCCACCGTCGATCTCCGTCTGGGTAAAGTACTCATGTGCGTTTTTGCCGTTCACCGAACCGCCATAGAGCACGCGCGTTGCCTGAGCAATGTTTGAATCAAACAGCTCCGACAGAACAGGTCGAATCATCTCTCGAATAACCTGCGCAGCGCCTTCTGGCGTCGATGGTCTGCCGGTGCCGATTGCCCAAATAGGCTCATAGGCTATCACCAAAGAAGCCGGGCCTGCCAGCTGATATAGATCATTGATTTCTCCCAAGCCGCGACGCAACTGGTTTGAAACCACATCGGCAGTCTTACCAGCCTCATATTCTGCCAATGTCTCACCGATACATACAATGGGTATTAAATTGTGCGAGAATGCAGCTTTAATTTTTCGGTTGACGGTCTCATCCGTTTCGCCAAAATATGTCCTGCGTTCCGAATGTCCGATGATGACGTAGCGGCATAATTCAGCCACCATGGCAGGGGAAATCTCTCCAGTGTAAGCGCCGGAGGTTTCCCAATGCATATTTTGGGCTCCCAGACCGATGTCCGTGCCTTCCAATAATGCGGACACAGCCATTAGATCGGTAAAAGGTGGACAGAGGGCCTTTTCCACACTTTCGAACACTTGCAGCCCAGGCACAAGTTCAGAGACCAGTTGTCGCGCCTCAGCTACATCCTTAAACATCTTCCAGTTTCCTGCTACAAATGGTTTACGCATATTTTCCTCAATTCTTTGCTTTCGTTAACAGATAATCAGCAACCCGCTTGACCCATTCGGATGACTTGGGACTGCCTATTAATGTAGACAAAATTTGTTTCGCTTTTTCAGCATCGCCCTTCTTGTAAACCAGTTCAGCTTCAAGCAGGCGAATGCCTGTTGTATCCGGGAATTGGCGAGAAAACCGATTGATGACATTCGTTACAGATACGATCTCACCATGAGATAAGGCGCTTCTGCCATTCACCAACTCTATAAAACCGGAGTTTAACCGCTCCAAAGGGGTTTTATGCAGCAAATCCTGGATCCTGGGCATATCGGCTGAAAGATACAGTGTTTGGTAAAGGTTATCCCACCATTCTTCAGGGACTGGATCCGGCATTCGATTCAAGGCGTCGATATAAAATGAAGCCGCGATATCCCATATCTGCCGGGCGCGCATTTCGTCCCCGGCGCGGTTATAAAATTCCGGCGATTGACCCGCTAAGTCGGCTGCTCGGATAAAAGCCTGTTCAGCATTTTCTGGTTGGCCAACATCCAGGAAAGTAATCGCGAGTCCAAAAAAACTTTCGGGATTTTCGGGCTGCTGCCGAACACGTTCCAGAGCCTCCATAACCGGAGGCGGTTGAACCGCTGGATTCATAAATGGTTCAGTTACCGGTGAAGTAAGGACGGGGATTGCGGTCTGAGCAATTTGTGCGTTTAACTTTTGGCGCTTCTGAATGGATGACAGGATCGCCACACTGGCGAAGCAGACACAAACCAGAGCGACCACCCCCACAGCAGCAAGCCAAATCCTGTTCCATTTCTTTTTAGCAGGAGGTTTAATCGATGCATCTGTTGAGACCGCGGAGCTTTTCACATCTTCGCTTTTTTCTGGGAATAATTCCACCGGCTGTTGAGCAATAGTATCTTTCTCACTTATCACCGTGACATCGGCAAGCAGTTCAGCAGAATATCCACTATCTTCCTGATGGGCTTTTTTCCAGGCACCCACCAGTGAGGAGATATCCTTGAACCGATCCGAGCGTTCTTTGGCTAATGCTTTAAGAATCACTCTTTCGGTTGGTAGCGAGATCTCGGGCTTGATCGATCTTGGCATCGGAAGAGGGGAAAAGATGTGATCATGAATAATCGAGTAAGGGGTATCTGCAGAATAAGGTACCTTACCCACCATCAACTCATAGATCAAGATTCCAAACGAATAGATGTCTGTTCCAGCATCCAGGTCGCGTTTCCCTTGGGCTTGTTCAGGTGAAATATACTGCGGCGTGCCAAGCATCATATCCGATGAGATAGTTGACTCACCTGCCTCAGCCATACGCGCCAGGCCAAAATCGGCCAGATAAATCCGCCCATCCTTGGCAATCAACACATTGGATGGTTTTACATCCCGGTGTAGAATACCTGCTTCATGGGCGTAGCTTAATGCGGCGCCTACACTTTCAACAACCAGGTCGATTTCTGCTATGTCTATTGGGCTGCGTTTCAATCGGGCCTTTAATGTCTCCCCCTCAATAAATTTCATCACAAGATAGGGACGTCCTTCATGCTCGGCATAATCATAGATAGGTACAATATTGGGATGTTCAAGACGAGCAACTACCTGAGCTTCACGTTGAAAGCGAGTCAGGAAATTTGGGTCTTGAGAGAACGCCGGATGCAGCGCCTTAATTGCAACATATCGATCCAGAGTAGCATGGTAGGCCTTAAAAACAGTGGCCATCCCTCCTTGTCCCAGTTGTTCAACAAGACGGTACGGACCAACACTTTCACCCACGATGATCGGCATGACTGACTCCAATATTGCAAGGCAAATCCAGTCGTTTGGGGTTTCCCTTGAAATCGGGGCTAAAAAATGGTGAGGGACAAAGGCGGCTCCTTTATCCCTCACTAGTATCCAAATTACTTATCCTGTAATGCCGCAACCCCAGGTAATACCAAACCCTCCAGCATCTCCAATGAAGCTCCTCCGCCAGTGGAGATATGGGTGATCCGTTCACTCAAACCGGATTGATTGATCGCAGATACAGAATCTCCACCCCCAACAATGGAAACTGCATTACTCTCGGCAACCGCTCTGGCGACACCAAATGTGCCCTGGGCGAAGTTGGGAAATTCAAAGACACCCATCGGACCATTCCAGACAATTGTCCCGGCGCTATGCAGCGTCTTGCCATAGGCAAGCACCGTCTCAGGACCAATATCCATGATCCTCCAACCGTCAGGAACAGGTCCCATCTCCATCACATTATGCTCCGCGTTATCATCGAAGCGATCCGCAACGACCACGTCCACCGGTAATCTTAAGCGGTTTGTACCTTTCTGAAGCAGTTCACGAGCGGTTTCCAAGGCATCTTCGTCGACAAGCGAATCACCCACGGGATAACCCTGGGCCTTGAAGAAGGTATTTGCCATTCCGCCGCCAATTAATACCAGATCAGCTTTCGTCAGCAAGTTGCGAATCACACCAATTTTATCAACGATCTTAGCTCCGCCTAGAATGGCAACAAAAGGTCGCTTCGGTTCCGAAATCGCCTGACCCAGGTATTTGATCTCTTTCTCCATTAAAAAGCCAGCAACGCCCGGCAGGAATTTAGCAACTCCTTCCGTGGAGGCATGCGCCCGGTGCGCCGAGCCGAAAGCATCGTTTACATAGATATCAGCCAATTCAGCCAGTTGTTTGGCCATTTCAGGATCATTTTTTGTTTCGCCTTTATAAAAGCGGGTATTCTCCAGGACCAACACTTCGCCCGGCTTTAGAGATTTGGCGACAGACTCTGCAACCGGACCGATGGCTTCTTCAGAGAAAGCAACCGGTCTTTGCAGCAACCCGGATAAATATTCTGCTGTGGGTCGCATGGAATATTTTGGGTCTGGTCCTTCTTTTGGACGACCAAGATGAGAGCAAAGGATAACGGACGCGCCGTGATCCAGCAAATAGTTTATCGTGGGGAGCGCTGCCCGAATGCGGGTATCATCCACAACCTTACCATCTTTAATTGGAACGTTGAAATCAACGCGCACCAGGACTTTCTTCCCTTGTACATCAATGTCCGAGACAAGCTTCTTATTGAACATGGCTTCCTCCAGAAAAGGGGCCATACGCTTTGCGGCAGACGCAACCCATATGACCCCTTTCGAACTCCATCTAAGTTTATAGAGATTTGGCCATCAGAGCGGCCAAGTCCGCCGTCCGGACCGAATAACCCCATTCATTGTCATACCAGGCGACAATCTTCACCAGCGTTCCAGCCTCTTTGCCAAGCACCAGGGTGAACGGCAGATCAACGATTGAACTGCGTGGATCGCCCTTATAATCAATACTAACCAAAGGCTCATCCGCTGCCCCCAGAATACCCTTCAAAGCCCCAGCGGCAGCATCACGATAATCCTGACGTAACTGTTCGGTGGTTACGGCTTTTTCCAGTTCAACAGTCAAATCGATCACCGATACTGTGGATGTGGGAACACGCAAAGCGTAACCATCCAGCTTCCCCGCCAGTTCAGGGATGACCAGCTTGATGGCCTTAGCAGCGCCAGTTGTGGTCGGGATAATACTCATGGCTGCTGCGCGGGCCCGGCGCAGGTCGCTATGGGGCAAATCAAGAATTTTCTGGTCGTTGGTGTATGCATGGATGGTGGTCATGAAGCCACGCACGATCTTATACTTATCATTGACGACCTTAACTGCTGGCGCCAGACCATTCGTCGTGCAGGAAGCATTCGAAACAACATGATGCTTCTTTGGATCATACATCTGATCATTCACGCCCAACACCACCGTCAAATCTTCACCTTCAGCAGGAGCTGAGATGATGACTTTCTTCGCGCCGCCTTTCGTGATATGGTTCTCAGCGCCTTTAACCGTCTTGCCCTTTTTATTAACACCGTCGCTCTTGATTGTGAAAATACCGGTGCTTTCGACAACGATATCTACACCCAGTTCACCCCAGGGAATGTTCGCCGGGTCTGTTTCTTTAAAAACTTTGACCGGCTTACCATCGATCATCAACTGACCATCACCCACTTCCACCAAGCCGTCAAATTTCCCATAATTTGAATCATATTTTAGGAGATGAGCCATCGTCTTGAGATCGCCGATGTCGTTGAAAGCCACGACTTCCAATTCATCGGGGTGAAAATCCCGCACGGCTTTCAAGACCTGCCGACCGATGCGGCCAAAACCATTGATACCTACTTTTACTGTCATTGTAATCCTCCGTAAGAAAATTGATTTCTAATCATTCTACACACGCTTCTTTTTTCGTTGGTTCTCCAATCCAAGGATCGGTTTGATAATCCATTCGTTGAAAATTCGTTCCTATTCTACCAGAGGTCCAGTTCGTTCCTGATACAAATCGATGACTACTTGCGCTAGTTTTCGGGAATCATGCCGCCATGGATAGAGAGAGTTTACCAGATCCGCCGGATGGATCGAATAATCCTCAACTAGATCTGGCTCAATGCGTACCCACTGGACCGAGGGGGGTAAAGTTCCGTCATGTTGGTTATTCGCGATTGCGATATCAAATAACCTTCCAGAAACATGTTCTTCAATCACCCGAATGTGGTCGCCGCAATTATAATCCGTCGTTTCGCCTCTTTCCGTAGCGACATTACATACAAATATTTTCAACGCTCGGCTGGCCTGGATCGCTTGCACAAGATCAGGGACGAGTAGATTTGGCAACAGGCTGGTATATAAGCTGCCCGGACCAATGATGATCAGATCGGCGGCCAAGATCGCCTGAATAGCCAATGGGAAGGCCGGTGGATTTCCCGGCTCGATCCAAACACGCTTTACTTTGCCGTTTGTCTTTGGGATTTGGCTCTCTCCCTGAATGCGAACCTGATTGGTTGTGTCAGATAGCTCCACATCGGCTTCCAAACGGACGTTATGCAGAGTTGATGGAAGCACCTGACCCTGGACCGCCAGAACCCGGCCCGATTTAGCAACCGCAGCTTCAAAACTACCAGTGATCTCCGCCAGAGCGCTGATGAACAGATTCCCAAAGGAATGACCATCTAGACCTGTTTCCCCGGTAGAAAAGCGATATTGAAAGAGTTGGGCTAACAAGGCTTCATCGGATGAGAGCGCTGCCAGGCAATTGCGAATGTCGCCAGGAGGTAAAATGCCAAATTGTTTCCGCAAGCGCCCCGAAGACCCGCCGTCATCCGCCACAGTCACAATCGCAGTGATATGATTGGTATATGCTTTGATCCCACGTAGCAAAGACGCCAAACCATGACCGCCGCCAATCGCCACAACCCGTGGACCTCGCCCGCGTTGGCGATGCAATCGTAATGCAGTCGCTACCCGTTCGCCTGGGCGCAGAAAGGGCTTAATAATTGTGTGATTGAGCTCAAAAATCCCATATAATACCAGCCCAAAACCGATCCCTAAGAAAATCAGCACCCGCAATGGACGGGGGAGAAAACGTAAAGAAGCAGCAGACAAAGCCGGCAACCACCAGGTATCTGGAGCCGTTCGATAAATTTCCAACAACCCGATCCCTAAACCAATACCAAGCAGCGTGATGCCAAGCAGGATGATCACCAACCAGCGTTTTACACCCAATCCCGGGATTAACCAGGTGGTCATTTCGTCCAGTTTTTCCAACAATTTCTGCAGGAGGGATTTCTTGGGATTTGCATTCATGCCAATTTACGATGATAGCAGGCTTTTAACATCTCGTCAACGTGAAAAATGGGCTTTTTTTATGCTATACTCTCAACAATGCCCACATATCTATCGAAAGAATGGATAGTCCCATCACCACTGCCGCCCGAAGCAAACCAGGAGCTGGGCAAATTTCCCGCCATCCTGCGCCAGATCCTGTATAACCGCAAATTTGAGACATTAGAATCGGCGCAAAAATATCTGAGTGCGCTCCCCCCTGAAGATAACCAACCCGAAAAGATGCTCGGCATCCCTGCGGCTGTCGAGCGGATTTGGTATGCCATCAGTCACGACGAACCCATTGCTGTCTACGGAGATTATGATGCAGACGGCGTTACGGCTACGGCTTTGTTGACAGATGTCATTCTCAGGCTCGGCGGGAGCGCCCGGGGGTATATCCCAAATCGGTTTGATGATGGTTATGGGCTGAATATTGAAGCGCTGGATCTTCTGGCTTCTGATGGAATAAAACTGGTCATCACCGTAGATTGTGGAGTTCGGTCAATCGATGAAGCCGAGCATGCCCGAAAAATCGGCATTGATCTGATCATCACCGACCATCACCATCCTGGCGAATTACTCCCCCCGGCAATAGCGCTGATTGACCCCAAACAACCAAACGACCTTTATCCAGATAAGGACCTAGCCGGGGTGGGGTTGGCCTTCAAGTTGGCTTGCGCCCTGCTGGAGAAAACAGGCGCCAGCCAGCCAACTGGACCTTATACCTCTCCTGCGGTTGATTATCTGGACCTGGTCGCCCTGGGCACGGTCGCTGATCTAGTCCCTTTGACCGGTGAAAACCGGTCGCTGGTACGGACCGGATTAGAGTACATCCGCAGACCTCACCGGCAGGGCATCATGTCTCTGATAGGCGTCGCCCAGATCAACCGGGAGAGCATCACCGCAGACAGTATCGGCTTTGGTTTGGGACCGCGCTTAAATGCGGCTGGGCGTCTTGATTCCGCCCTGGCTGCATTGAATCTGCTGTTAACCCGGGATGTGGGCGAGGCTGGGCGGTTGGCGCAACAACTTGAAAATCAAAATCGCGAGAGACAAGAGATCACCCGCGCCATCCAGGCGCACGCCGAAGAGATAGCGCTATTAGATGATCCAAATACATTGTTATTATTTGCGGCAAGCCAAGACTACAGCCCGGGTGTGATCGGTCTGGCTGCGGCTCGATTAATGGAAAAATATTACCGGCCTGCAGTGGTGGCCTCCCAGGGTGAAGAGTTTACACGCGCATCATGCCGCAGTATCCCCGAATTTCACATTACACATGCCCTGGATCAATGCGCCGATCTGATGGTTCGTCATGGCGGGCATTCAGCCGCGGCCGGATTTACAGTCAGAAATTCGAACTTACCCGAATTGATCAACCGCCTGCAAGCCATTGTCCTGAGCGAACTAGGCGGCCTGGATCTTCGTCCGCGCCTCCAGGCAGATATGGAAGTCGGGCTTTCGGATCTAACCCCCCAACTTTTGAAGGACCTAATGTATCTTGAACCCACCGGAAATGGGAATCCAGCGGCGGCCTTTATCAGCCGTGGCGTGAAAGTAAAAAATAGCCGGACGGTCGGAAAAGACAACTCTCATCTAAAACTGGTTGTTACGGATGGTCATATCACCTATGACGCGATCGCGTTCCGCCAGGGATTCCTCCAGCCCGACCTACCTTTATTTCTTGATCTTCTCTTTACCTTCGAACTTAATAGATTCAATGGCAATGAAACCCTTCAACTTAACGTGAAGGATATTCAATTTGCCGGCAAGTCATGAAAGCAAATTGCAGGATTCTTTCAAATTTCCCCGGGGGAATTAATCCACAAAGCGGTATTTCAACAGGGTCCAAACGGCCTCAAAGGCATCCCGCAATTTGATTTTTTTACCTTCTTCATAATCGCGTGGGTTGAAAGTAATTGGGACTTCATAGATGCGCAGATGACGCTTCAGCACCTTGGCAGTGAATTCGGGCTCGAAATCAAATCGGCGTGCATGAATTTGCATATCTTCTACAACATGACGCCGAAGAACCTTGTATCCGGTCTCCATATCCGTCAGAATATTGTTATAGAGAATATTTGTCATCAAGGTCAGCAGCTTATTTGCGATCATATGCCAGAACATGGCAGGTCTTCTAGAAGCGCCCATGAAACGAGACCCAAAAACCACTTCAGCGTTACCTTCTTCAATGGGTTTAAGTAGCGCCTGGTAATCGCGCGGATCATATTCCAGGTCGGCATCCTGTATAATCAGGATATCGCCTGTGGCTTCACGAAAACCAGTTGTGACCGCCGCCCCTTTGCCCTGATTTTGATCATGCAGGATAACCCGAATGGTATCATGTCCTTTGTACTGTTTAAGGATTTCTCTCGTCCCATCAGTGGACCCATCATCAACAACCAATATCTCGGTAGGCAGCCTGGTTTCTTGAACCCGCTTCAGAATCTCAGCAATCGTATTTTCTTCATTAAATACAGGAATAATAACCGTAATCTGGCTCATCATGTTCTTTCTTTGTTAGGATATTATGGATCAACTATTAAATAGATTATAATCGCCAAAAGCTGAACTTAGAAGTCTATTGAAAGGCGTGGAAATGGTTTCTGATCAATCTTTTAGAAGCTCTGACCTGATGAACAACCGGGATCTGGAACGAAAAATATTTGTGCCAGCGCCGATTAATAGAATTGAAGATACAGGTCTATCCGGTTTGTGGCTGCAAGACCTAGCTCTAAAGGTCCTTTATTACCAGGGTTATCTCTCTGGCTTTAAAATTGCCGAAGAATTAGCTTTGCCGTTTCCGGCAGTGATTGATCAACTTCTTGAAATCCTTAAACGCGAGAAATTAGTCGAGGTCAAATCGGCTCAAAATGCCGCTTTGGGAGAAGGATCTTATGTCTACGGTATTACAGGTCATGGCATCGCCCGCGCTCGTGAAGCCCTGGAACGCAGCCAATACGCAGGACCCGCGCCGGTACCCCTGGAGGCATATAATCGTGCGATTCGAGCCCAAAGTCGAGACCGTACTGTGGTCAAAGACTCTGATCTTCGCCGCGTGCTGTCACATTTGGTGCTCACAGACCGAACATACGAGCGAATTGGTCCTGCGGTAAATTCTGGTACATCCATCTTTTTATATGGCCCTCCGGGAAATGGAAAAACCAGCATCGCCCGCGCGGTAGGAAATCTGGCGCTGAACGAATCCATGTACATCCCGTTTGCGCTTTACATCGATGGCCAGGTAGTTAAGTTGCATGACTCGGTCAATCAAAAAATCATCCCAGACGAGCCCTTTGGATCTGGAGGGACAGGATCGCTGAAGCTGGGGACCGGGCAGTTGCGCAACCCCGCAGAAACGGCCTTAACTGGACCAGGCTCAGCACGGCCAGGTACAGGCCAGTTGCGAGGCGGGACCGGATCCTTGCGTAGTGGGCCGCGCCGCGATATGCGTTGGGTGCGCATCCATCGTCCATTCATTATGGTCGGGGGAGAACTCACCCTTGCGGGTTTGGATCTGGTTTTTGATGATGTAGCCAAATATTACGAAGCCCCCTTCCAGGTGAAGGCAAACGGCGGAATTCTTTTGATCGATGATTTTGGCAGACAGCAAATTCGGCCACGTGATCTGTTAAATCGATGGATTGTGCCTTTGGAGAACCGGATCGATTATTTAACCCTGCACACTGGCCGAAAAGTTGAAGTTCCATTTGATGTATTGGTCATCTTTTCAACCAACCTGCCGCCCAAAGATCTGGTGGATGAAGCTTTCTTGAGACGCTTACGGCATAAAATCGAAATCAAAGACCCATCTTATGAGGAGTTTCGCGGAATATTTAAAGATGTTGCTGCGTCCAAGAATCTGGAGTACAGCGATTCGGGGCTGGCCTACTTGCTTCAGGAATGGTATATCCGCAGAGATCGCAAAATGCGCGCTTCTCACCCGCGCGATCTCTGCGATCAGATTTTGGACATCGCGCGTTATCTCAATGTCGCTCCCGAAATGACCCCCCAATTGATCGATCGGGCAGCGGAGGCGTATTTCGTCGAGATTTAAGTCCATGTTGCTTTCTGATCTTCCGAAACCAGCCATCATTGCCCATCGCGGCGCCAGCGCTTATGCGCCGGAGAATACACTGGCTGCATTTAAGCTCGCTCTGCAACAAGGGGCAGATGCGATTGAATTGGATGCCAAATTATCCGCTGACGGAAATATCGCGGTGATTCATGATCAGACCATAGATCGCACGACCCCAGCCAAAGGCCGAGTTAAGGATCACATTATGGCTGAACTGCATAAGATGGACGCTGGCAGTCATTTTGATATCGCTTTTCAGGGTGAACCGATCCCTTCACTAGAGGAAGTGTTCAAAGCGATTGGTCAGTTGACGTATATTAATGTCGAGTTGACCAATTACAGTTCTCCTTTTGACGAACTCCCATCAAGAGTTGCAGATCTTGTCAAACAGACCAAGCTCACCCAACGGGTTATATTCTCGTCCTTTAACAGCATAGCCCTGATGCGAATCCACAAGCTTTTGCCCGAGGCGCCGCTTGGTTTCCTCACCCCTCCTGGTAAGACAGGCGCTTTACTGCGCAACACCTTCGGTCGATGGATCCAATATCAATCATTGCACCCAGAATTAAGCGATGCGACCCCTAAGCGAATCCAAGACACCCACAAGATGGGCCGCAAAATCTTTGTTTATACCGTCAATCGCGAGGAAGATATCCAGCGCTTATTTGAAGCAGGCGTGGATGGAATCTTCACCGATGATCCAATTCTAGCCAGAAACGTGTTAGAGAGAACGCTCCGCTTCAACCACTAGATCGGGATTCCTGGTAGAAATCTAATCCAATCAAGATGGACGAATTACAGATCACCCCGGATGAAATGATAGTCATTTGCATTGCCCGTCAGGTGCGGAATGGCGAGATTGTGGCACAAGGTTTAGCTACACCACTGGTCGCTGCTGGCTATCTGCTTGCCCGCCGGACACACGCGCCAAATTTATATTTCGCTTCGGCCATTGGGCAGGGCATTTGCCGTCATCCCGCTCAGCTAGGACTTCACCCGGGTAGAAGAATTATGGCTGGATCGTTCGCTCAATAATGTGGGATTTGCGCGGGCAGCAGCAGATATGTTGCCCCGCTTGCGTCCGAAAGAGTTTTTTCGTCCAGGTCAGATCGATCAAGCCGGTAATTTTTAACAATATTGCCTTCGGTAAAAACTATTTACAGCCGCGCCTGAGGCTGCCTGGAACTGGCGGGATCCCAGATGTAACCACTTTTATCGACGACATACACCTGTACGTTCCCCGTCATTCACGGCTTGTCTTCTCGAAGAAGCTGGATTTCATATCGGGGCTTGGTCATCATCCCGACCGCCGCTGGGGATCTGGTCCACGCTATCTGGTTAGCGACCTGGGTCAATTTGACTTTGGCGGGGTTGATGAAAACGACCGTCCGCACATGCGTCTTACCAGTTTCCATCCCTGGGCATCCATCGAGCACATTCAATCCCACACCGGATTTGAACTCGCAATCGCAGAGAACATCCAACCTACACCGCTTCCATCTAAATCAGAGCTGCAATTGCTGCGTGAAGAGATCGATCCATTAGGAATAAGCCGCCTGGAATCGCTCAGCGGCGCATCCCGGCGAGAGTTATTACACCAAATTATCGCAACCGAGGGCGGGCTATAATTCATTCTTAGACATCCACCTGGGTTTTTCCTGGAAGATGCGCTAAAATAAGACCATGGATGGCTGCAAGATTATACCTACAACGATGCTCCGTGTTCTTTTCTTGGTGTTGATTCTTAGCCTGATCTCTTTTCCACTTGGTCAAATATCCGCCCAGGAGGGTGATCCCCTCATCGATCCTTTGGCGCAGGCTCAATTATTACTGAACGAACTTACCCCAGAAGAGCGCGTCGGTCAACTTTTTTTGGTGACTTTTAATGGCACCAATATCAGCCCTGATCTACCGATCTATAATTTAATCAACAGCCATCATATCGGTGGGATTGTATTATTGGCAAAGGAAGACAATATCGTTCCAACTGGCAACGATCCCAAATCCGTACCTGGTCAAGTGCAAAAATTGGTCCAGACACTCCAGGAGACCGAGTGGGATTCGTCCGCTTCAAGCAAGATTGACCCGGCTACAGGGTTATCTTACCTCCCAAACTACATCCCCTTATTTATTGCCACCATACAGGAAGGGGATGGGTATCCTTATGATCAGATATTAAGTGGCTTGACAGAGCTTCCTAATCAGATGGCAATCGGCGCGACCTGGGATTCCAACCTAGCCACTCAAATTGGCACCGTCTTGGGTAAAGAATTATCGATCTTAGGGATCAATTTACTCCTGGGACCTTCCTTAGATATCCTTGATTTACCCCAAATTGAGATTTCAAAAAACCTGGGTACGCGTACTTTTGGCGGCGACCCCTACTGGGTAGGCGAGATGGGACGCGCCTACATTCGCGGTATTCATCTCGGTAGTAACGGGAACCTGGCAGTAGCAGCCAAGCACTTCCCCGGCCATGGCGGTTCGGATCGGCTTCCAGAAGAAGAAGTTGCGACTGTGCGCAAATCCCTGGACGAATTGAAAAGCATCGATTTAGCTCCTTTCATTGCAACCACGGGTAATGCTCTTGCTCCCGAAGAAGCTGTTGATGCGCTTCTCTCCTCTCATATTCGCTACCAGGGACTTCAAGGAAATATACGCGCCACTACAAGACCGGTCAGCCTTGATCCTCAAGCTCTGGGGCTTCTCATGGAACTGCCTGGATTATCCAATTGGAGACAAAACGGCGGGGTGCTCATTAGCGACGACCTGGGAAATATGGCCATTCGCCGCTTTTACAGTCTCACCAACCAGACTTTTGACCCGCGCAGAGTTGCTTTAAACGCCTTCCTGGCAGGCAACGACATTCTCTATTTTGCCGATTTCTCGACCAGTAACAACACCGATTCCTTTTCAGAGGCTGTACGAACGCTGGAGTTTTTCGCACAAAAATACCATGAAGACGCAGCTTTTGCTCAAAGAGTGGATGAATCCGTTTTACGGATATTGACCTTGAAATATCGTCTGTATTCGGGGTTTTCACTAGAAAACGTTACCCCGAAAACAAACTCCCTGAATGAGCTGGGGCTTGGCAGCGCGATCACTTCTGACATTGCCCGAAATTCAGCCACTTTGCTCAGCCCATCGCAAACAGACCTGGACACCACCGTCCCGGATCCCCCCAACCAAAATGACCGGATCGTGTTTATTGTCGATACACGTTCGGCGCAGCAATGTTCTACCTGCGCTCCTTCTCCGCTGCTCAACTTAAAATCCTTACAGGATGCAGTGGTCCGCCTGTATGGTCCACAGACAGGTGGGTTGGTGTCGATTAATAACCTGTCATCCTATTCATTTGACAATTTATCCGGGATGCTCGACGACGCAAGAGCAGAACCGGATATCGAGCGAGACTTGGGCCGGGCTCATTGGATCATTCTGGCTACGCTTGGAGATAGCGATGAAGTTTCTGCGAACAAGATCATGAAACGCTTCCTGGCGGAACGCCCAGATCTGTTCCAACAAAAAAGGGTCATCGTCTTCGCCCTCTCCGCTCCATACTATCTCGATGCGACAAACATCTCAAAATTAACCGCCTACTATGCCTTATATAGTAAAACATCACCGTTTATAGATGCTGCCGCCTATCTATTATTCGGCGAACTACGCCGCGACCGGCGCATCACCAGTTTCAGTTCCGGGAATTGGTTATAATCTTAATAATGCGCTCTTTCCAAATCCAAACCTGATTATTCCACTGGAATTCGATTTTCCACCCGCGCAACAAGTACTCACGGAAACTGCAACTCTTGAGCCCACTCCACCGCCTGAATTCCGAATGGGGGACGTTATTCCCCTCCGAACCGGCATCATACTGGACTTCAATGGCAATCCAGTCCCCGATGGAACGCCAGTCAATTTTATTTTTTCATACGGCGGAGAAACAACCAGCATTCGCCAAACAGCCTACACCCAAAAAGGCATCTCCCGGACCACTTACGCGGTTACAGCGCCTGGTACACTTCAAATCATAGCCGAGAGCGAAAACGCTCGTTCAGCTTCAATTAATCTGGACATTCCTCTGCCCAGCGGTGAAATTATTACACCATCGAATACTCCTGAACCTACTCAAACGCTCACGCCCATTCCCCCAACCCAAACGCCGGAGCCAACCGCGATGCCAATACCCACGATTATTCCTCCTCGCCAACCAGGCATGGGGGAGTGGTTGTTCACTATTTTGATCTCTTTTGGATTGGCTTTTGCAATTTACCAGATATCCATCCAGCTCGGTAACAGCCGGTGGGGGATCCGGGTCGGAATGCTGGCATTGATCGGGAGTCTGATTGGTTACATTTATATTATTAACTTGCCTGCAGATAATCGTCCAATGCCAGAAGTTGGATTACCCTGGAATGTAACCTTAACATCATTGATTGGATTTTTGATAGGCTTTGGAGTTGCGCTCATCTGGCGCGCCGTGCTGATACTATTCCATCGGCTGAAAATCGAAAAAGGTTGAGCGACTATCGCAAGAGGGTAACCACAAGACTAACCAATAATAAGATTGCTGAAATCCAAACGAGAAATTTTTCAACAGGAGATGAGAGTAAATCAGCAAAAGAGGGGTTCGGTAAATTGCCTCTTGGTTTTATGATCGGATCCCAACTGCCTAAGAGCATTTCACGAAACGCGGCGACGCTTTCTGGCCTCTCATCAGGGTGCAAGTTCATCGCCCAAAGCACTGCTCGTTCCGTCCGTTGGCTGATATCCGGGTTAATTTGCCGCAACGGGGTCAACGCATTTGGATTCAGGAAAAGCTCCCTGGCCTCTAGAGGGGGCTGATTGGATAATAAATGGTAGAGCGTCGCTCCAAAAGCATAGATATCGCTGCGTGCATCCGTATGACCGGTATCGCCGCCATATTGTTCAAGCGGCGTGTAGAGCGCAGTACCTCTACCCTGGAGAATTGTGATCGTCACCTCATTTGACGCCAATATTTTTACAAGGCCGAAGTCGACCAATTTAACCAAACCGGTGGGTGTTAATTTCAAATTGCTTGGTTTGATATCTCGATGCAAGATAGGTGGTCTTTGATTATGCAGGTAACTCAATGCATCGGCAATCTGGCTAGCCCAATTCAACACATCTCGTTCAGGGATATACCCTCCTCCCTGTTTTGCTTCATTGATAAGCAAACGCAGGTCTTTTCCTGGAATATAATCCATCGCGAGGTAATCCCGTCCCCCAACCGAAAAAAAGTCGGATACTTTCGGCAGATTAGGATGGTCCAGGCGGGCAAGAACAGTGGCTTCACGCTGGAATTGTTCGCGAGCTTGTTTAAGCAGATCGCCCGAAAGGCTACGATCGTGCTCTACTTCTTTCAGAGCGCACTGTCGTCCTTCCAAACGCAAGTCATCTGCAAGGTAAATACTCCCCATTCCTCCTTGCCCGATTATTTTTGCGATTTGATAACGACCGTGTAAGACTTCAGCGGTTTTTAGCGGCGTAGGCATATCCGTTGTTTGAAGGGCCTTTCATAAGGATCAAATTGAACCAAATTTGTTTAATTTCAATCTGATCAAGCGAATATAATCTATGATATTATACCCGTGGAGGCAGAGCTATGGAGAAATATGGCGATGAGGTTCCATTTTTGGTCGCCCAATCGGGCCCATTGAATGGTCAGCGCTGGGCATTGCAAGAGAGCATTCTGCTAGGTCGAGAACCAGATTGTGACATCATGATTGCCGATCGACAAGTCTCAAGACATCACGCTCGCCTGACAATCGACGCCAAGGGGATTCTCCTAAAAGATTTGAATAGCAAGAATGGTACTCACCACAATGGCCAAGCGGTAATAGACTCGGTCTTATTACAAGATGGTGATGTCATTCAGATTGCGCTGGCTCAACGGTTTATTTTCCTAAGCTCTGATTCGACCATACCTTTAGAAAACCAACCCGGTGATCTCTCGCTATCACAGTCTGCGCTTGTGTCGGCCACACACGCGCAGCAAACCAATGCTAGATTAAGATTAGAGAAAAAATCCAGAAGAGTATGGATCCACCTACCTGAAGCCGGCGACAGGCTAGAAGAAATTCTTCCCCCATTATCTGCATCTCAGTTCCGCTTACTCGAAGTGCTATTTGACAACCAGGGCCGGGTCGTAACACGCCCGGACCTGGTTTCAACAGTATGGGGGGAAGGGCAAGCCTTCGAGATCTCAGAGCAAGCGCTGGATGCACTGGTTAGAAGGCTACGAGACCGCATTGCTCGGGTTGACCCATCTCACGAGTATATTGTAACAGTACGTGGGCATGGATTGCGCCTGGAAAACCCTCCAATCCAGGATATGAACGGCTAACCCGACTGCATTTTTTGCTGCATGCTAAATCGAATTGCCTGGCGGTTGGCTGCCACCACATGTTCGGCAAGTTGTTTATCTTCGCCCGATTGTACTTGAAAAGCAAAATTTGCCAACATATCGAAAAACTCCTGAGAAATCTCGCCCTGGTGAGATTTCAGGAATTCGGTTCGAGCTTTTTCATCGGGGGCGTCCAGGTATTCTTCCACCAGGGCAACACCCTGGGGAGTTTCTGATGCTTGCTGTAGTGTATCGATTATTATCTGGAGCTTGCTGGATCGATCCAGGTCTCCATCACTCCTGGCAGCCTTTTGCATGCTCTCCACTTCCTGTACAAAGACCTCATCAATCCCAGGCAACGATTGCGCAATCGCCTGTTCAAGATCAGCGGCCGTCAGGAGCGATTCGATCAACTGGCGCGATTGCAGCCTATGCTCTTCAAGTTGTCGATCTATCTCTTGAGTCATCTCCAGCAGCTTGGTTCGTAGTTCAA
Source organism: uncultured Chloroflexia bacterium (assembly GCA_963788145.1). Classification (GTDB taxonomy): domain Bacteria; phylum Chloroflexota; class Anaerolineae; order Anaerolineales; family UBA4823; genus UTCFX2. The sequence goes on along the minus strand of CAWBFQ010000006.1, from coordinate 350,493 downwards.
CCAGACGAGCACGTCCATCACCACGGGCCCGATCAATCCGCTCACTCAAAAGCTGGAAGAAGCCATAATCCAGTACAGGCCTGGCCAGACTGACCAGCGCGCTAAACCGGGTTTCATTAGGCGCTTCGACTAATAATTGGAGCATCTTCTCACGAGTTAGACCACTACCAGCAGATTGTAAATCCTTCAACGCCGTCTCGATCTCTTCGGTCTGCGCTTTGAGTTGTTTCCCATATGTTGTATTTGGAAGTAAGCTCCGCTGCAGTTCAACCAATTGGCGCGCCGATTCGCGGTCTCCACTTCCAAGGGCAGCCTCGCCTAAGCGATTCAGAAGCATAAAGAATTCCGCGTCGATCAGGCTATCTTCCTGACGTATTACCTCTGCCCTGGTAGCCTCATCTTGTATGCTGGCCAATCTCTGTAGCAGGTTCAGGCGTTGTTGTTGAGCCTGAACCATTTCACGAGTGATCCCGTCTGCTTCCAGGATTCTTTCGATCAAACCTTGCATTGTGAGTGTTGATTGTGGATTTAACAAATATCCTTTGCGCTTCTCTTGTGGTAAATTGTTAATAACTTGATTGAGTAAACCACCGATAACTCGCTCTTGCTCATTGCGCGGAAGTCCAATCTCAGTGGGAACAAAGGATAAGAGCAGTTCTTTTTCAGGATCATGATAGACCACAATGGTCGACAGATTACCCTGAAAACCACAGAATTTGCACTGAATCAAATTAGAAGCCCCAGAGAGAAGGCGCTGCTTGGCCTCTGGATCAACATTCACGTCAAATAATTGTTGAATATCCGCCATAAGTGGTTGGCGGCAGTTTGGACAATTCACTTGCATCTTTGGCATTCTCATCATCTCCTATAGAAAACTCAATTATTCCATTTCGGTACGGATTTCAGCCCGATCGCGCGGTAAAGAAAAACAAATCCGAGCCCCTTCACCCGGTCTGGGATCAACCCAAATCCTGCCCCCATGCGCCTCTACCACAGCCCGGGCGAGATATAACCCCAATCCGGCCCCCTTTGTCGTCCGAGATGCTTCCGAGGAACGGTAAAACCGATCGAATACATGCGGGATATCCCCAATCGCTATCCCTGGTCCTTGATCGCTTACACAGACAACCACCTGTTCAGGATGAATTTGACCACGAATACGAATTTCTCCACCTGCCGGCGCATATTTGATCGCATTTGAGATCAAATTGGAAAACACCTGTGCCAGCCGATCTTCATCGCCCAGGATAACGGGAAATTTTTGTGGAAAATCCACAAAGATCTTATGGCGGTCAGACTGTGTCTCAAAACGATCTGCCAATCGCCTGGCAAGTACATCCATGGCCACATCCGACGGGTTGATCGAAAGCACACCAGCTTGCAAACGGGACGCGTCCAGTAAATCTTCAATCAATTCGGTTAAACGATCTGCTTCTTCCTCAATGACTTCCAGGCTATCACGCACAATCTCGCGTTCCCAGACTGCGTCCTCCCGGCGGAGGGTGCTGACATATCCTTTAATCAGCGCAACGGGTGTTTTCAATTCATGACTGACGACCGAGATAAATGTGCTTTTTAACTCCTCAGCTTCTCGGAAACGAGTGATATCTCGCACGGAAGCGATCACATTCACCAGACCACCTTCAGGAGAAAGCAAAGGCGAATAGGTTACTCCAACGGGCAGAGGCAATTTTTCTGGTCTTTCCAGGTCGCCCTCCACATAAAGCGTGGCATTCGGCGTCAAAGGCCATCCGCCAGTCTCAGCTTGCTCGAGGGTTACTCCATCTTCCTGGTTTAGCCAACAAATAATTTCTTCATGCTTGGCGCCCAGGATTTTCTCTGCAGGAATGTTCAACATTTGCACCAATGCCGGGTTGCAATGTTCAACAGTATGATCGGATGAGAGAATCAAGATCCCATCTGCAATCGAGTCAAGCAGCGCAGCCAGACGCTGCTCCTCCTTACTGATCTGCGTGTAAAGTTGTGCGTTCTGCACGGCGATAGCCGCCTGGTCGGCAAAACTTTGTAATAATGCCTTATCATTTACCGAGAAAACGCCAAGATAATTACGAAAGATAAAAAGAAGTCCAATGACTTTATTCCGGGCTATCAAGGGCAATGCGACCCCGGTCAACAAACCCAGGCTGGCAGTGCGGGTCAAACCCTGGAGAAGACGGTTGATCTCCGGCAATTCGTGGATGGCTGGCTCGTCACCTTCTGATACAGTTGCAAGAAGAGGTTCAAGCTGGCGTAAAAACGCAGGTGGGATGCCGTGAGTAACAGCAACACGCCATCCCACCTGCGATTCACGAAGAGCAATCAAACCTGCCTGACCTGCCAGCATTTCAATCGAGATATTTAATATGCGTGCAAGCACTTTGCTCAAATCCAGCTCTAATGTGATTGAGCGCGAAATCTCGAGCAAATAATCTCGCTGGCGAACCCGAAAATCAGGCAACAATGCGAGTCTCTCCAACCATTGCAAGTTCTATCCCGGCTTCTGCGATACGCAAGGATTCTTCAAGAATCTCCATCGCCTCGTCAACCTCACTTCGGCTGACATTCAAGGGAGGAGCCAGGCGAATGACACTTGAGCCGCAGCCCAACAAGAGCAAGCCACGCAAGAACGCATTATCAACAACCTGATCCCGCAGAATAGCATCTGGTTCTTTTGTTTCCCGATTTTTTACAAACTCAACCCCAATCATCAACCCTTTGCCACGGACTTCACCGATAGACGGATGTTGAGTTATCATCTCCTTCAAAATCTGGAGGGTGTAATCACCCATCTCGGCAGCATTTTGCATATAACCATTCTCGATTAATTCAAAGGTCGCCAGTGCTGCCGCACAAGCGATTGGATTTCCACCATAAGTATTCCCGTGCGCGCCCCGTTTCCAATTGACAATATGTTCCTTGGCAAACATCACGCCCAGCGGCACCCCAGATGCGATCCCCTTGGCAGCACAAACAATATCCGGCTCAATGCCAAATTGCTCGATTGCCCACCATTTACCAGTCCGCCCCATCCCGGATTGCACCTCATCTACGATCAATAGAATTTTATGACGATCGCATAGCTCGCGCAACGCGGGGAAGAAACCAGGAGAGGGGATGACATATCCACCTTCACCCTGAATCGGCTCAACCAATATCCCCGCAACATCTTCAGGGGGAAGAAGATGGCCCAATAGCTGTTCTTCGATATAGCGAACAACCGTGACGCCATAATCCTCGCCAGGTTTTGACTCCAGGATCGGGCGATATGGATCCGGAAAGGGAACATGAGTTACTCCGCTCATCAATGGATAGAAATCCCGATGGTAGAGCGTCTTACTCGCGGTGAAACTTACGGCTCCCATCGTTCGACCATGAAAACCACCCAGAAAACCTATGAACTCGGTCGCACGTGTATATTGACGAGCAAGTTTAATCGCTGCCTCGACGCTTTCCGTTCCAGAATTTGTCATGAAAGATATCGCATTATCCTTGAAAGGCGCGATCTCGCTAATCTTTTCTCCCAATTCCACCCATTTTGAATGGTAGAAATCCGAAGAAATATGGATAAATTTCTCAACCTGTTCCTGGATTGCTTTGACTACCGCTGGATTGCTGTGTCCAGTCGATACGACTGCAATCCCGGCGGCAAAATCAAGGAATCGATTTCCATCTACATCCCATACTTCTGTTCCTTTTCCATGATCCATTACAAATGGGTAGCCGCGTGGATAAGACGGTGAAATGACACGCTGATCTCGCTCGACGATCGCCAGAGCCTTAGGACCTGGTAAGTTCATGACATTCATATTTTTTCTCCTGAATTTTGCTCGGAAATGTCCCCAAAATAAACGCGAATTATGGAGACCACTGAGGGTCAGAATTATACCGCCCTTACTCGGCTACGACCATCCCCGGTTATGCGATGGTGACGAATGACAGGTGGATTGCGGGATGTTTTGCAGAGCGCAGCTATTGAAAAGTGGTTCGGAATTCAGAGGTATAATCATCCCGTTATCTCTAGCAAGTCAGGAACATTAAGCTCCATGATGACTTCTAAGCCTTTTTTTTCTTACACTGTCCATGCGCATCAAGGGAGAGCCAGGGCTGGGGTTTTTCACACCCCACATGGCGATCTACTCACACCGATCTTTGCACCGGTCGGTACGCAAGCCGCGGTTAAAGCGATCACACCGTCCCAATTACACGAGTTGGGGGCTTCTCTTATTCTTTCAAACACTTATCATCTTTATTTGCGCCCCGGAGATGATCTGGTCGCTGAAATGGGCGGATTGCATCAATTCATGAATTGGCCCAATCCGATCTTAACCGACTCGGGTGGCTTTCAAGTCTTTTCCCTGGCCGATTTGCGCCGTATTGATGATGAGGGCGTTACATTCAAAAGCCACATAGACGGGTCCCTGCACCGTTTCAATCCCGAGAAAGCAATAGCTATTCAAGAGAATTTGGGCGCCGATATCATCATGGCATTTGATGAATGTGCTCCACCCTATGACCGGATATATAATGAGCGCGCGATGATCCGAACGCATACCTGGGCCGAACGCTGTCTCAGAGCTAAATCTCGTCCGGATCAGGCGCTGTTTGGTATTGTACAAGGCGGTGTCTTTGCAGACTTGCGGACAAAATCTGCTGAATTCATCGCTGGTTTAGGGTTTCCAGGTCATGCGATCGGCGGGTTATCTGTGGGGGAAACAAAGGAAGAGATGCATGCAATGCTAGAAGTAGTTGATCATATATTGCCAGAAGATAAACCGCGTTATTTGATGGGAGTTGGCTCACCAGAGGATCTGGTCAATGGTATTTTACGCGGGGTGGATATTTTTGACTGCGTACTGCCCACTCGGTTGGCGCGCCACAACGCAGCTATGACTTGCACCGGCCGATTGAATATGATGAACACCATCTTCAAACACGACCACAGCCCGATCGAAGAGAGCTGCAGTTGTTATACCTGCCAAAATTTCAGCCGGGCGTATATCCGTCATTTAATTGTGGCACGCGAAATGCTGGCAGCCACACTACTTTCCATCCATAACCTGCATGTGCTTTTGGCCCTAATCCATGAAATCCGCGAATCAATCCTTGCGCAAACATTTGATCAATTCGCGTTTGAATTCCTGGCAGATTATCAACAGAACGGACAGAATGAAGATACGACTGCAGTTTCTTGATGCTGAATTGGGGAAGAGTTTCTGCTATTGCGTTTCTGCGACCGGTACTGTGAAAAAGAATGTAGTGCCTTTCCCCGGCTCACTTTCAAACCAAATCCGCCCACCCTGCATTTCAACCAGACTGCGCGTGATCGCCAGCCCCAGACCGGTGCCTGTGGCCATTTCTTTAGCGTTATCCGTCCGGAAATATTGCTCAAAAATTTTGATCTGATCTTCCGCGCTAATCCCAATCCCGCTATCCTGAACCCAAATCTGGATCATCTCAACGGTTTCTAGTTCACCTATGGGTGGGTTGAAGCGCTCCGCAGCCAGGATGAGTTTACCGTCATTGGGTGTGTATTTAGTTGCATTGCTCAATAGATTTGTGACAATCTGGGTCAGGCGAGCCGGGTCTGCCCATACCGCCGGTAAATCCTGCGGCAGGCGGATGACCAGCAACTGTCCTTTCTCCTCGACCAGACGGGTGAGCGAGCGAACAACTTCTTCAAACACTTCCGCTATTTGCATCACCTGATAGTCCAAACGCAGGTTACCAACCTGAATTTTGGTCAAGTCGTTCAGGTCACTCACGATGGTGTTCATCCTGTCAACATTCGAGCGTACCGTGCTGAGAAAACTGGCTTGCATCTCATTCACGGATCCAGCCATCCCACCAGCAACCAGCTCAGTGTATCCCTTGATTGAAGCCATCGGATTCTTTTAATTCGTGAGCCACAAATGAAACGAATTGTGATTTAGCCAGATTTGCTGCTTTGACCTCTTCAAAAAGTTGGGCATTGGCAATCGCGATGGCTGCATGATCGCTGAGACGCATCAGATAACTCAGTAATTCGTCGGGGGCTGCATTGGCTGAACGGCTCTCCAGGAACATCACCCCGATCGTTTCCGTTTCCCGCCGTATAGGGATGGCAGTCTGGTATTTTGCATCCTCCAGAAGCCCATACATGGAGGCATCTTCACTATCCAACAGAAGATAATGTGGTTTGCCAGATTCCACCACATCTTTGATTTCAGGCAAGTGAAGCGGCAGCGCGCTCTGGTTCCGATCTTGTGAAGGCTGAGAAGCCAGCAATCCATCCGGATATCCCTGGGACGCCATCACATAAATCCCATCTGAGGCAACGGCTCCAACCAATCCGGCATCTGCATCGGATTGGCGCATAGCCCAATCTAATGTAATTCGCATTGCTCGTTCAATATCCAGGCTGGCATTCAATTCTCGGTCAATACGCTGCATCACAGATAACTCTTCAACGCGAGCAGCCAAAGCCTGGTCTGTCATGGTATACAAGCGAGCATTCTCGATAGCGATGGTTGCCTGGCTAGTGAAAGCAGTCAGTAAATCCTGGTCCGCCAGGGAGAAAGGAGCGCCATTTCCTTTGTTGATCACCTCAATCACGCCTATCACCCGGTCCTGAATTCGCATTGGGACCACCAGCAAATCCTGGGTATCAAAACCGGTCTGCTGGTCTGTCTTATTGAACCATTCGATCCGGCGCTTGGCGTCATTTGCAATAATCGGTCGTCCAGTATGGGCTGCTTCGCCCACCAACCCGGTGCCTGGGGGCAAACGCTTGCCAGTTAAATTAGCAGCCACCGGACCCATCACCACCTCGAATATCAATTCGTCCGTTTGCGGGTCAATCAAGAACAGGCTGCCAGCCTGACAATTCAAGATCTCTGTTGCGCTATCCAAAATTTGATTTAGAAGAGGTTTGATTTCCAGGGTTGAGGTCAGGCTAACCCCAATCTCATTCAGTTTTGCCAATTGACGTGCGCGCCGTTCAGATTCCTCCAATGACCGGGATTTGACAATTGCTCCAGAGGCTTGATCGGCAATTGCCTGGAGCAAATCTCGCTGTTCGTCAGTATATACCACAGTTGGGTCACGGCTGGCAACACTCATTACACCAATAGTGGCTGAACCAGCATTGAGCGGTACACCCATCCAGGCGTAGACATCCTTCAAATTGGGAAGCAGACCTCGCTGGCGGCATTCTCTTTCATAGTCATCTGTCATGATATAGCGCTGGCCAGTGATGACGAAATGCTCAAGACCTTGCCCCGCCGGAAGCGGCCTATTTTCGAATTCGCTCAAACGCTCATCATTTTCCAAATAGAATGCATACAATAAGATATCCGTTTCTTTATCCAATAAAGTGATACAAAAATCACGGGCTGGCAAGACCTGCCCAGTCTGCGCCGAGAGGAGTTCTAGAATATCATCAAACGTCACAGTGAAGCTCACACCTTGGGCAACCCGCGCCAACACATTCAACTCACGCACACGGCGTTCCAGATCTGCAACAACCTGGGCCCGTTCGACGGCCAGGGAAACCTGATCGCTGAGTGATTCAAGCAAACGCAAGTCGCGACTGGTATATTGCTCACCAGATTTTCGGACTCCTAGCGCAAGCCAACCCATCAACTGATTCCGTCCCGGTAAAGGCACAAACAAGACAGCATAAAGCAGCCGTAACCGGGCTTGTTCAGCCTGAAGGGATTCTGGAAGCTCGCTCATATCGGCCAACAAGAGCGCTTCACGCTGGCGAGAAAGCACCTGCACCAGCGCGCTGTTAGCCGGAAATCGGATGTCACTGGTAGGAAGCCCGCCCTGTTTCGCTGCTGCCACATAATGTCCACTTAAGGGGTCATATATGAAAAAATGCAAGTAAACCGGGGCTATCGACTGATCGACATAGCGGCGGAGCACATCCAATATCTCTGATAGCTCCATGGATTTGGTCAATTCACGGTTAAATGACTGCTGAAGTTCACGGTAGACAACCTGACCTTTAAAGAAGAAACGGTCCACTATGCCTTGTAAATAATTGCGCAGTGGATTTAACCCAACAGCCAGTATGAAAACCATTAATCCAATCAGCAGCGGATTGTTCAGAGGAAGAGCCTGACCGACAATCAAACTGGCGCCGCCCACTAGCAGAGCATATCCAGCCATCACCAACCCAGCCATCAATACATATAACACGGCCTGGCCAGAAAGAAATCGGTGTTAAGCAGCCGATAGCGGACGATGGCATAGGCTGTTAGAACCGGAAAGAAAACCAATGGCAACAAGAGCAAAGTTGAAAATTCCAGCATCGGGTTGATGATGGAAGCCAGCCACCATAACCCGAAAGGCGTCATTGAAAGAAGAACACCCCATAGCATCAGCCTGGCCTGCTCACGTACGACAGGCGATTCAGATCGAACCCGGCGAAAGATTATCATCACAATTAACAAGGCGATAGAGAATCCCAGAAATACCAGCTCAATCTGCCACGGGTTAAAACGGGCTGCTCTGGTGAAGGAGGCGATCGCTTGATATGAAAACAGGCCAATCAAGAGCGCAATCATATAACCCAGCCAACCCAAAAACGGATAGCGTACAACCTGACGCACACTCTCAGGAAAAAGCAGCGCCAGATTGATCAACCCACCGCCGATCATTGACAGAGCAACCACCCAGAAAGTCGTCAGGGTGTGAGAGGAGATCAGATCGAACATACCAGCCAGCACAACTGCAGTCGAAGATGTGAATAGGGAGAATGCTCTACCGGCTGGATCAAAACGGCGGATGGCAAGGATATAAGCCCCACTCAATAGGAAAACTAAACCAAGTGTGTAAGGAATAACAAAAAAGGAGATTTTTTCTTTCAAACTCCATTGACGCAGCTCAACTGTTCCTGCGCCCTGCTCACCTGAATACATCCGAATGGTCAGATCAACCTGGTCTCCAACCTGAAGGCTTTGTATTTTTTTTCGCCATTGAGCTGAATTAGAGACCGGCTGACCGTCCACAGCGATGATTTGTGAATAATGCGGCGACAATCGGAAGATTCTCTGGCTGATGAACAGCCCTGGGTGAACAAATCCAGTGCTCGATGATGGGAAATTCTTGAGGAATTAATGAAACATATCAGGGCGGCAAAAACAATCGTCGCTGCGACGAAAAGATAGCCGAAAGCAAGAATGGGGGTCAGCCGAGATTGGAGTGACCTGGAACCAGAAGAAAGCGAAACTGACGAGGTAACGGGCATTTCTCCATCTATTGTATGCGGATTACTCGATCCGTCAATTATCAGACCTGCAAGCTCAACGAACGCCGAAATGCTCCAGATAATCTTGCGTTGCAGTCTGATGGCCTACATCATGCTGGGCGCGCTCAGAAAGATACCATTTATGTTCCAACAACTGGCAATATAGTTCAAGAGCGGTCATGTTTCGGTCTACGAGCGGTTGAAGCTGTTTCACAACCGGTTCGTATACGTGTTCCAACCAATAATACGCAGCAGCGCTGAGGGGTATGCTCCGATCGCTGGATTGGGATTGGATAGCCCGGAGTTCCTGGATCTCGTTCATCATCTTGGTAGCCTGCAACTCCTCGGCATCCAGACCAGTCAAATTATAAAGCTGGTAGCGGTGGAAATTCCGGTCCGTGACAAATACCCGCAAACGAAGCTGGCTGCCGTTCTCCAATGTCGCCAACTCCACGTTCCCCACTGAAAAACCCAGTTCATTTAATGCTCGGATGCGATCTTGAATCAAGTAATGCTCATCCGATCGGATTTTCTCTTCTCGTGTGATCTCCTGCCATAATTGCTGGTAGCGCTGTTGGATATAGAGACCTGCATCTGATGCGGGAACGCTCATATCGATCAGCAGCCCAACGCTCTGCAATTCAGCCAACTCCGCGCCCAGATTTTCGGCCATGATCTGGAGGTCATGAAAACGAAGGGCAGGTGAAAAATAGCCATCGTGCTTCTCTGCTGTCTCAGCATCTACCAGGTAAGCCCGCAAGGCGCCTGCATCGCGCCGAAAAAGGGTATTCGAAAGGGAACAATCTCCCCAAAAGACACCTTGTAGATGAAGCTGGACCAGCAGACCAGCGATTGCATCCAACAGATGCATGCGGTACGGGTTGGGTCCCTTACCCATAAAGAGCATTCGATAGGGGAGAGAGTTTTCCAGATAGCGCGTGATCAAGACACTGCGCTTGCCTTCGGGTGTGACCGTATTTGCATGGCCCACAGGCATCACAACCGGCAAATGATCCTCATGAGCAAGCAAGAGGATGGTATATTCTTGCTCCGCTTCGCCTGGGTACAGTTCTTTTAGGGCATACAAGATACCATTATAGTTGACGAAAACGACCGGATGGCGAGAAAGACCGCGAGGGGCTTCTTCGAGGCGTGAACATCGACCTGGCCATTCAATCAATGAAAGATCCCAGGGCAGGTCTGCAAAATCTGGTACACCGGGGCGCAGCGTAATTTCAATTGGATAGGGCATCAAGAGTTAATTCTACCTCGTATTGGGTTCAGCGGCAACTTACCATGCTGCAAAGTCACTTGAAATCTATCGGGTCGCTTTGGATGCCAGGAATTCATCCAGCCCATCCGGCCTATAATCCAGGGATTGGTGGCGAAAGTAGGTGTTGTAGAGGCTGGCATAGTGGCCTTTTTGAGCAAGTAACCCGGCATGGTCGCCTTGCTCGATGATTTTTCCATCCTCAAGCACGATGATGCGGTCGGCGGCTTTGACGGTGGAGAGGCGGTGGGCAATCAGGATGCTGGTGGTATCTGCCAGGATCAGGCTCAGGGCTTGTTGGATCTGCCATTCGGTGAAGGGATCAATGCTGGCAGTGGCTTCGTCCAGGATGAAAATCGTCGGTTTTTGAACCAGCACGCGCATGAGAGAGACTAACTGGCGCTGACCCATCGACAACCTGACTCCGCGTTCTCCCACTTCGGAATCCAATCCCTGTGGGAGAGAATCCAGCCATTCGCCATCGCCGATCCGGTGGGCAGTCTGTACAATCTCGTGATAAGTCGATTCGTCCGGGCAGGCATAACAAATATTTTCGGCCACCGTACCGGAAAACAGGAAGGGCTGCTGAGATACAATCCCCAGACGGGAGCGATATTGATTAATATCCAGTGTACGAATGTCCATTCCATCGATCAAGATGCGGCCTTTCTGGAACTCATAAAAACGAGCGATCAGCTTGGCAATTGATGATTTTCCAGCGCCCGTATGCCCCACCAAAGCGATATTCTCTCCCGGCTGGATATGCAGGTTAAAATCGCATAACACGGGTTCTTTATCTGAGTAGCGAAACCAGATATTCTCAAAATGAATACCGCCGGTTAATGGAGGAACCGGATGATTTGCAATTTGGATCACCTGAGATTCAGCGTCAATCAGGGCAAAGACGCGCTCAGCCGCGGATAAACCTTGTTGAACCTGCGCCCAAAATGCCGATAGGTTCAAAACCGGGAAGAAGAAACGATCCAGGCTCTGGATGAAGAGGAACCAGGCGCCAGCGGATACAATCCCCTGGGCGACGTTGATCCCGCCGACATAAACCAATACAGCCGTAGCAACGCCGCCAAGGGCGTTTAAGACCGGGAAAACCATCGAAAGAACTAATCCACGGCGCACATTGACCTGGTAGGATTGGAGGTTTGCTTTATCGAACTCGGCAAAAATGCTGGCTTCTTGACGGAAATTCTTTGCGATCGCAATCCCGCTAACCGTCTCTTTAATGGTCGAATTGACATTTGCCATAGCGCGCATACCGGCGCGGGTGACGCCGCGGGCAAGCTGGCGGAATCCCACCGCCACCAGAAAGACAATCGGAAGGGTAGCCAGTAAGAGTAATGCCAGCCGCCATTCAATCGTAAACAAGATGACCGCCAGGATGATGGATTGGATAATCTGTGAGAAGAGGTCAGTCACCAGGACGACCATCTGACCAAATTCCTGCGTATCGGAAGTGATCCGCGAGACCACTTTTCCGGAGGCAAACTCATCGTAGAAGGATAAATCGTGTTCGGAGGCGGCTTTAAAGGCATTTGTGCGCAAGTTCCAGACAATATCGCCCACCATTCGAACAACCATTTTACGCCGCCCCCAATTGGCCAACCAGGTGGCCAATCCTGCTGCAAAGACCAGCCCAGACAAAAGCAACACAATTGTAAAATTGAATTGACTCTGAATGACATCCACAATCCGGGCAACCACCACCGGGGTCAGCGCGCCTGCTCCTGCAATAACCAGCAACAGGATGGTGACAAATATCAACATCCTCGAGTAAGGCTTAAAATATCCTGCAATCCGCCGGATAAGCTGGCGGTCGGAGTATTGACGGTCGTATCGTTCTGCATCCAGTCCAGTAAAGAATCCCATGGTTTATTCTCGAAAGATACGACGATAGGCCTCGGAGGTTTGCATCAGTTCATCATGAGATCCCTGGGCAACCAGACAGCCCTTCCGAAAGACAAGGATCAGGTCAGCCCAGCGGATCTGCGAGAGGCGGTGAGTGATAATCAGGGTTGTGCGACCGCGGGCAGCTGCATAGATGGCGCGCTGGATCTTATCTTCGGTGGCGCTATCGATGGCGCTGGTGGAATCATCCAGAATGAGGATGGGCGGATCGGTTAAGAAGGCGCGGGCAAGAGCCAGTCTCTGGCGCTGACCACCTGAGAGGGTGACACCTCGTTCGCCAATCACAGTTTCGTACCCATCATCGAAGGATAGGATGAATTCGTCGGCCTGGGCCAGGCGAGCAGCCTCAGTGATTTTGTCCTGTTCCGCAGATTGTTGACCGAAAGCGATATTATCCCGGATAGTCGCGCGAGAACAGGAAAATATCCTGTTCGATCATCGAGACGTTGCGGCGCAGAGCTTCCAGATTCCAATCGCGCACATCAACGCCATCCACCAGTACTTGCCCGGCAGTTGCGTCGTAGGTGCGATTGACTAACTTAACAAGGGAGGTTTTACCTGAACCAGTCTGACCGACGATTGCAACAGTTTTTCCGGCTTGTACCTTAAAGGAGACATTCTCCAGGACTGGTTCTCCAGATTGATACGAAAGGGAGACCTGCTTGAACTCGATGGCGCCGCGCATTGGGCCCGGGTATCCCTGCAGGTTCTGGTCAAGGTTGTTTTCGCGGTTGATTAAGTCCAAGATGCGCCTGGCGCCGGCGATGCCCAACGATATTTGGGAATAGGCAAACAATGAGGTAAAGGTGGGAAAACCAAAGAGCTGGATCAGCCCAAAATAGGCTACCACCTGACCGATATCGAGCAGGCCCTGGCGAAAGAGAATTAAAGAATGAAGCAAGCCGCCAGCTTCGGCAAACCCGAGCAATAACAATGGGATAAAGCGAGCTTCGACATCGCCTTGACGCACAAAGGCATCTCTAAATCGGCGGGCATTCTCGCCGAAGCGTTCCACTTCGTTGCGCTCCTGCGCCATACCCTTAACCGTCTCGATCCCATCGATAGCTTCAGCCAGGCGGCTATTCAAGCGTCCAAATGCCTTGCGGACATCGCTGGTGATCGGCTTCAACTCAGTCAGGTATTGCCAGAGAGCCAAAAAATAACCGATGATGAAAAGCAGGGGAGTGAGGATCAAAGCCGGGTGATAGCGTGGAGCAACGATGATCGGCATGATCATAAAAATGCCCGAACCGACCACCAGATTTAAACCAGGGCTGAAGAGGAAATTGACCTCGCGGACATCATTAGTCGCCCTCGCCATCGTATCCCCAACGGACTGGAGGCTGTGAAAGGTCATACTCTTGCCCAACAGGCTGGTATACAGGTCGTGACGGATATCCCGCTCAATGCGCTGCCCCAACAACTCAGCTCCAAAGTTGCGACCAAATTGGAGCAATCCACGCACAATTTGACTGGCAGAAATAATCAGAGCGATGCGAGGCAGTACGATTACCTGGGCAGGCGTCTGCAAGATCGCATCAAAAGCCTGACCAACCAGGACGGGAACCACAGCAGCCAGGGCGGCATTGCCAGCCGCCCCGATCAGCAGGATGGCGGCAATGTACCAATAATGCCTTGCGTAGGAAACGATCCAGCGAACCGGATCGCGCCGGTCGGTGGCAAAGCGATCGGGAGTCTTGAATTCCATTGCGGCAACGGCTGATTGATTCATAAGCGCTTATCTTTAAGAATCATGAAATGATGTTCGATCCATCTCATCCGGAAACGGGAGCATGGCGGCGATCTTGTAATCCCCAAACTTTGGCAGCTTCTCAGGAGATGCGCGACGGAGACGACCGGTGCGCGGGCTAATTTTGTACACGTTCCCGTTCCTATGAAGCAAAGGGATCGCCCAATGCATGCTGGCGAAAGAATGCCGCATCAACGCGGAGAAATCCAGATAATTCTCCCGCTCTTCAGGCGCCCATTCAAACAACCGGTCGAATGTAGAGATAAACTGGGCCAGATATTCCCGGCTGACCACCTGCAGATTGTTGATCACCCAACAACGATCCTGGTATTCCCATAAATAGCTCAGACCGAGGAACTCCCCTTGCTGAGAGATGTAGGGGAAGAATGGAAAAGCGCGGCAGGTCAACGAGCGGAAATTGCGCTGGCAATGATCATGCCCCAGGCAGGCTATCAAGACCTGACCTTCCGGCGGCAATGAAGTCAGTTCTTCGGTCTCTGCGGGCGTGCTGCCCTGCCAGGCGTGCCAGAGATCGGTATTGGCCTGCAGGAATTCCCATTCCGCCTGATAAGCAGCCGGGACGGCATGGCGGGTATCACAGCAGAAGGGAACGCCATATTCATTATAGGGCGCGCAACGCTCACCGCAATTCAAGGCGGCGATCGGAGCCTGAAAACCGGCGTACAGCAAGGCAAAGTCGTGTGGGGTTAACTCTCTCATAACCAGCAGCCAGACGGTTTAGGATACCATAAAAAGGGGGCTGAAATAGGAGAGATTGGGATTATGATTAAAGTATACACATAACCGTATTATTCATCGAGAGGATTTTCTGTATGAGAATCAAGTCCCTTCCTTTGATCTTTCTTGGTTTAATCCTCGCTTCGTGTCAAACATTGCCAGGTTCCGATCCTGAACTGGATGGTCATAGGGTCGAACAAATTCGAGCGTCTGTGCAGGAAGTACCGGTCGCTTTTCAATCAGTATCGGATTTATCGAGCAAGCAAGATTAAGCTCCAGGGTTGTTCCGATAAAGCTTGATGGAAAGTATCTATTCTTCCTAAAGAGAATTATCAAGCTCCGTTACGATGATCTGCCGGAAGATAAGATATTCTCGGGTACGGGGCATCCATGGGTCTTTGATCTCAGCAATCCAGATTGCGTTCTTAGTCAAGATACATTGGATCAAATCCATCCGTATTTTCCACCTCAACCTTTTTCAATGCTCGTTCGAAGGATCAAAATTCCGGATTTCGATAAAGCCAACTCGATAGAAATATCCTATCCCCAACCTGATCGGGTTTCATTTTGCGCAATTCATGATCTCCATCCTTACCCATGATTTAACCGATCCCCGCTGGTTAGTTTCCATAATATTATCTACCTCGTCGAGTATAATTCTTTCGGTCTATGATTTCGCACACGTTACCGCCGGATCACCTGGTTTTTTGCTCGATTACTGCTCAGTCTTGCCTTCTGGGATTTGTTTTTGCCGCGCCTGGGATTAGGCCGCTTCTCCACTCGCACTCGTACAAGCAGGCTGCAAAGAGCGGCGATCTCCTATCGCGCCTTAGCCATCCAAATGGGCGGCGTCTTGATCAAAGTGGGACAATTTCTCTCTTCTCGAGTGGATGTGCTGCCGCCGGAATTCACCCGCGAGCTGGTGGGACTTCAGGATGAAGTACCGTCAGAGCCATTTGAGGCAATCCGGCGAGTGGTAGAAGCCGAATTCGAGGGCCCAATAATCGAAAAGTTCATCGCCTTTGAGAACATTCCTCTGGCAGCAGCTTCGCTGGGGCAAGTACATCGCGCCAGGATCGCCCGAGGAAAATTCGAGAAATCCGCCGGGGTGGGCAAGCAAAGCAGTGGAGTTTGGTGCGAAGATGTGGTGGTTAAAGTCCTGCGACCCAATATTGAGAAGATCATCGAAACTGACCTGGCCGCGTTGCAAACAGTGGGATCGTGGCTGAACCGCTATCGTCCCATCCGCAAACGGGCGAATGTGCCTGGGCTGCTGAATGAATTCACCCGAATTCTCTACCAAGAGATCGACTATCTGGCAGAGGCGCGCAACGCCGAGACATTCGCTGCCAATTTCAAAGGTTACCCCGGGGTGCGCGTTCCGTATGTATGCTGGACGCATACCACCCGACGAGTATTAACCCTTGAAAACGTTCTGGCAATCAAGATCACCGATTACGCAGAGATCAGCGAGGCCGGTGTGCGCAGGGAGGAAGTCGCCTCGCGCCTGCTGGACACTTACTTGAAACAAATATTTGAAGATGGTTTTTTTCACGCCGATCCACACCCAGGGAATCTGTTTGTCCACCCCCTCGCTGAGACCATTGCGCCGTACGGCAGCGCTCAACGAGAATGGGAGCTGACCTTCGTTGACTTCGGAATGGTCGGACAGGTGCCGACCAACCTGCGCATGGGTTTACGCGAGCTGTTGATTGGGGTTGGGACGCGCGATGCCGGGCGGGTGGTGCATGCCTACCAAATGATGGACCTCCTTCTACCGGACGCTGATGTGACCTTATTAGAACGAGCTAGCGCCCGCGTTTTTGATCAATTCTGGGGGAAAAATATGACCGAATTGAGTTCGGTCAGTTATGACGAGATGAAAGATCTGGCGGATGAATTTCGCGAATTAATCTATGAGATGCCCTTCCAGGTGCCTCAAAACATCATTTTCCTGGCGCGCTGCGTGGGCATCCTCTCTGGAATGTGTACTGGATTGGAAGCGGACTTCAATTTGTGGGCCCATTTAGCGCCCTATGCTCGCAAGATCATGGCGGAAGAAGCAACCCAAGCGCGCCAGCGCTGGTTGGAGGAAGCTGGAAGGCTGGCCCGGACCATGATCGCGTTACCTAATAAAATCAATTCCACTTTGAGCAAAATGGAACGCGGCGACCTGGCGGTACATATCCCAGAAATCCCCCAGCAAACCAGGCGAACGACGCAGGCTTTGCGCAGCCTGACATCCGGTGTGATTTTTGCGGCATTTTTGTTGGCAGGCGTACAACTATTTGTGGCAGGATATGAATTCTTGGCGGCTGGAATGGCCGGATTTGGGCTCATTTTCTTGCTCAATTCGCTGCTCACAAACCGAAACGAAAGAAGATAAAGATACTCATCGCTTGACACCTGGCGCATCTTCATAGAAATCCTGTAACAATTCACCTCCCCAACGTGATGAATGTCCCTTCACAAATGCTGGTTGCTAAGGTATCCTTGGTAAGTTAAAAATTTCACAATGTTATAGGAGAACTCTGATTATGAGCGCAGATATTCGAATTGATGCTCTCTTACCAGCCGAAATGGCTAAGCGGGCAGAATATGTTGGTGTGCGTAAAGCCGAGACGCCCGCGCTGACATTATTTGCCCTGGCAATTCTGGCGGGCGCTTTTATTGCTTTAGCGGCTATCTTTTCCACCACGATTGTCGCCGGGGGAATATCCGTGAAAGACGCAACCGGCGCAACCGCATTTTCGACCGGGTTGCCTTACGGTCTGACGCGGTTGCTGGCTGGCCTGGTGTTCTGTCTGGGGCTGGTCTTGGTGGTTGTCGGCGGCGCGGAACTTTTTACTGGTAATAATCTGATTGTTATGGCATGGGCAAGCGGCAAGGTTTCCACAATCGCTTTGCTTCGCAACTGGATTATTGTCTTTATCGGTAATTTTGTTGGCTCAATTGGGACCGTGTTATTGCTCTTCATAAGTAAGCAATATACCAACGGGGGTGGATCTGTCGGATTGACTGCGCTTAACATCGCCAAGTCGAAAGTCGAGCTTGGATTTTTGCAGGCAATTGCGCTGGGGATACTATGTAACGCTCTGGTTTGCCTGGCGGTCTGGATGACCTACAGCGCGCGCAGCGCCACCGATAAAATCATGGCCATCATCTTCCCAATTACCGGATTTGTTGCAGCCGGTTTTGAACATAGTGTCGCCAATATGTACTTTATCCCGATCGGCCTTTTCATTAAAGATTTCGCCAGCAATGACTTTTGGCAACTGATCGGTAAAACCCCGGCCGATTATGCCTCCCTCAACTGGGGGAATTTCCTGATCAAAAATCTGCTTCCTGTTACAATTGGAAATATCATCGGCGGCGCGGTGCTGGTCGCTGCGATCTACTGGTTGGTCTTCTTAAGACCGGATAATTCTAGAAACTAATTTCGCGAGGTTATCAGATGAAAGCTTATATCTTGATCCATGTCCGTCCAGGCTCAGTTCCCGAAGTGGTTCGTAATTTGCGCCGCGTGAATGGCATCCTGGAGGCCAATATGACCTTCGGCCCTTACGACGTGGTTGCAGTAGCTGAGGTGAATGATGTCAATAATCTGGGTACGCTGGTCGCATCTGAACTTCAGCCGATCCCCGGTGTTCTTGACACCCTGACCTGCCTGGTTGTAGAACCTTAATCACACATTGAGCGATGACATTCCACGACCCTGCAAAGCGCTCTTATAAGAATGTGCTCCCCGGGATGAAAACCCGGACATTTTGGGGAGAGCAGCATTTGCTCTCTTTGGTTGATCTGGATGCCAACACAGTCTTACCCAGGCACAACCACCCACACGAACAAAGCACTTTTGTATTAGAAGGTGAGTTGGATTTCGAAGTTGCCGGTGAGACCCGCCGAGTTCGAGCGGGTGAGATTATCATAATCCCCGGCGGAGTTGAACATTTTGTGAAGGTTGGCCCTCAACCAGCAAAAGTGATGGATTTTTTCACCCCTGCCAGAGAAGACTTGAAGTATTAATTAGAAAGGGCTATCCTAAAGAGGGGCGAAGCTTAACAAAGACGCCACAGATGATGTTATGGTTGCCGCTTCGCCCTTATATTATTTGGACAGCCCCTTTTTTTTAATTCTATAACTCGGCAATAGCCCTTTTTCTACGCAATGCCCGGCAACTCAGGCATCTGCGGACCAGGGATGGCGAGATGGTCTGCAAGCGCAGCCCGCAAGGCGATGCGATCATCCCAGGGATATTCCACATTTCCAAAACACATGGACTGTTCGTGGCCTTTACCACAGATGATCAATAAATCGCCGAGTTGAGCCTGTTCAACTGCAAAACGAATGGCAGCGCGACGGTCTGGGACGCGCCAGAAAGTCTTGCCTTCCACGCCATGCTTCTCAACAGCCCCCTGAGCCATCTCCTCCAGGATGCCCACGAGCGATTCGGTGCGCGGGTCTTCGGCGGTCAATACGGTTAAATCAGCCAGTTCTGCCGAAACCTGAGCCATCATCCGCCGTTTGGCTTTGTCGCGCAAACCGGCCGATCCAAATACAGCAATCACCCGGCCGGTGGTCAACTGGCGGGCAGCTTCCAAAGCCCGGCGAAGTGCATTGGGGGTATGCGCAAAATCCACCATAGCGCTGAAATCCTGACCCAGTTCAATTCTTTCCATCCGGCCTGGCACAGCCCTCATTGTCTCCAAACCAAGGCGGATATCATCCGCATCGAGCCTGAGAACACCACGCGTCAAAGCCAGCGCGGCGAGGCAATTGTAGAGGTTAAACTCACCTACTAATGGACTTGTCAGTGGGATATGAAACGGCGACCCGTCCAGATCATGCCCAATGGCTGTAAAGCGGATCCCACCTGGTTGCAAATCCACCTCTCGGGCAACCACATCCGCCATATCGGAAAGGCCAAAACTGAGGCGGGACGTTTTGGTGATCCTGGCAAGATATTCATAAGAAGGGTCGTCCCTGTTTAAAATGGCGCATCTGGGTGGATTTTGCGCCTTGGGAAGAGTTCAGAGAGGCCTTCAAACAGCAATCCCTTTGCAGCCTGGTAAGAACTGAAGCTGCCATGATAATCCAAATGTTCATGGGTGATATTGGTGACTACGCCCAGATCAAATTCGCAGGCTGCAACTCGCTGCTGAGCCAGGCCATGCGAGGTAGCCTCCAGAACAACATGGGACAGTCCAGCCGCGACCATCTGAGCCAGGTAACGCTGCACCTCCGGCGCTTCAGGCGTAGTGACATGAAAACCAGTATCCAGAGCCTGGTCGCCGATCAGCGCGTTCACGGTCGAGATCATCCCAGCTCTCAGGCCGGCTGCTTTCAGGATATGATAGATCAAATTGGAGGTAGTGGTTTTGCCATCCGTGCCTGTCACACCGATCATGACCAATTGATGAGCGGGGAAACCAAAAAATGCGGCTGCCAGATGAGCCAGGGCAGCCCGGCTATCTTCGACCTGAAGATAAGGGACAGGTAAATCCACAAGCGGCTGCTCTCCCACAATTGCCGAAACGCCGCGTTGGATTGCATCACCAATAAACTGATGCCCATCCGTTATTCCGCCTGCAACAGCGACAAATAGGTCGCCCGGTTGAACCAGGCGCGAATCGAGCTTGACGCCTGAAATCTGCGCGTCGGAAGCTGGCAGATTTGAGATCCCTTTCAAATCAGAGATCAATCTAAATAGACTCGTGAAAATAGGGCCTGAAGAGCTTGACATTATTTCAAATTATAAGAGAGATTTTGCAGTAGCCAGCACTGCAAAATCTCTCTTGATCTTTTTCCCAGAACAGGGCGATAGAGAAGCTCAGATCGTCGGATCAGGCCAGGCGAGACCGCATCACATCAAGCTGTCCAGAGATAGAGCCGTCGAGCACCTTATCGCCAACCTTAACCACCAAACCGCCCAGGATATTTGGATCAACCCGAAAAGCAACGGTTTGTGCGCCAACTTTGGAAGTGATCTCTCGATGTACGGATTCTTTTTCGCTGTCGGTCAAGGGAAGGGCGCTGACAATTTCAGCAGTAGCGCCTTTCAAATCGACACCCTCGAGAACCACCACTTTACCGGACCTGACGCCAGAGAAAAACTGGTCGATCAATTCGCGCTGGCGCTTCTCATCGAGCGCCTCGCCGATCAGTTTTTGGGTCGCTGCCATCGCCAGCGCAGCCACCTGCCCGCGCAGTTCACCCAGGATGCGCTCGCGTTCAAGAACTGCATCGGCCTTACCTTGTTCACGGATCGAAGCGGCTTCCGCTTCTGCCAGGTTCTTTACATCATTCCCGGCAGATTCAGCCCTTTGGGTGGCTTCACGGACGCGGTCGGCTGCTTCCGCCTGCGCTTTGGTGATAATTTGGCGCGCTTCTTCTTCAGCATGCGCGCGGGCTTCCGCAGCAATGCGGGCGTCTTCCAGGCTCTGTGCTATTTTCGTCTTACGTGTCTCCAGAGCTTTTAGAATTGGGACGTAGGCCCATTTGTAAAGCAAGATCGCGACGATTGTGAAGTTCAGAATCTGGAAAACGAGAAAGCCCAGATTAATTCCAAGTGCTGCCATATGATTTTCCTCCTCAGTGAATGTAGAAGATTAGCCGGCAGCGAAGATGATAATCAAGGCTACTGCCAGGGCGTAAATGGCGACGGCTTCAGCAAAGGCCATACCCAGGATCATATTGGTCTGGATAATCGGAGCAGCATCGGGGTTGCGCCCCATAGCTTGGACGCCGCCTGACGCAGCAATGCCAACACCCACACCAGCCCCAATCGCTCCCAACATCGCCAAACCAGCGCCTAACAGTTTTAAGCCCGTGACAAACGCTACAGGATCATTCATTTTCTAAAGCTCCTTATCAAAAATAAGTGTTGATAACCTTTTATCAGGCTTAGCTATGCGCTTCGCCATGATCGCCGCCAGCGTGGCTGACCACCGCCATGCTGATAAACATAGTCGCCAACAGGTAAAACACATAAGCCTGAATGGCGCCAAAGAAGATCTCAAACAGATACAGACCTGGAGGTAATACAACCGGAATCAGCGCGCCCACAATGGACAACAACAACGCTCCCGCGAAAATATTGCCAAACAACCGGAAGCTGAACGAGAGGATTTTTGCAAATTCCAGGAGCAACTCCAGGAGGCCAACCACAAAATCGATCAAGCCAAAAATTCCTCCGTTGACCAGCTTACCCAACTGAAAAAACTTGCTGAAGTAACCCGGACCAAGCGCCATCACGCCATAGACCTGGGTCATAAAAACCGCAATGACTGCCAGAGCGATGGTGAAATTGAGGTCGGTGGCTGAACCGCGCAGGAATGGGATCACCTGGCAGGCTGTGCAAAGCTCGTGATGGGTATCGCCTGCCTCGGCTGCATGTTCGCCTGCGGCTGCGTCCGCGGAATATTTAACCGGCTGGGCAGGATCAAGCGCATATACCGTTGTACTACCAAGATGGAACAGCGGAACCGGCGCAAAGGCAGCGCCCTTCGGCGGCTGCTCCAAATAACCGATGCTCTCAAACCCAGGAATCAATTTGACCATGTTGGCAGTAAAGATCAAGAAGAAAATGGTCGCGACCAGCGGGATCACCCGTTTTGCCCATTTTCCGGTTGCGCCTTCTACCGAACTCCATAAGAACTCAAAAAGGGTTTCAATCACATTATAAACGCCGCTGGGCGCCAGGTTGCCGGCTTTTAGAAACCGGGATGTTTTGAGCGCCAGGGCAATCAAAATGACATCCGCAATCAGGGTTGCCAACATGGTGTTGCTAAAATAAACGCCTAAGATCTTAAGTCCGGGCCAGATCGGCTCAGGAGATAAAATCACGGCCGGACTGACTGGCTTCAGGACGGAAGGCCCAAACCACGCAGCATATACGCCCAACAAGATGATCCCCAGCACAATCCAGCGGAAGAAACCAAAGCGCCTCTTTTTCTGAACTTCACTCACCAGTTTTATCTCCTTCCGAAGGTTCAGGTTTCCCACCCATCGCGCCTGATGGGCTTGGATTTTCGACCGCCCGTTTTGCTATCCAAATGGTCAACGCCAGAGCTATCGGCGCAGATGCAACCACCAGAAAGACCGTCAAGAGCGGTTTTGTTCCCAAAATTCGATCTAACCATAATCCACCAAAAACGGAAGCCAACACAATGAAGAGAGTCACACATCCGACTTCCCCACCAACGGTTAAAGCCTGAGTATACTGTACCGTCTTTGGCTTTTGCGGATCGTTAGGCAGGCTCATAGCGAAAAGATTTTATCATATCGAACAAACAGGCGTCAATAAATCCACATGGAATCCATAAATCATTGAATGGTCCGATTAGGATCAGAACATCGTCGCAGCCGCGGTCCTCGCCCAGTTGAACCAGGGGCTGAAGACCGTCCCGACCAGCAGGATGCCCACGATCAGAATCACCATAGCGAGCTTAAACGAGCGCGTGACCGGTACCGGCTGCTCATCTCCCTCAGATCGATAGAGATAAACATATTTGAGAACGGTCAGATAGTAATAAAGCCCAACGATGGAGTTCAATACACCAACTACAGCCAGCCAGATGAGTTGAGGGTTTTGGATGGCTGCCATGAAGACAAAGATCTTGGCGATAAAACCTGCCAGCGGCGGCATGCCGGCTAAAGAAAGCAGCGCCACCATCAAGGCTAGCGCCAATCCTGGGGAACGACGGCTCATCCCATAATAAGAGCTTAGTTCATCCGATCCAGTGACCCGTCCATACGCTGCGACCACGCCAAAGGCTGCCAGGTTGGTGATCAAGTAGGCGAATAAGTAATACACCACGCTGATCAAACCGAAAGCCGAGAGCGATACAACGCCTATCAGAGCATAGCCAGCGTGTGCAATAGACGAATAAGCCAGCATACGCTTGATATTCTTCTGGGTGAGCGCAACCAGATTGCCCAGGGTCATCGTTGCCACCGATAGGGCTGCCAGAATCGGGCTCCAGAGTTCCCCAGGGAAAACAAATAGAAGTACACGCACCAGCACGACAAATCCGGCTGCTTTGGATGCCGTAGAGAGGAAACCGGCAACCGGGGTCGGCGCGCCTTCGTAAACATCTGGCGCCCAGAAGTGGAAGGGGACCGCAGAAATCTTAAAGCTCAAACCGACCAGGACCATCAAAAGACTGGCAATATATGCCGGTAACACTCCCTGTATAGAACCCTGGCTAATGCTTTGAACAATACCTAATAGATTGGTCGTCCCAGAAAGCCCATATAAGAGGGAGAAACCATAGAGCATAATCGCAGAAGTCATCGCGCCGAAGAGCAGGTATTTGAAGCCAGACTCAGTCGATTTGGAGTCTCGCACAAAGAAGCCCGCCAGGATATAAAGTGGAATCGAAACCGTCTCAATCGCCAGATAAAGCATCACCAGATCGGTTGCGGAAGCCATAATACACATGCCAATCGTGGAAGCGATCATCAGCACGTAGAACTCACCCCGCGCCCCTAATTCTTCAAAATCTATTGCCATCAGGGCGGTTATACCTGCCCCAAAGATGAACAGCATTTTAAAGGTGAAGCTCATCCAGTCATAACTGATCACGCCGCCCCAAGCCAACTTTGGACCCGCAACAGGTCGGGCAACCAGGCTGAGCAAAAGTATCAATCCCAACCCCGCTGCGGTCACCCAACCCAGGTTACGATGTTTTTCTTTTGGCAAAATCAAGTCCAGGGCCAAAATGACCAGGCCTAGGATGAGCAGTAAAACTTCCGGCAAAATAGGATAAAGCTGAGCGAGATTCAGCGACATGGTTAGGCACCTCCCAACAGGCGCATAATGTAATTGACACCCGACTCGACCATCGGTACCATAATGCGTGGGTAGACCCCCACAATCACCAAAATAGCGGACAAGAAGACCAGGGCAACTTTGTCCAACACGCGTACATCATGGAGATGACCTTCGAATTCCTCAGGCAATTTGCCAAAGAATACACTTCCGATGATTCGAATAATATACGAAGCGGTTATTACGATGGAGAGGGCAGCTACGATCGCAATCCAGGCGTAGTTCGCCCACAACCAGCTCGGTTGGCCATTCCACAGCCCCATAAAAATCGGGAATTCAGCGACAAAACCCGAAAATCCCGGCATACCCATCGATACCAGACCACCGACGATGAAGGCGATGGTAACCAGAGGCATAACCTTTCTTATACCGCCAAGCTTTGTGATCTCACGAGTATGCGCTTGATCATAAATCATCCCAACCACAGCAAAGAAGAGAGCCGTCATCACGCCGTGCGAGAACATCTGCAAGCCTGCTCCCAGCATGCCAGTCTTGTTCAGCGTGGCAAAACCCATCGCCACCAAACCCATATGGCTGACAGACGAGAAACCAATCACGTATTTAAAATCGTTTTGGACGCTGGCGATAAAAGCGCCATAAACTACATTGACCAAAGTCAACAAGATGATCCAGGGCATGTGGAACTTCGCGCCTTCCGGCAGCAGCATAATTCCTACCCGCAGCGCTGCGAACGCGCCCAGCTTCATCAACACGCCGGCATGGAACATCGAGACCGCCGTAGGAGCAGCAACGTGCCCATCCGGGCTCCAGTTGTGAAAGGGGAAGATACCGCCAAGGATGGCAAAGCCGAAGAAAACAAACGGAAAAGCCACCCGCTGAAATTCGGGCGAGAAATTAGCCTGCTCCAGGGCAATCATATCGAATGTGCCCAGTCCGGAGGTGAAGTACATCGCCAGCGCGCCGACCAATGCAATCACGGAGCCAATAAAAAGGTAGAGCGTCAGCTTCATCGCCGCGTATTCGCGGGTGACCTTCCACCCCCAGATGGATATCAGCAGATACATCGGGAAGACCGCGATCTCATAGAAGAAGAACAGCATGAAGAGATCGAGGGCTACAAAGACGCCGAAAACGCCGGTCGCCAGGATAAACAGGAAAGCAAAGAATTCGCGTGGCCGGTCGTCAATCCCCCACGAGATCAATACACCGGTAACCATTACCACACCGGTCAGAAGGACCAAGGGGGCATTCATCCCATCGAGACCGACATGGTAAGAAATCCCCAGGATTCCCAGCCAATCATATTTCTCGATAAATTGATAGCCGCCAGCGCTGACATCGTATGAGAAATAGGCCCATATCGAAAGGATCAGGGCAAACATACCAGCAGCCAGGGCTGCGACTCGGATTTCAGTCTTACGCTCCTCCGGGATCAGCAGGATCAACATACCTGCGACGATGGGAGTGAAGACAATAAAACTAATGATCGGAAATTGCATTGTTCACCTCGTTACGTATGCGGTGCTCGTATGACGTATCAGAACCACATCGCTACAGCGTTATTGATGACTCCTAAGATCCAGCCAGGCAGCACACCGATCCAAAGCATCAGCACCATCAGCGGCACGATCACTAACAGCTCTCTGGCGTTGATCTCCGTGATGTGCCCAACCCAATGTTCGTTGAGCGGACCATGCAGCACTTGTTTGATCGCCTTCAACACATACGCTCCGGTGAAGAACAGACCGATCATCGCTAGCGCTGTGAAGAGGGTGAAGATCGGCCAGGAGCCTCGCACGACTAAGAATTCCGAAATAAACCCATTCAAGCCCGGCAAACCCAGCGAAGCCATCGATGTAAAAATCAGCACCCCCCCGTAAACCGGGACCAGCGGGAACAAACCGCCGTATTGGTTTAAATCCCTGGTGTGTGTGCGCTCATAGATCACACCGACAAGGAAGAACATGCCTGCCGCCGAAAGCCCATGGTTGAACATCTGCAACACTGCGCCGTTCAAGGCCAGGTGGGCATCCTGCGTCCCGGCAGCGAAAGCCGCAGCCGCAATCCCCAGCACCACAAAGCCCATATGGTTAACTGATGAATAGGCTACAAGCCGCTTAAAGTCGGTCTGCCCATAGGATGCCAACGCCCCAAAAATGATCGCCATCACAGCCAGAAAAGCCAGCGCTCCGGCATAGTATTTCGATTGTTCAGGATAAAGTGGAAGCACCAGCCTGAGGAAGCCGTATGCGCCTAGTTTCAACAGCACACCCGCCAGGATCATTGACCCGGCAGTAGGCGCTTCGGTATGCGCATCTGGCAACCAGGTATGGAAGGGCCAGATCGGGACCTTGATCGCAAAAGCGATTGCAAATGCCCAGAAGGCGATCGCTTTGACTGTCCCAATCGGCATACCAAACAGCGAGCCATTCATGGTAGTCCATTTTGCATATAACTCTGGGATATCAAAAGTACCGGAAACCACGCCCAGCATCTGAATCGCCAGCAGCAAGCCCAATGAGCCCGCCATGGTGTAGATCATGAACTTGAACGAGGCATACACCCTGGCCGGAACTTTGCGGCCTTTCCAGATCTCGCGCTCGCCTTGCTCACTGCCCCACTGGTTGATCAAGAAATACATCGGAACAAGCCCAAATTCCCAGAACACGAAAAAGAGCATCAGATCCAGCATCAAGAAGACGCCTAACATGCCCATCTCCAACAAGAAGAAAAGGATCATATAGCTTTTCACCCGTTCTTTAATGCTGAAGGAGGCCAGGATCGACAATGGCGTCAAGAGCGTGGTGAGCAAGACCATGGTGAGCGAGATCCCATCCACGCCAACATGGTATGAGGAATGGATCGCGCTGTACCAGACCATTTTTTGCTCAAACTGAAAGCCTGTTCTCCCCTGGTCAAAGTTCATCCACAAGATGATTGTTAACACCAGGGGGATGAAGCTGAGTACAAACGAAACCCAGCGGATGAGATCATCCTGATCATCCGGCAGCAGCAGCAAAATCACCACTGCCAGCAAAGGTGAGAACAATATCAGGGTCAAAATGTTGCTAAGAATGAATTCCATCACTCGCTCCTGTAGAGAAGTATCTCATCCAGAGTGTCATCTAGCGTACAATAAGAACGTAATAAAAGACTATACTGAAAACTGCCAGGCTCACCAGAGCCAGGATCATATATTGCTGCACACGACCAGTCTGGATCGTGCGGAAGACATTGCCAAGTTTCTTAGCGCCTTCTCCCACCAGGTCCCCAGAACCATTCACAATCGGTTTATCGATGGCATTTCGCAGGAAGTTACCGATAATTCCAGAGATATAGGCGAACCAGTGTAAGATGCCATCGATCACGGTTCGATCCATCCACAACGAGGTGAAGGTCTCAGCGATCCAGTTGGCTGGTTTGATAAAGACCGCCTGGTAAAGCTCATCGAAGTAATATTTATTTTTGAGCCAGCGATAGACGGTTGCGCCAAGCGTCTTTTGGACCGGATCTGTCTGCTCGCGCTTAACATCTTTGTAGACGAGATATCCCAGCGCCAGACCGCCCAATGAGACCACCAATGAGGTCAGCAGCGGGACCCAGGAAAACGCCAATATCTCAGGGTGTTCGAGCAGTGTACCGCCGACAAATCCATGGATCCAGTTTGGGATGATCCCTCCGATCAGTGGGAATTGCTCAGGAATACCGATCCATCCAAAACCAACCGCAAAGACAGCCAGGATGACCAGAGGCAAAGTCATCGAGGGTTTTGAACTCGACCGCGTGTTCGGCTTCTTTGGTGCGAGGTTCACCCAGGAAAGTCATCGTGATCTGGCGCATGGTATAGAAGGCGGTCAACAGAGCCGCAAGCGCCAAAGCGACAAAAACCACCGGCATGTGCGCCCAGGCATCTGCCAGGATTTCATCTTTGGACCAAAATCCGGCCGTGACAAGCGGGAAACCTGCCAGGGCAAAACCACCGATCGTGAAAGTCCAGAAGGTAATCGGCATTTTCTTGCGCAAGCCGCCCATATTAGTCATATCCTGCGGATCGACATGATGGTCGCCGGTATGAAATACCCCATGTTCCATACCATGAATGACCGAGCCAGAACCGAGGAAGAGCAGAGCCTTGAAAAAGGCATGCGCCACCAGATGAAAAGCGGCTGCGACGTAGCCCCCGATACCAAGGGCTGCGATCATAAAACCCAATTGGCTGATGGTTGAATATGCCAGAACGCGCTTGATGTCATTTTGTGCGACTGCGATCGTGGCAGAAAAAAGTGCCGTAAACGTCCCGATAATCGCCATAAAAACCATCGGTGGGGTGAGATGCCCATGCTCCATCCCGGCGGACATAATCGGGAAGACCCGGATGACCATATACACACCAGCGGAGACCATCGTCGCGGCGTGGATCATGGCCGAAACCGGGGTCGGGCCTTCCATCGCATCCGGAAGCCAGACGTGCAGGGGGAATTGAGCCGATTTACCGATCGTACCGATGAAGAGCAGGATCCCTATCAGCGAAGCAGCCGAAAGGCCGGCGATGTAGGATGGCATGCTGGCTAATTTCTCGAGCACTTCATGGTTGTAGAAGATCTCACGATAATTTAGCGTACCGGTGAGCGAATAGAGATAGGCGACGCCCAGCAACATGAAGACGTCGCCGACTCGGGTGGTGATGAACGCCTTAATCATCGCTGCCCGAACCGAGGGTTTTCCATACCAGAAACCGATCAAGAGGTAGGAGCACAGCCCCATGATCTCCCAGCCGACGAACAGGGTCAGCAGGTTGTCAGAAAGCACCAGCAGATACATGCCAAAAGCAAACAATCCGATGAACGCGAAAAAGCGGGAGTACATCGGTTCCACGGATGGGATGGTATGTTTATGTCCGTGAACATCCTGAACGGTCGCGCCATGCGGTGGTAGACCCGGGCGATCATGGTCGCCTTTGGGCTGGCCATAGTTATGATAATCCACACTGTAGATGAAGATCATCAGGATCGTCCAGGCAACAAACAGCAGCGAGATCGCCGAAAGCGGGTCGATTAACATGCCAATCCGCAGCCAGGTATCGCCGGTGGGCAGCCAGGGGATCGAGGATGCAAATGGATGCTCGCCCAGATGCTCCACCTGGATGGCGCGGAAGAAGATGACCATGCTGCCCAGCCAGGATAGGAAAGCCGCCCCAACGGCCACGTTATGGCTCAACCATTTATTGCGGTTTGTAAATAGGACGATCAAGAAAAATGCCAGCAATGGCGGAAGAGGTACTAGCCAAATCAATGATTCTGTCGTCATAAAAATTCCTCTCTCAGCGGGTTATGAACCTCAGGAGTTCATCTTGTACGGATGCTCTTGATCCGCGCCCGAAGGGGTTTACCATTTCATTAAATCGATCTGGTCGGCGGCAATCGTGTCCCGACGGCGATAGATTGAAATGAAAAGCGCCAGAGCAACGGCTACCTCAGCAGCTGCAGTCGCGAAGACGATCACTGCAAATACCTGACCGGCGATCGCATCCGGCGTCCGATAACGCCAGAACGCCACCAGATTGATATTGATGGCGTTGAGCATCAATTCAATGCCCATCAAGATCGCAATGGCGTTTCTGCGGGCTAAGACGCCATATAAGCCGATGGAGAAAAGAGCTGCTGCGAAAATCAAATACCACGTCAGTGGGATCATCTGGTTCTCCTACTTTCTTTCCCAGGCAATATAGATCGCGCCGATAAGGGCGGCAAATAACAGGACGGAAGCCAATTCAAAAGGCAGCACAAACCCGTTGGGGGAGACTAAGGCCATACCCAGGGTTGTCAACGGGTCTGCACGGGGATCCAGCGGTTGAGCCTGGATGTTGAACCCCGGCCAACTCAACAAAGCCCACCCGAGAGCGACAAAAATGGCGACTGCAAGCACTGCCGCCCAGGTCCAGTTTTCGTTGAAACGCGGCCCAGAGTTTGTCGCAATTCGACGGGTGAGCATAATACCAAAGATGATCAGAATAGCGATAGCGCCGATGTAGACGACCACCTGAACCACAGCTAAAAAACCAGCCTGTAATAGACCAAAGATCAGCGCGACCCCAAATAGAGCCGCCACCAACCACAAAGCAGAATGGACAAGGTTTGAAGATGTAACAACCATCACCGCGCTCGCCAGTGTGATCAAGGCAACGATCAAAAATATGATTTGAAGGATCATCGATATTCTCCCAACATTTCAAGATATTCCTGGCAGGTCTATGCCCCACCCGCCCTGGCCTGCCCCGGCTCAGGCGTCAAATCTGGCGTCGCCACCGGGCGCACTTCCCCTACCTTTTGGCGCTCCAATCGGACGTAGGTACGCAGGATTCTCAAGGTGATCCAAACGATGGCGAGATTCACAACCACCATTCCAACCGTGTAAAGGATCGTTCCGGGCTGGCCAAGAATCTTATCCATCAGCGCGGTCACCATTAAGACCGCTAAAGCGAGCGGGGTGAGGAATTTCCAATTAAACTCCAGCATGTGATCAATCCGAATCCGTGGCAGCGAATACTTGACCCACATGATCACGAAATAAATAAGGAAAGCTTTGAGGAAGAGGTAAAAGACGCCAAGGATGGGAAATTGCTCAGCCCACGGCCCACGCCAACCACCGAGGAAGAAAGAGGAGAAGAGGGCGCCCATCGTAAGAGCATGCAGCAATTCACCGGCATAAAAAAGACCGAACTTCATCCCGGTGTATTCGATATGGAAACCCGCCACAATCTCCGATTCGGCTTCATTCAAATCAAACGGAGCACGGCCAAGCTCAGCGATAGCGGTAATCAGGAAGATTAGCGCCGTTATCGGGGCTATCACAATATTCCAGATGCTCTGACTGTTGACAATATCATTGATCGACATCGATCGAGCCAGGATCACGGGGATCATCAGGGCAATCACCATAGGCACTTCATAGGAAACAACCTGTGCTACCATGCGGAAGGCGCCTAGCAGGGCATATTTATTATTCGATGCCCAGCCTGCCATAATGATGCCCAACGTACCGATCGCTCCTGCGGCTACAATGAACAGAACCCCCACGTTCAGATCAGCCCCGAGCAGCGTGGGCGAGAATGGGATGACTGCCCAGAGCAGCAAAACAGTCGCCAGAGCTAACACAGGAGCAATGTTGTACACCACTCGATCTGCACCTTCGGGAGTAATATCCTCCTTAATAAGCAGCTTGATGACATCTGCAAATGGCTGGATCAGCCCAAATGGGCCAAGGCGGTTAGGGCCCAGGCGATCTTGAAAACGAGCAACAACTTTTCGCTCTACCCAAACCAGGAAGACATCCATCACCAACACAAAAGTGGCAACGACAACCACTCCGAGCAGAGACATGATAAAAAGAACCAGACCGGAGGCTAGCCCCCAACTGGCTAGCAGTCCTCTCAACCATTCTGCTATCAAGTTGACTGGATCAGACATTCCATTTCTCCTCTATCCTATGGCGAGCGCACAAAAAGCAGTGGTGGATAGGCTGCTCGCTCTTATCGCTTAACATCTAAAAGGCTGAGGAGTTTTCCTTCAGCCTTTTACACTAAATGATGATCACAACAATGATATTGTCCATATCGAATGGATGCGGCAATTAGTTCCACTTCAGGGCGCCTTTGCGCCAAACGTATACCAATCCGGCAACCAGGATCAAGATGAACAAAATCGCTTCAAGCACCGCATAGATTGGCAAAAAATCGAAAGCTGCCGCCCAGGGATACAAAAAGACCATTTCAACATCAAAGATCAAAAAAATCAGGGCAAAAATATAATATTGAACCTTAAATTGAATCCGAACTCGAACCGACGGTTTCAATCCCGCATTCATAGGTTTGCATCTTGATTGGATTCGGTTTTTTAGGGGCGATCAACTTAGGGATCAAAAGAGCAATGAGCGGAAAAATGGGCGCCAGGAGCAGAAAGATCCCTATATACAACCAACCTTGAGTCAGCATACCATCTCCTCATGGGAAGGATTTATGCAAATCTACGCACAACAACAACCTCCTTACATCAAAAGAGGCGTTTGCGGAATTTTACCATATTTTAATCATTTCATAACCGAATCAAATCACAATGATTGATCTTTCCTTCCTTCTTTTTTTATCCTGTTGTCAAAAATCTTAAGACCTTGATGATAAGTAAGCCAGCACGCTACACAGCACTTATATTTTGCGGTAGACTCATACTCTCTCCTTTTCTCGATCGTAAGTATGTGTTATAACTTGCCCATGAAGACCCTATTTCTTACCAAAATACTCAGAGATTTATGAAAACGAAATACGTCTCTTTACGATGGTGGGATTTGCCAGCTGCGATGCTCTTGATGGCAGCTATACTGATCTCTGGAACGCGCCTTGTGGCCACCGGTTGGACAGCTCATCTTTCGATTGTTCAGACGATCGTCTTTTTTGGGCTAATTGCCGGTCTGGCGCTTGGATACAGTCATTTTTCGCCCAGATCTGCCGCTTTTATTGCCTTGATTTATGGGATATTCACTATTCCATGGCAATTAGGTCTGACGCTGCCGGTCCAATATAGTTGGACGGAGAAAATGATCATCCTGATTTACCGGCTGCAGACGGTCATCTCGCAGTTGGTCTTACGCGAACCGGTGCGCGAACTCGCTGCTTTTCCTGGTCATTATGTTCGCTTTGTATTGGATTATTTCGGCTCATGCCGGATATGCAATGACAAGATTTGGCGATGGTTGGCTTGCGATCCTGCCCGGTGGCTTGACAATGTTCGTCA
Organism: uncultured Chloroflexia bacterium; assembly: GCA_963788145.1. Classification (GTDB taxonomy): domain Bacteria; phylum Chloroflexota; class Anaerolineae; order Anaerolineales; family UBA4823; genus UTCFX2. The sequence goes on along the minus strand of CAWBFQ010000006.1, from coordinate 317,004 downwards.
TCCACTCGTTTGATGCGGTGATTGCCAACCGGATCTGGTACCTGGCGGCATATTTGTTTTTCTCTTTAATTTTAGTAGCCCGGATGACATTCATCCACCATCACTCTCACTGGCAACAGAGCCGTACAGCGCTACCGCCGCACATCAGCCTGGATTTTATCCGATACACCATCCTGGCAACCTTCATCGTCGTGATGCTTGCCTGGAATGTACCCGCCTTTGCCAAAGCATTACCACAGGCCAACAAGGCATGGCAACCTGTCCAAGCGGCCTGGAATGACATGCTGGACAATTTCGAGAACGTATTCGCCTCTTTGAAAGCCACTGTATTTTCGTATTCAACAGTCTATAGCCCTACCTCTTCCTTGGGGCGTGGGTCGGAGTTGACGGATACACCCGTTTTTCAGGGACTGGCTCCGCTGGATGTCCCTTCAGGAGCACGGTTATATTGGCGTGCACGTGTTTACGACACTTACCAAAACGGCCAATGGAAAACCACCCTGGTTAATAGCCAGGATTTCAATCCCCTGAATGAAGAGCTGCCGCTGGAACCGGGGATTTCCCGCTGGCAAGGACAGTTTTCGATCGTTAGCGCGGCAAATTTCACCACGGCATTTACACCTCCACAACCGCTTTGGATCAGTCGAAGCGGAGAGCTCGAATATGGATTAAACCCGGATGGCACGCTCGATATCTCGACTTTCAATGCCAATCCACCGATTCGGTCTGGTGAGAGTTATGAAGTCCTGGCTTCATTGAGTACGGCGCCCGCCCAGGAATTACGCCAATCCAACACGGATTATCCCTCCTGGATCAGCGAGCGTTATCTTCAACTACCCGATGAGATCACGCCGCGCACTCGAGAGCTGGCCGCGCAAATCACTGCGGGGCTAGAGACGCCTTACGATAAAGCTCTTGCGGTGACAAAATACCTGCGTGAGAATATCCAATACGTGCCAGTGCTAGAAGAAGGCCCGCCTTCCAATCATGAGCCGATTGACTGGTTCTTATTCGAGGCAAAGACCGGCTTTTGCAATTATTATTCAACTGCAGAGATCATCCTGCTGCGCTCGTTGGGAATCCCAGCCCGTTGGGCAGCGGGATATGCCCAGGGCGAGTTTGTAAACGATCCCACTTTGGAATTATCCAGCGGCCAGAGAATCTATTTTGTACGCCAACGAGATGCCCATGCCTGGCCGGAAGTATATTTTAATGGGCTGGGTTGGGTTGAATTTGAGCCAACGGTTGCTCAACCGGATATCATCCGCCTGGAAGACACTCAACCAGAAGCTGTCAATAATCTAACTGAAGATGAAGAACTAGCCGCCTTGCGCGAGGATAAGCGAGAGCAGCTGGAACTGCTGCGCAGCCAGGTTAACCAAACCACACCCACGGAAACCCCGGAGAAGCATACCAACCAGGTCATTCTAGCAGTTGGCATTGCTGCTGGATTGGCCTTGCTTCTTTTATTTAGCCTGCGCTTCTTACCAATGTTTGGTTTGCCGCCTGCGCCAGTAATCCTGCGGTCTCTATTCCTAAAAGCCGGGATCGCAGCACCCATTTTGCTTCAACAATGGGCAGATCGGGCTGAATCCGCCCCCAAACCCAGGGGGATCCATCTGCCTGCACTCCCAATCCTGCTTGAACAAGCCTTTAAGAAGATAGGGATGCAAGCGCCGCTCCTTATTCAACGCTGGGCGCGCCAAGCGGAACTTCCACCTCTGATAAAAGCCTACCTGGAGATCAACCGTGGTTTGAGACTGTATGGAAAACCAGCTGTCTCCACTGACACACCCTCTGAGCGAGCTGATAAACTTGGAAAGTTGATCCCCCCGGCCGAACTCCCAGCCAAAGAATTGGTCCATCAATACCAGATAGGCGCATTCAGCATACTACCGGTGGATCTTCCCTTGGCTCAGAAATCGGCTGCTGAAATTAGAAAGCTGTCGCTCAAGACCTTCTTATCGAATTTCTTGAGACGGTTCCAAAAACCAGACCCGTCTCTGCGACTTTATCCTACCGACCGTCCAAGTAAACGCAACCAAGAAAAATAGGGAGTCTGGTTCGAATGATAACAGATCGTCAATCTGCGCTAAACGATGTGATCCAGGCGATTAATTCAACTCTCGATCTGGATGAAGTGCTGCGGATTGTGATGGATAACATAATCCGCTTGATGAGAGCAGAACGAGGATTCTTAATGCTCAGAAATGACGAAGGGAAATTCGTCACCAGGATTGCCAGGAACTGGGAACATGAATCCCTGGATTCGTCCGAGTTCGCCATCAGCCAGACAATCATTAACCGGGTGGTGAGCGAGGGTCAGCCAGTGATCACAACCAATGCAATCGAGGACCCACGCTTTGGCGCCCACGAAAGCATCATCATCCATAACATGCGGTCAATTCTGTGCGTCCCGCTGAAAGTGAAAGGAGATCTGACCGGTGTGATCTACGTGGATAACCGGATTCACGCCGGGATTTTCGCGGATACCGAACGATATCTGCTGACAACCTTTGCTAATCACGCCGCAGTTGCGCTGGAAAATGCGCGTTTATTCGATTCGGTTCGGCGGACGTTGGAAGAGGTAACCGAATTAAAGAATCTGATGGATAATGTCCTTGCATCCATCGCAAGCGGTGTGATAACAGCCGACATCAACCATAAGATATCTCTCTGCAATCGAGCCGCGCAAACAATCCTGGGGGATCTGGATTATTCTGTTATTGGGAACGCATTGGAAGATGTATTGATGAGCGCATCTGTGAACCCTGCTTCCCTGCAAGAAATCATCAGCGAGATTGAGATCGTTCAAAAGACGGATCAGACAGTGGTCGGGCGCGAACTAAATCTAAGCTCACCATCCAGAGGTTTGCTCTCGCTAAACATTAATCTCTCTCCGCTCAAAGATGCTTCACAAACCACCCAGGGCGTAGCGATTGTGGTTGATGACCTGACCGAAAAAAAACGCCTTGAAGCCCAGAGGCGCCTGTTTGAGAGAATGGTTTCCCCGGCGGTGATTAACCAACTGGATCCAGATAAACTACAATTGGGGGGCAAACGTACTCCAATCACCGTTCTGTTTGCAGATATTCGTGGGTACACCCAATTCAGCGAACAAATTAATCCAGAGGAATTAGTTTCGGTATTGAACTGCTATCTGGCTGCCGCAGCAAACTCCGTGTTAGCCCAAGAGGGAACGATCGATAAATTCTTGGGGGACGCAATCATGGCCTGGTTCAACGCCCCAATCCCACAACCCGACCATGCCTTACGAGCAGTTCGGGCAGCTCTCGGTTTACGCGCCGCGGTGCAACGTCTTACCTACAAGCTGCCGGTTCAAAATCAATTGTCTTTCGGGGTAGGTATCCACTTTGGCGAAGCGGTTTTAGGCCTGGTTGGAACCGATAAACGCATGGAATACACAGCGATTGGAGACAGCGTGAATACAGCCAAACGCATCCAGGAAAATTCGCAGGCCAATCAGATCGTGATCAGCGAAAGCGCTTATCAACTGGTTGCAGATCAAATCCATGCCAGACTCATCGAACCAATCCAGGCAAAAGGCAAGCGCGAGCCGCTTAATGTGTATGAAATAATTGGTTTAAAGTGAATCCTCTAGTCAAGAGAATCGCGATATTGATCGGCGAAAAGCGCCGGTGTACCGCCGGTGTGCCAAAACAAGACCGTATCCCTGCTTGAGAAAAAGCCCTTACGGATCTGATCAATCAAACCTGCAGCAGCTCGACCAGTATAGACCGGATCGAGCAGGATGGCTTCCTGTCGAGCAAAAAGTTGAATGGCTTCCCGTTCGGGGGCGCCCATCACACCATATCCACCGCCCAGATATTCGGCATTCACCAGCACATCCTCTGCGGCGAAGCTGAATCGTTCACCCAGGAAATCGGCGGTTTCCATCGCGAGTCTGGCAACACGCTGCTTCAGGACATCTTCTGGCTCATCCACGCTCATTCCCAGGACTTTTCCCTGATAACCAAATAGACGGCTACCCAACACTAAACCAGCCTGGGTGCCTCCAGACGAGGACGGAAACACAATCCAATCCACAGAGATGTTCTGGTTCAAGAGCTCCTGCATTGCAAAAGCATAAGAAACAGCGCCAGTGGAATTTGACCCGCCATAAGGGATCAAATAAGGGCGTCTCCCGGCTTTTGATGCCGTTTGAAAAGTATCCTGCAGAGTTTGTTCACGTTGTCCACGTTCGGTCGCGATCAGTTCTGCCCCCAAGAGTTGATCCAGGAGCAAATTTGCAGAGGCAGATGGGAAATTCTGCTCCGAGTTCAACGAACCGCTGGCCGGATACAGAACCAGGATACAGTCGAAACCATAACGCGCCGCAGCAGCGGCGGTCTGGCGGCAGTGATTGGATTGGAGCGCTCCGGCGGTGACCAGGGTTTTTGCCCCTTTCGACTGTGCTTCCGCAAGCAGGAATTCCAGCTTACGAGTTCTTGTTACCGCCCAACGCCAAACCGGTCTGATCATCCCGCTTGATCAACAGTTTCGGTCCTTTCAATAGAGCCGAAAGGCGGGGGAGCGGCTCGACAATTGTGGGAAGATGGGCGAAATTCAAGCGAGGGATCGATTTCATCATACTCCTTCTCCTTTCATATGATCCGTTATCCGCAGGACTAACCCAGCATACGTTGCGTGCGCTTCATACCGCGCTGACGCATCCAGTCTAATAAGCGGGGCAAAAACCCTGTGTAGAATTGATAGAGCAATGATTGCACCGGCAGATCCCATGCACCGATATGGCGCTCAACCAAGCCAGAAAACCCTTCCTTGAACCGATACACACCCCATAATGGGTCGCTCTCATCAAAAACATCGGGAGCCCCCCACAGATCATAAGTCTGAACACCAGAAGATCGCAGGCGCTCAATCGCCCGCCACTGGAGCAAGTAGCTTGGCATTTTCTCCCGATGAAGAAGCCTGGACATACCCGTCATATACCAGGCTCGCCTGCCAAATCGAAATACAATGATAGCCGCACATGGCTCGCCCTCGACTTCAGCAATCAAAGCCTCTGCCAAACCCGCCTGGATGAAGGCACTCCAGAGGGTTCGATAATAGGCCTCATCTCGAATGACAAAACCATCCCGTTGGGCTGTCTCGGCATACATATAAAACAGTTCACTGATATCTGCTGCTGCGCCAACCCGAACAGTTACCCCTTTTCGTTCAGCCAGGCGGATATTATAGCGAGTTTTCTGTTTCATACTTGCAAGCAATCGATCCAGATCCGGTTTCAAATCAATGATCACCGTATTTCGGAACTGGATCTGCTCGGAGGAGAGATGCCATCCAAGTTTTTTCAGATCAGATATCACCAACTGACCGACCGGATCATCTAGCGCAAGGCTATCTCCTGGGACGCCAATTCCCAGACGCACATCTGGATCAATTTTAATAAGGATGGCATGCTGTTGTATAGCAATCGCTTGCAGATCGGTCAGCACTCTCGTTCGCAACAACGGGTCGCCCCAATCCAGCAGCGGACCTTTGGGGGCATACAAAACACGTAACCGGCCCGCCAATCCCGGTACGGGAACTTCTCGCATCAAGATGAGTGCAGCAGCCTGTATTTTCCCCTCTTCATTCTCCCATAGATATGGCAACGGGCTCCAACCAAAACGAGACTTAACCTGCCCCCATTCCCAGGTCTGCAATAGATGAGGGTCTGGCAGGTCGGCAATCTTATTATTCCAGGCCTCGGCGGGGCCTTGATAGAGAGTGGCCATCATGATTATTCGTTCGCTTTTTGTTTGTACCATAGTCGATAGAGGGCATATAAAGCTGGCCGATAAATCCGATCATAAGGCCCTAAGGCGCGCAATAGCTCCCCGCCGAAACCTCGCTTGAATCGATAAACGCCCCACAAACCCCCGTTGCGCTCCATGAATTGAGCTTCCAGCGTTTGCGCATCTGCATCTGGCACACCCCATAAGTCATAGGATGTACAATGATGAGCACGCGCCCATCGCATGGCCTCCCACTGCAACAGATAGGTGGGCATCCGCTCGCGATGAGCATTCCCAGAGGCGCCATAAAAGTACCAGGCGCGCGCGCCACGTCGAAAGACCATCAGAGCGGCAAGCGGCTCGCCTTCAAATTCGGCGGTCAGGATCACACATTCATCCTGGGCATGGAAAAGTTCATACGCGCGCCGGTAATAATCGAGACTATGCACTCCAAAGAAATCTCGCTCGCTGGTGATCATCATCAAGCGATGAAACACATCGATATCTGTGCTGGGGGACACATGAATACCTTTTTTCAAAGCTAGGCGGATATTGTAGCGAGTTTTTTGTTTCATACTAGCTAACACCTGGTCTTCATCTCCACGCAAATCTACCACCAGGGTCCTTCTCGGTTGGATGCTCTGAGCGCCTGGCCGAAAACCAGATGGGGCTGCTTCCGTAGGAACAGACAAAGTGTCATTAACCGGCTTGATTGGCTCCCATAAATCAGGCTCGACCTTGAGGAAAATGGCGTTCATCTTGCGGCAAAATCTGTCCACATCCGGCCAGAGCGCTTGAAACCCAACCATATCCCTGGTCTTGGAACCAAGCGGGCCTTTGGCGATATAAGCCACACTCAGTCCCAGAGGCAATCTCCGGAATAGGATTTGGGCCCCCAAGTCCTTGTTATTCTTTCCGGCAGGGACAACGACATAACCAGCCTGCCAACCAAACGCAGATTTCAAGTCACCCCATGCTCTGGTTTGCAGAACATGCGCTTCTGGAAACCCGGAAAGGAAAACATCCCATTCGCCAGGCATTACTTCAGGCATATTCGGCTCTCATCATTTTGTCTTGAGTCACAGAAAGCAGGCCAGATGATCCAATAATTTTTATCAAATATAGGACGTGATATCTGGCGTGGGCATGCTGCGCACGGCAGCGCCGGGAATACAACCATCCAGGATTTTGACAATCCCCGCAGAATCGCCCTCACGTGCCAGATTAACCAACTCGTCCACCGTGTCCTGTAATTCCACGCCGCTGAGCAGATCCTCGTCCGCCAGCAGGACAATATCCGGGTGAGCAGTCGGCTCGTACTGCGTCCATTGATCCCAAAGTTCCTCGCTCATTTTTTCACCTGGGCGGATACCGGTGAATACAATCTCAATGTCTTTGCCAGGTTCCAAACCAGAAAGCCGAATTAAGTCCTCCGCCAGATCCAGGATACGAATTTGTTCGCCCATATTCAAAACAAAAACCTCGCCTCCCTGTCCCATGGATGATGCCTGCAAAACCAGGTGGACCGCTTCAGGAATGGTCATGAAATAGCGTTTCATATCCGGATGCGTAACTGTGACCGGTCCACTATTGGCGATTTGGCGTTTAAACTTTGGCACCACGCTGCCGCGGCTGCCGAGAACATTCCCAAAACGGACAATCGAAAAGGCCGCGTTCGAGCGACGGGCTGCGTCCAATACCAGCATCTCTGCCATGCGCTTGGTAGCCCCATACACACTGGAGGGGCGGATGGATTTGTCGGTTGAGATCAATACCAGACGTTCCACCCCATAATTGAGGCATGTTTCAACAATATTGCGCGTCCCCTGGATATTATTGGCGACGGCTTCTTCGACATTCATTTCCATCAGAGGCACGTGTTTATGCGCGGCAGTGTGAAAAACTACCTCGGGATGCAAAGCGTCAAAAATCACGTTTAGGCGGTCCAGATCGCGCACATCTGCAATTACCGGGAGAACCGGCAACGAGGGGAAATTGTCCTGGATTTCCAGCAATGTTTCAAAAATGCTGTTTTCACCGTGACCCAGAAGGATGATTGAAGTAGGCATCCAACGGGCGATCTGAAGACAAAGCTCCCGCCCGATTGAACCACCTGCACCGGTCACCATAATTCGACGAGCGCTCAGACTGTTGCCAATTAAATGCTCATCAATGCGAGCAGGTTCACGGCGCAGCAAATCGGTGATCTCCACTTCACGCAGGCGATTGACATTTACCTTTCCGCCAATAAGCTCATACATACCAGGCATGGTGCGATACGGGATGCTGCGCGCCTGGCAAACTTCAGTCACCTGACGCACCACCCTCCCCGGCGCGCTGGGGATGGCAATAATCACCTCGTTGATCCGATGGATCATTACCGTCCGCGCCAGGTCATTCAACGTGCCTACAACTGGTACGCCATGGATTTGTTGTTTTTGCTTGTCCGGGTTATCGTCCAAAAAACAGACTGGTATCAGACGCAAATAAGGATTCTTCTGCATTTCACGTACGACCAACGCGCCAGCATCACCAGCGCCAACGATCAAGGTCCGTCGGATGCTTTTACGAGTGTCAACGGTTGCCTCTTGTTGGGCATCCGAGAGAATTCGCATTGAAAAACGCATGCCGCCGATCAGAATCAACGTAAGCAGCCAGTCGATTGGTAAAGTACTGCGTGGATAATATGGCAATAGCTGGGTGGCTCGTAGAATGACAATGATCAATGAAACAATCACCGATGCTGTGGTCACAGCCACCACGATTAATTTCATCTCCTGGATGCTGGCATAAACCCACAGTCGGCGGTAAAGACCAAAGAAATAGAACGTGAGCGGTTTTACCACCAGACTGATCCCCAATAACCAGTAAGCCTGGGGCAGATAGTACACAAACAGTGGGCCGAGATCAGTGCGCAAGGCAAAGCTGCCAAGACCCGCAACGATAATTAAAACAATATCTGCCAACAAGAGCAGCCTGCTGCGGATGAATAGACGGGGCTTCATTTGCTATCTTCCTCGAAAACCAAATACAGTCGAGGGAGTGCGCAACAGGACCACAAAATCCATTAAGATGCTGCGATGTTTAATGTAATACAAATCGTATTCCAGTTTGACAATCGTTTCATCTATTGTAGAGGCATAGCCGTAATTCACCTGCGCCCAACCTGTGATCCCGGGTTTTACCAGCAAGCGAGCCCGATAAAAGGGGATATGCTGTTGGAAATATTCGACCAGTTCCGGTCGCTCTGCACGCGGACCAACCAGGCTCATCTCGCCGCGCAGCACATTCATAAACTGCGGCAACTCATCGAGATGTGTTTTTCGCAAGATGCGACCAACGCGAGTGGCGCGGATATCATCTTCGCGCGCCCAACGTGGCTGACCATCCGCCTCAGCATCTCGGCTCATGGTGCGGAATTTCAGAATATTATAAGGCTGACCACCTTTGCCGAAACGGGTTTGTTTATAAAAGATGGGCAGACCATCGTCAAGGCCGATCATCAAGGAGATGAATGGAAATAGCAACAGCGTAGCCAGAGTCCCGGCTAGACCTCCTAAAATATCCAAAACACGCTTGGCAAGCAAATAAAAACCGCTTACGCGCAACTCGTCCACAAATGAGCGCAGAATCCAATTAGCTTCAAGCATCAGGATTGGCACTCTGCCCATTACCTCCTCATAAGCAGTGGGCATACGAATTATCTCCGCTCCCTTTTCCTGAGCATCCAACAAGGCCTGGAACATGCTTCCTTGCATCTCACCGGAAATGGCGACGATTACATCCGAAATATTATTGATCTGAACCAGGTGCAACAATTGGCCGCTTGATCCGATGACCTGCACATCTTCGATCATGGTTCCCAATTTTCGATGATCGTCATCGATGATACCAACCAACACGAATGGCGGGGACTTGAGACCTTTGAACATTTTCAGGAGCATCTCAGCACTTTTGCCGCCGCCGACCATCAAAACCCGGCGCATAAATTGAGATCCTGTAAAAACCTGGATATACAACCTGCGCCAAGCTAAGGTCAGAACAAATACTGCGATCAGATAGGATGCAACCCCGCGGCGCGGTAAGAGGAATTTGGATGGATCGTTATAATAAAAATATAAAGCCAGGTACATCACAAAACCGATTGAGACTGCAACCGCTACACCACGGATGGTCTGGTTCCAATCAGAGGCGCGATGAACATCATAAAGCTCTACCATAATCACGAGCCAAATGAGCGGCAGCATATAGAACCAGACGGGCACTCGCAGTTGTAGAAACTCTATCGAGAACCCCATAAATCGCTCGCTTGTACCCCAGTAATACAAAGAGATCCCTAAAGCTACCAACGCCGCCAATAAGTCACCAGCTAAAAGCAGTGAGCGGCGTTCACTGACACGCAACTGCCAATGATGGGTGCGGAGGTTTTTTCTGACATTATTCATGAAAAAATTAAACTCCAAAGAAAAGCGCTTCCCCAGGCAATATGCATTGTCGCGATTGCCAGAGGAATACCGGCAACGAGAGCCGGATCATGGTGCTTCCATGCTAAACGGATACCAGCCATTAGAAGCACCGCTGCATAGACCGAAGATTCTAACACGAATATCCATCCTGCGAAAAGCCACAAGGGAGAGACCAAGATCAGCACAAACAGACTCAACACGAATAATGGCGGCAATGCCTGCCGCCAGCGCAGCGAGCCCGGGTAACGGCGCAGCATGCGGGCTTTCCAGTAGCCGTAACGCCAATACTGGCGGGCTAATTCGCCCAGATTCGAGCGAGCATAATAGATCGATCGGATCGCCGGATCCAGCCAGATCCGTCCACCGGCCTGATGCAGACGGACGTTGAATTCATAATCTTCGTTTGTGAGCAAGGTTTCATCGAATGGTCCGATTTGCTCAACCAATGTGCGCCGGAAAGCCCCAAATGGCACAGTGTCCACTTCCTGAGCGGTTTCGGTGTAGCGATAAAGAGCATCACCAACCCCAAGTCGATGGGAGGCTGCCAGCGCAATTGAGCGCGCCTGCCAGCTCTCATCACGAGCACGAATCTGCCAAACACCTCCAACCGAGTCCCCCATCCCTTTTTCAAGGGCGCTGACGCAAGTCGCCACATAATCTCGGCTGGGGACAGAGTGTGCATCCAGGCGAACGATCCAAAGCCCATTAGCCGCTTCGATAGCCCGGTTCAATCCAGATGGGATCGTTCGTTGAGGGTTGTCCACGATGCGAATATTCAGATCCGGGTGGGTTTTCTGGAAGCCATTGATTCGAGAGCGGGTTTCATCGCTGGATTGACCATCAGCAATCACAATCTCCATATGAGAGCGAGGATATGTTTGGGCATAGAGTGCATCCAGGAGCAGGCAGATCGTATTTTGCTCGTTATAACAAGGGACGATGATAGAGACTTCTGTCATTTTCATTCGAAGCCAAGTTACACGTTAATCCCCACCGGGTGAGCGAAAGAACGCTCCTTCGCGTTTGCGGGCATAAGTGTCATCATCCGGACCCGTCAAAGGTAGTCGGACAACAAAGACACTACCATGACCAGAAGAAGTATGAGCCGAATCCGGATTGGCAGTCAGGTCCTTTTGGGCGCGGTTGTACGCTGATATCACACCCCCATGAGCCTGGATAATCTCACGTGCAATCGTCAAACCAAGGCCCAAACCACGCATATTCCCGCCGCTGCGGGCTTTGTCGGTCTGATAAAAGCGCTCAAAAATCCTGCCCAGCTCTGCCGGCGGGATACCTGGGCCAGTATCCGAGACCTGCACTTCTGCCCACGTCTCAACAGGGCGGACCGAGACCGTAACCAATCCACCTGGAACAGAATATTTCAATGCATTATCGATTAAATTTGTAAATACTTGCGCTAAACGATCCGAATCGGCAAGGATCGATGGATGACTATCCCCCTGAGCAGCAATTTCCAGGCTCAAATTCACTTGAGACTGGCGGGCTTGTGGTGTAAATTTTTCGACAACATTGCTCAGCAGGTCAACCAAGTCTACCGGAAGTTGCTCAAAACCGAAAGTGCCTGCCTCCATCCGGGCCAGATCGAGCAACTCCAAAACCAGCCGATTCATCCGCCCAGCTTCATCGTATATCACCTGAGCTGCTTGTTGGATACTGGTCGAGTTGGCGGCTGTGCCATCCAGAATAGCCTGAGCAAAGCCCTGAATGGAGGTGAGCGGGGTTTTCAGATCATGCGAGACATTGGCTATGAAGTCGCTTTGAGAGCACTGAGTGGCATGTACACGCTCCGCCATTTTATTAAAGGAGTTTGCAACCGCCTGCACTTCACGCGGACCTTCCAGCGGGATGCTCGGAATCTGTTGAAAAGACTTCCCAGATATTCGCTGGGTGGCTTTCTCCAGACGTTGAAGCGGCGTGGATATCCAATGAGCAATCCAGATGGAAAATAAGATGGTTAATGCCAGCGCCAGCAAAGCGCCGCGGATAAAAGGGGTAAGAAATTCATCTCGGAGAGTCTCCAAGACCGCAATACGTGGGCGTGGAGTTGCAGCCAGCATAACCGAACCACCTTCGAGCGGCGTAAGAACATAGAGCCATAGATGGCTGCTTGAATCGCGAAAGGTGGATCCCTGCCGTGGATGGCTTTCAGCAAAATAAGACCATTCAGGCAAAGGGGACGCGCTGCGGCTGCGTGAATCAGCCAATAAATCACCTGTTTTGCTAAAAATTGCGAATCGAGCTGTGCTGACATTGTCCGCCCGGTTGACCAGGTCGTCCAGGCGTGACGAATTCAGCAAAGGCGCGTTGTTCAAAAACTGGCCGCGCTGAGAGATCAAATTAGAGACCAAACGTAAACGCTGCAATTCACGCCGATCCTGGGTTGGACTGCGCAAGACAAAAATAGCTACCGTTAACCCGGATATGATCAGAACTACTCCAACCACCAGCACGTAGGTCAACCACAGGCGAAAACGGATCGAGGAAAACATCAAAATACCAGTTTGTATCCCACACCTGTGACGGTATCGATGCGCAAAGCACTGTCAGCCAGCTTGCGGCGCAAGTGACCGACGTGTACATCTACAGTGCGGGATAAGCCATAATATTCATATCCCCAAGCTTTCTCTAGAAGCTGTTCGCGGCTAAGTACCAGGCTCTTATGTTCAGCAAAGACCATCAGAAGATCAAATTCCTGGGCGCGCAGGTCAATCTGGGCGCCCTTGACCGTGACTTCACGCCTTGCCGGATCGATAACCACATCTGCTAAATGGATTGGGGCTGTGCTTTTTGGGGTGGTCCGCTCACCACGGCGCAGGATAGCCTTGACTCTTGCCAACAGCTCGCGTGGATTAAACGGCTTTACCATATAATCATCAGCGCCCAATTCCAGACCAAGAATTTTATCAATATCCTCATCTCGGGCTGTGAGCATCATAATTGGGATAGAGTTTTCTTGGGCGCGCAACCGCCGGCAAACTTCCAGACCATCCATCTGCGGCAACATAAGATCGAGCACCATTAGGGCTGGTTTCTCGCTCTCAATAAATTGCATCGCAGAAACGCCATCCCCCACCGACCGAACACGATAACCGTCTCGTTCCAAATACATGCGGGCTAATTGAATGATGTTAGGTTCATCATCCACCAACAAAATCAGCTCGCCAGACATGCGATTGTTTCGATCTCCACTGCGCCACCCTTGGGAAGCGCAGCCACCTGAACAGTGGACCGGGCGGGAAAATCTATGCTGAAGAATTCGGCGTAGATGGCGTTCATTTTCGCAAAATCGGCCATATCGCGCAGAAAGACAGTGGTCTTAAGCACACTCTTTAGCGAGCTGCCCGCCACCTCTAATACATTCTGGACATTGGTAAGCGCCTGACGCGTCTCTGCTTCCACGCCGCCGGGAACTAATTCGCCAGTGGCAGGGTCTATACCTAATTGCCCGGCAGTAAAGATCAACTCGCCAAATTGGTTGGCAACATTATAAGGCCCCAGCGCCTTGGGAGCTTTTGGAGCATAGATGATTTGTTTTTCGGTCATTTCTTCACCTCTGTGACTGGATAGATCCATTTTATCAAAGGATCATAAGAATTCGTAGATGTCTGATGGTTTGATAGTCAGGATTATGTGGGCTATTCAAAATTTAACAAGGCAAGCACATCTTGAAGAATGGCGGCAAAAAGCTCATCCATAATCAGCGGGGTCGCCTGATATGCCCCGCCAAACATGCCATCACCATATACCTCGCGCGCTTCATCTGCGCCTAATAAACCAGGTATGCTTGGGGGAGCTTTTGTCTCAGTCGGCAGCTCCGCCACTTGCGTAAACGGAAATGCTTCCGACCAACCCGCATGCGCCGGTTTAAGTTCATACTTGCGCGCAACCTGCTCAGCGCTGTGTGATTGCCACCAGGCATACCAGGCAAGGCGTAAATCCGGTAGTTCAGTAGCCAGTTCATAAAGGCGACCGCGAGCTGGTTCATTACCGCCATGTCCATTCAGAACTAAGATGCGCCGAAAACCATGACGGTACGCAGAGCGAACCAGGTCCTCAACCACGTCAAGCAAAGTGCTCACCCGCATGCTGAACGTGCCGGGATACGCCATGAAATAGCTGGAACATCCGAAGTTGAGCGCAGGCGCCACCAGAACTTTAGAGATGGAACTAGCCGCATCAGCTAATGCCATGGGAATCTTGACATCTGTGAGCAAACTCAGGTAGGCGTGTTGCTCACACGATCCAAGCACGACCATCAAACGATCGTCGGATTGGAGATAGTTCTCCACATCAAACCAGTTAAGGTCATCGAGACGCATGTTTTCTCCTATTTCGATGAGTATAATATAGAACGTAAAAATTTCATTGGATTAATCTCAAAATAATGGAAAAAGCTTTCCGACTGACTGAAGATATTTATCACAAGGCGCTCTCTCTGTTAGCAGAAAGCGATGTCGATCTGGCGCGCATCCTGACGACGCTCGGCCCACCGCCGATGTGGCAACGCGAACCGGGATTTCCAACCCTGATACAGATCATCCTTGAGCAGCAGGTGTCCCTGGCATCCGCCAGGGCAGCTTTCGATAAATTGCTTGCGACCGTCTCGCCGCTGACACCTGCAGGATTCCTGGAGTTGGATGATCCATCCCTAAAATTAATTGGCTTCAGCCGTCAAAAGACTCATTACTGTCGGGAACTGGCTAAGACCATCCAGGGTGGGCAGTTTGACTTGCAAGCTTTGGAATACAAGGAAGATGAGATCGCAAAATCAGAATTGATGTTAATCAAAGGGATTGGACCTTGGACAGCCGAGATCTACTTGTTAATGGCGCTGGGCCGCCCAGATGCCTGGCCGATCGGCGACCTGGCGTTGGTAAATGCTGTGCAAAAAATAAAGAAACTACCCTTACCCCCATCTAGAGAGATCATGAACCAAATCGGCGCAACCTGGCAGCCCTGGAGAGCTGTCGCGGCACGTCTGTTGTGGCATTCTTATTTGAACCCCAATCCTCCACTCCACCTAAGGAATTCTTGATCGGACATCTCACCTGGCCGACGAAACTTGATCTTCTCTCGTAGGCTGATCAGCTACCATAGCCAGACAGGTCGCTTCAATCAGATCAGTAGGTTGTTTGTACACGGGCGTATGCATCACCGTTCCAATCATTAGATTAAGATGATAACGACGATCATCGATCTGAAAAATGGGGGCAAGACACTCCCGCAGACGCTGATCCAGCACAATAAGGTCATCAAAACTCTTCAGGTCTTCATGTAATGTGATAAATTTCTCTCCATCCAACCTAGCAATTGTATCCGTAGGGCGATAACAACTTCTTAACCGCTCGGCAATCTGGTGAAGAATGGGGTCTCTATCCAGTTCAATAAAAGTGTTTTCATCAAGAGGGATTAATTCCACCGAGAAAACCATCAAAGCGAACAAGAACTCCAGTCTGCGTCTGGATCGTTCAAATGCCAGCTCAAGGCGGGTGAGAAAAAACTCGTGATTAAACAGACCGGTCACCGGGTCGCGGTATTGGTAAAAAGTGGTTTGTTCATCACGCAAGACTAATCTGCTGGCAAGAGTCTTAAGCTTGGTCAACATCCACCGGTTTCAATAAAATGAGATCTGCCAGGTTCGTGATCGGTTCTGCCATGGATGGGTAAGCAGTGATCACAATCACGCGGGTTTGGTCCAGTCGAGGGTTAGAACGGATCTGATAGAGGATATCCTCCCCACCAATTTCAACTCCGAGGCGCATATCCAATAAGATCATATCTGGTTGGGTTGCAGCCAACCGGGAAAGCCCTTGTTTAGCCGAATGTACGATCTCACATTCAAAGCCAACCAGGCTTAGTACCATGCTGAAGAAATGAGCGGTATCTTTATCATCTTCAATAATTAGGACCTGTAAATGATCCATTCCTACCCTCCTACACCTGGTAGCATTCCCCTCGCAAAAACATCTTGAGACTGGGTGGATATCTTTTCGAAGCCTCAATTATACAAGCATGCCCACAGAATGGAAAGCAGCCAGTGGTACTACGATCATTTTCTTAGATTCCACTATGATCCAATATTAATTCCCCACATCCAGCAATAATCCCGAATGGGGGGTGTTGCAGCAACTTTGCGATTGAAATTAACTCAAATGACGATATTAACCAACCGGCCAGGAACCAGGATCACCTTGCGAGGTTCTTTGCCGCCCAGGTGCTTTTGAACGACTTCACTGGCCAGGGCCATCTGGCGAGTTTCTTCATCGCTGATATCCGCAGGCGCTCGCAAGCGGTCACGTACTCTTCCATTGATCTGCAAAACTAGAGTGATCTCGTCTTCGGCCGCGGCTTGTTCATCAACCTCGGGCCAGAATTGCTGGTGGATGGAGTACGGCTTGCCCAGGTGCAGCCACAGTTCTTCGGCGATATGCGGGCAGGAAGGCGCCAGCATGCGCAAATAAAGATCCAGAGCCTCTTTCCACTCCGCTGACCCAGACGCCCCGGCTTCACGGGCTTTATACATCTCGTTGAGCAATTCCATTAAGGCAGAAATAATGGTATTAAATTCAAAGTTTTCGTAATCATAAGTCACTCGGCGCAGGGTTTGATGTACCTTGCGGCGCAGAGCACGCAACAACTCAGGATCGGGCTTGCCCGATTGAGCCGGCTCAGTGAATAGCGACCAGATGCGCCGTATCCAGCGGGCAGATCCCTCAATCCCGCTGCTATTCCAGGGACCGCCCATATCCCAACGAGCAAAGAACATCAAATAAGCGCGGACTGTATCGGCGCCGTAGCGGTTGACCAAATCATCGGGAGCAATCACGTTGCCGCGGCTCTTGGACATCTTCTCCGAATCCTCGCCCAGGATGATGCCCTGGTTGCGCAGTTGGGTCATCGGTTCTGGGCTTTTCATAATCCCCATATCTCGCCCGGCTTTATGGAAGAAGCGGGTATAGATCAAATGCATGGTGGCGTGCTCAATTCCACCGGTATATGTATCTACCGGCATCCAATAATCATATTCGCGCGGATCAAACGGCCACTGATCATAGTCCGGGCTGAGATAGCGCAAGTGATACCAGGAAGAACACATGAATGTATCCATGGTATCTGTCTCACGCTCGGCTGGGCCACCGCAAATTGGGCAGGTGGTTTGTTTCCAGGTGGGGTGAAGCTTGAGCGGGCTTTCTCCGGTGGGTCGCCATTCGACATCATCCGGCAGCAGAACTGGAAGCTGGTCATCTGGAACCGGGACAGCGCCGTGCTCGGGACAATAGATGATCGGGATGGGCGCACCCCAGTAGCGCTGGCGGCTGATCAACCAATCTCGCAAACGGTAGTTGACCGTTCCATGGCCGATATCCTTCTGTTCTAACCATTCGATCACGATGCGCTTGGCGACATCGCCAGGAGTATTGGAGAATTCACCCGAATGGATCATCATCCCATATTGATCATGGTACAGAGTATCTTGATACCAAATATTATTCCAGAGCATCTCCATTAGAGTACGGTTTGCACTTAAGAATGGATCGATTTTTTGAATTCGATCCAAGATGCTCCGGTCAGCCTCAACCGAATCCCAGGCCAGGACATCGTCAGCGAAGATAAAGACCCATCCCGTCCCAACCAGCTCAACCCAGGCATCCGGCAACAAGAACTGACGGGCGATTTGAATAAACGTTTCCACCTTCTGCGCGGGGACCTCAACCTGCACACCGGCAGGGGTGACATCATGAGGAATATCTTCCTGCCGCAGCGCCTCCAGAAAACCGGCGCTCATGCTGCCGGATCGGACAAAGGATTTCGTGCGGCCGTCTGGACGGGCAATCACCGGGAGAATCGGAAGACCAAATTTCAATGCGAAAGCGAAATCGCGTTCGTCGTGAGATGGAACGGCCATGATCGCGCCCGTCCCATAGGTCATCAACACATAATCTGCAATCCAGATCGGAATACGCTTTCCATTCACCGGGTTGATCGCATGTCCCCCGGTGAAGATGCCGCTCTTCTCTTTATCTGTCGCCTCTCGTTGAATATCCGTCTGGCGAGCTGCCTCCGCCACGTACGCTTCGACTGCTGCTTTTTGGTGAGATGTTGTGATCTTGGCTACCAGAGGATGCTCAGGCGCCAGCACCATAAAGGTTGCGCCCCACAACGTGTCTGGACGAGTGGTGAAGACTTCGAGCGGATCGCCGTGCTCAGTGTGAAAAACAACTGTAGCGCCCTCTGAACGGTAAATCCAGTTGGTTTGCAATGCCTGCACTCGCTCCGGCCAATCGATATGCGAAAAATCCAGCAATTCTTCGGCGTAGTTGGTCGTGCGAAAAAACCACTGCTCCAGATTTTTCTTAATGACCTGCGTCCCACAGCGCTCGCAGTGGCGATCCTCTCCCCAGACCTGTTCACGTGCCAGGGTGGTATTGCAATTTGGGCACCAATCGACCGGGGACATCTTGCGGTAAGCCAGACCATGTTTAAAAAGCTGACTAAAGAACCATTCAGTCCATTTATAATATTTTGGATCCGCCGAAACAGCTTCCCGGCGCCAGTCAAACATAGCGCCCATCGTCTTCATCTGTTTGCGCATGCGCTCGATATTGGCGTAAGTCCATTGTTTTGGATAAATCCCGCGTTTTATAGCGGCGTTCTCGGCAGGCAACCCAAAAGCGTCGTACCCCATAGGGAAGAGAACGTTGTAACCTCGCATACGCATAAAGCGCGCCCGGGCATCCGAGGGCGTCATTGCATACCAGTGACCGATGTGCAATTCTCCAGAGGGATAGGGCAGCATGGTGAGAGCGTAATGCTTGGGTCGCTCGGGATCTATGTTCAATTCGTATAGCCCATCCGCCTCCCAGCGTTTTTGCCAGCGAGGCTCGATTTCAGCATGGTTATAGGGATGTAATTCGGTCATTTTATCTCCATCAAATTTCAGGCATCTGTCCATTCTTTGGTTGGTAACCCGGAAGGTAGGGTTGCCCAATACATCTTCCTTCGAGTGGACTTTGGCGTATGGCTTTAGTTTCGTGAGATTATAATCATCTTTCAGGCTTCCGGATGAACAACATCCGGAAGCGCATCTGGCGTATTAAGAGGGTCGGGGCCATTAAACAACCGCATCGAGAATGTATGCCCGCGCTTGATTTCCAATAATCCACGCCAGCTTCCATAGACATCCTGCTGACCCAGGCTGGTATGCGCCGGGCAATTACAGCGTGGGTTATGCGCATCCAGACAAGAACGCATCGTCTCCAGAATGGATTCGACTGCATCCCGACTGACCCAATAACCAATATGTTTCCAGAGATCAGTCTCTGCACCGTGCTGAAACTCCTCATAGACCGCCAGGCCGCGAAACGCGCAGACTGTGCAGCCGACAACTTGCAGAGAAATCTCATCGCTGCGCCAGTCGGGCGGCAGATCGATTGATTGGATAATTTCCAATGTGTTAAGCGTCTGACATTGCGGACATCGAAATGACATAAGTTATCCTAGAATTGGCTCCATGGAATCATTGATGCGGGTGACAATGTTGATGATCTTCCCCGGCACATAAACGACATGATCAACTGTGCGCCCATCCAGTTGCTGCCGGACGCGTTCCATTCCCAGGGCGGCTGCGCGGACATCCTCCATGGCTGCATCCGGAGAAACTTCCAGCACATCCCGCCGACGGCCATCCACCTGGATAGGGATCTGGACGACTTCATCACGCGCCAGGTCTGCATCCCAGGTGGGCCAATCCTGACGATGGACACTCTCGTCATGACCGGTCAGCTCCCACAATTCGCTGGCGATATGGGGCGCGGATGGCGCCAGGAGCAAAATGAGTGTCTCCAAAGCCCGATGAAAAGTGACCGTTTGCCACTGATCCGATCGCTGAAGTTCACTCAGACGATTAACAAATTCCATTAACGTGGAAATCATCGTATTGAAGCGAAAACTTTCGATCCGCTCCTCGATCCGCCGAATGGTCTTGTGCAACACGCGAGTAAGCTCCGGATCGTGGTTGGCACATCCTGCGCTTTGAAAATAGCACTCTCCGATCAAGGTCCACACCCGGCTCAAAAAACGGGCTGCGCCGCTTATCCCATCCATGCTCCAAGCCACATCCTGTTCAAAGGGGGCCATGAACATTTCATATATCCTGAGGGCGTCCGCTCCATGCAATTCGACGATGCTATCGGGTGTGATCACATTGCCCCTGCTCTTGGACATACGAGCGCCATCCGCGCCCAATAATTGACCCTGATTGATCAACTTCGAGAATGGTTCTCGGAATGGGACAAAACCAGCCTTCGCAAGAGCCTTGATCCAGAAGCGAGCGTAGAGTAGATGCAAAACGGCATGTTCTGCTCCTCCCACATACAGATCAACCGGCATCCAATATCGCATCGCCTGGGGGTCAAAAGGCCCTTGCCCGTAATGTGGGCTGGTAAAACGCAGAAAATACCAGGATGAACAGGCAAAACCGCCCATGGTGTCTGTCTCGCGCTCCGCCGGTCCTTTGCAGCCTGGACAGACGGTATGCACAAAACCAGGTAAACGTTGTAAGGGCGAGCGGCCGCTGCCATCCGGGGCGAAATTCATCATCGGCGGGAGCAGCACTGGCAGATCTTCTTCTGGGACAGGTTGAATACCGCAGCGCGAGCAATACACGATCGGGATTGGGGCGCCCCAATATCTCTGGCGGCTGATTAACCAATCATGCATACGATAATTGAGGCGCGGTACACCCTTGCCAGATTGGGTGAGGTCAGCGCAAATGCGCTGAGCGGCCGTACGTACTGGCATTCCATTATAAGGGCCAGAATTGACCAGGTAGCCATCGCCGATATAAGCAGCCGTCAAAGACTCTCCATCCGGCAAGGTCTCTTTTTCAGGTGAAACTACCACCCGAATCGGCAGATGAAAATGGCGGGCGAAGTCAAAATCGTGCTGGTCATGAGCCGGCACACCCATCAGCGCGCCAAAGCCATAACTCGGTAATACATAATCTGAAATCCAGACCGGGATGCGCTCGCCATTCACAGGATTGATGACATATCCACCAGTGAATAAACCGGTCTTATCGCGAGCTTCCTTCTGACGGTCAATTTCACTCTGGCGCACGGTCTGGGCAATATAAGCCTCTACTGCCAGACGCCTCTCAGTGATTGTGAGGGCAGAAACCAGGGGGTGCTCAGGCGCAAGGACGAAAAACGTGACTCCATAGACGGTTTCAGGGCGAGTGCTAAAAACCGATAAAGGTTGACCAGCCTCGGTCTGAAAGATGATTTCGCAACCTTCGGAGCGTCCGATCCAGTTGCGCTGCATCGTTTTAATCGGATCAGGCCAATCAATCTGATCCAAATCGTTGAGCAATTCTTCAGCATAAGCGCTAATTCGGAAATACCAGGCCGGGATTTCGCGTTTGTAGATCGATGTATGGCCACGCCAGCACACTCCTCCGGCTACTTCATGGCTGGAGAGGGTAGTTTGACATCCATCGCACCACCACTGCCAGTTGGAATCGCGATATACCAGCCCACATTGATAAAGCTTCAGGAAAAAGAATTGCGTCCAGCGATAGAAGTCGGGGTCGGAGGAATCGATTTCACGATCCCAGTCATAACCTGCACCGATCAAGGTCAACTGGCGGCGGAAATTTGCGGTGTTGCGATCTGTAGTGAGGCGCGGGTGTACACCATGCTGGGCAGCATACTGCTCGGCTGGCTCGCCAAAGGCATCCCAACCCATTGGGTGCAGCACGTTAAAACCCTTCATACGCTTATAGCGTGAGATAACATCAGTCGGAATATAGTTGCGGCAGTGGCCTACGTGCAATCCGTCACCAGAAGGGTAAGGGAAAAAATCCAGGCAATAGTACTTGGGCTTTGTGGAGGTTTCGCCAGCAAGATGAAGACCTTCCTGCTCCCACTGCGATTGCCAACGCGGCTCGATCGTACGCGGCTCATAAACAGGCCAAGCTTTCATCCCTTTCATTCGAAACCTCCTTTCCTGCAGTTAAACAAAAAATCCTCCGTCCCCAGGGACGAAGGAACCCTCCGCGGTGCCACCCTGCTTGCTCAAATAATGGATGCTGATCCGTTTATCTGAGCCGCTCCAGTTCGCAATACCGGGCGAAACCCGCCGTCGGCTGATCTTTTGGGTAAAAAACATTTCACCGGCGGAGTCAACCCCACACTGCATACTGCGTGGGGCAGCAGGCGAGTTCAGCCTTGAGATAGCGGGTGCTCTGCGAACACAATGCCGGGCTCTCACCTCACTCTCCCGACTCGCTGGCAGATGGCTTACTACTCCTGCGATGGCCTTATAACGCCCAAGCGGTCAGCTTAAGCTGACCGCCGAGCTTGATTGTGTGGACCCAGAGGGATTCGAACCCTCGGCCTTCTCAATGCCATTGAGACGCGCTCCCAACTGCGCTATGGGCCCTAATATTCTTGTCAGCGACGGTATTGTACACTTGTTCCTGCAATCCGTCAACTTGGTGGACCTGAGGGGATTCGAACCCCTGGCCTCCTCAGTGCGATTGAGGCGCGCTCCCAACTGCGCTACAGGCCCAACTCTGTTAAAAGCGAAGTCCATTGTATCTGAGAGTACAGCGGCTGTCAAGCAAACGCGAACGAGTGTGTTAGCGCAAAGTAGTAGAGTCCCCTTTTCGCAAAGTTGAAATGTCCCCTTTGAAGGGACAGAAAATGGACGAACTACTGACAATGAGCAAACGAGAAATCACCCGATTAGAAGCAATGCAACGGATCAAAGACAAACGCTTGACGCAGAAAGAAGCAGCCCGGATACTGAAGTTGAGTGTGCGGCAGATCAAACGGCTGTATCAAGCCTACAAAGCACGTGGAGCAAAAGGATTGATCAGCGCCACGGCGAGGCAAGCCCAGTAATCACCAGATAGACGAACAAGTAAAGCAGCAAGCGTTGGATCTGCTGAAAGAGAAGTACGAAGGTTTTGGGCCAACGCTGGCGCACGAAAAGCTGGCGGAAGTGCATGGGTTAGGGATATCGCGGGAAAGTGTGCGCAGGCTGATGATTGCAGAAAGGATGTGGAAACCGAAGCGGGCAAAGAAACCGCCAGTGCACCAGATGCGAGAGCGGCGGGCATGTTTAGGGGAATTGGTGCAGATTGATGGCTCGGATCATGCCTGGTTCGAAGACCGCGGGCCGAAGTGTACGTTGCTGGTGTATATTGACGATGCCACGGGGCAGCTCGGAGAGCTCTGGTTTGTGCCAGACGAGACATTCTTTGCCTACTGTGAGGCTTCTCGGCATTATTTTGAGCGTTACGGCAAGCCGGTGGCTTTTTACAGCGACAAACACAGCATCTTTCGGGTCAATCAACCCCGTCCCCTGGGGTTGAGTAGCGGTCTGACCCAATTTGAACGAGCCATGCAGGATTTGGACATCAAAATCCTGTGCGCTAACTCTCCACAAGCCAAGGGCCGGGATGAAGCGCGAAAAGATGCTGGAAGGGTACAAGACAAAAGGGATTGGGGCAGACATAACAAGTGTAGGGTGTAATGGACAGTGGCTAACGATTGGGATCGTGGTCGATGCAACCAATGGACTGGTTTTGAGCATCGAACAATTGAAAGCCTGGCTTGAGCCGATCTTGGATGCAGTAGATGCCGATGGGTTCAAAAAAGTGGCCGATTTGACTATGTTGAAAACGCTGATTCATTCTCGCCGACCAGAAGATCAACCGCAACTAGAACAGATGTACCTGCGCTATGCCAACGCCCGGAATCCCGGAAAAGGTCAAAAACATGATGCCGCTTATCGCCTGCGCACTTGGAAGGATGAATATGGAAACATAATTCTGGATGGTACCAATAATCACTGTGAACGTAGTATCGGATGGCGGATCAAAGAACGCTATCGTTCGATGCCGCGGGTATAAACGTGAGCTATCTGCACTCGACGTTAGCCGCCTGATTGCGTTTGCGGGAAACCATCTGTCCCGCGGTCTCAAGCAGGCCGATTTGATCGCATGACCGGTCAGTTTTGACCGAGTTCAATCTCCAATGCTGCCGATTTATCTCACTTTACCAATTTTGGAACGATCACCTCGGGATACCTTAGATTATACCTGCGAAGACTTCGAGAATTTTGGTTAATGTTCGCTCGTACCGGAGAGTTTATTGAGAGGTATCGAGGCCGGTCTTAAAAATTTAACAAAATTGCGAGGAATTGGGTATCCAGGTAAAATAACTATCGAGCCAGCGCTCAACAAAGATAGCCTAGATTCGATCGGTCAGAAGGAGTCGAAAGATGGACCCACGGGTAGAAAAACTAGCCCAAGTATTGGTGCATTATTCTCTTGATTTGCAACCTGGAGAAGAATTAGCGGTTAAGACCAGCCCGCTTGCCGATGAACTTAACCTGGCTGTGTTGAAAGAGGCTTTATTGGCTGGGGCAAATGTCGTCTTCCTCTATCAAATCCCTGGGGAATTGGAGCTGTATTATCGATATGCCAGCGATTCGCAGTTGGATTATGTTTCACCCATCAATCGATACATTCACGAGCATTATCGCGCCATCCTGCATATCGATGCTCAACATAATACACGCGAGCTTTCGGGTATAGACCCCGCCTGTATCAGCCGCGCTCGCAAAGCCAGACGGGGATTGTTTAATAAAATGATCGAACGGATTGGATCCGGTGATCTGAAATGGACACTCACCGTATTTCCGACCCAGGCGAATGCTCAGGAAGCCGATATGAGCTTGAGTGAATACCAGGACTTTGTTTATCAGGCGGGGATGCTCGATCTCCCTGATCCTGTATCTGGCTGGAAGGAAGAGCATAATCGCCAGCAGCGATTGATCGAAATCTATGAAGGGAAAAAGTTCGATTGTCATTCGGGGTAAAGATGTTGATCTACAACTATCCATCAAAGATCGGTCTTTTCTGGGGGCCGCCGGAAAAGAGAATTTCCCAGATGGGGAGATCTACACCTCACCTGTGGAGAAATCGGTGAATGGCTGGATCCGATTTGCTTACCCAGCCATTTATGATGGGCGCGAAGTTTCCGATATTGAGCTGTGGTTTGAGGACGGCAAGGTGGTTCGTGAAAAGGCGGTGAAAGGAGAAGCGTTTCTAACGCAGATCTTGAATACAGACCCCGGTGCGCGCTACCTGGGAGAATTGGGAATCGGAACCAACTATTCCATCCCGCGTTTTACGAAGAATATGCTCTTCGACGAGAAGCTGGGTGGTACAATTCATCTGGCGGTTGGCGCAGGTTTCCCAGAAGTGGGTGGGGAAAATGAATCCGGGGTGCACTGGGATATGCTTTGTGATATGGCCGATAGCGAAATGGTCATTGATGGTGAGCTTTATTATAAGGATGGAAAATTCGTCATTTCATAGCCGAATGCTCGCACGGGTTCGGGTAGAAAGGGATTAATCATCTATCCGAACCCGTGCGGATTGGACGCGTGTTCTTATTCGATGGCAGCTATTTGGCTGCGTAGCTTTTCGGCGGTCTCAATATAAGCCTCCAGCTTCTCACGCTCTTTTTGTACGACCGCTGGCGGGGCTTTTTGGGCGAAGGATCCGGATAAAAGCGTCTCCAGCCGCATGATCTGTTCCTGGATAGATGCCAACTCTTTTTCCAGCCGTGAACGTTCCTCCTGGCTATCAACCATACCCGCCAAAGGCAGGAAAATCTCAACTGGGCCTACCACCAGGGCAGTATGTCCTTCAGGTTTGGCGGCAATTGATTCCAGGAATTGCAGATTTTGCAGATCTAACCCTGCCAAAGCAGCCATAGCGGATGACTGCTCGCGGAGAAGCGTACCCTTAGATTGAGAAACGAATATCGCCGGAATACGACGTCCGAGTTTAACATTTTTCTCTGAGCGGATATTTCGAATACTGCGGACGATCTCCTGTACCAGACTGAAATCGGAGCCGCTTTGCGCCTCCCACGCCTCTTCTTTACGTGGCATCGGCCAGGGAGCAATAATCAAGGCTTCTGGCCAATCGTTCAACACATCCCCCAGGGCAGAGTCCTGAACAGCCTTTTTTAAATGGCCCCATAGTTCTTCGGTCACAAAGGGGGTAAATGGATGAAGCAAACGCAGGCTGGTATCGAGGATTCGAACAAGCGCATAAGCCGTTCGTACCGCTCGCTCGTTGTTCTGGTGGAGTTGCAGCTTGGCAATTTCGACATACCAATCGGCAAAATCGCCCCAGAAAAATTCGTAAATTTGGCGTCCGGCTTCTCCATATTGCAATGCCTGGAAAAGTCGTTCCACATCTCGCACCAATGTTTGCAAGCGAGCCCAGATCCACGAATCGGCCAGCGTCCAACCGGATTCACTGCTTGCAGTTTGGAGCAGATCTGGCTCTGGCGGCAAGCTGGATAGTGCGGAGATCACAAAACGACCTGCATTCCAGATCTTGTTGGCAAAATTCCGATTAGCCTCCACTTTCTTCAGGCTGAGGTTCATATCGTTTCCGGGGGTCGAGCCAACCAGCAGCGTGAAGCGCAGCGCATCTGTGCCCAACTCTTCCATGACTTGCAAAGGGTCAATCACGTTTCCGTAGCTCTTACTCATCTTACGCCCATGCTCATCCCGGATCAAGCCGTGCAGATAGATTGTGTTAAATGGGATTTGATGGGTGAATTCTAACCCTGACATAATCATCCACGCGACCCAGAAGAAAAGTATGTCGTAGCCTGTTTCCAAACAACTGGTTGGGTAAAAGTAGCGCAGATCGGGGGTATCATCCGGCCAACCCAGGGTGGAAAAAGGCCAAAGTCCAGAGGAGAACCAGGTGTCTAATACATCTGGATCTTGCTGGATATTTCTGCTGCCGCAATGGGAGCACTGGGAAGGGTCCTGACGTTCCACGGTCATCTTCCCGCAATCCAGGCAGTGCCAAACCGGGATGCGGTGCCCCCACCAGAGTTGGCGAGAAATGCACCAATCTTCGATGTTCTCTAGCCAGTTGTAATAAACCTTTGTAAAGCGCTCGGGTACAATCCGAATGTCTCCAGACCGCACCGCTTTTAGAGCAGCTTCGGCTAATGGCTGGATGCGCACAAACCATTGGGTTGAAACCATCGGTTCGATCACTTCACCCCCGCGCTGGGAGCGCGGCACGGTGAGGGTATAGGGCTGTTCTTTCAACACCAGACCGGCCTGGCGCATATCTTCCCAGATCTTTTTGCGCGCTTCGAAACGATCCATCCCAATGTAAGGGCCGCCGTTCTCATTCACCCGGGCAGATGTATCCAAGATGGAGATCACCGCCAGCCCGTGGCGCTCGCCGATCAGATAATCGGTCGGATCATGTCCGGGGGTGACTTTCAGCCGCGCCGCCGCCGAATTCTCGCTCCACTGCTTCATCGGCAATCACCGGGATCTGCCGCCCCAGGATGGGCACCAGCGCCATTCGTCCGATATATTTTTGATAACGCTCATCATCGGGGTGGACTGCGACTGCTGTATCGCCAAGAATTGTCTCTGGACGGGTAGTGGCGACGGGCAAGTATTCATCCGGATTATCTGCCAGCTGATATTTAAAGTAATAAAGAACGCCCGGCTCTTCGGAATATTCCACCTCAAGGTCTGAAACCGCGGTTCGGAGCCCAGGCGACCAATTGATCAAACGTGGGCCGCGATAGATCAACCCTTTTTCATACAAACGGACAAATGCCTCACGGACTGCTCGGGACAATCCTTCGTCGAGTGTGAACCGTTCACGCTCCCAGTCGCAAGATGCGCCCAGCCGGCGGATTTGGTCGGTGATGATTCCGCCGTATTTTTCTTTCCAGGCCCACGTGCGCCGTAGAAATTCCTCCCGGCCGATCTCTTCGCGCTTCAAGCCTTCCTTTGCTAACGCTTTTTCCACCTGAAGCTGTGTAGCGATGCCGGCATGGTCGCTTCCAGGTATCCATAACGTTGCATCACCCTTCATGCGGTGATAGCGGATCATCAGATCTTCCATTGAAACAAACATGGCATGACCCAGGTGCAGTTCGCCAGTCACGTTCGGAGGCGGGATTGAGATCACAAAGGTTTTGATCGTTGGATCAAAATCTGGCCCATTTGGATCATTGAATGGTTTAAAGTACCGGTTCTTCTCCCACCATTCGTACGTGCGTTTTTCGGTATTATGGAAGTCGTATGTTTTTGGGAGTGAATATTCGCTCATCGGTCCTCACAAACAAACTGGGATAAAAACAATGACGGGATTTCCGTCCATCTAATTAAAAAAACAAATACCTCTTGTCCACTGAGGACGAAAGGTATTATCTTCCGCGATACCACCTCAATTCACCAGGCTATACCCGGTGCACTCAATCCCTGGCGGGCAAAAGTTGTGCTCTTGCCGAACAGAGTTTTGCGATAACGGGCAAACCCGTGCCGTTCTACTCTCTCAGAGATGCTGACCATCTGGGGTTTCTTCGGCAATCGATCCAGGCGACATTCAGTTTTTACTGCCTGTGGGGGCTTTCAGCCAAGGGCCGCTCCTTCTCTGGTCAGGTCTTTAAAAACTTACTCCTCCCGGTGAGGATATTCGGTTGTCATCTGAGTTATTATGTCAATCTAAACCAGATTTTTCATTATACTCTTGTTTGAAGAAACAGCAAGGTTAAAGATAGGTTAAGTTTTCTTGCTTTTGGTTTGGGTTTGTGCTATCCTACCAAAAGCATAAAATTCCTGCTTGAGAGATTCCTGCAGCGCCATTGATTGCAATATGACCAGACTTACAGCCAGACCCTTTATGTTAGGGGACGAGATATGATGCAACGAGAAAGAATCGCAGACAACGTTTTCTCTTTTCAAAGTGATGTGTATGCTCAAGTAACCGCAGGAGCAGTGATTGGCCCAAACTGGGCGGTCTTGATCGATACATTGGCTACACCAGACGAATCGCTGGCTATCCGAGATTTTATCGAACAAGAGTTGAATGTGCCTATTCGATATATCATTAATACCCATAGCCACGCTGATCACGCCTGGGGTAATTGTTTCTTCCCTGGCACAACAATCCTTGCCCATCCTCTCTGTCGGCAATACCTTGATTCCAAGGGCAGATTGGCGCTAGAAGAGTCTCGCCGAAGCAGTCAGACGTATCGAAACGTTAAGATTGTCCTGCCCCAAATTACCTTTAGCGAAGGGGATTTGAATTTGCGAGTGGGTAAGAAAACGCTGACGATGTTCCCACTACCTGGTCATAGCCTGGATAATACTGCCATCTTAGTGGAAGAGGATCGCATCCTTTTTGCTGGGGATGTTGCCATGCCGCTCCCATATATTGTGGATGGCGATCTCGACTTGATGACGGCCTCATTGAAACGGATTGGGCGCCTGGGTTTGGAAAACATCGTTCAGGGGCATGGGGATATCATTTTACGCGGTGAGATAGATAATTACATTAAAGATAACCTCAGTTATCTCTCGAACATCCGCAAGGTTGTGCGAAAAGCAGCTCGGCGCAAGTATCCACAGGAAGTATTGGAGGAATCCACTGTGGAGAGTTGTGGTAAAAGCCGCGTATTAATTGGCGGTTTGGCAGGGGAACTCCACCGGCGGAACCTGCGGGCGCTTTATCGTCAGATATACGGCGAACTGCCAGCCGCTCCGCCGGAAGATGATGATTTCGATGAGACGTACGAGGATGAAGACTACGAAGACGAATGATGCGGCTTACCCGCTGGCAGATTTCCTCGCAAAAATGCCAACCCTTCGCTCTGTTCCATTAAATAGACGTTTGATATTCGGGCGTAAAGCCCAGATCACGATCACGGCAGTAAGAATTCCATAGATGCCATATTGCCAGGGGGTTCCAACATACGCTGCTCGCAAGAACAAAATGATCACGATTGCGATTGCGGCTGCGATCGAAGCCAGAGATGCGTATCCAACGATAAACACGAAAAACAGGATTATTGGGATGACGACCAGCGCTGCTGGAGGCCAAAAGGCGATCGCTGCCCCCAGGTTAGGTCCGGTGCCTGCTCCGGCGTTCAATTTCTTGGTGAAAAGATAAAGCCAGATCGACCAGTTGTGTCCAAAGACAGCGGCTGCCCCAGCCAGTACCTGCGGCCAAATTGTACCAGGCATCAGCCAGCGGGCAATCCAAATGGCCATGAAGCCTTTTAGAAAATCTAAAATCCCTGTAAGCAAACCCATCCAAAGCCCACCTCCGCGCATTGCATTTGTCCCGCCGGTTCGGCCGCTCCCGATCAGGGTGATATCCTGGCGCTTGAATATTTTAATGACCAGGTAACCCATAGGGGTTGAACCAATCAGATAACCTAACAGGGTTACCAAAATAGTGATCAATATGCTTTCAATCACAGGCGCTGTTCTCCTTCGTTGCCATACGTTTCACTCCGGGTTTCCGCTATCTCCCGGTATTCATCATCGGTATTTATAACCCGATCACATACAAACCGTTGCTGTGTGGGTAAAAAAAA
The DNA here is from genome assembly GCA_963788145.1 of uncultured Chloroflexia bacterium. Taxonomy (GTDB): domain Bacteria; phylum Chloroflexota; class Anaerolineae; order Anaerolineales; family UBA4823; genus UTCFX2. The sequence goes on along the minus strand of CAWBFQ010000006.1, from coordinate 286,296 downwards.
ACAATTTTCAGCGGAGCAATCTGACCGGATTGGATAAAAAATGCCCTGCATTGCCATCTTGTGGGCTGATTAGCCCAAATCAGGTGGGCCACCTCCGGGTAGTGGGCTTCGTCCACATCGGTAGCGGATGGTTCAGTTTGCCCCTGTGGGTGGGAGTGGTAAATTCCCGCCATTTCTAAACCGTGTGAGTCGATCCAATTGAAAGCAGCCAGTTGTTCCTGGGGGTTCAGCCGGAATCGCGTCGGGCTATGCAGGATATTTTCGATGGGAAGAACCTCCAAAACCTGGATAATATCTCCATTGAACCAGCCTGCCAACAGCCCGCATGCTTCTTCTGGGTCTCTGGCTTGAACATCACAGCGCATCTTTTCCATATCTTCACGCCGGAGTTGGATGATTTGTGGAGTTTTGAAGGTTACCATAGAAAGATCAGCGCATCAAGAGCGCTGCGCCCCAAATGAGCGCCAGAATAATTGCCGGCTCAACCAATGCCTGGTGGATTGGTTCGTCCTCAGCCAGGTTTCCAAAGAAGTTGGTTAGTGCATATGCCGGGCCAAGCAATGCTAACCCAAAGCCAACGGGCGTCAGCGGCCAGTAGTGTAGAGCTGCTGAAAACTGGATAGAAATTAAAGTAATTAATCCCGCCTCTGTGAAAGCCCAGATATCAGGTGCACGCAGTCTAAGCGTTCGGAGGCTCACCAGGAAAACAGCCAGCGCCAGCGCAGGTAGCAACAAGAACAAACGCAGACCAGCAAAGCGCAATGCCGTAGCTAATACTAGAAATAATGCAAACGACACTGCGGTTAGCCCGGCTGAAGCGAACGTGTGGCGGCGATCGGTTGGGTCGACCACGATGTATTCAGCAACAAGGACCAGCAACAACAGCAGTCCCCCCAAAACAAATCCTAGCCACCATACCGGGCTGAGAGGAAGCTGGAGAAGCGGCAGCCCAACCACCCAGGAAGTGATCCCTGGCAACAACCAATGCTCACTTCGTTGACGTATTCCCAGATTGGGATGAGCGCGCAACAGCCAATCTGCCCCACTGGCGGTCATGAGAGCAACCAGTAATGCGATCAGTTCTCGAACGCCGAACCGGATTTCAAAATATAACCCTGGCAACTGGATCGTCACCTCGCGCCCGGGTAATTTGATAAAATGGGCGAGCGCAAAGGCCAGCAAGATCATGGCTATCAGTGTGCTAAGGCGATCTGCATCCGGCAAATGGCTGTGCTGTTTGGCTTTCTCCATAATCTAATGAGATTGTACCTGCCCAGGATGAAACTGCCAAGTTTATCAGGATGGTTCTCTGCGCAAACTGGCTTGACGATTTAACGCCTTTCGCTTAGGATATCCGCATTGGTTAAGCTGAACGAATCTGGCATTGATTTGTATCGTCTGGAGGTGATATGCGGATTGGGATGATGGCGGATGTGTATAAACCGCATATCAGTGGGATTACCAATTATATCTCGTCGAACAAGAAATTCCTGGAAAAAGACGGGCACGAGGTATTTGTCTTTACATTTAGTGAAGATGAATATCGCGATGATGAAGAGCACGTGATCCGCTCTCCTGGTCTGCCATTGTTAGATACCGGGTATTACATCAGCCTTCGCTATACACCTAAAGCACGAAAATTACTTCGCACGATGGATGTCGTCCATGTTCATCACCCCTTTTTGAGCGGCTCATTGGCGATGTTATATTGTCAACCTCGCGATATTCCGATCATTTTCACGAATCATACCCGTTATGATCTCTATTCGTATGCGTACCTGCCTCCGATGGTCGATGTTCTCGGATTGGCAGCCGTCAAAGCCTATCTGCCATCTTTTTGCCGCTCATGTCAATTAGTCATCTCGCCATCAGCCGGGATGCGGGACGTATTAATCAATTTTGGGGTAGATGTTCCCATCAATGTCGTCCCGAATGGAGTTGATCTTGAGCCTTTTCGAGCGCCGGTCGAACCTTTCCGACGTGACGATCTTGGCTTTGGTGACAAGGATGTTATTCTGGTATACGTGGGACGATTGGGCCCGGAGAAAAATTTGCCATTCTTGCTACGTTCCTTTGCCGGCGCTGTCCAGGCCTATAAGCACGTCCGTTTGATATTGATAGGCAGTGGACCCGAACGCGAAAACCTGGAAGACATGGCCGGGCGTTCGGAGATTTGTGATTCGGTGCGTTTCTTGGGCGCATTGTCTTATGAGAAGATTCCGGCATATCTGGCGATGGCTGATTTTTTTGTAACTGCCTCGGTGACAGAAGTCCATCCGCTCACAGTGATTGAGGCGATGGCTGCGGGTTTACCCATTTTAGGAATTCGCTCGCCGGGTATCGCGGATATTGTTCAGGACGGCGTTACCGGTCTGCTGGCGGGAGAGGCAGACCTGGCGAGCTTCACCGCCAAAATGGTAAGGCTGGTGAACGAACATGACCTGAGGGTGGAGATGAGCGAGAATGCCCGCAAAGCCTGCGAAGCCTTTTCGATTGAGCGGACCACTCGTCTGATGGAATCGCAATACCAGCAGATTGTCTGGCAGGCGAATAATCGAAAACGAGGCATGCGTTCACGTTTCACTCGTTGGTTGGACTCGTCCCGTCGATGAGAATCAAGCCGCAACAATTGGCTGTATGGGGCGAAGACCTGGCAGCCGATTATCTTGAGAAGAAAGGGTATTGCATTCTTGGGCGGAATATTCGCAGCCCATATGGCGAAATTGATCTGATCGTACAGCGAGATATCCAGGCAGATATTTCGAATGGTCATCGAGGCCCAGTCAAGCCGATCATTGTATTTGTTGAGGTCAAAACGCGCAGTTCAACCTCGTTTGGCTATCCTGAACAATCAGTCGATGCTCGTAAGCGGATTCATCTTCTGGCTTGCGCCCAGGAATATATCCGTCAGCATCCTGATCTCGATGGTGAATGGCGGGTGGATGTGATTGCGATTTTGCGAACCGATCAGGAGTTGCCACCCGAGATTGAACATTTTGAAAACGCGGTCACAGCGGATTGACTCCCTGATGAACGAAGGCTCTCTGATCCAACGACCGCCATTGGTGGTAATCCTCGGTCCGACAGCGGTGGGAAAAACCGAGATCGCTATCCAAATTGCAGAGCAGGTTGGAGGTGAGATCGTCTCCGCTGATTCGCGCTTGTTCTATCGTGGAATGGATATCGGGACAGCAAAACCAACGATTGCGGAGAGGAATCGAGTGCCCCATCACTTAATCGATGTTGCGGACCCGGATGATACCTGGAGTCTGGCGCTATTTCAACTGCAAGCGCGCGAAACGATTGCCAGGATCCATGCGAGTAAGCGATTGCCGCTGTTGGTGGGTGGAACCGGACAGTATATCCGCGCGGTGACCCAGGGCTGGCAGGTTCCCGGCATTGAGCCGGACCCTCGTTTGCGGAGAGCGTTAGAATGCTGGGTAGGCGAAATTGGCGCCGAGGGACTGCATCAGCGGCTGGCTGTCTTAGACCCTCTAGCAGCGTCTACAATGGATGCGCGCAATGTCCGCCGGACTGTGCGCGCTCTGGAAGTGATTCTGAGCAGCGGGAAGCGTTTTTCGGAGCAACGCCGGAGCGGCGCATCGCCCCATCATCTGTTGTTGATCGGCCTGATCCGTCCGCGGGAGGAGTTGTATGCGCGCATCGATGCCCGTATCGATGCAATGATGAAAGCTGGTTTGGTTGAAGAAGTCCGCTCGCTTCTGGCGCAGGGTTATACCGAGGACCTGCCCACATTCTCGGCGATTGGTTACCGGGAGATCGTCGCGTATTTGGGTGGAGAGAAAACGTTGGATGATGCGATCCAACAAATGAGGCGAGCAACCCGAGTGTTTGTGCGCCGACAGGCGAATTGGTTCAAGCCGGATGACCCGGATATTCATTGGCTTCAAATGGGAAAGAATACATTGGCGGAGGCGACTGCGATCATTGAATATTTTTTAACGCTGGGCGAAACGGAGGGTGATTAGGAGTTTATCCCCTGGTGATGGAACAAAAAATGGTTCGTTCTTCGTTCGCGTGATCGTTCCAAAATTGGTAAAGTGAGATAAATCGGCAGCATTGGAGATTGAACTCGGTCAAAACTGACCGGTCATGCGATCAAATCGGCCAGCTTGAGACCCGCGGGACAGATGGTTTCCCGCAAACGCAATCAGGCGGCTAACGTCGAGTGCAGATAGCTCACGTTTATACCCGCGCATCGAACGATAGCGTTCTTTGATCCGCCATCCGATACTACGTTCACAGTGATTATTGGTACCATCCAGAATTATGTTTCCATATTCATCCTTCCAAGTGCGCAGGCGATAAGCGGCATCATGTTTTTGACCTTTTCCGGGTTTCCGGGCGTTGGCATAGCGCAGGTACATCTGTTCTGAGTTGCGGTTGATCTTCTGGTCGGCGAGAATGAATCAGCGTTTTCAACATAGTCAAATCGGCCACTTTTTTGAACCCATCGGCATCTACTGCATCCAAGATCGGCTCAAGCCAGGCTTTCAATTGATCGATGCTCAAAACCAGTCCATTGGTTGCATCGACCACGATCCCAATCGTTAGCCACTGTCCATTACACCCTACACTTGTTATGTCTGCCCCAATCCCTTTTGTCTTGTACCCTTCCAGCATCTTTTCGCGCTTCATCCCGGGTACTTTTTTCGCTGCCCATTGCGCTCCCCGATACACGCTCGTTTTTCCAATGCTTATTCCCAGGCTGCCTAACACGATTTCTACTGCACCATAACTTAGCCCCATTATGTATAACATCACTGCCAGCCCAATCACCCGCTTTGAGATTTGCTTGTTGCTCACCCCCTGCGGATATACACGAAATGTACATCCGCATTGGACACATTCATATCGCCAGGCAGTTACTTCCGGATGTTGCGCATCCACGATTTGCTTGCTCACTTCTTGACGCGGGATAAATCGCATTCCTGGAAATCCTGATCGGGGACATTTCTTCGGGCTATCAAATTTTGTCGGTACAACCACTGGTAAAAGTAGCTTCAAGCGCATATAATGTGATTCTCTATTTTTTCATGGGTTGCGGGGCAGTTGCTGGACTGCTCCACAACCATTTAATCACGCTTTTACCAACTTTGGAACGGTCACATCCCGAGCATCATCAATCACTTTTGATATAATTATCTGGCTAATCCAGATTCAAGGAGTACTCAATGAAAGAGAAATTTGAACAACTCATCCAAAAGTTAAACGAAGTAGACGACCTCGACAAAGCTGCTGCTGTTTTGTATTGGGATCAAGCCACCTATATGCCTGCAGGCGGAGGCGAAGCGCGCGCCCGCCAGGCAGCCACGCTGGCGCGCCTGTCGCAAGAGAAATTCACCGACGAGACGATCGGGAAGTTGCTCGATGAGTTGACCTCATATGCAGAAAGCCTGCCGTACGACTCGGATGAGGCTTCTTTGATTCGGGTGACGCGCCGTAAATTCGAGCAGATGATTAAAGTTCCGGCCGAATTCATTGGAGAAATGTCCGAACACACTGCTCAGACTTATACCGTTTGGACGGAGGCGCGCCCGGCGAATGATTTCAAGAAGGTGCAGCCGTATCTTGAAAAAACGCTGGAAATGAGCCGCGAAATGGCCAATTTCTTCCCAGGGTATGAAAATATCATCGATCCATTCATCGACTTCTCCGATTATGGTATGACTGCATCCACAATCAGCCAGCTATTTGCTGACCTGCGCAAAGAGTTGGTTCCAATAGTTCAGGCGATCACATCTCAACCTCCTGCGGATGACGCCTGCCTGCGCAAATATTACCCTCAAGACCAGCAAATGGCGATCAGCAAAGAGATTGCCGGGAAACTAGGATATGACTTTGAGCGCGGCCGGCTGGACCTGACCCACCATCCATTCGAGACAAATTTCTCGGTCGGCGATGTGCGCATCACAACCCGGGTCAAAGAGCATATGCTGGGCGAATGCCTTTACAGCGTGATCCATGAGAGCGGACATGCCATGTACGAGCAAGGCGTCCGTTCTGCCCTGGAAGGCACACCCTTATGCGGTGGGACTTCGTCCGGAGCGCACGAGAGCCAATCCCGCCTGTGGGAAAATCTGGTCGGCAGAAGCCGCAACTTCTGTGAATTCTTCTATCCGCGCCTGCAGGCGACATTCCCCGAACAGCTTGCAGATGTATCCCTGGATACTTTCTATCGGGCGATCAACAAGGTTGAACGCTCATTGATCCGAACGGATGCGGACGAAGTGACCTACAATTTGCACGTCATGCTGCGCTTCGATTTCGAGATGGCAATGCTGGAAGGGCATCTGGCAGTAAAAGATTTACCCGAAGCCTGGAACGAACGCTTCAAACAAGATATCGGCGTCACCCCGCCAGATGATAGAGATGGTTGCATGCAGGATGTACATTGGTATGGCGGCTTGATCGGCGGCTCATTCCAGGGTTACAGCCTTGGAAATATTCTGAGCGCATTATTCTTTGACGCCGCGTTGAAAGACAAACCACAGATACCCGATGAGATTCGCCTGGGTAAATTCGACACGCTGCTCGGATGGATGACCAATAAGATCTACCAGCATGGCAGCAAGTTCAGCGCGGGTGAGTTGGTCGAGCGTATCAGCGGTGGACCAATCCGCATTCAGCCCTATATCAGCTACCTGAAGAATAAATATGGGGATCTTTACAATCTTTAGTCAGCCAGCATCCACCGAAGGCATGGAGTTTATTGATGGAGATCATTGAGTGAAGATAGGGCTGGTCTATCCACAAACCGAATTTGGCGATGACCCGATCGCCATTCGAGACTATGCGCAGTCTGCGGAAGGTCTGGGATTCAACCATATCCTGGCTTATGATCATGTATTAGGAGCCAGTTCAGACCATCCAAATGCGGCTTCCATGCCCTATACCATCCGCAATCCGTTTCATGAGCCGCTACTTCTCTTTACATGGATGGCAGCATTCACCCAACAGATCGAATTCACTACAGGAGTGATCATTCTGCCTCAACGCCAGACAGCTTTGTTTGCTCGCCAATCTGCATCGCTCGATATCTTGTCCGCTGGGCGATTGCGCATTGGCGTCGGTCTAGGCTGGAACGAGGTCGAATATACCGCTCTCAATGCAGAATTCCATAACCGCGGAAAAAGGATCGAAGAGCAGGTCGAGGTGCTGCGTCTGCTCTGGACTCAACCATTGGTGGAATTTCAGGGCGCCTGGCATCATATCCCAAACGCCGGTCTCAACCCCCTCCCGATCCAGCAGCCGATCCCAATCTGGTTTGGAGGCGCGGCAGATCTCGCATTGCGCCGGGCTGCCCGCTTGGGCGATGGGTGGATGAGCAATACTCGCAAGCCAGAAGATATCCAACCGGCGCTTGATTTGATCTTTCAAACATTAGACGAGGTGGGAAAAAGTCACCTTGGGTTTGGGTTGGAAGTGCGTATTTCTTATGGAACGGGCGACCCACATTTTTGGATCAACCAGGTGGAAGCCTGGAAATCCGCTGGGGCGACTCATCTATCTTTTAATACAATGGGGGCAGGCTTTGATTCTGCTCAAAGACATTTGCGGGCTGTGCAACAATTTGCACAGGCAGTTGGATTGGTTTAGCCGTCCATGCAACGCGCCCTCCTTCTTTGACATCGATGGAACCTTAACCCGCGAACGCACCTGGAAAGCTATCATCGAATATTTCCGCCAGCGCCGCCAGCGCCGAATCGTCCATTTGCAATTCTTAGCAGCCCACTATCCTATATTTTTTCTTTTCCGTTTAGGGCTGATAAGTAATAGCAATTTTCGTCGACCCTGGGCTGCTCATTTAGCCTGGTATTTTGGCGGTTTGACGCTGGAAGAATCTGCTCCTATTTGGGATTGGGGTGTAAAGAACTATCTCAGCCAATACTGGCGCGAAGATACCTGCTCCATCCTGGAAAGTCGCCGCCAATCCGGCGATTTGGTCATGCTGGTCTCATCCGGCCCCCTGCCAATGGTTAAGCGGATCGCAGCCGAATTAGGAGCCGATCATTGCGTCGGGACAACTTTCGAAGTGCGCGCTGGCCGTTATACCGGTAAGGCGGTCGAACCGATTGTGATCGATGAGATAAAAGCCAGCGCCACCCTCGCCTACTTAACAACGAACGGCATTGAGGTGGATCTATCCTCCAGTTACGCCTATGCCGATTCGGCTCCAGATCTATCGATGCTTGAGATGGTGGGACATCCAGTTGCCACTTACCCGGACTCGGAGCTAAGAAAAATAGCTGTGCAGCGTGGGTGGGAAATCTTTCCAACCGTAGGTTGAACCTCTACCCATCCATCCGGATCAAAGTTCCTATTCTTTCACCCATCAGAGCGCATTCGACGAACCCTGGCTCTTCACCTGATAGGATTTCTACGGTCAAACCGGGAACCCTTCGAACCAGGTCCAGAACTCTGTTGTACCTTGCTCGCCATTCCGCCAGTCACATCTGTTGCAATGGAACCGCTCAAAGCCGAATAAATTCCAGCCATATTCGCTGGGGTGATCTCTTGAATGATCTCTGATTTAACAGGAAAATCCTTCCAAACGCCAGGCTCAATCCCAGCCAGTATGATCCGGCCGGGCATAAGTAATGGGGCCAAATGGGCAAACAAATCCTCTGTAGAAAGGATCGTCCCCCCCTTTTTTTGATCGAAAATCACATCGCCAAACACGACCGGGATCAAACCCACCTTCAATGCAGATTGAATCGGTTCCAGATCCCAGGACACCACCTGCCCATCTCGAGCGATGATACTCGCTGAGGGTGGTAAAGAGATCGCCGGTAAGCCAGATGCGGTCAGAGCGTCCTGCACCAACCGATTTAACTGAGCGGCTGCCTGCCAGACTTCCAAGAAACCAAGCCATTCCGCCCCGCTGTGAACACCCTGGCGAGTGCCATACTTTTGGGCCGGGACATGACCAAAAGACCCTGATCCATGCCCTAAGAGAATGTGCAGCGTCGGCCTTTGACTTCGGGCGGAGGCGATCTCCTTCGATAAACGCCGCATTGTGGCCAGTCTGGCGGTCTGCGGGCTTTCTTTCTCTGTAATAAGTGATCCACCCAGCTTGATAAATACCAGTTCTTCGCGCGGCAAAATAGGCTCCAGCATGTCCATTATCCCTTGGCGGGGCCTACTCGCGTTGTGATGATCCGGACAGCCCCATGCTGTTTTAATGCCTGCTCCACAGAGTGGGTATTTCGATCATCCACCAATGCAATCATATTTCCACCCTGTCCGCCGCCCGAAAGCTTTGCGCCCAGAGCGCCAGCAAAGCGAGCTGCATGCACCAAGCGATCCAACTCTGGGCAGGAGACGCCCATCGCACAAAGCAGCTCGTGATTCCTGTCCAGCAATGGCCCTAAGCGCAAGGGTTGACCATTTTCAATAAATGGTCGCGCCTCTCGGTTGATCTCGCCAATCTCGTCAAAGAGACTCTCAAAATAGTCTGTCTGCTTCTCCCATGCGTGGCGAACATCATTTACCGCAGACGCCGTTTGACTTCGAATCCCCGTATCACCGACAATGATGGTGAATGGCTCTGGTAAGTTTAAGACCTCGATCGGCAATCCACGCACAAAGAAAATGGGCAATTGAAAGGCGATCACCGTGTTATCAATTCCAGATGGCGTTCCATGGTCAGATTCGATCCACCTCATAAGCCAACGCCGAGACTCGCTCATCTGAAAGCGGGTGACCTAAAAACTGCGAAAAAGAACGGATCAGCGCAACCGAAACAGCCGCCCCCGAGCCGAGACCGGCTGCCATCGGAATGGTCGAACTGACTCGCAGCGTGCAAGCTGGAAAGCGCACAATACCGGTCTCACTTAGCACCAGGCGGATTGCCAGCGCCAGTGGATCGGACTGGGGTAAATCGTCGAGGAAAGATTGCCTGTTCAGATCAGGCGCCTGGATCATCACTCGCCCAGGAACCCAGCGTGGCTCAGCCATCGCCACAGCTCTCGCCCGGACCTGCGCCAAAGGCGCCGCAATAGCAGGTCGGTTATAAACAACCGCATGTTCTCCAAACAGGATGATCTTTCCAGGAGCAGTAATTGTGATCGCAGGCATCAGGTATCTACTCTGACAACTTTCGAATTTGAGCAGGGAATCGGTCAGAAGATATAGAAAATGGCCAGAACCGTCGTCCCCCACAGAAAAATGGTCAACTGCAAAGGGCGGTCAGAAAATAAGATATCCTCCGGCGCGCCGCCATAACCTTTCGTTTGCACCAAGTACAAATAACGAAATATGCCATATAGGACAAACGGGATGGTCAGCATCATGGCGTGGTTATTCGGCAGGTTCGGGGCAGAAAATGTATACAGGCTGTACGCTACAATCGTGGTTGCCGAAACAATCATAATATACTGGTCGAGCAATGGAATGGTATAGTCGCTTAATACTCTGCGATGATCGTTTGCGCTATTTTCCAATTGCGCTAGCTCCGCCCGCCGCTTACCAAAGCCGACATAGAGCGAAGCTAACGTTGTAACGACATACAACCAGGGCGAAAAACGAGCGACATGAATCAATGTAACGCCCGCGCCAACTCTCAATACAAAACCCAACGCAATCGAGAAAACATCCAATAATGGGATATTCTTCAACCATTTCGAATAGGCAAGATTGAGCAGTAAATAGGCGAACGCCACCAACGCAAAGGAAGCAGAGAGCCAGTAAGCCATTGGAAGCAAAATAACCAGGAAACTGATGATCACAATGCGCGCCGCAGGTACAGGAAGCTCGCCTGAGGCAATAGGTCGTTTGCGCTTCTGCGGATGATGCCGGTCGGCTTCAATATCCTCAATATCGTTAATCAGGTAAACGACGCCCGAAAGCAAGCAGAAAATCACAAAACCAGCAAAAGTACGCCCCATCGCTGGCAGGTTATTGAAGCCAAGCTGGCGATCAAACACCAGGGCGGCGAAGATCACCCCATTCTTTGCCCATTGTTTTGGACGCATGGCTTTCAATAATGCGATCAGCATATTAGTCAATCGTCCCCAAAACATGGCCTTATGATAGCATATTCCTTACGAAAGAAATACTCGAAATATGCCATCTTCCTTCGATAAACTGGGGCAATCTTTCGATGATAGAATCGAGTTATGCCTAAAAAACGCCTGGATTTAATCATGGTGGAACGTAACTCAGCCAACAGCCGCTCTTTGGCGCAACGCCTGGTCCTGGCCGGGCAAGTGCGCGTGGATGGCGAGCTGGCATTAAACCCTCCATGACTGTGCACGCGGATGTGAAGATCATGGTAGATCAGGGACCGCCCTTTGTCTCCAGAGGTGGAGAAAAATTGCAGGCCGCTCTACTGACTTTCCCGATAACCATTACCGGGCGAATTTGCGCTGATGTAGGCGCATCCACTGGCGGCTTCACCGATTGCCTGCTTCAAAACGGGGCTTTACGCGTATATACTATCGATGTAGGTAAGGGGATATTACACTGGAAATTGCGTCGGGATGCGCGTGTCATCGTGATGGAAGGTATCAACGCCCGGCATGTTGAACAACTACCAGAAAAAGTTTCGTTGGTGACAGTGGATGCATCCTTTATTTCCCTCAAGATCTTACTGCCGGTTATCCAGGGATGGTTCATTCGGGGTGATGGGCAAACCAGGAGCGTGGAACAGAAATCCGAAACCGGTTTCAGCTATGATTCGGGAGATGTGATTGCACTGATCAAACCACAGTTCGAAGTGGGCCGATCGTTGGCCGCCCGTGGAGATGGGGTGATCCGCGACCCACAAATCCATCAAACAGTGTTGTTGGACATCCTCCATTTTGCCGAGAGCAAGGGATTCCGGGTAAAAGGTCTGCTTCGCTCCCCCTTACTCGGTCCAAAAGGTAACACTGAGTTCCTGGCGTGGCTGAAGCCTCATTCCAAAGAAGAAGAACGAGACCAACCAGATCAAGTCGAGGTCTTGATCGATGCGCTATTCAATTAAAGTATGAGCCTGGCGGCGCGGTTAAAGCCATTCCAGGCCAACTGATACAGCAATCCATTCGAATTCCGAGATCCATCCTCCCTGACCTGTTCTAACCAGCGCATTTCTGCCTCATTGGATGCCGAGAAAGCATCCTCTGAAACGGCGAGCCGATCCGATATTGGTTGATGCGCTGCTGCCAGAGACTTCTGCACAAAATCGGACTCCAGTTCTGCGCGTTCCGTTTGATAGAAGCTTATCTTTTTCGGGTAATTCAGCAACGTCAGGCGATGCAGTTGTTCGTGTCGCCAATAAACCGTAGCAGGGTTAAAAATCCCATCCGGCTGCGGACCGGTATCTGGCAATCCGGCATCCTGCCAGACAGGCTTAAAAATACTGGTGCAGGGGGCAGCAGTGGCGGTAAAGAAATGGGTTGGATGTTCTTGATCAAGGTTCGATACCATCGATCCGACAGTCTGACTGGCGCGCACCGGGCCAAATCCGGCGTGCATGCACACATTAGCGCCAGTAATACCCCGGTCAGGGCGCCAGATTTGGGCCGCCTGGTTTCCGTGATCGCGCAGCGCTTCCATGACAACCTGAACCGTGATCCGGCCTTTCTTCGCATTGAGCAAACCGGACGACCTTTCACAACGCTCACGGCAATTACTGAATTGAGTATAGATCGTATCCGAATAACAGCGGGCAAAATGAAAATCATCGTTGCTCTTACACCAGCCTTTATTGATGGCATAAGTCACAAGTTCAGGCGAAGCCTCATCCCATTCGGATCCAATGGTTAAACCGTTCGAGATGGTATAGACACCCTCCACCCGCCGGGCAGCCCAATGGCGATCGGCAGTCTCCAATACCCAGGCTTCGTTTGGGTCAGCAATTAAGAAGCTATTGTGATAATACAGCGCATGTTGGAAGCCGCAATTTCCACCCTGACCATATTCTGCCAGCAAATCGGTCATCACATGCAGCGCTTCATGGGCGGTCCTGGCTCGCTCCAAACCCAGACGCAATAAGTCCATCCCAATCAACCCACTTTCTTTTATATACGGGATTTTAGTAAACACAGCTTCGTTTCCGATGGCTACCTGGTGTTCATTGACCCCCATTTCAGCCCCCCAAATCCAGAATGGTTTTGCCAGCAATACCGCATGGGTATGGGCAACTTGAGGTATTTCAATATAGGTCATCCGTACCTTGCTGCCCGCAGAATGATCAATCGCCTGGACAGAGATCAAGTGATGCGCCTCGTTGGGTTCGCGAATCCGAATTCTTTCCAAACAACATCACCTTATTTTCTGTCGCTGAAGGGGTCACTACGATCGTATCGCACATTCAAAGCCTCCAATATGAAAACAAATTAGTTAAGACAGAGTTTAAGATGCGATTCGAGAACGGCATCTGCACATCCAACAATTGCGGTATGCAGATCGCGGTCACGACTCTTCATCATCAGTTCCGAAGCATTCATCGGATCCCCAAAAGACAGCTTAGGGACCAATTCAAATTTTCTTTTTAGGACAAGCTGTTGGATCACCTGGATAAATTCTGCCAGTTTTTGCTGGCGCCAGCGCTCTTTCAACAAGCGCGTCATAGGATTATTCAGGCAAGATGGCGCCAAAACACCACTTACAATGACAATTTGTAACCGGGTTTCAGGCACCCGCTTCAGCACAATATCGAGGCTACCCGACCAGTTTTCTAACCCCCGATCAGCGCCTGGCGTAACCATTGGATCTGGATCAACCAGCCCACTAGGAAAGATTAACAAAGCTCCCCCTTCCTCCATTTGGCGAATCATGCCTCGAACGGTCTCTATCCTGGCAGACATATTGGCCGGAGTAAAAATCATATGCCGAGAAGCTGCCGGTAAACTGCGCAAAAATGGGATATCACTGACGACAACCTTGATATCCTGGCGAGGCAGACTGGATAAGATCGCAATACTATCATACGCGCCTGGATGGTTAGAAGCAATCAAAAGCGGACCTTCTTTCGGGATTGCATCTTGCCCAAACACCCGAATATCATCCACAAACCGGGTGAGAAGCTGTTCGGCGGCTATTGGAACCCCGCTCTCGGCTATCATCCGATCGATGCGAGCCATTAAATTCGAAAACAGATGGGCCGGCAGCCAAAAAAGAGGATCACAAATCCAACGTGGCCAACCGTGCTTTGGAAAACCGAGCGCAGCAACAATCTCATCCGTAATATATCGACGCAATTGGGCGACCACTTGATCATTCTGCATAAATCTGCTACCTGATCCGAATAGACCATTATAACTCAAGCAAAATCCACCTGGCCTCCTATTAATGGCAAGAAACTTGCAACATAAAGCTCAACGAAGACCGCTTAAAGAAATAGCAGGCGCTCTAAGCAGAGCAGCCCGAACAGGAAAGCAAAGTCGATATTTTTTGAAGCGACAGGAAGATCTGAGAACCGATGAACAGGCTTACAATTCGTATTCTATTGATCATTTTCGTATTAGCTATGTCCGCGCTCGCTTGCGTTGACGGCGGTGATGGCTCTTCTCTTGGAGGCAATGGTTCCTTGGCAGGAAATAATACGTCCGTATCCAGCCTGGATGCAACTGCCACTTTTGGGGCAGAGCAATTTCACCTCCAGTTAACCGCAGTCGTGCCATCGTCGCAATAGATCGAAAGAGCGGACTGGCTTACCAATCCGCTCAATTGCATTCTAAGGGACTATCTTAATGTAATCGGTAGGAAGAGAGTCGAGGGTACTTGAGAGACAGTCAAAGCATCATCCGCGAATAATAAAGTCCCTGTAAACCTCCCCCAAAGTTTTCAACCCAAATTAATGGGCTACTTTCCAGACGATCAGGCTGCCATCCAGCCCGCCACTGGCCAGCATTTCGCCATCGCCTCGAAAAGCGATACAAGTAGCGCCACGCGGATGAGCAGAATAAGTTGCTAACAGAGAACCTGTATCGGGTTCCCAGAGCCGGATGGTTGCGTCTCCTCCCGCGGTGACAAGCATCTTTCCATCCGGGCTGAAGACGCTTTTCCATACAAGCGCCCGAAAAGTCCCAAGAGCGCCACTATGTGCTTGTAATAGGAGCGGTTCGGGGTAGGCTGCTTTACCAGTACGGAAGGCCTGATCCGTATCCCATATTCGAATAAGATTGTCGCTCGCCGTCGCTGCAATTTTCTTCCCATCCGGACTAAACACAGCTTGATAAAGGGGCGTATCTGATTTAAAAGTACCCAGAATACGCTCTGTTCCTACCTCGCGCAATCGAATTAAGCCCCCATTGACAATAGCCAATACAGTCCCATCCGGTGAAAAGTCAATCGATGGAACAGCGAAAGAACCTCCAATTGTCATCCCTTTCATCTCGCCGTTTAGCGGATCCCAATATCGTGCAATAGCATCATTTCCACCGGTCGCCAAGACACTCCCATCAGGGCTAAAAACTATACTATTCACACCCTTGCGGTGCGCCTGGATCAATCGCACAGGCTCGCGGTGATCTTCTTGTAGTAGCAGCGAATATTCCCAAAATCTTAAGAAGCCATCTCGGCTGCCAGCGGCTAGCCAGCGCCCATCCGAGCTAAACATCAGGCTATGGGTCAACGCCCCAACGGGCATCCGGATGATTTCTTTCCAGTCTTTGGCGCCATACACATAAATGTCATCCCCTGCCGAAACAGCCAGCATTTCCCCATCTGGCGTCCATGCAACTGCCATAACCAGATCCCACGGGCTGAAATGAATCTGTGTGATTCTCTCCAATCGGCCAGTGTAACCGCTTCCCGACGCGCCAACCTTGACGGGGGGACCAACCTTCAATTCAGCAGCAGCCTGTAGAGTTATCCTATGTTGAGTTGCCAGTCGTTCGGGATCAACCACCCAAATCCCGCTCCAAACCAGCAAAATACCAATCAACCCAAAAAACCGGTACATCTCTTCAAGCGCTTCTCAAGGACGGATTCCCCATAACCGCAAAGTTCCGTCATATGAAGCCGAGACAAGATATTTGCTGTCGGGTGAAAAAAGCAAATGGGTAATCCCACCGGATGAATTTTCGAGTGATCGCAAAAGCGATCCTGAGCCTGCCGACCATAATTGCACCATGCTGCTCTCAAAACTACCACCGCTGGCGAGTATTTGCCCATCTGGGCTGAAAGCCAGGCTTTGCACCAACGCACCTGCGCCGAATTCAACGAGCAATTCGCCTGTCTCAATATCCCACAACCGCACCATCCCATCGTAATGACCTGTAGCCAGAACAAGTCCATCGGGAGAAAAGGTCATTGTGTTGATTGCCCCAGTAAAGGATGTGCGGATACGATAAAGGAATTCGTGCCGGGTGACATCCCAGACCTGGACAGCATATCGATCTGGCGAGATAGCCAGGAACACCCCATCCGGTGAAAATGCTATGTTCAGTACAGTTCCGGTTTGCATAGAGGTATTGATCGTCCAGGTCGAGACATTCCAAAAGTCAATCGTATTGTCGCCAATGATTAACGGGCTGGTGTAGGCAGCCGCGAAAATATCACTATGCGGCGCAAATGAAATCGCGCTCAAGCCCGCGGCAACACCGTACAGCAATCCCAGCGGCTTCCAGTTCGGCCCAGCCCACAATTCCAGGCTGCTGGCATAACCCGTTTTCTCATCGCCTTGCCGACTTCCGACCACCAACCACAAACCGCCAGGGCTAAATTCTACATCAATGATCCCTTCTTTTGTCGGGTAAAGAGAGCGAAGCGTCTGGCGGGTGTCCAAGTGAACAAGATCAATCCGGGCGGCGCTGGCTACTGCCATGATTTCCCCATCCGGGGTCCAGGAGATATCCGATACAGATGGCACAGACCACTCGACCAAAGCCGAAACCTGCCCCGCATTTTCAAGCGTAATTGCGTGCATTCCCTTTGGCAAAGGCGTACCCTCACCAACCAATAAAATGGGAGTAGGCGTCGATGTCAGAGTCGGCGTAGCCGAGGGGACTGGCGTAAACGTCGGCGTGCGCGTGGGAGCAGGTGAAGGTGTCCGGGTGACGAATGATGTGGCCGTTGAGATTGGCAGCAATGGCACGGATGGTTGGACGCCCTGGATTGCCAGACGGCAAGCAAGCATGCTTGATGCCAACATCAGAATCCAGAGAAATTTCAGTCTTCTTGAGAATTGAATCATTCCGGGTCCTCAATCACCAACCTTATTTTAGCATCAGTTCTCGACAACACGGAATAAGTCATCGCAAAACCATCCAAGGATTAAATGCTTTCTAACTTCAAACTCAAAGCCCAACTCTAATCTGGGAGTATAATGTTCAATTGAAATAAAAACCCGGGCTTAGATGCCGATTTTATTAAGCTCGATCTCAATAAAAACATGTTGTCCACAGGACAAGAGGATTATGGAAGGCGACCTGACAAAAAACGAGACAAACCAAAAGAAATCCATCCAAAAGACTGGGGCTTTGTTACAGCAGATTGGCTTGAATATGGTCATGATTGGCCTGCTGGTCCTGCTGGGGTTCCTGGTTTGGCAGAGATTCTTTGATAAGCAAGATGTGGAAACCGTGGGCGCAAAACCAAACACCGCTGAAATGACCAGCGAGCAGCCAGCCGAGCCTATTCAAATAGCGGCTTTGCCGGTTGATTTATCGCCATTGGCGACCCCGTTTCTTACGAATAATGGCATTTCGCGCTTTACCAATATCAGGACCATCATTCCCTCCCGACCCAGGGTGGATGTGATTACTTACACCGTTCAAGCCGGCGACACCTTGTTCAGCATCGCCCAAAACTATGGCATTAAACCCGAGACCGTGTTATGGGGAAATTACGATGTACTGAACGATAACCCACATTTCCTCAAACCCAAACAAAACCTCAACATCCTCCCCGTCGATGGCACACTTTACGAATGGAAAGAAGGGGATACAATTCCGGGGGTGGCGGAATTCTTTCAGGTCGATGCATCGGCCATCATCAACTACCCAGGCAATTTCATCGATCTGACCCAGGAAGACCTTAAAAACGCTGTCGAGCCCGGCACAATGCTCATTGTCCCAGGCGGCAAGCGGGCCATTAAGGACTGGGGACCGCCAGCCATCACTCGTCAGAACGCGGCGTCCGCACGCTTTTATGGCGAGGGCGCTTGTGGCAGCATTTATGAGGGTGCAATTGGCTCAGGCACATATGTCTGGCCGACTACTGACCATACCCTTTCTGGATATACCTATGATGCCGCCGTTCATCCTGCTATCGATATCGGTGGAGCAATCGGAAATGCAATCTTTGCCACTGATAGTGGTGTGGTTGTTTACGCCGGGTGGAGCGATTATGGCTACGGCTACCTGATCTCTATCGATCACGGCAACGGCTCGCAGAGCGCCTACGCTCACCTGAGCGCGATCGGTGTTAGATGCGGTCAGAGTGTTTACCAGGGCGGTTATATCGGCGCTTTGGGTAGTACAGGCAACTCAAGCGGTCCGCACTTGCACTTTGAATTGATCATCAATGGCGCCAAAGTTAACCCCCTGGATTACGTGCGCTAAGTTATTCCAGACCAAACAACACGGGTGTTTCAATAACTGGGACACCCGTGTTTTATTTATAGTAGAATACCTGCAAGACGATTTAATCCAGGAGGATGCGATGAATCTGATCACGGTTTCGATCGAAAAACCGCTTGAAATGAATTTTATCCTTGGCCAATCTCATTTTATAAAAACAGTCGAAGATATCCATGAAATGATGATCAGTGCCGTACCTGGGATCAAGTTCGGTCTGGCATTCTGCGAAGCATCCGGGAAATGCCTAATCCGCAGCACCGGCACTGATCCAAGCCTGATCCAGATAGCCGAAATGAACGCGATGGCAATCGGAGCAGGACATAGTTTCATATTATTCCTGGGTGAAGGGTATTACCCCATCAACGTATTGAATAGTATAAAAATGGTGCCGGAAGTTTGCCGGATTTTTTGCGCCACTGCGAATCCCACCGAGGTGGTTGTCGCCGAAACAGAGCAAGGGCGCGGCATCCTGGGCGTGATTGACGGTTTCCCACCCCAGGGGATCGAGGCGGAGGAAGATGTCGTTTGGCGCAAGGGTTTTCTGCGCATGATCGGTTATAAAGCCTGAGCCGTAAAGATGACACAGACAAAAGATCGTCAACATATCCTGGTCACCGGCGGAGCCGGTTATATCGGTAGCCACACCTGTGTCGAACTCCTGAACGCAGGATATCAAATCACAGTTGTGGATAATCTGGTCAACAGTAAAGAAGAGTCGCTTACACGGGTGCAGAAACTAACCGGCAAAACACTCAGCTTTGTTCAGGTTGATTTGCTCAACCGTGCTAGCCTGAGAGAGGTCTTTCAATCAACTAAATTTGATTCGGTCATCCATTTTGCAGCGCTGAAAGCGCCGGGCGAATCGGTCAACCAACCCTTGCGCTATTATCAAAACAATATCTGCGGCAGCTTGATCTTGTTTGAGCTGATGGCGGAAAGTAATGTTACAAACCTGGTCTTCAGTTCTTCGGCAACGGTGTACGGCGACCCGCCGCGTGTTCCAATCGAAGAGGATTTCCCCTGTGATCGACAGGAGAACCCTTACGGACATACAAAACGAATGATCGAGATCATCCTCGCCGATCTGCATCAATCCAACCCTGCCTGGAATATCGCCCTGCTGCGCTACTTCAACCCGGTAGGCGCCCATCCCAGCGGACAGATCGGGGAGGACCCGTGCAGCATCCCTAATAATTTGCTCCCTTATATCGCCCAGGTTGCGGTAGGCCGGCATCCTCATCTGCGCGTGTGGGGAGGCGATTATCCCACTCCAGATGGGACAGGTGTACGTGATTATATCCACGTTGTTGACCTGGCCATCGGACATATTCACGCATTAAGAAAGCTGAACCAGAATCCGGGTTTGGTCATCTACAATCTTGGTGCAAATCATGGGTACAGCGTTTTAGAAATGGTACATGCTTTTGAGCGAGCTTGTGGTCATCCGATCGATTATCGAATTTATGATCGGCGACCCGGCGACGTGGCTGTAAGCTATGCCAACGCCAATAAAGCCTACTATGAGCTTGGTTGGAGCGCAACCCGCAGCATTGAAGATATCTGTCAGGATGCCTGGCGCTGGCAGTCTCAAAACCCGAATGGATACGGATAAAACAAGATGAAATATCACAACCTTGGGCGCACTGGACTGAAAGTATCCGAGCTTTGCATGGGAACCATGCAGTTCGGCTGGACTGCCGACGAGCAGCTCTCTTTTCAAATCTTGAATGCCAGCTTTGAAGCAGGAATTAATTTTATCGATACTGCGGATATCTACTCAAACTGGGTGGATGGGAATCCAGGCGGGGTTTCAGAAACGATCGTCGGTCGTTGGATAAAAAACTTCGCAATCCCACGCGAACAGATCGTTATAGCCACAAAAGTTCGAGGCAGGATGGGAACCGGACCAAATGCCGAAGGTTTATCCAGAAAACATATCTTCTCCGCTGTCGAAGGATCATTACGCCGCCTGGATGTCGAAGCCATCGACCTGTACCAATCACATTGGTATGATGAGCACACACCCATTGAAGAGACTCTGACCGCCTACAATGATTTGATCCGGCAAGGAAAGATACGTTATATCGGCGCATCGAACTATCCTGCCTGGCGACTGACGGAAGCGCTCTGGTCCGCGCGCCTTTATGATCTACCGGCTTTCCAGAGTTTGCAACCGCATTACAACCTCGTCCACCGCGCTCGAGTTTGAGGGTGAGTTGACGCAGGTTTGCCACGAATACGGGCTTGGCGTGATCCCCTATAGCCCCCTGGCCGCGGGTTTCTTGACCGGTAAATATCGACCGGGTTTAGAGCCTAAGAGCGTTCGTCAGGGCAGAGCCAGCCGGTACTCGAATGAGCACAACTGGAATTTCTTGAATAATATGGAAGAGATAGGACAGGCTATGGGTGGAGCTTCGATCGCACAAGTTGCTCTGGCATGGCTTCTGCATAACCGATTGATTACCAGCCCGATTATCGGTCCCCGCACATTGGAACAACTCAAGGACAACCTGGGAGCAATAAATCTTAGCCTGAGCGAAGAACAGAAGAATATCCTGGACGAGGCCAGCCGTTAGGAAGATCAGCCCTTTTCAGATCACTTATGTCCCACAGACTCCAAAAATGCATCGACGACCATAGGATCGTAGCGTGAGCCTCTGCCTGATGCGATCTCTACAATCGCCTGTTCCGTTGAGCTTTCATTATGATACACTCGGGACGAGGTCATTGCATCGAATGCATCCGCGACTGCTACAATGCGCGTCTTCGAGTGGAATATCATCAAAAGCAAGTCCCTCCGGGTAACCATGCCCATCCCAACGCTCATGATGATACAGTACAATAGGGATAGCTGACGACAGGTAGGGAATTCTCTGCAGCAGACCGGCGCCAATCGCGGGATGACGCTTCATCTCCTCCCATTCCCGGTCATCCAACGGACCTGCCTTACGCAGAACGCCTTCTCGGATATAGATTTTGCCGATATCGTGCAAAATCGCCCCGAAACGAAGCACATTTATTTGCGATCCACCAAGACCTAATTGTTGAGCAATCATCACGGATAAATCCATCACCCGCTCAACGTGACCGCGCGTATACCGATCCCGCAATTCGATCGCATTCGCCAACATGATCAGGCTGGCTTCATAAGCCTGTTGCAGTTGGGCTACCATTAATTGCTGGGTGCGTTCCACCCGCGACCGAATAGTGGTTATCAACTCCTGACGGTCAACAGGTTTTACCAGATAATCCTCCACCCCCATTCTCTTGCTGGCAAACAAATCATCCCGATCTCCGCGAGCGGTCAAAAAAATGAATGGAATAGTCACCCATTCTGGACGCGCCCGAACTGCTTCGTAGAATTCATACCCGTCCATTTCCGGCATCGAGATATCCGAAAGAATGAGATCGGGCAAGCAAGTTCTTAATCTTTCCAGGGCATGTTTTCCGTGCATCGCGGTGACAACTTGATATCCCTCTGTTTCCAGCAGAATCTCGCAGCCCCTCCCGCAGAATATCATGATCTTCAACAATCAATATCGTCAACTCTGACATGATAGTAGGTAATAAGCCAAAAATACTCTGAATTAAAGTATTGACTCAATAACTGGATTCTAGCATATCAAACCGGCTTATCCAAGGTCTATTATACTGTTAGTAGTCAGATGATGGCCCTGACCTGAGATAATTCTTCAAGTCTCGGTTACAATATTATGGTTACATAGACCGGCAAAGGAGCTTTTATGCTGATAGAACAAAGCAATCAACCGAACATTCATACGATCGACTTGAATTTTCTCGGTATCCCAGAGACAATTGCTGTTTACTTGATCCCGCACTCTCAGGGGGGTGTGCTGGTAGAATGCGGGCCAGGATCCACGATCCAAAATTTGACTGCCGGGCTGGCAGTTCACGGGCTAAAACCGACCGATATCACCGATGTGCTGATTACCCATATTCATCTGGATCACGCCGGATCAGCCGGCTGGTGGGCACATCAGGGTGCTCAAATCCACGTTCATCCGGTCGGAGCCCCACACCTGGAGGATCCCGAAAAACGATTAAGCAGCGCCAGTCGCATCTACGGGGATCAGATGGACAGCCTGTGGGGTGAATTTCTTCCAGTTCCGAAAGAAAAGCTATCCATTCACGAAGACAACGAGATCATTGAAATCAATGGTCTGCAATTTAAAGTCCTCGATACTCCCGGCCATGCTTTTCATCACTTCGTTTATATCTTCCAGGGAACTTGCTTCACGGGCGATGTTGGCGCCGTTCGGGTAGGGCGGATTCCCCATCTGCGTATCCCCACGCCGCCGCCGGAGTTAAACATCGGACTCTGGCGTGACAGCATCACCAAACTTAAAAAGGAATACACAAACGGCGCATTCACGCATATCGCCCCAACCCATTTTGGAGTGTTCGAGGATGCTGATTGGCACCTGCACACCCTGGAAAACCAGCTGAGCGAGGTAAACGATTGGATTGAACAGGTGATGCCAGAGAATCCAACACTGGAGGAAGTGAATGATCGCTTTCTGAGTTGGGTGGCAGAAAACGCCAGGGAAGCCGGTTTATCTCCCGATGATCTCCGGGCTTTCGAAGCTGCCAATCCCTCCTGGATGTCCCCTGCAGGTATCTATCGTTATTGGCACAAAGTCCGCAATCCAGCATAAGATGGGCTTAAATCTGGTCATACAGGTTGGATAAATCTGTCCGCGAGATACCATCCAGAAAGATCGAGACCAGTTGACGGGTAACCTGATCAGGATCAGGCAATTCGTGGAAATGGGCTGGATAAAAATAGGGATACATCATTCCCAACAGCGCCCAGGCAGCCACATGCGGATCGAAAGAACGCAAGTCGCCTTGCTCGATTCCATTTTGAAAGATGGACTGGATCTGGTTAATAAATTTGTCGTGATACAAAACTTCGAAAGACAGGCGCGCCTGCTGGCTGAGATGCACCACTTCCTGACTCGCCAGACGGATCACAGCCCGCTGCTCAGCCGGGCGCGCCAGGGTACGCTCCACCAATAGACGAATTCTTATTCGACTGGAGTTGGAAACCATGCAGATATCACCGATATCCTGCGCCATCATTTCCAAATATTCTTCAAGAATTGCTAAGAAAAGCTGCTCTTTATCCTTGAAGTGATAATAAAGAGCAGCTTTTGAAACCCCAACCGCCTGCGCGATTTCACGCATTGAGAGACCACGATAACCGCGGTCTAATAACAGCCGGGTTGCCTGCGTGAGGATCGTCAACCGCAGGTCACTCATCGTCCACCGCGCGGAGATTCACCCAATACCCGGGAACATCGGTCTTGCCCAGGGTATTCCAAATAAGATCAACAGAACTGCCAGGCTGATCCAGATAGCCGCCCGTTGATATTTCGCGGTCGAACCCTGCACCCGGCGAGGAAGCATGCTACCCAGGTGTGCAAATACCAGCGCCAGAATCATATAAAACGGGTGTTCAAGCGCAAAGAAGCGCAAATCGCCGATGCTCATCGCGTTGCCAAAATCATGCATGGCAGTACGCGTCAACGGGCTTAAGAACAGGTATAACAACAAACCAAGCAAAAATTGTATGTCAACCGACATGCTGAAGAACGAACCCAGCTTCTTGTCGATGGGTCGCCACTCGCTTTTGCGCAACCAACCTATCCAGGACAGGACAGCAGCAACAATGCCCAGGATCACCGCGATCCAGCGAATAATGTTATGTAAAGCCAGGATGAAAGAATACATAGAAGTACCTCCGATTGAAATGGGTTAATTGCCTCAAGTTTGCATCATGGATGATTTCTTCTCTGGCGAGTTGGTCGGAAAAAGGTCCCGATATGCCAGAAAACCGATCATTACATACGCCAAAGTTTTGGGAATCATCAACATACCGATGATAGGAATTTGTTGGACAAACAGAATTACGGGCAGATAACAGGCAAATGAAACCAGGATGGAGGCCCCAATCCACTGAAAAGTGCGGTCATTAAACCGGCGCCCGTCGCGCAAGACCAAATAGGCAAGCCCCAGGCCTTGCAGCATTAATGGGATATTTCGGATGGTGGACCAGGGTTGCGGCGGGACGACGCTCTCCCATGCGTTGACCGGTAAGGCCATCCAGATCAGCCTGAACACAGCAGCCGCCAGCAACAGGATTTGAAACCAGCCATAGCGTTGGTTGGAGCGAACTCGCCAAAACTCAAGCATAATCACATAAAACAGGGTCACAGTCACAGCGGTCATCAAAGCCCCCAATCCAACCAGGCTGAGCGGGCGACTGAAAACCGGAACTGAACTCTCCAATCCACCTAACGCATAAGCCCAGACCCGGAACCCGACATGGCCTGTGTCCCCAAACGCTAGTAGGCCAAACGCGGCAATGACAAGATCGCCCTGCCGGCGATATTCGCCGCGCAGTTCGCTCCGCTTCACCCAGAGAACAAATACCAGACTCCAGATCACCACAAGATAGCTGATATTGAAAACGATCTCGACCCACATTCGCAACTCTTCGCTCATTTCAGTCTCCGCCGGGTTTGCTGGTATCGCCCGACACCAAATTGTTGATGGTGAAATCATGAACACACAACTTACCGACCGGTCAGTAAGCTATCAAGACCTTATCTTACCAGAGATGTCCGCTTTCGTAAAGATGGGCGTCACCCCATCAGCTTTCCAGTTTTGTGATAGGATTCCAATGATCCATTCGATCTTGAACCAATCCAGAGGAAAAATGAATGATATTGCTGATTCCGAGATATTGCCCCTTTCTCTAGAACATTCTTTTTGGACCTGGTCCGCCCAAGGCAAGGTTGCTCCCATCGCTGTGAAACGCGCCAAAGGTGTCTACTTCTGGGATGTTGACGATAAGCGCTACCTGGATCTCAATTCTATGGTGATGTGCGTCAACATCGGCCATGGAGATGAACGTGTGATTGAGGCTATCGTCCAGCAAGCGCGCGAGCTGCCTTTCGCCGGGCCTCCCATGGCGACCCGCCCGCGCGCCGTGCTGGGGAAAATGCTCGCCGAAATTACCCCGGGCAACCTCGACCATTTCTTATTCACCCTGGGCGGCTCAGACGCCAACGAAAACGCAATAAAACTGGCGCGCGCCTTTACAGGGCGGCACAAAATCCTGACTCGCTACCGCTCGTATCATGGGGCTTCCGCCGGGGCGATCGCCGCAACCGGCGACCCGCGCCGGGTTGTCTGGGAGCCGAATGTCATGCCCGGGGTAGTCCATTTCCTTGATCCATACCGCTATCGCTCTACCTTCCACCGCATGAACCCGGATATCTCTCAGGCCGAGTTTACTCAGGATTACCTGAACCACCTGAACGAGATCATTCAATATGAAGGCCCGGAGACCATCGCAGCCATCTTGATCGAAACCGTAACCGGGACGAATGGCGTGATCATCCCACCCGATGGCTATATCCAGGGTGTGCGCAACCTGTGTGATCAGTATGGGATATTGATGATCGCCGATGAGGTCATGAGCGGTTTTGGCAGAACCGGAAAATGGTTCGCGGTGGATCATTGGAACGTAGTCCCGGATATGCTGACAATGGCCAAGGGCTTGACTTCTGCCTATGCGCCATTAGGCGCGGTCGCGATGCGCCCAGAGATTTTCTCGTTTTTCAATCAACGGGTTTACCAGAGTGGGCTGACCTACAATTCCCACCCCATATCACTGGCAGCCGCCATTGCCAATATCCAAGTATTGAGAGAAGATCGCCTGATCGAACGAGCCGCCGAGATGGGGCCTGTGTTGCACCGCATGTTAACAGACCTGGGCGAACAGCATCCATCTGTCGGCGAGGTGCGTTCTATCGGGCTATTCGGTATTCTTGAACTGGTGCGCAACCGAGAAACCCGAGAACCCATCTGCCCCTTTAATGGCACCAGTCCAGAGATGAATGCGCTGCGAAAGTTTTTGCTCGATCGGGGTGTGTATCTGTATACCCACTGGCATACGATACTGATCATCCCACCGCTCATCATCAGCGAAGAACAGCTTGCTGAAGGATTCTCTATACTGAATGAAGCACTGGGGATCACAGATCAGGCTGTAAAGAGCTAAACCCATCGCCAATTCGGCTTGTGATGAAACCCGGACTCCCAGCCTATATCCAGAGAAGGTGGGTCGCCGGCTTGCTGCGCCGATCATTCAGAAAGCCTTGGGCGCAGCGCCAGGGCCCCAAATCATAAAATCTTGGATCGGTGTTTACCTGACAATTTTTGATAGACAGGAAGCCTATAATCTTGTTGAAGCGGATCAATTTCCACTGGGGAGGGAAAAGAATGTGGCTGGAAAGGTCAAGAACGCCTACACGCTGTGGGTTGCGCTGGGCATGAAGGCGCGCGATTTCCAGTTTGAAGATTTGGCGTAGAATAGCCAGCGTCACCGCATAGGTTGAATCGATCCCAAAATAAGACAGGCTTCCCGCTCCCAGGTTCTTCCCCTTGCCCAGAGGCGTATCTGAGGCATAATGAACCATTCCAATATCGAACGGTAAACCATACAGATTTACAACTTCATTGACCGGATGGCGGATCGGGCGAGACATCTCGTAGACTGCCGAGAGGTACGGGCCGGCCTCCATCTCAATCACGGTATACCCTTCCCTATAAAAGACATCCATGTAATTAGCAGTTTGCAGAAAAGTCCCCTGAACAGTAACCGATTTTTGATTATCCAACACCGTACCGTACATCAGGTCTGGGGCGACGTCCGCGGCTGAAAAACAATTGGGGAAGATATATGTATTCCGAGAATGTTCGTCATGCACCACATTGGAGATCATCACATCTCCAACCACCGCGTTCAGCGTCGCCGCCTTCCCCATCACATATACCCCCTTGACAGAACCCACATGGGAAGAGATCTCTGTCAAAATATCATAGGCGGCTAATCCAAGCGGATAATCGATATTCAAAATGAGCGCATCACTTTTTTCCAAAGCAGCCTGGCTAGAATCTAATCTCAGACGGGGATCCATCCCATTAATTGGCAATCGGCAGATCTCGATGACTTGAGCTTCAACATCGAATGAGCGTTTGCTCGGAACACGTCTAATTCCATAAGTACTCTCATTCTCAAGTTGTTCGCTTAACAATAATTGCCCATTCGATTCTTGCTGAGCCTTTTTTTGCAGATAATAGAGAAAGTTTTCCTTGCTGCTTGGAGACTGACCGGATTGAATATCATTCCATTCATTTGCTAACCCCGAATTTCCGGGCAAATCAAGCATGCTGACGAGCTGATCTTGTTTTTTTAATGCGAAACCAGACAATATATTCACCAGGCTGTGTGTGTTACTTGAGATGAAATAGACTGGTTTCTCGTTCAGGTCGGAACAAGATCGCTTAATGTTTTCCCACCAGGCATTTCGGGCGCGCCGGTATTCGCTTAACGAACCACTTAGAAGGTGGACTCGTAGATCACATTGTGCACATGCGATCCGTTCAAGATTAACGCCCAAATCACGCCCCCAAATTGCATGCAGTCGCTCGAAATCTTCCTCGGAAATATCCAGCAGATTCGCGAGGCGAGCAAAACCTCCCAGGCGGGTCCCGATTTCATCTAGTGAAATCAAGCCAGACAGTCGATCCAACATAGAATGGAGCTTATTCCACTCAATCTGATAGGCGGTTAGCAGCGGGATCATGTCATCGATATCTGAGCGGCTGGCTATATAACACGCCAGGGACCCTTTTCCATCAAAAAAACAGCGCCTGCGCCGAGCGACCGCATAAACTTCCTCCCATTTACGGACATCTCCCAACCCCGCCGAAGCAAACACATCTGCGTTCTGGCCCAGAACAACCAGCTTCACCTCAGACATACAACTGGGCAAACGGAGAATAGAATAAATGAAAGCGGACATATCCGGTGTTGTCTCGCGTGCCGCCGGATGCAGAAGCGAATTCATCCCGGCATGCACCTCTTCCAGAGTGCGGATCTTCACTTCTGACGTAGATCGCAGCAAGGAATAATAGGTGCGAGTGTAAAGCTCGACTTCTTCCGATTCGGTGGTTGGGACAGTTCTTTCCATTAGCTCTTGGCCTGCCATTGACCCGGTTGCTAGATGATCACATTCATTTCTTGTACGATCTTCGAACCGGAGGAGCGTCCATCGGACCATAGCGCCCTGGACCCGCGAATGCATAGATCACGGTATAAATCACCATAATCAAAGCAAAACCGAACAGCAGCAAAAGCGCCGTGACCATCAGGTTAATAAAGAAGTGCTGTAAGGCGAAATTCACAAAGGGTACTCGCAGAGTACTGGTCAACTCAGCCGGTATTGGGTACCACCCGTTTTCCATATTCATCTCTACCAGCAAGTCTGCAATGATATATACCATAAAAGGGACGATCAGTAACAAGATACATCCTATACCCCTCCAGATCGGATGAACAGCCCATTTCTTTTCGGGAGGAGGGACCATGTGGCCCGACCTGTTATATTTACCCATCCAAAGTCTCCATTCTGCTGGCGCTCTCGATAGCCTGGATAATCTTATAATAGCCCGTGCACCGACAAAGGTTACCCGTAATGGATTGCATAATCTCAGATTGGGAAGGATGTGGTCGCTCTTCCAGCAACTTAGCCGCCGACATCAAGAAACCTGGAGTGCAATATCCACACTGAACTGCTCCTTCCTCGATAAATGCCTGCTGGACTGGATGTAAATGATCCCCATGCGCCAAACCTTCCACCGTGACGATTTCCGCGCCATGAGCGCGCACAGCTGGAACCAGACAACTCATCACCGCTTTGCCGTCCAGGAATATCGTGCAAGCTCCACATTCACCCTCTGCGCAACCCTCTTTTGTCCCGATGAGACCAGCCTCTTCGCGCAATAGACGCAGCAGCGTTTTGTGCTGACCGGTTGTAAATGTGTGTTCTACGCCATTGATGCGAGTGATGATCGGTGTGCCTGTTGAATGATGGATTGTATCCGCAAGAGGAATTGATTGAGCAGCTTTCAGTTCACCCCAAAGCAAGATGGGAGCCTCAGGAAAACCAGCCCGCTCTTCATTATGATAAATCCCGTTCAAACACCGTTTGACCGCCACCCGCACGATCTCATGTCGGTAAGAGGCAGAGCCGCGGATGTCATCGATTGGCCTGGCAGCCTGCATGGCGAGTTCAGCAGCTTTTGAGATCAGTTCATCATCTAAGACACGGCCTCGCAGAAATTGCTCAGCTTGTTCGGCATGTATAATGACCGGCGCAACCGATCCAAGCGTGATAACCGCCTGTTCAACGATGAGCGGTTTACCCTCCACCAGTGAACTTGCCTCGAAAGTGAGCACGACGGCAGCATTGACCACAGAGATCGCTTGCGCCCGACGCAAACCAATCTTGATAAATGCCCCGCGCTGGTTTAGTTTTAGAGCCGGCACAGCGATATCAACCAACATTTCATCCGGCTCCATAACGGTCCGGCGAACACCTTTGAAGAACTCAACCAATGGGACCACTCTTTCAGAGCGGACAGAAGCCAGGCGCACACTCGCTCCTAACGCCATCAATGGGGTGATCGTGTCATTTGCCGGCGAAGCAGTGATCAGGTTGCCGGCAACGGTCCCCCGGTTGCGAATTTGAGGCGCGCCCACTTCCCAGCATGCCTGGGCTAATGGGAAAAGACGCTCGACCACCAGTTTGGAGGCGACGCAATGGTTATGCGTTACCATTGGGCTGATGTGAATGACTTCATCCTCGTCCA
Organism: uncultured Chloroflexia bacterium; assembly: GCA_963788145.1. Classification (GTDB taxonomy): domain Bacteria; phylum Chloroflexota; class Anaerolineae; order Anaerolineales; family UBA4823; genus UTCFX2. The sequence goes on along the minus strand of CAWBFQ010000006.1, from coordinate 256,015 downwards.
TCACGATTTCATCCAGACATGAAACGCGGCGTAATATCAATCAGTGTGTCGATCCCCTTGCGCACGCCGCGCTCCATCTCAAGGATTAAATCCGTTCCACCGGCTACAATCCTGGCCTGGGTCCCCTTTTTGGATAAAATTTGCAAAGCTTCTTCGATACTGTCTACACTATAGTAATCATGCCACATAGAATGCTCCATCTATTGCTCAGATGATGATGTACGGTTGTTGTTGGTTGACATGACGCGGCCATCGCCGCCTTCACGCAGCATAATGATCTCTGCCAGAATGCTGACCGCAATCTCTTCCGGAGTCTCAGCATTTAACTCCAATCCAATGGGCGAACGGATCCGGTTCAAATTGGCTTCCAACACTCCCTTTTCTAGCATTTGTTGCCTGGCCACCTCCCAGCGGCGCCTGGAACCAATCACACCGATATAAGCTGCAGGATAATCAAGCAAAACAGGCAAACCCACCACGTCCAAATCCACCCCACGGGTGGTGAGTACCAGGTATGTCCAGGGGTTGATTTCCAATTGCCCGGGTAAATCGGCCATTTCCGAATGGATATATTGATCTGCATTCGGCACAGATTTCGGGCGTACAAAGCCCAGCCCTGTCGTCATTGACCACCACCCAATATCCCAACCAATGAGAAAGTTGGGCAACAGCCCTTCCTACATGACCCGCGCCAATAATCACAATCGTTGGTTTAGGCCGGATTGGCTCCACGTAAACCTCCACTTGCCCGCCGCAGACTCCCGCGTCGCCCCGACCAGGGTCAGCCATCTGATATTCCAGAAAACGGGGCTTGCCGTCCACGATTGCCTGGAGCGCTTCCTGAACCACTCGATTCTCAACTTCCCCACCTCCCACGGTCCCCTCGGTAGAGCCATCCGGTAAGACCAGCATCTTGCTTCCCGACCGACGCGGCGTAGATCCATGACTGCGTACAACCATGCATAAAGCTCCTGGTCGATTCGTTCGTTCTAGCTCTGCTACCGATTGTAGTACCGACAAGACCTATGCCTCCAGCAAACTTAACAGGACCGGCAGGAGCTGCTTTTTGCGTGAAACCACTCCCGTCGCCAGACGGGTGCCATCCTGACGACGCGGATAGGGTAAATCCTCTAATAACGGAGGTGGATTAACAACCACCAGACTGCTGACATTATCCACAACATCCGTTACCATCAGCATCACAAAGTCGAGGTTGCGCTCCTTCCGGAGCGTCTCCAGAGCTTGTTTGAGCGCCTCAAGATGTTCATCCAACTGACGCAAATCCGTCACTTCAGCCTGAGCAATCGCGAAGCTGTATCCGCCGCTATCGTATGTTTTTATATCGGTCGAGACAATCTCGAGCGGGTCTCGGGTTGCCAGACCTGTCCCAGCTTCTACAACTTGCTTGCCATAAGCCTGGATGGTTTCGCCAGATAACGGCCCATTGCGAACCATAGCCCAGCGAGCCAATCTTTCAGAGGCCTGATGATCTCGCTCTGTTGTCGTGGGTGAAGATAAGATCAAGGTATCGGATAGCAGACCAGCCAACAGCAGACCGGCAATCGCTGGCGGCGCGCTCAAACCCGCTTCTTCGATTCGCTCAGAGACCAGTGTGCTGGTGCTGCCAACCACATCGACAGAAAAACGGATCGGCGCCCGGGTGGACATATTCCCAAGTCGATGGTGATCCAGGATTTCAATCAACTCGGCTTCCTCCAAAGCGCCAAGCGCCTGGCCGGGCTCATTATGGTCCACTAGAATCAAACGCAGGCGAGGCGGATTTAGCACATCGCGCTGGCGGGTAACGCCCACATAAACACCCTGATCATCGACAACCAGGAAATCGTTTTGTTCTTCGCGCAAAATCCGTCCAAGCATGTCCCGAATATGAACACTTGCCTGAAAACGGGGTGCGCTTCCATCGCAAGCCTCTTTGCAAGGCACATCCAGGATATCTGAAATGCGCATCTCCTTTCGACGCGGATGAGGCCCAACATGCCTGGCAAACAAATTATATAAACTCAGCCCATTGATCATCCCAACCGGCTTACCGTCCTCGGGATTGACAAGCGGAGCGATTTCCACCCGTGCGGTTCAGGATGGTCCAGGCTTCCTGAAGCGAATCATCCGGAGATGCCGTGTCCAGGCGGCGTGTAACAGATTCAAAACGGGGTGAAGCGTCTGTTAACAACAGCGGCGCTTCCAATTCCAGTCTTTTCAATACCCAGGTCGTCTGTGGATTGATGGGACCAGCACGCGCCGCAATCACATCCTCTGCATCGCGCTCATGCAACAACCAGGCATAGCCCATTGCAGATGCGATTGAATCGGTATCAGGGTTCACATGACCGATTACATACGTACGGGCCATTGTCTAATCCGTCTCCTTCTTAAGCGCTCGCCAGAACTCTCTCAGGCGTCACCGGGTTCTCGTCGACCTGAGCGCCGCATGCATCCAAGACGGCATTCCCAACTGCCGGGGCAACGCCATCCATCGGAATTTCAGCAACTGCTTTCACCCCAAAAGGATGTGACGGCTCAAAGGTCTCCACAAAGATCGTCTCCAATATAGGCATTTCGTTGGCCTGAAATATATGATAATCGGACAGATCGATTTCACGCGCTTTACCCTGCTCATCATACCGCATTTCCTCGCAAACGGCATACCCCAGCGCTTGAGTCATGCCGCCTTCCACCTGTCCAGAGGCGGTGAGCGGGTTTACAATCACACCCGAATCCAGCGCCATCACCAACCTGTCTACCACCACCTGGCCAGTTTCGGTATCAACCGTCACCTCAGCAAATTGCGCCGCAAAGGGCGGCGGCGATACAGGCGACATATAAGATGCAGTACCCATAATTTGTTCCTGCTCTTCATGGTGTAAAGCATTATGACCCACTTCAAACAGGGTCACAAAGCGCCCATCGGGGGCATAAGCCTTGCGATCTGCCAGCCGAATATCCTCAGCCTTCAATTCCAGCGTTGCACCAGGGTCTGACCGCTTATTCAACATCCTAGCCGCCCGAATGCGGATGCGGTCGGCAACTTGCTGGGCAGCCTTTGCCACCGCCGCCCCAGAAATATAGGTCGTACTCGAGGCATACGCCCCTTTATCAAAAGGAGTGAAATCTGTATCTGAGGAGTAAACCGTCACATCGTCTAATGGTATCCCCAATACCTCGGCAGCCATTTGACCCAGGACAGTATCTGAACCGGTTCCAAGATCTGTGGCTCCAATCAACAGCATGAATGAGCCATCATCATTCATTTTTATGCTGGCGCCGCCCATATCCAGATAGGGGATTGCCGTACCCTGCATCACAAGCGCAGCCCCGATCCCACGCTTCAGGTAGGGTTTCCCTTTCACATTTCGCCAATCCGGATTATCGAATTTCTGATCCCAGCCAATGACGGCTTTTCCCTGACGTGCGCATTCATCCAGTGCACAGGTTTCGATAGTTTCCGGACGCGGTTCGCGACCTTCGCTCCACGCCGTACTGAAAGGATGCAATTCACCGGCGCGCAAGGCATTCTGTAGTCGAAATTCGAGTGGATCCAGCTTCAGAAACCTGGCTATCTTTTCCATATGGCGGTCCAGCGGCCAATACCCCTGTGGAACCCCATAACCGCGATAGGCCCCGGCAGGCGGATGGTTGGTGTAAACAATTTCGGCCTCAAAACGGATATTGGGTGATTGACGATATGGTCCATCGCCGACATACAAAGCCATCGCTTTATGACCGGTATTTCCCGTAACAGTCAGTGCATGACACCCGTAAGCGCCTGTGTCGGTCAGCACTTTCATTGCGTTGGCCGTCATTGTTCCATCATTCTTCACCCCGGTCTTCATCCAGATTTGCATTGGATGGCGCGACCGCCCCGCCACAAACTCCTCTTCACGCGAGTACTCATAAAAAACCGGCCTGCCTGTTGCAATCGTGAGATGGGCAGCGACGTCCTCAGCCATTACTTCTTGCTTGCCGCCAAAACCTCCGCCGATGCGGGGCTTGATCACCCGAATCCGCTTCATTGGTAAACCCAGTACAGGAGCCAAAATGCGGCGGGCATGGAATGGCACCTGTGTGCTGGTACGAATGACCAATCGGTCATCCTCATCCCAATATGTCATTACAACATGCGGCTCAATATGGGCCTGCTGGACTTTTGGAACTTCATAAACACCCTCAATAACATGATCCGCTTCTGCAAAACCACGTTCAACATCGCCGATATCAATATGGATATATGCCGCCAGATTTCGTTTCGGATCGGAATCGCCAAAATTTACATATTCGGGTTCATCGTGCAATATCGGCGCTCCTGGCTGCATCGCCTGGGCTGGATCCAGCAAGACGGGTAAACTTTCATACTCCACATCAATCAATTGAAGCGCCTGATTTGCAATCTCTTCAGTTTCAGCCGCAACGAAGGCCACCCGATCACCAACAAATCGGACTTTTTCATCCAATGAGAAGGTATCTAATGGCCCCGGAATGGGATCGGATTGACCAGCAGTTGAATAGATCACGCGTGGCAGGTCTTTCGAGGTTAATACCGCGGCCACACCCGGCAGCTGGAGAGCCCGGCTGGCATCAATGCTTTTAATTCGGGCATGCGCCACAGGACTATGCAGCACTTTTGCGATCAGCATATTCCGCTGCTCGAAATCTGCCACAAAGGCGGGTTTACCCTGGACGAGCTTGATGGCGTCGACTTTTTGTTCCGGCTTACCTACACTGGTCCACGTTTCCGATTTTGGGGTGACGGTAATCCGGGGCATTAAGCGCGTACGTGTTGAAACGCCGCCTTGCAGAGCCGGGGCAGATGGAGCGAAAGGATCAGCCCCCGAAATTTGATCGCCGCTGTCACCAGAAAGCCATTCATCCGGGGCTGGGATCAAACTCGGAACTGCTTTCTCTCCAACAATCGGATCGGGCTTTTCACCCCGCAAGACAGCCGCCGCGCGCAGCACAGCCTGTACGGGCTTAAGATAACCGGTGCACCGGCATAATACACCCGCCAGCGCTTCTCGTACTTCTTCTTCGCTCGGGTTTGGGTTGCGCGCCAACAGTTCCTTAGCCGCCAGAATCTGGGCTGGGGTGCAGTAACCACATTGGATTGCACCGCTCTCCACAAAAGCTTGCTGAAGCGCGCTCAGACCCTGTGATGATTTCCAACCTCTATCCGGGTGCTCGCCGAGCGACTCAATCGTCTCAATTTGATGTCCCTCGGCCTGGGCTGCCAACATCACACAGCTGTTGATGGGTTTCCCATCCAGCAGAATGGTGCATGCGCCGCATTCCCCGGTTTCACAACCATGCTTGACTCCGAAAAATCCCAGCCGGCGCAGAACGCTCAACAGGCTGTCACCTGTCGCCGCGTCCGTTTCAAAAATTGAATGGTTGATCTGGAGAGTTATTTTCATAGCCTCGCTCGTTTGGTCCTAGAGGATCTTCTTGATATCCAGCCAGTTGTTCCTTTCGCTATTGGCTTTTGAGAGCGCTTCTTGTGAACCCATCACAACAACAAAACCGGATTCATTCAAACGATGCAGCACATCGCCAAAGGAACGAAAATCCGCGCTGGTTGTACTCAATATTTGTTCCCGCCAGATCTGACGGGATTCGTCTGTGTCGCCTGCCAGGTAGCGTAATGTTGATGAGTAACCTTTGGCGTCTGGCAGTGTGTAGGCGTCCATTTCGCCAATCGCTCCAATGATGCTCTTAGTCAATTCCTCCGGGTTCATTTCGAGCCGACTAAGAAACTTCGCTGATAGATCATAATTCTCTAGTGTCTTGAGCAGATTGGGATCGCGATAAGAAAGATATGTAAACACACCTGAGCGGTGATTAAACACACAGAAACCTCCATATGCGCCGCCTTGAACGCGCACACGCTCCCAAAGCCAGGTAGTCTTCAAGTAATTCTTAATGACATCGATCGAACCGTCCGGGATATATCCCAAATCAAATAAATTTGCGCCTTTCCCAACATAACTCACCTGAGTCGGGATAACCAATCCTTCATAATTCGACGCGTGAGATGGCTGCCAGACTGCCGTAGGGGTGTTCTTTGATGGAATCTGGGAGAGGAAGTCATTTAACAGCGGCTTGAATCCCGCCCAATTGACTGCATCGAGGGTCACATTCACAACCATTGTTTGGCGGTTCAGTAATACCTTACGCACCTCTTCCAACCGCTCCTGCACAACCGGCCAATTCTCATTAATCTGTTTGACCAGACTCCGCAGATGAAAGAGTTGTTCAATCCCACTCATTTGCTCGGCAGCCCAGTCCGCTTCGTTGAATAGTGAACGCAAGCGAGTATTCACAACAACGTGCCCGGCTGGTGACAACATCGACTCGGCGGATGCTTTTTCCTCAAGGGCGATCTGCAGGAAGCGCTCCTGGTTATCCAGGCGGGCAGTCAGCAGAATGTCTTGCAGAATCGCCGCCAGTTCGCCTGCCTGCCCGATCGCCGCTTTTGAGCGTAAGAACAAGCGCGCGGCTCCGTAGTCAGTTCCTCGAATGGAAGATGTAAATGATGCAGGCCAAATCCCACCTGTCGAGCGTCCAATCCGTTGGGAAAGCTGGACGTAATCCTCTCGTTGTGTGCCCATTTCCAGCAAAGCTCGGCCAAACAAGGACACGAATGGCAGCAGATCCTGAGATAGGGTATGCAGATCGAATCCCAAATCCAGATAGAGAATACCGTTGGTGAAAAGGTCATGATAAAAGACCTGGCTATCTTCGATCTCCGCAATTTCAAGCGGGATCCGTTTGTTCTCTCGATCCAAATCATCCAATTTCAAGCTGGGTATCCTGGATAACATCTCAGGCGGGTCAGGGCGCTCCTGAATTTCCTTCAGTTTGCGGGTCTGCTCCAGTACACCCGCCAGAGCCTCCAGGCTCATGCCAGACCGAATCTGCGCCAGGCGGTCCCTTTCATCTTTATCTCTTTGTTTCTGCAAACCGTGTTCGGGTTTTAAGCTGACAACTGTTTGATGCGGGTTTCCTAGTAAGAACCTGCTGATCAAGCCCTCAAAGAAACGATCCCCGGCCTGAACCCGATTTTTAATAGATGCAAGCGGGTTTTCGAAAGCTAGCGGCACGAACGGGTCTCTATCATAAAGCCAGTTGGTGAGTGAACGGAGCATTAATAACAAACCTTGTGGAAAAGAACCGGTATTATTCTCTCGAAGTTGGAACTCGACTGTATTGAGCGAGGCTGCCACGGTATCTGGATCAATCCCCTCGCGTGCCAGTTCCTGCAGTGTGTTTTGGATCAACGCTTCAACCTGCTCAGCAGAAATCAATTTGCCACGAGGGTCAGCCTGCATACCTTTCAAGCCGATCGAGAAATATGCCTGACGCAAATCCACTTCCAAACCAATCCCGGCTAAATCCTCCCCATAACCCGAATCGATCAGGGCTTTCCTTAAGGGGGAGGCTGGAGCCCCGATTAAAACATGAATCAGTATCGTGAGAGCCAGCATCATTTCAGGATCTTGAATTTCGGGGAGCAGCCAGTTCATCACCAGCATACCCTTCATTTCGCCCACATCTTCTCCCGGATCGAAGGAAATCTCCATTCGCCGTGGTTCACTAAAACTGGCTTGCAACGGAATCCCAGAATCAACCTGGATTCTTTCATAACCGCTCAAATACAGATCCATTCGCCGCAAGCGCTCTTCAGGGTCATCATTTCCATAGAAATAAATGCGGGCGTTAGCAGGATGGTAATACTTTTCGTGAAAGGATTTAAATTGATGATAGGTCAAATCGGGGATATGGCGCGGGTCTCCACCCAAATCCACACCATAGGGTGTATCGGGAAAAAGGGACATGCGCACCGCATCCTGAAGTACATCATCAGGGTTGGAGTAAGCTCCTTTCATCTCATTAAAAACCACACCCTTATAATTCAGGGGCGCTTCCAGATCATCCAATTCTAAATGCCAACCTTCTTGCTGAAAGGTCTCTGGCGGTATCAATGGATGAAAAACTGCATCCACATAGACATCGATCAAATTGTAAAAATCTTGAATATTCTGGCTGGCAACCGGATAACAGGTCTTATCCGGATAAGTGGAAGCGTTTAGAAAAGTTTTTAGCGACCCCTTGACCAATTCAATAAACGGCTCCTTCAAGGGATATTTTTGCGAGCCACATAAGACGCAATGTTCGATGATATGAGCTATACCGGTGGAATTGTCGGGGGGTGTCCGAAAGGTGATCCCAAATACTTTATTCTCATCCTGGTTCACAAGAGATAACAACGATGCCCCAGATTGGATATGGCGGTACAGAGTGGCGTGGATGTTCAGTTCGGGGATTTCTTGCTGTTGTTGCTGTTCAAATCCATGAATTAGAACCATTTTCTACCTCATTCGTATTCAGAAACTGGTGAACGAACTTCCGGGAATGTCGGATCAATGAACCTCATCGCGTACCTGGGGCTCAATCACAGATTGGAGGGTACGGCGGGTCAGTATCCCGGCCACATCTTGCCGATATTCCGCTGAAGCCCAGGAATCGCCAGCCTGGCTGTAAGCGCTTCGAGCCGCAATTTCAGCGCCCTCCGCAGCGAGGTCATCAAACACCAACACGGGAGAACTGCCATAGCCACCCAAAGACACCCGTATGCGCCCGGAGGGCCACAGCGCTGCTCCAACACACACGATCGGCAGGTCAGCCGGGCTGCGCGCGACATACTCATAAGCCAGGCGGACATTGGCCGGGATAGAGATGCGAGTAATCAGACGGTGCAAGAGACGTTCGCGGCGGAATGGCAACAAATCGCCCAGTCTAGCCGACTCGTTGCCCGGCTCGAGCAGTAATGCTGCGTCCAGGGCTAACATAACCGTCGCAAAGGGAGATCGTCCATCCGCCACGATAAGCGTGCCAGCAACAGTGCCCACCTGGCGCAGGTTATTGCTTGCCTCATGCTGAATTGCCTTCTGAAGACTGGCGTGCACTAACCCTGGATGAGTACCAAGCTGCAGGAGCAGCGCCTGTAAGGTTAAGGATGCGCCTAATTCCACGAATTCCGCTTGAATTTCGAAGGTATCCAGTCCCAAAGATTGGGTATCCACAACCGCTAGTGGTTGTGGGGCAGATCGGTCCAGAGCCGACCCTCCTCCGATAGCAATCGTATGTGGATCGGATCGGCTCAGCAACGCAAGCGCTTCCGCCAAATGATCCGGACGATGATATTCAATGATCATAGTTGAGAACTCCATCAACAAATCCTGAACATAGAAACTGGTCTAAAATGACTGGGCGATCTTAATCCTTCCCAGAAGAGGGATCTTCTGGATAGACTTTCCAACCAAGCTCTTCCAAATCTGTCTTCTGGATCATTTCCTCCGGGACGTTGACCAGGATGGCATCCGCTTCAGCCAAAATGTCGCCTTGTTGGTTATAAATCGCGCTAGTGGCAGATGCCGTTCTGCCTTTTATCTCTCCAGCGTTGCCAACCAGACGCAACAATTCACCAACTGGCACATTTTTTCTGTAGCGGATATTGAGCCGGGCTGTAAACATAAAACGGGTATCATCCTCGCTGCCCATTAGGGAACGACCAGCCACTTCATCTAACATTGCCCCAACGATACCGCCATGCACAATTCCGGGATACCCCTGAAAATTCTCAGGGACGATGACTTCGGCGACCACTTCTCCTGGTTCGCTTTCAAAGAAACGGAGGTGCAGGCCGATAGGATTCTGGACACCACACACAAAACAATGTAGTGAACTCGGTTGTAATGAATTCATACTTTTATGAGGTCCTCTCTTTTCAAATTATACTATTTATGATCAGATTAATAACCACTCCATCCAAACGACTCACGTCATTCTTATAAACTTCGCAACACATTGTCAATGGCTCTCCCGATTCGAAGGCTTGTTGGACTCTGGCTTTGTCTTTAGGCTGCCCGATCTTGCGTGGCAACCATGAGCGTTATGTGGCCCATTTTGGGACATCGAAGGCATCGCCCCTATGGTCTATGGAACAATTTGCTCCGCTGCAGTGGACCGTTGAACAACTTTCCGAACAAGATCGGCAGTGCATGGAGCAGCTCCCCTTAAATTTGCGTTTGCCTGAAGCCCCCAACCTTTTTATTGTCCATGCAACCGAGCGAGATGACCATGACACGATAGCATCCCACACGCCAGAACAAGTACTACACGATATGTTTCCAACGGCACAAGAGCGGTATATTATTCGCGCTCATAACCACTGTGGGCAGGTGCGTGTCTGGGAAAAAGGTTTCATTGTTACAAGTGGCTCGGTCGGCTTACCCCTGGATGGCAATCCTACGGCTCAATACCTTCTCCTTGACCAGGAGAAAAATGGATGGAAAATTCAACATCAATCCGTGCCATACCATTTAGACGCCGCGATCAGCCGTTTTCACGGAGAAGAAAAACATTCGCCTTCCATTGTTGAAACCAACCGATATCATTAGAGCCTCCCACGAAGATAAGGTATAATAGCCTTCCTGGCTGCACTCACAGACATTCGTAATTACCAGGAAGAAGGACTGATAAAGGAGGTGACGATCAAAACTTGAACCAGGGGAAGATAGCGCATGGACCGCCAATCGGCGGTTGACGAGGATGAAGGTTCCTGCCTTCAAAAGCAGGCTAACTGGTTGGGTCTCTATCAACCAGGAAAATCGAAAGATCAGCGGAAGCCTTCCAGGTAAACCACGACCTGTTCTCTTTCCCTCCGAAATCAAAACCAAAGACAACACTGCACGGGCAACCGCGCAGGTAAAGACGCGGAGCGTGGTGCAACTTAAATACTGGAGGGAACCTCATGTGTGGCATTGTTGGTTATATCGGCCCGCGCGATGCGACGCCGATCATTTTGTCCGGGCTTAGTCGTCTGGAATACCGTGGGTATGATTCGGCTGGCTTGGCCGTCATTCAAAACGGTGGGATTCAGGTCCGCCGCGAAGCCGGAAAACTATCACGGCTGGAAACGCTCATCGATCAATCTCCATTAAAAGGCAATATCGGAATCGGGCACACTCGCTGGGCAACTCATGGCGAGCCTAGCGCTCGGAACGCCCACCCGCACCTTGGCATGACAGGGGAGGTGGTTGTGGTGCATAACGGGATTGTTGAAAATTTCCTCGAACTGCGCGAGGAGTTGTTGGCAGAGGGTGATCAATTTAACTCAGACACCGACAGCGAAGTGATCGTCCACCTGATCGAAAAATACCTATCGGCAAATCTCAGCCTGCTGGAGGCGACTCGCAGCGCGCTCCTTCATCTCAAAGGGGCGCATGGTGTGGTTGTACTCTCATCTCTAGAGCCGGATAAAATCATCGCTGCTCGGATTGGAAATGCAGGTGGTGTGGTCATCGGTTTCGGCGAAGAGGAAATGTTCGTCGCCTCCGATCTTCCTGCTATTTTGGAGCATACGCGCAAAGTCGTGTTCCTTGAATCGCGCCAGATCGCGGTTCTAACCGCCCAATCCGCCAGGATCGAAACCCTGGAAGGCAAACCGGTATCGCCAGCCATCCACCAGGTAGCTTATGATCCTATCGCTGCGGAAAAAGGGGAGTACCGCCATTTTATGGAGAAAGAGATCCACGAGCAGGTGCGTTCTCTGACCGATACCATAGCTGGAAGGGTGGATTTTGAAAATGGGGAAGGCGTTCGTCTGCCTGATCTGAACCTTTCACCTGAGTTGGCGCGTCGGATTAAGAAGATCATTATCACAGCCTGCGGGACTGCTTCTCATGCTGGGATGGTGGGTAAAATATTGATCGAACATATCGCCCGCATCCCGGTGGAGGTAGATATCGCCTCAGAATTTCGCTACCGCGATCCAATTATCGATCAGGATACGGTCGTTTTGGCTATCAGCCAATCCGGCGAGACTGCGGATACGCTGGCAGCAATGGAAGAAGCCCGCAGAAAAGGGGCTGTCTTATGGTCCATCGTCAATGCGATCGGTTCACAAGCTATGCGCATCGCTGATGGATTCATCTCGATGCAGAGTGGGCCTGAGATCGGAGTAGCTTCAACCAAAGCATATACCGCCCCATTGGTAGATCTGTATATGCTCGCCATTCTGCTGGCGGACATGCGCGGCAGCCTGGATAAATCGAGGCGCAGAAGCCTGATTTCCGACCTGCGCCTGGTGCCAGACCTGGCAGGACGATGCCTGGATCGAGAAGCGGATGTCGAAAAGGTCGCCCGCGCCTTGATGAATACCCGTCACTGCCTGTACTTAGGCCGAGGCATCAACATGCCTACTGCTTTCGAAGGCGCTCTCAAGCTGAAAGAAATCTCTTATATTCACGCCGAAGGCTACCCGGCAGGAGAGATGAAACACGGACCAATTGCCTTAATCGATCGGGAGATGCCGGTAATCGTGATCGCGCCGCGCGATCCATGGTACGAAAAAATGTTCAGCCAGATCGAGCAGGCCCGCGCCCGCGGCGGCGTGGTCATCGCGTTGGCTACTGATGGCGACCAGCGCACACAAGATTACGCCAGCCATGTCCTCTGGGTGCCTGAGACGCCCTGGATGCTCAGCCCGGTCACAACGATTATCCCTCTCCAGCTTCTGGCGTACCACATCGCAGCCTTGCGTGGTCTGGATGTGGACCAACCCAGGAACCTGGCCAAAAGCGTCACCGTAGAATAAGCTGCCAATACCTGTCATTCAGACTTTGGAAGTCGGCGAGATTTCCGAAGTCTGAATGCAATTTAAATCAGGCATCCAGTTTCCATTATTATTTGGATTTACTGAACCGGGAACAAATCAAGCGGATTTACGTTTGCCCCCAGGGTCTTGTCAAAAACATTTATGTGGGTATGATAGCCACAATCTCGACCGCGGCAGGAATAGCCCCACATGTCGGCAGTATTCCCCTGATTGCTCTCTAATCCGATCGACTGACCAAGCGTGACTGGATCACCGGTCTTAACGGTGTAAATTCCATGCAGCATCTCAACCAGATAACGATCGTTTTCCAACACAAGCGAAGGGTTACCCCATTCATCGACATACAGATTCGCCACCCATCCATTAATGGGTGACAATATGGGTGCTCCCTTTCCGGCAGAGATATCGATCGCCATGTGACCATAATCGTATCCATGCAATCCCTGGGTCACAGCGAAATGATCGTATGGAGCTGAGAATGCATTTACATCGATCGCTCCTGGCAGCACAGCCTTGATCTGGTTTTCATCCTGACCGCCAACCCCCTTTACGGCAATCTGATCCGGCTGCGAAGCCATCGCTGCTTGAATAGGCACAGGCTGGTCATTACCAAGCTTGACCCACCCCTGATCTTTGAAAACATTCAGCAGCATGAAGACAAAAAAAGCCAGCCCGACCAAAGCCAGCCCATCCAATCGTCTATTGTGCATTCCCTGATCCGTATCCTTCATCCTATTTATAGATAATATGTTCTATTATATCACGTTTTTGATTTTACTAGAGCTAATTTTTACCATTGTTTCAACCTAAATAATGGGGTATTCATGCTTCATTCGTTTCATGATTGGACAGCTTAGGATCCATCGCCATTGATTGCCTATTTTCCTTGCAGCTTTCAATTTGCTTACAACATGGCCTGCACGGATTGACAAAATAATTATCCGGGCATATAAGATAAGTGGGGTCAAGTGCCCGGCGATTGTTGGAAAGGTGACAGATTGAATATCGATTATGGTTCCTGACACAATACACATCTGAAAGGATCATACCAGAATGCTACCCGGAAATCACATTCTATGATAAACACAATACATGGCGTTTATTGAGATGTGACCTACTATGTCTACACAGCTTAATGTCAGAATTCGACTGATCCAATCTATCCAGATAGCGAATTGGATCAGTATTTTCATTGTATTTCTTTTTGGTTGGTTTATCCTGCAAACTGATATCGAGAAATACATGCTGTTCGCCGCAGGAGTCTCAGCGGCTGGTTTCAATCACTTTTTTATCCAGCATTACACCAAGAATGGGATCACTTCTAATAAATTCCTGCACTTGTCCATATTCTTGGCCATACTGATAATAACTGGATTCGCCTTGCTGTTCGCCCCTTATGGTGTTTCTCTCGAGGTGGTTTTTATCCTGGTTATTTGTATTGCAGGTATGATTGCGGGCAGTCGAATTGCTTTTATTTCCACCGCTATCATCGCCATCTTCTATATTGCAATCATATCCGTTTTTCCTTTGCCAAAAGCACACCGCTTCGCAGAAATCATTTTTCACTGGCTCATATTGTTGGTCGCCGGGTATTGGGTCAGCAAACTATCTGGGTCTTTGCATGAGAATTTAAGCCAATCGACCCGAAAAAACTTCTATCTCTCTTTGCTTTTGAAAGTGGGCATGATCACTTCACAACGAGCCGGTATCGAGTCGATCCTATCTCAAGTCTGCAAGACTATTGCTTCCGATCTGCCCGTAACATGGTGTCAGATCTTGTTATTAGACCCAACCCGCACAAAGCTAATCGTTTATGGAGATGGCCTGCTGCGTACATTTGAGGATCATCAACTTAGTACCGGGGAGCTACTCAGCCTGGAAGATCTGCCTCAGGTTCAGCATCTATTAGAAACCGGGCAGTATTTGTTGTTCGATCAAGAAGAATTGGACACCCAAGAAGCAATTGAGATGGTGAAACAGTTTGCCTTTGAAGGAGTGAAAACCCTCGGACTGTTCCCATTGTCCACCAAGGGCGCCTGCCTGGGACTGGTTTCGCTGGCTGAAATCCGCAGTTGGCAGCGCGAACCTTTCACCAACGAGAAAATTGAGCTTCTCCAAACCCTTGCAACCCAAATTGCGCCCGCCATAGAAAGTGCACATTTATTCGCTGAAGCTCAAGATCGGGCAAAACGGTTGGAGGTCATTAACGAAGTAGTAAAAGCAATCAGTTCTACCATTGAGCTCAATGCATTATTGGAACTGATCCATGTTCAATTGAACCGGGTGATACCCACAGATACCTATTTTGTCGCACTTTTTGATCCGGCAGAAGATGTGCTAGATTTTCGCATCTTGATTGATAACGAGATAACCTACCCTCCCAAGCGTATCCCCTTGGGCGAGGGACTATCAAGCTGGGTGATCAAGAACCACTCTCCTCTGCTCATCCGATGCCTTTCTCAAGAATCCGACAATCTGCCCGTACGCCCGATTGTCATGGGAAAAGAACAAATCTCCGAATCCTGGTTAGGCGTCCCGATGCTGGCCGGAAAACGGATGTTGGGGATTTTGGCGGTAGCGAGCTATACGCCTTATGCATTCAGCGAGCAAGACCTGGTCCTGCTGACCAGCATTGCCTCCCAGGCGGCGCTGGCTCTGGATAACGCCAGCCAACACGAAGCCGTCAAAGAACAGGCCAGGCACGATTCGCTTACCGGGGCTTTGAATCACGGCACGTTTCTGGCCTCTCTGGATAAAGCTCTGGAAATATCGACCGCTCAATTGCAGCCTGTATCGATGATTATGATCGATGTGGATCATTTTAAAGAATACAACGACCAATTTGGGCATTTGATGGGAGATGAAGTGCTGGTGCGAATTGTGATTGGAATCCAGGCGATATTGCCCCCCGCCGGTTTTATTGGCCGCTGGGGTGGAGAAGAGTTCTCAATAGGGCTGCCTGGTTTTACTGTGGACGAAGCCAAAGAAGCCGCCCATCAAATCATTGCTGCAATGCGAAAAATCGTCGTTTCTAGACCCAATGGAGAGAACCTGCCCATCCCGACCGTCAGCCAGGGGATCGCCGTTTTTCCACTGCACGCCCAAAATCGAGCGGAATTGATTGACCTGGCAGACACCGCCCTCTATCGGGCGAAGAATGCCGGCAGAGGCCAGGTATTGATAACCACAGACCAGGTTTGAGCCGGCAAAGTCTCGCAAATCACCGACCCCCGTCCAGAGACTTTGAACGGGGGTCGGAAGGCTGTTAGGCTGTTCCAGGCGCTAGGCGGGTTTCTTGGTGGGCAGCTTGTTCTTCTTTTGTTCTTTCTTCTTTTCGAGCTGCTCCTGTTTTTGCTTGTTAGCCTTATTCTTATCCTTCTTACCGCCTTTTTCTCCCATCGCGTGTCTCCTTTTGGGGTGTACTACCGGGCCAGGTAGGGAAAGGCAGCCACACGCCGCCTCGCATCAAACCATTATACTCGTACATGCGCCGCATTGGAACGATTGATCGCGATGCAGCAAACATGGACCTATTTTGCGTGGAACCCGATTTACCCGGCATTCTTTGGAGCGCACTCCGATTCCGATCGCGAACGCGTTCTGGAAGCTGCTCCGCTAACGGTGCGATCTTCCGAAACCGTCAAGGCGCTGATCGCCGGGTTCACCGGCAGAACGCACTACGAATTCCTGGACTGGGGCTTGAAGCTGGCCGAAACCGCCTTGCAGAACTGCCCGCAGCGCCGGAAATTCATCGTTGTGCTGCACGATGGCGACCCGGTGTACGAAGGCGCAGAAGGCAACGACCTGACGCTCAGTCACACGCACATTCGCCGCCTGGAACGCGCCGGGATTACCGTCATCGGCGTCTACCTGGGCGATGATGCAGACCTGGTGGTCAAGCTCAAACGGCTTTTCCCCCATCTGATCATCAGTTCCAACAACGACTTACCCGACAAACTCGGCAATTTGCTGAAGAGTCTGGCTTGATTCAAACTTGATATCAGGGAGGCAACACCCTTGCCTCCCGTTTCTCAAACTGCAGCCACTCCGATCTTGACCGGTGAAGTTTGCAGACTTCAGCGGTGAGGGTCGGAGTACACTCGATATTCTCCTGCTCTCCACATTTCAATCATTGGAGGCTCGTCCATTATGGACACGCCACTGTTTCAAGTTCAATCTCCCTATGATCTTCCAAAACTCAGGCTGCTGCCCTTGCGTGAGCAGCCTGCCTATCGCGTCGCTCAGAACGCTGACGCCTGCAACTTAGCCGAATTGCTGGCTGCCATTGTTGGCGGCCAAAACCAGATCGAGATCGCCGAAGACCTGTTGAAACGTTTCGGCGGCTTGCGTGGTCTATACCAGGCTCATGTCGCTGAGATCGGCTCGGTCAAAGGCATCGGCCAGCAAACTGCTGTGCGCTTGAAAGCTGCCCTGGCCCTGGGCAAGAAGCTCAACCAGGATAGCGAAGCGCGCCCGCAGATCCACAGCCCGGCTGACTGCGCAGCGTTGGTGCAGTACGAAATGAGCCTGCTCGAACAGGAGTATCTGAAAGTGATGCTGCTCGATACCCGCAACCGTCTGATCGAGATCGTGGAGTTGTATCACGGCTCGCTCAACATGACGCAGGTGCGTGTCGGTGAGGTTTTCAAGCCCGCCGTCTAACGCATGGCGCATGGCATCATCCTGGTGCACAACCACCCCAGCGGCGATCCATCTCCCAGTCCCGATGATATTGCCCTGACCCGGGCGATTGTCCAGGCTGTCAAGTTGATGGATATCGAGCTGCTCGACCATCTCATCATCGGCCGGACTTCTACCGGCTATGTATCCTTGAAGGAACGAAGCCTGGGTTTCTCGTAGGAGGCAGCCATGATCACCGACCGACCACGAACCCTCTGCGCCTGGTGCGTCCGCCTGCGAGAAGAATTCCCAGATGTTTGTGAACTCGATCTACTTCCCACCGAACATCACATTTTTCAATAGATAGATGGAGGATTAAATGTCCTACTCAAATGAACATCGTCGGATGAAACCGGTGCTCGACAGGCGAAAGGCATTTCTTTCGCAGCGCGCCGGCTGGATATTGCTACCACCCCCGAACCGGAGGCGATCTTCGAAGCTGGAACCGCTGGCTTCCAAATCTGGTGAACACCCCAAGATCGCCCCAAAGGCTGGGATGGTGTTGTTATGACTTGCATTACAAGCAATGCTTTAGCCTTCTCCAAACCCTGCGAATACGTGGCTTCGGTCGGTTGGGGCTGGGAGGGTGAAACCATCACCCACCTGCTGCTCTCGACTGATGCCTATGCCCTGAGGCATGACCGGCGCAACCAAAACCGCCCTGATGCAGGCATGACCCATACTCGTTGATCTGCCACTCATTGATACACAGAGAAGTATCATAGCGTTTACGGTTCTGGCAAGAATATGACGACCGAGAAAGCTACCCATAGTCTGCGAGCGATCCACGAAGGATCCAAGCATCGCTTTCTGTGGGTATTGGCGCCAAAGGGAACGCTGGAGTATGCAGCCTTGCGAAGAGCATTGCCCCACTGGGTGCGAGAACCTGAATGGGGTAAAAATGGCCCGGGATGGATACAGCCCAGGTTACTTGCTCAGATAGTTGCTGGCCCCATTGTCTGGTGTTAATCAATCAGAGCTACTCGCTCCTTGCTAGGAAAGATCCGGGGAGGCTTACCAGTCTCCCTTTTTTGCAAACGTCATCGATCATTGCCTTCATAAAAAAAATAGAACCGCTGTTTTGGTTGACCTTTTATTCAATTCTTTACTCGCTTTGTTGATACTTTAGAAAGTCAAGAAAAGCTGCCATTTCGGCATAGTAGTTTGGTTTTCTGGAACCATCGTCCCAAAACGAGGTGGGGTCGGCGGTCGACCCTCCTCTTTCAGGATCTTCCATCCAGTTTAAATTATCGATCGCGCCAAAATGAATTATCACCTTCACGTCATTTTGGAGGGCTGTGTTTATAAAATCTTTCTGTATATCTGCCTGAATTCTCAAACGCTCATTTTGATCTGAAGAAACAGCGTCCATCCTCAGATCAAACTCAACAATCATGACTTCGACTCCAATGGCCTTGTATCTTTGAATCTGCTCGGCAAAAGCTGCTAGTTTTGCATGTCTGGCACTTAGGTCGGCAAGACCTTTGCCAGCGATGTGTCCCTGGAAACCGATGGCATCAATCGGCGTTCCTAATTCTTTCAAAGCCATAATCATATTGAAGACGTTGTCTGCTTTCTGGCCACCAAACTCAATATCAAAGTCGTTATAGAACAATTTTGCGTTAGGATTTGCTTGTTTAGCCCATTCAAAAGTTTGCTTCATCCAGGATAGATGTTTCATCCAAGATATATCATCGCTCTCTGTTAAACCCAATTTCGCCATGAGCTCCTGCTGCAATGCGCTATCCAAAGGCTGATCTAACACCTCTGCCCAAAAGACCATACGTTGGGGATGGTCGATTTCGGAAACTACTCCGAGTATATCAATGTTTTTGTTATGTCCGACGACTCGAAGAATATGGTCCTTAACAACCGATAAAACATATTCCCGGGGATTAGGCTCAGTTGCAACCTTATCAGTAAGCCACTTTGGAATCAAATTATTGAAAGAAAAAAGGATTGAAGCAGCACCAAGATCCATTTGATTTTCGATGGTAAATTCTACGCCATAATCAATCCACTTATAATTGAAGTCTTTTTCCGTAGGCCTAAGGATTATGCAACCCTTTTTCTGTAAAATCGGTCTGGTGACCTTCTGGTGTTTGTAAAGAACCTGGTTGTGGAAAAGTGGACAAATCTCCGATTTGCCCCACTTTTCCACAACCACTACGATTACGACGACGGCGAACGATTCTCGTCTGGAAAGGTGAGGTAAATCCGATCCACTTGCCATTCATCATGAAATTCCATCAAGATAGCACTAATAAGGCGTAGGCAGGAAGCTTCGTTGGGGAAGATCCCGACCACCCGAGTTCGCCGGCGGATCTCACGGTTGAGCCGCTCTAAACCGTTGGTGGTGCGTAGCTTGCGCTGGTGGGTGACTGGAAAGGAAAACACCGTTAGACCTTCGGGGATGTTGCGCTCGATCCAGTCGGCCAACTTGGAAGCCGTTTTGGCGTACTTCTGGACGATTTGGGCCAGATAAGCTTCAGCGGCGCTCCGATTGGGCGCATTAAAGATCATGCGCAGATCGGCAGCCACCTCAGTCTTCATACTCTGCCTAGGCACATAAGCGCTGGCATTCTGCTGGAGGTGAAACTGACAGCGCTGCCATGGCGTCCCGCCAAAAACTGCGATCCGGGCAGCTTTCAGACCAGCGTGATCATCACTAATCACGAACTGCACACCCTGAAGTCCACGTTTGACCAGGTTTTGCAGAAAAGCACGCCAATGAACTTCTTGCTCGCCGAGCGAAACGGAGACGCCCAGGATCTGCCGCCTGCCATCTGCAGTCACGCCGACAGCCATGAGAACAGCTGCATCCCGGATCTGGCCTTCCTGACGCACTTTTTCGTAGCGAGCATCTAGAAACAGGTAGCGAATTTCACCCAGAGATCGGTTGCGCCAGGCTTTCAGGGTTTCATCCAGCGAAGCAGTGGCTCGACTGACTTGGGAAGAAGAGACGGATGCGCCGCACAACTGCTCGACAATCGTCGTGACTTTGCGAGTGCTTACGCCTTGAACATACATCTCGGCCAGTGTGAGGGTCAAGGCTCGCTCGCTGCGCAACCCTTTCTCGAGTGCACTGGGATAGAAACCACCATCTCGCACCTGCGGTACGTCAATGGTGATTTCTCCCAGCCGGGTTTTGACCGTCTTCGGTTTGAAGCCATTGGCATAGCCTTGCCGTTCGGCCGTTCGTTGGTAAGGTGCTGCACCCAAATATTGCTGGCGCTGGATTTCCATCGCTTCGTTGACCACAATCCGGATCAACTCCGGAATGAATTCGAAGCCTTGGAGGGCAATCTGCTCCAGCAGCTCGGGCGGTAAGGTAAAATCTCCTTGGTAGGTCATGGTGTCTCTCCTTTGTTGAAGTGTCGCAACTTCGAAGGATACACCAGACCTACCATTTTGGCTCGATTAGATTTTACAGAAAGAACTATACACTAACGATTGTAAGGGCGCACATGTGACCGCGAGCGCGACTTCATCCCTATTGTGAGTTTTTACATTAACATGCTGTACACCACCCGATAGGGGAATCTGCAGCATGAAATCATCACCACCTTCCACGAGAGGAAAGACCTGATTGATCGGCATGTCCAGGGCTTCAATAACTTTCCAACCGGTAATTTGCTCCGCGCCCTGATCAAATGAAGTCACTTTGCCCTGATCATCAATCGTTACGATGCCCTCAATAACAGACTGGATCAAGGTTTCGAACCAGGCGTTGGAGCGCGAGAGGTCCCTCATGGCATTCAGGATGGTCTCGCGGCTTGTTTCAAAAGCCTTTGCCAGGCAGGCGATTTCGTAAGGGCTTTCAGGTATAGATACTGGTGAGTTATAGTCTCCCTGGCTGATCTTGAGAGCTGCTTTGGTCAAATCCTGTAGAGGAGTTGTCAAGCGTTTCGAAAAATAACCGGCCAACCCAGAAGCAGCGATAGCCACCAGCAGCGTACAGAAGATTAATACCAGAAGCGCCGTTCGGTTAGCTTCTAAGAGATTTTCTACTGGTAAAAGAATTCCGGAGAATCCGATAACTTCATCATTATGATCCAACAAAGGAATAAGCGCGACGTAATAATGAGCATCCTGGAAATTTAATTGCGCCGTTTCCGTCAATCCAGAAGCAATCGCCCGCCTGACCTCATCTACCGAGGTGACCGATAAAGGCGAATTCTCCAAAGACGAAGATACGATTTGTTCATCTACCAAGAAACCATGTTCAAAACCGGTCTCCCTTGCTAGATTATCTGCATATGCGTCATCAAGGATGATACCAACCGCGATATAGAGTTTCTGATCCGTATCTGCCGGTATGGGTCTTCCCACTAACAATGCTAATTGAGGACTCTCACTGCCAAGAACGTAAAAACCGGCTTCTTATGAGTTAGATAATCTAAATGAGGGGGAAAATTCCGATCCCTTAGCCAGGGCTTGCCCAGATTCATCGTTCAAAACCAAAATATCAAGATCAACTGTCGCCTGAAAAGTTTGCAGGTAGGTATTCAGTGCATCGATATCGCCTCGCTGGGCGATGTCTTGCAAGATAGGTCGTTGTACCACAAGATCTGCCAGGTTTTCCAGCCGAATTTTCTCGGTCTCTAATAACGCCAGTGTGATGCGCCCGCCATCTGAAACCCGCGCCCAGGCTTGCCTGCTTAATTCGTTTCGAATCGTGAGATAGGCAGGAACACCTGCCGACAAAGTAGTAAGCACAATGATGGCAACAAAGGCCAGTAAAAAACGTGAAGAAAGACTATGCATGGATCACATTCCTCGGAAATTCAATTTCTGCGTCCATAGCTACCATTCAGTGCTATTGTATCCCGTTCCGAGGTTCTCGTGTGCGCTCCCCATCATCGCTGCTTGCATTATTTGCCCTACGGGCGTTATTGCTTGTCTTCTGTCTGATCACCCCTCTCAGATGACCAGTCTCACCGTTACCCACTAAGTCTTAAGCGCATTGCCCCTTACAACCTGATACCTGTCAGGACTGCCCTTACTTTCGGGAAGAAAAAGGGCTCCTGGAACCAGCGCAGTACCCCAGCCCCGTTTCCTGAGCGCCAGATCGCTCTACCCCAAATGAAAATCCCCACCAGTCAATACCGGCGAGGATCATAACAGGCGGAGAGGGTGGGATTCGAACCCACGGTGGATACAAGACCCACAACGGTTTTCGAGACCGTCCCATTCGGCCGCTCTGGCACCTCTCCATTTCGCGCCCTGTATTATAGCAAACTTTCCCTAAATCTCCACAATCTCATGCAATTCGGGATATACCACCCGCTGCTGCCCCTGCTCGCCCAGTTTTTGCTTTAGAACACTCGCGGCCTTTTCCTCCCCATGCACCAGGAAAATCTCTTTCGCCGTATCTCTCACCGCCCGCGCATACTCCAGCAAAAAAGTCTGCCCGCCGTGCGCCGAGAAACCGCCGATCGTGGCTACCCTCGCCCGCACATTGTACGATTCTCCAAAGATATTCACCTGCTTCACCCGATCCGCAATCCGTCTGCCCAGCGTGTACGGGGCCTGCCACGAAACAATCAACACCGTGTTGCGGGCGTCCTCAATATTATTCTTCAAATGATGCAATATCCGCCCGTTCTCCGCCATTCCCGAAGCCGAAATGATCACCATCGGATCTTTCCGCTCATTCAGCGCCTTCGATTCCTCCACAGAACGAGTGTAAGTCAGATGACTAAAAGCCAGCGCCGTCCGGCGCCGACCCTGCGCCACGAACTGCGCCGTCTCCTCGTCGAAACACTCCGGGTGCGCCCGATAGATATCCGAGGCGTTTACAGCCAGCGGGCTGTCCACAATTACCGGGATCGTCGGGATCTCGCCGCCCGCCATCATCACATTCAGGTTATACACCAGGTCCTGCGTCCGTCCCACCGCAAACGCCGGGATGATCACCTTCCCCTTCCGCTCCACCGTTGAGCGCACCACCTCCCGCAGTTCGTCATATGCTAGCTGTGGATCCTCATGCGGTTTATCGCCATAGGTGCATTCCATGATCAGATAATCCGCGCCGCTCGGCAAAATCGGATCCCGCAGCAGCGGCAGCCCCCTGCGCCCGATATCCCCCGAAAACCACAGCCGGAATTTGCGCCGCTCAAAACCGTCCACCTCGTCGATATCCAGCACAATCGCCGCCGAGCCCAGAATATGACCTGCGTCCACCAGCTGGATGACCACCCCCGGAGCGATCTCCACCGGCTCATCATATTCTGTCGGCCGGAAATGCTGCGCCACCATCGCCGCATCGTTCATCGTATACAGCGGCTCTACCGGATCAAGCCCTTTACGCGCATTCTTGCGGCTCATATGCTCTGCATCCAGTTCCTGGATGTGCCCGGAGTCCATCAACATAATATTTGCCAGATGACAGGTCGCCGGTGTTGCATAGATCTGCCCCCGGTAACCATCCTGCACCAGGCTGGGCAGGTTCCCGCTGTGATCGATATGTGCGTGCGAAAGCACAACCGCCTTCAGGTTGCGAGCATTGAATGGAAAAACCCGATTGCGCTGATAGGATTCGGCTCTCGGCCCTTGAAAAAGTCCGCAATCCAGCAAAATTTGAGACCCGTTGACATCGATCAAGTGTTGCGAACCAGTCACCGTTCTGGCAGCCCCTTGAAAAGTGATTCTCATCTCTCTGTGGTCCTTATATATCGATAATTCATCGTGAAAAAGGAGAAACTAACTCAACCTGTTTCCATTCAGCGTCTTCAGAATCGCCTCCCCAAAATGCTCCAGCCGCCAAGGCGCTGATTGCATCGCTCGCTCCAATTCCCCCCGACTGCGCGGTGCCTCCTGCGCCAATTCACACATCAGATCCTTCGGCAACACCACATCCGAAGGCACCTTCATCCGAAGACCAGCCTTCTTGCGCCAGTTGCGCAGCGCCTCCAGCCGCTCCGAATAAGCCGCATCCGGGCGCGCATGCCTTGTTGGAAACACCGGCTCCGCCTCCAGCCCGCGCTTCACCGCCTGCAGAAGTTGGCGCCCATGTCGCCGCACCTGGCCAGCGCTCATCCCCGGCAGATGACCCAGCAATTCCAGTGTGTTCGGTGTTTGTGCCGCAATCGCCAACAACGTATGATCATTCATCACCTTAAAGCGCGGTCGGTCGAGTTGCCGCGCGATTTCTTCCCGGTATTTGCATAACTCTTGCAAAACCGCCGCCTGCTGCGGGCTTAAATCGCGTACCCCGCTGATCCGCCAGCAATCCAGCGGGCGTTCGGCAATTGGCTCGATAACACTCTCGTCCAACGTCGAATCTGCCAGTCGCCTAAAATCCTCCTGTGCCAGCGCCATCAGGTTGCGTCGTTCCAGTTCAGCCTTCAAGCGCTCCTTCAATGCGATCAGATAATGTGTATCCAGCCGGGCATAATCCAGCAGATCGTCGGGCAGTGGGCGCTGGCCCCAGTTTGCCCGCTGATAGCGCTTATTCAACCGCACTCCAAACTCCGCCTCCAAAAGTGCGCCTAACCCAATCCCATTCCGTCCCAGGATGCGCGCTGCGATCATCGTATCGAACAAATTCCGCACCTCGAAACCGAAATCGCGCCGCAGGCAGAGCAAATCATACTCAGCCGCATGGAAGATCTTCTCAATCCGCCCATCCTCAAACAGCGGTCTGATCGCTGAAAGATCTAACACCGATAGCGGGTCAACCAGGAAATCTTCCCGAACCGTCGAAAATTGGATCAGGCAAACCCGCTCATGGAAAGCATACAGACTGTTGGATTCAGTGTCCACTGCCACCGTATCCACCTGCCCCAATTTTTCCGCCAGCGCATCCAGTTCCGCCGCGCGAATGATCAGATCAACCGCTGCTAATTTCGGAGAGTCCATTGCTATCAATTATACGTCAGATCGGGGAAAACTTACCTGCCCAAAATCCAAGTCATTGCGCGCATGCTTTGCAAAACAGACCGAACCTGATCCAGGCGCTAATCCAGTTGCTTTTCCATCACTACTGCATCTTCCCCATCGTGATAATAATGCTTCCACACCCCGGCCCGCTGATAACCGGAATTCTGATACAACTGGATCGCCTCCCAATTCGAAGTACGTACGCACAATCGCACATTCGGCACGCTCAACTTCGCCTCACAAGCCCGCAGCAGCGCTTTCCCAATCCCCTGCTGGCGATATTCCGGCAGCACCCCGATGGTAGCAATCCACGCCATCCGCTGTGAGGTGCGGATATCCCCGGCCACAAAACCAACCATCTCTTCATCCATCATGGCTTTCAAGCGGATTACGCTCGGCAGCGTGAGTACGCCCACCAGGTCAAGCAATGGCCAGGAATCTCGCGGAAAGCAAATCTGCTCTAAGCGGCGCAAAGGGTTCAAATCACGCCAGGTAGCCGGCTGGATGAAAACCGGGCTACCTGGCGATTGGCTCGCAATGTCGGACACCTGGTCGGATCTATTCCTTCCGGCTCTGGATGAAGCTCTCCAACATACCGGTGAACTCCATCGGGAAAATATACTTTGTCGCCGGACTGTTGCCGATTGACTTGAGCGTTTCGAAATATTGCAGCGTCATCGTCTTCGGATCAACCGTCCTGGCCGCCTCAAATATCTTGACCAGGGCATTGGCGAAACCCTCGGCGCGTAAAAGCTGAGCCTGCCGTTCACCCTCCGCCCGCAAAATCGAGGATTGCTTCTCGCCATCCGCCCGCAAAATAGCCGATTGCTTCTCGCCGTCCGCCACATTAATCGCCGCCTCGCGCTGCCCGGTCAATTCCGTCACCAAAGCCCGCCGGTTGCGCTCCGCCGACATCTGCCTATTCATCGCATCCAGAATTTCGCGCGGTGGGATAATCTCGCAAATCTCCACGTTCGTCACCTTTACACCCCATCGTTCGGTGATCTCATCCAACTTGGTCCGCAACATGTTATTGATCTGATCGCGCTCCGATAGCGCCTCGTCCAACGCGATGCTCCCGATCACAGCCCGCAGTGTCGTAGTCGCCATCCCCTGAGCTGCGGCTTCGAAGTTCCCAACCTGAAGGACGCTTTCCGTAGGATCGAGAACCTTGAAATACCATAAAAAGTCGATCGAAATTGAGGCATTGTCTTTTGTGATCGAGGTCTGGTGGGGGATTTCTCGCACCTGCTCGCGCAGATCAACCTTCACAGCCCGATCTAGAAATGGGATCAGGAAAACGATCCCTGGTCCACGATGGCCCACACAGCGTCCCAGGCGGAACACAACCAGGCGTTGATATTCAGGGACAACACGAATTGCATTGGCGATAAAAGCGATCGCCACAAAGAGAACTCCCCCAACCAGACAAAGAATAGTAATTCCTGCGCCTTCCATACTCTGACCTCCTGGATCAAATCACTGATGTGAATCTACTCTCTGGATTTCTCGTGTTCCAGCGGTTCAACCAACAAGGTAAAACCTTCCCGGCTGATCACGCGGACACGCGCGTTTTCTCGGATGGGCTTCTCGCTGCGAGCGCTCCACAATTCACTGGCGACCTGGACAGATCCATCCTGATGGACATGGGTTTTTGCTTCGCCAATTTGTCCGATCAAACCATCCAAATCATGGGTGGGACGAGCCAGCGTCGCTTCGGTAGCTTTGCGCCCGATCACCCAGAAGAACCCGCCTGTAAGCAGCGCCACCGTTCCAGCCAGAAAAGGGTTCACAGCTGGAAGATACCAGGTTTCGCCTCGGAACATGTAAGCTGAACCGAGCACCACGGCGAGGATGGATGCTGCCAACACAGGCCAGGGTTTGTGGAGAATTACGGCTGCTGTAAACAGGATAGCGCCGGCGACCACGAGGATCAAGGCCCACCAGTTGATCGGCAGATCATAGGTGATGATGCTCCAGCCAGCGACTCCCAGTACGGTCAGCGCCCCTAATTCGATAAACCCGGTCCCTGGACTTGCCAGAGCCAGGACAGCAAAAACAAATCCGCCTGCCAGAAAAAGATAAATTACGTTTGGGTCTTGGAGAAACTCCATCGCAGCTCCCTTGTCCGAGGTATTGCGCCCCGGTAACAACCTGATTATACTGCCTCTCGGTGGCTTCCGACCAATTTCCTGACAGCAAAATTTAGCTGCGTGGTATGATACAGCCATCTTAGCCAATGTGAAGAGTATGAAGTTGAAACTTGCATTAGCCCAAATCAATACCCGTCTAGGCGATGTAAATGCTAACCTGGAAAAACACTTTGATTATATCGAGCAGGCTCGCAACCAGGGTGCGGATTTGCTGATCTTTCCAGAATTATCATTGACCGGTTACGTTTTACAGGATCTGGCTACAGCGGTAGCGCATCGACCCGAACCCGATGACCCCATTTTTGCTCAACTACTCAATGCAAGCCAAAAGATTGACCTGATCGTCGGATTTGTAGAGGAAGACCGCCGCCACCGGTTCTACATTGCGGCAGCCTATCTCGCCCAAGGTGAGGTAAAACATGTTCATCATAAAGTTTACTTGCCAACCTATGGTCTTTTCGACGAAGGGCGTTTCTTTGCCTGGGGCGATTCGGTACAGGCATTCGATACTCGCTTTGGCCGAATTGGAATGCTAATCTGTGAAGATTTCTGGCACGCTTCGCCGCCCTATTTACTTTGGCTTGACGGGGCCGAGATATTACTATTTACTTCAGCTTCCCCAGGTCGCGGAGTAAATGATCAGCCTCAACTTGAATCTGCCCGCTGGGTGGAGCATATCAATCGAGCTTATGCCAGTCTGTTCACTACATTTGTTGTGCATACGAACCGGGTTGGTTATGAAGATGGGCTCAATTTTTGGGGCGGCTCGACGGTTTTTGATCCTAATGGCGAGCTACTGGCAAAAGGCCCTTATCAACAAGAAGCTCTTACCCTATGCGAAATCGATTTGAATCAGCTCCACAGGACACGCGCCCGTCTGCCGTTGTTGCGCGATGAACGAACTACTCTGGTGTTGCGGGAGATGGAGCGCATCACAGGAAAAGTCCACTCAACCGGTCGTTAATTAGGATCTATTAGACTGGCAAATAATCATGAACGATATGGTGATCAATACCGACCTGGCGCGCGCCATCCTAACCGGCTTTATCCGCAGCGAAATCACTCGGGTAGGTTTTGAACGCGCGGTGATTGGTCTTTCCGGTGGGGTGGATTCGGCTTTATCTTGCTACCTGACAGCTGAGGCGCTTGGTCCCGAGAACGTGCTGGCGGTACGAATGCCTTATAAATCCTCCTCGCCCGATTCAATCCATCACGCCCAATTGGTCATCGATGCGCTGGGCGTACAATCCCTGACGGTCCCCATCACCGAGATGGTTGATCCTTTGTTCGAGCGTTTTCCAACGATGAATCCGGTGCGGCGCGGAAATGTGATGGCGCGCGCCCGCATGATCATCCTGTATGACCAATCTGAAGAATTTCACGGATTGGTGGTTGGGACCGGGAATAAAACTGAAATCCTGCTCGGCTACAGCACGCTCTTCGGCAATTCCGCCTGCGCCATCAACCCACTTGGCGATCTTTATAAAACCCAGGTGCGCCAGCTTTCCAGAGCAATGGGTGTTCCAGAACCAATCATATCAAAACCCCCTTCAGCAGATTTATGGGTTGGTCAGACCGACGAAGGGGAATTGGGGTTCAGCTATGCTGATGTAGATCGTTTGTTATATCTGTTGGTTGACCAGCGTTACAGCCCTGAAGAGTGCGTTGCTGCAGGATTCAACGAAAAATTTGTGAGCGTGGTGGTGAATATGGTCAGACGATATCATTATAAGCGGGTCATGCCACCAATCGCCAAGTTGAGCAACCGAACGATCGGCTACGACTTTCTCTATCTCCGAGATTGGGGGACATAAGGTTTCGATTAACTCAGCAAATTAGTAAAGAACTAGACCGATACCGGACACGCTGAGCATCATTGCGATCATCTATCCTATGCAGCTTCATATTCCTTCCTCTCTCCGCCACCGTCAATTTTCCTTACTCTGGATCGGGATGATGGTTTCCATTGCAGGAACCCAGATGCAGGTCTGGTCGCTTTTCTGGCATATCCGCACCCTGACTGAACAGCCAATTGCTCTCGGTGGGGTTGGTCTGGCGCGTATCATACCGATTCTCTTTTTCTCTCTGATCGGCGGAGCGCTGGCAGATGTCACCAACCGGCGCAATATCCTGTTTATCACTCAAAGCGTGATGGCGCTCGTCGCCCTGGTATTGGCGCTACTGACCTTTAGCCACCGGATCGCCCTCTGGCATATTTATGCTCTGACGGCATTGCAGGCTGTGGCTGTTGCATTTGATACACCCTCGCGCCAGTCCTTAGTTCCTAACCTGGTTCCCGCCCGTGATCTGCCAAACGCGTTCAGTATGAGCTCGCTGGCCTTCCAAACCGGCTCAATCGTTGGACCCGCTTTGAGTGGGATTGTGATCGCTTCTCTTGGTCAACCCTATACATATCTAATTAACGCGATCTCTTACGTCGCATTACTTTTTGCTTTATTGATAATGGGTAAAGTCTCTCAGCAAGTTCAGCCAGCAAAACGACCAAAAATCAGTTTGAGTGCGATCCGCGAGGGTATCCACTTCATTGTCGGACAGCCTATCATCCTCGCCACAATGATGCTGGATTTCTTTGCTACTTTCTTTTCTTCTGCAAATACGTTGATGCCGATTTTTCGCGCGACATTTTGAAAGTTGGGGTGGTCGAATATGGTTGGCTCTCGGCATCCCAGTCGATTGGGGCAGTTGGGGCTGCTCTGGTTTTATCCCAGGTAGACCAGATTCGCCGCCAGGGTTTAATCTTCCTGTCGGCGGTGGTGATCTTTGGGTTGGCAACCATTTCTTTCGGTTTAGCCACCGCCTTTTGGGTTGCCATGCTTGCTTTGATTCTGGTTGGAGCTGCTGATTCAGTCAGCACCGTGATTCGAAATACGATCCGCCAGCTTCAAACTCCAGACTTTATTCGCGGCCGGATGACCAGTGTCAACCAAATATTCTTCATGGGTGGGCCACAACTTGGGGAAGTGGAGGCCGGGTTGGCAGCGCAGTTCTTTGGCGCTCCATTTGCAGTTATCAGTGGCGGGGTTGGCTCAATTCTGGCAGTAATCTGGGTAACGCGGCGCTGGCCTCAGATTTCCCGCTACAGCGGAGAAGAAGCAATCCAAGCCGGGTCACCCAAAGGTTAAAACGGGCACCTAACTCACAGCCTGTTGAATATGCAATTCCTCCCACTCGATCATCAACCGCTCTAATTCGGACTCGTAATTTGCATACCCAGTCCCCAGCTTCTGCAACTCCGCCAGGTTGGTCGGTGGATCTTCCAGCTTACGAGCCAGAACAGCCAGCTCATTTTCGAGTAAGGCAATTCGGTCTTCCACTTCTTTAAGCCGCTTGTGACGTTTCTTATCTTGGGCAGATAGCGGCGTTGGGCGCGCTTTGCGCTTGGTGATCTCCTGGGTTAATCCTACTTTAGCAGGTTTTTGTTCCTCACTGGCCTGATATTCTTTGTATTGGGTATATGTTCCCTCGAAAACCTGCATCATTGCTTCGCCAGGCAGAATCTCCCAAATATGGGTGCTTAACACATCTATCAGATAGCGATCGTGCGAGACAAGCAGGATGGTGCCTTGGTAATCAGCTAACACTTCCTGCAAAATCTCCTGAGAGGGGATGTCCAGGTGGTTCGTGGGTTCATCTAACAGCAGCAAATTGGCATTTGTTAATGAGAGTTTCGCCAGCGCCAGGCGCCCGCGCTCGCCGCCTGACAAGGTAGCGACTTTCTTGAAGACATCTTCACCCTTGAACAAAAAACGAGCCAGGTAATCGCGTATGTACCCCAACAGCAAGTTCGGGGACACAGACTCAATCTCCTGCACTAGTGTCCGGTCTGCACGTAAATCCTCATGCGCCTGCGCAAAGTAGCCTATATTTAAGCTGGCCCCCAGGGTCACATCTCCTTCCAGAGGCGGCATCTGCCCCAGAATGGTTTTGAGAAATGTTGATTTTCCGGCTCCATTAGGACCAATGACTGCAGCGCAATCACCTCGTTTGAGAAGCAAATCAGGAGAGCGAAAAAGCGGGCGACCTTCATCTGGATAACCGATGGCTACGTTGCACGTTCGGAGCACAAGATTACCCGATCTCTGACTGGTTTTCAAATTCAAGCGTAGATGGGGAGGACGATTGGTCGGTCCGCGCAATGCACGAATCCGCCTTTCCAATTCTTCCACTCCCATTGGATGAGATGAAATTTCGATTTGTGCACTGATCTCCAGCCAGCTCTGGCTTTGGACGGCATCGATCCCCAGCCGTTCAATCGCCTGAATCTCTCGGCTCAGACGGCGGAGCTTCCCCTTGGCTTGCTGGACATTCTGACCAGAGATATTGCGCTTGATATAATCCATCTCCTTGAAGAGACGCTCTTTTTCTGCTTCAAAGACCTGCTGGCGCAGATCCCAACGTTCCTGACGCTGTTGAACGTAAGCGCTGTAATTCCCGCGGTACACCTCCAGCCCATCACTTCTCATTTCCCAAACATGGTCGATCACCCGGTCGAGGAAATAGCGATCATGCGAGACGATCAGAGTGGCGCCAGACCACTGACTCAAGTAGCCTTCCAGCCACTCCACTGCGTGGATATCCAGGTGGTTGGTCGGTTCGTCGAGCACAAGCAGGTCAGGGTCAGAGAGAAGCAGACGAGCCAGGGCGGCGCGGGTGCGTTGGCCTCCCGAAAGTTGGGAAAGCGGGCGATTGAAATCGCCTGCCTCAAACCCCAATCCAGATAATGTTTGGCGAATGCGGTTCTCATATACGTATCCGCCAAGCCGTTCAAATTCGGGTTGCAATTTTGCATAACGTTCCAGGGCAGCCTCAGCCTGGGCAGGGTCGCCCATGGCGCCTTCTAACAATGTCAGCTCTTTTTCCAATTGGATCAGGTCTGTCAGCGCCTTCAGGCACTCCTCCCAAAGAGTATGGTCGCCTGCCAGTGTCGCCTCCTGGCGCAAATAGCTCAGGTTCAAGCCGCGCGACTTCTGGATCGTGCCAAACGAAGGTTCCTCCAAGCCTACCAAAATTCGGAGCAACGTGGTCTTGCCCACCCCATTCGGACCGACTATTGCTATGCGCGCACCATGCGGGATACTCAACGAAATACCGTGGAAAATATCGTTCGGGCCGAAGGACTTAGCTAATTCAGAGGCTGTGAGCAGAGACATTGTGAATAGTGTCGTTCAAGTGGGATGATTGGAATAGATCGCTGATCAAGTTCGTTGATTAGAGATGATTATACTTTGAAAATACGATGGTAGATACGAAGGATAAGAGGGATAAAAGGAAGTGTTATAATCGCTCTGCCCCTGGAGAAAGTTCAGCCAGGAAAAAAATGATGATAGCGAATGGAAAAAGTTAAGAGTATGCAAAAGTTTACCTCAAACCGAACCAGCACGGTGACATGGCTGCGAATTGCTCTGCTGGTCGGGTTTTTCTTTGTAGCAGTTTTGGCGGCGTTCCTGACCTTTGTTACAGTGCGCGATTTCGTGGCTTCGTGGAAAATAACGAATTTACCAGGCATCACTGTGAGCGAGGTTTCTGCGACAACAGCTCCAGGTGAGGCTACTCCACAGGCAAATGTGCTCCCCCAATTGGAGCCGGCGGCCGGACCCAC
The DNA here is from genome assembly GCA_963788145.1 of uncultured Chloroflexia bacterium. Lineage (GTDB taxonomy): Bacteria > Chloroflexota > Anaerolineae > Anaerolineales > UBA4823 > UTCFX2. The sequence goes on along the minus strand of CAWBFQ010000006.1, from coordinate 222,987 downwards.
CCCTCCACCCTGGGATGGCGCAAACCGTGTCACTTTGTTGGTAATGGGCCTGGATTTCCGTGACTGGCAAGCCGGCGAAGGCCCACCCCGGACAGACACAATGATCTTATTGACGGTTGACCCAATTAATCGTACAGCGGGGATGCTCTCAATACCACGCGATCTATGGGTAAATATTCCGGGGTTTGAATACGGGCGAATCAATACAGCTTATATGTTGGGTGAGGCGAACAAATTGCCCGGCGGCGGCCCACAGCTCGCATCAGATACCGTTGAGGAATTGCTTGGCGTTAAGGTTGATTATTACGCCCAGATCGATTTCGGCGCATTTGCGCGCTTTATTGATGAAATCGGCGGCGTCGAAGTAGACGTGGTTGAGGAAATTAAAATCGACCCACTTGGCGATGGGAATGTCAAACGTTTAAAACCTGGGCGGTATAATCTCCCCGGCGACCTGGCTCTGGCTTATGTGCGTTTCCGTAAATCCGAAGGGGGTGATTTTGACCGTTCGCAACGCCAGCAGCAAGTGATCATGAGCATCCGGGACCGGGTGCTGGAGTATGATTTATTGCCATTATTGATTTCAAAAGCGCCAACTTTATACGGGGAGCTTTCATCGGGAGTGAACACCAATCTGGACCTGGAGGACGCCATCCGCCTGGCATGGCTGGCTATCCAGATCCCAGAAGAAAATATCAAGCAAGGCGCTATCGGAGCAGATCAAGTCGCTTTTGCCCAGTCCCCAGATGGAAGCCAGCAGGTGCTAAAACCATTAACAGAGAAAATCCGTGCACTGCGAGATGAGATATTCACTCAGACTGGCCCTGCCAGCCCCTTGGCCGCCAGTATGGAACTGCCCGAGCTCGTGAAACAAGAAAACGCACGTGTATCGGTCCTGAATGGAAGTTCGGTGAGCGGCCTGGCAGCCCGTACGGCAGATTATCTCAAATCGCAGGGGATCAATGTAGTTGAGACCGGAAATGCTGCCCAATACTCGTCAACAACAGAGATCACTTTTTATACTGGAAAGCCGTACTCGCTAAAATTTCTGGTGGAATTAATGGGGATCAATCCATTTCGGATCCGTCATTTCTATGACCTGACAAAATCGGCTGACATCGAGATTGTCGTAGGGGACGATTGGGCCCAATCGGGAAAATTACCCTGATTTCCTAGGGCGAAGGCAGATCAACTACTCTTCCTTCGCCCTCGCATTTTCTATCCAATATGGAAACCTTTCTCGGATCCGTTGAACGGATCACATTCTATAATCCCGAAAATGGATATACGGTCTTGCGACTAAAACCAGAACATGGGCGGATATCTGGCGCAGATCGAGATGGTTTGATCACCATCACTGGAAATTTACCGGAAATTTCCGTTGGGGAGCACTTGCGTTTACAAGGCGGGTGGGTTCAGCATAGTAAACATGGTCTGCAATTTAAAGTGGAAATCTGCGAACAAGTTATGCCAGCCACCTTGGCTGGCATCCGGCGCTACCTGGGTTCTGGGATGATTCAGGGGATTGGGCCTAGATTAGCCGACCGCATCGTAGCCCATTTTGGATTAAAAACACTGGATGTGATCGAACAAGGACCAGAACAACTCTTAAAGGTCCCGGATATCGGTCCAAAGAGAGCCGGGATGATCATCGCAGCCTGGGAGGAGCAGAAGCAGGTCAAGGAAATTATGGTTTTCCTGCACAGCTATGGGGTGAATACAAACCTGGCTATAAAAATTTATAAGAAATACGGAGACCAGGCGCTTTCGATCGTCCGGTCAGACCCTTATCGTTTGGCGCAGGATATCTATGGGGTGGGATTCAAGACTGCCGACCGAATCGCCCGTTCACTTGGGCTTCCTGTTGATCATCCAGCACGCATCCAGGCAGGCGTATTATACGCCTTATCCCAGGCCGAGAATGATGGTCATGTGTTCATGCCTGAAGATCAATTGGGAAAACTTACTGCCTCACTTCTGGAAGTCGAGGCTGATTTGATCCAAACAGCGCTCACGAACCTAGCTGAAGGAAAGATGGTGTATGTGGAGCATGTGCCATTCTCACAGCCAGAAACCAGTCCACCTTCTGTGAAGGCAGATGGGATCAAAGATGCCCGCGAAATGTATGGCAAACCAGCGGTTTATTTGGCTCCCCTTTATCACAGCGAAAAAGGTTTGGCCGATCGCTTGAAGACATTGACATCAGCCTTTCCTACCCATCTGAGTGACATGCCGCCTGCGTTTGTTGAACTCAATCAAGAACTTTCAGATGAACAGAAATCAGCAATCCGCATGGCTCTTGGAAACCCGCTCAGTGTATTAACAGGCGGACCTGGAACCGGTAAGACTACGGCGCTTAAAGCCTTAATTGAGGCGCTTGAGGCGGCGGGCAAGATAACATTACTGGCTTCACCGACCGGACGGGCAGCCAAGAGATTATCCCAGGCAACAGGACGACCAGCCAGTACGATCCATCGATTGCTCGGATTCTCTCCAGGGCAAGGTTTTCAACATGGGGTTGAAAACCCGCTTTCAGCAGATTTTGTGATCATCGATGAAGCTTCAATGCTAGACCTCTCGCTGGCATATCAGTTGATTAAAGCAATCCCACCTGGAGCACATCTGCTGTTCGTTGGTGACGTGGATCAACTGCCTTCGGTCGGCGCTGGGGATGTATTGCGGGATCTTATCGAGAGCGGAATAGCTCCTGTGATGCGCTTGAGTATGATCTTTCGCCAGGCCGCCCATTCAAATATTATCACCAACGCACATCGAATCCATCAGGGTCAGATGCCCATATTCCCCCCTCCGGGTGGTGCTGGAGATTTCTTTCTTTTCCCGGCAGAGACGCCGGAGGAAGCAGCCGATTGGGTGGCCGAAGTGGTTTGCAAACGGATCCCGCAGAAGTTCGGCTTGCATCCAAGTAATGATGTTCAGGTACTCTCACCGATGTATCGCGGTCCGGCTGGTGTGAACACTTTGAATGAACGCCTGCAAACGCTCCTGAACCCGCAGCATGACTCTAAACAAGAAAAATCGCTTTTCGGCCAGCTATTTCGCTCTGGTGATAAAGTGATGCAGGTTGTAAACAATTACGAAAAAGATGTTTTCAATGGGGACAGTGGCAATATTTTTGCGATTGATCCGGTTGAACATACTTTTGTGGTTGATTTTGAAGGCCGGGGTATAGTTTACGACTGGGGTGAAGTGGATCAGCTTGTACTGGCATATGCGATTTCCGTGCATAAATCACAAGGAGCGGAATATCCTGCGATTGTTATGCCCCTGTTGACCCAACATTATTTGATGTTGCAGCGCAATCTGGTTTATACGGCGGTGACACGCGCAAAACGATTATGTGTGCTGGTCGGCAGCCGGAGGGCGATTGGGATCGCTGTGCACAATAATCAGGTTTCGAACCGGTTTACAGCGCTGGATTGGCGATTGCGCTCGGGAAGTTAGCATTCTCCAGCAAACTTGCCTTCCCGAGCGCTCATCGTCTGGAATTGGACATTCCATCGCTAATTATTAATAGGCATCGAAGTTTGGAACGATCTGGGGATCTCGGATATACCACTCGTTTTTTCTACCGGATGAATACAATGATCCACTGGCGCCACTGACGTTGAATTGCAGGATGATCTCATTTCCCTTATATTTGCTCAAATCGACCTGGAAAGGTCCCCAAAGCGCAGATTGGCCTTTTGGAAACGACCATAATATTTCCCATCCGCCATCGGCTTTCACATATATGTTCGCGTTTGCGATAAATACATAACGATGAGAGAAGGTTAGAAAGGGATTCTCCCAGGCAGGATCGATCAGAATCGGTTCAGTAAGCACCATTTCAAGATCGGCTCCGCTCCCAAACCAACAGGGTGGGCCGCTTTTATCCTCTCCGCAACCAGGAGCCTGGCGTAAAGTTCTGGTTTCCCAACCCAAAAGAGAGATCGGTTCAAAAGTGCTGGCAACCGGCAGGCTGGTAGAGGTTGGGTTTTCCGGATTAATGGGAGTGGTTAGCGTCGATTGAGCATCCATAGTGGCCTGTTGGGCCTGGATGGTGGCAACTAAATCGGGGCCTTCCGTTTCGGGTGATGGAATCAATACAGCTTCCTGAGTTTGCCTGGCCTGTTCGGTAATGGCTTGTTCGGCAAATAAGGTCTGCTCAACCATGCGTGCGACTTCGGTGCTATCCTGGGAAGATTGATTCTGATTGAAATCGAATGAACATGCGGCGATAGTCATGGAAAAGATAATGACCATAAGCAGAACGGTTATCAAGTGTTTATGTTGGGATTCCGCCACTCTATTCATTTTTTCTCCGATATTCAGATCATTTATTAAGAGAATTTGTAATAGAATTATAATTCTGGTGAGCTTGATTCACAATACGTTAAGTTCCAATGTAATCTATTTGAGTCCGGTATGAACACTGGACGCCAGCACGGCAGAAGCCGATTTTTGCGCTTAGCGACAACCCGGCTCGATCGCGAATGATGTCGTTATAAACTAGCATCTTGCTACTCAAAAAGCGAATTAAGGCAGGTTATTGGGATTCACGAGCGGCTTTCTTACCAAAGCCATGCAAAACATAAAAGTAATCAAAGCGAATAGCATATTGACCCATAAGGCGGGCATGATTGCTGCCGGACCGTTGTTTTCGATAAGTACGCCCAACATCCAGGGCAGAATCATCCCCCCTAAACCGGTGCCAACAAAAAACCAGCGAGTAACCTGCCCGCTCATGGTCAGATAGCGCTCGGCATAGGCCAGTAAGGTAGGGAAGATGGATGCCATCGCCAACCCTAAGGCGATCGTACCCGCCCACACCAGCACAGACGTCTGTGGGTAAAGCCAGATCAAACCCAGGCTCAGCAGGCAGAGGATGAGATCAATGATCAAAATGACCACTGGACGAATCCGAGTGGCAATCCCAATTCCAAGCAGGCGTCCGGCAGTCAGCGATCCCCAAAAGATCGATGTCAGATATGCAGCTCCGGTTGCATTAGCCAGGTTCTGGCTGATAGCGTACGTATAAATCCAACCACCGAAGCCAATTTCGGCTCCAACATAGAACATGAGAAAAAGCGATAATAATCCAACCAGCAGCCAACTGGTCTGATGATGCCCAATTTCTCCCCGGGTATGCGGCGATTCCGGGCTGGGAATGCGCAGCAGCCAAATGGCGGCTGGCAGGGGATAGATCGCCAAGAGCCAAAACCCCCAAGTAATATCCTTGCTGATGAGTATGGATTGGGCAATGAGAATTGGTGATAGGAAAGCGCCAATCCCGAAGAAGAAATGCAATGCATTTAAAAATGGGTTCACCCCTTGCCGATGTAACCAGACCAGCATAATATTGGCGCTAACATCCAACCCACCCTCAGCTATGCCAAGAATGACCAGGATTGCGGTAAGGACCCACAATCTTGAGATTAGTGGGACGAGAGCCAGCATGCCAGCCAAGGAAAAAAGGATTAAGGAAAGTAAAATGTGACCGCGTGCTTCGATCTAATAAATGCCCTGCCCCTAATGAACCAAGCATATAGCCAAATGATGCACCGGTGAATAAGAAACCAACCGCACCCAGGCGAGTGCCGGTATGATCCGCCAACCCAGGCAGAGCAGGGCCAATAGCAGAGGTCGCCAATCCGAGAGCGATGAACGCGGCGAAATAGACGATAGTTGAGCGAATCACAACTGGGGTAAATTTCTCTTGTTTTTTTAGGTCTTTGTTTGAAAGCATCATTTTCTACGGAGAGGCGCACACCATTTTCCCATATCCAGACTTTACGCGCTGGTTTGGAGCATTTGATAAGCGCTTGATGATCTAATGAACTTTAGTAGGGAATCTCAATTAGGGAATCATTGTAATCCAAATCTTAGAAAAACTGCACCCCAGTAGGGTTCTCCTGAATTATTTGTGCAATTCACTGCGCTGATATTGCCCAGTGGAGATCCATTTTCATTCAGTCGTAGACTATATACAAATTCTGGATTAAGCGTGAAATCTGCATAACCCAGCCCTTTCTCAGGTTTCAATCCTGTGTAGAAACGCTCCTCGCCACCAGCCCAGGTAACGATAACCAGCACTCCTGGCGCCGGGTTGCCAGACCGATCGCTGACTTCAACCTGAATTAGAGGAGCAGAAAGCGGCTGATCGCAGACTTCGGATTTACTAATCATGACAAACGATTCTGCTGAGAGGGGTGTTTCAGGCACTCCGATTGGGGTGGGTACAGGGGATACCGGGGAAGCCGTACCTCCCTGAATATCTTGCGTGGCAGCTGTAAGGGCAGAATTTTCCGGATCGGTATTGTTCAAATTTCCCGGAGTGGATAAAGCTGCTGTGAGAGTGGGAAGGTGTAAAACCTGTGTGATCGCCTGACCGGGTCCGGGCGCCGCTTGGCCAAGTGCAATCGCTAACAACCCCAATGAACGCGCCTCGGTTGAAGAGCCATCTCTCGCCAGCGTTTGTTGAGCTTGTTCAGTCAAGGCCCGAAAGGTATCGGGGTCTTGTAATAAGGCCAGTCGGGCGTTGGCGCGCACGAGGTCGCCATTTGCCAGGTATGCTGCTGCAATTAAGGAGCGATATTGGTCTTTGAAATCCTGGCGTAACGCTGCTGGGGAAGTGTCCACATACGTTACTGGCTGGAAGTAGCGAGTATAGATGATTCCAAGAACCGCACCGATAAGAATGCCGGTCAGCAGATACCAGGCCCCACGATCTTCGGAGTAATTCACGGACCGGCTCCTTGCTCAGATGACAGGTTTTGTAATGCGCTTAAGAGAGCTTGCATCCGAGCGATATCGGGTTCGATATATCCTGATTTTTGAGCAAATTCTATCGCCTGATCAACTAACTGAACTGGCGAGATATTTCCAAGAACAGCCAGCCGACGGATCGCTGTAGGTACATCCTGCTCTTCTTGGAAAGCCTCCGCGACCATTAGAACATAGTCGGTTTTGTAATCGATGCGGAGGGTATCCGGAGAGATATCTACGGATCGGACAGGATTAACGATCCAACCATAAGCCAGACCGATACCCAATCCGAATAAAATCGCGATAAAAAATCGGAACCACCTAGCCATGTCGATTTATTGTGCCATAGACAACTCAGTAGCGCAAGTCCCAGTCTACCTTGATGGGAGGAAATTCAAATTCACCCTCCTTTATTAAACTCATCTGTAATTGAATGAAATAATGCTTGCTTTGCAATCGAAAATTTAGTAAAATGATTAATACAAGTTAACATAGAGGATTAACCTTTCAATCCAAAGCACATAAACTGCCTACAAGGGGAAAGCACTATGAGCGTCATTAAAGTCTCCGGGACTTCGCGCACATCCGCTGTGGCAGGAGCCATCGCGGGTGTCTTTCGTGAAAATAAGCGCGCCGAAGTGCAAGCCATAGGCGCGATTGCAGTAAATCAAGCGATTAAAGCGCTTGCCCTCGCAAAGGGTTATCTAAAGGAAGACGGCTACGAAATTGTCTTTACACCTGAATTTGTGGATGTAGAGATTGATGGTAAAATTCGTACCGCGATCAAGTTCACCGTGGAATTGCGCTAAGAACTAGCTAACGAAATTCAGGATTGGATAAGTTTATAATTGCCGGTTAAGCCGGCAGCTATTACGTCGGAGGAATATTATTCCTGCGACGTATTCTTTCTCAGGAAATTTCTTGTCTTTTTTAGATTTCAAATCCCAGGTACCTTTCTTGACGATCACCCGATTCCTTTTATCTTGCCTGATTTTGCTTTTTGGATTGAATGCCTGCGGAGGAAATTCGCTTTCGTCGAGGCCATTAGAAAATCTCACCCCATCCGGATTTGTTCAACCAGGCTGGACGCCTACTATTTCTGCCAATACACCATCTATTTTTACCCCATCCTTAAACTCCCCCCCGAACGCAACCCCTACGGTTTTACCCACCCTAACGAGAACTTTGACCCTTACTCCCACTCGAAAGCCCACCAGCACCCTTACGATGACTGCTACGCCCGGCAATCCAGCTTGCTTAAAAAAGGGAGGTTATTTTGAGTATCAGAGCTTGAATACCAACTTATTGCGTTTGCCTCTCGACTATCGGGTTTATCTTCCACCTTGTTATCAGGAACACATTGATCAACGTTACCCAGTACTGTACCTGTTTCATGGGCAGAGTTTTAAGGATGATCAATGGGATCGGATTGGCGCGGACGAAACGGCCGATCGATTGATTGCTTCTGGCGACATCCCACCATTGATCATTGTTATGCCATTTGATCGATTAGGCGGGCAACCAGTTGATACAAAATTCGCTGAAGCAGTCACCCAATTGTTGGTGCCGCATATCGATCAAATCTACCGGACATGGCCCAACCCCGCTCATCGGGCAGTAGGGGGGCTTTCACGCGGCGGGGGTTGGGCCATTCATTTTGGGCTGGTGTATTGGAGGGTATTTGGATTATTCGGCGCACATAGTCCAGCCGTTTTCTTCAGCGATGCCGAGCATATGCGTGTTTTCCTTGATGCAATTCCACCTGAATCTTACCCGAAGATTTACATTGATATTGGAGACCGTGATCGTCCTGAGATTATGCGGGCAGCGCTTTGGTTTGAGGAATTACTTGATGAAAAAGATGTCCCGCATGAATGGCATTTATTTTCCGGGTATCACAATGAAGCCTATTGGAGCGAGCATATGGAAGGCTATTTGCGTTGGTACACCCAGGACTGGTGAGACAGGATGATATAATCGCACCCATGACACTCAGCATTGAAGAAGTTGAACACATTGCCGTATTAGCACGCTTAGAATTGAGCCAGTCCGAGAAAGAGCGATTTAGCGTTCAGTTATCTGCCATACTGGACTATGCTGCCCGGCTAAAAAAACTGGACACATCCGGGATCCTGCCGACATCCAGCGTTTTACCCCATCGCAGCGTATTACGCAGTGATCTGGCTCGACCTGGCCTGGCTCCCGAAGAATTGCTTCGGAACGCCCCACTGCAAGCTGAGGAGCAGTTCAAAGTTCCATTAGTGCTTGGCTCGGAATAAAGGACGCCAGGTTATGTGCGAATTATTTGAGTATGGATTGGTTCAGATGATCCAATCCTTGCGAAACAGGGATTTCACCAGTCAGGAATTAACCCAATCCTACTTAAAACAAATCGAACTCCTCGATGTTCGGCTACACGCCTTCATCACATTGACAGCCGAACGAGCGATGGAACAAGCCATAATAGCCGATCACCGGTTAGACGCCTGGCACAAAGATCCGTCCATCGATCTTCCGCCTCTGCTTGGAATCCCTCTGGCTGTAAAAGATGTATTATGTGTTAAGGATGTTCGTTGCACTTGTGGCTCACTCATCCTGGATAATTTTGAACCAGTATATAACGCCACATCAGTCGAACGTTTGCAATCAGCCGGGATGATCATTCTGGGCAAGACCAACACAGACGAGTTTGCGATGGGTTCATCGACTGAGAATTCCGGATATGGTCCCACGCATAATCCTTGGGACCTGGAACGCGCACCGGGAGGCTCCAGTGGTGGAAGCGCCGCAGCCATTGCAGCTCGTTTGGCGCCTGTCGCGCTTGGCACAGACACTGGCGGCAGCGTTCGTCAACCTGCCTCATTTTGCGGAGTGACCGGGATTAAGCCTACTTATGGGCGGGTCTCTCGTTTTGGATTAATCGCTTATGGCTCATCCCTGGACTCTGTAGGTGTTCTTGGGCGAAATGCGGTGGAGGTCAGCCAGATCCTCTCCTTTATGTCTGGACATGATCCACTGGATGCTACTTCGATGGATATCCCACTAAAGCAGAACGATTTTTCGCTCACCCCTGAGCAGGCTCTATCGGGATTGCGTATTGGTGTGCCAGACGAGTATTTCATCTCAGGAATTCAGCCAGAAGTAGAAGAGCGTGTCTACCAGGCAGTCCATCTGCTCCAGAAATATGGGGCGCACGTGGAACGGGTAAGTTTACCGCACACAGAATATGCTCTCCCGGTTTATTACTTGATTGCTCCTGCGGAAGCTTCTGCAAATCTGGCGCGCTTTGATGGCGTTCGTTATGGGCCGCGTGCTACGGCAGAAAACATGTGGGATGTTTTTTTTAAGACCCGGGGAGAACGATTCGGAGCTGAGGTCAAACGCCGGATTATGTTGGGTACTTATGCCCTTTCTGCCGGTTATTATGATGCGTATTACGGTCAAGCGCAGAAGGTGCGAACATTAATCAAGCAAGATTTTGATCGCGCTTTTGATAATGTGGATTTAATTGCTGCACCTGTAGCCCCAACAACGGCTTTTCGTTTGGGTGAGCATACAGAAGATCCGTTGGCGATGTACCTGGAAGATATTTTTACGCTTCCGGCAAACCTGGCGGGTGTACCAGGGATTGCTTTCCCGGTTGGTTTCGATGGGCTGGGATTGCCAGTGGGTATGCAGCTAATGGGTCCGCACTTTCGAGAAGACCTGCTCTTTCGAGCTGCTCACGCTTTTCAGCAAATCACGGAGTGGCATACTCTTCTGCCAGCGTTTCATTCTCAGACGCCAGAAAAGGAACCGGGATGAAAAGACTTTCTGTCTCTCCAAAAGACTTCATGAATTGGACCTGGATGCAAATTGAACCATTCTATACAGAGTTAATTGACAGTCCAATCAACTCAGAGAATCAAAGCGGATGGCTACAACAGTGGTCGCTTTTAGCCAGTTTGATCTATGAGACCAAGCAGCGCCACTATGTCGCAATTACAACAAACACGAATGATCTTCAAGCTGAACAGAAATACAGCGCTTTTCTGGATGAGATCTTCACTCCTTCTGAAATGGCCGATCAGAAATTAAGGCGCAAGTTGCTAAAGAGTGGATTGCAACCTGAGGGTTTTGCGATTCCATTGCGCAATATTCGAGCCGAAGTGGAAATTTTCAATCAGGAAAATTTACCATTGATAACCAGCGAATTCAAATTCAGCGCTCGCTATGATCAGTTGATTGGAGAACAGACGGCTGAGTGGGATGGAGAAGAAGTAACTTTATTGCACCTGCATGAGATTCTTCGTGATGTTGATCGTTCAAAGCGCGAGAATGCCTGGAGGCTTTCTGCGCGGCGCTGGTTAGAGGATCAGGAAGCCATGAATGAGCTCTGGGTAAACCTGCTGGATGTGCGAGTCCGGCTGGCAAGCAACTCCGGATTGCCCGATTATCGAACCTATCGTTGGAAGCAATTACATCGTTTTGATTACACTCCCCAGGATTGTAAAAAATTCCACAAAACAATTGAGGCAATTGTGGTTCCAGCCGCAAGATATCTCTATGAAAAAAGGCGCCAAAAACTGGGCATAGACCTTCTCCGCCCTTGGGATTTGAATGTTGATCCCCTTGGCCGGTCGCCATTAAGACCATTTGAGAGCATCAACGAATTAAAAGAAGGGGTTGGGCGTATTTTTCACCAAGTCGATCCACAATTAGGCCAATATTTTGAAATTATGCGGCGGGAAAACTTGCTCGATCTGGAGAACCGTAAGGGTAAGGCTCCGGGCGGATATTGCACAGAATTTTTTGTTTCCAATAGACCGTTCATTCTCATGAACGCCGTAAATTCACATGAGGACGTGCAAACCCTTCTGCATGAAGGAGGACATGCCTTTCATGTGTTTGAGATTGGTGACCTGCCCTATTTCCACCAGAAAAAAATCGGCCTGGAATTTATGGAGGTGGCGTCCACCAGTATGGAGTTGCTAGGAGCGCCCTATCTCACGGTCGATCAAGGTGGTTTCTATTCGCAAGAAGACGCGGCACGAGCAAGGATAGAATTCCTTGAAGAAACAATCCTTTTCTGGCCGTATATGGCAGTCGTTGATGCATTTCAGCATTGGGTATATGAGAATCCGCGCCAGGCTACCATCTCTACCAATTGCGATGCAATGTGGGGTGAATTGTGGAATCGGTTTATGGTTGGGTGTGATTGGAGCGAATTGAATACGGAAAGAATCACGGGTTGGCAGCGTAAGCTACATATCTTTCAGGATCCATTTTATTACATCGAGTATGGGCTGGCTCAATTAGGCGCCTTTCAGATCTGGAGGAATGCATTGAAAGATCAGAGGGCAGCCGTTAATGCTTATCGCAGAGCTTTAAAGTTAGGGGGGACCGTTCCACTACCCCAGCTATATGCAACTGCTGGGGCAAAATTCGCCTTTGATCCTGAAACCGTGCAGCAGGCGGTCGATCTTGGTATCAGAATGATCGAGGATTTGGAGAGCAAGGCAGATGCTGATTTGTAGATTTCTATTAGGAGCGTAAATGATGGAATATCAAAACCTGGGTAAAACTGGAATTAAAGTATCTCGGATTTGTTTGGGAACCATGAGCTATGGGACTTCACAATGGCGGGAGTGGGTATTAAATGAGCAGGATAGCCGCCCTTTTTTCAAGCAAGCTCTTGAATTGGGAATTAATTTCTTTGATACCGCGGATTTCTATTCCAATGGTGTTAGCGAAGAAGTGACTGGAAGAGCCTTGCGCGATTTAGCCAAACGGGATGAAGTCGTCATCGCGACAAAAGTCTTTTACCCGGTTGGCGAGGGTCCAAATCAAGGCGGTCTTTCGAGAGTCCATATTTTACGATCGATTGATCGATCCTTGCGCCGACTAGGCGTAGATTACGTGGACCTATATCAGATTCACCGCTATGACCCCGAAACACCCCTTGAGGAAACTCTGGAGACGTTGAATGATATCGTCCGAGCTGGCAAGGCTCGCTATATTGGCGCTTCGAGCATGTACGCCTGGCAGTTCGCCAAGTCGCTCTATCTGGCGGACAAGCACGGGTGGACACGTTTTATATCCATGCAAAACCACTATAATTTGGTTTATCGCGAGGAAGAACGTGAAATGAACCCGCTTTGCCTGGAAGAGGGGATCGGGTTGATCCCATGGAGTCCGCTGGCGCGCGGGATATTGGCCGGCACGCGCAAACCAGGATATACTGGTGAGACCGTTCGTTCGAACAGTGATTTATATGCACGAAAAATATATGATCGGGATGATGATTTCCAGATTGTAGATCGGGTGATCAACTTAGCCAAACAGCGTGGAGTAACACCATCACAAATCTCTCTTGCCTGGCTGCTGCACAAACCGGGTGTTAATGCTCCTATCATAGGTGCTACCAAGATGACTCACCTGGAGGAAGCCGTAACGGCAATAGAAATCCATCTTTCCGAAGATGAGATTCAATTTCTCGAAGAGTTATATCAACCGCATTCGGTCCGCGGGATTAATTGATTCCTCATTTACTTGAGGGACTTTTTGTACGCCAAATGCTGTGACGTCCATCGCTTGACGATGATTTGGAATACATCTACAATAAGAACGAGTCAAACACAATCGCCCGTGTTATGTCTTAACCACACAACACGGATGCCCGGTCAGGAGTTGCAAACTCAGATATCAGAATGGCGGGTAAAAAAGGAGTGCAATATTGAGCGACACCTCGCTTAAAATCGTGATCCCAATGGCAGGATTAGGTACGCGCCTCAGGCCTCAAACCTGGAGTAAACCAAAGCAACTGGTGAGTGTGGCGGGCAAAACTGTTTTAGATCATGTCCTGGACAGCTTGTCTTCATTGCCTGAACCAGAAAACGTTGAGTTGGTTAACATTGTTGGTTATCTTGGGGATCAAATTGAGGAACATGTCCGAAATCATTACCCCAATTTAAAGTCACATTTTGTAGTCCAAGAAAACCCGCACGGCCAATCGCACGCGCTGAAATTAGCCGAAAAGTATCTGAGCGGGCCAATGTTGGTGGTGTTTGCAGATACACTGATCGAGGCGGATTTATCTATATTAAAAGATGAAATAGCGCAGGCAGTGGTTTGGGTCAAGCCAGTGCCTGATCCACGCCGAATTCGGCGTAGCCGAAGTAGGTATGAATGGATGGGTGAGGCGGCTAATCGAAAAACCAGAGGATATGGCGAATAACCTGGCAGTGGTGGGTTTTTATTATTTCAAAGACTCTCGACAATTGCTTTCGGCAATCGACGAACAGATGAATCGCAACTTACAGCTCAAGGGAGAATTCTATCTGGTGGATGCAGTAAACATCATGCTGGAGCGCGGATTGCATATGCGCACCCAGTCAGTTGAAATCTGGCTGGATGCTGGAACTCCGGAAGCGCTGCTCGAGACAAACCGTTTTTTGCTAAAAAATGGATGTGATAATAGCGCCAGAGCAGCCCAGCAAAAAAACATGGTCATCCTTCCACCAGTGTATATTCACCCGTCGGCGAAGGTAGAAGAATCGATTATCGGACCAGATGTCTCCCTAGGAGCGGGTTGTATTGTTGAACACAGCATCATCCGCGACTCAATTCTGGAGGATGACGCTGAAGCACATGGAGTGATCCTCGAGGGATCGCTTGTAGGGCGCCGAGCACGATTGACCCGACGGGCTGGTATTATTAACGCCGGGGATAATACTGAGGTGACTTTTTAATGTAACCCCTTGGTAATAATTGTCTACAAAAACTGCGGAAAATCTGGAGGAGTTAAAATGACAGATCATTTTTTGGCGCACAGGGTTGCGACGTTAAAGCCTTCTGGGATTCGAAAGTTTTTCGATATTATCGCGACAATGAAAGATGTCATTTCGCTGGGGATTGGCGAACCAGATTTTGATACACCGGACTCAATCTTAAAAGCAGGTCTGGAGTCGCTCAGACATGGTGAAACGCACTACACCTCGAACTCGGGGTTAATGGAACTGCGCCAGGAAATCTCGGCGAATTTGGAACGACTATACGGGGTCTCTTATGACCCCGTCAGCGAGGTTGTGGTTACAGTTGGGGTTTCTGAAGCACTCTATCTCGCGTTGACAGCTATTCTAAATCCGGGCGAAGAGGTACTCATCCCCACGCCATGTTTTGTTGCATATCAACCAGAGGTAATCCTGGCCGGAGGGCTACCAGTTGAGATACCCAGCCGCCTGGAAGATCATTTTCAACCCAATCTACCTGCTTTGGAAAACGCAGTGACATCACGAACCAAAGCAATATTAATTGGTTATCCAAATAACCCAACCGGAGCGGTTGCTTCGCGGGAAACCTTGTTGGATGTCTTGCGGATTGCTGAAAAACACAACCTTGTGGTTATCTCTGATGAGATCTATGATCGCCTGGTTTATGGTTTGCCCCATGTTTGCTTCGCCGCGTTACCGGGCGCACGTGAACGAACCATCACACTGGGAGGATTTTCAAAAGATTATGCCATGACAGGCTGGCGGATTGGATATGCAGCAGCCCCGTCTGAAACGCTCACCGGGTTGTTGCGAATCCATCAATATACGATTATGTCTGCCCCGACCACAGCTCAGGCAGCCGCCATTGACGCTTTGCTCCATGGCGAGGAGTATGTCCAGCAAATGACCGCTGAATATGACCGCCGCCGTAAGTTGATCGTTGGCGGTTTGAATCAATTAGGCTTGCCCACTTTTGAACCGCGTGGTGCGTTCTATGCTTTTCCGCAAATCTCTGTGACCGGGATGGACGACGAAGTATTCGCTCAGCTACTCCTGGAGGAAGAAAAGGTGGCAGTCGTGCCTGGATCTGCTTTCGGTTCTGGTGGTAGTGGCTTTGTCCGTTGTTCTTATGCAACAAAATACGAAAAGATTGAAGAAGCTTTAGTCCGCATGGAGCGATTCATGCGCCGACATGGTTGATGCAAAACGTGATAGATTTCGAACCAGTTATTGGGTTGGAGGTACATGCCGAGCTAATGACGCAGTCCAAAATGTTCTGCGCTTGCCCGGTTGTTGATTTAACCACTGCCAGACCAAACAGCGCGGTTTGTCCAATATGCTCGGGCATGCCCGGAACATTGCCGGTGATTAACCGATCCGCGGTCGAATTAGGGATCCGTGTTGCCCTCGCGCTCGAATGTGAGATATCCAAACAAAGCATTTTTGCCCGTAAGAATTATTTCTACCCCGACTTACCAAAAGGATACCAGATCTCTCAATACGAGCAACCCTTGGCTTGTAATGGCCGGTTAACCATTCAGACTTTACAAGGTGAACACGTAGTTCGGATTCGGCGGGTGCACCTCGAAGAGGACACCGGAAAGCTTACACACGTGCTGCGTGAAGGGGAGTCGTATTCACTGGTTGATCTCAACCGAGCAGGTGTGCCTCTCCTTGAGATTGTCAGCGAGCCCGATCTGCACTCAGCCGAGGAAGTTCGCAACTATGCTACTGCGCTGCGCTCAATCCTTTGTTATTTAAACGCCAATTCTGGGGATATGGATAAAGGCGTCTTGCGGATAGAGCCAAACATCTCTGTGCGACCGGTGGGCAGTGATGGTTTCGGAACACGGACCGAGATCAAGAATCTGAATAGTTTTCGGGCCTTAGAGCGCTCTGTAGCTTTTGAAATCCAACGGCAAAGTGAATTCATTCGGGCCGGTCATCGAGTTGTTCAGGAAACACGCGGCTGGGACGAATCCAATCAGGCCACAGTCACTCAACGAATCAAAGAAGAAGCAAATGATTACCGTTATTTTCCAGAACCTGATTTGCCCCCATTGGTGATTGATTCGGTTTGGCTGGAAGAAATTCAAAACGGGATGCCAGAATTGCCGCGGGAAAAGATCCAAAGATTTCAAAACCAATATCATTTAAGCGAATACGACGCTGGGGTGCTCACAGAGGAACTGGAGGTAGCAAATTTCTTTGAGAGCGCTGTTCTGGCTGAACCCGCTCCCCCGCCAAAGACAATTGCCAACTGGATCAGTGGAGACCTTTTTGGAATGCTCCATCAGGTCGGGGGCAATATCTCAGATATCAAGATAAGCCCATCTGGATTGGCTGAACTGGTGAGTATGGTTTGCCAGAACCAGATCAACCAGACCACTGCCAAAGCAGTTTTAGCGGAAATGTTCCAGACCGGACGGCTTGCCAGTGAGATTGTCGCCGAACGGGACTTATCGCAGATTTCGGATGACCAGATCATCGGGGATATTATTGAGCGAGTGCTTAGAGAGAACCCAGCACAGCTAGGCGCTTATCAGCACGGCAAAATCACTCTGAAACGATGGTTTTTAGGTCAAGTGATGCGTCTGGCAGGCGGTCGAGCGGACCCTCAAATAGTCGAAAAGATTTTAGGCGAGAAGCTTGACCGGTGACAGAAAGTAGAACAAAGAAAAGTGAAATTGATCACGTGATGAAGGTGCTGCATTTCCCTTGACGGGTGGCTGGACATCTGCTACCCTTAGAGCAGGGTAACCTAATATGAGCTGGTTAGCATGCCATAGACAAAAACTTTCGGCGGGCGCCATTCCGTGGTGCCCGCTTATATTTTCTAAACAACCAGAATAAAAAATAGTAAAGGAGAGTTGTGCATGACCGAATTAATCAATGCTTTTCAAATGGCGCAACGGCAGTTTGACCACGTAGCCGGGCAATTGAGCCTGGATCCTCAGGTGGCAGAGATCCTGCGCTGGCCTTCGCGTGAGTTTAAATTTGAGATCCCGGTTCGAATGGACGATGGATCCATTCGTCTATTCTTTGGATATCGGGTGCAACACAGCGATGCACGCGGGCCAAGCAAGGGAGGAATTCGTTTTCATCCTTCTGAGACATTGGATACTGTACGCGCTCTGGCAATGTGGATGACCTGGAAGACTGCAGTAGCAGATATCCCCTTGGGCGGAGGAAAAGGCGGCGTACCGGTCAACTCAGCCACATTGACGGTGACCGAAAAAGAGCGCATTTGTCGGGGCTGGATCCAACAGATGTGGCGCAATATTGGTCCGCGCCAGGATGTGCCGGCGCCGGATGTCGGGACGACCCCCCAGATGATGGGCTGGATGATGGATGAGTATTCCAAGTTGGTCGGTCAATATACCCCCGGCATGATCACTGGCAAGCCAGTTGGCGGCGGCGGTTCGCTTGGTCGCACTGAAGCAACCGGTTTCGGTGTGATTTATACGGTCCGCGAAGCCATGAAACATTTGAAAATCGATCCACAAAAATCTCTGGCAGCCATCCAGGGTTTTGGGAATGTCTCACAATATGCAGCCATTGGATTCACCGAGCAGTTGGGAGGCAAAGTGGTTTGTGTTTCATATTGGGACCGAGAAGATCGTATGCCCTATACCGTCTCCCGACCTTCAGGCATCGATGCACGCTTCCTGCAATCCATCACCGATCAGTATGGATCGATTGACAAAGATAAAGCCCGCAAGGCGGGTTACTTAATCGAAGATGCAGATGCCTGGATTATGAAGGACGTGGATGTGTTATTACCATGTGCATTGGAAGGGCAGGTCAATGCGGATAGCGTCAAGCAAGTGAGCGACCGGGTGAAAATTGTCGCCGAAGGTGCGAATGGCCCCACCACACCAGAAGCCGACGAAGTATTCAAGAAGAATGGTGTATTTGTGATCCCAGACTTCTTATGCAATGCCGGAGGCGTGACGGTTTCGTACTTTGAAAGCGTCCAGAATGATATGAATTACTATTGGACGCGCGATGAAGTGCTGCAACGTCTGGATACAAAGATGACTCAAGCTTTCAATAGCGTACTAGAAATGTCTGAAGGCGAAAAAGTGTTCATGCGCGATGCCGCTTATATGGTTGCGATTAAGCGCGTGGTCACTGCGATGGAGCATCGCGGCTGGATTTAAACCTCTGAAGTCCGATTTACGAGGTGTTTTTCAGCAAAGGTGCTAAAAAACACCTCGTTTTCGTTTATAATTTCTTCATGCTATTATCAGCAGACGAAATGCGGTTGTTGCTTTTCTTTGGCATGTTTTGCATGGCTGTATTGGCTGCGTTTTTCTTGCGAGGACGCAGCCTTTCATTAAGAGAATATCTGGTTTGGGGAACCCTGCTCGTTCTGCTTCCGTTGGTCGGTCCATTTCTGGTAATTTTGCTGCGCCCAGGAAACAATCATAAGGAATCATCTATCAGCGGTTGATAAGATTCTCATTACCCATCTTAGGGAGAGGAATGCCAACATGAAAGTAACTGTATTACAAGAAAACCTGGCCCGTGGTTTGAGCATTGTCGCGCGCGCCGTCTCACCGCGCAGTACACTGCCAGTCCTGGCGAATATATTGATTGCTACGGATGAGGGGCGGTTGAGGCTTTCGGCAACCAATCTGGAATTGGGTATCACCTGCTGGATTGGCGCCAAAATTCAGGAGGAAGGTTCAACGACTGTACCAGCGCGCACCTTCTCAGACCTGATCGGCACACTCTCGGACTCACAGGTGGAAATGGCGCTGACTTTGCGCACGCAAACACTGAACCTGCGCTGCGGCGCTTCAAATACCGACCTGAAATGCATCGATGCACAAGAATTTCCCCCAATGCCTGTGGCAGATTTTTCACAGGGTCTGGAAATTAATGTGACTGATCTGAAGGAAATGATCCAACAAGTTGTTTTTGCAGCCTCAGCCGACGATGCCGCGCCCAATTCTAACCGGGGTATTGGTGAGCGTGCATGAAGATCAGATCGTCATGGCAGCTGCAGATGGTTTTCGCCTATCGGTAAGAAAAGGCCGGCTTTCATCACCAGCAGCACGCCCGATCAATGCGGTCATTCCGGCGCGCGCGTTGAGCGAACTGGCTCGTATTGCCAGCGATGGAGATAAAATGTTGAAAATGGTGATGCCGGCTGGTCGTGGCCAGGTGATCTTCCGGTTGAGCGATGTAGAACTGGTTTCACAACTCATTGAAGGCAATTTTCCGGACTACGAACAGATCATTCCGCGCCGATGCGAAACACGCTCCATCCTGGGGACATCATCCTTTCTTAAAGCTTGTAAGCAAGCAGAGATCTTTGCCCGAGAAGGCTCACATATCGCTCGTTTAAACATCAGCCCGGGAGGCGAGCTTCAACCTGGGGTAGTGGAAATTTCCGGCCAGTCAGAAGAAACGGGATACAGCCAGAATGTGGTTGAAGCCAGTATTGAAGGCCCGCCGCTCTTGATCGCATTTAATGTACGCTTCCTGCGTGAGGTATTGGATGTGATCAAAACCCCCAATGTGGCTTTAGAAACCACGGCAGACACTCTGCCAGGGGTGATCCGTCCGGTTGGGACAAGCGATGGGCAAGCCGAATTCCTGCACGTCATCATGCCGATGCACCTGGGAAATTAACGGTATCAGCAACCTCACCCAGATCATCCGGGCATGGTTTTTATGACCCTACCACTGGCGCCTTCGGATCGCACCCTCCATATCTACCTTTCCCTGGCTCAATATCCGATTTTGAGTACTCAAATTCGGGCGCGTATGCGCAAAGTGCTTTTTGCCCGCGGGGTGATCACACCACAGGCTTTTGAATCTGAAGCGCGCGAGAAGGCAATCCGCTCCCAGGCGTTGGAAGGTTTGCACGACCCGTTTTCAGAAGAACCGGCTGAATTTTGGGAGATGCGCCTGACACGGATTCGTGATCACCTGACCGATTTCTATTTTGCTTATAACTTGCCGTATGACCAATTCGAAAATATCGTGCGCGATATTCTCAATGAACGAGGCGCCGGTATCAGCGATTTGCAGTTCTCATTCAACCCGGAGCTGGCGCCTCAGAACATGCTCTTTGAGCAAGCGCAAATGATTGAGAAAATGCCGCCCCAAGAACGCGCCAGGCATGAAGCTCGCCTGCAAGAAATCAAGGTCGTCCTGATACGCACCTTGATCAGCGATCAACTGGCTTATGTGAAGATTGCCAAGGACTGGTTCACAATTTCGGACCTGAATGAAATCCGCTCACACAAGATCGGACAGGGTAAGATCGGTGGGAAAACCGCCGGGAATGCTATTGGCTGCCCGGATATTGTATGAAGAATGTGACGATGAGATCCGCAACAGCCTGCGGTTGCCAGAATCGTATTTTCTTGGCGCCGATTTGACGTATATATTTATGGCATTGAATGGTTTAATGACCTGGGGTGACCAGAAATATAAGCTGGAAGATGAGATTCGGGCGGATTACCCACATATCCAGCAAGAATTTCTAAAGGGTGAATTCCCAGAAGATATCCTGGAAAAGTTCCGCAGTCTATTGGAACGAGTGGGTGACAAGCCTCTAATCGTCCGCTCTTCCAGCTTGCTGGAAGATAATTTCGGCACTTCATTTGCGGGTAAATATGAAAGTTATTTCTGCCCAAATCATGGGACAAGCGAAGAGAACCTCAAGGATTTTGTTCAGTCAATAATTCGGATTTATGCCAGCATGTTAAACCCGGATGCGCTGTTGTACAGGCGAGCCAAAGGTCTGCAGGATTATGACGAGCGGATGGCGGTACTGGTTCAAGTAGTGCAAGGCGATGTTTTTGGGCATTATTATCTACCTCATGCCGCGGGGGTCGCTTTCAGCCGCAATATGTACCGCTGGTCTCCGCAAATCCGCCGAGAGGATGGTTTTGTCCGCATGGTGTGGGGGTTGGGGACGCGCGCCGTGGATCGAGTGGGTAACGATTATCCGCGTTTGGTCGCTCTGAGTCATCCACTTCTTCATCCAGAACTCATCGGTCAAATCAATCCGTAGTTATTCACAACAGTTTATTGATTTAATCGATCTGGAAAACAACACCTTTCGGTCTGTATCTGTGCATGAGTTAATAAGCCCCAGCTATCCGGTGCTGCGCTACCTGGTCCAGGTTGATCAAGGGGGCTATCTCACACCGCTGCGCATCTTAACCCGCGAAGGTGATACTAGTAATCTGGTGATCACATTCGATGAGATGCTGCGGCGAACACCTCTGGCCAGGCGCCTAAGCCGGATGTTGCAAATACTGGAGGATAAATATGGGGCGCCGGTCGATACTGAATTCACTGTCCAGATTGTAGATCCCCAATCGCCTCAACCCGAGATCGAGATTTCGCTGTTGCAATGCAGACCTCAAAGCCATCTAAAAGAAAGCGAAGCGCGTTTACCCAAAAACCTGCCAGTAGAGAATATCATTTTTTCGACCTCACGCATGGCTCCAGAAGGGCGAGTGGATGGAATCCGCTATGTCATTTTCGTCCCGCCGGAGGAATATTTCTCGCTCCCCACCTCAGCTGCCCGGATTCATTTAGGGCGAATCATCAGCCAGGTCAATGCGGCTTTGAAGGATGAAATATTTATCTGCGTAGGACCAGGACGATGGGGCACCTCTACACCGGACCTGGGCGTGCGGATCGGGTACGGCGATATTTATCATACACGAGCTCTGGTAGAGTTGACTGGCAGTTTCATTGGCCCAGCGCCTGAACCATCTTTTGGCACACATTTCTTCCAGGACCTGGTTGAGTCGAATATTTACCCGCTAGCAATCGACATGGACGATTCGGATATGGTCTTCAACCGGCATTTCTTCTATGAAACCCCAAATCATTTGTCCACCTTCTTACCCGAGCTGTCTGATATAGGCAATGGCTTGCGCGTAATCCGTGTATCTGATTTTGCACCGCGCCGTCATCTTAACCTGATCATGGCCGAAACCAGTAGCGGAGATGACCAGGCGAATAGATCGATAGCATTTTTGGAGGCAGACGAATGAAGAAGTTTATCGCCATCGCAGGAAATATTGGTGTTGGGAAATCGACCCTGGTTACGTTGCTTTCCGATCGTTTGGGGTGGAAACCCTTTTTTGAGCCATTTGAAGAGAACCCCTATCTGGCCGATTTTTATAAGGATATGCATGCCTGGGCTTTTCATTCCCAGATTTATTTCCTAACCCGCCGGCTGCGCATCCATCGCCAGTTGATCGATCATGATGGTTCTGCAATCCAAGATCGCAGCGTCTACGAGGATGCGGAAGTTTTCGCACATAACCTGTATATCCAGGGTTTGATTGAGCAGCGAGACTATCGTTCTTATCGCGATTTATATCACGTGCTGATTGAGTTTTTACCTCCTCCAGATCTGGTAATTTATCTGCGCGCCTCTATCCCTACATTGATAGGTCGCATCCGTTCACGCGGGCGAGATTATGAGCGCGAGATCTCTTCGGAATATCTGCAGCAATTAAATGATCTCTATGAGAATTGGATATCCCAGTTTCGTTTATGTCCCGTGCTCGTAGTGCCGGCCGATGACCTGGATTACGTTGCGATCCCTGCTCATCTGGACCTGATCGTTCGCAAGGTGGATGAAAAACTGATGGGCAAAGATGAAGTAGTCTTCGAAGCAGCCGAGATGGGAAAATAAGCCTCTAATACCAATTTATACCGCGCGGCTCAAAAGGCATGATAGAATTTGCCTACTATCCCAGATTTGATGAGGTTCAAGCATGATAAAAATACGGGCTGGTTTTCTGACCGATCCGGGTTGTGTGAGGGAGGAAAACGAAGACTCCGTTTGGGCACAAGTAATCGCACCGGTTCTTTGGGCGCCGATTGGGTTGTTTGTAGTTTGTGATGGAATGGGTGGCCATATGGGGGGGAAATATGCCAGCTATTGGGCGGTTGAAGCGATTAAAATCAGAATTCGGGGACCTGATGGCAGCCAAAGATCCACGAGCAACCCTCGTGCTCACTGCTGAAGATGTGAAGGCAGTCCAACAAGGAACCTATCAACCTCCCAACCTGACTGAGACCGACCTGGAAGCGTTGACTAAATCCGCCATCCAGAAAGCCAATAAAGTGGTCTACGAATTTTCCAGCCATAAACCCAAGCAAGCCGCAAATGCGGGGACCACTGTCTCTATGATGGCTCTCCGCGGTACGGACGCCGTGATCGCAAACGTAGGAGACAGCCGTACCTACCTGATGCGCGATCATCAGTTGATCCAGATCACTCGTGACCATTCATTGGTCGCCAGCCTGGTCGCTGATGGACAAATTTTACCGGAGGATGTCTATACTCACCCACAGCGAAATATGATCTATCGATATTTAGGTCAACGCGGGCTTGTCAAAGTGGATATTTTCAACCAGCAACTGGAGCCTGGAGATTTTATCTTGCTTTGTTCCGATGGATTGTGGGAGATGTTGCGCGATGATCAACTGATTATTGAGATCATCGAGCAGGCTGAGGACCCACAGACCATTTGTCAGAAACTGGTGGATGCTGCCAACTGGGCTGGGGGCGAGGACAATATCAGCGTTGTGGTCATCGAAGCAGGTTCGTAGGGATTTATGCCGCACAAACCTGGTGATCTAATCCGCAATCGTTACAAGGTTGTCCGGCAACTTGGGCAAGGTGGTTTTGCCAATGTCTACCACGCGGAGGACCTGGCTCATCATAATATTTGTGCATTGAAAGAGAACCTGGATAACTGGGAGGACTCACAGCGCCAATTTGAGCGTGAAGCTAAGATTCTGGCAAAGCTGCATCACCCCAACCTGCCGCGAATTTTGGACTATTTTATTCTACCCAGCGAAGGCCAATACCTGGTGATGGAATATGTGGAAGGGTATGACCTACAAGAAATCTTGACCCGGGTAAACCAACCTCTATTTGAAAAAAAGGTTCTAGGCTGGATAGATCAAGTCTGTGATGCATTGATTTACTTGCATGCACAAATGCCGCCGATCATCCACCGTGATATTAAACCGGCAAATATCAAGATCACCCCTTCAGACAGAGCAATGTTAGTGGATTTTGGGGTTGCTAAAGCTTATGATCCAAATACAAGGACCACCATGGCGGCTCGGGCGGTGACGCCCGGTTATTCGCCCATTGAGCAGTATGGACACGGAACCACCGATGCTCGCACAGATCAATATGCGTTGGCTGCCACGCTGTATATCCTGCTGACAAACAAGCGACCTCCCGAAAGCATCGAGCGGGTCACCGGTGAGCGGTTGATCCCTCCTTGCGAGTTGAACCCGGATATCAGTCCACATGTGGAGCAAGCGATTATGCGGGCGATGGAAATTCTGGCGACGAATCGTCATGACACAATGATTGATTTAAGAAAAGCCCTGAAGCGCAGCAGACCACGCTCGATCATTAAGCATGAAGGGGCTAATGCGGCCAAAAATCTGAGTGGGGAACAACCAAGCCCGCTAAACCAGAGACAAGGGTCTCGCGGGAAAAAGATCACATTATCAGCGGCTGGCAAGTCTATATCCGCGCCGGAATCGACGAGTATTGAATGGATCCTTGTGCCTGCTGGCGAGTTTCGTTTTGGTGAAGAGATGCAGGTGATTCAATTGCCAGCCTTTGAAATTGCCCGTTACCCGGTGACAAACATCCAATATGGTCGGTTCTTGGCTGCTAATCCACAACATCCTGCACCCAGCTATTGGAATGAGCAGAATTACCCACGCGGCAAGGGTTTACATCCGGTTGTGGGGGTGAGTTTAATCGATGCGCTGGCATTTTGCGAGTGGTCAGATTGTCGCCTACCCAGCGAAGAGGAATGGGAGAAAGCGGCGCGCGGTACCAATGGTCGCACTTATCCGTGGGGAGAGGATTGGCAGCAAGGTCTCTATTGCAATAATTGGGAAGCGAAGATCGGCGGAAGCACGCCAGTCAACCGTTATCCGCAAGGCGCAGGACCCTATGGGGTATGGGATATGGTTGGGAACGTTTGGGAATGGACCTCAAGCGAATACCAGGGACCATTTATGCATGTATTGCGTGGAGGGTCTTGGAGAGAGTACGGCAATTTCGCGGTTCGGTCGACAAAACGCTCCTGGCTCTGGCTGGAAGAGGGCGCGATGATGTCGGGATTCGCTGCGCTCGCGCGGTATGAAGTTCTGGTTATTCTTCCCCGAAGGATGTCCCACAATACTGGCAAAAACTGGCATCTGAAGCGCTGGTTCTTGAGCATTTTGAGCAAATCTGTTTTTTTCGGGCTGCAAGACGTTTGGGCGGAGCAGGCAGAGCGGGGGATTTGCGCCATGGTAAAGCCAGCTTAAATTGGGGCAGCCGCAGACGGAAACGCGGCCGCGGCAGTTTTGCCGCCAGATTTTTAGCCAGGATCTTCCCGCTTGCTAATGCCTGGGTGTAGATCTGCTGCATTTGCCCTTTAGATAGATGCTTTCCGGTCAAATACCATTGTAAGACAACGTTCCCAACCACATAAGTGCCTGCGTAGGAAATGGCGGTTTTCGGAAGAATCCCCCATACCGGGATCAGTCCAACCAGTGAGCGAGCGATCTGACGCCAAACAAAACCAGACCCCAAAACCCCACCGAATTCGGCGATGTAATCCTTCCAGTGGGTAGAATATCCCAATGCGAGACCAACCTTATAAACCAGGAAAGCTTGCGCCTTGGTCAAAATGATCGAGTCGGCAATCGTGATCGGGACATCCAGCACAGCCACGATCTCTGCCAGACCGGTGCTCATGGAGTAGGCCGCATTGGACAAACTGGTTTCGTTGATCAGATTGCGGGATATGTTCAGGCGGAAGAGGGGGAAGTAACGTCCCAACCCCAGCAATAATTCAGGGATGACATCGATAACGGCAGGAGCGAATTTCTCCATCAAGAAACGGGTATCGGATGGAGACCCGATCACCACTCCACGCCTTTCCCTGCTTGTCCAGGGACTAATAGCTTGCGTGCCTGGCGCGCTATCGCCCTGATTGATAAAGACGAGCAATCTTTTGGCAGAGTTTTGCCACTGACGAACCCATTCCTGCTCGCGGTGGGTATCTGGATTGCAAGAGTCGATCATCAGAATGATGAGGTCGGCCTGGGATGCCTGGCTGGCTAACTCCAGATCAAGTATCAGGACCGGCGCGTCGCTGGTCAACTGCGGGCGGTTAGGATCACGGCGCATCTGGTCGGCTAATTCTGCCCGCCCCGAACCGGGCGCGCCGACGATTGCGATACGGACGCCGCGCAGCGCCTGATCGCGCAGCGGGCGCAGGTCGGCTTCGCGGATATTGTCCCACAGATTGGTTATAGCAAAGAATCTGTTCACGCTACGATTATACGCAGAAACAGCGAAAATACCGGATCGAATTGGGGAAATGGTTCGAGCCTGGGTGGAAGGCAAGCCCCAGGCTCGAACGGCGAATGATGGCTTAGATCCAAGAGGCGGCTTAATGATTGCCGGCGGAGCGGGCCAACCCAACAGCCAACGCTTCTTCACTCCCCGGCTTAATCGTTCGGATAGCAACGACCAACAGTAACGCCAGGGCAAAACCACCAACCCAAAAAGGAGTTGCCGGACCGAAAACCTGGAAAATCAGACCACCAAGCAGTGGCGCAATCGCATTGGCGCCGCTTAGCAGAGCGGAAGAAAAACCCAACATGCCGCCGATTTCATCTTTACGAACACGTTTCGTAATCAGGCTGTTGATCGAGGGCTGGAGGATGCCGCCGCCTATCGAAGTGGGTATCATCGCGAGCAAGATCACCCCCAGACCCAGCCAGCCGTTGTTGGAAGTCATCCGGCAATTCGATGCCAACATTGCGGGTGGTCGGGGTTTCGTGGGTGCGGAAGTCGCTGCTGGAAGACATTTCAGCCTGCAATTCGGCTTTGGAATAACCCGGCAGTGGGATTTTGGGGGTCAGGGCAGTCAGAGTCAAGCCAAGGGCGAGCAATGCCAGACCAGCATAGATCAATTTTCGCTCACCATACTTGCGGCTCCATGGGCCAATCAACCCGCCCTGGACCGCGACGACAATCACACCCACAAAGACAAAGATAATCGAGTTTCCGGAAGCGTTGAGGCCCAGTTGGCTGAGGGTGAAGAGAGGCAGAAGCTGCTCGAAACCGCCGAATGCAATCTGCTGAGCGAAGATCAGGGCTAATAGGATGCCCACAGCCGGGTGGGTCAGGGCAGAAAGCAGGGCGCTGAAAGAGAAGGGCGGCTTCTGGTTGGCTTTATTGCCGCGCTGCTCGACGGGCAGCGTTTCGGGGAGCCAGAACCAGGTCAGCAGGATGGAAGCGAGCGAGAAACCAGCCGCGACAAAAGCAGGGACATGATAATTATTCCCGCTGGCTGTGAGTGACAGGAAGGCTATGATCGGACCGATCACAAAGCCGAGGCCGAAGGCTGCGCCTAATAACCCTAATCCCTGGGTGCGGTTTTTCTCGGTGGTGCTATCGGAAATGGCGGCCTGGGCCGTGGAGATATTCGCTCCAGAGATGCCATCGATCACTCGGGAGAGCAGTAAGATCCAGATCGCATTGGCAAACCCAAGCAGCATAAAGCCGATGAACGTGCCTATCTGGCTGATGATCAAGATGGTCTTACGTCCGTAGCGATCGGAGAGCCGCCCGAGCACAGGAGCGCCGATGAACTGAAAGATCGGGTAGGTTGCGCCAATCACCCCGATCAGGAGAGGGGAAGCGTTAAAGCTGGCGGCATAGAGCGGCAAAAGCGGGATGATGATCGTCAAACCGAGTAAGTCGATCAAGACGACCACGAAAATCGGTAGGATGCGTTTGAAATCGAGCTTGTCTTCCGAATGGGATGCGGGTTGAGAAACAGACGGATTGGTCATTCTTCGCGAGGGTCTCCTCAGTGGGTATGTTGAATCAGATCTTTGGGGTGGATGATCTGGTTTCAGGAAGCAGGCGTGCTGCTCTTAATCTGCTCGATCAGGGCGTCGAGCCAGATCAACTCGGATTGAAGCAGGTGGAGCTGGTGATCCAGGATGAATTGGAAGCTGCCTTTGTGAAGCGGAACCTGGTGGGCAGAAGATAGGTTAGCCAGTAGATGAATTCGCCGTTCTTCCAGCAGAGCGCAGGCTTCGTCCGGTTGAAGCTCATCCAGAAAAGCCAAACCAATATCCCCCGAAAGCCCCGGCAGGCTGAAATTGCCCAGGTTTTCGCGCAGCAGGCTCTGGAACGCAGCTTCGCCAGAGTTGGTAAGGCGGTAGACTTTACGCGGCGGTCGGTTGCCCTCCTGAGTGATGCTTTCGGTCAGCCAGCCATCCTGCGCCATTCGCCCGAGCAGGTAATAAGCGGCCGGCTTTTTCAGGTCGGTGCAGGCAGAGAGACCGCGCTCGATAAATTCAAAGAGCTGGTATCCGTGCATTTCTTGGCGGCGCAGCAGGCCGAGCAGGAGCAATTTGTCATCCATAGCTGAATATTGATTAGTCAAAACTGAATAATATAATATAGATTATATGGGCAGATCGCCAGACTGTCAAGGGTCATTCAAGTTCTATTGACATCCAAAGAGCCAGACAGGATCAACCGCGGGTGACGCCGATGCGAAACGATCAAATGCGATCATTGACAAATAAAAACAATCAATCTATAATTTATTATATCTTCATTGGAACCAGTATCTCTGGCTATTGTTAATCGCTAACAGTGACAAGATCCGCATGGTCCAGGTCGAGTTGCGCCAACTCGTCGCCATCGATGCGATGGTGAAATGGCATTACGTGATGCTTGAGGTACTGCTGGCAGTTTTGGCGTTGCTGATCCTTCTGGTCGTGCTGCAATACAATCTCACCCAGGGCATCTCGCTATTCATAGACAAATAGCCATGCAAATTCGCGATCTACAAGGTGTGATTTTCGATCTGGATGGGACTCTTTACCTGGGCGACCAGATCCTTCCAGGCGCAGTCGAAGCATGCGCCGAGTTATACCGGCGTGGGATGCGGCTGACATTCGTGAGCAACAAGCCGCTCGACAACCGTCAATCATATGCTGCGAAGCTCAATCATCTGGGGATAAAAGCCTGCCCCGAGCAGGTGGTCACCTCGGCAGGTGTGCTAGGAGCCCATCTGGCTGCACATCACCCAGAGCTGCAATATTATGTTATCGGGGAAGAGAATCTGCGCAACGAGTTGAGATCCTACGATCTCCTAATTTCAGACGATTTTTTCGACCAAGACGTGTATCAAGTAATCGACGCGAGGGAGGTTCAGGCGATAGTGGTAGCTTTCGACCGCACTCTGGACTATCGAAAACTGAATATTGCCTACCAGGCATTAGTGCATGGGGCGCGCTTTTTCGCAACCAATATTGACCTGACCTGCCCCATGCCAGGCGGGGCAATCCCCGATGCCGGTGCGACGATTGCGGCGCTGGAGAAAATCAGCGGACGAACATTGGAACTGGCAGTGGGAAAACCATCCCCGTTAATCATAAAAACTGCCATGAGCGCAATGGGGTTGCCGGCCGAGCGCTGCCTGATGGTTGGCGACCGGCTGGAAACAGATATCCGTATGGGTATCGAAGCTGGAATGGCCACTGCCCTGGTGCTCACCGGGGTCAGCGGACGCTCACGACTGAAATACCAGCCATACCAGCCGGATTTTGTTTTGGAAGACCTGCGCCAGTTGATTGAGGCGATCCTGTGAGGTGATGATGTTGATCCCTGCTGAACGCCGAAGCCGCATCTATCAGATGCTGCAAGACAAAGGCACGGTCAGTGTGTCCATGTTATCTGCAGCGCTGGATGTTTCCGAGATTACCGTACGGCGAGATTTAGAGCAGATGGAAGAGAATGGGCTTCTGGAGCGCACCCACGGCGGGGCGATCCTCAACCAGCGCGTCCATCTGGAATTGCTCTATTCTGAGAAACATCGCGCCCAGCCAGCCGAGAAACGACTGATCGGAAAAGCCGCGGCCGCTCTGGTGGAAGACAACGACACCTTGCTGATCCACAGCGGCTCGACAACATTGCAAATATTTCGTCACCTGGGAAGCAAGCGGAACGTACGCATCATCACCAGCAATATGAGCGCCCCGCTGGAATTGCAGAATCCCCAGGTCGAGCTTCAGATGATCGGAGGCCAGTTCAGACCGCAATCCAACTCACTGGTTGGGCCGCTGGCGATGCTCAGTTTGGCCCAAGTTCATTCCAGCAAATGCTTCATCGGGGTGGATGGGATCAGCTTGAAACATGGATTGACCACACCGAACATCCAGGAAGCCGAGGTTGCCCGCATGATGATCGAGCGAACGCGCGGCGAGGTGATCGTTATGGCTGATCACACCAAGTTCGGGGTTGTGGCTGATTTCCTGAGCGCCCCGTTAGAAAAAGTTCATACGATCATCACGGATACTCAAGTTAATCCCGAATTTATCGAAGGACTTAAGGCTTTGGGTATCCGGATGATCACCCCAGACGAATGAAACAGGTTAAAAAACATGCTGCGAATTTTCAAGCGTAAAGAGGATAACTTCATTTCCCTGATCCGGCAGCAAGCCGAGCTGACCCTGAAAGGCTTCGAAGCCCTAAAAAATTATATGGAGACGCGCAACCCCGAGAAAGCAGCGGAGCTGGCGGCGACCGAAAAAGAGGCGGACGAGGTGCGCCGGATTCTGATCGAAGAACTCAATCGCACTTTTGTCACGCCAATCGATCGAGAGGACATCTTTGCCCTTTCGCGGGCGATTGATGACATGGTCGATTACGCCGATTCCACCATCCACGAGATGGAGGTGCTCAAGGTAAACCCAACGGAACATATGCGGCGGATCGTCTCGCTGCTGCGCGATGCTGCCTCCGAGATCTACCTAGCCACTCAGCGGCTGAAAGATCATCCTGGTGTGTCAATGGAACACGCCCAGCGCGCCAAGGCGCTTGAAAACCGGATCGAAACCGTCTACCGAGAAGCGCTCGCCGAATTATTCAGCGGGCCGGAGGATGTCAGCCACGTGATCAAAATGCTCAAGAAGCGTGAAGTCTACCGTCACCTGAGCAATGCCGCCGATCGTGGCGATGAAGCCGCCAACCTGATCTCCGATATCGTGGTCAAGATGACCTGATATGGACAAGGTTTGATCTGTTATGACAACGCAACTTGTAATCCTGATCGGGCTGGCGCTGATTTTCGACTTTTTGAATGGGATCCACGATTCGAGCAATATCGTCGCGACGATGATCTCCTCACGAGCGATCCGCCCAAGAGCCGCTCTGGCAATGACCGCCATAGCTGAGTTTGTAGCGCCGTTCATTTTTGGAGTGGCCGTCGCACGCACCATCGGGCAGGACTTAATTCAACCAGGGGCGATCCAAACCGATGTCATCATTGCAGCGCTGATCGCCGCAATACTGTGGAACCTAGCAACCTGGTTTTTTGGCATCCCAAGCAGCTCATCGCACGCGTTGGTCGGCGGTCTGGTCGGCGCAGTGGCGATCGCAGCAGGAGTTAGCGCGATCCACCTGGAAGGGCTGGAAAAAGTGTTGATCGCCTTGTTCGTCTCGCCGATAATCGGTTTGTTGGGCGGTTATCTTTTCATGAAACTGGTAATATTCTTCGCCCAGTGGACCACACCACGGGTGAACGTGTTTTTCAAGCAATCCCAAATCCTCACCGCCATCGCCCTGGCGTTCAGCCATGGGACGAATGACGCCCAGAAAACGATGGGAATCATCTCACTCGGGATGCTCACGACCGGTTATCTAAATAGCTTCGCCGTGCCTTTCTGGGTAATCGGGGTGAGCGCAGGGGCGATCGCCATGGGCACTGCCCTGGGCGGCTGGCGCCTGATCCGTACGCTAGGAGCGCGAATTCTATAAGATCCGACCAGTGGACGGATTCTGTTCTCAAACGACCTCAACGATTGTGATCCTGGGAGCGTCTCTGTTCGGCGGACCGGTCAGCACAACCCAGGTGGTGAGCAGCGCGATCATGGGAGTGGGCGCCGCTCACCGAATCGGCAAGGTGCGCTGGGGGGTGGCAAGCGACATACTGGCAGCCTGGCTGGTCACCATCCCGGCGACAGCGCTGCTGGCTGGAGGGATTTACTGGGTGATCAACCTGATCGAAGGGTAGTATAAGCGCAGAGTTACCCCTCCCCACAGATTAATAAACGCACAGGTCTTTGGCGAGCGACTCGCCGCATGACCTGTGCGTTTTTTTGTTTGAGGCAGATCTCGATCGCGTTAAGCGCCGTATTTGCCCAGGCGCTCAGCATGAGCCAGGGCGAGGGGCAAGATATCCACATGGTGGATGGGGCCAAGCGTGCCGGTCAGGCAGGCGCTCTCGCCGAATTTGGTGGCTTTACCGAAGCGGGCCGAATCGGCCGCGAGCAGAACCGGCACTGTATGCCAGGTGTGACGCTTCATTTTCGCGGGAGTAGAGTGGTCGCCGGTGATGACGAGCACCTCGGGTTTGAGTTCCAGCAGGATGGGCAAGGCTTCATCGACCGTCTCTATAACGTGGACCCGTTCGTTAAATTTGCCATCTTCGCCGTAGCTGTCGGTTTTTTTAATGTGGACAAAGAAGAAATCGTAGTCATTCCAGAGTTTCTTGACAACTTCAAATTCCTGGGCAGGCGTTTCGGCATCGTGCTCGATAATGTCCATACCGACCAGGCGTGAGACGCCTTTATACATCGGATAAACAGCTACAGCGGCAGAGCGCATTTTGAACACATCGGGAAAGCGCGGGACGCCGGGGTCATTGGAGATGCCGCGCAGCAAGCACGAGTTGGCGGGCGGATGAGCAGCCAGCAGCCTGTTCGCTTCAGCCCACCACTGGCGCAGGATAGCAGCGGTCTTTTCGGAAGCGGCGTCTTCGGCCTGGATTGGAAGAGCCTGTACGCCGGTGAGCTGCGGATCATTATCGGGTATATGACCAACCAGGCCTTCGCCGCGCAGAACAATCACGAAGCGGTATTCTTTGACCGGCTCGACGAAGATCTCAACGCCCGGGATTTGGATTTGGCGCAAAATTTCCACCCGTTTGGCGCATTCTTCCGTGGGAATGCGACCGGCGCGGCGGTCAGTGATCTTTCCACCCTGGTCAACGGTGCAGAAGTTGGCTCGGATGGCGACATCTTGATGGGTGAGCTTGAAGCCAATCCCGAGGGCTTCAAGAACACCGCGCCCGATCAGGTATTCGAACGGATCATAGCCAAAAAGGGCGATATGGCCAGGGCCGCTGCCTGGGCTGAATGCGGGTGCGACCACTTCGCTCAAGCCGAGGGCAGATCGAGCAGTAAGAGCATCCATATTGGGGGTATGAGCAGCTTCCAGCTCTGTGGGACCGCCCGGCTCAAGCGGCAGACCGCCCAGCCCGTCCATCACCAGCAGCACGATTTTTGAGCCGTTATCTACGGCCATTTCATTGATGAGTTTCAGTTTATCGATCATGTTTTCCTCTCAGGTTTATCAGGCGCTTCGTGGAACAAGCGCCTAAGTTTCAGGATGAATATCCAATAAGCCGGATCAATTTTACCTGAGATTCGGATTCGCTGCGCATCAGAACATCTACCCTGCCATCGCTTTATCGCTTTGAAAATGGATGGACAATCCGATTGCGCAACTGTTGGTCTTGATAAAAGTCCTCAAAAAATAAGGTTTTGCCGCCGGCTCGGAGGGCAGCAACCAGGATATGGAAACCGTAAAACGAAAAACTGGTTATTAATGTAATTTATGCAAAATATCTGGCATAATAATTTTAGGCTCCAGTAAGCGGGAGAGCTTGCCAGATCTGTTACCCCACGGTCGCCCATCGCTATGCACCCCCTTTCATCGATTCGAGTTCAAAACGCTTACTGGTTTTCTCTTCCATATAGTCACAGCAAGGAGGGCATGATGTTCCGAATGCGGCTTTTTGAGCGCGGGCTTATATTGGCAGCTTTGGTTTTGGCGGGGATATTCGCAGGCAGCGTTTTTTCGGTCGAGGCGGGGGCGCCAATGACCATTCAAGCGCCAACTTCACCGGAAGGTTTCTTGATGGGGGCAGAGGTGGAGATTTCCCCTCAATTGACACCGACCGATCCGGATCGCTATCATCCGTCCGCGGCATATAACTACAACCGCAGCCAGTACCTGGTGGTATGGCACAATATGTGGGCGAGCGGGCATGACCGGGAGGTGATCGGCCAGCGCGTGGACGCAAGTGGACATCTGGTTGGGCTAAATTTCCCGATCTCCTCCGGGCCGAGCGACCGGACCCAGCCAGCAGTAGCCTATAACGGCACAGATGATGAGTACATGGTCGTCTGGATGTATGATGTGAATGACAATGGGCAAAAATACGAAATTTGGGGAGTGCGGGTAAACTGGAACGGAACTTTGTTAGACGCGCCATTTTTGATCGAAAGCGTTACGAATTCGACTGCATGGTCCCCCGAAATCGCCTGGAACCCAATCCTCAACGAATATGCGGTTGTTTGGGGAGCCATGACGCAAGATACGCAAACTCCAACCGCGATTGGGACGAAGGTGATTGATTCAGATGGATCATTGATCTACGGAACGGTGATATCGAGCGATGGATTCCCAACCAACCCGGACATCACATTCGACCCGGTCAATCATAATTACCTGGTGGTGTGGAACTACCTGAACACAAGCGGAAAATACGTGATCAAAGGAGACCTGCGAAACCAACTGTATAACCGCGTCCGTCTTGTCGATATATTTGGTTCAACAACCAATCATGCCCTTTTACCGCGGGTCGATTCAAGCATGGGACTGTTTTTCATGGTGACATTCGCTTATGAAAACGCGGTCAATGATCATGATATCTATGTTGCTTATATCAATGCAGACGCGACCAGCGCGTTTTCTGCAGCTCTCGTGAGTGGGACGACGCATGACTTGTATCCAGATATCGCCGGGAGCCAGAGGAAATTCGAGTTCATGGTGGCCTACCAGCGCGCGGATGTGAATGGGGCCAAGGTGTTGCTGAGGCCTGTGAGCAGCTATCTGCCCGTGGATCAAGATATCGAAATCTGCAACTATTTTTCTACCGATTGTTTGAACCCCACCGTGATCCCGGGCGGAGGTGGTTATTTCCATGGTTATCTGATCGACACGCCTATCTCAGTGTTGGAAACCCGGCAGCACGTATTTGGCAGGATATTCAATGATCAGTTGATTTACTTGCCGCTGATCATGCGATAAGCAGTCTGGCAGGGTCGAGCCGCTTGAGAAGTGCTGCAGGTGTCTCCCGATCCCCTCTGCGGAAGAGACAGAGAAAACAAAACCAAATCCGCCGGAAACAGCAAGCTAAGAGAAGTTGCTCTAATCCGGGGCGGGCAGCGTGATCTGGAAGTGAGTTCCATGATCCACCCGGAGATCGATTGTGGCGCGAATTTGAGCGGCCAACCAATTCACCAGGCGCAGACCCATTGTGGTGGCGTTGCGCCAATCCAACTCCGTGGGTAGCCCGATGCCGTTATCGCTGACCTGCAGGATGATCTGACCAGAACCAGTGAATGCTTTGACCCAAATTTCACTCAACTGGTCAGGTTTTTCCTGGCGGAGAGATACTGGGAAGGCATGGGTAAGTGCATTCGCGACCAGCTCGGTGACGATCAACCCGCACGGGATGGCATTATCGACATTTAGGAAAATATCCTCCGCCTCAACTTGCATCTTCACGCCTGGAAAACCAAAGGCCAGGAAGAGGTTGCCAGCCAGTTTTTCGAAATAAGCATTCGCCTGGATTTGAGCCAGGTCGGGAGAGCTGTAGGTGGAATCATGGACCAGCGAGATCGTCCGGATGCGTTCCTGAAGTTTGCGTAGGCTATCGACAGTCTGGGGGTCTTGCAAACGGCGAGCTTGAATATCAGCCAGGGAAAGGATGACCTCCAGGTTATTTTTAACCCGGTGATAAATCTCGCGCAGCAGGACTTCTTTTTCAGCCAGGGAGGATTTCAACTGCTGTTCTGCCAGCACTCGTTCGGTGATATCGTTTGTATATCCAAGAAAGTGATCGTCGTCCAGTTTTACTGCATCGACCGTCCACCAGCGCAGCTCGCCGCTTTTGGTGATAAATCGGAAGTCATCGGTTGCTCGGCCGGTCGCGATCATCGTCTCAAAATGCTGGATCCCTTTGGGCAGATCTTCAGGGGCGGTGAGGTCAGCAAAATTCATCCGGAGCAATTCGGAGCGGGAGTAGCCGGTCATCCGGCAGGCTGCCGGGTTAACATCGATGTATTTTCCTTCCGGGTTGGCGACGAGAACGCCATCTGGGGCGTTCTCGATGTAGCTGCGAAATTTTTCTTCGCTGTCGCGCAACATGATTTCAGCCTTGCGGCGGTTTTCACGCTGGCGTTTGTCTTCAAGGGCGTGGTTGACGGCGGTGGCGAGGCGGTGGGGTCGGTCTTTCAGCAGATAGTCGTAAGCGCCCTGGCGCAGAGCACCCACTGCGGCTTCCTCGCCAATGCTGCCGGAGACGATAATGAAGGGAATGTCCATCCCGCGTGCATGCATCAATTCAAGGGCGCGCAATCCGCTGAATTGGGGGAGTGACCAATCTGCCAGGATGATGTCGGGGACAGTTTCAAGAGCGTCAAGGTAATCTGGCTCAGTTTGAACTTGACGCCAATCCAGCTTGAATCCATCTTGGGTGAGGTATAAGACCATCAGCTCAGCATCTGAGGTAGCGTCTTCTACAATGATTAGGCGAAGTGGTTCCGTCATCTGATTTTCCTTCCAAACCGAGGCGAGACGATACTCCGATCTAATGTTCCCCGAAATGATTTTCGGGCTTGATGGGAGGTGCTTCATTAATCAGAAGCCAGTAAAGACCCAATTGACGAACTGCATCGGCAAATTGGTGGAATTCGACCGGTTTGCGAACATAGCTGTTCGCGCCGAGTCGGTAGCTGGAGACTATATCTTCCTCTTCGGAGGAGGATGTCAGCACAACGACTGGGATAAAGCGAGTGCGAGGGTCGAGGCGCAAACGTTCCAGCACCTCCAGTCCACTCAGCTTGGGCAGCTTCAAATCCAGCAGCACGATTTGCGGCAGCAGAACCTTGTAGGGGGCGGCGTATTTTCCGCTACCAAAGAGATAATCCAGGGCTTCGACGCCATCTCGCACCACGATGACCTCATTCAGAATATTGCTTTGTTTGAGGGCAAGCAGGGTGAGTTCCTCGTCGTCGGGATTGTCCTCTACTAACAGGATGGTTTTCTTATGCATCGGATCCTCCCAAAGTGAAAAAGAAAGTTGCCCCTTGATCTACAGCCGCTTCTGGCCAGATGCGCCCAGAATGGCGGCTGATGATGCGCTTTACAGTTGCAAGGCCAATACCGGTTCCAGGGAATTCCCGCATACCATGCAGACGTTGGAAGGGGCTGAAAAGCTTATCTGCATACTCCATATTAAAGCCGACGCCGTTATCGCGGACGAAGTAAACGGTCTGACCGGATTGTTCGACCACGCCTACCTCGATACGGGTCTGACGCTTCTCTTGATCCAGGCAGGGTCGGGTAAACTTCCAGGCGTTGCCGAGCAGGTTCTCCAGAACGATGCGCAGCAGATGTGGGTCGCCCTGCACGATAATATCAGGAGCGATCTGAAAGTCAGCGTTTCGATCTGGGTCTTGGCTTTGAAGTGAAGCGGCAACATCATGAGCCAGGGCGCTTAAATCCACCTTCTGGCGATTAAGCTCGCGGCGGGTAACACGCGAGAGGTTAAGCAAATCGTTGATCAACTGCCCCATCCGGCGGGAAGCTTCCTGGATGCGATCGATATAATGCTGGCCTTGCTCATCCAGTTGTTCGGAGTAGGTAGAGACAAGCGCAGCGCTGAAGCCGTCCAGGGCGCGCAGAGGGGCGCGCAAGTCGTGCGAGACAGAGTAAGCAAAGGCTTCCAGTTCTTGATTTACTTCGATCAGCTTCGCCTGGGACTCGCGCAAGATGAGATCCGCTTTTCTGCGCTCGGTATGATCGATGATGGTTGAGCGGCTCATCAGATAATTCCCTTGCGGGTCTCTGATGGCAGTTGCGCTCAACAGGACCGGCAGGATCAAGCCGTTTTTGCGGATCATTTCAAACTCCAGGTCGCCCACCCAGCCGCGTCGTTTGAATTCGGGGAAATTCTCTTCAAAAACCTGAACGCTGGCCGGAGTGAGCAAATCGGAAAATTTCATCTTATCGATGATCTCTGTGCCGCGAGTACCCCAACCAGGTCAGCTCGGTATCATTGATTCGCACATAATATCCTTCACTATCCAGGGAATGATATCCACATGGCGCGTTATTGTACAGGTCGCTCAACTCGGCGGCGCGCTCGGCAATCCGTTGCTCGAGAGTTTCATTGAGTTGAAGGATCTTCGCTTCAGCCTGCCGTCGCTCGGTGACATCCATCGCCATACTGATCACCAATCGGCTCCCATCCGGCAATGGATCGAGAGGCGCAGTGCTGAATTCCCAGATGCGAGAATCGCCGGATTTTGTGCGAATAGTGTAATCCCCTTCGTAGATGCGCTGGTTAAGACCATAAAGGCGGTCAATGTCTTTCTGGATGAGCGGACGGCGGTCCCCATAGGCCCGCTCGGTCCAATCCGCGATGGTGGCAAGCTCTTGCGGGGTGTAGCCGGTATTTTCACACCAGGAGCGGCTGACTTGCAGAACTGCGCCATCTTCAGCATGAAGCATGATCGGAAAGGGAGATTCGAGGATAGCTTTGCGGAATCGCCCCTCGCTCTCCTTGAGGTTTTTTTCGGAAAGACGAGACTCGCTTTGATCCCGAAACACCAACACCACGCCGGAAATCTCCCCGGTTTCCGAGCGGATAGGCGCGCCGCTGTCAGCGATTGGGCGCTCGTTACCGAGGCGATCGATCAGCAGGGTGTGGTTGGCCAATCCAACCACAAACCCTTCAGTCAGCACACGTTCGACCTGGCTGGTCAATTTTTGGCGCGTATCTTCATTGATAATTTGGAAGACCTGATCAAGAGGTTTCCCTGCGGCTTCAGGTTCGGTCCAGCCGGTGAGGTACTCGGCGACCGGGTTCATCTGGGCGACCAGACCGTTCGGGTCGGTTGTGATCACTGCGTCTCCAATGCTGTAGAGAGTAGCTCGGAAGCGCTGTTGGGTCTCGGCTTGTTCTCGCTCGGCCTGATAGAGATGACGATAAATGCGAACGCGGCGCGAATTGGAGAGGATGATGCCCAGAGCAGCGGTCAATAAAATGGCAACAATAACCAGGATCAAGGTAATCTGACCGCGATATCTGGCTTCAGCCAGGATTTC
Source organism: uncultured Chloroflexia bacterium (assembly GCA_963788145.1). GTDB lineage: Bacteria > Chloroflexota > Anaerolineae > Anaerolineales > UBA4823 > UTCFX2. The sequence goes on along the minus strand of CAWBFQ010000006.1, from coordinate 183,174 downwards.
ATCCGTATCGACTTTGGTCACCATGAACCAGGGAGTATCAGGAATAACGCGAATATCTGCCAGAACCGAGACGCCGCGATAATCACGACCATCGAACATTCCAGTTTCACCCAGGACAGCCCTAGCGGCTGGAAGATCGGACTGGGAAAGTAGTGTTCGAAACGTCAAAGGCGGATCGGTGATGTGGCGGAGTTGGTTTAAGAAGATGACCTCGCCCCCATCTTTGCGTACAAGCAGCGTTTCGGCGCTTTGGCTGGGTGTGGGCCAGGATTGGATCAGCGGAAAGAGATAGCTTTCCGAATCGGACTGCAAGATCAGAACAGCAACCGACGTGGAGGTGGAAACGGGATTGTCCTGCCCATAAATCGGGGTGACAATATCCAGGATGACATTATTGCAGATGGGACAACGATAGAAGTCGCCGATCTGAACCTGTCCAGTCGCGATTGCTTGGGAGACCAAATTGATTGTGTTGGCTTCCAGTTCTGTGGCAATGGGATCAGCAGCCAACAAAATCTGGCCGCTTGGATTTGCCAGGATGACATTCTCATAATCATAAACAGCGCGAGTTGTTCCGAGGGTCTGCTGGATTCCTTGCTGCAGTGAGGGATCTGGTTGGGATGAATCCATGCCAGCGGATAAGACATATTGCTCAACGGCTTGACGAAAAAAGAAATCGGAGGCAATGCGTTCGCCGTTATGAATACGCTCGGTCCGCCAGGTGACGATCTGGTCTACTTTCAGATCGGCAATGGCTTTGATTTCGGCGTATTTATCATCCCGGATGGACTGGCTTGAATTATGGTAATAGAGGTAACCGGCTAACAACAGAGCCACGATAAAGAGGACGAATAGAAGGATGATCAGCCAGCGAGAGAAAAAAGAAGGAGGCGAATTCGGGACAAGTTGATGCGAGATCTCGCTAGTATGTTCGGGTGTTTCATCTGGGTTGGAGTGAATCATTACACCTGCCTCGATCGACCCGCTCGATGGATCTATCAGCCTTGGAACCGCGGAATAATTCCTAAGGATTTTTAATAAAAAGCGCAGTTTAAGTATACATATAAACCCCTGCCTTTACAAGCGATGAGAGAAAGCGAATTTTTGCAGTTGGCGTCTTTACATGTCGGAAAATATTATATATAATATATTATACATTTTCCAAGATCGCATTATTTATCTTCGGACTGTGCAAAGATTGGAGATGGAATGGCAGATCGAGAACTTCTGTCTGATGGTGATAAAGCCAATCGCCCGGAAGTCAGCCAGAGCGACGAGGGGGAAATGGAGATCATCAAAGACATCGTGCGGAAGAAGTCCCTCAAAGAGGGCATCTTCGATTTGCTGCACCAGCGAATTGTGGCCGGCAAGTATTCACCCGGCGAGTGGCTGCGGCAGGAGGAACTCTCGTCCCAGATCGGAGTCAGCCAGACGCCGGTCCGCGAAGCGTTAGATCTTCTGGTTTCGGTCGGGCTGGCGGAGCGAGTGCCATATCGCGGCGTGCGGGTTCCGGAATGGAGCGCGGAAGAAATCGTGGATGCATACGTCTTGCGCCTGGTTCTTGAAAGCACTGCGGCGCGCATGGCTGCCCTGAACATCTCAGAAGCGCATTTGAAAGATCTGGAGCAAACCGTGCAAGCGACCAGGGGATTGATCAGGCTGGAGGATATGTCCACTCAGCGCCAGCTCAACAAGCATTTTCATTTGACCATCGCAGATGCAAGCGAAAATTTTCTGATGAGCAAGCTATATGAAATGGTTTCAAACCTGTTCCCAGATTGGCGGCTATATGAATATATGTTTCGCCACCCCGAATTATTGGATGTCAGCCTGAGACGTGAGTATCACGAACACTGCGCCATCCTGGATGCCATCGCGGCGCATGACCCCGACCAGGCAGCAGCAGACACGGTAACCCACATTCGCAATCTAAGGCCGGAGCTTATTGAATACCTGGGTATCCCAGAAAAATTGTTTGCAGAGAAAGAAAACCAGATCAAGGGATCAAACCTCAAAGAAGGAGAGCAATATGTCTGAAGAACTGTTTAAGGCCATGGCGCAAAGCATTATCGACGGAGAATCGGAGATGGCTGAGAAACTGGCTAAACAAGCCATCGAGCTAGGGATGGATCCGTTGGTAGCGATCAACCAGGGTTTCGTGGTTGGCGTAAATCAGGTGGGCGACGCCTTCAGCTGCGGAGACGCCTTTTTGCCGGAGTTGGTAATGGCGGGCGAAGCGATGAAAGCGGCAGTCAGCACGCTGGAACCAGAAATGGCTCGCCGAGGGACCGAGCGTGAGGTGCTCGGCAGGGTGGTTCTGGCTACAATTCACGGAGATATCCATGATATCGGCAAGACTCTGGTGGGGACGATGCTTTCAGCAGCCGGTTTCCAGGTGTATGACCTGGGAGTGGATGTGCCCGTGATGACCCTGGTGGAGAAGGCGCGCGAAGTGAACGCAGATATTGTGGGCGTGAGCGCCCTCTTGACCACAACGATGGTCCGCCAACGTGATGTTGTTGAAGCGTTGGACGATATGGGTTTGCGCCCGAAGGTGAAAGTGATGGTTGGCGGCGCGCCCGTGACGGGCGAGTGGGTCAAAGAGATTGGGGCGGACGGATATAGCGAAGACGCGATCGGCGCAGTCCAGGTTGCCCGCCAGTTGGTTGGAAAGTAGCCGGGGTTGACAATGGGACGCGCAATTCATTCCATTACCAATCCAAAGCTCAGCTTGAACATCCTGACTGCGGATGAGATCCAACGCATCCATACGGTAACGCTAGATGTGATTGAGCAGGTGGGCGTGCGGTTTCCATCCGCCCGGGCGCTGGAGGTCTGGGAGGCGCATGGCGCATCGGTTGATCGACAGACTTCTATCGTCAAAGCGCCAGGCTGGCTGATTGAAGAGGCTTTGAAAAAAGCCCCGCCGGTTTACAGCCTGGCAGGGCGAGACCCGGCATTGGATTTACCGTTGGACGGAAATCACGTCTACCTCGGGACGGATGGCTGTGGGGTGGAAGTGATTGATATCAATGATGGGAGAAGGCGGCGCTCCTGTCTTCAAGACGTAGGCGAGATCGCCCGTGTAGCAGATTACCTAGAAGAAGTGGCTTTTCATTGGGTGGCGGTTTCCGCGCAGGATAAACCCGCCGAGACACGCGGCCTGCACGAACTGAAAGCGATCTGGGAGAACTCAACCAAGCACGTCCAGACGGAGAGTATCTATTCAGTCCACGAGGCGCACGCAGCGGTGGAAATGGCAGCCGCAATTGCAGGCGGACGGGATATGCTGCGCAAAAGACCTGTGCTGTCAATTATGCAGTGCACGGCTCCACCACTCGGACATGATGGAGGCAGCCTTGAGGCAGCCCTGATTGGGGCTGAGGCGGGATTACCGGTGGGATTTATGACGATGGCAGCTTGCCTGACAACCGGCCCGGCCACCACAGCCGGGACGCTTGTGGTGGGCAATGCGGAGGTGATTGCAGGCACGGCTTTGATTCAACTGGCTTTTCCAGGCGCGCCAGTATTCTATGCGGCAGCCCAAACCGCATCCGATCTGCGCAGCGGAGCTTATACCGGCGGCGGTCCAGAGGATTACCTGTTCGGCGCAGCCACAAATGTGCTCTCGGATTTTTACAACATCCCGCTATCGATGGGATCGTTTGCAACCGGGGCAAAAGAGCCGAACTGGCAGGCAGGCGTGGATAACAGCCTTTCGACCTTGATGGCTTCGATCGTGATGTCGGATATGCTGCTGGGGTGCGGTTTTCTGCACGGCAGCCGAATTCTGGTCATATGCTCAGATGCTGTTGGATACCGAGATCTACAATATCGTCCGCAAGACAATGGAAGGGATCCCGGTGAACGATGAGACGATTGCACTGGATGTCATCGCGGCAGTCGGGCCGGGAGGAAATTTCCTCAAGCAGAAACATACCCTCCGCCATATGCGCGAGCTCTTTTTACCGCAATTCATGGATCGCCGACCTTATAACGAATGGCAAGAAAAGCAGGATGGGCCAGCGGACTGGGCGCTTGCCAAGGCGCGCCAAATCCTGAAGACCCACCAACCGGACGGATTGGAACCTGGGCTATCTGCTGAGTTGAGCAGGATTATTCGATCCGTTGAAGAGGGGCGAAGCTGATGCAACCCAAAATCAATCTATTGTCAGACGAATTCGTTCAACAGGTTCTGGAAGAGGCCTTTGAGTTGATGATAAAGCCCGGCATCAAGGTACAGTCGGCGGAGGCGCGCCAACTGCTGGCAGAGGCCGGGGCGAAGGTGGATGAAACGAACGAAGTCGTCTATATTCCAGAGGCGGTCGCCAGGCGTCATCTCCAAACCGCTCCCAGCCAGTTCTACCTATATGACCGGGATGGAATGAATTCTGCCGTGAATTACGGCGGCGATGCGGTCCATTTTGACCCCGGTTCGTCCGGTGTTCATATTCTCGATCCGGATACGCTCGAGCATCGGCCATCAACCAGCGCGGACTTGGTCAAGATTGTCCAACTGACCGAAATGTTGCCGCAATATGCAGCCCAATCTACAGCGGTGGTATGCAATGAGATCCCAAAAGCGATTGGCGATTTGTACCGGCTTTACCTGGTATTGAGCTATTCTAAGAAACCAATCGTAACCGGGGCTTTTTCGATCCCTACTTTAGGCAAGATGATCGACATGCTGGCGATTTTCAGCGGGGGGCGGCAGGCGCTGGCCGAAAAGCCTCAGGCAGTGTTTGACGTATGTCCTTCGCCGCCGTTGATTTGGAGCGAGTTTGGCGCCCAGAACTTGATCGAGTTGGCCAGGGCGGGCGTTCCAGCCCAGATGGTCTCGATGCCGCTGGCCGGGGCGGCTGCGCCGGTGACGTTGTTGGGAGCGGTTGTACAGCATGCGGCTGAATGCATCAGCGGGATCGTGATCCATCAACTGGCCCAGCCAGGCGCGCCGATCGTATGGGGCGGAGCGCCGGCGATCTTTGATATGCGCAAAGGAACGACGCCGATGGGCGCGATTGAGACAGCGATGATCGACGCCTCTTATGCGCAGGTTGGAAAGTCGCTCGGGTTGCCAACCCACACCTACCTGGGGGCAAGCGACTCCAAACTGGTGGACGCGCAGGCCGGGATGGAAAGCGGCATGACGGCGCTGGTTGGAGGGCTGGCGGGGATCAACATGATTTCAGGCGCCGGAATGCTGGACTTCCTGGCATGCTTCAGCCCGGAAAAGCTGGTGGTGGACGCAGAGGCGATTGCCATGGTACAGCGTTTGTTAGAAGGTGTCCAAAAACGAACGGCTACGCTGGCCACCGCCATGTTTGAGGGGATTCAGTTCAAAGGTGAATTCCTGAAACAAAAGGTTACCCGACAGTTGTTTGCCCAGGAACAGCACCTGCCTTCGGCGATCATTGACCGGGGTTCGGCGCGGAGCTGGCAGGAACAAGGAGGGCTGGATACCTTTGAGCGAGCGCAGAAGCGGACACAGGAATTGCTGGCAACCTATCGCAAGCCGGAGATCCCGCCCGAGCAACTGAGCGAGATGCGGACAATGGTCGAACGCCTGGCGCTGGAAGCCGGGATAAATCGACTGCAAGAGATGGAATAATGGCGCAGTAGAACGTTGATCCGGGCGGAATAAGAACATCCGACTGGGATTCAGACAGGAGATGGCGGATAATGAATATCCAATCGAATACTCCAGGGCGTCTGCTCGACCTAAAAGAGTTATTGAGCGTCCCCTATGTGGAATCGTACAGCGGTTATGACATTTCATCGGATGGGCGGCAAGCAGCATTTTCCTGGAACCGGACCGGACAGATGGAGATTTACTTGCTAGATTTGCAGCCTGCCCAGGGCCTGCCAGGCGTAGATGGGCAAAGAAATTGGCGGCAGCTTACAAACGGGCCTGGGGCAAAGATTTGCCCACGATTCTCCCCGGATGGAGACGTCTTGCTTTATCTGGTTGATATGGATGGGAGCGAGGCATTCGATCTGTATGCTTGCAATCTCAGAGACGAGTCAGATTTGAAGATGGCGGATAAAGAACATCCGGCGGATAGAGAACATCCAGGCGAACACTTTTAATCTGACCCCTGACAGCCCGGAGGCGCTGCAACCCAATCTGAGTTGGTCTCCGGATGGCCGCCAGGTGGCTTTTATCTCCAACCGGTCAGGCCGTTTCAGCACATATATAGCCGAGATCGAAAGAGGGGATGGATTGAAGCTGGCTGGCGCGCCGGAACTGGCATACGATCAGGCCGGTCCAAACTCGGATGTGCTCTGGTCGCCGAATGGCAAATGGCTGGCGGTGGTTGCCGAGAATTTTGGTCAGGATTACGCCATCGGATTGGTTCCAATGCAAGCCGAAATCGGTTCGGTCTCTTCTGGCTCGGCATTTTTTATAGAACTGGACGGGAAACCATTGAACGCCTGGCAGGCGCGCTGGTCGCCAGACGGGGAGCGGCTGGCTTTTGCTTGCGACTATTGGGGAGTTCAGGACATTGGTATTTACGAATTAGCCAGCGGGCAGGTTACCTGGATGACTTCAGGAAAGGGCGAAAAGAGCGAACCAAGTTGGTCGCCGGATGGGAAGACGTTAGCTTACGTCTACAGCGTAGGCGCGCAGACCTGGCTGGCAGTACATATAATTGGTGAGGCATCTCATCAACTGCTCCAGATCGAAGCAGGGGTTCATTTTATGCCCAAATTTACCCCAGACAGTCGCAAGATTTTATTGGTATTCGATAGCCCACGCCGCCCGGATGATCTCTGGCAGTACGATCTGAAAGAGAAGACCTTTCAACCATTGACCCAATCGCTCCCCGCCGGGTTGAGCGCAGAGGATTTCATCATGCCGGAGCATATCTGGTATCCGAGCCGGGATGGGCGGAATGTTCCGGCGCTGTTATACCTGCCTGATCGATCCGGGCAGGCCCTTCGTTCCTCGGGGCAAGCGGATATGCAAAAACCTCCTGCGGTGGTTGTGATCCACGGTGGTCCAAATTGGCTGTTTCAATATCTTTGGTATCCCGTGATGGCGCATTTGGCCAGCCGGGGGTGGGTTGTGCTGGCGCCAAATTATCGCGGGTCGACCGGGTATGGGCGCGAGTGGCAGACAGCCAACCGCTTTGATATGGGCCATGGAGATACAATGGATGTGGTCGCTGGAGTGGATTACTTGCTGCGAGAAGGTTTGGCTGATCCAGACCGGGTCGGGGTGACCGGTCGCAGCCACGGCGGATACTTGACGATGTCTTGCCTGACGGAATTTCCCGGTCTTTGGGCAGCGGGATCGGCAGTGGTGCCATTTTTGAATTGGTTCACCTCGCACGCTAATTCGCGCTCGGATCTGCAGCATTGGGATATCGAGAACATGGGCAGTCCAACTCAATATGCTGACCTATGGCGTGAGCGTTCGCCTTTCTTTTTCTTGGAGCGGATCACTGCGCCGGTCCAGTTAATTTGTGGGGCGAATGACCCACGCTGCCCGGCAAGCGAATTGATCGCAGCCAGAGACGCTCTGGTATCGCTGGGCAAGTCGGTCGATTTTTGGCTGTACCCGGACGAGGGTCATGGTTTTTTGAAAAGTCGAAAATGTTGTTCATCACGAATTACGCCGGGTGGAATTTTTGGCCAAGGTCCTGGAAAAAACAGAACGGGATACGGAAGGTCGGTAAGAAACTAAAAGGAAATCTAAACAATGCATCTTACTGCAATAATTCATGAAGACGTTGAGGCCATCCATCAGGCGACTTTGCGCATCCTGGCTGAGAGCGGGGTGAAGCTGACTCATCCGGAAGGCCGGGATATCCTGGTTGGAGAGGGGGCTGTGGTGAAAGGAGAGCGGCTGCTGTTGCCTCCCGATTTGGTGGATCGGATGGTATCACGCTGCATCCGTCAGGTCAAATTGCGCGGGCGTGATGGCAGCCTGAGAGTGCTGGGGGATGGAAGCCTGAACTGGCATAACCTGGGTGGAGCGCGCGATATTTATGATCATCGGACTGGAGTCAGGCGCTGGGCTGTGGTGCAAGACATTATCGACAGCACCCGCATCCTGGATGCCCTGGAGGGGGTTACAACGATTACGCCTTTTTATACGCCTCAGGATGTACCGGGGTCGGTGATGTCGTTAGCAATGTATCGCCATGCGCTGCCAAATACGGTGAAGCCGCTGCAGGGTCCTGGGGTTCAATCCGCAGCAGAGACGCGCTTCGTGATTCGCATGGCGGAGGTGATCGGCAGAGTTGGTTGCACCAACCCCGCTCAAGAGCATCTTTCTTTGGGCATGTCGCCGGTCAGTCCATTAACCTTCCCGGATGATCTGGTTGGGGCAATCCTGGAAATCGCGCGTGCAGGGATTGCCTTCGGACCGCTGCCCTGTCCAACTGCCGGGACTACTGCTCCACTCTCGATCGCCGGGGCGCTGGCGCAGCAAAACGCCGAGATGCTGGCGAGTATCTCGCTAGCGCAGGCGATTCGACCAGGATTGCCGATCGTATATTGTGGAAGATTAGCCATGATGGAACCGCGTACGGGGCTTTCGGTATGGGGCGGTGTAGAGTTAGGGCTTGCATCGGCAGGTACGGTGGCGCTGGCGCATCGTTATGGCCTGCCGGTAAATGTGTACGGTTTTTCAACAAATGCCCATGTCTTCGACATCCAGAACGGATACGAGCGAGCGCTGAACGCGATTATCCCGGCGTTGGCTGGCGCGGATGAGCTTTCGGGCATCGGGGAGATGGAAGCCGGGGTGCTGGGATCCCATGCCCAGATGGTATGCGACAGCGAGATCGCGGCTTCGGTGCGGCGGTTGGCGCGCGGGTTTAAGGTCAACGAGGATACCCTAGCAGTCGAGGTGATTTCTGCAGTGATGGAAGGATCGCACAATTTTCTGACCCAAAGGCATACATCTCGGATGCTGAAAGCGGGAGAAATGTTCGTGACCCAACTGGCAGAAAGGCGCAGTTGGGAGACCTGGGACCGTGAAGGACGTGAAGGGATGGCTGAACGGGCGCAGGCGCAGGCGGAACGAATTTTGGCGGAGCATATCGTGGAGCCATTGCAACCAGAGCAGGAAAAAGCTTTGGACGAAATTATGGAAGAGGCGATCCGCACATTGGGCGTGTGATCAGAAAGCAGGATAAGATGATTCTAAGAGCTAAAGAAATGGCAACACAATTGTCTGCATGGCGGCGTGAATTTCACCGCTATCCCGAGATGGGCTATCAAGAAAAGCGCACCGCAGCGCGAGTCGCTGCGGATTTATCAGAGTTAGGTTATCGGGTGCGAAGCGGGGTGGGCCGAACCGGAGTAGTAGCAGACCTGGGCCAGGGCAAACCAATAGTTGCGGTGCGGGCAGATATGGATGCACTGCCGATTGTGGAGGCAAATGAAGTCGCATATGCGTCCGAGCGCCTTGGGATTATGCACGCCTGCGGGCATGATTCGCACACGGCAATGGCGTTAGGAACCGCGGCATTGCTGACTTACGAGCAATTACCCGGTACAGTGCGGTTTCTATTCCAGCCATCCGAAGAAATGAACGATGAGGAAGGTTTCAGCGGAGCACAACGGATGGTCCAGGATGGGGCGATGGAAGGCGTGGATCGAGTGATTGCGCTGCATGTGGATCCGAGCACCCCGGTTGGAGATATCCGGGTGGAATCCGGGCCGGCCTCGGGTGGAGTCAACTCCTGGTTTGCGACGATTTACGGCAAAGGTGGGCATGGAGCCAGCCCGCATAAGGTGATTGATCCAATCCATATCTGTGGGCATGTGATCCTGGCTTTGAATGCGATTGTCTCGCGCCGGCTGGACCCCTTTGCTCCGGCAGTGGTCAGCATCGGAAGCATCCATGCTGGGCAGGCCGAGAATGTGATCCCCGGACAGGTTGAACTGAACGGCACGATCCGATTTATGGACCTGGCGGTTCAGAAGACAATCCACGTCGAGATTGAGCGCGCTTTCGAGATCGCCCGCATTCTGGGCGGAGATTACCAATTTAAGATTGTGAAAGGCACGCCGCCGATGATCAATGATCCAGAGGTGGTCAGACTGATCCGCAAGACTGCCAGCGACCTGCTGGGGGCGGAGCATGTGTTGCCTGGAATAGAGGGTTTGGGAGCAGAGGATTTTGGCTGTTTTTCGGAGCTCGCCCCAGGAGCGATGTTTTCGCTAGGCTGCCGGATCGAGGGCGATCCACGCCTGCTGCACAACCCGCGATTCGATCTTGACGAGGGCTGTTTGGCTGTGGGTACGGCGATCCTGGCAGAAAGCGTCCTGAGGATGATGCGGGCAGAAAATGGATAAGGCAACGCCCGCTCTATCCCTTCTAAATGACAATCAAATCGAATACGTCCATCGGCGTTCGCTGGACATCTTGCATCGGGTTGGGGTGCGGGTGGATTCACCCCAAGCCCAATCCGTTTTTCGGCGCTCAGACGGGGCGCGAATTGAAGAGGGCGGGAGGGTATTCATTGAACCGGGACTGGTGGAGTGGGGCATCGAAACCGCCCCGGCGATCGTGGAAATGTATAACCGGTATGGAAAACCAGCCTTCAAACTGGGCCAGGACCGGACTTGTTTTGGGGTCGGGGTGACCAACCTGTATTATCAGGATCCGCTCAGCGACGAAGTGACGCCGTTTACCCGTGAGCATATGAGCTTGGGCGTGCGGTTGGGGCATGCACTGGAGAATTTCGACCTGATCTCAACCATCGGCGTGCTGCAGGATTATCCACCCGAACAGGCGGATTTGTACGCAACCCTGGAGATGATCGCGAACACGACCAAACCCTTGGTTGTGCTGGTGTCTAACGAAGGGTTATTCACCCAAATGCTGGACCTGACTGAGCAGCTGGGGGACAATCTGGCGGCGAGACCCTGGCTGATTCCATACTTCAACCCGATCACACCATTGGTGATCAACCCCGGAACAGCGGATAAAATGTTGGAGACCATCAAGCGAGGATTACCGTTGATCTATTCAAATTACAGCATGGCCGGGATGACCACCCCGATCACGGTGGGAGGAACGCTCGTCTTGATGAATGCGGAGCTTCTGGCTGGGTTAACGCTGGCACAACTGGTCCAACCAGGGACGCCGGTGATCCTGGGCAGCCTGCCAGCCTATTTCGATATGCGCACGATGCAGGATTTCTACGATCCGAAGACATTCCTGATCAACCTGGGCTGCGCCGAGATGATGGCGCGCTATCGACTACCACACGCCGGCACATCCGGGAGCGGAGCTGGATGGGGACCAGACTTGATCGCAGCAGGGTTACAATGGATGAATCACCTGACCAGCCTGCTTGGAAAATCTGGGATGGCGCCGTTTGTTGGCGGCAACCTGGGTTCGAAGGCATTTTCACCAGCGATGGTAGTGTATGCCAATGACGTGATCGGTCAGGCTCGCAGCCTGGCGGAAGGATTTGAGCTGAACGACTTGACGCTGGGAATTGAGGCGATCGAACGAATTGGTCCTGGTGGGAATTACCTAGATAGCGAACTGACAATGAATCGGTTCAGGTCAGCTTATTACGATAGCAAATTATCCCCGCATTGGAGCCTGGAGCGCTGGCAGGCCCGCGGCCAGCCAAAATTTCTCGATCTGGTGCGAGAGCGAACAGTGAAACTGCTTGAGGAGGCAAAGCCCCCGGATGATCACGATGAGCTAATTCGGTGTGGCGAAGCTTTTATTTCTGGTTTATAATTGCACAAGCCGCTGAACAGGCGGAATAACCCCCGATGAATGATGCGATGAAATCGATTTGTGTTTATTGCGGCTCATCAGACCAGGTGAACCCGGCTTATCTGGAAGCCGCGGCCCGCATGGGGATGGCGATCGCGAAACGTGGGCTGACCCTGTGGTATGGGGCTGGATCCACCGGACTGATGGGAGCGGTAGCCAACGGCGCATTGCAAGCGGGAGGGCAGGTGATCGGGGTTATCCCGGCGATGTTCAATACACCTCAACTGGTTCATAACGGGTTGAGCAGCCTGGAGGTGGTAATTCGATGCACCAACGCAAACAGAGGCTGTCAGAGCAGGCAGATGCCTTTATCGCCGCGCCGGGTGGTTATGGTACGTTCGAGGAATTGTTTGAGACTTTGACCTGGTCTCAGATTGGAATCCACCGTAAGCCAGTCGGGTTGTTCAACACGCTAGATTATTTCAGTCCATTGGTGGAGATGATCAATCATGCACGCATGGAGGGGTTTATTTACGCAGAGCATCGGTCGCTTTTTCGCTGTAATAGCGAACCGGAGGCGCTTTTAGATGCGCTGGCAGATTACAAACCTCCTGAAGGTCTGGAGCGATGGTTGACACGCGATGATGAATAATCGTACGAATGTGGTATAATATAATGGATTGGGGAAGCTCCTGCGAAATTGGTTTCGCCAAAATTTCCGAGCTTTATCCGAAAACAGATCTGGGTTCCTTTTCTTATCAAATTGAATTCCCTTTGTTGGTGTCCAAATTTTGATTCATAGAAATCGCCCAATGCTAAACTTGTATCTATCACAGCGCAACCAGTTTTACCCAAGCTTCGGCATTGGAGAATCGTCACTAAATTGAGATCAATAGTATTCAGGCTGGAAAGAATTTATACCCCTTTGGACAGAATAACAGGTTAATATGAAAGTTCTAGAATTGGAAAATGCATCACTCGCCGCATTGCGCCAAATGGCCCGCGATCTGGATGTTCAGAACGCCAACCAACTCAAGAAAGAGGATTTGATCTTAAAGATCCAGCAAGCTGAAGCAGAACGGCAAGGCCTGGAGCTGCGCGGCGGGATTCTTGAGATCATGAGTGAAGGAATCGGTTTCTTGCGCTCTGGTCATTATCAACTCAGCCCCTACGACGTCTACGTTTCACAATCTCAAATCCGGCGTTACAATCTACGCAACGGAGATCTGGTCATTGGCCAGGTACGCCCGCCGCGCGAATCGGAACGTCATTATGGGTTGTTAAAAGTAGAATCGGTCAACGGGATCAACGCAGAAGAGTTGAAATTCCGGGCAACCTTTGAATCGCTCACGCCGATTTTCCCGGACAGGCGCTTTGATCTGGAGATTGATCGCCACACGCTGGCAACGCGCCTGATCAACCTAGTCACACCGATTGGTCGCGGGCAGCGCGGTTTGATCGTGTCACCGCCCAAAGCCGGAAAAACGACCATCCTCAAGCAGATCGCGAACTCCATCTCAACGAAATACCCCGAAGTACACTTGATGGTGGCGTTAATTGGAGAGCGGCCGGAGGAAGTCACGGACATGGATCGCTCTGTAGAGGCGGAGGTGATCTCTTCGACATTTGACGAGCCGGTCACTTCGCACGTTCGGGTAGCAGAAATGGCGCTCGAGCGCGCTAAACGCCTGGTAGAGATTGGGCGAGACGTCGCGATCTTGATGGATTCCATCACCCGCTTAGCGCGAGCTTATAACCTGGTGGTCACCCCTTCCGGACGGACGTTATCCGGCGGGATTGACCCATCTGCTTTGTATCCGCCAAAACGATTTTTCGGCGCAGCTCGGAATATCGAAGAGGGCGGTTCATTGACGATCATCGCCACCTGCCTGGTCGATACAGGTTCGCGAATGGATGATGTGGTTTACGAAGAATTTAAAGGCACCGGGAATATGGAATTACATCTTTCACGACGTTTGCAAGAGCGGCGGGTATTCCCAGCAATTGATATCGAAAGGTCATCAACCCGGAGGGAGGAATTGTTGTTAGGCCCGGATATTACCCCACGGGTTTGGACAATGCGCCGAATGTACGACCAAATGGTGACTTCGCCGCCGCATGGGGCTGGATTGGATCCATCCAGTGCAACCGAGGCAATCTTGCAGCGCTTACAGCGTACAGCGAATAACATAGAATTTCTGGAAACTCTAACCGAAGATAAATAGACAAGCAGGAGAAACGAAATGGCGAAAGACGATCTTGAACCAAAGACAGATGTAATTGCCGAGACGGATAATTATCTGGCCTGGAAAGCCGACGAGCCAGATGGGGAAACCACATATCACCTGGAGTTGGGAAATGTCACTATGCATTTCTTCCGGGAAGAATGGGATGAACTGCTCAGATTAGCAAAACTGCTAATCGATTAATCAGGCAATAATAAAAAAAGCGGGATGTGATCCCGCTTTTTTTATTTAATGATTGCTGCTTCACTTCGTGATTTGTTCGACATAGGGGACAGCCCCCTGACAGGCATCCGTGAAGAAGGAAGCTACGGAAGGCCAGGTCAGGCCATCTGGAGACATCCAGGCCTGGTGGATGGCGTAGGAAGTGCAGCCAGGGCCGGCATGATAATTGGCGATGGTGAATCGCCACAGGTCTTCATAGGTTGCAACTCGGCCAGCCATCATGTTGGTTGCGGTATAAATGGTGCGAGCGACCTGAGCACAATTGGCAGTCAAGGTATTGGCAAATAAAGATATCGTGAAGTGGGCATTGCTCAAGTCGATCCCGGTCGGGCAATCCGGGCAATCTGCCCGGGCTTGCAGGGCCAGGGCGCCGCGTAATACCGCCTGGTCGCGCGTGGATAGGCTGAGATAGCCTCCCTGGCAGGCTTCTTCTGACAGGACCAACGGACAGAACTGATTGAAGAAATCGGAATTCCAGATCAGGACGGTATCAGCGCCTTTTTCGGTAATCTGACCCAATCCAAACTCATAAGGAACCCTGAAGACGCCCGGCCAGAACTGGCTTTCTTGAGCGAAAAGATTTTTCATCAATTGCGCCGGCACACCGGTTTCTTGGCTGACTTCAATGATGCGCTGATCAAATTGATTCTGCCATTCCTCCAGGATGGGACGAGATTTTTCCAGCCCGCAAGCGTCTGCATAACCGCTCGACAACAAACCTCCACCCGGGCAATCGATCACATCGACCAATCCTTGAACAATCAACCGGCCAGCGAGGTAATAATAAGGCTCTTCAGAAGCCAATAACTCAAAATGATCGGGGGTCGCAATCCAGGAGGGTGGCGTTCCGATAGGCGGAAAAGCCTCCCAAATGGCTGCGCAGCTGGCAAGAGATGGGCCTCGCCATTGAGAACTGATCACATCCACATACCAGCCCTGACCTTCCGGTTGTTGGGTGACGCCGGTATCCACTACTCGCACCTGAGCCAGGTAATGTTCGCTTGAATCTCCATAACTGGAATTGGCCCAAAAGACAATTGTGGATCCCAGGATCGGGGAAGCGCGCAGGGGGATTGTGCAGATGCTGCCTTCGCAGAAAAATGCTTCTCCGTCATATGACCCTTGAATCGATAGGATCCTTTGTTCGGGAAGCGGTTCTTCGGCAGTCAATGTTAGCGAGGGTAGAGATGAGCAGAAATTGGTCGGCGGGATTGGGGAGCAGCCTTCCAGGGTGACCCAGACGGTCGCGGCAGGCAATTCAACCAGGACTTCGCGCTCTTTTGGAGTAGTTGAGAAGAGAAACACATAAACCCCAGCGCAGTTCTGGATATTTTCCTTATTACACGGTGGCGTGCCGAACCAGCGGTTGGCCAAGTCTGGGCCGCAATCGAGGGCGACCTCTCCGATGGTTGGCAGACCTTCGTGATCAATCAGGACGCGGCAAAGAACGCTGTTGTCGGTCCAATTAATCAACCACCATTCATATTGAGTGTAGGGAATAATCACGGTTGTATAACGACTGGTCTCTTGCGCGAGAACATGCTTTCCCTGACCTGCTTGGGTAAGGAAAAGAATCCCAAAAAAGCATATCGCGCCGATGACCCGATAAGCTAACCGCATCTTAACGCAAACATAACATGTTCACCATGAAATGTCAACCGGATTCGGCCTCCGGCGCGGCCTTGTCTGTGCTTGTAGCACGTGATAAACTGTAGACAACCTTCCTTCTGGAGGTCTTGTATGCCGGCTATCTTATATCTGATTGATGGTCACGCTTTAGCTTACCGAACCTTTTTTGCACTCACCAGCGGCGGAGGCTCTGGCTTTCGGACTCATTCTGGCGAGCCAACTGCGGGGGTCTATGGCTTTGTCAGTGTACTTCTGCGGATCCTGGAGCAGGAACGCCCCGAGTATCTGGCGGTGGCATTCGACACCGGGCGGACCTTTCGTGACGAATTATTTGCCGAATACAAAGGGACAGCGCGAAAAAATGCCGGACGATCTGCAAATCCAGATGAAACGCATTCGTCAGGTCGTCGATGCCTTAAACATCCCGCGATTGGAAGTGGAAGGGTATGAAGCGGATGATGTCTTAGGCTCAACGGCGCGCGATATGGTCCGGCGTGGCCTGGGTGTGAAAATCATCACGGGGGATCGAGATTTGCTCCAGTTGGTTGACCAGCGCATCATCGTCAGCCTGCCGGGCAAGAGTCTGTCTGATTCGAAGGATTATCTGCCAGAGGATGTTGAAGCGTACCTGGGAGTACGCCCAGATCAAGTAGTGGATTATAAGGCGTTGGTGGGCGATCCGTCGGATAATATCCCCGGCGTAGCCGGGATCGGCCAAAAAACTGCTACCGGTCTATTGAAGGAATACAACGATCTAGATAGCGTTTACGCTCATCTGGATAAACTGCCCGCCGGAGTGAAGAAAAAGCTGGAGACCGGGCGCGAAGCGGCTTATCTCAGCCAGAAGCTGGCTCGAATCGTGGTTGACCTGGAAATCCCGCTTAACCTGAACCAGGCGCGCGTTTCCGAATTCGATCTTGCCCAGGTCGAGCCAATCTTCCGTGAGCTTGAGTTCCGTTCATTGATGACACGCTTGACCGAACTTGCCAGATCCTATGGAAAAACTGTTCCACACAAAGGTCAACAACTGGACCTTTTTAAGCCAGCCCAACCGCCGCAAGAAGCCCTGTCTCCCGAACCAGCGATCCAGGTTGAAAAAGGATTCGGGCAGCAGGCGATCCTGGTGGATACGATAGAGAAATTGGAAGCCCTGGCGCGCCTTCTGGAGCAAGCGCAGGAGATTGCATTCGACACGGAGACGACCTCGACCGATCAGATGCGGGCTGAACTGGTCGGAATCGCGCTGGCGGTTGAACCAGAACAGGGCTATTACATCCCGCTCAAGCATCCTGACGCAGATAATCCACAACTGACGCTGGCGACAGTTATCGAAGCGCTAAGAAAACCGCTGAGCGACCCGAATATCCCTAAGGTAGGACATAATCTGAAATACGACTACGTCCTGCTGAAGCGGAATGGATTAACAGTCTCCCCACTCTCATTCGATACAATGATTGCAGAATGGCTGATCGATTCCGGCTCACGCAACCTGGGCCTTAAAAACCTGACCTGGGTGCGAAAAGGCATCCGTATGACGCACATTGAGGAGCTGATTGGGAAAGGGCGCAACCAGATCACGATGGCTCAGGTGCCCTCACGACAAGCAGCCAATTACGCCGCGATGGATGTGCAGGCAGTGTTGATGCTGAAACCAGATCTAACGGTTGAGTTGGAGCAAAGAAAAGCGATGGGGCTTTTCCAGGATCTGGAGATGCCTTTGATTGGCGGTCTGGCAGAGATCGAGATGGAAGGCGTGGCGCTGGATGTGCACTATCTACGCCAGATGTCCGGCGAATTGAACAAGCGTCTGCTAGAAATCGAAAGCCAGGTTCAGAACGCAGTCGGGGAGCCATTTAACCTGAACTCCACCCAACAGCTCTCGGTGGCTTTATTTGAACGCCTGAGGATTTCACCTCCAGACCGCACGCAGCGCACAGCAAGCGGGCATTATTCCACCTCTGCGGATGTTTTGGAGAACCTGCGGGGGTCCCACCCAGTAGTCGATTGGGTGTTGGAATATCGTGAATTATCCAAGCTTAAATCCACCTATGTGGATGCGCTCCCAGCCCAGGTGAATCCACAAACCAAAAGGATCCATACATCCTTTAATCAGACCGGATCTGTGACTGGACGAATCGCTTCTTCGGACCCCAATTTGCAGAATATCCCCATCCGAACAGAAATCGGGCGCAAGGTGCGAAATGCGTTCATCGCCTCGCCAGGGCATTATCTACTGGGGGTCGATTATTCTCAGATTGAACTGCGCATCGTCGCTCATATGGCGAATGACCTGGCCATGCTGGAGGCTTTCCGTTCTGGACAGGATATTCATGCCACTACCGCCGCGGCGGTGTATGGCATTTCGCTGGAAAACGTTTCACCTGAACAGCGGCGACACGCAAAAGGGATTAACTTCGGGCTGATCTACGGAATGAGCGCATTTGGGCTCACCCGTTATACAGATCTGACCCTGGCGGAATCAGAAGATTTTGTTGCAGCCTATTTCAAACAATTTCCAGGGGTTAAACGTTATCTGGATGGAATACGACGCCTGGCTGCTGAGCAAGGGTACGTTGAGACTCTGCTCGGCAGGCGGCGATACTTTCCTGGTTTGAAATCCGCCTCAAGTTATAATCAGCGGAACCGAGAAGAGAGAGAAGCGATCAACGCGCCCATCCAGGGCAGCGCGGCGGATATCATGAAAATCGCGATGATCCAGGTGCCAAAAGCGCTTAAAGATGCAGGTCTTTCAACCCGAATCATCCTACAGGTCCACGATGAATTGGTGCTTGAATGCCCGGCTGAAGAACTGTGTACGGCTGCAAAACTTGTACAGGATATGATGGAAAAAGCCTATCCATTGGACGTGCCGCTCTCAACCGAAGCCCGATATGGCCTGAACTGGGGGATGATGGAAAAAATGCAATGATGAGCCAATTCGGACAGGCCAGATGAAAAAAAGGGTGGATCTGGCTGATGGGCGAAGCAACTATCGCCGAAGCAAGTTTCGCAAGGAGATGAGATGACCGAAAGTCAGGATACCTTTCAACAAGCAATGAACCAGGGTCACTCGGCTGCCTGGGATCAGAATTGGGATCGGGCAGCAGCCTATTACCGCCAGGCGCTGGGTGAATTTCCCGATCATCCACAGGCGCTCACCAGCCTTGGATTAGCTTTGATCGAACTGCAGGAATTTGAGGAGGCGCTGGACTGTTATCAAAAAGCTGCTAAGATATTGCCTTCCGATCCATTGCCTCTGGAGAAAATTGCCCAGCTATGTGAGCGGGTGGGCAATCTGGACCTGGCAAGTCAAGCGTCTTTGCGGGCTGCAGAGTTATACCTCAAGAATCGGGATGTCCAAAAATCAATCGAAAATTGGGACCGGGTTACTCGGCTAGATCCAGAAAATCTGCAGGCCCATTCCCGGCTTGCGCTTGTATATGAAAGATTAGGGGATAAATCTAAGGCGGTAGCCGAATACCTGGCATCTGCTAGCGCGCTACAGGGCAACGGCAATTTGGACAAAGCCCGTCAATCGATCGAACGAGCGCTAATTTTGATGCCGGGAAACCAGGAGGCGCAGAGTTACCAAAACCTTCTAAAGGATTTTAAACCACTCCCAAAACCTTCCCGTCCGCGCGGCGGGACAGCCCCACTGCGAATGTCACAGGTGCGTCAGTTGCAATCGCCCCAAACAGCCGCCCAACCAGAACTGGATCCGGTATCACAAGCCTGCCAAAAAGCTTTGACAGTACTGGCGGGGATGCTTTTCGAAACTGAAGATGCAACCACCACTGAAAGCGAATCATCCTCTGGTCGGAAAGGTCTGCAAGCGATTGTAACCGGTTTCTCGACCGCGCTTTCCAAACCGCAGGACCGGACGCGCATGATGCTGCACCTTTCTCAGGTTGTAGACCTGCAGGCGCGCGGGGAATACCCCCAGGCAACAAATGAATTGCAGCGGGCAGTGGATATGGGATTGACGAATCCGGCAGCCCAATTCGATTTGGGTTATTTATATGCACAAGTGGGTAGTGTTGACCTTGCGATTCGATATCTTCAGAATGCGGTGAAAAGTATTGATTTCGCCCTGGGAGCCCGATTATTATTAGGCGATTTGCTCCGAAATAAAAATCAACTGCGCGAGGCGTCTTTTGAATATTTGCAGGCTTTAAAGTTGGCGGATGTACAAACCATTCCGGCTGAAAAAGCAGATGATCTGCTTCAACTTTATGAACTATTAATCGAATCGCAACACCAAAAGGAACTGCGCAATATTCAAGAGCGAATGTGTGAGAATATTCACGGCATGTTGGTCAGAGCCGATTGGAAAACTCAATTAATCCGCGCTCGGCAGCAGTTACCCAATTACTCAGAAAAAGGCCCACCCACTCCGCTGGCGGAGGTATTGATGGAGGCGCGCAGCAACCAGATGATTGAGTTGGTTTCTGCCATTTATGACATGATGGAAGAGCAACATCTCGATTCAGCGATGGAAGAGGCTTATTATGCGCTGCATTTTGCGCCTACCTATTTGCCCATGCATGCGCTGATGGGGGAAATGTTGGTGCGACGCGGGGATTATGAAAGCGCAGTTGCCAAATATGAGGTTGTGTCACGCACATATGCATCTAGGGGTGAGATGCAGCAAGCAATCCAGTACACAATGAAAGTGGTCAATCTTGCCCCTAGCGATCTGGACGCTCGGAACAAGCTGATCAACCAGTTACTGGCTTCCGGGCAAATGGATAAGGCAATTGAAGAACATGCCCAGCTTGCAGAGGTTTATTACAACCTGGCAGATCTGGGTATGGCTCGTAAAACCTATCTGGAAGCTCTAAAAACCGCGCAACATGCCAATACAGATCGATCTGTAAAAGTTAAGCTGCTCCACCGGGTTGCAGATATGGATATGCAGAGTCTGGACTGGCGCCAGGCGCTGCGTATTTTTGAGCAGATCCGGACGCTGCAACCAGATGATGAAGAGGCTCGTTCGCAGATCATCCATATGAATGTGCGCTTCGGACAGGAACAGCAAGCGATGGCCGAAATGGATAAAATGATCTCCTACATGGTCAGCAATAATCAGCACATGAAGCTAATTACTTTCGTACGGCAATTATTGATTGACTTTCCGGAGAGTATCCCACTACGGCGGCGATTGGCGGATATTTATGCGAATGCCGGCATGATCGCTGAAGCAGTGGTTGAGCTTGATACCATTGGCGACGCTCTTCTACAATCTGGCGATCGAGCCGGGGCAATCCAAACTATTGAGAAGATCGTTGCATTGGGACCGCGCAATAAAACCGAATACCTGGCGCTGCTGGATCAAATGCGCAGAGAATAAAGGCACATATCCGTTTATTCAAAGGGGGATTACCACCAAATACGGAAGGAGGTCGTGGTTTTCAGCCTCCAGGTTGTCGCGTTTCGCCTTAACAGTGATTTGGACAATGCCAACTTCTTCGGATGAGAATGGAAAGGTGAGTGAAGTGATCCCTTTTTCATTGGTCAGCGGGCCGATAATATGGAGAACTTCTTCACCAGATGGCATCCGTAAGGCAAGAGTGATCTGTGCGCCTGCAACGGGCACCAGCGTTTGATCCTGGACAATGACAAAAATAGTTTGTTTGCCGTCTCGAGATGTTACAGATTTGAGGGGATAAGCCCGTACCTTGAGACTGATCAGGCTGCGGATAATTTCATCGCCTGATTCCGCTTCCAACATCCTGGGGTTTTCACGCATAACGTGAAAGTATTCCATCCCAAGATTTGCAAGCGTCACACGCTGGCCAGATTTGAATTCATTATGCCACTCAAAACGGGCGTTGAAGAAATATTGGACAATTAACCCGTTGTGATACTCCATATTGGAAATTGGCACGCCGAATTGTTCTACTCCACCATATTTGTCAAAGAAGTCTAAAAAAGCATAACAGACCTGGTAGCCATCTTGAAATTTGCGACAGGTAGCCGAATTGCTCCCGATAGATATTGGCTTTCCGGGTTGATACAAGTAATCTCCAAGAGGTGAAAGTTGGACACGCTGGCCATCTTTCGCGTCGAGATGTAATTCAAAGCGCGTTTTTTCGAAATATTGTACGAGCAGATTTTCTTTAGGATCCAGAAATGCAGCAGTGATGGGGTAACCAAAAACTTTGAGGGGTTCTGGTATGCTGTTATATTTGGTGAGGAATTCTCCCTTCACCCAGTGACGCGTTTCCTTGAAGTATTTTTCCCCTCCAGATTGAGCAAAACTGCTTTGCCCACCCATGCTGCTGACCAGAGCGAGCATCAGGAGGAAAGAGGCCACAATACGCTTGCTCATAATCTTATTATATATCAACTTTGGAATTTTGGTAAAGCTTTTACCTGATTTATCAATTGCTATAAATGAGTTGGGGCGAAATCCCTCAGCAATCATGACGAGCCTGGAAAAAAGTAAGCCAGCAGCAATGGAGTGGAAGGCAGGATCAAATCTGCGCCTTCCGAGCGAAGCTCCTGTTCTTCACCAAAGCCGCACAACACGCCAACAGTCTGGCATCCAGCCAGGCGTCCGGCGCGAATATCGATGGTGGTATCACCGACCATCAGGCAGTTTTCGGGTGGAATTTCCATCTGCTGGCAAGCAAATAGGATCGGGTCAGGATAGGGTTTGGTATGACGACAGGATTGACCGGTGACGACAACTCTAAAATATTGGCTCAGGTCATGTTGTTCAAGGAAGGCAATCGTGGATCGCTCGCCGCGAGCGCTGACCACAGCCAAGGGAAAGTGATTGGAAAGGCGTTCCAGCATTTCTTGCACGCCAGGGATGATCAACAGAGGAGCCGTGCGCCTGCCTGGGCGCAGATGAGAAAGGGCATCCAAGAGATGGGTCAGGTGTTGATCAAAATTCATCCGGTCGGCAAGGCCCTGGAGATCGTTTCCCGGATTCTCCAACGCCATCACAATCCGGCGGGCAAAGCTGCGTGTATTACTAGTTTTAAGAAGCCAGCCGACTGGCCTCAGCAGCGCTGTCAGCGTCGCTGCGATCTGCTGCGCATATTGATCATCAGTATCGCGCAAAGTGCCATCGATATCAAAACACAAGGCCTGTATCCGATTAGTCTCGATTGACATTCATAACCTCAGCAAGAACGAGTAAAATGTAGATAGAGCATCGCTAATGAAACCTTTCCGATTTATTAATGAACCGATCCGGGTCACTTTTTCCAGGCCTCCAATGTTGGAGAAGAAACCGGGCGCACCATCGGCTTTTTCATGGCGGAATGAGACCTATGTGATCGCGGAGATCTTGAGCGAGTGGCATAATTATCAACGGAGAGGCAGGATGAACCGGAATATGCGACCGACGCATAGCAATACTGCTGAAGGACGCGGCTCATGGGGTGTTGGTCAAGACACCTACCAGGTCCGCACTGAAAACAACCTCTTCTTTGAATTGTACTATGACCGTGCACCTAAAGATGTCGATGAACGCAAAGGCGCCTGGTTCTTGTATTGTGAATTAAGTGATCAATCTTAAAACCTGTCAACCACCCCAATTGAGCACATTTCCGCTAATTAATCAAGCAATGCCGCTGCGCACCTGGATATTGGGACCGAATGGTTTTTAACCTCGATTCGCCAGCCAACTCAGCAGACGCTCGGTATCCCAGGTGTTAATCACAGACGGCGGCTCGACCCAGCCACGGCGGGCAGTAGCAACTCCGAATTGCAACATTGCGAGGTCACTATCGCTATGAGCGTCGGTATCAATCGCCAATAAGATACCCGATTGAACCGCACGGCGGGCGTTAATGTCATCCAAATCCAGGCGAGATGGGTGGGCGTTAATCTCAAGAGCAACATGGTGCTCCGCGGCAGCTTGGAAGAGTGCGTCCATATCCAGGTCAGCGCCTTCACGGTTTGGGATCATCCGTCCGGTTGGATGAGCCAGGATGTCCACATGCGGGTTTCGGATGGCGTTGAGGGCGCGCTCGGTGACCTGAGAGCGGGATTGGCGCAAACCAGTATGCAAAGCAGCGATCACAATATCCAGCCCGGCCAGAATATCATCGGGGAAGTCGAGTGCGCCGTCCGCCCGAATTTCGACCTCACAACCTTGCAACAAGCGGATCGAATCGCCGAATTCAGCCTGAACTTGTTGAATTTCAGCTCGCTGGGCTTGCAGATCGGCGATGGAAAGACCGCCAGCTACACCAAGGCTGGTCGAGTGATCTGTGATAGCCAGAACACGCAGACCACGATTGAAAGCGGCCTGCGCCATCTGGCGAATGGATAAGCGACCATCGCTCCAGAGGGTGTGAGAATGTAGTTCGGCTCGGATATCCTCAACCCGAATCAGTTGAGGCAGTTCGCCTTTCAATGCAGCCTGTATTTCCCCATGATCTTCACGAAGTTCGGGCGGTATCCAGGGTAATCCCAGTATGGCATAGACTTCTTCTTCGGTGGAGCACAAAATTTCTGAACCGTCAGCGGCTAAAAATCCCTGGTCAGATAAGGAAAGTGAGCGTTTGAGGGCAAGCTCCCGCAGGCGAACATTATGATCTTTTGAGCCAGTGGCATACTGCAGAGCGGCGCCAAACCGGTCTGGTGGGTGAACCCAAAGCTGAGCCCGCAGATTGTTGCGGAATTCGAGGCTGGCTTTAATAACGCCCTGACCCAGAATACGCTCAACATCCGGGTGATTACAAAAAGCCTGGATCACAGCACCCGAATCGGACGCAGCTGCTTGCAGATCAATATCGCCAACGGTAGAGCGCATTCGGCGCAGGCTGCCAGCCAGCTCCACTTTTTCAACACCAGGAACAGCGCGCAGCAATGCCAGCAGATTATGGGCAAAGGGCCAGGCTTTCCCAAGCGGGATACGATCGGAACGACGGGCAAGCGACTGGATTCCGGCCAGGATGCGAGCCTCGGATTTCTCACCCATACCAGGCAGTTGACGTAATTTCCCCGCGCGGGCGGCTGCCTCCAATTCAGTCAAATTGGTGATCTGGAGTGTTTTCCAAAAAAGAGATACCTTCTTTGGTCCGAGGTCAGGAACTTGTAACAAGTCCACCAGGGTTGGGGGTACTTCTTCTTCCAGTCTTTCCAGGAAACCCAGCTTACCAGTCAGGTAGAGTTCGTCGATTTTCTCGGCGATCGCTTTACCTATCCCCGGAATTTCGGTTAATTGATTGTCGCTCCAGTAGTCAACCGCATTACGACCCAGATTTTCCAGGCTGTCGGCAGCTTTACGGTAAGCCAGGATTTTATAAATGACTTCACCCTTGATCTCGAGAAGGTTAGCAATGCGGGTAAAAAGATCAGCAAGTTCTTGATTAGAGTAGTTTTTTACAGGTTTGGACATCATTCATCTAATTTTACCATTGGAGGAGATCAAAGTTTTTTCCCAAAACTGATAGATACCATGCAAACAGCACATACGATGAATTATAATCTTGGGTAGCATCTGGCGGAGGTCACGCTGAGAAGCATTTTCCATGGAAGTACAGGGAAGCAATCGTTCACAGCCGCAATTAGTTACGCAACCGAAACGCGTTTCGGAGGTTATTGGGATTGCAGTGCTCATGGTCCTTTGTGGAGGGGCGATCTGCTGGTTTACCTCCATGCCAGTGGGAGTGCTGGCGATCCGGCGGGCATGGGTGTTGAACGCCTTGCCGGATGTATCACAAACGGCGACGTCAAACATGGTTGCTTCACCAACGGGCACAGATCAAGCAACCCCCAAAGTCGATGTTCAGGCAACCCCAGTCGCGGCGACCACCATCACCCCGCTGGCTGCCCCTACGGAAGTAGCCACCCCGATTGAGGTCCAATCAGGCGAACCGGCTATTCCAATCGAGCCTAGCCACCCCGATCCGACGATCTTGCCTGCAGGGCTAGATGCCTGGTGCATCCCCTGGAATTCTCGAGTGGCGAGGGCGAATGTTCTGGATGTAGTGGATGGCATAACCATTGAGGTTGATCTTAATGGCGAGCGCAAGCAAGTACGATATATTGGGATCGATCTGCTGGACTATTCCGACGATTGGACTAACTGGGCGCGGATGACTGAAAAGAACCAGGAGATAGCAGCTGGTAAGAGCGTACTATTGGTGGAAGGCGTTGCGGGCAGCGCAAACGAAGAAGGGATTCTGCTACGGTATGTGCTTGCTGAAGATGTATTCATCAACTATGAGTTAGTGAGAACTGGGTATGCGGTTGCAGCGAGCACTCCACCCGACACAGTCTGTGACTCTGCTTTTCAAGAAGCTCAAACCAATGCGATTAAGGCCATGCGTGGCCTCTGGGCGCCCGCGTCTACTCCTACTCGCACTTTTCCGGCGCCGACTGCAACCATTTCTACTTTTGGCAGCCTGGAGGTCGTCAATATCGCCTATCGCGGATCAATTTGGCAGGAACCTGAAGAATATGTTGAAATCTATAATATGGGTAGCCAACCGGTTCAATTGGATGGATGGTCCATCGGTGATATTCGCAATCACATTTATGTGTTTCCGAAATTCATCCTGAGAGCCGGGGAGTACTGCCGGGTATATACCAACCTGTACCGACCCCAAAACTGCGGTTTCAGCTTTTTTAGCCTATCACCCATTTGGGATAACGAGGGAGATTGCGCTTACTTGAAAGATGCAACCGGCAGACTGGTCGATGAGTTCTGCTATTAATAAGCTTGAGATGAGGAGAGAGCTATGGCCGATATCACTTGTCCACATTGCAAAACAGCCAATCGTGGGACCGCTCAGTTTTGTTCTGAGTGCGGTATGCCGCTATTACACGGACTGGAACACTCTGAGAGCGCGCCAATTACCGAAAAAACAAAACCACAACCCGAACGAGGGGTACATCCCAATGGAGCAGGAGCAGAGATTGTGCTCCAGAATCGATACCGGATCGGCGAGACCTTAGGTCAGGGCGGTTTTGGTTCGGTTTATCTTGCCTGGGATTTGAACCTTAATCGGGCTTGCGCCATCAAGGAGAACCTGGCGGTATCTGCCGAAGCTCAACGCCAATTCATGCGTGAGGCGACTGTTCTGGCGAACCTCTCACATTCAAATTTACCCCGCGTTATTGACCATTTCATCGTGCCAGATGTCGGACAGTACCTGGTGATGGATTTTGTGGAAGGCGAGGATCTGGAGACGATTCTCTGAAAAACAGGAAATCATCCCGGTGAAGGATGCGCTCGAGTGGATCCAACAGGTTGCTGGGGCGTTGGATTATCTGCACAGACAGAACCCGGCTGTTTTTCACCGTGATATCAAACCAGCAAATATTCGAATTACCCCCAGGGGGCAAGCGATGCTGGTGGATTTCGGATTAGTCAAGATTTTTGAGGGCGCAATTGCTACCACGGTAGGGGCGCGTGCTATCACCCCAGGTTACGCGCCGCCCGAGCAATATGGGCGGGGTGGAACGGATGCGCGCACGGATATCTACGCCTTAGGCGCAACCTTATATCATCTGATAACCGGGCACGAGCCTTTGGAAAGCGTGCAACGCTTGGCAGGCGAGCATATGCCAAGCGCCCATTCTCTCAATCCCAATCTACCGCTCAGTGTTAGCGATGCAATCGAACACGCCATGGCATTGGATCCAGTGAATCGATTTCAAAACGCGGCCGAATTCAGAGCCGCTTTGCAAGCAGCCCAGATCGCTATCAATCAAGCTCAGACCGACAAGAACCGGGAAACGATTGTGGTCTCTCCTGAAAGCATCGCTCAGCCAGTAGCTGGTTCAGCGATGACACAGACCAGCGTAAAGAGCAGCGGACCAGCGCCAACCGAAAAAATAGATTTAGCTGGGATCGCTATCGGACCACAGAAAACCACAAAACAAGATTTAGCAGAAGGCTTCTACCCGAACCAGCAAACAGCAGTGAAGAGTGAAAAAGCCCCTCGCCGCGCATTTTGGGTGGTTGGGATCGGTGGGCTATTTGTGCTGATACTTTGTGTGGTATTGGGGGTAGGGCTATCGGCGATGCTTTCCGATAATCAAGGCGACCCAGTTTCAGAAACCCTGACGGCGCGAGCCCTGCTCAATTCGCCTGTCCAGGCAACCCTGACGGCCCGGGCGCTGAATCAACCTGCAACAACTGAAACAGCGGGGGAAACCCCTGAAGGGGATACAACCGCTACGCGCATTGTAACTGAGAATGCGACTGCTACCGCGACCAAAAAGCAAACCACGGCGCCAACCACCGCGCCGACGTATACAAAGACCAGCACAGTCAAGAACGACCCGACGGCTCTGGCGCGTGATGCCTATCTGGCTGGGATGGAGAAAAAAGCCCAATTGGTTTATGGTCCAAAAAGCGGCCGAATATTGCACAAGGAAGAAAATGGGTATATTGAGACTCTGTCTGCCTCGATCGGGGTGCGGAATTTTATTATTGAGGTAACGATCGTCAACCCATATTCAGCATCCGACGGAACCTGGGATTTTGGGATATTATTCAGGCATGCTGGTAGTAACATCCAATATCGACTGGTGTTCATGGCGGATAAAACCTGGGTATTAACCAACCATGTAGGCAGCCCAGACGGGAAAGTGATCGCAGAGGGCAAGATCAACAACTTGAAGACCGGGGCTGATGAGGCAAATAAGATCCGCCTGTATGGGATCGAAGACCGGGGTTACATGTATTTCAACGATGTGTTTATTGATGAGTTCGATATTTCCAAGCAGTATTCAGGTGGAATCATGATCGGGATCGGGTTCTATAAGGGTTCAGAAAAAACCGGAAAATTGACCGAATACGAGGATTTTACCGTCTGGTCTCTGCCGACGAACCCTTAGGCGCCGAATGAGAATTTGAGAGCGACCCAGTCCCCGATTTGACGAGTTTCACCCAGCCGCAGCCCACTCCTTGTGGCTGCGGCTTCTACACCCAGAGCCTGTTCGTCTAAGATCCCGGAAAGCACCAGAACGCCGTCATGGGTCAATAAATGCGCCATCCCTTCGTCCAGCAGGCGGATACATACAGGAGCCAGGATATTTGCCAGCACCAGGCGGGCTTTATCTATCGAATAGTCGCCCTTTTGGACCCGTTCCAGCGAACCTACACCCAATTCCAGCCGGTCTTTAACCTGATTCGTTTCGGCGTTCTCGTGAGCGGCGCGAATGGCATCTGGGTCAATATCGACAGCCAGGGCGCGACCAGCGCCCAACTTGAGCGCCGCGATGGACAGAATAGCTGTCCCACAGCCGATATCGATCACATCGATATCCGAGGCTGGCTTCGGCATGGATTGGCCTCCAGCAATCTGGGGTAAGTCAAATTCCATCATGATATCTTCAACAAATTCCAGGCAAAGCTGCGTGGTGGGATGAGTGCCTGTGCCGAAAGCCATGCCTGGGTCAATTTGGATCGGAATAGAATGATCCTTTCCGGGCGGAATATCCAACCAGGCTGGAACAATCATCAATTTTTTACCAATTGGAATCGGATGGTAGTGTTTCTTCCAGGCCTGCGACCAATCGCTCTCTTCTATCGTCTGGAATTGCGGTTCGGGTAAAGGACGAATGCGACTGAGGTACCAGATGGCCTCTTCAAGACGTTGGCGGTTCTCTTCCAGGCGGTCATCCATAGAGATATATCCGTAGACGCGCAGCGGGCCGATCGATTTTCCGCCCGCCTCCTCCATTGCCCCAGCCACAGCGGTGCTTTCGATAGCAACGCCCCCTTTGACATAACGGCTGAGCACTTCAGCGACTGGCTCGACCATTTCATCTTCAACAACCAAGGATACCTCAAGCAGTTGATTATGACTCACCGGTTATCCCCCCAGGGTTTCTTTGAGCCAATCCAGGAAGCCGCGCTCGGTTGGATGCACTTCACTGCCCAGGCTGACCGCCAGTTCTTCAAATAACTTACGCTGCTCTGCGCTCAAACGGCTTGGGATCTCCACATTGAGGATGACAAGCTGGTCGCCGCGCCCATTGCCGCGTAAACGTGGTACACCTTTTCCTTTAAGTGGAATGATTTTCCCAGGCTGAATTCCAGTAGGGATACGTAATTTAGTCGGACCATCCACCGTTGGTACATCCACATCCGCGCCCAAAGTGGCTTGAGCGATATTGATGTTCAGATCGAGAAGGATATCGTATTCTCGGCGGCGGAAGAATTTATGCGGCTTGACCTGGATGGCGATAAAGAGATGCCCGTTAGGGCCGCCATTAGCGCCAGGCTGACCTTCACCGGCAAGACGAATTTGAGTTCCACTATCCACACCGGCGGGGATATCCACCACCTTGCGCCGAGTGTGACGCTCCAAACCGCGACCCTGACAGGTTGGGCAAGGAGAGCTGATCATTTCTCCCTGGCCGCGGCAGACCGGGCAGGTTGCCACTTGAACCATCGACCCTAGAATCGTCTGACGAACCTGACGAACTTCGCCTGTCCCATTGCAATTTGTGCAGCGGGTGGGAGTAGTACCGGGCTTAGCGCCGCTGCCATTACAGGTGCTGCATACTTCTTCGCGGGTGATTTCAATTTCCTTCTGTACGCCAAAGACAGCTTCCTCAAAGGTTAATTCGAGGCGGTATTGTAAATCGACGCCGCGCCGGGGAGCATGACGGGAATGAGAAGAACTGCGCCCAAAACCGAACAAGTCGCCGAAGATATCGGCGAAATCGAAGTCCACAGTGAAATCCGGTGATCCCGCGCCGCCGCGCACGCCTGCGTGCCCAAACCGGTCGTAAGCGGCGCGCTTATCCTGGTCTGAGAGCACGGCATAGGCTTCATTAATTTCTTTGAACTGCTCTTCAGCATCAGCGGATTTGTTCACATCCGGATGAAACTGGCGCGCCAAACGGCGAAATGCAGCCTTTAGATCATCGCTCGAAGCACTGCGTGGAACCCCTAATATTTCGTAGTAATCTCGTTGTGTCATCGCAATTAAGAAGGATGAAACTGGTTTCGGATATGGCACGTTCGGACGGTAGGATGTTCAAACGTCGGAGTTTCTTTAATACCGAAACCGGTTTCGAAAGACGTTATCCAACAGATCATGCGCTGTGGA
Source organism: uncultured Chloroflexia bacterium (assembly GCA_963788145.1). Taxonomy (GTDB): domain Bacteria; phylum Chloroflexota; class Anaerolineae; order Anaerolineales; family UBA4823; genus UTCFX2. The sequence goes on along the minus strand of CAWBFQ010000006.1, from coordinate 152,344 downwards.
ACTCGCCATCCACCACATCTTCGCCGCTTTCGGGAGGGCGTCCACCGGCGTCGTCAGATCTATCCTCGCCGCCTGGAGCGCCTGTCTGCGGTTCAGTCTGTTGGTAAGCGGCTGCGCCGACCTGCTGGACAACCTGGTTCAACTCATCGAGAGATTTTCGGATCGCTTCTGTATCATCACGAGAAAGCAAATCACGTAGTCTGGCAATTTTGTCTTCTACCTGGGTTTTCAGCTCCGGCGCAACTTTCTCGCCCAAATCTTTTAACAACTTTTCGGCTGAATAGATGGTGGTATCGGCATTGTTACGCGCTTCAATCAGCTCTTTACGCAGGCGGTCTTCTTCCGCATGCTGCTCGGCATCCCGACGCATTTTCTCGATCTCGGCTTCGGAAAGTCCGGAGGAAGCTGTGATGGTGATGTGTTGGCTTCTTCCAGTAGCCTTGTCCTGGGCGGTGACATTGAGAATCCCATTGGCGTCGATATCGAAGGTCACTTCAACCTGGGGGATGCCACGCGGGGCAGGTGGAATTCCATCCAGAATGAAGCGGCCCAACGATTTGTTATCCACAGCCAGAGGGCGCTCACCTTGCAAAATATGGATCTCCACTTGCGATTGCATATCGGATGCGGTGGAAAAGATCTGACTCTTCCGGGTGGGAATAGTGGTGTTGCGCTCAATCAGAGGGGTGGCAACTCCGCCCAGGGTCTCAACTGAGAGGCTGAGGGGAGTAACATCGAGGAGCAGGATGTCTTTCACTTCACCGCCCAGCACACCCGCCTGGATTGCAGCCCCGATTGCAACAACTTCATCCGGGTTGACCCCTTTATGAGGTTCTTTGGTAAAGAGCTTGCGAACTGCATCTTGAACCGCGGGCATGCGGGTCATACCGCCGACCATGACCACTTCATTGACCTGGGATGCTTCGACCCCAGCGTCTTTCATGGCATCACGGACGGGTTTAAGGGAGCGCTCAATTAGATCGCTGGTCAACTGCTCCAATTTGGAACGAGTGAAGGGCATCACCAGGTGGCGCGGCCCGCTGGCATCGGCAGTGATATAAGGCAGGTTTATTTCGGTTTGCATCAGCGACGATAGCTCGATCTTGGCTTTTTCGGAAGCTTCTTTCATGCGCTGCAGGGCTTGACGATCCTTGCGCAGGTCAATCCCGTTCTCGCGCTGGAATTCATCGGCGACATAATCGATAATGCGGTTATCAAAATCGTCGCCGCCCAGGAATGTATCACCGCTGGTGGAACGCACCTGGAAGACGCCATCGCCTACATCCAGGATGGAGATATCAAACGTTCCGCCGCCTAAGTCGTAGACAGCAATCACTTCATCTTTCTTCTTGTCCAGGCCATATGCGAGCGAGGAGGCGGTTGGCTCGTTGATGATGCGCAGCACTTCCAACCCGGCAATCTTGCCAGCGTCTTTGGTGGCATTGCGTTGGGCATCGTTGAAATAAGCCGGAACCGTAATCACAGCCTGGGTGACGGATTCGCCCAGGTAGGCTTCCGCGTCAGCTTTCAGCTTGCTTAAAATCATGGCAGATATTTCGGGCGGGGAATACTCCTTGCCGTCCAATATTACACGGATATCACCGTTAGGGGCTTCGGCCACTTTATAAGGGACGCGTGAGACGGCGCGCTGGACTTCGGGATCTTTATACTTGCGACCCATGAAGCGTTTAATAGAAAAGATGGTATTTTCAGGGTTGACAACAGATTGATTGCGGGCGACGCGCCCCGTCAGCCGTTCGTGGTTCTTATTGACCGCCACTACAGACGGAACCAGACGTTCTCCCTCCGCAGAGGGGATAACGGTCGGCTCACCGCCTTCCATAACTGCGACGACTGAATTGGTTGTGCCCAGGTCAATGCCGATAATTTTTGCCATTATGATTCCTCCAGTTGAACTTCAATGTGTTTGAAAAAAGATGGTTAGCAATTCTTCAATCGAAAGATTTTTATATTCTGGATTTTCTTATCCGTTGGATGTCTTTTAATCGCAAATTTAGCTCGCCACACGCACCATTGCCGGGCGAATAACCCTATCCCCTTGCAGATAACCCTGCTGCAGCACTTCGATAATTTGCCCGCTGGCATGAGTATCGCTTGGTTCGGACATGATCGCTTCGTGAAAGTTAGGGTCGAACATCTCATCATCCACCTTCATGCGTGTCACTCCTTCACTTTCCATGGCAGAGAGCAGCTTACGGTAGATCAGATCAATCCCTTCAGACCACGTTGCTCCGTCGCCTTCTTTAGGTCGATTTCTTAATGCTCTTTCGAGGTCATCAACCACTCCTAGAAAATGGCGGATCACTGCCGCAGCGGCCATCTGATAGGTTTGGGATTGCTCGCGTTCGATGCGTTTCTTATAATTGGTGAACTCTGCTCTTGATCGCTGCCACCCATCCAGATATTCCCCAGCTTTAACATGGGCTTCAGCCAATTCACTCTGCAGGGAGGCAATCATTTCCTCGCCAGTGGGGGTCCCATTCTGCTCAGTCCGAATCTCCGGCATTTCTTCCTCGCCTGAATCCATCTCTTGCGGGATGGATTGCTCTTTTCTATTTTTTGGCATGATGCTTTTCGTTGCTCCTTTATCAAGATAACCAGCAGGCGATCACAGCAATTAGACCTGTGCGACTTTTAATCGGCTATCTCAAATTTTCTCAGCCGGTACCAGCAGGCCAAGATGTGATTATTCTTCAGTCAGCATGTCTTCGACCATATCGGTTAACAGACCAGCCATGAAACGGACGGTCGAGATGGTACGTCCATAAGGCATGCGCATTGGTCCCAGCACTCCCAGCGTACCTGTCGCCAGACCTGGAGCGCCATAACGAGCCAGGATGACAGAGCATTCGCGCAGATCTTCCCAGGCGCCCTCGCCACCAATCAAAACCTGAACGCCGCCCAATTCGTTCGAGAGCACGGTGCGAGCCAATATATCCTCAAGGAGTGGGCGCTCTTCCAGAAGGCGCAACGCCCGCCTGGCGAGATCAATTTCGCCAAACTCGGGTTCCGCCAATACATGGGTCAACCCATCGCGGTACAGTTCACCAGTGATCACCGCAGTTGAGCGTTTCATCTCAGCCTCCACCAATTTGAGGAAATCCCTTTCGAGGACGGAGGCGGGAGGGGTAAGTGCGGACGCAGAACATCCAGCGGCAATATTATCCGCCGTCAAACCCTGACAAAGCTGGTTAATGACAGCAGCAACCGAACTGAGCTGCTCTTGGGTGACTGGCTCAGCCAGATTGAACATCTGCTGGCTGACTTCACCGCCAGAGAGGACCAATACCATCAACACCTGGCGACCGTGGGTATTGATCAATTCGAGGTGTTTGAATACGAGCGCGCTCGGGGTGCGGCGCGGTGACTAACGCGGCGGCCTGGGACTGGTGGGCAAGAACTGACGCGGTCAGACGCATCCAGTGGTCCACATCTGCGCCAGCCTGGTAAAACTGGTGGATGATGGTACGTTTGGTTGGGGCAGGCAGGTCCGTGTTTCCCATCAACTGACGGACGAAATAGCGGTAGCCTTCCTCGGAAGGCACGCGCCCGGCCGAGGTGTGCGGTTGGCGTAGATAACCCATCTCAGTTAGAGCTAGCATCTCATTGCGCACCGTAGCCGAGCTAAAATCCAACCGATAGTCATCAACAAGATGGACTGAACCAACCGGCTGGGCATTTTCAATATAATCCCGGATCACCAAAGCCAGGATCATCTTTTGTCTTTCGCTCAGGTCTGCCATAATCTCCAACTATCGTTTTAGCAATCGAAAGCTTCGATTGCTAAAACTGCGGATAAGATGTTACCACGCTGATCAAGAGGCGTCAAGAATTCCTTTAGGCGGGGTGAGGATTTCTAATAAGAAGTTAACGCAGATTGAAACGATCGATCAAGGCAATCTTGTGCCCGAAAATGGGATGCCCCGACGCAACCAGATAAGCCCAAATCTGGTGGGAGCGCCCACTGCGCGGGATCATATTGGATGGGCAGGTTTTTACCCCCAAAATTTGTCAGTCTGCAGGGGCGGGCGTTTCGGTGGTGGCTTCGCCGCGCCGCACGCCGATCATCATCAGAAAAGCGATCGCCATAAAAACCGGCGCGATCATCATGGTGGCGTTGTAGTTGCGCCCAGAAAGCTCGATGATCCAGCCGTTCACATTTGGGCCGGCGATGGCGGCCAGGGTGGAAAACAGGTAATACAGCCCGGTGAAGGTGCCGAGATGGGCGGCGTCGGTCATGTCGACCACCATCGGGAGCGAGTTGATGTTGATCAACGCCCAGGCAGCCCCGGCGACCATCAACATCAGACCGATCACCGGGATAAGGCCCAGCACCGGGATGCGCGCCAGGGGTGTAATAAGGGTGGCGATAGGAAGTATAAAAATGGCAATCATAACGGCTGTCATCAGGGTGATACCAGTCATGATGGTGATCCGGCGACCGATGCGAGCGCCGATATAGCCAGACGGAAGGGCCATCAAGACGAAGATGAACGAAAGCTGCCCAAGCAGGCGAGCCCCATCAGCTTCCGCCAAACCCAGGTGCTTTTGAGCATACAGCGTAAAAAACGCCTCGACTGCGTTGTAGCCCAGAAACCAGAAAAAGATCGCCAGCAGGATGCGCAGGGCGCTTTTATCGGGATCCCGCAAGATACCCTGCAGACTGGCGAGCATGCTGGGGCGAATTTCGCTGACCTGGTAAGTTTTTGGCTCGCGAATAAAGGCAAATACCAGCAAGCTTGAAACCACCACCAGGATTGACCCCAGCCAGAAGGGAAAAGCCGGGTTCATCTCGTACAGGCTGGCGCCCAACAGGAAGCTGACGATTGCGCCGACGCCGCCCATGAAGTTGATGATGCCATTCGCCTGTGAGCGAAAAGCGGACGGGGTGATATCGGGCATCAAAGCAATAACCGGGGTGCGCCACAAGGCCATGCTGAGCAGCAACGTGCTGGTACAGGCGACGAAAAGCGGCAGGACGCTCGCAAGGGGGATCACGCCAAAAGCCAGGGCGGCTAACGGCGCGCCGATAAGGATGAACGGCATCCGTCGTCCTATAGGCGTACGCAGACGGTCCGACCAGGCGCCCACCGGCGGCTGGATCAGCAAGGCAGCTATGTTATCCAGGGTCATGAAAAAACCGATCCAGATCGGTGAAAGCCCAAATTTGTTCGCCAGAAAGAGCGGGACAAAGGCATTATAAACACCCCAGATCACGCTCACGCCAAAGAAACCAAAGCCGAGTAAGAAGGTTTTTCCATAGTTCAGTTTCATGTGTTTTCTCCGTTGTATTCTTAACGGTTGCTGGATAATTTGGAACTATCCAGGCTTATGCCTTAGAAATTTTTATTTCTTCAATGAATTTCCGATCCGCTTCACTTAGCATTGCTTTTTCCAGCAAATCCGGCCTTCGCCGCCATGTGCGAAGGAGGGATTGTTCCCTGCGCCAGCGGGCGATTCGGGCGTGATCTCCCGAGAGTAATATCTCCGGGACGCGATAGCCGCGGAATTCGGGCGGGCGGGTGTAATGCGGATATTCAAGCAGTCCGGAGGCATGCGAGTCGTCCAGAGCTCCGTCCGGATCTCCCAGCACACCCGGTATCCAGCGTGAGGCGGCGTCAATCACGATCAGGGCGGCCAGTTCACCACCGGTGATCACATAATCACCGATGGAAATTTCATCCGTAACCAGGAACTCTCGCACACGTTCGTCGAAACCCTCATAACGTCCACAAAGCAATCCGATCCGGCGCGTGCCGGGTAGGGGGATAGGTGCTTCCGACGCTTCATCCATTGAGGCGCGGCGGGTCTCGGCCGCCGCTATCGGGCTGCCGAGCGCCAATTCGCGGGCGATATTTTGATTAAAAAGGCGACCTTGGGGAGTCAGCAGGATCAACGGGCAAGTTGGAGGCGACCCCAAAACTGCTTCAACTGCCGTGAAAATCGGCTCAGGCTTCATCACCATACCGCCCCCTCCGCCATATGGCTCATCATCGGTAATATGATGGCGGTCAGTGGTCCAGCCGCGAATGTTGTGCAGGTGCACTTCGAGCAACCCACGCTGGCGCGCACGCTGCAAGATGCTGGATTCTAGATAAGGTTCGATGACTTCTGGGAAGAGAGTGAAGACTTCGAAACGGAGGGCTGGATCCGAATGCTCTGGACTCGCGGGCATGCATTCATTCTAGCCGCGAGACCTTTGCTTGGCAAGACCTGGAAGAAATAAAAGGCATTTGGGTATGTCTTAATCGAATCGCGCCAAGATTGCATCATGCCTTAACATGGAATGCTTGACGCGCCAACCCCGAAGATGGTATTAATACTATGATATGTATCTACGCGGCAATAAATGGACGATGACAAAGCGGACAAGGCGACCTCCGATCTGGAGACTCGTCTTATTGGTTGGGTTAATTGGGGCAGCGCTGTATATCAACCAGGTCGTTGTACCAGCAACCCCACCATTGTTTGTCCCGACGGAGACTCCTACACGAAGCCCCGAATCTTTTGTCAACCAGGCGGAGGAATTTTACAACGCAGGAAAAATCAGTCAGGCAGTCAAGGCTTATCAAGATGCTATCTATGCGGACCCGGTTAACCCGTCGAATTATGTCTCTCTGGCGCGCTTGCAGGTGATCAGCGGAGATTATGAAGATGCGGTCACCAATTGCCAGAATGCTTTGTTGAAAAACCCAAACAACCCGCTGGCATACGCGGTGATGGGCTGGGCGCTGGGTTTTCAAGAGAAATATGGCGATGCAGAGATCGCGGTGAAGAAAGCCTTGTCTTTGGATGCGAACAACGCACTGGCTTATGCTTTTTATGCCGAAATTCTCACGGTGCAGGGGGATTTCACACTTTACGATAAGGCAGCAGAAGCCTCTAAGAAAGCGCTGGAACTGGGCCCAAACCTGATGGAATCGCATCGGGCTCGCGGGATTGTGCTTTTGAATACGCAGAACCTGGAAGAGGCTTTGCAGGAATTTCAAACTGCGATGACGATAAATAAAAATATCCCTGACCTGAACCTATATCTGGGGATTACTTACAAGGCTATTGGTGATTATGACAAAGCGCAAGAATCGCTGCTGGCAGCATACGCTTTGGACCCAACCGATACGATTGCATTAACAGAGCTTTCAAGAGCCTTCTTCGGTGATGGGCGCTTCCCTCAGGCGGCTCAATATGCAGAAGAAGCAGTCAAGGTGGAGCCGACTGATCCACGTCTGCACGGAAACCTGGGGATCATTTATTATAAACAGGAAGCGTTCGACAAAGCCATCGCATCGCTGGGGCTGGCAGTGCGGGGGGGACAGCCGAGGATGGCGCGTTGGTCGAGGGTATCCCTTTAGACTATGGGCGGGTGGAGGAATATTATTGGTATTACGGATTTGCCCTTGCACGCAATAACCGCTGTGCGGAAGCGGTCCCGGTCTTCCAGGCGCTGCTAACAGGAGTGCCGAATGACGAAATCGCTATTTATAATGCGACCGAGGGACTGGCGGTCTGTCAGCAGAGCCTACTGGCGTCGCCGCCTGCACCCACAGAAACCCCTGCAACCGAGCTCACTCCTGCCCCTTAGGAACTAAAGATGGAACGCGATCTGAGCGGAAAGCGACCCACATTCCACCGAGAGCAGCGTGGCACCAGTTTCTATCGCCTGATGACGCTGTTAGGATTGATCGTCGCAGGGATATGGGTGTTGACAATGGTCCGGCGAAAAGAGATTATCTCTCCGTTCGAGCCGACCCCGACTCCGACAAGGGTATCGGAATCGTATTTCTTAGAGGCGCAGGCGTATTTTGACGCGGGTGTGCTGGATAATCCTGTCCGACCGACCGCTATTATTGGGGATACCCATACCCCTCTGGTCATCAACGATGCGATTGATGCCTACAAGGCAGCGCTGATTGGGGATCCGCAGAACGGGCGAGCCTGGGCAGACCTGGCCAGAATCCAAGCTTATTCATCCAACATGCTCCGGAACGATACCGAGCGCCTGGCGCGGCTGGAAGAGGCAAAAGCATCTGCAAATCGGGCGATCGAGATTGCCCCTGATGACAGTACAATCCGAGCCATCCGGGCATTTGTGCTGGATTGGTACGCGTTCAACCCGTTGGTTTCGGCAGAGGAGCAGACTGGTTTGCTGGTAGAGGCAGAACGGGAGGCTTCACGTGCTTTTCAACTCGACCCGGAGAATGCGCTTGCCCTGGCGTATTACGCCGAGATCCTGGCAGATGAACAGAAATGGACCCAGGCCGAGAAATATGCCGCCCAGGCGGCGACCCTCGATCCAACCGTGATGGATACGCACCGTGTGTATGGGTATGTGTTGGAGACATTGGGCAAATATAATAGCGCCATCCAGCAGTACCAGGAGGCGGTCAGAATCAACCCGAATATGACCTTTCTATATGTGCGCATTGGTCAAAACTTTCGGGAGGGAATTCGCAACCCGGACCGGGCATTGGAATATTTCGACCGGGCAGCCAAAATCAACCAGGCCCTGGGCGTTCAAAATCCACTGCCTTATATTGAGATCGCCAGAACATACACGCAGATCGGTCAGTTCTTTGCCGCCTCGATCAACGCGGAAAAAGCGCTAGAACTCGACCCGACCAGCGCTCAGACTTACGGTCAGCTTGGGATCATTTTCCGGCGCGCCCGCAACTACGAGGGTGCGATGTCCTTGTTGCAATGTGCAGTAGTAGGATGCACCGCCGCCGAGAATGAGATGGGCAAAATCGACATTGAGGGCCTGCCGCTTACAAGCATCACCGTTGCGTATTATTATGTTGAATATGGCACAAACCTGGCTTTTTTGAGCCGCCCAAATGAGAATTATTGCCCGCAAGCGATCGAGGTGCTTTCGCATGTGCGCGATGCGTACCCGGATGACCCCACACTAATGGGGATTGTGGAGGATAGCGAGGGGATTTGTCGTCGACTTGAAGCCGGTCAGGCTCCTGTGCCAACGATCACACCCATGCCAACCGAGACCGGGGCGCCCACAACCGGGGGATAGCACCGAGGAATTGTAAACGTTTTGTTAGAATCTCTACCGATCCACTTTATTTTCCCTTGACTTTCGTACAAAAATTGAGTATGATTTGGTCGCACTTTAGCAATCACAAGTAGCGAGTGCTAAAGAATCAATGTCTCACACATTGTATTTTCATCCATTCAAAATCTGGAGGTTCGTATGTCTCTAAAGCTCAAACCACTCGGCAATCGTGTTGTTGTCGAACCCACCGAACAAGAAGAAATTACTGCAGGTGGGATTGTTCTGCCTGAAACCGCCAAAGAAAAACCGCAGAAGGGTAAGGTGCTTTCTGCTGGGCCTGGCGACCGGGACGACAATGGAAAATATATTCCAATGGACGTTAAAGAAGGTGACACGGTCTTGTTTGCGAAGTACGCCGGCACCGAAATCAAAGTAGATAGCAAGAAATTGCTGATCCTACGCGAAACCGATCTTTTAGCAATCGTTGTTGAGTAATTCCCAAACTGAAGGAGTATCGAGATATGGCTAAGCAATTAATTTTCTCTGAAGAGGCACGTCGCCAACTTTCCAAGGGTATGGAGATCCTGGCTATGGCAGTCTCCACCACTTTAGGCCCCAAAGGACGCAACGTCGCCCTGGATAAGAAATTCGGTTCACCCACCATCACCCATGACGGCGTAACCGTCGCCAAAGAAATCGAGTTGCAGGACCCATTCGAAAATATGGGCGCTCAACTGCTCAAAGAAGCTGCCACCAAGACCAACGACATCGCCGGAGACGGCACCACCACCTCAACCGTGCTGGCTCATGCAATCGTGATGGAAGGTATGAAGAACCTGGCGGCTGGCTTTAATCCGATGCTACTCAAGCGCGGTATTGAAGCTGCGACCAAGGTCGTTGCTGGAGAGATCAACAAGCAAGCGATCGAACTGACTACAAAAGCCGAGATCGCCAACGTGGCATCCATCTCCGCCCAAGACCGCCAGATCGGCGAACTAATCGCCGAAGTGATGGACAAGGTCGGCAAAGACGGCGTGATCACCGTGGAAGAGTCGAAGGGTCTGGAATTCGAGACCGAGTATGTAGAAGGTATGCAGTTCGACCGCGGTTATATTTCGGCCTATTTCATCACCGATCCCGAGCACATGGAAGCCTCAGTTGAGGAGCCTTATCTGTTGATCTACGATAAGAAGATCTCCGCTGCAAGCGATATCGTCCCGATCCTGGAGAAGTTGGTCCAGATCGGCAAGCGCGAACTGGTGATCATTTCTGAAGATGTGGACGGCGAAGCGCTGGCCACCCTGGTATTGAACAAACTGCGCGGTATGCTCAATGTTGTCGGCGTCAAGGCTCCTGGTTTTGGCGATCGACGCAAGGCCATGCTGCAGGACATCGCCGTGCTGACCGGCGCGCAGGTGATCTCGGAAGAGACTGGGCGCAAGCTGGAAAGCACAACGATTGCCGATCTTGGTAAAGCCGAAAAGATCGTTGTGACCAAAGACGACACCACTGTGATCGGCGGCAAGGGCGACTCAGCCCTGATCAAAGGCCGCATCGAGCAGATCCGGATCGAGATCGACAAAAGCACCAGCGATTACGATAAGGAAAAACTGCAGGAACGCCTGGCCAAGCTGTCGGGTGGTGTAGCGATCATCCGGGTTGGAGCAGCCACCGAGACCGAGTTGAAGGAAAAGAAGCACCGGGTCGAGGACGCCCTTTCAGCGACTCGCGTCGCGGTGGAAGAAGGCATCGTGCCTGGTGGTGGTGTAGCATTAATCAATGCAATTCCGGCTCTGGACAAGCTCAAGATGGACAACGAAGACGCTCAGATCGGCGTCAGCATCGTCCGCAAAGCGCTGGAAGTACCGATGCGCAAAATCGCCGAGAACGCCGGTAAAGAAGGTTCCGTGATCCTGGAAGGTGTACGCCGAGCCCAGACTCAGAAGAAGGACCTGAAGATCGGTTATGACGTAATCAAGGAAGAATACCTGGATATGGTCAAAGACGGTGTGATTGACCCCGCCAAGGTTACCCGCGGCGCGCTGGAGAATGCTGCTTCGATTGCAGCCATGATCCTGACCACCGAAGCTCTGATCACTGATATCCCTGAGAAGGAAAAAGCAGCTCCGTCGCCGATGCCGGAGTACTAGGATCAGGCGCACAGGCGCTCATTTGATCCGCAATTGACGATAATAAGCCCGGTCTCTAAGAAGAGGCCGGGTTTCTATTTTAATTTGAAATCACAGAATCACAAGAATATAGATAGTAATGTTCACATACAGTAGCATCATGACCATACTTCCCGCTATAATAGGCGAATATCCTCAAATCAGGAGATTTTTCGATGAATTCGATTGACGCCTATTCATTTCGTCCACCAAGGCTGGATGAGGCCGAGCAGGTGCTGGATTTGATGATCCGCTGTGATATCAGCGAATATGGCGAGCCAGATTCCGATCTGGATGATCTGCTGGGAGATTGGAATGATATCAATCTCGACCGCGATGCCTGGCTGGCCCACACCCCACAGGGTGATCTAGCAGGGTATGCAGCAGTAACGCCTTGGGGATCCAACCTGCGCTTCAATTTATATGTCGAACCCGCTCAAGCTAGAGAAGATCTATTTATAGCGCTGCTGGAGCATTGTGAGCAGCGCAGCATAGACCTTGCCCGGGAGCGCGGCGGAGATGATCCAATGAAGAGGGTGATCTACATCGCCCATTTCAAGCGAGGCGAGGCAGAGCTGCTGCAGCACTCTGGCTATCAGGCTGTGAAACACGTATTCAATATGCAGGTTGACCTCAGAGCAGACATTCCGGCAGAAGAATGGCCAGAGGGCATAAGCGTGCGCTCCTTCCAACCAGAGATGGACGAGCAGCAGGTTTACGATCTGATCCAAGAAACATTTGCCAGACCGGGCCGGGTGCCGCCGACATTCGACGAATGGAAAGGGTTTTTGATGCGCCCTGAGACCTTCAAACCCGAGATCTGGTTCCTGGCCGAGGCCGAAGGGAAACTGGTCGGGGCTTGTCTGTGCTTTGAGTACACCGATTCCGGCCAAGGCTGGGTGCGCCAATTGGGTGTGCTGGCGGAATGGCGGCGAAGGGGGCTGGGCGCCTCCTTGCTGCGGCATTCCTTCGCCGAATTTAAGCGGCGTGGCTTTAATAAAGCAGGCCTGGCAGTCGAGTCGGACAACCCGAACGCGATACTCGTTTTATGAGCGAATCGGAATGACACAGACGCGCCGCTACGATCAATATCAAGGCGAAATTCATAATTCAGCCGATGCTAATGGCTAAGAGGAGAACGCGATCACATGGAAACCTTCCCGAAAGTGAAAGCGGCGGTCGTTCAGGCCGCTCCGATCCTATTCAACCGTGAAGCGAGTGTGGAGAAAGCCTGTCGCCTGGCTTTGGAAACCTCAGATCAAGGTGCGCAGTTGATTTTATTACCGGAGGCGTTCATCCCGGCTTATCCGCGTGGGCTGACGTTTGGGACGGTGGTGGGCAGTCGCAGCCCAGCCGGCAGAGATACCTGGCAGGCGTACTGGGCAAATGCGGTGGAGGTTCCCTCGGCCGCGACTCAGGCATTAGGTGAGGCAGCCCGTCGGGCGAACGCTTTTCTGGTTATCGGCGTGGTCGAGCGCGATCGCCAGTACAGCCGCGGCACATTGTACTGCACGCTGCTGTACTTCGGACCAGATGGGAGTTTGATCGGCAAGCACCGTAAGCTCAAGCCGACCGCAGCCGAGCGATTGGTGTGGGGTGAAGGCGACGGCAGCACGCTGACGGTGATCGACACGGAGATCGGCAAAATTGGGGGCTTGATCTGTTGGGAGAATTATATGCCGCTGGCGCGCATGGCGCTGTACGCCAAGGGGGTCGAGCTTTACCTGGCGCCGACCGCGGATGCGCGCGATAGCTGGCAAGCCACCCTGCGCCACATCGCCCTCGAAGGGCGCTGTTTCGTACTGGGCTGCAACCAGTTCGTAACCAAGGCGATGTACCCATCAGACCTGGCCGGGGTAGATGACCTGGCAAATCAGCCAGAGGTGATGTGCCGGGGCGGCAGCGCAATCATCTCGCCGATGGGTGAGGTACTGGCTGGTCCACTCTTGGACCAAGAGGGTATCCTGTACGCAGAGCTGGATCTAGCCGAGGTCGCCCGGAGCAAGTTTGATTTCGATGTGACCGGCCACTACGCCCGCCCGGATGTCTTCCGGTTGATCGTCAATGAGAATCCGGCGCCCCCTGTGAACTGGTATGACGAGAATAGGGCAGTTAAGCACCACGACGCTCAGATCTTTTCCGCTGGCAAAAAATCCTGAAGGCAGTAGGTGTAACCATCCGGGATGGGCTGCTCAGCGGATAGGTGACGCTTGATATATTGGCCACAGTTGCTGCCGATCTGGTTCTCCTCCTGCTCTCCGATGCTGACAATCACCTGATAGCCAGCCTGTCTTAAAGACTGGATCAGTGGATCATCCTCAGCCTGGCGGTCCGGGTCGATGTAGGAGGAGAGTTGGCTCTCCAGAGCGCGGTAAGTCGGGTTGAGCGGGGTGATCTTGATTAAGAGCGCGCTGGGTCAAAATAACTGATCAGCACGGCGGGTTCGACTGGCATATTCCGACTGAGGGCGAAGTTGAGCGTGATCTTGCGGTCCAAGCGAGAATAAAAGCGCTCGCCATAAGCAGCCATCTCAGCGAAGCTCCATTTTTTTACCGGGATCAGTTCGGAGCGCATATTTTCATCCGTGGTGTGGATAGAAAACTGGAACTGAAAATTGCCCCGGCTGTAATGAGTGTTTTTGATCTCAAGCAGACGCTCAAAGAAGCGCTCTGCGCCGCGCGGCGCAACGGTTGATAGGGAGGGCATCAGTCCTGCGGCCTGGTAGCGCCGGGGCAGTTCGTCTAATACAGAAAGCACAGCTGAATTGAGGGCAGGCTCGCCCATGCGAGCAAACTGGATCTTCCACTGCTCGCATGGAATAATCCGATCTGGGTAGCGCTGTTGGACCAGAAAGTCAATCTGATCAAGGATATCATCCATAGAGGGCTTGCCCTTGTAATACCCGCCTGCGTCGCACATCTTGCAGCCGATTGGACAGCCATACATCGTGGATACCAATAAGACCCATTTTTTTTGGCGGGGCAGCGGCGGCTGAAGTGATTCAACAAATTCAACCAGATTTCCATCCCGGCCTTCACCAATATAAACCATAGCAATATCTTCTCGTCCAGCAGAGGCGATGACTTTCACTAGTTATTCTCCTGTAAGGATTGGTAAATCTTCATGGCTGCTAGGACCCCATTCCCAACAGCGATCGAAGTTTGACGGTAGCGCTCGTTCCTGACGTCGCCGATAAAAAAAAGGCGCCCTTGTTCTTCCAAATCTCGGGTTATTGGGCAGATAGATGAAGAAAGAAAGGTCGTTTGAGGTTCGCGGCCAATGGCAAATATCAGCTTATCGATCAAATAAGACACTTGCCCCGTGGACCCTTCACATTCTAATTCAAGACCCGATAGCAGGCTTTCTCTGACTGCAAGGATTTTGATATTATCACAATATTGCACCCGGGAGGTTTGGGCAACTCGCTCGAATAAGAGCGGCAAGCAGCGGATCTGACTGCTGCGATTGAGTAGGATCACCTGGTTGCGCCTGCTCAAATTCAAGGCGTAATCAAAAGCGGCATCCCCCGCACCAAGGATCGCAATCTGTTTGCCCACCAGGTGGAGTAAAGGGTAAACCTCATAGAAAACATGTGCCTGAAGTTTCTCCGGAATAAGTACCTCGCGGTTTATCCGGGGCCGGGTTCCGGAGGCGATCAGGACAATATTGAAAGCAGCAACTCGATGGGGGGTTTTGACCAGGAAATGTTCATTCAGATAGGATAATTCTTGCACTTCCTGAAAAGTGATTTCAAGCCCAATTCGCCTAGCCTGTTCCTTCATCAATTTCACCAGGGCTTGACCTGAAATCCCGGCTGGAAAACCAGGGTAATTTTCGACCAAGTTGGCATTGCGTAAAAGACCGCCAACGGCATCGCGTTCGAAAATGAAGGGTGTAAATCCATATCGCTTGAGCTGAATCGCGGCTGCCAGACCGGCAGGACCAGCGCCGATGACTGCGATCTCAGTCGGCATTTTCTGTTTCCAACCTTTGGAGTAAATCCTGCACAGCGACCAACGTGGCAAAGCCGTGAGATAAGTTCAACATAGAGGCCAGATGGAAGCTGCGATTGTAAGTGGCTGTACCATCTATCGGAAGAAAAACTTCAAATCCACGCATGAAGGCTGAACGGGCTGTGGTCTCGACGCACAAATGGGTCATCACACCGCAAATCACCAGTTGGTTCAGACCAGGCTGGCTGAGGCGATCTTGCAGATCAGTTGCAAAGAATGCGTCATATTGGGTTTTGAGGATCGCTTCACCGATTCGGACGTCTAGGGAAAGATCTAGGCCAAAATAGGGACTGTCTGATTGGATCAAGTCCCGCCACCAGCAAGCCATCCTCCCGGCATCTTGATCTGTATTGGCGTGCTGGGTAAAGAAGATCGGCAGATTCCAGCGGCGATACGCAGCGATCAAGGCCTGGATGCCGGGAAGAATTGCCTTGGCGCTGGGGATAAAAGCATGCGATCCGGGATCGAGGAAATTGCGCTGCATATCCAGAACTAGCAAGGCAGAACGTTCTGAAGAGAATGTCAGCGGGCGCGATTTATGGAAAGGGTTGGTCTCCTGCTGTACGTATTCAACAAACTGTTCAATGGATCGGGTTTGCAGGTAGGCTTCTTTCATCGGGAGGATTTTAGCATATTTAATGGCAAATTACAGCCACTGCAACAGAGTCATGAAGGATATGATTACCGTGGGCGAATCATATGATTGGTACTGTCACATTTTATAAATTCAATCAAGCTGCCTGCGAATGTCAAACAGTTTCCTTGAAAAAGGCAGGCGCAATAAGACAATCATCCTTGACAGAGGTATTCAAAATCGTGTATAATTTGTTTGTCTATCAAACAAACAATTTCATTTAATCCCTGCTGAAAGACATTCATGGCAACACCTGCCACTGCCGACCAAGGACTGATCCGCAAGCTGAACACCGCCATTCTGATGGATGTGCTCCGCCGCTTCGCTCCGCTCTCAAGGGCAGAACTGGCCGCCCGCACCGGACTCAACCGCTCCTCCGTATCGATCATCATCAATAGCCTGATCGAGGAAGGCCTTATCCAGGAAACTGATCTGCAAAACTCAAGAGTAGGCCGCCCAGGAATGCTGTTGGAGCTTAATCCTAAGGGCGGATTTGCCATTGGCGTTGAACTGGGCGTGGATTTCATCTCCGTCATCTTGACTGATTTCATCGCCCGCGTGCAATGGCGTGAGCAAGTATGCTCCGACCCCGACGAAGATCAGATCACAATTCTGGACCGTGCCGCTGGCCTGACTCAGCATGCCCTGGAGTACGGGCTAAGCCAGCGGCTTCGTCCGTTGGGCATCGGCATTGGCGTGCCTGGGATTGGTGGATCTGCGCCAGGGCAAGTTGATTTTCGCCCCTAACCTGCATTGGAAGAACGTACCGCTGCGACTGATCTGGTCACAGCGGTTTAATTTACCCATATTCGTCGAAAATGAGGCCAACGCTGCTGCATTGGGCGAATACTACTTTGGCGCCGCTCAAGGCGTGGAAAATTTTATTTACCTCAGCGCCGGGATTGGCCTTGGCGCCGGAATCGTGCTGGAAGGAAAACTTTTTCGCGGTAGTAATGGCTACGCCAGCGAGGTCGGACACATCACGGTCGATCCGAACGGCGAGTTATGCGGCTGCGGCAAACGCGGCTGCTGGGAGACGCAGGTCGGTCCACGAGCCGTATTGCACCGGGTGCGTAAAACGCTGCAGTCGGGTGTGCCTTCGGTTTTATGCGACCTGGTGGGCGGCGACCTGGAGCGCATCACTTTTGAGAGCGTGGTGCAGGCTGCCAGATCAGAACGACTCAGTAGCGCTGCACGCCTTGCAGGAAGTCGGTGAGCGCCTGGGCGTCGGTGTTGCCAATCTCGTCAACATTTTCAACCCCGAACTGATTGTGCTGGGTGGAGCCCTAAACCGAGCCAGCGCCATCCTGCTGCCGATCGTTGAGCGTCTGATCTGCGAGAATGCGCTGAACCCGGCTTGCGAGAACGTGAGCGTGGCTGCTTCCGCTCACGGCATCGATGCCTGCCTGATGGGCACCATCGCCCTGGTGCTTGAAGATATCTTACGAGAACCCATATCGGCATAAATCCCATAAAGCCGTCGGTTCACCTTTTCATCCGTTGATCGTAGATCAACCGCATTAATGATGTTGATCTACCAGCATTACTGATCTTGAGGAGGTCAAATGAGCAAGGAAACTCAACAAGCAACCACACCCACGGATAAGATCACCCGTGCGCCAAGTGTGTGGAGGTCGCATTTTCCGCACACGCGAGATCGGCGTGCTGGTAGCTCTGCTGGTGTTGTGCGCAGCAATGAGTATCGCCAGCCCCTATTTTCTGAAAACCCAAAACCTCTTCAATGTGCTGCGCGGCATGTCCACCATTGGCATCATGGCGATTGGTATGACCATGGTGATCGTCAGCGGCGGGATTGATCTGTCGGTCGGTTCGGTGGCTGCGGTATCCGCCATGCTTACCGCCAGGCTGATGACCCATCACCACATCTCCCCGTGGATTTCCTTTTTATGTGGCATGTTGATGGGGCTGCTATTGGGCGCGACCAATGGTTTTATCATCACGCGCATCAAGGTCAACCCCTTCATTACCACTTTGGGGATGATGAGCATCGCCCGTGGCCTGACATACCTGCTCTCTACTGGTCTGCAAGGCTCGGTTGCCAGCAACATTCCCATGCGTAACGAGGCAGTCAACTTTCTAGGGGCAGGATACGTCGGCGTAGTGCCGTTTCCAGTCATCGAGATGGTTGTATTAGTTACGATTTTCAGTCTGTTCCTGCAGCATGTTGTTCTGGGACGCCAAATCTACGCCGTGGGCAGCAATGAACAGGCTGCTCGGCTTTCAGGTGTGAACGTGGCGAATGTACGTCTGTTTGTCTATACTTTGCTGGGTGGGTTGGCGGCGCTATCGGGTGTGATGGGCGCCGGGCTGCTCTCCACTGCGCCCACCAACCTGGGCACGGGCAACGAACTGGATGTGATCGCCGCTGTGGTGATCGGCGGCGCCAGCCTGGCCGGAGGCGAGGGCACCATCCTAGGCGCAGTGATCGGCGCTGCTATCATGGCAGTGATCCGCAATGCCTTCGTGCTACTTAAGCTTCCCATCTACATGCAGACGGTCACAATTGGTGTGGTCATTATCATTGCCGTAGCATTGGATCAATTCCGCAAGCGTCAAAGTTAGGTTATCAGTACTCAGCTTTCTAATTTCGAATTTTGAGTTATGTATCCATCCATATTCGTTCAGTTCGCGGAAGGAGGTGATTGCATCATCATGTATGTGTTGAAACACATTATGGACTAGCCTATATTCGAACCATTTGACCTATTCTAAAAGTGAGGAGACCTATAAAATGAAGAGACTACCGATTTTTATGTTTCTGTCGATCATCACAGTGTTCGTGATGGTTCTGTCAGCCTGTGCAACACCGGCGCCTACTCAAGCCCCGGCCGAACCAGAGAAACCAGCTGAGACCAAAGCCCCCGTGGTTGAGGAGAAGCCCGCCGAGCCGGAAATGCCAGCAATGCCAGCTCTGCCGGCTTTCGACAGCGCCTGCACCCCCGACGACGAAGGCACAGTCAAGCCTGTGGATGTCCAGCCCGACAAACCGCTGAAGATCGCTGTTCTGGGTCTGGAGAACAACCCATTCTGGATCCCGGTCAAGGAAGGCACTCTGAAAGCTGCCGAGGAACTGGCCCCCTATGGCGTCACCGTGGACTGGATCGTCCCTGGTGAAGCGCATACCGGCGACTTCTTTGGCCCCGGCATTGAATCCGCCATCGTACAGGAATACGATGCCATCGCCACCATCGCTGGCGAGTCTGGCGTTGCTCCCTTCATCGACAAGGCTGTGGATGCTGGCATCCCTGTGGCTACCTTCAACTCCGAAACCGCCACAGTCAATAAGCGCGCCTTCTTTGTCGGCGCCGACCTCTACCTGCAAGGCGAGACTGCCTGCACCGCCATGGCGGAGGCCATCGGCGGCAAGGGCAAAGTGGCCATCATCACTGGCTTCTTCGCCGTTGAAGCGCATGAATTGCGCCGCACCGGCTTTGTGGACAAATGCAAAGCCGAGTTCCCCGAAATCGAGGTCGTCGGTGAAGTTGAGAACCAGGATAAGGGCGACACCGCCTATACTCAGGCTCAGGACTTCATGTCCGCCAACCCCGATCTGGCTGGCATCTACGTCACTGCGGGCGGCCCCTTCGGCGCTGCGGCAGCCGTGGATGATGCTGGAAAGGCTGGTAAGGTACAGGTGGTCTCCTTCGACTTCGTAGAAGAGACCATGCAGTTCGTCGACAAGGGCGTGATCTACGCCACCATTGGTCAGGATCCCTTCGCTCAAGGTCATGATCCTGCGATCCGCCTGTTCAACTATATGGTTGGCGGTGCGGCGCCGGAATGTGGTCGTCTGGTTACACGTGCCGACATCGTGACCAAAAAGAATATCGCCGATTTCTGGACCCCAAGCGGCGAAGCCCCGGCAGAGCCTGAGAAAGCCGCCCTGCCGGCGTTCGACAGCGCCTGCACCCCCGACGATGAAGGCACAGTCAAGCCGGTGGATGTCCAGCCCGACAAACCGCTGAAGATCGCTGTTCTGGGACTGGAGAACAACCCATTCTGGATCCCGGTCAAGGAAGGCACTCTGAAGGCTGCCGAGGAATTAGCCCCCTATGGCGTCACCGTGGACTGGATCGTTCCTGGTGAAGCGCATACCGGCGACTTCTTTGGCCCCGGCATTGAATCCGCCATCGTACAGGAATACGATGCCATCGCCACCATCGCTGGCGAGTTCGGGCGTTGCTCCCTTCATCGACAAGGCTGTGGATGCTGGCATCCCTGTGGCTACCTTCAACTCCGAAACCGCCACAGTCAATAAGCGCGCCTTCTTTGTCGGCGCCGACCTCTACCTGCAAGGCGAGACTGCCTGCACCGCCATGGCGGAAGCCATCGGCGGCAAGGGCAAAGTGGCCATCATCACTGGCTTCTTCGCCGTTGAAGCGCATGAATTGCGCCGCACCGGCTTTGTGGACAAATGCAAAGCCGAGTTCCCCGAAATCGAGGTCGTCGGTGAAGTTGAGAACCAGGATAAGGGCGACACCGCCTATACCCAGGCTCAGGACTTCATGTCCGCCAACCCCGATCTGGCTGGCATCTACGTCACTGCGGGCGGCCCCTTCGGCGCTGCGGCAGCCGTGAAGGACGCTGGTCTGGCTGGTAAAGTGTGGGTGGTCTCCTTTGACTTCGTCGATGAGACCATGCAGTTCGTCAAAGACGGCGTGATCTACGCCACCATCGGTCAGGATCCCTTCGCTCAGGGCCATGACCCCGCCATCCGCCTGTTCAACTACCTGGTGGCTGGCATCGTTCCGACATGCGGTCGTTTGGTCACTCGCAGCCGACATTGTGACGGCTGAGAACATCGACCAATACTGGACACCGCCTCAGTAAACGTTTTTTCCCCGCCTGGCCTGAGAATTCCCAGGTCAGGCGGGGGTTTCTTGACAACACGGATGAAGCATCCCGCCATGCAGGGCGAAGACGTTGCTCGAATAACAGCGGCTGATTGAAAAAAAATGATTTCGCCCTGGATGGGGTGAGACTTCACCTCGCAGAAAAGATTGGAAGGTATGCCAATGAGCCAGACCAGTGGACAAATCCTGAAAGTGAAAGACGTATCCAAACGCTTCGGCGGTGTGCAGGCGCTCAAAGCGGTCAATTTTGACCTGAACTATGGCGAAGTACATGCCCTAGTGGGCGAAAACGGAGCAGGAAAATCCACCTTGATGAATATCCTGGGCGGGATCGTACAGAAAGACAGCGGGCGCGTGACGTTCAAAGGTCAGGATGTCGATTTCAAGTCGCCTATCGAGTTCGCTCGATGCCGGAATTGCCGTCATTCACCAAGAATTGGCTATGCTGCCGCACTTGAATGTGGTCGAAAACGTATTTATGGGGCGCATGCCGTCCGTTGGCGGAGTGATCCGCTGGCGGGAGGCAGAAAAAGAGACCCACAATGCGCTGGAGTTGGTCGGTTTGGATATCCCAGTCACCACCCAGGTGGACAGCCTGAGCATCTCGCAGAGCCAGTTGGTGGAGATCGCCAAATCGCTTTCGATGAACGCCAGCCTGATCATCATGGACGAGCCAAACTCCTCGCTTTCCGACACAGAAACCGAACGCTTATTTTCCGTGATCGAGACGCTCAAACAGCGCGGCGTTGCGGTAATCTATGTTTCGCATAAGATCGAGGAAGTGCTGGTGATCGCCGACCGCATCAGCGCACTGCGGGATGGCGAGTACCGTGGCACAATCCAGAGATCCGAAGCCAGTGTAGAAAAAGTGATCCAAATGATGGTCGGCCGAGAACTGCGCCAGGAGACCGAACGCCTGCGCCAGGAAACAGGCCGGAAAGATGGCCCAACGCGCCTGGAAGTGCGCGGCTTGAGCGGGACGCGTTTCAACAATGTGAGCTTTGACATCCGGCGTGGTGAGATCGTTGGTTTTGCTGGACTGGTTGGCGCTGGGCGCAGCGAGGTGGCGCGGGCCATCTTTGGCGCTGATCCCATCACCGCTGGGGAGATTTTTCTGGATGGCAAACCCGTGCGTTTCAACTCCCCGGGGAATGCTATTGCCAATGGACTGGCGATGATCCCCGAAGACCGCAAGCTACTCTCACTTTTCATGGATCTACCCATCCTGTTTAACATGAGCATTGCAGAGATGCCGCGCATGACCCGCTCTGGCGTGATCAATAACCGTCTGATGGTCGCTACTGCCGAACTCTTTGTGGACCAGCTGCACATCAAGCTGGCATCGGTGGATCATCCAGTGCGCAGCCTGAGCGGCGGCAATCAGCAAAAGACAACCCTGGCGCGCTGGCTGGCAACCAACCCCAAAATACTCATCATGGACGAACCCACCCACGGTGTGGATGTGAGTGCGAAAGCCGAGATCTACGAACTGATGCGCAACCTGGCAGATCAAGGGATCAGCATTATGCTGATATCTTCTGAGCTCCCCGAAATCCTGACCATGTCCGACCGGATAGTTGTAATGCACGAGGGGTGCGTGACAGGCACGCCTGGATCGCGATCAGTGCGATGAGCACACGATCATGATGTACGCCACCGGTATGGTAGAGAAACATGTTGTAGAAGGTTAAACTGGGGGTGAACAGAATGGCTGAATCTTCTCCCTGCACAATCAAACAGGCCGATTTTCGCGGTTGGAACGCTGTTTACATGCGCAACGGCTGGATCACATTGATTGTGGCGCCGGATATTGGCGGCCGAATTATGGCGCTTGACCTGGGTGATTACCCTTACTTTTTCGTCGACCCAGGTCTTGCAGGGAAGCTGTTTACAGCAGAGGAAAACCAGGGCGACGGCTCGTTGGCTGCATGGAAAAACTACGGCGGCGATAAGACTTGGCCTTCTCCGCAAGGCTGGGATGCCGACGACCAGTGGCACGGCCCCCCCGATCCGCTACTGGACACCGGGCGCTATCATGTGGTCGACATGGAGAGCAGCGCCCTTGCAGCAACTGTACAAATGATCAGCCCACCTGATCCGCGCACCGGGATGCAAATCACACGCAAAGTTACCCTTCATCAAGGCGGCGGGCGCGTTACCCTCAACTTAAGTTTTACGAATATCTCCAAGCGGCTGCGGCGTTGGAGCATCTGGAATGTGACCCAACTTCGGGCGGAGAAAACACTTACCGACGGGAAACTGAGCCCCCGAGACCGCCTGCACTGTCACCGCCCCGCTTAACCCGCAAAGCAAATTCCCCGCTGGTTTCTGGGTCATGTTCGGCTCACCAGATAACCCTCAATGGAAGACCGACATGGAACAAGGACTGATGGTCGCGGACTATGCCTGGGAGATCGGTAAGATTGGCTCAGATGCTTGCGTCGCAGACGGGCAAAGCGGCTGGATTGCCTTCAGCAATGCTGCCCAGGGATATTCCTTTGCTGAACGCTTCCCTGTATTTCCAGGTGAGCCATATCCAGACGATGGGTCGATTGTGGAGTGCTGGACTGTTGGTAAAGGTAAAGTTGCCAATCTGGATTATGAGCACAGCGACATCTATCTGATGGAAACTGAAGTACTCAGCCCGTTCTACACCTTTGAGCCAGGTGAAACGCGTTCCTTCAGTATTGAATGGGGTGTATGCCGCTCTACAGGGCGTATTATCGATGTGCAACCGGGCGGCTGCGCCAGCCAGAAATTGATCGCGCAGACATCCTCTCAGGGTGTGCAGTTGCGAGGAGTCTTTGGCGCCTTCGATGCGGGGCGGCTGCAGCTCACCTGGCTGGATGCATCCGGACAATCCATCGAGGCAAGGTTGTTCGACGAGGTCGATCCAACCAGGCTGATCAATTTCAACGAGGTTTTGCTACCGCCCGCTGGAACGGCAGCAGCCGAGTTGAGCGTGCTCGCGCACGCGGATGGGAAAGCTAGAAAATTAGGAGTTATTGGATTAGGGAGATAGGGCATGGATACCCAAAAGATCGCTTACTTGCGCCCAGAACACATTATTGAGGAAATTCAGCGCCGCCCGGTAGCTTACCTGCCGATTGGGCCACTGGAGTGGCATGGTCCACACCTGCCTCTCGGCGTGGATCCCCTTAATGCTGAGAATGCTGCCCTAACTGCCGCTAAACGCACCGGTGGGCTGGTCTTCCCCACACTTTATTGGGGAACTGAACGTGAGCGCGCACCCGAGATGCTCGACTGGCTGGGTCTGGATCCCCAGAGCTATGTTGTCGGCATGGATTTCCCAGCCAACAGCCTGCCCAGCCTGTATTGCTCGGAGGAGGTTTTTGCGCTGCTGGTTCGCGAGCAACTGCGGCTGGCAGCACGGATGGGTTTCCGCCTGGTGGTGTTGGTCACCGGTCATGCAGCTTCCAACCATATTGAAGTATTGAACCGACTGGCCACAGAATATAGCGCGGAAAGTCCGATGCGAGTGATCACAGTTTTACCTTTCATCACTAATTCGTCCGGCATCATGGAGGTAGGCCACGCCTCGCGCATCGAAACCGCGGTCATGCTGGCGTTACATCCCGAAACAGTACGACTGGAGAACCTGCCTCGCCTACCCGAGCCGTTGCACAACGCTGACTGGGCAGTGGTCGATTATGAGACTTTCCTTGGTCAGCCCACGCCAGATCGCACAATCCACACGCAGGATGATCCTCGCATCGCAAAGCCCGAGCAGGGACAGCAAACCATCGCACAGGCGGTGGAACAGATTGTGAAGCGTGTGCTGGAAGAGGTAAACGAGCTAGAAGGCGAAGGGTGAAATCATATTTCCTGCGAAATAATTCGTGATAATCCGCTAAGAACTTTTTGCCCCAGGAGTAAAAAACATGACAAATCCATTTGAACCAAAACCGGAGCACAAATTTACCTTTGGGCTGTGGACCGTGGGTAGTACCGGTGGAGATCCATTCGGTTCGGCGGTGCGCAGCAAGCGCACCCCCGTCGAACTGGTGCATCTACTGGCAGAGGTTGGCGCCTACGGTGTGAACTTCCACGACAACGACCTGGTACCCTTCGATGCTACGTCAGCCGAACGCGATCAGATCGTACATGATTTCAAGAAAGCCCTGGCGGAGACCGGTCTGGTCGTCCCAATGGCGACAACCAACCTGTTTGATCACCCGGTATTTAAAGACGGCGCCTTCACAGCCAATGATCCGAAGGTTCGTAAGTTCGCCTTACAAAAGACAATGCGCGCCATTGATTTGGGCGTAGAGTTAGGGGCAAAAATATACGTCTTTTGGGGCGGGCGCGAGGGCGTCGAAACTGATGCATCTAAGAACCCGGTTAGCGGTTTAAAGCGCTTCCGCGAGGCGCTGAACTTCTTGTGCGAATATGCCATCGACCAAAAATACGACCTGAAATTTGCTCTGGAGGCCAAGCCAAACGAACCGCGCGGCGATATTTACCTGCCCACCAGCGGCGCTATGTTGGGCTTCATCGCCACCCTGGACCAACCGGAGTTCTTCGGCCTGAACCCAGAAATGGCGCATGAACACATGGCGGGATTGAATTTCCTTCACGCTGTGGCGCAGGCATGGGACGCAGGTAAGCTCTTCCACATTGATCTGAATGACCAGAATTATGTCCGCTTCGACCAGGACTGGCGCTTCAGTTCGCAAAACCTGAAACAATCCTTCTTCCTGGTTAAATTCCTGGAGGATGTCGGTTACAGCGGCAGCCGTCATTTTGACGCCCATGCTTTCCGTACGGAGGATTATGATGGCGTAAAGGATTTTGCCCGCGGCTGCATGCGTTCTTATCTGATCCTCAAAGAAAAAGCCGCCCATTTTAACGCTGATCCTGAAATTCAGGCTTTACTGGCAGAGATCAACACCCAGGATCCGGCGATGGTAGCTTTTGACGGGAAATACAGCCGCGAAAAGGCGAATGCCATCAAGTCTTACCCCTTTGATGTTTCTGCTCTTGCTTCCCGCGGTATGCGCTATGAGCGGCTCGATCAACTTACGGTTGATCTATTGCTGGGCGTCCGATAGGTGTTTGTTGTTGATATTACCATTTGTTAAATCGAGTTGCCAACGAAGACCATGAGCAAACCACCTTACCTGCTTGGAATCGATATCTCCACCACCGGCGCGAAGGCGCTCCTTATCGATGAGGAAGGCCGGGTAGCAGCAAGCGCCACCACCCCGCTTAACCTCTCAACTCCCCATCCATTGTGGTCTGAGCAAGATCCATATCAATGGTGGTCAGGCGCGGTCAACAGCATCCGCCAGGCGCTGGCTCAAACCGGCGCCCGCGGCAATCAGGTGCGCGCCATCGGCCTGACCGGGCAGATGCACGGTCTGGTGCTGCTCGACGCCCAGAATCGCGTTCTGCGCCCCGCGATCTTGTGGAACGACCAGCGCACAGGTGCAGAATGTGAAGAGATTACCGATAAACTGGGCTTCGAAAATTTGCTGCACATTACTGGAAATAAAGCTCTGACCGGTTTCACTGCGCCGAAAATCTTGTGGGTGAGCAAGCATGAACCACAAATCTATGCCCAAATTGCCCATGTTTTGCTGCCTAAAGATTATGTGCGCTTTCGTTTGACTGGCGGTTACGCGGTGGATAAAGCCGACGGCGCGGGTACGCTGCTCTTCGACCTGCAAAAACGCGACTTTTCTGATAAGGTATTAGATATCCTTGAAATACCTCGTAAATGGATGCCACAGGCGTTTGAGGGACCAGAGATCACCGGCGTCATCTCCCCCGAAGCTGCAGCAGAAACGGGACTAGAAGCTGGAACTCCCGTTGTGGGCGGCGGTGGCGACCAGGCAGCCCAGGCGGTGGGGGTTGGAGCCGTTACACCAGGCATTGTCGCCCTGACGCTTGGCACCTCGGGTGTGGTCTTTGCCACCACCCCAAGCCCACTCATCGAACCACAAGGCCGGCTGCACGCCTTTTGCCATTCTGTGCCTGACGCATGGCATTTCATGGGGGTGATGCTCTCGGCGGCGGGATCGTTGCAGTGGTATCGTGACACCCTAGCGCCAGATGTCTCGTTCGATGACCTGCTCGCGCCGGCCCAAAAGGCCCCGCCGGGAAGCGAGGGATTATTTTTCCTTCCATATCTGACGGGCGAACGCACACCCCACCCCGACCCACTGGCGCGAGCAGCTTTCGTCGGTTTAACCGTGCGCCACAGCCAGGCACATTTGACGCGAGCAGTGCTAGAGGGTGTGGCTTTTGGATTGCGCGACAGCATGGAGTTGATCAAGAATTCCGGGCTGGGTGAAATCCAACAGGTGCGTGTCTCGGGCGGCGGCGCCCGCAGCCCATTCTGGCGGCAGATCCTATCCGACGTGATGGATGTCGAGATGGTTACCTTAAATACCACCGAAGGAGCCGCTTTAGGCGCAGCATTGTTGGCTGGTGTCGGCGCGAAGGTATGGAGCAGCGTGGCTGAAAGCTGTCAGGCTGTGATCCACACCACCGATACCACGTTACCCAACCCTTCTGCTGTTCAGGTTTATCAAAAAGCCTATCCCCTCTATCAAAACTTATACTACGCTCTCAAGCCCACCTTCGATGCAGTGGGGTGTGGCGTATAGGCTTAATCAACATGGATTATCACCAAACATCTAAGGAGGTGAATCGATGAACTCGCGAGAAAGAGTACAGCTAGCGCTAAATCATACAGAGCCAGACCGTGTCCCATTTGATTTAGGGGCAACTGTATTAACCAGCATCCATCATAAGTCCTATCGCGCTCTGCGTGAATACCTGGGCATGCCCGCAGTCGAGCCGCAAATTGTGGATATCTTCCAGCAGATCGTTGCTGTGGATGACGATATGCGTGAGCGCCTGAAAGTAGACGTACGGGATGTCGCCCCGCGCTCTTCAGCCGCTTTTCACATCGACATCAAGGAGATGCCCGGCTACACCTATTTTTATGACGAGTGGGGCATCGGTTGGCGCATGCCGATCGACGCAGGTTGGTATTACGACATGTTTGATCATCCACTCAAAGACGCCCAGACAATCGCAGATATCGAGAATTACAACTGGCCCGATCCCACTGACCCGGCTCGCTTCGCCGGCATGCGCGCGCGGGCTGAACATGCAGCCCAAGTGGAACAACATGCCGTGTTCATCGGTGGGCTGTCCGCGGGGATCATGGAAATGGCTGCCTGGACACGTGGTTTCGCTAATTATTTCTCCGACTTTGGCAACAACGAAAAGCTGTTGGTGGCTTTGATGCGCAAAGTGATGGAGATGAAGATGGCTTATTGGGAGATCGCGCTGCGTGAAGTGGGTGACAACGTAGACGCCGTCAACGAAGCCGACGACTTTGCCGGTCAATACCGGATGCTTATCTCACCCGCCATGTACCGCCGGATCGTCAAACCATTGCACAAGGAGCTATTTGATTTCATCCATGCGCGCACCAAAGCCAAGCTCTTCTTCCATTCTTGCGGCGCGATTCGCCCGGTGATAGGCGATTTGATCGAGATCGGAGTAGATATCCTCAACCCAATCCAAGTCAGCGCAACCGGAATGGACTCGGCAGAACTCAAACGCGAGTTTGGCAAGAACATCACCTTCTGGGGCGGCGGTGTAGATACCCAGCGCGTGCTTGGCAGCGGCACACCGGATGAGGTGCGCGCCGACACTCACAAGCGAATCGAGGACCTTGCCCCCGGGGGCGGCTTTGTCTTCGCCACCGTGCACAATATTCAAGGTAATGTCCCCCCGGAAAACATTATGGCAATGTGGGAGACCCTGCAGGAATACGGCATATACCGGTAATGGAGAAGGCGCTTAACCGCTTTCTATTCACAATTAAGTTGTGACCTTCACAAAAGCGCTTAACCATGCTAGAATGATATGGGAGTATAGGCAAGTTTGAATGTGGGTATCCATTCCCGGTTTGAGTTCGAAGACTTATTAAAAAGCTCTTTCCAAAGCCCCAGCCATGGGCTCCTGGCGGGGCATTTTCCATATTTGAACTATTCTCCGGTGAGACGCTCCACCAGAGCGATCTGGCCGGTTTTAGATTAAGGTTATAAGATGAACACGAAGAAATTAAGAATTGTCCCCATGGGGGGACTTGGGGAAATTGGTAAAAATATGATGGCCTACGAGTATGGACAGAATATCCTGATCGTAGATACCGGATTGATGTTTCCTGATAATGATATGCTGGGGATCGATTACATCATCCCCGACTTTTCCTATCTCGAAGATAAAGCGGACCTGGTGCGCGGGATTGTGATCACGCACGGTCA
This sequence comes from uncultured Chloroflexia bacterium, assembly GCA_963788145.1. Classification (GTDB taxonomy): domain Bacteria; phylum Chloroflexota; class Anaerolineae; order Anaerolineales; family UBA4823; genus UTCFX2. The sequence goes on along the minus strand of CAWBFQ010000006.1, from coordinate 123,321 downwards.
CGAAGACCATACCGGGGCGATTGCCCATGTTGTGGAAAAGATTAACGCGCCGATCTACGCCACACCGCTAACCCGCGGCCTGATCGAGGCCAAGCTGGCCCGCGGCGGACAGATCAATAAAGTGCGCTTGAACACAATCCAGCCGGGTGATACCACCTGGATCGGGCCATTCCAGGTGGAATTTTTCCATGTCTGTCACTCGATCCCGGATGGGGTTGGCCTGGGGATCACTACACCGGCTGGTCTGGTGATCCATACCGGGGACTATAAGTTTGATCACACCCCGGTGGATGGCTGGCCAACCGATTACGCCAAGCTGGCGGAGCTTTCGAACCGGGGCGTACTGGCTTTACTGGCTGATTCAACCAACGCGGACCGACCTGGCTGGACGCCCTCAGAGAAAGTGATCGACGCGGCGTTCCGGGACGTATTTCGCGATGCGCCTGGGCGGATTATCGTAGCCAGTTTCGCTTCTCTCATCTCGCGCATGCAGCAGGTGGGGAATGCAGCGTTGGAACATGGGCGCAAGATGGCGTTCGTTGGGGCCAGCATGGTTGAGAATGCCAAGATCGCCCGCAAGCTGGGTTATCTCGATCTGCCAGATGAGCTGGTGGTCAGCCTGGAGCAAACCCTGAAAATGGATCCGAGCCAAGTGGTATTGATGTCAACCGGAACTCAGGGTGAGCCGACTTCGATCGTCGGACGCCTATCGATGGGGACAAATAGCCAGTTTGATCTACAGCCCGGCGATACAGTGGTGCTATCCTCGCATCCGATCCCCGGCAACGAAGAGGGTGTCTATCGCACCATCAACCGCTTGTTCCGGCGAGGAGCAAAGGTGATTTATGAGAACATCGCCCCGGTGCATGTTTCGGGGCATGCCAGCCAGGAAGAGATGAAATTGCTGCTGCATCTGGTGAAACCCAGGTTCTTCATCCCGATCCATGGCGAGTTACGTCATTTGCACCAACACGCCAATTTGGCGCGCCAGGTGGGTATCCCAGATGGAAATATCGCCATCCTCGAAAACGGGCGGGTGGTTGAGTTTGATGAAAATCAAATGCATCTCGGCGACCGGGTTCCGGGCGGTCATGTATTCGTCGACGGCGCCGGGGTAGGCGATATCGGTCTGACTGAGGTTCGCGAGCGCGAGACCCTCGCTAAAGATGGTTTTGTGTTAGTCAATTTGAGTCTGGATGCGAGCAGCCGCAAACTGCGCGAGGATCCTGAAATCATTACGCGCGGCTTCATTCAAAACCGGGCAAGCGACGAACTATTAGACGGGGCCCGCCAGGTCATCCGTGAGGCGGTACACAACGGAAATGGGAATCTGCAAAATGATCTGCAGGAGGCGATCCGGTCTTATCTGTTCAACCGCACCCGCAGACGTCCAATGATCTTTGTCACATTGAGCCGGGGATAAGCGTTATTCTTTCCAACCTTTGTCCCCGATCAGTGGGACAAAGGCAACGGAGAGAATATTTTCACAATCGAAATGTTCTCCCAACCGACGCCAACACTCAAGGGACTGGTTGCCGCGCCCGCCAACCGGGATCACCAGGCGGGCGCCGTCAGCTAATTGATCTAGGAGAGGTTGGGGCGTGGTTGGGGCAGCGGCAGTAACCAGGATGCCGTCATAGGGCGCGTACTCCAAAAGCCCGTTTGATCCATCCCCTATGTGGATGTGGACATTGTCATATCCCAAGCTGGTCAGGGTATCCTGAGCAGTTCGAGCCAGAACAGTGTGGCGCTCAACAGTATAGACTTCTTTTGCCAGCTCGGACAAAACCGCGGCTTGATAGCCAGAGCCAGTCCCGATTTCTAGCACCTTCTCATATCCTTTTAGCTCGAGCAACTCGGTCATTAAGGCTACGATGTAGGGCTGGGAAATGGTCTGACCGATGCCGATTGGAATCGGCCCATCCGCATAAGCCATATAGCGATATTCTGGGGGGATAAATTCATGGCGGGGGACATGGCGCAGCGCATCCAGCAGGCGCGGGTTACGCACGCCACGCGACGATCTGCGAATCGACCATTTCGTCGCGCAACGATTGAAAAGAATTCTGGCTTTCCACTATTCCTTCAGTTCTTCAACCAGCCTCTTCCAAAACGAATCCCGTTCTCCAGGCGTGAAGGGAAGATAAAGCCCAATTCGGTCGGTTAAGCCAGCATAACGCTCCATTAACCGAGCGGCCAACGCATCCGGCGGGCATACGATGGCAAAAGTTTCAAGCATCTCATCACTCACCTGGGCAGGCAGATCGCCCCAGCGTCCGCTGCGCACCAGGGCAGTGAGAGTTTCGGCAGTCTCATCCCAGCCATGAAAGGTCATCACTGCCCGATATGAGGGTGTCGAAGCGTAAAACCCGATTTGCGCCCGCACGAGCAAGTCTTCTTCCTTGGAGGAAACAACAAAAACGGTTGTCGAGATGGCAATCTGTTCACGTGAGCGGCTTGCCTTTTCGAGACCTTCCTGAATGGATGGGATAAGCGCTTCAGCCAGGTAGCGAGGGGAATGGAAGGGGTGGACCAGAAAACCATCGGCTGCTTCTCCCGCCAGACAGGCCAAGCCGCGGTTGACGCCAGCGATATAGATCGGGATTTTGGGATGTTGGATCGGTCCCGGGCTGAAGAAGGGGGTCATCAGGGTGAGCTTGTAGTATTCGCCGCGAAAATTAAGCGGTTCCCCGGTTTGCCAAGCGCGCCAAAATGCCCGGATCGCGCCGATTTGCTCACGCAACTTACCCGTAACCGAATCTGGCCAGGGCATGCCGAAGCGCTTTTCAATATGGGCTTTCACCTGGGTGCCTAAACCAAGGATAAAGCGCCCGGCGGAAGCCTGGGCAAGATCCCAGGCGCTATAAGCCAGTGTAGCCGGGCTGCGCCCAAAGGCAATAGCAACGGCTGTACCGAATTGCAGACGGGTGGTGTGTTCAGCGATGAGAGCTCCAGGCAGGAAGGGATCGTGCATGGTTTCGGAGGACCACAGGCCATCGAAACCGATCGCCTCAGCCATACGGGCAATCTCAGGTGCTGATTTCAGTGAGACTGGCGGCAGAGCAACATCTATACGCATGGTCTTTGTTATGCAAGCAGATAAGCGATCAACCAGCGCGTGGTTGCGTTGAGCGCTTCTAGGTGGGTGCGCTCGTAATTATGTGAGGCGTCCACGCCCGGCCCGATCAGTGCGACGGCCAAATCGGCCCCAGCCCGCCAGAATGCCCCACCATCGGAGCCATAGAACGGGTAGATATCCACTTTGTAGGGGATGGCATAATGTTCAGCAAGCTGTCGCAATCGCTGGCTCAATTCACGATCATAAGGACCACCGGAATCTTTGACACACAGTGTGGCATGGAATTCGTCCGAGGTCTGCCCTTTTCCTACTGCGGCCATATCAACGGTCACTAATTCGCAGACTTCAGGGGGAATGCCGGCTGAAGCGCCATGTCCAACCTCTTCATAATTCGAGATATGCAGATACGTCGTCTGACATGGCTGCAAGCCGGCGTCATGGATGGCTTTTACGGCAGCCAGGATGCTCGCCACACAGGCTTTATCATCCAGGAAGCGTGAGCGGATAAAGCCATTGGTCATTTCCACGCGCGGGTCAAATGCGATAAAATCACCGATTTCGATCCCCAATTGACGGGTTTCTTCCATGGAGGCAGTGCGTTCATCCAGCCGGATTTCCATATTATCTTCGTTGCGCACCTGGTCGGCGGCTTCTTTGCCATAAACATGGACGGAGGCTTTTTCGATTAACAACGAGCCGCGCATTTGCTTTCCACTTTGTGTGAAAACCGTACACCCTTCAGTTTCGACCGCGTTTAGGAGCAGGCCGCCAACACGGGTGATCTTTATCCTTCCATTGCTCTTGATTTCTTTGACCATCGCGCCAAGGGTATCGATATGAGCGGTGAGAGCGCGCGGCGCATCCTTTCTCTGTCCAGGCCAGACAGCAATCAGGGCACCTTTGCAATTGACATGCAAGGCAAGCTCCGGAAAGGCTTTCATGGCTTCGCGCGTGTGCTCAATAGCCAGATGCGCGTAACCGGTTGGGCTGGGAACATTCAACAGCCCAGACAGAAAATCTAACATGTAATGGTCATCTATCCTGGGAAGGGTCATCCATACTCCTTCAAGTTTTTTAGAAGAAAACGGCTCTATTCCAGCATTTCAAAATCGCGGATCTTCTCGCGCCATTCATCTGGGATAGAGATACTCTGGCGAGTGTGGTAATTATACGCCACCACGGTTGTAGCGCCTGTACATAACGGGCGGCGACTTTCCACCTCTTCAAGCTGATATTCCATCGTCAGGCTTTTATTACCCATGCGGGTAACCCGGACACCAGATTCTATTCTTTGATCTAAATACACTGGAGTGAGGAATGTCAAGGCAGCATTGGCGAGGATGATCCCCAAATCCAGTGATGAGTCGGATTGCCATAAGTCCAGGCGGCGCACATAAGCGACCCTGGCTTGTTCGAAATAAGTTAAGAAATGGGCATTGTTGACATGTCCTTGAGCATCCAGGTCTACATAACGGATCTCAATTGGATGATAGAAGCGAAAAGCGGACATGCGCTAATTATACCCTTGCTTCTTTAAAAATTCCTGGGGTCAAAACCATCTCGAACCGGATTAACCTGAGGACTTCCTATTTGTCTCTAGCGGCGCGGTATAATCTGAGCATGGAAGATTCAAAATTCGAAGAAAATAAACCGTTAGAAACTATGCCTGAATCTGGCGATAATTTCAGTAGTGAAACCCAGCCAGTGCAAGCACAATCGGCATCACCGGACAATGCCAAACTACCTGAAAGCAACGACCTGGATCAAACCATGCCGACGCCAGTAGTCAAGACTGAACCGGTTATTTTATCTGACACACTGGTGGGGATGAGCGCTTTGAAGGGCGCGGAAAATGAACGTTCGTATGAAGATACCAGCCCCGTTCCACTTGAGCCAGATCCCATCTCTCCCAATCCAGCGGTCAGAAATACCGCGCCTCCTGCAAAGCCGCCTATTGCTTCCAAACGATATCCCTCAAAAGGGATGCCCTGGTTCTTCTTTCCATTAATCGGGGGAGCGCTCTTATTGGTGGTGTTGTTGCTCAGCGGATTCGGCGGCTATTCGGCTGGAATCAGCCAGCGCAAGAACGCCGAGAGAACTCAGGTTGCACAGGCGATTGGAGAACAGTACGAACTTGGCCTGGAGGATATGCAACAGGGAGCTTATTCACGTGCGCTCCAGCGGTTCGAATATGTAGTTGAGAACGACCCTAACTATCCCGGCGTAACCGAAAAGCTGGCCGAAGTGTTGCTTGAGATCAACACGACCGCCACACCAACCTTACTGCCTACGACAACACTGACGCCGACGCCAGACACTCGGGATAGTCAACAGCTCTTCGATCAGGCTCAACAGGCTTTAGCGGGCAGCGATTGGGATGGGGCGATTGAATACCTGCTGACGATGCGGAAAGCTGATCCGGGTTTTCGAACCGTGGAGATCGACGGGATGCTATTCCTGGCCTTACGCAATCGCGGCCGAGACAAGATATTGAAAGAAGCCGATCTGGAAGGTGGTATTTACGACCTGACCCTGGCGAAAAAATTCGGTCCGCTGGATTCGGAAGCGGATGGCCTGCTTACCTGGAGCAGCTTATACATCACCGGGGCCAGTTTTTGGGAGATTGACTGGGAGCAAGTAGTCTATTATTTCTCACAGGTGGCGCCACAGCTTCCAAATCTGACGGATGGGTCTGGCATGACAGCGACTGAACGGCTGCGCCTGGCGTATTTTGAGTATGGAAACCTGCTCGCCCGCCGCGGCCAATATTGCAAAGCTGTCCGAGCTTACCAGGATTCGCTTGCAATCGCGCCCGATCCCAATGTGCAGGCGGCAGGAGAACTGGCTGCGAAGGGTTGCGAAGGTGGCGACCAAACCCAGCCGCAAACTACGCCCAACCCCAACAAGAAACCCAAAGCGACCCAGAACCCATGAGTGTTCCAGCTTGGGCTCTGGCGCTGGCTTACTGGATTCACATGATCGCCACGACCCTCTGGATTGGCGGTCTGGCAGCGGTTTCGATTTTAGTAGCGCCGGCGACTCAAAAATCTCTGGATAGAGTTGCTAATACTCCATTGCTGGCTGACTTACAGCGCAGGCTCGATCCGATTGGTTGGTTTTGCCTGGTTACCCTGGCGGGAACCGGAATGTTTCAGATGAGCGCCAATCCACATTATCAAGGCTTATTGGAAATTCAAAATCTGTGGGCAACCGCGATCCTGGTTAAGCATCTGCTGTTTCTTTTTATGGCTGGATCGTCAGCATACCTGACCTGGGTTTTACTCCCCGAATTGCGGCGAGTTGGCCTGCAACAAACTCTTACTTCCCAGGGAAAAGGGCTGGTTGAGAAAGCAGAATCGTTGAACCGCCGAGTGATGCATCTTGTGCGACTCAATCTAATGTTGGGGTTGCTTGTGCTTGGATTGACCGCGCTGGCTCGCTCAGCGGCATGACCTTTTCAATTTTCAAAGCCGGATTGGGTTGGGCATCCCATTAACATACAGGTGGGCTGTATCGTTTAACCTTTCTACGGCTGGTTCCCCAAAGCGGTTGACGCGCAATAGAGATAGGCTGGCAGGGGCGACCTTAAAATTGAGAGCGCGAACTCTACCGAAAGCCCAAGCCACCAGGCTACGATGACATGAATGTTAGCGGCATGCGTCACCAGAATCGTGAGATCCTGTTGATTATCGTTGAAGGTTTCCATAAAAGTGGTTACCCGAATGAAGAACTGACGCCAACTCTCGGCTTGTGGATAAGGCTGCCAATCTATTGTCGATTCGGATGGCGGGCGGGCCAGAGCTTGAGCCTCGGTTTGAGTCTTTCCAGCAGCCAGGCCATTGTTTAAGTCGGTAAGAGCCGAATAGAGTTGCGGCGATAGATCCAGCGCATCTCCAATAATTGATGCTGTTTGAACAGCCCTCCTTAGGCCACTGCTGCCAAGATGGATGGCGCAATTGTTTAGCTCGTTTTCCAGGCGCATTGCCAGAAACTCGGACTGCTTAAGACCATCTGTGGTAAGAGCAGTGTCTGACCAACCCCCCGTAATCCTTTGAACATGGTGCTCCGCCTGTGCATGGCGGACTAACAGGATCGGTCTTCGATTTTTCATCTGGGCTTTTTCTCATCCCGACGCTAGCGAAAAAATTCATATTCCTGGCGAAATTTCCCGAATGATAAACCAGGATAGTTTGGATGGCAAGGATACAATAGAGAATGGGATGTATAATAATGAAATTGTGATCGAATCGCAATTGATTGTTTTCAGGGAGTATGGAATGCGAAAACGAAGATGGATTTACGCTCTGTTAATCCTGATCATCTCGACGATGGCGTGCAGTGTGCCGTTTCCGAACCAAGAAGAAAAGCTAACGGAAACAGCAGTTTATTTGCAGGCGGCGGCTGCGCAAACCATCATGGCCCAACAGGCTGATTTAACCATGACAGCCCTGGCGCAAGGAGTTGACGTCACTGCCACAGCCCTGGCACAAAGCCCGAACGCAACCCAAACTGCGTTGAGCGCACAGGAAACAATGCTTTCGCTAAGTGTGAATGCGACCTGGACAGCACTGGCCTTAGATGCGACGGTAGCAGCTCAGGCCGCCCAAGCGACTGTGATCTCGCTGGCGCAAACCGCCACCGCACAAGCTTATAACCCTCCCCCACCTCCTCCGCCGCCTCTTCCTCCAACATCAGAGCCATTTCCCCCCGATCCTTCTATACGCCTGTCCTTTGCTACCGGCGCTACCTCGGCTGTGATGACTGGTCAGATCCGTCAAAACCAGATCATCCATTATTTAGTGCGAGCCTTAATGGGTCAGACCATGATGGTGACTGTTTATTCACCGAGCAACAATGTGTATCTTGGGATTGTCGGGTTAGCAGATGGAATCCCACTAATTCGCACTGCCGCGGATAGCGTCCATTTTACGGGTGTGCTGCAAGGAACACAGGATTACCAGATCAGCCTGTTTTCAGCGGACCAAAACAGCAACTACACCTTGCAGGTGATTATCCCTGCCCGAATCCAATTTGCGCCTGGGACGATCTCTGGCAATGTGAACGGGTTCCTGAATGGTGGAGAGGTAAATTATTATTTGGCGAACGCCCGCGCCGGCCAGCAGATGAGTGTGAGTATCTTTTCCCCCGGGAATGATATCTTCCTCACCATATATGGGATGGAGGATGGTAGCCCTTTAATTCGCTCTGTGGCGGGACAGTCTAGTTGGACCGGCATCCTACCAGGGACACAGGATTACATGATCGAGGCAGTCTCGACTGGACCCAGCGCGAACTATACCGTCCAAGTCACCATCCAGTAACCAGCCATTTACTTTGGGATACCCTCCGGCCTGTCCTTTTTACACGCTGAACAATGCGTAAATTTTTTGTCGCCTTTTTCATTCTGATACTGATTTTAGCCTGCCAGGTAATTCCCACTCCTCCCGCGCTGCGTGCAACACCACACGCACAAGCCACAGAGGCCGGGGTAAGTTCTCCAACAGTATTTACTACGCCGACCCCAGACATTCCAATCACCCCAACCAACAGCCCAGGGCCGATCGTTTCGGCAGGAGATCTGGCGCCATTTCCATATCAAGGTCATTTACCTTTTGCGGAAGTCGGTTTAACGGAATGGTCTGGGGAGCGCCTATCGAACTACTTGCCATTTGAATTGCCAGTGGAAATAAAGGATGTGCATAATGCACAAGTCGCAGATGGCCTGACATTGCGCCAGCGCAACCAGCTTTTGCAGGATGGTTTTGTCATTCTGCATAGTCAGGAAGCCCAATTCAGTGAAATCCGCCAGCGAGTGGCATCCTCATATGGTCAGCCATATTTGCTTACCAGCGATTCAGCCTATCATGCTTTAAAAATTAGCCTGGACGAATTGAGCACTGCCCTGGAGGGCGAAGAACTGCACCGGCGCTTGCAATCTGTAGTTCAGGCGACGCTAACACAAGTGGCATCATACCTGCCGCTGACGGCAGGATCGGACCTGGAAGCGGAAACCCGGTTGGCAGCAGCCTATCTGGGTGTGGGATTAAGATTGCTTGATCCCCAAGTAGCGCTTGACCCAGAATTGGAACTTCTTGTTAGGCCTCAGGTAGAACAAATCATGGCGGGTGGCGGTCAACAAGAAGTCTGGCTTTTTCCAGGCTTGCAGCAGGATTTTCAACGCTACCAACCAAGCGGCCATTATTCATCCAGCCCTAACCTGAGCTCTTATTTTCGCGGTAAGACCTGGCTCGAGGAAGTTTATTTCACCAGCGAGCAGTCAGGTCCGCGTGCTGATACTGCTCATATCGCCCAAATCATCACTTTGGCTTTACGCCAGGCAAAAACCGAAACTGGACCGACAGCGGATGAATGGTCTCGGATCGTGGAATGTCTCAATTTTATCTCTGGAACTCGCAACGGCGGTGGACCACCTGAGTATGCGATTTTGATGGACAAGGCTTATGGGAGTCGGGCGAACATTCTGAGCCTACAGGACAGCACGAAAAGAGAGATGTTTAGTACGCTATTACGCGATTTACCTTTTCCACAGATTGACCCCGGGCTGACCTTAGAAACCTCAGGCGAGAGCGGGCAGAAATCGTGGAGTTTTCTGGGCGCTCGATACGCGTTGGATGAACAGATCTTGCAGGCGCTCAGTTCCAGTCTTCCTGATGCGCAGGACGCGCCGCAATTGCTCCCTGGCGGATTAGAGTTGATGGCGGTGCTCGGCGCTCCTGCCGCTTTCAAAGCAATGAAGCAAAGCGGGGTGGAATTCCGTTGGGAGACAGAGCAGATTACTTCATTACAATCGAAAGTGCTGGGCCAAACGGAGCAGCAATGGCAGGCGACAACAAGAAATTTCTGGCTGGAACAATTTCGAAATCACTTAACTGTTCCAGTTTCGGCTGACCCGACGAATGGTTCTTTCCAGAAAAGCTCTGACCGGTGGGAGATTAAAGAACTCAACAGCGTGCTGGGCGGTTGGGCAGATTTACAGTTTGAATCATCCGCCTTTGTCTTGCCAGGGCTGGCTAATACCATACCAGATCCAAACCCGGTGCAGCTGGTTTCACCGCCAGCACCCGGGTATGTGGAACCCAACCCACAGGTCTTTTACCAGCTTGCCAGGCTGGCTTCTATCTACGCTGAAGGTCTGAGGCAGCGCGATCTGATGGGCGTTTTTCGGACAACGTCTGAATCAGACAATCTGAGCAACCTTTTAATCGAAATATATGACCTGGCAGACCGACTGCAGCGGCTGGGCGATATTGCCGCAAAAGAGTTACGAGGGGAGAAATTAGCACATGAGGATTTTGCCATCATCCAAGCGCCGCTTGGACCTGGCGAAAAGCGGATCGTTAACAGCCTTGAAACGGGAAGCGGCAACCTCCTGGAATTGCCCCCCGTGGCAGGAATCGCGGCTTTTGACTATAGCGGCGACCGCCTCCTTCAGATAGGGATTGGTAAGATTGATCGGATTTATATGCTCGTCCCTCTGGAAGGTGGAATTTCTATCGCTCAAGGAGGGGTATATTCGTACTATGAATTTTCCCTGCCGCGCGGCCGGCAGATTGACGCAGAATCCTGGCGTTGGATGCTCGCGAATGACCCTCCTCAACCGCCGGGCTGGGTAGAAGGGTTTTACTTGTTGGAAGGAACACCGATCGATGTTCTCGCCTATCGGATCGGGGACCGATACCGAATCCTGCCTGCTGCCGGCGCTTTGGGGCTGCATGGCGACGCCGGACGAGACGCACGCATCGTTCAGATCACCCGGCCAGGAGAGATTTTGCAAATCATGGAAGGGCCGATCCGCGCAAATGGATTGACCTGGTGGAAATTCAGCCTGGAAAGTCGTCCAGATGAAGCGATTGAGGGTTGGATTAATGAAAATCAAGCGTGGTTTGAGAGAGTAGCTGATTAAACCAACGTGCAGCAAAGCTAAGGAGCAATTATGATCCGATCCATTTATTACACTCAAGCAGGCAAATTGGATACCAACCTTAATTCGATTGAACTCGCATTTACGCTGCATGATCCAGGCGGTTTATTATGGCTTGATTTCCAGGGAGCGCCCAATGAAGAGGCTGAGCCGATCCTGCTGAAGACATTCGGGTTTCACCCTCTGGCGGTGGATGACGCCTTGAGCGAGACACATGTCCCGAAGCTGGATGATTGGGGGACATACCTATATATTGTGCTGCACGCCGTGGTGTATGATCCGAAAGAAGGCAGTGTTGATACGCGCGAACTGGATGTTTTCCTGGGCGGGAATTTTATCGTAACTCACCATGATGATCCAATCGAATCGGTTGACCGGCTCTGGTCCCTCATCCAACGAGATGACCGGTACTTGAAGAATGGACCAGACTACCTTTTTTACCGGCTGGTGGATGAGGTTGCTTCCAGCTATATGCCAGTCGTCGACCAACTGGACTTAAGCATCGATCAGGTAGAAGATGAGATCTTCCAGGGTGGAGATGGCAGAACTCTGGAGAAGCTCTTCTCAATCAAACGGTCTGTGCTGTATTTGCGGCGCATCCTGGCGCCTCAACGGGAGGTGCTGAACAAATTGGCGCGGGATGAATTCGATCAGATTGATCCAGGCGATCGGATTTACTTCAGGGACGTCTACGATCATATGGTGCGGCTGTATGATATTACCGAGGGTGTGCGCGACCTGGTGACTGGCACGTTGGACACATACCTTTCAGTGACAAATAACCGGATGAACGACATCATGAAGACGCTGACCTTGATCACCACGCTTTTTATGCCAGTCTCATTTATCGCCAGTTTTTTCGGGATGAATTTCTTCGAGCCAACCACACCTTTGAATGTCTGGACTGGCCGACCGGCGTTCTGGGCTACCATCTTGATCATTTTTCTGACACCGGTGGGAATGTATTTTTGGATGCGGCGGAGAAAATGGATGTGAGTGGATCAACGTAATCCTCAGGAGGTTGAATATGACAGAAGAATTAAGCGCCAGCGCAAAAAAAGTTCAACTGGCTCTGGATGCCAGGGGATTGCGGTTACAGGTGGTTGAATTACCTGCCTCGACCCGCACAGCAGTGGAGGCTGCCCAGGCGGTCGGATGTGAGGTCAGTCAAATCATCAAATCGCTGGTATTCAAAGCAAAACGGAGCGAGCGCCCGATCCTGGTGATTGCCAGCGGAAGCAATCGAGTGAATGAAAAGCGAATCGAAAGCTTGATTGGCGAACCGCTTGGGAAAGCTGATGCAGATTTCGTACGCGAGCGGACCGGTTTTGTGATCGGCGGCGTTCCGCCGGTTGGCCACGCTGAGACCATCGAGACCTTCATTGATGAGGATCTGCTTCAATTTGATGTATTGTGGGCTGCTGCCGGGACACCCCATGCAGTATTTCGCTTGTCTTCAGAAGAGTTGTTGAAAATTTCAGATGGCCGGGTTGTTTCGATAAAATAATGTATGGCGACCACAAAATACAATGATTTTTGCGATTTGATCCTCCAAATTCCAACTGATTTTGTGACAATCCTGGTCAATCCGGACATTTATAGGTATAATTGATTCAATCAAGTACTCATTGCAGATTGACTTTTGACAACCGAATAATCAGTTTGGGGATCACCTCGGATCATGGTTTCTTTACCAGTGGGCGTAGGTGGCGCGTTATCAATCGGGAGAGAAAACAGCGTGAACTCATACAAATATTTTTTCAGAATTATTGGAGCGGTCTCACTTGCCGTTCTGATCTATATTGGATTTAGCTATATGGGCTTTGGAAACCAGGCGGCTGTGGCGGATGAAGACGCGCTTTGGGCAATCGAGTTTGATGGAGTAGATGATAATGTGCGGCTTGGCTACGCCCTCGATATCATGGGAATGGGTTGGACCCGTACCAAAACAGTCAATGTGTGGGCTCTGCCGACCCGCCAGGGTCGGGCTTGTTGCCCAATCACCGATCCTAATTATCCAAATTGTACTTTTCAAGCCGTCGGGTATTGTGATACGATCGTCGGGGATTCGCCGACCTGGTGGGGTATCAAGGTTGGCAGCGTCTTTGGAGTCGATCGTATTTGGGTTTTTAACACTTATTCTGTTACTGTTGCGTTTCCTCCGTATATCAGTCCAGAAATTCTCATCCATCGGGATACCCTACACGGTGAATGAATGGGCTAATATCACCCTTGTGCATAATAATACCACCTTACGAGCTTACAAAAATGGAGATTTGATCGGGAGCGTGACGAACGGCGGCGCAACAATGCAGCCAACAACAGGAGCATTGCCTGAGCTTAGCTTTGGCGCAATTAACGATAGCAGTACAATATACCCGTTTCAAGGCCAAATTGATGAACTGCGCTTATGGAACTATCCTTTGAGCGAAGCTGAGATCGAAGCGAATATGTATAATTCGTTAGTTGGGGATGAAATCGGTCTGAAGGCATATTATCAGATGCTCCCTGGTCCGCCTTCCGTAATTGTCTCGGATGACGCCCTCTTCTCGAGTTGGGATGGCGTGATGCATGATGGTTGGTTGAACCCTCCCCTTGGTGGAAATGGTACCCTGCCGCAATGGGTTGGGTCAGATGCATTTGTGATTCCGCAAACAGCAACGCCAACAAATACCTCTACGCCCTCGAACACTTCCACCTCTACCCCTACCTCCACTAACACGCCAACACCCACTAACACAAGTACAGCTACCCCAACCCAGACGAGCACGCATACGGCCACGCCAACCCAAACAAGTACAAGTACAGCTACCCCAACTCAAACTAGCACGCATACAGCTACACCGACCCATACAGCGACTGCTACCAGCACGTCAACTACGACGCCCACAGCAACAGCGACAGCCACAAGCACCAGCACACCGACTGCAACAGAAGTGCATGAAAGTTTGCTGTTCCTGCCAGTGGTTTTCAATCCATAGACACTTCGGTTTGAAGCCAACCTCCTGCCGGTTGCAGAGCCATGGGAGGTTGGCTTTATTTAACCATTTTTCCTGTTTGAGGTGGGTTTCCTACCAAACTAATCTTGACAAACTCTAGGGCATGGCACAAACACAGTCGATGGGTATCAACTTGCCAGTATTTGATACATAACAACTGCAACCAGCGCTCCAATAACTGAAGCGCCGAAATTGACCCAATCGTTATCCAGCCAGGACCAGCCGCGCTGTTGGATCGTCTGTGTTCCGCACAGGTGGAGCGGGTAACGTTCAGTCTCTTTCTGGCAGATTGGACACCAATAGATGGATTGGATGGTAGCCCCAAGGAAAGAATCGAAGAAGGAGCCGCTCAGTCCACCCAAAATGATGGAACCTAATAAAACGAAGGGGACTGCACTTACCCGAAACATGGCCGAAAAGCTACCCACCAACGCAGCCCCACCCAGCGCAGCCAGACTACCCCACAGACTGATCGCTCCGGAAGTACCACGCTCGACCTGCTGCCCGTTTGTGATCAGGCGCGGCGCGGATGGATTGAGTACACCCAGCTCGGTCGCCCAGGTATCGGCATTCACCGCAGCCATCGCTCCACTGAAAGCAACCCAAGGCCAAATTTCGTTCGGCATTACAGCGTGCACAAGCACCATCAGGGCGCCCAATCCGCCATTGGCGAGAACCTGACCCCAGTCGCGTTGGTGACCTTTGGAAAACTTTTCACTCAGGGTCTGCTTGCGCCTGGAGAAAGCGCGGGATAACACGCTGGATGAAATAAAGAAGGTCAATAGAAGAGTCGCCCAGGGCAACCCCCCCAACCCAAAAATCAAGCCACCGCTTACAGCTGCTGCAACCGCTCCGCTGCGGTTCAACGCCCTGGCTTTCCAAGCTAGGGTCGCGACCAGAATGCCCAGAAAGATCCCAATGATTAGTTGCATAATCCTCGCCGTTGAAAAAATGTGGATAAGTACTAGAATACTGTGGATAAAGGCTCTGGACTTGTGGAAAACTTTCTCATTTAATCATCTCAAATTCTATCCGGCGCGCAGGATAAAAAACACCGCAAACAAAAATAAAAGCGAAGTGAATGCATTGGCAGACCAGAGCAAATAGGAAACCGGGCGGCTTTCATCTCGTCGGAAGAAGAAAAGACCTAACAATACACCCACAAGAAGGAAAAAAGCATTGATGAATGGTAATAGTAATAGGCGCGTGGCCGGCATCAGGTCGCCCGGTGAGCCATCTGGATGAAAACCAAGGTGTAACGCCCCTCGCCCAGGCATTGCAAAACTCACCCAGGCCAATAAAACCAGGTTTAGCGTTAGGCAGATCAGCAGCAGCGTCCGGGCAACGCCAGATGACCAGACTGTTTTAAGCAGAAAGGCAGGATATACTGAACGAGGCGTTAGCGGCGCGAACGATCCCATTTCAGTGCAACGTTGATAGGTCTGTAAGAAACGATCCGGATCTGCCGGAGAGATAGCAAACCCACCGCGTACGGTAGCAATCATCAGCAGATTTCGCACATCGGATGCCAAAAATTCAATTTCCCCATCTCCAGAAATGCTCCGTTTTCCCACAACCGCCCCTGGGAAATGTAATCTCGGCAGCGGAAGCGGGGCAGACAAGTCAGCAGCCGGATGGACCCATAAAACTTGATTCATCGGGATATCCTCGCTGCGCAACCCCCAACGCAGATGAATCCCATCCCGCTCAAGGGTATAAACGGCAGAGCGAAGGGCATAGATGCGATAAGCCAGTATCGGTCCGATGATTGCGGCTGCCAGAACAGGCAGCATGTTGAGGATAAACATCGGGCCAATACTGGCCTGAGCTGCCTGCCACTGCCCAGCGAGAGCAAGCAGGGCCAGCAGGATCATACTGATGCTGTGAAAGATAAGACCCATGCGACGGTCAGGCTCAAAGGAGGTCGTGTCCTGCATGGGTTGATTTATACCACTATTTAATCTGGTAAACGATGTTCACTTCGATTGTTAGCGTCATTTGACCCGCTTCTACCGGGACGGAGCTTTCGGCCATAGCAACAGAAGCACGCATGTCATACATCGGGGCTGGAGCGCTGCTGGTGGACTCGCTGATCGTAATGACCTGACCGAGAGATACGCCGGCTGCTTCAGCCAGCTCTTGAGCTTTAATCGAAGCGTTTGTGACTGCGGCTTTGCGCGCCTCTGCTTGGGCAGCGGTCTTATCGGCTACGTCAAATTGAATACCGTTGATTGAGTTTGCACCGGATTTGACAGTCTCATCCAGCACTTCACCGATCTGGCTCAGGTCGCGCACAGTCACAAAAACCGAATTATCAACCACGTACTTAATTTTACCGGTGGGCTTGCCTTCGGTATCAAATTCTTGCTGCGGATAGATACTGAAGTTTGTGGTCTGGATATCTTTCGCGTCAATGCCCAAAGATTTGAGCGTATCAATCACTTCCTGGGCGTTTCGATTGTTTTCTGCTACAGCTTTGGTGGCGTCATAGCCTTCGGTGTGAACACCAATAGTGACATAAGCGATATCGGGGGTCATATATACTTTGCCACTCCCACTAACCGTAACCGTGCGGATGGGCGTCTCCGCGCTGATAGGGTTCTCACTTTGTGCAAAGGCCGCGCTGGCGCATCCGGATAAAAGCGCGGTGGCTGCCAGGATGGTGATGGCAGACATAGTAAATCTGGTTGAAAGGGTCATGTTCTTCATTTTTCTCTCCTCATCTTGCCGGCTCTTTTGATGGTTAGCTTAGCCGATTTTTATTGATTTATGCTTACTGATCAGGTGTTTAGACGATGGATCAATTGTGAGAGTTCCCCTTTTTGAGGGATAGGGGTTGGTCGATTTCAGCTTGAAAAGGAGTTCCTCTAATCTTCAACACGCAAGAGATGAGTTCGATTACAATAACACACAAGATCATCATGGAAAAGCAGAATCGCTCCAAAAGTGCTAACTGGCGAGTAAAAACAACCTATTTCTTGCTGCGGCGATGGGTCAAGCCATTGAGCCCTGAACGGCGCGGCGAAGTTCAAGTGCAATTGCGGGAAGCCTCACGTCCAGATTTTGGTTTCTTTTTATTGGTGGTTCTTTCATGCATCATAGCTACTCAAGGGCTTTTGGTAGATTCGGCGGCGGTCATCATCGGCGCCATGTTAGTCGCTCCTTTGATGTCGCCAATTATCGGGATTGGGCTGTCTTCAATAACGGGTGATGAGCGGACTTTGCGTGACGCATCCTCAGCGATTATTCGTGGGGCGTTGTTAGCGGTCTTAATGTCATTCTTGATCGCATATTCGAACCGCTATTTACCATTTGTTGTGCTGCTCGAATTGCCTTCAGAAGTAATGGCTCGTACCCATCCTGGACCTATCGATCTGGGAGTAGCCCTGGCGGGCGGAATCGCGGCTGCGTTTGCGATGGCCATGCCAAATATCTCTGCTGCCTTGCCCGGTGTAGCCATTGCGACAGCTTTGATGCCTCCGCTATGCACTATTGGGATTGGTCTGGCTATGGGCCGCTGGGAAGTAGCCGGTGGAGCAACACTTTTATTCATCACCAATGCGATTACGATTGCTTTTGCCGCATCCCTTGTCTTTTTTATGTTGGGCTTCAGCGGTCCACTTCTTAGCCGGAACAACCGCTTGCCGCGTAGCCTGATGATTTCAGCCCTGATCACAGTGATCTTGCTCGGTTCGCTCAGTTTTTTCAGCTACCGATTATTCAAGAATGCGAACGAGAATCGGTTAATTGAATCTGTTCTAAGAGAAGAGGTCGAGAAGATTAAAGGGGTTGAACTGGTTGAGTGGAACTCGACCCGGCAAGGTGACACTATCAGTATTGATATCGTTATCCGTACTTTGAAAGCATTGGACTATGTTGACAGTGTGGCATTACAGGAAGTAATTGCCAACCGGTTGCAACAGCCAGTAGCAGTCGTCATCAGCCAGGTTTTTGCTGCCCGCCTGGATCCGCTGATTCCGCCTACTTCGACTCCAACGCCAACCTTTACGCTTACCTTCACGTCCGGCCCAAGCCCAACCCGCACATCTACCTCCACTCCAACTGCGACCGCTACTTCAACACCTACAGAGACATTTACACCTACACCCTCCCCAACAGCTACTTCTACTCCTACATCTACACCAACGCCTGCGATTGCAAAGGCATTCCAGACCGCCATCCCAGGCATGCGTTTACGCCAGTATCCAGGCGGACCAGAGATCGGCTTCCTGCGCTCGGGTCAAATGCTGGTTGTATTGTACGGCAAGAAAATTGTGGGTGGATTGGTTTGGATTGAAGTCCAGGATGAAGAAGGTCGCATCGGTTGGATTCCTGAAGTATATTTGCATCTGATTACTCTTACGCCAACAATCACCCCAATTTGGACCCCAACTTTGGTACAAACCGAATCGCCTCCAGTTTCGTTCACACAACCCGTTTTCCAAGAGACCTCTGGCGTTTTGCTTTCCTCCTCTACACCTTAATCCGAATCCGGTTTAATTTTGATAGGTCAACTCCAATTTCATATGTATTTCTAACGCTCCAGGGATATATGGTTAATTCAGCCGGTGTTATAATTTTCACGACTGCATTCAAGAAATTACTGTAACTGGAGCCAGGCAACCGATCAAAGAGCGAAGGTCTATTGTTGTTTTTGCTGCCGGACCAGAAGGAAGGAAGGATAAAGCTATGATGCGATTTGACCGGTTTACCGAGCGTGCGCAGGAGGCTGCGCAGAGGGCTGCCGAAATTATTCAGCGTTATGGTCATAATCAGATCGATACGGAACATATTCTGCTCGCATTGATCGAGCAGCCACAAGGAGTAATCACTCAAATCCTGGAGTATCTAAAAGTTGATACAACAGCTTTGACCGAGCGCCTGGATTATATTTTGCGAACCAGCCCAAAAGCGAATATTTTTGGAGGAGGAGCGGGTCAAATCTTTATTACCCCACGGGTCAAGCGGATTATCGACCTTGCGAATGAAGAGGCCAACCGGCTGAAAGACGAATACATCTCGACCGAACATATCTTTCTGGCAATTTTGAGCGAGCGCAGCACGCCTGCAGCGCGTCTGTTGGAAGGCGCTGGTGTAACACGCGAGCGTGTCTACGAGGCCGTGCAACAAATCCGGGGAGGCCAGCGGGTGACCGACCCACAGGCCGAAACGCGCTATCGCACCCTGGAACGTTTTTCACGCGACCTGACACAGATGGCGCGGGAGGGCAAACTGGACCCGGTCATCGGGCGCGATACAGAAATTCTGCGAGTGATCCAGATTCTATGTCGACGGACGAAGAATAACCCGGTATTAATTGGCGAGGCAGGCGTCGGCAAGACGGCCATCGTTGAGGGGTTGGCCCAGAAAATTGCCACCAACGATGTACCTGAGATTCTTTCGGGCAAGCGAGTTTTAGCCCTTGATCTGGGAGCTATGATTGCCGGTTCGCGCTTTCGCGGCGAGTTTGAGGAGCGGCTTAAGGCTGCCCTTGAAGAGATCCAACGGGCTGAAGGCGAGGTAATCCTTTTTATCGACGAATTGCATACAGTGGTAGGGGCTGGCGCGGCCCAGGGTGCAATGGATGCATCCAACATGCTCAAGCCCGCCCTTTCGCGCGGCGAGTTGCAGTGCGTGGGTGCGACAACTCTGGATGAATATCATAAGTACATTGAAAAAGATGCAGCCCTTGAGCGCCGATTTGCACCAGTATTCGTGGAAGAGCCAAGCGTCGATGAGACCATTCAAATGCTGCATGGTCTGCGCGACCGTTATGAGGCTCACCATAAGGTGCGCTTCTCGGACCAGGCACTGGTGGACGCAGCGCGGCTGTCGTCGCGTTATGTGACCGAGCGCCGTTTGCCGGATAAAGCGATTGACCTGATTGATGAGGCAGCGGCCAAGCTGCGTGTGGCGCTTTACTCCCTTCCGCAGGAATTAAAAACCAGGAAGACGGAAATCGACCGTCTGGCGGCTGAGGAAGAGCAAGCCGGGCAAGAACGCGATTACGAACGAGCCGCGCAGAAGAAATCTGAGAGGCTGCGCCTGGAAACTGAATTCGGTGAACTGCGCGATCAATGGGAGTCTGAGCATCAACTGGATGAAATGGTTGATTCCGGGGATATTGCAGAAGTGATAGCGCAGTGGACAGGTATCCCGGTGAACCAGATGATGGAAACCGAATCTGAAAAGCTGTTGCAGATGGAAGATCGATTGCATGAACGGATTATTGGTCAGGAGGAGGCGATCCGGGCAATCTCGGATGCCATCCGACGGGCGCGCTCCGGTTTGAAAGACCCAGATCGACCCATCGGCTCATTTATCTTTATAGGTCCATCCGGAGTCGGCAAGACAGAACTGGCAAAAGCGCTGGCCTGGTTCATGTTTGATGACGAGGACGCGCTGGTGCGGATTGACATGAGCGAATACCGCGAACAGCATACTGTCTCGCGCCTGTTTGGAGCGCCTCCTGGATATGTGGGGTATGAAGAAGGCGGTCAACTGACTGAAGCAGTGCGCCGTCGACCTTATCGGGTGATCTTATTTGATGAAATTGAAAAGGCGCATCCAGAAGTCTGGAATGCGTTGCTGCAAATCCTGGATGATGGTCGCCTGACCGATGGGCAGGGGCGGGTGGTTAACTTTCGCAACAGCGTGCTGATTATGACCAGCAACCTTGGCACGGAATATGTGCGCAGATCGGGCAGCCTGGGATTTTTGCAGAACCGGGATGACAGCGAGGAACGGCTAGAACATGAAAAGATCGAAAAAGCTTTGAAAGGCACATTCCGACCTGAATTTCTAAACCGAATCGATGAGATCATCACCTTCTCCCCCCTTACGATCGAGCAAATGGGCAAGATTGTGGACCTACAAATGAACGAGGTTCAAGATCGCATGAAGGAGCGTGGTTTAAGTGTGGAGATGACCGAACCAGCCCGCGAATGGCTGGCAAAAGAGGGTTTTGATCCAGCCTTTGGCGCAAGACCGCTTCGGCGTGCCCTGCAAAAACATGTGGAAAGCCCACTCTCGGTAAGTCTGCTCAGCGGGCAATTTACGGAAGGCGATACGATCCTGGTGGAAGTCGATGAAGAGACCGAAAAACTGGTTTTTCGACAGGTCAAACGGAGCGTCCTGGCGAATCAATTAGATCCAGTTGAGGCCGAGAGTTAATCCTAAGATATCTGATAGTACTCGAGACCTATAAAAACTGTTAGGTCTGTGCGCATCAACATAACATATAATCAGGGCATGAACGGAATAGTTTTGTGCCTGAACGAAGTGGATAATACGCAAAATGGGCAACCTGTCATATGCCCATATTGCGGTTGTTCCACCGTGCGGCGTTGGGGTTCTGGAACCCGCAATGTTTACGACACCAGGCCAATCAACGCAGTGGTTTTTCGATTTTTTTGCGTCGAATGCAATCGTACTTTTCGTTATTATCCACAAGGAGTGGATCGATCACAGATTTCTGTGCGTATCCGTCGGTTAGCCGCATTATTATGGTTGATGGAAGTGAGCACCCGGGATGTTGAAGAGATCTTTGAGAACCTGGGTGTGAGCATCAACCGCATGACTGTATGGCGCGAGGGGCAGAAGCTGATTGATGAGTTATCCCAACAGAAATTATTGAATCTGGAGCATCGATTTACCATCATCCGTTCAGCAACGGAGGAGGAAAATAATCAGTTTAACCTGTCGTTTTCAATCTGCCTGGACTCAGCTACGATTGCCATGTTGGGTAAAGTGAACTCAAACGAGAAAGAGCGAGTCGAAGCCTGGTTGCATGCCGTCCTGGCTGAAAATGAAATCGAAATCCTGGATTTGAGCGATTTCGATTTCTCAACAGCGGAGTTGCTTTATCTACCCCTGTAATTAATAATCATTTTACTGAATAATCTGCCGGTCATCCCGGCGGGTTATTCGTTAACGAACTGGCCTCCGCTGATCTCCCGGCTGATCAGATTTTTATTAGCATCAAAGGTCAACTCAATTTCGATACGCTGAAAACAGTGTCCACCCTCTCCAATCAGCAGCTTTCGACAGAAGAAGGTTGGGCTGGTATTGCCCTCGCCGTAGTCAATACTCAGGTCATTGCGCAGATCGATCCGAGCATTGATCTGCTCACCGCAGCGATTACATTTGACGGCAATCCAATAGGACGCTGGATCTGGCCGACTGGTAGATCCAAATATTTGGGATAGTTTTTTGATAAGGCCCATTAATCCTCCATTAGTCTAAGGAATCCAGATCGGACAGCTCTCCCAACTATCTTTGAATGGCGTGATCCGTTCAAATTCGGGTTCATTGGATTCGATAGGAAATATCTGTGCAAAACGTCCACTCATCAGGATTCTACCATTTTACTTAAATCCGAGTGTTATACTGTGATCGTTCCAAATTTGGTAAAGTTTTACAGTGGCGAACAATTTCTCCCACTTCGAGCCTAAAATGCACAACTATATGGAAACGAACCGCCGTACGGCGTATGTTTGGAGCAATTTTGCCCCACTTTCCGGGAGCGCAAACAATGTTTACCAATTTTGGAACAGTCACGTTATACTTGGCAAGACAATCCCATCGAACAAGTGTATCGATGATATCTCATTTGAACTACAAAAGGGAAAGAAAGATGGAAACTCTCTCCGCAGCCCCCGTTCCCCCCGATTCTCCCTGGCCAACTTTCCGCCATGATCATCGCAATACTGGTCGCAGTACCATCCAGGCTCGATATCCTGGCGGCTTACCCTGGAGCTTTGAGACTGGTAAGGGGATATTCTCCACACCCGTAATTGATGGGAAAGGGGTGATCTACGTTGGGTCAGGGGATCATTTCTTTTATGCAATTCAACCGAATGGCTCACTGAAGTGGAAGTACAAGACAGGAGAGGTCATCGATTCAGCCGCGGCGCTGGGGCGGTTCGATCCCGAAAAAGGCTGCGCAACCATCACTTTTATTTCTGGGGATGGTTTTATGTATCACATGGGCCTGGAAGACATTGAAGATGCCGAGCCGCGTTTGATCTGGAAATTCGAGGCCGAAGCTCGTCCTGGCGTGAGCTACAATCGCTGGTTTGAGGGCAATGTGGCCATCGGCCCGGATGGGACTTATTATGCCGGGAATACCAACTTCAATTACTACGCCATTCACCCGGATGGATCCTTAAAATGGACGTACTCCACCGACAGCAATAGCTGGTCTCAGGCGGCATTTGGGGCTGATGGATCAATTTTTTGGAGTTCATTAGACACTTTTGTCCGACGAGTATCTTCCGAAGGAAAAGAGTTATGGCGCAAGCGTACGCTCGGGTTCATCGCGGCTTCTGCTGCGATTGGATCGGATGGAACGGTTTATATCGGCTCATTCGACAGCAACCTGTACGCAATCCATCCAGAACGGGGCAAGGTGATCTGGAAATTCCCAACTGGCGACCACATCTATAGCTCGGCTGGATTGGGAGCGGATGATTCCGGACAAACCACCTCGATTTATTTTGGATCGGCGGATGGCAGCATGTATGCTGTTAGGCCGGATCGGACATTGCGCTGGAAATTCGACTCCGGCGCTCCAATCCGCTCGTCACCTGCTGTCGGGCTAAGCCCGGAAGGCGATGAGATTATCTATTTTGGGAACGGTAGCGGGCGTTTATTTGCGCTGAATGGGGTGGATGGTAGCCTGCGCTGGGCTTATGATACCACCCCGGATGATCCCGAACTGCGCGACCGAAATGACCTGAATGGCTCTCCAGCTCTGGGTGAAAGTGGGGTCTATATCGGCGGCGAGCATGGTTTGATCACGTATGTGCCATACGATTACCCGCTGATTGTGAAAGATGATCCCCGCTGCCTGACGAAAACCGACATGCCTGCGGATTTTACAGGCTTATATTATGTTTCGCCGGGTGGGAATGCGGACCCCAGGTTCCCCGACCAGCTCACACCTGCCACGCAGATCGCTTTGCGCCTGGTCGTGCGCCAGGCGAGCGAAACTCTGCCCGCACACCTGTATAACAATCCGATTGGAAAGCCCAAAGATGCCCTGCAAGTCACGGTTGAGCCGAACTTCCCGTTCAGCCTGGAGCATTCTGGCGATGGAAAATACGTCTACATCCGTCCGGATGGCTTTCTGAAACCTGGTGAAACTTATCGGATCGAGGTGAAAGGCCGCTATTATACCGGCGGCTGGCGGATCGGGAACCTGTCGCTGGGAGGAAAGTTTGCCGGACGGTTTGAAAGCAGCTTCCGGTTTCGGGTTGCTGAACCGAATATTCCAGCGATGCCGATGGAGGTCTGCGATCGCGAGACTGCTGCTTTTGTTTGGACCAGACCGGCTGCTCCGCTTCCGCCGATGATGCCAAGCTTGAACCAGCTTGGGTTCGACTATATTTACTGGATCATCGGATTGGTCGAGACGACTCCACCCGACATCGACGGACGGGGTAAGCTGCTTTTATGGGCGATCGGTGCGAAAATAGATGAGGCGGGTGTTTTGATTGTTGACCCAGATTCCAATTTCACACTCCCGCTCAGCGGTCGCTTCCAGAACAGCGATTTTATTCTAGCCAACCGCCGCTTCAATATGGCCATCACGGGAATCCCAATCCCTTTTAATTTGTTCGAGGTGCGTGGCCGGATGGACGCCAATCGGGTGGCGCAACCGGGAATGACTTTGTTTGCAGATACAAAGGCCCTTGCGATCCCGACATTTGGCCCATACCTTGTCATCGCCGGATTAGCCAATAACTGGTGGGAGAAAATGCTGGTCGCCGGAACCTACATCACACGCCCTTATCCGGATACGGGCAAGGCCAACAAGCCGCCAGAAGGGATCAGCCTGAGCAGCCTTGAGTATCATCCCCCGAGGCGGGATGCCGATGGTTCTGTGCAGGCGTTCTTCCATTTAGGAGCTGGAGCGAGCTATCCCCTCGACAGTCATTGCCCTGGCCTGGCGCTTTATGACGCCGAGACCCTTGAAGCGGTCTCACTGGACTACCATGCCTTAATCTCCGCCCGGGCGGATACCGAGGGCGACCTGCGCTCAGTTCGGTTAGAAATCCCTAAGGGAACACCCCTTCCAGAGAATCTGCGCGTCAGTGTGCTGCTGGATGTGTTTATCTTCCACCAGCAGGATCTGAAGGAATAGATCCCGAAGAAGCATCAACTCGCGATTCATCGAGGGATGCGAAAGAAATTGGTATAATCATGGCTCGCGTCGCAAATCATCAGATTTCATGACGCGAGGCGTGGTTTTCTGATCCGATTATCGGACAGAGAGTGGCTAAAAAATGGGCTAAAATAGGGGGATGAACAGATGCCCGAAATGCCAACGAACAGAACGACAAAACCGTGCTGGAAAAACAGGTGCAGGTAGTCAACGCTATCGATGCATGTATTGTCAGATCAAATACACGCCTGAACCGAAAGCATGGGTCTATGATGAGCAAACTCGCCAAAAAGCGATAGAAATGTATGTGGATGGGATGAATCTCGCGTCGAATTGCGCGTCATCTGGGTACACACCATCGTACAATATCATTATGGGTCAAAGAGAAGGCGGCTAGCTTACCCGAAGCACCCGTTCCAGAAGAAGTCAAAGAGGCTGAAATGGACGAGCTTTTCACCTTCATAGGAGAGAAAAAAAGCGCATCTACATCATAACCCTTGTAGATCGAGCAACACGCTGTTTTCTGGGCTACAAAATCGTCTGGGATCGCACTCAAGTGGTGATCCAGGATATGGTAGATGAAGCTGTCAAAGCCAAACAGTATTACAGTGATGGGTTTGATGCCTATTACCGCCTTTGGTATCACTATGGTCATTATGAAGTATCGGAAGGCAAGACAGATACTTATTCGGTTGAAGGTGATAACGCTGAACTGCGTCACTATCTGGCTCGACTGGCACGCCGCTCGCGATGTTTTTCAAGAAGTCTCGAAGCTTTGGAGTGGGCTGTGCGACTCTTTGTTTACTGCTTCAACCGTCGCCAGCTATTGAAGCAGCGTTTTCCCAGCTACCCGGCCCATGTTTTTCAGTTTGTTTAGCCCTTGATTTAGCCACTCCCCGATCACAACAGAACGTATATTCCACAAACAAATGTGCTATAATATCCGATTGGCCTTCACTATCGCTCCATTCCACCATCGTAGCGATTATTGATCTGTTGTTCTCAATCTGAGGGACCTCTTTATGACCCAAAATGTTATTCGAGTAGTCGGCGCGCGCGAGCACAACCTGAAGAACATCACCGTTGAAATCCCGCGCGACAAATTTGTTGTAATTACCGGTCTATCCGGATCGGGAAAATCATCGCTGGCATTTGACACTATCTTCGCCGAAGGCCAACGCCGTTATGTCGAGTCGCTCTCGGCCTATGCCCGCCAATTTCTGGGACAGATGGAAAAACCGGATGTGGATTATATTGAAGGGTTATCCCCGGCTGTCTCCATCGACCAAAAAGGGGCGTCTCATAACCCACGTTCGACTGTCGGTACGGTTACCGAGATATATGATTACCTGCGTTTGCTCTTTGCCCGGGCTGGCATTCCGCATTGCCCGGTTTGCGGGCGCGAAGTAGCCAAACAATCCGCCCAAGAGATCGTGGAGGCGATTGAGCGGCTTCCGCAAGGGGCGCGATTGCTCGTGCTTTCGCCGCTGGTGCGCGGGCGTAAAGGCACTCATCAAGCTGTGCTTGAAGAAATTCGCAAGGCTGGTTTCGTGCGCGTCCGTATAGATGATCAACTGCATGAATTGGAAGATGAAATCCAGATGGATCGCTACAAAATTCACACGATCGAAGCAGTTGTAGACCGTCTGGCGCTGCGTGAATATGACGATCCTTCAGAAGCCGATTCAGCCCGTTCCCGTCTGACCGATTCGGTCGAGACTGCTCTAAAATTTGGCGAAGGCTACATCACATTGCATTGGCTAAACCCGCCTCAATATGCGGGCGAGGTTGGCAAAAACGAGTTGGATGAACTATCTGCCCGGTTCTCGCCGCCTCCGGAAGGGGATCGGGTTGACATAGGGAAAGACTTGCATTTCTCCGAACACCTGGCCTGTCCGGAGCATGGCTCTGTTTTGCCAGAGATCGAACCGCGAACTTTCTCATTCAATACACCCCATGGAGCTTGTCAAGACTGTCAAGGGTTGGGCGGCAAACTGGAGATTGATCCGGATCTGTTAATCCCCGACCGCGATCTATCGTTGAACGAAGGCGCAATTGTCGCCTCCGAATGGCGCGGCCCGCGCGAAGAAGGCGGCTATTACTGGCAAGCGCTCGAAGCGGCTGCCCGGCATTACAAAATTGACCTGAATGCGCCGGTGAAGAACCTGCCATCCGAGAAGCTTGATCTCATCTTATATGGTACACATGGCGAGGAGATCACCATCCATTACCGCAATAAAGATGGGCGCAGCGGAACCTGGAAGATGGCTTTCGAAGGCGTCGTCGGGAATTTACAGCGACGCTACACAGATACAAATTCCGAATATATGCGCGAGCGGATCGCGGAACTGATGAGCGAGCAAATCTGCCCCACCTGCGGCGGCGCCCGTCTACGGAAAGAAGCCCTTGCGGTGACGATAGATGACGAGAATATCATCGACGTCACCCAGTGGCCGGTATTGCGTACGCTGGAATGGGTGCAGCGCCTATCAGGCCCGACCCCTCCCCTTTCCACCCGCCAGCAAGCAATTGCTGAACGCATATTGAAGGAAATCCAGGCCCGACTCGGGTTCCTGGTGGATGTGGGCCTGGACTATCTGACCTTACAACGCTCGGCGGCGACGCTTTCGGGCGGCGAAGCTCAGCGGATTCGATTGGCTACCCAGATCGGCTCTCGACTGATGGGGGTTTTGTATGTATTGGACGAGCCGTCGATTGGGCTGCACCCACGCGATAATGCCCGCCTGCTTAATACGCTGATGGGGCTGCGCGATTTGGGGAATACCGTTCTGGTGGTCGAACATGACACTGAAACCATCCTGTCAGCAGATTGGATCGTTGATCTTGGACCGTGGGCAGGCGAACATGGTGGGCTGGTAGTCGCAGAAGGCTCGGTTGATGATATTCTCAAATCACCCGAATTGCTCACCGGGGCCTATCTTTCCGGACGATTACAGGTCCCTATCCCGCAAAAGCGGCGGGACGGAAATGGAAAATTGCTGACTGTGGTGGGGGCGCGTGAAAATAACCTTAAAAATATCGATGTGCGCATTCCGCTTGGACGACTGGTTTGTGTGACCGGTGTTTCGGGATCGGGCAAATCTACTCTGATGGTTGAGATCATATACAAATCTCTGGCGCGCGGATTGAACGGTGCGCATACGTACCCAGGCGCGGATGACCGAATCGATGGGATTGAACACCTGGATAAGATCATCAATATCGACCAATCCCCCATCGGACGCACACCACGCTCCAACCCCGGCACCTACACTGGTCTTTTCGACCAGATTCGCTCGCTTTTTGCCGAATTGCCCGAGAGCAAGGTGCGCGGCTATAAGCCTGGACGTTTCTCGTTCAATGTGCATGGTGGGCGCTGCGAAGCCTGCCAGGGGCAGGGTCAACTGCGGATTGAGATGCAATTCTTGCCGGATGTGTACGTGCCGTGCGACGTTTGTCATGGAGCCCGCTTCAACCGGGAGACTTTGCAGGTGCGATTAAAAGACTTGAATATCGCCGATGTGCTTGACCTGACGGTTGACCGGGCATTGGAGGTGTTTTCGGCATTCCCGGCTATGCTCAGCCGATTGCAAACCCTGCAGGATGTTGGGTTAGGGTATGTGCGAATTGGCCAGCCGGCTCCAACGCTTTCGGGCGGCGAAGCCCAACGAGTGAAACTGGCGCGAGAACTTTCGAAGCGGGCGACGGGGCGCACATTCTATGTCTTAGATGAGCCATCTGTTGGACTGCACGCAGCAGATGTGCATAAGCTCATTGAGGTATTACAGCGGTTGGTCGATGCTGGCAACAGCGTGCTGATTATTGAGCACAACCTGGATATTATCAAAGTGGCGGACTACATCATCGACCTGGGGCCAGAAGGCGGCGACCGGGGTGGTAAGATTGTTATTGAAGGCACGCCCGAAGAAATCTGCGCGTGCGACGATTCGTATACTGGACAGCATTTACGACCTTTTATCTGCGAGAGATAACCCCTCTCGAGATGCGGTTTCCTGATCCGGGATTCAAAGCGCCTGCAACAACCCCAGGCCCGTTTCGCCGCCTGGTGATCGGTCTGACATTGCCAGCAGATTTCCGGGTGCATTATTGGGGCTCCATCCACTCATCTTATCGACTTTCAGAACTCGAACAAATCGTGCAGAGGTCAAGTCTGCAGAACTGGGAGATCATTGAAGATTTCTTTGACCTGGCTGTGAAGAGTTGATCCGCCAATCAGAACGAAACAAACTTCAAGTCAAATTCAGGAGGTTAAGTATTCCATTACCAGGTTGATCACCTCATCTGAATGAGTGATGTGTGGTTGGTGGCCGGAGCGTTCGATGCGGCGGATGGTGATATTTGGAAGCCTTTTTGCCAGCGCGGGGAAGAGGCTGGCGAAAGAGTTCGGTCATGATCGCTCCATATCAGCAGAGTGGGGGTTGTGATTTCCAACAGCCTAGGGGTAAGGTCTGGCACATCCCGAGCCAGGTTTAAAATCTGGGGCGAGGCCCGCTTCAGGTCGACGGCAATTTGCATGCGAGCCCGGGGAGAAAATCCCTTCATGTAAACCGGAGATAAAGTTACCAGGGTTTGAAGCAACGGGAAAGGCGCCAGACCCAAAAGCCTGGTGGAGGCTGCAGAAGTTTTTCGAAGAATGCGCAGGCCAAAGGAGAGCTGATCGGATTTAAAAAACGGGTTGATCAACACCAGTTTGTTGACCATTTCCGGATGCTGGCGGCTGAACTCCAGGCTCAGATATCCACCCAACGAATGGGAAATCAAATTGAACGGGGATTTCAGCCCTAATCCCCAAATCCACTCCTCAAATGTTGAAATCATAGTTGGGATGGTGTAATATCGGACATCGACCGGTTTTGGGCTATCGCCATGCCCCGGCAAATCAACTGCTACCGAACGGTACCCCGATGATGCTAACCTGGGCATCCACGCATCCCAATCGCACAGGGAGGCAGCCATGCCGTGGACAAGGATCACCGTTTCTCCCTGGCCGGCTTCAATGGAGTTCAGCATCGATCGATTTCCTGTTTTCTTCGAACAGCCGTCTCAGCTCACGCCGAAGCACTTTGCCGATGAAAGTGCGCGGAAATTCATCCACGAATATGACCATGCGCGGCGCCAGCTCTGGCGGGAGGCGGCGTTTGCAATATGCGATTAATGCTTCAGCAGCAGGTTTTTCCCGACGCACAATTACAAAGGCAATCGGCTGCCCGGCGATCGCCACAACTGCGGCTTCTTTGACCTGCGGCACTTCAAAAAGAACCTCTTCCACATCCCGTGGAAATGCCGGGGTATCCGGTTTGGATGGGTACCACATATCCACCTTGCGGGCAATAATGCGGAAATAGCCGTCGCTATCCATTTGAGCAACATCTCCGGTCAGCAGCCAACCATCCGGCGAAAGCACCTCGCGCGTCGATTCCAGCCGGGTCTGTTCATCGTTGCTCCAATATCCCATCATGACCTGCGGGCCTTTGATTGCCAACTCACCAATTTGCCCCACAGGAATGATCTTTTCACCCTTGCGCAGATCAACCACGCGCGCCTGCGTTGAGGGGAGTGGAATACCGATGCTGCCCACCTTGCGCAGGCCATTGAGTGGATTGGCGTGAGTCACCGGCGACGCCTCAGTTAAGCCGTAACCTTCCACCAACCGACCCCGGGTGAGCTTCTCGAAAGCCTCCTGCACCTCCACTGGCAGCGGGGCTGAGCCGCAAATGCAAGCTTTGATAGATGAGATGCCGTACTTGCGCACTCCTGGATAATCTTTGACTGCCACATACATTTGCGGAACCCCCGGGAAAATCGTCGGGCGATGCTTGCGGATGGTCTTCAGAATATCCAGCACCTCAAAACGGGCCTTCAGGATTAGCGTGGCTCCCAATGCGATGGGAACATTCAATGCAGCTGTCAAACCATAACTGTGGGAGAAGGGCAATACACAAAGAAAGCGTTCTTGTCCTTCGATAGCATCCGGGATCCAATGGCGAGTTTGGAGGGCGTTCGCGACCAGATTCTGATGCGAGAGCATGACGCCTTTTGGTTGAGCAGTGGTGCCGCCGGTATATTGGATGACTGCAAGGTCGATCGGGGAGATCTGGATATCTACCAGCTTTTCTTGTTCCCCCGGTCCATTCATTTGCTTCAAGATCGGGCCGAAAAGGTGGGTGTTGGCGTTCAATGGAAGATCAAGCTTATGACGATAGCTCTCCACGCCGGTAAACCGAAGCAGCAGGCGGGGGAGGAAAGGCAGC
This sequence comes from uncultured Chloroflexia bacterium, assembly GCA_963788145.1. Taxonomy (GTDB): domain Bacteria; phylum Chloroflexota; class Anaerolineae; order Anaerolineales; family UBA4823; genus UTCFX2. The sequence continues at coordinate 91,862 of CAWBFQ010000006.1, read as the reverse complement.
GCCTCGGCGACGTGCGTAAAGACAATATGCCGCAGCGGAGAATGAGGATCTGGCTCAAGCTCCGATTTGATTTGATAGATCAAATCGTAAAATTGAGTCAATGTCACCAGCACACTTGCACCCGAATCGCGGATCTGGCGGATCAACTCGTCCGGCTGTGTATTAGGAACGGAGAAAACCGCCACGCAACCTGCTTTTAATGTACCGAAAAAGGCGATGACCAGTTGGGGCAGGTTCGGCAGCAGGATCATCACGCGAGCCCCTTTTTCCACACCCTGGGCGTGCAAGAAGCCAGCAAAGCGATCAGCATCCTGGTTGAGCTGCTGATAGGTGGTCCGCTTGCTTTCGAAAACCAGGGCCGTCTTGCGCGGAAAACGCCTTGAAGATGACTTAAGCAAAGAGTGAAGCGGGAGACGTGGCACTGCAACTGAGACCGGAACGTTCGCCTCGTAGGAGCGCAGCCAGGGACGCTCTTTTTGCAGACGGGTTCGGCGCGATTTTTTGTTCGATACCTCTGTGTGCGAAAAGGCAAACCGATCGTTTTCTTGATCGGTTTCGATAAACCTTGTGATCGCACGATTGACCGCATCACGTCGCTCAAGCATGACCATGTGACCGGAGGCGCCCACGTCAATCTCTTCAGATAACGGGATTGCCCGAGCGACTTCATCGAACAACGGTTTTTCGAAGATCACATCATAATGGCCGCGGATGACCAAAGTCGGAATCGTCAGATTGCGAAACAGATTCCATCCATTCCAGCAGCTCAACGATTGGACATACATTGTCTTCAAAACATCTGGGGGAGCGCCCAGCCATTTGCGCGTGAATGGAATAAGTGCGTGCAGAGTAGAGGCGGGTAGGCGCAACAGCAGCCGATAGAGCGGGTTCAGTTGGAATTCGCCTGCGGTAGCGATCAACACCAGATGGTTTACCCGAGTTGGATTGGCGCTGGCAAACTCAGCGGCAATCGCCCCGCCGAATGAATGCCCTACCAAGACCAAAGGTCCGCTTACCCCCAGTCGATCGAATATCGCTCCCAGGTCTGTAACAAGCCGGGGCATATCATAGTTCTGGCGTGGGTGGTCCGAGTGATCATGACCACGCAGATCGGGGGCGATTACACGGCTGGTCTCAGAAAAATTCCAGAGTTGATACTGCCATTGGGTAGCTCGACCGCCAAAACCGTGAATGAAGGCGATGGTCCGCTCGGCGTGATCCGGGGCAATGTCAATAGCAGACAGACGGAGGGGGGGCTGGCTTGAAATACGGATCTCGCGCCGGTAAAGTTCCAGGTCAACGGGCATATTGAAAGTTTACAATAGTTATCTAAAATCGTAAAGCGGAAAAAGAGTATATTTGTTACAATCCGATTTGCCTTTGGGCGGCAGGCTGCCTGCGAAATCGGGAGGTCATAAGCGCATGCGCTGGAAGAGCCAAGCTCCAATCGCAAAGTACAGTATTGACAGCGAAGTTAACGCACCGAGTTCGAAGGCTACATCTCCCAATCCCGCACCCAGAGTCAGGATTTTGTTCAGCGCCACAACAGCATGGGTGGGTGGAAGGATGTCGTACAAACCGATCTCATGTCCTGCGAACTGAAACATGACGATTTTCGGAACAGGAAAGATCGCCCCTGAGAAAAACATAAGGAGTCCCAGTGGAAAATTGGCGATCACGAATGCCTGGCTGACCGAGCGGGCGAAGCAGCCCACAATCATCCCAATTCCGATGATCGACAGGCTGGTCAAAGCCCCAACCAGAATGGCAGCCCAGATCGGTCCCTGACTGCGAAATCCCAAAGCCAACGCAGTCAAGAATGTCAGTAAGACAGAGAGCGTTCCCAGAACAACCATCGCCAGAGTCACACCACCCAGGAAATCAAACGAACTCATTGATGTGATCTGCAAACGACGCAGCGCGCCGGTTTCAATCTCGCGCGCAACCACCATAGCTGCCAGAAAGATCAGCATGATCACAGCAAATACCAGGATACCTGGTGTGTAGGTTTCGAATTCGGTCCGCGCAGCGGATCCACCGAGGGCTTCTTCGGTGTATCGAACCACCGGCCGCTGACCTGTTGCCTGGATGATGTAGTTATCCACTGCGCTGAGCGCCAGAGTTGCGCCTACCATGTAATAGGGATTGGTCAAGTCTCCACCAAAATTGATTGTGGCTGTGTGCGTCCGATCACCTGCTTTTAATGCCATGAGCGTTTTTGAAAAATCCGGTGGGATGAGCAGGAAGGCAACCGCGCCACGGTTACGCAACACGGGGTTGATTTGGTCTTTTGTTTCGATCAATTTCACCCGCAAGAGTGGTTTGCCATCAGCATAACGGACCGCCTCGATCGTCTGGATGGCTTCTTCACCCAAATACCAGACCTCACTATTAGCCAGAAGTGCGCCCTGATCCTGATTGACCACCAGTATGGTATAAGATGTTGAACCTCCTTGAGTGAAAATCCAGTAGATCAGGACAAAGAGGGGAGAGAAAGCCAGCGTAAGTCCTAACATCCAGGCATCGCGGCGCATTTCGCGCCAGGTTTTAAGAAAGATGACCCAGATTTTCATTTCCGGGGCTTTCTAAGAAATATTAAGCCCAGAAATGCCAGCATGGTAGGAATCCAGACCCAGGCCAGATCGCCGGGGCCTCCCTGTCCACTCATTCTCTGTGCGCGCCGGATGTGGACTAATTTATAATCACAGGTTGCACGATCAAAATCGGCATCGCTCATTTTGTGTGGGTCCACACCCATCAAGGGGCCAACGATCCCGCTGGCGATGATCACCTGGCGCAACAAATCGAGACGCTGCTCGGAGTGACTGATATCTTGCACATCGGCTACCCACCATTCACTTGGAAGCCATATCTCAACCCGGGGGTTGACCAGCATGTTGCGGTACCAATCCGAAACGCTGCCGAAGCCAGCCGTACAATAGATTTCTCCGTCCACTTCCGCATAATTAACCGGGGTCTGGCGGCGGAGGCCGCTTTTACGACCTGTATGCGTGATCACCATGATCCGACCGCCAACCGAGGGCCAGGCGTTCACCCAACGCCGAAAACCTAATCGCCAGAGCCAAATCATGAAGGGGTTAAATTTCTTGAAAGCCTGACGAATTTTGATTTCAACATCTTGAGATACAGCATCCATAACGCATCCTTTCGCTATTCACGCAACTTACGACCAGTGAGTTGGATAAAAACATCTTCTAACGTGTTCCCGCGCAGACGTATATCCTCCAATTTTAATCCGAGGGATTCCATTGCTCCCAAGATAGCGGGAAGTTGATGCCCCAGATTCAAACCCCGTAATGTAAGCGAACCATCGGCAAGCTGCATATCGATCCTGCCCGGAATGGAAGATAATGTCATTTGGATTTGCTGGAGATCAATTGAATGCGCATTCAGGGTGACCTCAAGGACATCCCCTTCGCCAAGCCTAGATTTAAGGGCCTGGGGTGTATCCAGCACGAGCAGGCACCCGTGATCGATGATCGCGACCCGGTCAGCCAGACGGTCAGCCTCATCCATGTTGTGGGTCGTTAAAATGATGGTCTTGCGACGGGCCAACGAGCGAATGTATTCGCGAACCTGCACCCGGCTCTGTGGATCCAGCCCGGCTTCCGGCTCGTCGAGGATCAGGATTTCGGGATCATGGACAAGAGCTAAAGCCAGGTTCAAGCGCCGCTGCATTCCGCCAGAGAGGGTACGGGCAAGCTGGTTTTGTTTCTCTTCCAGATTTAACTCCGCAAGTAGAATGCGACCGCGCTGAAGGGACAAACCCGCCGAGAGCCCGTACATTTGACCAATGAATTGAAGCTGCTCAATACAGGTCTGTTTTTCCCAAATTACGATCTGCTGCGGGCAAACCCCAACCAATTGGCGGGCTTTATTACTGCTCAAAGCGATTCCCTTCAAACGAACCCAGCCAGAATCCGGCTTCAGCAGCCCGCACATCATATGGATGGCTGTGGTTTTTCCAGCCCCATTCGGTCCTAGAAAGCCAAACACCTCACCCTGTCGGATTTCAAGGCTCAAATCCTGAACCGCCACCAAATTACCGTAGCGTTTGGTGAGACGATCGGTGTGTAAGATGATTTCATTTTCCATCGCGGACTCGCTAATTCGTATGAGGATGAGCACTGATGCGATACGGGACCAGATCCAATCGGGCTTCAAGCGAATGGTCGGGGGTTACGCTGGCATCCAAGACTTGGAACTCATAATTGAGAGAAGATCGAAACATTCGCTCGGCGGGTAACTTTTTGATGTTCAATCCAGTCGGTCCGCGCTCCATGGCTTCTTCCAGAATTGCGTCAATTACCGCTTGCGGATGCAGCAGAGACAACCGAATCGGATGTCAGACTGATTTTTATGCTTTTTTTTGCCGAACAACTTCAAACATTAGGATAGCAGCAGCAACGGCGGCATTAAGCGATTCGCTCTTGCCGGGCATCGGGATATGAATAGCAGTGGTAGCCAGGCGAGCGGCCTCGACGCTGGCTCCTTCGGCCTCGCCGCCCACAATCAGAGCAAGCGGATGGCTTAGATTTACCTTGGTGAAGGATTTTCCCTGACCGGCGGCAGCCAGAAAGATTTGCAGTCCTTTCAGGTAGATTGCGATCCGCTCCCAGGCCATCTCATGGATCGGCAGGCGAAAATGGGCTCCCATTCCCGCTCGGATGATTTTTGGAGAGAATGCATCAACCGTCCCAGGCGGCAGCAAGACCGCATCGATGGAGGCGGCTTCCGCTGTGCGCAGAATCGTCCCGAGGTTGCCCGGGTCGCGCATCTGATCGGGGATGAACACAAACCGGGGTTGGGGCGGGAGCGGTACAGGCAACCATTCCAATGCCAGCAGCAAGCCCTGAGGTGTTTGAGTGTCGCTGACATGGCGCATCACTGCTTCGGAGACCTGCTCTGCCAGGGCACCCTGAGCGGTGAAGCCATCCAGCACAAAACGGCCGCGCTCACTCAATTGATCCGTGTAAAGAATCAAGCGGGCTTTCCAACCGCTGGCCAAGGCCTCCTCCGCCAGGCGCACGCCTTCGACGATAAATGCCCGTTCCTTGCGGCGCAGGCGGGGTTGGGATTGAAGCAGGCCCAGCCACCTGACGCGGGGATTTTGGATGGAGGTAATGGTTGTTTGTGACAAAGGTAAGTTATCCCATTGGGAAACGCATGCGGTGACCACCGATCAGATGCAAATGCAGGTGAAATACCACCTGACCTCCATGATGACCCGTATTGATGATCAAGCGATATCCGGCGCTGGCAATGCCATGTTCGTGAGCAAGCTGGCGGGCAGTCAGCATCATATGTCCTAGCATGGAATGATCTTCAGCAATCAGATCATTCATTGAGGCGATGTGTTTATTGGGAACAATCAGGATATGGGTTGGAGCGACCGGGTGAATATCCCGAAAAGCGGTTACCTGCTCATCATGATAATAAATTTGGGCTGGCTGTTCCCCAGCGATGATTTGACAGAATATACAATCGCTCATCTGACGACCCTGATCCAGGCCAAAACCAGTATCGGATCTGGTAATGGCAACATAGCGAACTTCAGAATTGAATTTGACCTAATAGGCCGTCGGCGCTTTTTTCAGACAGCCAGACGGGCGTGATCTGGTTCCACAGACGGCGCGGCGCACGAGCGCGTACACGCAAGTAATTGCCGGTCAAACCACTCATTTCCCATCCCTGGGTTTCTAACCCGACCGCGCTTTCCCATAATACTGGCAGTACCATGCCAATGAAGCTTTGCTGGTATTCCAATGCAGCCTGGGATAGCGTCAGCCGCATCAAGGAGTTACGTTCTTTGCGCACAGCATGGGGGACCTGACCAGGCATTCGCTCCGAGGCGACGCCAGGCCGAGCGGAGTACGTGAACACATGACCACCAGCGAAATTCATGGCGCGGACGAAATCGAGGCTTTCCTGGAATTCAGCTTCAGTCTCACCCGGAAAACCTGTGATGATGTCCGTAGTGATTGCCATATCCGGCGTCACCTGGCGAGCTGACTGGACTAAATCTGCAAATGCAGATGGACTGGTTTTGCGAGCCATTCTGCGGAGAGTTGCTCGGCTGCCTGACTGCAATGGGAGATGGATATGGCGACATAGGCGTGGGTCTTCCCACAATAGGAAGAAATCATGATCCAGATCCCACGGCTCAAGGGATGATAAACGTAAACGGGGAATATTGGTTTCTTTCAGCAGAGCCTGGACGAGTTGGCTCAGATGGAGAGGCGCAGAAAAATCTTTGCCCCAGGAACCCAGGTGGACGCCGGTGAGCAGAATCTCATTGGTTGGCTCTGCCAAGTGGATATCTTGCAGGATCTCTGCTATGGGTCGGCTGCGGCTTTGGCCTCGCGCAATCGTGGTGATGCAAAATGTGCAGCGATTATCACAACCGTCCTGAGCCTTAATGAAAGAACGCGTACGCAAGCGTGCACCACGTATCGGCTCGCTCCCGTCGGGTTCCGTCAGTGTTTTCAGCAAGCGGTAAGCCAGTTCGTCCTTTTCCTGGTTTGCGATCACCTGTTTCACCCCTGGCAGCGCCTCAGCTTCCGCAGGCTGGAGAGTCACCCAGCAACCGGTTGCAATGATCTCATCAACTCCCGCTCGATGGATCTGGCGAATTTTTTGACGCGAGTCGGATACCGCTGCCGAGGTGACTGCGCAGGTATTCAAGACCGCTATTTGAGCCTGCTTGGGGTCACTCACCAGAGTGTGTCCTGCTGCGCGTAATTGCCTGGCATATTGTTCGATTTCAGCCTGGTTCAGGCGACAACCGATTGAGTCTAAGTAGATTTTCATGGTTGATATACGACAAAATGATCGAAGCGAATATCCGTCCCGGGCGTAATGTAGGTTCCAGCGATCAATCCAACATCCCCTGAAGCAAACTCCGAATCATTCACCTGGATCAGTTTGTGACCATTCACGTAGAATGTGAGTGTATCGCCGATGCAATCAGCGCGTAAGCGGTTTAAGGCAGACCCCTTTAGAATGGCATCGCTTGGCTGCAAAGCCCCCATCCCAATCAAATTATATTCCTGCCCGCGGATCTTGCCGATGCCATAATAGCCATCGCTGCTAATGATAAAAGTATAAAAACTATCCAAACGAATTGCCCGACAGATTAAACCAAAGCGGTTGTCGCGTTCGCCGCCCACTTTAAGCGCATCCACCTCGACCCGCACATCCCGGAATACTCGACCTGGCATGCTCCAGATATCCAGATCGGGCTCGTTGACAAATATTCGGTAGACGCCATCAGCGTAATCTGTTTCGCCCTGGCTAGTCGCGATCCTGTTCCAACCGCTTTCCGGGTCAGAAAACTCATCTGAAAAAAGCACCTTTCCTGGGCTATCTGGATCTGAGTTTGCCAGTACCTGACAGGCGAGGGAGGTGGTGAGCACGATGATTATCGCCGAAATGAATTTCGGAGGGATGATCCAGGCTAGACGGATGAGTTTCATGCTATCAGAATCCTATTGCGCAACGAAAATGTAATTGTAGCATATCTTTTTGGGTGAAATAGTTACGGCGCAACGCTATCCAGTAAACGTTCAGCCTGAACAGCAGTAGGGGTGTTTGGGAGAAGGTCGCGCGCTTTTTCCAGGTAGATTCGGGCAATTTGCGGCTCGTCTTTCAGCAAGTAGATCAAGCCCAGGTGTAAGTAAGCCGGTCCGAATCCCGGGTCAATCTGTAAGGCGCGGGTGATAAATCGTTCGGCATTCAACAGGTCGCCCAGATGAATCAAAACCCGACCCATCAGATCCAAATCGATGGGGCTTTGCGGATCTTCAATCAGACGTTGGCGAGCGATGGGTAAAGCAATCTGGTCGATCTGGAAGTTATAGTCCAGCGAGAAACGCAGAATCTGACGCTGGTAGGCAGGATCATAAGGAGATAGGGCTGCCGCCTGTTGATAAGTCTGGTATGCTCCCTGGATATCGCCTGAAGCAGCCTGGATATCAGCCAGCTGGGCCACCAGAACAGGGTTATCTGGAGCCAGGGCGATCGCGTGCTGGATGGCCTCCAGCGCGGACGAATAATCCTGAAGGCGCAGCCAATAGAGAGCCAGGAAGGTTTGGGCAGCCACTGAATTCGGATCCAGTTCGATGGCAGTTTCAATTTCGAAGAGGCCGTCCGATTGCTCCGGAGCGAGGTTGCTCTCTTCCGGTAAAAGAAGGTGCTGGCGGGCTTCCCCCAGATAAGCCCAGGCTTCTGCATAACCAGGGTCTTGCAGGATGGCGTTGCGAAATGCTTCAGCAGCCAGCCTCCATTCGTTTATCGATGCAAGCGCCCTGCCCGAGCTGAGAAGCGTAAACGCCAGGTTATCCCTGATTCGAGCGCTTAAAATCGCCCGGCGCAGGCTGGAAACCGGTTCTGCATATCGAGCATCCAGGCTGGCGGCTTTTTCCAGATGCGGAAGCGCCGCTTGTGGGTCCAGGGCAGCGACCAGTAAACCCAACTGGTAATGAGCAAGTGGATCTTCGGGGCGCTGCGCCACGATTTGCTGCCAGTCTGCAATTGCAGCTTCAAGGTTTTCTTGAGCAGGTTGCTGGTTAACCTGGCCCTGGGCACCATCGTCTGAAAGAATTGGGGCGACCTCATTCTTCCAATCGACTCTCTGCCACGACAGGCAAGCCTCGGGCTTGATTGATTCTGCAGGCGATCTGTTCGAATTCTCAGAGATCAAGGAAACATAAAGAAGGTCAAGGCATTCCGAATCCAAAGGCTGCGGCCAGGCAAAGATTGGCAGCAAAATCAGCAGCAAGAGGGCTATCGAGTGAACAACCAGTTTATGATTAGAAGTCCGTCTCACATTCTTGATTATATCGTTATAAAGAGAGACGGGCCATTGCTTCCAGGCAAGCTATAATTATGACAGATCGGAAAGCGAGGAGGTTGGATGGATTTTGAATTATCAGAAGAACATCGTATGATCCAGCAAATGGTGCGGGATTTTGCTTGCCGGGAGGTAGCGCCAATCATCAAGGATAGCGACCGACGCGGCCAGATGGCGCCCTTTGTGCTAGATCGGATGGGAGAACTGGGTATCCTGGGCATCTGTCTGCCCGTCCGCTATGGAGGTCAGGGGATGGATTATATCGCCCTGGGGCTGACTTGCGAAGAACTTGAGGCGGTGGATTCGACGCTGCGGGTGGTGATGTCGGTCCACACAGGATTAAACAGCCTGGGTTTGTTTCAGTGGGCCAACGAGGATCAAAAGCAACAGTTCCTGGTGCCGCAGGCGCGGGGGGAAAAGATCGCCTGTTTCGGCCTGACTGAGCCTGGAGCCGGTTCGGACGTAGCGAGCATCCAGGCGACAGCCCGCCGAGAGGGCGATGAATATATATTGAATGGAGAAAAGATGTGGATTTCGCTGGCGTCCAAAGCACATCATTGTCTGTGGATTGGACGAACCGAAACCAAAACACAGGACACACACGAGGGTCTTTCGGCTTTTCTGGTTGAACTCGACCGGGCAGGTGTGCAACGCGGCGACCTGCACGGTAAACTGGGGATGCGAGCCGGCTCGACAGGTTGGATCGCATTTCAGGATGTGCGCATCCCACTGGAAAACCGGATTGGTGAAGAAGGAGAGGGTTTTAAAATCGCCATGTCCTGCCTGGATAATGGACGCTATACGGTTGCAGCCGGCGCAACCGGTTTGATCCGGGCTTGTCTGGATGCAAGCCTACACTATGCGAAAGAACGGCAAGCTTTTAAACGAGAAATCGGCAGGTTTCAACTAATTCAACAGAAGATTGCAACTATGGTAGAATCTTATGACGCGGCGCGTCTACTCTATTTACGAGCCGGTTGGATGAAAAATCAGGGACTGCGCAACACTCGTGAAACCTCACTGGCAAAATGGTTCGCCACCGAGGCATCATTCCAGGCGGCATCGGAGGCGGTCCAGGTCCATGGCGCGTATGGTTATAGCGACGAGTACGATGTTGAGCGTTATCTGCGCAATTCAAAAGGCGCGGTGATTTATGAGGGAACGAGCGAAATCCACCAGTTAATGCAAGCCGGATATGCATTGGGATACCGCAAAGATGCGCCATTACGGTGTGAATTGCCATCATATGATCCAGCTTTCTGGCAAACCGGATAAGAGCTGGCTTTCCATTCATCCATCACAACCAAAAGGAGGTCAACTTGAATATCATAGTCTGTATTAAACAGGTGCCCGACAGCGCCGCCAAAGTTTCAGCGGATGGCGGGCAGGTAAGCTGGGGAGATGCGCCATTGGTGCTGAACCCGTGGGACGAGTTTGCTGTCGAAGCGGCATTAACGCTTCAAGAAGCAGCAGGAGGCGATGTAACCGCCATCAGCGTTGGCGGTGAGAGCGCAAAGGAAGCCCTGAAGACGGCGCTGGCGATGGGTTGTTCACAGGCTATTTTGATTTCTGATCCGGCGCTTGGACAGGCGGACAGCCAGGCAATTGCACAGGTGCTCGCAGCCGCGATTCGCAAGACTGGGGGTGTGGATGCAGCTTTCTTCGGTCGGCAGGCAATCGATGGAGATATGGGGGTTACGATGGCTCAGACTGCGCGGTTGTTAAAATGGCCGATGTTGGGCCTGGTAGCCAGCATCCAACTGGAGGGCAACAAGCTGCGAGTGGAGCGATCCTTCGAAGAGGGTCGCCAGGTGGTAGAAAGCCAGCTCCCAGCGGTAATCAGCGTCTCAAAAGATATCGGCGAGCCACGCTATCCATCCTTTATGGGAATCCGGAAAGCCTCGCGGGCAAATATTCCGGTGTGGGACCTGGGAGAATTGGGGATCAGCGCGCCCACTTCGGTTGTGCGTTGGCCCGAAGTGGTGAACCCACCCGTGCGCGAAGTTAAGACCGAAATAATCACCGGCGGCAGTTATCAAGAAATTGCCGAAAAGTTAGCGGATCGGATTCTTGAGGAAAAGGTGTTGTGATGAGCGGCAAAATCCTGGTTTATATTGATCAGTTCAAAGGAAAGGCGCTGCCAGCCTCATGGGAAGCCATCGGGGCTGCCCAAATGTTGAGCGAAAAATTGGGCGGCGAAGTGATTGTTTTTGTACCTGGCGATAACGCAAAACTTGCGGCGGATCAATCTTTCCAGTACGGGGTTGCCCAGGTCTATTATTGCGATGATCCCAGCCTGAAGGATTACCGGGCAGAGCCTTACGCGGCCGTACTGGTCAAAGTAGCTCGTGAGCAAAATGCAACCATATTGCTTTTTCCAACCACCGTACGGGGACGCGAACAAGCGGCAATGAGTTCCATCGAGTTGGGCAGCGGAGTGATGCCCGACGTGACCTCCATTGAAGTCGAAGCGGGTAAGATCATTGCTACCAGACCGGTCTATGCTGGTAAATTGATCTCAAAAGCGGTGTGCGACAGTAGCCCTGTTGTGATCACAACCCGCGTGCGGGCATTTAAGAAGCCGGAAGCCGACCCATCCCAAAGCGGGATAGCAATCCAGGTGGCAGCGGCGATGGCAGAAGGCGAAATCCAGACTGTGGTCAGTGGATATATCGAGACCGGAGGCGGGGTTAGCCTGACAGACGCCAACGTCATCGTATCCGGTGGGCGAGGTGTTTCGAACAATCCGAATCTGACCCCACCAGCCGGACTGGATGAGAAACAAGCGGAAGTCTGGCGAGCTCAGCAGGGATTCAAGCTGATTGGCGAATTGGCATCTGTCTTGGGCGCCGCAGTCGGCGCCAGCCGAGCCGCCGTGGACGCGGGATACATCCCATACACACACCAGGTGGGACAAACCGGGAAGGTGGTATCACCTGATTTGTATGTGGCATGCGGCATCTCCGGCGCGATCCAGCATCAAGCCGGGATGCGCTCCAGTAAAGTGATCGTCGCAATCAACAAGGATGCGGAAGCCCCAATCTTCAAGCTGGCTCGCTATGGGATTGTAGGCGACCTTTACGAGGTCACCCCTGCTTTAACAGAAGCTTTCCGCAAGCGGCTCGGCAAGTAAAATCGGATCGTTTCTGAAATCCATCTAAGGATTCGGCGACAGGATTTGTCGCCGAATCCTTTTTTTTAACAACTCCATTTGTGACAATAGGATCCTCAAGTATTATTTTTTGGCTTAAGTTTTATGACATTTGCCACTAGAACAAGGTTGGCATATACGGTAAATTCTTAGCAATAACTAAAGGTTGATGCTGTTGGAACCATTGATGGAGCAATTAACGGTATTTCAAGGATTTAGCCTGGAACAGTTAGAGCTGCTCCGGCCGCTTTTCATATTCTTTTTTATGCCATCTGAAACGACTCTGTTCGAGCAAGGTGATACAGCTGAAACCTTTTATATCTTGATCGAAGGTGAAGTCGCAATCCGGTATAAGCCGGAGGATGGCCCAGCCTTGATTATTTCCAGGATACGCTCTGAAGGAGTAGTTGGATGGTCGGCCGCAATCGGCAACCCACATTACACTTCATCGGCAATTTGCACTTCGGACTGCAAGATTCTACGGGTGTGCAGTACAGCCTTGCGTCAGTTAAATAAAGAGCAACCGATCATTGGATCCATGTTCCTGGAGAGGCTGGCAGCCCTGATTGAAGCGCGTTTGCGCAGCAACCACCCCCAAATAATGACTTTGCTGGAGCAAGGATTAACTGTAAAATTGGATCGACCAGTTCCTGCTGGTTGAGCGTGGGTACCATCCAGCAAAAATGATCTTAAAATTATGGTATATTCTTGTTCAGCAAACAGGAGGTATGAGATGGCTGAATCAGAGAATCATTATACGGAAGAAGAACGAATCAGGGCATTGCTAGAGCGCGTCAATGCATATATCGAATATTACCATGGCGGTTCTGTGGAAATGGTTGGGTTGGAAGGTAAAGTGTTGAAAGTTAGGCTGGGCGGCGCTTGTTTAGGCTGTCCACTCTCACCGGCGACATTACATGGTTGGGTAGCCGGGACCGTTCACCAGTTTTTTCCCGATCTCGAGGTGATTGAGGCCGTCGATTAAACCTGAGATCATTAATACGAGAAAGAACAGGGCATCTCATTCATCTGAGATGCCCGTTTTATTTCATTCCAAAAGGTACACAGAAAAAACTGACAATCCAACAATAAGGAAATACGCAGCGACTTATTTGAGTTGGGTGGTTATATTTTCGATGTCCTGCTCTTGATGCGGGTGGAATTCATGCTCTAACCGGCTGAGCAAGCCACACCAGCCACATTTATGACTATTGCAGCGATATCGGCGGGCGTTTGGAAGGAAAATAGCGGTGAGAATTTGATCCAGGATTGTACGATGAGTCCGGTGGATGTCAGCGCCGCATACGGGACAGGTCTCCGTCTTCCATCGCTCAGAATTGGAAAATCGATAGCGAATGCGCAAGACCATAAAAATCAATATGCCAAAAAGCAATATCCATCCCAACACGTCGGAAAGTCCGAGATTGCTAAGATAGTTGAAGGTGAAATTTCTGAAAATTTTCACAATATGGCTGAAGATGGCGGCAACGATCTTGAGAATTTCATATAAATTCTTCCGCAGATCCATTTGTTCGACCAACAAAAAAATGGCAAACGCCCCCACAAATAATGCCGCCAATTCAATTGTGTATTCCTTAAGGAACTTCTTCAAGCGTGATTTCTCCCGATTGTGAAATTCATCATCAGCAATCTGATCATACCATGAAAAAAGATTCGATTATTACCCTAAGGTCATCCAATTGCAGATTTTCGCTCATGAGTGTGTGTACAAATCGCGAATAAAAGCGTGCAATGGATTTAATCGATCGACTACCAGAATGACATGATCGCCAACCTTTAATCGTTTGGTTTGGGCATTGCGGTGGACTTCGGCTCCGGAGAAATACTCTTTATGCTCAAAAATATAGGTATACTCAACCCGTCCGTGATCTCGTTTTAGCGCCGCCTTGGAGATTTTACCTTTTATTTGAATCCCGCGGCGAAAGGTATTGTATAAAAACAACAGCCTCCAGGCCAGTACGAAAAAACCACCAGCACCAGCCAGAATGGCCAAGATATTAAAGAACGGGCGCGCCTCCGGCGAGATCACAGCTCCGTAGCCGCGCCAGTCTGGCGTCCAGGCCAGATAAACGATACAAGAAACGACTGGCACCAGCACGGCGTAGAAGGCAGGATAATCGGTCCATAAAATACGGAAAAGAGAGAGGCGGAGAGCAGGTGGCTCCGCCATGGGATCGTCCGGCTTATGATTTATTCGATCACCTCGATCCCTTCCCCGGCAACCACTTCACCCACCAGCCATGCCGGTTGAGATAATTTTCCGGCCTGGCTCAGGAATTTATCGATTTTATCGAGTGGTACCGATAATAATAAACCACCACTGGTTTGGGCGTCAAATAACAGCATCTGATCTATCTCGCTGATCTGAGGCGCAAATTGCACCTGAGCGCCGTAATAAACCCGGTTGTCCATCGATCCGCCAGGGAAAACCCAATCATCGGCATATTTTCTGGCAGCGCTTGCGAAGGGGATACTTCGGAAAAAGAAGCGCAATCCAACTCCGGATGTATTAGCGACCTCGGTAGCATGCCCAAGCAGACTGAAACCCGTGATATCTGTAGCTCCATGCAACCCAAAGGCAAAGCCAAGCTCAGAGGCGGTTTTATTCAGACGTTTCATCCATACAACCACTTCGTTGACTTCCTCTGGTTCGGCGATACCACGCTTGAGCGCAGTTGTGATTACACCGAAACCGAGCGGTTTGGTCAGGACCAACCGATCGCCCACTCGCGCCCCACCTTTGCTGAGAATATGGTCGGGATGGACAAAGCCCAGTACGACTAATCCATACTTGGGTTCTTTATCCTGGATGGTATGCCCGCCGGCAAGCACTGCCCCTGATTCGCGAGTTTTCTCTGCGCCGCCGCGCATGATCTCAGAACCGATCTCCAGCGGGAGGTTGGGCGGCAGGGCGGCGATATTCAAAGCCATAAATGGTTTCCCGCCCATCGCATACACGTCAGACAGAGCATTGGCAGCCGCGATAGCCCCATAATCATAGGGGTTATCCACGACCGGAGTGAAAAAATCCGTCGTGACAACCACGGCGCGCTCGTCATCCAACCGCCAGATGGCTGCATCATCCGGTTCGCCAAGACCTACCATCAGGTCTGGATAGTCTTCAGCCGGGAATAAACCTTGAATTGGGCGCAGCACCTGCGCCAGCGCATCCGCGCTTAGTTTCGATGCTCAGCCAGCGCAACTAGATAGGGTGGTGAGCCTGATCTGGCGGGCGCTGGGCGGGTTTGCTTCTGTCATCGTCATAATTCCCTTTGCTAAATATGTAGGGCAAGATGTGATCTCGCCCTACAGTTTGGATCGCTATTGTTCTTTGTGTTCCTATTGATTCGTCGATTAATGCTACGGCGTTGCTGTTGGGGTGGGCAACGGGGTAGGCAATAGATAGGGCAATGCTTCGGGCGAGGTCGGCTGCGTGGGAGCATTGGTTGTTGGCAACGGCAACAAGTAGGGTACATCGTTGGGCAAGAATATGGTCGATACACCGGAGCCAATCTTATTGATAAATGAGTAATTAAGCAGGTCAGGATTGTCCTTGAGCGCTACAGCAAACAAATTTAGGGCGTCGCTCTCGGCTTGAGCCTGGAGCAGACGCGCTTCAGCCGCGCCTTTGGCATTGATCACGACTGCATCCGCCTGACCTTGAGCTACCTGACGGGCCTGTTCGGCTTCCTGTTTGCGCTGTTCAACCACAAATCGGGCTTGTTGGGCCAATTGTTCGGCAATCTGTTTTTGTTCGACCGAGGCGGCAAATTCGGGCGAGAAAGTAATATTGCGCAGGATAAAATCAACCAGAGTGATTCCATTGACTTCCATTTTGGCTTGCATCTCTTCGGTGATCATATCTGTTAACTCACTGCGTTTTGTGCTATACACTTCCTCAATGCCAAATTGAGAGACTGCATCCCGAATGGCTCCACGCGCAAGCGGGCGAACCAGATCCTTGGTATAACGATCCTGCCAATCAATATGCACTTGAACGACTTCATCTGGATTGACCGCATAGATCACGGATGAGTCAATCAGGACCTCCTGACCATCCGCGGTGCGGGCGGCAATTGAATCATCACCCTGGATCTGGCCTTCGCTCGGTGCAATGGACATGGTATAAGTCTGGCGTGAGATCGGATAGACCACCACACTTTCCATGAAAGGAACAATCCAATTCAGTCCAGGCTGCAAGGCGGCTTCGCGAAAACCATTCGGAGCGACCGCTGAGATGACTACGCCGCGCTCCTCGGGCTGAATGAAAACCAGCCCGGCGCTGATTGAGGTGAGCACAGATGCCAAAATTGCCACCACCAGAATGGTGACAGAAAGGCCCTTTACGACCTTAGCACGGGATGCCCGCACAATCGCCAGTATGATCAAGCTGATCGTAATCAACCAGAGGATACTGACCAGTGCGTCAAGCACAATAGTAATATTCATTGAGACTCCATTTCGAATCACTAGATTTCAGTTGATAGATAGGAATTATAACCGTATTCAAAGCGAACTGATTGGCGGAAATGAGGTGGATAGTGTTGCTCTCCGTCTCTGTTCATGATACCATCCACCCATGCGCGTCTACAATGGTCGCATTGAAGAAACCCGGCTGAGGGTTGATGGAACAGTTGCGGCATGGATTGGCTGCACAGCATCGGCTATCCCTCAACCGGGGCGTTATTGCATGGCCTGGGCAACCGATGATCTGGGAGCGCCTCTCGCCATTCCCGTCTTTGCGGGCGAACGATCTGCGGACGGTTTTCTAACAGCTTCGCCGATCCCGGCAATCTGGTCGCCAGGTCAGCAGATATCCTTGCGCGGCCCATTGGGGCATGGTTTTAGCCTGCCTGCGATGGCGCGGCGTCTTGGGCTGGCAGTGTTTGGAGACAGCGCCGATAGGTTGCTGCCCCTGGCCAATAAGGCGCTTGCGTTGGGCGCTGCAATTGCAATCTTCAGTGATTGTGCTATGCCTGCCTTAAATGCTGAAGTAGAAATTCATCCTCTGAACGCTCTGGTAGGTCTGCTTGACTGGCCGGATTACCTGGCTTTAGATTTGCCTGCCCATCGGATGGGTGAACTGACCAACCTGCTCAGAGACAGCTCCCGTGCGTCTTTCAATGGCATCAATGGAGAAGCGCTCATTATGACAGAAATGCCGTGTGGAGGAAGCGCAGATTGCGGCGCTTGCAGCCTGGACACATTGCATGACGTCCGCCTGGTATGTCAGGATGGACCTGTTTTTAACTTGAGTGACCTGGCACGGCGATGAAGGTTGAAAGTGATGAATTTTGATCTGGTAATCGATCCCCCATGGATGAATGCAGCGGGGTCGCTCGGTTTTAAGCCCGATCCACACGGCGTAGTAGACTTGAGCAAACTCGGGGCATTCGTCTCTAACCCGATCAGCCCTGGTCGCCGCTCACCCACTCAAGGGATACGAATGCTCACATTCACCGGTGGTTATTTATTGCACACCGGTTTCCCAAACCCGGGGATGAAAACTGCGCTGAAGCGCTTTGCTGGTTATTGGCGCCGCTCGGTGAAACCGATGATTGTGCATCTGTTATGCCAGTCTCCAAATGAAGTCGGCGGGATGGTCGCCCAATTGGAGGCGGCTGGCGGGATCGCTGGGATTGAAATCGGTCTTCCACCCAACGTGGAAGTTGATACTGCCATCCAGATGGCTCGCAAGGCGATTGGGGAGCTGCCTGTGATCCTGCGCCTGCCGCTGGAGAGAGCGGAAGAATTGGCGGGCGGGATCGCCCACTGGATGGAATTGGGGCTTGAGCATGATAGAGATTTTAATTCTCCAGCCAGAGTGGCTTTCAGTCTGGGGCCACCGCGCGGAGCTTTGCCAGACATGGCTGGAGGGATAATGCGAGGTAGAATCTATGGTCCGGCAGTGTTTCCGTTTGCACTGGCTACGCTGCTGGCATTGCGGCCGCTGGGTGTAGCGCTGATCGGCGCCGGTGGAGTCTATCAGGAATGGCAGGCACAGGCGATGCTCGAGGCTGGCGCGCTGGCGGTGCAGGTAGATGGTTTACTCTGGCGCGGAGGTTGGCTGACGCATTCAGCAGGTGGATGAACCTTAGCGTTCTATCCAGATCGTGACTGGGCCATCATTCTCAATTTCGACCAACATGTGGGAGCCAAACTCACCCATCTGGGTTGGTACACCCTGTTGACGCAGGCGCGCCGCAAATTTTTCAACCAGCGCGCCAGCAAATTCTGGCGGGGCGGCCTCCGTAAAAGATGGACGCCGCCCTTTGCGTGTATCGGCATAGAGAGTGAATTGCGAGACGACGATCGCTGACCCACCCACATCCAACAGCGAAAGGTTAATCTTGCCCTGATCGTCCTCGAAAATGCGAAGGTTGGCAACCTTTTCTACCAGGTAATTGATCTGCTCTTCGCCATCCTGGGGGCCTATTCCAAGCAAGATCACCAGGCCCAAACCGATCTCGGCAAGCAGACGTCCTTCAACCAGGACACGGCCGCGCCTCACCCGCTGCAGGACAACTCTCATATTCCCTGCACACTCAACAACCCAAGCGCCTGGCGGACTTCCCGCATGGTCTGTTGAGCGATTTGGCTGGCGCGCTGACGACCATCTTCCAGGATATCAAACACCTGGTCCGGATTCTTGTCCAGTTCGGCTCTTCGCCCTCGGTATGGCTCCAGATGGGCATTCAGATTCCGGGCGAACAGCTTCTTGCAATCGACGCAGCCAATGCCTGCTCGCCTGCATTCGAGATTGACCATTGCGATCTCTTCCGTTGAGGAAAAGACCTTATGCATGGAGAAGACATTACACACATCTGGGTTTCCCGGATCGCTGCGACGCAGACGAGCCGGGTCAGTCATCATCTGCATCACCCGTTGGGTCGTTTCTTTCGGGGTGGAGGCCAGCTCGATATGATTGTTCAAGCTCTTGCTCATCTTTTGCTGCCCATCAATCCCCACCACCTTTGGGATTTCGGTGACCTTCATCTGTGGTTCAATCAGTACATTGGTATTGTAGCGGAAGTTGAACGAACGCACTGTTTCGCGAGCAAACTCAATATGCGGCTGCTGATCAATGCCAACCGGCACCAGATCGGACTTATATAAAACGATATCCGCCGTCATCAGCACGGGATAACCGACCAACCCATAGTTTACGTTGTGAGGCTGCTGGCGGATTTTTTCTTTAAAAGTGGGCAGGTCGGTCAGCTTTCCTAAGGGGGTTACCATCGAGAGGTAGGTATGTAATTCCATCACCTCAGGGACCTGCGATTGGACAAAAAGGATCGTCTCAACGGGACGGATACCCAGCGCCAGCCAGTCGAGAGCCATCTCATAGGTGTTCTGGCGCAAGTTTTCGGTTGTATCCACTGTGGTTAGAGCATGGACATCCACAATACAATAGACACACTGGTAGTTTTCCTGGAGGGCAATGTAGTTTTGGATTGCACCCAGGTAGTTGCCCAAGTGTTGGCGGCCCGTCGGACGGGCGCCAGAGAATACTCGACCTTTCTTAATGTTCGCCATTATGTTTCTTTGACTTATCCTCCAGGATTTCATATAAAGTAAAACCCCGCCGGTGTTGCGACGGGGTTAGAAGCCAGCTCCACTTAACAGAGTTAGTCGTTCCACTTACCTGCCTTCTGAAGGGCAAGACGGTGGATGAACTACCTGCCTGGATAACGGCGGCAAGACCGGCTCAGACTACTCAGGCAAATTGAGGTTCACACCCTTTCATCCTGCAACTCGGAGGACCATTCAACGCCAGCGTACAGACGGGACTTTCACCAACGCCCGCTCTCTGGGCTGCCGTGTCAGCGCTTACTATTCCTCTTCACCGCTTTTAAATGTATCGATTGGAGCTAGTATATCATAAATCACCCATTTCAAATTAGAAGTGAACGTTGTTCGTCAAATCACCCCAAGATTATGTTAAAATGAGATGTGATTTCGAAGTGAGATCTGAAATGGCATCCTTTCCCCAATTATATCTGTTTGTTTGCTTGATCATAGTGAGGGAGTGAAAGATGAACAGGGTATCTGATCTTCGTCCATCACCAATCGCCGGTCAATGGTATCCTTCCAACGCCAATCAATTGGCCTCATCGGTTGATCATTTTATGGATGAGGCGCGTCTGCCAGAGTTTAGCGGTGAGGTGATTGCCATTATGGCCCCGCATGCGGGCCATTTGTATTCCGGACCGGTAGCAGGTTATGCTTTTGCCGCTGTTCGTGGATTGGCGCCCGATGTGGTGATCGTAGTCTCCCCGATGCATTTTCCATATGCCGAGCCTGTATTGACCAGCGCACATAAAGCTTACCAGACTCCATTAGGGGCAGTGACCATCGACCAGGAAGCCCTGGAAGAACTGGATCCGCTGCTGATTGAAATACTTGGATTTGGTCTAAGGCGGATTGCGCACGATATGGAACATTCGCTCGAAATCGAATTGCCGTTCTTGCAGCGCGCCTTAATTAAACCTTTTTTGCTTTTGCCAATCATGCTACGAGATCAGAGCCTGCGGGTGGCGAAAGGACTGGGCGAATTGCTGGCAAGAATGATTACTACGGGCAAGGCGTTTGCTGGCAAGCAGTCATTGCTGGTGGCCAGTACCGATCTATCGCATTTCTACCCCCAGCCGGTTGCCAAGGAATTGGATCGCGAGATGCTGCGCATGGTTGCAGACTTTAATCCAGAAGGCGTGATCCGTGTAGAAGAAGAGGAAAAAGGATTCGCTTGCGGGAGAGGCGCTTTGGCGGCTGTGCTTTTTGCAGCAAAAGGGCTGGGAGGAGACCAGGCAGTTGTCTTAAACCATGCCACCTCGGGCGATGTCACCGGTGATTTCAGCCGGGTGGTTGGTTATGGCGCTGCTGTTGTGACACGCCAAAAGAATTGAGGTTTGAAACACGTATCTATATGAATGAGAGTGGATTGTTGGATGTTTTAGGGCTGGTAGCAATCGTAGTTTTTGTCCTGTCTAATGGTTTCTTTGTGGCAGCCGAATTTTCCTTGGTCAGTGTACGTCGCACTCGTATTGCCGAGTTGGTAGCGCGCGGCGAAGCGGGTGCAGATTCTGTCCACCAGGCAATTGAGAACCCCGATCGTGTGATCGCGGCCACGCAATTGGGGATCACCCTCTCCAGCCTTGCATTGGGATGGGCTGGCGAGCCTGCTTTAAGCCATTTGATCTTGCCTGTGGTTTCATTATTTCCAAAGGTGATCCAACCGGAAATCTCGCACAGCATTGCTGCGATCATCGCTTTCTTGAGCATCACATTCATGCATGTTGTGGTAGGAGAGCTTGCGCCAAAATCGATTGCCCTTCAGAACCCGGAACGCACATCCCTTATTGTCGCGCGACCGACTTTGTTGCTCGAGAGGATTTTCAAGCCCGCGATCTGGGCTTTAAACGGAACAGGCAACTTGCTTTTAAAGCTGGTCGGGATACAACCAGCCAGCGGCCACCAATTGGTCCATTCAGTGGAAGAGTTGAAGATGATCGTCAGCGCCAGCGCGGAGGAAGGGGTTGTGCAGGCTGATGAGCAAGAGCTGTTGAATGCTGTATTCGATTTTGGCGAATTGGTGGTGCGCCAGGTTATGGTGCCGCGCACCGAGGTAGTCGGCGTCGAAGCGGACACTCCGCTGGAAGAAATTATCACATTGGTTAATCAAACCACATACACCAAATTCCCAGTCTTTGAAGATAGCCTGGATCAGGTGATTGGGGTTGTCCATGTCCGCGATTTATTGAATGCTATGCAGACATCGAATTGTGTGAATTGCGTGGCGCGCAAGATAATCCGTGAGCCTCTGTATGTGCCTGAGACTTTATCAGTCAGCAGCTTGTTACGCCTGTTCCACGATCACCACCAGCATATGGCAATTGTGCTGGACGAATTTGGTGGGACAGCCGGTATGGCGACCCTTCAGGATTTATTGGAAGAGATCGTTGGTGAAGTAAACGATCTCTTTGATGTGGGCGTACCTGGTTTTCAATCGCTCCCGGATGGGTCTATCCTGGTGGATGGGTTGACCCAGGTGGAAGATGTGAACGAGCAGCTTGGGTTAAACCTGGTGGAGCCGTATTACGACACAATCGCCGGTTATGTGATGGGAAAATTGGGACGCATCCCGCTTGAAAACGATGTGGTTGAGGGGGAAGGAGTGCGTTTGCGAGTGGAAGAGATGGATGGTTTGCGGATTGCGCGGGTCGCATTAACTCTTTACAAAGATGAGCATTCCTCGCAGACAAAAACCGATGAGTTTCTTTGATCGTTCTGACCGGTTGGTCTGAACGAACGATTTAGGAAATCTTTACCCTTTATGTCCATTTACCTGGAAGTTGCAGTGAATGTCCCACAAGTTTCGGGGGTATTTCACTATCATTTGCCGCCCGAGCTAGAGGGCGAGGTTCAAATAGGTCATCTAATTCTGGCGCCTTTTGGGTCGCAGATCGTCCAGGGGGTCGTTATGAGATTTGTGGATGAACCGATGGTCGCCAAGACCCGGGCAATTTTCGATATCATTGACCCTTCGATCACTTTAACTTCTTATCAGATTGCGCTGGCGCAAGCCCTTAGCCAGGAGTGGCTGGCGCCGCTGGCAGCCTGGATTGGGTTGATGCTGCCCCCAGGGGTAGAGCAGCAAGCAGACTTGCTCTATACAGCGCAGGGGCGCTTGCCAGATGACCTGAGCGCTACCCAAAAAAGACTGCTAAATTTGCTCTATAAGCGAGGCCCATTCCGCGGCCAGCAGATTGACCGGGTAATGACACGAGCAAACTGGCGGTCAGCAGCCCGCTCACTGGAACGACGCGGGGTGTTGCGATCGGAGCCCGTGACCCCTGCTCCGACTGTGCGTCCAAAAATTGTTCAGACCGCTCGACTAGCCTGTTCAACGGCCACTGCGGAAGCTGCACTGGAGACGTTGGGCAAACCCGGGGCATCCACTCTGCCCCGACGCCAGGCTATTCTGCGGTACCTCATCAAAGAAGGCGAGGCGGTGGAGGTTGCCTGGTTGTACGCCGAGAGCGGCGGCAATATGAGCGATCTGCGCTTCCTGGAGGGCCGCGGTTTAATTTTGCTAGGGAAAAGTGAGACCTGGCGTGACCCCCTTCTGAAACAGAACTATCCGCTCTATGATGCTCCGACGCTAACAAATGCCCAGCACTCCGTATGGGAAGAGGTCAACGCTGGCCTGCACGAAGCGAATGCAGTGAATCCGCCGAATGGGTTTGATCTGCCAGCATCACCAGGATCAATCTTGCCAATCCTGTTACATGGTGTTACTGGTTCCGGAAAGACAGAAATCTACTTGCGAGCAGTGCAGGAAACATTAAACCAGGGCCGCCAGGCGATCGTGCTTGTGCCAGAGATCGCCTTGACCCCGCAAACGATCCAGCGCTTTGCAGGTCGTTTCCCAGGCCAGGTGGGGTTGGTCCATTCCAAGCTGAGCGCTGGTGAACGCTATGACACCTGGCGCAGAGCGCGCCTTGGGGAATTAAGCCTGGTAGTTGGACCGCGCAGCGCGTTGTTTACCCCATTTTCAAAATTGGGGCTGATTATCCTGGATGAATGCCATGATGATTCTTATTATCAGTCAGAACAAGCGCCGTATTATAACGCCAGAGATATCGCCGTGACCTACGCCAGGGTGACCAGAGCCGTCTGCTTGATGGGCTCTGCGACCCCGGATGTGACCAGCGTCTTTCAGGGCCAGCAGGGAAAATGGCGGATTTTAGAGTTGCCAGATCGAATCCTGGCTCACCGAGCTGCCGTCCAGGCTCAAATGGAGAAACTGAGTCGGTTGCGCCAACAGGGTGAACGCAGGTCTCACTATCGGCAGCTTGAAGGTCAGGCAGATACAATTGATTTACCGCCGGTGAGCGTGATCGATATGCGCGAGGAGTTGAAAGCTGGCAACCGTTCGATTTTTAGCCAGCCATTACAAATAGCGCTGAAGGATGCCATCGAACACGGGGAACAATCGATCTTGTTCCTGAATCGGCGCGGTTCAGCGACTTATGTTTTCTGTCGTGATTGTGGGCATACGCTGCGCTGCCCCAAGTGTGATGTCCCTCTAACCTTTCACGAGGTAGAGATGGCGCTGCGCTGTCATTACTGCAATTACCGCCGAAAAATGCCGGAGGTTTGTCCGGACTGCGGAAGTAAGCATATCCGCCAGTATGGGACTGGCACCCAAAAAGTCGAGTCCGATTTACACGCGATATTTCCACATGTCCGCACAATCCGCTGGGATTATGAAACCACCCGCAAGAAAGGGGCGCATGCCGCCATCCTGCAACAATTCTCTTCCCATGCTGCGGATGTGCTGGTCGGCACGCAGATGCTTGCGAAGGGTATGGACTTGCCTCTGGTGACGTTAGTGGGTGTGGTGTTGGCCGATGTAGGTCTGAATCTGCCTGATTATCGAGCAAACGAGCGCACATTTCAGGTCCTGACTCAAGTCGCGGGACGAGCTGGGCGCAGCCCACTGGGAGGGCAAGTCATTCTACAGACCTTCCAACCCGATCATTATGTCATCCGCGCAGCCAGCGGACATGATTTCAAGGCTTTTTACGAACAGGAATTGGTTTATCGCCGCCAACTGGGTTATCCGCCTTTTGTCCGTCTGGCGCGGCTGGAATACCGGAATTTCAATCCAGAAAAAGCAGAAAGAGCTGCGATGGATTTTGCGAGGCAGATTCAGATATGGCTGAAGGAAGAAGATCGTCGATTAACTCGCATGATTGGACCAGCGCCGAGCTTTTTCTCCCGCCAGAATGGATACTATCGCTGGCAGATTGTGCTTTGCAGTCCAGACCCAGTGGGGTTATTACGCGGGCGATCTTTGGGGGATTGGAGAGTAGAAATAGACCCGCCAAACTTGCTCTAGCAAAACTGGCCAGGCAATCCATTCAAGTAAAATGCCCATCCATTTGGTACAATGTCTCTAAGAAACATGATAGTTGGAAGATTTCTTGATCAGGAGTAGACCATGCCGCCTCAGCGCAATGAAGTATTGAACTGGGAAGAAGTGGATCGATTAATCGATCATCTTCTACCGCAATTTGAGGAACAATATGATGCAATGGTAATGATCACCCGCGGGGGTGTAGTTCCGGGTGGGTTATTGGCGGAGGCAATGGGGATTACTCATCTGCTCACGGCTGCAGTGGATTTCCCGACCCAGATCAAAATGGAAAAAGCCAAACTGATGGCTTGGCCCCAGTTCATTCAGTTTCCCGAAGATAGCGCCTTGCGCGGCCGCCAAACGCTGGTCGTTGATGATGTGTGGGGTTCCGGCAGAACAATCACAGCAGTGAAAATTCGCGTTGCAGCAGCCGGGGCCTTCCCACACACCTGTGTGCTGCACTTTAACCCTTACCGAAATCTATTTGGGGCCAGCCGACCAGATTATTACTCGGCGATCACGGATGCCCACATCATCTATCCGTGGGAAATCGATCGAGGTCCGGATCGGGTCATGATTCCCGATCGACCGGAGCATTAGAACAGACGGAATCCGACTTTGACGAAACGGAGGTCGGTGATTTTAAAGGCTGGAGACAGCTTGCGCCAGATTGCGCCGGAAGCCTCGATATTGGAAATGAGTTGCCCAGGTAGCCGGAAATGTAACCAGCAAGTGATGTCTTTCTGCATGGCGGGCGGCCAGGTAATTAACGACTTCTTCAATATTTTCCCGCTCCGATATTGGCAGATCATGCTGGCTTTGCTCTAACGAGGCAATGAATTCGGTCAAGATCTGGGTAGCCACCTGTGCATCATTCAGATCTCCCAAATGATCTTGAAGCTGCTTCACGTCTTCGATGACATCAAACGCCCGTTTACCCAAAACCTCCCGAAAATATTCCAGCGTATAACGTAGTTTCTTAAATTCAATCCTGAGCATATGCAGACGCTCGATGGGCGCATCCCTCAACCAGGGATCATAAGCCCGGACTGAAGCCAACCTTTCATATATCAAGGCCGGAGCTAGATGGCAAACCTGGGAGGGCGAAGGTTCATCCATTGGGATGGGCCGGGTACCCGCGCCGGGTGTATTCAGGAAGATGTTGAAATTGCGCTTAAAAAGCGCATATTCCAGGCTATCCAGGAATTCCAGCATTTTGGCGCGGGCTGTCTCACGCTGCTCTTTCCAGCGCGTGAGTAATGGATCAAGCCCAGAGCGTCTTTCCAACGGTAAGGTATCGATATACGCCTGGGCTTTTTCCATGAACACATCCAGATCGCGAACATCGCCTAACGTTCGCCCGGCCATGCGCAACCCCCTGAGGTGCGGTTTCAGCGCCTTTTGATCGAATGCCTGGTCAAAAACCTCGAAAGCTGCTCTTAACCGGCGAGTGGCGACGCGCATATCATGCAAGGCTTCAATGTCTTCGCCAAGGCGGGTTCCGGCTTCGTGGCGGAGCATCTGGGCAAATTGATAGCGCATGACTTTACGGCCCGCTTCGGCAAGCGAATCAGCGGGCAAAATACCGACCGTCTCGGTTGGCTCTGGAAAAGGCATCATCCGGATGGCGGCTTCTTCCGGTTCCAGTATCTCCACTTCCGGGTATCCAATTCTCTTCCAGAGGCGCGCTTGCTGCTGCCCTACCGGGGCATCGAGCAAGGCGGAAGAACCTTCCACAATGATCAAGATGCCACTATCTGAAGGTTCAACACTCTTAATCCGGGTCTCACCGCTCCTGGAATGATCCAACCCCTCGGCTATTCGTAAAATGGCGGCAATGGTAAGCGCTTCTCGTTGCTGGCTCGGGGGAAACCCCAAATGGGCAAGTTCCTTCTGCTTGAGCCTTCCTTGCTGAAACAAGATGATTGCAGCCAGCTGGCGTTGGCCCGCTTCGCTTATATCCTGATCCAAATGAGATTGGATCAGCTTCAACAAAGCCTGATAGGGGTTCTTCTTTTTCGAGAACGATAGAGAGAGATTCTGCATTCGAATCGCTTGTTCGAGGATTTCCTGGCTTTCCAAGCCCATTTGGTGCAGCGCCTGGGTGTGGAAGAACAAGCTGTTGGCAAGCTCAAGGATGTGGTTTGGTTGATTGGATTGCTCTACTACTGGCAGAGTGTGAACATTGCTTACAGGCGCAGGCAGTTTCTCCTCAATATAAGGTTCCAGTCCTTGTTCGTCTAAGGGGAGAATTTCTGAGATATCATCCAGATTCATTAAAATTTTGTCCTTTGGTGGTATTGGATCAACCATTCCTGCGGATTGATGATCGGCTCTTCAGGAGCGGGCTGGAGGAATTGGTAAGATCCATCCGGCTGCATAATGCGGACCTTGTTGTTAGCCCGCAAATATATTTCCAGCAAGTCATTACGAAGATAATTAATCAGCTTCTTATCCCGAACCGGAAAGAGAACTTCAACTCTCCAGTTAATATTACGCGGCATAAGGTCTGCGCTACCCAGGTAGATTTGCTCTGCGCCGCCATTACAGAAATAATAGATCCGGCTGTGTTCCAGGAATCGCCCAACAATGCTGATCACACGGATATTCTCGCTAATCCCCAGGAATCCCCGGGCGCAGACAGCAAATACCGCGCACAATCAGATCCACCCGCACACCAGCCTGCGAAGCCGAATAAAGCTTGCGGATCATGCGCGGGTCAACCAGGGCATTCATTTTGAAAATCAGGTGCCCACATTCTCCCTTTTTCTCGGTTCTCAATTTCACGATCGATCAGCTTTTCCATTCCAGATCGTAGATTTACTGGAGCTACCAATAAGCGATTGTAATCTCTTTTGGAGGAATATCCAGTCAGGTAGTTGAAGAGGTCGGTCGCATCCGCCCCAATCTCCTCGTCGCAGGTGAACATACCGATATCTTCATAGAGTTGAGCCGTGACAGCGTTATAGTTACCGGTCGCCAGATGCAAGTAGCGGCGGATATGCTCACCTTCTTTACGCACCACCAGAGCTACCTTGGAATGGGTTTTCAATCCCAGCAAACCATAAATGACATGGACCCCCTCTTTTTCCAGCATCTTGGCCCAACTGATATTGCTTTCCTCATCAAAGCGGGCTTTCAGCTCTACCAAAACGGCGACTTCTTTTCCGTTCTGACGAGCTTCGAGGAAGAGCCTGGACCACGGGTGAGTTTCGACCAACCCGGTAAAGCGTTTGTTTAATCGCCAACACGTCCGGATCGTTAGCGGCTTGTTGGAGGAAATCTACCACCGGTTTGAACGAATCATACGGGTGGTGGATGAGGATATCTCCTTTTCGGATGGCAGCGAAGATGTTTCCTTCGCGCTGATCTATCCTCAATACCGCCGGAATGGCAGCCCGCATGGGATGTCTTTTAGATCTAACCGATCGATCGAATAGAGGCTCATCAAGTCGGTAATACCCATTGGCCAATTGAGGGAATAAATGTCGCTGCGGATCGACTTCCAAGTTTTCGATCAGAATTTCGCGCAACCGGGCAGGCATCTGATCATCGATCGAGAGGCGCGTCACCGAACCAAATTGGCGCTGCCTGACAGAGTGCTCCATTGTCTCTAATAGGTCTGCAGCCTCCAATTCCTGGATCACCATATCCGCATCACGGGTAACCCGAAACGGATGTGCAGAAATGATCTCCATACCAGGGAAGAGTTTTTCCATGTTTGCCGCGATCACCTGTTCGAGCCAGACAAAATAATGGTTTTGCGGCGGTGTACCATCCCTTTTGATACTGCCAGATGACCGTTTGATCGGCACAAGCCGCGGCAGTTTATTAATTGGGACTTTGATGCGAGCGAAACGCTCCAACCCGTTTTGATCATTCAGAGCAACAGCCAGATTGAGGCTCAAATTGGAGATATGTGGGAACGGATGGCCTGGATCAACAGCCAGGGGCGTGACTACTTTTGAAACAATCTCATCGAAATAATTATCCACATTTTCTTTTTGCCTTTCGCTAAGAGCAACATAATCCAGAATGTGGATACCGGCTTTATTTAGCTGTGGATGCAACTCATTTCTGAAATAAATCGCGAGCCTGGTGCATCAATTGGGAGGCAACCTTACGGATCTCAGCCAAAGCAACCGCTGGAGGCGTGCCATCTGCGGGCAGATCGACAACACCGGCAGCCACCTGCTTCTTCAATCCAACTACACGCACCATAAAAAACTCGTCCAGATTGGAACCGACGATCGCCAAGAACTTAACCCGCTCCAGGAGAGGATTGTTTGCGTCTTTTGCTTCTTCCAGAACACGGCGATGAAACTCGAGCAGGCTCAACTCCCGATTGATATACAGATTTGGATCGTGTAGATCGGGGGTATCGTCCAATCCTTCTGCTGCGATTTCACTCGTTCTGAACAGGTCAGTCATACTCTACTCCTGGGGTTATTCCCACAATCAAGATTTGGATTTCTTCTTTTTCTTCGATTTCTTCTCAACCCCTGGCTCGGGCTGAAACGGATTGTATTTCAACTCATGGCTGAGTTTCTCAACAAGTGTGCGCAGGATTTTAATGCGAGCATACTGTTTGGAGTTGCCTTCAACAATGGTCCAGGGAGCTGAAATCGTGCTGGTCTTTAGAAGCATTTCATTAACTGCATCTTCATAAACCATCCATTTTTCCCGGTTGCGCCAATCTTCATCCGTCAGTTTCCAGGAACGCAGCTTATCAGTGGAGCGTGATTCGAATCGGTGAAGCTGCTCGTCTTGATCGATGTGAAGCCAGAATTTGAACAGGACCGTGCCATAATCCACCAGTTGGCGCTCGAAATAGTTGATTTCACGGTAAGCACGCTTCCACTCCGCTTCGGTGCAAAACCCCTCCACCCGCTCGACCATCACTCGCCCATACCAACTCCGGTCGAATATGGCAATCTGGCCGCTTTCTGGCAAACGGGTCCAAAATCGCCAGAGGTAATGATGGGTACCTTCATCTCCCTTAGGAGCAGCAATCGAGTAGACCACAAAACCACGGGGATCCAGTTTCTCCGTAATCCGACGGATGGCGCCGCCCTTGCCGGCTGCATCCCATCCTTCAAAGACAATCACCACTGGACGTTGTTGCACATAGGTTTGATAAGCCAGTTGAAAGAGGGCAACCTGATACTTTATTAACGATTCTGCGTATTCTTCCGGGCTAAGAGATAGGGAGAGATCAATGGTATTTAACATACTGATGCTCCTTTCTAGTCCTCTTCCCCAATTGGCTCAAGATGAACTTTGTCTGCCTCATCTTCTTCCTCATCCGCGGTGTATTCCACATTGGTGGGGAGAGCCAGGCGCGGCCAGTCGAGCTTTTCTTCCATGGCAAGAATCACCGTTTGATATATTTTCACCCAGGTGAAACGCCGGTCTGTAGCCTCGACGATCGTCCAGGGCGCCCATTCGCTCTCTGTACGCTCGAAGGCTTCCTCGTAAGCCACATACCAATCTTCATAATGATCATGATGGTCCCAGTCTTCTGGGGTGACGTGCCAGGCCGTCAGTGGGTCTTTAATGAGTTTGTTGTACCGTCGTTTTTGTTCTTGTTTGCTGATATGGAGAAAGAATTTGATGATCAGAGTATTATCATCTGCCAGAGTGCGCTCAAAGTCGATGATATCGCGATACGCCCGACGCCAACCCGCCTCCGGAACTAGCTTCTCAACCCTTTCGACCAACACTCTACCATACCATGATCGATCGAAGATCGCCCATTCACCGCAGGCCGGGAGCCTTTAACCAGAACCGCCAGAGCCAGGGATGTTTCTTCTCATAGGTTCGTGCCGCTCGGATCGGATAAAGCTTGTAGCCCGCGGGTCAAGCGAACTGGTGAGCCTTTGAATTGAAGTACCCTTACCGGCTGCGTCCCATCCTTCAAAAAGGATGATGACCGGGATGTTTGCATCCCAGGAAGCCTTTTGAAGGCTATAAAGCCGTTCCGTGAGGATTGGCGCGATTCGCGAAAATGTCTTCTTATTAATGGATTGATCCAGATCAAGTTTATCCAGCATCGCATCCCCTCCTTTCCGAATGTCTAGAGCGACGAATTGATAAGATTTGGAAATACCCCATCATGCAGTCCTTTATTATAATATGGTTGTGCAAAAGTCTATGATGAGTTGGACGGAAAAGATCAAGATTCTCCAGCAAAATTCTTATTTTTTAGGACTTGCCGAGAATGATTTAATCGATCTGGCGCAGGGGATGTCTTTACGAGTTTACCATGCGAACGAGGCGATTTGTTGGCAAGGAGAGGAATGTGCAGGGTTATACATTCTGCAGAGTGGGACTGTGAAGTTGTTCAAACTTTCGCCCAAGGGGCGCGAGCTGATCATCCGGGTTGTGGAAGCAGGAGCCTCGTTTAACGAAGTTCCTGTGTTTGACGGTGGTCAAAACCCTGTCAACGTGGCGACTTTGGAAGAGTCCCAGATCTGGTTGGTAGAGGTTGAGACAATCCGGCGCTGTATGGAGAATAATCCTCGCATGGCGCGGGCGGTAATCTACAACCTGGCGCAAAATCTGCGTATGCTGGTGGGTGTGGTGGAGGAGTTATCGTTTTACCAGGTATCCAACCGGTTAGCACGCCTACTCAGCCGTATGCCAGCTGAACAACTCGCCGAGCGAATCACGCAGGACCAACTTGCAGCCCGACTTGGGACAGTGCGGGAGGTGGTGGCGCGCAGCTTGCGCGATCTGCAGCGTAGCGGGGCTATCCGGGTAACACGACGCCAGATCCAGATCGTAGACCAGGATCTGTTGAGCGATTGGGCTCAAGACCCGGATCAGTCAACATAGACCTGATTTAAGATAAAAAAAGTGAGGCCTGGCGGGATAGGCCTCACTTTATTGTGTAAAGGGTTATTTTTATTGGCTGCCAATCAGAACTGTGGGCGCGCTGGTAGCCTGGATAGCCTTTAGTTGGGACTGGCGGGCAAGATCTGTGGCTTTGCCCAGGATGCGTAAAGCTTCTTCTGGGTTATGAAAACCCATACTGTTCTCAGCGGCAATGAAGTCCCACATCATTTGAGCTTCGCGATGGAGTTGACGGGATTCATCAAGTTGGACCTGGTCAACGTTGCTTGCAAGGGTAGCTTCTTTGATAGCGTTGATCGCATCAATGATGGCGTCTTCAGTGGCAAGCAAACGTTCGTTGACCTGAGCCTGGATGGTCGCGACCCGGTTGACCGCGTAAGCTACATCGGTATGGCACTGTCCACAGGCAGCTTCTGGAGCAAGCAGCGGGCTGTGGACATTATGGCTTGAAAACTTGGCTGCTCCATCGCGGGTATACGGCATGTGACAGTCTGCGCAGGCTACACCAGCTTTGAAGTGAGTGCTATCGGCAGTGTACAACTCATAATCTGGATGCTGAGCCTTAAGCATGGGCGTTTTGGCATCCGGGTACACCCAATCTTTGAAACCCAGCTCATCATAATAGCTAAGAATGTCTTCAATTCGAGTACCATCCGCCCATGGAAAGGTAAGATATTTGCCGTCTCCTTTGAAGTAATACTCTACATGGCAGTTAGCGCAAACGATTGAGCGCATCTCCTGGCGGGTGAAATTGCGCCAGTCTTTCCCCTGGGCTTGTAGCGCCTCTTCCAGAGCCGGATTGGTGACAATCAGCTTCATGGTGTTTGGTTCGTGACAATTAGCGCAGCCAATCGGCTCAGTAATTTGCTTACCCAGGTCATAGAACAAAGTTTTATCAAATGCTGCCATGCCCATCTTGTCCCACAGGCGGGGATTATTAGCGGATTTGCAGGAATAACAAGTTCCGGGGGTGGTCTCGTCAACACGCTTAATCTCGCGCACGTCGATCAAACTGTTCATATGACCGCGATCTTCGTTATATTCTTTACTGAAGCTATAACCGGCAAACAGAGTCAATAGGCGCGGGTCAGCTTCGAGCTTAGATGAGCGCGCAGAACCTCCGAACGCGGTGGGGCTGTCATTTGTCTCTGTCTTCAAAAAGCTCGAATACTGATTGGGGAAATTGACACCCCAATTGGCCGAGTTTGGATCCATCGGGGCAACTTGCTGGATTGGGGCAATGCCGCGGGTGGGCTGGGGCTGGTTTTTGAGATAGAGCATCACGCCAATCAGACTGGCGGCCATTATTACAATGATCCCTGTCAGTATCCAGACAATCAACGGGGCTTTCTTATTCTCTAATGGAAGTTTTATCTCATCAGGGGTTTTAGTTTCATCGATCATTGGTTTTCCTCCGTATGTTGATAGGGCAAGATGGAGACGCCGCGCTCTCCATGCGCTGCGGTACGGTGGCATTCAAAGCAGTAACGGTCTTCATCGTGGGTGGTGTAGCCCATCTGCCAATCCAGATTTTCTATCGTGTCTTCATGACAACGGATGCAATTCTCCTGTACTGTATGACGAGAAGCTTCTTTTGCCCGAATTGCAGCAGGGATATCCCCCAACAAGAAAGCCGAGACGTGATGATAACCAGATTGTGCTTTGACCAGATATTTTGGAATGAGTGCGTGAGGGGTATGACAATCGTTGCAGGTGGTCCAATGGCTATGGCTATTATGATACCAACCCTCGTAGACATAATCCATCACATGGCAATTGTTACAGGTAGAAGGGTTGTTGCCGAGATAGGCCGTGAAATCGGTGACATACAGACCGACGCTTAAGACCGCGAACAAAGCCACAATTCCAATGATCAGAGCAATCGGATGTTTGATACCCACGGGCATGTTCTTCTCCTGGATGCTTTGACAAGCTGTAATGAAGGCTTTGTTTATTTCAAGAATATTAATACTGCTCTATTCAGACTTATGTGGGCCTCATTGTAAACTTATATTACCAAAATGTACATGACTTACGTCACATTCAGGGGGAAATAGGCTGGTCTATTCGTGCTTGATTGCTTCGACAATATTGACTCGGGCAGCCCGGCGGGCGGGATAGATAGCAGCCAGTTGAACCACTCCTAGCGCGATCAGAGCGCCAGTGAAATAGGGGTTGATCGTGAAGCGGTAGACAAGGTCATAACCAATCATCAGGTTGGTGCCCATAATCGTCACATTGGCGATAACATAACCTACCGCCATGCCATAAATGCCGCCCATCATACCGAGGGCTAGGGCTTCCGAAAGTACCATTCGAAGCACCTGCGAACGTGTCATCCCGAGCGAGCGCAAACCGCCAATCTCGCGGGTGCGTTCGATCACATTCATCGTAAGGGTGTTGATCACACCGAGGGCGCCGATAATCACGCCGATCAGGTTGAGCACATCGAATAGCTGAAAGGACTGGGTCATCAGGTCGAGGATGCTGTTCTTAAAGGCTTCGGTCGTCTGAATGCTGATGTGTTCGCTGTCTTTGAAACGGGCTTCGATCTCCGCCCCGACGGATTCGACCGAATACCCTTGGTCAACCTTGATTGTGAAACGATCAACTCCTTTTTCATTGAACCAGCGCTGCATATCACTGTAGGTACCGTAGATCACCTGACCCTGGCCGCCGAAATCCATCACCTCAGCCGCGATCTCAAAGGGCTGCTCACCGCGGCGCGTGAGCAGGATAATCTGATCGCCCTGACGCAGATTATAGCGATCGGCGACGGTGCTGGAGATGAAGACGGCTTTACCCTCTACCAGACGGTTCCAGTTTGCCTGGGGATCGCCTTGATTGGCGGCAAATTCCATGTCGCCCATCTGGAGGAAGGTGGTCGGTTCGATGGCTTCATAATAAAATTTGCTATCAGCGTCTGTATCTGAGGAGAGAGAGCCGGCTGCAGCGCTGACGGATAGCAGTCGGGCTGGCGAGACAATTTCGACGCCAGGAACATCTTCAAGCTTGTTGGCAAAGGATTCGCGCATCGGCAGAGGGGCGCGCACGTATAGATCACCGCCAAGAGCATTGTCAATCCAGTTTTTCATATCGGTTTCAAATGAGAAGGCGAGCGATTCTATGCTGATTATCATGGCAAGCGAGACCATCAAGGCAGCAACAGTCAGTGTAGTCCGTCCAACCGAGCGGCGCACATTCGATGTGCCAAGAGCGCCTTCAGTACCGTAGATCAGAATAGCAATGGGGCGTGCGAGGCGTTCCAAGCCGCTGACCGCAAGCGAGACAGTGAGGGTGGCGCCAAGGAAGAAGCAGACCATTGAAATATTGCCGCCAAGGTAGATCAACTCAACCGGCCAGTTGATCTGATAAGTGGCATACCAGCCGATCCCCAGCAGAACCAATCCAGCGATCCAGACAGCCGGCTTGACCGGGTTGAGTCCACGGCTGCGAGAACGCAGGGCTTCCAACGGCGAGATGTGGGCAGCTTGCAAAGCGGGGATCAGGGCAGCGACCAATGTCACACCGATGCCCACAGCCAGACTTTGGAATAGAATGGAGGGTGAGATACTGAGAACACTGTTTTGGGTGGGTGTCAGATCGCCAAGCAAGACGATCAAGCCCTGGGCGAGCCAATAGCCAGCAATCATGCCAATCGCTGAGCCGATCAACGAAAGCAGGACGGCTTCAGCCAGAACCAGACGTAAAACGTGGGAGCGATTCATGCCGACTGCGCGCAACATACCAATCTCGCGGGTGCGCTCAACGACGGTCATGGAGAAGGCGTTATATATCAGGAAAGCGCCGACGAAGATAGAGATGATCGAGAAGAATGTGAGGCCCATCTGGTAAGTGGCGAGCATTTGGCCAACAAGCTGGCCGCGAGCAGCCGGGTAAACGACGCGAGCCTGGTTATTGAACTTCAGACCGAGTTCTTTTTTGTAGGCGTCCAAAGCGTTCGGGTTTTCGGACAGAGCAGGAGATAGGCGTAGGGCAATCTCGTCCATCTCTCCGCTGCGGCCGAGGATATCCTGGGCAACTGAAAGGGAGGTGAAACCAATAGCGCCATCGTTGAGCATGGCGACCCCCTCAGCGGCTAACAGACCAACGATCTCCAGACTTTCAACAGAAGTTTTATACCTACCGTCCTGGTCAACCAGTATCGACAGGTCATCCCCAATCTTAAGCTCCTTTTCAGCCGCGAATTCTGATGGAATGACAGCCTCATATTTATCGGGGCGTGGCATGCGGCCCGATTCGAGGACATAAACCCGCACTTCAGAATCCAACTCAGGATCGATGCCGTAAATCTGGAAGAAATTGCCCTCTGCAACGCCGGTCATGTTGAAAGCAATTTGCCAGGAATTGGCGTCGCTGGCGAGCAAGGTATAACCGCGGATGGAGGGAGCGGCGATTTCAACACCTTCGATGCGGGCGGCGCGGTTGAGAGTCTGCTGGTCGAGGGGCTGCTTGTTCTCATTAATCGGCACAATCAGCAGATTGGCCTGACCGGTGGTGCGATCGAAGACGCCGCGCAATAAGTTCGAGCGTGGTTTGGTTGGTGACCTGGATGGCGAGGACGACCGCGACGCCGAGAATGATGCCCAGCAGGGTCAGGAAAGTTCGACCAAGATGAGCGCGCATGTTCCGACGGGCGAGAAAGATGGTGGAAAACATCATAACTCCAGACGGGTCATCACTTCGGCAATGCGCTGGACAGGGATGCCCTCCGCGCCGTTGTTGAGGGTGTGGACGATAGAACCGTCCTTCAGGAAGACCACCCGGTCAGCATACGAAGCGGCGCGCGGGTCGTGAGTGACCATGACGATGGTGGCGCTAAGCTCTCGGCAGGTGCGGCGGAGCAGCTCGAGGATGGCCGTGCCAGAGCGAGAATCCAGGTTGCCGGTGGGTTCGTCTGCCAACACTATCTCGGGTTGGTTTACAAATGCACGGGCAATCGCGACGCGCTGCTGCTGACCACCGGAAAGCTGATCGGGACGATGGTCGGCGCGATCAGAAAGCCCGACCAGCGCGAGCAGCTCATCAATGCGCGGGCGGTAGCGGGCGATTGACTGGCCATCGATGATCAGCGGCAAACCGACGTTCTCGATCGCGCTCAGGGTGGGAAGCAGGTTGTAAAATTGAAAGATGAAGCCAACTTTGTGACGGCGCAGGCGGGTGATTTCGTCGTCGTTCAATTTGGAGATGGGTTGGTCATTGAGGAATATCTCACCAGAGGAGGGGACATCCAGCCCACCGAGAAGATGGAGCAGGGTGGATTTGCCAGACCCGGAAGGCCCCATAATGGCGACGAACTCGCCTCGATCGACGCTGAAATCGACGCCATCCAGGGCAATGACGGTGACTTCGCCCATGTGGTAAGTTTTGGTAAGGGATTGAGTTGCCAGCACAGACATCTTTGCTCTCTTTTATTTAGATGAACCAGTTAGTATCCGACCCAACTATATCGTATTTTTGGAAAGCATGCATCCTGCCGGAGATGGAGCAGGAAGACCTGCTTTGGAGGGTAGCCAACTCATTGCCGCCCCGATGATGATAGGATGCTATTCCAAATCCAAAAAGTGCGCTTGATTAGAATTGCGCTCGCAATCCGTTTTGGGAGCCAATTTCCGGGCTCTCTTGATCGATTTTGTTGGACAAGCAGGATGATAATAAAAACAGAACTGTCTAGAAAGTGTAATTTGTCACTCTCCGCTTCGCTTAGAGTGACATCGCCCTTTTGAGACAGCCCCATTGGATCAGAGATGGAACAAGCCGATCACTTGCGCACAGTGTAATCTCCAACAACCACCCATTTATAAGTGGTTAATTCAGGCAGTCCCATCGGTCCGCGAGCATGCAACCGCTGGGTGCTGACAGCCACCTCTGCTCCCAACCCAAGCTGTGCGCCATCGGTAAAACGGGTGCTGGCGTTGATATATACCGCAGCCGAGATCGACTTCATGGAGAAAGCGCTCGGCGTTCGCTGTATCAGCGGTGAGAATGCCATCAGAATGATGAGTGCTATGGGTATGGATGTGCTGGATGGCGGCGTCCAAGTCGGGGACGACCTTCAAACCAAGCACGAGCGAGAGCCACTCCGTATCGAAATCTTCTGGCCCGGCCGGTGAGACAAACCGAGATATCTCGCTATCCGCCAGGTAACTGTAAGCCGCCGGGGCTGCCTTGAAGGTAACGCCAGCTGGCGCAAGGTAGCGGACAACTTGAGGCAGGAATTCACCGGCTACAAATTCGTGAACCAGCAAAGTATCCAGCGCATTGCATACGCTGGGGCGCTGTGTCTTGGCATTCAAAATCAATGGCAGAGATTTTTCCAGGTTTGCGCTGACGTCCACAAAAAGGTGGCAAATTCCAATCCCACCGGTGATGACCGGGATAGTGGCATGTTGGCGGCAAAAATGATGCAAACCGGCGCCGCCCCTGGGAATAATCACATCAACATATTCATTCAGACGGAGCAATTCTTCAACCAGCCTGCGATCCGGATCATCAATAAATTGAATGCTCTCGGGCGGCAATCCGGAGCGGATCAGGGCTGCCTGAACAATCCCAACCAGGGTGCGGTTACTATGCAAGGTTTCTTTGCCGCCGCGCAAAATGGCGGTATTGCCGGTCTTGATGGCCAATCCGGAAACGTCAATGGTCACATTCGGGCGCGATTCGTAGATCACACCTAAAACCCCCAGCGGCACACGCTGACGCCAGAGCTTCAGTCCATTTGGCAGCGTACGTTGATCAAAAATCTCGCCGATCGGGTCTGGGAGGGCTGCCAGGGCACGCAGGTCTTGCGATATTCCCTGCAAGCGGCTCTCATTCAACATCAGGCGATCGATCAAGGCTGGGGTCAGCCCGGATTGCTGGCCGAGATGGATGTCTTCCTGGTTTGCAGCAATGATTTCAGCAACATGTTCCTCCAGTTCCTGAGCAATCCATAGAACAGCATTTTCGCGAGTGCGGCTATCGGTGCGTGCAAGAACTTCAAACGATTCTTTCGCCTTACGACCAATGAGTTTCAGGTCCATCCTTTGATCCTTCTCCTTCCGCTGATGGCGGTTACAAAACATCCTGGGGGGAAAACCCGCTCACCGGTCTGATTTATAGTTTGGAGCCCGATTTCTTCTGACCCTTATGGATCAGAACCATATTGTTGCGATGAATAATTTCGTCCCCATAAAAATAACCCAAAAGGGCCTCAATTTCCTGGCTTTGACGGCCGCGCAAGTTGCAGCAATCGATATGGTTGTAGTTCACCAACCCGCGGGCGATCTCACGTCCATCCAGGTCACAGACACTGAGCGTTTCACCGCGATTGAATTCGCCGGTGACATCCACAAGCCCGGCCGGAAGCAGGCTACGTCCCTGGAACAGAGCAGCAACCGCACCCGGGTCAACCTGAATCCTGCCAGCTTTACCGCCGGTCAGGATGTATCGCTTACGGCTCTCCATCGCGCTCATTGTGGGGGTGAAGTAAGTACCGACCGGTTCTTCTCGCAAGATGCGCAGCAAGATATCCGGGGATTTGCCGCGTGCGATCACTACCGCCGCGCCAGACCGGCGAGCCAGATCGGCTGATTGAAGTTTGGTCGCCATCCCACCAGTGCCCAGTCCACCGCCGCCGCCGGCAGCATCCCACAATTCTGGGCCAATCTCGGGCGTATCCACCCGGGTCACCAGGCGGGCATCAGGTTCTTTCCGCGGATCAGCTGTAAGAAGCCCCTCGCGGTCGGTCAACAGAACCAGCAGGTCGGCGTCAACCAGGTTGGCGACCAACGCTGACAGGTTATCATTATCGCCCACCCGGATCTCTTCAGTCGCGACGGTATCATTCTCGTTCACAACAGGGATGACCCCCTGAGCGAGTAAAGCAAGCAGGGTGTTCCTGGCATTTAGATACCGCGAACGGAAGCGTAAATCGTCCCGGGTAAGCAGCACCTGGGCGATGGTATGGTTGTAAATTGCAAATAACTTGGCCCATAGATCCATCAATCGAGGCTGCCCGACAGCAGCAAGCATCTGCTTGGCAGGGATATCCTTTGGCAGGTCTGGAAAATTGAGCTCAGCGCGCCCGATGGCAATTGCTCCGGAGGAAACCAGGATCACCTCCGCCTGGGCGCCGCGCAGCAAGCTGATCTGGCGAACTAAATCAACCAGACGCGGCTGCGAGAGATGAGAGGTTCCATCGGTGAGGGTGCTGGTACCCAGCTTTATCACAATGCGGCGGTGAAGTAATTTCGGAATTTCAGGATGTGTCATCAAGGGAGCACTCTATAGTGAAAGCAAATTCAATGAGTAGCAGGTGAAACAATAGGGGCTGGAACAGACCACAGACGCAAGGAGCCGTCCTCAGAACCAGAAACAACCAGGAGGGCCACCGGTGAGAAATCAACACTGGTGACCGAGCCTGTATGCCCTTGAAATATCATAACCGGTTGGGCAAGAAAATGGGCATCATCCGACTGCCATAACCGCAAAGTTTTATCTTTGGAGGCCGAGAGCATCCATTGACCATCCGGAGAGAAAGCCAGATCATTGACTGCGTCGGTATGGGCGCGCAGTGTTTGGAGCAGATCTCCATCTTTAATACGCCAGATACGAATCACCCCATCCGCGTCTCCACAAGCTAACAGAGAGCCATCCGGTGAAAACACCAGACTCGATATCGAATGGGAGGAAACCTTTATGGATTGCCACCAGACGCCGCTCACAGTGCGCAGCCGAATCTGACCATCACCTTCGCCCCAGGCAATTGCGTAAGAATCGGGAGAGAATACTACACTGCGTACATCGGTCATCCCTTCGTCAATAATCTGTGCCAGGGTTCCTTGCGGTAACCGCCACAAACGCACTGTGGAATCTTCGGCAGATGAGGCCAACCATCTACCATCCCGAGAAATATCCAGGCCTGTGATCCAACCGATATGACCTTCCAACGACTGGGACAATCGTCCTGAGGCCACATCCCACAGGCGCAACACACCATCTGTGGAGCCGGTCGCGACGGTCGCCCCGTTGGGGGAATATTTAAGATTCAGGATTGGGAATGGGTGGCCCTGCATTGTACGAATCAGGCGGAACTGCTCGACATTCCAAAGCCTGAGAGTATCATCCACGGAACCAGAAATGATAACTTTACCATCCGGTGAAAATTCAGCATCCCATACCTTTGCGGTATGCCCCTCCAATACCGCCAGAGCCTGCTGAATAGCAACCCGAGGAGCGGGGGTTGGAACACATTCTGGGGCAAGCGTGGGGAGATATAAGCGCTGGAAGATCTGGTTGTTAGTCTCATTGCTCTCTACCACCAGCGAGGTCGCATCCACCATTACTCTGGGGGAAGAATCGTAACCCGGGAAAATGATTTCTTTCGCCTCACCAGGCTGCAATCCCGGATTAACCAATTGTTGATCCAGATTAAGCTGGATAATGAATGGTCCTGTAAACCCATTTCCTTGGTTTTCGACCCGGATATTCATTGAGAAAGGCGAATCAGGACCTTCATTCTGATATTCTCCATCCAAGGACGAGGAAGATTCATCTGGCAGCGGGCAAGGCGCTGAGGGGTCAGTTATAAGTGTTACAGAGCGGATAACCAGGTCCGGCATTAAGACGACCGTATCGGTAGGCGGCTGCGTGGAGGAAACAGTCTGGGAGGGTTCAGGGGAGGCCTTGCCAAGACCGCAGCCCGCCAGAGAGAGCATACAAAAGCATACCAGCATTAAGTGTTTGAACAATGTAGTCAGGGACCCTCACCAGACAGTGAAGGGCAATCCCCTCTTCTTAATTCACAAGAGGGGATTATCCTTCGGGAGAATACTCATTCACAGGGTTAAATCCGACTCTTTTGAGCGCATTTCGCTGAAAGCAGCAATGGATACTTCGAGCATTTCCAGAGATGGCTCACGAGTGGTCAGGTGCTGCAAAGCCATATTCGGGCGGATCATCCAACGAACCAGTTGCGAGTCTAGATGATGGGCTGTCCAACGAATATATTCGTAAGCGATGCCCGCCAGGATTGGCAACATCAGGATGCGACTGAGCAGTCTCCATCCAAGAGGAAGTGGGCCTAGCAAGCTAAACAGGACAATCGATAAGAGCACCAGGGTAAGCAGAAATGAAGTGCCGCAACGCGGGTGTTCCAATGAATGACGGCTCACATTCTGAGGCGTCAGTTCTGCCCCTGCTTCAAAGGCATTGATCGTTTTATGCTCTGCGCCATGGTAGGCAAAAACTCGGCGGATATCCGGGATGCGACCAACACCCCAGATATAACTGACCAACAATAACAACCGGATTAGACCTTCAATTAGGTTGCCCCACCAGGCATTCAGATGTAACCATTTCTCGCTAAATTGTCCAATCAGAGCCGGCGCCAAGAAAAAGATACCAATCCCCAGAGAAAGGGATAATCCCAGGGTCAGATATAGGGCCGGGCCTTCCAGTTTTTCATCTTCGCCTGTCTGTAGATTTGCAGAGATGGTAAGGGCGCGCATCCCCAACCCAAGAGCATCCCACAGTCCAATCAAACCGCGCAGGAAAGGGACCTTCAAGAACTTGCTGCGATATAGTGCCGATAACGGCTCTGTGTGTACAACGATCTGGTTATCCGGGGCGCGCATTGCAATTGCCACACTTTGAGAGCCGCGCATCATCACACCTTCAATCACGGCCTGTCCACCATATGACGGGAATCTTTCTTCCATTTCTATTACCTAATTATCCTTTCAACTCACCAATATGGTTAAAAAATCGCACCAGAGCTGCAATCCCGCGTTTGAATGTAGGTATATGAAGTTTTTCGTTCGGGGCATGCAGGTTATCTTCAGGCAGACTAAAACCGGTCAACACCGACTCAATTCCTAAGATTTTCTGCATCGAGGCGACGACTGGGATGCTGCCGCCTTCGCGCCTATAGAGCGGACGCTTGTCCCAGGTTTCTTCCAGGGCCTGACCCATCGCTTCAACCGCGGCGTGACGCCGATCGGTGATGGATGGATAGCCAGTGGAATGCAGCACAAGCTCCCAACGCATAGTCGGGGGAACGCGCTCTTCCAGATATTGATAGAGCTGCTGGCGGACATCGAATGGATCCTGATCTGGCACAAGACGGGTTGAAATCTTCACCATCGCTTTTGCCGGGAGGACAGTCTTTGACCCATCGCCGGTGAAACCAGATAACAAACCGTTTACCTCCAGGGTGGGCCGGGCTGCAACTCGCTCAACCGGGGTGTAGCCTGCTTCTCCGTACAAAACTGAGCAGCCTGCCTGATCCATATAGAAGGATTCATCCATCGGCAGGCGCGCCAATTCAGTGCGTTCGTCTTCTTCAAGGGGTCTTACTTTGTCATAGAAACCAGGTAGAGTGACGCGCCCTTGACTATCGTGCATGCCGGCAACCAGCTCGCATAACACCTGGGCTGGATTATGGACCGCCCCACCAAATAACCCGGAATGGAGATCGTGATCTGGGCCGGTAAGCCTAACTTCTAAATAAGCAAGGCCTCTTAGTCCATAGGTGATGGTTGGGATATGCTCGCCAATCATTCCGGCATCGGGGTTGAGGGCGAAGTCACAATCAAGGCGGTTCTTATTCTTGATGATCACTTTTTCAAGATTAGGCGAACCGATTTCTTCTTCCCCTTCCACGATGAACTTAAGATTTACTGGGACGCCGCCAGTCTTCTCATAAGCTTCGACAGCAGCCAGAACAGCCACAATCTGACCTTTCATATCCGATGCGCCGCGACCGAAGAGGTTATCACCGCGCACTTCCGGCTCAAAAGGCATGCTTTCCCACAATTCAAGCGGCTCAACAGGCTGTACATCATAGTGACCGTAGACCAGAACAGTCGGTCGATCAGGGCTAGCGTTCAATCGCTCCGCAAATACCACTGGCGAGCCATCCGTTGGATATATTTCAACATTGCTGAATCCCAGTTTCTGTAACCGCTCGGCCAGCCAGGCGGCGGCTCGTTCCATCTCTGGTTTGGCGCTGGCATCGGTTGAGATCGAAGGAATAGATACAAACGATTTGACATCTTCGATAAATTGCTCGTGGTGCTCCTGAACATACTCTAGAGCTAAATCTAATGAATCCCGGGTCATTCACTACTCCTCAATGGTTTATGTACTTTTCCCTCCGTAGATTCTTTTGATTGAGGTGCCTGGCTGCGACAGTGATCGAATAACAGCCTCCCCCGAATATTACGGATTGGGTCTATGAATAGCTTATTATAACCCTGATCGCGGTATGCCCAAAGCAGAGGATTACTACGCTTTGGATATTATGTTAATCTAATTTCCGGATAGGCAATCTATGTTAAAATAGATGAGAGGATCGGTGGTCGTCGTAAGCAAATGTTTGCGCCGGCGTCGGGCGATAAGCCCCACCAGGCCTATCGTCCTTCGAAAAGTGCCTCCGTCCGAAACCTGATGAAAGGTATCTCGCCGATCCATGTCCATTTGGAAGAATTACTATATCGCTCAAACTGTCGATGATGCATTGAGAGCTTTAATTGGTGCGTCAGGCGACGCCCGTCTGATTGCTGGCGGAACAGATTTATTACTCGATCTGCAGCAGGGCCGCCATCCCCCACTGGATACACTTATAGATATCACCCATATCCCTGAAATGTGTCTCTTGGAAGAGAGGCAGGGACAATTATATGTTGGCGCGGCTCTGCCGCTCAACCAAGTGGTCGCTTCGCCGCTGGTGCAACTGCATACACCTGCCCTCTTCGATGCAGCCAGCCTGATTGGAGGCCCACAGGTTCGCAATACCGCCACACTGGGCGGTAACGTGAGCCATGCACTGCC
Source organism: uncultured Chloroflexia bacterium (assembly GCA_963788145.1). GTDB lineage: Bacteria > Chloroflexota > Anaerolineae > Anaerolineales > UBA4823 > UTCFX2. The sequence continues at coordinate 47,204 of CAWBFQ010000006.1, read as the reverse complement.
AGCCGCGGATGGAACGATTGGACTATTGGCCTTGGGAGCCGAGGCAGAAGTAGCTAGCCTGGAGAACCGATGCCGGATCCCCCTGCAAGATTTGTTCCGTGGACCGGGAAAATCGGCCCTGGACCCGCGCCGGGAGCTGCTAGTCGGTTTTTACCTACCGTTGCGAAAGCCAGGCCAGGCATCTGCCTTCCGACGGGTAATGCGGCCTCAAGGGGTTGCGATTGCAATCCTGAACATGGCGGTTTGGCTTGAAAGAAGCGGCGAAACCATCAAAGATGTGCGCATCTCAATTGGGCCAGCGGGACCCACTCCACTTAGAGCGCAAAGGACCGAAAACCAACTGCGCGGGCAGCGTCCGGATCCACAGTCAATGGCTAGCGCGCTGCAGGCTTTGCTGTCAGAAACCCATTTTCGCACCAGCCCACACCGCGCCACCGCGCAATATCGGCAGCAGATGGCGGGTGTATTGTTGCAAGAAACATTCGATATTGCCTGGCAACGGGCGTTTCTTGAATCTGTGAATGGTGGATAACAATGGAACTTAACGTTAATGGAAAAACCTACTCGATTGAACCACAATCCGGCGAGATGCTGGCTGATCTGCTGCGAGAACGCCTGGGTCTAACCGGAACAAAGATTGGCTGCAACGAAGCAGAGTGCGGCGCTTGTACTGTGTTAATCGACGGTAAACCCGTTTTATCCTGCACCTACCCGTCCGCAAAAGCAGCCGGCAAGACTGTGATCACCGTCGAAGGATTGGCTGAACAGGGAGAATCCGCCCAGATTTCCGATATCGAGAAATTGCATCCCTTACAACAGGCATTTGTACTTTACGGGGCGGTACAATGCGGGTTTTGTATCCCAGGTCAGTTGATGACAGCCTACGCCTTACTGCAACGCCAACCCAACCCCAGTGAGGAGGAGATCCGCCACGCTCTAAAGGATACCTTGTGCCGGTGTGCGGGTTACCCGACGATTGTACGAGCCGTCCAGGCGGCTGCCGAATCGATCCAGACCGGACAGCCAGTGGTGCCGCCGAATCATATCCCAACTTCTGAAAACCAGCAGGTGGTCGGCCGATTGTTGGCGCGCCCCAATTCATTCCAAAAGGTCACTGGAAAGGCGATCTTCACGGATGACCTCAAGTTCGAGGGGATGTTGCATGCCCGAGTCAAGCGGGCTGGGATCCCCCATGCAATCGTCAAACATGTCGACGTATCCCAGGCGCGTCAACTACCAGGAGTAGCAGCAGTACTAACGGCTGAGGACATCCCTGGCGAGCACAACCACGGGCTTGTGATCTATGACTGGCCAGTGATGGTGGGCGTCGGTGAACGAGTGCGGTATGTGGGCGATGCAGTGGCTATTGTGGCGGCTGAAACTCGTGAAATCGCCAGTGAAGCGCTGAATTTGATCCAGGTTGAAGTCGAGCCTCAACCGGTCATCAGCAACCCGGTCCAGGCTCGTCGTCCCGATGTCCCAGTTTTACACCCAGATGGGAATTTATTAAAACATATCAAGGTACGCAAAGGCAATATCGACGAGGGTTTCAAAGAGGCAGATGTGATTCTGGAGCACATCTTCCACACAGCTACAACCGATCATGCATTCATGGAACCCGAATGCAGCATCACCCGCCTGACGGAAGATGGACGGATTGAGATTTATGTCGGCTCTCAGATCCCATACGCCGACCGACACCAGACAGCCCGTTCGTTGGGATTGCCAGATGAGTCCGTCCGGGTGCTCGGCCAACTGATGGGAGGGGGGTTTGGTGGAAAAGAAGACATCACCGGGCAGATCCATGCAGCGATGCTGACCAGGGTAACCGGACGTCCAGTGAAACTGCTTTTCGATCGGCATGAGAGCCTGCTGGTCCACCCGAAGCGCCATGCCACTCAGATCCGGGTCAAGATCGGCGTGAAGACAGACGGACATATCACAGCCGCCGAAACCGAACTCTATGGAGATACCGGCGCGTACGCATCATTGGGAGAAAAAGTGTTAACCCGCGCTACCACGCATTCCTCCGGACCATACGAAACACCGCATGCCAAAGCCGATTGTTATGCGATGTATACCAATAACCCACCATCCGGAGCCTTTCGCGGTTTTGGCGTTACGCAATCAGCGTTCGCCATTGAAAGTATGATGGACATGCTGGCAGAAAAGCTACAGATAGATCGGATCGCGTTAAGGCGTCTGAACGCCCTGCGAGTTGGCAGCATCACAAACACCGGGCAAGAGCTAACCGAGAGCGTTGGACTGTTAGAATGCATCAATCGGGTAACCGAAAAGCTTTATGAGCTTGCCGGCGAGCAGCCATTTGAAGCCCATCCCGTCGCAGGAGCGCCGCACCTAGTGCGAACCTGGGGTTTTGCTAGCGGCTATAAAAATACCGGATTGGGTGGAGGAGCGCCCGATAAAGCCGGGGCTGAGGTGGAATTATTTGAAGATGGCAGCCTGGAAGTGCGCACATCCTCAGCGGAACTCGGCCAGGGATTGGTTACGGTGTTGCAGATGATTGTGGCGGAGGAGATGGGTGTATCGCCCGCGAAAGTGCGAGTGCTGGTGATGGATACCGACCTGACGCCGGATGGCGGCCCAACTACAGCCTCTCGTCAAACATTTGTGACCGGAAACGCCGCTTTGTACGCGGCGCGTGCCCTGCGCCAGGCAATCACAACCACGTTAGCCGAGAAATTTGACCAACCTCCACAAAATATCCTCTTTATTGAAGGCCTGGCCTGGGTTGCTACCGCAACCCAGGTCGATGGACATCAAATCCCGTTGGGCGAAGTAGTCGGAATGCTGCGGGCTGAGGGGCGCGACCCTCGAGTGCGATACGAATATTGGGCGCCAGAAACCCAGCCGCTCGGACAGGGAGGCGATATGCATTTCGCTTTCTCCTATGCCGCCCAGGCAGTCGAGGTGGAAGTAAATACCCACACCGGTGAAGTGCGCGTTCTGCGCATCATCACTGCCAACGATGTCGGGAAGGCGATCAACCCCCTCGGTCTTCAAGGACAGGTGGAGGGTGGGATCATGATGGGGATTGGCAACGCTTTGACAGAAGAATTTATCGTCGAAGAAGGGCGGGTATTTACTGACCGGTTAGCGCGTTATCGGATGCCCAATATCACCCAAACACCAGAAATCATCTCTATTGTGATTGAGCATCCTGTGAAAGCCGGACCTTACGGAGCGAAGGGTGTAGGCGAACTGGTCAGCATCCCAACCACCCCGGCAATCACCAATGCGATCTACAACGCCACCGGCGTACGGGTGGATCGTTTGCCAGTTGACCAGGCAGAGTTGGTCCGCTTAATGGCAGACGAGAACCACTCGGCGACGTAAGATCAGATCAGGAGTACTCGGATTGAAGAAGGACCAGGACACACAAAACCCGCCGCGCTGGTTGGAATGGGCCCGTGAGATCCAGTCACTGGCTCAAACGGGTTATCATTATGCAGAAAATCACTTTCAACAAGAGCGCTGCCAGCGCCTGAGCGAGATCGCAGCTGAGATCATGGCCGAAACCAGTTCCGGATACGAGCACGGCCAGTTGGATTACAAGCTGGTTGAGGGGATTTTTAAAGCCCAAACCGGGTACGCAACACCTCGGGTTGATGTGCGTGCGGCTGTCTTCAAAGAAGGGAAACTCCTGATGGTGCGTGAGCGACAGGATGGAGGTTGGACAATGCCAGGCGGCTGGGCGGATGTGGGCGACTTGCCATCAGAGGCAGCCGAGCGCGAAGTTTGGGAAGAGGCCGGGTTCAAGGTTAAAGCCCAGAAGGTGGTCGGCGTTTACGACGCCAACCGGGTCGGTCCATTGGATTTGTTCCATGCGTATAAGATTGTGTTCTTATGTGATCTCTTAAGCGGGGAAGCCCATACCAGCGCCGAAACCAGCGAGGCGGAGTTCTTTTCATTTGATGAGGTCCCTGAGACGCTCTCTGGAGAGCGGACCCACCAACGTCATATTTGCGACACGTTCCAGGCGCTGACGAATCCGGGCTGCCCAACCGTATTCGATTAATCCTCGGCGAAATATGTCGCCCCAACAGGCGAGGAAATAAAGCATGCTCATAACAAACGCTCAAATCATCACCTGCGAAACCAGTTCCACCCAGGAACCCAACCAGATATTGGAAGGACACGCCTTGTTAATTCAGGGCGATCGGATAAAAGAAATCGCCCCGCAAGATGATATGCTCCAACGCTACCCAGGAGTGGATCAACTGGATGCCCGCGGGCAATATCTGATGCCGGGAAATATCTGCGCCCATACCCACTTCTACGGCGCCTTTGCACGAGGCATGGCCATCCCGGGGCCGGCGCCAGCGGATTTCCCGGAGATCCTGCAAAAGCTGTGGTGGCCGCTTGACCGTTCATTAGGCGATGAAGATGTGCGTTATTCTGCGCTGGTCATGTTGGCAGAGGCAATTCGACATGGGACGACCACCCTGATCGATCATCATGCTTCTCCAAACGCGATTCCTGGATCGTTGGATGTCATCAGCGAGGCAGTCGATATCTCCGGGTTACGGGCTGTATTAAGCTATGAAGTGACCGACCGGGACGGCGAAGAAAAGGCCCAGGCTGGAATCCAGGAGAACATCCGTTTTATCAAACGAATCCAGGCAGAGAAGCACGGCGATGGTAGACTGGCGGCAACTTTCGGACTGCATGCCAGCCTAACACTCTCGGAGGCCACACTGGAGGCGTGTCGTCAGGCAGCCCCCGAGGGGACTGGTTTTCATATTCACGTCGCCGAACACCCGGTGGACGAATACGACAGCCTGGCAAAATCCGGGAAGCGGGTTGTCGATCGGCTGTACTCGCATGGCATCCTGGGGCCGCGTAGCATTGTCGCCCACGCGGTGCATATAGATGCTCGCGAGGCGAACCTTTTGGCAGAAACCGGAACCTGGGTGACACACCAGCCTCGCTCAAACATGAATAATGCGGTAGGAGTAGCGGATATTGAGAGCCTGGTAAGGCTTGGCGTAAATGTGGGTCTTGGGACGGATGGGTTTTCATCCACTATGTGGACAGAAATGAAAACGGCCTATCTTCTGCAAAAAATCTGGAACCGCGACCCGCGCCGCATGCCCGGCGATCTGGTGACCCAAATCGCCATTCGCAACAATGCCCGTCTGACCGGGCTTTTCTTCCCACAAGCCCCCATAGGGATTTTGACCCCAGGGGCATTCGCCGATCTGATCCTGGTGGATTACCACCCCTGCACACCATTGACCACGGGTAATTTGCCGTGGCATATCCTGTTCGGTTTCCATGAAAGCATGGTTACTACCACGATTGTGGCTGGAAAAGTCTTGATGAAAGATCGTCAGTTCACCACCCTGGATGAAGGCGAGATCACTGATAGAGCGCGCCAGCTTGCATCAGCGGTGTGGGAACGTTATCAACTCCGAAACGAATTTCGAGAGCAATAACATTAACAGAACCAGCGTCGCAGGCGCATATCTTCTATGGAGGTTCTATGAACTTAAATTCACTCCCTACGGTCGCAATTCTGGGCGGCACAGGAAAAGAAGGACCTGGGCTGGCGCTGCGTTGGGCCAGCGTCGGATACCCAGTGATCATTGGCTCACGCCAGGCGGAAAAAGCGCAGGCGACAGCGGATGAGCTAAACGCCAAACTCAATCTGGATACTGTGCAGGGGATGGAAAACAGCGCTGCGGCGCGCCAGGCGGATATCTGTGTATTGACTGTCGTCCAAGAAGCTCATCAGGCAGCCCTGGAAAGCCTGAAAGAAGATTTGAATGGCAAGATCCTGGTGGATGCAACTGCCCGGGTGGATTTTCGCGATCCACACCCGCCGGCGCCGCCCTGCGCTGCCCGGATCGCCCAGGCTATTTTGGGATCGGGGGTTCGGGTTGTAGCTGCATTCCAGAACGTGCCTTCTCATGCCCTCAAAAAGAACTTGGGACAGAGGCTGGATGCGGATGTGCTGATCTGCTCCGACGATCTGCCAGCCGCAGAACAAGTCATCCAGATGGCAGAAGCAGGAGGAATGAACGGGTTTTACGCTGGCAAGCTGGATAATGCGCTGGTTGTCGAGGGCTTGACATCGATTCTAATCAGCCTGAACAAGCATTATGGCGTTAAAACAGCCAGCATCGGTATCACCGGATTGGCAAAATAAGACCTGGGGTCGAATGCCTCTCACGCTTACCGCGATCCCTGGGATACCCATCATTCAACCTGGCGACGACCTTGCGTCGATCATCAGAAACGCGCTTGACCTGGCCAAGATATGTCTCGAAGATGGTGATATCCTGGTCGTTGCCCAAAAGATCGTATCTAAAGCCGAAGGCCGCCTGGTCAATTTGAACGACGTGAAGCCTTCTTTCCGAGCCTTTGAATTGGCTGGTCAGGTTGGGAAAGACCCGCGCATCGTCGAGCTGATCCTGAACGAAAGCAGGCAGGTATTGCGGACACGCCCGGGGGTGATGATCGTCGAACACCGCCTCGGTTTCGTTTGCGCCAGCGCCGGGATTGACCATTCCAATGTAGGAATTCCACAAGGCAAGATGGGCGAGCAGACCGAGAGTGAGGATTGGGTGTTGCTGTTGCCCGAAAACCCGGATGCATCCGCACAAAGACTGCGCCGAAATCTGGAGGCGAGCAGCGAGAAACGGTTGGGTGTTCTAATCATTGATTCGCACGGGCGCGCCTGGCGTTTGGGTACAGTGGGTGTGGCGATTGGGTTTTCCGGAATGCCCGGTTTGGTAGATATGCGCGGCTGGCAGGATATGTTTGGGTATGAATTGCAAATCACCCAGGTGGGAGCAGCGGATGAACTTGCCTGCGCAGCCTCTATCTTGATGGGACAAGCCTCGGAAGGGACCCCCGTTGTGCATGTGCGCGGTTTTCCCCATCCTCTGCGGGAAGGCTCGCTCGATGAACTGCTGCGTCCAGCAGATCAGGATCTCTTTCGGTAAAGCAATGCCAGCCAATTCAAATATCGGTGAGCCTCATTATCCTGAACAAGCAACACTTCCAAATACCTGGGGAGGTCTTGATCAGTTGATCAACGCAAGCGAACTGATGATTGATCGTCCGCGGGGTTCGTCCCATCCCCACTGGCCAAATTTGATTTACCCTCTCGATTATGGATACTTGAAGGGAACGAAGACAATCGATGGAGATGGGATCGATGTTTGGATCGGCTCACTCGAAGAACGCAAAATGAATGCGGTCGTTTTGACACTTGACCTGAAAAAACGAGACGCTGAAATTAAATTGCTGTTGGGATGCAATCCAGATGAAGAGAAAGCGATCCTTGCTTTTTATCACAAGAGCGGGATGATCGCCCATCTAGTCCGGCGGGACGGTGAGTTGGAATGGCTGCGCACCCGGCGCTCGGTGCGACAATTTATTGATCAACCGGCGCCAGATGATCTGATCCTGGAAATCATTGAAACAGCCAATTGGGCTCCTTCGGCTCATAACCGCCAGCCAGCCAGATTTGTGGTTCTCAAAAACCGGGCATCTCGCGAGCAGCTGGCATCTGCGCTTGGAGTAGATTATAAGCAAGCGCTGCAAGCGGATGGATGCTCCCTGGCCGAGATTGAAGCCCAAGTCTCCCGGTCCTACCGGCGAATCGTTAACGTGCAGGCAGCAGTCGTGCTTTGCCTGGACTCCAGCCAGGGCGATAGCTACCCAGACCCTGCTCGACAGCAGTTGGAGTACTTGATGGGTGTTCAGAGTTGCGCCTTGGCCGGCGGCACTCTGCTGTTAGCAGCTCATGCTGCCGGGTTAGCAGGTGTATGGATGTGCGCGCCGTTGTTTGCTCCACAAACTGTCACTAAAATTTTAGGTTTACCGGAATCATGGCAGCCACAGGCATTGATCTTGCTTGGTTATCCGGCCAAAAGCCCACCGCCGCCAGAGCGTAAACCGGTTGAAGGGATCGTGGTATTCCGATGAAACGATCCAACGCAGACCTGAGTTTTGGAGCGAAAGTAGTTGCCCTGGCTGGTGGGGTTGGCGGGGCGCGCCTGGCGGATGGACTGGCAAAAGCGCTGCCGCCTGAAAATCTGACTGTAATTGTAAACACCGGGGATGATTTTATCCATCTGGGCCTGGTGATTTGCCCGGACCTGGATACGGTCTGCTATACCCTGGCGGGGATCGCCAACCCGGCCACTGGATGGGGTCGCGCTGGGGATACCTGGCAGGCGCTCGAAAACCTGGCAAGCCTGGGAGGGCCTACCTGGTTCCAGTTAGGAGATAGAGATCTGGGACTACATCTGGAACGAACGCGGCGATCGAAAGCCGGCCAACCCCTCAGCCTGATTACACACCATTTCTGCCAGGCGATGGGGATCACGCTGAGTGTGCTGCCAATGAGCGATGAGGTGGTCCCAACCTGGGTGCACACAAACGAAGGCGTGCTGCCATTCCAGGATTACTTCGTCCGCCGTCAATGCCAACCGAAAGTCACCGGTTTTCACTTCGAAGGCGCTGAAAAAGCCAGCCCAGCCCCAGGCGCATTGGAAGCTATCGAACAGGCTGACCTGGTGGTGCTTTGTCCATCCAATCCGTGGGTAAGCATCGACCCGATCCTGGCAATCCCAGGCATGCGGGATGCGATTTTGGAGCGCCCGTGCGTGGCCGTCTCGCCAATCATTGGGGGGCAGACGATTAAAGGACCCGCGGCAAAGATGTTTGAAGAGCTTGGCCTTCAACCGAGCACATTTTCGGTTGCCCAGCACTACGGCGAATTGCTGCAAGGTTTTGTGCTTGATCAGATCGATGCTGAAACAAATTCCGGATCAAATTCGTTCACTTCAACGCAATCTCAAGAGCTGGATAGCGAAGATGATCCTTACCGCCAAACCAAGTTTCGGATAAAACAACCAATGGCAATTTTGGCAACTGATACTATAATGAAGACCCCTCAGATGAGGGTTAACTTGGCTAAGGAGGTGATCGCATTCGGGTTAGGGCTGCCTTGAGAGCAGCTTTCAGGAATCTAAGGAGAAGATGTTCGCCCAAACGCCGGTTCAACAACGAACAAGCAAGCATGAGGATCACGTCAGAAACAAGTTTCAGCCCTGTAATTTGTTTCAGCAATGAACGAAATTCGTGCAGATGAACCATATCCTTACAGATCATCCGCAATCCGACTGCACCAGGATACAATATTGCGCCAACCATAAGGAGAATTATCCATGACATTGTGGGCGATTGTGCCCGTGAAACCGCTGCGGCGCGGAAAATCGCGCCTGGCAGAAGTTCTCACCCAAGATGAACGCGCCGACCTTAACCGCCGCTTGTTAGCGCATACACTGGACACGCTTACGACAACCCCTGAAATCGAGCATGTGCTGGTCATCAGCCGCGATCAGGCCGCTCTGGCCTTGGCGCGTGAATATGGCGCCCGCACTGTCCAGGAAAACGGCTCGCCACATCTCAACACAGCCCTGACCCGGGCCACAATTCTGGCCCGCAATTACGCGACCCGGGGCGTGCTCATTATTCCGGCGGATTTACCTTTGCTCACCCAAGAAGATATTCGCACGATACTTGACCGGGCAAGCGACCCGCCAGTAGTAGTCGTTGCACCAGATCGGCGACACCAGGGCACCAATGCGCTGCTGGTGTGTCCGGCTGGTTTGATTGACTACGAATTTGGCGCTGGTTCATTCCAGCGTCACTGTTCGCTGGCTCAAAAAGCCGGGGCGCGCCTGGAAATATGCGACTTACCCTCCCTGGCGCTGGATATGGATTTGCCGGAAGATCTGGACCTGGTCAGCGAGACGTTCGAAAACCTGCAAATAGCGAAAAGGTGGGATGATCCACCGATAATGAATTATTCTGAAAAGGAGGCCTGATGGCTGAAAGAGTAGCTCTATATCTGCAAGATGCCCACGACCTGCGAGATGGGCTGGACTATGTGCGCTACGCTGAAGAGCGCGGATTCGAGGCTGTCTGGCAGGCAGAATCACGCCTGGTGCGGGACGCCATTGTGCCAATGGCTGCTTACGCAGCTGTTACCGAAAAGATCAAGATTGGTTCTGGCGTCATAAACAACTGGACACGCAACATTGGCTTGCTGGCAGCCACTTTTCTAACCCTGGACGATCTGGCGCCTAACCGGATCATCTGTGGGCTAGGAGCATGGTGGGATCCGCTAGCCCGGAACGTGGGGATTGAGCGACGAAAACCGTTGACAGCCATGCGCGAGACCGTACAGGTGATGCGGCGTCTGCTCAACATGGAACGGGTCACCTTCCATGGCGAGTTTATTCATGTGGAAGGGATTGAACTGGATGTGGTCCATGGGCGGCGCGAGCCTCGTCAGGTGGCGATTATGATCGGGGCAACCGGCGACAATATGATGGAGATGACCGGTGAGATCGCAGACGGAGCCGTGCTGAATTACTGCGTTCCACCAGTATATAACGACCGGGCTTTGGAGTTGTTGGACGCCGGGGCGCGCAAGGCGGGGCGCAAACTTGAGGACATCGATCGTCCACAGCTTGTGGTTTGCTCAGTGGACCCAGATCATGATAAGGCAATTGACACCACTCGTGGTCTGCTCACTCAATACCTAGCCCAGCAACCGCATATCGCCAAGGCTTCTGGCGTTTCAGCAAATGTAGTAGCCGAGATTCAATCCATCCTGGGTTGGCCAGCTACCAGGGAACAAATCCAGCGCGCCAAACACCTGGTCCCAGAAGAATTAATCCTGCGGATCAGCGCCTCCGGTACACCGGACGAAGCGCGCAGCAAGGTGCAGGAATATATAAACCATGGATGCACCTGCCCCATCCTTTACCCGGTTGGCGGTGATGTGAAACTGCTGATCGATACATTCGCACAAGCATAAGGACAGGGGCGGCAACTCAACAGCCGCCCTTCCTTAACCCACAACCTGGACGGGTAAAATCTGTCATCCCGATCGTCAGACCTATCCTGCTTTGCAATTCTCAAATGGATATGGTAGCATAAGCGGCGATAAAATACATCGCGGCGATAAAGAAATACTCTTTTTATCCTGTGATGTCCTCTTATCCAAGGAGCCCTAAAAAATGTCTTCAGACGCATTCTTTCAAATCTGGCACATCGATACTCGCAAGCGCACATTGCGGCGGGATCCCGTCCCCACGGAGTACGAGCGGCTAGGCGGGCGAGGTTTATCCGCACGAATTTTATTGGACGAGATTGACGCGACCTGCGAACCGCTTGGACCGAATAACAAATTAGTCTTTGCTCCGGGTTTGTTGGTAGGCCACATGCTTTCGAGCTGTGACCGGATTTCGGTTGGGGCGAAAAGCCCGCTGACCGGCGGGATCAAAGAAGCGAATGCCGGTGGGCGAACGGGTTTGCAAATGAGCCAATTAGGAATAAAAGCCTTGATCCTGGCGGACAGGCCAGCAGACTCCGGTTTGCAGGTATTGTATTTAAGTGCAGACGGAGCGCGTTTCGACCCGGCAGAAGATGTGACTGGCCTGGGCGTATATGCGGCTACCGAGATACTGCAGGCTCGTTATGGTAAAAAGGCGGCGATTGCGCTGATCGGTCCGGGTGGTGAAATGAAACTGCACGGCGCAGGTGTGCAGAATCTGGACAAAGATGGGACCCCATCCCGAATTGCGGCCCGCGGCGGGCTAGGAGCAGTGATGGCGACAAAAGGGTTAAAGGCAATTGTATTCGATGGCGCCACTGGAGCCAAACCACCTGTCGTTGACCCGGAAGCATTCAAGGCTGCTCAGAAAGAATATACCACCGCTGTGCTGAATCACCCTCAAAGCAAAGTCTACAAAGAATTTGGCACAGTGGGCGTGCTGATGTTGTGCCAACAATTTGGAGCCATCCCGGTAAAGAATTTCTCGATTGGGCAACTCGAAGACCCCGACAAACTCTCGGCAGATGCGCTGCACCAGGTCCTGGAGACCAGGGATGGGGGATGCCAGATCAGCCACGCCTGCATGGCTGGCTGCGTCATCCAAAGCTCGAACGTATTCGGCGGTGAAGACGGAAAAGTGATCGTTTCGCCGCTCGAGTATGAGACGATCGGCTTAATGGGATCAAATTTGGGGATCGAGGACTTTGACATGATCGCGCGCCTGAACCGGGAGGTGAGCGATATGGGTCTGGATACTATAGAGATTGGGGCTGCCCTGGGTGTAGCGGTTGAGGCAGGGCTGATGCAATTCGGTGATGGAGAGCGAGCCATGCAGTTGCTGCACGAAATCCGGCAGGGGACGCCGCTTGGGCGGGTGATTGGTCATGGTCCGGCAATGGTTGGCCAGGTATTTGGCATCGAGCGGATTCCAGTCGCTAAAGGCCAGGCGCTCTCAGCTTACGATCCACGGGCGATCAAGGGAACTGGCATCACATACGCCACTTCCCCACAAGGAGGCGACCACACCAGTGGGTTAACCATCCGAGCCAAAGTAGATCACCTGGACCCCAAAGGACAGGTAGAGATCAGCCGCACAGCCCAGATCAATATGGCCGGGTACGATACGCTTGGGGCATGCGTGTTCGCTGGATTTGGTTTTTCGAGCGCGCCGCATGTGATCTCCGCTCTGCTGAACGCCCGTTATGGATGGGACACTTCGCTTGATATCCTGCAAGCGCTTGGCAGGGAGGCGCTCCAGTACGAGCGCGAATTCAATCGAAGGGCTGGCTTCACCAGCGTCCACGACCGCCTGCCAGAGTGGCTGCGCCGCGAGCCGCTTCCACCCACAAACGCCGTCTTTGATGTGTCCGAAGAAGACCTGGATCGAGTTTTTAATTGGTAAAACCAACCAGGAGTCCGTGTCCATGACAGTCAAGCTCACTTTAAGAAATAAGGAATACCTGGTCAAAGGAGGTATGACGCTGCGCAGCTCACTGCTCAAGATCGATATTCAACCCGAAACGGTTCTGGCGGTCCTGCAAGGTGAGTTGATCACCGATGACGAAATCTTGAAGGATGGCGAGGTGGTCCAATTAATCTCGGTCATTTCCGGAGGTTCAACTCCGCATGAAATGTGAAAAATGCAGTGAGAAAGCCGCGATCCACTTACGCCATCACAAGCTGGCGCTGTGTAAAGACCATTTTCTCGAATGGATCCCAGCCCAAACCCAGCGTTTTATTGAAAGATATCAAATGTTCAGCGAACAAGAGCGAGTGTTGATAGCCGTTTCTGGAGGCAAAGACTCGCTTTCGCTGTGGGATATCCTTTGGCGGTTGGGTTACCAGGCAGATGGGCTTTATATTGGCCTGGGAATCGACGGCGGAATCGGTTATTCAGCCGAATCGCTACGTTTGACTGAAAAATTCGCTCAAAAACGAGGTTTAAATCTGCTCACTGTGGATGTAGGTCGAAAGTATGGCGAAAGCATCCCCGAATTGGCTCTGCGAACCCATCGCGGCCACGAAAAGCCGTGCTCGGTTTGCGGGCTGACAAAACGACACATCATGAACCAGGCAGCGCGCCAGGGGGGCTACCATGTGCTGGTAACCGGACACAACCTGGATGATGAAACCGCTACACTCTTGGGGAACGCCTTCAGTTGGAACGCGGGGCATCTCATACGGCAATGGCCGGTGCTGGAGGCTAGCGAATCGGGTTTAGTGCGCAAGGCGAAACCGCTCTGCCGGATTTACGAACGAGACATGGCTGCCTATGCCTTACTGAGAGGGATTGAATATATTTACGAAGAGTGCCCTTATGCAGTTGGATCAACATCTTTGTATTACAAAGACATCCTCAACCGGTTAGAAGTTGAGCGCCCAGGCGCAAAAGTCAATTTCTATGTGGCTTTCCTAAAGGCAAAAGAGAATGGGCTTTTCGCCGCACAGGCTGATCCGGGCCTGGGCCAACTGCATGCCTGTTCGATTTGTGGACTACCCACATCCGCACCCGGCGAGTGCGCCTTTTGCCGGTTAACGGCAAATGGACGTAAGAATAAAGCTGATTAAAGCAAAACAGGAGCAGCTTTTCGAGCCACTCCTGTTTTGATGAATGTGCCTTTAAGCTAACTCAAGATAACGTTCGACTTCCCAATCAGTGACGTGCATGCGAGATTCTTCGATCTCAGCCCATTTTGCGCGAGTGAAGGCCTCATATAGAATCGGGCCCATAGCGTCTTGAAGAATCTGATCGCCTTCCAGTTCACGCAAGGCTTCTGCCAGCGAGCCGGGCAGCTCGGCGATATTCAGGCGTTGGCGATCCTCTGTAGTCAGGTGATAGACGTTGAGATTATTGAGCGGTTGTGGGTGAGGCAGCTTATGATCAATCCCATCAAGGGCAGCCGCGAGCATGACCACAAACGCCAGGTAGGGGTTTGTGGAGGGATCAGGGCAACGCAACTCGGCGCGGACGGAACCTTCACGCCCCTTCATATACATCGGGATGCGGATTAACGCTGAGCGGTTAAGCTGCGCCCAACCAACATAAACAGGCGCTTCATAGCCTGGAACCAGACGCTTATAGGAATTCACCGTCGGGGCAACAACCGCAGGCAGGGCGCGGGCATGTTTGAGTTGACCAGCGATAAAACCATAGGCCAACTCGGAGAGATGATATTCGTCGTTCTCATCATAGAACAGGTTCTTGCCACTGGCATTTGCAAAGGATTGGTGGCAGTGCATCCCGGAGCCATTGATGCCAAAAATCGGCTTTGGCATGAAGGAAGCAATCAAATCATGTTGGGCGGCGATAGCTTTGACTGTGTACTTCAAAGTCAAGACGTTATCGGCGGTCTGGAGAGCATCCGCATATTGGAAATCAATCTCATGCTGAGCCAGGGCAACTTCATGATGACCCATCTCGACCTGCAAGCCCATCATAATCAGTGCTTCCATCAGTTCTGAACGGACGCGTACCGCTTCATCATTGGCGGAAAAATCGAAATATCCGCCCACATCATGCGGAACAGGATGGATGGTTTGCGGGCCATTGCGCTTGAAAAGGAAAAACTCGGGCTCAGGACCAACATTATAAGTCCAACCGCGTTTACGGATCTCAGCGAGCATACGCTTGAGCGCGCCGCGTGGGTCGCCGGGGAAGGGAGATCCATCCGGCTGGTAGATATCACAAAAAATACGGCCGCGGCGGAAATCTGCGGGCGTCCAGGGGAGAACGGTATAAGTGGAGGCATCCAACACCAGGCGCATATCGCTCTCCTGGATGCGGGCAAAACCTTCAACGGAGGAACCATCGAACCAGACGCCCTCGTCCAAAGCAGTCTGGAGGCGGTGCACAGGGATATCAACACTCTTAACAGCACCAGTGACATCGGTACATTGAAGCGAGATAAACTTAACGTCATCTTCTTTTACACGAGATAACAATTCCTGGTTTTCCATACTTCACTCCTTTACAAACAATTGACCGATTCTAGCAAAAGCAAGCAGTTGTGTCAACTTATGGAATGATGAGAATTCTGCGAGTCAAGGTGGTAAGATTAATAATGGTAAGGAGGAGTGCAGGTGCCAGCAGAAGGTTCGCCGATCATACGCGGAATGTTCGCCTGGGAAATTCAGGAAGCTCGGCGCGTCTTCGCAAACAGCTTAAATTACGACCGAGTCCGGATCCACGAAGAGGCGAACTGGCCAAATACTTTTGATCAAGTAGGTCATTGGTTGAAACGAATGCCTCCGCCAATACAATCCAATGCCATTACGCTTGGCTATCATTGCTATTTTCCGGTCAGGCTGGTAGATACACTGGTGAGTCCTGGCAACCCGGAGCATTACAAGATCTCCTGGCTGATCCACGAACTGACCCACGCCTGGCAATATCAACGGATGGGTTGGAGCTATATGATCAAAGCTCTCGCCGCTCAACAAAAATATGGAGGCCAGGTATACGAATTTGGGGGCGAAGCTGGTCTAAGAGAAAGCTTTAGCGCGGGTAAGAGGTTCAAAGACTTCAACCTGGAACAACAAGGAGATATCTGCCGCACGTTCTATGACCGATGGGCGGGCGGTCAGGATCTGAGCGCATGGCTGCCCTATATTGATGAGATTCAGAGCGGATGAGTGAATCTCAACTTGTCAACTATTGGCGCTTGCGGTATGCTTGTTCTCTGGGAGTGGTTGGGTCCCGGTGGGCTCCCCGGTCTTCAAAACCGGTGACGGGTCGCGTTGCGGGCCGTGGTGGGTTCAACTCCCATCCACTCCCGCCTTTTTATAGGTCAACAAATATAAAGATTTGGATTTTTTTGGTAGTAAGACACGTGACAAGATGCGATAGGTGGAGTTGAATGATCCCATGGTAGAAACCGAAATAATGACGCAGATAGTCGCAAGAGTGATGCGGATTGACGATATCACCACAGGCGACCCGGATAAGAATTACCTGGTGCGTTACCGGGGTCAAATTCTGGGCGACACCGCCGAGGCGTATGACCGACTGGCAGACCAACTAAGTCCGTATCAAATCACTCCGCTCTTCCGGAGCGAGAAAGGGCAGCATGTAGTTCTTGTTGTGCCGGGGATTATCAAACCAAAGGCTGCCAACCCGTGGGTGAACCTGGCGCTCTTTTTAATCACATTATTGAGTGTGATCTTTGCGGGGGCAATCTACACTTACAACGGTCCCGAAACTCAGACTACAAGCGGGCTTATCCTGAGCCTTTTACGAAGCCTGCCGAGCGGTGTGCCATTTGCAATCAGCCTGCTGGCGATCCTGGTGGCGCATGAATTTGGACACTATCTGGCGGGCCGCTATCACCACACGCACGTCACGCTGCCTTATTTCATCCCATTTCCTCTCAGTCCCTTTGGAACGATGGGGGCGTTTATCCAGCTTAAAGAACCGCCGCGTAACAAGCGCATCCTTCTGGATATTGGGATTGCCGGCCCGATCGCGGGGCTGGTAGTAGCCATTCCGGTGCTGCTTTACGGGTTATCCTTGTCCAGGGTCGAACCGATCACAATTGCTCCCGGTCAAATATTCACGCTCGAAGGCAACTCCCTGCTCTACCTGCTCTCAAAGTTCGTGGTGTTTGGGCAGCTTCTGCCCCATCCTGTAAGCTATGAGGGATTACCGCCATTGTTGTATTGGGTCCGCTATTTCTTCACCAGCAAGCCGCTTCCAGTGGGCGGGTTGGATGTGTTGATTCACCCGGTAGCCTGGGCGGGTTGGGCAGGATTGCTGGTCACTGCTCTCAACCTGATCCCAGCCGGACAGCTCGACGGCGGGCACGTGATGTATGTATTGCTCGGCAAGCGGGCGCGCCTGCTATGGCCAGTAATTCTAATAGCACTGATAGCACTCGGTTTTGCCTGGTCCGGTTGGTGGCTGTGGGCCGGATTGATCTTCTTCCTCGGCCGAATTTACGCCGAGCCACTCGACCAGGTAACCCAGCTTGACCCAAAGCGGCGAGCGATTGCGCTGGTAGGCCTGGTGATCTTCTTCCTCGTCTTCACGCCGGTGCCTCTGGTACAGGTATTTTCCGGCGGATGACCCAGATTCAACCTGCGATCATAGGTGCAATCCACCTCAAAAAAAGACGAATTGCACCTTGTTCTTACTGATAAATTTGTAAAGACGAATATCGGGTTCTGTGCTAAACTTTTGACCAGGATTCAACATGTCAGAAGATGTTATGCTACACGAAGCCGTTGAGGCGATACAACAAGGCCAACGAACGCGGGCACACGATCTGCTGACGCGCCTCTTGCGGGCGGACACAAATAACCCCGACTACTGGATCTGGATGAGTTCGGTGGTTGAGACAAGCCGTGAGCAAATCTACTGCCTCAAAGCAGCCCAGAAACTGGACCCCAACAACCCAACCATCCTGCAGGGTCTTCGGCTGCTTGGGGCAGCCCCGGTGGAGGACAAGGTCAAGCCGGTGTTTCCCATCCGACGAAGATGGACAGTTGAACTCCAGGATGTGCGCGAACTCAGTGCGTTGGGTAAGCTCTGGGCAAACCCGGTTATTAGGCTGGGTGTGCTGGCGCTCTCAGGCCTGCTTGTGGTCGTGTTGATCGGTTTTGGCATGTATTACCAGGGTACGTGGAGGAAAAGCGCCGGGCCAGTCATCCCTACCCGGACAGCAGGCCCGTCCCCTACGTTCACCTATACCCCAACTGCGATCAACGAACCCGTGCGAGGTCCTACGATGCTCGCGGCCACACCCTCTGGTCCACAACCGCTCTGGATGCGGTTGAAAGCCACTTACACGGCCACGCCAATCTATGTGAATACTCCCCACGTGGCGAACGAATCTTTCCGGATGGCGCTGCGGGCCTTTGAGCGCGGCGATGTTGAGACCGCCCTGACCAATCTGCGCCTGGCGCAGCAGATCGATCCCAAAGCGCCTGATATTGCATACTTTCAGGGAGAGGTCTACCGGCTGCAAGGCGATTACAAGCAAGCCGAGGCAGCGTATTCGGCAGCGCTCCTGATCGACCCGAATTTTGCGCCAGCGCTGCTTGGGCAAGCCAGAACTGAACGAGCATTGGATCCGGAAGCGGATGTAGGCGAAATCTTGCAGAGAGCTGTCGAAGCAGATCCAGGCTGGGGCGAGAGCTATCTGGAATTAGCCGGTTATTGGATTACTCAAGGCGATGCGGAGCAGGCGTTAGAAGTGTTGACCCAGGCCGAAGGGATGACCAGCAAGTCGCCGCTATTCTATCTGCAAAGAGCCCAGGCAAACCTGGCGCTGGGATATAACCAGGCTGCCCTGGATGACGCCCGCAAAGCAAATCAACTCGATCAAACGATGCTCGAAACATACCGGCTGCTAGCCTATGCAGCAGCCGCGAATAACGAAACAGACCTGGCTTTGGAAAATGTGAAGATTTTCCTGACTTATGAGGAAAACGACCCAACCGCCTGGATGATTCTGGGCAGGGCTTTCTATGCCGAAGGAAGTTATGAAAAAGCGCTGGAAGCGCTGGATAAAGCGCTCAAGCTGGATAAAAAGTTGGGCGAGGCGCGCCTTTACCGCGGTTTGACTTTTAATCGAATTAGGCGAGGCCCAGAAAGCGGTCAATGAAATCTACCTGGCTCAACAGATTGACCCGCGGTCATTTGAACTGAATCTGTATCTGGGCCGAGCATTACTGGCTGCCGGGCGGTTGGGAGACGCCCTGCAACAGGTGAACCGGGCATATGATCTGGCCCAAAACAACTCCGAATTAGGACAGGCGCTGTTCTGGCGGGCGCAAGTTTATGAGGCGATCGGCAACCTGTTCAATGCGGTGCGAGACTGGAAGAAGATCATTGATCTGCCCGAAGGAAGCATTTCAGAGGAGATTTTGGAGGTCGCGAAGGCGCATATTGAGACCACCAGCACCCCGGCGCCTACCGCCACACTAACGCCGACCTATTCACGCACGCCGACAGTCACACCCACACCAACTGCGACCAGGACACCAACTGCGACCAAGACGCCCACTCTGAGCCAAACACCCCGACCTTCCCTGGAACCCGCAACCCAAAATACAACCACTCCCTAAGCTTGCTCTGTTAGAAGTTTGTTTGAAAAGAGCGAGCATCCCTTGTCAGCGCCCATCAACGGGGCTATAATGCTTTGTTGCTAATGGATCATGCTTAGCACATGAGGTGAAAGATGCCGGTATATACCTATCGTTGTACAAATTGTGGTTTTGTTTTCGACCAACAGCAAAAATTCAGCAATTCTTCGCTTACCCGCTGCCCAGAATGCGAGAAAAAAACTCTGCAGAAAGTATTTCAGCCAGTCGGGATTGTGTTTAAAGGATCGGGGTTTTACGCTACCGATCATCGTTCGCCATCCGGTCAGGGAAGATCAACCAGCAGCGCTAAAAATAGCGAAGGCGGGGAAAAATCGACCACAACCGAAAAAACCAGCGAGAGCAGCACTCCTAGTAAGCCGAGCACACCCAGCGAGGATTGAGATCGCAGGCATTGGATCAAAAAACGCCCCGTACGGGGCGTTTTTGTTTTGTCGATTGCGCGCTATTCGACTGTGACCTGGGTGAAGACCTGATAAGCGTTACCGTCCAGATCCTCGACAATAAACCCGACGATATATTCTCCCGCAGCGGCATCCAACTCGACCCAGCGCAGGGTTTGGCTGCCAAAGGTGAGCGTATCGCCAAGCTGCTCAACAGTCTGAGAGACGTTCCCACTCGCATCCAGATCCAGCCAACGCTCCAGGACGGTAAATTGATCGCCGGTCTGGGGGATGATCTCGCTCGGCGCCCCGGTCTCTTCATTGCCGGTGAAACCCACCACCTGGCGCAAGGCTCCATTCGAGAAATAGAGACGGGCGCGACGGGTCTCACCATCATCTGCAAAGGTATAGACGCCATCCACAATATAGACCGTATCTTCGTAAGCTGCGCCATAACTCTGCGGCTTGAACAAGGCGGTCACACGCTGCTGACCATCGTCGATCGCGAAGACTACCGGCTCCCATTCAAATTCCAGGGTGAAATCATCCGTTCCCCAATCCGGATAATCAGACTTCCGCTCGCCTGGCGCGTATCAGTGCTTTCCAGGTAATCCATATCGGCGACGAAGATGGAATTGGCTGTGCGATCATAGAAACCAACAAAGAGGTTGACATAACCGATGTTCTCACCGCTGATATCGGTGCTGAGCAAAACCGGCCGACCCGGCGCGGCAACCCGATCGGAGAGAATAATCGGCGAGAGCTGCACCATTCCAGCGCCAGGAGCGCGGCAGCGGGGCATTTGCAGAAGGGACTGCCACCGAACCTTCACGCGGTTCGAACAGGCGCCCGGTATAGTGGAATGCCAGGAAATCATCCCACAGACTCTGCCCAACAAAACGGTCGGCCAAAACAGTGTACGAGCGTGGGCCGCCTTCCATCGTCTTATAAAGCTGCGAATTGGGGAAATAGATCGAAATCCCGCTCGCGCCGGGCTTCTTTGGGCCATGCTTTTCGGCGATCACCGCCTGGCTCAAGGCAGAAAGAACTTTCTCGGAAGCCTGAATGACAGCTTGGTCGCCCAATTCGTTGATCAACAAGCGGACGAAATTGCCCAGGTCGATGTAGGAGGCCGGAACCTTAGCCCCGAAGATGCTGGTGAACGATTGGGCGTATGAACGGGCGCGGGCGATCTGGGCCTGGCTGGCGCCCTGCAACACATAGGAAAGCTGGTTGACTTCATCCACAAGCGCCGGGACAGCAGCCAGGTCCACCGCGGTGAGGGTGCTGTCCTGACCCATCTGGCGGGCGAGGCTGGTAGAGGTCACCTCGCCAAATAATCCAAACATGCCGTTCATCCCACCACCCTGGCGAAGCAATTCCTGGCGAGCCTGGTTATCCACAATACGCTGGTCGCCGTCGATATAGGTCTGCACGATCAGGCGGCCCAGGTCAGCAGGAGAGAGGTCGGGATTTTGTTTCAATTCGCCGAGAAAACCGGTATAAGCCCAGCCCAAAGCCGGCTCCACCTCTTCAGAAGCAACCGCCACCCGGGCATGCGGGGCGAGGGCGCTGAAGACCTCAAGCTGACCCATCAGGCAGGCGTCCAGCCCAATCAGGTCGAACTGATCCAGGCCGGTCCGCGAGCGGATTTCTCCCAGGGCCGCGTCCAACTCGTTCAGGTAAATTTGATCGCCCAGGCTGGCTGCTAATGGGGCATCAGAATTGCTGCGCCCGGCAGGGTCGGAGTCGCTCCAACCGCCCGGCCAGCCCATTCCGTGATCGGATAAGATCAGTACAGCCCGGTCCGCCGGGTAGTTTTCCAGCGCCCACTCGACGAAATCGACCAGCACGGTGGAATCAGCCATATTGGCTTCACCCAGGTCGGCGATCTGCTGTGAATGCACCCGCTCGAGGTCGTCATCCTGGGTGACCAGGAAGCGCTTGGCGGATGTCCAATTACCGTCGCCCTGGTAGCCAGCCCGAAAGCGGTCCACCTGAGCTACGATCGTCAGGCGGTCGGATGAGCCGATCCGCTCGGCCTCATTCAGGTCAACGTAGATATCCTGCTCGAGGATTTTATCGTCGGCGTCCTGGTAAAGCATCACCAGCCAGGTCTGGCCTTTGGTCGAGGCGGAAGCAGCCGATGAATTCGAAGTTGGCCGGATCGTGAGATCGGACCAGGGCGTGGGCGATTCGAGCGGAAGAATGGCAAAAGGCTCGGTCGGCTCAACCGCTTCAGTGTTGAAAGCGGGCTGTTGATAGACTTCGTCGCCGCTATCACCACCGCCGCCGAAGAGCTGCAGCCCGCCGAACAAACACAGCACGATCACGACCAGAACAAAAGCGATAATCGCCTGGGGTCCGCGCAATGGGATACCCGGCCCAGAAGAGGGAAAAGAACTGGACGAGCCTCCTCCTGAACTGCCGCTAAAAGAGGGCGTGGAGCTGGTTGGGCGCTCTCGCTGCGGCGCGTCGGCGCGTTCGCGCCCGGACTCGGGCGGCTCTGCCCGCCGGCGGCGCTCGGCGCGGATCACTTTTTTCGGTGAGCCGTTGGATGTCGAGAAGTACATCCGGCCCGGTTCGCTTAGATCATTGTTAGAATTCCAATTTTGTCCCATCATTCCACCTGTAGGATTGAAAATAATTGTTATCAAAAGCGGAGGTAGTATATCAGAAATGTTTAAACCCAATAGAAAATTCTATTGGCATTGGGCGGGCTGAAGAGTAAAATCCTTCTTATGTGCATTGTTATCCATCAAAAACCGCGCCATGCCGAAAGTGATGACTGAAACCGGTAGAACCACGGACATGACCGGTCTTGCGGATATCTCGACCCTGGCGCTGGTCACATTGTTCAGCCGGGCAATCGAGAGCCAATCCGACATGCCGATCCTGCGGGATGAATGGGCTGTGCAGATCAGCGAAAAGCTGCGGCCTGCCCTGGCAGCCTCGTCAGATCCGCTGAGGCGTTCGCTGGCCGGGAACGAGATCAAGCCGATCTTGCGCCTGCATATCGCCCTGCGCGCCTGCTACTATGACCGGGTCACGCGCGCATTTATCGACGATCACCCCGACGGGGTGATCGTCAACCTGGGCTGTGGAATGGATACGCGCTTCTTGCGGGTCGATAACGGCCGGGTGATCTTCTTCGACCTGGACCTGCCGGAGATGATCGACTTCAAGCGTCATTTCATCCAGGAAAGCAGGCGCTATCGGATGATCGCCCAATCGGTTTTCGAGCAAGACTGGATGGATCGTGTGGCTGAAGCGGGGAAGCGCCCGGTATTATTCCTGGCAGAAGGTGTATTCATCTATCTGGATACGAGCCAAGTTCAGACTCTTGTCAGCAGACTGCAGCGGCGCTTTCCGGGCTGTGAATTGGTCTGCGAGGTCTTCAACCGACGCTGGCTGAACCCTCCCATTAAATCCATCGCTAACTGGAGCATCCAACAGATCAGCGGATTGGGAGGGCAGCCGATCTACCACTTCGGCATCCGCAGAAGCGACGAGATGGAAAGCTGGGGGAAAGGGATCCATTTGCTGGATGACTGGACCTATTTCGACCCGGCTCACCCCAAGCTGAACTGGCTGCGCTGGTTCGGAAAGCGGGACTTATTCCGCAAGATTTTGTGGACGGTGCATTACCGGTTGAGCTAGCCTACTTCGCTTGATTATTCAGCGTTTTTGAAAGATGGCTGACAGCCCGCCTGACCTATCCTCCGATCCATCCCAAGCTGGCGTGCTTTCAGAGAAATCATCAAAAAAACCTGCCGATGGGCTGACCCGGCAGGTTTTTTCAATGAGCGTCAAATAGAGGGCTAAACCTGGTGAACCTCGGCGTTCCAATCGGTGGGCTGTAAGGGGATTTCGGGCGGGAAGCCGGCGCGGGAGAAATATCCGGCGCCTGCTTTCTTCAGGTAGTCGGGGAAGCCATCCATGTATTTGGCGATGACCTGCTTGACAAAGGTGGGGTCTTCGCCGGAGACGGAGAGGAGTGCGAAAATCTTCAGGCTGCCCTCCTGGCTGGACCATACATCGGAGCGCTTCAGGATCAGGTTGGCGAACTTGCGCGCCTGTAACGCTTCGTTAGCGTCGCACAGATTGTAAGCGGTCTCGGTGATGTCCGCGGGCATGTCGGCTATGTACAGGTTGAGCAGCTGGCGGGCGTGGCGGCCGCCGTCGGGCATATTGATTGTCAGATCGATGGTGAAGAGGGTGGTCATAGGTTCTATTATAGCGGTTTACGCAGCTATATGTTAACACGGATACTACGCCTTTTCAAGCGTTATTAACGAGCCAAAAAACGCACCCGGTAAGGGTGCGTTTTTTAGCTCCTCGACCAGGACTCGAACCTGGAACCTAGCGGTTAAGGGTTCAATTCCAGTTGAGGGGTAATTTATACATGCACTTTTTCAAGGTTCTTGTTTCAAAAATCAGTCGTTTAATAAAGACTCAATATTTTCTAAAATAGTCTGCTCAAGTCCTTTTGCACCAATCTCCTGGGCTATTGCCAGCGCTTGGTTGTAGTAGTTCAGGGCCTGGCCATATTGCCCCTGGCTTCGGTAAATAAATCCGATATTGTTGAGGGTGGCTCCTTCCCCCGCTAGACCCCCAACTTCCCGGATAATCACTAGAGCCTGGTTGTAGTAGTTTAAGGCCTGGTCATATTGCCCCTGGCTTTGATAAATAATTCCGATATTGTTGAGGGTGTCACCTTCCCCCGCTCGATCTCCAACTTCCCGGATAATCACTAGAGCCTGGTTGTAGTAGTTCAAGGCCTGGTCGTATTGCCCCTGGCTGTAATAAAATATTCCGATACTGTTGAGTGTGGCTCCCTCCCCCGCTCGATCCCCAACTTCACGTCTTATCACCAGAGCTTGGTTGTAGTAGTTCAGGGCCTGGTCGTATTGCCCCTGGCTTCGGTAAATAATTCCGATATTGTTGAGGGTGGTCCTTCCCCCGCTCGATCCCCAACTTCCCGGATAATCACTAGAGCCTGGTTGTAGTAGTTCAAGGCCTGGTCGTATTGCCCCTGGCTGTAATAAAATATTCCGATACTGTTGAGTGTGGCTCCCCCCCGCTCGATCCCCAACTTCACGTCTTATCACCAGAGCTTGGTTGTAGTAGTTCAGGGCCTGGTCGTATTGCCCCTGGCTGTAATAAGTTCCTCCGATATTGTTGAGGGTGTCACCTTCCCCCGCTCGATCCCCAACTTCCCGTCTAATCACCAGAGCCTGGTTGTAGTAGTTCAGGGCCTGGTCGTATTGCCCATGGCTTCGGTAAATAATTCCGATATTGTTGAGGGAGGCTCCCTCCCCCGCTCGATCCCCAACTTCACGTCTTATCACCAGAGCTTGGTTGTAGTAGTTCAGGGCCTGGTCGTATTGCCCCTGGCTGTAATAATATATTCCGATACTGTTGAGGGTGTCACCTTCCCCCGCTCGATCCCCAACTTCACGTCTTATAACCAGAGCCTGGTTGTAGTAGTTCAGGGCCTGGTCGTATTGCCCATGGCTTCGGTAAATAATTCCGATATTGTTGAGGGTGGCTCCTTCCCCCGCTCGATCTCCAACTTCACGTCTTATCACTAGAGCCTGGTTGTAGTAGTTCAGGGCTTGGTCATATTGCCCCTGTCTGTAATAAGTTAATCCGATACTATTGAGGGTGTCACCTTCCCCCGCTTGATCCCCAATTTCACGTCTTATCACCAGAGCCTGGTTGTAGTAGTTCAGGGCGTCTTTGTATTGTCCTTTATTGTAGGCGTCAGAACCTTTTTGTGATAACTGTAAAAAGGCATTGTTTTCAGATGGTTTCGACAAACTTGGCAAGGGATTTAGAAACCCTATACCAGTAAGATCAGCCCATAGGGAAATGATTCCAAGTATGATGGGAATTAGGACTACCAAAGTAACGATAAAACCTGGAGTATGTTGCCAACAATATTTACCTCTTGGTAGAGTATTTCTTCTACATCGAATTCCTTTTCGGGTTACAGCATTACACTGAGACATCTTGTTTACCAGTTAGTTGTAATAAGAGCTGTTAACGTAATCTAGCGGTTGGAGGTCCAATTCCAGCTGAAGGGCAATTTCTGGTTGAATTTTCTAGTTTTAGCGCTGTAAATAAATTCGCATTACATCAATTAATCTTTATGAATATTCATGCAGATGTGTGTATGCTATTCTACGAGATAGGCCATCTAGATCAGGAAACAACGAAGAATCATGAATACCACATTTATCAAGAGTAAATCGTAGGGTATCAAAAGAACTTGCAGGGATGGTCATCTTTTGGAGCTTTGGTTTCTGCTTAGTTATTTTTTGAAATGGACTGAAATAGTTCTTCTCTTTTTGATATAGATGAACTGTAAACATTCCTTCTTGTACTCGAATTCTAGATGTTATATGCTTTGGTTGGAATACTTTTGTACTTTGTTGGCTGAATGGACTGGTTGCAGATGATGTATCACTAATTATATCTTTTGGATCGGGGGTATATATCCACAAAACCCCTGGCTCGTCATTATCCTTAATTTCCCTTACGACGAACCACAAAGCAGCTAAAGGATTCTTTGTCCAATCTAGAAGCCTTGTTGGTAATCCATGATGTTGAGCAATTGCTAACCAGTCCCAATCATTATCGGGTATCGAAGATAAAAAGGGAATTGATTCGCGTTTGAAATGATCAAAAAGTTTTTTTTCAACAGTAGGGAAAGTTTTCTGATATTTGGAAACGTCGCGATTTTGGGTAACAAGTCCCAATCCTTACTTTGTCCACGAAAAAGCATTAGATCAATACCACCAGACCAATACAAATAATCCAAGAGGTCAATAATTGCCTTGTTTTCATTGTCTTGTGATTTATTCATATTTCACCTTAAAGGTTTGATCCTTTTATTTATTATGTAAGGAGTTATCGTAATCTTGCGGTTAAGGGTTCAATTCCAGTTAGAGGGCAATTTCGATAACATGGCATAACAATAAACTAAAATATTGTTGGCCTGCATTTTATTTCATTAGCGACTTTCCTGCCTCTTGAAGTTTGCTGTTTAATAATGCTTTCTTTTTGGAATTTATAGCAGGTTGTACATAATAAAAATCGAACAAAGATTTGAGTACAGAGAGGTTCCATTCAGCCTCCTCAGGCTCGACTGGGAGAATCTCGCCCGTATTATTACTTTTCATAGGATGAGCAGCAAAATTGCCTATTTGGCGAATAGCATCAATTACTTCAACGATGTGAGTTGGTAATTGCTTACTATCAATGATTTCTTGTATTTCATCAACCAGATTCCGCGGCTTTACTTTTGCTGCATCACGTAAAAGATTTTGCAAACACCTGCGACTTAATGCTGCGGATGCTTTTGGGCTATCTGAAATTACCTTGCAGGCGTCAGTATAATCTTCGGCTATATGAGGAGGTACGTCGGGCGGACAAGGTAGGCGGCTGGCTCCCTTGGGACGTATAGGAATTGTACTTCTGGGATGGGGTATAGTCCAGCCCAAATGTTGGGAATATACACGGGCACCATTCGCCAAAAATAGGTTCATCCTGTTACAGGCAGGACAATTTAAAGCGAAATATAGCCCAACCACCATCTACATCATCATCGATATCAATTGTTTTCAACTCATCATGAAACTCAACAAGACAATGTAAGCATTTCATAAGTCACCATAGAATGTTCAATCCAAAGAAAACGAACGGGATATCAATTTCACGACTGATTCTACTACCTAATTGCATCACAACATTTCGCAGATTTACACACAATGGTGATTATAAAAGCAGTTATCATAACCTAGCGGTTTGATGTTCAATTCCCGTCAAAGTATAATTTAGCGATATTATTTATTCCAACGATATCAATAATCTAAGTTCTTCAAGAGTTACAGCCCGTGAACAAGATAATTTACGTTTATACCAGTCGGGGTACAAATCATTAAGATTGGTCAATTCTTATTACGTAAGGATCGAATAATTGGTAATTGATATCAGACTTTTCTAATCCCAAATCTACTCTCATCGAGTTGAGTAATTCAATCATTGCTTTAAACGTTTCGGCATTATCATAAGTAGTACCAAGAAATTCTCTTCTCCATTTGATATATGCACTAACCACTATATTTGAACCAACTAACAGAATTTCAGATTCAACCTGATCCAAATTGCGATAAAGTTGATCATCTAATTTAAAATATTCTTCCTTTTGATTTTCCTTTAAGACACCGTAAAACTTTGAGGACATTAACCTCATTAACGAAATTTGATCAATAAATTCCTGATATGCATCCCATTTCCTATTATTAAATTTATTCTGAAATTCTTTCTTTAGCTCAGCTTTTGCTTGCCTCCAGAATCCGAGATAGGCAAATCCAGCAGTTATTAAAGCTGTAATAATCGACAATAGAATTTGTTCAAATAGAGTCATTGTTCAGCCTTTCTTGAATAACCTTAATAGAGCATAACTATCGTTTTGGGTCTAAAAGTTTTCTATTTCTATACTTTAGCTCTTCGATTAGTCTTTTGCGAAGATCATTCAGATGAGCAGTAAGATCGTTGATTTGGTCAGGAAAAATAATATATACCGCAAAGAAACTTTGTGGCTCTTATGAAGACAATTCTCTATCTGGATTTTTCTTTACAAAATCCCCAAGTTGCTGCATCTGTAAAAAATTTAATCTTGATGTTTGAATAGATTGATTACATGCTTCCGGGGTTTGTTTGCGAATCACCGCAATCAAATCTTGAATTTCCTAATCCATATTCTTCGCCATATAAGTATTCAATAGGTTTTTTGTGTCATTCAGCGATTAGGTAAAGATCGCTGGCTGTTACTTGTACTCTCCAATACCCTTGAACCTGGCTGGTAATCAGTTTATTTTATCACTTTAAAATAAAGGATGCGCGGCTTTGCGTAGCCGCGCATCATGATAATCATTCAGGCTCCTCGACCAGGACTTCGAACCTGGAACCTAGCGGTTAACAGCCGCCCGCTCTGCCTATTGAGCTATCGAGGAAGGTTGCCTTTTATTTGGCGAAGGGCATTATAAACGCATGCTATGTGCGTGTCAAGGAAAGGATCAGGATACTTGATAGGGTTACTAAAAACGGCGTATAAGAGTATACTCATATTCGGTTTGTCGCGGCGCTTTCAATCCTGTGAAGCTTGTTCTTTCACCGCGATTATCCTATAAAAGACAGGAGAGATCAACAAATGAAACGCGCAGTCAGTATCAGTATCGGTTCTTCGAAACGAAACAAAGCGGTGGAGGTCGAGCTTTTGGGGGAGAAGGTCTCTATTGAGAGAATCGGAACGGACGGGGATATGAAAAAAGCCGCCCAACTTTATAAGGAATTGGATGGTAAAGTGGATGCCTTTGGCGTTGGCGGAACAGACCTGGGGCTACAGGTGGAAGACAAGTGGTATCCGCTCTACTCCGTCCAATCGCTGATCCAATATGTGCAGAAGACGCCGGTGGTGGATGGAGCCGGGCTGAAGAACACATTGGAGAACAAGCTGGCCTCTTTCATCGACGCCCAGATCGGCGACTTTATCCAGCAGCGCGGCAAGACCGTCTTGGTGACCAGTGGAGCAGATCGCTGGGGGATGGCGACCTCTTTTCTGGATGAGGGATACGATTGTATCTTTGGCGACCTGATGTTCGGATTGGGGCTGCCCTTCCCGGTGCGCTCGAAGGAAGGCCTGAAGCGCCTGGCTGCTTTGCTTCTACCTGTGGTCAGCAGGCTGCCTTTTGAATGGCTCTATCCAACGGGCGAGAAGCAGGAAAAGCGCATCCCGAAATGGGAGAAGTATTACCAATGGGGAACAGTGATCGCCGGCGATTGCCATTACGTAAAGCGCCACATGCCGGACCGGATGGACAACAAAGTGATCGCCACCAATACCACCACCGAGGCGGACGTGGCCATGTTCCGCGCCGCGGGGGTACGCTACCTGATCACCAGCACACCGGTGCTGGAGGGGCGCTCGTTTGGCACCAATATGATGGAGGCGGCGCTGATCGCGGTTTCCGGTAAAGGGCGCGCCTTAAGCCATGTCGAGCTTCAAGAACTGCTGGATCAGCTCGGCTTAGAACCACAGCTTCAGCAGTTGAATGGATAGGTGTAATATGGATGCGATCGTGATTGCAGGCGGAATACCTGTAGAAGGAGATCCGCTCTTCCCGTTTACACAAGGCAAGCCGAAAGCCATGTTGGAAATATGCGGCAAACCCATGATTTAGTGGGTGCTGGATGCGCTTGAACAAGCCGAAACCATTGAGCGGATCGTGATTATTGGGCTGGACCCGCAGGACGTTGAAGAACAGTTAACGGGATTGAAAACCGGCGTTCCCAATCCGTCTGGAATTGCCAGCGATGCCCCAGAGAATAAGGGGAGCAAGCTAAAATTGGTCATACCGAACCAGGGTGATATGCTTCAGAACATCCGCACCGGGGTCATCAAGATGTTAGCATTGGACACAGCCAAGCCAGTTGATCCACAAACCTGTCATATGGCGATCGTTTCAGCGGATATCCCGGCGATTTTGCCCGAGCAGGTTGACTGGGTGGTGCGGACAGCGATGCAGACCGACAAAGATGCTTATTACAATGTGGTCAAGCAAGAAGTGATGGAAAAGCGTTTCCCCGGTTCCAACCGGTCTTATGTGCATCTTAAGGATATGGATTTGTGTGGGGGAGATTTGAACGTCATCCGAGCCGGGTTGGTCACCAGCAGCGAGGCGCTTTGGGAAAAAATCATCGCCAGCCGCAAAAACGCCTTGAAACAGGCGGCTTTGATCGGTTACGATACCCTGCTGCTCTTGCTGCTGCGCCAGATCAATCTGGAGAATGCAGTAAAAAAGGTGACCAAGCGCCTGAAACTGACTGCGCAGGTGCTGGTCTCTCCATACGCCGAAGTGGCAATGGATGTGGACAAACCGCACCAGCTTGAGATCATGCGGGCAGATCTCTGTAAGCGAACCTGAGCCGGATTATGACCGGTGCGAGTTTGTGGCAAAGGATGCTGGCGCTGGACCAGGAGCTATCGCGCCGGATGTGGGTGGCGGAGCGACCGGGTGTGCTGCGAAGCCTGGCGATCTTGTTCGCCCATTCAGGCGATTCATGGTTATGGGGTCTCGGTTTGGGAATATTGTGGTTGTTGGGGCCAGCTAGCTGGAAATCCTGGGCTTTGTGGATGCTGGCGATTATTTTTGTGACCGCGATATCGGTTTTTATAATTAAACTCTCGGTGAAACGCAGCCGCCCAGCGGGTAAGTGGGGACAAATATACCGTCGAACCGATCCGCACTCTTTCCCCTCCGGTCATGCGGCCCGGGCGATCGCCCTGGCAATATTGGGGCTTGCCCTCGGACCAGCCCTTCATTCTTCTGAGCTGGGCTGGCTGCTTCTCATTTGGGCGCCGTTAGTGATGTTGGCGCGGGTAGCTATGGCGGTGCATTACCTTTCGGATGTGCTGGCAGGAGCGCTGTTAGGCGCCGGAATCGGGATGCTCTTTTGGTGGGCTATGACGCGGTTTTCATTTCCGCTTTAAGCGACTGCAGCGCCGCGATTGGCGTGGGGTCGATCCCGTAAGCCATTGCCAGGTAATAGGCCACATAATCTCCCAGATGCAAGCAGGTCCACTGTTGAGCGAGCGGGCTATCGTCGGCGAAGTCTATTCCGGATGTGGGCTGAATCCAGTTTCGGACCTGAACCACATCGGTGTTCAATCCCTCCAGCATGAATACTTTCCGGGTCAGTTCGCTGCGCATCCGATTGCGCGGATGATCTGCTGGGCTTTGCAGAAAGAGGGTCATCACGCTGGGTAGCACACTCGCGGGTTGGCAAATGCCTGCCAGTGTGTTGTGATCCGCCTCTGGAAGGTCTTCAAACTGCGCCCAGGCTTTGGCAAGCTCATTGATTTGGGTTTTCCAACGCCGGGCGACTGGCGCGAGTAAGCCCGAACCAATGACCGTTACAACACGCCCGATCATCTGGCCGGCCAGACGTTTGGCCGGATTTCGAGCCGCGGGGATGGATATGAGCAGCTGGCTTTGCTGACTATGCATAGCCTGAACTGCCTGTTCCAACTCGGAACTGGGATCAGGAATAAATGCCAACCGACTGAAGACCTTTAACAGCAGACCGAAAGATAGACCCACCGCGCTGCGAGGCTGACCATGATGCTCAAATTTCCACAGCGCCGCCCCCGCCCGCCGGGCGGCGGACTCCAATTCACCGCCAGTGGTCATTGCCAGACAGGAACAACCTCGTTCAACAGCCTGGTGAAAAGCAGATAGGGTTTCTTCGGTATTCCCGGAATGGGATGAGGCAATCACGAGCGTTTCTGGACCGGATGCCCAAGCCGGTAGATGATAATCTCGCAGGACGATCAAGGGTACTCTGCTGGTAGGGGCAACATATGCGGAGAGCAGGTCAGCCGCGATAGCAGACCCCCCCATACCGGCGACTAGAACCTGACGCGTCCCTTTCCAGGGGTGCAGCTCCAGCCGGTTGCCCAATTCCCAGGCAGTGATGAGCTGGTCTGGCAAGCCTTCGATATGAGAAATCATCTGTTGTTGGTCAATCGCTGCGAAGGATTTGTGATCGTCAAGCATGCCTGGATGTGGATTTATCGAATAACTCCTTATTTTCCTGTTTCCTGCATCGCGCCGAAACCAGTTTTGGATGTGAGCAGGCGATAGATTTTGCGGCGCGGCCATCCGGATTGGGCGGCAATTTCTCTGGCTGCCTGCGAGATGGGATTTCCCATTGCAATGGCTTGCTCTATCGCGACCTGGAGTTGCTCTTCAGTCCAGGTCTGACGGGCGCGGTTTCCGGCAATGACAAGAGTGATCTCGCCTCGGGCGGGTTGGGCATCGAAGCGGGCGGTCGCCTCGCTCAGGCTGCCGCGAAAAACCTCTTCATATAGCTTGGTAAGCTCACGGGCCAGGGCAATCTGGCGATCGCCCAAGACGGATCGAAGGTCGTGCAGAGAAGCTGCTAATCGGTGAGGCGATTCCAGAAAAATCAGCGTATAGGGGAAAGCAACAACCTGTTCAAGCAGCGAACGCCGCTCATTGACCTTGCGCGGCAGGTAGCCCAGATAGAGAAACATATCGGTCGGTAGGCCGGATACCACCAGGGCTGCCAGTGGGGCGCTGGGGCCTGGAATTGGGCTGACGGGAAAGCCCGCATCCAACGCGGCCCGAACCAGTTCATACCCGGGATCATTAAGCGCTGGCGTACCTGCATCGGAAACCAGGGCTACATCTCCATGACCGAGGGCGGCCAGGACCTCATCCAGCCGGGTGAGCTTATTATGCTCATGGTAACTGATCAAAGGTCTGATTATCTGATAATGATCGAGCAGCTTATGCGTATGGCGGGTATCCTCGGCAGCGATCAGACTTACCTGAGCGAGGATCTTGAGCGCTCGCGCAGAGATGTCTTGCAAATTTCCAATCGGTGTTGCAACCAGATAAAGAGTACCCACAGCGATCAGGGATTCACCCAGGTGTTTATCTGAAGATTGAGGATGCCGCTGGTGTCGTTGTAGCTCAAAACCCGCATCCAGCCATAAAAACTTTGGTCTGTGCGATAGCAGATATAGAATCCCTGGGGGATATTCTTCATCGTGACAGCAGCCGCGCCAGCCCCGGCTGCCAGACATTGGGCATAGGATGGCTCGCTGCTGCCAAAACCAGCCAACCCGGCATTACCCAGTGTGGAGAGGAGCAGCCGTCCTTGAGAATTGGGGACTAAAGAGATGTCCTCGCCTCCAAGATTCAGCAGATTGGTATCCAGATTGAGCTTATCGTTCGCTGCCAGGGTATTACTGCCGCTCACCAGCACACCAGGATTGACCGCTTGCGTGGTGACTACCGGGTAGGGAGTCGCTGGAGTGGCAGTAGCCGGGGTAGGAGTTCCAGGCGTGGTGGTCCCGCTCACCACAATTCGAACCCAGAATGGCGAACTGCCTCCCGGCCCGATCCCAAACCATGTACCAGAGGCATTGCGCAGTTTCCAATTGCCTTGATAGCTACCGGCTGTACTGGGCGCGACCAGATCCACCGATATATCCACAGTCTGACCGGGGTCAATAAGCTTGGGCAAGGGGACGCTGTCGGGGGCGTTCATGGGATCGCCAGAGAAAACCGCGATCGAATAATTCTTTGTCCAGGTGCAGGTGCCGGAATTCCGCAGCCGCCACACCTTCGTGAATGTTTGCCCGGGCGTCATCTGCGTGTCATCGGGAATCGTGACATCAATCGGCGAGCCGGCTTCGGCCTGGTCGCAGAGTTTGGTAGATGAAGTAGGTCCTGTGGTAGGCGCGACAGGAGTAGTGGAAGCCAGGGATGGGCTGGTCGAGGAAACCGTTAAAGCAGGTGTGCTGGAAAAAGCTGGCGTCGGCGAAGTCTGTGGGGTCATGAGAGCAGCTTCGGTCAGGCGGGCTTGAACGGTTTGAAAGGCCTGGGTCACGTTTGGGGTAGGCGATCCAGCGGCATCTCTGCCAGGCATGTTGCAGGCGCTGGTCGCCATGATGATTGCAATGACAAGCCACAAGGTTGACAAGTGCGATTGTCTTTTTTGAAAATGGTGGAACAGGTATGTTTTGTTGGATAGAATGTTGTCGCTTTGGGTTTCCAAATCAGAGGGTGTCTTCATCTGGTTTCCTCTTTGGGGAGTAGCATCTTTAGTCGGTGCGCCAAAATGCGCCGGGGAAGCAAAACACGCCGCCCACAGCGCAGGCATTCTAGACCGATATCAGCCCCCAGGCGGTAGATTTTCCAATCGTAGCTGCCGCAAGGGTGGGGTTTGCGCAGCCGGACCACATCTTCCAGGTTCAGGTCGGGCAACATAAACGGCATTATAACACGCGTAGGAAAAGGGATTCACAATCGTAAGATAAAAAACCGAAAGGCGCCGGCTGGGATATTTGCCCAGCCGACGCCCTGGTAAGAAGCCGATCAATACGAACGATGGAAGTTCACCCACCCATCACGCGATTCAAGTCACTGACAAACGACTCCATCACCAAAAATACAATTATTATAAATTAACCACCAGCCATCCGGAAATTCGAAGAAGTTTGGTTCGCCAATGTAGGTAATTCCAGGATAGGCTCTGTCAATGCGAACACCCTCTTCAGGCCATCTCCAATCAGCGAAGGGGAAGACGATCGTGCGCACATCTCCATTCCCTATATTATAACGATCCCTGGCGGACGGGATCACTCGCAGATAAGGCTCAAAGAATAATCCCTCGCCATGGGGACCAAAGTCAGTTAGCGTGAACAGGAAAGGTGTATCAAATTGAATGGTAAGACTCGCAATCTGTTGTGCCTGGGTAAATTCCACCCCTTCGATGATATTAACCCCCGCGCTGGCTGGTGGAAGAGCATCCGATGTCAAATCGAATACCTTATAATCATTCAGTTGGGAAGCGATGAACGCAGTCTGTTCGTTCTTCAGGATATTCCCAACCGGATCCACAACCTGAAGAGTAGCAATACCGTTGCTAGCAAAGGTATTGGGGGGGAGGCTGAAGTGAAATTCGTGAGGCAACAGGGCGCCGCGCGCCTGCGGTGTGATCTGGAAGGCGACCTGGCTGATATCGATCGTTTCCTGTGCAAAACTGCTGTAGGTGAAATCGGTATTCACCCTGACCACCCAGTCGTTATAGTCAAAGTCATTGCTCTGAACGAGCCGCAAATCTTCATAACCGATGGATACATCAAACTTGATAATGCCCGAATACACGATGATTGGCATATATAATTCGTAATTATCATCGATTTCCACTGTGGATGGGTCATTATCGGTCACAGTCAGATCGCCATTTTCACCTGATACGGTCGCGATGTTTGTGAAACCTTCGGTGACGTTCTCCATTGTGCAGGAGTAGCTGGTTTCCTGCCCTACCAACAAACTTTCGATCACACGATCACAATCCGGCGCCAAAGGATCGCTGACTTCGATGTTCGTCAAATCCACATCGCCGCTGTTCGTGACCACGATATCGAATGTCACATCCGACCCGCTGGCCACCGTGCGTGTGTCTGCCCCTTCCGCTTGTTTGCGGATATCAATGGCTGGTACTTTAACCGTGGAAGGGTCGTTATCCGAAAGAATTAAACCGCTTACCGAGGTTGTCGCAGTGACAACATTTGTAAAACCTGCTGTCACGGCATCTTCCGTGCATTCGTACGTAGTAAGTTGACCTACCGGCAATGAAGCAATCTCATGGACGCAGCTCGGTACAAGCGGATCGCTGATAGTAATATTGGTTAGATCGATCTCGCCGGTGTTGGTGACAACAATCGTAAAGGTAACATCATCTCCAGATGAAAAAACGCGGCTATCTTCGCCTTTTTCCTGCTTGCTGACCGCGAGCCCCGCGAGATTTACTGTTGAGGTATCCAGGTTGTTTACATCACCGCAACTGGACGCCGCGGTCACTTTGGCAACATTTTGGAAACCCTGCGTAACAGCGGTTGCTGTACAAGAATAATTGATGGTTCCTCCGATTGCCAGACTTGCAAAGGAACGTTCGCAATCTGAGACTCGTGGGTCGGAAACATGCAAATTTGTTAAATCTACATTTCCCGTGTTTTGAATGGTGATTTCAAAACTCACATCTGATCCGACTGGAAATATGCGCAGATCATCGCCTTTCACTTCCTTGGATATAAGAACACCGGGCGTACACTGTTGAGCGTTTACAACCAAGCTGGGTTGAGTTGACTCAAAAAAGAAAAAAGAGAAAATGAAAGCGCTCACAAGAAACGTTGCGTATACAAGCTTACGAATGGTCATCTTAACAATCCTCCATGATTTCGAACAAATCACTAGATACTGATATTAAAATCGCATAGAACGATCTAATATTATACCTAATTTACTATATAATACCTTAATTATCCCAGTTGATCGGTGACCACTTACTCTCACAAGAAAAGCCCGCCTATCGAGAGTGAAGAAGAAATAAAAAAACCGACCCAAAATGATGGCCGGTTTCGCTCTGAGCTCCCTGGAAAACTCATCAAATATTGTCTATTTGATAAGCGACCAATTCGGTTTTCCAGATCTTCGCGTCCATAATAAATATGAGTTGAGTTAAAAGAACAACAATCCAAAACGCCTGAGTATCAAGACGAATATTGTCTGATTATACACTGAGTTTTGAAGGTTTGCAATATATAAACGGATGCCGTCACCTTTTTGGTTGGCATTTCATCAGAGTGCAGAAATGGTGATCGGATAGCCAGATGGTATAATTTATTTAGGAGAACGGATTATCAATGCTAGGATTAGACCCCGCGACGCTTATTTCCCGCGCGATTGTGCTGGTGATTGCTTTTACGATTTATGAATTTTCACATGCCTGGGTGGCAACCCAGTTTGGGGATGATACTCCCCGTATCAATGGACGGCTGTCGCTCAACCCTCTCGTTCATCTCGACCCAATGGGGTCGTTATTGTTGCTGGTGGCCGGGTTTGGATGGGCAAAACCCGTGCCGGTTAATCCATATGCGCTTCAACGGCGTTCATCATCGGCCATGATGTGGGTTTCATTGGCCGGGCCGGCTTCAAATCTGGTGCTGGCCATCCTGGCGGCCATTCCATTTCGATTGGGGCTGGCGAATTTATCGGATGCATTTGCGGCAAGTAAAAGCTTTTTCCCTACGCTATCCCAGCTGCTGGTCGAATTCATCGCGATTAATTTGCTATTGATGTTATTCAACCTGATCCCACTGGCGCCATTGGATGGGGATAAGATCGCCGAATTCTTCTTACCGCCAAATTTAGCCAGGTCTTTCGAAAATATACGACCATACGGACCGATGATCCTTATCGTGCTGGTTATGGTGATGCCGATGTTTGGGATCGATATCATCCAGATATTGATCATGCCGCCTTTGAAGGCGCTGTTTGGTTTATTAGTGGGCTAAAAGTTTGAGCCTGTTCTACCGAATTCGTCAGTTTTGGGTAGCGCTGACCGCGGCTCCAACAGCGCAAGATCTGGAGCGAGTGAAGCAGATTCTTTCGCCGCCTCTGATGGAATTATTCCTGCAACAGCAGCCCGGCGAGCAACTGCATAGCCTGGAAATATATGATCAATTGGTTGCTCAGGGTGACCAATCGCCAGACCTATGGGTCGCTGCATTGTTGCATGATAGCGGCAAGAGCCGTTATCCTCTCACAGCAATGGAAAGGGCGATTGTTGTGATTGGTCAATCTCTTTCCCCAGCGCTGGCGCAACAATGGGGGACAGGGTCTGCTCGTGGTTGGAAACGTCCATTCGTGGTGGCAGTTCAGCATCCCGCCTGGGGCGCGGAAATGGCCCTGGCTGCCGGGGCATCTCCCTTGACTGTACGCTTGATCCGGCGTCATCAAGATAGAAGCGCGCCCGCCAGCAAAGCTCAGGACAGGGGAGATGAAAATGTATTGGAAGATCAATTATTAGCCCAGTTGCAATGTGTTGATAATGAAAGTTGAGGTCAAGGGATGATGGTTCAGATCGCAATTATTGGGATGGGGCAGATTGGCGGCTCGTTTGGGCTGGCACTGGCAGAGAGAAAAGAATTAATCCAGCGGATTGGGCATGACAAGGACATCAAGATCGCCCGCCAGGCGGAGAAGATCGGCGCGGTCGATCGAGTTGAAATAAATCTGCCAAAGGCGGTGCGCGCAGCCGAGTTGGTGTTGATGTGCCTGCCACTACACCAGATCCGCGAGACTTCTGGAAGTAATCGGTCCGGAATTGAAAGAGGGGGCAGTGGTGATGGAAACTGGGATGGCGAAGGAGCAAGTAGCCAAGTGGGCCGAGGAACTGCTTCCCAGTGGGCGTTATTATGTTGGCCTGACGCCGGTAATCAACCCAGCCTATCTTCACGGGGTGGATAACGGGATCGAAGCAGCACGGGCCGACCTGTTCAAAAATGGGCTGATGGGAATTGTGACCCCACCAAAGACGGATTCGGGGGCAATCAAGCTGGCAGCAGACCTGACCCGCCTGGTTGGGTCCAATCCACTTTTTGCAGACCCAGTGGAGATTGACGGATTAATGTCCGCCACACACCTGCTCCCACAATTATTAGCTGCGGCTCTGCTCAACTCGACGATAGACCAGCCAGGCTGGCGCGAAGCCCGTAAAGTAGCCGGCCGAGCCTACGCCGAGGTGACCGAACCGATAGTTCAGCTAAGTGAGTCAGAAGAGTTAGGAGCTGCTGCAATCCACAACCGCGAGAATATTGTGCGCATGTTGGACAGTCTGATCGCGGCGCTGTATGCGATGCGCGCAGACATCGATGAACAAGACGAGAAGTTATTAGCCGAAAAACTTCAGCGCGCCCGCCAGGGTCGACTAAGATGGTGGATGGAGCGTCAAATCGGCGATTGGCCGCAAGCGGATAATCCAAAGGCAGAAATCCCCGAAGCCCCCGGCGCAATTGGTCGCTTGTTTGGCCTCGGGCGAAAACCTGCCAAAAAAAATCAATAGGGTCGCTGACCCAGATCAAAAATCAAGAAAGGGCTCATATGACTGCAAACCTGAATTGGATCGAAAAAGAGTTGCAAAATCTGCGAGATGCAGGTTTATATAATCGCATCCGCACATTGGGATCCCCACAAGGCGCATGGCTGGTGGTGGATGGCAAACGTGTGCTTAACTTCTGTTCCAATAATTATCTGGGGTTAGCAAACCATCCGCGCATGTTGAAAGCTGCTCAGGGTGCGATGGGGAAATATGGCCTTGGCCCGGCGGCCGTCCGTACTATCGCGGGGACAATGGAACTCCATTTGGAGTTAGAGGATCGGATGGCAGGTTTTAAACGAGTTGAGTCATCCATCACTTTCCAGTCAGGCTTTACTGCCAACCTGGCCACCATCCCGGCGCTGGTTGGGAAAGAGGATGCGATTTTC
The DNA here is from genome assembly GCA_963788145.1 of uncultured Chloroflexia bacterium. GTDB lineage: Bacteria > Chloroflexota > Anaerolineae > Anaerolineales > UBA4823 > UTCFX2. The sequence goes on along the minus strand of CAWBFQ010000006.1, from coordinate 7,401 downwards.
TCGGATGAATTGAACCATGCCAGCATAATTGATGGCAGCCGCTTGTCGGGCGCACAGATCATCCGCTACGCCCACTGCAATCCGGTGGATTTGAAACGGGTGCTGGATGAACAACGCGGCAAATTTCCCCGTGCGTTGGTTGTCACGGATGGAGTATTCAGTATGGATGGGGATATTGCCCCATTGGACGAGATCTACCAGGTAGTCAAAGATTTTGATGCGGTCCTGATGGTGGACGACGCACATGGCGAGGGTGTGTTGGGTCAGGGCGGGCGTGGGATTGTGGATCATTTTGGACTGCATGGTAAAGTTGACGTAGAGGTTGGTACGCTTTCGAAGGCTTTTGGCGTGGTTGGGGGTGTGGTGGCAGGCAACCCGCTGGTGGTCGAATGGCTGCGCCAACGCGGCCGCCCATTTCTGTTCTCCTCGGCGATGACCGTGCCGGATACAGCAGCCTGTATCGCTGCATTGGATCTGTTGGAGGAATTCCACCGAACTGGTAGATCGATTATGGGAAAATACACGCTACTTCAAGGCTGAGATGAAGACAATCGGTTTCGACACTGGCAACAGTGTCACACCGATCACGCCGGTGATGCTTGGCGAAGCATCGGTTGCACAGCAATTCAGCCGTGAGCTCTTTGAAAATGGGGTCTTTGGGATGGCGATCGGCTTTCCGACCGTGCCGCGTGGCAAAGCCCGCATCCGGGTGATGATTTCCGCGGCGCATCAAAAGGAGGATCTGGATCAGGGGCTGGAGATCTTCCGAAAAGTGGGCCGGTCGTTGGGCGTGGTTTAATTCGGAAACGAAATGGTTGAGAGAGGTATTGCATCTCTCTCAACCGTCCCATTGCCAGGGAATTATTGTGTGTCGCTAAATGGGTCGATGGTCGGGTTGGTACCGGCCCAATGACAGCTAGAGCGGCCATCCAGGTTGCAATGTAACCCGTAGGAACAGCGGTGAGCTAAGATGCGATCCATACCATCGGGGATGAAATCGGCGGGGTGGACTACTTCTGCTTCCAGCGATACATGCTGATTGACGTGATGACAATAACAAATTTGTAACACTTCCCAGGATTTGGTCGACATTGGGCACCTCCACAGATATACCCAGATTATACCTGTCCAGGTGAATCTAGAAAAGTGTCAGGTGTCATCCGATTAAGTGGACAAATTACATCCTGTATGTAGATGTTGGGCAATCCAAATATGCCAAAAAAACAGGCTTTCTGAAGCTTGACAGGCTATCCCCATTCAGTATAATCTTAGGTTACTTTTCAAACTTATTCGAAAATGTGATACCATAATAAGATGTATATTGATGAAAGGAGGTGTGTGCGTCGCTCTGAAAGCAAACAGTTCGATCTTGGACCCGAAAATTGCGGTACATATTAAGAAGAGAAACCCATATTTTGATCAGGAGGAGAACGATGAAACGAAATGTATTTTACTTGGTTGGGGCTTTCGTGCTGGCATTCAGCATGATTCTTGGCGCCTGTGCGCCCCAGGCCGCCCCAACATCCGCTCCGGCAGTCACCGCCGAAGAGGTGGTAGTCACTGAAGCGCCCGTTATGACCGAAGAGCCCGTTATGACCGAAGAGCCTGTCATGACAGAAGAACCGGTTATGACCGAAGAGCCAGTCATGGAAAAAAGCACCTTCATCTTCGGGCGCGGCGGCGACTCGGTTCAGCTTGATCCGGCGATCGTAACAGACGGCGAGTCGTTCCGCGTCACGGGTCAATGCCTGGAGCCACTCTATCAGTACGAACACGGTACCACGGTTCCGGTTCCAGCGCTGGCAGAATCCTGCACGCCGAATGAAGACGCCACCGAATGGAGTTGCAAGCTGCGCGAGGGTGTGAATTTCCACGATGGCACCCCCTTCAATGCAGACGCGGTTGTATTCAACTTTGAGCGCTGGCGCTTTTCGGATAACCCAAATCATTTCGAGAGCCAGGTCTTTGAATACTACGAGGCCATGTGGCTTGGTTTCGACGATAACAGCATCATCACCAGCGTCGAAAAAGTTGATGACTACAATGTGAAGTTCACATTGAATGCCCCGTTGGCTCCCTTCCTGGCTAACCTGGCTATGGATATGTTCGCCATCTCCAGCCCGGCTGCAATCGAAGCCAATGGCGAGAATTACGGAACCCCGGCTGTGGGGTGCGTCGGCACCGGCCCGTTCAAGTTTGTGGAATGGGTTGAGGGTGATCACATCACCGTAGCCGCGAACGATGACTATTGGGGCGGGCGACCGAAGGTCGACGAGATTGTCTGGCGCGTAATCCCGGATGACTCAGCCCGCTTCTTGGCATTGAAATCCGGCGACATTCAAGGTTTGGAACAGGCTGTGATTGAAGACCTGTTGGCCGCTGAGAATGATCCCGAAGTACAAATTATGACACGTCCGGCCCTGAACACATCCTACCTTGCGTTCAACTACCGGGTCAAAGAGTTCCAGGATATGCGCGTGCGCGAGGCTGTTGCACATGCGATCAACAAGCCCGGATTGATTGAGAACTTCTTCGGTTCTTACGGCGAAGTTGCAAAGAACCTGCTGCCGCCTCTGGTGTGGGGTCACAACGACGCTATCGAGGACTGGGCCTACGATCCCGAGCTTTCCAAGCAGCTTTTAGCGGAAGCCGGCTTCCCGGATGGCTTGAGTGAAGTGACCATCGCTGAAGACATTCCTGATGCGGAAGGCAATGTCGTTTTCAAGGCTGGCGATAAGCTCCCGCTGCGGCTGTACTACATGCCGGTGACCCGCTTCTACTTCCCGAACCCGAAAGAGATTGCCGAAGCGATGGCGGCTGATCTGGCGAATGCCGGTATCAACGTTGAGCTGTATCTCGAAGGCGACTGGCCAACCTACCTGCGGCTCTCGCCGGGAAGGTCGTCTCGTAGGCTTGTATCAGCTAGGATGGGGCGGCGATAACGGCGACCCGGATAACTTCACCGGCTACTTCTTTGGCGGCTTACCCAATGCGGATGCCGTTCAGGAACCGGTCGCTCGTGAGGGCTGGTGGAAAAACCAGGATCTGGCAGTGCTGCTCTTCAACGCTCTCGTGACCCCGGATCAGGCTGCTCGCGAAGAGATGTACAAGCAGGCTGAGCAAATGATGCACGACGAAGTGTTGCGCATCTGGCTCGGACACAACAACACACCGTTGCTCTTCTCCGCCAACGTTTCGGGTTATATTCCGCAGCCTGTCGGCGCGGATTACTATGAGTTCGTAGAACTGGCCAAGTAAACTGTGTTGGCTATTCCGGCTAACTCGCAAATTGTAAGCCAGTAAGTTTTGTCAGGGGGGTGGATGAATATCCGCCCCCCTTATTCTAATTATTTGTTATGAAACAAAGGAAAGGAGAAGAGGATTGACCCGCTATATCCTCCGCCGACTTATCTCCGTTTTTCCTACTTTGCTTGGTGTGACATTTGTCATCTTTATGTTCCAGCGCCTGATCCCAGGCGACCCGGCAGTTGCCATGCTGGGCGAACATGCTTCCCAAGCAAATGTTGAGCGAATCCGAGAACAATTGGGACTAAATCGACCGCTCTTTCTGGATCGCGAAGCCCTGGCACAGGGCGAGTTAGGACAATTTTTTGACAGCCAATATATCCGCTATCTGGGACGATTAATCCGCCTGGACCTGGGTAACTCAATCCACCGGCGCATCCCGGTTGCCGAGACGCTTGCTATCCGTTTTCCAGCCACAGTCGAGTTGGCTCTGCTTTCTCTGCTCATTTCCATTCTGGTGGGAATCCCGGTAGGGATCGCCTCAGCCGCCAGGCGCAATACGGCGCTGGACGGAGTCAGCATGATCGGCTCGCTGATCGGCGTCTCTATGCCTATTTTCTGGTTAGGCCTGATGGAAATCATGCTCTTTGCTGTGATCTTGCAATGGTTGCCGGCCGGGGGACGTTTTAAGTACCGGTCTGGAGATCGAGAGGATCACGGGCTTATATCTGGTAGACAGCCTGTTGACAGGCAATATCCCCGGTTTCATCGATGCGCTGGAACATATCATCATGCCGGCGATTGCTTTAGCGACCATCCCTATGTCAATCATCGCCCGGATGACCCGTTCGAGCATGTTGGATGTGCTTCAGGAAGACTATATCCGCACAGCCACCGCAAAAGGCCTGGCAGAGCGGGTGGTGCTCTTCCGGCATGCGCTCAAGAACGCCTTTTTGCCAGTAATCACTATCATCGGCATCCAAGCCGGCACGTTGATGGCTGGCGCGGTGCTTACAGAGACCATCTTTTCCTGGCCTGGGATCGGGAAATGGGTCTATGACGCCATCCTGGGGAGGGACTATCCGATCGTCCAGGGCGGTACTCTTTTGATTGCTATTATTTTTGTCTTCTTCAACCTGTTGGTTGATATCTCTTACGCAATGCTCGACCCACGGATCCATTATGATTGAGGCAAGGGATGGCTGAAATTACCCCTCAAGAACTGATCACAACCGATTTCGCTGTTCGGGAACACCGCTCGCTGTGGGGGGACGCCTGGCGCAGGTTGATCTCCAGCAACGCGGCTCGCCTAGGACTGTCTATCGTCGCCGTCTTTATCCTGACAGCGGTTTTGGCCCATTTCTTTTGGAAATATGACGCCAGAACCGATCTGGACTATTCGCTTAAGTTGAAGCCCCCAAACCTGGTAGCTACTGAAGAAGTGCCTTCGATCCATCCTTTCGGAACCGATAAACTAGGCCGTGATATTTTCCGCCGGTGATTCACGGCGGTTGGAACTCGCTGCGAGTAGGGCTGGTGGCAGTGTCCATCTCGATGCTGACGGGCGTTCTGTTAGGTCTGCTGGCCGGCTTCTATGAAGGAATGGAGATCACGCCCGTAGAGCGGATCTTCCTGCAAGGCCTGGTGGGCTTGGCGCTTGGCAGTGTCATCGCATGGATTGCGGCGCAATGGGTGATGGCCATTCTCTTTGGAGTTTTGGGAGCGCTTTCGATAGTTTATGAAAAATTCCTGACCGGGAAACCGGCTCGGGTTGCAGCATTTACTTTAGCCGGTCTGCTGATCGGGGGAGGAACAGGTTTTCTGGTCAGCCCAATGGTGGCATTGGTATGCGGCTTGTTGGGCGCTTTGCTGGGAGGTGTACTAGCTACTCCGCTGACAGGCAAGTTCTTCTCGAATGTGGTGATGCGGGCAATGGATATCATCCTGGCTTTCCCAAGCTATCTGCTGGCGATTGCGATTGTCGCTTTCCTGGGGCCTGGGTTCAGAAAGGGATGATCGCGATTGGAGTGGTGGGCATCCCGGTTTTCGCCCGATTAGCTCGCTCGGCAGTGCTCTCCGTGGCGCAGAAAGAATATGTTCTGGCGGCTTATTCGGTTGGGGAAGGCCATATGCGCATCATCTTCCGCCACATCCTGCCCAATATCATCTCGCCGATCATCATTCAAACCACGATGGGGTTTCACCAGGGCGATCCTTTCGGCGGCAGCGCTGGGTTTCCTGGGTCTTAGGGACCATACCTCCGGAGGCAGAGTGGGGCGCAATGCTGGGTGACAGTTATAAATATCTTTCCAGCGGATCCTGGTGGGCGGTTTTGTTCCTGGCCGCGCACAATGCTGAGTGTACTTGGGTTCAATTTACTCGGAGATCGCCTACACAACGCCCTCGATCCAAAGATGCGGACGTAAATGATAACGAAACTTGTTTTGGCGAGAAAATAATATGGCCTTATTGATGGAAATCCATGATTTAAAAGTCAGTTTTCATACAGAGGACGGCATTGTTAAGGCTGTCAATGGGATCTCCTATCCAATGGAACCAGGCGAAATCCTGGGGGTGGTGGGGGAGAGCGGGTGCGGAAAAAGCGTGCATGCCTCTCGCTGATGCGTCTGATCCCGATCCCGCCTGGAAATATCGAAAGCGGTCAGGTGGATTTTGATGGACAGCGACCTGCTGCAGCTATCCGAGGCAGAGATGCGGCACGTGCGCGGGCGAGATATCGCAATGGTCTTCCAAGATCCCATGTCTTCGCTGAACCCGGTCTACACAGTTGGTTTCCAGATTATGGAGGCGTTGAAACTGCATAAAGGGTTGGATGATAAACAGGCGAAGGGCGAGGGCTGGCGAACTGCTGGCATTGGTAGGTATCCCGAGCAGGCGGTCAAGCGGCTGGATGATTATCCGCATCAATTTTCGGGCGGCATGCGCCAGCGGGCGATGATCGCGATGGCGCTTTCATGCGAGCCGCGCTTGCTCATCGCCGACGAACCGACCACTGCGCTGGACGTGACCATCCAGGCCCAGATTGTCGACCTGGTCATTCGACTGCAGGAAGAGCTGGGCATGGCGGTGACGTGGATCACACATGACCTGGGGGTTGTGGCAGAGATGGCGCACAAGATCAACGTGATGTATGCCGGGTTTATCATTGAGCGCGGCAACGTTCATGATATCTACAAGAACACCCGTCATCCTTATACCCTGGGGTTATTAGGCTCATTGCCGCGGATTGATGAACCGCCTGGAACCAAGCTGGTTTCGATCCCAGGTCTGCCGCCCGACTTGTTAGCCTTGCCAGAAGGTTGCCCATTTGCGGCAGGCGTTGTATTTACCGGGTGGATCAATGTCTTGAACAAATGCCGCCGCTTGAACCGGCTGGAAAGAAAGATCACATTGTGGCTTGTTGGCGCTGGGAAGCTGTTGCCGGGAGGGAAGCCGGATGAATGGTAAAAAGGAAATCCTGGTAAGTGTACAGAACTTAAAGAAATACTTCCCAATTTATGAGGGATTAGTCCTGCAAAGGCATGTTGGGGATATTAAGGCGGTAGACGATGTCAGCTTTGATATCTACCCTCGTGAGAATTCTCGGACTGGTGGGTGAAACAGGAAGCGGAAAAACTACAGTCGGGCGGACGATGCTGCGGCTTTATGAACCTACCGCCGGAAAGATCACCTTCGATCAGATCGATTTAACAAATATGGAAGGCGGCGAACTCCGTAAAACCCACGCCCGAATGCAGATGATCTTCCAGGACCCCTAGCCTTCGCTCAACCCGCGCATGACGGTTGGATCCATTTTATCGTCGCCGTTGGAAGTGCATGGCGTATGGAACCGAAAAGAGAGAAGCGAGCGGGTAGATGATTTATTGGAAATGGTGGGGCTAAACCCGGATTTCGTCAACCGCTATCCACATGAATTTTCAGGCGGTCAACGCCAGCGCATCTGCATCGCCCGGGCTCTGGCGCTCAACCCGGGACTGGTGATCTGCGATGAACCGATCTCTTCGCTGGATGTATCGATCCAGGCTCAAGTGGTTAACTTGCTCGAAGAGCTTCAAGACCGATTGGGGTTAACTTACTTGTTCATTGCTCATGACTTGAGTATGGTGCGTCACATCAGCGACCGGATGGCGGTGA